>OY969769.1:0-2851686 GCA_963702905.1 uncultured Solirubrobacterales bacterium
TCCGTCAGCCAGCAGACGATCGCAACGTGATCGAGCGCCCCGAGCATCTCGCCAAGCGGTCGCTCAGGGCCATACACGCTGACGACGTGGCCCTCCCGCTCGAGTGCCGCGGCAAGCGCCGTCCCCCGCTCTTCCTCGCCGACGATCAAGAAACGCGCCACTCGCCGATCATAAAGAGAGCGCCGCGGCCGGTGGGACCGCGGCGCCCTGTCGAGGAGACCAGCATTCGATCGCTAGAGGCATGCGCAGGGCGCCGCGGGAGAGGTTGGGTAACGACGCCCGGTTAACCCCTATGTACGATCGTGCTCAGTCACTCACGTTTTCTTACTCGTCCCCTTCCCCGGCGGCGGAGATCCGTCCCCATCCGTCATATGTCAGCAAGAGAACGAGGTGTATGTAAACACAAATGACAAGATATGTCAAGTGTGTTCTCTTTGTGGCGCAGACCCGCCTATCCGCGGCGCTCGAATACCATCCGCCAGATGACCGACCAAGCTCCCCCAAGCCAGGACGTGGTGACGATGGAGAAGATCGTCGCGCTGTGCAAGCGCCGCGGCTTCATCTTCCCCTCCTCGGAGATTTACGGAGGCGTGGGATCCACTTACGATTTCGGCCACTACGGGGTGCTCCTGAAGGGCAACGTCAAGGGCGAGTGGTGGCGAGCGATGCTGCAAGAGCGCGAGGACATCGTCGCGCTCGACTCCGCGATCCTCCAGCATCCACGCGTGTGGGAGGCCTCGGGCCACCTCGCCGGGTTCACCGATCCGCTCGTTGACTGCAAGACATGTGGGCAGCGCTTCCGTGCCGACCACCTCACGGAGCTTCCCTGTGGGCGCAAGCCCTCCAAGCACCCGGGAGAAACCGACGACTGCGACCTCACCAGGCGCGCGACTTCAACCTCATGTTCGAGACAACGATCGGGCCGGTGAAGGAGTCGGGATCCACCGCCTACCTGCGCCCCGAGACCGCCCAGGGGATCTTCATCAACTTCAAGAACGTGCTCCAGTTCTCGCGCAAGAAGCCCCCTTTCGGGATCGCCCAGATCGGGAAGTCCTTTCGCAACGAGATCACCCCCGGCAACTTCATCTTCCGCACACGCGAGTTCGAGCAGATGGAGATGGAGTTCTTCGTCCCCCCCGCGGAGTCCCAGGAGTGGTTCGAGCACTGGCTGGAGCAGCGTATGCGCTGGTATGTCGAGCTGGGCATCCGCCCCGACCACCTACACCTACGGGCGCACGATCAGGACGAGCTCTCCCACTACTCGTCGGGGACGAGCGACGTGGAGTATCTGTTCCCCATCGGTTGGTCTGAGCTCGAGGGGATCGCCAACCGAGGCGACTTCGACCTCAAACAGCACGCTGAGTTCTCGGGCGAGAAACTCGAGTACTTCGACCCCGAGACAAAAGAGCGCTACATCCCGCACGTGATCGAGCCTGCCGCCGGGGCCGACAGGGCAACACTCGCGTTCCTGGTGGACGCCTACGACGAGGAGGAGGTGGGCGGCGAGCAACGCACGGTTCTGCGCCTGCACCCACGCCTTGCGCCGGTGAAGGTGGCTGTGCATGCCGCTGGTGAAGAAGGACGGCCAACCAGAGCTTGCGCGCAAGATCTACGAGGATCTACGTCGACGGATGCAGGTGGAGTACGACGAAGGTGGGTCGATCGGCAAGCGCTACCGCCGCCAGGACGAAATCGGGACCCCTTGGGGAGTGACGATCGACCACCAGTCGCTTGAGGACGGCACGGTGACGCTGCGTGACCGCGACTCCTTGGCACAGGATCGGCTGAAGATCGAGCAACTTGGCCCAGAGCTTGAAAAGCGCCTCGCCGCGCCGTGGCAATCGCCGAAGCTGGGACCTTCGGCAAACGAACAGAGTTAGCGTCCCAACGCAATCAGATATGAGCATCCCCGCGAATAGCTAGGAGAGAGATGGACTTCGACCTGACCGACGAGCAGCAGCTGATCCGCCAGACCGCGCGGGAGTTCACCGACAAGGAGATCGTGGAGCGCGCAAAGCAGAACGCCCGCAACCACCACTTCGATCTCGATCTCGTCAAGAAGATCGCCGACCAGGGCTATCTCGGGGCGATCGTTCCCCGCGAGTACGGCGGCGCTGGGCTCGGCTATGTCGACTATGGGCTTGTGGTGGAGGAGATCGGCAGAGGCTGCTCGTCCGTGCGGACGGTCATCTCGGTGCAAACCTCGCTCGTGTGCTCCGCCATCCTCAAGTGGGGATCAGAGGAGCAGAAGCATCATTACCTGCCAAAGCTCTGCTCGGGTGAGTGGTTGGGGTGCTTCGGGCTCACCGAGCCCGACACGGGCTCAGACGCCGCCAAACAGAAGACACGCGCAAAGAAGACCGATTCCGGCTGGGTCATCAACGGCGCGAAGATGTGGATCTCGATGGGCAACTACGCGAAGGTGGCGCTCATCTTCGCCCAAACCGACCCTGAGAAGGGCCACCGCGGATTGGCGTGCTTCATGGTGGATACCGACCAGCCCGGCTACCAGGCAACCACGATCGAGCACAAGATGGGCCTGCACGCCTCCGACACGGCGTCGATCGCGCTCGAAGACGTCGAGGTGTCAGACGAGCAAATGCTCGGTGAGATCGGTGATGGCTTCAAGGTGGCGATGTCGGCGCTTGACTCCGGCCGCTACTCGGTGGCGGCGGGGTGCGTGGGCATCTGTCAAGGGTGTGTTGAGGAGTCGGTCAAATACGCCAAGGAGCGCGAGCAGTTCGGCAAGCCCATCGCCTCCTTCCAGCTCGTGCAGGCGATGATCGCCGACATGGTGCTCAAGACCGACGCCTCGCGCATGCTCGTGTGGCGGGCAGGCTTCCTCAAGGACAAGGGCCGCCCCAACACACTGGAGACGTCAGTCGCCAAGCTCCACGCCACCGAGGCCGCGGTCGAGTGCTCCAACACCGCGATCCAGGTGCACGGCGGCGCCGGCTACGTAGACGACCACCCGGTCGAGCGCTACTTCCGCGACGTCCGCGTCACCACCCTGTACGAGGGCACCTCCCAGATTCAGCGGCTCATCATCGGCCGTGCGATGACGGGGATCAACGCGCTCGTGCCTTCCTGAGCGAGGTCACGTGGATCGGGAGGTGATGGATTTGGATGGATTGGATCGACGTGCCGCGCGCGTAATCGGAGTCGTGGGTGCGGGCACAATGGGCTCGGGCATCGCACAACTCGCGTGCCGGTCGGGAGCAAGGACGCTGCTCTACGACCCGATCCCCGAGGCGCTAGAACGCGGCGCTGAGGCCGTACGCGCCGGACTGAGCAAGGAAGCCACCAAGGGCAAGCTCACCGACTCACAGGCAAGCGAAGCCGCCGAGCGGCTCGAAGCCGTCGACAGCCTCGACTCGCTAGCCCCCTGTGATCTCGTGATCGAGGCGGCGCCGGAGCGCCTGGACGTCAAGCACGAGCTGTACGCACGGCTCTCCGAGATCGTGAGCGAGGAGTGTGTGCTGGCGAGCAACACCTCCTCGCTGCCCATCACCGCCATCGCCGCGGGCGCCACCAACCCGGAGCGGGTGGTGGGGATGCACTTCTTCAACCCCGCTCCCCTGATGCGGCTGCTCGAGGTGATCGCCGGCGTGCTCTCAAGCGATCGAGCGCTCGAAGTCGCACACGCCACCGGAGAGGCGATGGGAAAGGACGTGATCCGCGCCACTGACGGCCCCGGATTCCTGGTGAACCGCTGCAACCGTCCCTTCGGCCTGGAGGCGTTGCGCCTGCTGGGAGAGCGAATCGCCGACGTGCCGACGATCGACCGGATCGTGCGAATGGGCGGGGGCTTCAAGATGGGGCCATTCGAGCTGAGCGACCTGGTGGGTGTGGACACCGGCTTCGACGTCTCCAAGAGCTTCTACGAGTTGAGCTTCGGCGAGCCGCGTTGGCGCCCTTCTCCCATCCAGGCACGCCAGGTGGCGGCGGGCTTGCACGGACGCAAGACGGGCCGTGGCTACTACGACTACTCAGGCGAGGGACCTCACCGGCCTTCCGACCCTGAGCCGCCGCAGATAGTCGCACCGGTGGACGGCGAGGCGGTCGTGGTGATCGGCGGCGAGAACGCTCTTGCCCGGCAACTGCGAGCGGCGGCACGGAATGCCGGCTATGTGGTGCACACCTCCTACGAGCCCCAAACCGAGCTGCCGGCGCTAGTCGTCGAGTGTGGGGACCTCGGCGACGAGCCGGCTCCCCGTGGTGGACCGCGGCTGGTGCTGTGTGATCGCGGCTCGCTCGCCACGCTTGACCCCGGCGGCCCATCGGTCGGCTTCCACGCCCTCCCACCCTTCGATGGTTGCCGCCTCGTGGAGCTCACGCGCAGCGATAGCTCCTCCCCGGCGGCGGTGGCGCGTGCGGAGCGCTTCTTCGCGGCGCTCGGCAAGCACGTCGAGTGGGTGGGCGACGCCCCGGGCCTCGTGCTCGGGAGGATCGTGTGTCAGGTGATCAACGAGTCGGCGTTCGCGCTCGGGGAAGGTGTAGGGACGGCTGAGGACATCGACACGGGCATGATCCTCGGCATGGCCCACCCGCGTGGCCCGATGACCTGGGCGCGCGAGATCGGCGTAGATCATGTGCTCGCCGTGCTCGACGGTCTGTGGACGGAGTACCGCGAGGAGCGCTACCGCCCAGCCCCGGCGCTGCGGCGGGGCGATATCTAAGAGAGCTCGCCGAAACGCTACGAAGCGGAGTCGGCCGCCGGCGCCCACTGCGCCTCGGCCAAATCGCCGACCGGCATCCCCTCTGGCGTGGGTACCTCAGGGGTGTCGCGTAGGTACCACTCGGCGTCGAGCGCCGCCTGACAGCCGGACCCTGCGGCAGTGATCGCCTGCCGGTAGGTATGGTCGACCAGGTCGCCGGCGGCGAACACACCGGGCTTGTTGGTGCGAGTCGAGCGCCCGTCCACCTTCACGTATCCATCCTCGTCGAGAGCTATCTGCCCCTCCACGAGAGCGGATTGTGGCTCATGGCCGATGGCTATAAAGGCGCCGGTGATAGGAATCTCGCGACGCTCGCCGGTCTCTGTATTGAGCAGCTTGGCAACGCTCAGCGCACCGCTCTCCCCCGGCTCGAAGCTCTCGACCGTGTATGGCGTGAGCAGCTCGATGTTCTCTTGCGCACGAGCGCGGTCGAGCATGATCTTGGATGCCCGGAACTCGGCGCGGCGGTGAACCACGGTCACCTTGCTCGCGAACTTCGAGAGAAAGATCGCCTCCTCCATCGCGGAGTCGCCGCCGCCCACGATGATCGTTTGCGCATCGCGGAAGAAGGCTGCGTCGCAGGTCGCGCAGTAGCTCACGCCCCGGCCGCTCAGCTCGTCCTCGCCGGGCACACATAGCTTCTTGTGCTCGGCTCCCATCGCGAGAATCACAGTCCGCGCACGATGCTCGTCGTCGCCCACCCACACCTTGTGGACTCCGCCGACCTCATCTGAGAGCTCCACCTTCTCGACCTGGTCGGTGAGCAGCGTGGCGCCGAAGCGCTCGGCCTGCTCGCGTAGCTTGGTCATCAGCTCCGGACCCATGATCCCCTCGGGAAAGCCAGGGTAGTTCTCGACGTCGGTCGTCTGCTGGAGCAGTCCGCCCCAAGCGAAGCCCTCAACCACGAGGGGTGCGAGATTGGCGCGCGAGGTGTACAGAGCGGCGGTGTATCCGGCCGGTCCGCTCCCGATGATGATCGTGTTCTCGACCTCGCTCACCTGCTCGCCTCCAGTTCGCCTGACGCCGGCGTCCAACCCACGGGCTGGGTCGCTTTACTTTGTATAGTATAGCTATTCCAGCGGTTGACTGTACGCCGCAGCTGGAAGTACGCGATCGCGCCGGGGATCGAGGGCAGCCAGAAGGAAAGCAGCCTGTAGACGAGCACCGCGATCAACGCCAGACTGCCGCTCACCCCGAACGCCACGAACGCGCCGATCATGCCGCCGTCCACGCCGCCGATGCCGCCCGGGAGCGGTAGTAGGTTGGCGAGCATCCCCACGAAGAACGCCTGAATGAGCACCGCGGTCGGGGGCGCTTGGCCGAAAGCTCGAAAGGCGGCGTAGAGCACGGCGATGTTGAGCCCCCACCACGCAACCGTCCCGAGCATCGCCAAGTCGGGATGGCGCAGCTTGTGGCCCGCATATCGCACACCGCCTGAAGCCGATGCCGAGCCTGTCGCCAGACCGCGCAACCACCGCACTGGGGCACGGTCGCTTTTGAAACGGCGCTCGAGGTCCGGCGGGACGAACGCCACGCCGAGCACGAGCAGGATCGTGATGGCCGCGACGATGGCGGGACCGATGGTTATCGCGAACGGATGCGGACCGTCGAACACTCCCGTGTAGAGGCCCACCCCACATACGATCAACGCGACCATGTAGGCGCCGTACATGAGCACCAAGAAGGCGATCATCCGCTCGGCCACCTCCCTACGCCGCATGCCAGAGCGGCGAAGCGCCCACGCCGTCACGGCCACGCCACCGGCGCCTCCGGCCGCGAACAACCTCGTCGCGGCCAGGCCGGCCATCGTTATGAGGTAGCTCTCGCGGTAGGTGATACGCGACCCGGGCGGCACGTGGACGCCCTGGAAGATCGCGATGTAGCTTGCCATCGCCGCCACCTGGAGCAGCACAGCGACCGCGATCCACCAGGAGTCGCCGTCGTTCAACCTGTCCCACGTGTGCCTGACCCCACCGAGCTGGGGCAACACGAAATAGAGGAACGCCAGCGCGGTCAACACGAACAGACCGAAGAGCCACATGCCGCGTCGCGTGACCTGTACACGCGGCATCTCCTCCTCGACGGGCTCCGGGGGTTGGAGATCTTCGCCGCTCATCCCTGCGCCACCGCCTCGAGGGAGGCGACGGCCCTCCCAAAACCAGTGAGAGCTGGAGCGGTGAGCGGTCCGACCCGCCGCACCGTCGTGGTGAGCGCGGCGCCGGCCAGTAGGTCCACGACGTAGTGCTCACCGAGATACACGAGCGCGAAGCCCAGTGTCGCGGTGTACGCCCAGCCCAAGGCGCCGGCGACCGGCCCAGTCTCTGCGAGCAGCTGGGCGGCCATCATGGATGTGGCGAAATGCAGCGAGGGCATGGCGGCCAATGGGTTGCCTCCAAGCACACTGTAAAGCGGCCCCCAGCCGTCTTTCCAGAAATACTCCCCGTACTCCACCATCATGCGCCGCACAGCGATGTCGGATGCGCCCCTCAGAGCGGGGCTCGTGAGCAGGCGCCCATTGAAGTCATGGCCGCGCCCGCCGTGTGCGGCGGCATACCAGGGTGGCGCCGTGGGCAACACCCAATAGACCATCGCGCCGATGTCGAACACTGCGTAGGTCATCACAGCGGAGCGCTCGAAGCGGGAGCGGTGACGCAGCATGATGTAGACGAGCGTCCCATGGGGCACCATGAACCACAGCCAGTGAGCCCACACGAGCACACGATCGCCAAGTCTCCACTGCCCTCTGGCGAGGCGTCGCTGCAGACGCACAGTGGGTAGCTCACCGCCACCGAGGGCTCGGTCCACCGCGATCGGGTAGTCCACGAGCACACGCTGCTGTTGCGCGTCCTCGTCGTCGTGGGGCGCCTTGTAAGCGGCCAGGTAGGCCCACATCTGCAGACAGCACACCGCCACATCCCGGGTGCGAGAGCGGCGCATCGCCACACACAAGCCCACCGGCGCGGCGAACGCGACCGTCTGCGCCACGATCGGCGGTGTGGACACACGCTTGCGCACCAGCGGCGCCAACACGCCCGCGGCGACTACCCCCCAAGCGGCCCCTCTGATCACCCTAGACCCCCGCACGGGGCGAGCAGTATATGCAGGGGTGCGGGCGCGTCCGATCAGGAGACCGGCTCTGCGGCGCCTTGCTCGCCCGCGCGTTCGCGCATATGAGATGTCGCCTCGGCCACGAGCGCGCTCACGACACGACTCCCCTCGTCAGCCTCCGGGTGCCATTGGACACCCAGTACGAAGCGGCGGTCAGGCATCTCGATCGCCTCTGGCAACCCATCCATCGCCGAGCATCCGCTGATCTTGAGTCCCTCGCCCAATTCGTCCACGCCTTGATGGTGGTGGGACTTGGTGGCGTGGTGGGCCTCCCCGGCCGCCCGCGCCGCAAGCGTGCCCTCGGCCAACTCGACGTCGTGGTCGGCGCCGTCGAACGTGCCCGCCACGCGCAGGTGTTCGTGGTGGCCGAAAAGCTCGGGGAGGTGCTGCAACAGGGTGCCGCCGTAAGCGACGTTGATGAGCTGCATCCCGCGACAGATCCCAAGCACCGGCAGGTCGCGCTCGATCGCGGCCCGGACCAGCGCTATCTCGAAGCGGTCGCGCTCGGGAACGGTGTCCACCGTCTCGGCGTGCGCCTGGTCGCCGTAGCTCGCCGGGTCGATGTCGGCGCCTCCGGCAAGCACCAGGCCGTCGAGCAGGTCAAGCAGCTCGCCGGGATCGTCGAGCAACCGCTCGTCGGGGGCCACCATCACAACGAGCGCACCCGCCCGTTGCACGGCTTCCACGTAGCTGCGAGCGAGCAGCACGGCCTCTTGATCCCACAGCCCCCAGCGGGCTCGCTCGAGCGCCGTGCATATGCCCACAACCGGCCTGGTCACCCCTACACCATAAACTCCCCGCGATATGCAACTTGACACCGTCACTTTCACCGTCGCCGAGGGCGCCGCAACAATCGAGCTGAACCGGCCCGAGGCGCTCAACGCCTGGAATAAGCAGTTCGGGGAGGATCTCCTGGCCGCGTTGAGGGCGGCAGCTCAGGAGGACACCGTCCGCGCCGTGCGTATCACCGGCGCGGGACGCGCCTTCTCCTCGGGTGCCGACCTGAAGGACATCAGCGGCGACGACCTCACGCCCGAGGGACGACCCAACGTCTACAAGGTGCTCACCGAGCGCTACCACCCCATCATGCACGCCATCCGCGACATGGAAAAGCCGGTGGTCGCGGCCGTGAACGGACCCGCGGTGGGCATCGGCTGCTCGCTGGCGCTCTGCTGCGACCTCGTGCTGGCCGCCGAGAGCGCCTACTTCCTGCTCGCGTTCGTGAACATCGGCCTGGTTGCGGACGGGGGCTCCTCATTGTTCGTCCCCGCCAGGATCGGCCTGGCCCGCGCGAGCGAGATGATGATGCTCGGCGAGCGCGTCTCAGCGGAGCGGGCACTTGAATGGGGGCTCGTCAACAGTGTGCACCCGGAAGGCGATCTCGCCGAGCAGAGCGCCGCACTGACGGCGCGTTTGGCGGCTGGCCCTACGCGCGCGTACGCCGCCACCAAGCGCGAGCTCAACCGGCAGATCTACGCGAACATGGGCGAGCAACTCGAGCTCGAGGCCACTCTGCAGCAGGAGATGGCGGGCACAGATGACTTCGTGGAGGGTGTCAGCGCCTTCCTTCAGAAGCGTCCGGCAGGTTTCTCGGGGCGTTGAAGCGCGTTCCGCCCGAGCGTGAATAGAATCCCGCCCGCCTTGAGTCACCTCCTCGCCACACCGCTAGCGTTCTTCACCCCCCAGTCGGGCGGGTCGCCGAACGCCGACCAGATCGACAACCTCTACAAGATCACGCTCTACGTGGCGCTCGTGATCTTCGTGCTCGTCGAGGGAGCGCTTGGATATGCACTGTGGCGCTTCCGCGCGCGCAAGGGCGCGGTGGCGGCGCAGATCCGCGGCAACACACGCCTTGAGGTCGGCTGGACGCTTGGCGCCGCCGTCATCCTGCTTGCGCTCGCGGTGCTCACATTCGCCAAGCTCTCCTCGATTCAGAACCCGCCCAACTCGGGACCCGAAGGCTCGAGACTCGTCAGCGACAAGGACGCGCGCGCGTACGCGAGCACCGAGCGTAAGCTGCCTCCCAACGGCAAGGCGCTGCGCATCACCGTGGTGGGCCGACAGTTCGTGTGGGAGTACGTGTACCCGGGCGCCACCGAAGCCGACGGGCTCGGCGCGCCTTACTCCTACGAGGAAATGGTGGTCCCCACCGACACCACCGTGTCGCTGGACATCGTCTCGGCGGACGTCGTGCACTCGTGGTGGGTGCCACAGCTGGGTGGCAAGTTCCAGGCGGTGCCCGGCTACCACAACTACACATGGTTCAAGATCGAAAAACCGGGGATCTACCGGGGGCAGTGCGCGCTCATCTGCGGACGTGGGCACGCACGCATGATCGCCACGGTGAGAGCCGTCCCACCCGCCCAGTTCGAAGCGTGGCTCACCCAGCAGAAGAAGCAGATCGCCGAAGCCAACGCCGCGGCACAGGTGGCACGAGCAAAGCTCGCCAAGCAGGTCGGCGCCGGACAGGTTCAGAACCCCTAAGGAGTCGAGCGTCATGGCCACCTACGCAGCCCCCATCCCTCAGATCGTCGCGCACGACGCCAAGCCCGAGCCGCGCGGCTGGACGAGCTGGATGACCACCACCGACCACAAGCGCATCGGGATCATGTACATGGTCACGACGTTCGTGTTCTTCGTGCTGGGAGGCGTCGAGGCGTTGATGATCCGCCTGCAGCTGGGGCTTCCGGAAAACACGCTGATCTCACCGCAGATCTACAACCAGTTGTTCACGATGCACGGCACCACGATGATCTTCCTGTTCGTCGTGCCGATGATGGCGGGACTCGCCAACTACTTCGTGCCGCTCATGATCGGCGCGCGCGACATGGCCTACCCGCGCCTGAACGCGCTCTCCTATTGGCTTCTGCTCGCCGGCGGCCTCGTGTTCTACGCCTCGATCTTCTGGAACCCACCGGAAGCCGGTTGGACGAGCTACGTGCCGCTGTCGGGCATCGAATACTCACCTGGCGGCGGACAGGACGCGTGGATCTTCCTGGTCCACCTCACAGGGCTCTCCTCGATCCTCGGCGCGATCAACTTCTACGCGACGATCGCCAACATGCGCGCACGCGGCATGAGCTGGGGACGCCTGCCGCTGTTCGTGTGGGCGATCCTCACCTATTCGATCCTCATCATCTTCGCGATGCCCGTCATCGCAGGCGCAGTGACGATGCTGCTGACCGACAGACACTTCGGCACGCACTTCTTCGATCCCGCCAACGGTGGCTCGGCGCTGTTGTGGCAGCACCTCTTCTGGTTCTTCGGGCACCCCGAGGTCTACATCATGGTGCTGCCCGGCTTTGGCGTCGTCTCAGAGATCCTGCCCGTGTTCGCGCGAAAGCCCATCTTCGGCTACAAGGCGATCGCGGCTTCGACCGTGGCGATCGCGTTCCTCGGTTTCCTGACCTGGGCGCATCACATGTTCACCGCGCCGATACCCACAGCGGTGGTGGTGTTCGTGATGATGAGCTCCTTCCTCATCGCCGTGCCTACAGGCGTGAAGATCTTCAACTGGATCGCCACCCTGTGGCATGGGACCGTCGAATTCAAGACACCCCTGCTGTTCTGCGTGGGCTTCATCGCATTGTTTGTGATCGGCGGCATCTCGGGCGTGTTCTTGGCGGTGTTCCCCGTCGACTGGCAGCTCAACGAAACCTATTTCGTTGTGGCCCACATCCATTTCGTCCTGATGGGTGGCGCCGTGTTCACGATCTTCGCGGCGATCTACTACTGGTTCCCGAAGATCACAGGCCGCATGATGAACGAGGGCCTCGGCAAGCTGAGCTTCTACCTCATGTTCTTCGGCTTCCTCGCGACCTTCCTGATCCAGCACGTGATCGGCCTCGACGGGATGCCACGGCGTGTGTACGAGTACGACAACGTGGGTAACCTCGCGCTCTACAACCTGATCTCAACGATCGGGTCGTTCATCCTCGGCGCAGGCGTGCTCGTGACGATCGTGAACGCGACTCGCAGCCTCAAGCACGGCGCCGTGGCGGGACCCGACCCGTGGAAGGCGAACACGCTCGAGTGGTTCACCACCTCGCCCCCGCCCGCCAACAACTTCGACGTTGTCCCGCTCGTGCGCTCCTACGAGCCGATGAAGGACATCCGGCGCGAGATCGAGCAGCGCACCTCTGGCGCACCCGCATCCGGAGGCGCCACAGTGCCCGCCGGGGCTACGCAAGTCGGCGTTTGACCCGCGGCGCCTGGCAACGGTAGAGTTCCGGTCGTGATGGAGGCTTCTCGCAGTCGGCGGGGCGATCGTTGATGGACCGCTCACCCGCCCCGCGATACGTTCCGCAGGCCACGGGCGCCATGGCCGTGCCGTTGCAGAGCACGCGCTCACGGACTCGCCAGCTGCTCTCAGACTACATAGAGCTGACGAAGCCGAAGGTGCAATCGCTGCTACTGCTCACGACGATCACGACGATGCTCGTCGCCGGCGACCCCTCGCTTGCGCTGATCGCGCTTACATGCCTCGGCGGCTACCTCTCGGCGGGCGGCGCGGGCGCCGTGAACCACTGGTTCGACCGCGACATCGACGCGAGCATGGCGCGCACCGCCGACCGCCCAGTCCCCTCCGGGAGGGTCTCTCCGCGGGCGGCGCTTACCTTCGGCTGCACGCTTGCCGCCCTCTCGTTCCTGGAGCTGTCGCTCACCGTGAACTTGCTCGCGGCGAGCCTCTCCTTCGCGGGTTTTCTCGGCTACGTCTTCATCTACACGATCTGGCTGAAGCGGCGCACCCCTCAGAACATCGTGATCGGGGGAGCGGCCGGGGCGGTGCCCCCGCTCGTCGGCTGGGCGGCTGTGACTGGCTCCCTCAGCGGCGTCGCCGTGCTCTTGTTCTTCATCGTGTTCTTCTGGACCCCGCCTCATTTCTGGGCGCTTTCGCTACTGATGAAGGAGGAGTACGAAAAGGTCGGGGTGCCGATGCTCCCGGTGGTACGTGGTGAGGCCGAGACGCGCTGGCAGATCCTGCTCTACACGGTGCTCCTCTATGCCCTCACGCAACTCCCGTTCTGCGCCGGCGGCTTCGGGGACGTCTATCTGGCAGCCTCGCTGCTGCTGGGGCTTGGCTTCATCGCCGGCGCGGTGCGTCTCTACAGGCGCGCCGATAGACGCAGCGCGCTACAGCTCTACCTCTTCTCGCTGGCCTATCTCGCGCTGCTCTTCTGCGCGATGGTCGTCGACGTGAAGTTGTAATCTTCGGCCCGTCATGATGACCCGCCGCCTCGCCAAGAAGAACATCCGCACCGGCCTGATTGTGGCGGGCATCTGCATGTTCATGTTCGGACTCACCTTCGTGGTGGCCGCGGTGTACGTCTCGTGAGCCCTCTCGACCCCGAGATCCCGCCCGCGGGCGAGGAGATCCACCTACCCGGGCCGACGATCCTGCCGCTGCTCACGGCCGCCGGGATCACCCTCGCCATAGTGGGCGTCACCACCAGCCTGATACTCGTGATCGGAGGCGGGGTGCTCACGCTCGCATGCGTGATCCGCTGGATCATGGACACGCGCCGCGAAATAGACGAGCTTCCGCTCGACTCGCACTGACCCCGCCGCGGTGAGGCGCCGCGCGTGGTCGCCGTCCACGCGCGGCCCCATTTGAAGAGGTCGCGCCCGCCTCCCCACGACGGGCGTCCGACCTCTCCCCTCTCACCCCACGGCTGCGCTGGCCGGGACGGGGCAGATGGCGCCCTCATCGGTCCAGCAGCGCACGACGTCTCGCACGGAGAGAATCCCCACAGTCTCTCCGCGCTCGACGACGATCAGGTGGCGAAAGCCACCGCGCACCATCGCGGCGGCGGCTTCCTCCAAAGACCAGCTCGGCTCGGCGAACACAACGTCGCGAGTCAAGTGGTCCGCCACAAGCTCAACATCAGGGCTCTGATCCGCCCCAACCGAGGCGAGCACGTCACGCTCGGTGATGATCCCCAGACCCCCCGCATCGGGGTCGATCACGACGGCGGCGCCCACCTGACGCTCGGACATGAGCCGCGCGGCGTCGCGCAGAGTGTGGCCTGGGCCGACCGTCAGGACCATCGGGCTCATCCCTTCTCGCACGTCCATCGCCACTCACCTCCTGCACTCGAGCTGCTTGCAACGATTGCCTCAATGTAGTGACGTATGGGCCGCACGTCAAGAGGTCGGGCCGAGGCATTAGGATCACGCCTCCGATGGCCAGGCTCACCCCGGACACTCACACGCGAACAGGCGCCCGCCATGTCTAGACGCTCCATCGTGGCGACGATCGTGGCGGCCCTCACGGCAACCGCCATCGGCATCGCGCTCAGCTACGCGATCCACTGGTTCCCTGTCCAGGCGTCAACGCAGGCGCACAACACAGACACGCTCTACCACGTCCTCGTGATCGCCTCCGTGCCGATCTTCGTGTTGGTGGTGACTGTGATCCTCTTCTCGGTGTGGCAATTCCGCATGAAGCCCGGCCAGGAGCTTCAGGATGGGCCGCCCATACATGGCAACACGCGCTTGGAGGTCATCTGGACCGCCATCCCTGCGCTCATCCTGCTCGGGTTGGTGTCCTACTCGTTCGTGGTGCTCCGCGACAACGAAAAGAAGCCCGCGACGGAGATGGTCGTCGAAGTCACCGGACAACAGTTCGCGTGGTCGTACGAGTACCCGACCTCGGTGACGGGCGGCGCGCCGCTAAAGACGACGCAGCTGTATGTGCCCAACAACGAGTCGGTGTACTTCAAGATCCACTCGGTGGACGTGATTCACGCCTTCTGGATCCCCGCCTTCCGCCTGCAGATCGACGCCGTCCCCGGCATCACCACCACCTATCGCGCGACGCCCGACCGCATCGGCTCCTATCCAGTCGTCTGCAACCTGCTCTGTGGCGTAGGGCACGGACTGATGCGCTCCACCATCCATGTCGTGGCACCCGACCGCTTCCAAGTCTGGCTCAAGCGCCAGACAAGCGCTGCTTCGAGCGCGTCCTGAAGGTAATCTGACCGATGCAATGGGGAGAGGCACACGAATGAGGAGCACGGTCTTGACCGCCGAGGGAGCACACAGATGATCGCCAAGCTGCGCGCGCCCGGGCTCTACCGCGCGTTCCTCGGCTTCCTGCTGGGGATCGCCTTCGCCACCGGGCTGACCTGGCTGGTGCGCATGGCCACTGGGCACGCCACCTTCCACCACTATCTCAGCGGCGAAGCGATCACTACGGTGTCTCTCCTCGCGGGACCGATCTTCTTCCTGATCGGTCTCGGTGGCTTCGACTACTGGTTCTACTGGGCCGCCGGCAAGCCCACGCGCCCCGAGGACCACTCGGGTCACGGCGCGTTCAGCTGGAAGGACTATTTCCGCATCAACACCGACCACAAGGTGATCGGCATCCAGTACACGGTCACCGCATTCTTCTTCCTGCTCGTGGGTGGACTACTGGCGATGCTCATGCGCGCCCAGCTCGCCCAGCCTGGCGCGCAGTTCGTGGACGCGAACACGTACAACGGCCTGTTCTCGGTCCACGCCTCATTGCTCATCTTCCTGTTCGTGATCCCGGTGTTCGCGGGTCTGGCCAACTACGTGCTGCCGCTCATGATCGGCGCGCCCGACATGGCCTTCCCCCGCCTGAACGCGCTCTCCTACTGGCTACTGCCGCTTGCGGGCCTGATGATGCTCTCTAGCTTCCTGGCCCCCGGAGGCGCATTTGCCGACGGTTGGACCGCCTACACACCTCTCTCGATCGACGCCCCAATCGGACAGGACTTCTTCTCCGTCGGGGTGCAGCTCGCGGGGGCCTCATCGATCATGACGGCGCTGAACTTCCTGGTGACAATCATCACCATGCGCGCTCCCGGAATGAGCTTTTTCCGGATGCCGCTGCTGGTGTGGGCAAACTTCGCAACCTCGCTGCTGGTGGTGATCGCCACGCCGTTCATCGCCGCCTCGCAATTCTTCGTGCTGCTCGACCGCGCGCTCGGCTTCAACTTCTTCAACGCCGGCAAGGGCGGAGACGTGCTCATGTACCAACACGTCTTCTGGTTCTACTCGCATCCCGCTGTCTACATCATGATGCTCCCCGGCTTCGGCATCGTCAGTGAGATCATCGCCGTCAAGTCGCGCAAGCCGATCTTCGGCTACCGCATGATGGCGTTCTCGCTGCTTGCGATCGTCGTGCTCGGCTTCACCGTGTGGGCCCACCACATGTTCACCTCCGGCATGGCTGCTTGGATCCGCATCCCGATGGCCATCACCACCGCGATCATCGCCGTCCCCACCGGGATAAAGATCTTCTCGTGGCTGGCAACCCTGTGGCGGGGAATCCTGCACCTGGACACCTCGATGCTGTTCGCGCTCGGCTTCCTCACAACGTTCACGCTCGGCGGGATCAGTGGCGTGATGCTCGCGATGGTGCCCTTCGACATCCACGTGAGCGCGAGCTACTTCATCGTCGCCCACATCCACTACGTGCTCTTCGGTGGCTCGCTGATGACGATCTTCGCGGGTGTCTACTACTGGTTCCCGAAGATGACGGGGCGCATGTACGACGAGCGCCTGGGAAAGTGGCACTTCTGGACCACATTCGTGTTCTTCAACCTCACGTTCGCCCCGATGCACATCCTTGGGCTGCAAGGCATGCCCCGACGCGTGCCAACCTATGCAGCCCAATTCTCAGACCTCAACCTCTTCATCTCGATTGCCAGCTTCGCGCTCGGCGCGAGCACGCTGATCTTCGTCTACAACATGGTCACCAGCTGGCGTGGCGGGACCCGCGCCGTGGGCAACCCGTGGCGTGGGCTCACGATCGAGTGGCAGGTCTCCTCACCGCCACCGGTGTTCAACTTTGACCGTATCCCCACTGTCGTAGGCGGGCCTTACGAGTACGGTGTGCCCGGCGCCGTGCACGGCATCTTCGCGCCCTCCCCCACACCGGCCACCGTCGGTGGCGCCGCGGGCGCCCCTGGCGGCGTCGTCCACGCACCGACGGAGTAGGAGCCTGAGCTGATGAAGGAAGTCTTGGTCATCGCCAACCGCACCCTCGGCGGGGAGAAGCTGCTCGACACGGTGCGCGAGCGCGCCGCCGCCGGCGACGTGACGTTCCGGCTCGTCGTCCCGCAAACCAAGCCCAGTGCGGGCCTTGTGATCTATGACGAGGCGGTCCGCGAATCCGCCCAAGTACGCGTCGACCTAGCGATGTCACTACTCGCCACCGAGGGCATCGCCGCCTCCGGCGAAGCGGGCGATCCAGACCCCTTCCTGGCGACAATGGACGCGATCGCCGCGCGTCGACCAGACGAGGTGATCATCTCCACTCACCCCGCGACACAGTCGGGATGGCTGCGACGGGACCTTATCGAGCGCATCGAGAACGCCTCCGGGCTCCCTGTTCAGCACATCGTCGTCGATCTTGCCCAAGAGGGCCTGCCGTTTGGGGTGACCCTCGTCGTAGCGCACAAGACGTCAAGCGGCGACGAGCTGATCGACCACCTCAAGGCCAAGGCCACAGGCGAGGAGCGCCACCTGTTCGTGGCCGTCGTACCGCAACAAGACCGCAGCGGCGGGGCCCATCGCGAGGCGCGCATCCGCCTTGCGGCGATGCTGGAGCGACTCGACGCAGCGGGACTGTTGAGCGCCGGGATGATCGGCGACCCCGACCCCTACACGTCAGTCATGAACGCGCTCGAGCTCTTCAAGGTGAACGACGTGGTCATCTCCACGCTCCCCAAAGCCCGCTCGGGCTGGCTGCGCGCGAACCTGATCGAGCGCGTCAGCAACGCCACCACTGTTCCCGTGGAGCACGTGGTGGTGGCAGACGAGTCAAACGCGACCACCGCGGCCGGAGCCGCGGGCTAGGAGGAGGGTCATGGAGGCCGCCAGCGTCGCCCACGTAGCCGCACACGACGACCACCATCACGGTCCGCCGGCGGCGCACCGCAGCTCGCGCGTCGAGCCGCAGCTGCTGGGGATGCTGCTTTTCATCATCTCCGAGGTGATGGTGTTCGGCGCCTTCTTCACCGCCTACTTCTTCATCCGCATCGCCCAAGGGGATCCGTGGCCCGCACACGGCACGACTCTGCCGGTGGCCGTGGCCGGCGTGAACACGCTGATCCTCGTCTCCTCCTCGTTCACACTGCACTGGGCCGAGGCGGCGATCAAGAAAGGCAACCACTTCGGGCTGAAGGCCGGGATGCTCACCACCTTCCTGCTCGGCTGCGCGTTCCTGTTCATCCAGATCAACGAGTACGCCAACATCGGCTTCGCCCCCCAGGACCAGGCGCAGGCCACGATCTTCTTCTCGCTCACCGGTCTGCACGGAGCACACGTCTTCATCGGCCTGCTGCTGCTGCTGATCGTCACGATCCGGGCGTTCCGCGGGCACTACTCCCCCGAGGAGCATCGTGGCGTCGAGATCCCCGGCATCTACTGGCACTTCGTCGACATCATGTGGATAGTCGTCTACACGACGGTCTACGTGATCTGAGGGCTGTGGACGCGGCGCATTCCTGCGTCCTCGGTCGCTCGCGTGCGGAGCACGCCACGCTCCCTGCGTCCTTGGACTGCTTGGTCCACAGCCCTCAGAAGCTCACCGTGGAGTCATGCTGAATCCCCTGCGCAGTGAGGCCGAGGCATTCCGCTTCCTGCTCTATGCGATCGCCGTGTTCGCGGCGATCATCGCGCTCGTGCTGATCATGCGCGCGATCTTTTAAGACAGGGCTACCGTCGCCTCTGAAACCCTCGGAGGGGTTTGCTGCTACTTGACGGTTAGCGTGCCGTACATCCCCGCGGCCCGGTGGCCGGGGGCCTGGCAGAAGAAGGTATAAGTACCCGGCTTCAGCTTCACGTTGATCGTCACGGTTCCCTTCGTGGAGAAGGAGCTTGCTGCGATCACGGCCCCGCCCGCCGTGGCGCCGCCGGAGCCGGCTTCCAGGGCGATGTTGTGGGAGACGCCCGAGGTGTTCGGCATCGAAATCGTTGCGGCACCAGCGGTCGCCGTGGCCTTGTTGGTGACGTATGCAAGCTGGCCGTTCGGGTCGGCGGGGATGTCCAGCTTGCCACCCTTCTCCACGGCGGGCTTTCCCGCGCCCGGCGCCTGGACTGCGCTCGCGAGCAGTCCACTGTCCTTGCCGGGACGGTCGACCGCTTCGGCTACGTACGCGGCGATGTTCTTGAGCGTGGCGCCATCAGCGAGCCCGCTGGGCATCGCGCCGAAGCGGTTGGGGTTTTCGACCTGACCCTGCACCGCGGTGCGCACCGCGCTGCGTCGCAAACCTTCGGCGATACTCGCGTGGAAAGCTTCGTCGAGATTGGGGCCGACGGTGCCCTTCGTGTTGGCGCGCGCGAGCGTGTGACATGCGCCGCACTTGGCCACGAACGCCTGCTTCCCCGCAATCAGGTTGGGGTTGTTGTCGCGCTTGACTTCACCGCAGCCGGAAACCGCGAGCAGCAGGCAACCGGCGCCGAGGAGCGCGCCCGCGCGGGCGGCAAGCAGGCGGTTGAGGATCGTCGGGACAGACATCAGCGCGGGAACTCTATCCAAAGGGTCGGGCGACGGGCTCGCCGCATGCGGCCGCGATCACCCCGCGTGCGACGCCCTCCCAGGACCAGCGCTCCCGGGCCACCGACACGAGCGCCGAGCGAGTGAGCCCCCTCAGCTCGTCATCCGCCTCGAGCCATCCGAGAAGGCATCCCGCGATGGCGCGAACGGCGTTGTCATCGACGGGGAACGACAACCAGCCGGCCGCCTCCTCGGGGACCTCCGCAGCGAGCGCCTCGCTCACCTCGGCGAGGCCGGAGTGGTTCGCGCTGACGGGCAGCGTTCCACACGCGGCCGCCTCCGCGGCGACCATCCCGAAAGCCTCGGGGAAGGTGCTCGGGACAACCAGCGCCTCGCACGCCGGCAGCACCTCGACAAGCTCCTCGTGGTCGAGACGGCCAGTGAAGACAACCCGCTCACCAAGGGCTCGCGCAGCAGCGCGATAGGCATCCTCCTCGGCGCCGTCCAGCGAGTCGAGGAAGGCGAGTAGATGTTTGAGAGGCACAGCGGCGATCGGTGCCTCCGCGGCGTCCGATGCAGCCTGAATGTGCCTCCATTGCCCGCCCGGCCCGCGCGATCTCACACGCGCCCTCTAGATCCCCTACCGCGAGCCGCCCAAGGAGGTTCTCCAACGCCTCGCGATAGGCGCCGAAGCCGATCACGACAAGTCGCGCGTCGGGCGCCGCCCCCAAGACGAGCGGCCACGCGGCGAGCAGGAGATCTACGCCCTTGCTCACGATCAGCTTGCCCACAAACGCCACGAGAGGGCCACTCCCGTCCAGGATCTTCTCCAGCGCATCGGCTGCCTGCGCGTTGTCGCGCGCGAACGCGCTCGCCTGCTCCTCGACAGGCGCGGAAGCACGCAAGTTCTCAAGGAGTCCCTTCATTGCGGACTCCGCCTCGCTCACATTCCGAGGTGAGAAGCGCTCTATGTCCACCCCGGGTGGTCCAAGGCGGGTACGCCGCTTCAACTCGGCGTCGCCCATCGCCCCCCACAGGCTCTCGGCTGTGTGCCTTGAGCCCACCAGCACGTTGCTCGCCCGCGAGAGCCCCTCGCGGGCGTAACGGAGGAAGCGCTCGGGCTCGGCCTTGACCGTGTACTCGAGCGCGCTCCCGTGGACCTTCACGGCATAGGGCGTCTGCGGGGAGAGAGCGCGCGCGAGGATAACCGGCCCCATCACCAGGTGGTTGGCGAGCGCCACTTCGGGACCAACCCGCTCAGCTACCTCGCGCACCGCCTCCGCGTTGGCCTGAATGTAGGCATCGATCTCGGCGTCCGAGCAGTGAGAGAAGGTCCTCGCTTCGATGCCCTCGTAGTCGTCCTGAACGTAGACGGGCAGCAATCCGCCGATGTTCGGTCGGTAGACGACACACCGACCCCGCGTGTCGGGGGCCGCGAGATCGCTGAGCATCAGCTCCCCGTCGTCCCAGTCGCCGGCTGCGCTGACGAATGGTTGGCGCTCGGGATGCCTGTCCTGATTGAACAGGTGCACGTCGTGGCCGAGCCTCACGAGCGCCTCCGCGAGACGCGCGTTGTAGACGTTCGAGCCGGTTCCGCTCAGCAGATAGCCGTGGAAGATGAGGATGCGCACCGCCCGGGAGCCTACCCAGCGCCCTGGCGGAGTCTGACGAGACCGGCGCTGCGCCCACAGTCGTCGTTCTGGCGAGCCCAACAGCCGCACGCTCCGCTAGAGTGCTGCTCCGTGAGCACTGGTCAGCTCTATCGCCTGCGCACCCCCTCCAGCGGCCGTGAGGTCCTGCTCGAGGCCACCTTGGATGGGATCTACCTAGATCGCGATTCGGGCGAGACGATGGAGGTCGTCGGCAAGCTGCTTCCGCTCGCCCCCACCTCTTCGCGACTGCCGTGGGCGGTCGAGAATCTGCGCTTCTGCCCCTGGTGTGACCAGCTCGCTCAGAAGGATCTCAACGACTGCCCAACCTGCGCTCGCCGGATGGGCCCGCTCGGCGCGTGAGCCGCGCTCCGCACCGCTCTCGTCTGATCGCGCTCGCCGCGAGCGTCCTGATACTCCTCGCCTCGCTCGGTGTGAGCGCGTGCGGGGGCACCAGCGTGTCGGATGTGACGCCCAAGAGCACGCCCGAAGTCACCCCCCCGAGCGACACCTCGGCGGAAAAGGAAGCAACCGAAACGACGTCGACGTCGACGACCGCCACTGCCACGACCTCCACAACGGGCTCCGGCTCGAGCTCGAGCACCGAAGAAGGCGGCGAATCCAGCGAAAGCTCATCGGGGGAAAGCGAAGCCTCGGGCGGCACATCCGCAGGCGAATCCAGCGAAAAAGCCTCATCGGAAAAATCGTCGTCTTCGGGCGGCAGCGAAAGCGGCGGATCTTCCGCTACGGGCGGCGCCAGCGCCCCATCGGGCTAGCCGGCTAGACACTCAAGGCGTCGATATCAGCGTCGCGCTGTAGGTGAGGCGAGCGGTCTGGTAGAGGCAGTAGTACTGGACGTTCGACCCGGTTTGCGTATGAGCCGTCTGGGTCCCCGTCGTCGTGCACTTGCCCTTGCCCCTGCTCGCCCTCCAGGACGTCGCCTTGGAGAAGCCGAGCGCGAGCGCAGGCGCCCACGAGGGGACCGTCAGAGCCACGACATCGCCCTTCTTGACCTGCAGCGTCGAGGCCAACGGGAACTGAGCGGTCTTGCCGAAATACTTTTCCAGCGGCACCACGGGGCTCTGGCTGATCAGCTTGTAGGCCAATTTCGGGCTTTTCTGCGCCCGCAAGATCGCGATCCCGGCCGACGCCGGGCCGCCCTCGTTGGCGTTGAAGAACTTTGTTTGGGCAGCGTTGGGCTTGCCCAAGGTGATCGTCCAAGCCACAACCGTGCCGTCGCGCGGCACCGCCTCCGGGTTGTGGGCGGTGTCGACCTTGACCTGGAAACCTGTCGTCCGGCTGACCGCCAGGCATGACGGCGTGGGGCAACTGGGAACCGTCGGCGGAGTGGTTTCCGGGATCACGCCGACTTCGCTCAGCGTCGCCAGCGAGCCGGCGGGGAGCACAAGAACCAGGGCAAGCCCGGCGACGATGACTGTGGATAGACGTTTCATATAGGCCATTCAACAGCAAACACGAGGATGGGGACGATGTAGCGGTTCGACGCGGATGCGTCTTTTCCCCCTCTATTTGTCTACATACGGACTATCCCGCACCGAGATCTCTGGCCGCCGCGGCGATCTCGGCGGGATCTCCAGGCGCGGGAAGCCAAGGTAGGCGCAGCGGATCGTCCTCGTAGCGGGGAATGACGTGCAGGTGGAAGTGGAACACGGTCTGCCACGCGGCGGCGCCGCAGGAGTTGATTACGTTCACCCCATCGGCTTTGAGGCGCCCCTTCACGCGGATCGCCAGACGTTGAGCGGCATTCGCGGTCGCCGCAAGCTCCGATTGCTCGATGCTCAGGAGATCGGAAGCGTGAACGCGGGGGATCACAAGCGCGTGTCCACGTGTAGCCGGGTTGATGTCCATGAAGGCGATCGTGCGCTCGTCTTCGTCCACGATCGTCGCCGGCAGCTCGCCCGCGACGATCTTGCAGAAGATGCAGTCTGGCTCGCTCATCGCGGTCATCCTACCCGCGGGCGCGTCGAGTGCGTCGGCGGTGGACCCTCAAAGCACCGGTGTGTCATCCACGCGAGCGCGCGAATGCGATTGCCTGCTCGCGGGTCTGCACCTTGCCTGTGTACTGAGCACGTACAAGCTCACCCAGGAGCTCTCCCACGCGGGGACCGAGCGGGATATCGAGCTCCGCCGCCAGCTCGTCACCGCGCAGGAGCGAGGCGGGCGGACCTTCCGTGCGCCAACGCAAGGCGTCGCCGAGCATTCTGCGGGCGAGCGCCATGTGAGCCTCGATCGCCCGCTCTGCTCTGGCGCCGCGTGTGGCGAGCCGGTCTGCCACCGAGAGGAGGGTGACGTCGACCTCGACGGGGTCGCAGGTAGTCAGATATGAGAACACAGTATCCGGGGAGAGCGGCTGTGGATCGTGCACGAGAAACCCCAGGCGCAGGTGATGACGCACGAGCGCCGCCACATGCTCGCGCAGGCGTACGCTAGCGCGCAGTCGGCCGAATACGTCGCGGGCGAGATCGGCGCCCAGTACGTCATGGCCCATGAATGTCACCCTCCTGTCCAGCACCCGCACAGCGCGGGTGGCGGGCTTGGCGGCGTCATGCAGCAACGCTCCCCAACGCAGCGCTTCCCCCCGAGTGAGGCCGTCCGCGAGCGGCTCCTCCAACAGCGCACGCACCGCGGAGGCATGCTCATCGCCCAGCAGCTCCGCGGGTTTGGCAATGAGCGCCACTACACGGCCGAGCACCTCGAGCGTGTGGCCGTACACGTCGAGGTGGTGGTAGCGGCTTTGCTCCACTCCCTTCATCGCGTCGAGCTCGGGAAGCACTATCGCGGTCGCGCGCAGGTCGCCCATCAGCTCCAGTCCCTGGAGGACCCGTGGCGCGGCGAGGATGCGCTGAAGCTCGAGGAACACGCGCTCCGGTGAAACCTGGGCGAGCCGGGTGTGCTGTTCGCGTGCTGCGTGCATCGCGTCAGGGTCGGGCTCCAAATCGAGCTCCACGGCGACGCGCACGAGCCTCAGCACGCGCAGTGGGTCGTCCTCGAAAGCGCGGGGGCCGGCGAGTCGCAATCGGCGAGCGCGCAGATCTGCAAGACCACCGAGCGGATCGAGCGGCTCTCCCTCTTCCAGTGGTTCGGCCACGGCGTTCACGGTGAAGTCACGCAAGGCGAGATCCGCTTCGATCGAGCCGCCGCGCAGGGTCTCTACATCCACCTGCCAGGAGCCCTCGCGCGCAACCACGCGCCACGCGCCGAACTCCTCCGAGAGCGCGAAGCACGCCGCCTTCTCGCCGGCGGCCTTCGCCGCCTGGGCGACAGCCTTGGCGGCTTCTCCAGGATCGCCGTCCACGACGACGTCGAGGTCGGCGAGCGCTCGCCCGAGCATACGATCACGCACAGCCCCGCCCACCAGCCACGCGCTCCTGCCTGCCAAGCCGGCACGAACGATGTCGAGCGCTTGGGCGCTCATCGTCGTGGGGCGCCCAAGGGCTGTGCGCAAGGCTCCCCGTCACGATGGTAGATCCGCGGCACACGGGCGGTGAGCGCACAGGTGACCTCGTAGTTGATCGTGCTCATCCGTCGCGCCAGCTCCTCGGCGGTGATGCGCTCCTCGCCACGCGCCCCGATCAGAACCGCCTCCTCGCCGCACAATGTGCGTGCCTCGGGCGTGTCGCCGAGATCCAAGGTGAGGTTGTCCATGCTCACGGTCCCCACGATCGCACGCCGGCGCCCGGCGACAAGCACGTCAGCGTTGCTGGACAGGGCGCGACGCCAGCCATCGCCATAGCCGATCGGGAGCACACCCAGAAACGTCTCGCTATTCGCAACGAAGCGACGTCCGTAACCAGCGCTCTCGCCCGCGCAACAGAGCTTGACCTCAGCCAGGTAAGACACAAGCTCCAAGGCAGGGTCAAGGCCACTGGGGGCTGGGTCCTCGCCAAATGGATCCATTCCGTAGACGGCGATGCCGCAGCGCACCATGTCGAAATGGGAGCCCGAGTCGCGCAGCGTCGCCGCGCTGTTGGCGGCGTGGACGAGCAGGCCCGGATGGGCATCCTTGACGGCGCTTGCCCAGCCACGGAACACCTCGAGCTGATGATCGAAGAAGGGATCGTCGCGGTCGTCAGCGGTGGCGAAGTGAGTCATCGCGCCCACGAGCTCCACCCCTGGGGTGTTGGCCGCGAGCTCTGCCACCTGAGACGCCTCGTGAGGGTCACGCGTGCCAAGCCTCCCCATGCCACTGTCGAGCTTGACATGCACTCTGCCGCCACCCGCCTCGGCAACGGCGCGCACCGCCTCCGCTCGCCACACCACCACGTCTGCGTCGGCGTCAAGCGCTTCGCGCAGCTCAACCTGGCTGAGCGCCCCCATCACGAGCACCCTCACATCCATGAGCCCCGCTGCCCGCAGCTCGACGGCCTCGCGCGCGCCTGCCACCGCGAGCCAGCTCGCCCCGCCCGCAAGCGCGGCCCGCGCGCTCGGGAGCGCGCCGTGCCCATATCCGTCGGCCTTCACCACCGCGCACAGCTCACAATCCCCTCCGAGCTCCGAGCGCAGACGTATGCAGTTGCGCTCGATAGCGGCGAGATTCACACGCGCCACGGCACGTCTTGTGCTCACGCTCGCCTCGCTTTCGGTAGTGCTGAGATCACGTCACTTGCGATCACGCCCTCCGGGGCGCCGAGCGCACGTGCCGCCTCACGTCCCGCCTGCGCGTGCATCTGCACACCGATCGCGGCAGCGTCAAACCCCGCCAATCCCTGGGCGAGCAGCGCCGCGATCGTACCCGTGAGTACGTCACCCGTACCGGCAGTCGCAAGTGCCGGGCTGTCGCCTCTACTGATCGCCACTTGACCTCCAGGGTCAACGACGAGCGTGTCGTCGCCCTTGAGCACCACAACCGCCTTCGCGCGCTCTGCCGCCGTGCGCGCATGGGATAGCCGCTCGCGCTGCACCGATTCGCTGTCGGTGTCCAGCAGTCGCGCCAGCTCGCCCGCATGGGGTGTGAGCACGGTCGGCGCCTCTCTTGCCGCGAGATCTTCGATATGGCCCGCGTGGGCGTTCAGGCCGTCGGCGTCGAGCACCATCGCCACGTTCGCCTCGCGCGCCAGCCTGCGTGCGAACTTGACGGTGCGGGCATCTCTGCCGAGTCCAGGCCCGAGCGCGAGCGCTCCCGCACGCTCCAGCGGCTCCATCATCTGCGCGACCCCCTCGGGAGTGAGAGAGCCATGCTCGTCAGGAAGGCCGCGCGTCATCACCTCCATGAGTTGCACATCCAGGATCGCCTGCTGCGAGGTTGGCACGCACGCAGTCACATAGCCGGCGCCCGCTCTCATCGCCGCAAGTGAGGTCATGCCGGGCGCGCCCATCAACCCCGGAGAGCCTCCTACGACGACCACGTGTCCGCTCGTGAACTTTGTCGAGGCGGCTGCCCGGCGCGGAAGCAAGGCAAGCGCCTCGGGGCCGACGAGGCCCACGTCGGCGACCGTCGGCGCGCCACGGGGAATGCCGATGTCGATCGTGACGACCTCCCCCGCATACGCCTTGCCGGGATGGATCCACAGCCCAGGCTTGCCCAGATGGAAGGTGACCGTGCAATCGGCCTTGATAGCCGCACCGCCAACAACGCCGGTGGAGGCATCAACCCCGCTCGGCACATCGACGCTCACGACGAGCTTTCCCGCTGCATTCACGACTTCGATCGCCTCGCTCAAGTGCCCACGCGGGACTCCCGCAAAGCCAGTACCGAGCAGAGCGTCCACGATCGCCTCGGCGTTGCGGATCGCATCGTGTGCGGCGGGCTCGCTGAGCGGCAGCGGCGGTGGCCCAGGTAGGCGCTCCAAGTTGGCGCGCGCATCGTGTGAAAGCTCGTCGGGCGCACCAACGCACACGACCGTCACGTCTCTCGTGGCGTGGCGCAACAGCCGCGCGACCACCAGGCCGTCGCCGCCGTTGTTGCCCTTGCCGCAAACCACCGCCACCGGGCCATCGGGCACAAGCCGCTCTACCGACTGCGCCACTCCTTCGCCTGCGCGCTCCATCAGATCGAGCGAGGGAATCCCCCGCTCCTCGATCGCCCAGCGGTCCACCTCCCGCATCCGCGGCGCCTCCAGCAGCGGCTCGCACCAGTCGGGAAGGGCGCTCATCACCGAGCGATACTAAGGATTGCTACTCGACTGTGACTGTCTTGGCGAGGTTGCGCGGCTGGTCCACGTTCAAGCCACGGCGTCGTGCCACCTCGTAGGCGAGCAGCTGCAACGGGATCACAGCAAGGATCGGCTGCAACATCCAGTCGATGGCTGGCACGGGGATCGCCACCTCCACTTGACCCGCGAGCTGGGTGTCGCCGTCGGTTGTGATTGCGATCACATGCGCCCCACGCGCGCGCACCTCTTGCATATTTGACACGATCTTCTCGAGCACCGGCGAGTCGGTGGCGATGCACACGACCGGCGTCGACTCGTCGAGCAGCGCGATCGGGCCGTGCTTCATCTCACCCGCGGCGTACGCGTCGGTGGCGATGTAGGAGATCTCCTTGAGCTTCAACGCCCCCTCGAGCGCCACTGGCAGGCCAACGTGGCGTCCCAAGTAGAGGAAGAACTCGTCGCGCCAGTGATCATCGGCCACTTTGGCCACCTGCTCACCCACACCCGAGACAACCTCGTCGATGCAGTGGGGCAACCGCTTCACCTCACTCACGAGCTCCGCGACCCTCTCAGGCGAGAGCGTTCCGCGCAGCTCCGCCAGGCGCAGACCAAGCAGGTAGATCGCCGCGACCTGGCACACGAACGTCTTGGTGGCGGCGACCCCGATCTCGAGGCCCGCTCGTGTGAACAGCACACCGTCGGATTCGCGGGTGGCTTGCGATCCCATCACATTCGTGATCGCCAGCACCTTCGCTCCGCGCTCGCGTGCCTTGCGCATCGCGGCAAGCGTGTCGGCGGTCTCGCCAGATTGCGAGATGCCGATCACCAGATCCCCCTCCCCCACGACAGGGTTGCGGTATCGGTACTCGGAGGCGATGTCCATTTCGACCGGCACGCGCGCCCACTCCTCGATCGCATAACGCCCGACAAGGCCAGCGTGATATGACGTGCCACAAGCCACGACAACGATCCTCTTGACATCCGCGAGGATCGACTCGTCGAGCGCTCCTGGCTCGTCAAGATCCACGCCATCCCCGCGCGCCACCCGGTCGGCGATCGTCTCGGCCACCGCGTCCGCCTGTTCGTGGATCTCCTTGAGCATGAACGTCTCATAGCCGCCCTTCTCGGCGGTGTCCTCGTCCCAATCGACCTCCTCCACCGCACGCTCTACGGCGTCGCCGGCCTGCGTGAGGATCGTGACCCCCTCGGGGTGCAGTACCACGATCTCGCCGTTCTCGATGTGCTGCACCAAGCGTGTTTGTGCGAGGAAGGCGGGGACCGCGGAGGCGATGAACTGCTCCCCCTCCCCCCTACCGACGACCAGCGGACACTCCTTGCGCGCACCCACGAGCGTGTCGGGCTCCTGCACACTCATGGCGACGAATGCGAAGTGTCCCTCGAGCTCGGCGAAGGCGGCCCTTACCGCCACCGCGAGGTCGCCGTCATAGTGGGCTGAAATCAGATGCGCGATCACCTCCGCGTCCGTCTCCGAGGTGAAGTCGCTGCCTTCCGCCTGCAAGCGCTCCTTGAGCGTCATGTAGTTCTCTACGATCCCGTTCACCACCACGTGGAGGCGATCCTCGGAGTCGTAGTGGGGGTGGGCGTTCTCCTCGCTCACGCGCCCGTGCGTGGCCCAGCGGGTATGGCCGATCCCGGTGGCTGGGAGCGGACGGGGTTCGGCTAGGGTCGCCACCGCCGTCCCACCCTCGCTCTCCCCTGCGTGGGCGTCGAGCTTGGCCTGTAGCGCGCTGAGGTTTCCCACCGAGCGCACCGCCTCAATGTGGTCGCCTGAGACCAGCGAGATCCCAGCACTGTCATAGCCCCGGTACTCGAGCTTCTTCAGCCCTGCGAGCAACAGCTCGCGGGCGGGGCGCTTTCCTACGTAGCCGACGATGCCGCACACCGCGACGACGATATCAGCGGCGTATCACCCCAGCTCGCGCTGCACGACCGCTACCAAGCGCTCGCAAGTAGCGTCCGCCTCCTCGTCGGTGGGCGCCTCCACCATCACGCGCACGAGCGGCTCGGTGCCGCTCGGGCGCACCAGCACACGACCGCGCCCGGAGAGCGCGCGATCCTCGCTCTCTACCGCCTCGCTCACGCTGTCCGCGCCCGCGAGCGCGCCTCGGTCGCGCACAGGCACGTTGACGAGCCTTTGCGGCAACTTCTCCATCGCGTCACGCTCGGCGAGATCGCGTCCGGCGAGCGCCTCCAGCGTGAGCAGCGCGCTCGCGAGCCCATCTCCGGTGCTGTTGAAGCCCATGTCGATGATGTGACCCGACTGCTCCCCTCCGAGCGCCCACTCCTTGCGTCGCAGCTCCTCCAGCACGTAGCGGTCGCCCACGTTCGTGCAAGCCACCTCGATACCCGCCTCGCGCATTGCGGCGTGGAAGCCGTAGTTGGTCATCACGGTCACAACCACCCCGTCTCCCGCGAGACGGCTGCGCTCGCGCAGGTGCAGAGCCGCCAGCGCGATCAGCTCATCGCCGTCCACCACCGCTCCCTCACGGTCCACCGCCAGCACACGGTCGCCGTCGCCGTCGAAAGCGAACCCGAGCGCGTGCCCCCCTTCGCGGACCCGCTCGCCAAGGCTTGCGATGTGGGTGGAGCCGCAACCGGCGTTGATGTTGCGCCCGTCCGGGTTTGCAGCAATGACCGTCACGTTCGCACCCAGCCGTCTGAACATCTCTGGAGCGACCTTGTAGGTGGCGCCGTTGGCGCAGTCCACCAGCACGTCGAGCCCATCGAGTCGCAGGTCCGCGAAGCGCGCTTCCAGCTCGCGCAGATAGTCCTCGTGGGTGGCGCGCAGCTCGCGCACGTGCCCGATCGCGGGACTTCCACCCGCGCGACCTCCGGTTGCGGAGGCGCCCGTGAGCGTTCCGTCGCCTCCGCTTGCCCCCACCTCGGCTTCGATCGCGATCTCCGCATCGTCCCCGAGCTTGAAGCCGTCGGCGCCGAAGAACTTCACCCCGTTGTCCCGGTAGGGATTATGGGACGCCGACAGCACCACCGCCAGGTCAAAGCCGTAGCGCTTGAGCAGCAAAGGGGCGGCAGGCGTGGGGAGCACCCCACCGAGCAGCGCTTCTCCTCCGGCGGCGCTCACACCGGCGGCGAGCGCCGCCTGCAGCATCTCCCCCGACTCGCGTGTGTCGCGCACGATCAACACTCGCGGGCGCTCCGCGCCCACGCGATGAGTGGCGGCCTTGCCAAGTGCGAGAGCCAGCTCAGCGGTCAGCAGCTCACCTGCGACACCACGGACGCCGTCGGTCCCGAACAGCCTCGCCATAAAGGGGTCTAGCGCTTGGAGAACTGCGGGCGCTTGCGGGCCTTCTTGAGGCCTGCCTTCTTGCGCTCCTTGGCGCGCGAGTCGCGCGTGAGGAACCCGCGTCGCTTGAGCTCGCCGCGCAGGTTGGGGTCGGCCTCCAGCAGCGCGCGAGAGATGCCGTGACGCAGCGCGCCGGCCTGAGCCGAGATCCCGCCGCCATGCAAGCGCGCGACTACGTCCATGCGGTCTTGGTAGCCAACGGTCTCAAGCGGCTGGCGGATGTTGCGCTGAAGCGTCACTCGCGGGAAGTGCTCGTCGAGCGCCTTCCCGTTGACGAGGTAGGCGCCGGTGCCGGGCCTGAGGATCACTCGCGCGATCGCCGTCTTGCGCTTGCCGGTCGCCTTGTAGCGAGCCCCGGAAGCCAGGTCGATGGCGGCTGTTGAGATCGGCTCTGGGAGGGGCTCGCTCTCGGTCTCCTCCTCAGCCCGTGGCTCCTCGTCCTCCTCGATCGCATACGGATCGCTGGGTTGCTCGGGGGCGAGCGGATCGACGCCCTCTGGGACGATGTCAACTTCGAGGTGTGCTCCTGGGACACTCGGCTTGACGCGCGGCGCGGGGGCCTCTTCCTCCTCCTCGGAGTCACCCGCCTCCTCGGACGCGGCCTCCTCGGCGACCGGCTCACTCACCGAGGGCGCTTCTGGCTCAGACTCGGCGACAGGCTGCTCTGCGGGCGCCTCCGCAACGGGCTCCTCGACAGGCGCTGCCTCCTCTACGGACTCCTCGGCGACCGGCTGCGAGGCGCTCTCCTCGGCCGCGGCCGGGGTCTCCTCGGCAGATGACGCCTCGGGGGTGGGCTCGACCGGCTCAGGCTGCTCGTCGGTGTGCTCTGTCGGCTCGTCGGCCATCAGGCCTCGATCTCCATCGGTTGCGGTTTCTGGGCTACGTGTGGGTGCTCGGGGCCGGCGTAGACCTTGAGCTTGGTGATCTGCTTGCGAGCAAGGCGGTTGCGCGGCATCATGCCCTTCACGGCGAGTCTGATGATCTCCTCAGGACGGCGCTCGATCATTTCCTCAAAGGTGCGTGAGCGCAACCCACCGGGGTAGCCGGAGTGGCGGTAGTAGCGCTTGGCTTTGCGCTTGTCGCCGGTGACGGCGATCTTCTCCGCGTTCACAACCACCACGAAGTCGCCCGTGTCGATATGGGGTGTGTACTCGGGCTTGCGCTTCCCGCGCAACACATCGGCGATCTGCGTGGCGAGACGCCCGAGCGTCTTGCCGTTCGCGTCGACGACGAGCCAGTTGCGCTCGCGATCTGTTGGCTTGGCTACGTAGGTCTTCATAACGTGAAAAAGGCCGCGCGAGGAAGCCGCGCGGCGCGACGGCGAATGATAGCTACTCCCACTCGATGGTGCCTGGGGGCTTGCTGGTGATGTCCAGCACCACCCGGTTCACCTCGCGCAGCTCGTTGATCATGCGCGAGGCGACCGTCTCAAGCAGGTCGTAGGGAAGGCGGGCCCAGTCGGCGGTCATAGCGTCGTCGGAGGTCACCGCGCGGATGACCACCACGTAGCCATATGTGCGCTCGTCGCCCTGCACACCGACGGTGCGCACGTCGGGGAGCACACAGAAGGACTGCCACAGCTCACGGTAGAGCCCCGCCTTGCGGATCTCCTCCTGCAGGATGTGGTCCGCCTCGCGCAGCACGTCCAAACGCTCCCTGGTTGCTTCGCCGCCGACGACCCTGATGGCAAGGCCCGGGCCGGGGAACGGCTGGCGCCACACCAGGCGCTCCGGCAATCCCAGCTCAGCGCCCACCGCTCTGACCTCGTCCTTGAAGAGCGCGCGCAGCGGCTCGACCAGCTCGAACTGCATGTCCTCAGGCAGGCCGCCCACGTTGTGGTGTGACTTGATCGTGGCGGCGCCCGTGCCTCCGCCCGACTCGATCACATCGGAATAGAGGGTCCCTTGGACCAGATAGCGAGCGGGGCTTGAGGCAGAAATCTTCGTGGCCTCCTCCTCGAATACCCTGATGAACTCGGCGCCAATCGCCTTGCGCTTTGCCTCCGGCTCTGTGACACCTTTGAGCTTCTCCAGGAAGCGCGTCTCAGCGTCGACCGCCACGAGCGGCACCTTGAAGGTGTCGCGGAACGCGCTGATCACCTGCTCGCCCTCATCCTTGCGCATCAAGCCGTGATCGACGAACACGCAGGTGAGCTGGTCACCGATCGCGCGGTGCACGAGCAGCGCCGCCACAGAGGAGTCGACGCCTCCCGAGAGACCGCAGATGACGCGTCCGTCGCCCACCTGCTTGCGGATGCGCGCGATCTGGTCTTCGGCGATGGACGCCGGCGACCATGTGCGCTCGCAGCCGCACACCTCGGTGAGGAAACGCGTGAGGATCTCCTGCCCATAGGGGGTGTGGACGACCTCAGGGTGGAACTGGATGCCGTAGATCCCATGTTCGACGTCCTCGACCGCCGCCACCGGCGAGGCCGTCGACGAGGCGAGCGCCGTGAACCCGGCGGGCGCCTCAAAGACCGTGTCGCGGTGTGACATCCAGCATGTCTGCTCCTTGGGCATCCCTGCGAGCAGCACCCCTGGCTCTGAGACGGTGAGGTCGGAGCGGCCGAACTCGCCCACCTCGGCTTGCTCGACGCGACCTCCCAGCTCGTGGACGATGAGCTGCATCCCGTAACAGATGCCCAGCACCGGAACACCGAGATCGAGCAGTTCGCGCTCCAGGCGGGGCGCGCCGGACGCGTACACCGACGCGGGTCCCCCGGAGAGGATGATGCCGCGCGGTTTGCGCTTCACCACCTCCTCCAACCCGACGTGGTGGGGCAACAGCTCGGAGAACACCCCGCAGTCGCGGATGCGCCGCGCGATCAGCTGTGAGTACTGGCCCCCGTAGTCGAGGACCACCACCTCCTCGCGCGCCGCCGCCAGCCCGGTTGGGGCCTGTGGAGACGGCGCGGTGGCCGCGGCAGCGGTCTCAGTCATTGACTAGCGCTGCCGCCTTGCCGTTGGAGCCCATCCCCACGGACTGGTCCCGCTGAAGCTGCTTGCCCTCGGTTTGCAGGGCGGGCGCGATCACCACCTCCGCGCGGTTGAACTCGGCGAGGTCCTTGTGCCCACAGGTCGCCATCGAGGTGCGCAAGCCGCCGAACAGGTTGAAGGTGCCGTCGTTCTCACGCGCGGGCCCCACCAGGATCTCCTCGAGCGTCCCGTTCTGGGTTGTCGCCACACGGGCGCCACGGGGAAGCGTGGGATGAAACGTCGCCATCCCCCAGTGAAAGCCCCGTCCCGGCGCTTCATGGGCGCGCGCAAGCGGCGATCCGATCATCACCGCGTCGGCGCCCAGCGCGATCGCCTTGGAGACATCACCGCCGTTGCGCATGCCGCCATCGGCGATCACCTGGCAGTACTCGCCCGTCTCCAGCATGTGCGTGGAGCGCGCGTGGGCGACGTCCGCGATGGCGGTCGCCTGCGGCACGCCGATCCCCAGCACCCCACGCGTGGTGCAGGCGGCGCCCGGACCGACACCCACGAGCACGCCGGCAGCGCCGGTGCGCATCAGGTGAAGACCCGTCTGGTAGGAGGCGCAACCGCCCACCACCACCGGCACGTCGAGTGAGGGAATGAACTCCTTCAGGTTCAGCGGCTCTGACACCGTGGAGACGTGTTCGCCGGACACCACCGTGCCTTGGATCACGAGCACGTCGAGGCCTGCCTCCAGCGCCAGCTCGTGGTACTCGAGCACCCGCTGGGGCGTCAGAGAGGCGGCCACGACCTGCTTTTGATCCTTGATTTCACGAATCCGCTGGGCGATCAGCTCAGGGATCACGGGCTGGCTGTAGATCTCCTGCATCTCCCGCGTCGCCACGTCCTTGGGCAGCTTGGAGATGCGCTCGAGCTGCTCGTCGGCGTCCTCATAGCGAGTGAAGATCCCCTCGAGGTTGAGCACCGCCAATCCGCCCAGTTCCCCCACGATCGCCGCCGTCTTCGGAGACACGACACCGTCCATTGCGGAGGCCATCATCGGCAGCTCGAACTGATAGGGACCGAGCTTCCAGGAGATGTCGATGTCGTCGGGGTCGCGTGTGCGCCTGGAGGGCACGATCGCGATGTCGTCGAATCCGTATGCGCGGCGGCCTTGCTTGCCGCGTCCAATCTCTACTTCCATCGAAGAATCCTTACAGTCGCGGCGGACGAGCATAACAACCTGCTCGGAGCGCTTGGGTATGCTCGATCGGTGAGCCAGCGCACACTTCCACACTACGACCCACACGCGATCGAGCCCGCTCGGCAGGCCGCATGGAGCGAGCAAAACGCCTTCCGCACGCCCGCCATCGGAAGCGATCGGCCGCGCAAGTACATCAAGCCCTCGGCACCGTTCACCTCGGGGAACATCCACATCGGGCACGTGCGCAGCTACTCGATCGGCGATGCCTACGCACGCTTCTGTCGCGCGCGGGGGGAGGACGTGCTGTTCGCGTTCGGCTTCGACTCCTTCGGCCTGCCCGCCGAGCTCGGCGCGATCGCCGGCAAAGAGTCGCCGAACGAGTGGGTGGAGCGCTGCGCTGAGCACATGATCGGACAGCTGCGACGCCTTGGGTTCTCCTTCGATTGGGAGCGCACGTTCATGAGCTCACACCCGATCATGTACCGCTGGTCGCAGTGGTTGTTCCTGACTCTCCTGGAGGCAGGTTTGGTGTACCGGGGTACCGGAAGCGTCGACTGGTGTGACACCTGCCAGACCACGCTCGCCACCATCCAGGTGGAGAACGGGGAGTGCTGGCGCTGCCACAACCCAGTGCGCTTGATCCAGCAACCACAGTGGTACCTACGGATCAGCGCATACGTCGAGGAGAACGACCGGCGCCTGCAGGAGCTGGCGGAGAGCGGCATCTGGGATGAGAACGCGCTCGCCTCCCAACGCTTCGTGCTCGGGCGAGTGGATGGGGTAGAGCTCGACCTGTACGCGGCCGACGGAACGACGCTCGCGGTATTCACACCCCACACCGAGGCGCTCGAGGGGGCGCGTTTCGTGGCGATCTCCCCCAAGCACCCCGACGTTGAGCTGTGGGCGGCCGGGGCTGGACTGCACGAGCGCCTGGAGGAGTTGCGCTCGGGAGGGTTGGAGCGGGGAGCGCGCGAGGCGGAGAGCATGCCGTTGATCAACACGGGTAGAACACTGCCCTCCCCCACCGGCGGTGAGCCACTGCCGGTGATCGTCTCCCCAACCGTGGACGGTCGCTTCGGCGCGACGGCAGTGTTGGGGATCCCCGAGCACGACCGCACCGACGCGGTGATCGCCGAGCGACTGCTTGGGGCGCAGGGGGTATTCCCCTCACAGGGGGACTCGCGCGGGGACTCACCACAAAGCCCCGCGCGCGCACGCGAGGGGGTGGCTGAGGGAATACCCACAACCCTCACCGAGGGCTCCGATGCGGGTCGGCCGGCGGTGCGCTACCGGGCAAACGACTTCACGATCTCAAGGCAGCGCTCCTGGGGGACGCCGATCCCGATCGTGTACTGCGAGAGCTGCGGCGCCGTGCCGCTCCCCACCGAGCAATTGCCGGTGATCTTGCCGCTCGATCTCAAGCCCACCGGCGCCGGTAACCCGCTGGCGGAGCGAGATGACTTCGTCAACACCACCTGCCCGGCCTGCGGGGGAAGCGCGAAGCGCGAGACGGACACGCTCGACTGCCACTTCGACGCGCTGTGGTTGTGGGTGCCGGTATGCGTGCCGACAAGTGAGCGGGAGCAGACGCTCGAGCACATCCTGGCGCTCGAGGATTTGCGCGCCTGGTTGCCCTCCGAGCGTGTGGTGGCGGGGTCGGACAGCGGGAACTTCGTGTTCGACCAGCGCACGGTGACCAAGGCGCTACGGGACATCGGCCCGCTCGAGTTCCTGGCGGATGGGGAGCCGTTCGCGGGGTGCCTCTTCCACGAGATGGTGATCCGGGACGGGCGCAAGATGAGCAAGCACCTCGGCAACGTGGTGGACCCCGACGAGCTGGTGGGGCAGCACGGGGCGGACACGATCCGGCTGGCGGTGCTGTACGCCGCGAGGGCCCAGCGCTCGTTGAACTGGAGCGACAGCGACGTCAAGCGCTGCCATCGCTTTCTCAGGCAGCTATGGGAGTACTCCCAGGCGCGCTTCGCTATCGACCCGGCGGCGACATCGGGGGCCGAGACGAACGGAGCGTCTCCCGACGGCGAGCCCACGATGGGACCCGACAAGACCGAGCACCTGCGCAAGCGCTTGGAGCAATGGTGCGCGACCGCGGTGGAGAAGATCACCGAGGACGCGAGAGAGCTCGAGATGCACAGCGCGGTGCGCAACGTGATGCGACTGTTCGACCGCATCCGGGACTATGAGAAGCGGGTGCTCGCAAAGAGGGGATCGCTGTGTGAGGAGGACCGCGAGGCGCAGGTGGAGGCGCTGCGGATGCTCGCGCGAGTGCTTATGCCCTTCGCCCCCCACATCGCCGAGGAGCTTCTGATCGCATCGCATCCGGATGGCGCCGGGGAGATCGACGCGACGTGGCCCACGAGCGAGCTTGTGCCACGATGACGGTGCGATTTCGATGCCAACCAACTCGACACGGAAGGGGTGAGACCGGATGAGCGCCGCTACAGAGCGCGTGGACCTGAATGAGACAACGCGCTCCTGCGCCACCGAACTGGTGTGCCAGAGATGCGATGTGAAGCTGCCGATCACCGACACGGAGGCGTTCTGCCCGGAATGCGGGAAGTGCTTGGACGTGGCGTACGACTACGACCTCGCGATCACACGCCTAAGAGAACGACCGATGTCGCAGCGCCCGTGGAACATCTGGCGCCTCTCCGAGCTGTCGCCAATCCGCGACGCCTACGCGCAGGCGCGGGTTGGCCAGTTCTCCGGTATGACCCCCCTGATCCCCGCCGACCGGCTCGGCGCGGCGTTGGGATTGAAAAAACTGTACGTGAAGGACGACAGCACGTCGCGTCCGAGCCTGTCCTACAAGGACAGGGTTGTGTCCACCGCCGTGGCACGGTTGCTCGAGCTTGGCAAGGGCGAGATCGGGTGCGTGTCGACCGGCAACGTGGGCACCGCCGTCGCGTCTCTCGCCGCCAAGGCGGGGGTGACACCGTACGTGTTCTACCCCAACCGGCTGGAGCAGACCAAGGCGAAGGCGTGTAGAGCGCTCGGCGCAAAGGTGTGTCAGGTGGCGGGGAACTACGACGAAGCCAACCGTGAGTGCAAGAAGGTGGCGGCGGCAAGCGGTCTGGAGTTCGCGAACATCACGTTGCGCCCCTTCTACGCGGAGGGAGCGAAGACGATGGCGTTCGAGATCGTGGAGCAGCTTGGATGGAAGGCGCCCGACAACATCGTGTCGGCGACCGCCGGGGGGACGCTGTCCTCGCGTTTGCACAAGGGGCTCGTGGAGCTTGAAACGGTGGGATTGGCGAAGACGAGCGCAACCAAGATGCACATCGCCCAGCCCGCGGGATGCTCGCCGATCGCGAGCGCGATCGGGGCGAGAGATGCGGAGATCCACCCGTGCACGCCGGAGACGATCGCGCATTCGCTTGCTATCGGCAGCCCCGGCGACGGGTACCTGGTAATCGACGCGGTGCTTTCCCGCCACGGCAGCGCGGGGTCGGCCAGCGATGAGGAGATCTTCGCGGGCATCGACCTACTCGCGGCAACCGAGGGGATCCTCACCGAGCCTGCGGGAGGCACAACCGTCGCGGTGCTGAAGAAGTTGGCGGAAGCGGGCGAACTTGACCCTGATGCGACTGTGGTGGCGATCATCACCGGCAACGGTTTGAAGACGCTGGAGGATCACCCCGAGAAGCCGTGGCCGCAGACGGAGTGCGAGGTGGAGTCGATGCTGTCGGTGCTGAGCGAGCTCCAGCGGGAGCAGGCAGCCGAGGGTCAGCCGCTACCGGCCTGAGGCTGCTGCGTCGGCGACCACAAGCGCGCGGTCGGGTGCGACCCGGCCGGCGGGGATCGAGTGGTCGTGAGCGCGCAGGCGCCGTAGTGCGTCAACCTTGTCGGCGCCGGTGACGATCCACAGCAAGGCCCGCGCTCGGTCGATGACCGGGTAGGTGAGGGTCATACGGGGCCGGCCCTGGTAGGAGCCGACGAGGGAAACGTCGCGATCTGTGACGTCGAGGACGGGATCGTCGGGGACCAGCGAGGCGGTGTGGCCGTCGGGGCCGAGACCGAGATGGATCAGATCGAAGCGGGCGGGCAGGAGCGCCGCATAGCGTGCGCCGGCGGCGTCGAGATCCGGGTCCTCGACCGGCATGGGATACACGCGAGCGAACGCCTCCGAAGGCAGAACGGCCCGCAGGTGGGTGAGGTTGCGGTCCTCGCTGCCGGCGGGCGCGACGCGCTCGTCCACCTGGTAGATCGATGTCCGATCCCAGGGGAAGTCCGCGCGGGCCAACTCTGCAAACACAGCCCACGGGGTGCGACCGCCGCTGAACGCGAACGTGAAGGAGCCGCCCTCGGAGATCGCGGCGTGCGCGTGCTCGCGGATGACTTCGGCGGCACGAATGGCCACGGCCGCGGGATCGGGCAGAACCTGGACGGGTGGGATCTCCTCGCTCACAAGCAGTGGCGCAGCGCGCGGTAGCGGCAGATGAGCGCGTTGGTGGAGCTGTCGTGGTCGAGCGAAGGCTCGGTGTCGCTTTGAAGCTCGGGGATGATGCGCTTGGCAAGCGCCTTGCCGAGCTCGACGCCCCACTGGTCAAACGAGTCGATGTCCCATATGACGCCTTGTACGAACACGGAGTGCTCGTACAAGGCGATGAGCGCGCCAAGCGTGTGTGGGGTGAGCTGCTCGGCGAGCACGACATTCGTGGGTCTGTTGCCGGCCATCACCTTGTGAGCGACGACAGCGTCCGGGACGCCCTCGGCACGAACCTCCTGAGCGGTCTTGCCGAACGCGAGCGCCTCGGCCTGCGCGAAGACGTTTGACATCAGCAAGTCGTGATGGTCGCCGAGAGGGTTGAGAGGACGGGCGAAGGCGATTAGATCTACGGGGATGAGCCTCGTCCCCTGGTGGATCAACTGGTAGAAGGAATGTTGGCCGTTCGTGCCCGGCTCCCCCCAGTAGATAGGGCACGTATCAAAATCGACTTCTACGCCATCGAGGGTGACGTGCTTTCCGTTTGACTCCATCGCTAGCTGCTGGAGGTAGGCGGGAAAGCGCTTGAGATACTGGCTGTAGGGCATGACTCCGTGCGTGTGGGCGCCGAGGAAGTTGTTGTTCCAGACCGCGAGCAGCCCCATCAGCACAGGCAGGTTGCGCTCGTAGGGGGTGACGCGAAAGTGGTGGTCCATCGCGTGAAAGCCGGCGAGCAGCTCGTGGAAGTGGGTCGGGCCGATCGCGAGCATGGTGGATAGGCCGATGGCGGAGTCCATCGAGTAGCGGCCGCCGACCCAATCCCAGAAGCCGAACATGTTGGTGGTGTCGATGCCGAACTCGGCGACCGCGTGGGCGTTGGTGGAGACGGCGACGAAGTGCTTGGCGACGGCAGCCTCGTCGCCGAGCGCGTCAAGCAGCCAGGCGCGGGCGGAGCGAGCGTTGGTCATCGTCTCGAGCGTGGTGAAGGTCTTGGAGGAGACGATGAAGAGCGTCTGGGCGGGGTCGAGGTCGCGGGTGGCCTCCACGAAGTCGGTGGAGTCGACGTTTGAGACGAAGCGAAATGTGATGTCGCGACGGGTGTAGTGGCGTAGCGCCTCGTAGGCCATCACCGGGCCGAGGTCGGAGCCGCCGATACCGATATTGACCACGTTTGTGATGGGCTTGCCGGTGTGACCCGTCCACTCACCCGAGCGAACCTGGTCTGCGAAGGCGGCCATGCGATCGAGCACGGTGTGGACCTCCCCCACGACATCCACGCCGTCGAGCATGAGCGAAGCGCTCTTTGGCATCCGCAGCGCGACGTGCAAGACGGAGCGGTTCTCGGAGACGTTGATGCGCTCGCCCGTGAACATCGCCTCGGTGCGTTCTGATAGGCCGGCTTGGTTGGCGAGCGCGAGCAGCAGCGTCATCGTCTCGTCGGTAATGCGGTTCTTGGAGAAGTCGAGGTAGAGCCCCGCGCCCTCGGCGGTGAGCCGCTCGCCACGGACGGGGTCGGCGGCGAACAGCTCGCGCAGTGAGGCGTCGGCTATCGCGGCACGGTGGCGAGCGAGATCTCCCCAGGCGGGGAGCGCGGTGGGTGAGGGTTTTGACCTTTGCATCGTGCTCATCTCACGGAGACCTCTTCCTGGAGGTGGTCCTGGGAGGCTATAGCGGCGCAGTGGGGGCTACAGAAATAGAGGGTCTTCCCATCTATCTCCTTGCGAATCGCCTTGGCCTTGTCGACCTTCATACCGCACACAGAGTCGGTTGCGCCCCGACGCATCGTGAGGGCGAACAGCGCAGCGAACACGGCGATGCCGAGAATGTTGGCGATGAGCTTGTAGTCGACTTTGACTTCACTGAAGATGTCGGCGCGAGTGGGACGTACGGTGGGAATCAGGCCGGCGACGCTGAATATGCCATCGATGGCTAGCGCTGCGAGCACCATCGTGACGAACATGAGCGCGACGATGCGGAGTGTGAACTTGCCGCCGTAGTACTTGCGGTAGATGAGCAGGATCGGCACCACCAGGAGGTCGGCGAAGATGAAAGAGATGACCCCCGCGAAGCCGATCCCGCCCGACCACAGGACGGCGGCGAGCGGGATGTTGCCGACAGAGCACACGAAGGAGAGGATCGCGATGACCGGCCCGACGAGGGCGTTCTCGATCAACTTGAGCGGGGCCGGAGCGTCGGTGATGAAGAGCGAGTTCCATACGCTGTTGTCGATCTGGCCGATGAAGCCGGCGAGCAGGAAGCCGAGGGCGATCTCCTTGTAGAGCATCGTCCAGTCGTTGCGGAAGTTGTGTGCGACGTCCGACCAGGCGGAGATGGAGGTGAGCCGCTCGCGGAGGCTCATGTTTGTGCCCACGGAGTGGTGCTGGTGGCCGGTGTCGGCCTCGATCGCGTGGGCGCGGGCTTGCTCTTCAAGGCGCTTGGAGACGAACACGCGCAGGAGGGCTGTCATGACGACGATGAGGATCAGCCCACCGACGAACTCCGCGAGCGTGAACTGCCAGCCGAGCAAAACCCATACGACGATGCCAAGCTCGATCACGAGGTTGGTGGAGGCGAACTGGAAGGCGAGCGCGGACGCCGCTGAGGAGCCCTTCTGGAAGAGGCTCTTGGCGATGGCGATCGCCGCGTAGGAGCACGAGGACGAGGCGGCTCCCAGCCCGGTGGCGACGGCTATGGACCTCGAACCGGTCCCGCCGAGCGCCCGCTCGATGCGGGTACGCGGTATCCATGCCTGGACGACCGCGGAGATGGCGAAGCCAAACACGAGCGCCCACCACACAGCCCAGGCCATGAGGAAGGCGTCCTTCAGGGCGTCGGCGATGGTTGTCAGCACTGGTCGGGGCGTATCGCTGGCATGGCGCTCACGATACGAGGGGTGTCGCGGACCCGGCTGCCCGTGACTTGCTCGCCTGCCCTCGTGCGAGGGCATCACATAGAAAAGCCCCGCCGGAGCGGGGCTTTTCCTTAGCAGGTCGATAACCCGGGTTCTGTCGTTGAACAGCCATCCATCTGAGCGGCCTACCTGGATCTCGGCGGGCTACCTACAAGCGATCCGCTTTGGCCTTGCATCGGGTGGGGTTTGCCCAGCCGCCGCGTCACCGCGGCGCTGGTGCGCTCTTACCGCACCATTTCACCCTTACCGGCCCGCCGTTCACGTGGGACGGCGGGCTTAGGCGGTTTGTTTCTGTGGCACTTTCCCGCGGGTTTCCCCGGGTCGATAGCTCGACCACCTTGCCCTGTGATGTCCGGAGTTTCCTCGAAGGCCCGAGGGCCTCCGCGGCTGCCTGACCTGCACTGTCACGGTAGCGCGGGACGGGGGTTGTTGGAAGGGGTGGACGAGCTAAAGTCGCGAGGGTCGCTCTTCGTACTCGCGTAGGAACCCCTCGAAAAGACGCCGGTGGCGCTCCTCGTCGCGGAGGATCACGATCACCATGTCGTTAGTGACCGGATCGACTCCCTCGGTCGCCTGGATGATCTCGTTGTAGAAAGCGATCGCTCCGGCCTCCGCGGCGATCACTCCCTTGATGACATGCACAATGTCGATCTGGTGTTCCGGCGGCTGTAGATAAGACTGCTCCGCTTGGAAGCCCATCGAACCGGGCACGACACCGTAGAGCTCCTTGACGCGGGTCGCGAACTGGATGGCATGCCCCAGCTCCTCCTGAATGTCCGCTCGCAGCGACCCGATCACCTCCTGCGCTCGCACACCGTCGGGATTGATGGAGTTGGCGATGTAGCTCATCACCGTCTCGATCTCCATCCAATAGGCCCTGCGGAGCATCGCGACGATTCGGTTGCGCTCCTCGCGCATCTCCTCGGCAAGGATCCCGCTGCTGTTCCTCATCCTCCCATCCAATCCTCCTGGGGCCACACGATCCGCCCCGACCGCAGGTTTTCAAGGCATTCAGAGGCCATCTACCCTGAGAGCCAGTTGCTCAACCTGTCCGCCACCCCAGGAGCCAACTGGCGAGACCGCCATTTCAAGGTGAGAGCGGCGACACATGCTCTTCCCGGAAGCTCTCCCCGATCCTCCTCCGAGCGGATCAGGCCAGCCGGGCGCCGCAACTGAGGCAGACACCGGCGAGCACATCGTGGTCGTGCTCGCGAGAGCCAGACGCCATCGGCCCGGCGCACACCGGGCATTGGACGGTGGCGCGCACGGCCAGGCCCTCCCAGACGCCGACGATCAGATCGTCGAGCGTCAGCCTGCCGTGCGCGTCCACTTGCCCCGTATCGGGCGCGCCGCCCAGCCGACGGCGCGTGCCGTGCTCGAAGCCCTCATCTAGGGCCGGGGGTCGCTCGAGCAGAAGGGTGCTCATCACATGCTCCTGAGCAATCCCACCACGCGCCCAAGCACCTTGACCTCCTTGGTGCGGATCGGCTCCATGGTCTCGTTCTCGGGTTGCAGACGGATGTGATCTGGTTCGCGGAAGTAGCGCTTCACTGTGGCCTCCTCGCCGAGCAGCGCCACCACAATGTCGCCCTGCTGGGCAGTGTCCTGCTGATGGACGACGACGAGGTCATCTTCGACGATGCCGGCGTCCTTCATCGATTCGCCGCGGATACGCAGGAGATAGTCGCCGTTGCTCCCGCCCGCGAGGGTCGGAACCGGCACGTACTCCTCCACGTTCTCCTCGGCGAGGATCGGCTGGCCGGCCGCCACCGAACCAAGCAGCGGGAGGCTTTCGGGGCGGACGATGTTGCGGACGCTGTCCACGGCTGTGCCAACAGCACGGTCGAACAGCTCGATCGCGCGAGGCTTGGAGGGGTCGCGGCGCAGCAGACCAATCTTCTCGAGGTTGGCGAGATGGGCGTGGACGGTGGAGGACGACGCCAGGCCGACCGCCTTACCGATGTCGCGGACCGTCGGCGGGTAGCCGTACTTGGCCGAGTACTTGCGGATGAAGTCGAAGATCTCCTGCTGACGCTTGGTCAGATCCATGTGCAGGTGGCTCCCGTGTCGATTTGATTGGGCGATGAAACGAACATGTGTTCGTACAGTAGCGCGGCTCCTGGACGGAATCAAGGGAGCGCCGTCCGGCAAAGGCCCGACGGCTATACTCGCCCGCTCTGCGCTCGTGGCGGAATTGGTAGACGCGCAAGGTTGAGGGCCTTGTGGACCGTATGGTCCGTGGTGGTTCGAGTCCACTCGAGCGCATGGAGAAAGCCCGCAAATGCGGGGGCTTTTGTGTGTCGAGCACAGTTCTGGCGGAAAGTCACCGACACTGCTAAAGCTGGCAGATAGAGCGCTGAGGTAGATCTGGCTGTCGGCGTTAGCCGAGCAGCTTCTCGGTGCGAGCGAGGACCTGCGAGGCGGGTAGTTCAAGGGCGGCGACGATCTTGAGGATGTTGGCAAGCGAGACGTTGCGCTCGACATCGCCGTAGTAGACGCGATTGCCACGAGTGGGCATCATGGTGCGACTCCTTGACAAGTTAGTTACGATCGCCCCACGAAGAGGGGAGGATGCACATGATCCAGATAGCCGGTTAAACATGAACGAGACACGTCTTTGCTCAGCGCTCAATTTGCGAAGACGATGGTCTTGCTTAAAGGTCTCAGTGGCCAACGCCAGAAAGCGTGGGATCATATGGCGGCTTCATAGTCTGGTGGCGCAGCAGCCGTAAATGCCTCGAGAATCCAGTCGCTGGTACTGAAAGTGCCCGCCGTTGCGAGTCCCGCAAAGCCGCACACAAGGCGGGCATCGGCAAAGTGCAAAATGGCAGCCTTGTTTTTTGGCAAAACATTTGGCCCACGGGAGCCAATCAAGAGCCGATCAGAAACCTGTACGATTGATCGGAATTACCGACAGCTAGCACGAAGGTCATTTAATTGCGTTGTCGCTGCGAAAGACCGGGCTATCCATCGGCCATTCGGGTTTGATCCTGTCTAGCTTCGCCGGTATCAGCCGAACTCGAACCCGCGATGACTGCACGAGCCGCCGTCAAGCAACAGCCGCGAACTCTCTCTCTACCTCGCCATCGACCGTGCGCTGAAAGCACACAAGCAGATCCTCGTCTAGGACAGCGGCGATACGTTGCAGCGTCGGCAACTGCGGGATGTGCGTGCCCTTCTCAAGTCGAGAGACGGCGCTGTGGGAAGTGTCCGCCGCCTTAGCGACCTCCTCCTGGGTGAGCCCCAACTCGAAGCGCCGCTCGCGCAGATGCGCCGCGATCGGGCTGACCTCGCGAAGGGCACGGATGCGCTCGTATTCGGCGCGAGCGTCGCGGTAGGCAGTGCTGCGCTTGGCGCGGCCCTGAGCTGCCTCGACGGCGCTGCTCCCAACGGGACTCTGTAGATCGGTAGCCATATCAGTAGCTTATCACGGCTGATAAGTACAGTCACCCACCTCGCGACCCCGGAGGCGCATCGCGCCCAGCGGCACGAGGACGCCGACGAGGGCTCGCATTCATCCTCGCCTCGAAGTCGACCATCCGTGCCTGGGCCGTCCTCTTGTCCTTCGCCGTGACCGCGCCCGTGTTCTTCTCGAAGGCATGGAGCAGGACCATCAGGTTCCGAGAGCGTTGGTAGAGCACGCGATAGCGCGTCTTGGCGAATCGGACGCGCAGCTCTCGCAGCTCTCCCTCGATCTGCGACGTGACCGGAAACTCCGGCGGCGGGTGGCGCGGATCGCGACCGTTCAGATGCTCTTCGATGGCGTCGTCTATCTTCGCAACGGCCAGAGGCTGCACGTCCAGCAGTTCCTCAAGAAAGTCGTTGACCGGCTCCCTCCCACGGCTGTCGCGGTAGAAGACCGACTGCGTGCGGATGTGGCGCGCCACGGCTGCATCCGCCCGAGAACTTTGTAGGCGCTTCGCTCTCGGCACGACCGAGAAGACTAGAAGTCGCCCCGGAGACCAAACATCCACCCCTCCAGACCCGTCCGATGCGTCCAGCAATCCCCGCAAACTGAACGATCTGAACGCTCTCGGACCCATCTACACCCCCGTATCCGGTTGAGGGGCCTTATGGACCACATGGTCCGTGGTGGTTCGAGTCCACTCGAGCGCACCATCATTGCTGGACTAAAACCTCCACGCCAGGAATGGCGGGAGGCAGATACAGCGCCCACAGGAACCGACTTCGGCTCCTGTGGGCGTTCGTCGTCAGGCGCAATCCCCCGCTGGCGCAAAGCCTCGTCAACAGCTTTGGATAGCTCCTCGCCAGTTCTGGCGATGACAGCGCGCCGCAACTCCTCGCTAAGGATCGTGTCGAAGGGCTCCGCCAGTTCGCCCGTGATCGTGTCGTCGTCGCCAACCAACAACCGCCTAAAGAACGCGAGATTGAACTGTCGCCGCATGGTGGGCGTTGCTTCGCGGTAGGCCGCCTCGCAATCCCCAGCCCGCGTCAGGGCACGCTCTAGGTTGGCCTCGGCTACCTTGAAGTCGGCTTCAATCTCGGCTAGTTGGCCTTCGGCGTTGGCGATTCCGGTCGTGAGACGATCCTGCTCGCTCTTGAGCAGATCGAGCGGCACGGCGTCGGCGTAGTGCGCCTCCAATAGCTTCTTGCGCTCGGCTTCGAGCTTGCGTAGCCGCCGTTCCTGCGTCTTGCGTTCGCGCTCGGCGTCAACTCGGAGCTTGGACAGCTCCTCGCCCAGGAAGCTCCGCAAGGCTGCGACCTCCTCTGGGGGAAGCTGCACACTGGCGTAGTACGCCGCCACTCGCTCCTCCACAATCTCGATACGCATCGCCCGCAACTTGCAGTCGGTTCGTTTCTGTTGGCGGCCGATGCAGATGAAGTAGGGATAGGTGCCGCCCCGACCTTTGGCGTGGCAGACAATCAAGCGAGCCTCACACTGGCCGCAGTAGATGCTCCCCTTGAGGTAGTGGGGATGCTCGCGTTCCTTCTCACCGGCCAAGTGCTTGGCAGTCAAGAGCTTCTGAACTTCCTCCCATGTCTCGCGCGAGACAAGCGGCTCATGCTTGCCGGGATAGATGGCTCCCCGGTAGCGCACCAGGCCGACGTAGTAGGGATGACGCAGCAGCTTGTGCAGGTGCGAAACTGCCAGCGGCTTGCCCGGCCCTCGGGTTCCCGGCGCGGTCGTCAGGCCGCGCGCCGTCAGCTCCGCCAACACCCGGCGAATCGTCCACTCGCCGGTCGCATACGCCTCGAATGCCCAGGCAATGAGTGGCCCACGCTCGGGATCGACCTCGACGGTACGAACTTCGCGGCCGTTGACCATGCCGCGCACGTTCAGGTAGCCGGTGGGCGCGCGTCCCGGTGTGCCACCGTTCTTGGCCTTCTGAACCGTGCCCTTGATGACCTCGTTGGCCAAGTTGCGGCTGTAGAACTCGGCAATCGAACTCATAATGCCGTGCAACAGCAGACCCGAGGGCGTCTGGTCGATGTTCTCAGAGACGGACACCAACTCGGCCCCGGCACGGTGGATCGCCAGATTGATCGCCACATCATCGGCGCGGTTGCGTGCCAGCCGGTCAACCTTGTGGACGATGACGTACTTGACGGGATGCTCGACCAGGAAGGCAAGCAGGCGTTGCAGCTCGGGACGGTCGGCGGTCTTGGCCGACTCGCCGCGCTCCACGAACTCCTCAATCACTACGGCGCTCAAACTGGTCGCCTTACGCTTACAGCCCTCCCGCTGCGCCGGAATCGAGTAACCCTCGGCCTCGCCACCCTTTTCGGCTTGCTCCTTACTCGACACCCGCAGGTACATGACGGCAGCGGTCCCCTCCGAGCTGTCAGTTCTTGCCGTCATAAATAGTAATGGCTCCATGCCGTAGACCTCACACTAATCGTTGTTAAGTCTACCACAGACAGTATTAAAATGAACCATAAACTCATGGTGAAACTCCGCTTAGAACATTGAGCGCGGAGTGCGAAGCGGCCACCATAAACAACCCCTCGGGCAGTGTCTTGTCCCGAGCGATGGCGCGCTGTATGCGTTTGGCCCTGGCCTCATCCGGTGCAATCCAGCAGACACGTGGGAACACCCCACCATGCGTAGCTTGCTCCTGACCAGACTGGTAATACTCAGCGTAGAAACGGCACTTACGCACCACCACTGGCAGACTCTCACTGTCACGGTCAACCTCTATAAACCACCGTAGCTCATACTCGCCTACCCCAAGCGCCACAAACGCATCGGGGCGCAGCACCCGCCGCCCGCTCATACTGCTGAACTCCCGCCAACAACGTGGCTCGGCTTGGCAGTCCAGCAGATCCAACAATGCTCTGCGCGAGGCCATTGTCACGTCTACGACGAGTTGAGCTATAGCCAGCGTGTGATCGACAAAGCGTAGTCCCGGTTCGTATGAGCGTCGCCGTGGGCCGTCTATCGCCAACACCCGCTGACCCACCGGCCCCAGCGCTAGCACCAAGCCCGCCGAACCAGCTCGCACCCCACCGATCCGCCGCTCCAATCGGCTCAACAGTCGTTCGCGGGTCAACCGCTCAAGAACCCGCTGGCGAGCGCGCGTGGCGGCCCGCTCGTTGTCGTGCTCAGCAGTAGGGAAGTGGATAGCTTGAATCTGCCGTGCGCTCATCAGGCGCAGTTCGGCCATCTGCCGAATAATCGCCAGGTCGCGCTCGGCTAGGCGCTCACGAATCAACGCCACCCCCCTCGCCGAGATATACGGACGTACTGGTACAGCCTCCCTCATTCGCCGCCGCCATCCTTTTCTTTCGTAACCAAAGAAGCAGTGACGAAAGAAGTTGGGTTGGGTTGCACCCACCACTCGACGCGATGAGCACCCCCACCCCCCAAGTGCTGCTTCACCTCTGTTGATGCCCGCGCGCCACCGTCAGCTACAACAATCCGCCGCTGCCCACCGCGCCGAAGCGAAAAGGGATGACACAAGTAGTGAAAGACTTTCGTTGCCAAAGTTCGGGCAGCAATAGCTTCCATACACGGGTTTTGGGGTTTGGGTGTCCACCCGATACGACAAGCGACACGACAGGCCCTCATCCTTCACCCCCGGTGTCTCGGCGTCGTGGTGCGAGGTCATCGCCGTCCATCTGGCGGTGGCCAAAGATCAACTCGTGCAGATCGGCCTCAATCTCGGCACGATCGACGCCGTAAGCCGCGCGCGAGGCCGCCCTGACCACCGCCGGATCACTGATTGGCTTGCCGGGCAGCACCGTCGCGGCGCTGCACCACGGCTGCACGGCGGCTTTGGCAACAAGCTGCACGTAGCATTGAAAAGCGCCGAGGCTCTGAAAGTCCTCTGTCGAGAGGCTGCTATCGGCGGCAAGCAGGCGGGCGTCCTCACTCGGCAACCGAAAAGCCACTCGCGACTGAGCGTTAGCCAAGACCGCCGAGCGCATCGCTGGCCCGAGCTGATGCAGGTACTGGTGGGCCGCGACGAAGCCGACGCCCAAACCCCGCGCCTGCGCCAACGCATCAGCCAAGTCGAGCGGCAAATGCAGATAGTCCTGAAACTCATCAACGTAGATAAAGACCGGATGACGCCGCTCAGGTGCGATATCCGTCCGGCCGAGGATGGCCTGCCAAAGCTGCGAGACAATCAGGCTGCCGAGCAAGGCCGAAGTCTCCGGGCCGAGCAGTCCTTTGTTGAGATTGACCAGCAATACCTTCCGCTCAGTGAACACCCGGCGCAGATCAAAGCTCTGGCGGGTTTGGCCGACAATCGTTCGCAGTTCAGGACGTAGCAGCAACGGGCGCAACTTGTTCATAACCGGCGCAATCGCTGCCGCCCGCTCCGCCTCACTCCATGCCTCATAAGCCCGCCAAAACGGGGCAAGACCAATCGGGTCAGTGGCGTACGGGATGACCCGCCGCCGAAAGGCCGCATCAGTGAGCAACAGCGGCAAGGCTGCCAATGTCATGCCCGGCAGGCGAGCCAGAGTCAGCAGCGAGGCACCGAGAATGTCATGTGTTCGCGGCCCCCAATGCGGGGCATACAACGAGTGCAACAAGCCAAGGAGCTGATCGGCAGCCAGCTCCGGCGACCGACCACCGAGCGCCAACGGGTTGAGGCCCACCGGCCGCGCGGTATCGGTTGGGTCAAGCAACACCACGTCGTCAACCCGGTCGGCCGGGATGCGTTCCAGTACATTGGCAATCAGATCACCCTTCGGCTCGATGACTACCACTGCTCGCCCGGCCACCATATCCTGCGCTATGAGGTTCAGCAGCAGCGTTGACTTACCGGAGCCGGTTGGCCCGAGCAAGTGCAAATGACGTAGTGCATCGGTCGGCGTTAGCGCCAACGAACGCTCCCGGCCCGGAAAGCTAGCTCGCCCCACCACCCGGCCAACTCTTGGAATAGCGGGCGCGGGAGCCACCAAGCGGCTACCGATCTTGTGTACCGGCAACTCGCCAGTGGCGCCAACGGGCCAGGCCGACATCGTGGCCAACTCACTGGCATTGAGTCGCAGCGGCAGATGCCACCAGGGAACACTCGCCCGAGCCACCCGGCTCGCGCTCGTCGGACGAACCCGAAAACTGACGCCAGGTGCTTCAGCGCTCCGCAAGGCGTCCACTACCTGTCGGATCAACCGCCGTTCGCGGCTAACCGATTTCGCTTTCACCCCCACCCGCCCTGCGGCCTGCCAACCCGGTTCACTTCGCTTGGCACGCAAGGCGTTACGCACCTCCACGTCGGCCGGAGACGGAGTGCCAAACGGTGCGAGCAGCAGCGCCCCAAGCCATGGCTCCTGTGTCACACCGTCCAGTCGATTCGGCACCGCCACCGCCGCAAGAGACCGACCCAGCACCCATTGAATACTCAGCCGCTCACCTCGGCGCAGGTTCGCCAGCGCCGTCAGCGTCGCTCGACTGACACTGCTCAGGTCGTCAGTGCGCAATGGTCGATGCCCGGTCGAGAGCCGCAGTGTCACGGCCCGCGAAACGGACAATGCTGGTCGTGTGCTTGCGCCTGCAACGCCAAGACCGGGCAGACTGGCCCGCAATTGCTCAACGATGTTTTCGGCTCGGCTGACTGGCAGTGCCAGGCGATGCTCAACCACGCCGAATGAACCCACCGCCTCAATGACCACCGGGCCACCGGCTGCCGTCGCCAGCAGCCGAAAGACCTGTAGTAGTTGCTCAGGAGCTACCTCACGCGGCCACCGCAAGCGGTACCAGTTAAGTGGTACTGACCTCAAGTGCCAGCCTCGCCTTTGTCAGTCGATGCGCTCCGGCGTTTGGCCTTAGTCCGTTTGTCGTGTTCAGCTTCAGCCTCCGCCTCCGCCTTGGCTGCCTCCAAGTCGATCAAGACTCGGGCCAAGCGTGGCAAGTCAGTTGGCCGGCGAATGCCGCGAACCCGGATACGCCGCTCTTTACCGTGATGATACGTTCTACTCATATATATGACCTCCTTTCGCTCCACACCGGGCAGAAAAAAAGACACAAAGAGCACCGCACCCTGCAAAGGGCGAATTACTGCGACTGCTGTGTTCGTCTCTCAACCGAGCCGTGTATCACTTATGGCGATAACGGGAACCCTCTAGTTAACGACATTGCCGGGCCGCCAGTCAATACATCTTGTGCATTTCACTACAGCGAAACGGCTATTGTTATCTCAAGCAAATTGCAACCAAAATATTAAATGGCCTCACCACTTCCGAGTGTGGAAAAGCACCAAGCGCACCACTACAAACAGCACCGTCAACACCACGAGATAGGGCAACAGCCGAGGCAGCTCAGCACTCAGCACATCGACACTGACGGCACAGACCACCAAGCCGACAATCACCCGCTCGATGAGCTTGTGGTGCTCGGGCATCAGGGCTCACCACCCGGATCGACCGTCAAGTGCCGCCTCGCCTCTGCGTAGAGTTGCTGCCCTAGGTCTTGGGCGACCGTCTGTATCCGCATAGCGGCGTGCAGTCCTTCGCGGTAGGGCGCGGCACGATCGACTTCGGATGGCAACGCTGACGCTCGGGTCGCCAACGTTGCCAGTGCGAGCACGGCCAGGATGATGAGCGCCGCTACACCAACCAGGGCTAGCCCTGTCTCCAAGAGGCCCATCAGTCTTGATCCCGATTGAAGCCAAGGGCTTCGATTTCATGCGTGGCGAAGCTGCCGAATGCTCTGAGGATGCTCCGGTAGGTGTCCTCCCCAAGAGGGGAGATCCGGAAAGCACCATCGGCTGCTTGCGAGAGCATCGTGGCGTGGTGCATGGCGGTTGAAGCAGCAAAGGCCCCAGAGTGGATGCGAGCGGAAGCCACCATGCCCGCTCGCTCGGCTTGAGCAACTTGGGTGTTCAGAAGCGGGTCTGCCGGAGCGACGACCTGGGCTGCGGGGCGACGGATGAGGTTGTTAGCCATGAGTCTGTCCTTTCGGGAGTGTGGAGGAGCCCGGTAAAGTCTTTCGACTTATGGACTCCCGATTGATTGCCATATACATAACTAGCGCCTGCGAACTGGGTGCGCGTCACGCTTTCTCAAGTTGTGACATTGGCCCTGTCACGCCGGGACAGAAGGGATACGGTCACCAATGGATGACATCTCACTGAGTCCATATGCCCAGTTGGTGCGTAGGCTTCAAGCTGACCAGACAGACGTTGCATTTGCCGCCGAGATTAACGTGACGCGACCTCTTGTTACGGATGTTAAAAAAGACAAGCGCATCAAGAGCAAAGCTGTGCTTAACGGTCTGTTACGGGAGTTCGATGAATACGCAGACGAAATCCAAGATGCCTACAACCGTTCTGTGCCGCCGCCCAAGCCTCGCCTGCCGCGTCAGGGCAACACGCTCACGCAGCGGCAAATGCGACGGCTCATAACTGACGGGCGCTTGTCGGAGGCAAAGCAAACAGTCGTACTGGCGCTGGAAAGTGCGATGGATGACAGCGAGCGCCGGTGGTTGTATGAACAGCTTGCTCTGGCTTGCTTCGGGCTGAACCAAGACGATGAGGGACTTGTAGCGCTGGCCGGAGCAATTGAGGCCGGGATGCGCATTTACCCTGGTGATCGGAAGCTCATTGAGCTGCGCAACGACTTGGCCGGTCGTCATCAACGACGTGACGAATTCGAGGCCGCCCACATAGTTCTCGATGATGGCTTGCAACATAACCCAACCGCTTCGCTGCTGTGGCGACGCAAGGGAGTGGTGCATTACTACGAACACGCCTATAGCGATGCCTATGCTGCACTCATGGTGGCACTAAAACACAAACAGCAGCCTGGGCGCATAATCCATGTACGGGGCGCGGTACTCGCGGAATGGGGAAACTACGACGCTGCCATCAAAGACCTGGACAATGTACTTGCCCTAGGCAACCGATATAGCCTCGACCCGGTGACGCTAGCCCACGCTCGCAGTAACCGTGCCTACGCCCTCGCCAAGCGTGGACGCGGCAAGCAAGCAATGAAAGAGTTTGCGACGGCCGAGCGTGCCACTCCAGGCAATGCTTGGCTGCACTATCTGCGCTCCCTGTGTTACCTAGATAGCGACGAGACTGAGTCAGCCGTAGCAGGCTTGACGCAGGCTCTGACTGTCTACGACCGGCCGCTCAACCTTCCCAAGCGACAGAACGCCGAACGTTTGCTTGGGGAGCTTGGCGCCCCAATGCCAGAGAAGTCAAATGAGTAACTATTTACAAAAAAGGGCGAGAATGAGATAATAGGGAGAATTAATGGAGTAAATGATGGCGCAAGCAGGCAAAGTGTACGGCCCAAAGGCACCCGAGGTGTGGCCTGGCGAAGGGCCACAGTACGTGAGTGATCTGGCTTATGACCTATTGAGCGGCCTATCTGAGCAACCGCCAGTAGGCACGAGTCAACAGCGGCGGTGGATCAGTAGCGACTATTCCACCTTCAACGAGTTGCAGTTTTTTGAGCGAGCAGCGCCTTATGCGCAAGCCGATCTTGATGGGGACTTCCGAGCGGCCCTCAATGTACAGTTGCACACTCTGCGTTCAGCCCTGCCATACAGTGAAGCTGAACGAGTTTGGCTCTATCGGGGTCTGCTGGACTCCGAGGGCTACCCTAGTCATGACCGCCTGCATATCGTTCGCCGCCAAGAGGCAGCCATTGTGTCATCAGGTGTACGGCAGGTGATTTATGGTCGTGAACTCTTACGCCGCTGGTGGTCGTGGCGTAGGGAAGCGGATGAGTTCAGCGGTCAAGGAACACTCGATATGGCCCGTCATGCGTTAGAGGAGTTGGTAGAGGCCCACGGAAAACTTGGCCTCCCGGAGGAATATAAGAAGCTGCGCGGCATTGACTGATTGTTTCCGTCACCTCGTCACTTCCAGTGTCCCACCGCCCGTGCTGGCTAGTGCGCCGTTGACAGATACAGCCGGATAGCCGAAGTACCATTCCTGGTTGGCTAGTTCTTTAGCTGTAGGTTCTGGATTGTTCGGGGTAATGGCGTCAGGTAGCACGATCCAGGTGGAGACACGCCTGGTTACGCCCGGTGGCACGCTGCCGAGATCCACCACACCACCGCCTTCGCCTTCGGCCAAGTCGCGGTAACAGCCCGTGCTACCTGGACTGTTCAGCACAAAGTCCAGAATGAAATGGGCCTGTTCAGACTGCTCATCGACGGCGACCGGAAAGAAGCTCAACCGCACTTCGCCGGACAAGCTTGACGTAAGCGTCAGCGAGATATCCAGTCGTCGCACCAGTTCCCGGCCGTCACCGGCATCTGGACAGCTTCGGAGCATCGTCTGATCGACATCGGATTCACTTGGCGGCAGGATCGGCCCAAAGTGCCCCTCGATACGCACCGAGTCACCCTGTTCAGTGTGGCCCGTTCGGACGAAGGCCGGTTTACTGTGGGGATTGGGTGCGGCGCGGCTGACAGTAGCCGTCGTTGCCGATTGCGTGTGGCTGGCGGCCTGTGTCGGAGCGGACGACGTAGCCCCGCAGCCACCAACGAGCACAAGGCCCCCGCCTGCTAGCACCATTGCGCCCGCCCGATAGGCAGCGCCCACGATTCGGTGCCTGGTCGTGCGGGGGTGATTTGTCACGAGACTCATCCATCCCTCCTAGTGGTGTTCCATGACGGGTCACGGCTGCTCGCGGACAAGCCAGTCGCCGGGCAGCGCTGGCACCGCCGCCGTTGCCTTGCGGCCTTTTGTACGCGAAGGCTACTTATAAGTCTGTAGACCGTCAAGTAGCACTCGGGCAGCGTTGCCCGGCATGGAAGGCGATCTACAGCGCACCGTCGGTGACAACCTGCGGGTCTACCGGCAGACCAAGGGCCTGAGCCAAGAGGCATTCGCTGACGTGCTCGGCGTGCATCGCACCTACATGGGTGGCGTAGAGCGAGGCGAGCGCAACCTGACGCTCAAGAGTGTGGAGCGCATCGCCGAGCGACTTGGGGTTGAGCCGCTGACACTGCTCGAATCAAGGAATTGAGCGGCCCGAGGGCGAATCCCAATAGGCCATGCCTGTACGTCATCCGCCCGACCAGCTCGCGCTCGGGGAAGCGGTGCGCGCCATCCGTGAGGAACGCGGTCTGAGCCAAGCGCAGGTCGCGGACGCCGTGGGCTTCATTCAAGCCTGGATCAGTCACGTCGAGCACGGCAGGCGTAACCCAAGCTGGAGCAACGTTGTCCGGCTGAGCGGCGGTCTCGGTGTTCGTGTCTCAGAGCTAGCGAAGCGGGCGGAAGCCTGCGCTGGAGCCAAAAAGTAGTTCCGTCCGACATGTCACCGACTATATGGCCGGTCGGTTGCCGCGGGCTTGAGTCGGGAGCCTTGGGGCAGCGAAACCCAAACGAGCGGCCACAGCAAGTGCCCCCGGCGACAGCTAGAACTGCCCCGGGGGCGTGGCAGAGGAGGTATTAGCTCCAATGCAGGCACAGCGTACCGCTGACATAGCGCAACAGGAGGCCGTGGAGGATGCAGGAATCATGGGTCGGCTCCTGGTCAAGGACGACCAACGGCCTTGGTCGGTCGATGAGTTGATCCGCGACCGGAACAACGCCCTTGAGACGACGGACGCCGTAGCGCGGCTCCGAGGACTTGGGCTCATCCACGTTACGGCGGATGGCCTGGTGTTCCCGACGCGGGCCGCGCTACGCATGGATCAGATCGACGCCTGAGGCAGCAATCAGGCGAACAAGTGCCGCGCTGCTTCGACAGAGCGCGGCGCTCCCACTGTCTGACCGAGGTACGTTCTACCCTTGCGTGCATGTTCGGTCCCAACTCGTCCGATGATGAATCGGGTGCCATTGAGAAACGGTTCGAGGGATTGGAGGATGAGGTAAAGAGCCTCCGACTAGAGGTCGCGGAGCTGCGAGCGGCACACGATGATGCGCTCGACTTGGCCCTGGCTGGAGCCGTGCCAAATGGCGTCTTTTGCCTTATAAATGAGGCTCGCGCCAAAGGCTGGATCATCACCTACTCTCGACGGCCACAGCGCGAGGGATGCGGCACAGTCAAACTGATCCATTCGGCTGGCGCGGCGCATGACTACTCACTCGATTTGCCGCTCCCAGATGATTCAAGCGCCCGGCGCAAAATCGAAAGCGAGCTACGGATGCGAATCGGCTGGACGCAAGCAGCCTAAGTCCACGGCCAAGCCGAGCGTTGGACTGCGAACGAGCGCACAATGGCACTTGTGCGACGCGGAAGCCACGCGCTTGACGACTTAGCGCAGGGCCTCCATAGAATCACGTCAGTGTCATCGTCTGGTTTGCCGGGCGGTGGTGTCCGACCGACCGGGTTGGGTCCCGGGCTGGCGACGAGCTGACTCTTAGAATCCTTGTCGATCAGGCTGTGAGCGCACTGCTCGCACCCGTGTCGCACTTGAGCTCGTAACGAGCATCCGCGGCATCTGCCGTCAAGCAGACGCCCTGGAGCACGAGCTGACCACGCTCATCAAGGGCTACCGGCCAGACCTCCTTGCTGAGAGTGGTTGCGGCACGCTGACCGCCGCGACACTGATCGGCCGCACCGCCGGTGCCGAGAGGTTCCCCACCGACGCTCACTTCGCCCGACAGGCAGGGGTGGCACCAATCCCCGTGTCCTCCGGACGCAAAGACCGACACCGACTGCACCGTGGTGGGGACCGCCAGCTCAACCGAGCGTTGCACGTCATCGCGATAACCCGTGCTCGGATCGACCCGAGCACCCGTGCCTACCTCGAACGCAAGCGAGCAGAGGGAAAGACCAACCGGGAGGCCCTACGCTGTCTCAAGCGTCACCTCGCACGCCACATCCATCGCCTCCTCTCGATGCCCCCAACCAACCCCAACCCCAAGACACGGATCGAGCTGAACACCGCAATATCCGTGCCCTGCTTGACATAGGAGCAACGGATGTCCGACGACCATCCGGTAAGCCCCGAGGACCGAGAGCGCTATTCCAATGTGCTCAAGGAAATGGGGCAGCGCCTCCGGGGAACCCGAGAACATCTCGACGCCGAGCCGACAGTGGCAACTGTAGAGTACGCCGCGCTCCAGCTTCGCAAGGTGCTGGAGCTGATCATCATGGCGTCGCTCGTAACAAACCGAGTTGCCATCGAAGGCATCAGCCAGGCGCTTGTGCGCGCCGATACCAACCAAGCACGAAAGCTTGCTCGAAAGGCGAACGAGCACTATTGGCCCCGGGCCACCGAGGTCAAGAACGACAGTACGTTGGGTCCAGTTCCCGAGAATAACGTACTGATGGAGAAAGAATGGGGCAGAGCCTTTGGACGAGTAAGTGACCTTCTGCATGCCGCCAACCCTTTCGCACCGCCCGTGGATATCCAGACCGAGCACGCTGCTCTGGTCGAAATCGAGCGTCGTCTGACCGGCCTCCTACGACAGCATTTCATGCTTTTGGCTGGTGCGAACCACATGCTTATGGGCCAGATATCCGACGACGAAGTAACGGTAATCACGATGCAACGTGCGCCTGAATAGTGGTTTTTAGGCTTAAATATGAGGCTCCAATGCCGCTTGTACGGCATTGGAGCAGCAGACTGACCGTGGGATAATTAGACCATGAAGGACGAGCTACTCAAGCGCATCACCGAATTCTATAGAGACTCCAGGGACTTCAACGGCCTCTACTTCAAGGGCGCTAACGCGGACGAACGGGAAGCAGCGATCGCTCTCGTGCGCGATGGACTGGCGCAGGTTGTCGAGTCCGAAGTTGATTACCCGAATCCTCACATACGACCCTGGCCTTCAAGGCGCAGTATTGATGAACAGGTCAAGTCCATACAGAACTTGGATGGCGAGAAGTACGGGGTTTGCCTGTATCCGACACCACCGGCTCTGAAAAAACCGGGTACACGGCGTGCTCATCGCGGTCAGCCCTTTCGCCAGGCGCTGGCGAAAGGGCGGGGAGTGCTTGAGTTGGCGTATTTCGGCTTCGAGGTGCTGGAGCAGTACCGAAACGACCCACGATTTGCTTTCCAGTTCCACGACTTCGGCGCTGACGTATCAATCGGTGACGACGCGTACCTCGATGACGCGGAGCCCGAGCATGACAAGACTGGGATGGAGCACATCGGCTTTGCCTATGATCTCTCGCAGTACGACTCAAACGATCCATCCTCACCGATAATCAGGAGAGTCTGTGCTTTCTATGGCAACCTCGCTCGCTTGACGCCAACGCACCAGCAAAGATGGCGCACTTATCAAGTTGAGGATGAGGAGCCGCTATCGCCACATCCCGTTTGGTGGGGATCGCAGATGGGCCACTGGCCCGACGGCGAGGGACCGTTTGGACGATTCTTCTTTGAGCTGGAAGCACTGAATACGTTGTTTAGGCAGGCCCACGGCACGCCACTATTTAGGACCACGGAGCGACCTCGTGAGTTCGGCTGGCTCCTGCGCCCATCGCAACGCGAGTGGGACAGCTTCATACAATTGCTTGACAAGCTGCTGTCGGAGAATCTGCGGCACGAGGCACTAGACGCTGGCCAGGCACCCCGACAGAACAGCGCCGGTCAAAACCTTGGGTCGCTGAATCGTTTGGAGGCGTTCCTCCTAGAGCGACGTATTAGGCCGGAGGCTGTAAAAAAGCTGCTCGCGCCATTCCGCGAGATCCGAAGTGCTCGGCAACGGCCCGCTCATACGCTGCGTACTGATGTGACCGATCGAACTTTTGTGCACAAGCAAGTCGATCTGCTGGACCGCGTCAACAACAGTCTCGAAATGCTCCGGCGATTTTGGCAAACGCACCCTGCAAACCACGGTTGGGAGGAGCCAGACTATGCAGCCGAGGATGCTCGTGTGTATCGCTTTTAGACCGTTTGTGCCTCGAACTTCGTCCCATGATCCCTGGAGGATGGATACAAACCTCTAGGTAGGCGGGGGTCCGATCCGATAGGTCGCGTAGGCGACGCACTCAAAACGTGGCTTCGTGCCGCGTGATCCCATTCGCAATGACCAACTGACGGATTCTTTGGCTACAGGACGCCCCAACAATCGCTCCACGCCAGCTTGGACCTCTCTCGTCCGCATCGGTCCGCCAGCATCGCTAAGTACCCGCATGACGGCTCGCTGGACGACGCCATTGCCGAGACGCCGTGGCGTAGGCCCCGCCTGAGCGTGCGTAACCCTGGGCTTGACTCGACTTGCCGACAAGTCCAGAATGGATTGAAGCCTTGGGGACGGGTTCGAGAGCTGTCCCACCAAGCGCATAGGGAATTGTCTGCAGTGGATGAGATAGTCCGAAAATGCCCGCAGTTCGTTCCCAGAGACCTGCGTCACAACTCGTCGCCTCGTCTGAACACCTTCTCTACGAGATCAAGTGCTTCTTCGACGACTGGCTATTGCTTACCGAGCGATGGTCACAGCTCGAAGCGCTAGGCGTGTCATTTCAGGAAGCGGTCGGCGTCGCATTCCTGGTGCATGGCAGGGCGTTGACAAACGTGTGCTTTCCGCATAAGCCTCGAGCCGAGGATGTCATCGCCGCGGATTTCTTCCTGAGCCCGAGCGACTGGACACCACTGGATCTTGCATCTCAAGAGGATGCAATCGCGATCAGAAGATGGGTCGGGCGAGACGTAGCTCACATCTCATATCAGCGGATATCGAGAGGCGAGGATCGACGGGACTACCGGCTGATTCATCGCGCGATTCGTAAAGCCACGGTCGCCTTCGTCGAGACAGCTCCGGCGGAGCACGTTGTGCCTGGCTTTTTACTCGCTGCCAGAGCAGCGGCGAGGTCAAATGACTAAGCGCGGGCCGATCCGAGCCTGCGGCCCCGCAACGACGACATCCCAAGCCGGTTAACTCAGGGTCATGACCTCGGGACAGCAGCGGCTAACCGAACCAGAAGGACTGGGCGCAGCGCATCCCCGGCGAGTGAGATGCAGGCAGCGGCGTCATCGAGCGATGACTGCGGCAATTGCGGCCGTCGCGCTGGCGCTGTGCGCTCAAGCCGGCGCGGTGTACGCGACCGCAAGCCAGGAGCCCTCTCCCCCCTTGCCCAAGGCAGCCACCAGCGAAGCCCCCGCCGGCTCGCTGCCTGTCACCGTCACCCTCGACCGCGAAGCCCCAGGCCATCCAATCCCCGAACGCTTCCTGGGCCTCTCCTTCGAGGCGGCAGCGATCAACAAGCTGGCGCACAACGGGCGGCGAGGGGACCTGGTGGAGCTTCTGCGGTCACTCGGCCCGGGAATGCTGCGCTTCGGGGGTGTGACCGCCGACGAACACGTCGCGTGGACCGACGCTGAAACCCCGCGGCCGGGATGGGCGGTGAGTACGATCGGGCCGTCCGACATGAGTGCCCTCGGCGTGCTTGCGAAACGCAGCGGCTGGCAGGTGCTGCTGACGGTGGGTTTGGCGCACTACGAACCCGAGACGGCGGCCCGTGAGGTGGCGGCGGCGCACCGCGCGCTCGGCCCCTATCTCGCGGCGGTCGAGATAGGCAACGAGCCCAACGCTTACGGGAACCACGGCTTCCGTGAACTCCCGTGGATTGCGCAGGGCTATGAGGAAGAGGTGAGCGACTACCGGGAAGCGATCGGCGCGCTCACACCCGGCGTGCCGATCGCCGGCCCGGATGTGTCTGGGTCGGGAATCTTCCCGGAATGGGGCAGCGAGGAGGCGTTGGCACAGGCGCCCGCGCTGCTCACGGGTCACCACTACCCGCTCGGCTGTGCGCAAAACCCACCACCATCGATCGAAGCGCTACTCAGCTCCGCAACGCGCGGGTTGGCGGCACGGTCGCTCACCACCTACCTGCAGGTGGCAAACGTCAACAAAGTGCCGCTACGCGTCGACGAGACGAACACCGTGTCGTGTGGGGGCGTGGCGGGCATCTCCAACACGTTCGCCTCAGCGCTGTGGGCGACGGGATACATCACACAGGGAATGGCAGCGGGGGCGGTGGGCGTGAACTTCCAGGGCAACCCAACGAACTGCGTCGGCTACACACCTATATGCGCCCCCGATCCAACCGCTCTCGCTGAAGGCAATTTTCGTGCGCAACCCGAGTGGTATGCGCTGCTGCTCACGAGATCGCTCGTAGGTGAGCGTCCTCTCCCCACGACATTGTCAGACGAAGGCGCCGAAGACTCGCCAGATCTCGTGGCGGCGGCGTTCGTCGGACCGAAGCGCTCATTGAAGGTGGTGCTGTCCGACAACGACCCGGAGGGCGCCCCCCCGCTCACGCTCGAGGTGGAAGTGGGCCCACACATGGGGGTGGCGCACATCCTGCGACTCACCGCCCCCTCCGAGAGCGCCACCAGTGGCGTACGCCTCGCAGGACGCGCAGTTGCCACGAACGGTTCTTGGCATGCCCCCGAGCACACCGAAACTGCCACCCCCCACTCCGGGTTCGTCACGCTCCAGCTCACACCGGGGAGCGCGGCGCTCGTGAGCGTGAGCCGAGAGCAGCCCAAGCGACCCCGGCACCAGAACAAACACAAGAGGAAATAGCGACACAACAAGCGGCGGTTGCGGGCCTCGGGCCGTTGGACCTCCACACTCTTCACAACCCCGCTGCCTGCAAGGATGACCGCGTGCCAACCGTGAGTCCACTCCATGCGCTCCGCCTGTGCCTGTGCGCACTGTTCCTCGGAGGCACGCTCGCACACGCCGCCATCGGGTCGGCAGCGACCAAACCCTCACCGTGGGCCATTGTCAAACAGCCGCCGCCCAGGAAGACGTGGCAGCCCGACGTGCAGGGCGCGATCGCCTATGCCCATACGCGTGCCGGGAACGTGAGCTTCGCGGTGCGCACAGCCCACCACTTGTGGGGCTGGCGAGAGTCGCGCACGGTTCCCTCGGCGAGCGTGCTGAAGGCGATGCTGCTGGTCGCCTACCTCGATGACCCGCGTGTGCGCAACCGAAGGCTCACCGTCGCCGACCATCGCCTGATCGATCCGATGATCCAGCGCTCGGACAATACGGCCGCCACCCGGGTACTCGGGTTTGTCGGCCCTTCCAACGTATACGGCATCGCCGCCCGCGCGGGGATGCGCAAATTCAAGCTCGACCCCACGATCTGGGGTTTGAGCCGGATCGACGCGATCGACCAGACGCGCTTCTTCCTGCACATCGACAACCACGTCGTCCCCCGCCACCGGGCGACGGCGATGCACCTGCTCGCGACGGTCACCCCCAGCCAGCGTTGGGGCATCGGCGAGCTCCGTTTGCCCGGCTGGCAGCTCTACTTCAAGGGCGGCTGGGGCTCGGCGACCGGCGCCGTGGAGCACCAGGTGGCGCTTCTGCGCCACGACTCGATCCGTGTGTCGGTGGCGGTACTCATCACAGCAAGCCCGAACCACACCTACGCCAAGGGAACCCTGAGAGGCATGTTCGCGATCCTTCTGCGCGGCGTCCATGGGCTGCTCGCCCCGCCCGCCGTCGCCGCAAAGCCGTAGTGGCACCCCACGCCTTCTTGGAATAGCGCCCGCAAGCTCTGAACATCCGTCCAGGCCGCGTGAGTATTCGCCGCGGGAGGTGTCTCACAACCGATCCACCTCACCAACGCGCCTGGATGGCGCACTCCAAGGAGGTATGCCGTATGAGACGAACACTGCTGACGGTCGTTGGCGTCTTGGCGCTCGCGCTTGCCGTTCCGGGCGCAGCGCTCGCCCATCACGGCTACAGCCGCCATCACCATCATCACCACAAGGCGAAAGCCCACCACGCGAAATTCCGCTTCCGCCATATCGGCGCGGTCGGCGCGGGCGCTTCCGGCCCCACGGGCCCAACCGGACCGAGCGGCCCTCCGACGCCTGAAAACGCGGGCACGGTGACGTCCTACTCGACGACCACCAACATCCTCGAAATTAAGCTCAACGACGAATCTGTCGTGAAGGGGAAGGTAAGCGACAGAACGCATATCGAGTGCGTCAAAGCCGCTCCCCCCACCGAAGGCGAACCCGGCGACCAGAGCCCGGGCGACGACCAAGGCGAGGGCGGCGACCAGAACCGGGGCGACATGAGCCAGGACGGTTGGGGCGACCACAAAGACGGCGGCGACAATGACGACGACGGCGAAGTGGGCACCGCCGAACCTCCTTGCGACAGCTCACTACTCGTTCCGGGCGCGGTGGTGCGTGCCGCGGAGTTGCGCATAGGTCCCGGGGGGACCGAATTCGAGAGCATCGTGCTGGTGAGGTAGGTAGGCGACACGCGCGTCCAGGCGCGGCGGCTTCTGTCTCAAGCCGCCGCGCCGCGCTCGTCGCGCTATAAACGGACGAGAGACGGGTAACACGTGCAACCAAACCCACCCATGCCCTCAACCACCGCATGAGTCCTGCCGTATCGGTCCGGCTGCTGCTCACCCAGAGCGACGCCCGTCTGGTGGCGTTTGCGCGCTCCGGCCACGAGCGCGCGTTCGAGGCGCTTTTGCAGCGCTATCGCCGCCCGCTTCACAACTACTGCCGCCGCCTCCTGCTCTCCGACGAGCGCGCCGAGGATGCGCTACAACAGGCGCTCCTGCAAGCCTGGCTGGCTCTCCGCGCCGGCACGGAGGTGGGGGATGTGAAGCCGTGGCTCTACCGCATCGTCCACAACGCGGCGGTGAACGCGCTGAGGGTGTCGGGTTACGACTACTGCAAGCTCAACGAGAGCCTCACCGGCGCCGGCGCACCCCAGGAGGACCTGGACCGAAGGATCGCCGTGCGCGAGGCGCTCGCGGGACTGGCGGCGCTCCCGGAGATGCAGCGCGAGGCGCTGTTGCGCACGGCCGTCGAGGGACGCACTCATCAACAGGTGGCGCGCGACCTTGGCCTGAGCGAGAACGCCCTGCGGGGGCTAGTGTACCGCGCACGCTCCACGCTGCGCGCGGCGGCCGGCGCGATCACCCCCTCACCACTGGTGAGCTGGGCGCTCGGCGCCACCCGTGGCACACCGGTGGTGGAGCGCCTTGCCGAGCTTGGTGCGGGCGGCGGCTCGGCGGGCCTTGCCGGCCTACTGATGAAGGGAGGCGCGGTGGCGGTCACCGCGAGTGTGCTCGCCGGGGGCATCGTCACCGGCCATCGCCACCACCCCAAAGCCACCGCGAAGCGGACCGCCGCGCACGCGTCACGCTCGACCGTCGCTCCGGTCGCAGTCGCCTCGGCTCACCCGGCGCGCTGGACGGCCCCCGCCGGCACGTCCGAACATGGCGGCTCCTCCTACGCACGACACACCGCCTCTCACGCCTCCCACTTCACGCGCCGTCCACACCATCGGGAGCGATGGCACGTGACGCCCTCTCCGACCCCGCCGAACAACATCTGGTCGGACCATCCACATCGCGACGGTGGCGATACGCACCGGGCGGGCTCGAAAGACGGCACTGAAACCGGTGGAGACGTTACACACCACCGCGACACCTCCGGCGGCGGCGGAGACAGCCACGGCAGCAAAGACGGCGGCTTGTCGGCGGCGAGCGGCGAATCGCGCGAGGGCACGAGCAGTTCCTCGACCGGCGAACACGACGGCGAACGCTCAGGTGACCGCACCGGAAGCGGCGATCAAGGCTCGACGGGCAGCCACGACGGGTCGAAGGCTGCTCAGACCAACACAGACAGCAGTGGGTCGCAAGCCACGAGTGAATCGTCCAAAGAGGGACAAACCACCACCACCGAAGAAACCGTCAAACACGACTGAGCAAAAGGCGCTCGAGCCGCCGGGTGACTCAGTGACGGGCGTCCTCGAAGAAGTCGACCAGCAGCTCGTTCACGCGCTCTGAGGCGTCGTGCTGCACCCAGTGCGTGGCCTCCTCGATGCGCTCCACCCGCACGTCCGGCACCCACTCCTTCGGGGGCTCCGCCAGCTCGCTGCCGATGTGGCGGTCGCGCATCCCCCAGATCACGAGCGTCTTCGCCTCGATCGGTCGCATCAAAGCCATCGTCTTCTTCGGCGAGCGGCGCATCATCGCGCGGTAGTAATTGATCATCCCGGTCAACGCCCCGGGCTGTGACCACGCTTCCACATACCGTTCGAGGTCGGCGTCGGTGAACGCCTTTTTCGAGTCCGCCCGCAAGGAGCGCTTCCCAAACGAGAAGTCATCACGCGCGATCAGGTGCTCGGGCAGCTTGGGAATCTGGAAGAAGAACATGTACCAGCTCTTGCGTAGCTGCTTGGGCGAGCGGAGCCCTTCCATCATCCGCGCCGGGTGGGGCACGTTGAGGATCGCCAACCGCTCCACCAGCTCCGGGTGGCGCATCGCCACCGTGTAGGCGATCACCGCACCCCAGTCGTGTCCCACCACGAACGCTTTGTCCTCGCCGAGGCTCCGTATCAGCCCGGCGATGTCCCCCGCCAGCTTGCCCGTCTCGTACTCCCGCGCGCTCTGTGGCCGGCTGGACAGGTTGTAACCGCGCATGTCGGGCGCCACCACGCGGTACCCCGCCGCCGCGATCGCCGGGATCTGATTGCGCCAGGAGTACCAGAACTCTGGGAACCCGTGGAGCAGCACCACGAGCGGCCCCTCCCCCGCTTCTACATAGTGCAGCCGCACACCCTCGCCAACGTCGGCTTCGCCGTGCTTGAGCTGCGACTCGAGGATGGTGCTCATCGCCAACCATCGTAAACCCTCCACGTCCGCCGCGGGTGTCACCTTGTAGGACGACCACCTCGACTTGGAGGACAGTTGCCCGTACTGCTGCTCATATCCGGCCTCGCCGTCGGCGCCCTGACGGGCGCCGTGGTCGCCGGCGCGCTCGCCCGCTCCTCACGCGAGCGGATGCGCGAGGAGCTCGATTCCATCTCCGCGGAGGGCCGCGAGCGGATGCGCGACGAGATGAAGGCCATCTCCGCCGACGTGCTCAAGCAGACCGGCGACTCCCTCGCCCAGCGGCTCGCCGACCAGCGCCGCGCCGAGGAGGAGCGCGCGGCCGGTGAGATGGCGAAGCGAGCGGAGGAGATCAAGGGGCTCGTGGGTCCCGTCAACGAGAAGCTCGGCCGCGTCGAGAACGAGATCGGTCGTCTCGAGCGTGAGCGCAAGCAGGCCCAGGGCGAACTCGCGAACATGGTGCGCCAGCTCCACGAGGGCGTGGGCGGGTTGCGCCAGGAGACCGGCAACCTCGTCTCCGCGCTCAAGCGCCCCTCCACGCGCGGCTCGTGGGGGGAGATCCAGTTGCGCAACGTCATCGAGATGGCCGGCATGATCGAGCACTGCGACTTCCTCGAGCAGAGCACGATCCGCTCCGAGGACGGCACGCTACGCCCGGATGTGCTCGTGAAGCTGCCGGGCGAGAAGGTGATCGTGGTCGACTCCAAGGTCCCCCTTGATGCCTACCTTGCCCACCTGGAGGCCCAAACCGACGCCGAGCGCGACGCCGAGATCGCACGTCATGCCAGGCAAACCCGCGACCACATCACCAAGCTCGCCTCCAAGGGCTACCAGAACCAGTTCGACACCACCCCCGACCTCGTCGTGATGTTCGTCCCCTCCGAGGGCATCTACCACGCTGCTCTGGCAGAGGACCCCGGCTTGATCGAGTACGGGGTCCACCAACAGGTCCTGATGGCCACCCCCACAACGCTCATCGGGTTGCTACGCGCGGTCCACTACGGCTGGCGCCAGGAGCTGATCGCCGAATCGGCGCGCGAGATCGCGGAGTCCGCGCGCGAGCTGCACCGGCGCCTCGCCCGCTTTGTGGACCCGCTCGCCAAGGTCGGCCGGCAACTCGGCTCCGCCGTCTCCGCCTACAACGAAGCCATCGGCTCGTTCGACAGCCGCGTGATGCCTCAGTTGCGCCGCGTCGAGGACGCGGGCGCCAAGTCCGAGCGCGAGCTGACATCCCCCGCCGCGGTCGAGGCCAATCCGCGCTCGCTCGCCTCACAAGCCTCGGCGCTCGAGGAGATGCCCGACATGGAGCCCATCCTCAAGAGGATCAGCAGCGCCGCCGCCACCGGCACGGTCGCCGGCAACTCTTCGACAGAGAAGAACAGCGCGTCGAACGACACCGCCAGCAGCGCAACCAGCAACGCTCCCCTGAACTGACGCGCCCGGTCGCCTGTCATAGCGAGCAGTCCCCCGAGCACTCCCGCAACGAACAGGTCGCCGTAGCCCATCGCGGCACTACCCCACACCTCAGCCTGGAGACGTGGAAGCCCTGCAACGGGATGCGCGGCGTTGAGGGCGTTGTTCGGCTGTTGCAGCAGGTCGGAGACCACGAGCGCGGCGTCGACGATCGCCATCGCCACGATTCCCAGCGCCAGCCACCGCGCGGGCGTGACACCCGCGATCAGCGCCCCGAGCGCCACACAGCTGAGCGCCGACAGCGCCACCGCCGCGCCCTCCCCCGCGAGCCCGCCGCGGTCGGCCCACGCCAGCGCGAACATGGGCGCTACGAGCAGCGCAAGGGCGGGTCGTGCTCGTCCGGCCGGCCACACGATCCCGCCGAGCGCGAGCGCCGCGAGCAGGGGCACGCCCACGAGCGCGATATATGTGAGCGCCTGCGCATTCCCCTCCTCAGCGATTCCACCAACCACCACGAACCCGATCACCGAGACCGCCGGGACCAGCGCCCAAAGGGGGCTGCGCAGACGGGCCAGCCTGCCCGGAGACCATGCGCGGGGGAGCCACACCACCACACCCTGGCAGAGCGAGAGCGACCCGATTGACACCCAAAATGGCAGCATCCAGTCAAAATAGAGCCACATGACGCGTTGGGACTGGACATGGGAGGAGCGCTCCCACAAGAGCGACACCCCCACGGTCGAGCCGGATCCCCCCATTGACGAGCACGAGACACTGACCTTGGAGGGCGGGAATGGCGGCAACGGAGTAGGTGAGCCGAACGCCCACGATCAAGTATTCCGCCGCCGCCGCATAGGCGCGGGAGTCGGGTTGCTTGCAGTCGTGGCGCTCATAGCTCTTGCAGTCGGATCCAAAGGCGACTCCAAGCACGCGCCTGCTGTCGCCGCCAAGAGCCATGTCGCAAAGCTCTCGCCAAGCGCTGCCCAACTTGCCGCCACGGTGGCCAAGGAAGAACAGAAAGCCGTCGAATCCGTGCTCGCCTATACCCCATTCGTGCGAAGCGGCGGACCAACCGGCAACGAGGTGGCGCTCACCTTCGACGATGGCCCCGGTCCTTACACGCAGCAGCTCGTGGCGACGCTCAACCGGCTCCACGTCCACGCGACCTTCTTCGCCATCGGCTCACAGGAGCAGTACTTCTCCGCGGGCACTGTCGACGAGGTGAACTCGGGCGATGCGATCGGAGACCACACCGAGACCCACCCGATGATGGCCAAGCTCTCCCCCCATGACCAGTACGAACAGCTCTTCGACCAGATGGCCCAGATCGAGGTGCTCGGGGGCAAGCGACCACGCCTCTTCCGCCCCCCCTACGGGTCGTTCAACGCCACAACCTTCCGCGAGCTCCACCACCTGCACCTGTTGATGGTGTTGTGGTCGGTCGACACCGGCGACTACACGCTTCCCGGCTCGGCGACAATCGCGCAGCGCGCCCTGGAAGGAGCCAAACCCGGCGCGATCATCCTCATGCACGACGGGGGTGGCAACCGCTCGGAGACGATCGCCGCGCTCCCGGCGATCGTGAAAGGCTTGCGCAAGCAAGGCCTGCACCCCGTCACGGTTCCACGCCTCCTGCGCGACGACCCCCCACCACACGGGCTGCCGCTGCCCACTAGCCTCGCAGGTGACTGATGAGCGCACAAGCACTAAAGGCCCCGCCGATCCTGCACCTCTCAACACTGGTGGGGCGCCCGCTGCGTGACTCCGACGGCGAGCGTCTCGGCAGGGTCGAGGACGCGATCGTCCGACTCGGCGGCGTCGGCTACCCCCCGATAACGGGCTTCCTGGTGAAGGTCGCCGGGCGCACGTCGTATCTCGGCATCGACCGCGTCTCGCGCATCGGCGATGACGGCGTGGTGTTGCGCAAGGCGAAGCTCGACCTGCGCCGCTTCGAGCGCCGCGAGGAGGAGGTGCTGCTCAAGCGCGATGTGCTCGACCGCCAGCTCATCAACGTCGAGGGCGCCCGCCTCGTGCGCGCGAACGAGATCGAGCTCGCCGACATCGCAGGCTCCTGGCGGGTCGTGGGCGTAGACACCGGCCCCCGCGGAGGCCTGCGACGGCTGCTCCCCAAGCCGCTCGGCCACCGCATCGCCACCGGCGACTTCCTTGACTGGGCAAGCGTCGAGCCGTTCGTCGGGCACGTCCCCACCGTGCGCCTCAGCGTCCCCCACCCCAAGCTCGCAAAGCTCCACCCCGCGCAGATAGCCGACCTCGTGGAGGCCGCGTCTCGACGCGAGGGCGAGGAGATCATCCAGGCGGTGGGCGAGGACGACCGCGAGCTGGAGGCTGACGTGTTCGAGGAGCTCGACGACCACCACCAGCGCGAGTTCCTCGAGGACCGCCCCGACGTCCAGGTGGCAGAGATACTGACCCGCATGGCCCCCGACGACGCCGCCGACGCCGCCGGCGAGCTCGACGAGGACCGCCGCGAAGCTGTGCTCGCGCTGCTCCCGGTCAGCCACCGCGTGAAGGTGCGCGGGCTGCTCGGCTACGACCCTGCCGAGGCGGGGGGACTGATGAGCCCGGAGTTCATCTCCCTGAGGCGCACCACCACCGCCGGAGAGGCCCTCGATGCGGTGCGCCTCTCGAAGATCTCCCCCGAGCTGCTCACCGCCGTGTTCGTCACTGCCCCCGAGGGATCACTCGACGGCAGCGTCCCACTGGCGGCGCTGCTGCACACCGAGCCCGACCGCCGCCTCAGCACACTCGTCAAGCACGAGCTGCCCTCGCTGCGCACCGACGCCTCCTTTGAAGAGGTCGCCCGCGTGATGGCCGACTACAACCTCACATGCGTGCCGGTCGTGGACGAGCACAAGCGCATGCTGGGTGTGGTGACCGTGGACGACGTTCTCGAGGCAATGCTCCCACGTGGCTGGCGACGGCGCTTCGGTCTGCTTGGCGAGGACTGAAATCACGCTCGCAGCACCACGAGGCACACCGCCGCACATAGCTCAGACAACTAGACTCCTCCCCGTGAACGGCCCGAGCAACCAGTTCGATGGCGGTCCGAGTACCGGCCGTCATTCGCCGCGTCCGATCGGCCACGTTTGGCCGACCGCGGCTGCCCGCGCGGCTTAACCCGCGTCGCGCCCGCCTGCTCGCACCCGCGTTCGCGCTGCTAGCCCTGCTCGGGCCGGGTTTGATCGCCGCCAACGCCGGCAACGACGCGGGCGGCATCGCCACCTACGCCTCCGTCGGCGCCAAGTACGGTTACCAGCTGTTGTGGGTGATGGTGCTCATCACCGTCTCGCTCGCCATCGTGCAGAAGCTGGCAGCACGCATGGGGGTCGTCACCGGCAAGGGCCTGGCGGAGCTGATCCGCGAGGAGTACGGCATCCGCTGGTCGGTGCTTGCCACCACCGCAGTACTGGTCGCGAACTTGGGCATCTGTATCTCAGACTTCGTCGGCGTCGGCGCGGCACTCGGCCTGGCGGGCATCCCCGTGCAGATCTCTGTGCCGATCGCCGCCTTGGGCATCTGGACGATCATCGTGCGGGGCTCCTACCGCTCCGCCGAGCGCACATTCATCTGGCTCACCATCCCCTTCTTCGCCTACCCGATAGCGGCTATCTTGGCGCACCCCGACTGGGGCGAAGTGGGCAAGGCGATCATCTCCCCGGAAATCCAAACCGGCTCCACCTACCTACTTCTCGTGATCGCCACCGCCGGGACCACAATCACCCCCTACATGCAGCTCTACCTGCAGTCGGCGGTGGTGGAGCGTGGCGCACGTGAGGAGGACCTCCCCCATGAGGAACGCGAGGCGGTTGCGGGCGCGATCTTCGCCAACCTCATCGCCGGGTTCATCATCATCGCCACAGGCGCCACCCTGTTCAAGCACGGCATCCACGAAGTGGGCTCCGCCGCCGGCGCCGCCCGCGCGTTGAGCCCGTTCGCGGGCTCCTACGCGGAGGTCCTGTTCGGGGTGGGCCTGCTCGGCGCGAGCCTGCTCGCCTGCGCAATCCTGCCGATCGCCACCTCCTATGTCGTCTCAGAGTCGCTCGGCTATGAGAAGGGCATCGGCCGCCGTCGCGAGGAGGCGCCGGTGTTCGTGTCGATCATCACCGCGATGATCGCGATTGGGGCCCTCGTGGCGATGATCCCCGGCGTCCCCGTCATCTCGCTGCTTGTGGGAGTACAGGTGGTGAACGGGCTGCTGCTCCCCATCAACCTGTTTTTCATCTGGCGCCTCTCGCGCTCTCGTCGTGTCATGGGCGAGCGACGCAACCGCGGCGTGCTCGACGGCGTCGCGGGCATCACCGTCGCAGTCACCTCCACGCTCTCACTCGTGCTCGTGGCGGTCACCGTATTCGGGTTGTAACAAGCGCGTACGGCAAGCTCAACGCCATCGCCGTCTGCGCCGTCCTTTGGCGACGCGCGCATGGGCTCCACGCAGCCGGCCTTGCTCTACTAACCCGCCTCGCTGCACAACAGCGACGCGCCCAGCGCACCGCCGAGATCGCCGAGCGCGGCAAGACGCAGCGCCGGCGGATTGTCATCTTTGAAGAGATGCGGCTTCATCGCCACCGCTATCCGCTCGAGCATCGACTCGCCGAAACGTGTTCCCAGTCCACCGCCTATCAGCACGAGCTCCACGTCGAGCAGGTTCACGGCCGAGGCTATTCCCGTACCCAACGCCTGCACCGCTCGCTCGATGAGCCGGTGCGCAAGTTTGTCTTTGTGCGCCAACGCGTGTGCCCACACCCCGCTCGAGAGCGTGTCGCGTTTGCGCTCTCGCATGATCTCGAACAGGTCTGTGTGGTGGCCCTTCTCCACCAGCCGCCTCGCCTTGGCTTCCATCGCGCGGCGTCCCGCATACGCCTCCATGCACCCGCGCCGGCCGCACAGGCAACGCGCTCCTCCCTGCTTGACCACCATGTGACCTATCTCCCCCGCTCCGCCGCGACCGTGCCACAGCTTGCCGTCGAGCGCAACGCCGCCGCCCACGCCGGTTCCCCAGAAAACGCCCAGCAGAGAGCCCGCACCCCTCCCTGCGCCTAGCAGCAGCTCGGCGTTCGCCGCCACCGACACGTCGTTGCCGAGCCTAGCCCCCACCCCAAGGCGCTCGGAGAGCAACGCCGCCAGCGGCACCGGACGCTCCCATTCGGAGAGGTTCGTGGCGCGCGCGAGCGTGCCCGCTTCGACATCAACGTCACCGGGAACACCCACCCCGATCCCGTCGAGATGGCCCACCTCTATGCCTGCGGCGACTGCGGCCTCGGTGAGGCAGGCGACGAGCGCATCCACCACCGCGGGCGGCCCGCCCTCGCGCGGGGTCAGCCTGCGGGCCTCGCCCTGCACGCTGTGGTCCTCACCCCGCGTCACGATCGCCTGGATCTTGGTGCCCCCGAGGTCGATGCCGCCATAGATCGCCATTTGCGCGCTGATGATCGCAGACCGTGCCCCGCCATCCAGACGAGCGTCCGCAGACCTGACCGAGCCTGTCGTGCGCAGACCGGGGACGGTTGGTATGTGAACGTGACAGAGTTCGCTTGCAATCAGATCACCGGAAGAGGAGTTCGATGCCCAACAAGACACACACGCTCCGTACACCCACGGCCGCGGTACTCGCCACGCTCGCGCTCGCGAGCTTTGGGCTCGCCGCCTGCGGAGAATCGTCCGGAGGGAGCTCGTCGCAGACCAGTGCCGCGGCGAAGAACGCGCTTGAGCAGATCGCCAAAGCGAAGAGTGCTCCATCGACGACAACGACGACCCCCCAGCCCAGCACGGCGAGCACTCCGTCGGCGAGCACCAAGACGCCTCAGTCGGGCAAGAGCAACAGTGCCCCTTCAGGTAGCGCCCAATCACGGCAAGCGGCCGGCATGTCACGCTTCAAGCAGGCGCTTGAAAAGTTCACCGCCTGCCTGCATCAGAATGGCGTCCCGGTCACCAAGGGCTCTAACAAGGGCCTTCTCGGTCTGCAAGGTCTCGACAGATCGAGTCCCAACTTCAAGAGCGCCGCGCTGAAGTGCCGCGGCTTGCTCACCACCGCGCTTCGCGGGGCAGGCTGAGCCGGCGGCTTACGGTCCGGTAGTGCCGGTCCCGCCCACGGACGGGGCCGGCTGCGCGTCGCGGATTGCGGACGCGCTCGGCTTGCGCGAGACCTTCGGCTGCTGGAGCGTGCCGAGTTGGCTCACCAGCCGCCGCCACTCGACCGTGTTGAGCGCGATGTTGGTCGCAAGCGGGGCGGTCGAGCTGCGCTTGGCCGCGGTTTGAGCAACGGTGGCGCCCGCGGTCTTGGTCGCGCCCGCGGAGCGTTGACCTCTGCTCGGCAGCTCGATCTGGATGAAGGTCGAATGGTCGGGCGCCGCCAGTGTGGCGGGAGCGCCCGGGTACTGCATAAGGCTCACGATCCGTCGAGGTGCGTACTTACGCTTGAGCGTGAGCAACGTGCGGATCGTCACGTCGGTGATCGTGCCGGCTCCCTGGTGTCCTGAGATGGGGACGCCATTGATGGCGGCGATATCAAGCGTCCCCGCTGCGGGGAACATCGTGACGAGACCCTTCGAGGTGTAGACCGCGCGCCCGCAGTGCAGTTCCCCGACAGTGGGCTTCAGCCCGCTGCGGGAGAGGTACACGAGCAACGCGAGCGTCTCGCGGCCCACCTTGCCCGAGGCCACCTGACCGCGGTCGCACGCCCCGAGCTGGATGCCCGGATCGGCGAGCACCGCGCGCTCGAGTTCACCCTGCGAGAGCAGGAAGGCGCCACTGGCGGTGGCCCCTGCGAGCACCCTCCCGGCTTTGGCGCCCTGTGGGTGGAGAGCGGCGTCGAGCTGCTCCCAGTTGGCGAGTATCGGCCGTGGGTCGATCGCGGCTTGGGCGCCGGCGGGGCGGATCGCAAAGCGCAGACCGGCGTTGGAGCCTTCTTCGCTTGAATCGAGGTGACCGAGCACGGTGCCTTGCGCCACCACCGAGCCGGGACCGAGCGTGAGCCAACCGTTCAGCTTCAGTCGCGCCGCCCGTTCGCTTGCGCGCTTGGCGGCAATTGCGTCGGGATTCCCGGGGTGCGCGAACACCCTTATCTTGCCCGCGCCGGCCTGTGCGTCGCCAGAATTGCCGAGCGATGAGGCGCTCGCGTGCGTCAGGTCGGTCGGCGCCTTCTTGTTGGCGACATGGATCGTCACCGGCGACTGGCTGCCAGCGGTCGCCGCCTGGGTGGGCGTGGGGTCGGCGGATTCGCCACTCGGCAAGGCTCCCTTGGGAACTTGCAGCTGCGTGGGCTTGGGCAGCCGGTAGCTGGGCGCGAGGCTACCCAGTCCAGCGTAGGTGAAGATGTCGCCGTAGGTGTCGCGCAGCACGATGTACTCGCCGAGCTTGCGCGACATGCCGATTCCCACGACACGCCCGTCCTCGACCGCCACCACCGGGGCGTTCTTGCGACCAACCAGCTCGGAGAGCTGCGAGGGCGGAGATGGCGCGTTCCTCGCGCGTTCGGCCTTGACGGCGCTCACGGCGGGCGAGGGAGCTGGGGTGGAACCCGGAAGCTGGGCGCCCGCTGCCGCACCGGCGGCTTGTGGCGAGGGGGCGGTCGTCGCGCCGGCTGCGCCCGCCGGCGAGGGCGCGACACCGCTGGGGATGATCGAGTTGGCGCTCAACTTCGCGCCCGCCACCGGCAGGCTGCCCTCTGTGAGCCCGGTAAGCGTCGCGATGACAGAAGCGGGATAGCTCGAGAACAGACGCGCCCGCAGGAGCACGGATTCAGCGTACGCGTCGGAGTGGTTGTACGCGAGGATCGCGCCGCGCAAATCGCTGGAGGCGCCGGCGGCGTGCAGGTACCGCGCAGCGGCGAAGATCGCGTCCACCGGGTTATAGGGGTCGGCATAGCCTGCGCCCACTGCGTCCACGCCGTACTGGAGCCACGTTTCAGGCATGAACTGCATCCACCCGACGGCTCCAGCGGACGACACCGCCAGGTCAGTGCCGAAGTTCGTCTCAACTTCGTTGATCGCGGCGAGGATCTGCCAGGGAACCCCGTATTGCACGGACGCGGCCTGGTAGATCGGCAGCAGGAACAGCGGTATGCGGTAGAAGTCGAGCGCCTGCATCGAGGCGGTGGAGCCGGTCAGCGCCGCAAATGCTCCCGACTGGACGGCGGCGAGCTGCGGCGCGGGCGCGATGCTGCCTGAGCTCTTGGGAGCAGCCGGCGCGTGGGTTACCGTGGCGCTTGTGGTGGTTGTCGCCGGTTCGGTGGTTACCTGCTGAGCGCTCCGGTTGACGACCTTCGGGGTGTGGGCTCGCGGCGCGGGCGTCGTGCTCGTCGGCGTGGTTGTCTGGGTCGTCGTTGTCGACGGTCCGCCGACTGGCGTCGCCGATGTGGTGGTGCCGGTCGACGTCATCGTGGTGGACGTCGTAGTTGTCTGGGTCGGAGCCGCCGATCCGGTTGTCGTCGGTGTTCCCGCCGGGGGTGTCACGGCCGGGGCTTCCGCCGCCAAGGCGCCGCCGGTGAGCGGTCCGCCGATCCCGGCCGCGGTCAGCCCGCCGCCGGCGAGGGCCGTGAGGATCGCGCGACGTGTACGACCGCGAGCGTCGCTCATGCGAGCCGCCCATCGCACGCAGGGCTTTCGCCCGCGCTCACGCTTCGATTCCTGCTCGTCCCGCGGTCCCTACTCGTCTTCATGTGGCCCCATGGTCGTGGTAGAACACGGCACCCGAACTCCATGGGCGCCCCCTGACCCAATTCATATCGGCAGAAAAGCAGGTCTTGGTAAAGGATTCGTAATCAAAACGTGCCCAAAATTGCAATCGCGGTTGCATTTCGGCGGTCAAACTGGCACACGCACCCATACGAGCCTCCTCTGCCGGGAAAGCGGCACGACTGTACACCGGCCATAGGCGTAAACACCGAACATGGCCGAATAGGCCGCTGTCCTGCACGTCCGCTTGCGGGAGTCGCTACGCTTCGCCGATGGAAGTCGTCCTGTCGGTCTTGCAGGTGTTCATCGCCGTCGCCCTAATCTTCCTGGTGCTGATGCACTCGGGCAAGGACTCGGGCCTCTCTGGCGCTTTCGGCGTCGGCAGCGGTCAGGGACCGCTCGGCGGCGGCTCGATGGTCGAGCGCAACCTCAACCGCTGGACCGTCTTCTTCGCAGTCGTGTTCGTGCTGAACACGATTCTGCTCCTTAAAGAAACCCTGGTAGGCGACTTCTCCAGCGCCTCTAGATGGTCGAGGATCTCGACCGCCTCGGCGCGGAGCGCGGCGTTGATGGCTTCGTAGTCGGCTTGGGAGAGCTTGCCGGTCTTGTAATCGAGCTCGGCGTCGCGGATCTCGCGGTACTTGGCCTCGCGCGCAGCACTCAACTCCGCGTGGCGCGGGGTCTCGGGCTCTGTGGCTTTCCGCGTGCGCAGCAGAGGGGCGCTTACGATCGCGATCACCGCCGCCAGCAAGACGAGCGTGAGCAACACCTCCATGGGCTCAGGCTCGCGCGAGGCCGCGCGAGGCGCGGCTGCGCGAGGCGACCCTGACACGCCTGCGCACGGCGCTCGGGGCCGGCCACATCGCGATCAGGCCGCCACCGAAGACGATGGCGCCACCGATCCAGATCCACATCACCAGCGGAGAGACGATCAGGTGGAACTGCGCGGGGGGCGGAGACTTCATGTATTCGCGCGCCATCACCGCCACGGCGATCGTGCCCTCGTCGGGACGGACAAATGGGATCGTCTTGTTTCCGATCGCGATGATCCGCTTCAGACGGGGGGTCTCGATGTCGGGGGCGATCGCGCTCCACACGTCGCGTGTGACGCCCGCGTCCATGCTCACGTGGCTGACGGCTTGGCCGCCGATCAGGTGGCCCACCGACCCCTGGGTGGGGTCGCCCGAGTCGTAGAAGCCCTCGCTCGGCGCGAGCGTGGCGACATGGCGCCCGTGCTTACTCACGTCAAGCACGGCGCCGAGGCTGAGCGTGGAGCCCGTGTGGGCGGCGTCTTCCTTGGAGGTGATGGTGGCTGTGGGACGTACGTAGCGCACCGTGTAGGAGCCCACTTTCGTGGATTGGCCCGGCGAGAGCGACAGCTCGGAGGCATGCTGGAAGGAGGAGGAGGCGGCCACTCCCACGAACAGCACCGCCATTCCGATGTGCACGACGTAGCCGCCATAGCGTCGGCGGTTGCGCCTGATGAGCGCCACCAGCGCGACCGGAGCAGACTCGCCAGAGCTCGCGCGGCGCACCCTCACGCCGCGCCAGTACTCCTGGAAGACGCTCCCCAGCACGAACGCGGCACAACAGAACATAACTATCGCGAGCGGTTTGCCGGCGCTCACGCCCATGCCGAGCAGCGCCACCAGTGTGAGCGCCGCAAACACGATCGGAGCGACGAAATTGCGGCGGGCGTTTGCGAGCGTGGCTCGGCGCCATGCGATCACCGGGCCGATCCCACTCAGCAGGACGAGCGCGAGCGCGAGCGGCACCGTGTAGCGGTCGAACCAGGGCGGTCCCACCGACGACTCTTTGCCGGTGAGCGCTTCTGAGATCAGCGGGAAGTAGGTGCCCCAGAAGATCACGAAGCACAGGCCCACGAGCACGATGTTGTTGGCGAGGAACACAGACTCGCGCGAGAGCAGCGAGTCGAGGCGATGCTCGCTGCGGAGCATCGCCCGCCGTGAGCTCACCAAGTAGATGGAGCAGAGAATGAGCACGCCGATGAGCACCACGAACGGCACTCCCAGGGTCGCCCCGCCGAAAGCGTGGATCGAGCTGAGTATCCCGCTGCGCACGAGGAAGGTGCCCATGATCGCGAGCGTGCCGGTGGCGAGCACGAGCGAGACGTTCCACACCTTGAGCATCCCCCGCTTCTCCTGGATCATTAGCGAGTGCAGGAAAGCGGTGCCGGTGAGCCACGGCATGAGCGAGGCGTTCTCGACCGCGTCCCAGCCCCAGTAGCCGCCCCAGCCAAGCTCAGCGTATGACCAGCGCGCGCCGAGCATGATCCCGATGCCGAGGAACAGCCAAGCCGCGAGCGCGAAGCGGCGGGTGGCGCGAATCCACTCAGCGTCGACTCTGCGAGCAAGCAGCGCTCCCAGGCCGAACGCGAGTGGCACGATGCAGAGCGTGTACCCCGAATAGAGCATCGGCGGGTGGATCATCATCGAGGGGTGGCGCAGCAGCGGGTCCAACCCCACCCCGTCGGAGGGCGCAGGGTTGGTGGTGGCGAACGGGGTCGCATAGAAGATCATCAGCGAGATGAAGAACCCACCGAAGCCGAGCAGGATGGCCGTGGCGTATGAGGCGACGTCGCGCAGGCGCTTGCGCGTGAGGAACAGCACGAGGCTCGACCACAGCGACAGCAGCCACGCCCACAACAGCAGCGAGCCTTCCTGGGATGACCACACCGCAGCCGCCTTGTAGAAGGTGGGGGTGGTGGCGCTCGAGGTGTCCGCCACTGTGTTGAAGCTGAAGTCGTTGTGCAGGAACGCCACCTCGAGCACGGCGAAGGCGACGGTGAGAATGCCGGCCAGCGCATATACCGAGCGCCGTCCCGATTCAGACCACTCGGGGTGGCCCCTCCTCACCCCGTACAGCGACGCGCCGATGCCATACGCGCACACGGCAAGCGCGAGCACCAGGCATGCCCGACCGAGCTCTGCCATCAAGCCGTTTTCTGGCCGCTGGGCGCGGCCTTGTACTTCGACGGGCACTTCGTGATCAGCGAATCGCGCTGCCCCACGTACTGCCCGTCTTGCTCTCGTACTGTGATTATCACCTCGCGGCCTTCGCGGAAGGGGTCGGGCACCTCGCCCGTGTAGCTGAGCGGAATGGCCGCTTCGCCCGCACGGTCCTGGACGCTGAAGTAGAGGGTCTCGCCTTCGTGGCGCACCGACCCCGCCTTGACCTTGCCGGTGAGCTGGTAGCTGTGCCCGGGATGGCCTTCGTGGACGAGCTGGCTCGGCGTGACCGTCGGTGAGGCGGAACTGAAGCTGGTGTAGATCAGAGCGCTCGCAAGCACCACAGCGGCGCTCAACGACACCACCAGTCGCACTGTTCGCTTGCGCGCGGGGTTCATCGCCGTCGATTATCCCAGAAGCGCCCGCGTGAGACGCCCAGGAGAAATTCGGCGCACAGCGAAACCTTTGTATGTCCCAGGCGTCTTAGGAGGTACGAGACCGATGCTGACGAGCCTGCTCCACCCGATCGCCACATGGCGCCACCACGACACTCCACCGGAGCCGATGATGGACATCAAGGCGCGGCGCCTACGCGAGGCGGGTGGCCCGGTGGATGAAGCGTGCTACCCGTGTGGATGCGGGTACTTCTTCATCGCACCTGTATCCACCAGTGTGTCCTGCCCCCACTGCGGCAGGACACAGGCTTGGTAGACGTCTACTTGATGTGCATCCCGCTGATCGCGCGGGAGATGACAAGCTGCTGGATCTCCGCTGTGCCCTCGAAGATGTCGTAGATCTTCGCGTCACGGTGGAAGCGCTCGACCGGGAACTCGCGGGTGTAGCCGTTGCCGCCAAGGATCTGGATGGCGCGCTCAGTGACCCACACGGCGACCTCGCCCGACTTGAGCTTTGACATCGAGCCCTCGGCGTTCTCGAAGGGGACCTGGTTGCGGCCCATCCACGAGGCGCGCCACACGAGCAGGCGGGCGGCGTCGATCTCCATCTTCATGCGCGCGAGCGTGAAGGCGATCGACTGGTTCTCGATGATCTTCTTGCCGAACTGTTCGCGCTCCTTGGCGTAGTCAAGCGCGTACTCGTAGGCGGCGCGGGCGATGCCGAGCGCCTGCGAGCCCACCGTGGGACGGGAGGCCTCGAAAGTGGCCATGGAGGCGTTGGACTTGTTCTTCTTGCCCTCCTTCGCACGGGCGAGGCGCTCATCGAGCTTCTCCTTGCCGCCGAGCACGTAGTTCTCAGGGATGCGGCAGTCATCAAGGTAGACATCGGCGGTGTGAGAGGCGCGCAGGCCGTGCTTTGAGACCTTGGCGCCTTCGGAGATGCCCTTGGCCTCGCTCATCGGCACAACGAAGGCGGCGTGACCGCGCGAGTTCAGCTCGCGGTCGACGGTGGCGATGACGACGTGGACGTCGGAGATACCGCCGTTGGTGGCCCACGCCTTCTGGCCGTTGAGAATCCACTCTTTGGTGGCCTCGTCATACTTGGCAGTGGTGCGTAGGGCACTCACGTCCGAGCCGGCGTTGGGCTCGGAGGAGCAGAAGGCTGCGACCTTGATGTCGTCCGGAGTTCCGAAGCAACGGGGGATCCACTCGCCGATCTGCTCGCCAGTGCCCTGGCCGAAGATGGCGGCAACCGCAAGCGAGGTGCCCATGATCGCCATGCCCATACCGGCATCGCCCCAGAAGAGCTCCTCGTTGACGATGGGGAGCGTGAGGCCGGTGGGGTCGGCGAAGAACTGCGCGAGCCCCTCGAAGCCGTAGAGCCCGATCTTGGCGGCCTCTTCGATGATCGGCCAGGGTGTCTTCTCCTTCTCGTCCCACTCGTGCGCGGCGGGGCGCATGACGTCGGCGGCGAAGCCGTGTACCCACTCGCGAATGTCCTTCTGGTCCTGCGAGAGGGCCATCGAGAAGGCCACGTCTTTGCCGGCAGCGCTCGTGATCGCCTCGACGGCGGCCTCGGCGGCTCCGGTCGCCTCTGCGGCGGTTACGTCGGTTGCTGACATCTGACGTTGGCTCCTTTGTGAAATCGGTGACGTACGACGGCCCGCGAGCCGACGACCACAGCCTAGCAAAGCGTAAACGGTTGTCAAATGCGAGATTGAATGGCGTTTACATTCACGATATAGTCGTGCTGCGATGGCAACAGCGCCCACCAGCTACAAGGAGTCAGGCCCGATCTCGCGTGCGACGCGTAGGCGAGAGCGCGAGCGCGAGATTATCGCTGCCACGCGCCTCTTGTTCGACGAGCGGGGGTTGCAGGACGCGCCGATCGAGAGTATCGCGCGCGAGGTGGGGATCAACAAGGCGCTCATCTACCGCTACTTCTCGTCTAAGGAGGAGCTGTACGTGCTTACCCTCTCCAGCTACCTCGCCGACCTCGCTGAGCGCTTGGAGGAGGTGCCCGTGGAGCTGGATCCCGTCGCGCGGTTGGAGGAGGGTTGGGTGAGGTACACCGACTTCTGCCTCGACCACCCCGCCTTCCTGGACTGTGGCCTGTCGCTGATGCGCCGCTCCGCGGAGGAGCTGAGGGAGACGATCTCCGACGCGATCTGGATCCGCCTGGGCCAGAACATGGCGGCCTGCTTGGGCAAGCTCTCACAGATCCTCGCCGAGGGCGCCGAGCAGGGCCTCTTCGAGGTGGAAGACCCAGATTTCACGGCCAACCAGCTCTACGCGCAGACGCTCGGCACGATGCACCTCGCGCGCATCGGTGTGGGCGTGCGCACCGCCACCGGCGGCGTACCTGAGCCCTTCGCGATCGAGCCGGCGCGCGTGCAGCGCGCGTGCATCGACGCGGTGCTCGCATCGGTAGGCGCACGGCGCGATAGCTGAGCCTGACGCCTTCGCGCCTCCGTATAGGAGAGAATCTGCGCCATGCATGTCACTGCCAAGGCCGACTATGCCGTGCGCGCCGTCGTGGAGCTCGCGGCCGGGAGCCAGGATTCGCCGCGTAAGGTCGATGAAGTGGCACAAGCCCAGGGCATTCCCGTGTCGTTCCTGGAGAACATCCTCACGCAACTGCGAAGCGCGGGGATCGTGCGCTCACAACGTGGCCCCGAGGGCGGCTATTGGCTGGCGCGGCCCGCGGCGGAGCTCAACCTTGCGCACGTCATCCGGGCCGTGGAGGGTCCGCTGGTGGGGGTGCGCGGTCAGCGACCAGAGGAGGTCGAGTACCAGGGCTCGGCGGAGTCGCTGCAGCAGGTGTGGATCGCGTTGCGCGCCAACCTGCGTAAGGTCCTGGAGCATGTGACGGTGGCGGATGTGGCAGCGGGGAAGATTCCCAAGGACATCCTCGCGCTCACCAAGCAAGAGGAAGCCTGGGAGACAAGATAGGCGACCCCGCTCGGGGCGTGGAGTTCAGGCGAATACGCGTGGAGCCGGCAGTCGCGCGGCGAGGATCTGGCCCTCGTGGAGCTCGAACTCCTGGGCCGTCTCGCGCGTGACTTGCGCCCACACGTCGCGCCCGTCGGGGAGCACGAGCTCAACGCGCACCTCGAAGCCAAGGTGCACCACGCGGCGCACTAGCGCCTCGACAGCGCCCGCATAGTGGTCTCCCCCACTGGTGAGAATCTGGATGTCGTGCGGGCGCAGCAGCGCGTCGCCGAGCCGGTTGACCGGGCCGATGAACGACATCACGAACTCGTTGCTCGGATGCTCATACAGCTCGCGGGGGCTGCCGGTCTGCTCGACCTTCCCGCCGTTCATTACGACGATCTTCCCCGCCACGTCCATCGCCTCCTCCTGGTCGTGGGTGACGAAGATCGTGGTCACGTGGATCTCCTCGTGCAACCTGCGTAGCCATTCGCGCAGCTCTCCGCGCACCTGCACATCCAGTGCTCCGAAGGGCTCGTCCAGCAGCAGCACCCTGGGTTGCGGCGCAAGCGCGCGCGCAAGCGCCATCCGCTGCAGCTGCCCACCAGAGAGCTGGGAGGGATAGCGCTTGGACAGGCCGTCGAGCCGCACCAAGCCGAGCAGCTCGTGCACACGCTCGTTCACCTCCTTCTTCGGCGTCTTGCGCACGGTCAAGCCGAAGGCGACATTGTCGTGGACGGTCATGTGCTTGAAGGGGGCGTAGTGCTGGAAGACGAACCCCACACCCCGGGTGCGTGTGGGCGCCTCCGTCTGGTCCTCCCCTCCGATCTCGACACGGCCTGTATCGGGGGTCTCGAGCCCCGCGATGATGCGCAGGAGTGTGGACTTGCCGCTGCCGGACGGGCCAAGCAGTGCCATCAATGCGCCGTCCTCGACGGTCACGCTCACGTCGTCCAAAGCTGTGAACGAGCCAAAGCGCTTTGTGACGTTATTGACCTCGATCGCCATCACACCACCGTGTCTCTCTGCGTTCGTCGCGCTAGTAGATTCATCCCGAGCAGCGTCGCGAACGCCAGCAGCGCGAGCACCACCGCGGCCGCGTACGCGCCTGTCGTGTCGAAGTTCTCGAAGCGGTCCTGCACGTACAGCGGGAGGGTCTGTGTTTGGCCCTCCAAGCGCCCGCTCACGATGCTCACCGCGCCGAACTCGCCGAGCGCGCGGGCCGTGGTGAGGACAACGCCGTAGACCACCCCCCAGCGGATCGCAGGGAGCGTCACACGTCTGAACGTCTGCCACGCGCTCGCTCCCAGCGTCGCGGCGGCCTGCTCTGCGTCGGTGCCCAGCTCGTGCAGCACGGGGATCGTCTCACGCGCCACGAACGGCAGCGAGACGAACGCTGTCGCAAGCACCATCCCGGGGATCGAGAAGATCACCTGGATGCCGTTGGTGGTGAGCCAGTCGCCAAACCAGCCAGTGCGTCCGTAAACGAGTACGAGCGCCAGTCCCACCACCACTGGAGAGATCGCGAAGGGGAGGTCGAGCAGCAACCCGAGCAGCGCCCGACCGCGAAAGCGGCCGCGCTCGATCGCCAGCGCGATCCCGATCCCGAAGACGGTATTGAGCGGCACTACGATCGCCACCAGCTCCACCGACAGCCAGAAGGCGTGCACGGCATTGGGCTGCGTCACCGCTTCCCATACCGGCGCCAAGCCGTGCTCGAAGGTGCGGTAGAAGATCATCCCCACAGGCGCTCCGAGCAACAACAGGAGGTAGCCGAGAGCCACGGCGCGCAACCCCAGCCGGCGCGCGGCCGCCCCGCTCGGGCTCTCACGCTCGGTTGCACGCGCTCGCGGCGGCTCGGTCAGACGTGCCGCGGGCGCCCCGGGACGGGCGATAGCTGCTGTGTCAGAGGACATGTCGCGACATCCTTCGCGAGAGCAGGGTCATTCCCGCAAGCACCACAAGCGCGCAGACGAGCAGCACCACCGACACGGACGCGGCGGCGCTGACGTTGTCGTTCTCCACCTGGTTGAAGATGTACACCGACCCAACCTCGGTCTTGAAGGGGAGGTTGCCCGAGATGAGCACGACAGATCCGAACTCGCCAAGCGCACGTGCGAACGAAAGGGCGGCACCCGACAGAATCGCCGGAGTGAGGTTGGGCAGGACAATCCGGCGGAACACGGCCCACCGGCCCGCCCCGAGCGTGCCGGCGGCTTCCTCCATCGAGCGGTCGAGCTCGATCAGCACAGGTTGCACCGAGCGCACCACGAAGGGGAGCGTGACGAACAGCAGCGCCAACCCCACCGCCGCACGTGTGAAGGTGATGTCGATGCCCGTCGGCCCGCCCTTGCCGTAGAGCGCGAGCAGCACGACACCGGCGACGATCGTGGGAAGCGCGAAGGGTAGGTCGATCAGCGCGTTCACGACACCCTTGCCGGGGAACTCGTCGCGCACGAGCACCCACGCGATCAAGGTCCCGAAGAGGGCGTTGATGACGACCACAATCGCCGAAACCACGAGCGTTAGCTTCAACGCCGCGACAGCCTCGGGGCTCGACACCGCTCGCCAGAACGCCCCCGTCCCCCGCTCGCCGCGCTGTCGAGCAGCGCGGCGATGGGGAGCAGCACCAGCACCGATAGGTACACGCCGAGCAGCCCGCCGCCGAGCGCGGTGCCTGCGCGGCCGCCCAGCAGGGCGCGCCCTCCCGGACCTTTGCCGGGTGAACGTCGCCCAAGCGCTCGCAGGCGGTGAGCCGGGCGCTCTAGCGCCTGCGATGCGCCGTTAGGGCTCATTTGGCGGTGGACACCCCCAGGGACTGCTCGATCTTCGTGACGATCCCGGCGGTGCCTTCGGTTTCGAAGAATTCCTTGCCTACCTTCTTCCACCCGCCGAGCGAGTCGATCGTGAAGAGGCCGGCAGGCGTCGGGAACTCACCAGGCGATGCCACGCCTTCGATGACCGGGCGGTAGCCCTTTTCCGCCCAGATCTTCTGACCGGCCGGCGAGAGCAGGTAGTCAACGAACTTCTGTGCCCCGGCGGTGTTGCCGCTGTTCACGATCGCGATCGGGTTCTGAATGAGGATCGTGTACTTGGGGATCACGTATTCGATCGATGAGCCCTTCTTCTGGTCGGCGATCGCCTCGTTCTCGTAGTCGATGAGCGCGTCGCCGCGACCCGCGAGGAACGTCTGCAAAGCGTTACGGGCCGAGCTGTCCTGGCTCACCACGTTGTGGAACAGGGAGGTGAGGTAGGCCTGCGCTTCGGCGGGGGTCTTGCCTTCCTTTATCTGTGCCCCATATGCCGCCATGATGTTCCAACGCGCGCTCCCCGAGGTGAAGGGGTTCGGCGTCACGACCTGCACGCCCGGCTTCACGAGATCCGACCAGCTGGTGATGTGCTTGGGGTTGCCCTTGCGCACGATGATCACCGCCACCGAGTTGGTGACGAAGCCATGCGTGGCGTTCTGGTTCCAGCTGGGCGACACGAGCCCCGCCTTCACAAGCCGCGTGACGTCGGGTTCCAGCGAGAAGTTCACGACATCCGCTTTCAGGCCCGCCACCACCGCACGGCTCTGGTCGCCGGAAGGGCCGTAGGACTGATTGAAGGAGATGCCTTTGCCTTCGCTTGTGGCGGTAAACGCCGGGATCAGCGACGCAAAGGCGCCCTGCGGAGTCGAATAGGCGACGAGCGTCACCCCTTTGCTGGAGCTCGAGGAGCCGCAGGCGGCGACGCCGAGCGTGGCGCCGAGGAGTGCTAGGGCGGATAGGACTGCTGGAATTGTGCGTTTGCGCATAGCCACTTTCTGCATCGAAGACATGAGGATGACCGCCCAAGTGTAACAGCACAAACCGGATCGGGTTTAGGGCTTAAGTAGGCGGTTCGAGTACATCCTTGCGATTGGGAAGGTGCAGCCAACAACGGCGTCTTTGTTGTCGTAGGCCGTCACAATCGATATGGCCGTCCAATCCGCAGCCCGGAGGAGATCCCGTGAAGCGCACCTATCTGTTCCTGCTCTGTCTCACCGTTGCGAGCGTGTATGCCGTCGCCGTCGCCCAGGCCGGTCGCCCGACCGCCAAGGCGAGCCGAGCGGCGAAGATCGGGATGCGCCACACAAGCATCGGAACAATCCTCGTGAGCTCCTCAGGACGCACGTTGTATGAGTTCACGAAGGACCACCTACGCAGCAACAGCTGCGTGAAGATCAAAGAATGCTCTGAAATCTGGCCGTCGCTGACCACCAGAGGCAAACCGACCGCGGGACCAGGCGTGAAGGTATCGTTGCTGTCCACGATCACGCTGCACGGTGGCGCCAAGCAGGTGACGTACGCCGGCCACCCGCTCTACCTCTACAGCGGCGACAGCGGACCGGGCGAAACGGCGTACGTCGGGGAAAAGGAGTTCGGCGGGTTCTGGTACGCGATCAACGTCGCCGGGCACACCGTCAAGTAGCGTCGATCAGTCAGGCTCGGAGATCACGAGGCGCAGAGCGCCGTCCAGCTCGTCCTGATCGCGGAGGTGACCGTGCTCGGCGTCCCAAGCGCCTGAGTCGAGCGCGGTTGCGAGGCGATCCACGATGCTCTCCTCCACCCCGGGCTCCAGCAGCGCCCACACGGATTGTGCGCTGCGCACGTCCTGGTCGAGCAGGCGCTCGGGGCGGCGCCAGAACGCCTCGAAGAAGCCGTCGGTGCAGTCGCCGGGCGTGGGAATGCGCTCCACGCGGGTGCGCCCGCCCAGCGCAGCCGCCACGGCATCGATGGCGGGAAAGCGCGGCAGCTCCTTCTCGACCCCCTCGCGTAGGTAGTCGAGTTGCCAAGCAGGCAGGCTCTGCAACTCGAACGTGAATACCGCCACAGGGCCACGCGAGACACGGCGCAACTCGGCAAGGCCCGCCTCGGCGGGCGACCAGTGGTGAATCGTAACGCACGCCATTGCTGCGTCGAAGGCGTTGTCGTCGAAGGGGAGCTCCTCGGCCCAAGCATCGATCGCGGGTGTGGCGCCTGGCGGACGCTGCGCCCGCATCGTGGCGCTCGGCTCGACCGCGAGCACCCAGCGATCCGATGGCTCGTACGACCCCGCGCCCGCGCCCACATTGAGTACTGTGCGCGCATCGCCGAGCGCGGCCTGGATACGCGCGGCGATACGCGGGTCCGGACGCCGATGCTGCGCGTAGGTGCGCCCGTGGTGCTCGTAGTCCACTCGGGTGGCCACGCACGCGACCTTAACACCCTGCGATCGGCAGAGGGCTCAGACGTTGTCTTGCCCCACCCGGGTAGCCGATGGCGAACCTACTGATCGGCATCGACACCACCCTCTTTAGGTATCGCAAATGCGGTCTTCTGTCTGCATCGAGTGCGATTGTCTGCGACCGTGCCCAAGGATCGCCGACGCCGCCGTTTCCCCGCTCGTGACGTGCAGATCATGGTGGAGCGCTCAAGCGCCCACCCGGTGCGATACGCGATCGTGCTTCTTGCACTGCGCGGTGGCACATGGCACACCGTGCGGACCTTCGACAACGCGCACTATCCAGAGGAGCACCATGAGCATCGCTACATCGGCACGGAGAAGCAGGTTCCCGCCGTCACACGGTCCGGTGAACGACGCGATGCATGCCGCGGAATCCAGACTCCTGCGCGACTGGCTCGATATCGTTTACGAGTGGGAAGGCACACGATGAGCACGATCACCGAAAAGACCGACAGACTATTCACGGAAGCTGGCGATGAGACGCTCGGTTACCCTGACGACGTCGCATTCCTTGCCGCCGATCAAGAGTGGGCTGACGAGGTTCTATGGCGTAATCTCACCGAAGGCATACCGACTGTGCTTGTGGACGAAGAGGTCGAGTTGCTGTTCACGCCACGTCGGCGCAGCCCAATCGACAGGTTGCGAGGACGTGTGCCTGTAAACGTCGCCCATCGTGTGCATGGGCACGCCACGCCTTACGCTACGCCGAGCAGCCTGGGCCGCCACCCTCTACAGCAGATGCACCGCCTCGCTCACGCATAGCCTGTTACAAGTCGAAGGCATGAACCTCAAGGCGGCGGACGGACCTCGACCAGCGATGCTCGCGAGACGGTCAGGCTGCCAAAGCGGCGTCGTAGCGTTGGCGCGCGGCTATGTGTATCTGTTTGCGAGGTACAGCCCGATCCATACGATCGCGTGTGAGCCGAGGAAGATCGCATCCTCAAGAGCGCACAGCGTGGGACGGCGTAGTCTGTCCTCCGATGAAGAACGCCATCGCGAGAATGTGCACCCAGCGTATGGCGAACCAGACGTGGCTCATGTCGTGCTCTCCGCTGGCGAAATATCGCGGATGCGTATGGGTCGGGCACGCAGCACTCGCTCGCGCTGACGCTCCTCCTGAACGTCGCGCAAACGCGCATGCAGGAGATCCTCGACCGTGACGAAACCGAGCACACGATCGGGCGCATCGCTGTCGATGACTGGCGCGCATCCGATCGAGCGCTCTGCGAAGCGTTGCGCAACCTCGCGCAATGTGTCTTGGGGGACGCACGGCCAATATGACCCTTCACCAATGCCTCGCTTATAGGGAGCGCTGAGCTTGAGGTGTGGGCGCGCAAGAGCGTTCCGCGGGTCAGTACGCCAACGAGGCATTCCTCTTGGTCGAGGACGGGATAGAGCGTCTTGCGCTCATCGGCAGTGGTGTGTAGGAGTTGTGCCAGCACCGACCCGACGGCTCCGCCGGTCATGATGATCGGCCCCTCGGCGCCGAATGGTCCGCCGCTGCCGATGCTCACCGCTGCCGAGATCGGCTTCAAGAGCGCGACGCGCGGCTGTACCCGACTCTCGCGCATCAGTATCGCCTCGATCGCCTCCGGCATCCCGTGACCGCGAATCCGCTCCGAGCCAAAGCGCGCCATCAACCCGACTATCAGCCCACCCACGACCGGTGCGAGCAGGATCAAAAGAGGCGAATGATGGCCTGCGCCGGGCGCCACGAGTGAAGTGCCGAGACGCTCGTAGAACACAAGGTTCGTGATGAGGCCAACGAGCCGCAACAGCGCCAATGCGCAGACAGCGCTCGCGCCGCCCAGCGGTACCGCGAGCAGACACAGCCGCAACACTCCCGCCCCCAGCGTGAAGTCGCCGAGGTGCGAGACCCTCTCGCGAGCGCTCACCCCGCGTTCACCGTCAAGGCTGTGGCTGCTGGTCCTGTGGTGGAGGCGTCGTCAGTCGCGACGACCGCGTGCCAGAGGGCCTGCATCGCCGGCGCCAGCTCGGCGATCTCGCGCAGATGCACCAGCGCGAGGCCGCGTAGAGCCTTCCTGCCGCTATCGGTGAGCCGAACGTGCACGAGCGAATGGTGGGTCGGATCGCGCTGACGTTTGACCAGTCCCGCGCTTTGCGCGCGATCGACGAGACCAACAACACTGTGATGGCGCAGCACCAGCGCTTGGGAGAGCTCGCCAATAGTGGGTCCACCCTTTGTGCCGCTACCGCGCACCGCGAGCAACAACTGATGCTGCGCCGGGGTCAACCCGTGCTCTTCGGCCTGTTCCTCGCTCCAGTGCACGAAACGCCGCAGCCCGGTGCGCAGTTGCAACAGCTGTTCGTACTGCTCATCACTCAGATCGTCAGGAATACCCAACAATATATCGTGACACGATATCGGAGCGCGATAGATCCTCTAGTTGTTAGGCTCGGGGCCGTGCTTAGTCCCATTGAGGCTATGTAGTCGTCTGATCGGCGCCGCGAACCACAAGACCGCGAATGGAATCGCCCCGATGCTCGCGGTCAGCACGCCGGCGGTAACGCCGAACAACCTGGTCGTGACGAGCAGAAGACAGCCGCACATCGACAGGGCGAGGAACGCAAGACCTGCGATTACCACTCGGTTTGAGCTGAAGACGATGTAGCGCTTGTCGTCGTGACGGAATAGGAAGCGATGCTGAGCCGAGGGCGCGATCGTGCACACAGCCGCGAGCGCCGCCAGGACGAGCGTGACGAAATACACCGTGCGCTCAAAGTCCCCTATATGAGCGAAGCCGACGTTGAAAGGCACGATCAGAAGGAACGCAAAGAGCACCTGCACGCCGGTGACGACTACGCGCAGCTCGCTGGTCAGCTCCTCCAGGTTGCGGTCAAGGCGCTCCAGAGGGGTCTCGCGGCGAGTCTCGCCGTTCACGCTGCGCGAGTCCGGCATACCGATCAACAGTAGCTGTCTTTGGCCCGAGGGCTTGTAGAGCACGAACCGACTCAGGTGCGCGGCGCCGGGCGATGTGATGCGTTCAGATCCATTTTGCATATGGCGCACGGTGATAGGGCGAGTCGCTGGATGAAATCGTCGCCTGAAAGGAAACGCCACCAGGCCTCTGATTGAGCCTCCTGACTTTGGGTAGGAGATCTGAGTGGCTACAACCCCAGCACAGATCGACCCGACCGGCGGACGGCGTGTGCGCTGGCGCGGCAATCAAAGCCCCCAGCTCACCTCCATGTCCGAGCCAGTTGATTGGAGGTAGTAAAAATGCCGCCCCGCGGAGTAAAGAAAGGCAGTAAGCGAGAGCGTCAATACGAGCACATCAAGGACAGCGAGCGCAAACAGGGCGCATCGCTCTCACGCGCCGAGGAGATCGCGGCGCGCACCGTCAACAAGGAGCGCGCCCGCAGCGGCGAATCGAGGTCTAGCTCGCGCACGTCCACCAACGATATGTCCTCCGGGCGGCGCGGTGGGCTTCGCTCCGGCAAACCGGGACCACGAGGTCGCACCCGCGAACAGCTCTACCAAGAGGCCCGCAGCCTCGGTGTCGAAGGCCGCTCTCATATGAACAAGGCCCAGCTACAGCGAGCGGTCGACAACAAGAGGCGCTGACCCGAGACTAGTTTCAACCCCGCTGGCGCGGGTAGGCCAAGCACATGAATATTGGTGGTTCCATCTTCCTTATTGCGGTAGGCGCGATCTTGCGCTACGCAGTCACCGCAACGGTCTCCGGGATCTCGATCCAGACAATCGGCCTGATCCTGATGCTCGCCGGCATCCTTGGCTTGGTGCTCTCCCTGCTCTACCTCGCTGCCTGGCGGCCAAGACGCGCCGGTAGCGAAAGGATCGTTGAACGCCCTCCTTACAAGCCGCCGGAAACCTACTGATTTGCTTTTCAGGCCCTCGGATACGCTCGACGGCGAGCCCAGCTGACGACACGGGTCTTCGCTGGCGCTCAGGTTCTACGGCTCTGTGGTAGTTGCCTCTGTTATGACTGCCACAAAGAAGCAGACAAGCAGCCTCGGCGAGTACCAGCGCAAGCGTAGCTTCGAGCGGACCCCTGAGCCCGAGCCGGACCACACAGTGGGGGCCGGTGCGCGCTTCGTGGTTCACGAGCATCACGCCCGTCGTCTGCACTGGGATCTACGTCTCGAGCATGACGGCGCGCTCGTCTCCTGGGCGATTCCCAATGGTGTCCCCGAGGACACCAAGCGCAATCGCAAGGCCGTGCACGTCGAGGATCATCCTCTCAGCTACATCGACTTCCATGGCAGGATCCCCACCGGTAACTACGGCGCCGGGAAGGTCACGGTCTGGGACAAGGGGACATATGAGTGCGAGAAGTGGGAGCCGGGCAAGGTCGTCGTCGTCTTCCACGGCAAGCAACTCCAGGGGCGCTACGCACTATTTCGCACCGGAAGAGCAGAGAAGGACTGGATGATTCACCGCATGGATCCGCCAGCGGACCCGAGCGCGCAAGAGATGCCCAAGTTGATCCAACCGATGCTTGCAAGGCTCTCGACTCTCCCACGCGATGAGTCCGAGTGGGCGTTTGAGGTGAAGTGGGACGGTGTACGAGCGGTCACGCGCTCCCGGCCTGGTCGCATCAGCATTACTAGCCGCAACGGTAACGATGTCACGGCGGCCTACCCTGAGCTGCGAGCGCTTAACCGGGCGCTCGGCTCGCACGAGGTGACCCTCGACGGAGAGATCGTCGCCTTCGACGATGAGGGTCGCCCGAGCTTTCAAGCGTTGCAGTCACGGATGCACGTGCGCGGCGCGGCGAGAGTCCGTCATCTCGCCCAGACCACACCTGTGACGTACGTGCTGTTTGACCTCTTGTGGCTCGATGGGCACAGCCTCATGGAGCTCCCCTACACCGAGCGTCGTGCCCGTCTGCAGGCGCTGAAGTTGGAAGGGGAGCGCTGGCACACTCCGGAGTACTGGCCCGGGGATGGAACAGCGTTCTTGGCGGCGAGCAAGGAGCAGGGCATTGAGGGAATCGTCGCCAAGCGCTTGAATTCGCCGTACACGCCGGGTGGGCGTGGTGGCAGTTGGTTGAAGATCAAGAATGTCCAGCGCCAAGAGCTTGTGATCGGGGGGTGGACTGAGGGAAAGGGCTCGCGCTCACAGAGGATTGGCGCGCTACATCTCGGCGTCCATGAGGAGGGCAAGCTACGGTATGCCGGCAAGCTGGGCACCGGCTTCGACGCGCCGGAGCTGGAGCGCCTCGCCGGCCTACTCGAGCCGCTCGCGCGCAAAAACTCGCCTTTCAAGGGCCGCCAGCCACCGAAGGGCGCGCACTTTGTGGAGCCAACGCTCGTGTGCGAGGTCGAGTTCAGCGAGTGGACTCAGGCCGGCACCCTCAGACAACCGTCATATAAGGGGCTGCGCGAGGACAAGCCCGCCACTGAGGTGGTGCGCGAGCGACCCGTCGCTGCCGAGGAGATTCAGCAGACGCCGCCAACCGAAACCACGGAGGTCAAGGCGCTGCTCGAAAACGGGCGTCATGTGCGGGGCGGCGTGGAAATCGAACTGGACGGCCGCACGCTGAAGCTCACGAACGTCAACAAGGTCCTCTATCCGAGGAGCGGTTTCACGAAGGCCGATCTGGTCGGCTACTACGCCCAGATCGCCCCGGTGTTGCTGGCGCATCTGCGCGACCGTCCGCTGACGCTCAAGCGCTACCCAAACGGCGTCGAGGGAGAGTTCTTCTATGAGAAGCAATCTCCCGTGCACCGACCGGAGTGGGTAAAGACCGCGCCGCTCTGGAGCGAGCACAGCAAACGCGAGGTCCACTACACCCTCTGCCAAGACCTCCCAACGCTCGTATGGCTCGCGAACCTCGCGGATATCGAGCTGCACCCTTCGCTGTCGCTCGCCGGCGCACCAGAGCGCCCGACGACGCTCGCGTTCGACCTGGACCCAGGGCCACCGGCGAGCATCGTAGAGTGCTGCAAGCTCGCGCTTGAGCTACGCGACATGTTCGAAGCGCTCGGGCTCCGCGCATTCGCGAAGACGTCAGGCTCCAAGGGCCTGCAGGTGTACGTGCCACTGAACGAAGAGGACGTCACCTACGAGCAGACCAAGCCGTTCGCGCATGCGGTCGCCGATCTCCTTGAGCGCCGCAGGCCCCAGATCGCCGTCTCCGAGATGGCGAAGGCCGAGCGGACCGGCAAGGTGCTCATCGACTGGAGCCAAAACGATGCACACAAGACGACGGTCTCGGTCTATTCGCTGCGCGCCAAGGAGCATCCCACAGTCTCCACTCCCGTCCAGTGGTCGGAGGTCACGGCATGTCAGAAGACCCGGGACCCGGCCTTGCTCACGTTCGAGTTCGGCGAAGTGCTCGCCCGCATTGCCGAGCACGGCGATCTCTTCGCCGAGGTGGCCTCGCTGCGCCAGCAGTTGCCGGTGCTCGGGAGCTGAACGACGGCTCCCGCTCGATCTGAAACGGAACCGTTACCTCCGGCGAGGTCAGGCTCGTTCGGTGCAAGCGCAACGTTCTCAGCGTCTGCGTCGAGCACGCATGGCCAGCGCGCCAATCGGGTATCGGGCGGGTAATGTCGCCCAGATCGGTGTCGAAGCAAACGCTTGCGAAGCCAACTAGAAAGCCGAAGATGGAAGCGCGAATCGACATCGTCACGCTCGCTGTAGCCGATCTGACGCGGGCACTGGACTTCTATCGAGACGGCCTCGAATTGGAGTCGCGTGGGGTGATCGGCACTGAGTTCACCGGCGACGATGTCGAGCCGGCCGGGGCTATCGCATTGTTCGAGCTACCGGGCGGGCTGACGCTGTCGCTCTACCCCCGCACTGAGCTCGCGAAGGACGCCAAGGTCCCGCTCGGTCCGCCGAAGACAGGCGAGTTCAGCATCGGACACGCGGTCGCAAGCAAGGCCGAGGTCGACGCGCTGCTCACCCAAGCCCAAGCCGCCGGAGCCACGCTTACCGACCGACCGCACGACCGTCCTTGGGGGATCTACTCCGGCTACTTTCGCGATCCCGACGGACACCTCTGGGAGATCCTCTACAACCCACGGCTCGTCCGTCCGCAGGAGTAGTCGCATCGTCAAGAATCAACGACAAGTTAAGGAGGTAGGTGTTCGTGGGGAGATTCGTGACCATTGGATATGGAGACCGCGCAGGGTACGACCGGACTGACCCCGCGATCCGCGACGCGGCCCATCAACACGACGATCGCCTACGCATGGAAGGAGCCTTGATGGGTATCGCCGGCCAGCCCGTGCAAGTGCGCAATCCCGACGGGGCGGGCGTGGACGCCAGTGAGGGGCCGTTCCTGCGCTCGGACCTCCCAATCGCCGGGTTCGCGCTCATCGAGGCCTCTACTCTCGAAGAGGCGGTCAGCCTCGCCTCGAAGACCCCTTGTGCTGTCGCGCACGGTGTCGTCGAGGTGTGGCCACTGGACTCGACGCCGTAGGGGCTGATGCCCGACAGCCCGATACAAACCGTCTGTCCGAGCGCGAAGGCTCACGAAGCCACTGTCGCTCCCGCGTGGATGCGCACCTCCGAGGGCGCTACTACAGCGCGCCCGTCCACATCACGGCCGTCATCGACCGCGAGCGACCTTCTCGTACCTCAGCGTCCCAGCACGTATAGGGCGCGCCCCACAATGGCCCGTGGCGAGGGCGAACCAGAACCACAAGGACACAACATGGCTCTATTGCTGAAGATCAGCGCCATCAGGGTCCCCTGAGTCTCAAGCGGTGGACGGGGGTCGAACCCGCGACCTCAAGCTTGGGAAGCTTGCGCTCTACCAACTGAGCTACCACCGCGCTGCTGAGGGAGATATTACGCCGCCAAGCGCTGGGCGTCACCCACCGTGCCCTAACGCACCGAGCGATACGCCGCGTCGCAGGCCACGCGCCCAATACCCTTCCGATCGTGGCCAAACGCCTCTACATGCCGCTGATCCTCCTCGCGGGCGCGGCGCTCGTGGGACTGCTCGTATATGGCGTCTCGACCCAGTCGACGAACCGCACGCTCGACGACGATGTAGCCCGTGGCTTGCGCCCGCGGGCGCCTTCGGCGACCGACACGCTGCCGCTGCTCTCGGGCGGTACGCAGAAGTCACTGGCCGCCTACAAGGGCAAGCTGGTGGTGCTCAACTTCTGGGCCTCCTGGTGCGAACCCTGCCAGGAAGAGGCGCCGCGGCTTGAGCGCCTGCAGAGTGAGCTCTCCCGCCACAATGGGACCGTGCTGGGAGTCACCTACAAGGATGCCTCGCCCGACTCTCAGAGTTTCGTCAAGCGCTACCGCATCACCTATCCCAACTTGCGCGACGCGAGCGGAGAATTTGCCCATTCCTACGGCACCAACGAGCTACCAGAGAGCTTTGTGATCGACCGTGACAGCCACATCGTGGCGATCTCGCGAGGGGAGGCGACTGAGGCGTTTCTCAAACGTGCTGTGTCGCTCGCGGCGCAGTCATGAGAACCCGCTCCATGTTGACGGCGGTCGTGGCAGCGATCCTTTTCGGCATCTCCATCACGCCTGCGAGTGCAGTTGCGCCCCGCACCACGCTGCCCGTGATCGAACGTCAAGTGATGTGCGTGACGTGCAAGATCCCGCTGAACGTCGCCGAATCGCCGCAGGCCAACCGCGAGCGGGTGTTCATCCGCGGGTTGATCGCAGAAGGCAAGACTGAGGCGCAGGTCAAGGACGCGCTTGTGTCCCAGTACGGCCCGGCCGTGCTCGCATTGCCAAGCGCCGAAGGCTTCGATCTCGCCGCCTACCTGGTGCCAGCGGTGGTGGTGATCGCACTCATCGCGTTGCTCGCGCTGCTGCTGCCAAGCTGGCGTCGTCATGCTCGCACCCAGGCCAATGATCAAGCCTCCTCGCCCGAGCTGAGCACGACCGACGCGGCGCGGCTGGATGCCGACCTCGAGCGCTTCGACTGAGCGCCCACAGCGGAGCTACATCTCCGCGGGCGCCTCCACCCCGAGCAGGTCGAGCGAGCGGGCGATCGTCTGACGCGACGCCACGCACAGAGCGAGCCGCTGAGATTCGAGCGTGGGTGTCTCGGCGCCCACCACGCGGCAGTCGCGATAGAAGGCCGTGAACTGCTGCGCCAACTCGAGCGCATAGGCGGCGATCCGGTGCGGGGCACGGCGGGCGGCCGCTTCGCGCACCTCACCCGGGAAAGCGAGTAGTTGCTTGATGAGCGTGCGCTCAGCCTGGTGCAGAGGCTCGCCCCGTTCGCCGATGCTTTGCAGCCCCTCCCCCACACGCTCCGGGCCTGCCTTGGCGAGCATCGAGGCGATACGCGCGTGGGCGTACTGCACGTAGTACACGGGGTTCTCGTTCGACTGCTCCCGTGCGAGGTCGAGATCGAGGTCGATCGTGGTGTCATGCGAACGCGAGAGCAGGAACCAGCGCGCTGCGTCCACCCCGATCTCACGCAGGAGGTCATCTAGCGTGACGAACTCCCCCGCTCGCTTTGACATCTGCGCGCGCTCCCCCCGTCGCACGAGGTGCACGAGCTGCATGATGAGCATCTCCAGGTGCTCCGGATCTCCGCCGAGCGCATCGTATGCCGCCTTCATGCGCGCGACGTAACCGTGATGGTCGGCCCCCCACACGTCGATCTGACGATCGAATCCACGCTCGCGCTTGTCCTGGTGGTAGGCGATGTCCGAGGCGAAGTAGGTGTGCTCGCCGCTCGAGCGCACGAGCACCCGGTCCTTGTCGTCGCCGAACTCGGTGCTGCGGAGCCATAGGGCGCCCTCACTGCGGTAAGTGTGGCCCTTCTGCTCCAGCAGAGCGAGCGCGTGATCGACCGAGCTGGTCGGCTTCCCCGCGACGTCGCGTAGATCCTCCCGCGGGGCGTGGAGCGCGCTCTCGTATGCCCAGCGGTCGAAGCTCTGCACGCGAAAGGCTCCGAGCGAATGCTGCATCCTCCCCACCATCGCCTCCACCGCCGCCGCCCCAAGCTCCGCAGGCTCCCGCCCCGCTGGGTCAGCGGCGAGCATCCCCTCGACCTCGGCCACCAGCGGCCCCACATAGTCGCCTCGATAGCCGTCCTCGGGCACCTCCTCGCCACACGCGAGCGCCCTGATGGACTCGCCCAGCTTGAGCACCTGCGAGCCGGCGTCGTTGACATAGAACTCGCGCTCCACCTGATGGCCGTGGAAGGCAAGCACCCGTGCGAGTGCGTCGCCGTAGGCGGCGTTGCGTGCGTGCCCCACGTGCATAGGACCGGTGGGGTTGGCGGACACGAACTCCACGATGATCCGCTCTGCGCCCTGCGCGCCGCCGCGCCCGAAGCTCTCTCCAGCAGTAAGGGCCTCGGCGAGCGCCGCACGATGCCAACCGTCCGCGAGGAATAGGTTCAGGAAGCCCGGACCTGCCACCTCGTAGCGATCCAGCTGCTCCCCAAGGCGCTCAGAGAGCGCATCGCCGAGTCGCTCCGCCATCTCGCGAGGGGGTGCTCCCGCTGCGGGCGCCAACAGCAATGCGGCGTTTGTGGAGTAGTCGCCGAAGTCCACCCTTGGGGGGCGCTCGAGCGTGATCGCTCCGCGCGCGCCCGCGCCGCCCGACAGATCTCCCGCAAGCGCCAGCACGGTCTCACGCAGGCCGGTCTCGGTGGTCATGGGGCTCACCGGGCTGATCTTATGCGCGACCGCCCACACCAGAGCGGACGGTCCATCCAATCGAGCCCCAACGCCATCGGGGGCGCGGGTTGCGATACTAGCCATGTGAACGATGAGAACCCAGGCGCCGAGCGCCACATAAACATTCATCTCTCCCCCGAGATCATGGGGGGCGTATACGCGAACTTCGCGAACGTGAGCCACTCCGACTACGAGTTCACGGTCACCTTCGCAAGGGTTGACCACGAGGTCGAGTCCGAGGAGGTCCCGGGCGTGGTGGTCTCCCGCGTGAACCTCTCCCCACGCTTCATGCGTGAGCTGATCGACGCGATGGAGGACAACTACTCGAAGTGGCGCACCCGCGAGGGCATCAAAAACCTGCCCGAGTACGGTGGCGCAGAGGCCGGGGAAGACGACGAGTAGCGACGTATCGTGCGCCCTCGCGGCCGCGCGATGAGAGTGAGGGGTATGGAGATGAGTGGCCCGGGGGTCGCATGAAGGTTGCTGTGGTCTCAGACATCCACTCCAACCGCCAAGCCTTCGAAGCTGTGCTTGAGGCTGTCGCCGACAGCGAGGCCGAGGAGCTGTGGTGCCTCGGGGACATCGTGGGCTACGGCGCGGATCCGGACACGTGCGTAGAGCTGGTGCGGCGACATGTGGCGGTGTGCCTCGCCGGCAACCACGACATGGCAGTGGCAGGTGAGCTGCCCCTGGGGAGTTCTCACGCGGGGCGTCGATCGCAGCACAGTGGACGCGCGAGGTGATCTCCCCCACCAACCTCGCGTTCCTCGCGGACCTCTTACCCGAAGGACGGGAGGGCCACCTGGGCCTCTATCACGGCAGTCCCCGCGACCCGGTGTGGGAGTACGTGCTCTCGGCGCTGCTCGCGGAGCTGTGCCTGGACGCCCAACCTGACCGCATCAGCCTGATCGGACACTCCCACGTTGCGTCCGCGTTCGTGCGCCACGAGGGCGAGGTCGCGACTGGAGAACCCCGCCGCGAGGGTGTCACTCTGGACGTGTCAAGCGGCGAATGGCTGTTGAACCCCGGGAGCGTGGGGCAACCACGCGACGGCGACCCCCGCGCCGCCTGGTTGCTGCTAGATCTGGAGGGACACACAGCCTCGTATCGGCGCACTCCCTATGACATTGCAGGGGCGGCTGCCGCGATCCGGGCGGCGCGCCTGCCAAACTCGCTTGCGGAGCGCCTGGAGTACGGTCAGTAGAAATGCGAATCTCCACACATATCTTCAGGATCATCGTCGTCGCGCTGCTCGGCGCGGCGGTTGCCGTGCTCGTGTCCTGCGGGAGCTCGGGCACCGGCCTGATCCCATCCTCGAGTGGGAGTCCGCTCCAAGCCGACTTCGAAGCGGTAGCCCAGGCAGCGACGTCAGGCAGCGGCAGCTGCGAAGCCACCGAAGCGGCGCTGGGGAAGACAGAACAGGACTTCCTCGCGCTCCCGGCGAGCGTAGATCGAGGGCTCCACGCCCGACTGAGGGTAGGCATTGCGAATCTGCGCAAACAGGCGCTCGCGACATGCGCGCAGACGACCACCCCCACGACGACTACCAACACAACCACAACGACTACCCCGCCGACAACGACCACCACTGACACGACGCCCACGACCACAACACCAACGACTCCCGAAACCACCCCCACGACGACCACGCCGACGAACAAGGGCGGTGGCACCGAAGCTCCCGGGGAGGGCGAATCCGGAGAAATCCCCGGCAAAGGAAAAGACGAAGGCAAAGGAAAAGGGAAAGACGAAGGCGAAGGCAACGGCGGATCGAGCGCGGGAGGCGGCCAGTGAGCGACTTGGAGATCGCCGGGCGCTATCAGCTCAAGGACAGGCTCGGCTTTGGTGGCATGTCCACGGTGCACCTCGCGTTCGACAAGCGGCTGGAGCGTCGTGTGGCGGTGAAGTTGCTGGCGGAGCACCTCGCCGAGGACCCCACGTTCGTGTCGCGCTTCCAACGGGAGGCGCAGGCGGCGGCGCGGCTGATCCACCCCAACATCGTGCAAGTGTTCGACTCCGGCCAGGACGAGCGCACAGGGCAGTACTTCATCGTGATGGAGTACATCGAGGGGCAGTCATGCGCGGAAATCCTGCGCGACGACGGATGGGTCGAGGTGGACGAAGGTGTGGGGATCATCGAACAGGCGTGCGAGGGTCTCTACTACGCCCACCGCCACGGGGTGGTTCACCGTGACGTGAAGCCGGGCAATCTGCTGCGCTCGCGCGAGGGTGAGGTGAAGCTAGCCGACTTCGGCATCGCGAAGGCAACCGAGCAGTCCTCCATCACCCAGGTGGGCTCGGTGCTCGGCACCGCCGCCTATCTCGCGCCCGAGCAGGCACGCGGCGAGGAAGCAGGGCCGCGTGCAGACCTCTACGCACTCGGTGTGGTCGCCTACCAGCTGATCTCCGGTCGCCTGCCCTATGAGGCGGCGTCGCTCACCGAGCTGGCGCTCAAGCAGCAACAGGAGGAGCCGGCGATGCTCGACTCGCTCGTGGCGGCTGTCACGCCCGAGCTGGGGGACGCGATCGCGATCGCGCTCGCGCTCGACCCGCGCGAACGGTATGAGGACGCGCGCGAGATGGGACGGGCGATCAGCGACGGCGCGCACGGCATCTCCCCCGCCGAGCACCGCGCTTCACGCGCCGCCACACACGCCACCGAGGCTACGAGCGTGCTGGCGAGCGCCACGCGCACGCAACACACCTCCAAGCGCTCCAAGCGGGCCAGCGCGGTGGTGCCACGCCAGCCGCGACCCGGCCCCCCGCGTGCCTCCACGCGAGCGCCAGTCGCAGCCGCCCCCACCCGCCGCTCCGGTGGCAATCGCCTATGGACATGGGCGCTCGCGCTGCTGGCGCTCGGCGGGGTGATCGCCGCGATCGTGGTCCTCAGCGCGCCCGCACAGACGAAGATCACGCTTCGTAACGTCTTCTACAACGACGTGCAGGAATCCGCCGAAGCGCTTAAGCAGCTCGTCGGCGAAAACACGAAGTAGAGGGCCTGAATAGGCAAGAGGCCCGCTCGCGCGGGCCTCTTGAATAACCGTTACTCGCCTCGCAGTTTAGCGGCCACCGCAGACAACTGTCCGTCATGGATCGCCTGACGCAGATCCCTCATGAGCCGCGCGATAAAAGCAAGATTGTGTTCTGTGAGCAGGCGCATCCCCGTGATCTCGCGGGCGCGGGCGAGGTAGGAAAGGTAGGCACGCGAGAGACGGCGCGTGCAGGCGTAGCAGGCGCAATCTTCCATCAGCGGCTCCTCGGAGTCGCGGCAGGTGCTTTTCGTGAGGTCGAGGCGCCAACGATTGGAGGGGTTGGGGACGAGCGCGGTGCCGTGGCGGCCGAGGCGGGTGGGCATGGCGCAATCGAACGTGTCGATGCCCAGTTCCACGCCACGGATGAGGTCGTCGATCTCACCGATCCCGAGCAGGTGGCGGGGTAGCGACTCGTGCTCGCCACCCAGCTCCGCGACGGCCCAACCGACGACCTCGTACATCTGCGCCTTGTCGGCCCCGAGCGAGCCGCCGATCGCCACGCCGTCACAGCCGCTCGAGGCTACGACACGGGTAGAGGCGCGGCGCATGTCCTCATACACGCCACCCTGCACGATCCCGTACACCAGCTGTCCCGAGGGACCGTGCTCTGCGTGCCAGGCAAGGCAGCGCTCGAGCCACCGGTGGGTGCGGTCAGTGGAGCGCTCGGTGTAGTCGCGGTCGACATGGAAGGGAGTGCACTCATCGAACACAAGCGCTATGTCTGAGCGCAATGACCCTTGCACCGACATGGAGTCCTCGGGTGACATGAAGCGCTCGCGGCCGTCGACATATGAGCGAAAGCGCACCCCCTGCTCCTCGATCGAGAGAATCGCGCCCGCACGGGAGGGCTCGCCGTGGCGGTTGCGAGAAGGACGGGCCTTGATCTCCTCGGCAACCGTGCCGTGCCCCATCGAGAAGACCTGAAACCCGCCCGAGTCGGTGATGATGGGACCCTCCCAGCCCATGAACCCGTGTAGCCCCCCGAAGCGCTCGATCAACTCAGCCCCAGGGTTGAGCATCAGGTGAAAGGTGTTGCCGAGCACCATGTCGTAGCCCAACGCGCTGACCTCCGCCGGCAGCAGCCCCTTCACGGTGGCCTTCGTGGCGAGTGGGACGAAGGCCGGTGTGCGAACGTCACCGTGGGCTGTGTGCAGGACCCCCGCGCGGGCATCCGTGGCGGTGTCGCGCGCTTGGATCGTGAGTGCCACGGACCGGCATCCTATGTCGGGCCAGACAAGGACCATGCGCGTACGCGCGCGCGAGTCACCCTCAAAAGACAAAACCACACAGCGCGGACGGCCCGGACCGTGGGCACGACGAACCGCCGGATACGCTGGGCCAAGCCGCCCCAGCGACCTCCACCATGCTCGCTTCGCTCATAAACGTCACCCACCTCGTCGAAACCTTCGGATACCCGCTGCTGTTCCTCGTGGTGATGGCGGAGTCGAGTGGGATGCCGGTGCCTGGCGAGACGGGGCTGATCGCGGCATCGGTGGCGGCCAGCCAGGGCAAGCTCGAGATCGGGCTCGTGATCGCGATCGCCGCGGTGGCGGCGATCGTGGGGGACAACATCGGCTATCAGATCGGCCGCAAGGGGGGTCGCTGGCTCTTGGAACGGCCGGGTCGTTTCCACAATCAGCGCCAACAGGTGCTCATCACGGGCGAACCCTTCTTCGAGCGCCACGGCCCAAAGGCTGTGTTCTTCGGGCGTTTCCTGCTGGGGTTGCGCGTGTGGGCATCATGGTTGGCTGGAGCCACGCACATGCGCTGGCGGTCGTTCTTCCTGTGGAACGCCACCGGCGGGATCTGTTGGGCGACCGCGATCGGATTGCTCGCCTACTTCCTCGGCAACGCCGCCGGGAACGCGATCCAGACGTTCGGCCTGTTCGGGCTCGCCGCGGTGCTGCTCGTGGCGGGTGGGGGGCTGGTGGCGCACATGCGCCATCGACGCCACGCGGAGGCCGCGACGGGACAGAGCAAGCAGGTCGAGAGCGCCCGAGGAGAGCGCTAGGCGGTGTTGCTGAGCGCCCCGCAGCAACCAGGGGCGATGCGATCCCACATCTTGCCGAGCGCTTCGAGCTCGGGCTCTGAGAAGTGGGAGAGGAAGTGCTCGCGCACGACGGCGCGGTGGGTGCCGCGGGCTGCGCACAATCGTTCACGGCCGCTGTCGGTGAGGCAGGCGTAGGCGCCACGGGCGTCGTGTTCGCAAGTGCAGCGCCCGAGCAACTCGTCGCGCTCCAGCCGATCGACCAGGCGCGTGAGTCCACTACGCGAAAGCCGCGCCTGCTCGGCGAGGTCGCACATGCGCATCCTTCCGCCCGGGGCGTCCATCAGGTGTTGGAGCACCTCGTAGGAGCTGAGCTGAAGGCCGTGCTCGCGCTCGAGCCTGCCCTCCAGACGCTTGGCGATGGAGGAGTGGGCGTGCAGGAGGCCGCGCCACGCGCGCAGCTCGGATTCGCTGAGGGAGTCCGACTCCCCGATGCTCTGCTCCTTGCCGGGGGCGAGCTTCAGGACCGTCGCTGTGGCTGTTGCGGTGGACATGATGGCAATCGACACTAGCTACGTGCTAGCTCGAACATAGCAGCGTCAGGGTCGAGAATCACGCTCAACGGCGCGCTATCGGCTCTTCCTGGTGGCGCTCCAGGCCCACCACATCATCAGTGGTTGCAGCGGTAGGCGCGCATACAGAGCCCAGCGCGGGATCTTGCGGAAGTCCTCGGGTGTGCGCGCCATGTAGAGGTTGGCGGGAAACACCGCGGCGAGCAAAGCGATCAATCCGAGCCCCGCGGGACGGCGGGTCCACGGCAACAGAACCCCCAGTCCACCGGCGATCTCCGCGACGCCGCTGACAGCGACGAGGCTCTGCGCGCGGTCCTTCATCGAGGGGGGCACGATCCGCTCATAAGCGCGGGGCATCACGAAGTGGTTGACCCCAGCGCCCACGAACGCCAATCCCAGCGCAAACCACGAGCGTCTCCCGGGCGAGCTTCCTGCGGCGTGTCGGTGTCCATCCTCTCCCTACCTTTCGATCAAAGACTTGCCGGTCATCTGCGGCGGTTGTGGCACGCCGAGCAGGTCGAGCACGGTGGGCGCGACATCGGCGAGGATGCCACCGCCTGCACGCAGCTTCGAGCCCTCCATGGTCACGATCAACGGCACCGGGTTGAGCGAGTGCGCCGTGTTGGGGCTGCCGTCGGGCTCGAGCATGTGGTCGGCGTTGCCGTGGTCGGCTGTTACCACGCACACTCCTCCCCGAGCGCGTACGGCGTCGAGCACCATCCCCAGGCACTCGTCCACCGTTTCCACGGCGGTCACCGCGGCGGGGATGACGCCCGTGTGGCCCACCATGTCGGCGTTGGCGAAATTCACGATCCCAAACTCTGGCCGGTCCTCGCCCCAAGCCGCCACGAACGCGGCGGCGGCCTCACGAGCGCTCATCTGGGGCTTGTGGTCGTAGGTGGGAACGTCCCGGGGAGATGGGACCAGCTCGCGCCGCTCGCCCTCGTAGGGGGTCTCCTCACCGCCGTTGAAGAAGTAGGTGACGTGTGGGTACTTCTCGGTCTCGGCGACGTGAAGCTGTTTCAGGCCATTGAGGGATATGGCGTGCGAAATTGTCATTTCGGGGCGGTGGGCGACGAAGGCGACCGGGTACGGCCAGCCCTCCTCGTACTCGGTGAGGGTCGCGAGCCGTCCTACGGGATCGGCGCCTCCCCTGCCCGCCCAGCCGGGAAGCTCACGTGTGTTGTCGGTGCCGTTGGTAGAGCCCTGGATCTCACCCTCGGCGCCGGGGGCGCCGAAGCCGGGATCGGCGAGCGCTCTGACGAGCTGGCGCATGCGGTCGGGGCGGAAGTTGAAGCACACGACGCTGTCTCCCGCACGGATGCGCGCCTCCTCACCGACGAGCGTGGGCTCGATGAACTCGTCGGTCTCCCCCCGCTCATAGGCGTCGCGCACCGCCTGCTCACCACTGCGCGCGTGATGCTCCTCGCGACCGTGCGCGAGCATGTCGTAGGCCCGCTGGGTGCGCTCCCAGCGGCGGTCGCGGTCCATCGCCCAGTAGCGCCCCACCACCGACCCCACGCGCGCGCTGGGGTCGGCGTCAAGCTCCGCGAGGAACCCGGCGCCGGCGTGCGGGAGCGTGTCGCGTCCATCGGTGAAGGCGTGCACGACGACGTCGGCCGACGGGTTCAGCTCGGCTGCGAGCGCGATCAGCGCGCGCAGGTGGTCGAGCGAGGAGTGGACTCCCCCGTCGGACACCAACCCGAGCAGGTGGATCCGTGGCGTGTCGTCGAAGGCGGCGCGAAGCACCTCGTTGGTGGCCAGCGAGCCGTCGGAGATCGCCTCGCCGATGCGCACGAGGTCCTGCTTGACGACGGCGCCCGCGCCAAGATTGAGGTGCCCGACCTCCGAGTTGCCCATTTGACCTTCGGGCAGCCCGACCGCCGCCCCACAGGCGGTGAGCGTTGTATGGGGATACTCAGCCCACAACCGGTCGAATACAGGCGTGCTGGCCAGCGACACCGCGTTCCCGGGACCGGGCTCGGCCAGACCCCAGCCGTCGAGCACCACCAAGCAGGCGCACGGGACGTGGCTCACGACTGGGCGGCGCTCACGATCGCGGCGAACGACTCAGCATCCAGAGACGCCCCGCCGACGAGCGCGCCGTCGACATCGGGAAGCGCCAACAACTCGGCGGCGTTCTCCGGCTTCACCGACCCGCCATAAAGGATCCTCACCCGCTCGGCGGCCTCGGGCGAGCGTCCCGCCACCAACGCCCGCACGAACGCGACCGCCTCCTGCGCCTGCTCGGGAGTGGCGACCTTGCCGGTGCCGATCGCCCAGATCGGCTCATAGGCGATCACGATGTCGGCCAACTGCTCGTCGCTCACTCCCGCAAGGTCCTCGCCGATCTGATGGCGCAGCTTGCGCTCGGTGTCGCCCGCGTCGCGCTCCGGCTCGGTCTCGCCCACGCACAGGATCGGCACGAGCCCGGCCGCGAGCGCCGCCGGGATCTTCAAAGAGAGCATCTTGTCGGTCTCACCAAACAGCTCGCGGCGCTCGGAGTGGCCGAGCACGACACCACTCACGTCGAGCTCTGAGAGCATCGGCGCGGAGACCTCGCCCGTGAAGGCGCCCTCGGGCTCGTGGTGCACGTTCTGCGCGTACACCTCCACGCGCGACCCTCGGGCACTGTCCACCATCGCGCGCAGATCGGTGAAGGGGACGCAGATCGCGATGTCCATGCCACTTGTGGAGGACACCCGTGGGAGCAGCGCTTGGATGTACTCCTCGGCTTGCTCCTCTGTCTTGTACATCTTCCAGTTGCCCGCGATCAGCGGGGTGCGTGCACCAGCCGTCACGCCACACCCGCCCCGTCGAGCGCCTGCACGCCGGGAAGCACACGGCCCTCCACCAGCTCGAGCGTGGCGCCGCCGCCGGTCGAGAGGTGGTCGACCGCGTCCTCCAGGCCGAAGTGAACGAGCGCCGCGGCGGAGTCGCCGCCACCGACGACCGTCACTCCCTTGGCGGCCGCCACCGCCTGCGCGACGCGGCGTGTGCCGGCGGCGAACGGCTCCATCTCAAAGGCGCCCATCGGCCCGTTCCAGAACACGGTGCCCGCGCTCAGGACCTCCTTGGCGTAGCGCTCGCCTGTGGAGGGACCAATGTCCAAGCCCATCCACCCGTCGGGGACGTCGAGTCCGTCCAGCACCCGATGGTCAGCGTCCGCCGCGAAGCGGTCGCCAAGCACAAGGTCCACCGGCAGTACCAGGCGCGCCTTGTGGGGGAGCGCGGCCTGGGTGAGCAACGCCCGGGCATGCTCGACGTCCTCGGAGTCACACAGCGAGTCGCCCACCGCGTGGCCCTGGGCGGCGAGGAAGGGGAAGCACATGGCGCCGCCGATCACCACCGCGTCGGCGATGGCGAGAAAGCGGTCGATGACGGCTATCTTGTCCGCCACCTTCGCCCCTCCGATGACCGCCACCAGCGGCCGCTCGGGGTGCTCGAGGATGCCGTTCAGCGTCTTGACCTCGCGTTCCAGCAGCCTCCCGGCAGCACAGGGCAGCAAGTGCGCCACGCCGGCGGTGCTTGCATGGGCGCGGTGGGCAGCGCCGAAGGCGTCGTTGACGTACACGTCGGCGAGCTCGGAGAGAGCGCGCGCGAGCTCCGGGTCATTGGTGGTCTCGCCGGGCTCGAAGCGGACGTTCTCGAGCACCAATATCTCGCCATCGGCGAGTCCCTCGACAAGCGCGCGAACATCCCCCCCTACAACCTTAGGCGCAAGCGTCACCTTGGTATCGACCAGCTCGCGCAAGCGCGCGACCACCGGAGCGAGTGAGAGGTCTGCCTCGGGTCTGCCCTCGGGGCGGCCGAGATGGGACACGAGCACAAGTCGCGCGCCGGCGGCGCGTAGCTCTTCGATGGTGGGCAGCGCTTGCACTATGCGTGTGTCGTCGGCCACCTCCAGCGTCCCGTTGGTGGCCTTCTTGAGCGGGACGTTGAAGTCGACGCGCACGAGCACGCGCTTGCCGCGTACGTCGAGTTGGTCGATGCTCCTCATCGTGTGGCGTCCCGCTTCAGGCGCCCAATCTGCACGCGCCCCGTGACGCGAGGTGCGTGACCCAGCGGGCTCACAGGACCTTCTGGACAAGGTCGACGAGCCGGTTCGAGTAGCCCCACTCGTTGTCGTACCACGCGACCACCTTCACCATCGTGCCGTCGATAACGGACGTGAGCTGGGAGTCGACTATCGAGGAGTAGGGCGATGAGACGATGTCGGTGGAGACGATCGGGTCCTCGGTGTAGGCCATGATGCCCTCGAGCGGACCGCTCTCAGAGGCCGCCTTCAGCGCCGCGTTGACCTCCTCGACCGTCGTCTCGCGGGCGCACTCGACCGTGAGGTCCACGACCGAGCCGGTGGGCACGGGCGCGCGCACGGCGAAGCCGTGGAGCTTGCCTTGCAGCTCGGGCACGACGAGCCCGATCGCCTTGGCGGCGCCGGTCGAGGCGGGGATCAGATTTATCGCGGCCGCCCGCGCGCGACGGAGGTCTTTGTGGGGAAGGTCCTGCAGCCGCTGATCGGCGGTGTAGGCGTGGATCGTGGTCATCAGGCCGTGCTTCACGCCCACGGTGTCCACCAGCACCTTCGCGACGGGCGCAAGGCAGTTGGTGGTGCAGGAGGCGTTTGAGATCACCTCATGGGACGCACGGTCGTAGGCCTCGGCGAAGTTCACGCCCAACACCACTGTCACGTCTGGGTCGGTGGCGGGAGCGGAGATCACAACCTTCTTGGCGCCCCCCGCGAGGTGCTTGGCGGCGGAGTCGCGGTCGGTGAACAGCCCGGTCGACTCGATCACCACGTCCACACCGAGCTCACCCCATGGCAGCGCGCCGGGGTCGCGCTCGGCGAGCACCTTCAGCTCGCGTCCGTCGACCACGATCGTGCTCTCGTCGCGGACCTCCACCTTGCCCGGATACGGGCCGAGGATCGAGTCGTACTTGAGCAGGTGAGCGAGCGTGTGGCAGTCGGTGAGGTCGTTCACCGCAACCCACTCGATCTCGTGTGCGTCCCCCCGAGCCATTGCGGCGCGGAACACGTTCCGGCCGATGCGACCGAATCCGTTGATCCCCACGCGTACGGGCATTCACAGCCTCCTGTAAGAAGTGATGAGGATCCCACCACTCCGGCTCGGCGGCCTTCAGCCGGTTTGGCGAATCCTCTATGTAATGGAAATAACGATGCCGGGCATTGGCCCGGCACGGGTGGAAAAGGCTATCAACGGCCTCACCTGGCGCTCCCGCCGGCGCGTCGAGCTCGCCTCAGGCGTTTGGGGAGCGCTTGTCTATGTCACGGTGCGCCACCGCTACGGTGAGCTCCTCGCGCTCGCCGTAGCGGGCCGCCAGGTGCTCGGCGATCGCTACAGAACGATGGCGCCCACCAGTGCATCCAACAGCGATCACGAGGTGGGCCTTGCCCTCGGCAACGTACTCCGGGAGCAAGAAGTCAAGCAGCGAGTGCAGCCGCTCGTAGAACTCCTCGAGGCGGCCGTCGCGCCCGATGTACTCCACCACCCGCTCATCATGACCTGTGAGCTCGCGCAGGTCGTGCTCGTAGTGGGGGTTGGGCAGGAAGCGGACGTCGAAAGCGAGGTCCTCCTCGCGCGGCGGACCGTGCTTGAAGCCGAAGCTCATGAACGTGAGCGCGAGCCGCCCAGCGTTCTGGCGCGGGAGCAGCTCACCGGCGATGCGGGAGCGGAGCATCGCGGCGGACATGCCGGTCGTGTCGATCACGAGGTCGGCGCGCGAGCGCAAGGGCTCGAGCATCTCGCGCTCGGCGGCCACACCGTCGGTGATCGACCCATGCGGGGCGAGCGGGTGGCGGCGGCGTGTCTCCTTGTAGCGCGTGGAGAGCGTCTGCTCCGCGGCCTCCAGGAACAACACGTGGTGGGTGATGCCAAGCGCCTCCAAGTCATCGACGACGGCGGTGAGCGCCTCGAAGTAGACGCCTCCGCGCACGTCAGAGACAACCGCGGCTCGCTCCACCTTGGATCCCTCGTGCACGAATAGCTCCACGAGCGAGCGGATCATCTCGGGTGGGAGGTTGTCGACACAGAAGTACCCCGCGTCCTCGAACACGTTCATCGCGGTGGACTTGCCGGCGCCCGAGAAACCGGTGATCACGACAAGATCCTGCAGACGCGACTCGATCGTCGGTCCATTCTGCTCGCGTGGGGGCACCGGCCTGGTCGCGACCATCTCTGCGGTCATTGTGCCGACTCGAACGGACGAGGGCCGCCGTTTGGGTCCAGCGACAAGCCATTTGGCACGTGCCCTCGCGTGTCTACGACATCGGAGGCACAGAGAGTTGCTTGCATATCGCGAGCGCTGTCGTGCGCGGGATTTGGGTATGTCGGGGTACGGTCACCGGGCGTCTTGCTCTTGACGAGACCCATACATCATGCTTGGCGCCATGTCGCAGCAGCGTGGCCCCGTGGGTCCGCAGATGTGCTTCGAGATCTCGACGCCGTATCACGCTGTGAAGCTGAGGGGTCGGTAACTGCCGACGATTGATACGACGGACGCTTGGCGCAGCTCACCGTGGGCGCGGCCTTGCGGAACGTCGGGTCGCGCTGCTCTAATCTTGGTGGGATGGTGCAGGCGCTGACATTCACCGCACGGCTGGAGCCGGTTGAGGATGGCTGGGTACAAGCGACTATCGATGAGTTGCCTGGCGTCGTTACCACGGGCCGTTCTACGGAAGAGGCGAAGACGATGCTCGCCGACGCGTTGCACACCTACCTGCTTGCGCTTGGCGATCTCGAAGAACGACCCAACGGTCCGCACGGCGGCGAGACCGAACCGTTGCGCATAACGGTCAGCGCTTAGCGCGGCTCTCTGAGAGACCTCCACGTTCATTGCTCGTCAGCCTTGGCTGGCGAGAGTTCGAACACGAGCGCCCGAATGAACGCCACCAGTCGCTCCGCATCGTTGCGATCGAGCTGTGTCGGCAGGTGAAGTTGACAGATCTGGCCAGATCTCAACGGGAATGGATAGGTGATGAGCGGCGTGGGCGAGTCTGTTTGAGCGCGGGCTACGGATGGCCCAAACGCACTTGTCGCCTTGATGTCCCCGCTGACTGCTCCCCCTTCTCCAGCTTACCCGCTTGCGATCCAGGCCCATTCGTTCGACGATTCTCTACGGCGCGCTTGGCTGGCATCCAATTCGGATCTCCGAGGTACTTTCGATACGACTCGATGGCCCTGCGAAATCGAGATCGGTAGGCCGCAAGGCTCTTGGCTGAATACCGCCCCATAGAGCGGTTCTCGAATCGGCTGAGATATTCATCGAGATCGAGGTCGGCTACGTTCAACTGCCCGTAGTCGTCTCCCTCAACCACGCCGAACACCTGTCTTGCCGCGGACTTCAGCACACCCATCGATCGTGGAGTTGCGTAGCCCTTCCGGCTCATGAAGTCGAGAAACGACATGAGGCCGGCTGCACTTCCGGAGGAGATATCGGTAGTCACCATTAGCGGACTAAGTATATAGCGCAGTCCGAGATTTATCAAGCAGGAACGTAAAGATGCTTCTCGTGACACGAGTTTGCATCCGTCGTTGATAGTGATGATAGTGGGCCCCGTACGACGTACGAAGCTGTGGCGGCTCAGCCCGCACGGTGAAGCAGCGCATGTATGTCTCGGGCCGTCTTGGCGGGCAGTCCCGGCACCCCTTGAAGCTCCTCACGTGAGGCGGCGAGGATCGCGTCAGGTGAGCCGAAGTGGTTGAGCAGGGCGCGCTTTCGCGCCGGACCGATCCCCGGAAGCCCGTCAAGCAGCGAGCCCGTCATCGCGGAATCGCGCCGGGAGCGGTGGTGGGTGATGGCGAAGCGGTGCGCCTCGTCGCGGACGCGCTGCAGCAGTTGTAGCTCAGGTGTTGAGTGGTCGAGCACGAGTGGGTGGGGACGGTCGGGCAGGAATACCTCCTCGATGCGCTTGGCCAGAGAGATCACCGCTACCCCGCGCTCGCGGAAACCCTCCAGCGGACCCAAGCCCGGCGGCAAGCTGTCCCTTGCCGCCGTCGATCACCACGACATTTGGGAGCGTGGCAAAGCTCGCGTCGTAGGAGGGGTCATGCGGGGAGAAATCTGCCTGGCGCTCCCATTGGGCGTAGCGCCGCGAGAGCACCTCGGCCATCGAGGCATAGTCGTCGGGGCGGGCGGGATCTTCAATCGTGCGGATCTTGAAGCGGCGGTAGTCGGACTTCTTGGGCGCGCCCCCCTCGAACACCACCATCGAGGCGACGGTATGCGTGCCGCCGAGATTGGAGATGTCGAAGCACTCGATACGCACCGGCACGGCGTCGAGCCCGAGCGCCTGTTGCAGTCCTTCGAGCGCCTGCGCGCGATGTTGGTGGCGGCGCTCGTCGCGCAAGCGCTCCTGGTCGAGCGCGAGCAGCGCATTGCGATGGGCGAGGTCGAGGATGCGGTGCTTGTCGCCGCGCTCTGAGGCGTGCAACCGCACCGGCCCCCTACGCCGCTTGGCGAGCGCCTGGGCGAGCGCCTCACGACCGGCAAGCTCGGGCTGCACCACGAGCAGCGCTGGGATCGAGGTGGCGCCACCGTAGTACTGGAGCATGAACTCCTCCGCCACCTCCCCTACGTCGCGCTCGGTCTCGTTTGCGAGGTAGAAGGAGTGACGATCGGAGAGCACCCCGTCGCGAACCTGGAACACCTGGGCGTTGGCGTCACGACCGTCCACAGCCACCGCCACCGCGTCGAGCGTGCCGATCGACTCCTTCGCGACGCGCTGGCGCTCCATCAGCGAGCGCACCGCCCGCAGCCGGTTGCGCTCGAGCGTCGCCTGCTCGTACTCCTGCTCGGCGGAGGCCGCGCGCATGCGTTGCTCGAGATCGCTCTCGATCGCCTTGAAGCGACCCGAGAGGAAATCCATCACACCATCGATGGAGTGGCGGTAGTCCTCCTTGGAGACGTGCCCCACGCAGGGTGCCTCGCAGCGCTTGATGTAGTAGTCAAGGCATGGGCTCCCACTACGCCGCCCGGGCTCAGAACCTGTGCAGGAGCGGTACATGAACACCTTCGCAAGCACCTCGAGCGTCGAGCGGACACGCTTGGCGGAAGAGTAGGGGCCGAAATAGGCGCGACCGGGACGGTGGCGCTCGCGTGTGAAGTACACGCGCGGGAAGTCCTCGTCCAAGGAGACCGCTATGAACGGGTATGACTTGTCGTCGCGTAGGCGAATGTTGAAGCGCGGGCGGTACTGCTTGATGAAGCCCTGCTCCGCGAGCAGCGCCTCGGCCTCGCTCGCCACAACGACGCACTCAACCGCGTCCGTCGCAGCCACCATCTCCGCGTGCCCGGGGCTCGAGGGCACTTGCGCCTTTGAGAAATGGGAGGCGACGCGCTTGCGTACAGACTTTGCCTTCCCCACATAGATGACGCGACCTTTGGCGTCACGAAAGAGGTACACGCCCGGCTTGTCGGGCAGTGCGCGTCGCTGCTCTACCAGGGTCAATACGTGCGCGCGTAGCGGTAGACGGTGAAAAGCGTGTAGACGACGAGGCACATCAGCACGAGCCAGAGGAACTCACCGAAGCCCGTTTCCCACATGCGGATGCGAGCGGCAAGCGTCACGAAGCCCACGGCGATCGCGCCGTAGAGAAGGGCGCGGTGACGGTCACCAAGGCCGTAAAGGTCGACGTGTCGTTCGCGGTAAAGACGGTAGGCGAAGTAGGCAAAGCCCGCCGCGAACACCACCCACAGGGCCGCGGAGAAAGCGCTGACAACACGACCTCCCCCCGGCAGGAACTCCACAGCGGCCGCGATCAACGCGATGATCGCGATGTTGCGAACGATCCTCAAGCGGTCCATGACGGCACCTGATTCCTCACAAAACCCAGTCTAGTCGCCATGGAGGGGGTGGTAAGAATCCGCAATCTGCGGAGTCATCCGATGCAGGTTATCGACCGTTCCCTTCACAAATGTTGTTTTTCGCTATACTGGGCGATGCCCATTCGGTCCCTAACCTGACCGAAACGAGGGTTGGTTGGCAGGCGCCGGGGTACTCGTCATTCAGGTCAGAGAGCCCCGGCGCCTGTTTTTAAACAGCCACCGAGGTATCTGTCAGTCGGTAAGCGTCTCCAGACGCTCATAGGCCGCCTCCACCGTGCGCTTGGCGGCCGTGTGACGCGCCTCCGACTTCGCCGCCTCGTACTTGGTGGCCCAGGCCGCCGGATCCGCAAGCTCATCTTCGAGCGCCTTCATGGCGGCCTCCGCTTCTTCGACCTCGCGCTCGGCGCGACCCTGCTCGCGCATGCGGTTCTTCGACGGACCGGTGGACTTGGGCTTGGACGCCTTCGGCGCCTCCTTCGCCACGGGCTTCCCGTTAGCGATCGTTTCGACGCGCTTGGGTGGCAGCGTCTCGACGCCTTCCGCCCGGCGTTCCTCGCGCACGCGCACATACTCCGGCCACCCGCCCTCGAAGCTGCGCAGGGAGCCATCTTCGATCGCAACGGTGCGCGTGCCCACCGCGTCGAGTAGCGCACGGTCGTGTGACACGAGCAGCAGGGCCCCCTCGAACGCTTGCAACGCGTCCTCGAGCGCCTCGCGGCTCTCCAGGTCGAGATGATTGGTGGGCTCGTCGAGGATCAACACGTTCGGCGGGTTGGGGGTTCCGCTCATGAGGATCGCCAGCGACAGACGCCTGCGCTCGCCACCGGAGAGGCCTTCAAGCGGCTTCTCCGCGTCCTCACCGGAGAACAGGAACCGGCCGACCAGCGCACGGGCCTTGTTGGGCGTGAGTCCCGTCGCCCGCTGGGCTGCCTCCACCACGCTCTGTCCTGGGGGGCCTCCCGCGCCCAGCTCCTCGGCGTGTTGGGAGAGATAGCCGACGTTCACGTTGTGTCCTGTCGAGAGCTTGCCGCCGCCGAGCGGACGGCGCCCGCCGAGCGTCTCGATCAGGGTCGTCTTGCCGGCTCCGTTTGGACCCACGAGTGAGACGTGCTCGCCGCGCTCCAGCCACAGCTCAACGTGATCGAGCAGCACGAGCGGCCCTCCGCCCGCCCCGGCACCGGCGATCTCCACGCGGCCGTCCTGCAACTCGAAGATCACCCGTCCGGTGCGTTCGGGCGCCTTGAAGGAGAACTCCAGGCTCGCCGCATCGCGCGGGTCGCGCTCGATGCGCTCGACCTTGGCGAGCTTCTTCACACGCGACTGGGCTTGGCGAGCCTTCGTCGCCTTAGCGCGGAAGCGCTCCACGAAGCGCTCCATCCGCGCGATCTCCGCCTGTTGCTTGTCGATCGCCTTGCCCAACGCGATCTCCCTCGCCGCCTGCTCGCGCCGCCAGTTGTGCCATGTGCCGGCGAAGAAGCGCGAGCGGGATGAAGTCCCGCCCGCCCCGCCGTAGAGCTCGAGCACCGCGGTCCCCACCGCCTCCAAGAACCAGCGGTCGTGCGCCACGAGCATGATCGCCGCGTCGAGCTCCACGAGCGTCTGCTCCAACCACTCGAGCGACTCGATGTCGAGATGGTTGGTGGGCTCGTCGAGCAGCAGCACATCTGCGCTGGTGGCGAGCGCTCGAGCGAGCGACGCGCGTGTGAGCTGACCACCGGAGAACGTGTCGAGACCACGATCAAGGTCCGCCTCGGAGAAGCCCAGCCCACGGGTCATCACGGTGGCTCGGTCACGCCACAGATACCCGCCGTATGACTCCAGCCGTGCTTGCGCGCGGGCGTAGCGGTCGAGCAGCGCCTCATCGCTCGACCCCGCCGCCATTTCGCTCTCAAAGCCCGCGAGCTCTCGCTCCACTGCCAGCTCCTCAACACACCCGGAGAGCACGTAGTCGCGCAGCAACATCTCACGGTTACGTGGCGGGCGCTGGTCGTGCAGAGCGATGCGTACGCCCTTGGACACGCTCAACTCGCCGCGGTCGATCCGCTCCTCCCCCGCGATCATGCGCAACAAGGTCGTCTTGCCCGCGCCGTTGCGACCGGCGATCGTGAGCCGTTCGCGGCGCTCGAGCTTGAAGGACACGCCCCCGAGCAGGGGCTTGCCGGCCATGTCCTTGCGCAGGTCGGAGGCGATCAAGAGAGCCACGTCGAGGATGGTAGGGGCGGCCTGAAGGGTCCCGCCCCTTCCTATAAGATCTCGGCCGACATGCGGCGCCTACTCACCACCCTCTTCGCCTCCGCGCTGTTGCTGCTCGTGCTCACCCCGACGGCACTCGCTTACAACGACGGGAGAGGCTTCTACGGGGCAACCGACGACAAGGTGGTGACGAACGCGGGGTTCATCCTGATTCTCTTCTTCCCGCTGTTCGTGCTTGCGATGAGCCTCTTGCAGTGGCGGCTCGAGAAGCGCAAAGACGCCCGTAAAGCCGCCCAGAAAGCGCGCGGCGGGGACGCGCGCTGGCGCGGCGGTTGGTAGAGCGCGAAGGCGCTTTGGCAGACGTCGTGGCGGAGACCGACGAAGTCCGCTACGACCGCGACGGCGCCGCCGCCGTCGTGACGATCGACCGCCCTCACCGGCGCAACGCAGTTGACGGACCGACAGCGGTCGCGTTGCACGAGGCGTTGGAGCGCTTCGAGTCAGAAGAGGACGCGCGTGTGATGGTGCTCTGCGGCGCGGGCGGCATCGCCTTCTGCGCCGGCGCCGACCTGAAGGCGATCGAAACGTTTGGCGACCGGCTCATGGCCCCGGAGGGGCCGATGGGCTTCACGCGACTGACCCCATCGAAGCCGACGATCGCCGCGATCTCGGGTTATGCCCTGGCGGGGGGCCTCGAGTTGGCCCTGTGGTGCGATCTGCGGATCGCCACGGAGGGATCGCGCCTGGGCTATCCCGAGCGTCGTTGGGGGGTGCCCTTGATCGACGGGGGCACACAGCGCCTGCCCCGTGTCGTCGGCCTCGGGCGGGCGCTCGACCTGATCCTCACGGGACGGATCATCGACGCGAGCGAGGCGCACGCGATGGGCCTGCTCACCGAGGTCGTCGCCGAGGGCGAGCACCTGAAGCGCGCGGTCGAGCTCGCCAACAACCTCTCCAAGTTCCCGCAGCGCACGATGCTCGCCGACAGGCGCGCCGCCATAGAAGGTCTCGGCATGACGCTCGATGAGGGACTGCGGTTGGAGTCCCAAGCTGGTCCAGACGTGTTCCTCGACGCGGTGAGCGGCGCCGGGCGCTTCGCCTCCGGTGAGGGTCGCGGGGGTGCGGGAGCAGGCGCATAGGCTCGCTAGCGCTTATCCTCGACTGATCGAGCTCGAGGAGATCACATGGCCTATTTCGTAACAGGAGCAACAGGCTTCATCGGCCGCCGGCTGGTCGAAAGACTGCTCGAGCGCAAGGGCAAGATCCATGTGCTCGTGCGCGAGGACTCGCTCGCTCGCCTCGACGACCTGATCGAGGGCTGGGACACCGTCGCCGGGGGCGCCGCGAGCAAGCGCGTGCACCCTGTCATCGGTGACCTGCGCCAGCCGCTCTTGGGAATCGGCGACGAGCAGATGGGAGAGCTCGAAGGGGGAATCGAGCATTTCTTCCACCTCGCCGCCGTGTACGACATGACAGCGCCGTTGGAGCTCGATATGGCGGTGAATGTGGGTGGCACCAACCACGCCGTCGAGCTGGCGACAGCGGTGCGCGCAGAACACCTCCACCACGTCTCCTCGATCGCGGTGGCCGGCGCCTTCAAAGGGGTGTTCGGTGAGGACCGCTTCGACGAGGGCCAACACCTCCCCTCCCCCTACCACGCCACCAAGTTCGAGGCCGAGCGGATCGTGCGTGAGCAGCCGGGGGTCCCTTGGCGTGTGTACCGGCCGGGGATCGTCGTCGGCGACTCGCAGACCGGCGAGATGGACAAGATCGATGGCCCCTACTACTTCTTCAAGGCGATCCAGCGCATGCGCCAGGTGGTGCCACAGTGGCTGCCGCTCGTGGGGCTAGACCTCGGCAAGACCAACGTGGTGCCGGTCGACTGGGTGGCGGGCGCTCTCGACCACATCGCCCACCAGCCCGACCTCGACGGGAAGGCCTTTCACCTCACCTACCCCCGCTCGCAGCGGGTGGACGCGGTGATGAACGATTTCGCCGCCGCCGCCCATGCGCCGCGCTTCGCGGTGAGCGTCGACAAGCGGGTGCTCGATGCGATCCCCACGGCGCCCTTTTCTCTCCTAATGCGGGTGCCACCGCTGCGCCAAGCGCGCCGGCTCACATTGCGTGAGCTTGGGATACCCGACGAGGTGCTCGAGCACGTGAATCTCGTCCCCGCCTTCGACACCCGCAACGCCCAGGCGGCGCTCGCGGGGTCGGACTACGCGCATGTGCCGGCGTTGCGCGAGTACGCGGTGCACCTGTGGGACTATTGGGAGCGCGAGATGGACCCCTCCATCAGCCGCGGCCGCACGCTCGCCGAGGCGATCAGCGGTAAGCGCGTGCTCATCACCGGCGCCTCCTCTGGAATCGGCAGAGCCACCGCCGTGAAGCTCGCCGGCGCGGGAGCCATCCCGCTGCTGGTGGCGCGCAACGTGGAGAAGCTCGAGGACGTGCGCGCTGAGATCGTCGCCGCCGGCGGGCTCGCGTACGTGTACGCGGCGGACATCTCCGACATGGATGAGATCGACCGGCTGATCGAGCGTGTGAAAGACGACCATCGCCACGTGGACATGCTCGTCAACAACGCGGGACGGTCGATCCGGCGCTCGATCGCACTCAGTTATGAGCGTTTTCACGACTTCGAACGCACGATGCAGCTCAACTACTTCGGCGCAGTGAAGCTCATCATCGGGTTGCTCCCCCAGATGCGTGCACGGGGGTTCGGCCACATCGTGAACATCTCCTCGATCGGCGTACAGACCAACCCACCGCGATTCTCCGCGTACGTGGCGTCAAAGGCGGCACTCGACGCGTTCACGCGTGTGGTGGCCTCCGAGGTGATCGGCGACGGGGTGACGTTCACCACGATTCACATGCCGCTCGTGCGCACCCCGATGATCGCGCCCACGAAGCTGTATGACGCCTTCCCCGCCATCACCCCGGAAGAGGCCGCGGACATGATCTGCGAGGCGTTGCGCTCCCGCCCCAAGCACATGGGCACCTCGCTTGGCACCGCCGGAGAGGTGGCATACGCGCTCGCACCAGGCGCAGTGGACCGCATCCTGCACCTTGCCTACCGCGTGTTCCCCGACTCCGCCGCGTCCCGCGGGGAGCCCGAGACGGCAGAGCGCGCGTCGCTCGAGCAGCTCGCAATGGCGAACCTCATGCGGGGCGTTCATTGGTGAGCGCGGGCGCGGCGATCGAGGTTCGCGATCTGCACAAGCGCTACGGCGACTTCGAAGCGGTGCGGGGCATCGACATCTCCGTGGCAAGCGGGGAAGTGTTCGGCCTGCTGGGGCCCAACGGAGCGGGCAAGACCACCACTGTTGAGATCCTCGAGGGCTACCGCGAGCGCACCTCCGGGGAGGTCTCGGTCCTCGGCCACGACCCGGAGCTACGAGAGAGCGCTCTACGCAAGCGCATCGGGATCGTGTTGCAGTCAAGCGGCATCTACAGCCACCTCACCCCGCGCGAGGCGCTGCGACACTGGGCCGGCTTCTACTCTCACCCGCGCGACGTGGAGGAGGTGCTGAGCCTCGTCGGATTGGGAGACAAGGCGGATGTCCGCACACGAAAGCTCTCTGGCGGACAGTCGCGACGCCTCGACTTCGCGCTGGCGCTGATCGGCGACCCGGAGTTGATCTTCCTCGACGAGCCCACCACCGGCTTCGATCCCGAGGCGAGGAGAGCTGCGTGGGAGACGATCCGCTCGTTGCGTGAGCTGGGCAAGACGATCCTGCTCACCACCCATTACTTGGACGAGGCACAGGCGCTCGCCGACAGGGTGGCGATCGTCAAGGACGGTCGCGTCCTTGCAATCGGCCCGCCCCGAGAGCTTGGTGTGGGCGCTGCTCACTATCGCGTCGCCTACCGCAACGGCAACGGGGAGCTCGTGGAGGTCGAGACCGACGACCCCACCCGCACGCTGCACGAGCTAACAAGCGAGGCGCTGGCGCGAGGAGAGCGGCTGGAGGAGCTGAGCGTGGGGCGCCCCACCCTGGAGGACGTGTACCTGGAGCTCACCGCCAATGCCTGACGGGGTCGCCCTCACCTGGAGGCAGTACAGGTTGGAGCGGAAGATGTTCTGGCGCAACCCTTCCGCCGCCTTCTTCAACTTCGCGCTCCCGCTGCTGTTCCTCGTCGCGGGAGGGGCGATATTGCACGGAAAGCAGCACGACCTCAACCTGCTGATACCCGCAATCGCCGGGATGAGCGTGATGTCGACCACGTTCACGGCCCTTGCCTACAACATCGTCTTCCTACGCGAGCGGGGCGTGCTCAAGCGCATACGCGGCACACCGCTGCCGACGGTGTCCTACTTCGGAGGCGTGGCCTCGAGCGCGGTCACCAACACGGCGATGCAGATCGCGATCATCACTGTGGCGGGCAAGCTCTTCTTTGGGATCGGCTGGCCGCAAGACTGGGTCGAGCTGGTGGTGTTCGTGGTGGCCGGGGTCGTGTGCTTCGCGGCTCTCGGAGTGGCGTTCGCTCACACGATCCCCAACTTCGAGTCAACAGCCGCTTACGTCAACGCGGTGTTCCTGCCGGTGGTGTTCGTGTCCTTCTACGTGTTCGACTCCAAAAGCGCGCCCGCGTTCCTGCGCAACATCGCCGGGGCGCTCCCATTGAAGCCGCTGATAGATGGTCTATGGGGGGCGATGGTGACCGGAGCGAGCCTCTCCAGCAATCTCTCCGCGCTGGTTGTGGTCCTGCTGTGGGGAGCGTTCGGGCTGTTCTTCGCGGTGCGCGGATTCTCGTGGGAGCAGTCGCGCGGGTAGATTTCCCGGTCGCAGCGCAACACATCGTGGCCCTTGACCGCAGATAGGAGCGCAATGAAGCAGCTTGCCGATGACATTTACATGCTCAAGGGGTTTCCTCCCAACACGATCAACGTGTACGTGGTGGGGGATGTTTTGATTGACGCCGCCACACGCCAGGCGGAGAAGCGCATCTTCAAGCAGATCCAGGGGCACACGATCGCCGCGCACGCGCTCACACATGTGCACCCCGACCACCAGGGATGCAGCCACGTGGTGTGCGAGCGGTTGGGAATCCCGCTGTGGTGCGGGCAGGACGACGTTCCCGCGATGGAGACCGCCGGAAGCGTCGTGGGCCCGAAGATCCCAGCGTGGTTGAAGCGCTTTCAGGAACGCTTCTGGGTGGGGCCCCCGCACGCGGTGTCGCGAGTGCTGCGCGAGGGGGACGAGGTGGCGGGCTTCACCGTGCTCGACACCCCCGGTCACACGCAGGGGCACATCTCCTACTGGCGCGAGTCAGACCGCGTGCTGATCCTCGGAGACGTGCTCAACAACATGAACCTCATGACCGGCATCCCCGGGTTGAATGAGCCGCCGGCGCTATACACGATCGACCCGGTGCGCAATCGAGCGTCGATACGCAGGCTCGCGGCGTTGAGACCGGCGCTCGTGCTGTTCGGTCATGGAGCCCCGCTGCGCGACCCCGACAAGCTCGCCGATTTCGCAGCCCTTCTACCTGCTTGAAGATGAGCGACACAATCTTCCTCGCCGACAGCGGCGACCTGTACATGCCGACCGAGCACGCTCGAGGACCGTGGGATCCCCGTGCGCTTCACGGCGGCGCGCCTGCGGCACTGATCGCGGCCGCGTTCGAGCGCATGGAGCCCGGCGCGGAGCTGCCGTTCGCACGCCTCTCCTTTGAATTCCTGAGACCTGTGCCGATGGCGCAGCTGAAGCTCATCACACGTATCTCGCGTCCCGGTCGTCGTGTGCAGGCGCTCGAAGCCGAGCTGAGCGCGGGGGGTGTGGCGGTGTGCCGCGCGACAGCCCTGCGCATCCTGGGGGCGCCGGCGGAGTTGCCCGAGCTCGCCCTCGCCCAGGTCAAGGCGGCGGCACCTGCCGCAATCGACCCGCCGCAGGACGGCCACGAGGTGCGCTTCGCGCTGGATGACATGGAGCGCAAGAGCTTTGCCGCAAGCGCGATGGAGATGCGCTTCCTGAGCGGCCAGCCCTTGGCGGGTGAGCTACCCGAGCATGGCGGCGCCGCCAACCATGTCCCGATCGGGGAGGCGAAGGTGTGGATGCGGCTGCGCTACCCGCTGCTCCCGGACACGCCGCTCACGCCGCTCGCGCGCGTGGCCGCCACCTCAGACTTCGGCAACGGCGTGGCGGCTGTGCTCCCATTCGACGAATACCTGTTCATCAACGCCGACCTCACCGTCTCGCTCGACCGTCGACCCGAGGGAGAGTGGATAGCGCTCGCCGCGAGCACCCTGCTTCATCCGAACGGGATCGGCTGGGCCAGGAGCGTCCTACACGACGAGCAGGGACCGCTTGGCGTAGCGACACAGACGCTTGTAGTGCAACCGCGTTAGACCTCAGTCGATCAGATCTATCTCTCAAAGCGAGTCCTAGAAGGGAATATCGTCGTCGAGGCTCCCGCTGGAAATCGGCGCAGCCTGAAAGTCGCGATTGTCATTGGTTGGAGATGTGCTGTCGCCCGCAGACGGAGCAACGATCTCAAAGCGCGGGAGATTCTTGCCTTCCGCTATCTCCGTCAGCTCGCCTTCACGTGATGAAAGATATCCGCGCAACGCGGTCTCCAAGCCCTTGCCGCGGCGGAACCCCTCGAACATGTCATGAACTGAAACGTCCGGTCGGTCGAGTTCGCTCACGATTGTCTTGAGTTCTTCGTAGCCTTGCTCAAACGTGATCTGCTCCTGCTCCGTCGCCTCAGCCATTCTCAGTCTCCTTCTCGCTCTCGTTGGTGGTCACCCCGGCCCTTCCGTCGGCTAGGTGTAGCGTCAACTCCTGACCTACTGCGAGCTGAGCAACGCTCTTAACCGGTTCCCCATCCTCATTTGTGGCGACTGTCCATCCGTTGCTACGAAAGTCCCTCGCATGAAGAACTGCGACGTGCGCGTCCACTCGTTCCCGCGCGTGAGCGAGCACTCTGTCTGCGATTGGACGAAGTCGCTCGCCGCTGTCGATGAGACCCCGCCCGCTCCGAGTCAAACGCGCGCGCGCATCAGCCTCAGCCTCAAGGATGCGACGATCTATCGCAGCAAGCAGATCCCGTCGCTTACCTTCCGCCCGCGGCCGCACCGAGTCGAGCCGAGTCGCTAGCAGTTCAATCGACTGCTTCGGCATTCCACGCGTGGCATCGAGCATCTGGGTCGCCCTAACCAATTCAGCGTCGAGTCGCGAGAGCTCGCGTTCAGCCTTGGAAGAGACGAGCTGTCCCTGCCGGCCAATATCATCGGCAATAGACTTGAGCTTCCGGATCGGACGGGCATTGACCCAGAGTTGGTCAATGCGATTGCGCAAAGCGCTAACGCGCTCGGCAAGCCGCTGCAGTGCCAGACCGTGACGGTCGAGTTCCTCAAGCAGCTCGTCGGCCGAATAGCGGATTGCCAGCTCCGGCGCCTTGGCCGGTACTGGCGCGAAGGCGGCGGCAACGTGGTCGCAGTTGGGACGATCCTTGGTATGACCGATGCTCGTTATGACCGGCTTCGAGCACGCGAAGATCGCGCGGCATAGGCGCTCATCGTCGAACGCCAACAGGTCCGCAGTCGAGCCCCCGCCTCGCGCAATGACGATAACGTCGACCTCCTCGACTGATTGGAGACGGCCGAGCGCATCGATGATCGAACCGACCGCGAGCATGCCTTGCACAGCAGCAGCACAGAACACGATGTCTTGCGTGGGCATTCGCTTACGTAGTCCTTGGATCACGTCAGCGTCGGCATCGTTCTTAGCCGCGATCACACCTACCCGTCGTGGAAATGCCGGCAGTGGCTTGCGCCTACTTGGGTCACACAGGCCCTCAGCTTGAAGGCGGCGAAGAGTCTCCGCCCTTCGACGTAGCAGCTCCCCATCCCCAGTCGGGCGCATGCGATCAATGATCAGTTTCGTCGTCCCACGACGCACATAAAAGTCGACACGCTCGTAGTGCGCTTGAACTAGATCGCCCTGAGACGGGAGCGGATCGCAGCGAGACGCACGGTCCTTCCAGATACAGGCGTCGATGCTCGCCGATTCATCAGCGAGCGTGAGATAGATATGTCCGGACGGGCGATGTGGCTTGATCGAAGTGATCTCACCCTCGACCCACCCGTCTCCTACATCTCGCAAGGCGCGACCAATGCGCCCGGCGACCTGAGAGACGGGCAGAACTGTATTGGCTTGGGTCTCGGTGGGCTGGGGCACGGCCCTAGAACGCTAAACCCCGCAGCGGCGTAAACCGCATGCCTTACGCTGCTGGATGATCGTCAGGCAGCAGCGAGAATCGGCTGCAGCGTGTTGGCCTCGAGATGCTCGGGCGGCAACGTCAGGGTGATCCTGCCATCTCGCTCAAGGATGTGGCGAACGTTAAGCAGGGTCAGGCCGATAACAGCACCCGACTCGTCGTAGTGGAGCGCATGGCCCTCCGGCGTCTCAAGACCGCTTGCCGCCGGACGGGGCTCGCCAACATTGAGGTAGAGCACGTCGCCGCGCCCATCGTAGTGATGGTGATCGAAGGATATGCCGGCGATGGTTATCGTCATGGCTTCCACTTTCGCGGTGAGTTGCGTTGCACGAACGCCGTTACGACCCATGCGGGAGTGTCGTTGAAGTCTACGACTACCCGCAGCCAACGTCTGGGGTCGAGGTCGCGACGATAGAAGTGCTCTCGACCGGCGATCGCATCGCTAGCCCGCCAGTCAGGATGGGCGATCGTTCCGAGGACGAGGTCCACCTCGTCCATGAGGTCTGGCCGACCGAGCGCTAGATGCAGGCGCGTGCCAGAGTCGAAGACGACCACACGACCGTCGGGGTCTCGGGTGCTGGGATGGTCTTGAGCCATCCATAGAAGCTACGAGGCGCCCCCGAGACTCTTGTCGAATCCGGCCGACGACAAGCTCCTAAGGTGGATTTGACTGCACGCCCGGGAACGGCTCCGCGAGCGACGCGAGCACATGGTCGGCGGCGCGTAGTTCATCTACGCCGTAGCGGCCGCTGGCGACGCCGACGGAGACCGCGCCTACGCCCTCGGCGGCGGCGATGTCCAGGGGTGTGTCCCCAACGACGAATACCTCCGCCAGGTCGAGTTGGCCGCCGAGCATGCGTCTGCCGCGGTCGACGGCGGTGCGGGTAAGCGCGGTGCGGTCCTCGGAGTCCGAGCCATAACCGCCGAGCAGGAAGAAGTGGTTGAGGCGTCCGCGGCCGAGCTTGGCGTGGGCGGCGGCTTCGAGGCCACCGGTGGTGAGGCCGAGCAGGACACCGGCGGTGGTGAGGCGCTCGAGTAGATCCTCCACACCGTCGAGTACGCGATAGTCGGGCGAGGACGCCACATAGTCGGGTAGCACCGCCTGGTAGCCGGCCATCAGACGGGTGAGCTCCTCGACGGCTGGCTCGCGCTCCATCACCTCCCTAAAGGTGGCACGGGCGATCGCCGGGTCGGTCATACCGGCGGTGGAGTGTTCGGCGATGTCGATCTCCCGGTCGAACTGGCGCTCGAACGCCCACGCCCAACTGCGCGCGCCCGCGCCGCCAGTGTCGATGAGCGTGCCGTCGATGTCGAAGAGGACGAGCTTGGGCGAGCGCATGAGCGCATTGTCGCGCCTGAGGAGGCGCACACGCGACCGCTCGACGCCACTAGGACTTCCACCCGCGGGTTACGGCAACACCCCTAATAGTTGTATGTGCAATCATATGCTATAAGTCGTTGCACGAGCAACAACCATTTTGGGGCGGTCGAGCCCTCAAACCGCAAAGGAGATCCGATGTCCACGACTTCCGCCACACCAACAGCCACCACACCCGCAGGCGCCCACACCGCCCCGCTCCCCATCGGCACGTGGAAGGTCGATCCGGTTCACTCGAGCGTGGAGTTCCACGTCAAGCACCTCGGGATCGCGACGGTGAAGGGGCAGTTCAAGGAGTTCGAGGGGACGCTCGAGGTGGGTCCTGAGGGCGCGAGAGCATTCGGAGAGGTGGAGGTGGCAAGCGTCGACACCCGTGAGCCGGCACGCGATGAGCACCTGCGCTCAGCCGACTTCTTCGAGGCGGAGAGCTTCCCGCAGATCGCATTCCGGTCGACCGCGATCCGGGCGCTCGACGACGAGGAGTTCGAGATCGACGCTGACCTCACAATCCACGGAGTCACACGCGCAGTGACATTGAGGGCGGTGTTCGAGGGCGAGGAGACCGACCACCTGGGCAACGACCGGGTGGGGGTATCAGCCAGCACGCAGATCAGCCGCAGCGACTTCGACATCAAGTTCAACGCAGCGCTCGGCTCCGGCAACCTCGTGGTGGCCGACAAGGTGAAGATCCTCGTGGAGGTGTCGGCGGTCAAGCAGTAGCCCGACCGCACGTAGGCGACACGCCCGCGTTTGAGTCAGCCGGCGAAGTGCTCAGCGCAAGAAGACGCCGTCCAGCGCCTCGTCCACGGCGGCGAGCGTTTGGGCGTCAAGGGAGAGGCCCGATGCGGATGCGTTCGCGCGCACCTGCTCGGGCCTGCTCGCACCGACGATCGCCGAGGCAACATTCGGCTGGCGCAACACCCAGGCGAGGGCGAGCTGGGCCATCGTCATACCTGCGCCCTCGGCCACGGGCTTCAAGCGCTGCACCGCTTCGAGCACGGGGTCCCGGGTCAGGAGATCCATGAAGCCGCTCATGGAGTCGCTGCTCGCGCGCGAGTCAGGCGGCGGAGGCCGGCCGGGAAGGTACTTGCCGGTGAGCACGCCCTGACCGAGCGGCGACCACACGATCTGGGAGATGTGCTCGCGTTCACACAATGAGATCAACTCCGCCTCGGGCTTGCGCCACAGCATCGAGTACTGCGGCTGACTTGACACCCACCGCGTGACATCCCGGAGCGCGAGCGACTCCTCCACCCTCTCCACCGGCCACTCGGAGAAGCCGATGTGACGGGCCTTGCCGGCTTTCACCACTTCGGTCAGCGCCTCCATCGTCTCCTCCAGAGGAGTGTTCTCGTCGTAGCGGTGACATTGGTAGAGATCGACGTAGTCGGTCTGCAAACGCTCAAGCGAAGCGTCGATCTGCTTGTGAATCTGCGCCGCCGACAACCCCTGGTCGGTATCTGACATCGGGAAGTACACCTTCGTGGCCAGCACGTAGGAGGAGCGGTCGTGTTTGGACAGAGCCGCCCCGAGCAGCGTCTCCGATGCACCCCGCCCATAGACGTTGGCGGTGTCGATGAAGTTGATGCCCTCCTCGAACGCCGCCTTCACGCAGGCTTCGGCCTGCTCGCGTGCCACGCCACCGGAATAGGTCAACCATGAGCCAAGGCTGATCTCCGAGACCTCGATACCGCTCGATCCGAGCTTGCGGAAGTTCACGGGCAGCACATTACCCGCTGTGGGAAGCCTCTACCGTCGCCGACCGGATGCGAAGCTCTGCACCGGCGGAGCGACGGCACGCAGATCGGCTCCCATCTCCGCCCCCTCCTCGTGCTGGGAATCGCGAGCAGCGATGCTCGGCAGGCGACTCACATTCGCCCCCTGGGACGCCTCCTCGACCAGATAGCGCTCAAGCGGGACCAGCTCGCGGACAAGCACGTTCACCACTCCCGCCGCACGCTCCAGGCGACCGCAAGCGAGCAGCAGTGGCTCTGCGCGGGCGAGGGGGCGGTGGCGCTCGTAAACCGCGCCCGGGACGATCAGGTTGATGGTGCCCCACTCGTCCTCGAACAGCAGGAACATCGTCCCTTTGGCGGTTCCCGGACGCTGACGGGCGATCACCATGCCCGCCACCGCCACCGAGCAACCAGGTGGCATACGGGGGAGTTGCGCGCTGGTGGCGAGCACGACCGGGTCGACACCACTCGGGATGGACAGGCGCGGACGCAACACCGCCATCACGTGGTCGTCCGGTGTCACCCCACTCGTCGAATAGTCCGCGAGCAGCCGCTCCCAGCGATCGAGCGGACGCAGACGGGGAGCGTCGGGCAGCTCGAGTGGAAGAGCCAGCTGCACCGCATCTCCGCTTCGCTCTCCGGGAGAGGCGATCCCAAGTTGCCACAGAGCCTGCCTCCTGCTCCCCCCAATGGAATCGCAGGCGCCCGCCCACGCGAGCTGCTCGAGCGTTGCGCGCCGGGTGGCGGTGCGGGCCGCGAGATCTCCCAGGTCACGGAACGGGCCACCCCGTTCGCGCTCGGCCACAAGCTCGCGCACCTCATCCGCCACGGCGCCCCTGACGTAGCCCAGGCCGAGCCTCACGCCCAACCCGGCGGCGGGAGGATCCTTGCTGCCGCGCCCACTCGCATCACACTCCGCCTCCTCCCGAACCGCCTCCACCGCACACTCCACACCCGAGGCGTTCACGTCGAGCCCGAGCACGGGTATGCCACGGCGCTGTGCCTCGTGGACGAGGTTGTCGGGGGCGTAGAAGCCCATCGGCTGCTCGTTGAGCAGGGCGCACAGGAACTCGGGGCCATAGTGGACACGCAGCCATGTCGACTGGTAGGCCAGCAAACCGAAGGCGGCGGCGTGGGCCTTGGGGAAACCGAAGCCAGCGAAGCCGGCCACCATCTCCCACACCCGCTCCGCCGTTTGGGGGTCGACGTGTGAATGCGTCATCGCGCCCTCCACGAAGCGGGTGCGATGGCGTTGCATGGCCTCCTCGGAGCGCTTGCGACTCATCGCTCTACGCAACCCGTCGGCCTCGCCTGGGGAGAAGCCCGCGAAGGCCTCCGCCACCTGCATCACCTGGTCCTGGAAGATGATCGTGCCGAGCGTACCCTCAAGCACCTGCTCGAGTAAAGGGTGCTCATAGGGGATCTCGTAATTGGGGTCTTCGCGCAAACGCGCACGGCGCTCGATGTAAGGGTTGATCGCTCCCCCTGGATCGGCCCGGGCCTCACGATCGCCACCTGCACGGTTAGATCGTCCAGATCGCGCGGGAGGGTTCTGCGCAGCGACTGCATCTGGGCGCGGCTCTCGATCTGAAACACCCCCACGGTGTCGGCGGCGCGGATCGCCTTGAATGTGGAGGGCTCGTTGAGTGGTATGCGGGAGAGGTCGATCCGCTCTCCCCGTGTGCGGGCGATCTCCTCCACGCAGCGTTCCACCGCCGAGAGCATCCCCAGCCCGAGCAGATCGATCTTCAAGAAACCGGCGTCGGCGCAGGAGTCCTTGTCCCATTGCACCATCTGCCGGCCCTCCATCGCGGAGGGGGCCACCGGGCAGCAGTCGATGAGCGGACGCGTTGACACAACCATCCCACCGGAGTGCTGGGAGAGGTGGCGGGGAAGCCCGTAGGCCTCCTCCACCAACCGCGCCAACCAGCGCCAACGCGTGGAGCGTGGGGGGATGTCGTGCTCCACCTCGCCCCTGTGGTTGTCGGCCGTGCGGGCCACCCGCTCGATCTCTCCCGGAGGGAGCCCCAGCGCCTTGCCCAGCTCGCGGATGGCGCCACGCGCGCGGAATGTGGGAAAAGCCGCCACGAGCGCGGCGCGGTCGCGGCCGTAGCGCTTGTGTACGCGGGGGATCAGCTCCGCGCGGATGTCGCGCGGGAAGTCGAGATCGATGTCGGGGAGCCCGCGCAGATCTTCGTGTATGAAGCGTCCGAGCTGCAGCTTTCCGGCGATCGGATCGATGTGGGAGAGGCCCGTGAGGTAGCACACGATTGACGACACCGAGGAGCCACGGCCGCGACCGGGGGCCAGCAGCGCGCTCGCTGTATCCCTGCCGCGAACCTCCGCCGCCACCTCTCGCGCAAGCTCGAGCATGTCGTGGTGGAGCAGGAAGAAGCCCGCCAAACCGAGGGCGCAGATCACGCGCAGCTCCTCCTCCAGGCGCGCTTGCGCCTCGGCTCGCAACTCGCGCGCTCTCCCTCCCAGCGGGAGACCATCGGCGCCGACACTCCCACGCAGAGCGTCCTGGGAGTAGTGATCCTCGATGCGTGCCCAGCACAGCTCCGCGAGACGGCGCGGGGCGCTCTCGTCCTCCGCGCCGGGGTAGCGGTAACCCAGGTCTTTGGTCAAATCGAACGTTAGCCGCTCAGCCAGGCTCACCGTCTCGCGCACCGCGCGCGGGTGATCGACGAGGCGCCCCGCCATCGCCTGGGGGGTGCTCATGACGTGGGTGTGGTTACCGCGCCGCAGTGGCTCGCAGGCGTCGAGCGTGGTGTGGTGACGCAACGCCACGAAAGCGTCCTGCAGCTCGGCGCGGGAGCGCGTGTGGGCGTGGACGTCACCGGTGGCCACACACTCCACCCCGAGCCTCCGCGCGAGCGCCTCGAGCGTGCGGTTGCGAGAGCGGTCGTGGCGGGCGTAGGGGCGTTGCAGCTCAACACGCAGATCCTCAGGACCGAACGCGTCCAGCAACGCCCTTGCGGTGGGCTCGTCGTGCACGCCGCGCCCTGCGCAACCTGTAAGGCAGACGAGCCCCTCAGCGTGGTCGAGCACCATCTGAAGCTCCACCGACGGCTCCCCCCGCTCGCGTCCAGGGTTATCGCGTGTGTGCGCATGAGCGTGAGTGACGATCCGACACAGGTTTCTCCAGCCGCGTGCGTCGCGCACGAGCAGCGTCAGATGGCGACCGTTGCTCAGATCTATCTCAGCGCCATGGATGGCTCTCACGCCGGTGTCGAGCGCAGCTTGCGCGAGCTCCATCGACCCCGACAGCGAGTTGTGGTCGGTGAGCGCCAGCGCCACATGTCCCTTCTCGGCGGCGCTGTGGGCGAGCTCCTGCGGGAGCGACACCCCGTCCAGGAACGAGTACGCCGAATGGCAGTGCAGCTCCACGTAGGGTGGGGTTCCGTACAGAGAAGCTACGGACCGGGACGTTCCGGACTGTTTGCCGGATGGCGTCCTCATTTCAAGAACCCTGGATGAACCAGCCGCCGGCGCAAAGGTCGTGGAAGACGACGAGGTTGCGGCCCCGCACGCTCACCATCTCCCAGTAGCGACGGCGCAGAGGACGGTCGGTCCACCAACGGTCTTCCACCACCCACGACTCTCGCACTGCCTCTATCCGCTCGCCGTCCACCGAGCACGGAGCCCCATCGTGCGTGCGTACCCGGGCGGCGCGCGGCAGGTTGAGGGCACGCGGCCCACCCATCGGTGAAGCGGACGGACGGCTCGTCGCAGCAGTCGGGTGGGTACGGGGAGGTCTCATCCCGGCAGCGGGGTGAGCACGACGCGGCGCTCAGGCACGCGCGAGTCGGGATCGATGCACACGGCGCGAAGCGCGGCGTCGTTTCCCGCCACCGTGCGCACCTGGTTGACGGCCTCTCCCAGGCGCTCACGTCGTGCCTGGGTGGTTTGGTCGAGCAGCGTGTGCTGCTCCCCGCACGCCGGGCCGAAGCGCTCGGCTTCCAAACGCAACACCTCGGCGGGGGCCGGCAGCAATGAGAGGCGCAACGACAACGACAGGCACACACGCTTGGGATCGCTGAGAGCCTCGCGGAACACCACTCGCTCGCGCCAGGTGCCGCCTCCCTCAAGGCACGCTGAGAGCACCACCGCCCGCAGGGTCCTGCCGCGACGCTCAGGGCGCGCAAACAGACGGTCGACGAGCACCCCCAGCACACGCCTGAGCATCGTGCCGCTGCTTGCGTCACCGACTTGAAGCGACTCCACGAGCGTGTCCTCAACGCGGCGGGGCGCGAGCGGGGAGTCCTCTCCGCTCGCCAAGTCGTAGGCGAGGATGCCGGGACTGCCGAAACGGTCGGCGAGCGCGGCGCGGGGATTAGGACTTATCTCGCGCAGTTCTCCCAGCGTGCGCATCCCGAGACGCTTCAAAGGCTCGACCAGCACCGCCGTCTCCTCACGATGGCCGAGCAGCTCCACCGGCGCGGCGGCGAGCCGGCGGGGAGCATCCCGCGCGTCGAGGATGTTCGCGCGGCGCGTGCCTGCTGCTAACGCGGCGACGAGCGCGCAGAAGCGGGTCGGTCCCGCGCCGATCCTCACGGGCCTCGAGAGCGCGCGACGAGCGACCGCGATCGTGTGGGCGTCGTAGCCGTGCATCCCGCGCAACCCCTCCGCGTCGAAGTAGGCGATCGCTCCCCGCGCCGGCTCCACCGCCGCGCCAATCCCTTCCAGGGCGCCGAGCACCTCCTCCCACGCCTCCGCCACAGCCAGGGGATCGGCTGGAATCAGATCGAGATCCGGACAGCGGCTGAGCGCCTCCCCGATCGCCATCCCGGCGACCACACCGTAAGCCTCAGCGGCGCCAGACACCTCCCCCACGCGTAGTTCCCCTCCAGCTACCGGGGCAAGCGCAAGCGCCCTACCCGCCAGCGCCTGAGCCCCGCCAGCGGCGACGCTCAGCGCAAAGCGAGGGATGTGTACGCACACGACCATAAGCGAACGTATGTTCGCATATGGTCAGGCTCTCGCAACAGACAGTTGGCTTTAGTCCATTCCGAGCGGGCCGCTGGCGGAGCCGCTCAGGAATTGCCTGACGAACGGGTTCTCGGAGGAGAACATGCGCTCGGCGTCACCGGCTTCGACGATGCGCCCGCGCCACAGCAGGGCTATGTACTCGCCGATCTGGCGGGCGGAGGCGATGTTGTGGGTGACGACTATGTAGGTGCCACCGTTGGCCTCGTGCATCTCCTGAATCAGTTCGCACAGGAGCGCGGTGCGCACGGGGTCGAGACCCGAGTCGGGCTCGTCGAAGATCACGATGTCAGGCTCGGTGACGAGCGCGCGCGCGAAACCCGCGCGCTTGCGCATCCCGCCGGAGAGCTGCGATGGCGAATCGTCCATCGCCTCGGCCAGGCCAACGTCAGCGAGACGCCGACGCACCCGATCGCCGATCTGACCCTCTGACATGTCGGTGTGCTGGCGCAGAGGGAACGCCACGTTGTCGAACACCGACATCGACCCGAACAGCGCGCCGTCCTGGAAGAGCACGCCGATCCTGCGGCGCAGTCCGAGCAACTTCGGCATCGTCAGCGTGGGGACCGAGTTGCCGAGCACCTGGATGTCGCCGGAGTCGGGGAACATCAGGCCGATCAGGTGCTTGATGAGCACGCTCTTGCCGGTTCCGGATGGGCCGAGCACGACGGTGATCATGTCGTCGGGGATCGCTACGTTCAGACCGTTGAGAACCGGTATTCCCGCCAGGCGCTTGACCACGTCCACACAACGGATCGACCACTCGCGATCGGTGGCCTCGCCGGCAAGGTCTAGGTCGCCCGCCCCGGTGTGGTACTGGAACTCACTGTCCTCCTCGACGCCCACAGACGCGTCGGGGCTCACAGGCTCCTCGCTCTCCCCAAGAGTGCCCTCGCTCTCCACAGCGCAGATACTAGTGACCTGCACAGACCCCATCAACCACACCTGGGGTACCAATCCGTACATATCCCCATTGACACACCGGGACCGGTGGGTCTACGATCGGTTGCTGGGAGGTAAGGCTATGTCGTATCGACGGCATTCCAACGTTGAGGCGGAGCAGACAGCGGACTTCAGCCCACGGACGGCGGTGGTGGCGGCGCCTCGCCGCGACCCACGCAAGCGACTACTCCAGGCGATGATCGAGACAGTCGCGCTGCGGGGCTATGACCGCACGACGATCAGCCGCGTGCTGTCGAATGCCGGCTTGGAAGAGGCGGTGTTCAGCGAGCACTTCCACGACAAGCGCGACTGCTTCCTGCAAGCGGTCGACGAGTTGATCTGGCGGGGAGAACAGGCCGCGCTGGAGCAGTTCGAGCAGGACGCGCCGTGGGGAGAGCTTGTGCGGATTGGACTCGAGCGGCTGCTGGACGCCCTCGCCGAAGATCCCGATGCGGCGCGTGTGTTGTTCGTGGAGATGCTCGGCGCGGGTCCCGCCGCGTGCGAGCGCCAGCGCACGGCGACAGCTCTGTTCACATCCTTGATCGAGCGGGGTCGCGTGGGATCGCCGAACGCAGATCAGCTTCCGACGCAGACCTCCGAGGCGATCGTGGGCGGCATCGTCTCGATCCTGCACCGCCGTGCGCTCGAGGGACGCGTCGCCGAATTGCCTTCACTGGCGCCCGACCTGACGTATTTCGCGCTGCTCCCCTACCTCGACCACGAGCGCGCGCTCGAGATCGCGAACGCTACTTCGATGGGGTGGCGTGCGGGAACTGGCTGGTTTCGCCGTTGAAGGTGAATGGCCCCTGCTGCTTGCAGGTGGGGGCCGCCACTGAATTGGCAGCGTTTTTCGGATCGTTGGCGACCGGCGGATAGGCGAGGTGGTCTTCGGTGTGGGATTCTTCTTCCGGTTTCGTCGCGTTCGGCACACGTCCGATCAACTGATCGATGATGCTTTGGTTGATCGTGCCAAGTGGCGGGCCGCTCAACGATGGCGCCGAGTTGGCGCATGAGGCGCTGCTGAAGACCGACAAACCGCTCGCCAGCAGTGAGAAGGCACCCGGCTGTGGGTAGGCGTTCCCGCGGTTGGTGCCAATCCGCTGCTGGTAGACCGCGAGCCCTTCAGGAGTTAGCTCCTGAAGCGTCTTGAGGAAATGCTGCTGCGGTCCTCCTCCGAGCAGGTTGCCATTCTTTTCGTGCGCCTCCGTCGACGCGGTCGCATTGGCGAAGAACGCCTGAAGCTCCGGCTCATACTCGCTCAAGTACTGGAAGAAGGGGTTGAAGTTGTGTAGCAGCGGACTCGTCGCGGCCAGCACCGGCGTGGTTAGTTCGGTAACGGGCTTGGTCGCCGGCAGACCCGTCTTGGCGGCCTTCGCGAACGGGCCGAGCGCCGTCAGCAGGGCATTGAACGGCGGCGTGAACGGCTTGACCGCTTGCAGCAGCGGCGTGAGCTTTTCCTCGGCAGGGCGGAACTGGTCGAGGAACGGCACGGCATCGGTAGCGAGGCTGTCAATGCTGCGCAGCGCCGTCTGCGAGTTGCGCTGGAAGGCGGGCAGTTCGCGCCACGCCTGGGCGAACTCCTGGCTTGCTTCGGCGGCGGCGTGGAAGGTGCGCTCGCCGTTGGTTATGAGACCGCGGAACTGGCCCTCGCGTTCTGTCAAGGCGTTGAACACCACGCCGGTGTTGTGGATCGACGCCCGCAGCGCGCCCTCCTGCGAAGCCGCGATCGCGGTCAGCTTGTTGGCGTCTTCGATGAATGGTTGGATCTCGGCGAAGCCGGCGTTGATCTGTTCACCGCGACCGCCCAGGCCTTCCGCCAGCGACTGCATCCACCCCTGGAAGGAGGCTCGCGTTTTCTTGTCGAGCGTGGCGAGGATGTCGTCGAGCGTCACCGACGGTTCGACGTGCGCCGCCGAGAGCGTCCCTCCGTCCGGCAGCGACGGCGCGCCAGCGCTCTCGGGCTTGAGCTGCACGTACGTCTCGCCGAGCAGCGTCTTCTGACGCAGGATGGCGTGCATGTTGGCGGGGATCGGCGCGTACTTGCCGGCAATTTCGATCGACGCGTGCGCGAAGCCATCCTTGTCGTACTTGATTGTGATGACGTGGCCGACGTTGACACCGCTGATGCGCACGTCTGACTGTTCGGCGAGCGCGAGCGTGCGCGGGAAGATCGCGGTGAAGCGATACCCCTTGGGCTTGAGCGGCACCGGACCGCCGAAGGACTCCCACAGGAACAGCAGCAGCCCGAAGCAGCTCAGGGCGAACAGCACGATCACGAGAATGTTGGCCAGCGTGGGTGCTCGCTTCTGCATCTCAGCGACCTCCTCCGGTGGCAAGTCGAGCGAACGCACTGTGCTTGGAGCCGAGCAATTTCAGCGCGAAACCCTTGCCGGACGTCGAGTGGATCCTGGCTCGTGCGGCCGCCGCCGTACCGGTGGTAGACGGCGAATTCAAGCCGCGCGCCACACATTCTTCGGCGCTTGGCGGATTGAACAAGGCGACAAGCAGCCGGATGGTCGCATTTACTTCCCCGGCCCCAGTCAGGATCGGGAGCACTCCGCAGTTCAGGTAAGCCAACGTGTGCCCGACGGGACCGTGCGCGTCGGCGGTGCTGAGCACGCTGTTGAGGTCGTGGTTGGCCCACACCAGGAAGGACAGGAAGCCGCCCTTGTTGGCGCCGGGATTGTAGGCAAGCTCGTTGAGCAGTTCGTTGAAGACCGCGAAGCTCGATTCGAGGCCTGGGAAGGCTTCGCCGAGTTCCTTGAGCGAGGGCTCGAGCTGGTTCACAACCGGTAGGACTTCGCGCGCGAACGGCCGCAGCTGGTTCTTGAAGATCGGGGTGCTCTGCTTGAACAGCGAGCGCGACGCTTCCTGCGCGGGCGCGAGTTCCTTGGCGAAGGGCTCGAGCTTGGTCAACGTCGGCCCGATCACCCCAGTCGCGGTCGCGAGCTTGCCGAGCCCGTTCTTGGTCTTGGCGAGAGCGCCGGGCAACAAGCTCAGGGTCTTTTCGACGCTCTGCTGTTGTTCGGCGAAGGTCTGGAAGACGACGTTGGAGGCGTCGATCACCTGCGCAAGTTCGGTGTCCTTGTCACCGAGCGCGCTGATGATGAGCTGGAAGTTGTGGATCGCCCGTTCGATGTTCTTGTGGCGCAGCTGCAACTGCGCGGTGATCTTGGTCGCATAGCGCACGATCGGGTCGAAGCGCTTGAAGGTCGCGGAGAGGTTGGCCGAGTTGCCCTTCAGGCCCTGGGCGGCGCTGGCGAGCAGCTCCTGCAGGTAGGCACGCGTTTCGGCGTCGAACACGGAGAGGAACTCCTCGAAGTTCACGTCGGGGGCTGTTTGTGAACGCGGCACGGTATAGCTGCTGGGGATGCGTCCGGCGCTCGGCGTGCCCGGATCGACCTCGACCGTCATGTCCTTCAGCCCTGTCTTCGGACGCAGCAGCATCGTCGCGTTGCGGTAGATGTACTTCGCGTACTTCGGTTCGACGTTCATCGTCACGAGCGCGTCGCCTTCGTCGGACTTGACACTCGCGATTTCGCCGACCTTCGCCCCCGCGATCGTGACCGACTGGCCCTGGCCGGGAGTGACGGCCTGAGCTGTGCGGAAGTCGGCCTTGAGCGTCACGTAGCTCTTGCCGAGCCCAGGGAACCAGCCGGGCAGCGAGAGGCGCTCGTGGGCGAGAATATAGCCACCGACGAACAGCGCGATCAAGATCATCGCCACGACAGAGATGAACGCGGTGCGGTAGCGCTCGATCTGGTCGCGCAGCCCGCGCTCGCCGTGATGCTGTTCGTCGGGCGTCATCCGCCACTCCCATCCGCGGGGCCCTGAGACAGCGGGCCATTGAGGTTCTGCGGCGCCTGCGTGTAGCAAGGCACAAGCGGCTTATATGGAGGCTCGCTCGCCGGGAAGGCTGGGCTCGTGCCGAGCGGCGGCTGTGAGGTGTGAGCGAGTAGCCGCTGTTTCGGGCCGGTCGTTTTGACGCCTACGATGCTCGCCGGCGCCGACAAGAGCGTCTGGTTGCCGGTACTGACCATGAAGCGGTTCGCCGGCCCGTTGCCGTCGAACGTCTGGCTGATTCCGGCGAGACCGGCAACCGAGTACCAGAACTCCTTGTACGCTTCGACGCCAGAAGTGTTCGCCCCATCCTGCAGCTTGGTGTTGCCGGCGGGGAACACGATCTTGGTGAAGCACTTGGAGAGCAGGTCCTGCTGCTTGAAGAAAGCCGGCTGGGGCACGATCAGACCTGCGATCGTGGGCGCTGCTTCGCGGATGCCCTTGGACACACCACCGAGCTCACTTGGGGCAAGCGACGCTTGCACCTGTTCGATCCACGGGTAGGCGGCGGTGATGGTGGCGGGCGTCTGTTCCACGCCGGGGATCAGGTCAAGCGAGAATTTCCTGATCGCTGGCGCCGCGGTGTTGAAGTTCGTGAAGGCTCGGCTCGCGTTCTGGAGCGTGCCGGGCAACTCGGCGACGGTCGCGCTGAGGCTTGCCGACTGGTTCGCGAGTGTGCCGAGGAACGTGTTGAAGTTTTCGACCCATTCCCCGAGTTGCTGCTCGTGCACGTTGAGCTTGGCGGTCAACCGCTCGGTGCCGGCGATGAGCTTGGAGAGGTCGTGCTGTTCGACCCCGCCGAGCGCCTGGTTGACGATCGCCCCGCCCTTGAGCGCCGATGGACTGTCGAAGTAAGTCTTTTTGAGCGCCTGCGCAGCGTTGAGCCCACGCACCGCCGGATTCTGTTCGGCGTCCTGTGCGGCCGTTGGCTTGCGCGTGAGAGCGGAGCCATATTCAGCCAGGAAGGTCTGCAGGTTGGCGCGGGTGTCGGTATTGAGCGCGTCGAGGATCTGGTCGAGCTGCACCGGATCGGACGTCTGCGTGATCGGGACCGTGTAGCCGGAGGAGACCGTCGGCGAGGAGGGCGTGCCCGGCTGGAGGTCGACGAACCAGTTGCCTTCCAGCAGGATGCGCGCACGGATCTTGAGCGTCGCGTCGCGGTGGATCGGCAGCCCGCCTTTGGAGATTTCCATCGTCACGACGCCGGTGTTGCCGACCCGTTCGATCGACTTGACCGTGCCGACGTTCACTCCTGCCACGCGCACGGGCGATTTGGGGCTGATGTTGACCACGGTCGAGAACGCGGCCTTCAACCTGAAGCCGTGCTTGAACGGGATGTGCTTTGTGAAGCCGAAGTAGACGACGATCGCCGTGACGACGATCACGATCAGTCCAAAGCGCACCGGGTTCGACTTCTGAAGCTCGGGAACCGGCAACTCGTCGTAGCGTTTCCACCAGCGCACGCGGCTCATTTCTTTGACCCTTTCGAGCTCTTCAGGCCGAGCGCTTCGAGCGTCGAGGTCGGATATTTGTTGCCGAAGACGTCAGTTTCGCGACTGGTTTTTTCGGTTTCAGTCCCTTTCTTGGTGCTGGACGCGTGCCCGATGACGGTTTCGCCCGGCTTGTAGACCTCGTTGCCGGCTTCGCACAGCGCAGGCTGGCCCGGTCCCTGCACGTTCGGGTAAGGATTGATGTGTAGGTGGTTCTCAATTGCCGGTCCGTTCGCCGGTGCAGATGCCGGCAGACCTTCATTGTTTGGTCCGTTCGCCGAGAGCATCGGCGCGGCACGACCGAGCGTCCCCACGCCAATACTCTCGGAGAGGAGGCTCGCGAGGTTGCGGAACGCAAGCGTCACGTACTTGCACTTCATCTGCTCAGGCGCAAGTCCTGCCAGGAGCGGGTTGCCTAGGCCAAGCGTGTGCGTCAGGTCTTCGATCGCGGTCGTCACGATCGGGTTCTTGGCGAACGCGGCGAACGCCTGCAGAGATTCGTTGACCTCGGGCGACAGATCCGTGGCGGCACGCACGTTGACGGCTCCGACAGAGAAGGCGTGGCCGAGCGGCGCCGCCACGGTCGTGAGGATGTGTGCGCTTGGTTTCAACAGGCGCATGAAGGTCGCGCTCTTGTTCACGAATTCCGCCTCGAAGGGGAGCGAGACAGTCGCCTGATGGAGCGCCGGCGGCCCACCCCGAATCGATTCTTCAAGCGACGGCGCAACGCTGGCCCAAGCGGTGAAGAAGGTATCGGCGTTGCTATAGAATTCGGCCTGTTCGTTTGCGACCGGGGCCACTTCTTTGGCTGCACGGTCGAACGCGACAAAGAGCTCGCCGAAGCCGGTCTTCGGCGAGGCGAGGTTGCGCAGGACGGGGATCGCGTTGGTGACGAGCGGTCGCAGCGTGGCGATGGTTTCGTTGAGGCCGATCCCACGACCGGCCAGGCCGTTGCCGAAGCTCGTCAGGTTGACCTGGTTGGCGATGCGCGTCTTCTTGTCGAACATGTTGAAGAACTGGTCGATGTCCACCGGTTCGCGCGTCTGCGAGACCGGGATCGTTTCGCCGGGCTTCAACTGGCGGCCACCGTGGCCCTTTTCCAGCGCAAGGTACTTGAGGCCGATAGTCGACACCGACTGCACGATCGCCGTGGTATTGGCCGGCAACGGCTGCACACCCTTTTCGAGCTTCAGCGAGACGATCGCCGTCACGCGCCCGGTTTTCGGGTCCTGGTAAGGACTGAGCGCGCTGATCACGCCCACGCGGGTGCCGCCGATGCGCACCTGGTTGCCCTTCTGCAGGCCGGATGCCTCCGGCAGTTGCACCTTGATGTCGTATGTCGGCGTGAACGGCAGCCCGTTGTTGGCGTTGTAGGAGAGGAAGACAGCCACGACCACGATCAGGGTCGTGATCGCCCCGATCAAGAGCGGGCTACCCGCCAGGGAGTTCGAGCGGCGGCGGTTCATGGCGTCTGAGAGGGGTCGCAGCCGAGCTGGCCGTTATCGGTGAATGGCGAGGAGCCGTCCGCCGCGGGCTGCGTACCCGCGCCGGGGCAGCGCCGCAGTTGGCCGGTCTTCAGGCCTTTGAGCACCTGCGCCGGTTCGGCGGGTTTGAGCGTGCCTTCGGAGTTCTGTTCGAAGTCGGGGAAGCCGCCTGCCACACGGGCGTAGTGGCCATTGGCGTCGTAGTAGGCCCCCGTCTGGCCGAAGGCGCGGAGGAAGCCCTCGAGGTCGGGGGTGTAGGGCCCGAACAGGGCCGTGATCGGCAGCGATTCTTCGAGTGCGCGCACGGCGTGGGGCGAGGCGCTGACGAGCACGTGCGCGAGTTCGGGCAGAGCGAGCGCCGCGTCGGTTAGGTCGTTGGCGGAGCCGGGCTTGCTGATCGCGTCGCTGAAGTTGCCAACGACCGGCGTGGCGGCGATGACAAGCGGACGCAACTTGGAGAAGAAGGGCGCCAGTTCCTTCGTGTCGGCCTTGGACACGTCGATCAGCTTGCGCAGGGCTGCGAGGGTCGCCGGGAGCTCGGCGAACGTGCGGTTTCCTTCTTTGAGCGTCACCGGCAGTTGCTTCAGGCCGGCTGTCAGGCTTTCCGACTGCGATCCGATCGCGCCGAGCGCGGTGTTGGCGTTGGACACCAGTTCTGTCAGTTGCCGGCTACGGCCGGCGATCACGGTCGTAGCCTTGGCGGATTCGACCAGGAAGTCGGAGAACGTCTTACCGTCGCGACCGAACTCCGCGAGCACATGGTCGAGCGAAGCGAGCGCCGGCGGGAAGTAGCGCGCGTCCACCTGTAGCTGCGGCGCCACGCCCGTGTAGCTTTCGGCCGAGCCCTGGACGAACTGCTGCAGGCCCTTGCGGGTCTTCGGCGTGAAGATGCTAAAGAGCTGGTCGAGATCTACAACGCCGTGCGTCGCCGTGACGCCCAAGGTGGAGCCGGACGGCAGCTTGGCGGCGTTGTTCGGCCCGGGGGAAAGCGCTATGTAGCGGTTGGCGACGCTCGACAGCGACGGCACGCGGATTTCGGCGGTCGTCCCCTTGTGCAGCGGAGCAAGCGAGGATTCGACGCTGACCGTGATGCGCACGTTGTAGTTGTGCAGCAGCGTGATGTCCTTGATGGAACCCACGGGGACACCGCCGACCTGGACCTGGTCGCCGCGCACGAGCTGGCCGGCTTCGGGGAAGATCAGTTGGTAGGTCGCGCGTTTGCTGCCGGCAAGCAGGAGCACCAGCACGATCGCCACAACAACGGCGAGAGCGCTCACCGCGACGATCCGCAGCGTTCTCGTGCGCGGAGGGCGCATCGGCGGCGGCAACGGCGGCGGGGTCGCCGCCAGCGGGCCGGGTGGCACCGTGGTGGCCATCGCCTAGTTGCCTTCCTTGCCCGACGAGGCATTGCTCGACGGATCGGGGATGGCGGCAGTAGACGGCTTGGAGTCGACCGAGGGGTCTGGCACTTGCCCGAGCCGGGACACGAGCTTCAGCCACTGGGCTGGTGTCAGCCCGGCGCCGAAACCGGCGGCGCGAGCGCTCGCCCTCCCGATCGGCGTGAACGCGATCCGGATCACGTGCTTGAAGCCGGGTAGAGCGACGCTGTTGGACGCACCCGCGAAGCGCGTCGAGCCGGCGATCTCGAGAGGCCTTGTGACACCCTGCAGCGCAGCGAGCTTGTGTACGAGCACGGTCGCGATCGAGGTGGGGCCATGCGAGTCGGCGACCGGCTGCCCGTTTACCGCGGAGATGTCCACCGCGACGCCCGCAGAGGCGGCCGGAAGCGCTTCGACGGCCGCGGCGGATGCCTGCACGCAACTGCGCGCCGACACGGTGGGCTTCAGTCCCGAGGCGGAGAGGAAGGCAAGCGTCGCCAGCACACGTCGGTCGGTGCGGCCATCGGAGATCAACTGGCGCTCGCACGGCGCGAGGTGGATGCCACGGTCGCGCGGGACTTGCTGGTCGAGCTGTGTCTTTGACTCGAGCAGAGCCTGCCCGGGCGTCGGCTCAAGCCGTGCAAAGGGGTCGCGGCCCTTTACTTTCACGACGGCGGAGCTCTGCAGCTTCACCCACCCGTCGAGGATCGGCTTGGGGTCGACCGGGGGCGCTCCGGCGGGTCGGATCTGGAAGACCACGTGGGGTTGCGCGCCAGGAGCGACGTGACCTAGCACCGTTCCGGCGATCACCTGTGCGCCGACATGCAACGGATGCAGGTAGACGTTGTCTGAGCCGGCCCTGAAGACGCGGGTCGCTCCGCTCGAGGCGGAGCTCGTGGCGCTCGCACCGGGCGCAAAGCTCACGAGGGCGCCGCGGGCGGCCGCGGGTCGTTTCGATTCGACGGCTTCAAGCACCGGGTAAACCGTGGAGAGCGTGCCGAGCCCAGCATATGTGTACGCGTTGCCGTATGCATCCTTCAACGAGATGCTGGGGCCGAGCGGACCGGAGTGGGCGATCTGAGTGACCCGCCCGTCCTGCACGGCGATCACGGGCGCGTCCGCCTCTGTGTAGATCGTCGTGCCCGGCACGGTGTGCGACGAGACGCCTCCCGTGCTTGGGAAGCCATCGCTGAAGTGCGCAGCCGCATACACGGGGAAGCGCGATTCGGTCAGCCCCGTGATCGCCCCCAACAGCTGGGGCGGTGTGCCGCCGAGCAGGCGTGCCCGCAGCATCACGGAGTTGACGTACGCCTGCGAGTGGTTGTAGGAGAACACAGCCGCTCTGATGTCGGTGGCGCCGCCGGACTGCTTGAGGTAGCGCGCGGCGGCGAAGATCGCGTCGGCGGGGTTGTATGGGTCTTGGAAGCCGTCCTTGTTGACGTCCACCCCGTACTGCGCCCACGTGCTCGGCATGAACTGCATCCACCCCTCGGCGCCGGCGCTTGAGACGCTGAGGTCGCGCCCGTAGTCGGTCTCGACTTCGTTGATCGCTGCAAGGATCTGCCAAGGAATCCCGTAGGCGGCGCCCGCCGCCTGATAGATCGGCAGCAGGAACGGCGGGATGCTGAAGCTGTCGATGAAGAAGCTCGGCACGCCCGCGATCGAGCCGCCAAGCGTGGATGGCAGCGGCGGCGTGAGCGAGGAGGGCAACACCGCATCGGCGTTCGCCTTCGCGTTGGGGCCCGAACTTGGATGCCCAGGAGTCGCAGAGGCCCCTTTGTGCGACGGGGCGACCGTGCGCCGCTGACGGCGCTGGGTGCGCACCTCCGGCGCCGGCACGACCGTCGTCGTTTCACTTGTAGTGGTGGTAGTCGACGTGCTCGTCGGCGGCGCGGCTTCTGGCGCCGGCGGGGCCGGCACGGTTGTGGTGCCAGAAGCCGTCGGTGGAGCTTCGGTAGTCCCCACCGTGGCTGTGGTGTCTGCGAGCGCGACCCCGGCCGAGAGCAGCACGACGAGCGCCACTAGCAGCGGGAGCAGCGTCTTTGTTGGCAGTCGTCGGATCATCTGAGGCAGGTCAATTCCCGAGCAGGTAGTTGAGGAGCATGCCGCTCGCTTCGGAGCTTTCTTCGGGTGTGTAGTACGTCGTTCCGGCCGCGGCCCCGCCAACAGGCTGGGCCAGGGCAAGCGATCCGCCGCCTGTGGTCCCGCCGCCTTCGCCTTCGGTGATCGACCCGGGGTACTTCGCGATCGCCTCCGCCGGCGTCATGCCATGCAGCACGGCGAGCGTGCGATTCATGACGATGCTGGTGCTCGTGTTTGTAGTAGATGCCTTGGCGCTGGAGCCGCTCGTATTGATGAATTTCCCGGACGCGCATCCGCTTCCTGGGGAGATCGCATAACGCAAGCAGCCCGCGCTTGCGGAGATTTCAGCGCGTAGGAAATGCCCGAGCGCGTCGTAGCCGTTGATGCTGCCCGAGCCGAGGTAGATGAAGTCGAGCAGGCGCTCCAGACCGCCGCTCGTCTTCAGGCTCGTGAGCAGACCCGAGAAGTTGCCCGCGAAGGGCTTGGCCTGCTTGCCGAGCGACTTCGCCAGCGGCAGCAGCGGTTCGATCTCTCTGAGTGCCGTGGCGGAGGACTTGGCGGTCTTTCCGAACGAAGCGAAGAAGGCTTCGGAGGATTTTGAGAAGGGCCCGATGCTTTCGAAAGTCTTGTCGATTCCGGGGGCGGCGACGCCAAGATCGGTGAGCGTCGGGGTCGTCTGGTCGGCAAAGCGCCCGAGCCGTTCCATCGCCGGGCCAAGCTGTTCGAGGAAGGCGGGGAAGTCGGCAAAGTTCTGCCCTAGCGCGCCACGGTTGTTGGCTGTCGCCTGCGCCACCTTGTTGCTGCTGTTGATGAAGCCCACGAGCCGCGAGCGGTCGGCGGCGAGCGGCGCCGTCGCGCGGTCGCCTTCGACGGCGAGGTCGGTGAGCACCTTGTTCTCTTTCGCGAGGATCGCGAAGACACGTTCAAGCCCTTGCAGCGCCGGGTTGGCGCGGCGGATGACCGCGTTTAGATCTGAGCCGCGCCCGGCAAAGCCGGCGCCGAGCTCGTTGACGATGATCGTGAGACGCTGACGCTCTGGAAGACGCGAGATGTCGCCGAGAAGGTCGACATCGACCGGGCTGCTTGTTTTCGTGACCGGGAGCAGCACCTGACCGGCGCCTTCCCGACCCGAGGGGATCTTGTGCAACGGCGGGGGCAGCGGGGCGCCTTCGACACGCGGTTCAGTCGGTAGGCAGTCCACGAACTTCTCGCCGATCAGCGCCTGCGGGCGGATCGTGCATTTCGCGTCCGCCCTGAAGTCCTGGAAGCCGGGGTTGTCGATTTTCAGCACGACGGCAGCCTTGGCCGTGGGCGTGGCCGTGACAGATTCGACGGTCCCCACCTTGACGCCGTCTACCTTCACATCCTCGCCGACCGTCAGGTTGCCGGCATCGTCGAAGATCGCGCGCACGGAATAGCCGCCGCTGGAGCCGCCCGCCGATGTGGACAGCACGACCGCCACCACGAGCACGGCGACGCCCAGCATGCCCACGACGGCTGCCGTGCGCCTCCTCCACCATGGGATCTCTGCCCTCAACCCGACCATTCCCTCCACTTCGAGGCTGGGGGCGGCTTCGCCTGCTTGGCGAAACCGCCCCCCTCCTGTTCGCTTCAACTCGCTGCGCCCACGCTGACCGCGTGAGCGCAGCGTACTCCCTACTGCCTATTTCTTAGGACACGGAACCTTGGTTTCGATCGTCACCTTTTCCCAGGTCGATTCGGGACCGGCACCGAACCACATTTCGCCCTTGCCCGGGAAGCCGCCTTTGGGGCACTTCTTGGGGATGGTGCCGAGCGAGATCAGTTTGCCGCCCTTCTTGATCGCCGCGCCGATCGTGACGCTGGTCGATTCGGCGACAGCGGCGTCAGCGCCGGGCAGCGTTTCGATCAGCGGCACTTCGGTCGAGAACTTGCGGCCAAAGATCCCGCTGGCGCCCGAGAAGGAGCCCGCGAAGGGTTGTTCGATCACGGTCGGGTAGACGCCTTCGATAAAGAAGTTCAGGCCACCGCCAGGAGCGAAATACGCCTGGATCTTCACGCCCTCGTGCACCCTCGTGCCTCCGAGGCTCACGACACCGCACGCTTCGCCGGCGCCGCCCGCAAGCGGTTTCGACGGCGGACAGCTCTGAGGCGCGCTCTGAGGGGCAAAGCCCGCAGGAGACGCTAGAGAGCCCTTCGGGCAGCGTTCCGGTTCTTTGGCTTCGAGAAGACTGATCGAGCAGGTCTGGAAGCCTTTGGTGTTGATCCCCACGCCCTTGGGCAGGTAGACGGCCACCTTGCGGATCGGGGCCGGGAAGCCTTTGTATTCGGTGCCTTTGATCGTGAACTGCGTTTCAAGCGACGCCGGCGCCCCAAGGAAGTTGCCGGTGTGCGGCCAGAAGCCGCCTTTGGGCTTGGTCTGGTCCTTCAGGATTGGCAGGATTTTGACCTTGACCTTGACTTGCGGCGCAGCAAGTGCGCTCGCGGGCAGCCCCAAGGCCATGACGGCAAGGCCGAGCAAGGCCAAACGGGTGGATGCTCTACGCATCAGCTTCTCTCCTCTGTTGATGGACGGTCCGCCTCGATCCGAGTAGCTCCGGATGGTTGACCGTCCGGCGACATCGAGTTCCCAAACGTCTCAGCCGCTCAGGAACCATTGGCGATTTGCCTTCTAGGTTAGCCATATCGGCAGACACGTTCAACTAGGTGGGTGCTCTGAGGCCGACAGTTCGAGCTCGTCTCCGGCGTAGCGGACACCCACCGGCTCGACGATCACCTGGCGTTGACCATCCTCCACAGAGCCCCCCACAAGCGCGTCAAGGCCAAGCTGCCGAGCAAGAGCCACCACGTTCTCGCCCGCGCCCGCCTCGCAGTAGACGGCGTAACCAGAGCCCATATTGAAGGTCGAGTAGGCCTGATGAGGGCTGAGACCCGCCTGCTCGGCAAGGAAAGCCAGCGCCTCCGGCACAGGAGGCAGCTCGCGGATGCGGTAGGTGAGCGGCTTGGACGGGCGCATCAGCTTGAGCAGGCCGTGGCCGGTTATGTGGCTGAGATAGGACACCCGCAGCCCTGACTCCAGCAGCGCCTGCACGAGAGGCACGTACATCACGGACGGGTCGAGCAACGCCTCGCCGAGCGTGCGTCCGCTCGGCAGCACGGTCATATAGCCGTCGGGGAACCGCTCCGCCAGCAGCCGCGCGAGCGACGCTCCGTTGGCGTGCATGCCGCTGGAGGCCACGAGCACGATCTCATCCCCAGGTTGCAGATCGTCGCCGAGAATCGCCGCGCGGCCGTCCGGCACCGCGCCCACGGCGGCACCCGCCAGCTCGATGTCCTGCTCGCTCACGAGCCCTGACAGCGACGGCGACTCCCCCCCGCCCCACACACAGCCGGCGTCTACGCAGGCACGCTGCCAGCCCGCAAGCAGCGACGCCGCGCGCTCCCCTTGCGCATACCACTCCGAGGCGCCCGTCGCGAAGTAGGCGTTGACCACCAACGGCAGCGCCCCAATGCAGCAGAGGTCGTTGAGGATCGCCGCCACGGTGTCGTAAGCGACGTCGGCGAAGCGGTCGATGCCGTGGCGTTCGAGCAGGTGGCGCGCGATCACCGACTTCGTGCCCAACCCCTCCATCACGAACGCCATCGTGCGACCGTCGAAGTCAAAGGCGAACGCGGGCTCCCCGCGGGAAGCGTCGAGCGCCTGTCCGCCACGCGCACCCAGCAGCGGCGAGGTTGCAAGCGCCCTCGCCATCGCCATGCGCTTGCCCTCGTCGAGGGCGTCGTAGTCGACGCCCGCCGCCTTGTAATCAGCCGATCCCGCCGTCATCGGCGATGATCCTATTCCCCACAGCCGAGGAGGAAAGCGATGGACTTCCAGCCAAGCGAGCGCTGCATCGAGTTCCAAGAGCGCCTGCAAGCGTTCATGGACGAGCACGTCTACCCCGCCGAGCCCATCTACGAGCGCCAGATGGCCGAGTCGGGCAACCCGCACCACCAGCCGCGGATCATGGAGGAATTGAAGGTCCGTGCACGCGAGGCAGGGCTGTGGAACATGTTCCTCCCCGACGCCGACCATGGGGCGGGCCTGTCAAACAGCGACTACGCCCCACTCGCGGAGATCCTCGGACGCAGTCACATCGCCTCGGAGGCCTGCAACTGCTCGGCACCGGACACCGGCAACATGGAGGTGCTGCACCAGTTCGCCACTCCAGAGCAAAAGCAGCAATGGCTTAACCCTCTACTTGAGGGTGAGATTCGGTCGAGTTTCGCCATGACAGAGCCTGACGTGGCCTCCTCCGACGCCACCAACATCTCGCTCTCGATCGAGCGCTCCGGCGATGAGTTCGTGCTCAACGGGCGCAAGTGGTGGACCTCCGGAGCGCTCCACCCTCACTGCCAAATCATGATCGTGATGGGCAAGAGCAATCCCGACGGCCCCCGCCATCGCCAGCAGAGCCAGATCCTCGTGCCGATCGACACCCCTGGCGTGCAGATCTTGCGCGGCCTGCCCGTCTTCGGCTACCAGGACCAGGAGGGCCACGCCGAAATCCTCTTCGAGGACGTGCGCGTGCCCGCGTCGAACCTGATCGCCGGCGAGGGCGACGGCTTCATGATCGCCCAAGCACGACTCGGCCCGGGCCGCATCCACCACTGCATGCGCTCGATCGGCGCCGCCGAGCGTGCGCTCGAAGCCATGTGCAAGCGCGCGGTCTCGCGCACCACCTTCGGCCAGCCCGTCGCCTCGCGCTCGAACATCCAGGACTGGATCGCCGAGTCGCGCATCGAGATCGAGATGGCCCGCCTGCTCACGCTCAAGGCAGCTTGGCTGATGGACACGGTGGGCAACCGCCATGCCCGCACCGAGATCTCCGCGATCAAGGTCGCCGCGCCCAACATTGCCTTGAAGGTCATCGATCGCGCGATCCAGGTCCATGGCGGCGGCGGCGTCTCCGACGACTTCACACTCGCCTGGGCCTACGCCCACCTGCGCACGCTGCGCCTCGCCGACGGCCCCGACGAGGTCCACAAGCTCTCAATCGCCCGCCGCGAGCTCGCCCCCTATATGCCCTCCGAGGCAAGCTGAGCGACGGCTACCCCTCGCGCGCCAAGCGCAGGCTGTAGAGCACAGCCGCCACAGACGTCGCCAGGTTCAGGCTCGAAACACCCGCACGCATCGGTAGGCGCAGGCGTGCGTCGGCGCGGGCAAGCAGCTCGTCGCTGAGACCGTCGCGCTCGGTGCCGAAGGCGAGCAGGGCGCGCGGGGGGATCGTCTCGGGCCGCAGCTCCTCGCCGTCGGGGTCGAGCGCTAGAAGAGGGCGATCTGTCTCCGGGATGCGCTCCAAGCGCGCGACCGGCAGCGCGAAGTGGAGGCCCGCCGAGCCGCGCACCGCCACCGGGTCCCACGGGTCCTGACGGCCCGTTGTGAGCACCCCTCCCGCCTCCGCCGCGGCAGCGACCCTCACGACCGCACCGAGGTTGCCGAAGTGGCGCGGGTCCTCCAGCAGCACTATCGGCGCCTGGTTGTCGCTCGCCAGCAGCACGAGCGGCTCTGTGACGACCCGCCGCGCGATGCTCACCACACCCGTGTGCGGCACGTACGGCCCAAGTCGCTTGAACGCCTCAGCCGGCAGCGTCACCGCGAGGCGCTCCATCTCCTCGCTCAACTCGGGGGCAAGCCCGCCCGCGAGGCGCGTCAGCTCAGCATGATCAGAGCACGCCACAAGCTCCACTTGCGCCCCGAAGCGCAGCGCGTGCTTGAGCGCGTGGAAGCCCTGCAGAACCACGAGATCGCCGTCGCGGCGCGCCTCGTGGAAGCGACGCACGATCGCGGGCGTATCGAGGCTTGTGGCGCCACCGGGCAAGCCACGCAGTGTATGCCCGTCCGTCCTCACGGCTCCCGCGCGAGCCGCCGCCGTGCTACCTTTCCCATGCTCGTTCGTTCGAACGAACGCCACCAGGTGTGGCAATCGCGCCAGGCACGCTGCCCCTATCCAAATGTCCCCCGCGACCAACTCCCTCCAAGATCCTCTCGCCGCAGGCGCCACAGGTGCTCAGCCGCCGCCCGGGCTCGTGGAGTGCGTCGCCGCCATCGCCGACGGCCGTGTCACCTCCACACAGCTCGTGGAGCAGGCGCTCGCCCACATCGACGCCACCCAGCCCACGCTCAACGCCTTCCGCATCGTCCGCTCCGAGGAAGCTCGCACCGAGGCCGCGGAGGCCGACCAGCGTCTCGCCGCCGGGGAGCGACTGCCGCTGCTAGGCGTTCCCATCGCCATCAAGGACGACGTCGACCTCGCCGAGCACCCCACCTCCTTCGGCTGCCCCGGCCCCTTCGCGCCGAAGGCTCAGGACTGCGAGATGGTCCGCCGCCTGCGCGCCGCGGGAGCGATCGTCGTCGGCAAGACCAACACCCCCGAGGTCGGCCTCTACCCGTTCACCGAGGGCTCCGCGTTCGGCGCCACTCGCAACCCCTGGAGCCTCGACCACACCCCCGGCGGCTCAAGCGGCGGCTCGGCCTCCGCGGTCGCCGCCGGCATCGTCCCCGCCGCGGTCGGCTCCGACGGCGCGGGCTCGGTGCGCATCCCCGCCGCCTGGTGCCATCTCGTCGGGATCAAGCCTCAGCGTGGTCGCATCTCCACCTGGCCCGACCTTGAGTCCTTCAACGGGCTCACCTGCATCGGCCCGCTCACCCGCACCGTGGCCGACGCCGCGCTCATGCTCGACGTGCTCAGCGGCTCACACCCCGATGACCTCCACGCTCCCCTTCCCCCTTCCGAACCGTTCAGTGAGGGTGTCACGCGCGAACCGCGTCCGCTGCGCATCGCCCTCTCCACGCGTCACCCCTTCAGCGGGGCTCCGGTGCGATTGCACCACGAGATCGATGCCGCAATGCAACGGATCGGCAAAGTGCTCGGCGAGCTCGGCCACGCCGTCACAGAGCATCATCCCCGCTACGGCCTGATGGGGCTCACACTCGTCGCCCGCGGCGAGTCGGGCGTGCACGAATGGGTGAAAGGCGTCCCCGACCGCTCCCTGCTCGACGCCCGCACTCGCTCCACCGCACAACTCGGAGGCACGCTCTCAAAGACAGTCCTTCCCTTCGCCCGCCGCCTGGAGGCCCGCTTCCACCGGCGTGTCGGCTCGCTCTTCCACCACCACGACGTATTGATCGCCCCAACCAGCGCCTCTGCCCCGCTCCCGGTCGGCAAGACCGCCGGGCTCTCAAGCTTTGCGACACAGCAGGTCATCGCCGGCGCCTGCCCCTACGCCTGGCCATGGAATGTGCTCGGCTGGCCCGGCGTGAACGTTCCCGCCGGCCTCACCGGGGCCGGCCTCCCCATCGGTGTGCAGCTGCTCGGCCCCGCCAACAGCGAGCCGCTGCTGCTCTCGCTCGCCGCCCAGCTCGAGCGCGTCGAGCGCTGGCACGAGCGCGTCCCTCCTCACGCCGTTCAAGCTTCCTCCCTCGCATGACCGCCGCCGCGGCGACTGAGCGGGATATGGGTATTACAGAAGAGGGTGACTCGCGCGCGCGCGTACGCGAAGCAAGCTCTCCTTCGCGCACGCGCGCGAGTCATCCCGATTCGAGCGACCCACACCTCCCCCACTACACGGTGGGAGCACGCGAGCGCATGCTCCGCGCCACGCTTGAGCTGATCGCCTCCGGTGGCATCGCCGCCGTCACCAACCGCCGCGTCGCCGCCTCCGCGGGGGTGTCGCTCGGCTCGCTCACCTACCACTTCGACACCCAAACCCAGCTGCTACGCGAGAGTCTGCTCCTTTACGTCGAGGAGGAGACCACCCGGCGCGAGCGGATCGCGAGCGACCTCGCCCGCGAGAAACCAGGCGTCGAGCAGCTCGCGCAAGCGGTCGCTCAGCTCGCCGCCATCCCTTCCGACATCCCCCGGCAGATAGCCGAACTGGAGCTCCACCTCCACGCCGCCCGCGACCCCGAGCTACGCGACGCCTCCCACCGCTGTTTTGAAGCCCACGAGCAGATCGCCACCGCCGCGCTCACCGCGATCGGCATCCCCGACCCCGCCTCCCACGCACCCACGGTCGTCGCGCTGATGACCGGCCTGGCTGTGCGCCGGCTCGCCGGCGGCGGGCATGATGCGCAGGGGACCTCGGAGGCGCTGCTTTCGCTTGTGCGGGGGCTTGGCCCACAGAGCGGCGCCGGCCCCGACGCGCCTTCGTAGCCGAGCGCGCCGGCCTAACGTCCGAGTACCCGCACGAGTTCGCGGGCTCGCGCCCTCGCGCCGGCCAGCAACTCGCGGACACTCGACAAGCCTGCACGCAACTCCGCGTCCCCCACCTCGATGGGAAGCATCGAGTCCTGCAGCTCCCCCAGCATCCCATCGGCCCTGCTCGCGGCGTCCACCGCCGCCTCGATCAAACCCTTGATCCCGCTCGACGGCGCAACCGGCGAAGGGGTCACGAACGCGCGACCCTCCAGCTCGTGACGTTGGGCAAAGCCCGCGTGCTCGCGCTTGGCCCGCCCGTAGGCCGCCTGGAGCGGTCGGAACAATTGCTCTTCCAGGCGCTCAGCAGTGCGTTCGTCCAGGTGCTCATATGCCTCGCTCAGCAACGCCAGCGCCATCGCAACCTCATCGGCCGCGGTCGCAAGCGCATCGAGTATCTGCTTTCGGCCTTCGGCGGTGGTGTAGGTCATGGGATCACCCTAGCTTCTGTGGGGATTTGTTCGACTGGATCCAGCCATGTCTTCGCGAGACGGCTAAGACAGCAGGCGCACGCTGAGACCCGAATTCACGTAAGGAAGCAGCGTCGGCGGCTCCCCTATATGCGCCCGCAGGTCCTGGAGCAGCTCTCCAGGTTCAAGCTCATGCGCTCAAAGGTGTTACTGGAATCGTTCACTCTGAGATCAACGTATTCGACCAACCCTCATCCAATCCCGAAGTTCCGCGCGAGATCGCCGAGCCGATGATCCCACGCCCAGTCAATCCCGGCCGCGGCCTGGAAGCCAAGATAGGAGTGACCGAAGTAGCCGAAGAGCTGGAGCAGGAACACGGCATTGTCGCCGTACGCTCGTTTGAGTGCGTCGTACTTGTCTGACTCCTCCTTGCGCCGCTTGTTGACGTTCGTGAAGTCACCCGCCGATTTCAGCTCTACGCAGGCCAGCGGCAACTTCGCGTCGAGCGGAGACACGACGCAGTCCACCGGGAGGCTCTGCGAGTTGCCGTCCTCGCGTTCCACCCGCACATTCCGGCCGAAGCCGAACGTGCCAGGCGACATCTCAAACGGCGACTCGCGAGACTCTTCGAATCCCTTCCCTTCGAGATAGGCCCGCAGCAGCTCCTTCTGCTTCGCCTCCTGCGCATTCCGAAACACCGGTAGGTAAAAGGCGCTCGCCAGCCGCTCGCCGATCACCAAAAGCGCCTTGTCTCGCTCCTCGACGGTCGGCGCACGATCGTTCTCAATCCAGCAGAAGAGGCCCCGATCGAGCAACGGTCGGAGAAAGTCGCACATCACCTGGAGTTGCATTCCGACCCGGCTGGTCTTAGCCGGGATGACCCCATCCCGCTCCATCGCAGTGACGAGGCTCTTGTTTGCCCCGGAAAAACCGACGAAGCGATCCCTGGTCATCAGAGGCGAGACACACATGCGCGCAACGAAGAGTGCCGATGGTCGAGCGATCAGCGCCTCCGCACCGAACATGCGAAAGTCGCCGGTCGCCAGCATGGCCTCCTCGACCTCGCGGGCGGCACGCCCCCTCGCCTCCGCGAGCACGCCAGCCGACGCGGCAAGATACCACTCGTCGTACTCGGCGACGCTTCGGTCGATGTCCATCTGCCACTCTGCCGGATTCTTCGCTCGGTTGACCACCGGAGCATCCGTCCAACTACGCGGTCTTCCCGAGAGTTGCCAACCGGGTGCCACTGCTTGTTGCTCGGCTGCTCTGGCCGACGATCTGTCTGGCTTGATGGCACCCACGCCAAACCGTCGTCGCTCGAGATGTCGTTCAACCGCGGTCGCCAGTCTGCGCGGCGACCGCGGTGCAATCGGAGCGGTCTGCGTCGACCCACAGTGTGTCGACCAGGAAACTCGGTAGCGTGACCTCGTCAAGCCGGACCGGCAGAACCTTGACCTGCTTGGACTGAATGCCATGCGTTACGGCAAGTGACAGCTCCTTCTCACACCACGATGATTTCACCGAGTGTTCAGAGATCACGGTGATGACGAAATCCTCATCGTATATAGCATCGCCGATCCTTCGAATCAGCGAGTCGCCGATCACCAAATCGACGCAATCGATCCAAACACCGATGCCGTGTTCCTTCAGTTGTTGAACCAAGGCGAGCACAAATGCCTCGTCTTGGTGTGAATAGCTGATGAACGCTTGTGGTTGCCTCCGGTTGGGCGAACCTTCGTCGATCAGCTCGGCAGCCGCTGGTGTTGGCACCGCCCGCAATGACTCAGCCAGCGGGTAGCTGATAGTCAGAAACTCCGCAATCGTACTGATATTCCGGTAACGTCGCGCCCGTTCGAGGTTGACCTCCATGGACCACGCGCCTGAGTCTGGACCGCCGAAAGATGTCCACAGTCTGCCAACCTTCGTCACTTATCAGCGTACCGAGACGCGTTGAAGCGGAGGCGCCCGGCTTGATTCCAAGGTAGTCACGCACCTGCTCGCTTGTTATCGACAGGCGCCCGAGTTCAGTCGCGGAGGCCGGCCTGAAGTCGGCCGCGCATTTGCCGACGTACCGGGCGGCAGAGACAAAGAGGTCGAGGTCGGCCGCTGCTGAGGGTAGCCGGGTCAAGCCTTCGAGACTGACGCCCACGACAGTGTTCTCACGTAGTTGAAACTGATGACTGCGAGCCATCGCCGGACGCACGATGCCCTGTTCAGCGAGGTCGAGGTACACGTCGCGCGCCTCGAATTGCGCGTCATCCCACCGTTGGCTGATGTACTGGAATAGCGGCCAGTTCCCTGTCGGCGCAAACGCCTCATACAGGGCTTCCATCATCCCGTGATGCGGGTCTGCGGCTACATCCCTGTCCGGTCCCTGGCCGGCTGTCCTCACCTGCGTGAGCGCCGCTTGATAGGAGACGCCATTCAGTCTTGCGAACTCGCGGGCGAGACGCTGCTGCTTGCGGTTTGGCTGGGCTGACACCTGCTTCTCCTTTCATCGTGGCGTCCCATGTCCGCCATGAAAGGGTCATAGCGTCAACCCCGACGGCTGAGCCGCTTCCCCGGCTAATGCGACATGGACATGGGCCAAAACGCAAACGGGACGCTTCGGGAGCGTGCCCTGACGATAGCGCGTGGCCCCGATCGAAGACAAGCCTCGGCGCAATAGCAATCGCGACTGAGACGGTGCGCGGATGATGCGCCTACGGATGCCCGCCTGGCGCTCGAAGTATCCCTACAACTGTACGCCGACGAGACAAGTGTCTGCTCGCCGACAATTGTTTATGGAGGCTAGGGGAAGATCAAACCGGGTTGAGGCTTTTGTGGCAGGCCCTACGTAACTACGCAGTCAGGCGGGCTGCCACAGCTCGACCCTATTGCCCTCGGGATCGGTGACCCAGCCGAAGCGACCGACACCCTCCATGTCCTGCGTCTCCTGGGCTACCTCCGCTCCCTTGGCCCGCAGTTGCGCGAGCATCGCATCCAGGTCACGAACCCGGAAGTTGATCATGGCCTGCTGCGCACGGGACCCGAAGTAGTCGGTCTCGAACTCGAACGTCGCGAACACCGTCGGCCCGGCAACCTGGCGCCACAGGCCGTTCTCATCAGCATCCAGGCCCAGGCAATCCCGATACCACACGCCCAGGGCCACCGGGTCGGCGGCCCGCATGAAGTAACCACCGATTCCAAGCACACGTTGCATGGCGCTATCTTCCCAGGAAGGCGATTGCCACGACCGACGGGATCATGAAACATCCCAAGGCCTTCGGAGGAACAGGGTGAGCGATACGAGCACCGGACAGGGCAAGGTCGTCGTGAACAGGTGCATGTCGCTTGACGGTTTCATCGCCGCCGCCGGCCACGTGATGGACTGGGGCGCTGGTCGCCAACTCGCCGACTTCATCGGGCCGGACGAGTTCCACGAGATCGCGGCGGCCACCGGCGCAATGCTCGTCGGCCGGCGGACCTCCGACGTCGGAGAAAGGATGGAGGCCGAGAAGCCGGGCAGCGTCGACTACCCCTTTTCCGGACCCGTATTCGTACTCACCCATCGGCCACCCGAGCCACCGAATCCGGGCATCACGTATCTCACCGGTGACATCGTGGAAGCGGTCGCCATGGCGCGCAACGCCGCTGGCGGCAAGAACGTGGAGATCCTCGGGGCCGACGTGGCCGCCCAGTGCCTACAGCGGGGCCTTGTCGACGAGATCCTGGTGTACGTACTGCCGGTACTGCTCGGCGACGGCATCCGATTCTCGCCTTCGACCCTGCCCCGGATCGACCTGGAACCGGTCAGCACCACGCGGTCGCGCAGCGTCACCATTCTCCGGTTTCGCGTCTGCAAGTAATCGCATGCGAAGCATTCCGCGGCGCAGTCCCAAGGCCCTCACGCACCGAGAGAGGGCTCGGGGATGCCAAGCGGCTTTTTCGCTGCCCAAGCGAAAAAGCGGAAGCAGTGGAGACGGCGGAATCGAACCCGCGTGACGTTCCCCCCGTGACTAGCGCGGTACGCAGAATCGCACCTTGTAAGCCAATCACTTCTCGTAGTGGTAGCGAGCCTGTAGCACCACGAGATCTTCGCCGAGCACCTTGTAGACGAGCCGGTGCTCCTCATTGATGCGCCGCGACCAGGCTCCCGCAATCCCGTACTTGAGCGCCTCTGGCTTGCCGATCCCGCCCGTCGGATCGCGCAGCGCGTCGTCGAGCAGCCGATTGATGCGCTTGACGAGCGCGCGGTCTGCCCGCTGCCAGTAGGTGTAGTCCTCCCAGCCCTGCGGGGTGAAGACCAGCCTCACGCGCGGTCGAGCTGATGCTCAGCCGTCTCGCCGCGCTGCGCCGCCTCGGCGGCATCAAGCAGACGGCGCGCATTCGCTGGCGAGCGGAACAAATAGGCGGTCTCTTGCCAAGCGGCGTAATCGTCGGCAGACATGAGCACAGCGTTGCCGCGCTTGGACGTGATCTCAATCGGAGCGCGATCGTCGTTGACCTGCTCGATCAACGGGAACAACGCCCGTCGCGCCTCGCTAGCCGTGACAGCCACTGCCATCTCCTTTCATCTGGTACCAAATATTGTACCAGAGGTCGACCCACGCGACGCCTTCACGCAACGCCCCCACCGTGGGACTCAGATCAGCCTTAGTGAACGCGGAGCGCCGACAACCGCTCGACGCAAGGCTCGCATGAAACCACCGTCCTGACGACGCGTCACTCCTACCACCGCAGCATGTCCTGCAAGCTGAAGTAATCCCGAAGACCGATGCGGAACTCGAACTGCTGCTCCATCCGAACGGCGCCTGGCTCGAAGAATGATATCTGACGAGCATCCCCAGCGCTTGCGTTCTTCGCGTGCACGGTCCCAAGCAGCGCACGCACGACGCCAGCGCCGATCTTGTTGTGCGCCGCGTAGCCCTCAATCACCCGCGCTCACAACCCCCAGGGCAGGACACTTAGCCTTGTCATTTCACAATTAACTTGCCTAGCGCGATCAAGGCATCGCTGACGGTGGGAACATTGTACTGGTTCGATTCCCGCCGTCTTGCCGTAGATTTTGGCTTCCCTAAACGGAATATGGACAAAAGTGGAGACGGCGGAACCCGCGCAAGGTTCCTGCCATGACGCTTGGATCAAACCTCGGTGAATGCGCAGCGCCGGCAACAGCTCAGCAGGCACGTAGATCGGTGGGCGAGTGCGGTTGTGGCACTGACTCGTCCATCGCCCTCGCACTTTCGCCCGGCGACTCGCACCCTCGCTAGCAACTCGCCAAGCCGCTCAGCCGCGTTCTCATCATAAGGTAGCGCTACGAAGTGCCGGCGGACAAGCGTGGCTTTCCGTAGCGCCTTCAGCGGCCCGGCGGATGCATGACGGGCACCGACAATCAACTCGGTCAATGTGGGCGACCGAGATCCGCGCATCCCCGTCAGGGATCTCCAAGTGTGCGCTGCTTCTCGGCGGCAACATCTCGCTCGGGCGCCGTTCATTTCCGCACGCGTCAAGGAACGAGTCCGCCACGGGCCTGCCGTGCACGGTCCGCACGGCAGGCTCACCGCCCTCACTCCGGACTGGAACGTACAGCCTGAGTATTGGACACGCGGCGCTACCGCGGCTGCCACGTCCCCGTTCCCCAAGCGCGAACCATCTCGCTACCGGAGACCAGAATGCGGCAGCTACTCGTCTGCAAACGCACGGCTACCCGTAGGCGCCGTCGCTGATCGCATCGATCGCAGCGCATACATCCTCGTACCCGCCTTCCGCGAAGGCATCGATTGGACGTCTCTCGTTGAGAAACCCGTTCCGCTGTAGGAACCAGGCGTGAATGTTCGCCGCTGGAATCGCAAGCTCGGCGAGCAAGACGACAAGACGCAAAAGGTCAAACAGGGCCTCGAGCCCCTCCGAGTTGATCGCAGCTCCGGCTCGCCAGCGCTTAATGCTGCGGGGATTGACGCCCAAGGCACGGCCTATCTCGCGATCAGAGAAGCCGACAGCGTCCCTAAGGCGCACAAGTGTCTCCGGTGGCGTGAGCGGGCCTCTGAGGGCTTCGGACAGGCTGTACACGCTCCGTGTCGTGTCTGCTCGTCCGCTCGTCCGCTTGTTGATGTCCGTTTTCGTAGCAAAGCATGTTCAAGAGTATGTCGGTTGACGCCATCCTAGCAGACATGCTAATGTCATGGTGTGTGGTCATTCTATGTCCTAGTAGCTGGCGCTTCCAACCCGCTGACGGGCTCGCGCCCCGGAGGAGACCTTGATCGTCCCCATCTGGTCGAGCCAGAGGCTGGACCTAACCCTCTTTCGCGTTACGCCGGTACCAGTCGAAGCCATGTCGATCTCCACTAGAGCCCGCTATCCAGGCCGAGCACATATTGCCGGTGCGGCGACACCCCTCTACACATCCGAAGCACCGGCGACCGCCGCTCGCGAGTTCGGCCATGCAAATCCCCAACTCGTCGGCATGCCGGTGCGACTGTCCCTCCTCGTGGCGGACCAGCTGCTTCTCGTCAGCGTGAGCAGGGATGCTGAGACTGCACTCGCCGGGACCTCGCTCGAAGACCTCACGGCTGACGATTGGAGTCCGTGCCAGCGGCTCGTGGCGCGGGCCTTCGCCGACGGTCACGACGCGGTGAGGCTTAAGAGCGCTCGCGACCGAGGATTCAATGTCATTATCAAGCGCAGTGCGCTGGCACGCGTCCGAGTGGTCTCTTGCCGCCCAGTGATCTTGCGCGCTCCCGATGACCTCGACGAAGACTGGATAGGCGATGGTCGGTGATCTGCTGCGAATATGTGAGGTCAGCTTCATGCCCGACTTCGCGTCGCTCGTGTCGGGCCGCACCCAGAAGCTGGCTGTACAGATCGATCTCGACCGTGTCGATAGCAATCTTGAACTGTCTGCCGGGACGGACTCCGTGCAAATCTCGATCGTGCAGACCGATATCAGCCATGTTTGGAGTCCTCCACCCGTCGGTGTCGGTCAGCGACTTAACAGCATCACCGTTGACATCACGCGCACATCCCAAGGTCGCCGAGCGGAGGGAGTGATCAAATTCACACCGGTCGAGACCAGCAGCCCGCATACCGCCCTTCATATCCACATCGAAACCGGGGAGTCGGACGCCTGCTACAGGCGACCGGTCGCCTTCCATCTGGGTGTGTTCGCGATTGAGCCGCTGCGCGACGAGGTCATCGTCGATGAGATGATTCGCGATGGGTTGCTACTTAGATTCCCGCCATATTGGCACCCGATCAGCGTGGGGTGCGACTTTGATCAGAAATACACGAACATCATCCCTGGAGCGCTCTTGCCCGATGCAGAAGGCGATCCCCTATGGTCGCTGAGCCACACTCACAAGAGGGATATCGCACGACTGCTCCGCGAGCAGATCTGCGTGATAGCTCAGCAGTCAGAAACCCGAATCAGCGTCTGCCCCTACGTCGCCAACGAGCTTGTCCTAACGGACCCGGCAGCGCCAACTTCGCAGGAGCGCAATGCGGGAGTAGATGAATTGCTCAACGGTGAGAACAGCGGCGCGGCGCTCGTTGCCGACATCATCGCGATGATGGTAGGTCAGGGACCCATACCTGGCGTGAGCTGCGAGGCTGGTCTGCAGGTAACGCCGAGCGATGGTTCACGCGCGATCTACGTCGCGGCGCTCAAGACTGATCACTACGTCAAATGGCTAAGGGATACGGGCAATCAAGGAACCAGCCTGTTCGGCTTCGCAATCCCGCAAACTCCAAGCGCCCCGACCCCCGTGATAGACATCGGCGTGATATGGCGTACGGGTGACCGCCGCCTTCCGGAGTCGAAGGCACGTCGCCAAGAACGGCGAGACATGCCCCTCGCCACGTGTCACGTGGTCAACAAGTGGCTCGAAGTCTCAGGCGCGGAGACGCCCTCCGTAGAACTCCGCGAGATGCCCGACGCTCCGATCGCTGCGACGGCGAGCATCCTTGCGCAATGTGCCCAAGTGCTCGAGGGCTACTTCATCGCATCCGATGGCCGACTGCCGAGGCGTTGGTTGTCGCTTCCCGACTGTCAAGAGGCGATCGACGATGTTGAAGGTTCTCGCTCGATTCAGCTCGGTTGCCATGACCTAGTGTCGCGAGTGGCAGATAGAGTGAGCGATCACAACGACGAGGAGAGCGAAGCCCGGAGACTTGTGGTGCTGAATCTTTGCTCCAATACCTCGGGGATCTGTGATGACCTTACTGTTTTGCATGACCGAACGCGCTGGGATCCGGCGAGTTGCATAGGGACTGTCGAGCTTTCCGACGAGTCACCGGAAGACGGCGTGACGATAGCCGAGGATGTCATCCGCAACCTATTGTGCGGCGACACCGCGACTCTTGTCGTGTTGGTTGTACCCATCGACGCCTACGAGCGGCAGATCAACACAGTCCTGCATTATCTCAGGGACCATCCACGCAACGATCCGATCGTGGTGATCTCCTTGTTCTCGTTGGACCTAGGCGATCACACGGTCGACTATTTCACCGACGTATCAGTGATTCCGCTTGTGCGCGTACCCGTCGCCCGCGGAGGGGGGCGTGTCGTTCCAATCGGTGAACTTCGGGATGTCGCGATCCTCTATCCATGGGTGAGTAGCCTGAGGGTCGTCACATGAGCGATCTCCTGACATCACTCGCACGGATGCGTTGCGCACTGCTACGAGGCGCTCGCACGCACTATGAATTAGATGACATCCTTGAGATTCGCGTGCCGATGCTCGTCGATGTGACCGGCGCGTGTGAGACCGTCTCGAACGTGCTGGTCGTGCAAGATGACGATCACACCGTGCTGACTCAGACTGGCCAACTGGCACTCGAGTTCGCACTTGAGCGTGTCGAGGGCGCGTGGTGTCACACAGGCAGTTTTCGAGGGGAAGTAATCGACGCACGTCATCTGCGCGAGTTCGAGCTGGTGGAGGAAGAGATCTCGTGTCGCCACCCGGTGATTCTTCACAAAGCACGGGGGGTAGAAGCACCTGCCCTATTTGAGATCCTGCTCGATCGTATTGCTGCCGTGATCAAGGCGATGATTCGTGAGCTGCTGACGAGCTGCTCGCCCGAGGTAGCACATGTTGGCGGTGATCTCTCGAGGTTGGCAGCCCTGCTCGACGATGAGTTTGGCCGGATCACGTATCACGACGCGCTCGAGGTCATTGGCCGAAGCCCTGACGACAATTGGGGCTACGACTTCTCGCGCGACGATGAGGAACTTCTCCTGCGGGAACTTGCGCCAGCCGACGGGCCGGTGAACCCGACCTTTGTTACTTTGTTTCCGGAGGGACTGAAGTTTTTTAATATGAAGACCGATTGTCGCGATCCTCGCACGGTCCTAAGTGTCGACCTACTTTTGCCAGGAATCGGGGAGTCAGTAGGGGGTGCCGTCCGCGAGGACCGATTCGATGTGCTCCGTGAGCGCTTTGACCGGCTGATGCTGCCGCGGCTTCTCGAACGCAAAGGCACGACCGAGACATCCGCAACGGAGCCCTTTGAGCGTTATTTCAACGCCGTGCGGGCGGGTCGCGCAGCTCCTCACGCGGGCTACGGACTAGGGCTTGAGCGAGTCATGTCGTATGCCGCAAATCAGCCCGACATCCGGCTGGTCTCTACCTCTTGGATACTAACCGCCAATCCTCATTTGGAGGACGCACCGTGAACAATCTACCTGCCCTTCCCGAGATGATCGGCAAGGAATCGTATGCCGCCTTCGCCAACGCAGGGTTGACCGGGTTGGTCAATGACATGGCAGGCTGGATCAGGGACACTGTGGATCTAGCTCGTAGCGGGACCGTACTGGCTCCGCGTTCAGTCATCGACACACTCGTCGGACTTGATTACGATCCAGATGATCGCGTCTATGTCGTTTGGCGGACGGATGGACGAAGCGACTTCTGGACGCAGCCGCGCAAGGAGCGATATCTCGCCTACCTAGAACGCAATATCGAGCACAGTGGTCGTTCGCTTAATCAGCAGCGGGTGATGGTCTACGACGACCGCATGAAGGGTCCCAATCCCCGCGCCGAGAGCTGGAACGTAGTTGGGCCTGAGCATATATTTCATGCGTTGCGACGCCTACATGATTCCGGCTCGCTTGTCGCCACACCTGCCTTGACGCTCGCGAGATATCCACTGGTTGAGCAACTGCGATTCGGATATACTGTGTCCGAGCGACACGGGTACGCAGTGGTGCCCGTGCCGTTCGTGGAGGATCTCGAACCAGCCGTGCTCTTCCCTGATCGCATCGGTGCGTATCTCGCGGGCCATCGCGACTATGACGTCCGGGATGGGCCAATGCGCGCAGTAATAACCGCTGCACCCGGATTCGTCGCCGACCTGCTCCGGCAAACGACGAATCTGATCTCAGACCCCGCAGTTGAGCCACGGTGATCGGCGCGGTAGCACTGGCGCCTCGACCTTGATCAACGCGGAAGATCACCCCGAAGGCATCACGCCGGTGGCGGCAGATAAACCATTGCACAGTCGGGCAGTGATGCTCTTGTGCACCGCAAGTATGTGACCCGAACAGGCCCGCTACCGCTCCCTGAGTGCGAGATGGCCAACTCGTAAACCTCGGCCACCTGAGAGAAAATCATGAAGCCACTACCTCCGCCGGTGGAGACTACGCAGCTCTAAAGATGTCGCTCCTCGTACGATTTGAAATCACTGGCCATCAGATGGCACCACGCTGCGTTGGTGCCCGCCGCGAATATGTAGTAGTCGCTCGTGACGTTCCAACGTCTGCTGTAACCAGCAAAGCTCGGAGGGTCTTCCTTGGCCGCTTGCCCGCCAAGGTCGCGACCTCGCCTCCTCCTCGTCCGTCGCAGCAGCACGCCGTCACGGCAAATGAAACGCCTCCTATATGCAAGAGGCGAAAGGCACCCGCACGTGTTCCCCGCTGTCCACGTCACGCCGCAGTCTCGCGTTCTACGTCGGTAGTTGGCCACCGGCTGGTCGAGCCGGGCGGCGGTCCTCGCCAAGGTCGGCCGCGCCGAATGGCGCCGGAAGCATCTTTCGCAGTGGCATGACGCGGTAACGTCCCTCGCTCGGTAGGTCGATTACGCAGCGTGCCCTGGGAGTCGCCCACTCCGAGGCGAACTGGCGACAGCTCCCGCACGGTGCCACACCGCAAACGTAGAGCGTCTTCAGCCAGCGATCTGAGGGGCCGTTGGGCTCGCGCAATGAGCGTGTTGCAAGCGCTTGGATGATCGCCATCTCCTCAGCGTGCTTGGTTAGAGCGTAGTTCGCAACCTCTATGTTCGTTCCCCCGAATATCTTGCCGTCGGTCGTCTCGACCGCGGCAACCACGAGCAGTCCGGAGTATCGCGCGTAGTTGTGCTCGGCTGAACGCTTCGCATGATCGCGTAGCGCCGCGAGAACCGACTGGGGAATATCTCGGCTGGACACCCCTATAGATTCGCTGACGCCCCAGACAGCATACTGATCGTCCGCCCCGTTTGCGATAGTTGGACTTCCGTGGAGTCGATGCTCGTCAACCGCAGTACCGAGCGTCCACGCAGTCTTCCGTTGGAAGATCTCGAGCTGCGGACGTCACAACAACTCGTCGGCATCATCGACATCCTGCTCGGGCTGACCCTTGTTGAGGGTGCCGTGTCCTTCCGGAGCATGTTCGCCGAGGGCTCCAATGCGAACTTGCCCGCCATGGTGGCAATGGTGCTGATCTACTACACGGCAGTCCGCAGCTTTATTGATTGGCACATCGCGATGGAGGTGCGACCCTACCGCATCCTCACAGAGGGATCGAGATTGTCTGAGCTTGGGCGGGTACTTCTCGACTTCGTGATCATGGCCAGTTACAGCTTCCTGATATTGCGCGCGCACATCCTGATCGAGAAGCCAGGTAGCGATATCTTGGCAATCGCAATCACATACCCGGCCATCTACTGCGCCTACATCGTCTGGGGCATACTCCGCGAAAACACCACACCCGGACCACCTCTCCAGAGGGAGACACCCAAGCCATTCCGGCCCACGTTGTTGCTAGTAACCCTCTTGATCGCTTGCGGCTTGCTCGCCGGCTACGTGGTGGGCCGCGCCCATGGATGGCTGGGCTCGAACAAGGCCGACCTCAACACAGCGCTCCTATGCGCCGAGCTTCTACTCATTGGCTGGTATCGCCATAAGAACTGGTCCCAGCAACTCAAGCTGAGAAAAGACTTCAAGGCGCACCATCGGAGCCGGAAACGGCAAGTCATGGCTGCTCTTGACCCGGAGATCGTAAGCCCCGCTTTGTCAGACGAGGATCGCCAGCAGTTGAACACCATGCGCGATGCAGCCGCGAAGCTGAACAATGACATCCTCTCCGGCGTGATCGCAAGACTCGTGGAGAACTAATGCTACGCCCCACCGGATGCGGGCTCGGTTATCCTACGACCCCCGTTACGAAAAACAGTCTCCACGACTTTCGCGTTTGCCGATTGTTCAATACGGGAGCGTACCGAGTCGATCGGCACACGGCACTTGCCCACGGCTGAAAGAACACTGGCGTGGGTGTGATCTACGGCATTCAGGCGCGCCATTTGCCGACGACTACTTTCAAGCGGCCGATTTCGCAGCGATTGCGTAATTGTGCACTTCGAGTCCGCGGCGTCGCGCACGATCGTCTTTCTATCTCAGGGACCGTGACACTTGGCCAACGATTTTTGAGGAGCGGTTAGTGCAGCGGAGGTGACTGATGAGCAGCGACGACAGGAGATCGGGGGCTACAGCTGGTGTTCACGAGGATCACATGGCGTTGCAGTCAGCCGGGTGCCGGACCTGATCCGCTCTAAATGTTTCGCCGCCTGGGCGATTCCCCGCCCGCTCATCCTTCTTTGCCATCTGGGATTGGCAACCTGAGCGACCACGTGCGTATGACTATCCGGAGGCGAGGGCAACGGCTTCGTCTTCCATTCTTTCAACCTTCTTGAGTGCCTTAGCCGCGTCTGTAAGCGAGACCTGGGGCCTGATCTCGTGAAGGCGGGCCGGAGCGGGCAGCACGACCGTCGCGCTGATCGCGATCTTCGCTATCGCTGTGCTCGGCGCGAGCCTCACCGACTGCCAGACCGGCAGCGAACCCGCGCAAGGTTCCCGCCGTGAGTAGATCACGAGAACGACGGGAACGCCCCGAGGTCGCGTCGGTGTCTCCCGCCGGGGCAAAAGCGAGTATCAGTGGCCAGGCTCGGCCGCCGGATCTACGACGACTACACCTGCAGCATCGAAATCGCGAAGGTTGAGGGTCGCGACCGATAGATCGTGCGCCAGCGCGGTCGCAGCGATGAAGCTGTCCTTGATCGGCATCGCGCGCCCTTCAGCGCGAAGCGTCGCGAGCAGCTCGGCCCAGCGCAATCCCGTCGAGGCCTCCCACGGGATGCACTGCAACCTCTGTACTCCACCCTCGAACCAGCGCTCCAGCCGACTCCGGCGACGACCGCGCGGAAGCAGCAGGATGCCGAAACGGATCTCACCCAGAATGATCGGATCGACAGCGACCTCGGGCTCATTGCGCCCAAGCCATTCGACAACCCGCTCGTCCGGGGCGGGCTTGGTCGCCTCCGAGAGGACGTTCGCGTCAACCAGGAAGCGAGCCATACGATCAGCTAAAGCGAGTCGGTTGACTCCGACTCAATCTCCACGAACCAATCGTCCTCCGGACACGACCGCAGCCAGTCAACCAAGCCCCGGTTCGGCGGCGGCGTCAGCCGGGTGAGTCGGTACTCGTCAGGGCCGACTCGGTCGACCTCGAACTCCTCCCCCGCCTTGATGCCATCCGCAGTACGAAGCTCCGCCGGGAGAACGATCTGACCCTTCGTGGAGACGGTGGTACGCATACACGTAAGATAGCATCTTACTGGTCTAACCCGAGCGCGCAATCGCCAGCACTCTGGCGACATCTACGCAGACTGGGATATCGACCATAGCTGCCACGCTGGCAGAGGTCTTCGGAGGACGGCGAATGACAGCTTTCGTGATCATTCCCCCCGTGATTTCGCGAAAGTGCTTTTTTCCAGGGAGTTCGGGTGGTTTATGGAGACGGCGGGAATCGAACCCGCGTCCGCAGTCGCGTATGAATGGCTTCTACGAGCGTAGCCGGCGCTCTGGTCTCGTCCCTCGCTAGCCTCGCCGGCCGGGTTGCTGGGGACCAGCCTCCTTAGCTTTCCCCGGGTCGGCGGAGGTGGACCTCACCGGGTGAGCCTGCTTTTTGATCCCGAGGACCCCCGCCGCAGGCGAGCGGGGCTCGAGACCTCACGTCTGAGCTCTTAATCAGACAGCGAGGGCGTACTCGTGAGAGTCCGCACTTATGGTTTTCCCGGGTGTTTTACGAGGCCGCCCGGGACCTCGACTCGCCACCATCCACACGAGCCGACCGCGTCGAAGCCTGTCGTCCCCGTGGATGTACTGCCCTTCAAGTGTAGCGTCGTCCCGTTCCTTGGATCAGTGACGCTAACCGCGCGCCGTACCGTAGATCGGGGGCTTAACGAAACCGACGCGGTCCCAAGCCGCTTGAGGAACCTGCTCCCGGTCGACCCGAGGGCTTTCCGGTTGCGGGTGGCGCGGCCTTACACCTCAGTGGCCTCGCTCTTTGCGGCTCGGGGGCCGCGTCTAGATCCAACGTACGCCTGTTTCTGACCCCCGTCAAGGGCATTTTGTAGTTCTCCCCGCACGTTCCGGAGAAAGGCCGCTGACGGGCATGTCGCGGAGCGGCTCTTAGCCGCCGCTTATGGGGGCTGCGACAATGGGTGGATGGACGGTGATCTGCCCGTTGCGAGCGACAACCCGTTCGGTGGCCCGGTAGCCCCACAGCCGGTCCCGCCTCCAGGCGCGGCCCCTACAGGAGCGGGTCCCCGGAGAAGCCTCGTTTGGCAGACCATCGCGCCCGCTTCGCAAGCGAGCGGGCGGCGCCGCCGCCGGCGGTGGCGGCGGTCGCGGCGAAGTTCGGCGCATACCTGAAGGCAGGCGTTCTGCTGCTCCCGAAGTTGAAGCTGCTCACGACGGGGGGCACGGCGCTCGTGTCGATCGCCGCCTACAGCCTGCTGTGGGGGTGGCCGTTCGCGGCGGGCTTCGTGGCGCTGCATGTTCGTGCACGAGATGGGCCATGTGATCCAACTCAAACGCGAGGGCATCAAAGCGAGCACGCCGATGTTCATCCCGTTCCTGGGCGCCGCGATCTTCTCCCGCTCGCTCGGCGACAACGCCGTCGCGGAGGCCCGTGTTGGATTGGCGGGCCCGATTCTCGGCACGGTTGGCGCCGTGGGGGTGGCGGTGGCGGGAGCGCTCACCGGCAGCGACCTGCTGTTGGCGCTGGCGTACATCGGATTCTTCCTCAACCTCATCAACTTGATTCCGGTCGTGCCGTTCGACGGGGGTCGCGCGATGGCGGCTGTGGCGCCTTCCATGTGGTTCCTTGGGATCGGCGGACTCATCGCGATGATCCTGCTGCTGGGGAATCCTTTCCTGCTGATCTTCATCCTGCTCGCGCTGCGCGAGATGCCGCGCCGTTGGCGCCAGCTGCGCTCACGCACGATCGAGCAGGCCGCCTACTACCGCGTCCCTCGCCGCAGCCGGATCGCTATCGGGATGGTGTACATCGCGCTGATAGTGGTGCTGGCGTTCGGGATGTCCCAAACCCACATCCTCTACAGCGCAGGTCACAGCTTCCGCTCGATCTGACCGCGGGAGCGCCGCTTTCGCGCCATCGGAATCGATAGGCTTCGCGCGAGGTCAGGGCCAAATGGGCGAACACGAGGGATCGGGGTAGGAATGCGACGGATGGGCACAGCGACACGCGCACTCGCGGCGATTGCGCTGACAGCAGCGGCGCTGACAGCGGCGACGGGATGCGGCTCGTCCTCCAAACCGCTTACCCGCGCGGAACTCACAACCAAGGCGAACACCATCTGCAAGAAGGTGACCGTGAAGCTACAGGCGGCCACCAAGAAGGGTGTGAGCACTGTGCAGCAGATCGCCCATCTCGCCCCCGAACTCGCTTCCTTCGAGGAGACCGCCTTGGTGGAACTCGGCAAGCTGATCCCCCCGGCTGAGATGGAAAGCGACTGGAAAGCATTCATCTCCGGAGCACAGACGCTTGCGGAAAACACTTCCAAGCTCGGGGAATACGCGAAGGCGAACAACCTCAAGGGCGCCAAGACGCTGATCAAGTCGAGCACTACGACCCAGCAGCGGATGGTCGCCATCGCCAAGCGCAATGGGCTCAAGGAATGCGAACAGGTCGCTTAGCGATCGCTAGCGGCGAGCTTCTCTGACGCCACGTTCCATGTCGCGCTTGGACTCCCGCTCACGGATGGTCTGACGCTTGTCGTAAAGATCCTTTCCGCGGGCGAGCGCGATCTCCACCTTGGCGTGAGGACCCTTGAAGTAGACCCGCGTGGGCACCAGCGTGAGACCGCGCTCTGACACACGGGCGGCGATGTCCTCGATCTCCGAGCGGTGCAACAGGAGCTTGCGCGGACGCTCGGGATCATGGTTCTCGCGCGAGGCGGGCAAGTACGGAGGGATGTGGACGGAGTGCAACCACAACTCCCCCTCGCGGATCGCCGCATACCCATCCTTGAGCTGGGCGCCGGAGGCTCGCAGCGCCTTCACCTCGGTCCCGGCCAGCACCGCGCCGCACTCGATCCGCTCGAGTAGCTCGTAGCGGTAGGAGGCGTAGCGATTGCTCGCCACGTCCCCCGCCCCGATCTTGCGCTTCTTGCCCTTGGGTTTGGCCATCAGGCGAGCCTAGCTGGACAGCCCCTACGGCGCGGAGCGTCGTAGGGAGTGTGAGAGCACCGCTAACCGGCCGGGGCGAGATCGACGCGTCCCGCAGAGGCGTCCACGCGCACCACACGCACGTCGATCTGATCTCCCAACCGCAGCATCGCCCCGGAGCGCTCGCCGCGCATGATCGTGGACTGGTCGTTGAGGGTCCACCACTCGCGCTCCTCCCCCACTCCAAGCAGCCGCACAGGGAGCATCCCCTCGAAAACGGGGCCCTCCCTGTCTGGTGAGCTGAAGGCGATGAAGGCTCCTGCCGCGATCAGCCCCGTCACCTCGCCGGAGAAGAGCTGCTCGTAGCCACCATCGAGCAGCATCTGCTCGAGCAGGAAGCAGGCGGCCACGTCGTCGCCCTTGTGCTCCAGACGAGCCGCGTAGCGCTCGCGCTCTGAGGTCCATTCGCCGAGCTCCACGAGCTTGCGCCTACCGGTGGCGCGCTGGTTGGCGCCAATTGAGGCAAGCAGCGCGCGGTGGCAGACGACGTCGGGATAGCGGCGTATTGGCGAGGTGAAGTGGCAGTAGCATTGCGAGTGCAGTCCTGCGTGACCAAGGTTCTTCGGCGAGTAGTAGGCCTGCTTGAGCGACCGCAACACGAGCGAGCTGAGCGCAGCGCGGCCGTGACCTGTGCGGCGCACGTGCTCGTTCACACGCCTGGAGATGTCGCCCACGAGCTCCGCCGCCTGTGTGGAGAACAGCGGGTCCGGCAGTGGCGGAGTGGGAACACCGAGCGAGGCGAGCTGTGCGACGAGCGTGCGAATGCGTTCCGGGTCAGGACGCTCGTGGACGCGGTAGAGGCAGGGAACCGACGCCTGGGTGAGATGGCGGGCGACCGCCTCGTTGGCGGCGATCATGAGGTGCTCGATGAGACGGTGCGACTCGGTTTGGGGACGCGGGAAGATTCCCGTGACGTTGCCCTCCTCGTCGAAGGTGAATTCCGGCTCCTCGGAGTCGATCACGAGCGCACCGGAGCGCTCGCGCGCGGATTGCAACGCGGCGGCCGCCTCGCGCGCGGCGACGAGCGGAGCGCCCCACGGTTCGGGCGCCGGTTCGGAGCCCGCGAAGACGCGATCCACCTGCTCGTAGTCGAGGCGCATGTCCGAGCGGAGTATCGAGCGATAGAAGCTCGTTGATGTCACCTCAGCTCCGCGCAGCACAAGCTCGACTGTGACCGCCAGGCGTTCCACCCCCGGGGCCAGCGAGCAGGCGTCGCTTGAGAGCGCGTGCGGGAGCATCGGCTCCACCGCTCCGGGTACGTACGCGCTCGTGGCGCGGCGACGTGCCTCCAGGTCGAGCGGCGAGTCGAGCGGGACGTGAGCGGCCACATCGGCGATGTGCACCCATACGCGCACCGTGGGGTGGGCGGAATCCGATTCAATGCGTTCCGCCGAGATCGCATCGTCGAAGTCTCGTGCGGTGGCGGGGTCGACCGTGAACGTCGGCAGATCGCGCAAGTCTGTGCGCCGCTCACGCTCGGCGTCCGCCCAGGCCCTTTTCGCGGCCATGCGCGCCTCGTGCTCGATGGCCGGGGTGAACTCTCTTGTGAGCCCCGCCTCGAGCATCAGCCGCTCGATCGCGTCGCTCGCTGTTTCGGTGCGCTCGCTGGGTGGCCACACGACGCGAGTGTTCGAGGGCGTCTTCGCACGAGGGCCGGCGGTCCGCTTGCCCTTGCCGGACAAGGAGGCCTTGCCGGACGCGGAACCCTTCCCGGACGGGGAGCTCCTCGTCTTGGCGGACGGCGCTCCCTTTCCCTTGCCCTTGCGCGCCGCCCCGCCGTGCGAGCGCCCCCCGCGTGGGGGGCTCATTTCACCTTCGCGGCAAGTGTGGCAAGCGCGACCTGCAGGCCGTGTTCGCTGTCGATGCCGTGAGAGACGAGCACTTCGGGGGTGACACCCGCACCCTCTTTGACGCCCGAGCCGCCGAGATTGCGACCGTTGGGGGTGTAGTACTCCCCCACGGTGATCTTGATGGCGCCGCCGCCTGAGAGTGGCTCGAGCTCCTGAAAGACGCCCTTGCCGTACGTGTGCGTACCCACAACGGTCGCTCGGTGGTGGTCTTGTAGCGCCGCCGTCACGATCTCCGAGGCCGAGGCGGTGTTGTGGTCGACTAGCACCACAACCGGGATACGAGTAGAGATCGCGCCGCCGCCCGCGGTGAGCACGACGGTCGGCTGGGTGCGCCCACGGGTAGTGACGATGACCCCGGAGGGCACAAAGATGCTGGCCACGAGCCGTGCCTCGCTGACGAGCCCGCCGCCGTTGGCGCGCAGGTCGAAGACGATCCCGCGGGCACCCTGTTTGAGCAGGCCCTGCACCGCGTCGTAGAGCTCGCCGTGGGAGCCTTCGGAGAAGGTCGCGAGGTACACCCACCCGAGCTTCACCCCGTGGACGGTGCGTATCGTCGAGGCCACCACTGGCTCGGAGATGGTGGCGCGGGTCACCGTCACCGTGCGCTTGGGTTCCCTCTTGGACGTGAGCGTGAGCCGCACGCTGGTGCCGGGCGGGCCCTTGATGAGCGCGACGGACTTGTTGGCGGGGATCCCGTGCAGCGAGTGGCCGTTGACCGCGACGATCGTGTCCCCCTCCTTCATCCCGGCGCGTTGGGCCGGCGAGGAATCGAACACGCGCGCGACCTTCAGGCCTGTGGGCATGGGGTCAACCGACACACCGATCCCGGCAAAGCTCGCCGGCTGGTCGAAGCCCTTGAATTCCTTTGGGGTGAGGTAGGTGGAGTAGGGGTCGTGCAGGCTCGAAACCATCCCCGCGATCGAGGAGCTGGCGAGGCTCGACTTGGGGATGGGGCGGTAGTAGTCGTTGGCGACTTTCTCGATCGCTTCGTTCACGACCTGCGTTTCGTGGTTGGACACGAACGCGTTGCGGATGAACCCGGGGAGCTCTTTCGGATGCCCCCCAACCACAAGCCGAGCACGAGCAGCACTGGCAGCAAAACCACAAGGATCGCGACGAAGGACTTACGTTTTGTGGAGTCCATACATCCCCCACCCTACGCATTTCACAATGCTTCTGAGACGGTCATGGACCAAGCGAGACTAGGACGCAGTGAGCGAAGTGTGCTCTGCACACGAGCGAGCGAGGACAACGTCTCGCGCCGTGTCCATGGCCGTCTCAGACGCGTAGGAAGCGCCGCAGAGATATTCCAGAGCCCGCGGCGGAAACGGCGATGGCGCAGCCCATGAGCACGACGATGAGCAAGCGGAAGTCGATCATCGCGGGCTGGGAGATCAGCTTGACGGTCCCCGCCAGGGGGTCGATGAGCGTGACCTTCGCGAGCGCGAGCAACCCGATCGCGCCCACCCCCCCGAGCGCACCGAGGAAGAGGCCCTCGATGACGAACGGCCAGCGGATGAACCAGTCGGTGGCGCCCACGAGCTTCATCACCTCCACCTCGCGCCGGCGCGAGAACAGCGACAGGCGGATGGTGTTCGAGACGAGCAGCATCGAGGAGAACACCAACAGCGCCGCAAGCAGCGCCATCGTGATCTTCACGATGCGGGTGGCGGAGAGGATCTTGTCGGTCTGGGCCTGGCGGTTCTGGACGGCGGCGATCGCCGAGTCGGTCACCAGACGGGTGCCCACCGGGCTTGACTGATCCAGCTCCGTGCGGAGCGCATTCGCGTCGTCGGGGTTGGAGGGCGTAATGCGCAGGATGTCTGGAAGCGGGTTGTACCCGATCAGCTGGAAGGCCTGGGGGCTGAGCTTTCGCTCCTGTTCGTATCCGGCCTGCTTTGAGACGAGTTCTACGTGGCCGACATAGCGGGCGTGCTGGACCTCGCCGCGCACGCGCGCGACTTCGGCGGGGGTGGCGGTTGTATTCAGATCTACGTCCACAACCACCCGTCCGCGAATCGAGTTGGCGGCCCCGTTGGTCGCTTGGACCACCGGGATGAAGACCCCGAGCACGAGGGTCGTCACCAATACACAGGACAGCGCCGCAAACGACGGCGCCGGGTTCCGGCGCATCGAGCGGATCGACTCCTTGAGGAAGAAGCCGGGCCTCATCTGCGGGCGCCCCCGTGCGGGCGGTCTCCGGGCTCGGGGGCTTTGGTTTCGCGCTTCAGCCGCTCCGCGAGATCACCCGTTGTCTCATCCTGCGCGTAGAGCCCGGTGGCCTCGTCACGGATGATGCGTCCACGCTTGAGCTCGATCACACGGCGGCGCATCTTGTCCACCATCTCGTTGTCGTGGGTCGCCACGATCACTGTGGTGCCGGCGCGGTTGATGCGGTAGAGCAGTTGCATGATCCCGATGGAGGTATCGGGGTCGAGGTTGCCGGTGGGCTCGTCCGCGAGCAACAGCGGCGGGTGGGAGGCGAAGGCGCGCGCCACCGCCACGCGCTGCTGCTCGCCACCTGAGAGCTGGTGGGGATAGTTGTGGAGCTTGGTGGAGAGACCCGTGAGGCGCAGGATGTCGGGTAGCGCGGTGCGGATCTGCTTGCGCGAGGCGCCGGTGACCTGCAACGCGTAGGCGATGTTGTCGTACACGGTGCGGGTGGGGAGCAGCTTGAAGTCTTGGAACACCACCCCCACGTTGCGGCGGTAGTAGGGGATGCGCTTGCGCTCGATGTCGGCGAGCGAGCGTCCGGCGACGCGGATGACCCCTTCGGTGGGGTCCAGCTCCTTGATGAGCAGCCGCATGATCGTTGACTTTCCCGAGCCGGTGGAGCCGACGAGGAACACGAACTCCTGGCGGTCGATCGCGAACGTTGCGCGCTCGAGGCCCGTGTCGCCGGAGTCATACGCCTTGGTGACCCCGCGAAACTCGACAACCGTGTTGGCGTTGGGCGTGTTGACGGGTCGCGCGGGCGCCGCCACAGGGCGGGAGGGAGCATCGTGGCGCAGGTGCTGAGGCAGCGGCCTGCGGCGGACGGGGTCATGGCGACGGACATCGCTGTCGGGTGAGGACATGGCCGCGCACAGTAGCGAGACGGGTCCGGTTAGGTCGCACTTTTCCCTGCATGCAAGGGGATTTGCAAGATGCGGGAACTCACGTAGCCCATGCGGGATTGCACAGGCGGGGAGATCACCCGGGTGGATGTCATATCGTGACGGCCGATGGCGGACATCTCCACCACAACCGTGAGCACCAACGGGTTGCCGGTGTACAACATCGCGCTACCTGGCACACGCGCGTTGACCGTGCTCGTCGCGTTCGACGCGGGAGCGCGCACCGAGCAGGTGGAGGAGAACGGGATGGCGCACTTCCTCGAGCACCTCGTGTTCAAGGGGGGTGAGAAGTACTCCACCTACAAGGACGTCAACGAGACCGCGGAGCGGTTGGGTGGGATGTTGAACGCCTACACCTCCCACGACCTCGTGGCCTTCCACATCACCGTCAGGGCGGAGTCGGCGCCGGAGGCTATAGATCTCTTGAGCGACTTCGTGGCGCGCCCGCGACTTGACGCAGAGGAGCTCGACCGCGAGCGGGGGGTGGTGATCCAGGAGATAAACCGCGCTTATGACCAGCCCTCCACGGTGGCGGAGTACCTGATCGACAAAGCAGCCTTCGGCGACCACCCGCTGGGACGCACGGTGCTGGGACCGGAGGAGAACCTACGGAGCTTCACCCGCGAGGCGATCGTGACCTTCCGCGAACGGCGGTGGGCCGGTGGGAGCGGGGGCGCGTTCTTGGTTGGGAATACAAGCTTCGTACCCGCCGAGGATCACCTGAGCGAGCTGTTTTCACGGTTCCCCACACTCCCCGCGCCGGAGCCCTACGTGGTGGCCCCCGAGTTCGCTCCCGAGACGTTGGTGGAGCAGCGCGACACCAACCAGTCACACCTGAGGATGATCTACAGGCCCGAGGTGAGCGTCTCGGACGTCAAGCAACGGGCGGCGCTGTCTATCTACTCGACCTTGCTGGGCGGCTCGATGGGGTCGCGGCTGTTCGAGGAGATCAGGGAGAAGCGGGGATTGTGTTACTCGGTGTACGCGATCGCCCACGCTTACGCCGACATGCCGATCTTGCAGCTCGGGTCGGGGCTCGACTCGGAAAAGTGCGTCGAGGCGTACTCGCGGATGCGCGAGATCGTGGACGAGCTACGCGCAGACGGACCCACGCGCGAGGAGGTCGAACGCGCTCGCGCCTACTCGGCCGGACGGCTGGTGCTCGCCTTCGAGAACACCAACGCGGTAGCGCGCTATGGGGCGAGCCAGAAGATCGTCTACCGCGAGGACATCGACCCCGATGCCGCGATCGCGGCGCTCGATGCGGTCACGTTCGATGAGGTGGTGGAGGTGGCGGCCAACGTCGCCGACAACCTCGCGGTGGCGTGCGTTGGGCCACACACGGCCGAGGATTTCTAAACGGGGCACTACGCCCGGCGGCCCAGCGCGGCGCCGATGGCCCTCTCAGCCGATTGCCACCATCCGGTCGATCGGTACCCTGGCCCGCTCGGCGACGTGTGCGGGAACGCGCACCTCGTACTTGAAGTCGCGTAGCGCGTCGCGGAGGTTCTCGAGCGTGATCATCTTCATGTACACACAGGAGGCCTCGGGGTTGGCGGGGATGAACTTCACGTCGGGGGCCGCCATTTCCAGCGGGTAGAGCATCCCTGTCTCGGTCGCCACGACCGCCTCTCGGGGGCGGTCTGCGTGGGCGACCGCATCCTTCTCGGCGTTGCCCGCGTAGCGGAGCATGCCGCCGGTGGAGAGCATGTGAACGCCCTCGGAGGAGATGTCGCCGGCGGCGACGTACTCCATGACGCTGGTAGTGCAACCGCACTCGGGGTGGATGAGGAAGTCGGCACCGGGGTGAGCGGCACGGGTGGCGTCGATGTCCGACGGGCGGATACCCGCGTGGACGTGGCACTCGCCGTCCCACACATGCATGGGCTTGCCAAGCTCCTTCTCGACGTACGCGCCCAACCACATGTCAGGGCCGAACAGGATCTCCGTGTCGGGACCATGGGTGGCGTAGATGTGGCGCACCACGTCGACTGCGTTGGCGGAGGTGCAGCAGTAGTCGGTGAGCGCCTTCACCTCGGCGGTGGTGTTCACGTACATGACCACCACCCCATCCGGATACGTCGCCCGCCAGCCGGCGAGCTGCTCGGCGTCGATCGACGCCGCCAGCGAGCAGCCGGCATCCAGGTCGGGGATCAGGACGGTCTTCTCGGGGCAGAGGATGGAGGCGGTCTCGGCCATGAAGTGCACTCCGCAGAACACGATCGTGTCGCCGTTGGCGGCGGCGGCCTGGCGCGAGAGCCCGAGCGAATCGCCCACGTAGTCGGCGACCTGTTGGATCTCTGGCACCTGGTAGTTGTGGGCGAGGATCGTCGCGCGGCGCTCTGCGGCAAGCACGCGGATCTCCTCGTGTAGCTCCGCCACGAGCTCGGGCGTGAGCTGTGCGAGCGGCGGTTGGGTGGGAATCATCGGCAGCGACTGCACCTGTCCAAGTCTATCCTCGCGCCCAGCCGCCTCCAGGGTTCAGCGGCCCTGCACTGATGAGAGCAGTTGCTCGCCACGCAAGGTGAGCGCCCAGCGGTTCGGGAGGCCCGGACCAGGCGGGCGGCTGTTGGCGACCAGGTCGAGCTTGACGAGCCGCCCGAGCAGCTTGGAGGCTTGGCCCTCGTCCGATATCTCCGCCCCTTCGGCGACCTCACGGTTGCTCACACCCGGGTGCTCTCCGATGAACACCAGACAACGCACGGTGCGGTAGGTGAGGCGCATATCGAGCCGCTCCACCAGGCGGCCGCCGTCGCCTCGCGGACGACCGACTTGACGCTTGGGCAACTCAGGGGCGGTGCGCGTGGTTTCTTCTCCCGCCGCCCGCGGCCCCAGGTAAGGCAGCGCGATCATGCCCATCAGCTGACCGTGCAAGTCGAGGAGCGGTTGTCCGCCTCCCTCCCCCGCCTTCGCCCGGGTGAGCAAACGAGCGTGAATCACGGAGAACGCGCCGCCGACCGCTCCCTCAGCCGCCAAAGCCGGCGGGCCCGAGACCCCTCGTGGCTTAGGCGCGTCCGTGTCAAGGCCGGCGATCAGCTCATCCAGCGCCTGGCCACGGCACTTCAGCACGAGCGGGCCCGCTCCCAACGCCTCGATCACGCAGGTACGCGCGAGCTCATGCTCGGAGTCGAGCAACGAGAGCAACGTGGCGAGCGCGTACCGGACCTTGTCACGCCACAGCCGCTGTGAGCGATACGCCTCAACCGTGGCGGCTCGTATCTGCTCCACTCCCCACTCAAACGCAGCGAGGAAGCAGTCCTCCCGTCCATCGAACAGCTCGTAGAACGTGCGCCGCGAAACTCCAGCGCGCGCCACCACCGGAGCGACGGCCGCGCCTACATAGCCAACGTCGGCCGCAACCTCCACCATCGCGCTCAGGATGCGCGCCCGTTGGAAGCCCTCGACCTCGTCAGCACGGAGCGGGCCGTGCAGCCCGCCCCGCGCGTCGCCTGAGGCTCTCGTTGCCACGCTATTTGCGCCGTGCCCCCCTGCCGGCCTTTTTCGCCTTGTGCTTGGAACATCCGGTGGCTGTGACGGGTGTTGTTTGGTGGATGACCATCCCGTTTTGTGCGGTGAACGCGGTGGGCATCTTTAGCTTGCTCGTACAGAGGTTGCCGTTTGCCGCGAGCGCCGAGTTGGGGCCTTGGGGTAGCTTCAGCTCGAACGTGCTCACCGGGACATCCGGGATCTGACGGAACGTGCTGCTTGTGATCCCTGCTTTGCTGATGAACGTTTCGCCATCGAGTTGCACCGTGACGCCGTCACCAGAGAGTACGACGACCAGTTCGGGGAACTTCGCGCCACCATGCGACACGAAATAGGCGGGTCCTGTCAGCGTGTCCCCCAGTATCGGCGTCGTCGCTGTGGCAGACCCCACCCGTGACGCCGCAGAGCAAGCGGCGGGGTTCGCGTTGAATGTGCTGTCAGGACAGGCCTTCTGCAGAGTCGTCAACCTTGACGGCAACTGCTTGGGCAAGTTCACCTTGACCGACTTGATGTTCGCGTACTTACCCAATGATCCCGACGGGTAGGAGAGCTTCACGTCCAAGCCGGCGCCGTTCGTCCGCGATGTTTTCCCTGTCGTGGAAACATTGAACCCGGGTTTGAACGCGAGGCTTGCGCAATTCGTCACCTGGAAGGAGTCCGTGACCGTCGAGGACAAGCCTTCGACCGCATTGAGCGTCCCTACGATCGACTTCTTTGCGCAGCTCGTGGGGTTGAACGTGAACTGCGGCTTATCGATAAGCACGTTCACCGCTTTGAGCTGCAGCGGTATCCCGTCAAGCATCGACGGCAACTGGCCACTCACGACCCGAAGTTGTGCCGTGTGTTCGTCCACAAAGATCTGCGCACGCACAACCACACTCCCATTCCCGTTTGTGCCGGAGAGCGTGTACGGACCCGCGACAGCAGGGACGACTATCGACAGTCCATATGGCGCGCCGCCGTAACCCTTGGTCAAGTACACATGACCACCGGACACGAGGAACGGGTTCGCGCCAGGTCCGGTCAACGCTTCGACCGTCCCGATCTGACTCGCCGCGTCACACGACCCCACTATCGCCGGAGTTTCCTCGCACAACGGGATACCCGCGATCTTCCCCAACAAACCCGTCGGCATCGTCGTCGTCAACTGACCGAGATACTCGTCGTTGTCGGCGCGGCCGAAAGCCAGCGTGAACCCGCCATAGGCACCAGCCTGAATGTTCGGCATCCCCGCCACGAAGGACGGATTGAACTGAGGACCGAAGCAGTTCTGGTTGATTTCAAACGTGTACGCAGGCGTCACGTCCGGCGTAAACGGTGCGCTCCACGGTGTCAAATCCAAGTTCGACGTCGCCGAGCCACACGTTCTCGGATTGGCCAGCACAGCACGCGGCCCGCCCGCAAGCGTGAGCTTGAACTCATTGAACGGCAGTTGGGGATTGTTTTCGAAAACAGTCGTGATCTGACCAGTTTTCTGATCTATCATGCCCTTGCCTTCGAGCTTGACGACGATCCCACCTTCGCCTTCGCTGAACGCCTGGACGTACAATTTCACCATCTTTCCGTCTTCAGCGTCAGCCGGCGTGCAAGGCCTGCATTCCGGTTCTGCCAAGTACACCTGCCCTTCCAACGCTTCTTCAAGGGCCGGCGTCTTGACACGCACAGTGCCGACCTGTGCTTCCCGCGGACATTTGGCGAATTCGGCCGGTTCCTGGGAAGGATGGTTGGGTCCGTAGAACTGCCCGTGTGAGCACGCTTTAAGACCCCACGCCGCCGACGGATTCACTACTGTCCCGATGGGCAACTTAAGCGTCACGTTCTTGACATTCGGCGTCGCCAAGCCATCAGGCGCTTCGTTTTGCGGCACCTTTAGATCGAAGTGATAGCCCGCAGGTGCACCCGCTTCCAACGTGTCAGGCACCATCGAGAAGGAGGAGCTAAAGCGCATCTGATCACAGCCACTCAAGAGGCCTACGGGCACGACTTCCGACGAGACGAAGACACCTGGATTTACCCAAGGATCCGACTCCATGACGGCGCTCAGTGGTTCGGTGCACTGTTGCGGATTGCTCAAGAGCGGAATCCGCTGCCCCGTGTTGGGACCGCCGAACGAGACGTTACCTATGAGTGTTTTGCTGTTCCCCGGGCCGTTGAGATCGGCAGGCAGGCCCCATATCGTGACAGACACCGCGAGAACTGGCTCAGCCTCACCTACGTCGGCGGTAGTCACTCGCACGCCGTAATCGCCGTTCGACAGCACACTCGTGTCGAGGCGAATAGGAACGAAGAAAGCATTGGTCCCAAAAGCCGCAGGCTCGCCCGGCGCCGGGATAATGTTATAGACCGGTGCGACAAAATTGCCAGCGGACCCGTTGACGGCAATGGTTATCGTCATGACACCCACAATCGAACTCGTCGGGCAGCCTTTCCCGGTGAGGCGTACTTCTTTGACACCCGCCATGGTACACCTCGGGATTCCGACCGTGTTACCGACCAAACCGACGGGCAAATCGAAGCGGACATCCTTCGGCGTGCCGCTGACTTCATTGGGTTCCTTAGTGTTGAACGTAAACGCAGTTGTCACATTCGGATGTGAGCCCGCCTGAAGGTTCGATACCGCCGCCACCAAGCTCCCTGGCGCTACGCCGAACGGCGTTTTAGCCGCTCCGACCGGTATCGACCCTGTCACGCCGATAGTCGGTGCTCCGCCGCCGCCAACCGTTGCTTCATTGGGGAGGGTCGTCGGCAAGCCACTCCCACTCGCCAACGTAACATTGACGATCAAGCTGCCACCTGGATCAACGCTTTTTTCGTAGGTGCAATTTATGACCGGAGGCGCTTCGCATTCCATTTTCCCAAAAAACCCTGCGTACGGCACCTGGCTGGTCACGCTCGTTACGATCAAACCCGCAGGCAACACGTCATTGAGCGTGATTGGGCTCCCATCCGTGGCCTTGCCGCCCACGTTTGTAGCCGTCACTAGCAACTGTGGTGGATTTGCACCACTAGTGGTTGTGGTTAGCGTCGCGGTGTGAGCGCCACCTGTAAGTTCATTGGATTCGGCCTCCAGTCCTTCTACAAACACACTACTTGTGGTTTTGTCTTCGGCCGTACCTCCCCATGTGATCGTGTAGGGAGAGACGCCGCCGGGTCCCCCCGTGACTGCCACCGTAACTTCTTCGGTCAGTGTTTCGTTCAGCGCCGCTTCAACTTCGGCCGCCGTGGCGTTATACGGTAGACGCGCCGTCTTTTTGAGGCTCGCCACTCCAACGACGACGATACGGAAACTACCTCCCGTGGCGTCTATCGTGAGCCGTTCAACCTGACTGCGAGGGCTTTCAGGCGTCAGACTGGTGGGCATCGGCACCACCGTCAGTGCCCACCGCGGCGCTTCTTCGGCCGAAGCAGAGGCTACGCCGCCCGCCATGAGGCCTCCAGCTACCGCTATCGCGGCAAATGCCACCGCCAGCAATCGTGTCCCCCTGGCACAAATTTCAGATCCCTGCCTTGCCATCACTTGCCCCTCCCGTTGCGGTGACGATTTGCCTTGCTGGTGGCGACGGCCGATTTTGCTCCGTACCTCTTTCGCGCGCCCCGCAAGCACTTGGCGCGCTTGCGAGCATCCTTGTTACTCCGACATGACTTCAGTGCGCGCGCGAGCTTCTGCTGGCGCGTCAGCGATCTCGACTTCGGGAGGCCTATCTTTGGAGGCGGTGCCAGATCGCCTGCGCCGTTGAAGGTTTCGCTCGCAGGCGGAGAGAGCAATTGAGGTACGCTTGGCGGGCCTTGACAGACAGCGCCTTCGCATGACACCTCCGACGGAGGCAGTTGGTCTCCTGGCCGTGGCACCCGAGCGTCGTAAACGTCATAACCAGCGTCTCCATCGGTAGCGACGAACCCTTCCGTTGTCGAGAAGAAGACGTCGTTTCCGCTATTACTCAGATCGCCCGCAAAGGAAGCGCGCTGACTGACACCGGTCGACGTCAAGGACACAGTGCCGTCCTCCCACAAATATGCGTCGCGCACTCCGTTTGTGTCCTGTCCAACCAACGGGTCGGGCGTATCGAAAACGATCCGGCTCGCATCTTTGGAGATGGCCCGGCTGCCTGTCACTACCACGAACGTGTTGCCCAGATTCCCCGACGGAAATGCGTGGGAGAGTTCTGAATCACCTGAGGGTGTAACGCCTGCAGGTGGACAGGAGATGCAGCTCAGCGTGTTGTCTGCCGTAACATAGCGATATACCTCTTCATATTCGCCGTTGCCGTTGTTAAAGCCCAACCCTGGGAAGGCCGCCTTCAACTGAAAAACATACACCCCTCCACTTGACGTCTCGCGCATCACGGGCTCTATGCTGCCGCCGAAGCTTCCTTCCACCGCCGCAATTTCGGTGACGGCACCCTCGTTCCACAACTCTAGCTTGCCATTGTTATAGAAAATGAAATTGGAGCCGTCGCGTGAAGCGCCAAACGCCGTCATGAACGGCAGGGAGCAGTTTACGCATGGTGTGTATGCGAGATCGGCGACTCCCGGCAGATACGTCAGTACGTCGGTGTTCGTGTCGAACTCGTATGCCTTGACCGTCGTTTCATTCGGCGCCGAAGCCGTGAGTTGATCCGGGCTCTCGAAGAAGACGTGCGAGCCGTCTAGGGATGCGTACAGGAAGCTGGCTCCAGTAGGAGCCTGCGCTGATTCCCCACTGACAGGAGGCAACAAGAGATCCCGCGAGACAAGCGTAGTACTTGAAACCCCACCCGCGGTTGACCTGCGCACATACAGCTCCGACGGCCGGCCGGCCTTTGATCCGGGATCGGGACTCAAAAAGAAGGCGGTGTCGCCGTCTTCAGACACCTGGTTCTCCAGCGCTTCGGGCCCATAGTTAGTGTAAAGTAGAGTCGCTGCTGGCACGGCACCAAATGGGTCCAGGTGACCGTCGGGCAAGACGCCCGCGGCTTCGAGTGTCCCTTCATGCCATCTATAGAGGTTGTCGTAGCTCGTACCTTTGGTGCCTTCGTTATTGTCCTCCTTGCGCAGCTCGTCGGCATAGGAGATATCGCCGAGCGCCGGATTCGATACGTCGTCGGCCGGTACAAGCGCGCCCTCGAAAGCGAAGTAGATCGTGTTGAGATCCGATGACGTTCCGGCGACAGCGCCCCAATCCTTACCTCCGAAACCTTCATATTCGATCGGTTCGGAGATCGTTGGCTTGCCAACCCACTGGACAAGACCGTCTTCGCTGTAGCGATAGATACGAGGCGTGGGGCTTGCCTTATCCTGCCCTGGCACGAACGTGTCCTCGGCACCGAACACGCTGGCCGTCATGTCCGCCGAAAAACCAAGACCGCTCTGAGGATTGGTACGGAAGGCCTGCTGCAGACCTTCTCCGCGCGAGACCGCGCTGTGACTCTGCCATCCTGTGGGGAAACGTCGTGCGATGCTGAAGAAATCAAACCCGGTGGGCGTTTCTCCGAATGGGCCGTTTTTGAAATAGACGACTTCGTTGCCATCGACCCCGGACACCATGTATGGCGGGGTTTCTCCCGATTCGGGAGCCGCTTCGTTTCCGAACTTGTTTGTCGGCGACACCTGTTCGTAGATACGTCCATCCGGCAATCCCGAAGGACCCTGTGTGTTTTCGGGTCCGGCTACAGCTTCAGCGCCGGCCGACTGCGCCAAGGCCCCGCCCGCAGCGACGGCGCAAACCGCCACCGCGAACACTGTGAGCAACACTCGACGCCCTCGCATGTAGGGAAGGCAAAGCTCACCGATGCCTACCCCAACACCATTTGAACCACCACCTGCGCTCAAGGCGCGGCCAAGCGTAAGCAAGCTTCTCATCAGGGCGTTCCCCTCCTCTGGGCTACGTCTGTGGACCCGCCGACCTACCTCTCCCTGCCGGCTCTGTAGAGAACCTTACCCGAAGATGAGTCTAGTTGTCAATGGCAAAAGTAGACGTGTGACGTAGGTACGGTGCTTGCTTCCCAACGCCAGATCGCGGCCCGCCAGCACGGGCTTTCCCGCAGATGGACGAGCGGTGCGCGGCCACTGTGGCGACCCTTGCATATCCTGCTCTCCGTGAGCACAACCGTCTCAGCGGAAGATCCACGCCCATGAGCGCCGTCGTCTCGGCAGAGGATCTCCGCGCGCTCGCACAACGCGCGCTCGACGAGGACGCGGGCTCTGGCGACATTACGACCAAGGCGACGGTCGCGCCCGACGCACGGGCCGAGGCGCTCATCACCCAGAAGGCGCCTGGCACGATCTACGGCCTCGACGTCGCCGAAGCCACATTTGCGTTGCTCGACCCGCAAGCTCGCTTTGAGCGCCTCACAGGGGAGGGACGGTGGCGCGAGGAAGGCGGCCCCGTCATGTCGATCGAGGGCTCCGCGCGGATGCTCCTCACCGGTGAGCGCACGGCGCTCAACTTCCTCGCCCATCTCTCGGGCGTGGCCACGATGGCGGCACGCGCCGTCCGTACGGTTGAGGGAACCGGGGCGACGGTACTCGACACCCGCAAGACCACCCCCGGCCTACGCGCCCTTGAGAAGGCCGCCGTGGCAGCCGGCGGCGCCACCAACCACCGTGTGGGTCTCTACGACGCGATCCTCATCAAGGAGAACCACATCGCCGCTGCCGGTGGCATCGCCCAGGCCGTTGCACTCGCCCGTGAGGCAGCCCCCGAGCTTGCCGACATCCTCGAGGTAGAGGTGCGCAACCCCGAGGAGATCGACCAGGCGCTCGCGGCAGGCGCCCCGCGACTGCTGCTGGACAACATGACCGTCGAAGAGCTGACCTTAGCCGTGGTCCAGGTGTCCGGTCGCGCGAAGACGGAGGCCAGCGGCAACGTGACGCTCGAGACCCTCCTCGAACGTGCGCTCACCGGCGTTGACTTCATCTCGATGGGTGCCCTCACCCACTCGGCCCCGGCGCTTGATCTCTCACTGATCCTCGAAGCGCTGTAACCGCGTACGGCTACCGACCTGTGCAGCCCCGCTATTCGGCTTTTGACGCCGACTTCAGTAGGTAAGCCCGCACAAACCCATCCAAGTCGCCGTCCAGCGCGCGCTGCACGTCCCCCATCTCATGGCCGGTGCGGTGATCCTTGGCCATCGAGTAGGGGTGCAGTACATACGAGCGGATCTGCGAGCCGAAGTTGACGTCCTGCGCCTCCCCCTTCTCACGAGCAATCTCTTCCTGTCGTTCGCGCTCCTGCTTCTCCACGAGCTTTGAGCGCAGCATCGCCATCGCGGTCGCCCGGTTGGAGGTCTGTGAGCGCTCGTTCTGGCACTGCACCACGATGCCCGTCGGCTTGTGGGTGATGCGGACAGCGGAGTCGGTCTTGTTGACGTGCTGCCCCCCGGCGCCTGAGGCGCGGTAGGTGTCCACCTGGAGGTCGTCGTCGTCGATCTCCACCTCCCCGGTGTCCGCCACTACCGGCGCAACCTCCACGCCCGCGAAGCTGGTGTGGCGGCGGTGGGCGGAGTCGAACGGGGAAAGTCGCACCAACCTGTGTACCCCCCGCTCGGCGCCGAACAGGCCGTAGGCGTTTTCGCCGGACACCTTGAAGGTGGCTGACTTGATGCCGGTTTCCTCACCGGCGCTCGCCTCCAGCAACTCGACCGCGAAGCCCCGACGCTCGGCCCAGCGCATCAGCATCCGCAGCACCATCTCCGCCCAATCCTGCGCGTCGGTGCCGCCGGCGCCTGCGTTCACGCTCACGAGCGCATCGCCCGCGTCGTATGTGCCGGCGAACAGCCGCTGCTCCTCAAGCTCGGCTAGACGCTGCTCGACCGAAGCAAGGTGCTCCTCCACCTCCTCCTCGAGGCTTGGATCCTCGCCGGCCATCTCCACAAGCCCGTCAAGATCGTCGATGTCGCCCTGTAGCGACGTGAATGTCTCCAACCGCTTTGTGGCACGCGCGTGCTCGGATGACACCTTGGCAGCCGCATCGGAGTCATCCCAGAATCCGGGCGCCTGCATCACTCCTTCGAGCGCCTCGATGCGCTCACTCAAGGAAGCCGGGTCAAAGATAGTCCCCGAGCAGCTTGAGCTGCTCGCGGATGACCGCAATGCGTTGCGGCGTCGACTCGCTGGGGGCGGTGGTTGCCATGCGCGCAACGCTATCAGCGTGCGCGGGCGAGCTCGGCCGAAACTCACTCCCCATTTTGCGCAATCGAAAGGTTGGGACTTGTTTCGATCCCTGTTGAACCCTACCTGGCGTCGTGTACGCTGTCGTCATAGCTGTCATGCGCCACGTTGCAACCATCCGCGAGGCTCAGCCTCGGCGCTTCGTCGTCCACAACACCTATGAGCAGATCCAGCTCGCCGCGGTGCGGGTGGTTGCCGCGAAGGGCTACCACGACACCGGTGTGCGTGATATCTGCGCGGAGGCGAACATCTCCGCCCGCTCCTTCCACGAGCACTTCGCGGACAAGCAGGAAGCCGTCTTCTCCGGCATCGAAGCAGGCGTGGACCGGGTGATGGGGTTCTGTCAAGAGGTCTACAAGAGCTCACCTACCTGGCCCGACGCCGTGTGGGACGGGATGACCGCTTACGCCGAATGGACACGCAACGAGCCGGCGTTCGCCCGTACAGGGATCGTCGAGATCATGTCGATCGGCCCGGCCGCGATCGAGCTGGCACAGTCGCTGATGGACGCGTTTTCGATCTTCCTGCAGCCGGGCTATGACCTGCTCGATCCCTCAGCCGCAGGGAGCCTCGACCAGCCCGTCACGCAGCGCTTCTTCGAAGTCCTCTACCTGCACATCACCCAGCACTCGACCGACACGATCCCCGAGATTCTGCCGGAACTGGCTCGCACAATCCTCACCCCGTTCATGGGCCCTCAGGCGACCGAGGAGTTCATTGCGAAGCGCAAAGCCGAAGCGGCTACGCGCCGTGGCACTTCTTGAACTTCTTTCCCGAGCCGCACCAGCAGGGATCGTTGCGGCCCAGTTCGTGCTCCGAATCGGTGACGCGCTGCTCCACTACAGGGAGCGCTTCAGGTTCACCTTCGCCGTCGTAGCCTCCGCCGTCAGGTCCGGCGGCGGCGGCCGCCGCAGCGAGCGCACCGGCGCCCATCGCGCTTGAGCCCCCCGAGTAGGAAACACGGCCTGCCCGCGTCGAGCTGCCGGCGGCGGCGAACGCCGGCGGCTGCGCCGCCCCGTTCTGGCCGTCGACGGTGACCTGCACGTTGAAGATCATGCGCGTGAAATCCACCCACACGCTGTTCATGAGATCACCGAAAAGCGTGAACGCCTCGTTCTTGTACGCCACGAGCGGGTCGATCTGGGCGAACCCGCGCAGATGGATACCCTCGCGCAGGTAGTCCATGTCGTACAGGTGCTCACGCCAGCGTTCGTCGATTATCTGCAGGATCAGGAAGCGCTCGAGCGCGCTCGTCAGCTCCTCGCCGAGCTCTTGCTCACGCGCCTCGTAGCGGCCCAAGGCGGTCTGCGAGATACGCTCGCCCAGGAAGCTCCGGTCGACGGTCTCAGGGTCAAGATCGCCCTCGTCAAGCTCCAGCGGGAAGAACTGCCCAAGCGCTGTGAACAGACCGTCAAGATCCCAGTCCTCCATGTAGTCGCCGGGCGTGTACTGGTCGATCGTACGCTCGATCGTGCTCGCCACCTGACGGCGTGCTTCCTCGCCCATCTCCTTGCCTTCGAGCACCTCGTCGCGATAGGCGTAGATGATGCGCCGCTGCTCGTTCATCACATCGTCGTACTCGAGCACGCGCTTGCGGATCAGGAAGTTCTGCTCCTCCACCTTCTTCTGGGCCTTCTCGATCTGCTTGGAAAGCATGCCCGCCTCGATTGGCTCCTCGTTGCCCTCCTCGTCGACGCTCCCGAGACGGTCGAGGATCTTGTAGATGCGGTCCCCCGCGAACAGCCGCACAAGATCGTCCTCGGCTGACAGGAAGAAGCGGCTTTCGCCCGGGTCGCCCTGGCGGCCGGCACGACCGCGCAGCTGGTTGTCGATACGTCGCGACTCGTGGCGCTCGGTGCCACAGATGTAAAGTCCCCCCGCCGCCATCACCCGATCGCGGTTCGCCTCCACATGGGTCTCGAACTCGGGTAGCAACTCCTTCAGGTGCTCGCTGTAAGCCGGGTCCTCAGGATCTACGTCCCGCTTGGCAAGCTCCAACCGCGCAAGGTGCTCAGCGTTGCCTCCCAGCTTGATGTCCACGCCACGGCCCGCCATGTTGGTGGCGATAGTCACCGCCCCCGGCTGACCCGCCTCGGCCACGATCTCGGCCTCGCGCGCGGCGTGCTCGGGCTTTGCGTTGAGCACCGTGTGGGCGATCCCCCGCTTCTTCAAGCGGTCCCCCAGAAGCTCTGACACCTCGACCGAGATGGTGCCCACAAGCACCGGCTGGCCGTTTGCGTGGCGGTCAGCGATCTCTTTGACCACCGCCGTCCACTTGCCCTCCTTGGTCTTATAGACCTGGTCGTTGCGATCCTCGCGCACCATCGGCATGTTGGTGAGGATCTGCACCACCGGGAGCTCGTAGATCTTCATGAACTCGGTGGCCTCGGTGAGCGCCGTACCGGTCATGCCGGAGAGCTTCTCGTAGAGACGGAAGTAGTTCTGGTAGGTGATGGTCGCGAGTGTCTGGTTCTCCTCCTGGACCCTCACGCCCTCCTTCGCCTCCACCGCCTGGTGCAGGCCTTCAGACCACCGCCGTCCGTCGAGGATGCGGCCGGTGAACTCGTCGATGATCTTCACCTCGCCGTCGATCACCGCGTAGTCGACGTCGCGTTTGTACAGCGACTCGGCCTTCAACGCTTGGATCAGGTGGTTGACGAGATGCCCGTTCTCGGCCTTATAGAGATGGTCGATGCCGAGAAACCGCTCTGACTTGGCGACCCCCAGCTCGGTGATCGCGACTGTCTTCTGCTTCTCCTCGATCTCGTAGTCGAAGTCCGCCACGAACGCCTTCTTGGAGCCAGGATCCATGCCTTCCGGCGTCTTGCCGGCGACGAGCCGAGGGGCGAGACGCGCAAACTTGACGTAGAGGTCGGCGGCCTGTTCAGGGGCGCCTGAGATGATCAGCGGGGTGCGCGCCTCGTCGATGAGGATGTTGTCGACCTCGTCCACTACCGCAAAGGGGTGACCGCGCTGGACCTTTTCAGAGAGGTCCTTCGCCATGTTGTCGCGCAGGTAGTCGAAACCGAACTCCGAGTTGGTGCCGTACACCACGTCACAGGAGTAGGCGAGCTGCTTCTCGTCGTAGGGCTGCTGGTTCTGCAGGACCCCCACGCTCACGCCCAACGCGTTGTAGATGGGGCTCATCCACGCGGCGTCGCGGCGGGCGAGATAGTCGTTGACGGTCACCAAGTGCACACCCTTGCGCTCGGGTGTCGCGGGCTCCGAGCCGTTCTCTCCCGGATCAGCCTTCTTGGCGCCCTCGCGCACCGCGAGTGAGTTGAGCACCACTGCGAGCGTGGCGGTGAGGGTCTTACCCTCGCCGGTCTTCATCTCGGCGATGCATCCGTCGTGTAGCGCCATCGCGCCCATCAGCTGGACGTCGAAGTGGCGCATCCCCATTGTGCGCTTGCCGGTCTCGCGTACCACTGCGAAGCACTCCGCCATGAGCGCCTCGAGCGACTCGCCTTCGGCGGCGCGTTCGCGCAGCACGTCCATCCGTTCGCGCAACTCCTCCAGGCTCTCAAGTTCAAGCTCGGGCTCATAGGAGGCAATCAGCACGACACGCTTCTCGTACTCCTTGAACTTCTTCCCCTCCCCGATGTTCAGGGCGCGATCAAGAATCGACATACGCCCAGGGTACCGACTGTGCCCCTTCGGAGAGACGTCCGGCCGCCGCCGCGGCGCCTATCCGGCGGCCGGGGAGGTCCGCGCCGACGCCGCATGCGCCTCACGACGGCGACGGCGCTTGTCGCGGTGGCGCTTGACCTGGCGGGAGAGGTCGTCCACCAAGAGGTTGAGCGAGTGGATCATCTGCGGCGAGGCGTCGCGCGCTCTCAGCGTGGCGCCCTTCAAGTAGAGCGTCGCCTCCGCCACGTCGTGGTCGGCCACGCGCGGGTTGCGCTCCTTGAAGAGCTCCACCTCCAGGCGCGCAAACTGGGAGACCTGGCGGGAGATCTTCTCCAGCCGGCGTTCCAGATGCTCACGCACATCGTCGGTGACCGGGACATTGCGGCCCTTGATGGCTATCTGCATCACGGGACTCCCTTCACTCGGAGACGCTGTGCATCCATGCTACCCCTGCCGGCGGCACTTGTACACCGGTTTTGCACGGATGTTTCGCGAGTACCATCCCCGCGCCTGGGTAGCCTCGGCGAGGTCTCCTTCGGGAGGCGGTTGCCCTCGTAGCTCAGTGGATAGAGCGGTCTTCTGACTAAGGACAGGTCCCGGGTTCGAATCCCGGCGGGGGCATCGTGATTTCCATCACCCTCGTCGGCTAGAATGAAGTCAGTCAGAAGATCGTTCTCTGAGTTGGATCTGTCCAGCAAAGAGTGCTCCGGGGGATCGGCGAGAGCTGGTCCCCCGGCTCTTTATCTGGCTCGCAAGCTCTCCAGCACCCCGGCATGTCCGGTGATCGCGTCGATCACGATCGAGCCAGCGGCGATGACGGTACCCGGGAAGACGATCGTGTTGCGTAGTTGTGCGCCCTTGCCCACGCGTGCGCCGTCGCCCAGCACGACGGGGCCCATCAGCCGTACGCCCTCGCCCAGCTCGACATCTTGGCCTATCCACGCCAGCCCGTCGATCTCGACGTTCTCCGGGATCGCTTTCTCGCCGGCGACGACCACTCCGGGCGCCAGCTCGTGACCGTCGACCTGCAGCCGCAGCTCGCCCTGCAGCGCATCGAACGTGCCTTGGCGTAGCTCTGAGAGCGAGCCCACGTCGTTCCAGTACTCCTTCACCTCGTGTATGTGAAAGGGCACGTCGTTCTCGAGCAGCGCCGGGAAGACATCGTTGGCCCAGTCGGCGAACGGTCGGTCGGGGAAGTAGTCGAAGATGGCGGGCTCGAAGATGTAGATGCCACAGTTGCCGAGATCTGACAGCGCTTCGTCGGGGTCGGGCTTCTCCTGGAAGCCGGTGATGCGCCCCTCTCGATCATGCAACACGACGCCGTACTCACGCGTGTCGGCAACCTTCTTGACCGACAGCGTCGCGATTCCACCCGCTTCGCGGTGCCTCGCCACAAAGGCGCTCAAGTCGATGTCGGTGAGCGCGTCACCTGAGATCACGAGGAACGGCTCATCGCCAAAGAAGTCCGCGCAACCGCGTACACCTCCCGCGGTGCCGAGCAGCTCCTCCTCGAAGCGGTAACTGAGACGGTCGCCGAAGTAGGCCCTGATGGAGTCGGGGAAGTAGTGCAGGTTTGCGATCACCTCATCAAAGCCGTGGCGATCCAGCAGATCCATAATGTGAGCCATCACGGGCCTGTCGAGCACCGGCACCATGGGCTTGGTTATCTCATAGGTGATTGGGCGCAAGCGGGTGCCAAGACCCGCTGCCAGAACCATCGCTCTCATTGGCGGCAACCTATAGGAAACGGATGCAGCGGGAGGCCCCGTAGGACGGCCGTAGACCAAGCGAGACAAGGACGCACCGACCGCAGTGTGCTTACGCACATAAGGGAGGGAGGACGCAGTATCGCGCCGCGTCTACGGCCGTCCTACGCGCCTTGTTCCCAGGCGCTGCGATACACCCGCTGCTCCTCGCTGAGCTCATCAATCTCGATACCGAGTGACTCGAGCTTCAGTCGGGCGACCTCGTCATCGATGGCTGTCGGGACTGGCAGCACGCCCGCAGTCAGGCCGCCGGCTTGCGCGACCAGATACTCCACGCACAGAGCCTGCGCGGCGAACGACATGTCCATCACCGATGCCGGGTGGCCCTGACCCGCGGCGAGGTTCACGACACGTCCCTGGGCGAGCAGGTTCAGGCGGCGACCGTTGGCGAGCTTGTACTCCTCCACAAGTGGCAGCGCCTCGCGACGGCCACCAACGGCGAGCGCACGCAGATCGTCGAGCTTTATCTCCACGTCGAAGTGCCCGGCGTTGGCGAGCACCGCGCCGTCCTTCATGCGCTCGAAATGCTCTCTCCGCAACACATCACGGCCGCCGGTGACGGTCACGAACACGTCGCCGCGCTCTGCGGCGACAAGCGCCCCCATCACCTCGTATCCCTCCATACGGGCCTCGAGCGCCCGCAGCGGATCGACCTCGCATACGATCACCGACGCCCCCGCCCCGCGGGCGCGCAGAGCGACCCCGCGGCCCGTCCATCCATAGCCGAGCACCACAACGGTGCGTCCGGCGAGCAGCAGATTGGTGGCGCGCAGGATGCCATCGATCGTTGACTGGCCCGTGCCGAAGCGATCGTTGAATGCGCGCTCTGTGCGCGACTCGTTGACCGCGAGCACCGGGCAGGCGAGCGTGCCCTGCTCGACGAGTGCCCGCACGCGCAGCAATCCCGCGGTCGTCTCCTCGGTACCGCCGAGCATCGTCGCCGCGTGCTCCGGCGCAGACTCGTGAATCGCCCCGACCAGATCGGCTCCATCGTCCACCGTCACGTGCGGTGAGCTCTCCACCAGCGCGCCCACATGAGCCGCGTACTCGCTCGAGCTCTCGGCGTGCGCGGCGAGCACGGTGGCGCCGTGGCGCTCGCGCAGCGCCACCGCCACGTCGTTCTGCGTGGAGAGCGGGTTGGCGGCACACAGACCGACCTCCGCGCCCCCGGCGAGGAGCGCTCGCACGAGATTGGCGGTCTCGGCGGTGACGTGCAGGCACGCCGCGACGCTCACACCCCGCAGCGGCCGCTCGCGCTCGAATCGCTCGCGGATCTGCGCCAGCACGCGCATCTGGGCATCGGCCCATTCGATGCGCGCCTGGCCGCTGTCCGCCTCGGTCGCGATGTCTTCCAGCTCTCGCCGCAGGTCCACTCGCGCCCGAGTGTCGTCTGGCTAGTAGCGGTAGTGGTCGGGCTTGTAAGGACCGCCCACCGGCACGCCGATGTACGCCGCCTGCTCCTCGCTGAGCCGCGTGAGGCGAACGCCGAGCGCATCGAGGTGCAAGCGGGCGACCTTCTCGTCCAGGTGCTTGGGAAGCACGTACACCCGCCGCTCGTACGCGTCGTTCTTGGTGAACAGCTCGATCTGGGCGATCGTCTGGTTGGTGAACGAGTTGCTCATCACGAAGCTCGGATGGCCTGTCGCGTTGCCGAGGTTCAGCAGGCGTCCCTCGGAGAGCATGATGATCGCGTGGCCATCTGCGAACACCCACTTGTCCACCTGGGGCTTGATGTTGATGCGCTCGATGCCGGGGGTCTTGGACAAGCCGGCGATGTCGATCTCGTTGTCGAAGTGACCGATGTTGCCGACGATCGCCTGATGCTTCATGCGCGCCATGTCGGCGGCTGTGATGATGTCCTTGTTGCCGGTTGTCGTGATGAAGATGTCGCCGGTCTCGACGACGTCCTCGAGCGTCTTGACCTCATAGCCCTGCATCGCCGCCTGTAGCGCGCAGATCGGGTCGATCTCGGTGACGATCACGCGCGCGCCCTGTCCGCGCAGCGATTCAGCGCAGCCCTTGCCAACGTCCCCGAAGCCGCACACCACCGCGACCTTGCCGCCGATCATCACGTCGGTGGCGCGATTGATGCCGTCGATCAGCGAGTGCCTACAGCCGTAGAGGTTGTCGAACTTCGACTTCGTAACGGAGTCGTTGACGTTGATGGCCGGGAACAGCAGCTCGCCGCTCTCCACCATCTGATAGAGCCGGTGAACTCCTGTTGTGGTCTCCTCGGTCACGCCCTTGATGCCCTGGCCGATGTTGGTCCAGCGCTGGGGGTCTTCGCCGAGCGAGCGCCGCAACAGACCGAGCACGATCTGGAACTCCTCGGACTCGGCCGTGGCTGGGTCCGGCACGACGCCCGCCTTCTCGAAATCGGTGCCCTGGTGCACGAGCAGCGTGGCGTCGCCGCCGTCGTCGAGGATCATGTTGGGGCCGCCAGGGTGGGCGGGATTCGAATCACCGTCCTCGCCAGGCCAGCGCAGCGCGCGGTCCGTGCACCACCAGTACTCCTCCAACGTCTCGCCCTTCCAGGCGAAGACGGGCACGCCACGGGGATCCTCGGGCGTACCGTCAGGACCCACCGCTACGGCAGCCGCCGCATGATCCTGGGTGGAGAAGATGTTGCAACTGCACCAACGCACCTTCGCGCCGAGCGAGGTGAGCGTCTCGATGAGCACCGCCGTCTGGATCGTCATGTGCAGCGAACCAGTGATGCGGGCGCCCGCCAGCGGCTGGGCGGCGGCGTACTCGCGGCGGATCGACATCAGGCCAGGCATCTCATGCTCGGCGAGCGTTATCTCCTTACGCCCGAAGTCGGCGAGCGCGAGGTCGGCGACCTTGAAGTCGGTGTCGGTGAGCGTTGCGGTGGGGGTCATCATGCGATCTCCATGGTCGTCGTTGTCTCAGTTCTGTGGTCACCGACGCTGACGTCGGGGGCACCGGCCGGCCGGTGCGGCGCGGATGCCGCCAGCAACCGTTGGTGCTTCTCCTGCTCGAAACGCAACCACTCCTCGGCGCTCACGTGCTCGGGACGAGCGGGCTCGGCTGCGAGCCACTGCTCGATCGCCTCGCGCAGGCGCGGTTCGCGCGTGAGCCTTGCCGCGAATCCAACCTCGCCGAGGTCAAGTCCCTGCTCGTCGAGCAACTCGCGCAGGCTGCTCAACCGCTGCAGCTCAGCCGGGCCGTAGAGGCGGTAGCCGGAGCCCGAGCGGTGAGGCTGCACCAGCCCGATGCTCTCGATGTAGCGCAACATCCGCGCCGACCATCCGGTCGTCTCGGCTGCCTCGTTGATCGTCAGCGCGTCGACGCTCGTACTCTGCATCGAGCAGACCTTATCACGACTATGTCAAGGTTCAGCTAGCGCTTGACGAGGTCGGTCTTGAGCTGCTCGATGAGGCCCACCGGCCCAGGGTCCACGCCACGCAGGGCGGCGAGATAGATCGAGACGAGATCGCCGAGCAGCACGAGCGAGATGACCCGCTCGATCGTGGTCTGCCCGCGTGTCTCCAGACGGAAGCTCGCCGCGGCGTTACCGGCAATGAGCTTCTCGGTCAAGTCCATGCGCTCCTTCACGCGGGGGTGCGCGTCGGAGTCGTCGAGGAACACTGCCGAGAAGCGACCGACATCGCGCGCGCCCTCCCACCCCTGCAGCTCGTTGTGGTCGAGCTCGGGCAGCTCGTGGGCGAAGGCGGGTTGCTTTGAGTTCTCGTTGATCTGGGTCTTCCAGCGATAGGCGATCGGCACGGTGAGCCCGGCTCCGGCGATCACGGGCGCTGTGCCCATCAGCCCGCGGGCGACTTCCTTGGCCATCGAGTCCTCGGGAGCGTCGGGGCCCCACTCGGCCACGAGCTGCTCAGTGTGCGACGCGGCCACGTCGATCTCGGAGGTGAGGCGTGGGCCGGCGCCGCAGAGCGCCGCCACCTCGAGCGCCGCCACCGTCATGTATGCCACAGCCGCGCGCGGCTGAAAGCCACCTGGGAGCGGGATGACGGGAACCCCGTCCTCGCGCGCCATCTCTGCAATACGCCCGCCTGTGGTGACCACCACGCGCTGGGCGCCCAGGGCGCCGGCCGACTCGTAGCAGGCGAGCGTCTCCTCGGTATTGCCCGAGTAGCTCGCGCACAGCACCGTCGTCTCGGGAGTCGTCCACGGCGGCAGACCGTAGGCCCGTGTCACGAAGATGGGTCGAGAGGCGTGGTCGCCGAGCGCCGCGCGAGCGAGCGCGCCGCCGATCGCCGAGCCACCCATTCCCGCTACCACAAGACCCGCGGGGGTGTCCCACTCGGCCATGATCGCTGACTCCACCCGCCACAGACCGTCGCGCAGGTGCTCGGGCAGGGACAGCACGTCGTTCAGCTGCCCGGAGGGGTCGACGCGTGCGATCGCCTCACGCGAGAGCGCGTCGGTCATCGATGTGGCGGCGCCTTCGCTCATCTCTGCTGGTCTCCTGTCGAAGGTGGAGGAGGATTGCCCCCAGTCCCTGCGGCAGGATATAGGGAGCGGTGGACTGTGGCGCAAACGCTTGGCCCGGACACACCCGCCTAGCCGCCCAATGGGCTAGAACTTGATCGCGCCGTCGGGGAGCGTCACATGCGGGAAGATCCGCACGCCCCCCGCGAGCACGTTGTCCGCGCCCACGGTCACGCCCTCGCCGAGCACGGCGCCGTCCTGGATGTGGGTGCCCGCGCCCACCCGACATCCACCCGCCACGATGCAGTTGCGCAGCGTGCAGTTCTCACCGATGTGGGTGCCGTTGAGGATCACCGCGCGCTCGACCGTGGTGCCGGCGCCGATGTGCACGTCGTGGCCGAGCACCACGAGGCTGCCGACGTGCGCGCCGTCGGCGACGGTGGCGCCCGACTCGATGACAGCGGGAGGAATCGCCCGTCCCTGCACATCCGCGCCGTCTGCGATCGCCATGTAGCCGTCGCCCATGCGCGCGTGGACCGCGGTGCGAACGTTGCCCTCGAGGATGTCGAACGTGCCTTGCAGGTAGCGCTCGGGGGTGCCGATGTCCAGCCAGTAGCTCTCAGAGGGGAAGCCGTAGAGACCCGCCCCGACCAGCCGCGGCCACACCTCCCGCTCGATCGACACGTTGCGCCCTGAAGGAACGAGCTCGAGAACCTCACGCTCGAGCACATACGCGCCGGCGCTGATGAGGTTCGTGTCGATCCGATCAGGGCTCGGCTTCTCAACGAAATCGCGCACCGCGTGGTCATCCTCCAGGTGAACCAGACCATAAGCGGAGGGGTCATCGACGGGGACGAGCGCAAGCGTAGCCTTCGCGCCGGTGCGCTCGTGCTGGGCGATCTGCGCTGTGAGGTCGATATCTGTGAGCACGTCCCCGTTGAGCATGAGGAAGCGCTCGTCGAGCATCGACTCGGCGAACTTCAGCGCACCGGCGGTGCCGCGCGGATCGGGCTCCTCCACGAAGCGCAACCTGATCCCGTAGGCGGAGCCGTCGCCGAGCACGTTGCGCACGCTCGTGGCGAGAAAGCCGCACGACATGATCACGTCATCGATCCCGTGAGAGCAGAGCCACTCGAGCATGAACGAGATGAACGGGCGGTCCACAAGCGGGACCACCGGCTTGGGGACGGTGGAGGTGAGCGGGCGCAGTCGCGTTCCCTCACCTCCGACGAGGATCACCGCTTGCATCAGCCTCGCCCGATCCCCTCGTAGAGAAGGCCGGCGGCGCGCACCGCATCCGGGTCGAGCGCGTTGCGCCCGTCGATCACGAGCTTGCCGCTCATCGTCCCAGCCACCTCGCGCCAATCGAGCTCGAGGAACTCCGGCCACTCCGTGACGAGCACAACCGCATCCACATCTCTTAGCGCATCCATCGCTGAGTCGGCGAAGCGAAGACCGCTGATCAGGGTGCGCGCCTCCTGCTCGGCGACCGGGTCATACGCGCTCACGATCGCCCCGTCGGCATTGAGCCGTGCCGAGAGCACCAGCGAGGAGGCCTCGCGCATGTCGTCGGTGTTGGGCTTGAAGGCCAGTCCCAACAACGCAACGCGCTTGCCGACAAGGCCACCGAGGTGCTTCTGCAGCTTTGCGATCACACGGCGCTTCTGCAGCTCGTTGACCTCGATCACAGCGGTGAGCAGTTGGAAGTGGTAGCCGGAATTGCCCGCCAACTGCTTGAGCGCGTCGACGTCCTTGGGGAAGCAGCTCCCGCCGAAACCGATACCTGCCTGCAGGAACTTCGGGCCGATACGCCCGTCGAGGCCCATACCGCGAGCGACCTCCACCACGTCGGCTTTGGTCTCCTCGCAAACATTGGCGATCTCGTTGATGAAGGAGATCTTCGTCGCGAGGAACGCATTGGAGGCGAGCTTCACCATCTCGGCGCTCGCGATGTCGGTGCGCACGAGCGGCGCATTCAGCGGCGAGTAGAGCTCAACGACCGCATCGCCCGCCCAGTCGCCGTTGTCGCCGACCACCACCCTGTCGGGGTTCATGAAGTCCTCGACGGCCGAGCCCTCCTTGAGGAACTCGGGACAAGACACGTAACGCAGCCCGTCCTTGCCGCGCTCGCCAAGCACCCGCTGGATGGATGCGCCGGTGCCACAGGGCACGGTTGACTTCATCACGAGCGCATGGTGCTCGGATGCGGGGATCGCGTCCACGACAGCGTGAACAGCACTCAGGTCCGCGTCGCCGGAGTACGTGGGAGGTGTGCCCACCGCCACGAACAACAAGCGGCTGTGCTCCAGCGCATCGCTGAGATCTGTGGAGAAGTGAAGCCGTCCTGAGTGCTTTGCCAACAGCTCCTTCAGGCCCGGCTCGTAGATGGGCACCTCGCCGCGCCGCAACCGCTCGACCTTGGCGGCGTCGATGTCCACGCACCAGACCTCACTACCGAGCTCGGCAAAGCCGGCGGCGGTGACGAGCCCTACATAGCCGGTTCCAATCACCCCGATCGGTTCGCGCTCAGCACTCATGCGCGAGGGAGCCTAGCTAGCGACAGACAGGAACGCCTCGTAGCGCTTCGCGTCGCGCAGCGCCCGTGCCTTCTCCTCGCTGCCTTCCTCCGCCCGCTCCGCGGCCGCGCGGGCGTCTGAGAGCTTCGTCTCGAACGTCCCGCGGTCGAGCGCCTCGGGAGCAATCACTTCCTCTACGAGCAGCAGCGCGCGGTTCTCGGCGAACTGGAGATATCCCTCGGCCTGGGCGTAGCGCACGATGTCGGACTCGGAGCGATACAAGCGCAGCTCGGTTGGCTCCAACTGCGCGAGCACCGGCTCGTGGTTGGCGAGCACGCCGATCGACCCCACAGAGGTGCGCGTGGAGAGCATCTCGATCTCCTCGCTGAACACCTCTCCCTCGGGAGTGAGCACTTCGACTGGGAACTTCGTGCGCGCCATCCGAGCTAGCCTTTCTCGGCGTCTTCGAGCACCTGCTCGATCGTGCCCTTGAGGAAGAACGCGCGCTCGGGCACGTCGTCGTGCTTGCCTTCGATGATCTCCTGGAAGCCGCGGATCGTCTCGGCGATAGGCACATAGGCGCCGGGGGTGCCGGTGAACTGTTCGGCGACGTTGAAGGGCTGTGAGAGGAAACGCTCGATCTTGCGCGCGCGCTGCACCGTGAGCTTGTCCTCGTCGGAGAGCTCGTCGATACCGAGGATCGCGATGATGTCCTGCAGCTCCTTGTAGCGCTGCAGGATCTCCTTGACCTGGTTCGCCACCCGGAAGTGGTCGTCGCCGAGGATGTCCGCCTTGAGGATCGTCGAGGTGGAGTCAAGCGGATCAACCGCCGGGTAGATGCCCTTCTCGGAGATCGCCCTCGAGAGCACCGTGGTGGCGTTCAAGTGGGCGAACACCGACGCCGGCGCCGGATCGGTGAGGTCGTCGGCGGGCACGTAGATCGCCTGCACAGAGGTCACCGAGCCCTTGGAGGTCGAGGATATGCGCTCCTGTAGCTGCCCCATCTCGGTCTCGAGCGTCGGCTGGTAGCCCACCTGTGAGGGCATGCGTCCCAGTAGCGCCGAGACCTCGGAGCCTGCCTGGACGAAGCGGAAGATGTTGTCCACGAACAGCAGCACGTCCTGGCCCTGGTCGCGGAAGTACTCCGCCATCGTCAGGCCCGAGAGCGCTACGCGCATGCGGGCGCCGGGGGGCTCGTTCATCTGGCCGAACACGAGCATCGTCTTGTCGATGACCCCCGACTCCTTCATCTCGAGCCACAGGTCGTTGCCCTCGCGCGAGCGCTCCCCCACACCGCAGAAGGCCGACAACCCGCCGTGCTCCTTGGCGAGGTTGTGGATGAGCTCCTGGATCAGCACGGTCTTGCCCACGCCGGCGCCCCCGAACAACCCGACCTTGCCACCCTTCGCGTAAGGGGCCAGCAGGTCGATCACCTTGATGCCGGTCTCGAACATTTCGGTGGTGGGGGTCAGTTCCTCCACCTTCGGAGCGGGCTGGTGGATCTGGCGACGCGGCGTCTCAGCGGGCAGCTCCTCACCGAGGTCTATGGGTTCACCGAGCAGGTTGAAGATGCGACCGAGCGTCGCCTCACCCACGGGCACGGTGATCGGGCCGCCCGTGTCGATCGCCTCGGCGCCACGCGCCAAGCCGTCGGTGGTGTCCATCGCCACCACACGCACGCGGTCATCGCCAAGATGCTGCTGCACCTCGCACACGAGCACTTCACCGTCGGACTTGCCGTCGGCCGCCGGACGGGCGATCGTGATGGCGTGATTGATCTCGGGCAGCTTGTTGGGGAAGACGACGTCTAGCACGACGCCCTGGATCTCCTCGATGCGCCCGGCGTTGCGCGTGCCGGCCTTGGCGGCGGGCGCTTCCTCGGTTGTCGGCTTGGTGGCGATGCTGGCGTCCATTGTCGTTCGATTCTCCTAGTGGTCTATCAAGTCGTGGATTGTGACCCGGATTTAGTTCAGGCCCTCTGCGCCCGCCACGACCTCCATGATCTCCTGCGTGATCTCGGCCTGGCGGGCTCGGTTCATCTGAAGCGTGTATTCCTCGATCAAGGTCCCCGCGTTCTCGGAGGCGTTGCGCATGGCTGTCATCTGAGCGCCGAAGAAGCCTGCGGTGGACTCGATCAGGGCACGGTAGATCGAGATCTCCACATAGTCGGGGACGAGGCGCTTGAGGATCTCCTCGGGGCCCGGCTCGTACTCCACGAGCGCGCTGGGACCCTCTTTGGCATCGTCCCCCTCAGTGGCCTCCTCGATCACTGACTGTGACAGCGGCAACAGAGTCTCGCGCGTGACATGCTGGGTGAGCGGGGAGACATAAGCGTTGTAGAGGATCTCCACGCGGTCAAGCCGACCGTCGACGTAGGCGGTCATGAGGTCGTCTGCGATCGCCCGCGCGTCGGCGTAGGCGGGGCGGTCGGTGAAGCCGGTGTAGCTCCCACTCAGCTCGCGCCCGCGGAACGTCAGCGAGGACACCCCGCGACGGCCGGTGGCGTACCAAACACTCTGCAGCCCCTCTTCGGCGAGCTCGCCTCCGGCGCGCACGCCGGCGCGGATGATCTGCGAGTTGAAAGCTCCAGCCAGACCGCGGTCGCCCGTTATCAAGAGCAGCCCGACGTTCTCCACTTTCTCGTGCTCTGAGAGCAACGGGAAGGAGCCCGCCTCGGCCCCGGCCGCTTGCGCGGCCTGGTGGGTCATCCGTCGGATCGCCTCCGCGTAGGGGCGCAACCGCGTGATGCGCTGCTCGGCACGGCGAAGACGCGCGGCCGCCACCATCTCCATCGCACGGGTGATCTTTTGGATGTTCTTGACCGAAGCGATTCGGTTCTTGACGTCGCGCTGAGAAGCCATGACTAAGCCGCGACGGTCTCCTCAAGCGGCTGGCCCTCCTCGTCGAGGTCGTAGCCGAAGTCGGCAGCGAACGCCTCCACTGCCGCGTGGGCGCCCTTCTGGACATCCTCGGACCAGTCGCCGCCCGCGATCTTCGCACGCAGCTCGCTGTGTTCTGCGTGGCAGCGTTCGGTCAGCTCAGCGAGAAACTCGGGCACGCGATCTGCATGTATCCGATCCAGGAAACCGCTGGTTGCGGCAAAAATCTGAATTACCTGGTCCTCCACGGGAAGCGGGGCGCGCTCCCCCTGGTTGAGGGTCTTCACGATGCGCTCGCCACGGGCGAGGGTCTTCTGCGTATCCGCGTCAAGGTCAGAGCCGAACTGGGCGAAGGCCTCCAGGTCGCGGTACTGGGAGAGCTCGAGCTTGATGCGACCCGCCACCTTCTTCATCGGGGAGATCTGAGCGTTGCCGCCCACGCGCGACACGGAGATGCCGACGTTGATGGCGGGACGCACGCCCGAGTAGAAGAGCTTGGGCTCGAGGAAGATCTGCCCGTCGGTGATGGAGATGACGTTCGTGGGGATGTACGCCGACACGTCGCCCGCCTGTGTCTCGATGACGGGCAGGGCGGTGAGCGAGCCCCCGCCGAGGTCGTCGTTGAGCTTCACCGCGCGCTCCAACAGGCGGGAGTGCAGGTAGAAGACGTCGCCGGGGTACGCCTCGCGGCCCGGGGGGCGGCGCAGCAGCAGCGACATCTGACGGTAGGCGTACGCATGCTTTGTCAAATCGTCATACACGCACAGCGCGTGCTTGCCGTTGTAGAGGAAGTGCTCCCCCATCGCACAACCCGCGTACGGCGCCATGAACTTGATCGGGGCGGCCTCGTCGGCGGAGGCGGCGACGATGATCGTGTTGTCGAGCGCGCCCGCCTCGTCAAGTGTCTGCGCAAGCGCGACGACCGTGGACATGCGCTGGCCGATCGCCACGTACACGGAGATGACCCCGGTGTCGCGGTTGTTGATGATCGTGTCGATCGCGATCGCGGTCTTGCCGGTCTGGCGGTCGCCGATGATGAGCTCTCGCTGACCCCTGCCGATCGGGATCATCGCGTCGATCGCCTTCAACCCCGTCTGCATCGGCTCGGTTACCGGCTGGCGCTGCACCACGCCGGGAGCCTTGAACTCGGCGGGACGCATCTCTGTCGTGTTGACCTCGCCCTTGCCGTCGAGCGGGCGGCCGAGCGGATCGACGATGCGTCCCAGGAGCGCCTCGCCCACGGGGATCTCCAGCAGACGGCCGGTGCGCTTGACCGTGTCGCCCTCGGAGATGCGCTCCCAGTCGCCGAACAGCACAGCACCAACGTTGTCGGACTCGAGGTTGAGCGCCAGCCCGGTAACGCCGTGGGGTAGCTCCAACATCTCAAACGACATGCAGTTCTCCAGGCCGTGCAGACGCGCGATGCCGTCGGCCACGGACAGAACGGTGCCCACCTCGGTGAGCTCGGCCTGCCCGGCGCCGAGGCCCTCGATGCGGCTCTTGAGGATGCTTGTGATCTCGTCAGGGTTGATCTGCATGTCGATCTAAGAGGCTCCTTGAGCGACCTGCGTGCGCAGTTGCTCGAGTCGATTGCGGATAGAGGCGTCGAGGATCGAGTTGCCTACCTGGACGACGATGCCGCCAAGGATGTCGGGCTCGACGCGCGTGGTGAGCGTCACGGTGCGACCTGTGCGCTCACCGATCTGCGCTGAAAGGCTGTTGGTGGTCTGCTCGTCAAGCTCCACGGCGCTTGTGAGAACGACCGGGAGCAGGCGGTTCTCCTGCTCCCACAACCTGTCGTACTCGCGACGGATGCGGAAGATGACGGGCATGCGGTGGTTCTCGATCAACAGGCCGAGAAAGCTCAGCAGGCGCTCGTCCGCGCCGTCGAGCACCTTCCCAAGCCCCGCCTGCTTCTCCTTGGTGGAGAAGTAGGGCGAGAAGAAGAACAGCTCCAAATCGCGGTTGTCCTTGACCGCGTCGGCGAACTGCCCAAGCTGCTCGCGCAGCAGGTCTAGCTTGTCCTGCTCGCGGGCGACCTCGAACAGCGAGCGGCCGTATACCTGAGCCAGCTCCTCCATCAGCGCGCTCCCCGGACGGGGACGTGTAGGACAGTGAGCTTCATCGTCCTAGTTGTCGCTCGCCCCGGATGAGATGCCGGAGAAGTCGAGCTCGCCAAGCGCCTCCTCGACAAGACGCTTCTGGTCGGAGCTGTCGAGCACCTTGCGCGTCACCTTCTCGGTGGCGAGCACGGTGAGGTTGGCAACCTCTTCGCGCAGTTCCCCCAGCGCACGGGCGGTGGCGGCCTCGATGTCGCGTGCCGCGCGGGAGGAGGCTTCAGAGGCGATCTGACGACCGTGCTCCTTGGCCTCGCGCTCGTGCGTCTCCGCCGACTGGCGGGCACGCTGGACGATCTCATCTGACTGCGAACGAGCCTCGGCGAGGCGCTCACGGTATTCGACCAAGAGCTTCTCGGCCTCCTCGCGCGTGTGCTGCGCCGAGTCGATCGAATCCTCGATTTCTTTTTGACGGCGATCCAGCGCCTCGGTGATGCGCGGGAACGCCAGCTTCGCGAGCAGGATCATCGTCGCGCCGAACACGACCAGCGTCCAGACCATCAGGCCGATACCCGGCTTGACCAGGAAGTTCCCGCTGCTCGCGAGCACGGTGTGGGTTACGGAGGGCATTGCTACGACCGCGTCCCTAGACGATGAACGCGGCGAGCAGGCCCGCGACCAGGCCGTAGAAGAAGCACGCCTCGGTAAGTGCGAAGCCGAGCCACTGGATGGAGGTGATCTCGTCGCGCATCTCGGGCTGACGGGTGATCGCCTCGATGACCTTGCCGAAGATGATGCCAATGCCGACACCGGCGCCCACGGCGCCGAGACCGCCGCCTACTCCGAGGCCGATCGACTTCCCAGCCTTGGCGATTTCTTCGGTTGCCGCGAAGACCGTGATGAGAGCTGTGAGCACGTCGGTTGACTCCTTTTAGTGGTGCTCGGCGACCGCGCCGCCGAGATAGATAGCGGTAAGAGTGGCGAAGATGAACGCCTGCAGGGCAGCCACAAGGCCGACCTCGAAAGCGAACAGGGCAATACCGAACGGGAGCGTGATCCAGCCCAGCCAGGCGACGCCCAGAAGGACGGCGAGCGCGCCCGCCATGAACAGGATGATGAGGTGGCCCGCGAGGATGTTCGCGAAAAGACGAATCGAGAGCGACATCAAGCGCATGATGTTGGAGATGATCTCCAGCACGAAGATCCCCCCCGCCATCGGGCCGTGCACGCCGGCGGGGATCAGGCTCTTGAGGTAGCCGATCGGGCCCTTCACGCGCACGCCTTCAAAGGTGTAGGAGACGAACACAACGAACGCGAGCACGAGCGGCACCGACAGGTTGGCGGTGGCGGCGTACAGCGAGAACGAGGGGATCGTCACGCCGAACACAGTCAGCTCGTGCTCTGTATTGGTGGGGAGCGGGATGTACCCGATCAGGTTTGAGAAGAGGATGAACAGGAACAGCGCGCCGATGAACGGGAACCAGCGGGCGGCCATCTTCTCGTCCATGTTCCCCGCGGTGATGTTCTCGCGCATCAGGCGATAGATGACCTCGACCGCGGTCTGCACGCGGTTCGGCCGCTGCTGCATGCGGCGCGCGATGTAGATCATGCTCACCGAGGTGAGCGTGGCGGCGATCACGAGGTACATCACGGCCTTGTTGATGGAGAAGGCGCCGAGGTCGACCCAGTTGTCGAGCTTGAACTCGTTCTGTGGTTCAAAGCTCGTGTTCCGTGTGCCGTGCGTACCCGTGAGAATCACGAGCACCACGAGGCCAAGCACGTAGATGCCCAGCGCGATCAGGAGCTTGCGCTTGGTGCTCATGACGGGCTCGGGGTGCGGTTGAGGCCGGTGCCGCCGCGGGTGACGAGCGTGAGCATGAAGTACACGGTGAAGGCCGCCAGCACGAGCGTGGCGGCCATGATCCCGTCGTCCTTGCTACCGGCGTAGCGGGCGAGGATGACGGCCAGCACGATCACCCACACGCGGCCCATCATCACGCCGACGGCAAGACCTGCCCTGACGCGCGGGTCTTTCGAGCGCAGCGCGCGCGCGTGCAGCGCCTCCGTGGCGAGGCGGGTGGTGAGCCAGGCGCAGGCGCCCACCACGTAGCCGAACATGGGCAGCCCGCCCACCACCACGAATGGTGCGGTGGCAAGCACGAGACACACGTCCAGATAGCGCAGGACGATCATCGTGATGTGGGCGCGGCGAAGCGGGTTGTGACAGCAAGATTGAGCATGGTGTGTGGGGCCACCCTACAGACGCGAAAGCCCGCGCGCCTTTCCGCGGCGGACTCATGACTCCCCTCAGAGCGCGTCTTCAGAAGCCGCCGCGAGTCTACCTGTTCTGCGACTTAGTAACAACTTTGTGACATGCGATACGGACGCGAGACGGACGAGCGCGAAGGCCACCGCGAACGTGCCGACCCCGGCGAGCACGTCGAGCAGGTAGTGGTTGCCGGTGGAGAGCACCGCGAAGGTGGTGAGGAAGGGATAGAGCAACGCGAGCGCCCTGACCCACGTACGCGTAGACATGCGCCAGAGCGCGAGCGTGCACCAGACTGCCCACGCCAGATGCAACGACGGCATCGCACCGAACTGGTTTGCCTCGGCGGCGACGCTACCCGTGTGCCACTGCCCGTAGGGGTTCGTGGCGGCGACTACATCTGAGAAGCCGCTCGAGGTGAGCATGCGCGGAGGGGCCACCGGGTAGCGCCAGAACACGAGCAGCCCGAGGACGTTGATGGCGACGAGCGTGTTGCGCAATGGACGGTAGATGTCGGCGCGCTTCCACCACAACCAGCCGAGCAGCCCGAGCGTGACGACAAAATGAGCGTTGTCGTAGTAGTAGGAGACGATCGTCCCTAGCGTGTCGTGAGAGGCCAGCCAGCGATTCAGAGACAGTTCGGGATCGATGTGGAGCGACCGCTCGAAGCTCAGGATCGCCCGCCCGTGGCCGAGCGCGATCGCTTCGCGCCTGGGTGCGAGGTTCGTAACCGCGTCGTACAACCACGCCAGCCAGGCGACCACGAGCAGCTCCCCCCACCAGCGCGCGCGAGTGGGTTCTCCCTGGACGGCTGCGCCGTCCACAGCAATCTCGCCGGTGGGCAGAGCCTCAGGCCGCTGCGTGTCGGGTGCGAAGGCGGGCGAAGCCGACCGCGAGGATGTGTCCGCAATGGGCAAGCACGCGATGTTATCCACTGGTGAACGCAGGTAAATGTGTGGCAAACGCCTTTTCAGGGCGCGACCGCGTCCAGGCCTCGCCCGGCAAGCGAGTCGAGCACGCGCGGGAGCGCGAGCACGGTGCGCTGCCATGAGCCCGACGCGCTGTAGTCGTCGGCGTCGTGTAGCAACAGCACCGACCCCTCCTCCAGGCCGTCGGTGACGCGTGTGGCGATCGACTCGGGGGTGGCGCGCGCCTCCCAGTCGCGCCCCCAATGGGACCAAAGCAGCGTGCGTTGCCCCCGATGTCGCGCCCGGCGCAGCGCGGTCGCGTTGAGGATCCCGTACGGCGGGCGGTAGAGCGTGGGATAGACGCCGGTGGCATCCTCAATCGCCGTTTGCGCCCGCGCGAGGTCCTCCCTGACCTGCCACGGGGCGAGGCGCAGCAGATTGCGGTGGCGGTGGCAGTGAAGGCCGATTTGATGGCCGGCTGCCACGAGCTCACGCGGGATCGACGGGTTGCGCAAGACCTGCTCGCCCACGAGGAAGAAGGTGGCCTTGACCTCGTGCTTTGCGAGTGCATCCAGCACCGCCGGGGTCCCCTGGACGTGGGGACCGTCGTCGAAAGTGATCGCGCAGCCCGCTCCGGTGGAGGTGCGATTCTCGACCCCGAGCGACGTGCGCAGTGTTTGTGAGTAGAAGGCGAGCGCCGGCAGCACATAGCCCGCCATCGCCACGCCGGCGAGTGCGCCCGCGAGCGGGCCGCCAGGGCTGCGATGATCGTTTGGGTAAATGGAGCTCATCCTCGGAATCGCGGCGGCGATCGCCGCCTCGACGTTCTACAGCCTAGGGGTAGCGCTACAGGCGATGGACGCCAAGCGCACACCCCACTCAGAGCACTTGCACCCGGCGCTCGCGCTCAACCTCGTGCAACAGCGGCGCTGGCTGACCGGAACCGGCCTGTCAATCCTGGGATGGCCGCTACAGGTGGTGGCGCTGTTGCTCGCCCCGCTGGTGGTGGTGCAGCCCACGCTCGCGATGGGGTTGCTCGTGTTGCTGTACTTCGGCAGGCGCATGCTCCACGAGCACGCCGGACGGCGCGAGCATCTGGCGGTCGGCGCAATCGTGCTGGGGGTGGTCGGCATCGCGCTGTGCGCGCCGGAGCGCAGCACAACGCACACGAGCAACCTCACCGTGACGCTCGTGCTCATCGGGCTGGGCCTGCTCACGCTGCTCCCCTACGCGGTCAACCGTGTGCGCAGACCGGCGGCGTCGCTGACGATGATCGGCGCAGGACTGGGGTTCGCCTGGAGCGGGGTCGCCACCAAGCTCGCCTCCGACGACCTGGCTCGCGGCGCGCTCGTGCTCGCGGCGGCCTGGTCCATCTCGACCGCGGGCGCCTCCGCGGTGGGCGCGCTCAGCGAGATGAGCGCGTTGCAGATGCGCCCAGCAATCCTCGTGGCGCCGGTGGTGTTCGTGACTCAGACGGTCGTGCCGGTAGTGCTCGCGCCGCTGTTGCTGGGCGAAAGCTTCAGCTCGACCCCACTCGGGGGCGTGCCGCTCACGATCTCGCTGCTGGTGCTCGTGGTGGGGGCGGCCGCGCTTGCGCGCTCGCCGCTGTTGCTCGCTTTGATGGAAGGGGAGGTGGTGAGCGACCCCAGCGGCTCAGAGGAGAGCCCGCCCGCGCGTAGCCAGGAGACGATGCGCTCGACGCCGCGCAACGACGAGGACGACCCGTCAACAGACACGACAAGCACGTCGCCCGCCCGCATCGGGCGCTGAGGCAGCGGGCCAGTCGCCTTGATACGCAGGGCGCCCGCGACCGGGATCGCGCCCGTGCTGCGAGCGAGCACCAGCTGGCCGACGGTGAGGCCGTTCGGGGGTTGCAGGAAGTAGAACCGGTGGTGAAGACCCAGCGCACGCGCCTGCGAGCGCAGCGTGCCACGCGTGCGCACCCAACGGAAGAATGAGCCGGAGTGCGGCATCTCTGGCACCAGCTCGTCGCCCAGCCCGCGCAACCCGGCGATCGTGAGCGACGCATCGGCGCCGTTGTCGGCGAAGGAGGCGTGGATCCCCGAGCCGGCCAGACCACGCGCGACCAGCATCACCTCGCCCGCCGGGGCGCGCACGACCAAGCCGACCTCGCGCTTGTTGGTCTCCACGCGCTTGAGCGGGTGCACACCGAGGAACAGCCCCGCGAACGCTGTGACCTCGTCGGTGGACATGAGCCAGGTGCTCAGCGCGAGCAAGAGCGCGAGTTGGGTGACGAACGCCACCATCCGCAAACGCCACAACGGGATCGGGTTGACGCGACGCTGCGCGTCAAGCACGAGATCGACGGCGGCCGGGTCGAGCCTCGGCTCTGCTTCGGGCGCCGCGGAATGTAGGTGGGGCGGATCGGCCAGCTCTGGGGCCGAGAGCGTGTTCTCGCCCGCGACCGCGACCAGGCCCTCGCGCGGGTGTGGGGCGCGGCCGCTCAGGTCGTGGTGTTCGGCGAAGCTCGCCTGCACGTGGTCGCGCAGCTCGCGCGTGTCGTTCGCCAGCCGCAGGAGCCCCAGGTCCGCCATCGCACGCGTGTTCAGACGGGCGTGACCGACGGGGAGCCCGTAGGAGACGACCGGGCGTGCCGGTGGCCTTCGCCTCGAGGCAGGTGACCCCGCCGGTGGAGTGCACGAGCGTGTCTGCCGCCGCAAGGATCTCGGGCATGCGGTCGGTAAAGCCGTACACGCGCACACGCGGCTCGTCGGCGAAATCGTCTGAGAGTCGCTTGTGGAGCTGCTCGTTGCGCCCCGCCAGGCACACGATCGCACTCACGTCGGGGATGCTCGCGATCTCGCGCACAGCACCCTGCACGTCGCCGACACCCCAACCACCGCCCGACACAACCACGAGGCGGCCATCCACGGGGAGATCGAGCGCGCGGCGCGAGTCGGCCTGGGAGCGCTCGTCGAGGAACTCGGAGGAGATCAACGGGCGCACGAGGTGCGCGCTGCCCTCCCCCGCGATGCGCTCGACCGAATCGAGCGACTCGCCGTACATGACGAGGTGGGTGTCGATGCCGGGTTGCGCCCAGAAGAAGAGGCCGGTGAGGTCGGTGATGGTGGCGACCGTCGGGCAGTGAACCGCCGCGTGCGGCGCAAGCGCGCGAGCACCACCGTCACGGCGGGGTAGGTGGAGACGACGACGTCGGGCTCGTGCTCGGCGATGCGCCGCGCCAGCGGACGCGAGCCGAACAGGCACAGCAGCTTGCGGGCGAGCACACGTATCGGGGCGACGCTCTCGAGCAGCCAGTAGACGACGGTGTAGGTCCAGGGGAAGAAGCGCAGCTGCACGCGGTAGCCGTCCTCGACCACCGGCTGCAGCAGCGGCCCCATCGCGGCGAGCCCGTCGATGACCGTAACCTCGGCCTGCTCGGGGGAGCTTTCGATCTGGCGAGCGAGCGCGCGCGCGGCCGCGGCGTGGCCCTCGCCCACGTCGGCGGAGAGGATGAGCACGCGCTTGGGCCCGGGGCGCCGGCGCTGTGTGGGTGTGCGGTGGCGGCGTGGCATACAGTTCAAGCCTTGCCCGCCCGACGGACGAGTCGGCTCGGTCGTCGCGCGCATGGTGACGGATGCACTTCGAGCACGGCGACACTGAAAGCCTAGCGACCGCGGTGGCGCCTCGCACGTCGCCGCGACGCCGTGCGCGCTCGCACTCGAATTCGCGCACACTCGGTGTGCTGGGCCTCGTCGGCGTGCCCGTATGCGTGCTCGTGCTGGTGGCGCGCGCCGCAGGGAGCCCCTCGCAGTACGTGCCGGCCCGCAGCGGAGGCTGGCCGGGATGGCTGTCGGGCCCGCTGCACGGACTCGGGCTGACGCTCGACTCCACGAGCTTCCAAGCGTTGACGCTCGCGATGTGCGCGAGCTACGTGCTCGTGCTGATATCCGCGCAGAAGCTCTCCGGCAGGGCGATCGCGGTGTCGATCGTGGCGGCGAACATGCTTCTTGCTGCTGGGGCCACCGCTGATCTCCCAGGACGTGTTCGGGTACCTGGAGTTCGCGCGGCTGGGGGTGTTGCACGGCCTTGACCCCTACACGCACGTCGCCGCCGAAGCCCCCACCGACGCAGTGTTCCCGTTCATCGGCTGGCCCTTCCAGCACTCCCCCTACGGTCCGGTCTTCACGCTCGGCTCCTACCCGCTCGCGTGGCTCGGCTTGGCGGGCGGGCTGTGGGCGCTGAAGGCGATCGCGGTGGCGGCAAGCCTCGGGGCGGTCGCCTTGACCGCGAGCGCAGCTCGGCGCATGGGCCGCTCGGCGAAGGCGGCAGCGGTGTTCGTGGGCCTCAACCCGGTGCTGCTCGAGCTCGCGACAGGCGGCGCCCACAACGACACGCTCGTGTTGCTCGCGCTCGCCGGAGCGCTCGCATTGGCGGCTGGGCGCACGCGGGGTGGGCGGCGAGTTCCGCAACGTCTATCGCGCGAGCGCAGCGGTTGCTCGTGGCGGGTGTGGGCGTGAAGGCCTCAGCGGGGCTGGTGATCCCGTTCGTGGTGCTTGCTCCCTCGGCGTGGCGGGAGCGGGGACGGGTGGCGGCAAGCGCGGTGGGCGCGCTCGCGCTGCTCGCGATCGTGGCGGTGGTCGGGTTCGGCGCGCACGCCTTCGGCTTCCTGGACGCGCTCAACGAGCAGCAGCAGCTCGTGGCGACTCACAGCATCCCGGCAGAGACGGCGCGGCTGGTCGGATTGAGCGGGGTGCCCGCCTGGTGGCGCCACCTCTACCTCGGCGGGCTTCCTGGTCGTGCTCGCGTACACGCTGTGGCGCACCGCACGCGGCGCGGACTGGCGCGCGATGGCGGGGTGGGCGACGCTCGCGCTCTTGCTATCGACCGCCTGGTTGCTGCCCTGGTATGCGATATGGGCGCTCCCCCTGGCCGCCCTCGCCGACAGCCGCCGCCTGCGCGCCGCCACGCTCCTGTTCTGCGCCTACGCGATCCTCATCCACCTTGCGCTCGCCGACCCCCTGCTGAGCCCCGCCAGGCACATTTCCCACCACTCGGTCTCCGCCCGGCGCTGAACCACCTGTGACAACGGCGTCGTATTCGCCGGTCTCCAGGTGCAACGCGACGCTGCGCTCCACCTCGGCGGCCGAGGCGTCGGGGCGCAAACGGCGAATGCGCAGCGCGTCGAGACGACGGAACTTGAGGATCTCGAGCACGTACACGAGGTAGACGCTGGCGGCGCCTACGACGAGCGCGATCCCCATCATCACCAGCACCCAGCCCGTGTCGAGGTGGCCTTTGTGGTCGGAGTACGGGACGAAGCGCAGCGCCAGCACCAGTCCGGCGAGCATCAGAGTCCAGGCGTACAGGTAGGCGATCGTGCGCCTGGTGGAGAAGCCGATGCGGGCCATGCGGTGGTGGAAGTGCTCGCTGTCGGCGGCGTAGATCGGGCGCTTGTACTTCAGGCGCTTGAGCACCACGAAGGTGGTGTCGAGGAAAGGCACCATCAGCAGGATGAGCGGCAGCACGAAAGAGACGACCACGGGCGTCTTCACCGCCGCCTCGACGGTCACCACCCCCATCAAGAGACCGAGCAGGTTTGAGCCGCAGTCCCCCATGAAGCTGGAGGCGGGCGGGAAGTTGTGCACGAGGAAGCCGAGTGCCGCGCCGGCGGTGAGCGCCGCCAGCACACCCGGTGCGGCGCGGTCGAGATCGAAGGCGATGATGGCGAGCGTGCCGGCGATGATCACGCAGACGCCTGCCGCCAGCCCGTCAACCCCGTCTGAGAGGTTGACGACGTTCATCATCACCACGAGCCCCACAACGGTGAGCGCCGGGCCGGCGTTCGTGGCGCCCGCTTTGGGGAAGGCGAGCGAACCGACGAACGGGAGCGTGATCGACTTCACCGCCACGCCGTAGTGCACGACGATCACGGCGGCGACGATCTGGCCCGCGAGCTTTGCCAGCGGGTGCAGGTCAAAGCGATCGTCAAGCGCCCCCACGAGTGTGATCAGTGTGGCGGCGATGAGCACCCCGTGCCACAGCTGCGCATCTTTGCCGTAGCCGGCAGGAAGGAACGCGATCATCGCGACGAGCACGCCGGCGAAGATGGCAAGCCCACCGAGCAGCGGAGTGGCGCGATCGGAGAGCCCGCGCTCGCGCGGCTCGTCCACAGCCCCCACGGCCTTGGCCAGCCGCATCGTGAACGGCGTGAATACCGCGGCCACCGCCGCGGCTGTGAGGAACGCGAGAAATGCGTCGAGCTCGTTCAGGTGGGCCATCGACCTGCAAAAGCATCGCAGGCGGGGGCGTCGTTGGAATCCCCCAACCTTCCGCGTAGGTCGGCCGGCGGAGCCAGACGGCCTACGCGGCGGCGGGGCTGTTCAGATGCTCGTAGAGCGGATAGCGCTCCACGATCGCCTGCACGCGCTCTGAGAGCTCGTTCTTGCGCGCCTCGAACTCGGGGGTGAGGGCCGTTGCGACGATCTTCCCGACCTCCGAGAAGTCCTCAACGCCGACGCCCCTGGTGGCGAGCGCCGGAGTGCCAATGCGCAGACCAGAGGCCTCCATCGGTGGACGTGGGTCAAACGGGACGGCGTTGCGATTGACCGTGACCCCGATCTCGTGGAGGCGATCCTCGGCTTGGCGGCCGCTCAGCTCCGGCTCGCAGGCGCGCAGATCCACGAGCGCCAGATGCACATCTGTTCCTCCGGTGAGCACGTTGATGCCGTGGCCGGCCTTCATCAGCTCCACGGAAAGCGCCTTGGCGCCGTCGATCGTGCGGCGCTGGCGCTCGGCGAAGAGATCGCTCGCGGCGATGCGAAGCGCGACCGCCTTGGCGGCGATGACGTGCTCGAGCGGGCCGCCCTGCTGACCGGGGAAGACAGCGGAGTCGATCTTCTTGGCGTGCTCCTCCTTGCAGAGGATGATCCCCGCACGCGGACCTCCCAAAGTCTTGTGGGTTGTGGTGGTGACCACGTCGGCGCCGAAAGACACCGGGTTGGGATGAAGGCCGGCGGCAACGAGGCCGGCGAAGTGAGCCATGTCCACCATCAAGAGCGCCCCGACTTCGTCGGCGATCTCGCGGAAGCGGGCGAAGTCGAGCTGGCGGGGGTAGGCCGACCAGCCGGCTAGCAGCAGCTTTGGACGGCGCTCGCGGGCGAGGCGGGCGACCTCGTCCATGTCGATGACGCTCGTCTCACGGTCGACCTCGTAGGCGACGATGTCGTACAGACGACCCGACACGTTGATTTTCATGCCGTGCGAGAGATGGCCGCCGTGGGCAAGCGAGAGCCCCATGATCGTGTCCCCTGGCGTGAGCAAGGCGTGGTAGACGGCGGTGTTGGCCTGCGCGCCCGCATGGGGTTGCACATTGGCGTGGTCGGCGCCGAACAGGGCCTTGGCGCGGTCGATTGCGAGCTGCTCTGAGACGTCCACCCACTCGCAGCCGCCGTAGTAGCGCCGGCCGGGATAGCCCTCGGCGTACTTGTTGGTGAGCACCGAGCCCTGGCATTCGAGCACGGCCTGGGGCACGAAGTTCTCCGAGGCGATCATCTCGAGCGTGCCCTGCTGGCGCTCGAGCTCGCCACGCAACACGGCGGCGACCTCGGGGTCGACCTCGGCGAGCGGGCGGTTGAAGTAATCGGGGCTGAGGTCGGACATCGGCGCGCTCCTAGGTGGCGTGAGTGTCTGAGTGCCCAGGCGCGCGGCGTTAGTCCTCAGCCGCTTCCCGGTGGTCGCTTCCACCTCTTGCGCCAGTCGCGGCTGCGCCGTATGAGGCTAGCAGGAGCGGGTGAGCGCCGTTGCGAGCGATGCCGCGTCAAGCGGCCCATCGCGCACTATGCGCCAGTCGCCGCTCAACTCGTAGTCGGAGAGGTCTATGACCGTGGAGGCAAGGCCGGGAAGCTCGCCGCCGTCGAGCACGAGGTCGGTCCCTTCGCGCAGCTCCACGGGCACGTCCGCCAAGCACCGCGCCGGCGCCTCACCGGAAAGGTTGGCGCTTGACTGGAGCACCGGCACATGCACCGACAATAGTCCCGAGAGCGGTCCAGCAAGCTTTGGCACACGCAGGCCGAGGGGTGGCGCATTGTCCAACCTCTCCGGATCGCAGGCGAGTGGAAAGCGGCGTCGGGGGTTCGGGAGCAGCACGGTGACCGGCCCGGGCAGCAGCGCCGTGAGCGCCGGGCGCGTGCGCGGACCGAGGTCTGAGAGCGCGCCGAGCGCCGCCTCGAGCGAGAAGAACATGACAGCCGAGGGCTTCCTGGGCGGCCGGCGCTTGAGCTCGTAGATCTTTTGCATTGCCGCCGCGCTGTCCGGGTCGCAGGCGAGACCGTAGACAGTGTCGGTTGGGATGAGCGCAACACCTCCGGTCGCGAGGCACGCCTCCAACCGCCTGGCGTCCTCGGGAGTGACGGTCACGGACGCTCACCGACGACAACGCGCTCAGTGCCGGCGAGATCCCGCTCGGCACGGACGAGGGAGAAGCCCGCGGCCTGCATCAGCCCGGCCACCTCCACAGACTCGCCAGCGCCGACCTCGAGCGCGAGTAGCCGCACAGCGGGGCGGGCGGCTGCCTGATCTACGAGCTGACGGATCGCATCGAGCCCGTCAGGGCCGGCGAACAGCGCGGCGAGCGGCTCGTGGCGCATGATCTCCGGGGCGAGCGTGGCGTGATCGCCGTTGGGTACGTAGGGCGGATTTGAGACGACGGCGTCGAACTCGTCGCGGAGTCTCGCCAGCAGGTCGGCTGAGAGCCAGCGCACATCGAGCTTCAGTCGCTCAGCGTTGCTACGCGCAACCTCCAGCGCAGCGTCGCTGAGATCGCTGCCGCAGACGTCCAGGTCGGGGCGCTCGTCCTTGAGCGCAAGCGCGACGGCGCCGCTGCCTGTGCCGACGTCGAGCACGCGCGCTCCCCGCGGCAACGTCAGGGCCACCTCCACGAGCAGCTCTGTCTCCGGACGGGGAATGAGCACACGGGGATCGACACGCAGCTCCAAGCGGCGGAAGTGGCGACGACCGAGGATGTAGGCGACCGGCTCCCGTAGCACGGAGCGGCGGCGGACGTAGTCCTGGAAGACACGTACGGCCGGGCCAGCCACGCTCAGATCGTCGATGAAAAGTCGCTCGCGGGAGACGCCCAGTGCATTGGCAAGCAGCAGTTCGGCATCGAGCCTGGGGGTTTCGCAGCCGGCGGCGGTGATCGCGGTGACCGCCCCGTCGAGCGCATCGCGAACCGGGGTGCCGCCTGCGAGCGATCCGGCTGTGGGAGGCATTTTGGGAGGACTTACTCGTACCCGGCGGAGTCAGACCGCCGTTTGCGCCTCGAGGCGACGGCGCTTCTCATCGGCTTGGAGCGCCGCGGTGATCTCCTCCAGGTCGCCTTCGAGTACTTGGTCGAGGTTGTGAACGGTGACCTTGACGCGATGGTCGGTGACGCGCCGCTCGCCGTAGTTGTATGTGCGAATCTTCTCTGCTCGGTCGCCCGTGCCCACCTGCGAGCGACGGTCGGCCGCGAGCTCCGATTGTTGCTCTGCGAGCGCGCGCTCGTAGAGGCGGGCGCGCAAAACCCTTAGCGCCTTCTCGCGGTTCTGTAGCTGCGACTTCTCGTCCTGCATCGACACGACAATGCCCGAGGGCTTGTGGGTGATCCGCACGGCCGAGTCGGTCGTGTTGACCGACTGCCCCCCGGGACCTGAGGAGCGGTAGACGTCGATCTGCAGGTCCCCCTGGTTGATCTCGACGTCCACGTCCTCGGCTTCGGGCAGCACCGCGACCGTGGCGGTAGAGGTGTGGATGCGCCCTTGCGACTCGGTTTGCGGGACACGCTGCACGCGGTGGGTGCCCCCCTCGAACTTGAAGACTGAGTAGGCGCCAGCGGGTGGGTGGGACTTAATCGCGAACGTGTACTTGCCCTCCCCCACCTCTAGCGGCTCGGGCTTCAAGCCCACTCGTTCGGCGTAGCGGGTGAGCATGCGGTAGACGTCACCGGCCCACAGTCCGGCCTCGTCGCCGCCGGCGCCGCCCTGGATCTCGACGATGACGTTCTTCTCGTCGTTGGGGTCACGCTCCACCATCGCGAAACGGATCTCCTCTTCGAGCTGCTCGACGCGCTCGCGAGCGGTTGTGAGCATCTCGCGCACCTCTGCGTCCTCCCCACCTTCGGCCAGTAGCTCCTCGGCGCCTGCGACGTCATCTGTGGCGCGACGCCACTGCTCGGCGAGCTTGGCGGCGGGCTCGAGCTGACGGTATGCGCGCCCCACCTCCGCGTAGCGGTTGCGGTCGCCGATCACCTCGGGGTCGGTCATCTGCTCGCCGAGCTCGGCGAAGCGCGCTTCGATCTGCTCGATCAGGTCTTCGATCATGCGAGCAGTCTAGGTACAACCGCCCCGACGCCATGCGGGGACGCACGTCGTGTAGCTACGCCACGACCTCCACGCCCACCAGGTCGGCGGCGTCCATGCTCCCCGGGGTCTCAAGCGCAAGCACCGCGTCGAGCGCGGCGATGGCGACAGCGAGCTGGTCGAGGTCGGGCTCGCGCGTGGTGAGCAGTTGCAGCTTCAGGCCCGGCCACATCACGGCGCGTACCCAGCGGCGGTTGCGGTTGCGCCCGGCGAACTTGATGATCTCGAAGGAGATGCCCGCGATGATCGGCACGCCCACGATGCGCGTGATCACGAGCAGATACCAGGCTGGCAGCCCGACGGCCCCGAACACGAAGATGGAGACAACCATCACGATCAGCAGGAAGCTCGTGCCGCAACGTGGGTGTAGACGCGAGAAGCGCTGGGCGTTCTGGGGTGTGAGCGGCAGACCCGCCTCGAAGCAGGAGATCGTCTTGTGCTCGGCGCCGTGGTACTCGAACACCCGGCGTAGGTCGCGGATGCGCGAGAACAGCACCATGTAGCCGAGGAAGATCGCGGTGCGCACGCAGCCCTCCACGATCCAGAAGAGCGCCGAGGAGTGAAGTTGGCCCTTGACGAGACTCGTCAACCCAAGTGGCAGCAGGAAGAACAGACCGATCGCGAACACGAGCGACACCACCACCGTGCCCGCCCAGATACCCGCGCCGATTTCCTGCGGCTCCTCCTCGGCCTCGTCCACAGGGAGCTGCGCGTTGGCGGAGATCCCCAGCGCCCTGAAGCCGATCGCAAGCGATCCCCCGAGCGCGACGATGCCGCGCAGCACGGGTATCCGCAGCCAGCGGTGACGCGCGAGCGCTGAAGTGAGCTCGAACGTGGAAACCTCGATCTCACCAAGTTGCTCGAGCTCTCCGGCGTCCTCCTCCCGTGCCAGCTCACCCTCTCGCGCGAGCGCAACCTCAAAGGCATGCGACTCCTCTCGCACCGTCTCGGGCGAGCCACCAGCATCGTCTCGCAGTTCCTCCGGCTTCGACACGAGCGGCTTGCGCACCGCCACCGCCCAGTGACGCACGCCCCGCATCATCACTCCCTCGAGCACCGCCTGCCCGCCGAGCGGGGCGTCGCGCTTGGCTCTGAGCTCGCCGTCGGGTAGTTCTTCCTCGGCGACACCCGGCGTCGCGGAGCCGCCCACGGGAGGCGCGACACGCTCGGGCGCGGTCGCTTGAAGGTTGCTCACCCTCACCCTCCCACCGGCGACCGGTCGAGAGGACATCGCCTTACTGGGGCTGTGCCTGCGTCTGAGAGGCGCCGCTCTGACCGCCGCCAGTCTGCCCGCTGCGCAGACGGCCCTTCGCGACCCGGCGTTGGAAGCGCTCCACCCGTCCACCGGTGTCCACCAGCTTCTGCCGTCCCGTGTAGAACGGGTGGCAGTTGGAGCACACCTCGACGTGTATCTCCTCCTGCGTGGCGCGGGTGGTGAATTCGTTGCCGCACGTGCACCGCACGTGCGCCTGAACGTAGCTTGGGTGGATCGAAGCCTTCATACTCAGGGCATTCTAGCGACCCGCGCGCGATCGGGCAGCGCCTATCTCAACCGTCCGACCCGACGGACGGTTGAGCGGATCCCTCTCAGGCTGCCGGGGCCTGCCTCACTTGGGCTGAGAGCGTCGGCTGGACGCACTTCTGCGTGTGCAGTTCGGTGCGCTTGAGCACCCGCCCTTTTTCGCCCAGCCAGCGGAAGCGCACGACGGCCCGGTAGGCCGCGGGCGCCGCGAGATTTGTGACCTGCTTGACGTACTTGTAGATCTTCACGCCTGCATCCGAGCGTTGCCATACGCCAAGGCCGGGAGCGATCACGGTGTGGAAGTCGGCTTCGCCGCGCATGCGCTCCTGTAGTTCGAAGCGTAGCGCCATCTTCTGGGTGGCCGGGGTGGCGACCATCTGCGCGGTGAATGTCGCCGAGCGTTCGACCTGTGCCGTGGAGGTGGCGCACTGTTCGAGCGTCACCGAATAGCCGGGAGCGTTCGGCGTCGCGACCCTACGCACGCCGCCGATGGCGGAGGCAGCCTCGGCGCACACAAGCACCGCCAGCACGCATGCCAGGAACAGCGCCGTCTTCGCGGCGCGAGTCGATTTCGCCATCCTCACCATTGACAACCCTCTAACACCCCTGAATAGCAGGTGTTTCGGTGGTCTTTAGGTTATTTGGTAGAGCGGCCCATCGCCACCCTCGGGTGTTGTGAGCCGGCCACCCTTGGCGGTGATCGCTCCGCACTGCACACAGTTGGTGTAGTTGACGATCACGTCAACGTCACCGGTCTCGGGCGCGTCGTCAGGGATCTCGTACACACCGGCGGGGCACATCCAGCGCCACGTCTCGGCGACCTCGCGCGGAACGTGCTTCTGCACGCGGATGTGGTTGGGGGCGTCGTCGCGGGTGGCGTTGCCGGTGATGAACACCGAGGAGAGCTTGTCGAAGGTGTACTTGCCGTCGGGCTTGACGTACACGTCCTTGGTTTTGCCCACGAACATCGGAATCGAGTCGTTGCGATGCCAGTCGGCGCGACCGGGGAGCTTGCCCTTCGTGATCTGCTGGATGCCCGAGAGGGGACCCCCGACGAGCAGGCCCTTTTGCAGTGGTTGGCGCGCGTTGCGGACCTCCCACATCTCTTTTCCGACGGAGGACTCCTCGATCGCCTCCTCGTAGGAGGAGAAGTCGGTGTTGCCGCGCTTGAGCGCCGCGTAGATCGTCTCAGCCGCGAGCATGCCTGACTTGATGCAGTGGTGCACGCCCTTGAGGGCCATCGTGTCGACCATGCCGCCGGCGTCGCCGACCAGCACCGCGCCGGGCATCGAGAGCTTTGGCATCGACCAGTAGCCGCCACCTGGGAGCGCCTTGGCGCCCCAAGCGACGCGTTCGCCACCCTCGAGGATTTTCCGCACGAGCGGGTGGGTCTTGAAGGTCTGCAGCAGGTCGTGTGCGGAGGTGGTGGCGTCGGCGTAGTCGAGCTCCACCACGAAGCCGATCGAAACCATGTCCTCGCCGGTCTTCTCGTTCTTCATCGGGTAGATCCAGGTGCCGCCGATCTGGCCGTACTTGGAGGAGATTTTCAGCGGCCAGGGACCCATCGTGTGGATCAAGCGGTCAAGGGGCTTTGAGACCTTCCAGACCTCCTTGACACCGAGCTCCCACACCTGCGGCTCGCGACCCTCGGCAAGGTTGAACTCGCGGATGGCGGCACCCGTGAGGTGGCCCCAGCAGCCCTCGGCAAGCACCGTGGCTTGGGCCTTGATGTCGGTGCCGGGCTCGAAGTTGCCGAGCGGCTCGCCGTCCTTGCCGCGGCCCTTGTCGCCTGAGCGCACACCGACCACGCGGCCGTCCTCCACCACAAGCTGGGTGGCTGCAGTCTCGGTGAGGATGTAGGCGCCTGCATCCTCAGCCTGTTGCTGCTGGTAGCGGGCGAGCGCGGCGACCGACATGACCTCGTTGCCGTGGTTCTTGAACGGCGGGGGCGTCGGAATCCGCAGCGACATTTTGGAGGTGGGCGTGAGGTAGACCGCCTCCTTGGTGACCTCGCCGAAAGCGAAGCCCTCTTCGCGCCACTGCTCGCGGGTCATGTCGGGGAACAGTTCTTCAAGCGGCCCCGGGCGCACAACCGCGCCCGAGAGGTTGTGCCCACCGCAGGTCTTTGCCTTCTCGACCACCGCAACCGGCACTTCACCGAGGCGCTCCATCGTCTCCGGGTCATCGGCGAGCAGTTGCAAGAGGCGGTTGGCGCAGGCGAGGCCGGCGGTGCCCCCGCCGACGATCGCCACGCCCACCTCGATCAGCTCGTCCTCGGGGTCGAGTCCCTGCTTGACGAACTCTTTCTGGGGTTCCACGGGCGGCGGAAAGGCCGCGGGGACGACCTTCCCATTGCGTGAGCCGTTATGAGATGACATCGCTTGACACTCCTTTTCGCTCGCGCATCCCTATTCCCGCCAAGCCGCAGTGGGTCTCATGACCAAGCTGGACGTCGCGGGACGGTGAAGGGCGTGCTGGTTGCACGTCCGAGACGTCACGTGGCGTCCAGCGCCGTGTCAGGAGGCCCACTGCTACGCCTTCTTGGCCTTCACGGCCTCGGTCAGCTTTGGCAGGATCTTGTTGAGATCGCCCACGATGCCGAGGTCTGAGAACTCGAAGATCGGCGCGTTTGAGTCCTTGTTGATCGCGACGATGTTCTCCGAGGCCTGCATTCCCACCTTGTGCTGGATGGCGCCGGAGATGCCCGCCGCGAGGTACAGCTTCGGGGCGACCGTCTTGCCGGTCTGGCCTATCTGTGCCGCGTAGGGGTACCAGCCCGCGTCCACCACCGCACGGGTGGCGGCGACCGCCGCGTTGTTGCCGAACGCGCTCGCGAGCTCTTCGCAGAGCTGGAAGCCCTCGGCCTTGCCGAGGCCGCGACCGCCGGCAACCAGGATGGAGGCGCCCTCGATGTCGACGTCCGCGCCGCGTTGTTCGCCGCGAGTCACCATCGTGGCCTGCTTGGCGTGCTCTGAGAGCTCGAAGCTAACGGACTCAACCGGGGCGGCGCCGGCGCCTGTCTCTTTGATCTCAAACGCGTTGAGGCGGCCGATCACGATGCCGACCTCGGAGCGGTACTTGATCTCGGAGATCGCGGAGTCGCCGAGGATCGGGCGCTCGGCGATCAATTCGCCGCCCTCAGCGCGTACCGCGGTGACCTCCATCGCCACACCGGCGCCGAGGCGCGCGGCGAGGCCGGCGCCGATCTCGAAGCCGAGCAGACCGCCGCCGAAGAGGGCGTATTTGTAGTCGCCACCGGAGATGGCGGCGCCCATCGCGTCGACCACCGGCTGGGCGAGCCCTTCGGGGCCCTCGGCGATTAGCACCTTCTTGGCGCCGTAGTTGCCAAGCGATGCTGCGAGGTCTTGCGGGACGTTCTCGCCCACAAGGATTGCGTGGGCCTCGCCGCCGAGCTCGGCGGCGAGCTTGGCGCCCTCGGAGACGGCACCAAGTGAGTTCTTGTTGATCGCGCCTTCGTAGTGGAGCGCGTAGACCAGGATGTTTGCCATCTAGATCAGCTTCCTCTCGTCGAGCCAGGAGACGATCTTTTCGACGGTCTCGTTGGTGTCCTCGTCCTCGATGATCTCGCCCGCGGCCTTGGCCGGGGGGGCCTTCGCGGCGACCCACTGGGCGGCGGAATTGTCGCCGCCCACCTTGGAGGCGTCGATGCCGACGTCACCGGCGGTAACCGTGTCGAGTGGCTTCTTCTTGGCCCCCATGATCGCCTTCAGCGAGGGGTAGCGCGGCTCGTTGATGGCGTCGCCGACGGAAATGACAGCGGGGAGCTTGATTTGCACCGTGTCGTACCCGTACTCGGCCTGGCGCTCGCAACGTAGAGCGTCGGAGTCGACGTCCATCTTGATGACCTGGGTGAGCGAGGGCATGCCGAGGTGCTCGGCGACAACGGCGCCGATCGTGTAGCACTCGCCGTCGTCTGATTGCTGGCCGAGCAGCACGAGGTCTGGTTTCTCGCGCTGGAGGGTTTGGGCCAGGGCGTAGCCGGTGGCGGCGACGTCAGAGCCGGCGACAGCGGGGTCGGAGAGGTGCACAGAGCGGTCCGCACCAAGCGAGACGGCCTTGTGGAGCGCACGGACGGCGCTCTCCGGGCCCATCGTGACGGCAACGATCTCCTCCACGGGGGCGACGCCGCCCTCGCGAACCTGCATCGCAGCCTCGATGGCGTGCGTGTCATACGGGTTGAGGTTCTTCTCCCCGCCTCGGTCCATGCGCCCCGTCGAGCTGTTGATGCGCTTCTCGACGGCGGCGTCCGGGACCTCCTTCACCAGGACGCAAATCTTCATTCAGCTAACTCCTTCAGGGATGTCGATGGGGCAATCCTACCTGAGTTGACTGACGAGTCAATCAGGAGTGCGCTCGGTCGTTGCCGAGCGGATGAAATCAACGATGGCCTGGGTGGGTGCGCCCGGTGTGAACACCTCGGCAACGCCCAGGCTCTTCAGCTCTGGAATGTCTTCGGCGGGGATCGTCCCGCCGACCGTGACGACCACGTCGTCGATCTGTTGCTCGTGAAGCAGCTCCACCACACGCGGCACGAGCGTCATGTGGGCGCCGGAGAGGATCGACAGCCCGACCGCGTCGGCGTCCTCCTGGATCACGGTCTCGACGATCTGCTCGGGGGTCTGGTGAAGGCCGGTGTAGATGACCTCCATGCCCGCATCGCGTAGTGCACGGGCGATGATCTTCGCGCCGCGGTCGTGACCGTCGAGGCCGGGCTTGGCGACGACGACGCGGATCTTGGGGTGGGTGGGACTCAGTTTGTCTGTGGTGGTGGACATCGGACGGCAGATTATTGACGAGGGGAGGAGCGCGCCGCGCGACCTTCCCTGGCGGCCATGCCGAGGCCGGCCGCGGCGGTGCCGGCGGCGAGCGCCGCAGCGATCTTCAGGCGTGGGGCAAGGCGGTCGAGCCGCACTATCTCCCAACCTTCGCTCTTGGCGATGCTGGTGAGCTCCTGGTCGGGGTTCACAACAACGGGGTGCCCCACGGCGCGAAGCATCGGCAGGTCTGACTCCGAGTCGGAGTAGGCGTAGGAGCTTGCGAGATCCAACCCCTCGCGCTCGGCGAGCTCCTTCATCGAAGCCACCTTGCCCTCGCGGTAGTTGAACGGTCCGGCGGCGCGACCGGTGTAGCGGCCGTCGCGGACCTCGAGGCGCGAGCCCACTCCACCGTCGAAGACGAGCACGCGGGCGAGCAGGTCGGCCATCTCCTGGAGGGCGGCGGTGACGATGTACACACGCCTGTCTGCCTCCTGGTGGTCGTAGGCGCGTTGCAGCATCTCCGGGTAGATGCGCGGGAGCACCCCACTCAGCACACGTGGGTTGAGGCGCTCCAGATCGCGTACAGGCGTCCCTGAGATCATCTCTCCCACGCGCACGCGCACGGCGTCGGCGCGCTCGTCGGTGGAGCCGCGCAGGCGAAAGCGGAGGTTCTCGAAGATGTCACGCGCCAGCCGCCGGCGCGTGATCATGCCGCTCTCGAACGCGGCCCGGGCGAAGTAGATGCCCGAGGACCCCGCCATGAGGGTTCTGTCGAGGTCGAAGAACGCGGCGCCCCTCAGACCGCCGCGATCCTCTCGATCCGTCTGCTCGTTTGTGAGCCCGGTCACCATGCGCCCGTCGTCCAGGGCGTCGCCGGTGACCCCGCTCATCTCAGACCCGGAGGATTACCGCGTCGCCCTGCCCGCCGCCCGAGCAGATCGCCGCGCAACCAAGACCGCCGCCACGACGGCGCAGCTCGTGCACGAGCGTGCCGAGCAGCCGGGCGCCGGTGGCGCCGATGGGATGGCCGAGCGCAACCGCGCCGCCGTTGACGTTGACCTTGTCCTCGTCGATGCCGAGCATGCGGATCGAGTTGAGCGTGACCGAGGCGAACGCCTCGTTTATCTCCCACACGTCGATGTCCTCCGCTTTCAAGCCCGCCAGCTCGAGCGCCTTCTTCGCCGCCGAGGCGGGAGTGCGGGCGAGGTAGGCGAATTCGTCGGCCGACTGCGCGTGGGCGACGATCTCGGCGAGCGCCTCCTTGCCGTTGGCGGAAGCCCACTCGTCGGATGCGACGACAAGGGCGCCACCACCGTCGTTCACACCGGGAGCGTTGCCGGCGGTGTGGGAGCCCTCTTTGCCCACCAGTCCGGGGAGCGACGCGAGCTTCTCAAGCGAGGTGTCACGGCGCGGGCCCTCGTCCACCTCCACGACGGTGTCGCCCTTGCGACCTTTGATCGTGACCGACACGATCTCCTCGGGTAGGCGGCCCTCGTCGGTGGCCTTCAGTGCAAGCTCATGCGAGCGCAGCGCCCAACGGTCGAGGTCGGCGCGGGTTATCTCAAGCTCATCTCCCACCTCTGTGGCCTCGACGAACATCTGCTTGCCGGAGAAGGGGTTGGTGAGTCCGTCGTGGACCATCGCGTCGAGCGCCTTCACGTCGCCCATGCGGAAGCCGAAGCGGGCGCCCGGGAGCAAATAGGGGGCCTTGGACATCGACTCCATCCCACCGGCAACACCTACTTTCACATCACCCGCGCGGATCGCCTGGTCGAGGATCACCGTGGCACGGATGCCGGAGGCGCACACCTTGTTGATCGTCTCGGAGGAGACCTCCTTGGGGATGCCCGCCTTGATCTGGGCCTGGCGCGAGGGGATCTGACCCTGGCCGGCTTGCAGCACCTGACCCATCACGACGTGCTCGACCTGTGCAGGATCGACGCCCGAGCGGTCGAGCGCGGCCTCGATCGCGACAGCTCCGAGCTCGGTGGCGTCAAGCGTTGACAGTCCTCCCCCCATCTTGCCGATGGGCGTGCGCGCTGCGCCGAGGATCACGGTCTTGGGCATCGAGGCGATTCTCCTGAGGTCGGGTTGCGGCCGTGGGGGGCCTTGAGAAGGCAATCGTAGCGAGGCGCCGTCGGGTGAGTACGTGACGATCCGCACAGGGCCGCTCGATCGTCGGGGGATGTCTGCGAGCGCTGCCGGCCGAGAGGTCGATATCGTGCTCGCATCGTGAACGTGTCCTTCACAGCGCAAGCCCCGCAGGAGACCGACGCAGACACGGTTGCGCTCGGTGTGTTCGAGGGGGACGAGACGCCGGCGGGCGCACCCGTCGAGGTCGGCGAGCTGCTCTCGAGCGGCGAGGCCAAACGCTCGCCCAAGGCGCTCGCTCTCACTCACTCAGGCGGCAAGCGTTGGGTGGTAGCGGGACTTGGCAAGCGCGAGGAGATCACGCCCGAGCGCGCACGTGTGGTGGCGGCGCTGGTGCGGGACCGCGCCAAGGAGCTCTCGACCAAGGCTCTCTGCTGGCAGGCCCCCACCGGCGATCCCGCTGTGGCGGCGGCGCTGGTCGAGGGGACCGTGCTCGCCGACTACAGCTTCGACAGCCACAAGTCGGAGGGCAAAGACGAGCCAGGCACGGACTCTTCGCCTAAGCATCTCGATCGCTTGATCGTGTCCGGCGGGGATGACCTCGCTCAGGCAGTCGATCAGGCGGGGGTTGTGGCAACGGCTGTAAATGAAGCACGCGACCTGCAGAACCGTCCCGCCAACGACCTCACCCCCACCGCGCTCGGCAAGCATGCGTTGGCGCTCGCCAACGAGATCGATCACCTCTCGGTGGAGGTGGAGGGTCGCGATGGGATCGTGGGGCGCTCGATGGGAGCTTTCGCGGCGGTGGCGCAGGGAACGGAGGAGGAGCCCGCGTTGATCACGCTGCGCTACGAGCCCCCGGGCGCGGGTGGGCCATTGCTGGGGTTCGTGGGCAAGGCGGTGACGTTCGACAGCGGCGGCATCTCGCTCAAGCCCGGAGCGAAAATGGCGGAGATGAAGTTCGACATGTCGGGGGGCGCCGCGGTCATCTCGGCGCTCGCGGCGATCGCGCGACTCGGCCTGCCGGTGAGGATCGTGGCGGTGGTGGGCGCCACCGAGAACCTCCCGAGTGGGAAGTCGATCAAGCCCGGTGACATCGTGACGGCCTCCAACGGCAAGACGATCGAGGTGAACAACACCGACGCGGAGGGACGGCTCGTCCTCGCCGACTGCCTCTGCCACGCGATCTCCCTGGGAGCGGAGCAGGTGGTCGACCTGGCGACCTTGACAGGCGCTGTGATCATCGCGCTCGGGTCCACGTACGCGGGGTTGATCTCCAACAACGACGATTTCGCGGCAAGCGTGACGGCGGCCGGGGAGCAGACCGGCGAGATCGTGTGGAGGTTGCCGCTGCACGAGGAGTACGACGAGCTCGTGAAAGGCAAATACGCCGATCTCGACAACGCGCCCGAAGGTCGCAAGGCAGGCACGATCACAGGCGCAACGTTCCTCGCCAACTTCGTCGGAGACACGCCCTGGGCGCACCTCGACATCGCCGGGTCTGCATGGGATTTGGGACGTGCTTACGTCGGCAAGGGGGCTTCCGGCTACGGTGTGCGCCTCCTCGTCGAGCTCGCGCGTGCCTCGTGCTCCTAGCGCGCCTGGCGTGAGCTGAGTCGGCGATGGACTTCGACCTCTCCCCCGACCACGAGCTGATTCGCCGCACCGTGCGGGAGTTCGCCGAGGCGGAGGTGGCGCCGGTGGCGGAGGAGCTCGACCGCACCAAGTCTTTCCCGTATGAGATCGTCGCGCAGCTCGGCAAGCTTGGCTTGATGGGGATTCCCTTCCCGCAGGAGTACGGAGGTGGAGGGGGCGACACGCTTGCCTACGCGCTCGCGGTGGAGGAGCTCACTCGGGTCGATTCCTCGGTGGCGATCACGCTGTGCGCCCACACCTCGCTCGGCACGCAGCCGATCTACCTGTTCGGGTCGGAGGAGCAGAAGCGCGAGTGGTTGCCCCAACTGTGCTCGGGTGAGAAGCTCGGCGCGTTCGGCTTGACCGAGCCGGAGGCGGGCTCTGACGCGGGAAACACCCGCACCCGTGCGCGACTCGACGGGGGCGAATGGGTGATCGACGGCGCCAAGCAGTTCATCACCAACGCCGGCACTGACATCTCAGGCGTGGTCTGCATCACAGCCGTCACGGGGGACACCGACGGAGCCAAGGAGATATCGAACATCATCGTTCCGAACGGCGCCCCTGGCTACGAGCAGGGCACGCCCTACCGAAAGATGGGTTGGAACGCTTCCGACACGCGCCCGCTCACGTTCACCGAATGCCGCGTCCCCGAAGAGAACCTGCTCGGGCCGCGGGGGCAGGGGTTCAAGCAGTTCCTGCACATCCTCGACATCGGCCGCATCGGAGTGGCGGCGATGGGGGTTGGGCTCGCCCAGGGGGCGCTCGACCAGGCGCTCGCCTATGCGAAGGAGCGGCGCGCATTCGGCAAGCCGATCTCCAAGTTCCAGGCGATCCAAGCCAAGCTCGCCGACATGTCGACGGAGATCGAGGCGGCGCGACTGCTCGTGTACAAGGCCGCCCGCGAGAAGGATGCTGGACGCAACTTCACGCTCACCGCCGCCCAAGCGAAGCTGAAGACCGGACGGCTCGCGGTGAAGTGCAGCGAGGAGGCCGTGCAGATACACGGCGGGTACGGCTTCATCGAGGAGTACCCGGTGTGCCGCTTCTACCGCGACGCGAAGATCCTCACGATCGGCGAGGGCACCGACGAGGTGCAGCAGATGGTGATCGCGCGGGCGCTCGGCGCCTGAGCGGACACATCGCGCGCCGGGGACTCGGTCCGACTAGCGCGGTTCGAGCACAACGAGCGGGATCTTTCGCTCGGTGCGGCGGCGGTAGGCTTCGTAGCCGCCGTAAACGTCCACCGCGAGCTTCCATATGCGGTCGTACTCCTCGGGCGTGGCCTCGCGCGCGTGTACGTCGATCACTTTGGATCCGATCTGGATCGTCGTGTCGGGGTTGGCCTTGAGGTTGTAGTACCAAGCTGGGTTCTTCGGGTAGCCGCCCTTGGAGGCGATGAGGATCGTGTTCTCGCCATCCCGCGCAAACACGAGCGGACTGGTGCGACGAGTGCCGCTCTTGGCGCCCACATGGTCGAGCAACAGCACCGCGGGCGCGCCCGGCACGCGATAGCCGATCACCCCGCGCGTGGCGCGGTAGATCTTCGCGTGTCCGCCCATCAACTTGGTCAATAGCCCCCAGTTGCGGTCGGCCCACTTCAGGTAATCAGTCGCCATGTGGCCCTACTCTATATCCGGCGTTACCCAGCTGCGTAACGCCTACCGGTGGAACCATTTGGGTTAGCATCGAACGCGAGATGTCAGCGACGGCGATCGACAACAAAGGCCGCGCGGATGACGACGAGGGGTTGACTCCCGACATCGACGCGCCGCATCTCACCGCGCTGGCGAACGCCGTGCCCACACGCAGCGGCAAAGACACAGTGACGCTCGCCGACTGTGCACGAGCGTTCTGGCGGCAACCCTCGCCCCCCTATCTCCTCGGCGCAGTGGTACTCGCGTTTGCCCTACGCGCGGTTCAGGGCTCGTGGAGCTGGCGTGACATCGTGATGGTGGCGGGACTACTCGGGGTGACCCCGTTCGTGGAGTGGGCGATCCACGTCTACCTGTTGCACTCACCCCCGTTCACGGTGTTCGGCCGGCGGGTGGAGGTGATCACTGCGCGAGAGCACCGGCGGCACCACAAGCGCCCGGGGGTGTTGGAGGGGGTTCTGATCCCTGTGTCCGGTGTGCTCGTCTTCCTGACGATGATCGCGTTCGTGGTGTGGGTCATGTCGTTCCCGATCGCATTCGTGCTCGACGGTCCACGTCTTGCGTATGCCACCACTGGCGTGGTGTGCGGCTTCGCGATCCTCGCCTCCTACGAGTGGACCCACTTCCTGATCCATACGCCCTACCGTCCCAAGCGCCGCTACTTCAAGGCGATCTGGCGCAACCACCGCCTGCACCACTTCAAGAACGAGCGCTACTGGTTCGGGGTGACCTCGATCGTGGGCGACAAGGTAATCGGCACCGCCCCCGACCAGCGCGAGGTGGCGCGTTCGCCCACCGCCCGCTCGCTTCACGCAGAGCAGTGAGCGGTGAACGGCCAGGACGCCTCAATCCCAAGGTCCCGAAGGGCGAGCCGCTTGGTTAGAAGCCCGCGATGCCGTTCGGGGTGCCCTCGCCTGTGGGTCCGTTGTAGCCGCCGTATTCAACGAGGCTGAAGCCGGCGTTGCACAGGTAGATGGAGCAGCGCCGCGCGTTCGCGCCTTCTTTGACCTTGTTGAGCGTGGGTGTGGAGTAGAGCGCCTGGGCAGCGTTGCTCGTGAAGCCCGAGGCGTTGCCAGCAAGCGCATATACCGAGGCGATGATCGGCGAGGAGACGCTCGTGCCGCCGAACACCAGCCAGCCGGGTGCGCCGTAACTGTCGTACACGGCGACGCCGGTGTTGGGGTTGGCGTCGGCCGCCACATCTGAGACCGTGCGTCTCTTGCACAGCGAGGTGATCGGCTGCCAGCCGGGATTCGGCTCGACCGCCGAGCAACCGCTGCCCGTTCCCGACCACACGGTCTCGCTCCATTTGCGCGTGTTACTCGCTCTGCTCAGCGTCGTGCCGCCAACCGCGGTGACGAACGGTGAGGCGGCGGGGTATTCCGCTCTGTACCCGCCGTCCCCGGCGCTCGCGGTGACCGCCACGCCGGGGTGGGCATAATCCGCGTCGTAGCTTGTCTCGCCGGAGAACTCCGAGCCCCCGTAGCTGTTGGATACGGCATTGGCTTTCAAGGCGACCGCCTCGTTCACGGAGGCGCCGAGGTTCGCCATGCCGGCAGAGCTCGCCTCGACGAGCAGGATGTGGCATTTCGGGCAGATCGCCGACACCATGTCGAGGTCGAGCGAGATCTCCTCCGACCAGGATGTGTTGGCGTTCGGGTAGCTCCCTTCTTCCCCCTTCTGGTTCACCTTCTTGAAGCACCCGGCTTCACAGGGCGGCAGTTTGAACTGGGAGCGGTAGCGATTCAGGTCTGTCGCCGCGTTGGGGTCGTTGTAGGCGTCCACGATCGCCACGGTCTGGCCTTCTCCACCGCCGGCGCTGGCGGATTCCAGACCATAGGCCGACTGCAGATCGGCGGGGAAGTAGCCGGATGGAGTCGACGCGGTAGCCGAGGGTCCTTTTCCGTTCCTGTGGACGCCGTGCCAGTTGGCGTGCGGGTTCAGCAACTTGATGGCGTGGCACGAGGCCGCGCCCGCGGAGGGCGCCTGGGAGCACACGAACTCGGCTTCGCCGGCTGAGCCGGGGTCAGCGACGCTGGCCGAGCCGCCGGTGGCGAAGATCAGCCCAAGGGTTATTGCCCCAACCGAGATCCCCCTGCGCATGTGTGCCTCCAACTTTGGGTTTACGACAATTTGTCGCGGTGAGGCTACAGGGTCACGCCGGCGGCCGCAAGCCACGGGTGGGGGTGCTACGCTCGCGCGGAGATGCCTCCGACGGCGGACTCGCACAGCCAAACAGGCCGGGCGGCGGGTGGCGTCGCCACCGGGCTGCGACGGCTCGTACGCGACATTCCCGACTTCCCCGAGGCGGGAATCGTGTTCAAGGACATCACCCCGCTGATGGCCGACCCGAAGGCGCTGGCGCTCGCGGTGGAGGGCCTGGCCGGCTACGGGCGCCCGCTGAAAGTGGACTGCGTGATCGCCGCGGAGGCGCGCGGCTTCCTGCTCGGGCCGGCGCTCGCGCTGGAGCTCGGCGCGGGGTTCGTGCTGGCGCGCAAGCCGGGCAAGCTGCCATACGAGACGGTGAGCGCGGAGTATCTGCTCGAGTACGGCTCAGACCAGTTGGAGTTGCACAGCGACGCGATCGGCAAAGGGGCACGCGTGCTCGTCCACGACGACCTGCTCGCCACGGGCGGCACCGCCGCCGCGTTGTGCGATCTGGTGGAGCAGCTTGGCGGCGAGGTGGCGGGCTGCGGCTTCCTGATCGAGCTGGCCTTCCTAGGCGGGCGCGAGCGGCTGGCGCCACACGAGGCGCACGCGCTGCTCAGCTACGACTCTTGAGTGGACGCACCTCGGACAGGCCGGCGCGTCACCCCGGTCGCCCCGGGCCGGACGTTCAGCTTTGGCGCTGCTTCAACATGGCGGTGGCGGCGCTGGCGGGGTCCAGCCGCCGCTCGACCACTTCATCCAAGAGCCGCTTGAAGTCGGCGTCCTCGCGCAGCTCCTCCTCCAGACGGCGGCGCATGCGGGCGGTGGCGATCGCGAGCACCTCGTTGCGCAAATTGCGCCCGCGGCGCTCCTGCAGTGTGCCCCGCTCGAGGATGTGCGCACGGTGGGCGTCCAGGCGCTCGATCAACTCGGCGACGCCCCTACCGTGGGCAGCCTCTGTCTTGACGATCGGCACTCGCCAGTCCGGGCGGGTGGGACTCGATTCCGAATCGCCGTTCACGTTCGCCAGCGAAAGCACACCGCGGATCTCGCGCACCATCGTGTCGGTGAGGGGGTGGTCGGCCTTGTTGATGACGATCACGTCGGGGATCTCCATCACCCCGGCCTTGAGCGCCTGGATTGAGTCGCCCGAGCCAGGCATCAGCACGAGCACGATCGTGTCGGCGTGGTCGATGATGTCGATCTCCGCCTGACCGACGCCGACTGTCTCCACGAACACGTCCTCCCGTCCCGCCGCGTCGAGCAAGAGCGCAGCTTGGAGGGCAGCCTCGGAGAGCCCGCCGAGCGCGCCGCGGTTTGCCATCGAGCGGATGAACACCCCTTGGTCGAGGAAGTGCTCTGTCAGGCGAATGCGGTCGCCCAGGAGTGCCCCGTGCGTGAAGGGCGAGGAGGGGTCGATCGAGAGCACCCCGACGGACCGCCCGGCCTCGCGGCGGGCCTTCGTAAGCGCGCCGATCAAGGTCGACTTGCCGACGCCGGGCGGGCCGGTGAAGCCGTAGACGGCCGCTTTGCCCGTGTGGGGGTACACCTCGCGCACCAGCTCCCACCCCTCGGGGCGGTCGTCCTCGACGAGGGTGATCGCGCGCGCGAGGGCGCGGCGGTCGCCGTCGAGCAGGCGCTGGGCGAGCGAGGATGTCACGCGCGGAAGTATCTCCCAAACCGCTTGGCGTCACCCGGCCGACGCGCGCCCCGTCGCCGCTGGCCAATCTCTAGGATGCCCGCCGTGGCCCGGCCCAAAGAGATGCTGCGCACGTGGCGGTGGATGCGTGACAACAACATGCTCAATCGCCATTACGCGAAGCTCGGAGCGCGCTTTGTGTGGCTGAAGCTGCGCCACGGCAAGCGCCTGCAGACCGAAGGCATGTGCTTTATCTGCCCGGGCGTGAAGCTCGAGATCGGCAGGAACGCGACGCTACGCATCGGCCGCTGGTCGTGGGTGGGTCACGATTGCAAGATCAGGGTGCACGAGGGCGAAGTGTCGATCGGGCCGAAGACGGTGATGGGCCAGGAGTGCACGATCTCCGCCTACCAGCATGTATCCATCGGCCGCGAGTGCATCATCGCCGACCGCGTGATGCTGATCGACTTCGACCACGGGGTTGTAGAGGTCGAGCGCCCGATCCGCCTACAAGGCATCTACAAGCGCGACGTGCGCGTGGGCAGCAATGTGTGGATGGGCTACGGCGCGTGCGTGCTGCGCGGCGTGAGCGTCGGGCATAACAGCATCGTGGGCACGAACGCGGTAGTGACGAAGGACGTACCGGAGAACGCGGTCGTAGGCGGCGTGCCGGCGCGGGTGCTGCGGATGCGCGACGCGCCAAAGGAGTTGCGCTGGGAGTAGCTCCTGCTTCAGGCGCGAACCGCGAGTGCATCATGGATCGCAGCGCCTCGCTTGGTGAGAGCCCAGGCATTACGCTCCCCCTTCGGCTGTCCCACGCCGCGATTCTCGATCAGACCAGACCTCTGCAAGCGAGCGAGCAGACGCGATATCTGCCCCTCGTCGGCGATGCCGGAGGAGTCGGCGATGAATCGGTTAGACGGGTAGCACCCCTGCTCGCCCTCGGCGGCGATGGTCGAGATCACACGTGCGGTGCGGTAGGTGAAGCGGATCGAGAGCCCCTTGAAGGGGTCCCTGACGGAGCCAAGCGTCGACCGCGTCGTCGGCGTGGAGCGAGCGAGCTCGCGACGGGCGGCGGCGGCGCCAAGGTAGGGGTGGACGATCATCGCCATCAGACTGACCCGCCAGCTCGCCGAGGGGAGGCTGGGCACGATCGGAGGCAGACCGCGCCCGCGGCGACCGCGTGGTGGAGAACGAGCCGGCGAGCAGCCGCGCATAGATCACTGACAGAGCGCCGCCGACCACACCCTCGCCTGTGAGCGGCGGAGGGTCGCTCGTAGGCCGCATTTCAGACCTGCCCCGCTCAACCGCCTCGACCAGGGCACCGACCAGCTGTGCCCGACGCTCGGAGACCGACGGTCCCGCCTTCAGAGCCTCGACCACGCACAGTTGAGCCAACTCGGGTTGGGCGTCCAACTGCTCCAACAGCGATACAAGCGCCTTCCTGATGCGCGACGACCATTCGCCGGGTTCTTCCCATGCGGCGAGAACCGGCCCCGCCATCCGCGCGACCGCGGCGTCGAAAGCTGCCAGCAAGCACGCGTCGCGGTCGTCGAAGACCTCGTAGAAGGTGCGACGCGAGACGCCCGCGCGCTTGGAGATGCGCGAGATCGTGGCCGCATCCACACCCCTCTCACCGATGACTTCGCCGGTCGCGAGCAGCAGCCGCCGGCGTTGCATTGCGACCACATGGCCTCCCTGACGGCCGGTTCGCGCCGCGGGAACCCCGCGAGCGCTCGTGTGTGCGCTCATCCTTGGGCCTGCCAGTTGGAGTTGGCGCTCATCGCTTGCTCGAGCTCCAGTCCTGTACTTGTGAGTGTCCAAGCATTGCGTTTGCCCTTGCCGGGAGAGGGCTCTTGGTTTTGGACTAGCTCTAGGCGTTGCAGGCGAGCGAGCAGTTTCGAGATTTGTCCCTGGTCGGAGACCTCTGAGGCGAGCCCTATCTCGCGGTTCGTGGAACCCGGTTTCGCGGCGATGAACTGGAGCACGCGCACCGTGCGATAGGTAAGACGCATAGGCAGCCCGCCCCACGGGTTCGTGTCGGCAGTGACAACTCGCTTCGCGGGGGTGGCGGTCCCCGCCGTGACAGGGAGGGATGCTTCCCGGTTGGCGGCCGTACGCCCGAGATAGGGCAGTACGATCATCCCCATCAGCGGGTTCACAAGGTCTATGAACGGCTCGCGGGAACCATCGATCAGTCGTGTGTGGATGACGGCGAAAAGACCACCGACAACACCCTCGGCCGTGAGGGGAGTCGCTTCGGGGTTCGCGTTCTTCTCGAAGCGTCCCGTGTCGACAGCCGCGACAATCTGAGCCAGTACACGCGAGCGACGCGCTATTGCCTCATGACCCGCGCCCAGCGACTCGACAACCAACACACGACCTACGGTGGGTTCCTCATCAAGGAATTGGAGAAGTGCAGCGAGCGCGGACCTATTCCGCTCCCGAAACCCCGTCGAGGAGTTGTATGCGGACAGCACATGGCTCGTGGCGCGGGCGATCGCATCGTCGAACGCGGCGAGGAAACAGTCTTTGGTGTCGGTGAAGATCTCGTAGAACGTGCGCCGTGAGACGCCCGCACGGGCAACCACAAGAGCGGTAGTCACATTCGCGGCGCCGTGCTCGCACGCGACCTCGCTCATCGCTGCTATCAACCGCGCACGCTGAATACCCGCGACACGCTCACGGACAGCACCGTCACGAGCCGGTCTTGTGGAAGGCTCGTGCACCACACCATTCTCATACAAGGATGTGGTGCGCTTACGCGCAACGCTCACGCTGCTTGAATGTGACTGCCTGTCACTTGAGGCTCTTGTTGCCATGACTCGCCTTCTTTGCGAGTTTCTTTGTCTTGTGCGTGACGCATCCGGTGATCGCGATCGGCGTGGTCTGATGGATCACGAGACCGTTTTGTGCCGTGAACGCGGTCGGCATCGCGAGTGTCCCGGGGACGCTCTTCTTGACGATCTTCGTGGTCGTGTGCTTGTGCCCGTGTGCTCTTACGATCGTCTTCTTGCGCAGAGTTATGGTGTGGGTGAGCGAGCACAAATCGCCGTTTGCGGCGAGCGCCGAGTTGGGTCCCTGCGGCAACGTCAGTTCGAAGCTCGTCACGGGCTGGTCTGGGACGGTACGGAACGTGCTGCTGGTGATCCCGGTTTTGCTGATGAATGTTTCGCCGTGCAGATCGATCGTGATCCCTTCACCCTGCAACACCACAACTAGTTCGGGGAACTTCGCGCCACCATGCGACACGAAATACGCTGGTCCTTCCAACGGGACCGCGAGGATCGGTGTGACCGCCTTCGCTGTCCCCACCCTCGAGCCGGCGGGACAAGCGGCGGGGTTCACTTCGAACGTACTGTCGGGACAAGCCTTTTGCAGTGTCGTCAAACGTGACGGTAGCTGCTTGGGCAACGCCACCTTCACCGACCGAATGTTCGCCTGAGAACCATACGGCGCCCTCGGATAGGACAGTTTCACGCTCAACGACGCGCCGTTTGCACGACTCGTCTTCCCCGACACCGACACGTGAAAGACAGGTTTGAAACCGAGCTTCTCACACCCACCAACCTGGAACGGCACCGTCGACGTTGACGTCGTGTCGTCCACGCTACTCGCGGTATCCCCGCCAGCACCGGTGAGCTTCGCCGTGATCGACATCTTTTCGCACGACGTGGGAGCGCTGATGAACCCCTGACGATCGACCACCACCCTGGCGGACCGGATCGACAGGGGGATTCCCTTCATGATGTTCGGTATTCCCACCGTGACGGCCGTGATCTGGCCGGTAACCGGGTCTATGTGCAATGCCGCCCTGAGGACAACATTCCCGAGATCGTATGGTCCGGCGACGGCGGGGACAACCACGACACCACTGAGAGGAGCGCTCTGGTAGGGACCCGCGAGATACAACTTGCCGCTGACATGAATCGGGTTGTCACCGATCCCCGCCGAGGAGTCGATCGTGCCGAGCGCGGATGCGGACGGACAGCTCGGATTGGACTGCTCGGCCTTCCCCGTCTTGACTTGTGCCGTGGCGATCTCTGCCTCGGAGCACTTTGCAACGCTCGCGATATTCCCCGTCAAACCGGGCGGAAGCGTGAAGGAAAGTCCCTTGAGCTCCTGTTCGCCATCATTGCGGATCACATTGAATTCGAGCGGCGTGTACGCACCCGCCGTGGTATTGGCTGTGCCCGCACTAAACGCTGGACGGAACGGACGGGCCGCCTTGCTCCCAACACAAGGTCTGCCACCGGGACCGCTCGTGACTTCAAAACTGGCTTCGGAGACGGTGTCGGGACCGGATTCGGGTGCCGACCACGGTGTAAACGCGGTCTTCGTCGTAAACGATCCGCACGTATCAGGGGTCGCCAACGGTGAGCGGTTCCCGCCCTTGAAGCTCAGCTTCAGATCATCGAACGGTAGCTGGGGCGTGTCGTCGAAGACCGCTGTCAACTGGCCCGTCACCGGGTCGGGTTCGATCTTCCCTGGGATCTTCGCAACGATCCCCACCGACGGATCGTTGATGACCAAGTACACCGTGAGGAGGTTGTGGAACGGGTTGTCGTCCTGCGCCGCCAAGTAGAAATCACCGTGTAGCGGCTCTTGAAGTAGTGGGGTGGTCAGTTCGACCGTCCCCACCTTTGACGCTTCAGGGCATTCAGGCGGGCTCTTTGTGAACCTGATCCTGTTCGGCTCCGGGAAATTCGCGCCGCGCAAACCGATCTGCGCAGAACCGCAAGTCGCAAGCCCATCCGCGGATGACGGGTTGAGCGTCACGCCCGCAGGCAACGTTGCGACGACAGTACGCAACTCCGGCGTCGCCAACTCTTCGGGCTCCACCAACCCTTCCTGGGGTACTTTCAGATCGCTGCTGAACGCCGATGGTGACGCCGCCGCGTGCTGTTCAGGCCCGAACGTGAAGCTCGGATTCAGATGCAACTGGTCACAGCCGGTGACCGCCGGAGCCGGGAATTGCTGATGATCGAACACACCGATTCCGAGCCACGTATCGAACGTCAGCTTAACAGACGGCGGGTCTACGGCCTGCAAAGCGCAATCCTCAGGGAGCGTCACAAATGCGGTTTCTCCCGCGCTCGGGCCGCATTCCAGGTGCGACCCAACGATAACGCAGCGCTGTTCGTCGTGACTGGGGCTACCAGGGTTGCCCCAGATGCTGAAGAACGCCGCGTACACCGGACTTATCTGTGCCGTATTCGGTGAGGTGATCGTCGCTCCGTAGTCTTCGTCGGTACGAATGCTGGCTATCGCATTGATCTGGAACGCGTCGCCGACGACACTGAAAGTGAACTTTGCCGGATACCCCACCGGCGCCTGCACGTTGTGAAGCGCATCGGGCGACGCGGAAGCGCCGAATTGGGTGGTGACCGGCTGGACCACTCCAACCTGCGTGTTGACCGGGCAATCCTTGTCTTTAGAGCCCTCCGCACAGCGAGGCGTCGCCGTCGGATCGCCGAGATAGCCAGGCGGCAGATCGACCGTGATCGTCTTTGGATCCCCGGCCGGCACTACATGCCCTGTAGAGGAGACGACCGTGTTGGCGAAGATCGCGCTCGTCCCCAACACAGGATGAGACCCAGCCTGGACGGACACGCTGCCGTCAACGTTATACGTCGCGGCGCTGAAAACCTGAACACCGGGTTTGGCCGGCGTCACGCTGATCGTGACGGGCTCTTCATAGCTCGCGGGGAGCGCGGCGCCGCCGCCTTCGGCGGTGATGAGATTCGTTTCAGGTTGAACCGTCTCCGCGCCCGTCAAGACGGGGATACGGATCGCGGGTGAGGCCAAGCCCGCCCCCAGCTGTCCAGAGAAAGTGCAAGTAACCGTGCCCTCGCCGACACCGGTCGGCAAGCAACTCCAGCCAGCCGAGGCGTCGGGAACTTGATCGCCTTCGGCCGACCCAGCCGTCCTAAGCCCCGCCGGCAACACGTCGGTGACCGTCAGCGGTTCAGAACCGGAACTGGCGGCACCACCGACGTTCTGGACATAGACCGCGATCGTGCCCTCCCCTTCCGGTGGGAGGTTCGTAGGACCGCTCACCGCTACCGGCGCCCACGCTGGGGACGGCACGATAGCCACCGCCGGAGACGTACACAAAAGCATCCCCACAACAGTCGCGACACCGAACCTGAAAGCACGCAACGATGCGATTCGCAACGCCTTTACCGCGGTCATCGTGCAGCCCTCGCGGTGTTGTTGATTGCCCGCGCATGGCCGGCAACCGATGCCTTTCTCACGCACTTGCCATGCTTGTGAACATGGCCCTTCCTACAGTGCTTCACGACGCGCTTCTTATGCGTCACGGGCTTCTTTCGCAGGCACTTGCCGTGAAGGAGAACCAGGCCCTTTCCGCATCGCGCGATCGCTGACCGTGAATTTCCTGTACCGGCGAACACTTCGCTGGCCGGCCCCGGTGGTCCAAACAATCGCGGTATGGCTTCGCCTTGGCACTTGTCAGACAACGGGTCGCAAGGAGGCACAGGGGGTTCCGGTTCTGGGAAACCGCCACCAGCCCGCAGATCGTAGATATCGGTCGTATTGTCAAAATCCCGTGCTACCAGTTTGGATTTCGTCACAACGAACACATCTCTACCGTCGGCAGAAATGTCTGCGAGCACGGTGGGATCGGGCTTTATCTCTTGGCCCTCGATCAGCAGGTACACATGCCCTGCCTCCCACTCGTAAATATTATTGGCGCCACTCCTTGCACCCACAGTCAATGCATCGGGCATCGTGAAGAAGACGCGCCGCCCATCGTCACTGATCGAACGGCGGCGGTTGTATATTGTATTGGAACTCCTCGGACTCGTTTCTGGCGGGTTAATGGTAACCGGTTCGGTATTCACGTTACCGATAGAGGGCAACCCATCCGTCCGGCACGACACGCACGCGACTTCACCACCCGTCGTCGAATACAAATAAGCCTCTGCGACGCCTTTGCTGTCATAGCCGGTAACATTCGCCTTGGAGACAAACAGCAAGTGCTTACCGTCAGGAGTCGCGTCGGCGACCCAGTGATTGAAATCAAAGGACATGTCTGTACCACTTTCCGTACTCTCGGTGTCGGAATCGGCGATCAACCCAACGTACGACAGTTCCCCTTCGTGCGTCAGATAGACGTTATAGGTGCGACTTCCCTGCAGGTTCTGAGCTTCACTACGTCCCTTGCCCGCCACCAACTGCCCTCTCGCCGCAAAATAGACGTAGGAACCATCGTCGGATATATCGACCAAACCGGCGACTCCCGCTCCCTTCGTATCAGCCGAATTTGCGTCCGCGGAAAGGTCCGTTAGCGTTTTTGTGATGGTGTTGTAGTCGTAGAGATCGCAACCCACACCACTCGCGAACGCGGCTCCGCCGTTGCACTTGCTCAGGCCGCCACTCGTCGCGTTCGTCGCCAGGCCGTAGTTGGCGATGAAGAAAACATGCGACCCGTCGATCGACGCTCCCGCATAATTTGCATTGGCATCGGCCGTGGCCGTCTTCGACTGCGAAACATCCACTGTGCTCAACCCGTTCTCTCGGGCGAACACCGCTAGATTGCCTTTATCCGCACCGGATCGGCTGAATGCGCTAAAGAATATCTTCGACCCGTCTCTTGAGATCGCGTTCCAAGACGTGAATTTCACCGTATTGTGCCCGCCCAGTCCAGCTTCCGCGCCTCCCGATACGCTTTCGCCGCTTGGTGCGCTTTCATCGGGAATCACACCTGCCACCCGCAGGGTCCCTTCCGCCCACTCGTAGAGCGTAGAGGAGGTGGCCGCTTCTTCGAGAAACCTCAGCGTGCTGCTGAAGAGAACATGGTTGCAGTCGGCGCTCGCCCGATACACGTCGAAGCGTCCGTCGCTGGGATTGAGAGGGACCGCGGCGGTCAACAGCGTGTATGTTCCGTCGGCGCTACGACGGTAGAGATTGTGGACTCCATCCGCTACGTCGACGGCAGGCGTATCGGCAGTCAACGGCTCAAAGCTTTCGATAATCTCGCAGGAGAGGTCAGCCGACGCGTACCGAACGTGCCCCGTTGCGTCTTCCCCCAGATTCTGATCGACCGCTGGCACCAGGCTCGGCGGCGTCAACTGTGTCGCCAACCACCCCGATTCTCCGCGCTCACCAACGTAGTCGACATCGCCACCGGCGGTCGCGGCCGCCGCACCGTTCAACAGAGGATAAATGATAGCGTTGCCGTCGCTTGACGCCTGGAAAATAATATTGCCTTCCAAGGTATGTGCGACCATGCCCGCCGGGCGCTTGTCGCTGGGCGATACCTGCTCGGGAGCCCGGCCGTCGGGCAACCTATACAGGTCAAGGCTGCTGAATTCGCGGTCTGGTCCTTCCGTCGTCCCCGACGGATTGGTCGCCAGGAGGCGGAAATGATAAATAGTTCCTGCTTTGAGGCCCTCAACGGGCGCACTCACCGTGACCGGCTGGCCACCTGAACCGGCGGACCCCTCCGTTTCTACCGGGACCTGGTTGCCGTAACTCGTGTCGGTGCCCCACTCGAAATGGTAAGTCGTAGCTTCGTTGACAGGATTGACAATGCCGCTCAACTTGGCCGACGTTTCAGTAATCTCTTCGGCTGCGGCGCCCGTGACCAGTGGCGGCCCAGGTTGGGTCGTGAACGATTCGGCGCCCGAGACAACCGCGGTCCCGGTGCTCGCCACCAACCGCACCAGGTAGTGAGAGTTGGGCACAAGACCCGTGACGGTCTGTTCGACCGTGCAGCTCGGCGGATTGTTTACCGGACAGGTATTGGGGGGACCGGAGCCAGAGCCATCGCCGACATCCACATCTTCAGCCTGGACCCTCGCCCATTCCACGCCGTCGAGCGAATACTCGAAATAATAGGTGGTGTCAAAGCTAGCGCCTTCGACAGGCGGTGGCGGCGTGACCGTGCCGTGCAACGTCGCCGAGCCAGCGCCGACAGCCGTCGCCGCGGCGATAGACACCGACGGCGGCGGTGGCGGCCCCAAGATGTCGACTATCCCCAACCCACCATTTGATACGTAGACACGTCCGGACGTCCCAATCGCCAAACCCAAGATAAACGTAACATGCAACCCGGCTTCGCTCCCAGGTGACGTGTCGAGTAGCGTGCCGGAACTATCGAATTCATAGAGCTTTGCGCCTTCCGCGCTTTCCATCTTGGCCACCAACACGTTCTGGCTCACCGGATCGACGAACACATTCGTCGCCTCGACCGCTGACGCCACCCCGCTCGTCTGCGTCAGATATTCCGGCGCGAATTCCTCCGCTGTGACTTCGCCCGGTCCCGGGAACGTGAACTTGTAAACCCGCGCTGGCGGCTCAATCAAGAGACTGCCCGGGTTGTCTACTGCGTAGAGCGCACCGCTTTCGTCGACCGCGACGCTCGACGGGGTCCCTTCGGCGAACTGCCCCAACTTTACGCCTGGGACCCCCGCCTTGCAGACATCCCCTCTGGCCACCACGCAATGCTCCAGGCCTTCTGTGCCGTTGCTGTACGTTTCCACGCTGACACCGGTGGCCGGATTGCCACCCGACAGTCCGACCTTGGTGGCCACCATTTGGGCGACATCGGTATGAGCGAGCGGACCGCCGTCGAACGTAACGTTATAGGGGGCCGAGCCGCCGGCGTCGCCGGGACCGCCGGTCACAGTGACAGATCCACCACCTGAATTGACCGATGACAGCGCATTGAGGGCCTTTTCGACGCTTTCCGGTCCCCCCGACACTTCTTCGGCTTCGCTCGCCGGAGCGTCGAACGCAAGTTCCCCCGTCGTAACAGATTTGAACGCCAGCTTGAACTTACCGGCGCTCGCCCTCACCGTCACCTTCTGTGCCTCGTTCGCCTGATCCGGCCCGCTGGCGACCACGTCCCAGCCGACCGCTCCGGCAAAGCTCACACCAGTTACTTCTTCAGAGCCGTTCAAAACCGGCACGAACTCGTCGACGCGATCGTTTGCTACGGAATTTACTACCCCGGCCTCTGGGACGTAGAGGTGACCGTTCGGACCCATCGCGGGCGAGCTTCTGTCGTCGATGCCATTTAGCTGACCCGCGCCGGGGCCTTGGCTCCCGAACTGGCAACCCGTAACCACCGTGCAGAATTGCAGTTCTTCTTTCGGACTGCTTGCGTCTACATCCCAGCCAAAGGAGCCCTCGAAAATACCGGTCGACGAATAGACGTTAATGCGATTGTTGGTTTCGAGTGAGTTGTTGGTGATGTCGGTCACATACACGTTACCATTCTGCTGGTCGACCGTGACCCCGCTTGGCCTTTTGAGCGAGCCGGCCGCATAGCTCTCCTGACACGCCTCAATTGAGCTTTCACCCCTGTTGCAACCTGGCCCACCCTTGCAGACATCGCTGGGGGCGGACGCATCACAAACCTCGTACCCGCCACCGTGAGAGGTCGTCGCAACGGTTGCCGTGTGAGTCACGCCGCCGGTCAGCGCTGTTGAGATCGCCGTAATGGATCCACCCGAGCGTCGAGAGCTGGCCTTCGTATCGAAAATGTCGTCGTGACCGAGCGCGCCCTTGTATTCGATCGTAAGTCCGATCGTCGCGTCCGTTCCGGTCACCGCGACATTGCCCGCACCGATCGCCGGCAATACTTCAAGCGCAGCTTCCAATTCACCCGCTGTGCCGTTGTACGGGATCGGTGCGGTCGTCTCGGTCGCGCCAAATTCCCGGGAATTGCTGGTCGCGGCTGCCGAGAGCACGAGCGATTCGGTGCCCACCGCGGTGATCGTTGTGCCAGCGGGGAAGGCCCCTTCCACTACATCTCCGACATGGAAAGCACTGGTCGGCGCGTACAAGTGAGCTATGACGTTCGACCCTTCAGTGGCATCGATAGACGTCTTTCTAGTGACCTTGACGGCGAAGGTGCCGCCGGTCGCGTCGACAGTGAGCGTCTGCTGCTCGTCCGCCCCGGTGTTATCCGGCCCCGACGCTACAACGTCATAGCCAAAGGCGCGAACAAAAGCGCCGGCCGCTGAGAACTCCTCAACACGATTGTTGAGACTGTCAACCACATACACATCACCCGGGCTCACACCCCCGGCGCCGGTCAGGTTGACCGCCAGGCCCCTCGGTTCATGCAACTGACCGTTGCCTTCACCGCCGGGCGCGCCGAAAGTGCCCTTGACGGCCTTACCCGCCTGCGCTACGGGCGCCACCGCAAGAAGAGCGAGCAGAGCGACGAGCCCCCCGAGGAGAGAGCCGTGACGGACTGACGAATTGTTTCTCATCGATTGGCCTCCTTTTTTGGCGCCGGTAGAAAGTGTTGGTCATGGCTGCGTGGTCTTCGACGAGTCGTGTGACCCGGACGGTCCTGCTGCCGTCCGGGTCAGATGCGCTCGATCGTTCACCATCCTGGTTCTGTGGTCAGCTCGTCACCGCCCAGGTGCCCGAACCTGATACTGGTTCTGGTTCGTTTTCTTTGCCGGCCACCATCTCTATCAGAGCACCCGTTGCACTTGTAACTCCGAATTCTTTGCTGGGATTGGCGATAAGTACACCCGGGACGGGGGTGTGCGAAAGCGCGCCGTAATAGACACAGAGATTTCCGGGGGCTGCCAAAGGCGCAGCAACGCTTCCAAGACAGGCCGTGGAGGGAACAAGTTCTTCCAGTCCTACCAGTTCTTCACCTTTGTCATTCACAGCATGAACTTGGCCCGCTTCGAGACCTTCCGCGAGCCGAATCGGGAAGGAAATAGCGGTCCCAACCACGCTAAATGCAAATCCTTTGGTCTCTGGAACGTCAACGGTACCGATAGCCCACGCACCGGTCTCGGTCTTGCCTTCCGGAAGAGGGCCTTCAGTGTTGATTACCCCGGCCGGGCCTGTCGGACCGATGGCACCAGCGGCGCCTTTCGCACCAGGAGTTCCAGGAGTTCCGGTGGTACCTTTCGGCCCCGCGGGTCCTTCTTTGCCGTCGGCGCCGTTGGTCCCGTCTTTCCCGTTCGCTCCCGCAGGACCCTGTGGTCCTTGGGCACCCGGCGCACCGTCTTTACCGTTCGCCCCGGCCGACCCGGTCTTGCCCACCAGATGTTTGAGCACACTGGGGCTGATCTGTTTGGTCGAGGTGATCAAGTATTTCTTGGCGGCATAGGCGCCGCCACTCATCGCGAACACCAAAGCGAGCGTCATCGCGACGTTCGCGTAAGTGGCACGCCTACGTATCCAAGAGAACATCAACATCCCTCCCATCGGGGTCCACACAGCACAAAACCGTCCCGGGCAACAAACCCACGACGAGCAAAAGAACAAGCTGAAAGCGCGTGTACTACGCGCGAGTGACCAAGCTGGCCCCTATAGCCGGCTAGCCGCGTTCCACTACCGCGACGAGGAGTGCTAGCGCTTAGAGATGCGCCGGCCCAGAGAGAGAGAGAGAGAGAGAGAGAGACGCGTCAGCGACGCTGACGCGTCCTATTACGGACCCACCAATAGCACATGGACTCTCAAGCACGTTCATCCCCAAAGACTGCACGCGAAATTACTCCCTCTCAGAGTTGCGACCCGGTCCCTCTCCCAAGGTCCCCGTCAAAACAAGTTGGTGTCGACCACGAAGACCGACCCAAACCCGACCTTATGTCTGCTCGATACCCCTGTTGGATATCGAGTCATGGGTTGTTATACACCCTGACTGAACTCTTGTCAAGCCTACCCGTTCGGGCACTCACCAACGGATAACCCGTAGTTAGGAGAGTGCCGTAGATGGTGGGTCGGAGCTCTTGGCGAGTCGAAGCTCTACTTCAGCGAAGGCCCAGCGCGAGGTGGATCGCCTCGCCTCGCTGGGTGAGCGACCAGGCGTTGGCTTCGCCCTTGGACTGACCCTGGCCCCGGTTCTCGATCAGGCCCGCGTCCTTCAAACGCCGCAGCAAGCGCGACATCTGGCCCACGTCCCTCACACCGGCGAGGTCAGCGATGCGGCGGTTGCTTGCGCCGGGTGCATCCGCGGCCACGGCGAGTACACGGGCCGTGCGATAGGTGACGCGGATCGGAAGGTCCTTGAAGGGATCCTTAGCGGCGCTTGATGCAACCATCGACTGTGTGCTTGCCGGTCGCGCGAGCTCTTCGCCGGCCGCCATCGGTCCAATGTAGGGATGGACAATTATCGCGGTGAGCGGCCCCACCAACTCCGCCAATCCGGGATTCGAGGCCTCGCGCAAGCGGGCGTGGATGACCGACAGAGCTCCTCCCACCACTCCGTGGGCGGTCAAAGGCGGCGGCGCCACGCCTTCGAGCGTCGCCTCCTGCCGGCCCTCGTCGATCCCAGCCGCAAGCACCGCCAGCACGTCGGCCCGACGCTCGAGCAACTCGGGTCCGCCACGGAGCGTCTCCACTATGCACATGCGGGCAACGCCGGGTTCGGCCTCCAGACTGCACGAGCAACGCTGCGAGCGAGTTCCTCACACGATCGGTCCAGCAACCCGCCGATCGATAGGCAGGCACGACGATATCTGCGAGCCGCTCCAACGTGTCCTTGAACGCTGCCAACACGCACGCTTCGCGATCCTCGAAGATCTCATAGAACGTGCGCCGAGAAACGCCGGCACGACTGCACACTGACGCGACGCTGACCTCCTGCAGCCCCTCCTCCCCCAGAACTTCGCTAACCGCCAGAAGAAGACGACGGCGCTGTATCTCCTGGACGCGCGCCCCCTGGCGTTTGGCGTGAGACGCGCGTATGGGCTCATCATTCGCGCGCACACGCTTCGCTGATTTCCCTCGGTTCATCTCGTGCGTGCGTGTGCTCATCGCCGGCCGTATCTGCTGTGATCTATTTCTTGGTCTTCTTGTGCCTGCTCACCGGCTTGGTCTTGTGCTTGGCGCATCCGGTAATCGCTATTGGGGTGGTTTGATGGATCACGATCCCGTTCTGTGCGGTGAACGCAGTCGGCATTCCGAGCGTCCCGGGCACACTCTTCCTCACGACCTTCCTGACCGTGTGCTTGTGCCCATGGACTCTCACGAGAGTCTTCTTGCGCAATGTGACCGTCTGTGTGATCGCACACAAATCCCCGTTCGCGGCGAGCGCCGAGTTAGGGCCCTGCGGGAGCGTCAGTTCGAAACTCGTGACCGGTTGGTCAGGGACTGTGCGGAACGTGCTGCTGGTGATCCCCGCCTTGCTGATGAATGTTTCGCCGTGCAGGTCTATCGTGATCCCTTCACCCTGGAGGACGACGACCAGTTCGGGGAACTTCGCACCACCGTGACTGACGAAATAGGCAGGGCCTTCCAGCGGGACCGCGAGGATCGGCGTTATCGCCTTCGCGATCCCCACTCTCGAACCGGCGGGACAGGCCGCCGGGTTCGCTTCAAACGTGCTGTCAGGACACGCCTTCTGCAACGTTGTCAGACGGGAAGGGAGTTGCTTTGGCAACGCGACCTTCACCGAGCGAATGTTCGCCTGTGAGCCGTACGGCGCTTTGGGATAGGCAAGCTTCACGCTCAACGACGCGCCGTTAGCGCGACTCGTCTTCCCCGACACCGACACGTGGAACACGGGTTTGAACGCGAGCTTGTCGCACCCACCGACCTGGAACGGCACCGTCGATGTCGAGGTCGTGTCATCCGCGCTGTTTGCCGTGTCCCCACCCGCGCCCGTCAAGCGAGCCGTGATCGTCATGCGTTCGCACGATGTGGGAGCGCTGATGAACCCGGGACGATCGATCACCACCCTTGCGGAGCGGATCGAGAGCGGGATCCCCTTCATGATGTTCGGAATCCCCACCGTCACAGCCGTGATCTGACCCGTCACAGGATCAATATGCAACGCCGCCCGCAGAACGACGTTGCCAAGGTCATAGGGACCTGCGACGGCTGGGACTATCACGACACCACTCAAAGGAGCGCCCTGATAGGGACCAGCCAAATAGAGCTTGCCGCCTACGTGGATCGGATCGTTCCCGATACCCGCACTCGAATCGATCGACCCCAGCGCAGACGACGCGGGACAGCTCGGACCGGCCTGCTCGGCTTTACCGCTCTTAGTTTCAGCGGCCGCGATCTGCGCCTCGGGACAGCGTCCGACATTCGCGATACTCCCCGTCAATCCCGGCGGGAGCTTGAACGACAGGCCCTTGAGCTCCTGTTCACCATCTTTACGGGTCACCTTGAATTCAAGCGGGGTGTACGCACCCGCAGTTGTGCCTGTCGTACCCGCACTGAACCCTGGATGGAACGGACGCGCAGCCTTGCTGTTGACGCAGGGTCCGCCACCAGGACCACTCGTCACTTCGAAACTGGCTTCTGAGACGGTGTCGGGACCCGATTCCGGCGCCGACCACGGTGTGAACCGCGTCTTGGTCGTAAACGTCCCGCACGTGTCCGGTGTCGCCAGCGGTGAGCGATCACCGCCCTTGAAGTTCAGCTTCAAATTGTCGAACGGCAACTGCGGCGTGTCGTCGAATATCGCCGTCAACTGTCCCGTGACCGGATCGGGTTCAATCTTCCCCGGGATCTTCGCCACGATCCCCACCAAGGGGTTGTTAATGACCAAGTAGACGGCCAACAAGTCGTGGAACGGGTTGTCTTCCTGCGCCGCCAAATAGAAATCGCCACGCAACGGTTCTTCCAAGAGCGGTGTGGTGAGTTCCACGGTCCCCACCTTTGACGCTTCCGGGCATTCCGGTGGTGACTTCGTGAACCTGATCCGGTTCGGCTCCGCGAAGTTCGTCCCACGCAAACCTATCTGCGCCGAGCTGCACGTCTGAAGTCCATCCGCGGATGAAGGGTTCAAGGTAACACCAGCGGGTAGCGTCGCCACAACCGTGCGTAGCTCCGGTGTCGCGAGGCCTTCGGGTTCGATAAGTCTTTCCTGGGGCACTTTCAGATCGCTGCTGAACGATGACGGACTCGCGGCCGTGTGCTGTTCGGGCGTGAACGTGAAGTTGGGGTTCAGGTGCAACTGATCACAACCTGTCACGGCCGGTGCGGGGAACTGTTGATGGTCGAATACCCCGATCCCGAGCCACGTGTCGAACGTGACCTTCACGAACGGTGGATCGGCTGCTTGTAGCGCACAGTCCTCGGGAACCGTGAGGAACGCTGTTTCCCCGGCGCCCGATCCGCATTCTATGTGCGTTCCGACCGATACGCAGCGCTGGTCGTCATGACCGGGATCGCCGGGGTTTCCCCAAATACTGAAAAACGCTCCATACACTGGGCTTATCTGCGCCGTATTCGGTGACGTGATCGTCGCGCCATAATCTTCGTCGGTGCGAATGCTGGCTATCGCGTTGATCTGGAACGCGTCTACGTAGACACTAAACGTGAACTTCGCTGGATACCCGATCGGCGCTTGCACGTTGTGCAGTGGGTTGGGGCTTGACGTGCCGCCGAAGTTACTGATGATCGGTTGAACTATGCCTACCTGTGTGTTTATCGCACAATCCTTGTCTTTGGAGCCCTCCGGGCAGCGTGGCGTCGCGGTCGGGTTGCCCAAATAGCCAGGGGGCAGGTCCACTGCGATCGTCTTGGGGTCTCCCGCGGGGACGATGTCCCCGAGCGACGATCGGATCGTGTTCGCAAAGACCGCGCTCGTGCCAAGCGCGGGGTGCGAACCTGCTTGGGTCGCTGGCGTCCCATCCGGATTGTAGGTGGCGGCTGTGAACACTTGCACACCGGGTTTCGCCGGCGTTTCGCTGATCGTGACGGGCTCTTCATAACTGGCGGGCAACACAGCACCACCACCTTCGGCGCTCACTATGTTCGTTTCCGGTTGCAATGTCGCGGGGCCCGTCGCGACCGGGATCCTGATCGCGGGTGAGACCAAACCGTTCGCGAGCGCACCCGAGAAAGTACACGTGACCGTGCTCTGTCCCGCACCTGATCCAGGACAGCTCCACGCTCCCGCCCAGTCCTCCCCCGATTCCGCTTCCGCGGGTCCCGCCGTGACCAGTCCGGCCGGCAGCACGTCTGTGACCGTCAGCGGTTCGGCGCCGCCACTATTGGCCGCCCCACCGACGTTCTGTACGTACACCGCGATAACGCCGCTCCCTTCAGGCGGAAGGTTCGTGGGACCGCTCACCCCAACCGGCGCCCACGCGGGCGGTGGCGCGACAGCTACCGCCGAGGACGCGCACGCGAGCATCCCCATCACGGTCACCAAACCCAGATAGAACACTCGCAACGCCCTAATGCCCAACCGTCCTGTCGGTAGTGAATCGATAACGCTCATCGCCCGGCCCTCCCGCTCTTGACGGTATTTCGTGCCGGCGCGGACACAGATGCCTTCCGTACACACTTACCGTGCTTTCGCACCTGGGCCTTCTTGCACCGCTTCACCGCTGGTTTCCTGTGCTTGACCACCGGTTTACGGTTCGCGCACTTGCCTTTCACAAGAACAAGTCCTTTCTTGCACGCTCCACTTGTCACGGGTGGATTGCCAGGCCCCGAGAACATTTCGCTAGCCGGTCCCGGCGGTTTGAACAACCGCGGGACGGCTTCGCCCTGACACCGGTCTGCCAGCACGTCACACGGCGCTGGCGCCGGTTCCTGTTCCGGGAAACCGCCACCGACACGCAAATCGTACAGGTCGGTCGTGTTATCGAAATCCTGCGGCAACAGCTTCCTCGTCGTCACCACGAACACATCCCGCCCATCCGGAGACATGTCACCGAACTCGATTGGTTCCCGGCTCCTACCTTCACCCGCGACCAACAAGTACACCTGCCCCGCCTCCCACTCATAAATATTATGGGTGCGGCTCTCGGCGCCCGCGGCGAGGACATCAGGCATCGTGAAGAACACACGCCGCCCATCGTCACTCAACGCACGCGGCCGACTCAGAATCGTATTCGCGCCTGCATCTGCGGCTGCGGGTGGATTGACCGTCACCGGTTCCGTCTGTCCGTTACCCACCGACGCCAACCCGTCTGTCCTGCACGACACGCACACCGTTCCCCCGCTTTCCGCCGAGTAAAGGTAAGCCTCCGTCACGCCCTTGCTGTCATAGCCGGTCACGTTCGCCTTGGAGACGAACAACAAATGCTTACCGTCAGGCGTCGTATGAGCCGCCCAATGACTGAAGTAGAATGACATATCTGACCCGCTGCTCGCGGCCTGCGTATCCGCGTTCGCTATCCGCCCGACGAAAGACACGTCTCCCTCATGATTCAAATAAACGCCATACGTACCGTCCTGCACGTTTTCTGCTTCCGTTTTGCCCTCGCCGGCGACCAACTGTCCACGCGCAGCGAAATAAACATAGGAACCGTCGTCGGATACGTCGATCAAACCCACGACACCAGCCCCCTGCGAGTCCGCAGAATTAGAGTCCACGGAAATATCTGTCAATGCTTTCGTCGCCGTGTCATAATCGTAGAGATCGCAACCCACACCGCTTACGGAGGAGAGGTCACTCTCGCAACCATTCACACCGGCGCTCGTACCGTTGCTCGCCAAACCATAATTGGCGAGGAAGAAGACATGCGACCCATCGGGTGTGGCCGTCGCGTAAAACGCTCCGCCGTCCACAGTCGCGGTCTGCGACTGCGAGACATCGATCGTGCTCGCTCCTTTCGTACGCACGAACAGCGCCAAGTGACCCTTATCTCCCCCGGCCGCGCTGATCGCGTTGAAGAACACCTTCGACCCGTCGCTCGACATCGAGTTCCACGTCGTCAACTCACTCTCATTGTTCTGGTTGCCCAACCCCGCCTGCGCATCACTAGCCACGCTTTCCCCGCCCGGCGCGCTTTCGTCAGGCTGCACGCCCACGATCCGCAACGATCCTTCCACCCACTCATACAGCCCGGAATTACCGACCGGAGCTTCTTCGAGCAGTCTTTTCGCTGTTTCAAACAGGACATGACTGCAATCACTGCTTGACCAGTCCACCGTGAAATCATTGGCGCCGCCCGATAGTGGCACAGGTGCAGTCAACAACGTGTAGGTCCCGTCAGGGCTGCGCCGGTAAAGGTTCACGTCACCCTCAGTGACGTCCTGCGGCGGCGTGTCTGCCGTCAACGGCTCACGCGTTTGGACGATCTCGCACGACACGTCGGCCGGGGCGTAGAGAACCCTACCAGTCGTATCTTGAGCGGGTCCGCTATGCACAATGGGCACCAGGCTGGGCGGCGAGAGCTGCGACGACAGCCAACCCAATCCTCCGCGCCGACCCAAATAAGCCACTTGGCCGCCCGCTGTCGCGTCCGCCGCGCCATTTGCCATCAGATACATGATGTTCCCACCGTCGCTTGAGGCTTGGAACGGGACCGTACCTTCGCCGGAGGAAACCTTCCCCACCGGACGCTTGTCTACGGGCGAGACCTGCTCAGGGACGCGACCGTCGGGCAGCCCATAACGGTCGAGCGTACTGAACTCACGGTCCGGCCCCACTGTCGTACCCGAATCGTTCTTCGCCACCAGTCGAAAATGGTAGACGCTTCCTGATTTGAGACCTTCCAAGACGTCGCTCACCTGAACCGCAACGTCACCCGAGCCGGCCGAACCATCCACTTCCATAGGGATCCGCTCACCATAGGTCGTGTCGGCACCCCACTCAAAATAATAGGTTGTGGGTTCGTTCGCGGGATTGACACCACCCGTCAACTTCACCGACGTTTCAGCGAGATCTTCAAGACTGGTTCCCAAGACGAGCGGCTCTCCGGGTTCGGTCGTAAAGGCTTCGGTTCCCGATACGGCCACGGACCCCGTGCTTGCCACCAGTCGCACCACATAGTGCGAGTTCGGCACAAGACCTGTGACCGCCTGTTCCACCGTGCAGGTCGGCGGATTGTTCACCGGACAACCAGCCGGGGGACCGGAACCAGACCCATCGCCGACGTCTACATCGTCCGCCGGGACACGCGACCATTCTCCGCTCCCTTCAAGCGAATATTCGAAATGATAAGTCGTGTCAAAACCCGTGCCTTCAACCGGCGGAGGCGGCGTAACCGTTCCATGCAGCGTCGCCGACCCTGCGTCAACGTTCGTGGCGGCGCCGACGGTCACCGACGGTGGCGGCGGCGGACCCAACACATTGATTAGCCCCAGACGACTATCCGAGAAGTAGAAGCGTCCGCCAAGCCCTACCGCCAACCCATTTTCACCTGTGGACTTTACTCCACCGTTCCCAGCCGGCGATCTTTCCAACAAAGTCCCCGCACTATCGAATTCATAGAACTCGGCCGAACCGACACCTTCCCTCTTCGCCACCAGCACATTCTGGGTGAACGGATCCACAGCCACATCGGTCGCGTCAACGGCGTTGGGTTCCCCGCTCACCTGCGTCAAATATTCCAGCGCGAATTCCTGGGCGTCAACTTCACCCGGATGCGGGAACGTAAACTTATAGACACGCGCCGGTCCGAATAGTCCAAAACTTTCCGAACTGTTCACTGCATACAGCGCACCGCCCTGATCGACCGCGACGCTACTCGGGTTCCCCCTGCTGAACTCCCCGAGCCTCAAATTTGCTTCCCCCTGCTGCGATTCGGGACCGTTGCCTCCCGGCTGGCAGGCGTCGCCTCTGGCCACGACGCAATACTCGAGGCCTTCGGTCCCGTTGCTATACGTTTCGACGCTGACAACCGTCGACGGACTGCCACCCGACATGCCGATCTTGGTGACCACCATCTGTGCCACATCTGTATGAGCGAGCGGACCACCGTCGAACGTGACCGTATAGGGCGATGAACCGCTCACACTACCCGGACCACCAGTCACCTTCACAGAACCCCCTCCCGCGCTAACAGAAGACAATGCGTTGAGGGCCTTTTCGACACTTTCAGGACCACCCGCGACTTCTTCGGCTTCGGCCGCCGGCGCGTTGAACACCAGTTCGCCCGTCGTAACGTTTTTGAACCCAAGCTTGAACTTACCCACACCCGCCCTAACCGTCACCTTCTGGATCTCAGTCGCCTGATCCGGTCCACTTGCGATCACATCCCAACCCAGCGCGGCGGCGAAGCTCACGCCTGTCACTTCTTCGGCGCCGTTCAGGACAGGCACGAACTCGTTGACCCGATGGTTTCCTTTTCCGCCGGATTCTCCTTCAGGGACAAAGACGTGTCCGGCTGGTCCCAACGCCGGCAGGCTTCGGAAGAGTGCGTTAAACTGCCCTGGACCGCTGCCGCGAGATCCATGCTGGCAGCCCGTCACCGTAGTGCAGAACTGTAGTTCTTCTTTCGGACTGGTCGCGTTTACATCCCAACCGAAGGCGCCCTCGAACGCTCCCGTAGCTGAATAGACATCCACTCGATTGTTAGAAATGGTTTCGTTAGCTGTGACGTCAGTCACGTACACGTCACCGTTTTTCTGGTCGACGGCGACTCCATTTGGTTCGTTTAGCGATCCGGCTGCGTAGCTCTCCTGACATGCCTCGACAGACGTTTCGCCCCTGCCGCAATGCGGCCCAGCCTTGCAGACATCGTTGGGACCGGATGCGTCACAGATCTCATACCCGCCGCCGTGGACGGTATTGAAGATCGACGCGGTATGTGTTACCCCTCCAGTCAGCCCTGTTGATACGACTGTAGTGACTGCATCCTGAGCTTTCGCACCGCTTGATGTATGAAATGCATCATTGTGCCCGAGCGCACCCTTGTATTCGATCGCCAATCCAGTGGTCGCGCCGGAGCCCGTCACACTGACATCCCCCGAGCCGATCGCAGGCAAAGCCGCAAGCGCGGCTTCCAGTTCGCCGGGCGTACTGTTAAACGGGAGGGATGATGTAGTCTCTGCGGCACCGAATTCGAGATTTGAAAATGGTTCAGAACTGCTGGTCGCCGGAGCTGACAGCACAAGCGAGTCTGTGCCTACAGCAGTGATCGTGGTACCCGCAGGAAACGGTCCTTTGACGACGGTATCCCCGACGTGGTAAGCACTGGTAGGAGCGTACAAGTGGCTTATGACGTTCGACCCTTCCGTCACTTCAATGAGCGTATTCCTGCTGACTGCGACGGCGAACATGCCGCCGGTAGCATCGACAGTGAGCGTCTGCTGCTCATTCGCCCCAGTGTTGTCAGGACCGGACGCGACGACGTCATAGCCGAAGGCACGAACAAAAGCGCCGGCCGCCGAGAACTCCTCGACACGATTGTTGAGACTGTCAACCACATATACATCGCCAGCGTTCACGCCTCCGGCGCCGGTCAGATTGACTGCCACGCCCTTGGGTTCATCCAGCTGACCGTTTCCTTCGCCGCCGGAAGCTCCGAAAGCACCCGTGACGGCCTTACTCGCCTGCGCCACGGGCGCCGTGACAAGCAGGGCGAGCAGCACGATCAGCACGCCGAGGAGCGAGCCGTAACAGACTGGTGAATTGCGACTCATGGATTGGCCTCCCTCGGCACCCGACGTAGATAAGTGTTGGTCATGACTCAGTGCTCTTGGACGAGTCGAGCGGCCCGGACGGTCTGCCGCCGTCCGTGCCATATGCACTCGATTCTTCACTACCCCAGTCCTATGGTCAGCCCGTTACCGCCCAGGTGCCCGAACCTGATACTGGTTCTGGTTCATTTTCGGAGTCGGCCGCTACCTCTATCAGAGCACCTGTTGCGCTTGTCACTCCGAATTCTTTGCTGGGACTGGTGATAAGCACACCGGGGAAAGCACTATGCGAAAGCGTGCCGTAATAGACACAGAGATTGCCCGGGGATGCTGTGGGCGCTGCAACGCTTCCAAGACAAGCCGTGGAAGGCACGAGTTCTTCCAGTCCTACGAGTTCTTCACCTTTGTCGTTCACGGCGTGAACTTGGCCCGTTTCGAGACCTTCCGCGAGCGGGATCGGGAAGGAAACTGCGGTGCCAACCAAGCTAATTGAAAATCCGCTCTTCGGAGCGTCAACGATACCGATAGTCCACGCGCCGGTCTCGGTCTTGCCTTTCGGAAGTGGGCCTTCCGTGTTGATTACCCCGGCTGGACCGGTGGGGCCTTTTGGGCCTTCCGCGCCTTTAGTCCCGGTCAACCCTGTGGCGCCTTTTGGTCCCGCCGGGCCTTCTTTACCGTCGGTGCCGTTGGTACCGTCTTTCCCGTTCGCCCCGGCCGGCCCTTGGGGTCCCTGAGCACCAGGCGCGCCGTCTTTACCCTTAGCGCCTGCGGGACCCGCCTTACCAGCAAGCTGTTTGAGCACGCTGGGACTGATCTGTTTGGTAGAGGTGATCAGGTATTTCTTGGCGGCGTAAGCGCCACCGGTCATCGCGAACACGAGCGCCAACGTCATCGCGACGTTCGCGTAAGTGGCACGCCTACGTATCCAAGAGAACATCAACATCCCTCCCATCGGGGTCTACACAGCACGAAGCCGTCCCGGGCATGAGACCCACGACGAGCGAAAGAACAAGCTGAAAGCACGCCTATAGCGCGCGAAGTTGAGGCCTCAAGCGCACGTATGACGCGCGAGAAACCAAGCCGGCTCCTATAACCGGCGGGCCGCGCAATCCTGCCGCGGCGAGTGGAGCTAGCGCCTAGGCGCCGGCTCGACCAGAGAGAGAGAGAGAGAGAGAGACGCGTCAGCGACGCTGACGCGTCCAATTACGGACCCGCCAGTGACACACGGACTCTCAAGCACGTTCATCCCCAAAGAAGACACGCGAAAACAAACTCCCTCAAAGTTGTGACCCGGTCCCTCTCCCAAGGTCCCCGTCAAAACCGGTTACAAGTCGACCCAGAGACCGACCCAAACCCGACCTTATGTCTGCCCGTGCCAACTGGCAATCGAGCTATTGGGTGTTTATACACGAGCGCTGAACTCTTGTCAACCCCTGGGTTGTGCAAAAGAGCCGCGCACGGTCCGATACGCCCACCTGCATCGCGCTGCGATGTCGCGGATTACGCGTCTGGTGGCCTACGGAGCAAGCAAAAGGCTCGCGCCGGCGCGCGGAACCATGTTGCGCAGTGCGTCTTCGCCGGCTACCGCGCCTTGAGCCAACGCCTGCTCTAGCCGCTCACGATGCCCCTCGAAGCGCTCGCGCGCGTAGGGCACCGCCAAGTCGCGCGACACCATGAACGCCCAGTCGGATGCTTGCAGCGCCAACAGCTCGCGCACCGCCTCGTCGCCGGCGTCATGCCCGGCGGCAAGGGTGCGCAGCTCGGCGGCGCGCGTTGTGAACGCCATGTCCGCCACCGCCGGGCCCGACCATGTCGAGAGGTCACCGTTCTTACCCCACGTGCTCGCTCCCCACTCCGCGTCGTCCACGGGGGCGGGATCTGCCAACGCAGCCGCTTCGTCAAGCCGAGTGAGCTTCAACCCCTGCTTCGAGCACTCCTCCACAACCGCCCGCAACCAGTGAACCCCCTCATACCACCAGTGCCCCAGCAACTCCGTGTCGAGCGCGCACACCACCAACCCCCCGCCTGGCAGCGGGTCTCCCCCCGCCGACGGGTCGTTAGCCATTCGCAGCCGCTCGATCGTCGCCGCCACGAACTCCTTGGCGTGCTCCCGCGCGGTCGCGAGCGCCCGCTCATGGCTGTAATCCTCTCCATCGTTCCCCCACGGTTTGTGATGGTGAACCGTGTGGTTGTGGTAATCGCGGTAGCTCCCGTGCGCCGGGTAACCCTCGTCGCTCCATACGCGCGCAATCGTCGCGCGGTCGATCGGCACGAGCGCCACCCCCGACTCGCCGACGAGCACGCGCAAACAATCGCGCGAGCCGAGGCCCTGGCGAGAGGTCAACTCCACACACGTGGCACGAACCCCTCCCTCCTCCAACACTGGCTCCAGATGCGGCGCATGAGCGCACTCCGGTAGCCAGAAGCCCCCTGCCCAATGCTCCCCGAAGCGTGCCCGGTGGGAGTCGACGCCGGCCTGCACCTGTGCGCGCACTCCCGCATCGGTCGCCAGCAGTGGCAGCACTGCGTGCGTGGCCGACGATGTCCACTGAGCGTGCCGGGCGAACGCCGCGATCAGGTCGCCCCCGCGCTCACGGAAGCGTTGCAGTGCGTGCTCATACTCACCCCACGAGCGCTCGAGCTCTCGCGCGAGCGTCTCGAAGCCGTTCTCGCGCAGTCCCTCGATGTCTTCCTCGTGTGTGCGCCGCCTCACGTCGTCCACGAACGCTTCGAAGCGCTCCCCCATGCCCTCGGCTTCAAGCTGGTCGCACAGCACCGGCGTCAACGACACCGTCAGCGGCGCGCCCTCGTCCAGTAGGTCAAGCAGCGGCAGGTAGCTCCCCGCGATCGCCTCCCACAACCACTCCTCGCCGAACGGCCACGTCCCAAAGCCCTCGACGTAGGGCATATGGGTGTGCAGGACGACCGCGAGCTCGCCCTTGGGGCGAGTCACGGCCTACAGACGGCGATGAAGTCGAGCGCCTTGTCGAGATCGGCCTCGCCCGCTGGGCGCAGCGCGAAATCGCTTGCCGCTATCGCCGGAGTGAACCAGTCGTAGAAGGGCTTCGTCAAGCGCAAACGTGGGTGGATCGCGTCCCAGCCGAGTTTCAGCGCCACCGCGTGCGCCGCCAGCTTGCGCGCGTGGAAGAGCCCATACATCTCGACGCCCTGAAACGTTCCCAAGCAAAGGTCCTTGAATTCCTCAGAGCGGTACTCGTGCACGTGCCACGGGTTATCCGACCGCTCCGCCCCCTTGGGCGCGAGCGTCAAAACGTTTGGTGTGGACAGGAACACGACGCCCCTCTCCTCCACCAGCGACTTGAAGTGCTCCAGGACTGCTGTCGGGTCCTGCAGGTGCTCGATCGTCTGCAAGAACACCACCGCGTCGGCCTCCTCCGGGAAGGTCTCCACGAGGTCTCGCTCGAAGCGCAGGTTCTCCCGCGTGTACCGCAGCCGTGCATGCTCGTGCGCCTCCGGATTGGCATCAACTCCCACCACCGACGCCGCGCCACCGGCGAGCACGTCTGAGCCGTACCCCTCCCCGCACGCCATGTCGATCACGCGCTTGCCCCCCACACGATCCGCGATCCACTCGTACACCGCGAGGTGGCGGCGGAACCAATAGTTCTCCCCGGGCACGTCCGGCAGTGTGCGCTCGCCGGTGAGCGCGAGCGGCGGCACGCCCTCGGGCTGGTTGTCTTGCAGGTAGAGCGACACGGACAAGCCGCGCGAGTATAAGGTGCCGGACCGTGACACCCACTCTCAACGCGGAGGAGATCCGCAACGTCAACACCCGCTACCACGACGTGGCCGCCGGCCACTACGACGCCAAGTGGGGCATCGACTTCGGCGACGTCGGCCAGGCACAAGTGCTCGCCAAGGTGCGCAAGGCGCTCGGCCGCGACGTCTCGCGCTTTGAGCGCTCGCTTGAGATCGGCTCCGGCACCGGCTACTTCACGCTCAACCTCATGCTCGCCGGCGTGATCGGCGAGGCCACCTGCACCGACATCTCCCCGGGGATGCTTTCTGCGCTGAGCTCCAACGCCGAACGGCTCGGGCTCGACGTCACCACGGTCGCCACCGACGCCGAGCGGCTGCCCTTCGAGGACGAGAGCTTCGACCTCGTGATCGGCCACGCCATCCTCCACCACATCCCAGACCTGGGTCAGGCCTTCCGCGAGTTCGCGCGCGTGCTCGCCCCAGGTGGCACCGTCCTGTTCGCCGGCGAGCCCTCCCGCTATGGCGACCAGCTCGCGAAAGTGCCCAAGCGCGCCGCCGGGGCTGTCGCGCCGCTGTGGCGACGAGCGATCCGCGCTCGTCCCGCGCCTCCCGCCGACGGCGGTGCCCCCGAGGCGTCACTTGAGGGCTTCGTAGACGTACACGCCTTCGCCCCTGGCGAATTGACGACCTTCGCGCGCGACGCCGGCTTCAATGACATCCGTGTCACCGGTGAGGAGCTGCTCGCCAACTGGTTCGGCTGGACCAACCGCACACTGGAGGCCACCGCCCACCCCGAAGACGTCCCCTGGGGCTGGCGCAACTACGCCTACCGCGGCTACCTCGCGCTGCAGAAGGTCGACCGTACGCTACTTGAGTCCCGCCTACCTGCGGCGATGTTCTACAACCTGATCGTCACGGCGCGCAAGCCGTAAAAGATGCCCCCGGCCCGCACGCCGCTGCTCCGCGGCGGTCGCCCGCTCAAGCGCTGGCGCTATGTGGGGGTGTTTGGCGAGGAGCTCATGATCTGCGCGGCGGCGGTCCAGGTGGGGCCGGCACGGCAGACGTTTTGGGCCGTGTTCGAGCGATCGAGCCGCGCGATGACAGAGCGCACTCGCATGATCCCGCGTCGCGGAGCGCTCGATCTGACCCCGGGACGGCTTCGTATCCGCGACGACGCGGTCCTGCTCGACATAACGTTCGAGGAAGACGACGGCATCGAGGCGACGTGTCCCCACGGGCACGAGCAGGTGTGGACACGAAAGCAGGCAGGCGTCCGTGCGCACGGCAGTCTCACCCTCGGCGCTCGCCCGCCGATCTCAATCGACGCGCTCGCGGTGATCGACGACACCGCCGGCTATCACGCCCGCGTCACGGAGTGGTGGTGGGCAGCCGGGGTAGGCTCCGGTCCCGACGGCGCCCCGCTCGCCTTCAACCTCGTGCAGGGCGTCAACGACCCGCCCACCGGCAGCGAGCGTGCAGTGTGGGTTGCGGAAATGCCCCACGAGGCGCCGCCCGTCCGCTTCTCGGCCGACCTGCGCACGATCTCCTCCGACGACGGCTCGGAGCTCCGCTTTACCCCGGAGGCCGAGCGCAGCCGCAGCGACCACCTGCTGCTCGTGCGCAGCGACTACCGTGCGCCCTTCGGCTCGTTCAGCGGCACGCTGCCGGGCGGCGTCCCGCTCGCGCACGCATTCGGTGTGGTCGAGCACCACCGGGCGCGCTGGTAAGGCCGAAGCTCTCAGGCAGCAGTCGCGGGCGGGGGGCACTCAAGCCCGCCGCACACCGTCTCAACGACCATCTGCTTGGCGCGCTCGAACTCCTCGTCGCCCTGCGGGAGCAGGCCGAAGATCCAGCCGGTGAGCACCTGCTCGATGGCGCCATAGAAGGTCATCGCGGCGAACTCGGCGTCGATGTCTGCCTTGAACACGCCTTCCTCCTGGGCCTTGGTGACGATCTCACCGATCATCCGATACGCCTCGCGGATCTGGCCCAGGTGGGTCTGACCGAACGAGTTGGCGGCGCGCGTGACCTCGACGATGATCACCTTCATCAGGTCGGGGTCGTGGCGGTAGCTGTCCACGATGAACGACGCGATCGCACCGAGCTTCTCGCGCACAGGGATCCGCTCTGCGTCAACGGCGCGGATCATCTCGAGCATCACCCCCCACCGCTCCAAAAAGAGAGTGCTGAGCACGTCGTCCTTGGAGGGGAAGTAATGGTAGAGCAACCCGTACGCCACGCCCGCCTCGTCGGCGATGTCCGAGACACGGCAGGCGTGGAAGCCCTGGCGGGCGAACACCTTCACGGCCGCGTCGAGGATCGCCTGGCGGCGGTCGGGGACCGACTTTGCCCTGGTCGAGCTCATGCCTCGGCCGCCTTGTGGGCTTGCGCTGAGGAGCGGTGATAGAGCTGAGGACGGCGATGCTCCATCAACGGCATGCGCTTTCTGATGTCGTCCTGGTGACCAAAGTCAAGCTCCGCCACCACATGGCCAGTGCTCTCACCGTCTGCCTGGGCCAGCACAGCGCCCCAGGGGTCCACGATCATCGAGCTCCCGCCGGAATGGTGGCCGCCGGAGTGGGTCCCCACCTGATTGGCCGCCACCATGAACACCTGGTTCTCCATCGCACGGGCGCGCACGAGCATCTCCCAATGGTCACGCGTCGTCGGCAGCGTGAACGCGGCCGGAAGCGCGACAACGCGCGCACGGCGCAGCGCGAGCACACGAAACAACTCTGGGAAGCGCAGGTCGTAACAGATGGACATGCCCAGCTTCGTCCCATCGGCGAATTCGCTCACAACAACTTCCTCGCCCGGCTCGTCAGTGTCTGACTCGCAATACCGCTTGCCCTCGATCTCCACGTCGAACATGTGCAGCTTGCGGTAGACGGCCTTGATCTCGCCGTCGGGGCTGATGTGCACTGAGGCGTTGGACAGCTTCTCGCGCCCCTCCACGCGCTCGGAGATCGAGCCGGCGACGAGGTGGAGCTTCAGCTCGCCGGCGATCTCGCGTGCCCAGGCGATCGCTGAGCCGTCGAGCGTCTGCGCGCCGGCGCGCAAGTCATCGGGACTGCCCATCACCGTCCACTTCTCCGGCAGCACCACGAGCGTTGCTCCGTCCGCCGCCGCGGCTCGCACGTGCCCGTCGGCGGCGGCGATGTTCGCCTTCACATCCGCGCCAGATTTCAGTTGAACAGCGGCAGCCTTCATATGGCCTCTGAGCTCCTGCGGATATTCACGCCGCCCGGGCGCATCGCCACGCCGCGCGTGGAGATGCAGATATCTGGATAGATTGACTGGTCAGTCAATCTAAGAAGAATAGCTGTGTCGCTTATCGCCCGCGCTCGCGCTGCGAAGCCGGCCCCGACTAACACATGTCCCCGCGTACGCGGGGACATGTGGTGGGTCAGTTCAACGCCCGCGCTCGCGCTGCGAAGCCAGCTCCCCGAGCAGCAGCTTCGAGTGGATCGCGCCGATCAGCTCGCGCAGCGGCTCGGCGCCCGCGGCGATGATCTCCACGGCACGCTCAACCTCCACCTCGCCGACGAGGCGATCGAGAATCGAGCGCACCTCCTCCTGCACGAGCGGCTCCAACGCCTCGCGGTAGCGCAGAGTGTCGTACACCGTGAAGCCGAGCGCCTCCTCGTAGCCACCGGCACGGAAGCGCGAGATCGCCTCGATTATCTTCACGTCGTCGGGGTCATATCCGCCACGGTGGGGCGTGAGCACCCCGATCTCCTTCAAGCGGTCGAGCACGTTCGCGGGGATCTCGTAGCGCTCGCTCACCTCCTTCGCCGACACCCGGCGACGCTCGGCAGTGGCAAGGGCGCGCTCGAGGATGCTGTCCTCGATCTCGAGCAGCGCGTTCACACGCTCGGGGTTGTCCTCCAGTACCTCCTTGATCACACGCAACGGCATGAAGCGCTCTTCCTGCAACCGCTTGATGAGCTGAATGCGCTCCACCAACTCTGGTGGGTAATAGGCCATGTTGCGGCTGGTGCGCATGATGTCCTCACCACCGCCCAGCAATCCCTCACGGATGTAGTGGCGGATTGTCGGTGCGCTGACGCCAGAACGGTCAGCCAGCTCACTCATCTTGAGGAGCGAGTCGGTGTTCATCCCAAGAACGAGTCTTGCTTGGCGGCCCCAGCCGGCCCCGCCACCGCACCACTCTCCAGCAGCTCGGCGATGCGCTCATCGCCGTATCCGGCGGTGCGCAGGACCTCCTCGGTGTGCTCGCCAAGCCCAGGGCCGGGGAGACGATTGTGCTCTCCGGGGGTGCGGTCGAGCTTGACTGGAACACCTAGCTGCCGCACGCCACCCTCCACGCCCGGCTGATCGAGCGTGACCACCATCTCGCGCTCGCGCACCAGCTCGGAGACGAGCGCCTCATCCACATCGAGCACCGGCTCCAAACAGCAATCGTGTTCTGTCGCGAACTGCGTCCACTCCGCGCGCGTGCGGGACTTGAAGACCTTGCACACCTGCTCGTGCGCCTCAGAGCCTGGTTTCTCGAACTGCTTCTCGATCAGCTCCTCGCGCCCCACGCCACGGCACCACGCCTGCCAGAACTTCGGCTCCAGCGCGCCGAGCGTCACCCAGCCGTCCGCGCACTCGTAAGCGCGGTAACAGATGACCGAGCCCGCGAGCATCTGCTCGCCCCGGCGCGGTACCACGCCATCTGCGAAATATTGGCCCGCGACCATCGCCAACCAGGACAGGGCGCCGTCAGCCATCGAAATGTCGACGAGTTGTCCTTCGTCCGATCCCGGTTTGCCGGGGCCCCCGTCGCGCTCGCGCAGCGCCGCCATGATCCCGAAGGCGGCCATCAGCGCACCGCCGCCCAGGTCGGCGATCTGACCTGCAGCTTGCACGGGTGCGCCATCCCTCTCACCGGTGAGACCGAGCAGCCCGATCAACCCCAGGTAGTTCATGTCGTGACCTGAGGCCTCGCGCTTCGGCCCGGTCTGCCCGTAGCCGCTGATCGCGCAGTACACGAGCCCGGGGTTCTCCTCGCGCATGCGCTCGTATCCCACGCCGAGGCGATCGAGCACGCCCGGGCGGAAGGACTCGAGCACGACGTCGTATTCGTGCACCAACTGCAGCAGCACCTCCCGCCCGGCATCGCTCTTGAGATCGATGCGGATCGAGCGCTTGTTGCGGTTCAACGAGAGGAACAGCCCCGACTTGGCGCTGTCCTCGGCGCCCTCGTAGTAGGGCGGCGCCCAGCGAATGTAGTCACCCGCGCCGGTGTCCTCCACCTTCAGCACCTCGGCGCCGAAGTCGGCGAGCAGCAGCGAGCAGAAACCGCCCGGCAGCAGCCGCGACAGGTCGAGTACGCGAATTCCTTCGAGGGGAAGACCCATTAGGCGATGCCCAGCAGCCCGCGGGCCTCCGCCACAGTCGCGGGACGGCGACCGACGTCTTCGGTCATCTGGCGAGCCTTGGCGATGAGATCGCCGTTGGAGCGCGCCATCGTGCCATCGGGGAGGTAGAGGTTGTCCTCCACCCCCGCGCGGATCGAACCACCGAGCGTGAGCGCTGTGGCGATCAGCATCCACTGGTCGCGGCTGATACCGATCACACCCCAATGGGAGCCGGCGGGAATGTTCTCAACCATCGCCGCCAGGTTGCGGGGCTTTGGCGGGATACCGCCGATAACACCCATCACACAATCCACGTGTAGGGGTGCTTTGAGGACGCCCATGTCCACCAGCGGCTCAAGCGAGCCGACGTGGCCGAGGTCGAAGCACTCGTGCTCGGGCTTGATGCCAAGCTCGTTCATGGCCTGCAACAGCTCGATGATCTCCTCGAAGGGGTTCTGGAAGACCATCTTGAAGACGAAGTCTTTGCGTGAGCGGGAGTACTTGGCGTAGTTCATCGAGCCCATGTTCAGCGCCGCCACTTCGGGGCGGCAGGCGCGCAAATACTCGACGCGCTTTGACACCGGAACGCCGATCGTGCCGGTGGAATAGTTGATGATCACGTCGTCCACCGCGCCCCTTATCGCCTCGGTGATCGCGGAGAAATCCTCGATCTCGTAGCTCGGTGTGCCGTCGGGTTTGCGGGCGTGAATGTGGATCATCGAGGCGCCCTCGTCCACGGCGCGCTTTGCCTCGGCGCCGTACTCCTCGGGCGTGTAGGGGATCGCGGGGCACTGCTCGCGGTTTGCGATCACGCCCGAGATCGAGCAGGTGATGACTACAGGATCGTCGAGGCTCATATGGCCCTCCGTGGCGTCGTGGTAGGGGGCGTGGTCGCGGTCATACCGGCACCACTCCAGACTTCTTCCAAGGCCGCTCGATCTTCTTGCCCTCGGCCATCTCCAAGCCGCGACAGATCGTGGCGCGTGTCTCGCGTGGGTCGATCACGTCGTCGATGAGGTCGTTACCGGCGGCGATGTATACGTCGAACATCTTTTTGAAATTCTCGATCAGCTCGGCCTTCTTCGCGGCGGGGTCTACGGCGGCGTCGACGGCCTTGCGGAAGGCGATCTCAACGACTCCCTCGGCGCCCATCACGCTTATCTCGGCGCTTGGCCAGGCGACGATCAGGTCGGGCTCATACGCGCGGCCGCACATCACGTAGTAGCCGGCGCCATAGGCCTTGCGCGTGATGACCGTTAGCTTCGGCACGGTGGCGTTGGCGACCGCGTAGAGCATCTTTGCGCCGTGGCGGATGATGCCTTCGGCCTCGACCTTCGTGCCCACCATGAAGCCCGGGACATCCTGGATGAAGACAAGCGGGATACCGAACGCGTTGCAGAGGTTCACGAAGCGGGCAGCCTTGTCGGCGGAGTCGTTGTCGAGGATGCCGCCGAGTTGCTTTGGCTGGTTGGCGACGATGCCCGCCGGGCGCCCACCGAAGCGAGCGAAGCAGGTGATGATCGTCTTTGCCCACTGCCCCTTCATGTCGAAGATCTCGCCGTCGTCGACGATGTGGCGGATGACCTCGTACATGTCATAGGGCTTACGGTTCGATTCGGGGAGCACATCGAGCAACTCCTCGTCGGCCCGGTCGATCGGGTCGCTCACCGGCCGTAGCAGCGCCTTGGCCTCGCAGTTCTGGGGCATGAACGAGAGGTACTGCTTGATCCGTTCGATGCACTCCTCGTCAGAGGCAACCTCCATGTCCCCCACACCCGACTTGCGGCAGTGAACACGCGAGCCGCCCAATTCCTCCTGGGTGACGTCCTCGCCGACGGCAGCCCGCACGAGGTGGGGACCGGCGAGCGCCATCGAGCCGCGACCCTTCACCATCGGGACGAAGTCGGCAAGACCGGGGATGTAGGCGGTGCCGGCGGCGCACGGCCCTAGGAGCGCGGCCACTTGCGGGATGACGCCGCTCATGATGACCTCCTCTCGGAAGAGGTGGCCGGAGCCCGCGAACATCGCGCCCGCCGCCTCCTGCACACGCGCGCCGGCGGAATCGAGCAGCCACACAAACGGGATGCGCTTGGTCAAGGCCAACTCGCGCAGGCGCGTGACCTTGAACTCGCCGGTCATCCCCATCGAACCGGCCATCACGGTGAAGTCATACGCGCAAACCGCGGTGAGACGGCCATCGACCTTGCCGTATCCCGTGATGACCCCATCGGCGGGAGCGTCCACGCCGTCCATCGCGCGCTGGGAGGTGTGGGGCTTGCCGTGGATGCCCAGCTCCACGAATGTGGAGTCGCCTGTGCCCTCATGGGTATCCACGAGCAGCACGATCCGCTCGCGCGCGGTAAGCGCGCCCTTCTCGTGCTGCTTGTCGATCTTGTCTTGCCCGCCACCAAGTCGTATCTGCTCGCGGCGGGCGTGCAGGTCCTCGACCAGCGGGCGCAACAGTGAGGTCTTCTCCTCTGTGGTCATCAGCGTCCCTTCCATTCGGGCTCGCGCTTCTGAAAGAAGGCGGTGACGCCCTCGACTATGTCCTCGGTGGAGACGGCTAGGGTGAGTTGCGCGCGCAGGTAGTCGAGCGCGTCGTCAAGCGGCATGTCTAGTTGGCGGCGCATCGCTTCCTTGCCCAGGCGCATGATCACCGGCGACTTGGAGGCCAGCTTGGCCGCCCACTCGGCCACGGCCGCGTCGAACTCCTCCGCGGGGACGACCTTGTTGACAATGCCCGCCGCAAGCGCCTCTTGCGCGCTCCAGCGCTCGCCGAGGAGCAGCAGCTCGTTGGCCTTCTTGCGCGGGACGTTGCGGTAGATGAGCGCCATGATCATGAACGGGAAGGCCCCCACGTTGATCTCGGGGGTGCCGAACGTGGCGGTGTCCTTCGCGACGATCAGGTCGCAGGCGAGCGCGATCCCGAGCGCACCCGCGAGCACGTGCCCCGAGGCGGCTACGAGCGTCGGCTTGCGTAGATCTGAGATCAGCTTGAACAGCGACACGAAGCGGTCGGAGCCGAAGTGCTTGTGCACTAGCGGCACGTCCCCGGCGAAGCCGCCGAGGTTGGCGCCCGAGGAGAAGACGGTCTCGTGCGACGAGGCAAGCACCACCGCGCGCACGGCGTCGTCCTCGCGTGCGCGCTGGAAGGAGGAGATCAGCCCATCGAGCACCTCCTGCGAAAGAGCGTTGCGGGTGGAGGGCTCGTTCAACGTGATCGTCGCCATGCCGTCTGAGACCTCGTAGAGAACTTTCTCGGCCGACTCGTCTGCGGGTGTCTCGTCTGTGCTCATCCGCGCATCCTAACCCGATCTCCCATCGGTGAGAAGTGAGAAGTCCTACTGTTTACTTTTTGATCGCCCTGCGTTAGCCTCCTTCCACCCGAACGACCGAACGAGGAGACCACCCGATGGCAACCGCCGACGTGCTCAAGCCGGACTTCCAGGCCAAGCGCAAGCACTTCATCTTCACCGACGAGCACGAACAGCTGCGCGAGTCGATCCGCAACTTTGCGATCAAGGAGCTGGCGCCCCACTCGATGGAATGGGAGGAGACGACCTTCCCCAACTCGGTGTTCCCGCGCATGGGCGAACTGGGCTTCCTCGGCCTCGACAAGCCCGAGCAGTACGGAGGGCAGGGCGGCGACTACTACACCGCGCTCGTGCTCGCCGAGGAGATGTCAAACGCCCAGAGCGGCGGCCTGTCGATGGGGATCGCGGTACACACCGACATGGCGATGCCCCCGATCCTCGCGTTCGGCACCGAGGAGCAGAAGCAGGAATGGGTGGTGCCCGCGATCAAGGGCGAGAAGATCCTCTGCATCGGCATCACAGAGCCCGACGCGGGGTCGGACGTGGCGGGGATCAAGACGCGGGCGGTGAAGGACGGCAGCGACTATGTGATCAACGGGTCGAAGACCTACATCACCAACGGCCACCGCGCCGACGTGATCGTGCTCGTGACAAAGACCGACGCCGACGCGGGGTATGACGGCTTCACGCTCTTCCTCGTGCCGATGGACGCCCCCGGGGTGATCCGCGAGAAGAAGCTCGAGAAGCTCGGCATGCACGCCTCTGACACCGCGCTGCTCGCCTTCCAGGACGTGAGGGTGCCCGAGACCGCCGTGCTCGGGCAGGTGGGCAAGGGCTTCTACCACATCATGTGGGAGCTCCAGGGCGAGCGCCTGATCGGCGCCGCTGGGTGCGTCTCAGGCGCGCAGAAGTGCTTTGAACGCACACTCGAATACGCCAACGAGCGCAAGGCCTTCGGCCGCTCGATCGGCCACTTCCAGGTGATCCGCCACAAGTTCGCGGAGATGGCGACGAAGATCGAGAGCGCGCGCCAGATGGTGTACGTGACCGCGTGGCGCTTCAACAACGGCGAGTACCCCGTGCGCGAGATCTCGATGGCAAAGCTCCACGCCGCGCGCATCGCGGTGGAAGTGGCCGACGAGTGCATCCAGATCCACGGCGGCGCGGGCTACATGCGCGAGTACGGAGTCGAGCGCGTATGGCGCGACATGCGCTTGAACCGCATCGGCGCGGGCACGGATGAGATCATGCTCGACGTCATCGGTCGCTCTTACGGGCTGTAGGTCCGGCGTTGCCAGCGCTACAACCGCCTTTCACCGAGGAGCACGAAGAGCTGCGGGCTTCGGTCCGCGGCTTCCTCGACCGGGAGCTCGCCCCCCACTCGCAACAGTGGGAGGCCGATCGGTGGTTCCCGGACGAGGTGTTCGACAAGCTTGCCGCCCAGGGGCTGCTCGGCTTGAAGTACCCGGCCGAGCTGGGCGGCCAGGGCGGCGACTACTTGCACGAGGCGGTACTCGTGGAGGAGCTCTCGCGCATCGGCTCGGGAGGCACGGCAGCAGGGATCGGCGCGCACACCAACATCGCCACCCCACCGATCTGGAAGTTCGGGACGGACGAGCAGAAGCAGCGCTACCTCGCGCCGGCGATCAAGGGAAAGCTGATCGGGGCGCTCGGGATCACCGAGCCCGACGCCGGCTCCGATGTGGCGTCGCTGCGCACGAAGGCCACCCCCTGCGACGGCGGGTGGGTGGTGAGCGGGGAGAAGACCTACATCACAAACGGGGTGCGCGCCCACTTCATCGTCACAGCTGTGAAGACCAAGAATGAGGACCCACCCGCCCGCCACAACGACATCTCCTTCCTCATCATCGACCGCCAAGACGGGGTGAGCTCCTCGAAGCTGGAGAAGCTCGGGTGGCACGCCTCCGACACCGCCACCATCTCCTTCGATGAGGTGTTCGTGCCCGCCGAGAACCTGCTCGGCGAGCTACACGGGGGCTTCAAGCTCATCATGGCCAACTTCCAGTGGGAGCGCCTGGCGATGGCACTAGGCACGGTGGGCGCGATGCAACTTGCTTACGAACGCACCGCCGAGTATGCGCGCGAGCGCACAGCCTTCGGCCGCCCCATCTCAAAGCACCAGGTGATCCGCCACAAGCTCGCCGACCTCGCCACCAGCGCGTATACAGCACGGTGCGTCACGTACGACGCGCTGCGCCGCTTCCACGAAGGCCAGGAACCGCTCAAGGAGGTGACGATGGCCAAGCTGCTCACCCAGCGCGCCTCCTTCGAGCTGATGGACGAGTGCCTGCAGATCCACGGCGGCATGGGCTACATGGGCGAGCACTGGGCCCAGCGAGCCGCCCGCGACGCGCGCCTCGGCCCAATAGGCGGCGGCTCGGACGAGATCATGCGGGAGATCTTGGGTCGATTGCTGGGGTTGTAGGCCGCCGTCAGGACTGTTCGGCTGGTGCGCCTATCGCCTCGTGCACGTCCCAGCCCTTCGCGGTGAGGATCCAGGAGTTCGGCTCGCCGCGAGCGGGGTTGCCGCCACTGTTCTCGATCAGGCCGAGTCCGTGCAGACGCGCGAGCAGCTTTGAGATCTGGCCCTGGTCGCTTATGTCCGCATCCGTGGCCATCGCTCGATTGGATCCACCCGGGTGCTTGGCGACCGCCGAGAGCACTCGGACCGTGCGGTAGGTGAGTCGCATCTCAAGATTTCGCAACGGGTCGCTGTTGCGCTTGGCGCCAATGGCCCGGCGTGTCTCGACGGCCCGCTGGAGCTCCCGCTCCGCCGCCGCGCGTCCCTGGTAGGGGAGCACGACAATCGACATGAGCGGGTTGACAAGATCGAGCAGGCCACTCGGCTTCGGCGCCGAGAGTCGGCTGTGGACTACAGACAGCACTGCTCCGACTACCCCCTCCGCAGTGAGCGGGGCAGGCTCCTTGCCGCTCCGCGCGTCGCGACCGCCCTCCTGTACCGCGCCGCTCAACACGTCGACCACGCGCCGGCGGCGCTCGAGCGCTCGAGGACCGGCCCCGAGCGCCTCGACCACAAGCAGACGCCCAAGACGGGGGTCCTCTTCGAACGAGCCGAGCAACTGAGTGAGAGCGGCCCGCATGGCGTCGCCCCATTGGCGCTGCTCACGATACGCCGGCACGACCCGCTGGGCGACCTGCTCTATCGCGTCGTCGAACGCGGCGAGAAAGCAATCTTCGCGGTCCTCGAAGATCTCGTAGAACGTGCGGCGTGACACGCCCGAGCGAGCCACGACATTGGCGACGGTGACGCTCCCAGCGCCGCGCTCGGCCGCCTCCTCCACCATCGCTGTGAGCATCCGACGACGTTGAATCTCCTCAACCCGCTCGCGCCTGGAGTCGTCATGTCCCGGTGGTAGCCGGTCCGCCGTCTCACTGACGGTCGGCGTGTGTGTCTGTGCTCTGGGAGACATGTCAATACGCCTGGTCGAGTAGCGGACGGCCCCCGGGCGCCGGGAGGAACTGCACGCCCGGGGAGTCCTTCCCATAGCTACTTCTTGCCCTTCTTGTGCTTGGGGCACCCGGTGGCTGTGATGGGTGTGGTCTGGTGGATCACGAGCCCGTTTTGTGCGGTGAATGCTGTCGGCATCTTCAGCACGCTTGTGCAGAGATTCCCGTTCGCCGCCAACGCGCTGTTGGGGCCCTGGGGCAGCTTCAGCTCGAACGTGCTCACCGGCACATCCGGGATCTGTCGGAACGTGCTGCTCGTGATCCCAGCTTTACTGATGAACGTTTCCCCGTCCAGTTGAACAGTGACCCCGTCCCCGGAGAGGACGACTACGAGTTCTGGGAACTTCTGACCACCGTGACTGACGAAGTACGCGGGCCCTGTGAGCGTGTCCGCAAGTATCGGTGTGGTCGCCGTCGCGGCGCCTACCCGTGATGCCGCGGGACACGCAGCGGGGTTCGCGTTGAATGTGCTGTCAGGGCAAGCCTTTTGCAGCGTCGTCAACCTCGACGGGAGCTGCTTGGGCAGGTTCACCTTGACCGAGCGGATGTTCGCGTAGGCCCCGAACGCGTTCTTGGGATAGGACAGCTTCACGTCCAACCCCGCACCATTCGTCCGAGACGTTTTCCCGGTCGCCGAGACCTTGAACGCCGGTTTGAACGCGAGGCTCGCACAGTTCGTCACCTGGAACGAATCCGTGACCGCCGAGGACAAGCCTTCGACAGCCGTGAGCTGGCCCACAATCGACTTTTTCGCGCAGCTCGTCGGGTTGAACGTGAACTGCGGCCTGTCGATACGGACGTTCACCGCTTTGAGCTGCAACGGAATCCCATCAAGCATCGACGGTAGCTGCCCGCTCACGACCCTCAATTGCGCCGTGTGTTCATCCACGAAGATCTGCGCACGGACAACCACACTCCCATTCCCGTTCGTCCCGGAGAGCGTGTATGGACCGGCAACCGCCGGAACCACTATGGACAGACCATACGGCGCGCCACCGTAACCCTTGGTCAAATACACGTGACCGCCGGACACCAAGAACGGGTTCGCACCCGGCCCGGTCAACGCTTCGACCGTCCCGATCTGGCTCCCAGACCCACACGTCCCCGCTATCGCTTGTGCTTCCTCACACAACGGGATACCCGAGATCTTCCCGAGCAACCCGGTAGGCATAGTCGTAGTCAGCTGGCCGAGATACTCGTCGCTATCTGACCGGCCGAACGCGAGCGTGAACCCGCCATACGCACCAGCCTGAATGTTCGGCATACCCGCCACAAACGACGGATGGAACTGAGGGCCGAAGCAATTCTGGTTGATTTCAAACGTGTACGACGGAGTCACGTCTGGTGTGAACGGCGTGCTCCACGGCGTCACATCCATGTTCGATGTCGCCGACCCACACGTCCTGGGGTTGGCAAGCACAGCCCTTGGCCCGCCCGCCAACGTCAGCTTGAACTCGTCGAATGGCAGTTGCGGATTGTTTTCGAAGACAGTCGTGATCTGACCGGTTTTCTGGTCGATCATGCCCTTGCCTTCGAGCTTGACGACGATGGCGCCTTCGCCTTCGCTGATCGCCTGGACGTACAATTTGACCATCTTCCCGTTTTCGGCATCGGCGGGAGAGCAGGGATCGCATTCCGGCTCAGCCAAATACACCTGACCTTCCAACGCTTCTACAAGCGCAGGCGTCTTGACACGCACCGTCCCGACCTGAGCTTCACGCGGACAGTTCGCAACTTCAGCCGGTTCCTGGCTGGGATGATGCGGCCCATAGAACTCAAGGCTTGAGCACGCCTTCAGACCCCACGCTGCAGACGGGTTCACCACCGTCCCAACAGGCAACTTCAGCGACACGTTCTTTACGGTCGGTGTGCCAAGCCCATCCGGCGCTTCGTTCTGCGGCACTTCCAGATCGAAGTGGTATCCAGCAGGCACACCGGCTTCGAGCGTATCCGGCACCATCGAGAATTTCGAGCTGAGCCGCAACTGCCCACAGCCTTCCATCGTTCCCACCGGCAGGCTTTCGGAGAACACGAAGCTTCCCTGATCACCCCACCCATCGGTCCTCATCAGCGCGCTGAGAGGATCGCTGCACTGCTGTGGATTCGTAAGCAAAGGCAAACGCTGACCGCTACCGGGCCCACCAAACGATTTCCCACTAAACAAACCCGTAAGAGTGGCTTCAGACCCCGGACCGTTATGGTCGGCCGGGACACCCCAAATCGTCACGACAGCACCCATCGGAGGCTTGAGCTCGGATAGGCGGTTGGCGCTCACCCGCACGCCATAGTTACCGTTGGAGAGCACAGTGGTGTCAAGCCTCGTCGGCGCACCGGGCGGGAGGAACCCAAACGCCGCCGGCTCACCCGGCGCCGGAGGAATGTTGTAAACCCCAACAGGGAAATACCCCGCGAACCCATTTGCGACGACCAGCACGTCGGCCACTCCCACCATAGTGGAAGCAGGACAATTTTCACCTTCGCTTACATGTGACATCGTGCACGTTGGCGTACCGACGGTGTTGCCGACAAACCCGGGAGGCAATTCGAACTGAACGTCGTGGGGGCTGTCCGACTCTTCGTCCGTTTCCACGCTGGTCAACATGAACGCCGTCGTCACGTTTGCATGCGCGCCCGCCTGCGGACTGGAGATAGCCGTGAGCGCGCTGCCCGGCGCCACCCCATAAGGGGCCTTCGGGCCACCAACAGGGATCACAGTTTCAATGTTCGCTGCTTCAGGACCACCACCGCTGACCGTCAGCTCGTTCGTAACACTGGACGGCAAGCCACCGGCGGTTTTGAGCGTCGCGATGACAACAATCACATCCCCGGGCCCGGTCGTCCCGGTGTATTTACACGAAAACGTCGATCCCCCAGTCGAACAACTCGCCGAACCGAAAAAGTTGAAGATATCTTTGTTCTCGTCTTCCACCCTGACTTCAGTCACCGTGACACCCGCGGGTAGCGTGTCGCTCAGCGTAACTTCCCCTTCGGTGGCATGAGCGCCGACATTGATCGCGTCGATGATCAGCTGCGGGCCCAAGACCTTCGTGGCAATGGTGGTCACGCTGCCCGTGTGTGCCCCACCTGTGAGTCCCCCCGAATCGATATGCAGCGCTTCGGGCGCAAAAACCCTTTCGGGTCCCCATTCCGCCACATAGGGTGCGCTCGCACCAGGCCCGCCGCTGACTGCGATATGCACCGGGCTTGACCTTTCAGCCAACGCCGCGTTAATCGCAGCTTCCACTTCTGAGGCGGTCGCGTTATACGGCAGCGGAGCAGTGGGGACCGATTCCACGCTACTGATTACCTTAATGGTCACATTGACGCGGAAGGTACCGCCGGTTGCGTTGATGGCGATTTCTTCGATTTGGTTGCGCGGGCTTTCCGCGATGAGTTTGGTCGGAGTGGGTACCACTGTTGCTGCCCAGCGTGGTCCTTCGGCTGCTAGTGCGGTGCTCACGCTAGAGGCGAATGTCGCCAGCAGTACTGTCGCGAGGCCGAGCAGAACTGTTGCTCGCCTGTGCGAGCTACTGGATGTGTACCGAGCGATCACTTGCCCCTCCCCGGGTTGTTGCTGCTTGTCTTGCCGCGACGCGTACCGGCAGTCGTCGCGCCGTACGCCCCGTGCGCCTGTCGTTCGCACGCAACGCGTTTGCGCTTGTTGTGCTTGCGTTTGCACGCCTTCAGTGCACGCGCGAGCTTCTGTTTGCGTGTGAGCGACTTGGTCGTGGCGTTCGGCGGCGGCGGCTTGAGATCCCCGGCGCCTTCGAATGTTGCGCTCCCCGGCGGCGAGAGCAGTTGAGGTGAGCTCGGTGGGCCCTGACAGACAGACCCTTCGCAGGGCACGACCGACGGCGGCAACTGATCACCCGGCCGCGGCACGCGCGCATCGTAGACGTCATCGCTACCGTCCTTATCGCCCGCAACCAGCCCTTCGGCGGTGACGAAGAACACATCGTCGCCGCTCGGACTGTTGTCCCCGACAAAGGAGCGTTCCTTCGCGACGCCTGTAGAGATCAAGTACAGGCTTCCGTTCTCCCACTCATAAACATCGCGCACACCGTTTGAGTCCTGCTGCACCAACGGCTCGGGCGTATCGAAAAACACACGACTGCCGTCGTCGGACATCACACGATTATCCGTGATGCTGCTGTTCGAGGGTCCGGCGTTCACACCGGGGAAGTCGTATGAAATGGTGGCGTCACCGGTTGGCGTCACGCCCGTTGGAGGACACGAGATGCAGGCTGAGTTTGTTTGCGGCCACATCGTACATGTAGACCTGTTCGTAGGCGCCGTTGTTACCGTTATTGAAACCGAACGCTTCGAAAGTCGAATTGGTCGCGAAGACATACTCGGAACCATTCGGGGTTGTGCGAACAACACGGGTTCCCCTAGTCGAGAAGCTTCCTGCCGACGTCGGCCCAATTTCGGTGACCACGCCTTCATGCCACAACTCATACTCGCCTTCCCGAGTAAACATAAAACTTGAGCCATCACGCGAGACGGTTTGAATATGGGTCACGGCCTGCGAGATACACGTCCCCGGACATGACACGTCCGCGACGCCGGGCAGGTAAGTGAGCGTGTTCGTCTCCGTATCGAACTCGTACGCCTTGACACTGGTGTTTTCCGGTGCGACTTCCGTCAGCCGGTCGGTGCTCTGGAAGAACACTCGCGAACCGTCCGGCGAGGCGTAGGCATAGTCAGATCCGCCTTTTACCCCGTTCCCGGCTGCGACGACACCGTGAGGCGCACCAGCGGGTAGACCTTCGGCTTCAGGCAGCAGCAAATCACGCGAGACCAAGACACTCCTCTTGCCGGCTGGGCCCGGCTCACGCACATAAAGCTGAGGCGGTTCAGAAGTGCAGGTACTTTCGTTGCATGAAGCCCTGTAGGCGCCAGGGTCAGGACTGACGAAGAACGCCTTGCTGCCGTCCTCGGAGACTTGGTTCTGTGTTTCCTCTCCGCTGTAGTTCCAATAATTGACTGTTGCGGCGGCGGCGGCGCCGTACGGATTGACGTGTCCGTTTGGCAGCACTCCCGCCTCCTTGAGCGCCCCTTCGTGCCATTCGTAGAAACCGTCATTGCTGCCTTCGAACCGTTTACTAGCTTGGTTGGCTTCTTCGATCTCTTGATGACGTGAGAGGCCGCCGAACCCCGGGTTCGGTTCTTCATCCTCAGGGGTCAGCGTACCCTGGAACGAGAAATAGATCGTGCCGAAATCCGGCGAAGCGCCGGCCAGCAACCCGTAGTGTTCGATCTCGTTGTACTTGGCGGCGACCAGGGGATTGGCCGCCGTCGGCTTGCCGATCCACTGAACCAATCCGTCTTCGCCATAAACGTAGAGATGCGGGGTCGGGCTCGATGCTTCCTGTTCGGGCACGAAGGTTTCAATCGTCCCGAAGAGCGTCTCGCTCACGTCAGCGGAGAAGCCAATCCCTACCTGGGGAGTAGTTCCCGTGATGTCCTGCTTCTTCCCTTCGGCGCGTGGCATTCCACCGCGGCTGACCCAGCCGGCAGATGAGCGGCGCGCAATCGCCCACTCGGTTACGCCTGTCGGCGTTTCCGACAAAGTGCCGAACGTCGTGTACGCGACTTCGTCGCCGTTCACGCCGGAGACGACAAACGGCGGCGTACTCGCTTCGCCTGCGCCTTTGTTGGCGGGAGACACCTCTTCGTATAGGCGCCCGTCGGGTAGGCCTGCAGGCCCCACGCTCGGTTCGGGGCCCGGTGTCGCTTCCGCGGCGGCCGACCCGGGCAGCAGCGCCCCTGCGCCGAGCGCGCATAGGACCAAAACAAGTGCAGCGGTCTTGTGCGTCCCACCAATCGGCGCTCGACCGGAGAAGTGAGAAAACAAGTACGAAACCCTACGCATCAATCCATCCCCTCCCATGAGGAACCCACGTGACAACGCACACCCGCACGCGGGCAGCACAAAACCGCCACGGGAATCCAGCCCGTGACGGCACGAGAACAAGAAACTGGAAGCGCGCTTACAGCGCGCGAGTAACCAAGCCGACCGTTAGGACCGGCAAACCGCGCAACCCTGCCGCGGCGAGTGGACCTAGCCCCTAGACAGCCGCCGGCCCAGAGAGAGAGAGAGAGAGAGAGAGAGAGAGACGCGTCAGCGACGCTGACGCGTCCTATTACGGACCCGTCATTGGCACAGCGACTCTCAAACACGTTAATCCCCAAAGCAGACACGCGAAATACAACTCCCTCTCAGAAGCGACCCGGTCCCTCTCCCAAGGTCCCCGTCAAACGTTCAGCTGCCGGCCACGAAGACCGACCCAAAACCCGACCTTATGTTTGACCCACGCCCCTACTGGACACAGGACATGGCTGCTTTATACCCGACCTATGCTCTCCTGTCAAGCCTTTCTACAAACTACACCCGCACCCTAATGCCATCCCCGGCCGGATTGATGCGGAACGCTGGGCTGTCACGGCGGAGCACAGATACGCCCGAGGCGGATAACCTCCCGCGACCTACCACTACAAGGAGAATCCAGAGCTATGGGAGTACTCGACGGCAAGTCGGCGATCGTCACAGGCTCGGCGCGCGGGATCGGACGCGCGACGGCTGAGCTGCTCGCCTCACAGGGCGCGCAGGTGCTGATCAACGACCTCGACGGCGACATCGCCGAGCAGGCATCGAACGAGATCGCGGGCGAAACCGCGGTGTTCTCGGGTGACCTCACCAAGGGCGACGCGGCCGACCAGCTCGTGGCGAAGGCGATCGACTCGTTCGGGAAGATCGACATCATCGTCAACAACGCCGGCTACACGGTGGACGCGCCGATCCACAAGATGTCCGACGAGCAGTTCCAGGCGATGCTCGACATCCATTTGATCGTGCCCTTCAAGGTGATCCGCGCGGCTGCCCCACACCTGCGCGAGCCCGCCAAGAAAGAGCGCGAGGAAGGCCAGGAAGTGTTCCGCAAGATCGTCAACGTGTCCTCGATCTCGGGCACTATGGGCAACGCCGGCCAGGCCAACTACTCATCCGGCAAGGCCGGGGTGGTCGGGCTCACGAAGACCCTCGCGAAGGAGTGGGGTCAGTTCAAGGTGAACGTCAACGCGGTCGCGTTCGGCTTCATCGAGACCCGCCTCACCGCCGCGAAGGTGGAGGACAACACGATGGAGATCGGCGGCGAGAAGGTACAGCTCGGCATTCCCGAGCAGCTGCGCCAGATGGCCTCCATGCTGATCCCGCTCGGTCGCCCCGGCACGCCCGAGGAGGCGGCAGGCGGCGTCTTCTTCCTGTGCTCGCCGTGGTCGAACTACGTGCACGGCCAGGTGCTGAACATCACCGGCGGCCAGTTCACCGGGATGACCTCGTAAGCCCAAATCTCTGCCCCCATGCGCGCGCAGCGCGCATGGAGTGGTGGGGAGGGGCCGTTCAGGCCGTCGCCGCGCCCTTGGTCTCTGGCCGGGCGCGGCGCTCGGCGCGGCGTAGCTCGCGCGCCCTTTGCAGCATCTTCTTGCGGCCGTGCTGCTCCAGGCCGTTGTAGAGAAGCTTGATCTCGTCGAGCACCGCGTCGGCGACTTCCTGCTGCTGGTCGCGGGTGGAGTCCTCGACGGGCTCCCAGCGAATGGGGTCGCCGTACTGGATCGTGACCTGGGGGAACTGGAGGCGCTTCCAGTTGCGGATGCGGGAGGACCCGTGGATCGCGATCGGCACGATCGGGGCGCCCGTTTCAAGCGCGAGCCGTCCGATGCCGGTCTTTGCGTGATCGGCGAGTTTGCCGTCACGGGAGCGCCCACCCTCGCAGTACATGGTGATCGCCCCACCGCGCGCGAGGATGGCTTTGGCGGTGACGAACATCTCCTCGTCGCGGGCGCCCCGTCGTACCGGGAAGACGCCCCCGTGGGTGTAGATGAACTGCATCGGCCCTTTGAAGAGCTGCGACTTGGCCATGAAGCGCACCTTGCGGCGGATGTAGCAGCCCATCAGGAAGTGGTCCATGAAGGAGAAGTGGTTGGGCGCGAGGATCACCGCGCCGCTCCCGGGCACCTTCTCGGTGGAGATGGGGCGAGCACGGAAGAACGTGTAGCCGTACAGCGAGGTGAGCAACCGCACCAGCTCGTACGCCCAATCCGGTTCGCGTGTGCGAGCGCGCTCGTGGAAGCGGTCGAAGTACTCCTTGGGGCGCGGGTCGGTGTAGACCTGCTCGCGCATCGATGCAAGCTCGCTCATCTAAATGCCTCTACGTCGCCAGGAGCCCAAAGTTACGCCAGTGATGGACCTCCTTGGGCGGAAGGCTCCCGCACAAGGAGTGTGGGATCAGTGGTGGCGGGTGCACCCAAGCGCGTTGGCCCACCCGGCGAGCAGCGCCTCGCGCTTGTCGTCGCCCATGTGTGGCTCGTAACGAGCGCCCTCGCGCCAGCCGTTGCGCACGTCGGAGACCGTCCACGCGCCGACCCCCACGCCCGCGAGATACGCAGCGCCGAGCGCGGTTGTCTCAGAGATCTCTGGCACGACGACAGGCACGCCCAGCACGTCGGCCTGAAACTGCATCAGCCAACGATTGGACGTGGCGCCGCCATCGGCGCGTAGCTCCGCGAGCGGCTCGGAGGAGGCGGCTTGGATCGCGCGCATCGCGTCCACGGTCTGGTAGGCGATCGCCTCGAGCGTCGCGCGCACGAGGTGGGCGCGTCCGGTGCCCCGAGTCAACCCGACGATGGTGCCGCGGGCGTAGGGGTCCCAGTGGGGCGACCCCAACCCGGTGAGCGCGGGAACGAAGTACACACCGTCGTTGCCCTCGAGCGAAGCCGCCAACGCCTCGCTGTCGGACGCGTGCTCGATGATCCCGAGCCCGTCGCGCAACCATTGCACGGCGGCGCCGGTCACGAAGATCGACGCCTCGAGGGCATAGGAGGTGGCGCCGCCGATCCCCCATGCGACCGTCCCAAGCAGGCCCGCGACCGGCTCGGGAGCGACGTAGCCCGTGTTCATGAGCGCAAACGAGCCGGTGCCGTAGGTGTTCTTGCCCATGCCGGGGTCAACGCACGCCTGGCCGAAGAGGGCGGCCTGCTGGTCGCCGGCGACACCCGCCACCTGGACGGCGTGACCGTGGAGCGCCTCAGGCTTGGTCGTCCCGATCACCCCCGCGCTCGGCGCCACGCGCGGGAGCGAGCGCTCGGGGATGTCAAGCAGCGCCAGCAGCTCCGGGTCCCAGCGGCCCTGCGCGATGTCCCACAGCATCGTGCGCGAGGCGTTGGAGGGGTCGGTGACGTGCTCGCCACACAGCTTGAAGATGAGCCATGCATCGACCGTCCCGAACACGGCCCTCCCATCCCGCGCGCGCTCGCGCAAGCCCTTTACGTTGCGCAGCAGCCACTCGATCTTCGTGGCGGAGAAGTAGGGGTCGAGCACGAGCCCGGTGCGAGCACGCACGAGCGGCTCGTGACCCGTGGCGCGCAGCTCCTCGCAGCGCTCTGCTGTGCGACGGTCCTGCCACACGATCGCCCGGTGAAGTGGCTTGCCCGTTGTGGGGTCCCACGCGCACACGGTCTCGCGCTGGTTTGCGATGCCCACCGCCACGAGCTCGCCCGGGCGCACTTCGGCGTCGGCCAGCGCCTCGCCCGCCACCGCGTGCGTGACCTCCCAAATCTCAGCCGCATCGTGCTCCACCCACCCGGGTGCAGGGAAGTGTTGGGCGAACTCGCGGTAGGCCCTCCCCACCGGCTCGGCCTGCTCGTCAAAGACGATGCAGGTGGTGCCGGTCGTCCCTTGATCTATGGACAGGAGCATCGTGCTTCGCGCACTTTGGTCTCTGAGTGGCGCTGTCGCGACATACGCGAGTGCGAGCCTACCGGCGCTTCGCGTACACGTGCATGAAGTCGATCAGCTGGCGTCCCCGGTGTACGAAGCCGGCCACGGTCTTGCCGGTGGCACGATGCGACAGTCCCAATTCGACCTCCTCTATGCGCGCTCCGGCACGTGATGCGTCGATGGTCATCGCGATCTCCATGCCGTACCCGTCCGCGAAGGGAAGCGTCCCCGCGAGCAGGCCCACCCGCATCGCCCGCTGGCCGGAGATGGGGGCGTCCAGCACGAGACCGCACCGCCGCTTGATGGCCCAGCGGGCAAAGCCCACCGCGACGCCGAGCCCGCCGCCCATACGCTTGGAGAAGACAGCCACCGTCAGGTCAGCCTCGCCCCCGCGCACCGTGTCCACGAGCGGCCCCAGTTGCGCGGCCGACTCACCGAGATCGCCATCGCACAGCAGCACAACGCGGGCCCCGTCGTTTCCAACACGTGCGAGCGCCTCGCGAGCCGCGAGCGTCATCGCGCCCCCCTTCCCGATCATGCGCTCGCTGCGCACCACCGTCGCCCCGGCCTGCGTGGCGATCTCACCCGTGCCATCGGAGGAGCCGTCGTCCGCCACCCACACCGGCGCGCCGGGGAAGGCGTCGGCGAGCGCCCCCACCGTCGCGGCGATGCGATCCGCCTCGTTGTAGGCGGCGACAATCACGAACACGCCGGCGTCGGTTGGGTGGATCGAAGCCATCATCGGTCGGAAGCGACGGCTATTGTCCCCCACCGTCATCCAACGGCGACGCCACCTGCTCTGGCAGGGGACGCGGTTGGTCCCAACGGCGTCCCCTGGAGGTCATAGGCGTGGCTGAGGTAGAGGCTCACATCACCGGCACGGTATGGAAGATCGAGTGCGCCGTGGGCGACCAGATCGAGGAGGGCGACACCGTGGCGATCCTCGAGTCGATGAAGATGGAGATGCCGGTCGAGGCCGAAGACTCTGGCACGGTCACGGAGATCCGCTGTGAAGAGGGCCAGGCGGTCAACGAGGGCGACACCCTGGTCGTGCTCGGGTAGCGCTCCCGCGCGACCCCTCACACACCGCTCGGATAGCGTTCGCCGCGATGCCATCTGACGCCCCCATACGCGAGCTCGCCGGCGGGAAGCTGCTCGTGGATGAGCCCTCCCCCGGTGTAACCCGCCTCACGATCTCGAACCCCGAGAAGCGCAACGCGCTCGACCACCCCATCCTCGACGCCATCAGCGCCACGCTCACCGAGCTGGGCGCAGTGGACTCGCACGCGCGCTGTGTGATCGTGACCGGCGCCCACGGCATGTTCTCGGCGGGATACGACATCGGCGAGATACCCGACGAAGAGTTCGAAGAGCGCGCCGAGGCGCTCGTGGCCCACCCCTTCACCGAAGCGATCGACGCGCTTGAGGCATTCCCCTACCCCACGCTTGCCTCCCTCCCCGGGCACACGATCGGCGGGGGCCTCGAGCTTGCGCTCGCCTGCGACATGAGGGTCGCCAAGGAGGGCATCAAGCTCGGCATGCCCCCCGCGAAGCTCGGGCTCGTCTATTCCCACACCGGCTTGGGAAGGTTCATCGACGCGATCGGCGCGGCCCGCACGCGGGAGCTGTTCCTACTCGGCCGCTACATCGACGCGCCTACCGCGCTTGCGTGGGGGCTGATCAACCGCGTGGCGTCCCCAGAGGAGCTCGACGCGGTCTCGCTCGACATCGCCGCCGAGCTGGCAGGCAACGCGCCGCTCTCGCAAACCGGCAACAAGCGCGTCATCGCGGCGCTGCTCGACGCACGCGGCAAATTGGACGCCGACATCGAAGCGGAGCTGATCGAGCTGCGACGCGCCTCTTTCGCCTCCGCCGACATGCGCGAGGGCATGAAGGCGTTTGCCGAGAAGCGCCCCCCGCGTTGGCAGGGACGCTAGTCCGAGTCCCCGCCTGCGGCTGACCTCAGCCGGCGCTGCCGACCACAGCCCGGCGGTCCGCCTCGTAGCGCTCGAGTAGCGTCGCGAACGCCCCCTCGGGATCCGCCGCGCCGACCTCCGCGCCGTCGATCTTCGCGACCCGGCGCAACCCCTGCACGGCGTTCGTCACGAACACCTCATCGGCATCCCTCAATGCGCCTGACTCAAGCGGAGACTCCACCGCCGAGATCCCCGCATCGCGCGCCAGCTCCAATACCCGACCACGGGTTATGCCGGGCAGACAGTGCTCCGCGGGTGGCGTGATCAGGATGCCGTTACTCACGACGAACACGTTGGACGACACCCCCTCAAGCACATGGCCCCCCTCTGACACGTACAACCCTTCCTGCGCACCGCGCTTCACGACCTGTCGCCGCGCCAGCACCGCCTGCTGGCGGCTCGTGCTCTTGGCCTTCGCCCCACGTTCGCTCGGCGGCCCCAACAGCGTCGCCTCTACGCCTCCGACCACGCGAGCCGGCGCGGGCAAGGCGGCGATCACGACGGTAGGGGCGCCCGAGGGCGCGGCGAGCGCAGTGGCGCCGCTCCCGCGGGTGACGGTCACCCGTACATAGGCATCGGCGAGCGCTGCGCGATCGAGCGTCATATGGACCTGCCCGGCAAGCCCCTTGGCCGAGGGCATGCCCTCGAACTCCATCTCCTCCGCCGCCGCGAGCAAGCGGGCGAGATGACGGTCGAGCAGATACGGCGCCCCGTCGCGCGCTCGCAGCGACTCGAACAGACCGTCCCCCAGTAGGAAGCCGGCGTCAAGGGCTGAGACGGTGGCTTCGTGCGGGTCGAAGAGGCGCCCGTCGACGCTGATGCAGCCTGCTTGCGGAGATGACATTCCCGCGCATTAGATCACCAGCACATCGTCCTCGTCCGTGTTCCTCCATAATCTGCGAGCGATGCCGCCGCTGATCACCCGCGAGGAAGCCGTCGCGCTCGGAGAGATCGAAGACCACGCGGAGATCGAAGCGCTAGTCGACCGCGCCTGGGAAGCACGGGTGGAGCGCTTCTCCGACTCCACCGACATGTGCTCGCTGGTGAACGCCAAGTCGGGCGGTTGCGCCGAGGACTGCGGCTTCTGCGCCCAATCGCGCTTCGCCGAGGCGGAGACGCCGCTGCACGCGATGATGGACCCCGAGCAGATCTTGGAGCATGCGCGGGCCGCCGAGGCGGCGGGAGCGCACCGCTTCTGCATGGTCACCCAGGGCCAGGGATTGTCGAAACGGGACTTCGAGAAGATCCTCGAGGGCGCGAAGCTGGTCTCGGAGCACACCAACCTCAAGCGGTGCGCGTCGATCGGCCACATGTCTCCCGCCCGCGCGAAGGCGCTGAAGGAGGCGGGCATCCAGCGCGTGCACCACAACGTGGAGACGGCGGAGAGCTACTACGACGAAGTCTCCACCACCGTGCGCTACGAGGGGCGCCTGCGCACGATCCAAGCTGTGCGCGAGGCCGGCCTCGAGACTTGCGTGGGAGGCATCCTCAACCTCGGGGAGACCCGCGAGCAGCGCGTGGAGATGGCCTTCGAGCTCGCCGCCATCGACCCCACGAGCGTGCCCATCAACCTGCTCAACCCGCGCCCCGGCACGAAGTTCGGCGACCGCGACCACATCGACCCATGGGAGGCGGTGAAGTGGGTGGCGATCTTCCGCCTCATCCTCCCTGAGGCCCTGTTCCGCCTGTGCGGGGGGCGTGTGGAGAACCTCGGCGAGCTGCAACCGCTTGCGGTGAAGGCGGGGTTGAACGGCGTGATGATGGGCAACTTCCTCACCACCCTTGGATCCACTCCCGAGGAGGACCGCGCGATGTTCGAGGAGCTCGGGCTCAACGTCGCACGTCAAACCGACAACGGCGCCAACCCCCGCCCGGACAACCGCTCGGGCTGGCTCGACGGTGAGACGCCCGACGTGGTCGAGGAGTTCCTCGGCAGCCCCGAGGAGCAGGCGACCGACCAGGGCGGAAAGCTGAAGATACGGCTTTGGGACCCTTCGACCCAGCTGCGCTTCAAGGCCAAACGCGCCGTCCCTCCTCGACCGGACGGCGCCCGCAACGCTGTCCCGGCCGGCTGGGGGGATTGACCGGCGATCGCCGTGAGCGATATCGAAGAGCGCCTGGCGGAATTTGATCGCCTTGGGCTCAAGCGCCGTCTGCGGATGGTGTCCGGCCCACAGGGTCCGCGGGTGCTGCTCGACGGCAAGCCCGTGCTGTTGCTGTGCTCCAACAATTACCTCGGCCTCGCCGACCATCCGAAGGTCAGCGAGGCGGCCGCCGAGGCGGCGACGCAGTGGGGAGCGGGCGCAGGCGCCTCGCGCCTTGTTTCGGGCACGATGACGATCCACCGTCGCCTCGAGGAGCGCCTCGCCGCGTTCGAGGACAGCGATGCGTGTCTGCTGTTCGGCTCGGGCTACCTCGCCAACCTCGGCGTCCTCGGAGCGCTGGCTGGTCCTGACGACACGATCTTCTCCGACCGGCTCAACCATGCGTCGATCATCGACGGCTGCCGCGCCTCGCGCGCCGAGATCCTCGTGTACCGCCACCTCGACGTCGACCATCTCGAGCGCTGCCTGCGCAACCACTCGGGCAAGGGACGCCGCCTGATCGTCACCGACTCGGTGTTCTCGATGGACGGCGACATGGCGCCATTGGCGGACATCGTGCGGCTCGCGCACGCCCACGACGCCAGAGTGGTGGTGGACGAGGCGCATGCCACCGGCGCGCTCGGCGCTGGCGGTCGCGGCGCAGTCGCACAGGCGGGACTCCAGCGAGAGGTAGACGTGCTCGTGGGCACGCTTGGCAAGGCGCTCGGCTCCTACGGCGCGTATGTGTGCGCGAACGAGGAGATGGCCGACTATCTCCTCAATACCGCCCGTCCGCTGATCTTCTCCACCGCCCCCCCACCGCCCTCCGTCGCGGCGGCGCTCGCCGCGCTGGAGCTGCTCGAAGACGACCCCACGGTCGTGGCACGCCTGCACGAAGCCGCCATGGCTTTGCGCAAGGCACTTGCCGACGAGGGCTTCGCCGTGCTGGAGGGGAGCATGCACATCGTTCCACTGGTGGTGGGTGACAGCGAGGACGCGGTACGCCTCTGTGAGGCGGCATTGGAGCGCGGGGTGTTCGCACAGGCGATCCGTCCGCCCACAGTGCCGCACGGCACCGCTCGGCTGAGGCTGGCGGCGATGGCCTCGCACACAGCAGAGGAGCTGCGCGAGGCGGCGAAGACGCTTGCCGAGGCCGCGCGCGCAGTGGGGCTCGACCCGGCCGACATCGGCTCACCGCCGTTGCACCGGCAGCGGCTCGCCGGCGTAGCCTGACGCGAGCTGTGCGTGGACTGTTTGTAACCGGCACCGGCACCGGCGTCGGCAAGACGATAGTCAGCGCCGCGCTGCTCGCCGCGATGCGGGCGGCGGGCGAGCCGGTACGGTCCTACAAGCCGGTCGTCACCGGTCTGGACGAGCCACCCGGGAAATGGCCACCAGACCACGAGCTGCTGGCGCTCGCCGCCGGCATGCAACCCGAGGAGGTCGCGCCGCTTCGCTATGGCCCCGCCGTCTCCCCACACCTGGCGGCAGAGCTGACGGGCGAGACGATCGACCCTGCGGCGCTCGTCGCAGCAGGCGCCGACCAACCGCCAGATCACACGCTCGTAGTAGAGGGCGTCGGAGGCCTACTCGTCCCGCTCGCGCGCGACTTCACCGTACGCGACCTCGCGGTCGAGCTTGAATTGCCGCTGGTCGTCGCCGCCACACCAGGCCTCGGCACGATCAACCACACGCTGCTCACCGTCGAGGCCGCCAGAGCGGCAGGGCTCGACGTCGCCGCCGTCGTGCTTACACCGTGGCCCACCGAACCGTCGCGGATGGAGCTATCCAACCAGGAGACGATCACGCGAATGGGAGTAGTAGAGGTCGCGACACTCGAAGAGATCGCGAGTCCCGATATCGCCAAGTTGGAACGAGCGGGTACCCGTCTGCCTTGGCAGGCCTGGCTCTAGCTTCAAGCGCACGCTGCGGAGAGGATTGCGCTCACGACCTGTTTAAGGTCGTCGTCGCCGATGACATACGGCGGCATCGTGTAGATCAGATCGCGGAACGGGCGGAGCCAGACGCCGTGCGCGACAGCGGCTGAGGTTGCAGCTGCAATATCGACCTCGTGGTCCAGTTGCACGACGCCGATCGCGCCGAGCACACGGATGTCGGCGACACCTGGCAAGTCGCGCGCCGGGGCGAGGCCATCGCGTAGCCCTCGCTCGATCCGCGCGACGTCCTCGCGCCAGTGGCCGTCGGCGAGCAGGTCCAGCGAGGCGAGCGCGGTGGCGCAGGCGAGCGGGTTGGCCATGTAGGTGGGGCCGTGCATGAGCGCGCCGCCCTCGCCGGTGGAGATGGCATGTGCGACCTCGGCAGTGCAGAGCGTTGCGGCGAGCGTGATGTAGCCGCCGGTGAGCGCCTTGCCGACGCACATGACGTCGGGGGACACATCGGCGTGCTCGCAAGCGAACAGGGAGCCGGTGCGTCCGAAGCCGGTGGCGATCTCATCGAGGATCAGCAGCAGGCCGTGCTCGTCGCAGAGCCGGCGCAGCAGCGCGACGCAGGCGGACGAGTGAAAGCGCATCCCCCCCGCCCCCTGCACGACCGGCTCCACGATCACCGCTGCAAGCTCGTGCGCATGCGTGGCGACCAACTCCGAGACCCCTGACGCCCAGGCATCGTCAAGAGGCTGCTCGAACCCGTCCGGTGGGCGATCAGCGAAGACGTGCTCGGCGAGCGCGTCGGTGAAGAGGCTGTGCATGCCGCCGATGGGATCGCACACCGCCATCGCGCCGAACGTGTCGCCGTGGTAGCCGCCACGCCACGTGAGCAGGCGCGTGCGCTCGGGATGGCCAACGGCGCGCTGATACTGGAGCGCCATCTTGATCGCCACCTCCACCGACACCGAGCCGGAGTCGGCGAAGAACACACGCTCCAACCCCGCCGGCGCGAGCTGGGCCAGGCGCTCGGCGAGACTGATCGCGGGCTCGTGCGTGAGCCCGCCGAACATCACATGGGCCATCCGCTCCAACTGCTCGCGCACGGCGGCGTCGAGCGCCGGATGACGGTAGCCGTGGATCGCGCACCACCACGAGGACATGCCGTCGATCAGCTCGCGCCCGTCGACCAAGCGCAGCCTGACCCCCTCGGCGGAGACGACCGGGAGCGGCGGGCTCGCGGCAGGAAGCGACGCGTAGGGATGCCAGACGCGCTCGCGATCAAGCGCGAGCAGATCGTCCCAATCCGTCAGCGGACTAGTCCTCGTACAGAGTGAAGTCGCGCTTACGCGCTCCGCACACCGGGCAGAACCAGGTGTCGGGGATGTCCTCGAAGGCGGTTCCCGCGGGGATGCCTCCGTCGGGATCTCCGTCCTCGGGATCGTAGATGTAGCCGCAGGACTCGCAGATCCAGCGTTGGAGTGTCTGGGTGGCGCTCATGCACTGAAGATTACCGGGCGGTAGGGTCATGAGATGAGCAGCCCGGCCTCCAGCAGCGAGGAGCAGCCTGACGGCATCGAGGTCAACGCCCTCTCCGAGCCCGGACAGGCGCTCAACCTGGACGTCCACTCAGGACCAGGTCAGACAGTCGATGCCGACAAGGCCACCGTTCCACGACAGGCCGCAACGGTGATCGTATTGCGCGGGGGCGAGCAGACGCTCGAGGTGCTGCTCGTCAAGCGCACCGAGAAGGCGCGCTTCATGGGCGGAGTGTGGGTGTTCCCCGGGGGCGCGGTTGACGATGACGACGGCGACCGCGCGCACCGTGCGGCGGCGGTGCGTGAGCTCTCCGAGGAGGCCGCGATCGAGATCGGAGACCCGCAGACGCTCATAGAATTCTCCCGCTGGATAACCCCCGCGGAGGTGACGATCCGCTTCGATACCCGTTTCTTCCTCGCCGAGCTTCCGGAGGGCCAGGAGCCGCGGATCGACGGCGAGGAGTGCGTCGACCAGGGCTGGTTCACCCCACAGGGGGCGCTCGACGCCTACGAGCGCAAAGAGATCGAGCTGGTTTTCCCCACGATCAAGCATCTCGAGCAGCTGGGCGCCTTTGGGAGCGTCACAGAGCTGCTGGGCTATGCCGCCGGCCGCGAGGTGTTGCCAGTGCAGCCGAAGGTGTGGTTCGACGGGGAGGTCGCGCGCGTGCTGCTCCCAGGCGAGCCTGGCTACGACTGACAGCCTACGGCCGTTCGCGGCCTTCGATGACGTGCGTTACGGCATTGATGAGCGCGAGGTGGGTGAAGGCCTGTGGATAGTTGCCGAGGTGGCGGCCGCTGGAGGCCTCCAGCTCCTCGGCGTACAGACCCAGTTCCGAGGAGTAGCCGAGCAGACGCTCGCACAGGCGCCGCGCTTGGAGGTGCTCGCCGATCTCACATAGCGCGGATACGAGCCAGAACGAGCAGATGAGGAAGGTTCCCTCCTCCCCGCTCTGGCCGTCGTCAGTCTCCTCGGTGCGGTAACGCAGCACGAGCCCGTTGTCGGTGAGCTCGTCGCGGATCGCTGAGACGGTGGCGCGCACTCGCTCGTCCTCGGGCGGCAGGAAGCGCATCAGCACGATCAGCAGGTTGGAAGCGTCGAGCGCGTCTGTGTCGTAGTGCTGGCGGAACACCCCCCGCTCGTCCACGCCCTTTTCGAGGATGTCGTCCCTGATCTCATCGGCCGTGTGCTGCCACCGCTCGGCTAGATCCTCCTCGCCGCGGCGTTCGGCCAGGCGCGCGCCTCGGTCGGCGGCTACCCAGCACATCAACTTGGAGGAGACGTAGTGGCGCGGCTCACCGCGCGCCTCCCAGATCCCCTGGTCGGGCTCCCGCCACACTTTGCACGCGCACTTCACCTGATCGACCAGCACGGGCCACAGCCGCTCGGGGATGTGGTCACGTTGCTTTGAGTGCAGGTACACCGAGTCGAGCACCGCTCCGTACACGTCGTTCTGGCGCTGGTTGTAGGCGCCGTTGCCGATGCGAACCGGACGGGCCCCCTCATACCCCTTGAGGTGATCGAGCGTCGACTCGCTCAGGTCCTTCTGGCCCTTGATTCCATACATGATCTGTAGCGAGCCATCCTCGTTGCGCTCCATGTCGCCCACGTACTGGATGAAGTCGTCGGCCTCCCAGTCCAGCCCGAGGGCGTGCAATGCCCACAATGTGAAGGAGGCGTCACGCATCCAGCAGTAGCGGTAGTCCCAGTTACGCGACCCCCGTGGGGTCTCGGGCAGCGAGGTGGTGGGCGCCGCCACGAGCGCGCCGGTGGGCATGAATGTGAGGCCCTTCAACGTGAGCGCCGAGCGCTGCAGATGAGAGCGCCACTGGTGGTCGGGATATTTTCCTTCGGCGAGCCACGTACGCCAGAAGTGACACGTCCGCTCTATGCGCGCCTCCGCTTGCTCCACCGTGCGCGGCCCGCGCAGCTCTTCGGTCCAGGAGATCGCGCAGAAGCGCTTCTCCCCCTCGGACATCGTGTGGCGGGAGTGGGCGCGGTTTCCCTCGATGCCCATACGGGTGTCGCTGAAGAGGCGAAAGGCGGTCACTCCGTCGGTTGCGTCGAGGGCACTGCCATGCTCGTCTTCGACATGGCTCCACTTCGCCACAGTGACCCCGTAGTCGAGCATCGGCTCGCACACCATCTCCACCTGCACCTGTCCCTGGATGCACTCCACGACGCGCACGAGCAGGTGGTCACCGTCGAAGTCGGTGGGCGGGCGGGTGTGCGAGGTGTTGCGGTCTTCGTCGTGCCAGTCGCTGATGGTGAGCGCGTCCACCACACGCAACCACCCCTGCGGCGTCATCCAGGTGGTCTCGATCACATTCGTGCCGGGTAGATACCGACGCCCGACAGGCACGTACACCCCGTAGGGACCAACCCTGAAGCTACCCGCGCCGCGGTCGAGCATCGCGGCGAACACCGACTTGGAGTCGAAGTGCGGGAGGCACATCCACTCCACCGACCCATCGGAGGCGAGCAAGGCGCCCGTGTGACAGTCCGACAAGAAGCCGTAGTCGGCGATCAGTGGGAACGGCGAGTCGGACGGGTGGGATTGACGTGTGGGCTGAGGAGACATCATCGCTCCGCCGACCGTACGCCCTGTGGCAGACGACCTTCACACAACCTCACTCCTCAACCCCCCGCATGCCATCAGGCAGGCGGTCTTCGCCGGCCAGCTTGTCGAGGTGAGCGGTGAGCGTGATCGCGGCGATGGGACGCAGCGACTGGGGCACGTCAGACCAAGCGGCGTCGAGCAGCTCCGCCGTGGAGCGACGACCTTCCTCAAGCGCCGCCACCAACTTGCGCTCGCGCTCGAGGCGGTGCTCGACGTATTCGGAGAGGCGTGTGGCGGGCTCCCAGATCGGCGGTCCATGCCCGGGCAGGAGCACGTCAAGCTCGCGTTCCTGCAACCGCCCGAGCCCGTCGAGATAGCCGGCCAGCGCATTGGGGTCGTCAGGAGAGATGAAGACGCTGCCTTCACCTAGGACGGCATCGCCGGTGAAGCACACGCGATCTACAACCAAGGCGAAATGGTCCGGGGTATGACCTGGTGTGTACACCGCCTCGAACGGGCCGAAACGGACGCCTTCGCGCAACTCAACGTCGGCGACGCCGGCGCCGGCGCCGGCGGCAAGCGGCGCGGGAGCACGTTCGCGCACCGCGGCGATCGCCTCGGAGTGGTCGATGTGATGGTGGGTGAGCACGATGCCGCCGAGCCCGCCACGCTCGGCGAGCGCGGCGTCGATCGCGTCGATGTGCGCCGGTAGCGCAGGCCCGGGATCCACGAGCCACGCCGGTTCACGACCGACCACCCATGTGTTCGTGCCCGACAGGGTGAGCGCCCCGGGGTTGGGTGCCAGTAGGCGCTTGACCCCCAGCTCGTGCAGGCGCTGCTCCTCGTGCGCGGTCATGAGGCGACGTTATCCGAGGTTGGCCTCGCGCACACAGACCCTCGCCCCGATCGATGCAGACAATCGTGGTATTGACAGCTTTGACTCACCCACGGGGCCGGTATGATGGGGCGCGGTGGTCACGCTCGCGGCAAGCTCCATCGCATGGAAGGGTTCACAGCCCGGGGGGTCTCGTTCGCTTACTGGGAGCGGATAATGCCCCGAATTCCCAACGCGCTCGTTGAGTCCGTCGTGTTTCTGTATCCCACTGAGGCGTCCGCTAGAGAAGGGCGTCCCAGTGGGGGGACTGGGTTCTTTGTCGCCGTTCGCAGCGAGGCAACGGGTCGTCGGTTTACCTATCTAATTACGAACCTCCACGTGGGCTGCCGAGACTGTGTTGCGCGAGGCAACACGGACGCGGGCGTAGATGTGTTGCCCATCCTGGCTAAGTCGTGGGTGCCGCATCCAGATGGTGACGACGTGGTGGCCACAGCCGTCGAGATTCCCGACGGCTGGCGCACAACGGCGTATGAGTGGGGTGACATTGGACCAACTGCCGACCGTATGAAGGAGTTGAACGTCGGCATCGGTGATGACACGGTGATGCTCGGGCGCTACGTGGGGCATGAGGGCCAGGAGACCAATCAGCCGGTGGCGCGGTTTGGGAATATCGCGCTAATGCCGGGGGAGCCGGTCCTAGACGGTCGCGGGATGCGAGTCGAGGCGTATCTAGTGGAGATGCGCTCGCTGCCGGGCTATAGCGGCTCGCCGGTATTTGTATTGATAGGTCCCGCCAGCTACCGAGGGGAAGGGAAGATGATGCCTTTCTACACGGAGAGCATTGGCCTTATAGGCATTGATACCGGGCACAAGCTTGAAAGCGCACCGATCTATGTAAAGGGGTCGAAGGACAAGATCGATCAGCCTTGGGAGGTGCGGCAGAACTCGGGCGTGGCGATAGTCGCGCCCTTTTGGAAGGTCAGCGATGTATTGGAGGAGTTCGTGGAGCAGCGTAAGAAGGATGATCAAGAGTGGCTGGCACGGCATGAGGGCGAACTCGCATCCTCCGATGCTGTTGGGCCGGACGGGGAGTTCGACCGCTTCGCGGACTTGACGCGAAAGCTCCTACAGACACCTAAGTCAGAGATAGACGAGAAGCGGAAGAAGAATTAGCTACGGCAATCTGCTTCGAATAGCATGAGAAAGCAATACTGCTACTTGAATAAATAGCCAAACAGCCATAACGCATATTGCCACTAGTGCGATCATAGTAAAAGCAACAAGACGAAATATCAAAGAGATCATTTATGCCTCTACTACTGGAACCTTAGCAAAATCATATTTACAGTTTGAACACGATGTAATACCCTTCTTTACTGAATATCCACACGCAGGACAATCGCGCCGTTTGGGTCTTGTCATAAACCAAATCAATGAGAAGAATACAAAGCCAAAGAATCCGATGAAAAGTATCAGGGCTACGCCAATTCCCTTTCCTGCATTTGCAGCTTCTTCGCAGCTTTTGACGCTAAGAAGTTCGTTGTGGGTGCAACTGGCCGCGTGATGGGAAGCACCGGCAATCGCCCAGATCAGAATCAAGGCGCACCAGAGGATGACGACCCACGTCATCTTGCGCCAGCGAGGGAGATGCGGTCGCATTTTCTTCATCGTTAGCTCCAAATCACCAATGACGCCACGACAGCAGGAAGGGCAGCAGGTCCAGCAGCTATCAAGGCCAACGCGTCGATAACGATCAGAGTCGTGCTCATAAGGTCCTTTCGACTTTTAGGATGGGTCGAGGGGATCATATGGCTAATCAGCCATAGACGCAAGGAGGCAGCACGTAGAAGGCTCAGGGCATGGAACCCCTGGAAGTCTTCGCAGCCAACGTGCGCCGCCTGCGCACAGCGCAGAACCTCACGCAGGAGCGGCTTGCGGAGCTATCGGACCTGCATATGACCGACGTGGCACGGATCGAGACTCAGGGCCGCGATCCAGGCATCAAGGTCGTCGTCAAGCTCGCGCGTGGGCTCAAATGCGCCGTAGGGGAGCTATTCGACGGCGTGAGGTAGCCGCTACAATGCGCGGAGCTTCTGGCTTCCGAGCTTGGATGGGCCGAGTGGCCCAGTTCAGGCGACGCCCCGTTGTTGAATCCCCGAAGAGGCATCGCCTGCTGGATATACCTACCGGAGTGCCTCGGACACTTCCAGCTATAGCCTTCTCCTCTAGTTTAAGCACTCAATCGTCTGCTTAACAGAGACAGATGTACTCAAATCCCTCCTGCACTTGACTCACCTAACGTGACGTAGTAGACTCATCTGCATGAGCACGCCAGAGCCGCGCCCCAAAAGTCTCCTTGAGGCCATCCGCTACTTCTCGGATATCGACACCTGCACGAGCTTCGTGGCTGAGCTACGTTGGCCCAACGGCCCCGTCTGCTCGCGCTGCGGCTGCGTCGAATACTCCTACCTCACGACACGCCGCCTGTGGAAGTGCAAAGCGTGTAAGAAGCAGTACAGCGTCAAGCTAGGGACGATCTTCGAGGACTCGGCGCTGGGGCTCGACAAGTGGCTCCCAGCTATCTGGCTCATCGCCAACTCGAAGAACGGCATCAGTTCACACGAGCTAGCGCGGGCGCTTGAGATCACACAGAAGTCCGCCTGGTTCATGCTCCATCGTATTCGGTTGGCAATGCAAACTGAGAGCTTTCTCTTGAGTGGCGAGGTCGAGGTGGACGAGACCTTCATTGGAGGCAAGGGAAACAACATGCACAGAAGTGTCCGCGAGAAGAAGGGTCTCAAAGGTGGTGGTAGCGACGGTAAGACACCAATCTTGGGCATGAAAGAACGTGGGGGCCAAGTTCGCGCGGAAGTAGTTCCCAACGTAAAAGGAAAAACTCTCAAGCCACGCGTAAAGTCCAGTATCGAGCAAGGCTCTATCGTCTACACAGACCAGTGGGGCGGTTATCACGGCCTGGATGAACACTTCGATCATCAAACCATCAACCACGCAGAGTGCTACGTGGATGGTCGCGTCCACACAAACGGCATTGAGAACTTCTGGTCACTACTAAAGAGAAGTTTGCATGGTACTTATGTATCTGTAGATCCCTCTCACCTATTTAGATATCTTGACGAGAGAGTATTTACTTTCAATCAGAGATATCTCAGCGACTATGGCCGCTTCGAGACTGTGCTACATGCCGTGACTGGCCGTCGTCTGACGTACGCTGAGCTGACCGAATAATTGTGCTACAGAGCGACGCGCAGTAGCTGCTATTAACGAGCGAGCCCCGGCCGGAGGTCTAGTCCGAACCGGGGCTCTTGGTGGCGGTAGTTCAATTGGCAGAACTCCCGACTTAAAATCGGGATCATGCGGGTTCGAGGCCCGTCCGCCACCCTTGTCTTTCGATCAAATACTATCGAAAGAAAGATTGTTTTGGAAGATTCTTGAAGATATCTTTTATGTTCTTTCTTGGAGGATACTTACTAAGCCGATTCCGAGGGTTAAAACGGATGGCTCTGGACTTGCTACGATACGGCTCCCTTAGGGCGTAGGCCGAAAGGGTGGGGTGAGCGAGCGGCTCCCTCTCCTAGGCGATATGTCCGTTGTGTCTGGGAGAGGGTAGCCGCCGTGCCAGAAAGATGGGTAAGCACCCTTTCTCTCTAGCAGAACCTACACCTTAACGCACTTTTGTCTGCTTAACCACCGACGATTGTGTTCATGCCGTTGGGTGAGTCAAGCTACGTAAAATCGCTAAAGCACACGCTTCAAATCGTCATTTGGCACGAGCTTTAGCATCCTGATGTCATTCAGCGATGGCTTGAACCACGAGAAGCGTTTCGATAGATCCTGAATGGCAAGCACACAGGCGACTTGATCTACGTTCTCATCGCCGTAGTAGACCGAACGCTGCCGTAGAATAAAACCGCGCGATTCGAGAACCCTGCGGATCTCTCCATAGGCGTTCTCGTGAGATGACCCGTAGTGCGTTTTCAGCATTGCGGTGTCAAGATCGAAGGCGATGGCGTACATAGGCTCCTGCGGCCAACCTATCGGCTCCGAGTCGTACTCATCAACGAGTGTTTCTTGCTCTACCAACAGACTTTGTGGCATCGTCACCCTCCAGGTGAGTCATGTATGTTTATGCCACAATCGTCTACATGTTGGGAGGGAAGGCCCATGTCTAAAGAGCGTGCGCAGCGCAACCGAAGCTCATCCAATGGGAAGAGGGAAATCACGATCGTGGCTGTGCCCCACCGAGCTCGACCGCAGTCGGGTGGTGGACGCAAGCCCGCGCGTGCGCACGATCCGCCTGGTGGGCACGGGATCGGTCGGCATCGCATTGCTGGCAGCAGGCCCGTGGGTGGGCTGGTGGGTGTTGATCCCGTTCGCGCTGACCGCCGTGAACCTGGTGAACGTGGAGCACCGCATCACGCGCAGCGCTCGGCCTGAGCGCGTGAGCGCATGGGCGATGACGACGACACTGCTGACGCTGGGGGCGGGCGTGGCATTCAGCGGCGGCCCACACAGCCCAGCCCTGCCCTGGACCGTGCTGCCGGCCGGCATCGTCGCGGCTCGCTTCCGCCCGCAAGTGGTGATCGTCGGCCTGGGGCTCACGGTGACGGTCATCTTGCTCTCGACCTTGGGGGCGCACCCAACGGAGACGCTTCACAACCCCGTCGGGGTGATCTCCACGTTGGCGCTGCTCGCGGGGGTGGTGTCGATCGTGTGGGCACTGCAAGCCGCAGAGCTCCACCATCGCGACGAGGCGATCCTCGACCCCCTCACAGGCCTCTTGAACCGTCATGCGCTGCTGCCGCGCTTCATCGAGCTCTCTCACCAAGCGAGGATCTCCTCGCAGCCCGTGTGCATGGTGCTGTGCGACGTGGACGGCTTCAAGGAGGTCAATGATCGCTACGGGCACGACTGCGGCGACGCAGTGCTGCGGGATATCGCGTACGAGCTGCGCAAGCGGTTGCGCTCCTTCGAGCTCATCTACCGTCTCGGCGGGGAGGAGTTCTTGATCTTGCTCCCGGGAATCGGGCGCGCTGCCGGCCTCGAGATCGCGGAGCGTCTGCGGGCATGCGTGGAGGACGCTGAGCCCACCGGCATCCACACCACGATCTCGCTCGGTCTGAGCGGGGGCACTGGCGGGGAGCTGGAGTACGACACGCTCTTCAAGGCCGCCGATGAGGCGCTGTATGAGGCGAAGCGCGGGGGTCGTAACCGCGTGGCCGCGGCGCCGACGGCCCCGGGCGATGCCGAGACGACGATGAGCGCCGTCGACGAGGCGCTGCTGGCGTCGCTCGTCGGCTAGCGCGAGCCGAGCTCAGTCGGATCATGTCACGAGGAAGACATACCCCCAGGGCACAATCGCCCCGGGGGACGTCAAATGCATCGAAACTTCTATTTGCTGGAGTCGGAAGTACCTGGCTGGCTCGGTATGTGATCGACCATCGCTGCCACGTTCGTCATACGGCTTTCTCCACCGGGGACGACATAACTCACAGACGCGACGTTGAGGTCTTCGCGCTCCACTACGTTATTCGTCACGGGGACAGGGTAAGACGAGCCATCACGGTCTGTGAACTTCACACTCGTTACCCCATTTGGCACCATCGCCGACACCCTCAGAGTACGCGGAGAACCAGGCGCCGTCGCTCCTTCACCTTCTACACCGACACCGACGAGTCCTTCTTCTTCGACTACTGTGGACCGTCCGCAAACAGAGCCGCCGCCAGCACCGACAGTCAGTTCTACGACGCAGTCCCCACCTTTCGCGTTGTGGGAGACGTAGACTTCGGTTCGCCCCACCACCGCTGCGAGAATCGCGCCCGCCGGCGGGGTGAGCGAGCCAACTCTTGCGATACGCGCCAGCCCCTGTGGGTGATGCGAGAAAACCGCGATACCAGTTCTCTTGCCCTTTCGATGATGCACACCCCGGTGACTCCCAGTCGAAGCCAGCGCTGTCGCCACGAGCAGGCCGATAATTGCGGCTGTGACGACAAACATCAATGACGCCACTCGTCCAGTAAGCGATTTCGTAGTCATGGTTTACGCTTACCCTTTATTCGCAGTTTACAAAATTGTCTTGGCGGCCACGGAGAAAGCCGTTGCCAGAAATAGATTCGGCCTCGCCGTGTCCATGAACTTCGCTACCGGAGCAGGCAGTAGCAGTTCCGCCGCCTCCCGCACATTTATCGGCCATCAGGGTGTAGTTGCCACCACCATTGTTGCGCCATACGGCGCCGCAGATGCCTCCCCCAGAGTGATTGATCACCTGGTTGTTCTTGACGAAGTTTTCTTTTCCATTCACTTCTGCGCAAGATCCGCATTCGTAATATTCGTTGGTCGCAAACGCGGGTATTGCGATAGCCCCGGCGGCTGCGCAGGCCGCTATCAAGCCCGCCACCGTTAGGAGGCGCCGCAGTCCTTTGCCCCGAATGAACTCAGTCATCTCGTAGTTGGTCTCCAGTGATCGTAATGGGCACGGTCAAAGACCGAATGTCGGAACAGTAGCACTTTATGGTGGTTTGGGTGGAAACCGATTGCGAGAAGGGGTCGAATATATGCGCAACGATGCCTAAGGCTGGACCTGAGACGTTTGGCCAGAGGTCGGGCCGGGATCACGCGCGAACCTATCAACCACCCCGGTGACGTGACGCCGCTCAGGCTTGTAGGCATTAGCTTCGCGGGAGGTAAGGGGCGCCTTGAAGTAGGCTCGCGCCTATGTCCACGGGAGGCGAGTCGGTTATACCGGATGCCACGGTTCCCACACGAGCCTCGACGCTGGTCGAGCGCACCGCCTGGGCGCGCAACCTGGCGACGCCGGTGCGCGACTTCCTCGCCACAGAGACGGGAGGCGCCACTGTGTTGTTGGCGGCGATCGTGGCGGCGTGGGTGTGGGCGAACTCGCCCTGGTGGACCTCCTACCACTCCTTCTGGACCACGAAGCTGTCGATCGAGCTTGGCAAAGCCGGCATCTCGCAGGACCTGCGCCACTGGGTGAACAACGGGTTGATGACGTTCTTCTTCCTCGTCACGGGGCTGGAGGCGCGGCGGGAGATGGACATGGGACAGTTGCGCGAGCGACGACGCATCGCGCTTCCCGCAATGGCGGCGATCGGTGGGGTGGTGGGAGCAATCGCGCTCTACCTCGCGCTCAACGCCGGCGGACCGGGGGCGCACGGGTGGGGAGTTGTGATGTCGACGGACACCGCCTTCGCGCTCGGCGTGTTGGCATTGGTGGCGCCGCGCGGGACGCGTCTACGGGTGTATCTGCTCACGCTTGCGATCGCCGACGACGTGGTAGCGCTGCTCGTGATCGCAACCGCCTACACAACCAGCGTTTCCGCGCTCGCGCTCGCGATCGCCGTTGGGCTGTTTGTGGCGATGCTCGCGTTGCGCTATCTCCCACGTGTGTGGCGTCGTCGCCTGGCGCCGCTGCTCGGGGCGTGCCTGTGGGTGGCGCTGTTTGAATCTGGCGTGGACCCGGTGATCGGGGGTTTGGCGGTGGGACTCACAACGAGCGCCTATCCGCCCAAGCGCGAAGAGCTCGAGCAGGTGAGCGAGCTGACGCGCTCGTTCCGCGAGCAGCCCACGCCGGCGCTTGCGCGCTCAGCTCAGCTGGGGCTCGCGTCCGTGATCTCCCCCAACGAGCGTCTGCAGCACCGCTTCCACCCGTGGACGAGCTTCGTGATCGTGCCGGTGTTCGCGCTTGCCAACGCCGGCATCCACATCAGCGGAGGGCTGATCTCCGGCGCGGTGACATCGCGGGTGACGCTCGGCATCGTGCTGGGCTACGTGGTGGGCAAGCCGCTCGGCATCCTCGCCGCCTCGTGGGTTGCCTCACGTCCCCGGCTGGGAGGGTTGCCGCGTGTGCTGAGCTGGCCGGCGACCGCCGGGGGAGGCGCGGTCGCGGGAGTCGGGTTCACCGTGGCGCTGCTGATATCGAGCCTCGCCTTCCGCGGGCGCACGCTTGAAGAGGCCACACTGGGGGTGCTGGCGGCTGGATTGCTTGCCTCGGCGACGGCGTGGACCGTGTTCCGGGCGATCGCGCGACTGCCGACCTCGGTGCGTGCCCGCCAGATCATGCGTACCGAGGAGGAGATCCTCGACCTGGCGGATGAGATCGACCTCGAGCGCGACCATGTGCGTGGCGCGAAGGACGCGCTCGTGACGCTCCTCGAGTACGGCGACTACGAGTGCCCTTACTGCGGGCGGGCGGAGGTGGTGATCCGCGAGCTGCTCGGATCCTTCGGGGACGAGCTGCGCTACGTGTGGAGGCACCTTCCGCTCAACGATGTCCACCCCAGCGCACAGCTCGCGGCCGAGGCCAGCGAGGCCGCCGCGGCGCAGGGTCGCTTCTGGGAGATGCACGACGCGCTCCTCAGCCACCAGGGCGAGTTGAAGGCGACTGACCTCAGGCGCCACGCCGAGCAACTCGGCCTTGATGTGGAGCGTTTCTGGGAGGAATTGCGCCGGCGCGAGCACGCGCCGAGGATCGACGAGGACGTGACCACCGCGGACGCGAGCGGGGTGTCCGGAACACCAACGTTCTTCATCAACGGAAAGCGCCACCACGGGTCCTACGACGTCGCCCACCTCACAGCGGCAGTGCGTGCCGCCCGCGGACGTGCGCGGCTTAGAAGCCATACCATCGCCTGACTCCCTATACCGAGCTTCCAGCCTCGCGCAGACTTGATTTTCGAGCTTCCCCTTAGAGGCCTGCCAGCGTGACCGACACGTCAGATCCGCCGGGTGAAACAAAGTCATATGCCGTAAGATCGCCTTCGATCACGGCGACATTGTTAGTCGAAGCGGCAGCTATGCTGCCGTTATTGCGTATCGTGGCCGATACCCTCTTAACGCCATTCGGCACCAAAACTATAAGCCTCTGCGTACCATTCGGCTTGGGATGGATAAGGCTAAGGCCTTTGCGTTCCGCCGCTTCGGTAGAGCCGCAGGCGCCTCCCCCTGCTATTTCAGCGCCTCCTTCGTCGGCGACGCAGATCTGCGCTTCCAGATTGTGCACACGCTGGAACACGTAGATGTTGTCGCCCCCGACGCTCTTGGCGAGAACTGCGCTAGAAGGAATGTCAAGGATCTGCTGTCGTGCATCGCTGATTTTCGCGGAACCGTGCCCCAAGACCGCAAAGCCGTATTGGTGATGATGCCGGTTGTGGTGATGTCGCGGCTTTGCCGCGAGCACCGCCTGTACTCCAAAGATCGCACTGCAAGCGATCAGGGCCGAGACCATGAAGTGCTTTACTTTCATAGTTAATCTCCTATCCAGCTTCTTGTCACGCTTTAGAGCCACAGCTCTTCACCGTAGAGTCCATACAGGAATTCTTTGTAGTCACGTCGCACCTGCCCGTGGTCATAGAATGGTCCTATGAACCCTGTTCGGCGCGCTCGTCGTTTCGGTGGGATTGGGCGCGATCCGGCGGGGTTTGAGTGCCCAAACGTGTCGCTCAAGAAGAGGCGAGACGACGATCAAGCCGACAGCCGTAGACGCAAGCCTGAGGGCCGCTAGCGACCCTCAGACCTCTCGTCAACTCACGGTCTTGTCTATGCGACGTCTAGCTATTAGAGCCGGGCGCACCGGGTGAACGGGTCACGTTTTCGAGCAACTTGGCCACGTTAGTGGTATGAATCCGTCCACCAGGGAGCGTGTAGCTCACTGATGTGACGTTGACATCGTCGTGCTCGGCGACGTTATTTGTGACCGGGATCTCATAGGAAGAACCGCCGCGATCAGTCAATGTCAGGCTCGAGACGCCGTTGGGCACCAAGGCCGACACCCGCACGGTGGCAAGAGAACCGGACGCCGTAGATGGGCCTCCTCCTATCCCAACCTCCCCTTCTTCTTCGACCTTCGATGAGGGTCCGCAAGCCGATCCTCCGCCAGCGCCCGCTGTGAGATGGATTACGCAATCTTCATCGCCGGAGTTGTGCAAGGCGTACACTTCGGTGTTGCCCACTACTGCGGCAAGGATCGCTCCCGCCGGGGCGGGCGAACTCGCCTTTGCTAGGTGCGCGAGCCCCTTAGGGTGGTGCACGAGTACCGCGATGCGGGTGGTCCTCGTCGCATGATGTGCCTTCCTGTGCCCGCCGCCGGAGGCGAGTGCGGTTGCCACGAGCGCGCCTGCGACCACCGCTGCTACTACGAGCACGGTCGCGCTGACCCGCTCAGTGAGCGATCTCGTACGACCAACGTTCGTCAATTTAGGCATTGTCCTATCCTCGCTTTCATCCACATCCCGTGAAATTGTCCTGACGACCGCGCAGGAAGCTTGGGCCAGCCGAGGTCTCTACCTCGCCATGTCCTTTGAATTCTTTAAAGCTGCAAGCCGTCTCAGTGCCTCCGCCTTCCGCACATTCAAAGGCTTCCTCTTTGTATTTGCCGCCACCAATATTATTCCATACCACCGAACATGAGCCCGTGCCAGAGTGGTTGATGCCTTGAGTGTTCGATACCCAATTTTCGGGTCCGTTGATGACTTTATATGCACCGCATTCAAAATATTCGTTCGTCGCATTCGCGGGTCCTGCCGCAACACCCGCGACCGCACAAGCGGCCACCAAGCCTACAGCCACAAGGAGGTGCCTGAACCGCATATGAGCACCAACCATATTGGGCATCTTCATCCCGCCCCCTAGTTTGTTGTGGTAGACATGACAATATTTCGCTCGGGACGACCGACGCCCTACAGCCTGGCTATAGCTACGCTATGTGCTCTGATGTTTGGGATGTCGGCTCCTATCGGAATCGTGGCATCGTAACATAACCGGTCGCCCAAAGCCGAAAGAATGGAAGTCACCCACTAGTTGGCGAGAACGCGCTCCAGACCCCTGCGAAGCTGCTACCGACACCATGGCGCTTCAAACGATTGGCGACGGTCCTCCTGCCACAGACAGACCGTAATCGCACCGGCGTGAAGTCGTTTGACCACGCCTCTGCTCGGTGTTCGACAAGGCGATAACGAGAGCCAACGAGAAGTTGATCGAGGCGGGAGACGTGCCGCTGCCCGAAGGCTTGACCCCCACAAGCTCCGCCACACCTTCGCCTCGATCCTCGTCGCGCTAGACGTCGATCCGGGCAGTGCGATGGATCAACTCGGCCACGCCGACCCCGGCTTCACGCTGAGGGTCTACCGACACGGAATGCGCCGCGACCCCGCAGCCAAGGAGCGCCTGCGAGCGCTCAGACCTCGCCTGAGAGGCCGTCACCGGCACCGAGCCGCTCGATCAGTTCGTCGCGGTTGGTGCCGTGCGCTTCCAGCACACGATCGAAGTCGGCTCCGTATACGTGCATCACCGCCAGCAGCAGGTCGGTGGTGGCGATCCCATGGCGGGCTTCGCGCTCGGCCGCTATGTGGGCCGCCTGCTCAGTGACGAGCCTGAGGGCGTCGTGATCTGAGGGATCGGCTGATGTGAGGTCGGAAACCTCGTGTGGGTGCAGCGGTCCCTCGGCGACACCGAGTGCCTGCAGGGCCGCGCCCACTTCGCCGTGGATGCGCAGCACTCGCAACCAGCGCTCGGCTTCATCCTCGCGGGTACGCGCGAACGGCATCGCGGTGGTGGCGATGCCCAGCACGATCGCGGTGTCCGGCGCGAGCTCTGAGACGGCGCTCATCGCGATCCCCCCGCGCCCATCGCGGCGCGCGCCTGGAGTGGAAGGAGCGAGGCGACGTTGTCGCGATGCAGCTCCACTTGCACAGGGCCCTCGCCGAAGTGAGCCTCGACTTGCACCGGTCCGCCGAGCGAGGTGGCAGCGCGAATCGAGCGCATCAGCTTGCTTGCCTCCGCCGGCGCCACGCCACAGGCGAGCAGGAAACGCTCTGTGTGGTCGCTCACGGTGTCCGCGCCGTCGAGCTCCAGTTGCTCGACCAGCACCGCGGGAGGGTGAGCGTCGCCGGCGATGGTGAGCAGGCAGGCGGCCATATCGTCGGGGCGGGCATCGGTTTGGGAAGCGACGCTGTCGAGTAGTGCCTTCGCGTCGGCTTGAGGCCCTAGCTCGGAGAGGGTAGAGACGAGCCGCTCACCGCCGAACAGATCTGATCCGATCCGCGCATCGGTGACGCCATCCGTGTGGAAGCACACATGCGAGAAGCCCGGGATGGAAACCACCGTTTGACGCGTGCCGGTGCGCATTCCGGTGCCGATCGGTGGCGCGCCGCCCACCGTGCGGGTCGCGAGCGCCTCAGAGCCGAGCACCACAGGCGGGGGATGACCTGCGCCGGCGTACGTGAGGGTGCGGTCGCGGGGATGGTAAGTGGCGACGACGACTGTGGCGAAGGCCCCGCCGAGCGCGCCGTCGAGCACGGTGCCCGCGGTTTGGATTGCGGCGCGCGGCGAGAGACCCGCCTCCAGATAGGCGCGTAGAGTGAAGCGCACGAGCGCGGTGTGTGGGAGCGCTTGGCGCCCGTGCCCGGAGATATCGCCGACGATGACCCCCAGCCGGCCGTCGTCGAGCGCGAACACGTCATAGAAGTCACCGCCCGCTCCCGGGCCGTCGGCGGGGTGGTAGGCGACTGAGGTCGCCACCGGACCGAGGCGGGCCGGTGGGACGGGAAGCAGCGCGGCCTGTAGCAGCCCGACGTCCGCGAGCAGTTGCACACGTTGCCGGTCCAGGCGGCGTGCGCGTAGCGCGGCGACGCGCGAGCGCGCCGCCAGCGCGAGCGCGAGCGCGACCAGCAAGCCGATGAGCGCCCACAGCGCGGCGGGTACGACGCCAACGATCTTGGTGATCGTCTTCACGAGCGGCGGCAGCCTTTCCGGCGAGGCGGGCTTGTGGGAGGCTCGCTTGGTGGTCTTGTCCGCGACTTTGTGAGACGTCGCAGCAAGCACCGCACCCGAGGCGCCACCAGCCGCGGTCGAGACGGTGGTCGTGGTCGCGACACCATTGCGCGCGTGAGCAGGTCGGGCGCTCTTGTGGGCGTGGGAGGCGCGCTGAGACGTGGTGCTCGTACCCGACGGTTGGGCATTGGGCGCAGGCGCGACTGATGGCGCCGGCGCTACCGATGGCGCGGGGGTGGGCGAGACTACGCTGGGCGCAGCGACGGTAGCGGGCGGGCTGGGCGTGCCGCTGGGGTCCACTCCGCCGGGGGCCACGCCGGTAATCGCGTTCACTGCACCCCGAACGCCGGAAACAACTGTCTGCGCAGGTGCAGAGGGCGCCGACGGCAAAGACAGCACTCGACTCTGCCTGGCGTTGCCCGAGTTGCCACTCGACCCTTCGCTAGCGCCGGCTTCCTGTGCTCCGTCGGAGCCCCGTCCGTGACGGTCAAGGCGGCCGGCTTTGCCACCGGATCCGCTGCCTTCGTGAGAGCGATCGTTTTCGTGGGAGTTACGACCATGACCACCGGAGGCGCCCCCACGTTCGTGGTCGTGCCCGTGTTCTCTGCCGGGGCCGGCCGAGCCTTCCGCGGGCACTTCGGAGGGATCGCTGTTGGAGTGGTGGCCAAGTACCGCCGGGACGACTACAGGGGGCTGGAGGACACAGCAGTTGGTGGTGCCTTCCCCTCCTTTGTCGTGCCCACGTCCGCGTGAGGACACGGAAGCTTCCACTGGGAGAGCGCCGGCCGTGCCCTGTTCGCCGCCGCCTGCGCCCTGCGCCGGGCCGCCTTGCCCGTGATGGCCGTGATCTGAGCGAGCCGTGGCGGCGGGGACAAGCGCGAAGACGAGCACGCAGCAACCGAGAGCGATCACCTGAAGCGGACGCCACGGGGGGCGCTTAGCTTGCGAGTGCCAACTGGTGTCGATGGTCATGGCGGCGTCGCCCCGGTCAACCTACGCCGGCGGCGTCTCCTTGCACGTACACGAGCGCCTCCTCCAATGTGAGGAAGATAGCGAACACGCCATCGAGCCCGGCGAACTCAAAGATCTGTAGCAGGTTCTCGCGCGTGCACACGATCGCCAGGTGTGGATCCTCGCCGAGCGTGCGCTTGACCGTGACGAGCACGCTCAGCGTCATCGAATCCATGAACGTGGCGTCGGTTAGATCTACGACTAGCCGGTGGTGGCCGGTCTCGATCGCGTCCATCAACATCCACTTGAGACGGGGCGCCGTGGCGAGGTCGAGCTCGCCTTCAACCGACACGATGCTCGTACGGGCGTCGTGGTCGCGCTGCATGATCCCGAACGACGGATCGTGCGAGTCAGGGTGGTTGGATATGGGTATTGGTCCTCGCATCGTGCTTGGCGTCGCGCGCGCACGATGTGGTCGAGGGACTCTACGTGCGGCGAATCCCTACTACTTTGCGCGCGCGTACTGAAGTTATCTACGGTCGAACAATGAGCGTTACTTACCCATCACCGCTCGTAATCGAACAAATGTCCAGATCTCGTGGCTAGTGCCCGAACCAGCGCGTGCGGCGGCTGGAGCCGAAGTGGCGCTTCTCGGCGACCAGCGCCTGTGATGCCTCGTGGTACGTGCCGGTTGGTTTCGGTCCGGAGAGGAAGTCGACATCCACGCGCCCGACACGGCCGGCTCCGAACTCGATGTAGCAGGAGCCCAGGCCGTTGTACTCGTCAGGCTCCCCACCGCTGAGGATGCGCGAGATGAGTGCGTCGGCAACCACGCGGGCGGCACCCTCGGCGAACACCCCGGCCTTGGGCACGCCGACTGTGGCTACATCCCCCACGGCGTACACGCCCGGGAAGCGCGTTTGCAGCGTGCGCGAATCGACAGGGATGTACCCCTCCTCGGCCATCCCGCTCTCGAGCACCACGTCGGGGGCGCGGTGCTTGGGCACCCCCAGGAAGAGGTCGTAGGCGATCTCACTGCCGTCGTCGAGCACCGCTACCGAGCGAGCGTTGTCAAGCGAGGCGACGCGGCGGCCGGGGGTGAACGCGATGTCGCGCTCGGCGAACGCGTCAAGTAGAGCCTTGGATGTGTCGGGCGAGGGCGGGACGGGGCTCGGGAGCGGAAGCACGAACGAGATCTCACACGCGTCACGAAGCCCTCGTGTGATGAGGTAGTCGTGCAGCAGCAGCGCCGCCTCGCTCGGCGCCGGGGGGCACTTGAACGGGGCCCCGCACACGCCGATGAGCGCGTGACCACTGTTGAACGAAGGCAGCAGCTCGGCCATCCTTGCCGCGCCCTCCACCGAGTAGAACTCGGTCGCCTGCGCGAGCCCGGGGGTGGCGTCAAAGTCGTAGTCGGCGCCGAGGGCCACGACGAGGTAATCACCCTCGTAGACCCCTCCCTCGGTCGTGATACGCCGCTCGGTGGGATCGATCGCGGTGATGGTGTCCTGCACGAAGCGCACGCCCTCCTTGGCAATGTCGCGATAGGGGAGCTTCACCTCATCCAGCGTCTGTCGCCCGAACAGGACGTCGAGCTTGGAAAACCCGAAGACGAATGCGTCGGCCCTATCGATGAGGGTGACTTCCACCTTCTCACCGAGCGCCTCTGAGAGCACAGTCGCAAGCTCCAGGCCGCCAAACCCCGCTCCAAGCACGACCACACGACTCAGCATGGGGTTGAGCCTACCGTGTGGCGGCCCACCCCACACAAGAGCCGAACGATGCAGTCGGCCGAACGCGGTCAGGTCGAAAACTCAAAGAGCGGCGAGGCGGCGTGCGAGAAATCGCCGCTCGGGGTCGGAGTCGACAAGCGTTAGAGCCCGCTCGTAGGCGGCCCGAGCCTCGCTTTGCCGGTCGAGCCGGCGCAGAAGGTCGGCGCGGGCCGCGTGGAAGTAGTGGTAGTCGTCCAGCCCGTCGAGATCGTCTGTCGCGGCAAGCCCCGCCTCAACGCCCTCGGCTTCGGCAATGGCCACAGCACGGTTCAACGCTACGACAGGCGAGCCGCTGAGGCGGGCAAGCTCGCCATACAGCGCCACGATCTGCGTCCAATCGCACTGCTCGTCGGTGTGCAGCGAGGCGATCGCGGCCTGCAGTGAGTACGGCCCCGCCGCCCCGCCCCCGAGCAACGCGAGCGCGCGGTCGAGCGCGACGCGACCCGAGGCGATCCGCTCGCGGTCCCACAGCCCTCGATCCTGGTCGGCGAGCAGCACCAACTCTCCGTCGCGAAAGCGGGCGGCGCGACGGGAATCATGGAGGAGCATCAGTGCGAGCAACCCCCACACCTCAGGCTCGTCGGGCATCAACTCCGCGAGCGCGCTCCCTAGGGCGATCGCCTCGGCCGCAAGCTCACTGCGGCCGTCGTAGCCCTCGTTGAAGATCAGGTACACCACCGCCAGCACGGCGCTCAACCTGTCGGGCAACAGGTGGGCGGGCGGCACCCTGAAAGGGATGCCGGCAGCCTTGATCTTGCGCTTGGCGCGCACGAGGCGCTGCGCCATGGTGGCCTCAGGGACCAGGAAGGCGCGGGCGATCTCACCTGTCGTGAGGCCGCCGAGCGTGCGCAACGTGAGCGCCACCTGGGCGTCTGTCGCAAGCGATGGGTGACAGCAGGTGAAGACCAGCTCCAGTCGCTCGTCCGGAATGGTCGTTCTGTCCATCGCCTCCACCGTGTCCTCGGTCCGCTCGTCCGCATAGTCGGCCGCGAGCAGGCGCGTCTTCGCCGCAAGCGTGCGGTCGCGACGGATGCGATCTATCGCGCGGTTGCGCGCCGTCGCGATCAGCCATCCCGCGGGATTGGCGGGGGCGCCATCGTGTGGCCAGCGGTGAGCCGCCGTCGCAAACGCCTCCTGCGTGGCTTCCTCGGCGAGGTCGAAGTCGCCGAGGAAACCGATCAGGGCGGCGAGCACGCGGCCCCAATGCTCGCGGAAGGCGCGCTCGATCCGTGTCACACCGCCACACGCGCGTCAACCAGGGCGCGCTCCATCAGGCCTCCATCAGCGGACGCACCTCGACCGCCCCGCCCATCCGCGCCGCTGGGACCTGGGAGGCCATCTCGATCGCCGAGTCGAGGTCGTCGGCCTCGAAGAAGAAGTAGCCGCCAAGCGCCTCCTTGGTCTCCACGAACGGGCCATCGGTGGTGAGCGTTTGACCGTCCGCCACCCGCACGGTGGTGGCGGTGTCGGGCGAGTCCATGCGCACGCCGGGAGTGACAGCGGGGTTTTCGTTGATCGCGCGGTACGCGCCGTACACCGCGCCCTGTTCCTCGGCAGAGAGGCTCTCCCACGGGTCGGTGCCCGGCAGCGGGGTGGCGCCCTGGTGGATCAGCATCATGTACTTCATGGCGGTCTCCTTCAGCGTAGGTGTGGTCTGTCCTCAAAGACGAATGGTGAGTCCGCAAATCGACAGCAGCCGCGCGATGGATGCGACCTCGCGGATACCCGGGTCCACGCAGCAATAGGATTGCCCGCTATGGCAAAGCCACCCGTAGTGACAGATCCGGCGCAGGATTTCCCCCAGTGGTACCAGGATGTTCTCGCCAAGGCGGAGCTGGCGGAGAGCGGTCCGGCGCGTGGGACGATGGTGATCCGCCCCTACGGGTACGCGCTGTGGGAACGCATCCAGGAGGAGGTGAACACGCGGATCAAGCGGGCGGGCGCCGAGAACGTTTACTTTCCGCTGCTCATCCCGGAGAGCTACATTCACCGCGAGGCGGAGCACGTGGAGGGGTTCAGCCCCGAGCTTGCGGTGGTGACGGTGGCGGGCGGCAAAGAGCTGGCCGAGCCGCTTGTGATCCGCCCGACAAGCGAGACAGTGTTCGGGGAGCACATGGCGCGGTGGGTGAGCTCCTACCGCGACCTCCCCTTGCGGTTGAACCAGTGGGCGAACGTTGTGCGCTGGGAGCTGCGCCCGCGCCTTTTCCTGCGCACGAGCGAGTTCCTCTGGCAAGAGGGCCACACCGCGCACGTCGACCGCGCCAACGCGGCCGCTTACGCAAGGCAGATCCACCTGGACGTGTACGACGACTTCTTCACCAAAGCGCTTGCGATCCCTGTGTTCCTCGGTCGCAAGACCGCTGCCGAGCGGTTCGCGGGCGCGATCAACACGTTCGCGTGCGAGGGGATCATGCGCGATAGCAAGGCGCTACAGCTCGCCACCAGCCACGAGCTGGGGCAGAACTTCGCGAAGGCGTTCGACATCACCTACACCGACCCCGAGGGGGAGGTGCAGCACGCGTGGACCACCTCGTGGGGGTCATCCACGCGGATGGTGGGCGGGCTGATCATGGCGCACGGCGATGAGCGCGGGCTACGGGTGCCCCCCCGGGTGGCGCCGATCCAGGTGGTGGTAGTAGTGGTGCGCGACGAGGAGTCCGCGGGCGAGCGCGCGGCGGAGCTGGTGGAGCGACTAACGGCACTGGAAGTACGAGCAAAGCTCGACGATGCCGTACATACGGGCTTCGGTCGCCGTGCCACCGACTGGGAATTGAAGGGCGTGCCGGTGCGTATCGACGTGGGTCCGCGCGATCTGAAGGAGGGCAACGTCACACTGGGGAGGCGCGACGAGAAGGAGTCGCAAACGGTGGCGATCGAGCAGGTCGCAGCGGCTGTGCCGGACATCCTCGAGCAGATGCAGGGAGACATGCTCGCCGAGGCCACGCGCTTCCGCGACAGCTCACTTGTGGACGCAACCACGGTCGCGGAGGCGGCGGAGGCGGGGAAGAGCGGCGTGGCACGCATCCCCTGGTCCCAACTCGGGACCGACGGCGAGCGCACATTGCTCGACCAGGGAGTGAGCGTGCGTTGCCTGCAACGCGAAGACGGCTCACTCCCGGAGAGCGATACCGAGACGGGGCTCGTGGCAATTCTCGCTCGTGCCTACTAGCTCTCCGGAGCTCGCCTGGCTCTTCGGCGAAAGTAAATCTCGCGCCGTGGTAGCAGCACTCCGCCTGGTGTCATATGAGGAGTCGCTCGGCGAAGAACGCGAGGATCTCGTCCCGCGCCGCGATTGTTGGCTGGCTCTCTTCGTCGATCAGGTGAGCGGTGACCACACTGTGGGGACTTGCGACCACATCTTTGAAGAATGGCGGCGGGTCGGGGTTGGCGGCGCTGTCGGGGAGAACACGCCCGATGAAGCGCTCGCCCAGCGCTTCGGAATAGGCGGCGAAGCGCTGTGCCCGGCAGAAACTGTCGCCCGCAAAGCGGTACGCCAGAACGGTGAGGTCGTCTCGATCCAGACGCTCCTTCACTGCGGCTAGCTCCCCGGGGGCGATCTCAAGACCAGCCGGATCGTCCAGCGGAAGCGAAGGTTGAGAGAGAACAGGCGCGAGCATCGCCGGCTCGAGCATCATCGTGAGCGCGAAGTTGCCGGTGAAGCACATCCCGATAGCGCCCACCCCTGGACCGCCGCACTCGGCGTGGGCGAGTCGCGCGAGCGAGCGCAGCCAGGACGTCACCGGACTCGACTCGCTGGCGGCAAAGGCGCGGAACTCGGCGCTGACGCATACCCGCCGGAAGGTCTCAACACCCTCCTCGACGCCTGGTACGGCGCCATCGCGGCCGAACAGGGAGGGCATGTACACGGTGAAGCCCGCGTCCCTCACCCAGCGACCGAAGCGCGCGACCTGCGGGCTGATGCCGGGCATCTCGGTCATTACGATCACCGCCGGTCCGCTTCCGGCGACGCGCACGACCTTCGTGACACCGTCGAGGGTGAGCGCGCGGGGATCGAAGTCCTCCAGTGGGTCATCCTCGTTCATGGCACGATTCGGCACCTTATGACTCCTTGCTGGTGAGAAGCTCACGAATCGCACCTCTTGCGCCCGGAACACGGCGCTTCGCCTCCATCTCGATCAGCGCCGCCTCAGAGGTCAACGCGACCACGAGACGGGCAGTGACCTTGGCGGGGCCCATCCCCATCGCCCGCATGCTCGGTTCGGCAAGGCGGGCAAATAGCGCCTCACGCTGCTCCATCGTGGTTGTGAGATTGCCTTGCGCGCGGGTCTCGAGCACGAGCGCCTTGACCGCGCCGTGGGCGAGGCACACGTCGAGGTAGGCATAGATCGCGGCAAGTAGGAGATCACAACTGGGGGTCAGGTCCGCCACCGCTTGCGACACGGCTTCGGTCACGTGCGTGTAGAAGCGCTGGTGCATGCCGTCGATGAAGGAATCGCGGTCTTGGAAGTAGAGGTAGAAGGTGCCCTTGGCGACTCCCGCCTCGCGGGCGACGGCGGCGACGCTCAAGCCCGCCAGGCCGTCGCGCTCGGCGACGACTTCCCCCGCCTCGATGAGCGCATCGCGCGTGCGCCGGCCCTTCGGCGTGACGGGCTCAGATGCCGCAGGGAGCTGTGTCCTGACAACCATCGTCGGCAGGATACATGACCCAGTGGTCATAGAAAACTGACCGCATAGTCATAAAATGCTACGCTGCGCGTATCGCAACTCTCCCCAGCCGGCTGTGCAAGGCGCCGCCAGATCGCGCGATCTTTGATCGCCTGCGTAGCTCGTGGTCGTCCGGCTTGGTCTCTGGGTTGCATAGCCCTGATACTGAGCTTCTGCCGGTTGGCGCGTGTGCGGGGTTGGTCGGGGGTGACGAGTGCAGTACGGTGGTGCGGTAATGGCAAGTGAGATGGTGAATGGGGCGGTCCTGCATTACGAGGAGCGGGGGAACGGGCCGCCGCTATTGCTCGTGCACGGGACCGGCACGTATGCCGACATCTGGTCCCCAGTGCTCGATGGGCTCGCACGCGCGTACCGTGTTATCGCTTATGACCGGCGTGGCTTCGCCCGCTCTTCGCCCGCGCCTCGCGGAGGGCTCGCAGAACACGCTCGTGACGCCGCCGCGCTGCTGGACGCGCTCGGTGCTTCGCCCGCGACGGTGGTGGGCTGGAGCGGTGGCGGCGTTTTCGCCCTTGACCTGGCTGCCTCGTTCCCCGACTGTGTTGCGGCGCTCGTGTTGGCCGAGCCGGCGGTGCATCTAACGACGCACCCGACGCGCGCCGCGGTTGCAATGGTGGCCCGCTCGAGCTTCCACAGATACGTGCGCCGTGACCCGATCGCAGCCGCGCTGACGATGTACCGGTGGGCGGGTGGTTACAAGACGGGTGGCAACGCGTTCGACCCTCTCCCTGAGGCCTGGCGTGAGCAGATGCTCGCCCACGCCCCCGCCACGCTGCGCGAGATGGATCAAATGATCCGTCCTTACCCCACACGAGCGGCGATCCGCTCAATCGCGTGCCCCGTGACCATCATCGAGGGCGACCTCAGCGACCCGGCCTTTACGGCCGCCGATGCCTTCGTCATGCACTTGCTGCCCCAGGCGCGGAAGGTCTCGCTACCCGGTGCCGCGCACATGCTCCACGTCGACCAGCCGGAGAGCTGGGTCGAGATCGTCACCCAGACCACCGGCCGCGCGCCAACGCTCGCAACCGCGCCAAACCAGCACCCGCAATAGCACCCGGCGTGGTTTCACAATCTTCGCGCCAAGCCCGAGGCCAAGTTCGGAGGTATCCCGATGCGAGCGACGGTCGTGAGCGAGGGAGCCGAACGCGAGAGGATCTGGACGCTCTCGACCGCGTGTTTGCGCCATATGCGACCTACCGCGGCGAAGGCGAACCGGACGATCCCGATCATCCAGCTCATAGCACCCTGACCACAGACCGTCGACGGGTCGCCGTCATGTTCCCCCTGCGGTTGCGTTACCTTGCAGACGTCCTTCACGCACGGTCTGCTGAGTTGTCCTTCGGTCTCCAGCCGAACGGATTGGTCGTGTCGTGAATTCTGTCAGCGTTATTGGACACCGCATAGAAGACGGTGGAGCGCCCCGGCACCGGCTCGACCGCCAGACATGCATCGATGGCGCCCAGGAGATCGTCGTGACTCAGCCAGGTGGCCGCCTGTCCCTCTCCCCTCTTCACAGAGTTATCTCGCGTCACGCCGCCAAACCGCACACCGACGAACTCAAAGCCGAATTGCTTTGAGAGAGCCTTGCCCACCTCCTCCTCGATGAGCTTGTACACGCCGTACGGCGTCGCCGGGTTGTAACTACCCGGGATGGTGAATAGCCCGGCCGCGGCCGGATCGTGGTGTTTGTCTGCGTGCACCGAGCTGGCCACGATGAGACGTTTCACCCCAGCTTTCACGACTGCTGTGAAGACATTGACGTCTATCTGCACGTTCTGTGGATAGATGCGCATACGCCGCTTGACGGGGTCGGACGGCGAAAACTTCCGCGCGAGGTGGATCACCGTGTCCACACCGGCCATTTGCGCCCACAAGGCCTCATAGCGCGAGATGTCCTGCGGCAGATCCACCCCTCTGACCTGGTGCTTGTCACTCAGCCCGTGTAGAAGCACCGAGCCGATGATCCCCTCAGAGCCGGTGATCAGGACCGTGTGCATCAAGTTGGCTCATCCCGGAGCTTGCTCGTCAACCACCCGATCTCGCTGCCGCGCCCGCCGGTACTCGTTGACGACTATCTCCGTGAGCTCCTCGACAGAGGTCTCGGCGGTTGGCTTGTCCAGGGCGATGACACCGTCCTGGATCATGTTCACCCTGTCGCATGCCTCCAGGACATGGATGTAGTTGTGAAGGATCATGACGATCGAGACGCGCCCTTCCTGCTTCAGGCGAGCCACCAGGTCGAGGATCATCGAGCCCTCCTTGGCACCCATGGCGGCCAGCGGCTCGTCGAGCAAAAGGATGTCGGCGTCGGAGTTTGCCGTGCGGGCTACCGCGATTGCCTGGCGCTGGCCGCCGGACAGGCGTGCGACGGGCACGTCGATCCTCGGGATGTTGATGCCGATGTCATCCAGCGCCTTGCGGGTGTCCTTGCGCATCAGCCGGTTGGCAAGCAGTGGCAGCGGGTGGTGAACCCGCTCGCGGCGAAGGAACATGTTGTGGAACACCGACAGCTCGTCGATCAGAGCCAGATCCTGGTAGACGGTCTCGATGCCCCTGGAGCGGGCGTCGTCGACGCTCTTCAATTCCACCTCATCCCCATGCAGGAAGATCCTTCCCGAGTCCGGCTTCTGGAAGCCACAGATGATCTTGATGAGTGTGGACTTGCCGGCCCCGTTGTCGCCGAGCAAGCCAAGGACCTCACCCTTGCGCAGGTGCAGGTTGACGTCGCGCAGCGCCGTCACCGGACCGAAGCGCTTGGCGATGTGCTCAACGCGCAACACATCGTCGGGGGCGGATGACGGCCCGACGACAGTCTCGATGGGTACCTGTTGCTCAGCCAAGCCCAGACCCCGTGCGCACACGCGCGACATAGGTGTTGATGACCATTGCCAGGATGATCGCGAGCCCGAGGTAGAGCGCGAGGTAGTTGGCGTTGACGCCCTGAAGCACCAGCCCGTCGTGCAAGATCCCAAGGAACAGCGCGCCAATCAGCGCACCCACGACGGTCCCCGACCCGCCCGCCAAGAGCGTGCCGCCGATCACCGCCGCGGAGATCGCCTCCAGCAGGATCGCGTTCGCCCCCGCGGTGTCCGGTTGGACTGAGGTCGCGCGCACCGCCTCGAGGATGCCGACGAGACCGGCGCAGGTGCTGCACAAGATGAAATTACGTATGACGACCAGGCGCACCCACACACCCGCCTCGCTCGCACCCAGTCTGTTGGAACCGACGGCAACGGTGTATAGCCCCCAGCGAGTACGGCTGAGCAGCACCTGCAGGACAGCAACAATCACCAGCGCCCAGATCAGCTCGGAGTAGGTCCCGCCACCGAAGATCCTTGCGAAGGTGCTGATGTGATTGACCGTTTCAGGCAACACGATGTGGTGACCATTGACGACGTGTTCGACATTGACAGTGGTGGTGGTCACCTGGGCGCCCGGGGTTGCGACGGGCTGGGCGTGAGAGATGATGAGGGTCAGGCCCTCGAAGGCAAACAACGTTCCCAGCGTCGTGATGAACGAGTTGACCCCCACGATCGCCGTGAAGAAACCGTTGATCACACCCACACCCGCGGCCGCGATCAACGCGATGATCACACCTGGCACCAGCGGCACGCCGCCATTGTGCAGCTCGTAGAACAGGAACGGAGTGAACAGGTAGACCGCTCCGATAGAGAGGTCTATCTCACCGTTTATCATCAGGAAGACCTCACCCGCCGCGAGGATCGCAAACGGGGCGAAGTAGGGCAACAGCGTCTTGAAGTTCTCCGTCGTGAAGAACGTGTCCGTTCTCACGGCGAAATAGATCGCCACGATGATCGTGACGACGATGATGCTTCCCTCGCGCAGGGTCAAAAAGCGCTTGACGAGCCCGAGAACGTCCTGCCCAACAGTCCGGCTGCGACGACGCGCCGGACTGCCGGTCGCCGGAGCCGGGTCACCGGAGGCTGAGACACCTGTTGTGCTCGCCATCGTCACCAGTCCCAAGGTGAAAGGGTCGATCGAGACGTTAGGCCGCCGCGACCACCTTCACTTCCGAGGAGGTGCCCTCATAGCGCGTCTTGGTCTTGTTGTACGGGATCACCGTGGTCTTGTCCAGGAACTTCAGGCCGGTGTTGGTGTCGGCGAACCCTGTGAGCGACCCCGAGACCTTGTAGAGGAACAGTTGCTGAACGGGCAGGAAACCCTGGAGGTAGGGCTGTTGATCGATGGTGAAGTCGATCTGCCCTGCTGCCAGCAACTGTTGGGTGACTTCTGTCAGGTCAAAGCCACCCGCCTTGACACCCTTGCCCGGCAGACCGTACTTCTGCATCACCTGAGCCGTGCTCTGGGTGCTGCCGCCGTCGACGGCGAACATGCCCTTGGTGTTCGGGTGGCCGACCCAGTAGGCGTCGATCGTGGACAGCTCGCCCGGGACGGCAGCGCCGGTGGCGATCGTATGGGTGGCGATCGGCTTGCCCGACGCTTTGATCGCCTTGATCGCCCCGTCGATGCGCGGCTGGATGTTCGCCGCGCCAGGCGTGGCGATGAACAGGGCCACATCACCTGCGGGCACGAGTTCCACGATGCGTTCGCCCATCTTTTCCCCGGCCTTCATCAGGTCCTGGCCGATGTAGGCCTCACGTGCGTTGCCTTCCGCGTCGGCGTTGTAGGCAACGACAGGGATGCCCGCCGCGATCGCCGCCCGCACCGGCTGGTTGAACGCGTGCAGATCGATCAACGACACGGCGATCCCGCTCGCGCCGCTCGTGACGGCGCTGTTGAGGGCATTCACCATCTCGTTGACGTTGCTGTTTTCAGAGCCCGTCCACTGGTAGGAGCAGCCGAAGAGCTTGCACGCGTCAGCGGCGCCGTACTGGGTGGGAACGAAGAACGGGTTCGTCGTCACGTGGTTGACGAACACGAACTTGTAGGTGGGGTGCGAGCCGAACACCGCCTCGCTACCGCTGCCGGCGGCGGCGCTTGAGCCACCGCCTTTGCCGCATGCGGCCAATATGCTGCTCGCCGAACCGGCGGCTATACCGGTGAGCGCGGTGCGACGCAGGAAAGCGCGACGGTCCACACCTCGTTGTCCGGTCTCTGAGAGCCCGAAGCTCTCCAGCCGCTCCGTGAGCTCAGCGACCTGATTTGTCAGTGGCATCTCTATCTCCTCCTATGTAGGAGGCCGCGCCGGACGACGCAGCGCCCATCATTACTTTTCCCCCATGAATCCATTCGTATTCAGGGACTTCGCGAGAAGGGGTCTATCTTCAGGGCATGGCTCCGGCATCTGCCAGCCCTCAACCTCCCGCTGACCGACCGGACATCCCTCAGAACGGAGAGCGCGATCAGCCTCAGCGGACAGAGGAGCGGCCTGAGGCCTATGGGCTCCTCGACGTCGAACGACGCATCAAGGACGACGGCCGAGGACTGATCCTCTATGCCCGACGGAAGCACGAGGGCAGATGAGCGAGCAGCGCTTCAACGAGCTGCGCGGAGAGGAGGTCGTGTACGCGATCCACCGCCAGGGCCGCACTTTCCTTCCCTCGGAAGATCGCTGTCCCCTGTGCCCCACGCCGTCCGATCCCGAATCCGAGGGCGCCAGGGAGACGGAGATCCCTCTGCCGGCTTTCGAGATCGCCGTCTTCGACAACCTGTACCCCACGTTTCGAGCGCCGCAGGGAGCGTCGGAGGTGATCGTGTACACAGACAGCCACCACGGCTCCTTTGGCACGCTGGCGCCTGAGCGAGCAGAGGCGTTGATGTGGGTTTGGCGCCACCGCTACCAGGAGCTCGGCGCCCGAGACGATGTGCGGTATGTCCTCATCTTCGAGAACCGGGGGGTTGAGGTGGGCGCGACCCTGCACCATCCGCACGGTCAGATCTACGGCTACCCGTTCCTGCCGCCGGTGCCAAAGCTCGAGCTCGCCGCCGACGCCCGCCTAAATGGCTGCGCGCCTTGCGAGCTGTTGCGCCGCGAGATCAGCGACGGGCGCCGGGTCGTGCACGAGAACGAAAGCTTCGCCGCCTTCATCCCCTATGCGGCGCGCTGGCCGTACGAGACGCATGTCGTCACCCGACGCCACCGGCCTAGCCTGCTCGATTGCGAGCCCAACGAGCTGCGCCTGCTCGCCGAGTGCCTGCAGACCCTCACTCGCGGCTATGACGCCCTGTTTGCCAGGCCCTTCCCGTATGTGATGGTGGTCCACCAAGCACCCACCGACGGACATTCCGATGGGCACCTACATGTCGAGTTCTACCCGCCGCTGCGCACCGCCACCAAGCTCAAGTATCCCGCCGGCTCCGAGCAGGGCGGGGGCACTTTCGTCGGCGACACGCTCCCAGAGAACTCTGCCGCGGCGCTGCGCGAGGCGATCGTCAGTGCCGCGTGAGCGCGCCGGCGCGTTCGCCCCCGGCCGCGTGAACCTGATCGGAGAGCACACCGATTACAACCAAGGGCTTGCGCTGCCGTTTGCCATCGCCAAGGGGATCACCGTGCGCGCCACCGCAAGCGGAGATCAGCGCATCCTCGCGAGCGCGCTCGACCTCGGCGAGCAGGACGAGTTCGCGCTCGCCGAGCCCACAGGCGCGACGGGGTGGCGTGCCTACGTGCGTGGAGTCGTAGCCGAGTTGCGCCAGGCGGAACACCCGCTGGTGGGCGCCCATCTGGAGATCGGCGGCGATCTCCAACCAGGCGCCGGCCTGTCGTCCTCGGCAGCGCTCGAGGTCGCACTGTGCCTCGCCCTGCTCGCTCTGTCCGGCGAGGCCGAAACCGACCGTGTAGGACTCGCCCGGCTGTGCTCACTCGTGGAGAGCAAATGGGTGGGCGCACACACCGGGATGCTCGATCAGCTCGCCTCGCTATATGGGGCGCCCGGCATGGCGATACGCATCGACTTCCAGACATTCGAGATCGATCCGGTGCCGCTTCGACTCGAGGATGGCTGGCGACTGGTGACGCTCGACTCCGGCGAACGCCACGCCCATGCGAGCTCCGCCTACAACCAGCGCAGGGCCGAATGCTCGCAGGCATGCGAGCTGCTCGGGGTCGATGCGTTGAGGCAGGCAAGCTGGGAGGCACTCGATCGGTTGCCGGAGGGCCTGCGAGGACGAGCGCGCCACGTACTCAGCGAGAACACGCGGGTGAAGAACACTGTGGCTGCCTTGCAGGTAGGGGACCTGCCCGCTGTGGGACGTCTGCTCAACGCTTCCCACGCGAGCCTACGCGACCAGTACGAGGTCTCCACGCCGGCTGTCGAGGCGACCGTTGAGCGGTTGCTCCAGGCGGGCGCGGTCGGCGCAAGGATCGTGGGCGGAGGTTTCGGGGGCCACGTCCTCGGCCTGCTTGCGCCCGGGGCTTGCGCGCCGGAGGGCGCCCAGGAGGTGTACGCGAGCGCCGGCGCTCATGTGCTCGACCGCGGATGAGGGCGCTCCCCGGGCGCCTCCGCATTAGAGGTGCCGGGGAGCCGCGTGCATCCGTCAGTGGCGCGTGATGCCCGGCAGCGCCTGGGTGCCTTCGATCTGGACCGCCTGAAGTGCGTCCGGGTCCAGCCCGAGCAGGTCGAGAATCGTCGGCGCGATCTGGGTCGTCTCGACCCACGGGCGGTACCTGCCCGGCGCCACCGCTCCCGGCGCGTAGACGACGATCGGCACGTCGCGGTCGGCCGGGTTGGCACCGCCGTGCTCGGCGATCTTCGTGCCACCGGTGTACACCACACCGACCTGTACTACACCCCACACGTCCGGGTGACGCGGGTCGCTTCTAGGTACCCCGAAGTAACGCGCGGCGGCCTTGCCCGCGTAGATTTCAGCCAACCCAGAGTGCGCCAATGTACGCGAGCTGCCGTCGTAGGCGACGCCGGTCGCTGTGTGATTCCACAGGTAGGTCTTTACAAAATTGGCGGCTTCCTGGGATGTGTTGGACAAGTAGCTCTGCCAGGCATCATCGTCAGTCCCAGCGACGATCAGGGCGCCTGCTCCGGGGTGAGCAGCTTCCCACGCCGCATTGATCGCTTCGATGATTGGCCCATCCTTGATTTTGACCAGGGAGCCCAGATCCTGAGGCGACTGACCGTGCTTTGCCGAGACGATGATCGCCGTCGAGTCGGCGAGACCCTGTGCCTGGATCTCTTCGCTCATCGCCTGCAGCTTCGCGTTGATGTAGTCGAGCGCCCGCTGGAGCAACGGCCCCGGCGTGTTGGTCCCGGGTAGGTAGCCGCCACTCAGGCCATCGGACTTCAAGAGCTTCTCGGCTGTCGAGACGGTCTGGAAGTTCATCCCGAAGATCGCAGGCACGCCAACCTTGGTCTTGCGGCTGTGGTCGTAGCCGTCGATCTCGTTGAGCACCGCCTGGACCTTGTATGAGTCGTACTGCATCGTTGTAGCGTTGTCTTCGGTCCAGCTCGATTTCACCCGGGTAGGGAGTGCCGCTCGGTTCCAGAGCATTGCTGTCGATCTCGGGGGTGAACAGGTCGTCGATCCCAGTGCCCGAAGGGCCGTCGACGGCTTCGTAGGCAGGATGCTTGTCCGACCAGGCGGTTCGTAGGCCGTGAGCGCGCGCGACTTCAAAGATCGTGTTGACCTTCAGATATTCGTGGGGATAGATCGGCTTGCAAGTATGAGGATTGACGGGTAGGGCAGCCGGATTGATGAGGGACCGCGGCTGACCGGTCATCTCCAGGATGCTCCCCGGCAGTCCGGTGAGACCCTGGCCGGCGTCCAGCGCGGTCAGGTCGTTGTCGTCAGGAGAGTCGTAAATGACTTCGCCGCCGGTCGGCTGGCCGTGACATGACGTTGTCCCCGCTGGTAGGACGGCATGACTGTACTCATCGTCGTAGTAGATGCCGGTGGTACGCGGATTGCCACCAGTGACCTGGGCGGCCATGCCAGGGAACGAGTCGGAGGGGATCGGCGTCTGCGCGCGCGCATACTCAGCGCCACCGCCAGCGAGCTTCGCGAGCTCCGAGCCCGGATGATTGCTGACATACCATTCAACGTCTGACTGGTGCAGACCGTCAACCGAGATCAGCAGCACGTGGGATATTGCGCTCTCATGGTGCCTTGCATGATCCCGCGACGGATGCGCAAAGACCACCGCCGCCGGAACCCCGGCTGCGATGACTCCGACAGCAAGTGCGGCGCTTGCGCTGCGGTGTATTCGTCTGAGCATGAAACCTATCCTCGCTTTGAGGGTGAGCAGTTACATACAGGACTAGCCGAGTGCGGTCGCACCGACGTTGCCGAACTGTGGCGATTGTGTAGCCATGTCGTGAATGGCTGTACCTGTCACAACATCAAGAGCAAATTGCATGTCTTCCCGGTCGGCACATGTGCCGACCGGGAAGCGCACACGAGCGAACTACTCCGACTGGCTAGGCCGAGCGGTCGGTCAGTCCAGTGGTGTGTGCCCTGAGCCGATCAACACCGAGCCGGCGAACACAATTCCATCTCGATCACGGCGCGAGGCACTCGCACCAAGACCGAGAGCCCGCTGCTCGATTTCCTCGCGTACGCCCGGCTCCATGCCGGCCAATGCGATCGCGAGCGGACCGGCGAGCTTCGGCACGCGCCCCCACCACGCCTCCAGCGAGCCCACGCGCATCGGGGTTTCGACGAGCTCTATTCGGACGTCCGTCAAACCGCCGTCCTCCAGTGCGGATCTCAAGAGCTCAGGGTCGTCAAGGGAAAACGGGCCGCGGATGTTCGGCGGCGGGAAAGGCACTCCGAATTGCTCGCCCACGGCGTCCAAGACCAGACCGAGCCACGGGTTCAGATCTCGAGGACCCCATGTCATGGCCGCATACCGCCCTCCAGGCCGCAGAACGCGCGCAGCCTCCCGCACCGCGCCGACTGTATCCTCGGCGAACATCAAGCCGTGTCGACTTATCACGGCATCGAAGTGCCCATCCTCAGCCTCGATCTCGCTCTGGTCGAAGACCGCGGTACTGACCTGCGGTTGTCCGCTTGCCCTCCGGGCGGCCACAGCGACCATCTCGGCGGCGGCATCGGAGAGCACAATTGAACCGTTAGGCCCGACACGCTCGACAGCAGCCAGACCGGCGCCTCCGGGACCGGCAGCCAGATCGAGGACCACGTCGCCCTCACCGATATTCGCAGCATCGAGCAGCAACTCGGTTGCGAGCGCCAGCTGGCCATCCACGAACTGGGCGCTTTCCTCCCATCCCGGCGCGACGCTGTCCCACATCTCTGACATCCGCCGACATCATCCCACTTGTCGCCCAACGACCCTTGTCAACGAGAAGCAACGTCCGGAGCCACGAATCACGTCGGCGACCCAGATGCAGGCGATGCTGGAACGGGATGTGCGCCGGATTCCAGGTGCTCGCGCTCGCTTGTGGCTGTGTCGAGTGCTGCCCGAGCGGCGGTGAGTGCCTCATCGAGGCGCTCACGCTCAGGTCCATCGGCCGTAGCGTGACCAACTCGTGTGGCAGATATGAGTGGCTGCAGGATGTCCATCGGTAGTGGGAACACGATCGTGGAGCTCTGTTTGTTGCTTACCTCCAGCAGTGTTTGGAGGTAGCGCAGCTGGATCGTTACGGGGTTGCGGCTGATCACATCGGCTGCATCGTTAAGTCGTGCGGCTGCCTGGAATTCGCCCTCGGCGTTGATGATCTTCGCGCGGCGCTCGCGCTCGGCCTCGGCTTGGCGTGCCATCGCATGCTGCATCCGCTCCGGGATCTCGACGTCCTTGATCTCGACAGTGGTGACCTTCACACCCCAAGGCTCGGTCTGATCGTCGATGATCTGCTGGAGATGCTCGTTCAAGCGCTCGCGCTCTGACAGCAGCGCATCGAGCTCGGCCTTGCCCAGCACCGAGCGCAGGGTCGTCTGGGCGATCTGCGAAGTAGCAGCCAGCACGTCTTCGATCTCGATCACGGACTTTGTTGAATCGATGATCCGGTAGTAGGCAACCGCGGTGACGCGTGCTGGCACGTTGTCGCGCGTGATGATCTCCTGCGCCGGAATCTGCAGCGTGATCGTGCGCAGGCTGACGCGAACCATGCGATCGATCGCGGGCATTAGGAAGATCAACCCCGGACCGCGCTGGCTGGTCACGCGGCCGAGACGGAATACGACACCGCGCTCGTACTCGCGCAACACCCGCACTGACGCACCCGCGAGCATGAGCGCCACTACCAAGATGCAACTGAGGGCGAGGACGAGCACGAGGATCATGCGATCAGCTCCCACTCCTCGGCGCGACGCACCGACAGCGTCAGACCGCTCACACGCTCCACCACGACAGGATCGCCCTCGTGGAGCGCCTCACCGTCGATTTCCGCCCATCCCTGCCGGGCACGCCACAGAGCCCCATCGATAAATACTTGACCGTCGGGGTCGCTCCAGCGCCGGACCACGCCAATCCGACCACACAACGCCTCCGCACCGGCTTGGATACGCGCGCGTCGCACGCTCGCCGCCTTGCGCGTTACCAAAAGCGCCCATCCCCCGGCCACCGCGCCGAGCCCGACACCGACCGGGACCGCAAGCACCGCGCTGCCACTCAGCGTTGCAATGACGATGATCCCACCGGCCATCAGCGCCGCACCACCCGCCACACCGAGAACTCCGCCGGGCACGTGAGCCTCGGCCACCGCTAGCGCAGCGCCCATCAGCAACAGAACGAAGCCGAGCGTGATCATGTCATGTTCTCCACCTCCCATGATACGACCGTCGTCGATCTGCTCAGGCTCATCTGGATGTTCCGCCGAGCTGTGCCTCCTAGTCCCAATTATTGGTATCCGCCGGAAAACGGCACAAAGGTGTCGCTGCCTTGACGGCTTGACTTACCTAGCACTCTGGACAATAATCTCGGGTACATCCTCCCTCTTTTTTAGGAGGCGCCCATGTCGTGGAAGCTCGCAGGATCGTATTTCGAGACGTGTTCGTGTGATGTGATCTGCCCCTGTACGGCGTCATTTGCGTTCGGCGCCACGCTTGACCGTTGCAAGGTCACGCTGGTGTTCCGCGTCCGTGACGGTGAGGTGGATGGCGTTGACGTGAGCGGCTTGACGGTTGCGGCCGTCGCGGACACACCGAAGGTGATGAGCGAGGGCAACTGGCGCCTTGGCGTGTTTATCGACGCGGCGGCATCCGAGGAGCAGGCGGAAAAGCTCGGCGCGGTGTTCTCGGGGTCGCTCGGCGGCCCGATGGAGGCACTGGGGCCGCTGGTGGGCGAGAACCTGGGAGTCGAGCGGGCGCCGATCGAGGTCGAGGAGAATGGTCTGCGCCACTCGATCCGCATCGGCGATGCGGTGGACTTCGAGATCGAGGACATCGTGCCCTTCGGCGTGGAGACAGGGGAGCCCGCGAAGCTCACCGGCATCTTCCACCCTGCCGGCTCCGAGTTGGCGGTGGCGCATGCCACCCGCTCACAGATCGATGCCTTCGGCATCCGCTATGAGGGGAAGGCCGGCTTCTCCACATCGCAGTTCTCGTGGGCGGCGTAAGCGCCACTGCGCAATCCTCCGCCGTCGAACCCCGCCCGGCCCGTAGCGAGCTTGGTGAGGCGTTCGCCGCTGTACGGACGCGGCTGGGGCTCGTCGCGCTGCTGTTCGCGCTGGCCGTTCTCGCCTGGTGGTTGACAGCCGACCGGATGGCTGGGATGGATGCTGGGCCTGGCACCGATCTCGGGGCTCTCGGCTGGTTCCTGGGGGTATGGGTTGTGATGATGGCGGCGATGATGTTCCCGTCGGTCGCGCCGACGGTGGCGCTCTACGCCCAGATGACGCGCCGGCGCGGCCTGAGCCGTCCGCTGCTGTTTGCCTGTGGTTATCTGCTTGTGTGGGGCGTAGCGGGGGTGGCCGCCTATGGCCTCTTTCAACTGGGCAGGAGCCTGTTCGGCGCCGACCTGGGTTGGGACGCGGGTGGCCGATGGTTCGCCGGGGGCGTGCTGGGTATCGCCGCGCTCTACGAGCTCACGCCGCTGAAGGATGTCTGCTTGACAAAGTGCCGCAGCCCTCTTGGATTCCTTCTGGGCACGTGGCGCGACGGGACGCGGGGCGCCTTGGAAATGGGCGCCAGGCATGGCGCCTGGTGCTTGGGCTGCTGCTGGGCGCTGATGGCCGCTCTCTTCGCCCTCGGGGTGATGAGCCTCGCCTGGACCGTGCTCGTCGCAGCGCTGATCGCATTCGAGAAGACGGTTCCGTGGGGGCGCGCTGCGACGTGGACAACCGCGGTTGTCCTGCTCGCCCTCGCGGTCGCACTTGTGGCGATACCCCACAGCGTCCCCGGACTCGTGGTTCCAGGCGCACCGCATGACAGCGCCCACACCATGAGCGAGATGCATTAGCGCGTGGGCCACTGAGCTAGAAGGACCCGATCAGCGAGCCAAGCTCCCGCAATCAAGTCATTCCGCGCAAGAATGCCCGCTATGGCCTCGTCGAGCAACGATCACCTACAAAACGGGCTCATCGAAGCGTGACTGAGCACGACACGGGCCCAGCTCGTGGTGAAAGGAGCTCACCCCCGGAGAAGATCAGCGACGAACTTCAGCGCTGGCTCGCGGGCGACGGCGCGAAGACTGTGGGGAGTCTTATCGAGCTCTTCGGGGAGAGGAGCTTCGCGATCCTGTTCATTGTCCTTCTCGGCGTCCCCGCACTACCGCTCCCCACCGGGGGTGCGACGCACGTTTTTGAGATAATCGCCGTGCTGCTCGCACTCGAGTTGATCGCCGGCCGCGAGGAGGTATGGCTGCCCGAGCGCTGGCGCAGGCTTGAGCTCGCGGGCGAGAAGCAGCAGCGATTCATCACGAGCCTCATAAAGATCATCCGCCGGCTCGAGCGCCTCTCACGACCTCGTCTGCGATTCGTATTCCATCATCGTCTGAGCAACATCGCATTCGGGCTGCTGACCGTCGCGGGGTCCGCGGGAGCCTTCTTGGCACCTCCATTCACCGGACTCGACACGCTGCCGGCCCTCGGCACGGTCCTTCTCTCGCTCGGAGTTCTACTCGAGGACTTCCTGATCGTCGCCCTCGCGCTCCTCGTCGGTATCGCCGGGATCACTCTCGAGGTAATACTCGGCGGTGCGACGATCCACATCCTGAAAAGTCTCCTCTGATCCCGTTAGCCAGGTGGTGACGCTCACCGCCACCGAAGGCAAGCCGTTCGTCTTCCCGGTCGGTACATGTACCGGCCGGCGACGGCGCACATGTGCTACTCGCCGCGATGATGACTGGGGACAACGATTCCGGCCTCGTAGGCAAGTACGACAGCTTGGACACGGTCGCGCAGGTCAAGCTTGGAAAGCACCCGAGCCACGTGCGTCTTGACCGTCGTACCTGAGACGACCAATTGCTCGGCGATCTCGGCGTTGGAGAGGCCGCGGGCGATGAGCCCAAGGATCTCAAGCTCACGCGCGGTGAGCTCCTCGAGCCCTGGCGGCGACTCGGGCGTGCGCGGACGCGCGCGGACGAAGGACTCGATCAACCGGCGGGTGACCGATGGGGAGAGCAACGAGTCGCCCTCGGCGACAACGCGGATCCCGGCCACGAGCTGCTCCGGCGGGACGTCCTTGAGCAGGAACCCACTGGCGCCGGCATGGAGCGCGTCGAAGACATACTCGTCGAGGTCGAAAGTGGTCAGCATCAGCACGCGCGGCGGCTGGCGGCCGGCGGCGATGATCCGCCGCGTGGCCTCGAGGCCATCCATCTTTGGCATGCGGATGTCCATCAGCACGATCTCGGGCTGGGAGCGGCGCGCGGCTTGGACCGCCTCCTCCCCGTCCCTGGCCTCGGCGAGCACACGCAGGTCCTGCTCTGCTTCGAGGATCATCCGAAAGCCCGCCCGCACAAGCGCCTGGTCATCGGCGATCAGGATGCCGATGCTCATGCCGGGACCGTCGCTACCGCGGCAAGCGGCAGCCTGGCTTGCAAAGCGAACCCGTCACCCTCCGTGGGCACGGCCCGCAGGCTGCCGTCGTACAGGGCGAGCCGCTCGGATATGCCGTGCAGCTCCCGCTCGAGCTCGGGCATAGGGCCATCGCCGCGCACGTCGAGCTCGAGCCGCCCTGTGCCATAGCGCACGGTGACCGTCACATGGCTGCTGCGATGACGGGCCGCATTGAGCAGCGCCGCCTCGATCACCCGATAGCCGACCAGGTCAAGGCCGGGCGTGAGGTCGATCCGCTCACCCTCGGTGCACAGCTCGCAAGCCAGGCCGGCCTGGCGAATCGAGTCGAGTAGGCTCGCGAGTTGGTCGAGCCCGGTTGAGGGGCGAGCGCGCGCTGGTCCTCGTCCTTGCGCAGGATCCCAAGCAGGCGGCGCATGTCGGCAAGCGCCTCACGGCCGGTCCGCTCGACGGTCAGAATCGAGTCGCGAGCCCGCGCGGGGTCGCTGCGCAGCAACCGCCGTGCCCACCCGCCTGAATCACCATCGCACTGACACTGTGAGCGATGATGTCCTGCAGCTCGCCGCCAATCCGCTCACGCTCCTGGGCGATCGCGGCACGCTCGTGGCGCTCGTGCTCGAGCGCGGCCTGTGCCGCCAGCTCGCGAAAAGCAGCCGCGCGACGACCGCGCTCGCGGGCCACCCGCCCGACGAACCACGGAGCGGCAAACACCGCGATGAGGACAAACAGCTCCGAGCCGACCGCGCTCGAGGCGTTCGGTTCGGTGAGGATGACGAAGCCACTGAACGCGACGGCGCCGAGGGCCAGCGCTCGCAGGCCATGGCGCAAATCAAGCCACGCGCCGACACCGTAGGCGAGCAGGGCCAAGGCAAGCATTATGCCGATGCCGCTCAAAGCGCCGAGCCCGTTGCCGAGCAGCGCTTGGATCGTCATGGCGGCCGAGGCGAAGACGAGCGCGGCGGCAGGCCGGCGACGCCGCACAGCGACCGGCGCGACGACAAGCGCGACCGCAACCATGGTCAGCGGTAAATGCGCACCCCGGACAGTGCCGCCAAGCAAGCATTCGAGCTCTAGCTCGATCAGGAGCGCAATCGCCACGAGTGCGTCGATGCGTTCGCGATCGACACCGGCCAGGCGCTCGCGCAATGCTCTCATTGGACCTGCTCCTGGACGAGCGGGAGTCGGGCCCGGACTGTGAACCCGCGCACCGAGCCGGCGCCGGCCTGGATGCTCCCGCCGTGGAGTGCGGCCCGCTCGCGCATGCCGGCGATGCCATGCCCGCCTGCGAAGCCATTGTCGGGGACCAGGCCGCGCCCGTCGTCGATGACCTCGAGCTCGAGCGCGTCGCACTCCCAGCGCACTCGCACCTCGGCGCTGGCCGGCCCGGCATGCTTGATCGCGTTGGTGAGGGCCTCTTGGACGATTCGATATGCGCACAGGTCAAGCGCCGGTGAGAGCGGCGCCGCAGCACCCTCCACGAACAGATCGGTGGTGAGGCCGGCCGCGCGCGTGCTGGCGAGCAGGTCCTCGATGTCGGCGAGCCCCGGCTGTGGCGCCAGCGCACGCGGGTCGCGACCACCGTCAAGCGCGCCCAAGAGCCTGCGCATCTCAGCCAAGGCCTCGCGCCCGGCGCGCTCGACCGAGCGCAACGAGGCATCGGCGCGCTCCGGCTCGGAGCCCATCACCGTGCGCGCCCCCGCGGCCTGGATCACCATCACCGACACGCTGTGGGCGATCACGTCGTGCAGCTCCCGCGCGATCCGTGCCCGCTCGCCGCTGGCCGCCGTGCTGGCACGCTGCTCGCGCACCGCGTCGAGCTGCTCGGCGCGCTCGCGATATGCCCGTTCGCGGGCGCCGCGCTCGCGCAAGAACCGACCGGTGCCCCACGGCAGCAGCACCAGGAAAGTGCCCGTGAAGAGAAAATCGGAGAATTTCCCCGTCTCGATCATGACGCTGAGGCAAGCTCCCACGAGCACAACCACCAATGCCAAGCGAGCGCGCCGGGCGCCCAGAAAAGCCCCGGCGCCGTAGAAGACCAGGATCAGCGCCAGGATCGCGCTCGGATTGCTCTGGGTCAGCCTGCCGCCGGCAGTGTCCTGTGCCGTCACCGCGACGAAGACCACGAGCAGCACAGCGAAAGGCCAGCGGCGGCGGACCATCACTGCCGCGGAGATCGCCACCGCCGCGAGCGCCTCGGCTGCCCGATGATGGACGCTTGCGCCCAGCCAGATCTGAAGCTCCATTACAAGCAGCAACACCAGTCCCACCAACCCGTCGACCCGCGCCAGATCGAAGCGGGGAAAGCGGCCGAGGCCGCGCGCGCGGAGGAGCATGTCCGCAAAAGTAGCGCCGCGCTGGGGCTGGGGCGTCCTCACCGATGACGATCCGCCGTCATCCTCGAGGAGGAGACGACCGCTCCGCCAGACCATCCCGGCGAACGAGCCACGATCGACCGGCCGGCCGACGACAGAACGCGCCCGTCCACGTACGTTGCCTGCAACAACTACCAAACCCGGTGGCCTTCAGAAAGGAAGACCCCATGCCCAATAGTCGTATTGCCGCGCTCCTACCCCTCCCCAACCGCTCAATGCCCAGAGTCATCGCGGTCGTGACGACGCTGGCCGTCGGGCTGATGGCCGCGGGTTGTGGCAGCGCCGGCAAAACCACCAACACCTCCACGACAACGGCGCTCTCCAAGCCAGAGTTCCTGGCACAAGGCAACGCAATCTGCGCACAGGGCAACCAGACCCTTGGCGCCGCCGAAAAGGCCCTCGGCAAGCAGCCCAGCGAAGCGCGGTTCAAGGCCTACGTAGCGGACACGTTCGCTCCGACCGTCCAGAAGCAGATCGACGGGATCCGGGCCCTCACCGCACCGTCCAACGATCAGGCCAGTATCACCAACATGCTCAACGTAGCCCAAACAGAACTCAACCAGGTGAAGGGCAACCCGGCTCTACTAACAGAAAAGACCTTCGTCAACTTCGCCAAGCTGGCCCATCCATACGGGCTTACAGCCTGTGCCCCCAACCAGTAACCATTTCCCGGCGCCAACCTGGGCCCGGCCACCAAGAGCTTGCTGGACAACCTCTGTCCTCCACATTGGTAGATCGCTGGATACTCACCAATTCATGTCTTCCCGGTCGGCGCATGCGCCGACCGGCGCAGGGCCGCATGCGGCCCTGCGTTCCGGGCCGTACATGTACGGCCCGGCCCACCGGCACATGTGCCGGTGGGACCCATGAAGGTAGGCTTCCGAGCGTGCACCCAAAGCTCGCACTTGCCGGGACGGTGCAGAGCATCTGTGTGCTTGCGTGCGGACTGGCGCTGTTGCCCTCCCCGGCCACCGGCGCTGAACCTCAGATAACGATCACCGCCACCGAAGGCAAGCCGTTCAGCGGCCAGGTGGCGGACATCCAGTCGCTGGGGTGCCCTCTGGAACATTTGAGCCACGAGGAAGCGGCGATCGTGTGGGGCGACGATCCGACCACAGAAGGGACAGTGAGCGTCGACCAGGCGGGGATCGGTCTGTCGGTCAGTGGCACCCACACCTACCTCGCTGCCGGCACCTACGAAGGCTCCGTGAAACTCGACTACGAGTGCAATCAGGTGCCGTCCTCAAAGACCGTCCCGTTCACAGCTGATGTGAAAGCACCCTCGCAGGAACCTCCGCCTACTCAGACGACACCCCCACCGACGGCGCCTGTCGTGAAAGCGGCCTTCAGCGTCGTGTCGCTCGCCCCGGGACGCGCGGTGCTGGGCGCCTCAGCCTCGGTTCCGCCGGGTACGAGCGCGACGAGCTACAGCTGGAACATCACCGGCGGAGCCCACCCCGACGCGATCTGCCGGGGCAGTGAGCCGCAGCTGACCGTGATGACCAGGCGCGCGCTGAATACCACGGTCGACCTCACCGCCACCGACCCCCAGGGGAACGTGAGCACCGCGAGCGTTCCGCTCGCGGTCGCGGCTCCGGCGCTGCGTCTATCGCACGCCGCGCGCGCATCGGCCGTTCACACCAACGCTCCTTCCGTGCGCAGGACGGTGGGAGCGCCGGTCAGCCCCTCCTTCACGGTGCTGGGTGAATGCTCGGGGACCGTGCACCCGGCGCTGGCCCCGCTCACCAGCACAGGCGCGCGGCTGGCCGCCAAAGGCATCGGGCTTGGCGTGCGCCCGCTGGGAAGCATCGGAGCCCCGCCGGAAGAATGCACACAGGACATCGAGTTCGGCGCCGCCGACGTGCTTGGCTGTCTGAAGGAAATCGGCGAACCCAACGAACTTCCCGGCGGCATCACGAGAGCCTTGGCGGGCCTGTTGTGTGGGGTGCACGACAAGTCCTTCTGCGCTCCCGCCCTGAGCGCTGCCGCACACGCCGGTGCGAGCTTCGTCGAAGAAGAACTGGGCGGCGCCTCGGCCGCCAGGACAAGCACCGCCGGGACCACCAGAGCCAGGCAGGCGTCGATCGTCGAGCAGCACGCGATGCAGCTCGTTCCCAGCGCCCTGAAGCGGATGGGCTTCCCCAGCTACTACTCCTGGACCGCGATACGTATCGACGGGCTCGACATCGATCCTCAGGGCGGACAGCCGATCCTCGTGATTCCCGCGGCGAGCATCGTCGTCTCGGCCGACGCCTCGATCTACCTGCATGGCCATCAGATCTCTCCAGTGCACACGGTGGCGCTGTATCTGCCGAAGGCCGGCGGAAGCCTTGGCGAAATCTCGCTTGCCCACAAATTGCCGATCATCGGCAGCCTGCCCTTCAGCGGCAGCATCTCCTTGGCGTTGGAGCGCGCCGGGGCCACACTGGCAAACGGCGACACCTGCGCCTTTGACTGTGCGGCCATCTCGGTGGAAGCCGAACTTCCGGGTGTTTTCAGCGACGGCGAAGGCGACGGGCTGAAAGCCGGTGGAGTGATCACCGCCGACAATCGGCAAGGGCTGCAGCTCGACTCCTTGGAGGTCAAGATTCCCCATGCGGAGATCGCGGGGATCGGCGTCGACAAAGTGGACTTCCGCTACCGCCATGCCGACGATTCCTTGCGCGGAGAAGCGACGCTCGACCTGCTCGCCAGCGGCGAAATAACCGCCAGGCTCGCTTTCGTTCACGGCGGCTTCCAGGAAGGCCACGTCGCCTGGAACGCGGGCGATGGGCCCGGTATCGACCTCGGCGGGCCCATCCCGATCTTCCTAACCAGGCTCGGCGGCGGCATCACCGTCAATCCACCCGTGCTCAGCGCGGAAGGCGCGATCGCCGGCGGCGGCGACGTGATGGGCTGCTCGCTGTTCGGCATCAGCGGAACCCTCACGATTCAGTTCGCCCCGTTCGAACTGAACGCGAACGCTGCGGGCGAAATGCTCTGCAACCAAGTCGCCGAAGAGTATTTCCACGTCGACGAAGCAGGCGACATCGGCTTCGGCGGCAACGTGCACATAGAAATCTATGTGCTGTCCTTCGAAGCCGGGATCGCCTTCGAAGTCAGCCGAGGTCACTTACAGTTCGACGGCAACGTCAATGCCTGCCTGCATCTGCTCGGCGAACACTGCCTCGGCGCAGAGGTCGTCATCTCCGACCACGGCGTCGGCGCGTGCGCCGACCTCGGCTTCACCCATGCGGGCGCAGGCATCGTGTTTCCCGACGAGACGCATTTCATGCTCGACTCGTGTGACATCGTCCAGTTTCGCTCACTGCCGATGCCCGCGAACCTCGCATCCCTGCATCGCATCCCAACCGTCCACGAACCATCCGCGGGTGTCACTCAAGCGTTGCCCAGCTTCACCGTTCCGCATGGCCAAGGCGTCACCGCAATCGGGGTGCGTGGCACGGGCGGTGCTCCAAACGTCACGCTGAAGGGGCCCGATGGACGCACGATCGGAACGCCGGCCGGTGGATACCTGAAGGACCCCAACGAGGTCGTGATCGCCGACGGACGCAAGACGATGGAGACCTATTTCTTCATCAACCATCCGGCACCCGGCAAGTGGACGATCGCAAGCGACCCCGGCTCGGTGCCGGTAGCCGGCGTGGATCAGGCAGCCGCGCTGCCGAGCCCCAACCTGCACGCCAAGCTGCGCAGGGCCGGAAAGGACAGAGAGCGCCTGCGCTACGCGCTGCGGAAGATCCAAGGACAACAGGTGAGTTTCGTCGACGCCCACAAGGGCCACGGTTTCCGTGTGCTGGGACAGGCACACGGGTCACACGGCACGATCACATTCAGCCCCTCCAGCGACCTCGGGCGACAGCACGAAATCGTTGCCTGGGTGACCCAGGACGGCCATCCCCGAGAAGACATCGCGCTCGTCCACTACACGACACCTCCGCCGCCTGTGCTCTCCGCGCCGCGAGGGCTGAAGGCAACACGCCACGGTAGGACGATGACAGTGCGCTGGCAGGCGATCGCGGGGGCTGTCGGTTACACGCTGACCACTCGCCTGTCCAACGGCGTACAACAGCACTATGCGCTTGGAATCCGCGGCTCCAGCAAAGTCCGGCGCCTGACGCTCTCCATTCCGAGCTATCTGGGAGCCAGCGTGAGTATCGCCGCCCAAGCTCCCGGACGGGGACACCGCGCCGGTCGGCGCGCCACCGTGAAGCTGCACGCGGGCCCCCGCCCACGAGGCGTCGCGATCAGGCCATTCATCTCCTGAACGGAAACCCGGACCGACAGGACAGTCCCTTCGGAGGCCCATCGCATCCCGAGGCACTGACCGACGGGCGTGTGGCGTCGGAGATCCAGGACGCCTACAGCTTCACGCCGGAGGATCAGCCCGAGCGCATCGCCGAGGAGATCGCTCGTTTCGTGTCGTAGATCGTGTGGGAGAATCCCCGTGATGGCTACTCAGGCTGAAATACGTCGACCCAAACCGACCGCGCGGCTGGTTCAGTCGTGCATACGCCGCGCTTTCCAGCACCCGCTTCGGGAGGTTCTTCTCGGCCAAGGTCATGTGGAAGGTCGATCCATACATCCTGCGAGCCACCCGGGGCCGACTCGGCATGGCACTCGTCCTTCCTACTGCCCTACTTGAAACCCGGGGCGCAAAGAGCGGCGCGGTGAGACGCAACGCGGTCATCTACTTCCACGACGGAGACCGGGTGACGATCATCGCCTCGAAGGCCGGCGCAGACAAACACCCTGCGTGGTTTCACAATCTGCGCGCCCACCCCGACGTCACGTTCGGCGGTGTCCCGATGCGGGCGACCGTGATCGAGGACGAGACCGAACGTCAGCGGATCTGGACACTCGCAGACCGTGTGTTCGCGCCGTATGCGACCTACCGCAAAGAAGCGGGAAAGGTGGGCCGGACAATCCCCATCCTGCAACTTACTGCGGCAAACCACTAACCGACCGGCGGCCTTACACCGAAAGAAGGACCAGCCCGGTGTGTATGTTGGTAGCCACCCAACGAGAGGAGGCTCCCATGTACATACGAACCGTGAGATTCACCGACGTGAACGCTGAGCGGATGGAGGGCTTGCTGGCCCGCATCAAGGAATCGGATGGACCGCCTCCAGGCGTACCCACCACCGGCTTGACGATACTTTTCGACGAGGATCAGGGAACAGCGGTGGTGCTTCAGCACTTTGCCACGGAGGAGGACATGAACGCAGGGGCCCAAGCGTTCAATTCGATGGACGCGGCTGAGACTCCAGGCGTCCGTGTCTCCGTGGACATGTGCGAGGTGAAGCTCGAGCTGGAGGCCTGACACACGCACCCATCATCTGAGCAGCTTGACTTCTGCTCAGATGAGAAGGAGAGTGTGTGCGACCAAGGGAGCATCTCGGTCAAAGCACGGCCGAGGGGCCACTTATGAAAGGGGCTCGTGCCGATCTCTTCCGTAGCGCACGCACGCAGCGTCGGCTCCCGCCGTCTCCGTCTCGTGCTACCCGGTCGGCAAGACCGCGCCGCGGTGCTGCGGCCCCACCAATCGGATGGGGGTCGAGATGAGCAGTGTCGACTTGAGCAGCGAGAACGCGGCTAGCACGCCGCCGGTGAAGGCCGGCGAGGTGAAGCTCGAGGTTGTGGTCGTGCCAGTCTCGGATGTCGATCGGGCGAAGCGCTTCTACGAGGGGCTGGGATGGCGGCTCGACGCCGACCTCGTAGTCGACGATGGCTACAGGGTGGTGCAGCTGACCCCTCCGGGCTCGGCCTGCTCGATCATCTTCGGCAAGGGGGTCACCTCAGCCCCGCCTGGATCCTCCGAAGGCCTACAGCTCACGGTCTATGACATCGACGAGGCCCGTGCCGATCTCAGCGGGCGCGGTGTCGACGTCAGCGAGGCGTTCCACGACGTGACGGGAATCTTCCATCATGCCGGCAGCAAGGGACGCTTGAGCGGGCCGGCTCCGGAGCATGCGGACTACGGCTCATTTGCGTCGTTCAGCGATCCGGACGGAAATGGATGGCTGCTCCAAGAGATCAAGACCCGGCTTCCGGGCCGCTAAAAGGAAAGGCCCAACCCCGCACCACGGCGAAACGAAAGGCGGTCAATCATGCGCTCCGACATCGCACCCGGCGGCACCTTCCCTGACTACGAGTTGCCGGATCACACGAACACCGCACGCAAGCTCAGCGAGTTGCAGGGCGAGGATCCCCTGATCCTCACGCTCGCGCGCGGGCACTACTGTCCGAAGGAGCACCAGCAGCACTACGAACTCGCGGAGCTCTATCCAAAGATCGCTGTGGCCTACACCCAGATGGCCACGATCTCTACCGACGCCCACCACGAGTCCCAAGAGTTCCGCGCGTCGGTCGGCGCGCAGTGGCCGTTCCTCTCCGACCCCGAGCGCACGGTGCAGAAGGACCTGGACATCCAGGAGTACACCGACCCCGAGCACGACCCGATGATCCCGTACACACTCGTTCTGAAGCCCGGCCTGGTCATACACAGCATCTACAACGGCTACTGGTTCTGGGGGCGCCCCTCGATCGACGACCTCCGCCACGACTTGCGAGCCGTAACGCGGGAGATCCGACCCGACTGGGACCTCAGCGCCCCTGGCCTGCGTGACGCCTGGGACGCGGGTGATCTCTCACACTTCCATGGCTGGGACAAGCGCGGTGAGGCAAGCCCGGGCGGCGCCTGAGGCGCAAGACCTCGCCGCGAGTCTGGTAGGGCGCACCAGCGAGCGGATCAGGCAGTGGGCGCAGGTTGCATCACCGTAAATGAGGCGCCCTGCGGATCGACGAGGCCGGCGAAGCGTCCGATCGGCATGTCCATCGGCTCATTCGTGACGGTCGCCCCGAGCGCGCGAGCCTTTGCGACTATGCCGTCGCAGTCGGCGACCGCGAAGACCACGCCCCAATGCGGCGGGATCTCGGCCGGGAAGTACTCGTCGGTCATCTGCATCATGCCCCCCACCTGTTTCCCGCCTACCTCCCAAACCGTGTAGCTCTCGGGCGCGCCCTCGAAGGCGGGGGGACGCCCCTCCCAACCGAAGACCGCCGAGTAGAACGCCTTGTTTGTATCGGCGTCCCGGGTAAGCACCTCGTTCCAGCAGAGTGAGTTGGGCTCGTTGACCAGGTCGGCCCCAGTGAAGGTCTTTGGCTGCCAAATACCGAGCACAGCACCTGTGGGATCGGCGAAGAACGCCATCCGCCCTATGTCCATCACATCCATCGGCTCAACCACCACAGTGCCGCCAGCCGCCTTGACCTTGGCCGCTGTCTCATCGGCATCAGCGACGCTTATATAGGTCGCCCAAGCGGTGGGCTGGCCCTCCTGCATGATCCCCATCAAGCCGCCGATGTTCTTGCCGTCCTGCTGAAACATGCGGTATCCGCCGGTCTCTTCTGAGCCCGGCTCTGTAGCGCTCCAGCCCATGAGCTCGCCATAGAACTTCGTGGACGCATCGACATTCGGTGAGGAAAGTTCGATCCAGGACGGGGTTCCGGGCGCATACTCGGGCATAGGCTCTCCTTTATGGGACGGGGGCGACCACGATCGTGGCATATCGCGGCCTTGGTTACATGTATTCCCAGTTGGCGCATGTGCCAACCAGCGACCACACATCCGCGGATCAGCACCTAAGCGGCCAATCGCGGAGGCCGACGCGAGTCCCTAGAACAAGAAAAAGCCCCGCACTCGCGAGGCTTTTTTATCGGGGCGAACGGTTAGAGTTGGCTTTCTTATGCGGTTTTCGGGCCGCCTGCGGGGATTTGCGGGGGTCCAGACCAAGCTCATGCCCGGCTTGGTGCCCGAGCGATGGGCGCCGTGCAGCATGCTTCGCCGCGCCAGGCGTTGCGTCCCTCCTTGAGCGCAACGATCGAGATCCCAAGTGCCGTTATCGGGTCGGCCCACCACCATCCGAGTAGCGCGTTCAGGCTGAGCCCGAGGAGCAGCCCTGCGGACAGGTAGGCGCAGAGCATCGTCTGTCGGCTCTCGCTCTTGGTCGCCGATGACCCAAGCTGCTCAGCGACCCGTGCCTTCGCGTTGGCGAGCGGAGGCATCGTCGCCAATGTCAGGACTGACAGGCCGATACCGACCCAACTGACGGCAGGACGATCCCCGGCGACCAGCGAGCGAATCGCCTCGACGGCGACATAGACGCTGAGCAGATAGAAGGACGCGGCGATCATCTGCTGAGCTCGACGCTCGCTGATCGCGCGAGCGCTCGCCAACCGCCACAGCACGACAAGACCCGCCGCCAGCTCGATCAGTGAGTCCGCGCCGAACCCGACAAGCGCGACCGAGCCGGCGATAACTCCAGCCGCGATGGCGACGGCTGCCTCGATGCCATGCCAGCCGAGCCCGATCCACGCCAGGAGCCTCGCGCGGTGAATCAGCCGCGCTCGGGGACTCGTCCCTGTCGGCGAATCGACTTGCAGGAGCGGCAGCTCGCCCGGCTTCGCGCTCACGCCGTCACCTCATCGGAAAGCACTACATCGACCAATGCCCGGCCTCGGTCGGTGAGGTCGCACATGACCATCTTGCCGTCGCGGCGGGAGCGCACGAGCCCTGCTACGCGCAGCGCTCGAACATGATGCGAGACAAGATTCTCCGCGCGCTCAGCGATCCAACTCAGATCACACACGCACAACTCACCGCCATCACGCAGCGCGACCGCGAGCGTTAGGCGCGTCGGGTCCGCCAACGCCTTCGCACCGGCCGCAAAGCGTTCAGCGACTTGCGTGTCTAGCCGGGCCTGACGCAGCTTCTCCGCGCGGGGCAGGTCCAGACAGAGAAGGTCGCAACGATCATCCACCATCGTTTCATCCTAACGCTCATTGCTTTGTATGCTGGGCGCTGTGGACCTACCGATGGCTCCGAGTTGCTCGCTTGACGAGGCCGGGCTACGCTCGCAGCTAGAGCGCTACCGGCAGGCGGGCCGGAACGCTCGCCTGATCGAGCGGACACCCCGACGCCTCGTCGCAGACCTCGATAAGGACGTGGACGTAGAGCTAGTCGCGGAAACCGTCGCGGTCGAGCGGGAGTGCTGCCCGTTCTTCATCCTGACTTGGGAACCGGATCAACGGCGGCTGACCATCTCGGTATCCCAAGCCGCACACGAGCCGGCCCTAGACGCAATCGCATTCGCCTTGGACCTCCAAGCGTCAGCTGGGTCGGTCGTAATGAGTCCCGCGTTCCGTACGCACGTTGAGCAGTGTCAGACGGCGGGCTCGGCCTCGACCCCGCAACCGTCGCAGAAATGGTCGGGCACGACGACGGCGGCTATCTCATCGCCACCGTCTACACCAAGCTAGGCCAGCGCCGCGCGCCCGCACGCGCTCAGCAAGCAATGGCGGCCTATCAGGAACGGCAAGCCGCCACCACCGCCGAGGCGCCCCGCCTGCACATCGTCGCGTAGCCCGGCCCGTGCGCGCTCACGATCCCTCCCGCCTAACCCGGCTCAACTGTCCGGCCATATTGATCGTCCAGCCGTACAACGTCATCCAGCTCAGGGGTAGATACCTCAAGGATTTCGGAGTCCTCGATGGCTTCCAGCGTATGAATGACTCGGGGTGGGTTCCGCCAAGACTCACCGGGTCCGAGCACGCGGCTAGCCATGCCGTCTGCTGTATCGCCCTGAGACACAACCACGCGGCCCGACAAGACGTAGGAAGTCTCGTCCTTAGCCTTGTGAAATTGGATCGAAAGGCGGTGCCCCGCCTGGACCCTCAGAATCTTTCCCGCGTATCGGTCAGTCTGGGCATACCAAAGCTCGCTACCCCAAGGCTTAGGCACCTCTCGGGGCAGCGTCTCCATGCTGGTCATCCTTTCATCTCCAACGCGCTGCGGTCCTTTTGCGGTCCCTTTTCGCGTCCGCTGTGATCCATTTGCGGTCCCCAGACCAAACGAACAGTCGGTCCCATTTGCGGTCTCCATACCGGGCTCCTCGCATCCCGAGACCCGGCGTATGCCATGTTGAATATCCGTGTGCTGTATTCAAACCAACGAGCTGCTAAACTTGTACGTACATTGATATGCACATGCTAGGAGGAGCGCGAGGATGAGCACGATCGGGGTCCGTGAGCTTGCCAGGCACGCAAGCTCCATCATCAACGACATAGAGCAAAACAAGGAGCCGACTCTGGTCACCCGGCGCGGGCGACCGGTCGTATACATGCTCCCCGTTGACTCCGAGGAGTTCGAGGACTTTGTACTTGCCCACGCACCCCAGTTCGTTGACGGTATGGCCGCCGCTGATGTCGAACTGGCGGCCGGCGAAACAGTGTCCCTTGCGGAGGCACGCGCGGAGCTCGAAACAGACGATCCCACCAGCCTTCAGTAGCCGCCAGGCCCGATCTGGATGTATCGCGTCGAGCTATCCAAACGTGCGCTGCGCGACCTACGGCGCATCGACCACAAGAGCCGCAAGCGACTACTCGACCTGCTCGAACATGACCTCGCTACCGAGCCCCAGCCGCCGAATCTCGACATCAAGCCTCTGACCGGCCGCCTACCGTGGCTGCGCCTCCGTCGTGGCGAGTACCGCATCCTCTACCGGCCTCTCACGAGCAGTGAGCTACGAGCCCTAGCCGCGCCAGAGCAAGCCGGCTTTCTCGTGGAGCGCGTGATTGAGCGTGGCGACCTTGAGCGGGCAGCCTCGACGCTATCAACGTAGGCGATAGGAGATCAGCCTCTGCGACGCTGGCGCCCCGCGCGCCCGGACTATTCAACGTGACGGTGGGCTACTCCTGCCGGAGCAGGGTGCGGGTGCGCCCTGTCGAGCGCCTACGGATTCCTGGCCGGAACATGGCCCTTCGGCGTAGTCGAGGCCATATGGACCGTCGTGGCACTCAACCGCTACCGCAACTCAGACCCCTACTAGACGCGAGTGCGTCACAGCCTTGGGCGAGGCCCGTGACGGGACAAACCCACTCCCCTCCGAACGTCCGCGAGCCCGCTAGGCTCAAGGCTAAGTTGAGGAGCTGCGAACGGCGAGCACCAGCGGGATCGTTAGTGCGTGTGGTGGCCGCGCACGGTGCCCCAGGACTGCCAGGTAATACGCAAGATGACGAGCGTGATCGCTAGGCGGATCGGCGATCGGGGCACCGAGCGCCGCGACGATCGCGGAGGAGATCACGGCCAGGCTCACATAGGCATCGGCGCTGGCATGGTGCCCATTGGCGATCATCGCGGGGCTATCCAGTCTGCGGCCGGCACTCAAACAGATGCGGGCAGCGATGAAGTTGCCGGCATACCCGATCGCCCCCGCGAGCGCGAGCACCGCCAGGTGCGTCGGTGCTACCGGGTGAACGAGTCGCCCTACGGCCTCCACGCCGGCCACGCAAGCGCTGATGAAGATGGCCGCGACGACCGCCAGGCCCGCGCGTCGCTCGGCTACCTGGGAGCGCAAGGCAAACGCGATCCCGAGCGGCACGGCCGTCAATGCGTCGCCGAAGTTGTGGATCAGGTCAGCCAACAGCGCGATACTGCCGCTCGCTATGAACACGACCATCTGAGCGACGGCCGCGACCCCCAGGACCGCGAGCGAGAGCGAGACGGCGCGGATGCCCTCGCGTGAGCGCTTGATGCTGTCGTGTACGAGCCCGTGGGAGTGACCGTGCTCCCCGTCGTGGTCGTGGTGGTGCGGGAGCTCGTGCTCGTGCGCCTCACTGTCCACCGGCTCGGATCGCTGGACTAGTCTCAGATGGCGATGAGGCCCGGCGTGGGGGTGGCTATGTAGACGCCCACCGTGTCGGTGAAGATTCGATTCGATCGTCGCCGGGACCACGCGCGAAATCTCAGACGCCGCCCCAACGGGATCGACATTCTCTTAGCAGCCGTGTCAGTCCGGCGGCTGCGGGGGATTTGCGGGGGGATTGCGGTCCCGCTGCGGGGGGTTTGCGGGGGCCGCGACCACCGAAAGTCCGCAAACACAGGCGAAACGGCCGACGCCGATCCCCCCGTGTTTTCGGGGGTTTTCGCCCGCCATTGCTGGCTTTCGCCAAACACTAACCAATCGGGGCGCCGAGATTTGAACTCGGGACCTCACCGACCCGAACGGTGCGCGCTACCAGGCTGCGCCACGCCCCGATGCAGGTACCAGTATCCCACACCAGGCATCCGCGCCCAGCCACGCCTCCCAGTGACCTACGGATCGCCGGGCGCCCGCCGGCGGTATGGTCGCCACACCATGCCCTGCTCCCTCACCGATGCGATCGCCGAGCTCGACCGTCTGCTCGAACCACAAGCCTTCCGCGACTACTGCCCCAACGGCCTCCAGATCCCCGGGCGGGAGGAGGTCTCGAAGGTGGTCACCGGGGTGTCGGCCAGCGCGGAGTTGTTCGAGCGCGCCGTTGCCACCAACGCCGACCTCATCGTGGTCCACCACGGCCTCTTCTGGGGTTCCTCCCCCGCCGCGATCGACCTCCCGATGAAGCGCCGCCTGAAGCTCCTCTTCGACACCGACATCTCGCTCGCCGCCTACCACCTTCCGCTCGACGCCCACCCGGAGGTGGGCAACAACGCCCTCATCGCCCGCTCCCTCGGCGCCGGGGAGCTGCAACCGTTCGCCCTCCACGAGTCCACCCCCATCGGCTTCCTAGCGCGCTTTCCGGGCACGGGGATCCCCGCCGATGAGCTCTTCGCGCGCGTAACAATGCTCACCGCCCGCGACCCGCTCGTGTTCGACGCCGGCCCTCCCCTCGTCCGTTCCGTCGCGATCGTCTCGGGCGCCGGCTCCGACTACCTCGCAGACGCGGTCCTCGCGCACGCCGACGCCTTCATCACCGGGGAGCCCTCAGAGCGTGTAATGACCCACGCACGGGAGTCCTCGATCCACTTCGTCGCGGCAGGCCACTACGCGACCGAGACATTCGGCGTCAACCGTCTCGGCGCCCATCTCGCCGATCTATTCCACGTCGAGCACGAGTTCATCGACGTCTCCAATCCCATCTGACCGTCCCCGCCTCGTAGCACCGCTCGGACTCGTCTCAGGGCACGCGGCAAACACACCAAAATCCGTCGAATACTCCCAGCAACATGCGGGAATGTCCCGTTGATGACGTCCGATAACGCCTGTATACGTAGGTAGTAGACGGACCCCACGATTGGAGGACCCCACGATGCCCAATCACCTCACCCCTACCGAGCTTGCGCGCGAAGCCAAACTGGGGCGTAGAGAAGTACTCTCGAAGTGCCTTGAGAACGGTGTGCCCATCTTCCATGGTCGCATCGACAAGAGCCTGTTCATGGCGACCGTCAGACACCCCACCCCCAAGCAGGGAGCCACCCCCGCGAAGACCTGACCTCCCGGCGCCCCTGACTCTCGCGCCCTCTCACAACCCTCATCTGACTGCCGCGCCGCGCGACGGTAGCCTCGTGTCCGTGGCTCCCCGCACCCAAACCCCCTAAGATCTCTAGGGTCCATAGGGGTAATCGAGGAGGAGAGCCGTTCATGGAGGCCAGCGCCACACAGTCCACCACGGGCTCACAAACCATCGCCGACCTGATCTCACGCTCGGCCACCGCCCGCCCCGACCACATCGCGGTCCGCTACAAGCACGACGGCGCCTGGCACGACGTCACCTACAAGGAGGTCGCCCACGTCGTCGAGGAGATCGCCCTCGGCCTCATCGACCTCGGTATCGACGCGGGCGAGCGGGTGTGCATCCTCGCCAACACCCGCCCCGAGTGGTCCTACGCCGACATGGCCATCACCTCGATGGGGGGAGTGGTGGTGCCCATCTACCAAACCAACTCCCCTGAGGAGTGCCTGTGGGTGATCTCCGATTCCGGCGCCACCGCGATCGTCTGCGAGGACGAGTCACAGCTCGCGAAGATCTCAGAGATTCGCGACCAGGTACCCCATCTCCAGACCATCATCGTGATGGACCTCCCTTCCGGAGACTCCCCAATCCCGGCGATCGCGCTCGATGAGGTCCGTGCCCGCGGGCGCTCCCGCGACGCCTCCGAGCTGCAAGCCCGCCGCGAAGCGGTCCGCCCCGAGGACTCCTTCACGTTCATCTACACCTCCGGCACCACCGGCCCCCCGAAGGGGTGCGTGCTCAGCCACGGCAACTACCGTTCCATCGTCGACATGATCGGCGAGGTCGGTCAGATCGGCGAAGAAGAGGTCGTGTACCTCTACCTCCCGCTCGCCCACTCCTTTGCGCTGCTCGTCCAGCTCGCCTCCTTCGAGCTTGGTAGCACCATCGCCTACTTCGGTGGCGACACAAAGCAGATCGTGGGGGAGCTGATCGAGGTCAAACCCACCTATCTCCCCTCCGTCCCGCGTGTGTTCGAGAAGATCTACACGCTCGCCAACGCCGCCCTCCAGGCCCAACCCCCCGAGGAGCAGGAGCGGGCAAAGGCCGCCATCAAGCTCGGCATGAAGGTCCGTGAGCTGGAAGCCCGCGGTGAGGAGATCCCCGAGGAGCTGCGCGTCCCCTTCGAAGAGGCCGATGAGAAGCTCTTCAAGAACGTCCGCGCGATCTTCGGCGGAGAGGTCCGCCACGCGACCTCCGGCGCCGCCCCCATCGCCTCGGAGATCCTCGAGTTCTTCTGGGCCGCCGGGGTCCCCGTGCTCGAGGGCTACGGCATGACCGAGACCGCCACCGCCGCCACCGTGTGCACCATCGAGGACCACAAGTTCGGCACCGTCGGCAAGCCCCTCCCCGGTGTGGAGGTGAAGATCGCCGACGACGGCGAGGTGCTCGATCAAGGGGCCCAACATCTTCCAGGGCTACCACAACCGAGCCGACGCGAGCTTCGGCGCCGTCGAGGAGGGCTGGCTTCACACCGGCGACCTCGGCGCCATCGACGAGGACGGCTTCCTCTCGATCACCGGCCGCAAGAAGGACATCATCATCACCGCAGGCGGCAAGAACATCACGCCCGCCAACCTCGAGAACGACCTCAAGCAGTGCCGTTGGATCTCTCAGGCGGTAATGCACGGGGACCAACGCCCGTACCCGGTGGTGCTGGTAACGCTTGACGAGGAAGAGATCGCCGCCTACGCCCGCGAGCACAACCTCCCCGAGGACGTCTCCAAGCTCTGCGACGAGCCCTCTATCCGCGAGATGATCGGAAAGGAGGTCGACCGCGCCAATACCCGCTACGCGCAGGTGGAGCAGGTGAAGAAGTTCGCCATCCTCTCCCACGACCTCACCCAAGAGACGGGCGAGCTCACCCCCACGTTGAAGGTCAAGCGCAACGTGGTGGAGCAGAAGTACGCCGACGTCCTCGACGCGCTCTACGCGGGCTAACCAGCCCGTGACCTGCACACTCCCCGAGTGGCATCCCCGCTCTCGGGCATACCGAGCATTACCTTCCCGGGCTCCGGGACGGTAGCTGCGAACATACAGCGAGAAGATGCGCTCCGATCCCAGCGACAACGGCGGCCTCTTCGTCGGCCGCAGACCCGGCACGGCGCCGATCCGCTTCCGTGCGCTCCCCAAACGGGGGAGCGACTCGCGCCAGAGGCTCGACCGCTTCTTCGCGAACCTGCTGTTCGTGGCGATCGTGGTAGGGAGTCTCCTCTGCTGGGGCCCCATCCCGGTCGCATGCTTGTGGGTCGGCTCGCAGGTGAGCTATCTCACCGGGAGCATCTTCTTCGGCATCCTCATGGCACTCGCCGCGCTGTTCGCGCTCCTGTTCGGCACGCTCATGCTGCTGCGCCGCCTAGACAGCGCCTGGATCCTCGTACGCCGAGCCGCGGGCTACGACCAGCGCTCGGGTGCCCTTGGGCGCGTGTTCGCCGTCACCGCCGCCGTGTGCGCAGCGGCGTTCTCCTTCTGGTTCGTCGTCATCCACGGACCCGGCTCGAGCTCCATGCCGGGGAACAAACCTTGAAATCGCAGGCTCACATGGCACCAAGGGTGGAGGGTTAGCGGATGGGTCTGCTCGACTACTACAAGCAGTTCGAGGGTCTCTCCGAGGAGGAGGTCAACAGCGAGCTACGCGAGCAATCGGCGGAGCGCAAGCGCAAGGCGCTCACGCGAGTGCAAACGCTCGACCTCTCCCACACCACCTGGCCCGACCTCCCCCACCCCGACATCGTCAACGCCCTCACATTCGTCGCTCGTCGTGGCTTGCAGCGCTACCCCCACACGCGCGGCTCGCAGTTGCGCACCCACCTGGCGCTCCGCCACGGTGTCGACTCCGGGCGCTTGATCGTGGGCAACGGCTCCGCGGAGCTGTTGAGCGCAGCCACCCGCGCACTCATCGCACCCGGCCAGGTGCTCGTCACCTCGTGGCCCTCCTACCCCCTCTTCCCGATCATGGCCCGCCGCGCCCACGGCCAGGCGGTGCCGGTGAGCGGCGGGGTGGACGACATCTTGAAGGCCGTCGCCGAGCACGACACCCGCGTGGTGGCGATCGCCTCCCCCAACGACCCCACAGGCGAGCTGCTCTCCGTCGGCGAGCTCGAGCGCCTGCTGGGCGGACTGCCCGACAACGTGGCGCTGCTGCTCGACGAGTCGCTCGTGGAGTTCTCCGACGCCCAACCCACCGACACCTCGCTCGCGCTGCTCGAGACCCACCCGCGACTGCTCGTGTTCCGCAGCTTCTCCAAGGCCTGGGGTTTGGCCGGCCTGCGCTGCGGCTACGCGCTCGGCGGGCCCGGGTCGGAGGACCTGCTCGCCGAGCTGGAGCCCGACCTCGGGGTCAGTGAGATCTCCCAAGCAGGGGCACTGGAGGCGCTGCGCAGCTGCACCGGGCTCCTGCAGAAGCGCATGAAGCGGGTAGCTCACGAGCGCACCCGCCTCATCACGGCGCTACGCCAACGCCATTTCGAGGTGTCAGACAGTCAAGCCAACTTCCTGTGGGTAGCCCACCCCACGCTCGACGGCGCCGAGCTGTCCGCACGGCTCGCCCGTGCCGGGGTGCTCGTCGCGGCGGGCGGCGCGCTCGGGGAGCCCCGACACGTACGCATCGCGATCCACGACGACGCGTCCTCCACGCGCCTGTTGAGCGCGCTCGAGCGGGCACTCGCTTAACGGCCCCGGGCCTCCGCCCGAGCCGACCCCCAGACCTCTGTCAGCCCGCCGAACCCGACTGGCGCAAGAGCGCGCCGGTGGTGCCTTCGAGGATTTTGCGCCAAGCCCCCACCTGCTCCTCCTCGGCCTCGAAGTGGTTGACCACCCGACGCACCCTTCGCTCTGAGATCTCGATGCCGTGGCGCGCCCAAATCTCGCTGTACCGCTCGTATTCGTTGAGCAGGTGGTAGGTCACCGACTGGAAGCCGTGACGGGCGATCTCGATGCGCGAGGCGAAGCTCATGATCGACGTCTCGAACATGAGCTCGTCGGTGGGCTCGGGCTCGATCAGCACGATGTCAACACCCTTGTAGCGCTCCTCCCACATACTCGCCAGCTCGTGCAACCGCCGGTGGCCGAGCAACTTGAAGGCCTGGTAGCCGATCTTTGAGAAGCCCATGTCAGAGATCCGCCGTCTCCTATTCCCGTTCAGCTCACCGTCGAGGTCTGTGCGGTCGTTGACGAACGGCACGATCGGGTTGATCACGATGATCAAGTCCGCCCCCGCCTCCACGGCGATGTCGAGGTTCGTGGTTGACACGATCCCCCCGTCGATCAGCTCACGGTCACCCACCTTCACCGGCGCGTACACCATCGGCAGCGCCCCCGACGCACGCACCGCCTTTGAGATCGGCACATCGTCGTAACCATCAGCCCCGAACACGATCCGCTCGCACGAGTCGAGATCCGTGGCCACCAGGTAGAGCTCGTGCTCGAGCGCACGGAAGTCATCGCTGCGCCCGTCCTCTTCGAGCACTCTCCGCAGATAGCGCTCGATGCCCTCCCCCGTATAGGCCCCCGTGGGCAGCACCTCCGCCAATCCCAACACGATGTCGATCAGCGACACCTGTCCGAGCTGGGGGAGCAGGCGTCGCGCCATCGAGGCCATCCGCAACGGCAGGCGCACCCCGGTGCGGGCGATCTCGGGGAGGTTCAGCCGCAGCAGGTCGCCGAGGTCAATGTCCCGGAACGCCTGCGGCCCCTGGTGGGTAACCACCCGCATCATCTCCTCGGGGGTCACCCCGTTGGCGCACAGCGACGCCACGAAGGCTCCCGCGGAGGTGCCAACGTAGACATCGAACTGATTGATCGTGCGGTTCGCCGCGAGCAGGTCGAGGGCGCGTAGCGCCCCGATCTCGTACACCCCGCCCGTGAAGCCCCCGCCGCCGAGCACGAGCGCTGTCTTGTCTGCTCGCCGCTTACGCTTGCTCGAGGTCTTCGCTGGAGCGCTCCGCTTGGGCTTCGGTCGTGTTCTTTGACCCGAGCCGCCCTTGGCGGCGGACTTCAAGTTGACAACCTCACCCATGAATACTGATTGTACGTAGTGTTACGCGATTACATGAGGCGTCTCGTCCTTCCAGCGCTCGCGGTGGCCGCATTTTCGGGAGCAATCCCCGCCACGACCGCCGCACAAAGCACGCTCTCCAGCCAGCTCACACACGAGCTCGCGCTCGCCGGACCATCGTCGGGGGCGTATGTTTACGACCTCAACACCTCCACCCCTGTCTTCGCCTCCCGCGCCACGACCGCACGGCCGCCGGCCTCGGTGGAGAAGCTATATACCGCCGCCACGGCGCTGGAGTTGATGGGGCCCGGAGCCACGCTCTCAACGACGGTACTCGGTACGGGCCAGATGGGGCCGAATGGGCGCTGGGAAGGCAACCTCTACCTACACGGTGGCGGCGACCCCACATTCGGCAGCTCGATCTTCGACAGCCTCCACTACGGGGGCCAGGGCGCCACCGTACAGGCGCTAGCCGCCCAGCTCGCACACACGGATGGCATCCGCAGCGTCACGGGGACAGTGAACGGAGACGAATCGTGGTTTGACTCACAACGCGGGGAGCCCGCAAGCGGCTACAGCTTCGATCCCGACCTCGAAGGCGTACTCAGTGGGCTCTCCTTCAACCGCGGCGAAACGGGCTCTCAGGGTGGCACCCACGCGCCAGCCGCCTACGCGGCGCTTCGAGCTGCGCGGGGCGCTGCGCGCACAGCACGTAACCGTCCACAGCGGGGAGGCCGCCACCGCTCCCGCCACCGCGACGGTGCTCGCCACCGCCAGCTCCCCCACGGTCGCACGACTGCTCGGGCTCACCCTGCCGCCCTCGGACAACTTCTTCGCCGAGACCCTGCTGAAGGACCTAGGCGCTCTCTACGGCGGCGCGGGCACAACCTCGGCAGGTGCTGCGGTTGTGCGCCGCACGGTCGCCCGCTTTCACATCCACCCCCACCTGCTCGACGGATCGGGACTGTCGCACTCCGACCACACCACCCCGTTTGAAGTGGTGTCGATGCTGGCGCAGCTTGCTCGCACCCCGCTCGGCACCACGCTACGCAAAGAGCTCGCCGTCGCCGGTCACTCCGGGACGCTCTCAGAACGGATGCGCGGCACCACCGCGAGCGGGCGCTGCCAAGCAAAGACCGGGACCCTCATCGGCGTGTCGAACCTCGCGGGGTATTGTCAGAGCAGGAGCGGCGACATCCTTGCATTCGCGTTCTTCACAGACGGGATTGCGACCGAACGTGCCCACACGATCCAGGACGCGATGGCGATCGCGTTGGCGCGCTACTGATCCAGCAGCTCCAACAGCCCGTCCTCGTCGAGTATGGGCACGAGCAACCGGCGAGCCTTCTCGAGCTTTGACCCCGACGCCTCGCCGGCGACGAGGTAGTGGGTCTTCTTTGACACCGCACTCGTCACGCGCCCCCCCGCCGCCTGGACTCGCTCGGTGGCCTGCTCGCGCGAGAGCGTAGGGAGCGTGCCGGTGAGCACCACGATCTTGCCCGCCAGCGGCCCGCTTGTGGGGGCGGGGCCGGCTTCGGCGAAGCGCAAGCCGATCTCGCGCAGGTCGGCGATGAGCGCCGTCATGCGCTCGTCGTGCAGCTGCGAGCTGATCGAGTCGGCCATCTTCTCGCCGATCCCCGGGGTCTCCGCAATCTCCTCAGGGGTCGCATCCAGCAACGCCACTATGTTGCGGAAGCGCATCGCGAGGTTGCGACCTGTGACCTCCCCTACCTCCTCGATGCCGAGCGCGAACAGCACACGCCCAAACGGTCGCTGCTTCGAGGCCTCGATCGCGTCGAACAGGCTGTTCACGGAGATCTCGCCGAAGCCCTCGAGCTCGAGCAACTCCTCGCGGTGGTCGCGCAGGCGGTAGAAGTCGGCGGCGGTCTTTACAAGGCCCTTCTCCTGTAGGAGCGCCACCTGCTTCTCGCCGAGACCGTCGATGTCCATCATGCCGCGTCCCACGAAGTGCTTGAGCAAGTGCCACACACGATCAGGGCAATCCCTGTTCGGGCACTTCGTGAACACCGAGTCCTTGGGCTTCACGGTCGGTGTGCCACAGCGTGGGCAGCGATCTGGCGGGCGCGTGACCCCCGGGCGAGCCTTGTGCTCGACGACATGCGGCGCGGGAGACACCACTTGCGGGATCACATCACCGGCGCGCAACACGATCACGTCCTCCCCAGCGCGGATGTCCTTGCGAACGATGTCCTCCTCGTTGTGGAGTGTGGCGAGCTTGATCACCACTCCCCCTACCGCCACCGGCTCGAGCACCGCATAAGGTCGCAGGTCGCCGGTCTTGCCGATGTTCCACATCACCGCCTTCAAACGCGTCACCGCTGTGGTGGGTGGGAACTTCCACGCCACCGCCCAGCGCGGGTCGCGCCCGACCGAGCCGAGACGGCGCTGGAGCTTCAGGTCCGACACCTTGATCACGACGCCGTCGATCTCGAAGTCGAGCTCCCCACGGCGATGTTGCCAGCGCAGGCACTGCTCGATCACCTCCTCCTCGCTGCCCAGCCGCTGGATGTCGCGGTTGACACGAAAGCCGTGCTCGCGCAGCCACTCCAGAGCGTCCCAGTGCGTCTCGAAGGCAAGGTCGGGGGCCACCCCCACCTGGTAGGCCCACATCGAGAGGGGACGTTCCGCCATCAGCGAAGGGTCGAGCTGGCGCACCGCTCCGGCGGCAGAGTTGCGGGGATTCATGAACGTCGAGAGCCCCTCTTCGGCGCGACGCTCGTTGACAGCGGCGAAATCACCGAGCGACATGTACACCTCGCCGCGCACCTCGAGCAGTGGCGGGGCGTCCTCGACGTGAAGCGGGATCGACCCGATCGTGCGCAGGTTGTGGGTCACGTCCTCCCCCACCTCCCCGTTACCGCGCGTTGCGCCGCGCACGAGGACTCCGTCGCGGTAGACCAAGCTCACCGCCAGCCCGTCCACCTTGGGCTCCACCACATACTCGAAGCGTCTCGCCACTATCCCTTCACGCCCAAGGTGGCTCTGCATCCGCGCCACCCAAGCCCGCAGCTCCTCCTCACTGCGGACATTGTCCAGCGAAAGCATAGGCTCCAAGTGCTCCACCTTCTCCAACCGGCCCACCGGCTCGCCGCCTACGCGCTGGGTGGGCGAGTCGGGGGTGAGCAGCTCGGGGAACTCCGCCTCCAGTGCGCGCAGCTCGTCGAGCAGCGCATCGTAGGCGTCGTCTGCGATCTCGGGATCGTCGAGCACGTAGTAGCGGTGCCCGTGGTACTCGAGCGACTTGCGCAGCTCTGCCGTGCGAGCCCGCTCCTGCGCCGACGGTCCGCTCACGCGCTCCCGCCGTCGAGCGCGGGCTCGAGCAGCGCTCGCAGGTCGAACTCGCGCAACGCCTCCAACCCCTGACGGTCGGTGAGGTCGAAGTGGATCGGGGTCACGGCCACGTGCCCTGCGGCTACGGCGGCAAGGTCGGTGCCGGGCTCGTCGTGGAAGCCGGGGTCGGCCCCGTAGATCCAATAGCGCTGGCGGGTAGGCGAGCCATCCGCATGCGGGGCCACCTTCAGCTCGTCTCGGTAGATGCGCTTGCCGAGGCTCGTCACCTCGACCCCTTCGGGCTCACCCGCGGGCACGTTCACGTTGAGCAGCGTGCCGGTCGGCATCGGCACCTCCTCCAACCGCTCCACGAGCCGTGCCACGAAGCCGGCGGCCACGGTGAAATCGAAGCCCCCGTCGTAGCGGAAGTCGAGCGAGCGGCCCTTCGACTGCTGGGATACGGCAATTGCGGGCAAGCCCAGAACGACGCCCTCCAGCGCCGCCGCGACCGTGCCCGAGTAGGTGATGTCGTCGCCGAGGTTGGCGCCGTGGTTGATGCCCGACACCACGAGATCCGCGTCGAAGTCCCCCACCAACCCGAGCCGCGCCAGCCTCACGCAGTCGACGGGAGTGCCATCGGTGGCATACCCGACGGTGCCGTCGGAGAAGGACACCTCCTCCACCCACAGGGGCCGGCGCGTGGTGATCGAGCGAGCCATCGCCGAGCGGTTGCCATCCGGGGCGATCGTCACCAAACGCACACCCTCCACGTCGACCAGGGCACGGCGCAACGCCTGCAACCCGTCGGCCTCGATCCCATCGTCGTTGGTCAGCAGCACGTTCAGCATCTCTCCCCCAGCATAGGGTTCGCCGGGGATGGGCCGGCGGTGCAGGTCTGGGTCGTTCGCCTGCCCGGGGCCGCTTCGCGGGGGCCGGCCCGGGACGAACGACCCAGACCTGCGCCGCCGAGGCAGATCATCCAGTCGGGTAGGTGACCGAGACGAGGGCGAGGCCGTGTGCGGGGGCAGTGGGGCCGGCGTGCGAGCGCGGACGGCCCTGCAGCAGCTCGGCGAACTCTTCGATGGTAAGCCGCCCGGCGCTTACCGCCAGCATCGTGCCGACGAGCACCCGATTCATGTGACGCAGGAACGTGTCCGCCTCGATCCATAGCTCGAGGACATCTCCTGACTCGCGCCACTCAGCGCTCAGCACGTGGCGGTCGAAGCGTCGGTGCTCTGTCTCGGTGGGGGTAAACGCGGTGAAGTCGTGCCTCCCGGGTAGCAGCGCTGCGCATCGCTCCAAGAGCGAGCGGTCCAGCGGGCGTGGCCACCAGAGCGCGCGTTTGCGCTCGAACACGTCGCGTGTGCGCCGCGCGAGCACTCGGTAGCAGTAGGTGCGGCTGGTGGCGTCGCGCCTGGCGTCAAAGCTATCGGCGGCGGGCTCGCAGGCGAGCACCGAGAGGTCGTGCGGTAGCAGCGAGTTCAGCCGCAGAGGGTCGAGTGCCTCGTGGCGGTAGCTTGCGACCTGGCCCCAGGCGTGCACGCCCCGGTCGGTGCGCCCGGCAACGGTGAGCGAGAGCGGCTCGCCGTGTGCATCCTTCTCGCCGAGGACGGTGCGCAGTGCGCGCTCCAGCTCCCCACACACGGTACGCAAGCCCGGCTGTGGCGCCCAGCCCATGAACTCCGTCCCGTCGTACTGCAGCGTGAGCTTTGAGACCACGCGACGCGCGGGGTGGTGTCAGACCAGCTCGAGGTAAACCATCTCGGTGGCGTCCGAGCGACGCGGACCGAGCTTGAGGATGCGCGTGTACCCGCCGGGCCTGTCGGCGTAGCGGGGGGCGACCTCCTCGAACAGCTTGTGCACGGCGAACTTGTCCTGCGAGAGCGCCGAGAGCGCCTGGCGGCGGGCGTGCAGGTCGCCGCGCTTGGCGAGCGTGATCAGTTTCTCGATCTCCGGCTTCACCGCCTTCGCCTTCGCTTCGCTCGTCTTGATGCGCTCATGCTCGAGCACCTCCTTGGTGAGGTTCATGAGCAGCGACTTGCGATGCGCGGAGTCGCGACTGAGCTTGTTGCGTGTCTTCTGGTGTCTCATGGCTGGTTTTGGGAAGGCGGCTTACGGCCCGCGACCGGTCAGTCAGTTTAGAGCGCCGGCCGCGGCCACGGGCTCTGCCTCAGTCCTGGCGCAGGTGCAGCCCTCTCGCCTCGAGCGTTTCGATGACCTCGTCGATCGACTTCTTGCCGAAGTTGGGAATCGCGTTGAGCTCGCCCTCGGACTTGGAGATGAGGTCTCCCACGGTCTGGATGCCCGCACGCTTGAGGCAGTTGTAGGAGCGCACCCCGAGCTCGAGCTCCTCGATCAGGATGCTCCACTCCTCGCCCTGAAGCGCTGCCGGAGCGCCGGCGCCGCCCACCGCGAGGCCGTGGCCGTCGAGCTGGCCGCCGGGCGCCGCGCGTAGCTCCTGGATGCGATCCGCGTCGGTGAAGATCGCCAACTGGGAGATGAGCAGCTCGGCTGCCTCGCGCAGGGCCGCCTGCGGCTCGATCGAGCCGTCTGTCTCGATATCGAGTGTGAGCTTGTCGAAATCGGTCTTCTGGCCGACACGGGCTTGCTCCACCGCGTACGCCACACGACGCACGGGCGAGAAGATCGAGTCGATCGGGATTACCCCGATCGGCTGGTCGGCTGACTTGTTCTCCTCGGCGGGGCGGTATCCACGGCCGCGACCGATCGTCATGTAGAGCTCGAGCTTCGTCTTCTTCTCAAGTGTGGCGATGTGGACGTCGGGGTTGAGGATCTCAACGCCCGCCGGCAGGTCGATGTCCTTGGCGGTGATCTCACCGGGACCTGTCACCACGAGCGGCGCCTCCACCTCGGAGGCGTCGGAGTGCATGCGGCACACGATGCCCTTCAGGTTGAGCACGATGTCGGTGACGTCCTCCTTGACTCCCTGCACTGTGGAGAACTCATGCGCCACGCCCTCGATGCGCACGCTGGTGACGGCGGCGCCCGCCAGTGAGGAGAGCAAGACGCGCCTCAGCGAGTTGCCGAACGTGTAGCCGAATCCGCGATCGAGCGGCTCGATGGTGAACGTGCCACGGTTCTGCTCCACGGACTCACTGGTGATCCGGGGGATTTGGAAGTCGAGCATCGGGGTCCTAACGTCGTGTTGGTCTCAAACCGGGGCCCGCTGAAGGCTCCGGCTCTGACGTGCCGTCACCCCATCGGGGACGCCGGCACGGGAAAAAGCGACTACTTCGAGTACAGCTCGACGATGAGCTGCTCCTGCACCGGCGCGGCCACCTCTCGGCGCTCCGGCTTGCGCAGCACCTTGGCCGTGAGCGACTCGTGGTCGGCCTGGAGCCATGCGGGAATCTGTCCGGTGAGCTCGGTGGCGTCCCTGACCACCTGCATCGCCGGGGTGTCGACTTTGATGGCGATCACGTCGCCCGGGCGTACTTGATAGCTGGGGATGTCCACGCGGCGGCCGTTCACGGTCCAATGGCCGTGGCGGATGAGCTGGCGGGCCTGGCGACGCGAGGCGGCGAAGCCGAGGCGCACCATCACGTTGTCGAGGCGACACTCCAGCAGCGCGAGCAGGTTCTCGCCGGTGATGCCGGGCTGGCGAGATGCCTTCTCGTAGTAACCGTGGAATTGCTTCTCGAGGACACCGTAGTAGCGGCGGGCCTTCTGCTTCTCGCGCAGCTGCAGGCGGTACTCGCTCTGCTTCTGACGGCCCCTGCCGTGCTCGCCGGGCGGGTAGGCGCGCCGCTCGACGCCACACTTGTCGGTGAGGCAGCGCTCGCCCTTGAGGAACAGCTTCTGTCCCTCACGACGGCACTGCTTGCACTGGGGGCTTGTGTCTCTGGCCATTGACCTAGCTCTCTGCGAAGAAGGTGGGTTTAGACGCGGCGCCGCTTGCGGGGGCGGCAGCCGTTGTGGGCTTGCGGAGTTACGTCCTTCACGCCGGTCACCTCGAGGCCCGCGGCCTGCAGCGAGCGGATCGCCGTCTCGCGCCCCGAACCGGGACCCTTGACGTACACCTCGACCTTTTGCAGCCCTTGCTCCATGCCCTTGCGGGCGGCGGCATCTGCGGTGACCTGCGCCGCAAACGGCGTTGACTTGCGCGAGCCCTTGAAGCCCGCGCCACCAGCCGACTCCCATGCGATGACGTTGCCCTGGGTGTCGGTGAGCGAGACGATCGTGTTGTTGAAGGACGTCTTGATGTGGGCTTGGCCAATCGGGACGTTCTTCTTCTGGCGGCGACGGCCGCGCGCTGGGCGCTTGGGGGCGGCCATTACTTCTTGACCTTCTTCTTGCCAGCCACCTGCATGCGCTTGGGACCCTTGCGGGTGCGCGCGTTGGTCTTCGTCTTCTGTCCACGCACGGGCAGGCCGCGGCGGTGGCGTAGTCCGCGGTAGCAGGCGATCTCCTGTAGGCGCTTGATGTCCTGGGAGCGCTCGCGGCGCAGGTCACCCTCGACGGTCAAGGAGCGGTCGATGGCGTCGCGCAGACGCGAGACCTCGTCCTCGGTGAGGTCGCGAATGTAGGTGTCGGGGCTGACACCCACCTCGCTGAGAAGCTTGTTGGACGTGGAACGCCCAATGCCGTAGATGTACGTCAGACCGATCTCTGAGCGCTTGTTCAAGGGGAGGTTGACCCCGGCGATGCGTGCCATACGCCGGTTAGCCCTGCCGCTGCTTGTGTCGCTTGTTCTGGCAGATGACGAGAACCGCTTTGTGGCGGCGGATGATCCTGCACTTCTCGCACATCGGCTTGACCGACGGTCTTACCTTCATGATCCCTTTCGGCTGGTCCCTGCGACCCGGCTCTGGCTGCCGGGACGGCAGCCGCTACCGCGTCGTGGTTTTGCCCTAGTCCACCGAGCCCTCGGCGCATTTCGAGCAGGACAACGGATGGTAGCAATTCCTACGCGCAGACCGCTGTCTGGTCGCCCGGCCTGCAAAGGCTTGCCCGTTGGGGCCCTCTACGCCGAGGCCGCGGCCTCGCTGTGGGTGGGGTGGGTGGGGTCCCCTATCCGCTCCTGGGCGGGAATGTGCCACGGAGTGAGGATGCGTGGACCCTCGGCCGTGACGGCCACGGTGAACTCGAAGTGCGCCGCGAGCGAGTCGTCCTGGGAGAAGATCGCCCAGCCGTCCCCCGCGACGCGCACGGTCGCCCGACCTGCCGTGGTCATCGGCTCGATCGCGAGCACCATCCCATCCTCGAGCAGCGGCCCCTTGCCGGGACGTCCATAGTTGGGCACCTGGGGGTCCTCGTGCATATTTTTGCCGACGCCGTGACCGACGAGCGAGCGCACCACCGAAAGGCCGGCCGACTCGGACACCTTTTGGATCGCGCTCGACACGTCACCCATGCGATTTCCCACCCGGCACTGCTCCACGCCGGCGTGCAACGCCTGCTCTGTGGCGTCGAGCAAGTTCTGCGCTTCCGGGGTCACGTCGCCCACCGCGAACGTGCGCGCCGCGTCGGCGACCCAGCCGTCGAGCGTCACACCAATGTCCACCGAGAGGATGTCTCCCCGCTTGAGTCGGTATCGCCCCGGGATGCCGTGCACCACCATCGCGTTGGGCGAGGCACAGATCGAGCCCGGGAAGCCGCGGTAGCCCTTGAAGGTAGGGATGGCGCCCTGGGAGCGGATGAAGCGCTCGACGGCGGCATCAAGCTCCTCGGTACTCACCCCCGGGCGAACCTTTCCGGCGACGAGGTCGAGCGCCGCCGCCTGAACGACGCCGGCGGCGGCCATCTTGTCGATCTCCTCGGGTGACTTCTTGATGATCACCTGAGGAGCTTATCCTCTACAGCTCGTCCTCCATCCGCAGCGTGGCGACCGTGGCACGGATGTGGTCGTGCACCTCATTGGGATCGCGACAGCCGTCGAAGCGACGCAGCAAACCCGCGTCGTCGTAGTAGGCGATGAGCGGAGCAGTCTGTCGCGCGTACACCTCAAGACGACGACGGATCGTCTCCTCTTTGTCGTCATCCCGCTGAATCAGGCGGGAGCCGTCCTGGTCGCAAACGCCCTCGCGCTTGGGGGGATCGAACTCGACGTGGTAAACGTGACCGCCCTTTGCGCACACGCGCCGGCCCGCCAAGCGCCTGACGACCTCTTCATCTGGCACGTCGATGAGCAGCGCGGCCGTGAGACGACGATCTGACTCGGCGAGCATTGCCGCAAGAGAGTCGGCTTGGCTTGTGTTGCGGGGGAAACCGTCAAGCAGGAACCCTTCACGGGCGTCTTGCTCGGAGATGCGCAGCCCGATCATGCCGAGGATCACCTCGTCAGGCACGAGCTCCCCGGCGTTCATGTACTTCTGCGCCTCCCGCCCCAGCTCTGTGCCCTGGCTGACCTGCGCGCGCAGCATGTCGCCAGTGGAGATATGAGCTAGCGTAAAGTCGGCTTGCAGGCGCTCGGCCTGCGTGCCCTTGCCGGCGCCTGGAGGACCGAGCAGGATGAGGTTCGTTTGGACCATCGACGCGAGAGCCTACCCGCTGAGAGCGGGCCACGACAGACGCCCGGGGGACTACTTCAAGAAGCCCTCGTAACTGCGCATCATCAGCTGAGCCTCGAGCTGCTTCATCGTTTCCAGCGCCACGCCGATGACGATCAGGATCGAGGTGCCCCCGATCGCAAGGTTTGTGTGGGTGCGAGCGATGAGAATGGTCGGCAGCGCCGCCACCGCCGCGAGGAACAGAGCCCCGGGGAACGTGAGCCGCGCGAGGATGCGGTCGAGGAATTCAGCCGTTGGGCGTCCCGGGCGGACGCCTGGGATGAATCCTCCGTACTTCTTGAGGTTGTCGGCCTGGTCCACCGGATTGAAGGTGACCGCCGTGTAGAAGTAAGCAAAGACGATGATGAAGATCGACTCGCCCACCACGAAGTGCCAACTCGTGGGTGTGAAAAAGTCGGACACACTTTTGGCCCATGGCTGGTGGATGAGCTGGCCGACCGTCGGTGGGAACGCCATGATGGAGGCGGCAAAGATCACGGGGATCACGCCTGCCATGTTCACGCGCAACGGGAGGTAGGTTTGGCCGCCTTCTGACATACGCCTGCCGATGACACGCTTGGCGTACTGCACCGGGATGCGGCGCTGGCCCTCCTGCACGAACACGATTGCTGCCACCACCGCGAGGACCATGAAGGGCATCATCACCTTGAAGACCTGGTCTTGACTGGTCCACCACGACTGGATGCCGGTGGGAAGCCTGGAGACGATCGAGGCAAAGATGAGCAGAGAGATGCCGTTGCCGATGCCACGTTGGGTGATGAGCTCGCCGATCCACATCAAGAGCACGCAACCCGCGGTGAGGCAGATCGCGATCAGGAAGATGTGGGGGGCGTCGAATTTGGAGATAATAGATTCCCCGGCGTTAGCTTGAAGCGAGCGGAACAGGAACACGTAGCCGATCGACTGCGCAAATGCGAGCCCCACGGTTAGGTAGCGCGTGTACTGGGTGATGCGCGCCTGGCCGACTTCGCCTTCCTTCGAGAGCTTCTCGAGCGAGGGCACCACCACCTGCAGCAGCTGCAGGATGATGGAGGCGGTGATGTAGGGCATGATGCCCAACGCGAATAGCGCAATCCTCGCTAGGCCGCCGCCGGAGAAGGTGTTCAAAAGTCCGAGGATGCCGGCGCCGCCGAGCTGCTGTTGGAGGCTCGAGACGGCTTTCAAATTGACGCCCGGCACCGGGATGTGGGAGCCGAGACGGTAGATCAGCAGCATCGCCCCCGTGAAGAGGATCTTCTTGCGGATGTCCGCAACCTGGAAGGCGCTGAGGATGGTCGAGAGCATTGGTTGAGCCGGTCTGCGGGGAGAGCTTCAGGTGAGCCCTTCGGAGTAACCCCTGCCGGTCGATGGATTCTAGCTCTCGACGACGTTACAAGTGCCGCCCGCCGCCTCGATGCGCTCGCGGGCGGTCTTGCTGAACGCGTGGGCATGCACGGTGAGAGCCTTGCTCAGCTCGCCCTTGGCGAGCACCTTCACCGGAATATCCTTGCGCGTGGCAAGGCCCTTCGACTTCATCAGCTCGACCGTCACCTCTTCTCCGGCGTCGAAGCGGGCCTCCAGGTCGGAGACATTCACCGGCTGAGTGTGGGTGCGGAACATCTCGAAAGGCATCGACTTCTTCATGTGAGGGCCGCGAAGCTTGCGCATGCGCATGTGGATCGGCATCTGGCCACCCTCGAAGCGCGCGCGGTCCTTGGAGCCCGAGCGCGAGCCCGCGCCCTTCTGGCCCCTGCCAGAGGTCTTGCCGGTCCCTGACCCTTCGCCGCGCCCGATGCGCTTGCGCGGACGACGGCTACCGGGAGCGGGCTTGAGCGAATGCAGGCCGATGCGCTCCTGCTCCTCCTCGGCTGGCTTGGTGCCCGCGGCCTTCGCGGCGGGGCTCACGAGCCTTGCTCCTGCTTGGCGCCCTTGGGCGAGCGCACCTCAGGGTCCGATTCGACGAGATGGCGTACAGCGTGAACCATGCCGCGAGCCTGATCGCAGTCCTTGATCTCAACCGTGTGGCCGATCCGTCGCAGTCCGAGCGAGCGCAGTGTGTCGAGCTGACGCTTATCGGAGCCGACACTGGAGCGTCTTTGGGTGACGCGGATAGTGCTCATCAGGCTGACGCCTCAGCGGGCGTGTCGGCTGGCACCTCGACCGCCTCGGCCACAGCGGCGCCAGCGCCCTCGGGAGCGGCGCTTGCATCCGGAGTACCGTCGCCCTCGGCCTGCTCGGCCGCGCCGTTGGTCGGCTTCTCGGTCAGGCCAAGCACCTTGGCGATCGACAGCCCACGCAGCTCTGCTACCTCAGGCTGGGGTACGCAGCTCACGCAGGCCGGAGATTGTGGCCTTCACGAGGTTGATGGGGTTCTGCGTGCCGAGGCTCTTGGAGAGGATGTCGTGGATGCCGGCGAGCTCGAGCACCGCGCGCACGCCCCCACCCGCGATCACACCGGTACCGGGGGCGGCGGGCTTCAAGAAGACACGACCCGCGCCGAAGATGCCGGTGGTCTGGTGGGTGATGGTGCTGCCGTGCTTCGGCACGCGGAAGAGGTCCTTCTTGGCGCGCTCCACGCCCTTCTGGATCGCGAGCGGAACCTCGTTGGCCTTGCCGTAGCCGACGCCCACCACTTCGCGTTCGTCGCCTACGACGACGAGCGCGGTGAAGGAGAAGCGCCTGCCGCCCTTGACCACCTTGGCGACGCGGTTGATCTCAACCACTCGCTCCTGGAGGTCGAGGCTGCCGGCGTTGACTGATCTATCTGAGGACATGTAAGTGAGTGAGGGTAGCGGGGGAAGGGACCTAGACGGTGATGCCGGACTCGCGGATGGCCTCGGCGAACGTCTTCACGTGGCCGTGGTAGCGGTAGCCGCCGCGGTCGAACACGACCTCGGACACCCCCGCAGCTTTCGCGCGCTCGGCGAGCAACTCTCCCGAGCGCTTGGTGCGCTCATCGGTCGCCAGCTTACGCAGCTCGGGCTCGTACCAGTGCACAGCGGCGAGCGTGTTGCCCGTGGAATCGTCGACAAGCTGGGCGGAGAGGCCGCGGTTGGAGCGGAACACCGACACCCGTGGGCGGGTAGCCGTGCCCGACACCTTCGCGCGCACGCGGCGGCGGCGTTTGAGGCGGCGGTTCTCCTTGGTGAGGACGGTCATGCGCGCTTGCCCACCTTTCGCTGGACGTACTCGCCCTCATAGCGGATGCCCTTGCCCTTGTAGGGCTCAGGCGGACGCTGCTTGCGAATGATCGCCGCGATCTCCCCCACCTGTTGCTTTGAGATGCCCTTCACCACGACTCTCGTAGGCTGGGGCACTTCAAATTCGATGCCGTCGGGCGCGACGATGGGGACAGGATGCGAGTAGCCGACTGCCAGCTCGAGGTTCTTGCCCTTCAGCTGCGCTCGGTAGCCGACGCCCTGGATCTCCAGACGCTTCTCATAGCCGGTGGTGACGCCCTCGACCATGTTGGCCACGAGCGAGCGGGTGAGGCCGTGTAGCGCACGATGCTCACCGCGGTCGGTGGGACGCGAGACGACCAGCCGCTCGCCATCCTGGGCGACTTCGATGTCGCGGGGGATGCGCTCGGAGAGCTCGCCCTTGGGGCCCTTGACGCTCACCAACTCGGGCTCGATCGCCACGGTGACGCCTGAGGGCACGGGTATGGGTTGTCTACCGATTCTCGACATCGCCTCAGCTACCAGACCTGCGCCAGTACCTCGCCGCCAACGCCGGCGGCGCGGGCGTCGTGGCCGGTCATGACTCCACGGGAGGTGGAGACGATCGAAGTTCCCATGCCACCGAGCACCTTGGGGATGCGAGTGGCCTCGACGTAAGTACGCCGACCTGGACGCGACACGCGGCGCAGGCCGGAGATGGCCGAGCGACGGTCGTCGGTGTACTTGAGCCGGATCTCGATCACCTGACCGGCACCACCGTCCGGCGCGGGGGCAATCGCCCAGGAGTCGATGTAACCCTGCTCTGTGAGGATGCGCGCGACCTCCGCCTTAAGTTTTGAGGCGGGGATCTCGACTGTCTCGTGCGCTGCGTGGATCGCATTGCGAATGCGCGTGAGGAAGTCGGCTATCGGATCTGTCATTGACATGGGTTGTGGCTATCTCTCTTCTAAGTCTCTAAATGGTGATCGTGTGGGAGCCCTACCAGGAGGACTTCGTCATCCCTGGTATCTGGCCGTTGTGGGCGAGCTCGCGCAGACAGATGCGGCAGAGCCCGAACTTGCGGTACACCGAGTGTGGGCGTCCGCAGCGGTTACAGCGAGTATAAGCGCGAGTCTTGAACTTGGGCGGGCGCGCCTGCTTGACGCGCAGCGAGGTCTTGGCCATCAGTCGGTGCTCCCGTTCTCGGAGGTTTCCTCGGATGCGCCGTCGTCGAAGCCCTTCGGACGGCCCTGCGCCGCGAAGGGCATTCCGAGCGCTTGCAGCAGAGCGAATGCTTCGACGTCACTCTTGGCGCTTGTGGTGATCGTGATGTCGATACCCCTCACCTGATCGATCGCGTCGTAGTCGATCTCCGGAAAGATGATCTGCTCGCGCACGCCCATCGAATAATTGCCGTGGCCATCGAAGGACCTTGGGTTCAGGCCGCGGAAGTCGCGGATGCGGGGGATCGCGACCGAGGTAAGGCGGTCGAGGAACTCGTATCCGCGCTCGGCTCTGAGCGTGACGGCGACGCCAACGGGCATGCCCTCGCGCAGCTTGAAGGCGGCGATGGACTTGCGCGCGCGCCTGATGCTCGGCTGCTGGCCGGCAATCGTGGCGAGCTGCTCTTGGGCGGCCTTGAGCACTTTGGAGTCCTGCTTTGCGTCGCCCACCCCCATGTTGAGAGTTATCTTCTCGAGCTTGGGCGCCTGCATCACCGAGGTGAAGCCGAAGCGCTCGATCAGCGCGGGACGGATCTCCTCCAGGTAGCGGGTCTTCAGGCGTGCTGTGGAATCTGTGGTCATCGTCATACCTTCAGTCGAGCCTGGTCCCTGAGCGCTTGGCAATGCGGTAGCGCTTGCCGTTCTCGCGCTCGACTCCTACACGGGTGGGCTTGTTGTCCTTGGGGTCCAGAAGCATCACGTTTGAGACATGGATGGGTCCCTCGCGCTCGATCACACCACCGACGGTCTGCCCGCGGTTGGTGTCGGCGACCTGCTGGGGGCGCATGTGGCGCTTGACCATGTTCAGACCCTCCACGTAGACGCGCTCGTTGGCGGGCTCCACACGCAGGATGCGCCCGGTCTTGCCGCGATCCTTGCCGGCCATGACCTGCACCTGGTCGCCCGAGCGCAACCTGAGCGCGCGACGAGGAGACGGTGTTGCGGTGCGTCCCATCCTCAGAGCACCTCCGGCGCGAGCGAGACGATCTTCATGAAGTTGCGGTCACGGAGTTCGCGCGCCACCGGACCAAACACGCGCGTGCCGCGCGGATTGTTCTGGTCGTCGATAATCACCGCAGCGTTGTCGTCGAAGGAGATGTAGGTGCCGTCGTCGCGACCGAAGGGCTTCTTGGTGCGCACCACGACAGCGGTGACCACATCGCCCTTTTTGACCGCGCCATGCGGATTGGCTTGCTTGACCGTGGCCGTGATGACGTCGCCAACGAAGGCGTAGCGCCGCCTGGAGCCACCCTTCACGCGGATGCAGAGGATCTCCCGTGCACCCGTGTTGTCGGCCACGCGAAGTCGTGTCTCGTTCTGGATCATCGAGCCCGCTCCACGACGTCGACGAGCTTCCAGCGCTTTAGACGCGACAAAGGACGGCTCTCCACAACCCTCACCACATCGCCCTCGCGGGCGTCGTTGCTCTCGTCGTGGGCGTGCAACGTGCTCGAGCTACGCACGATCTTCTCGTAGCGGCGGTGACGACGAGCGATGTCGATGCGCACAGTGATGGTCTTGTCGGCCTTGTCGGAGACAACGACTCCCTGACGTACCTTGGGGGCACCCTCGACCGGCGCGTGCACTGGTGGGAGCGGCGCCGCTGGGGGCGCGCTCGCGCGGCGCTCTGCCGCCTTAGCCCGTTCCTGCAGGCGGCGCGCCCTGCGTCGGACGGCCTTTGCGCGACGCTCGGCAATGCGTTCTGAGTGACGCTCCTCGGGAGTGCGCGACGGACGGGCATCCCCGCTGTGAACGGAGCGGGTGCGGCGGCGACGCTCCTTGGGGGAAAGCTGCTCGGCAGGCTCCGCCTCCGCCACGGGAGCGGCGGGGGCTGCGGGAGCCGCGGCATCAGGGGCCTGCTCGGCAGGCGCCTCGGGCGCCGCTTGCTCAGCCTGGGCCTCGTCGCTCGTCTGAGCCTCGACGTCGGCGTCTTGGGGAGTGTCGTTGTCTGTGTCGTCAGCCATCTCTATCCGTTTCAGTCTTCAGTTCAGCTTTTCAGTTCTTGCCGTGCGCGGTCAGCGTGCGCTCATGGGCGACTGTGAGTGCCCTTGCGAGGTCGCGCTTGGCATAACGAACACTGGCGGTGTCCTCCAGCTCGCCGGTGGCGTTTGCGAAGCGCTTGCCAAAGATGTCCTTTCGCAGCGTGGAGATGTGCTCCGCGAGTTCGTCCGCGGGCATGTCCCGCATTTCCTTGGCCTTCATCTCTCTAATCCTCACGCAACACGAACTTGGACCTGACGGGGAGCTTGTGTGCGGCGAGACGAATCGCTTCGCGCGCGAGAGACTCGGGGACACCAGCGAGCTCGAACATGACACGCCCGGGCTTGACCACGGCGACCCACCCTTCCGGGTTGCCCTTGCCCGATCCCATGCGGGTCTCTGCGGGCTTCTTGGTGACGGGCTTATCGGGGAACACGTTGATCCACACCTTGCCGCCACGCTTGATCTTGCGGGTCATGGCAATACGAGCAGCCTCGATCTGACGGTTGGTAAGCCACCCTTGCTCGAGTGACTTCAGCCCGTACTCGCCGAACTGCACCTTCACCTGACCACGCGAGAGCCCGCGACGACGGCCACGGTGCTGCTTACGATGCTTTACACGCTTGGGGGACAGCATCAGCGAGCGCCTCCGGGTCCTGAGAAGCCGCCACGACCGCCTCCACCAGGACCACCCGGTCCTCTACCGCCGCCGCCAGGACCACGACCGCCGCCCGGACCGCCACGACCGCCGCCGCCAGGGCCACCCGGTCCTCTACCGCCGCCGCCAGGACCACGTCCACCGCCCGGACCGCCACGACCGCCGCCTGGGCCGCCACGACCGCGACCGCGACCGTCACGTCCGTCCCTACCGCCACCGCGACCTTCGCGATCGCTGCTCGGCGGTGGGGGGCGCTCATGTCTGTGAGATCAGCGCCGGTGTAGCCCTCGGGCATGATCTCGCCCTTGTTGACCCAACACTTCACGCCGATGCGACCGAACGTGGTGCGGGCCTCGTAGAAGCCGTAGTCGATGTCGGCGCGCATCGTGTGCAGCGGGACGCGTCCGTCTGAGTAGCTCTCGGTGCGTGCCATCTCCGCGCCACCGAGCCGTCCCGAGACCTGCACCTTGACGCCCTTGGCGCCTGAGCGCATCGCGCTCGTGAGCGCGCGCTTCATCGCGCGACGAAACGCCACACGGTTCTGGAGCTGCTCGGCGATCGACTGGGCGACGAGCTTTGCATCGAGCTCGGGACGCTTGATCTCAAGGATGTTGACCTTGATCTGCTTGGAGGTCATCTTGTGCAGATCGCGGCGCAGAGCGTCCACTTCGGCGCCCGACTTGCCGATCACGATGCCGGGACGAGCGGTATGAATGTTGACCTCAAGCTCGTTTGAGTCCTTGCGGATCGTGATGTCCGAAAGACCGGCATGGGCGAGCTTGTCGATGATGTGCTCGCGGATCTTGATGTCCTCATGTAGGTACTCGGCGAAGTTGCGCTCGTTGAACCAGTTGGACTTCCAGTCGTGGATATAGCCCACGCGCATTGCCTCTGGATGAACCTTTTGACCCATGTTTTCTCTCGAAGTCCTGTCTCGTTGTCCTTGCCCAGTGCCTACGGCTTGGGCGTGAGCGTGATCGTCAGATGGCTGGTGCGCTTGCGAATCGGCGTCGCACGTCCTTGCGCGCGCGGGCGAAAGCGCTTGATGGTGGGTCCCTCGTCGGCGTACGCCTCGCGCACGAACAAGTCGTCCTCGACCAGCTCGTGGTTGTTCTCGGCGTTGGCCACAGCCGACTCCAGCAGCTTGCTCCAGTCGCGGGCCACCTCTCGAGGGGTAAAGGCGAGGATAGCGCGTGCCTCGGGAACGGACTTACCTCGTAGGTGTCCGCACACCATGCGCGCCTTGCGCGCTGAGGTGCGTACGTAACGTGCTTGGGCGCGTACCACCTTGCGGCGGGCGGGAGAAGGAGCCTGGGTGTCGCGGCGCGCGGTGCTCGCCGGCTTCTCAGCCTTGGCGGGTGCGGGCTTCTCGGCCTCGCCGTCACCCGTCTTCTCCGCGACAGCGTCCTTCTTGGCGGTGGGCTTCTTTGCCGCGGGCTTCTCCTCCGAGGCATCCTTGGCCGCAACCGGCTCATCCTTCTTAGCCGGGGCCTTGCGGGCGCGCGCGGGCTTCTTCTCCGCGGCGGCGCTCTCCTCGACGGTCGCGTCGGCCTTCTTTGCCGCCGGCTTCTTCGCGGCTGCAGGCTTCGCGGCGGCGGAGCTCTTGGCAGCAGGCTTCTTGGCGGCGGGCTTGGCCTTCGCCTCCTCCTTCGGAGCCTGCTCGTCGGTGGGCTTCTCCTCGGGTGTCATCTCACCTTCCCGGAACCGGCGTGACCGCGAAAGACGCGGGTAGGGGCAAACTCACCAAGCTTGTGGCCGACCATCGACTCGCTGATGAACACGGGGACGTGCTTCTTGCCGTCGTGCACAGCGAGGGTGTGCCCCACCATCTCTGGGAAGATCGTGGAGGTACGCGACCAGGTACGGAGCATCTTCTTCGTGTTGGACGCGTTCATCGCCTCGATGCGTGTCATCAGGCGCTCTTCGACCCACGGTCCCTTCTTGCTGGAGCGGCTCATCGCTGCTTACCCTTCCCGCGCCTGCGTCCGCGCACGATGTACTTGTCGGAGGCCTTGTTCTTCTTGCGCGTGCGGTAGCCGAGCGTGGGCACGCCCCACGGGGTCACCGGGTGGCGACCGGCGGTCGTGGAGCCCTCGCCGCCACCGTGAGGGTGATCGACCGGGTTCATCGCCACGCCTCGCGTTTGCGGGCGAACGCCCATGTGGCGCTTGCGCCCGGCCTTGCCCACCTTGACGTTCTGGTGCTCGGCGTTGCCGATCGTGCCAACGGTGGCACGGCACTCGGCGCGCACCATGCGCATCTCTCCAGAGGGCAAGCGCAATGTGGCCATGTCGCCGTCCTTTGCCATCAGCTGCACCGAGGCGCCGGCCGAGCGGGCCATCTGACCGCCGCGACCGGGCTGCAACTCGACGTTGTGGATCACCGTGCCGACGGGCATGCGGGCGAGCGCCAGGCAGTTGCCGACCGAGATTTCAGCGTCATCGCCAGATGAGACCGTCATCCCGACCGTGAGGCGTTGAGGAGCAAGGATGTAGCGCTTCTCGCCATCGGCGTAGTGAAGGAGGGCAATGTAGGAGGAACGGTTGGGGTCGTACTCGATCGCCGCTACCTTGGCGGGCACCCCATCCTTGCGCCGCTTGAAGTCGATCCGGCGATACAAGCGCTTGGCTCCCCCACCACGATGACGGGCGGTCTTGCGACCGTGAGCGTTGCGTCCGCCGCTCTTCTTGAGCCCCTCGACGAGCGTGCGCTCCGGCTCGGTCTTCGTGACCTCGGCGAAGTCGGGGTAGGAGGCGAAACGGCGACCTGGACTGGTGGGCTTGGGCTTGCGGATTGGCATGGTTGCTTGTTCCTAGTCCTGCAGGCCCTCAAGGCCCTGGAAGATCGGGATGGACTGGCCGGCGCGCACCTGCACGATTGCCTTCTTCCAATTGCGCGTGCGACCACGCGTGATGCCGCGGCGCTTGGGCTTGGACTTGACGCTCATCGTGCGTACCTCAACGACGTGCACCCCAAACAGCGATTCGACGGCCTGTCGGATGTGGGTACGGTGCGCGTCAGGGTGCACCCGGAATGTGTACTTGCCCGCCGCGGAGAGCACGTAACTCTTCTCGGAGAGCACGGGCTTGAGAATCACCTGGGAGGGATCCATCAGGCCTTCTCCCCCGAGGGCGACTCGGCGCGGGCGGTGAGCTCCCCAAGCGCTGCCTCGGAGACCAGCAGCGAAGCGGCACCAAGCAGATCGGCCACCCCCACGCTCTCGGGCTGGAGCACCGCGACCCGCGCGAGGTTGCGAAACGAGAGCGCCGCCGAGGACTCCTCCGCGCCCAGCACCACGAGCGTGGGCTGCGGCTGGTCCCAACCGTCAAGCAGGTCGCGCGCCTGGCTAGTCTTGGGGGCAGTGAAGGCGGCCACGTCGAGCACCGCCAGCGAACCACGCTGAGCATGCAGCGAGAGAGCGCTGCGCAGGGCGGCCCGCTGCTCCTTGCGATTCACCTTGAATGTGTAGGAGCGGGGCTGAGGACCGAACACCACGCCACCGCCCGTCCACAGCGGCGAGCGCGAGGAGCCGGCGCGCGCGCGGCCGGTGCCCTTCTGGCGCCATGGCTTGGCGCCACCGCCGGAGACCATCGCCCGGGTCTTCGTCGCGGCCGTGCCACGCCGGCGCGCTGCCTGCTCGGCACGCACGCTCTGGTGGACGAGTGGTTCATGAAAGCGCGCCCCGAACGCCGACTCGTCGAGCTTGACCTTCTTGGAGGAAGCGCCGCCGCCGGCGCTGAGAATCGGCGCATCAGGCATCGCCGCGCACCTCCACCACACCACCGCGGGGTCCTGGCACAGAGCCTCGCACGAGCATCAGATTCTTCTTGGGGTCGACAGCCACGATCTCAAGACCGGGCTGGCTGGCGCGCTTGTTGCCCATCTGACCAGGCCCACGGATGCCAGGCATCACACGCGCAGGCCACGCCGAGGCGCCGATCGAACCGGGGGCGCGCACGTTGTGTGAGCCGTGTGAGACAGGACCGCGTTTGAAGTTGTGGCGTTTGACCGTACCCTGGAAGCCCTTGCCCTTGGAGATACCGGCGATCTTCACGCGCCCCCCCACTTCAAAGGAGTCGACCGTCACGGACGCCCCCACTTGCAACTCGCCGACCTTGCCGCGGAACTCCACGAGGTGGCGCATCGGTGGGGCGTCGGCCTTCTTGAGGTGACCAAGCTCTGGCTTTGAGAGATGCTTCTCCTTGGTCTGCCCAAAGGCGAGTTGCACCGCTTCATATCCGTCACGCTCGGCGGTGCGCACGGCGGTGACCGGACATGGTCCCGCCTCGAGCACGGTCACACGCGCGACGCTTCCGTCCTCCTGGAAGACCTGTGTCATACCCAACTTCTTGGCAAGGATCGCTGACATCTCTGCGGCTCAGGTGGCGAGGCGGATCTCGATATCGACGCCCGCCGGGAGATTGTCCAGGCGCTGCAGCGAATCGACCGTCTTCGGGCTCGGCTGGTGGATGTCAATCAGGCGCTTGTGGGTGCGGATCTCGAAGTGCTCGCGCGAATCCTTGTCCTTGAAGGGCGAGCGAATCACGCAGTAGACGTTCTTCTCAGTGGGCAGCGGGACGGGACCGGACACGGTTGCGCCGGTACGAGTCGCGGTCTCCACGATCTCCTTCGCGGCCGACTCGATTGCGGACGTGTCGTACGCCTTCAGGCGGATGCGGATCTTGTTTTGTGTGAGCGCTGCCATTTGAAGTGTCTGCTTGTTGCTTTCTTATCGTTTGTGTGAGTGCTCTCGCGCGGGGGCACTCTGCCCCACTCCCCTAAAGAGCAAGAGGAAGGCGGAGGGAGGTGGAGTTTCCAGCCTCTGAATCCGCCCCTCGCTCTACAGGCGAAGCTATTCGTCGTATCTGACTGCCAATGCGAGGTGTCTAACGCGTGGCAGACACCCCGGTGCTACTCGATGATCTCGGTGACCACGCCCGAGCCCACCGTACGTCCACCCTCTCGGATGGCGAAGCGCAGGCCCTGGTCCATGGCGATCGGCTGGATCAACTCGATCTCCATCTGGACGTTGTCGCCAGGCATGACCATCTCGACGCCCTCGGGCAGCTTGGCCACGCCAGTGACGTCTGTGGTGCGGAAGTAGAACTGCGGCCTGTAACCCGTGAAGAAAGGAGTATGACGACCACCCTCCTCCTTCTTGAGGATGTAGACCTCAGCTTTGAACTTGGTGTGGGGAGTGATGGAGCCCGGCTTGCACAGCACCTGACCGCGCTCGATCTCCTCGCGCTTGGTACCGCGCAGCAGACAGCCCACGTTGTCGCCGGCCTGACCCTGATCGAGGATCTTGCGGAACATCTCGACACCCGTCACCACCGTAGTGGTTGTCTCGTGGACTCCCACGATCTCCACCGTGTCGCCGGTGTTGACGATCCCCTGCTCCACGCGGCCGGTCGCGACGGTGCCGCGGCCTGTGATCGTGAAAACATCCTCGACCGGCATCAGGAACGGCTTCTCGAGCTCACGCACGGGCTGGGGGATGTAGCTGTCGAGCGCCTCGGCAAGCTCGATGATCTTGCCCTTGTACTCCTCGTCGCCTTCAAGCGCCTTCAGCGCCGAGCCGGTGATGAACGGAATGTCGTCGCCAGGGAAGTCATATTCGGAGAGGAGCTCGCGCACCTCGACCTCCACCAGTTCCATCAACTCCTCGTCGTCGACCATGTCGGCCTTGTTGAGGAACACGACGATGTAGGGCACACCCACCTGACGGGCGAGCAGAATGTGCTCGCGCGTCTGCGGCATGGGACCATCAGCCGCCGACACGACGAGGATCGCCCCGTCCATCTGGGCGGCGCCCGTGATCATGTTCTTCACATAGTCGGCGTGCCCGGGGCAGTCGACGTGCGCGTAGTGACGGTTCTCGGTCTGGTACTCGACGTGCGATGTGGCGATGGTGATCCCGCGCTCCTTCTCCTCCGGAGCGTTGTCGATCTCCTCGAAGCTACGGGCTTCGCCGCCCATCTTCTCCGCCAACACGGTCGTGATGGCAGCGGTCAGCGTCGTCTTGCCATGGTCGATGTGACCGATGGTGCCGACGTTGACATGCGGCTTGTCGCGCTCGAACTTCTCCTTCGCCACTTTGTGTGCTCCTGTAATCGACTTGGATATTCGCCGCTGGTAGGGCGAACCTGGGAAATCTATCTAAATGGGGACTTTCTTGACTTCTGCCTGCTGTGAGGGTCTTGCAAATGTTGTCGCTATGAGCCGGCGGCCTAGGCGGGGACAGGCTCTCCAGTCCGCTGCTCGATGATCTTCTCCGCTATGTTCGGAGGCACCTCCTCGTACCCCTCGAACTGCATCGTGTAGTTGGCCCGACCCTGCGTATTGGAGCGCAGGTCGGTCGCGTACCCGAACATCTCGCTCAAGGGAACCTTCGCGTGGATCGCAAGCGCGTTGCCACGTTGCTCTGATCCCTGAAGATGGCCGCGACGACGCGAGAGGTCTCCCATCACGTCACCCATGAAGTCCTCGGGCGTGACGACCTCGACCGCGAACACGGGCTCGAGCAAGACGGGCTTGGCGCGCCTGGCGGCCTCCTTGCAGGCGATCGATCCGGCGACCTTGAACGCGATCTCCGAGGAGTCGACGTCGTGGTACTTACCGTCGACCAGCGTGACTCGCACGTCAACCATCGGATAGCCAGCCTTGACGCCGTTCTCGAGCGCCTCCTCGACACCTTTCTCAACCGCGGGGATGAACTCGGAGGGGATCGCACCGCCCTTGATCTTGTTCACGAAATCGAAGCCCTCGCCAGGAGCGGGCTCCAGGTCGATGAACACGACACCAAACTGTCCCGAGCCGCCGGTCTGGCGCACGAACTTGCCTTCGATCTTCTCGGCGGTGCCGCGCACAGTCTCGCGATAGGAGACCTGCGGCCGGCCGACGTTGGCCTCAACCCCGAACTCACGCTTCATGCGATCTACGAGCACTTCGAGGTGAAGCTCACCCATGCCGGAAATCTCTGTCTGGCCGGTTTCTTCGTTGGTGCGCACCTGAAAGGTGGGATCCTCCTCGGCGAGACGGCCGAGCGCCACCGACATCTTCTCCTGGTCGACCTTCGTCTTGGGCTCGACGGCGACCTTGATGACGGGCTCGGGGAATGTGATGTTCTCGAGCTTGATGGGAGCGTCTGGAGCGGCGAGAGTGTCACCGGTGATGACCTGCTTGATGCCCACGGCGGCGGCGATATCACCCGCGTAGACCTCGTTGACCTCCTCGCGCTCATTGGCGTGCATCATCAGGATCCGTCCCACCCGCTCGGCGCGACCGGAATTGACGTTGAGCACGCGCGCGCCTGACTCGAGTTTCCCGGAGTAGACACGGAAGTAGGTGAGCTTGCCGACGTAGGGGTCGGCCATGATCTTGAAGGCGAGCGCAGCAAAGGGCTCGGAGTCGTCGGCGTGGCGCTCGATCTGGGGCTCCTCGCCGTCGCCCTTGACCGGTTCGGCGCCTGAGACGGCGGGGACATCCAGCGGTGAGGGCAGATAGTCTACGACCGCGTCGAGAAGCGGTTGCACCCCCTTGTTCTTGAAAGACGAACCGCACAGCACCGGCGTGAGCTTTGTCGAAAGCGTTGCCTTGCGGATCGCCTGCTTGAGCACCTCCTCGGGGACCTCGGCCTCCTCCAGGATCAGCTCGAGCAGAGCGTCGTCATAGTGGGAAACCTCCTCAAGCAAGTGCTCGCGCGCGGCGGTAGCCGCTTCGACGAGCGAATCTGGGATCTCGACCTCTTCCTGCTCTGTGCCGAGCTCGTCCTTGTAGACAATCGCCTTCATCTTCACAAGGTCGACAATGCCCGCGAAATCACCCTCCGCTCCAATGGGAAGCTGGATCGGCACTGGGTGGGCGGCGAGCCTGTCAATCATCGTCTGCACACCCTTGTCGAAGTCCGCGCCGATACGGTCCATCTTGTTGATGTAGGCAATGCGTGGCACGTGGTACTTGTCCGCTTGACGCCACACGGTCTCAGACTGCGGCTCGACGCCGGCGACGGAATCGAAGAGGGCGATGGCGCCGTCGAGGACGCGCAGCGAGCGCTCCACCTCGACCGTGAAATCGACGTGACCAGGAGTGTCGATGATGTTGATCCGATGCCCGTCCCACTCAGCCGTAGTGGCGGCCGAGGTGATCGTGATGCCGCGCTCCTGCTCCTGTTCCATCCAGTCCATCACCGCGGCGCCCTCGTGGACCTCGCCGATCTTGTAGGTGCGGCCGGTGTAGTAGAGGATGCGCTCGGTCGTGGTCGTCTTGCCCGCGTCTATGTGGGCCATGATCCCGATGTTGCGCGTCTTCTCTAGGGGGAACTTGCGGGGCATTTTCAGATCGTCCGTGGCTGTGGATTGCGGGAAATTGCTGGTGGCGCGGAGGACGCGCAACGGCGCCCATACGACTCAGGGCAAAAAAATGGGCCCCTCGGGCCCACGCACTGCCGGTCGTCGGGCGGATCGCTTCGCTATCTGATCAGGGTCTCCATGCTGGTTAGCGCCTCGCGTACGCACACACGACACCGCGGGCGGGGGCCGACTATAGCAGAGCTATTGGCCTGCATATACCTCAGCTGCGAGCAGCTTCACGAGGGCGCTCGTGCTACCGCGAACCTTGGCAATCGTTCATCTCGGGCGCATCCTCGAAGACGGCGTCAAGTCGCTCGAGCACACGCGTGGTGACCCGCAGGTCCTCTGCGTCAACATCCGCCAGCGTACTCTCCCAGCGCGCTTGCCACACCGCACGCTTGGCGCGCACCTTAGCCTCACCCTGGTCGGTCAAGCAGGTCACAACCACACGTCGGTCGGAATCCGATCGGGTGCGCTCGACGTGACCGCTGACGGCGAGATGATCGAGCATCTGGGTAACCGTTGCAGGCGTAAGCTGGGCGGCAGCGGCAAGATCACCGGCCGAGAGGGGACCCTGCTCGCTCAACTCGATGAGTAGTTCCATCTGGGCGTGGCTGACCTCCGAGCCGACCAGGTGGGTGTCGCGGCCGCGCAGCCTGCGCAGGCTGCGAAACACACGCCGGAACGCCTTGCCGAGGTCGAGCAGCTCTGACTCCCACTCCTCGCGTGACTCCTTCGCGGATAGCTCGGCTCCTGGAGACATGGCTAAGCGGAAGGCAGCTCAGACCCCTACCGGATCGGCCAGGGCCTCCGGGTGGGCGGGTAGCTCGTCGAGTTGACTCTGGGGACGCTCGGCTCGTAGAAGCACGATGCACGGGATCAGAGACAAGGCGGCGATCCCAAGCGCCCACCAGTACGCGGTGCCAAAGGCCGAGGCAAGCGCCGCGGGTGAGTGCGAGCCTGCTCCCGCTCGCTGAAGCACAACAGCCAGCACCGCAGTGCCGATGGCGCCGCCGGTGCGCTGCAGGGCGTTGATCTGAGGCGTGGCATCGGATATCTGGTCAGGGCGCATCGCCGAGAAAGCGGCGCTCATTGCCGGCATGAAGCACAAGCCGATACTCAGACCGCGCACGACGAGCACCAACGAGATCGCCACGATCGAAGTATCGACGCCAACGAACGTGAGGGGAAGCGTGCTGAGGCACAGGACAGACACACCAGTGAGCGCTACGCGACCACCGCCGAAGCGCTGGGTGAGTCGGCTTGCCAGCGGCATCGCGATCAACGCGCCTATCCCTTGAGGGCCAGTTAGCAGGCCAGTGTTGACGACACTCTCACCGCGCACTTCCTGGTAATAGAGCGGAACGAGGATCATCGCCCCGAACAACGCTGCGCCGAGACCGAAGTTGGTGAACGCCGCGCCGGCAAAGACGCGGTTGGCATAGAGGCGTATGTCCAGCAGTGGGCGCTCGATGCGCAGAGCGTGCAGACAGAACAACACGACCAGCACGACTCCGGCGAGCGTCGGAACTATGACTTCGCCCGAGCCCAACGCGGCGCCCGAGCCGAGCTTGCTGACCCCATAGATCATCGCCGCGAAGCCGGCAGGGAGGATGGCGAGGCCCAGGACGTCAAGTCGTCCTGCCTCACCGGAGTCGGTGTGGGGAAGCATGCGCCAACCGAGCACGAATGCAAGCACCCCGATGGGGACGTTCACGAAGAAGATCCACGACCAGGGGAGGTTCTCGAGTATGAGCCCGCCCACGACCGGCCCAAGGATGGGCGCAAGCATCGCCGGCATGGAGACGTACCCCATGACCCTGCCCATGCGTTGCGGCCCTGCGACCTGGGCCATGATCATCATCGCAACCGGCATGATCATCCCGCCACCAGCGCCCTGCAGGACGCGGAAGAGCACGAGTGAGGTCGTCGAGTTGGCGAGCCCACACAGTGCAGAGCCCGCGGTAAAGAGCACCAACGAGGTCATGTACACCTGCTTGGCGCCGAAACGCCTGGCGGCCCAGCCCGTGACGGGGATAACTGCCGCGAGAGCGAGTAGGTAGCCGGTGATCACCCACTGGACTTGCGAAAGTGGGCTGTGGAGGTCGTGTGAGAGGGTGCGAAGTGCGACGTTGACGATCGTCGTGTCGAGGATCGACATGATCATCCCCAGGATCACCACGCCGCAGATGACCCACACATGACGCTCGATCCGAGCGGAGGCGTGGGGATCGGACTGCTCGATGGCTGGTCGCGAAGACATTTGGCACCAAAAGTTTAGGTACCAAACCTTCTTTCTTCAAGGGGTACGAAAGTGCTATGCGTCACATATGAGCCCCCTCTTTTAGGAAGCCCCGATAAGTCACGTTGTGTCAGACGCAGATTTGTCCTGGGACTCAATCTGTCTTGCACTGCGCGCTCGCACCTCGCCGTAGACAAAAACCGCGATCAGGCCGCCAATTGCCGCGAGAAGAGGTACCAATCCCTCAATGCTACGGCCTTCAGCAATGAGAAAGATGCCTCCGAGGATCGCCACCATTGCAAGTACGAAAGCGAAGATTTGGCCTCGACTCTCCATCTTTCGTCGATGAGATGACTGGTCTTCCGTCATCTTGACGATCCGGTTCGCACCGTCGGGTAGCGCCTCGTTATACCGAGCGAGCATTTCGGGAGGCGGCAGCGGTCCGCTGAATACGGCCCGCGCGAGTATTTGGACTAGTTGCTCGCGCGTAGACTCGTCCGTGATTTCTCCATCAACTACACCCGCGTCCGGGGACGTTCTCTCTCTGGATGTGAGGTGTTGGCCCGAACCCTCCATTGTTCCTACGAAGGGGTCTTGGCGTACTCGCCAGGATCGAATAGCCTCGGCTGCTCGCCGTCGGCCTCGTTGCCGCTCATGAAGGCGCCAACCGCCCGCCAAAGGTCATCCCCTACCGTCTGCCAGTCGTTGCGAATGACAGCGTCGTCCCCGACCAACCACGGTGCATTTGAGCGCACGTACCATCCAAGCACGCTAGCTGCACCCACTGCAGCAGCACTCGCATCACCTACGTGCATGATGGTATGGCTGACAGACTCGCTCACGACCATACTCGAACCGATGACTTTGACCTCCACGGCTAGGACTTGTCCGTTTGACAAGCGGATCTCAAGATCAGCACTAGCGTCCCTCCGGACTTTACGTCGAGCCACGAGCACTATGCTAACCGCTTGCGCAGCGGAGCGGCAGATGCTCGAACATCGCCTCGGGCGCGAATCGCATGTTCCTGTGCCAGACAAACGCAGCATCGCGCCGCAGTCATCGGGGGTGGGGTTCCTACCAGCGATAGTGGGCGAAGGCCTTGTTGGCCTGCGCCATGCGGTAAATGTCGTCCTTGCGCTTGTAGGCGCCGCCCTGTTGAGACTGGGCGTCCAGCAACTCGTTGGCGAGACGCTGCGCCATCGTCTTCTCACGGCGGTTGCGCGCGAACTCGACGAGCCAGCGCACCGCGAGCGTGCGGGCGCGGCGCGCAGGCACCTCCACGGGCACCTGATAGGTAGCGCCTCCCACGCGACGGGAGCGAACCTCAAGCGCGGGAGTGAGCGCCTTGATGGAGTTCTCCAGCTGCTCGATCGGGTCCTTGTCGGAGCGCTCTCCGAGCAGCGCAAGCGCGTCATACACGATGCGCTCGGCGGTGGACTTCTTGCCGTCGAGCATGACCTTGTTGATGATCTGCTGGACGAGCTTGGAGCGGTGTACGGGGTCCGCCTCAAGCGGACGCACATGGGCGGCTGCGCGACGTGGCATTACTTCTTCTTCACGCCGTACTGCGAGCGGCCCTGCTTGCGGTCGCTCACGCCGGCGGCGTCGAGCGTGCCGCGTACGACCTTGTAACGCACACCGGGAAGATCCTTGACGCGACCACCACGCACGAGCACCACCGAGTGCTCCTGCAAGTTGTGACCCTCGCCGGGAATGTATGCCGTGACCTCTATCGAGCCGGCGATGCGCACACGTGCGACCTTTCGCAGGGCGGAGTTAGGCTTCTTCGGGGTTGTGGTGTACACACGGGTGCACACTCCACGCCGTTGGGGGGCGGCAACCTTCTTCTTGCGCCCCTTGCCCGACTTCAGGCCGGGAGTGGCGAGCTTTTTCTTGGGGGCGACGCGCCCCTTGCGCACGAGTTGCGAGGTAGTGGGCATTCGACGCGGAATCCTAGCAGCGTCAGGCGGTCGCGCGCAGACCGGCGGCACGCACCGGGGCAGGCATCAAGGCGGCAGCCACAAGCACAAGCACGAAAGCAAGCGACTGAAGCACGATCCCCACGGCGCTTCCAGGGAGAGGATCTCCGAAGACGAGAATCCCGCCGGCCACCCCTGAGATGTTCGCTGCGGTGCCGGTAACAGCGATAACGGGAACCGCGTCGCCGTCCTGCAGGCCGCGCGCGGAGGCGTAAAAAGCAACGATCGATGCGAGTAGCGCCACCGCAAACCACGGGCTCAGCAGAACACCGAGCGCCCCATGGGCACCCAAGATGCCAGTGAGCGCCTTGATCGAGACATCGGATACACCGAAAAGAATGCCGGCAGCGGCGCCGAGCATCATGCCGTGATGCTCCACTGGCCCGCCGATGCGGGGTCCCATGATGAGCAGACCTCCGATGCCAAACAAGCCAGCCTCGAAAGAGATCATGGCGGCATCTGAGAAGTGGGACTGGGCGCCATGCATCGTCGGTAGCGTGAGGCCAAGCATCACAAGGCCGGCGGCGGTGAGCCACAGGCCGAGCCATTGGCGGGGGCCAACCTTGAAGCCGAACATGCGGTCGGCCATGACCGCTATGAGCACCACGCCGGCGGCGAGGGCCACCTGGACCACGGACATCGGCGCGAGCGCGAGCGCCGCCACGTGTAGCGCCCAGGAGCCGGCGGCTACGAGCATCCCCACGGCGAACCACTTAGAGGAAAACAGCAAGCGGGCGGAGCGCAATGGGTGGCTCACTTCCACCTTACCCACAGTGTTGGCGCCCCTGTACTTGTAAAAGAAGCCAAGGTTCGCCACGAAGGCACAACCGAGCGCGAGGAGTATGCCGAGATAGAGAGTCATCGTGTGGGGACCGACGGACTCATCCATCGGCAACGCGCATGGAATGCTTTACTGCGCCCACGCGACACAGCCAGATTACCGGTCGCAACCTCTGTGCGAGCTAAAGACGATCCACACCTAACAAACGCCCAACCGAGCCGGCCGCTTCTGCTGGTGGACATAGACGGGGTGATCTCGCTGTTCGGATTCGGCAGACAGCCCCCCGCGGAGGGGTCGTTCCATTCGATCGACGGCATACCGCACTTTCTTTCGTCCACAGCGGCCGAGCACCTGCTCGGATTGGAGCCGTTGTTCGATCTGGTGTGGGCGAGTGGGTGGGAGGAGAAGGCAAACGAACACCTCCCCCACCTTCTCGGAGTTCCCATCCTGCCCCATTTGAGCTTCGAGCGATCTGTGAGACGCACGAACGCACACTGGAAGCTCGACGCGATCGACGATTACGCGGGGGAGCGTGCGCTCGCGTGGATCGATGACGCCTTCAACGATGCCTGCCACGAGTGGGCGAGCGCCCGCGAGGCACCCACCCTACTCGTGCAGACGACACCCGCAAGCGGACTCACCCAAAGTGAGACGGAGATCCTTGAGGACTGGGCGGCGAGACTGCTACTCGCCTGACTCCTCCGGCACCTCGAGCTCGCCGAGCCCCTCCACGAAGCCGGGATCCGTGCTGCCAGCGCCGATCTTCTCCAGCGACGCGAGATCTGCGTCGAACTCGCTGCCGTAGCCGACACCGAGCGCCTCACCGTCTGAGAGGCCAAGCTCGGCGGCGATCTCCTCCTGGTTGAGCAGCCCTACGTCGTCGATCGCGCGGGGGAGCGGCTCGGAGGGTTCGATCTCGATCCGCCGGTAGCGCTTCAGGCCGGTGGCAGCGGGGATGAGCTTGCCGATGATCACGTTCTCCTTGAGACCATTCAGACGATCGATCTTGCCCTCGAGCGAGGCGTCGGTGAGCACCTTGGTGGTCTCCTGGAAGGACGCCGCCGAGAGGAACGAGTCGGTGTTCAGCGATGCCTTGGTGATACCCAGGATGATGTCCTCGAACTGCGCCGTCTCCCCACCCTTGGCTATCACCGCGTCGTTGGCGATAGCGAATTCGTAGCGGTCCACGAACTGGCCTGGCAGGTAGTCGGTGTCGCCCTTCTGGTCGACCCTCACCTTCTTGAGCATCTGGCGCACGATCAACTCGATGTGCTTGTCGTTGATGTCCACGCCCTGTGACTTGTAGACCTCCTGCACCTCCTTGACGAGGTACTGCTCGGTCTCGGTGCGACCGCGGATGGCGAGCAACTCGTGCGGATAGAGCGACCCCTCGTTGAGCTGCTTGCCCGCCTCGATCTTCTCGCCCTCGCTCACGTACAGCCGTGTGCGACGCGGGAAAGCGTGGCGGTGCTCCTCACCCGCCTCGTCTGTGATCACCACGGTGAGGGCCTTCTCTGTCTCTTCGATCGATGCAACACCGTCCTGCTCGGCGATCTTCGCCAATCCCTTGGGCTTGCGGGCCTCGAAAAGCTCCACCACGCGCGGTAGGCCGTGCGTGATGTCGGCGCCGGCGACACCGCCGGTGTGGAAGGTGCGCATCGTCAACTGAGTCCCCGGCTCACCGATCGACTGCGCCGCGACGATGCCCACGGCGTCGCCGATTTGCGCGGTCTGGCCGGTGGCCATCGCACGGGCGTAACAGGCCTGGCATACGCCGCTGGGGGCCTTGCACTTGAGTACCGAGCGAACCGGCACGGTCACGCGCACGCCCTTCTCGTGATCCTCGGAGAACGCATCGGCGATGTCGACGAGGTGCTCACGACCGATTTCCACGCCCTGCTCGGCGAGCATACGCCCGCGCTTTGTGGTGATCGGCTGCGCGGCGGTACGGCCCACGAGGTTGTCGTTGGGCTCACCGCCCTCGTTCCACACCGCCATCTCGATGTATTCCTCGGTACCGCAATCGACCTCGCGGATGATCACGTCCTGGGCGACGTCCACCAGACGACGGGTCAGGTAGCCCGAGTCGGCAGTACGTAGGGCGGTGTCAGCCAGACCCTTTCGGGCGCCATGGGTGGAGATGAAGTACTCCAGCACCGACAGCCCCTCCATGAAGTTGGACTTGATCGGACGCTCGATGATTTCACCCTTCGGATTGGCCATCAGGCCGCGCATGCCCGCCAGCTGGCGGATCTGCTTGAAGGAGCCACGGGCCCCGGAGTTGGCCATCATGAAGATGGGGTTCAGCGTGTCGAGGTTCGCGATCATCGCCTCCGCCACCTCATCAGTGGCGGCGTTCCACTTCTCCACCACCGCCTCGTGGCGCTCCTCCTGGGTTATGAGGCCCATGTCGTACTGGTCGGTGATGTCGCCCACCAACTTGTCGTACTTGTCGAGGATTTCTTGCTTCTCCGGGGGGATCACCACGTCATTCTTGGAGATCGTGATGCCCGCCTGGGTTGCGTACTTGAAGCCGAGGTCCTTGAACGCGTCGAGCACCAACGAGATAGTGGTCGCCCCGTAGGTCTGCACGAGCGCGTCGATCAGACGCGTGGTGTCGCGCTTCTTCATCGACTGGTTCACGAACACGTACTTCGACGCGTCGAACTGATCGCCAAGCGCCTCCGCGAGAGCGCGCTCGATGCGGTCGTTGTAGATGATCCGCCCGACCGTCGTGAGCAGATGGCCGCCGTCGCGTCCCATGGGCCGGAACTCGGCGACGTCGTGCAGCTTCACGACACCCGCCTCGTAGGAAAGCTCAGCCTCCTGCGCCGTGCGGAACACATGCGGCCGCGGCTCATATGTGGCGCGGTCGATCTTGGCCAACTCGTCGGCTTCGATTCCATATGTGAGGTAGTAGGCGCCCAGGATCATGTCTTGGGTGGGGGTCGCAAGCGGCGCGCCGTGGGCGGGGCTGAGGATGTTGTTGGAGGAGAGCATCAGGATGCGCGCCTCCGCCTGGGCCTCGGCCGACAGTGGCAGGTGCACCGCCATCTGATCGCCGTCGAAGTCGGCGTTGAAGGCGTGGCACACCAACGGGTGCACCTGGATCGCCTTGCCCTCCACGAGCAGCGGTTCAAACGCCTGGATGCCAAGACGGTGGAGTGTGGGAGCACGGTTGAGCAGCACCGGGTGCTCGTGGATGACCTCCTCGAGCACGTCCCAAACCTCGCCGATCATCGAATCCACCATCTTCTTGGCGGCCTTGATGTTCTGCGCCGACTTGCGCTCCACGAGCCGCGCCATGATGAACGGCTTGAAGAGCTCTAGCGCCATGATCTTCGGCAGACCGCACTGGTGGAGCTTCAGGTATGGGCCGGCCACGATCACCGAGCGGCCCGAGTAGTCCACGCGCTTGCCGAGCAGGTTCTGGCGGAAGCGTCCCTGCTTGCCCTTGAGCATGTCGGACAGTGACTTCAATGGACGGTTGCCGGGCCCTGTCACCGGGCGACCACGACGGCCGTTGTCGAACAGCGCGTCAACCGCCTCCTGGAGCATGCGCTTCTCGTTGTTGACGATGATCTCGGGAGCACCGAGGTCGAGCAACCGCTTGAGGCGGTTGTTGCGGTTGATGACACGGCGGTAGAGGTCGTTGAGGTCGGAGGTCGCGAACCGTCCACCGTCGAGCTGCACCATCGGGCGCAACTCCGGCGGGATCACCGGTACCGCGTCGAGCACCATCATCTCGGGCTTGTTGCCCGACTGAATGAAGGCGCTCACTACCTTCAGGCGCTTGACAGCACGGGCCTGCTTCTGACCCTTACCGGTCTTCACCTGCTCCTCCAGTTCGGTGCGTTCGGCCTCGAGATCAACCTGCTGGAGCAGGTCGCGGATCGCTTCGGCGCCCATACCGCCACGGAAGTACTCGCCAAAACCGTAGGGAGAGCCGAAGCGCTCCTTGAGCTCGCGGAAAGTGGTCTCATCGTGCTCGATCTGCTTGGGCTCCATCGTCTTGAAGAGCTCCCACACGTTGCGCATCCGCTCGGCGCCGTCCTCGACGTAGGCTTCGGTGTCGGCGATGTCCGCCTCGAAGGTCTTGTTGAGCTCCTTGATCATCTTCTCGCGCTCCTCGTCGGAGATCTTTGAGAGGTTGATGTCAAGCGAGTCCGCCCATAGGTGATCTTCATCGTCAAAGCCGGTCTGCTTGCCGCTCTGCAGATACTTCTCGCGACGTCCCAGCTGCTCGCGCAGTTCGAGCACTCGCTCCTGAAGCTCGGCGGCATAGGAGTCAAGAACCTTGTTGACCTCCTTCTCGAGCGAGTCGAGGTCCTTGGAGCGCGCCTCGTCGTCCACCCAGGTGACGATGGAGGCAGCAAAGTAGAGAACCTTCTCGAGCTCCTTGGGCGCCATGTCGAGCAGGTAGCCAATCCGGGAGGGAACGCCCTTGAAGAACCAGATGTGACTCACCGGCGCGGCGAGGTCGACATGGCCCATACGCTCACGACGGACCTTCGAGCGGGTGACCTCCACTCCACAGCGCTCGCACACGATGCCCTTGTAGCGCACGCGCTTGTACTTGCCGCAATAGCACTCCCAGTCCTTGGTGGGACCGAAGATGCGCTCGCAGAAAAGACCGTCCTTCTCCGGCTTCAGCGTGCGGTAGTTGATTGTCTCGGGCTTGGTCACCTCACCGGAGCTCCAAGAACGGATCTGCTTGGAGGAGGCGAGGCTGATCTCGATGGCGTCGAAGTTGTTGATGTCGATCATGCTGGTGCGCTTTCGCTCGCGGGTGAAACGGGGTGTGGTGGGGTCAATGCTTCCCCTGGGCCTTCTCGCCGCCGCCCGTCCGCCGGCTTGGCCCGTCTGCTCCCGTCCCCAGTGGGGACGGGAGTTGCGTAGCGCCTACGTCTCGCTCTCCTGCGCCGGCTGCTCGATGAGCGCCTCGTCGGCGCCCTCCAAACCCTCGAGGTCGATGCCGTCCTCGATCAACTCACCGATGTCAAGTGGCGCCTCGGCATCCTCCGTCTCCGCGTCATCGGATCCGGCGTCGGTCGCCTCCTGCTCTGTGTCAACCTCGCTGCCGAGCTCACCTGTGGGAGCACGAACACCCGAGAGATCGATGCCCAGCTCCTCGGCTGCGCGCAGAAGATCGTCGTCTTCGTCGCGCAGCTCGGCGTGCTGCCCCTCCTCGGAGACAACACCCACGTCGAGCGCGAGCGACTGCATCTCCTTGAGCAGCACCTTGAAGGACTCAGGAATCGACGGCTCGGCGATGTTCTCGCCCTTGACGATCGCCTCGTAGGCCTTCACACGCCCGACCGTGTCGTCGGACTTGATGGTGAGCATCTCCTGCAGGGTGTAGGCGGCGCCAAATGCCTCCAGCGCCCACACCTCCATCTCGCCGAAGCGTTGACCACCGAACTGCGCCTTGCCTCCGAGCGGCTGCTGGGTGACCAGCGAGTAGGGGCCGGTGGAGCGAGCGTGAATCTTGTCGTCCACGAGGTGCAGGAGCTTGAGGATGTACATGTATCCGACGGTCACCTGCTCCTCGAAGGGCTCGCCGGTGCGACCGTTGAACAGCGTCATCTTCCCTGAGGCCTGCTCACCCACCCGGCGTGACTTGTCGATGTCCATGCGGATGCGGCCCTCATGGGCGTCCTGCCACTTCACCAGGGCGGTGTCCACGTCTTCGACGGTTGCACCGTCGAAGACCGGCGTGGCCACGTACACCTTCTTGTTGCCGCCATTTGTGTGGGCTTCCTTGTAGGCCTCGGTGCCGTCGTCGTACCAACCTTGCGCCGCGGCCCAGCCAAGATGCGTCTCAAGGATCTGGCCGACGTTCATGCGGCTCGGCACACCCAGCGGGTTGAGGATCACGTCGACCGGAGTCCCATCCTCCAGGAAGGGCATGTCCTGCTGATCGACGATCTTCGAGATGACACCCTTGTTGCCGTGGCGGCCCGCGAGCTTGTCGCCCTCGGAGATCTTGCGCTTCTTGGCAACGAACACGCGCACGAGGTCGTTGACGCCTGGGGGCAGGTCGTCGCCCTCGTCGCGAGAGAAGGTCATCACATCTATCACCACGCCACCCTCGCCGTGAGGCACCTTCAGCGAGGTGTCGCGCACCTCGCGCGCCTTCTCCTTGAAGATCGCACGGATGAGCTTCTCCTCGGCGGTTAGCTCGGTCTCACCCTTGGGCGTGACCTTGCCCACCAGTAGGTCTCCGGAGGCGACCTCAGCGCCTACGCGCACGATGCCGCGGTCGTCGAGGTTGCGCAGCGACTCCTCCGAGCGATTGGGGATGTCTCGGGTTATCTCCTCGTCACCGAGCTTGGTGGTGCGGGCGTCGATCTCGTACTCCTCGATGTGGATCGAGGTGAGCTCGTCGTCCTGCACGAGACGCTTGGAGAGGATGATGGCGTCCTCGAAGTTGTAGCCCTCCCAGGACATGAAAGCCACCATCAGGTTCTTGCCGAGCGCCATCTCACCCTTGTCGGTTGAGGAACCGTCGGCGAGCACGTCGCCCGCCTTCACCTTCTGGCCGGCGCTCACACGCGGCTTGTGGTGGATGAGGGTGCCCTGGTTGGAGCGCATGAACTTCTGCAGCTCGTACTCGTCCTTGCCCTCCGAGGTCTCGATCACGATCCGATTGGCGTCGACGAAATCGATCGTGCCGGTGTTGCGCGTGAGTAGCACGTCGCCCGTGTCAAGCGCGGCGCGACGCTCCATGCCGGTGCCCACGAGCGGAGCGTCGGTCTTGAGCAGCGGCACAGCCTGACGCTGCATGTTCGAGCCCATCAAGGCACGGTTGGCGTCGTCGTGCTCGAGGAACGGGATCATCGCGGTAGCCACCGACCAGATCTGTTCGGGGGAGACATCCACCAGATCGACGTCCTTGGGACCGACCGTCACGTACTGACCGGCCTGGGTGCGGCAGAGAATTTCCTTGCCCAGCAGCCTGCCCGTCTTGGGATCGATCGGCGTGTTGGCCTGAGCGATCAGCTGCTCCTCCTCCTGGTTTGCGTCCAGGCGCACAACCTCCTCGCTCACCACCCCGTCCTTTACCACCCGGTAGGGAGTTGTGACGAAGCCGTACTCCGACACCTCGGCGAACGAGGAGAGCGAGCCGATGAGACCGATGTTCGGACCCTCGGGCGTCTCGATCGGACACATGCGGCCGTAGTGGGTGGGGTGCACGTCGCGCACCTCGATGGGCGCGCGCTCACGCGTGAGCCCGCCCGCACCTAGCGCGGAGAGACGGCGGCGGTGGGTGAGCCCCGCCAGAGAGTTGGTCTGGTCCATGAACTGCGAGAGCTGGGATGAGCCAAAGAACTCCTTCAGCGCCGCCACCACGGGCCGGATGTTGATGATGGTCTGCGGCGTGATGGTGTCGGCGTCCTCGGTTGTGAGGCGCTCACGTACCACCCGCTCCATGCGGTAGAGGCCGATGCGGAAGGCCTCCTGGATCAGCTCGCCGACGGTGCGTAGGCGACGGTTGCCGAAATGCTCGTACTCGTCGAGGTGCTCGTCCACGGGCTCACGCGGCATGCTCATCGCCTCGGCCGCGTAGTCCTTGATTTCAAACTCCGGCTCCTCTGGCATGCCCAGGATCTTGGGTAGCGAGGCAAGCTCCTTCACCAGTGCAAGGATGTCGTCGTGGGTGAGCGTGCGGGTGTCGATGTCGATGTCAAGACCCAAACGCGAGTTGAGCTTGTAGCGACCCACGCGCGTGAGGTCGTAACGCTTGGGGTCGAAGAACAACTGGTTGAGCAGCGCCTTGGCGTTCTCCACACTCGGCGGCTCGCCAGGACGCTGCTTCTTGAACAGCTCGATCAACGCGCCCTCTTCAGTGCGTGTCTGCTCGGTGTCGGCTTCGATCGTATTGCGGATGTAGTGCGAGTTGTCGAACAGCCGCAGGATCTCCTCGTCGGTGGCGTAGCCCATCGCACGCAGGAGTACCGTCACCGGGAGCTTGCGCTTGCGGTCGATGCGGACGAAGATCTTGCCCTTCTTGTCGATCTCCAGCTCAAGCCAGGAGCCTCGAGCGGGCATCAGGTTGGCGATGAACACCTGCTTCTCGCGGTCCTTGGGCTCCATCAGGTAGGCGCCAGGAGAGCGCACGAGCTGGGTCACGACGACACGCTCGGTGCCGTTGATGACGAACGTCCCGCGCTCCGTCATCCACGGGAAGTCGCCCATGAACACAGACTGCTCACGGATCTCCCCCGTCTCGCGGTTGATGAAGGCGACCGTGACGGTGAGCGGACGGGCGTAGGTGAGGTCCTTCTCGCGACACTGCTCGAGCGAGGCGACAGGCTCGTCGAAGATGAACTGGCCGAACTGCACGGCGAGATTGCCGGTGTAGTCCTCGATCGGCGAGATGTCATCGATCGTCTCGCGCAGCCCGCCCTTCTCAGGGTCGGTCAACCACTCGAATGAGCGGCGCTGGATATCGATGAGGTTGGGTACGTCTACAGACTTGGTCAGGCGCGCGAAAGACCGGCGCGTCCGGAGAGCATCAACAGCAGCCAAGAAATGACTCCTTCGGAGGGCGAGAGACGGGCAGAGGCGGGCGCAAACGCGCGACCAGCAAAGATAGCACAGGTCATCGGCGCCCTCAAGTGGGGCAGCCGGCGCTCACGGACCCCACCCCCTGACAACCGCGTATGTGGCGCGGCATCGTGCTGCGATGGGTGGCTACGACTATCGGCCAGCAGCCGGGATTGTACCGGAAGGGACCATCTGTTTGGGAAAATGCAAACGGCCGGGGATATCCCCGGCCGTCGCATACAACCCGTCCGCGCGCTGCGCGGATCGAGAGCTACTTGACCTCGACGGTGCCTCCGGCCTCCTCGAGTTCGGCCTTGAGCTTGTCGGCCTCCTCGCGCTCGATGCCCTCCTTGACCGGCTTGGGGGCCTCGTCTACCAGCGCCTTGGCCTCCTTCAGGCCGAGACCTGTCGCGGCACGCACCACCTTGATGACCTGGATCTTCTTGTCACCCGCCGCCGTGAGGATCACGTCGACCGTGGTGGGACCTTCGTCCTCGGAGGCCGCGTCGCCACCGCCACCACCGCCGGCTGCCGCGACGGGGGCCGCGACGGCCGCGGCGGAGACACCGAACTCCTCCTCCAGCGCCTTGATGCGCTCGGCGAGCTCGAGCACCGAGATGCCCTTGAGCTCGTCAATCCACTCCTGTGTGCTTGCTGCCATCTGTCAGTCCTCCTTGGTCGCTTCGGCGCTCTCGGGCTCTTGCACCGAAGCGTCCGTCTGGTTGTCGTCTTGCGCCGGCTCAGCCGGCTCAGCTTGGTCTGTCGTAGATGCCTCCTCGGCGGGAGACTCCTCAGCTTGGGGCTCCGCAGCCGAGATCTCCTCAGCGGCAGGCTCCTCGACGGCGGGAGCATCTGCCGCGGACTCCTCGGCGACGGGGACCTCGGCGGCGGGGACCTCGGCGGCGGGCGGCTCGCCCGCCGGGATCTCGCCTGACTCCTTCTTCTCGCGCACCTGGCCAAGCGCGACGGCGAGGCCGCCGAGCAGCGCGTTCAGTGTGCGAACAAGACCCGAGACGGGCGAGGCGACGATGCCCACGAGCTGTCCGTAGAGCACTTCACGTGCAGGTAGGCGCGAGATCGCCCGGATCTGATCCGCCTCAAGCACCTCACCGTTCAGCAAGCCACCCTTGAAGGGGAGCAGCTGGGTGGCGCGCGCGTAGTCGGCGATCGCCTTCGCCGCGAGGGCGGCGTCGCCACGGACAAACGTGAGCGCGGTGGGGCCGGTGAGCAGTGGCTTGAGCGACTCCGCTCCCACCTGGTCGGCGGCGCGTTCGGTGAGCGAGTTCTTCACCACCGTGAAGGTGGCGTCGGCTTCGCGTAGCTTGGTGCGCAACTCCGCCGCCTGAGGCACGGAGATGCCGCGATAGTCGACCGCGAAGACCGCTTCGGCCTGGTCGATCTCGGCCGCTATGGCCTCTATGGTCGCTGCCTTCTGCTCTCGATTCATCTCATCCCTTGCTCTCGTAAAGACGCGCAACGCCCGCGCATAGGCGGGCGTCGAGAGCGGGAGTGAGAACCGCTTTCGCTCGCTCCACCTATCCCGGTCTTCTGCGCTCAGATCGAAGATCTGTCAGCGTCGCCGGGAGTCTTGGGCGGTGAGCTGTGCCGTGGATTAAATCAGGCCGCCGCCGCTTGTTCGACGATGTCGCGGGTTCGGGTCGGGTCGACCTTCACGCCCGGACCCATCGTTGAGGTCATCGTGATGGTGTGCAGATACCGCCCCTTCGCCGCCGAGGGCTTGGCGCGGATCAGCTCTTCGATCACGGCGGCATAGTTCTCGAGCAGTTTCTGCTCGTCAAAGCTCGCCTTGCCGATCACCATGTGGACGATCGCTGTGCGGTCGGTGCGGTACTCAACCTTGCCCGACTTCGAGTCCTCCACGGCTTTGGCTACATCCATCGTGACCGTCCCAACCTTCGGGTTGGGCATCTTGCCCGACGGGCCAAGTACACGGCCGAGGCGACCCACCACCGACATCAGGTCGGGAGTGGCGATCGCCACGTCGAAGTCATCAAAACCCTCTTCGATGCGCTTGGCGAGATCCTCGGCGCCGACCACATCCGCCCCTGCCTGCTCGGCGTCGCGGGCCTTGTCGCCCTGCGCGAACACGACAATCTTCACGTCCTTGCCGAGCCCATTGGGAAGCGCGATCGTCCCTCGCAACTGCTCGTCTGCGTGACGCACGTTGAGGCCCGTGCGCACGTGGATCTCAACTGACTCATCGAATTTTGCACTTGCAAGGCCCTTGACAAGCGCGACAGCCTCTGCGGGCTGATACTCACGCTCACGATCGACCTTGGTCAAACCGTCCCGATGGCGACGTCCGTGAGAGCTCATCACGCCACATCCACGCCCATCGAACGGGCAGTGCCCGCGATGATCTTCACGGCCTGGTCGACGTCGTGCGCGTTGAGGTCGGGGAGCTTGCGCTCGGCGATCTCGCGTAGCTGGGCGTCGGTGATCTTGCCCACCTTGTTGCGATTGGGCTCACCCGAGCCCTTCTCGAGTTTGAGCGCCTGACGGATGAGCACCGCAGCCGGTGGGGTCTTGGTGACAAAGGTGAACGAGCGGTCCTCGTAAACCGTGATCACCACCGGGATGATGGTGCCGGTCTCCGCGAGCGTCTGCGCGTTGAACGCCTTGCAGAACTCCATGATGTTGATGCCGTGCTGGCCCAGCGCGGGACCAACCGGCGGCGCCGGGCTTGCCTGCCCGCCGCGCGCTTGCAGCTTGATTGTTGTCAGAACCTTCTTGGCCATTTAGAGCTTCTTCACTTGATCGAACCCGACCTCGACGGGAGTCTCCCGACCGAAGATTGATACCAGGACCTTGAGCTTGGCGGCATCGTCGTTGATCTCAGAGATCTCTCCGGAGAAGTCAGACAGAGGCCCTGACACCACCTTAACGGTCTCCCCGATCGCAAACTGAGCACGGGTGCGAGGCGCAGTCGCAACCTCCTTGTGGAGCAGACGGTCGACCTCAACCTGGGTCAGCGGGACGGGCTCCTGGGAGGAGCCCACGAAGCCGGTCACGCCGGGGGTGCCCTTCACGACGCCCCAAGAATCCTCGTTGAGCTCCATGTTCACGAGCACGTACCCAGGCATCGTGCGCTTCTCCACGGTGACCTTCTGGTTGTCCTTCATCTCCGAGACCGACTCGGTAGGGACCACCACCTGGCGCACTGCGCGCTGCTGGCCCAGGGATACGACACGGTGCTCGAGATTGTGCTTGACCTTGTTCTCGTGACCGGAGTAGGTGTTGACTACATACCAACGGAACATTCAGCGTCCTGACAGCTTCGATTTGATGGACAAGACAGGGGTTACCAACGAGGGGAGACTACGCGCCAAGCGATGACGAGGCGCTCTTGCTAGAGGATGAAGTTCACGATCTTCTGGGCTGCCCAGTCGGCGATGCCCAGGTAAACGCCTGCGACGACGAGGAAGCCGAGCACCACCGTAGTGGCTTGCGTGACGTGGCGACGGTCTGGCCACTGCACACGCTGGAGCTCTGCCCAGCTTGCCCGCAGGAACGCGACGGCGCGAAGTCGAAATGGTTGGCTGGGCTTGCGGGGCGCCTCCTCGGCGGGCACGCCCTCGCCGAACGCCTCCTCCAACTGGCCCGAGCGCCCTCCGCGGCGGCCACCGCCGCTCTCCGCGGGTGCAAGCTCTGCGTCACGGGCGCCTTTGCCGTTCTGCTCAACCTCGATTTGCTCCTCGACGGGAACCCCACCCGCGCCACGAACGAGTGCCGCGTCGAACTCATCGACGTCCCCCGCGTGGTCGAGCGACCCCGGGAGATCGCCCCGCACGGGACGATTCTGCGCTGGGGTCGACGCTCCCTCGCGTACGGACCTCGAGCGGCGTTGTCTAGTGCGCTTGCGGTCACGGGCCACAGCTGCGCTCCCGCGCTAGCGAGTCTCCCGATGGCTGGTGTGGCGACGGCACCAGCGGCAGTACTTGCGCAACGTCACCCGATCTGGGTTGTTGCGCTTGCTCTTGTTTGTCTGGTAGTTGCGGTGCTTGCACTCCTCGCATGCGAGGGTGATTGCAATCCGAACGTCTCCGCGAGCCATAGTTATCCCTGCGTGGTTGTTGAAAACGACGCCCGGCGAAGAAAAACCCCGCCCGGCGCGAGGTTCGGCAAAGTCTAGCGCGCTCGACGCCTTAGCGCTCCCCACGCCTTTAGGCCCTACCTGGGTGCGATGCACGTGACCCGAGGCGGGACGGACGGGCGCTCGCTAACGTCCAGCCGCCGCCTGCCGATAAGCGTGCCGAAAGCTGTTCAACCGTGCGATCTAAAGCACACCCGAGAAGGAGACACGAGCCATGCATCTCCCGGAGCCCATCAAGGCGACCGTCCACGACGAGACGTTCGCGGGCGTCACCTACCACATCCGTGGTGAGCTCGTGCCCGAGCTCCAGATCGAAGTGGGTGGGGCAAGCGTGATGTTCGAGCACCATGTCCTCCTGTGGAAGGAGACCGGCGTGAACGTCGAGCTGAAGAAGCTCCCCGGCGCCATCAAGCGCAAGATCGCCGGGCTCGAGTTCTTCGTAACCCGCACCGCCGGCAGTGGACGAATCGCCTTCTCGCGCGACTCGCCCGGCCAATGCGTGCCATTGCATCTGAGCCAGGGCGAAGGGCTCGACGTGCGCGAGCACCAGTTCATCGCCGCCACCGACAATCTCGACTACAGTTTCGAGCGCATCAAGGGCGTGCAAAACATGCTGCTCGGCGGTTCGGGCTTCTTCGTGGACAAGTTTCGCGCCACCGACGGAGACGCGCTTGTGTGGCTGCACGGCCACGGCAACGTGTTCCTGGTCGAGCTCGAGGCGGGCGAGCAGATCGACGTGGAGGCCGGTGGTTGGCTGTTCAAGGACCCCACCGTCAAGCTCGAGGCAGTCACAATGGGGTTGAAGTCGGGCATGTTCGGGGGCGGCGGCAAGCTCACGTGGAACCGCTTCACCGGCCCGGGGAGACTCGCTATCCAGACGATGTTCATTGCACCGCTCGAGGGCATCGAGAGCAACGGCAGTGCCGCGGCCTCGGGCGGCGTCGCGGGGGCGCTCGTAGGTGGACTGCTGCGCGGCTGAGCTCGCGACGGAACGGCGCTTCAGGCGATCGGGTGCTCGATCGCGCCGAGCCCCTCGATCTCGATACGCACGACATCGCCCGCATCAAGGAAGCAGGGCGGGTCCATGCCCATCCCCACTCCACTGGGCGTGCCGGTGAGAATCACATCGCCTGGCTCCAGCGTGCACGCTTCGGAGATGAACGCCATGAGCGTGGGGATGTCGAAGATGAGGTTCGAGGTCGAGGAGTCCTGGCGCAGCTCGCCATTCACCCAAGTGCGCAACCACAGCTCGTGCGGGTCGTCGACCTCCTCGGCGGTGGTGATCCACGGACCGTAGGGACAGAACGCATCGGCCCCCTTCGCACGGGTCCACTGCAGCTCGCGCTTCTGCAGGTCGCGCGCTGTGAGGTCATCAGCCACCGCGTAACCCGCCACCTGACCGTTTGCGCCCATCACCACCGCAAGCTCCCCCTCGTAGTCAAGGCGCTTCACGACGTCCGGGCATGGCACGGGCGCATTCGGCGGGGCGGAGGAGGAGGGCAGCTTCATGAACACAATCGGCGTCTCCGGCGGTGTGGCCCCGATCTCCGCGACGTGGTCGGCATAGTTCATCCCGATCCCGAAGATCGCGCGCGGTTGGGGCACAGGCGCAAGCAGGGTCACATCAGCGAGCGCGAACGAGGGTCCGTCCGCCACGAACGCGCCCGGATCGCGTAGACGATCGAGCACCGTGAAGTGCTCGTCGGCGAACGCCACCACCGTGTCCCCGCGCACCTCGCCTCCACGCGAGGTGGAGCTGTCGGGCGGGATGAATGTGGCCAACCGTGCGATCGGCGAAGCCTAGCGACCCCTCGGCTTGGACGACCGACGTTCGATGCGAGCCGCGAGCTGCCGTCCCAAGCCCGCACTATTGTCGGCGGACGAGATGAGCCGCCTCACCCCCTTTGAGCGCACAGCGCTAGTCCTGATCGCGCTGCTCACAGCGCTCGCCGGCGTAGCGAACTATGGACAGTGGGCCGCCGTCCCACGCTTCGCCATCGCAACGCTCGCACTCGCCGGACTCGCCTGGGTGGTGTCCTTCGCCACGGAGCAGCTCGGAGAGCGTTTCGGGCCGGCTATCACCGGGATGTTGCAGTCCACGCTCGGCAACCTGCCCGAGCTGTTCGTGGTCATCTTCGCGCTGCAGAAGGGGGAGATCGTGGTGGCGCAAACGGCGATCATCGGGTCGATCTTCGCCAATGCGATGCTCGTGCTCGGCCTCGTGATCGTGGTGGGGGCTCTACGGGCACCCGACGGCGTGATGCGCTTCTCTCACCGGCTCCCACGCGACACCGCCACGCTGCTGCTCGTGACGGTCTTCATCATCGTGCTGCTCGGCCTGTCACTCGCCTCGCACGACCCCGCCAGCCACCACGTGAACACGATCTCGGCGGTAGGGGCGGTGAGCCTGCTGATTGTGTACCTCGCGTGGGTCGTGCCTTATCTACGCGCCGACGCCTCTCCCGGCGCGGAGGCCGGTGTAGCGGGCACGACGGATGCCGATGCCAAAGACACCACTTCGTCCGAACTGGCGGCGTCCACCGCATCCGAACACAGGGGACCGCGACTCTCGCTGTCGCTCACACTCACGCTGCTGCTCACCGCCGGCGTCGCCTCGGCGTTCGTGTCCGACTGGTTCGTGAATGCACTCTCACCGGCGATCGTGCAGCTCAAAATCTCACAAGCGTTCGCCGGTCTTGTGATTGTGGCGATCGCCGGCAACGCGGTGGAGAACACGGCAGGCATCGTTCTCGCCTGGAAGGGTCGCTCGGATCTAGCGATCTCGGTCGTTAAGAACTCGGTGGCGCAGATAGCGGCGTTCCTGTTCCCGCTGCTGGTGCTGATCTCGTTCCTGCTCGCCACAACGCTCACGTTCGCGCTCGCGCCGGTCTACATCGGCGCTCTGCTTGTGATGGCGTTGGCCATGTGGCAGGTCACCGCTGATGGCGAAGCCGCCGCCTTTGAGGGGTGGGCGCTTGTGGCGCTCTACGTGATCCTGGCGACGCTCACTCTGTACGAGTGAGCTTCAGTGACTGTCCAGCACGCGGTCGATGAGCCCGTACTCGAGCGCTTGCTCGGCGGTGAAGAAGCGGTCGCGCTCCATGTCTTCGCGTACCTGCTCTTTTGAGAGGCCTGTGTTTTCGGCGTAGATCTCATCCAGGCGCTCCCTCACATTCAGGATCTCGCGCGCATGGATCTCTATGTCCGTCGACTGGCCTTCAAAGCCCGCAGAAGGCTGGTGGATGAGGATGCGCGAGTTGGGTAGCGCGGCACGCTTGCCCTTGGTGCCACCCGCGAGCAGTAGCGAGCCCATCGACATCGCCACTCCCACGCACATCGTGTGGATGTCGGGCTTGACGAACTTCATCGTGTCATAGATCGCAAGACCCGAATACACACTTCCCCCTGGAGAGTTGATGTAGATCGAGATGTCCTTCTCGGGGTCTTGGGACTCCAGGTGAAGGAGCTGCGCCACCACCAGATTCGCGACCTGGTCTTCGATGGGGGTGCCCAGGAAGATGATGCGCTCGTTGAGCAGCCGCGAGAAGATGTCGAACTCGCGCTCGCCGCGCGCCGTGCGCTCGACGACCATCGGGATCAGTTGCGAATAAGGGTCCACGGCCCACACCCTATCGGGCAAGAGCCGCGGTCCGGTCGCGCCCCATCCGCCACCCGGCCATAATGGCGATAGAGCCATGCCGCTGAACCTCCCCAACCTGCTGACGGTTCTGCGCATCATGCTCGTGCCGGTGTTGGTGGTGGCACTGCTCGGCAACACCCCGGCCGGGGACGTGCTGGCGGCGGTGGTGTTCGCGCTCGCCTCGCTCACCGACTTCGTCGACGGCTACCTTGCGCGCACGCGAGACTCGGTCACCACCTTCGGCAAGCTGATGGACCCGCTGGCCGACAAGCTGCTCGTCATCGGCGCGCTCTTGTGCCTGGTGTCGCTGCAACGCCTCGAAGGATGGGTGGCGATGGTGATCATCGCCCGCGAGCTCGCCGTAACCGTGCTGCGCATCAACGCCGGCCAGTCGGGGGTGGTGATCTCGGCTTCGATGTTCGGCAAGGTCAAGACTTGCGTGCAAATAGCGGCGATCCTCGCAGTCATCGCCGTACACCCCTCGCCGCTGTGGGTGTCGCTACTCGTTTATGTCGCTGTTGCCATCACAGTGGCATCGGGCCTTGACTACTTCCGTCAAGCCACCCGTCCAGCGTCGTCTGATGCGGCGCCCTCGACCCCGTCGCAATCTCGCTCCGCAACTCGGACATGAGCCCGTGTCGTTCGGCCACCACGTTGTGCTGGTGGATCGTCTCCAAGTTCTCCTGACGCGCCGACACGAAGCTACCGTCGTCGAGTTCGGGGAAAGCCGCCACGACCCCCGCCACCATCTCTCTTACGCAGTCCTCTACGAAGCGTGGGCGGCGATGGGCCTTCTCCACCACCTCCACCTCATCGGAGCGCTTCATCAGCTCATAGATCTCCGAGGACATCGAGCCCTCCACGACCGCGAGCAACGCCGAGGCCTCGATCTCCGCGTCGCACTCCTCCAAGCATCCGATGTGAAGCGTGCCCAAGCCACGCTGGTTGTGGGTGGCGACCGGCACGTGCTCGAACACCCGCTCGATCTGCTCGTCGCTGAAATCGTCGTTTCGCAGGCGCTCCTTCGCACGGGCAGTCATAAGCTCCTGCGCGCACGGGCACGCAGTCATTCCAGTGGCCGACACCCCCACCACCCTGCGAGTGCCAGTCGGCAGCGCCACGGCGCGACCGTAGAGCGTGTAGATCTCCTGCGTCATCACGCCCGACACCGGCGCCGGCTTGTGCTCGGGGTAGCGCGCCGCGATCGTAACCTCCGCGCGCTCTGCCCCTTGACGCTCACGCACCAGCTCTGCGATGTGCTTGGCAAGCGTCTCGGCTTGGAAGGCCGACTCTTTGAGGATCACCTCACCGATAGCCTCGTTCACGACCTCCTCGAAGCGCGACATGTGAGCGCCCTTCTGGTCGGAGCTCAAGTCCACAAAGCACTCAAGTCGCGCGAAGAACAGCTCGTCGCGCACGCGAATGACCTTCTCCACGCCGGTGACCCCCACACGCGAGAGCCCAACCGGGATCGACGGCACGCGCGCCTGGACATCGTCGTCAGCGGCCCGAGAAAGCGAGGGACTTGTGCGCATCGTGGTGTGCACTCGCCGCCAACAGTAGCGCTCGCCGAGCCACCTTCCTGACATGCGCCGACAACGACAACGAGATCTGGTATCACTCCGCACATAACACATACCGAGGCAGTTCGATCGGGTTCGGGTCCGAGCAGCTAGGAGGCGCGAAGGCCGCCAATGCCACAAGGGAATCGCATAGGAGGCATGTAGTCAGGTAAGGGGAGGTCGGAGCAGACCTTTGCTTCGGCGGGGAGACGCACGGATCCTGGGGGTCCCGAAGTGAGCAAGAAGGCTGAGGGGTTGCTGGTGATCACGGACACCTCCGTGGTTGACATCGAAGAGGTTCAGGCGGCGATCGCGGAGGGACGCGAGCACGGATTCCTGACCGCAAGAGCGTTCGCGTCGGTGGTCGAGGAGGCCGATCTGAGCAGCGAGCAGGCGCACGACCTGCTCAGCTATCTGGAGGAGCACGGCATCGACGTTGTCGAGTCGGCAAGCCCCAAAATCGACTCCAACGGAAGCGCCGACACACTCGTCACGATCGAGGCCGAGGAAGAGCCGGCAGAGCACGAGGACGATCCTCTGGACGCCGAGGAGGCCGAAGACGAAAACGAGGTCGACCACGTCGCGCTGCGCTCGCGCCTGGAAGAGCTGCGCCGGGCGGAGGTCGACATGAGCGTCGAGCCAAGCCTAGATTCGCTGCGCCTCTATCTGCGCTCGATCGGTCGCGTACCGCTGCTCACCGCAGAAGAGGAGGTGTGCCTTGCCAAGCGCATCGAGCGCGGAGACGTGTCCGCCAAGCAGCACATGATCGAGGCCAACCTACGCCTGGTGGTGTCCATCGCCAAGGGCTATCTCGGGCGTGGAATGAACTTCCTGGACCTGATCCAAGAGGGCTCGCTTGGACTGATTCGCGCGGTCGAGAAGTTCGACTACCGGCGGGGCTACAAGTTCTCAACTTACGCAACGTGGTGGATCCGCCAATCGGTGACCCGGGCGATCGCAGACAAGGGCCGCACGATCCGCATCCCCGTGCACATGGTGGAGAAGCTCAACAAGGTCGTCTACGCGGAGCGCGCGCTCATCCAGCAGCTAGGGCGCGAGCCCACTCCCGCGGAGATCGCCGCAGAGCTCGAGTGCTCCACACAAGAGGTGCGCGAGGTGCTGCGCATGTCACAGCAACCGGTGTCGCTCGAGAAGCCGATTGGCGACGAAGAGGACTCGGCGCTCGGGGACTTTGTGGAGGATGCCACCGCTGCCTCGCCATTCGACGTCGCCTCCGAGGCGATGCGCCGCCAGAGCGTAGGACGAGTGCTCGCCTCGCTCCCCCGCCGTGAGCGCGAGGTCCTTGAGATGCGCTACGGGATCACGGGCGACCGTGTCCGAACGCTCGACGAGGTCGGCCGTGCCTTCAATATCACTCGGGAGCGCGTCCGGCAGATCGAGTCCCGCACGCTCAAGAAGCTCCAAACGGCGCCCGAGGCCCAGGAGCTGCGCGAGGCGAGTTGAGCCGAGCGGACGTGGCCGCCTCGCGCGCGGCCACGCCGAGTCGGATTGCCTCGACAAGCACTACAATCCTCCTCTCGCCCACGACGTATCGTCGGGACGCCTGGTGGGGTGTCCGAGTGGTTAAAGGAGATCGGCTGTAAACCGATTGGCTCTGCCTACGCAGGTTCGAATCCTGCCCCCACCATCTTTTCGATCAGGACTGGAGGCGTTGCGCAAGCGCATGTGCATCCGGGGTGCTGACGGTGACCTGCTCCAGCACGCCGTCGTTGCGCACCGCGAACGTGAGCGCGGGGACACCGCGACGTACAGCCCACGCACGATCGAGCCGGATCGAGCGACAAACGTAGTAGAGCCAGGGCAATCGCAGCCCAACCTTGAGCCCGGAGCGCATGACCTCGTGCAGCGGATCTTCGAGCACCTGAACGTCGCGGACGTCCGTACGCGGGACGCTGATGTTCCCGAGCAGCCCGAGCGCCTTCTCGATCACGGACAGCCGAATCTCGATCTTTTCCTCAGATAGGTGCACGCGCACCGCTGGGAGGGTAATCAAGAACTAACGCCGACCCCCATCGGGTCGCCTGAGCCAACTCAGCAGAAGGGAGTCCCGTCATGGAGTCCTCCGCCCCAGCTCGTGTGCTCGTCGTGGAGCACAAGACAACCACCACGCAAGCGTTGCTCGACGCCGTCCGCGAGCGTGCTCGCCGCGGACCGTGCGCCTTCACCCTGCTTGTGCCGAATCCGGCCCACGGCCTTCACAAGGTTGTCGATCCGGAGGATCAAGGCGCTGTGGAAGCACGAGGCACCCTCAGCGACACGCTGCCTGCGCTCCAACGCACGACGGGGATGCCTGTTGATGGCATCGTCGGCGACCCCGATCCCGTTGCGGCGATCGAAGACGCACTAAACCTGCACGGCTTCGACGAGGTGATCATCTCCACCCCAAGCCCGCGCTTGGCGCGGTGGCTGAGGCTCGACCTGCCCAGCAAGGTGTCTGGCATGGGGGTGCCTGTGACCACAGTTGCACCCTCCCATGACGACCATCCGGCAGTAGCTGCATGAGAGCCAAAAGGAGGCACGTACGATTGTCTGTAGACCTTCCGTCTGCGGACAGCGACAGTGTTATTCATGGAGTCAGTCCGCGAGCAGTTCGCCGCCAACCTCCGCCGTCACCGCAAGCGAGTGGGCCTCTCTCAGGAGGCCCTCGCGGACGTGTGCGACCTGCACCGCACAGAGATCAGTCTTCTGGAGCGTTGTAAGCGCTCGCCGCGACTTGAGACGATCGTGATCCTCTCAAGGGGGCTCGAGCTCTCCTCGCCGGCGGAGCTGCTCGACGGACTGAGCTGAGGACGAGAGCTACAACTCGAGCCTGTCGAAGCTGGAAGCTGCTCGCGTAGCGAACACGAAGTCGCCAACACGATGGATCAAGCCTGCCGCCTCGAGGCTCGCGAGCCCGTCAATCACCTCTAGGCGCGATGCGCTGAGCTGGCGCACCACCTCCTCCACCGACCACAGGCTCCCGGAGTCGAAGTTCAACAGCAGACCAAGTATTGCTCCCTCAGCCGGCCGTTCCTGCTCCACGGTTCCATGCCCATCCATCACTTCGGCCCTCCTTTGCGCCGAGGCTCCGTCTACCGCTTGGACAACGGTCGCGAAGCCGCACGTTCGTAAACGCAGACGAAACTACTCAGGGACCCGGACGGGAATCGGCGAACACATGTTCTAGTGATGGTCGCAACCACCGCTCTCGTCGCAGCGCGCTACAGTGCGTTTTCCTGCCCACCTAGCTCAGTTGGTAGAGCACTTCCATGGTAAGGAAGGGGTCATCGGTTCGAGTCCGATGGTGGGCTTCTCGCGCCGGTGAAGACGGCCGCATGCCGAAGACCGCGCTTCAGGTCAGCCGGCTTGCGCGTATCCCTTCAGCCCACCGAAGTCGAGCAGCACGCACGGCTCCTCGCCCACGGTCCATGCCTCGTGGCCGGCAGGCATGTGAAACGCGTCGCCGGGTCCCACCTCGAGCTCTTCGCCGTTGTCCATCACGACGTTCATGCGCCCTTTGAGCACGTATCCGATGTGCCCAACCTGACAGCTATCGGTACCGGCAAGCGGCTTGACGTGCTCGGACCATCTCCATCCCGGCTCGAAGGTTCCGAGACCGACCGTGTTGCCACCCATATCGAGGAGCTCTACGCGACCCTTGCCGCCCTTGAACTCGCGCACCTCGTCGGGCACATCGAACTTCTTTGCTTGCAGGCTGGCCATTTCCACCCTCCTTACCTTGGGACCGTGCGCCAACAGTAGTCCTCACTCGTACCACCACAAGAGGGGAAAGCCGCGATGTAGATCAAGCGTGGGACGCCCCAGCCGGGCGCCCCACGCCCATGCGCCGCGCCGCGGTCCACCATGGCGGCGATCTGACGCTGTGGCCGGCCCCGGCATCTCGGTCGCAGACAGGCCTCCGCAACCGATGGATGCTCGACGGACGGCCTCGCAATCGCGATTCCTTCCCTCTGTCTGCGTTCTCGCAGACGATCAAGTTAGAACCACTATGGATCGCCGGGTGTGAAGGAAGTGAGACCTCCCGGTTACCATCGCGTGTCACTCGGTCGTGTCCGGGTCATCGCGATGGGATCAGCAACGCCACACCAGCCGAGCTCCAAGCACTCGAACGCGCGCCTGCCAGGGCCACGGACGGTTGGCGTGAGGGTCTCCGAATGGCTCGTGCCGGAGCGCAATCCCGCGGGAGCGGTGTACGGGATCATCACGATCGGCGCGCTCCTGGCGGCCGAGAGTGGCCTGCGCGAGACCTATGTCGAGACGATCGGGTCGGTGTCGATCGCCGTAGTGCTCTACTGGTTTGCGCACTCCTACGCCGACGTGCTCGGCTTGAGGCTTACAGAGCAGCGGCGGCTCACCGGGGCAGAGCTGTGGCACACGTTTCTCCAGGACTGGTCGATCGTGCGGGGCGCCTCTGCTCCCCTGTTCGCGCTGCTCGTGGCGTGGGTGGCCGGCGCCGAGCAGACAACAGCCGTCACGGCGGCAGTGTGGACCGCGGTTGGGAGCCTCATCGCATTCGAGCTTGCGGCAGGCATCCGCTCCAAAGCGAAGCCAGCGGAGCTTGTGTTGGTGTTGGTGGTGGGCGCCACCATGGGCCTTGCGATCTTGGCCCTCAGAGCGCTCCTGCACTAGGCGATTGCGAGCGCCTCTAGCATTGGGTATGCCGAGCGGCTTGCGGGTTGGCAAACAAAGCCCGCTTGTATAGCCTTGACGCCCCCGAGAGCGCGTAGACAATAAATCTCTGACATGGAATGATATTGTTTTCAAGACTCCTTGATAGTCGAGGGGATATAAACATTCGAGGAGATAGAACACCTTGAAGGAGGGCGGGAACAACCTCGGCGGCGGCGCGCTCGCGCCTCGACACCTACCGCCCCTTGACGCGATAACGGCTAAGAGAGAGGACGACGACGCGGCCGCCCTCGACGCAAGCCTCGCGGCGCCGCTCTACGAACGGCTTCCGCGCGGCCCCCACCAGATGGACAAGGGCGAGGTCGCCGAGAATCAACGCCGGCGCATGCACGGCGCGATGGTTGAGGCTGTGGCCGCAAACGGCTACGGGCGCACCAGCGTCAAGCAGATCGTAACGCTGGCGGGAGTGTCACGACGAGCGTTCTACGAGCAGTTCGCCAACAAGCAGGAATGCTTCCTGGCGACGCTCGACATGATCGCCGACCGCGCGATGGACAGCATCTCCGCGAGCTACAGATCGAGCGACGGGACCCTCGAGGAAAGACTGAGCACCGCGTTCACGACGTTCGCCAATGTGGTGGTGGACAACCCGAAGGGTGCGCGGGTGATGCTCGTCGACGCACCGTCAGCCGGCCCAGCGGGTTGGGAGCGGTTGACCGAGACGCTCACCGCGTTTGAGGAGCGTCTCAACTCGAGCTTCTCCCATGCCCCCGACGCGGCGCCATTGCCCGCGCCTGTGACGCGCGCAATCGTCGGCGGGTTGCGGCGCGCCACCTTCGTGCGACTCGTCGAGAACCGCACCAAGGAGATGCCGGACCTCGTCGCGCCGATGCTCGAGCTGGACACTCGTGTTCAAGACCGACGTCCCCAACCCCATTGGGGGCAGGCTCGAAGCCCCAACCCCGACCGTCGTGATCCGCGAAGACGACCGCGCGCGGATCCTCCACAGCGCGCTGGAGCTGGCGGCGCTCGAAGGCTATGGAAACCTCACACCAATGCGCATAGCCGACGAGGCAGGCGTGTCGATCGACACCTTCTTCGAGCTGTTCGAGGACATGGAGGCGTGTTTCCTGGCAGCGGTGGAGAAGCTCGGCGAGGAGGTGCGAGAGACAGTTTCCGATCCGGGCCTCACGACCGCTGAATGGCCGCTGGCGGTGCGCCGCTCTCTCGACGCACTGATGCGCTATTTCGCCGCCCGTCCCGCCTACACCCAGACGATCGCCACCGGCGTGTTCGCAATGGGCCGGCGCGCCGTCGACCTCGGGGCGGAGCTCGCCTGCGAGGTGGCCGCAAAGCTCACCGCTGGCGCTCCATGCGCGCCGCTCACCGAGCTTGCCCAGGAGGGCATCGAGGGCGCCATCTGGCACACGATCTACTGCCAAACCACCAACGGTGACATGGGGGCGCTACCCGAGCTCTCCGACTATCTCGCCTATGTGGTGCTGGCTCCGTTCCTCGGCGCCGCGGAAGCCGCGCGGATCGTCACCGAGCAGCGCACCCCGAGAGCGGCCTGAACGGACACTCAGCGTTTGCGACGGTGGCGCGCCTCGGCGAAGTGGGTGAACAGGACGCCCACGAGTAGCGACACCACGATTACGATGATGAGCGGGGTTTCAAAGGTGCCGAAGATCCAGTTCACCTCGACGTCTTTGAGGTTGAGCACCGCGAACAGGGTGGTAACCACCGCAAGCACTATCAACAATGCGGTGCGGGCGTTCTCGCGGCGGCTACGCTGGTGCTCCGGTGTCTGCGTGGGCTCGGACATCGGCAACCTGATCCTACCCGCAGGCGGCTCCCTCTCAATCAGCGGCTACGCGCGAGGAGCGTCGCCGGCCTGTGGCGGCGCCATCCCCGCCAGCTCCGCCTGAACCCAGGAGCAATCGGCCGAGAGCTCGGCGACACCCATAGCAGCCGCCACGTTGAGCGCCATGCCGTGGCGGAAGAAGTCATCAAGGCGCTCGCCGTCGGCGCCAGATAGCTCGCCCGCGAACGCCACCAACTCCGCATAGCGGCGGCGCACACGAGCGCACACGAGCGCGTCGTCACAAGCGGCGTATGCCTGGTGCTGGAGCATCAGGTAGTCGCGATCGGTATCCAACAGCTCCTTGTACGCCCTTCCCATCGCCATCAGCACGTCCTCGCAATCCTCAGACACCACACCCGCGCGGAAGTCCGCTGCGGCACGCGTGAATGTGTCGGCAAAGCGGTCGAAGCAGTGGTCGATCGCGGCGAGGAACAGCTCCCGCTTGCCCGCAAAGAGGCTGAAGACGTACGGCTGGGCGACACCTACGCAGCGAGCGATGCGATCGACCGGGGTCCCGTGCAGGCCACTTCCGGCAAACTCATGCACGGCGGCTGAGATCAACGCCTCACGACGCTCGGCGGCGGGGACACGCTTGCGCGTGGTTGCCATGTTTGCCTCCATCCCACCCATAATTTAGCAGTCACTAATAACTTGTGCCACCCGAGGATGACGGGAAGTTAGGACGAATATGGATGCCAGGATGCTCACAATCAAGCGAACCTGGATATCGCTGCCGCTCCTGGCGGTAGGTGTGGTCGCGCTGGCCGGGTGTGGCTCCGGCGGCACGAAGACCGTGTCAGTGTCGAGCGCCGTCACCTCGGGGACCGCCACCAAGATCACCCCCACGCAGAGCACGCTGCCTTCCTCCCCATCGATGAAGACCACCGGCGCCGCGACGACAGGCGGAGTGGAAGCCACCCGCACCACCACCGCTCCCGCGTTTACGAAAGAAGCCAACAACAGCGAAGGCCTGAGCGGCGCCGTCGCGGCCGTGAAAGCCCATGGCTTCACCCCCAACAACACCTCCGACTACCGCGCCGGCCAGACCCTGCGCGTGTTGACCGCCACCCGCACGGGCTCGGGTGACGGGTACGCCCAGCAAGCTTTCTTCTTCGTCGGCAACCGCTACATCGGCACAGACACCTCCCAACCCAGCGCGGGCGTGAAGGTAGTGGCGCAGGGCGACACCGAAGTAACGCTCGCCTACCCCCTCTACCGACCGCACGACCCGCTCTGTTGCCCGGGCGGAGGGCAAGCGACAGTACGCTTCCAGCTCAACAACGGCCGCCTCGTGCCGCTCGGGACAATCCCTCCCGCCAGCTCCACCACCGGCCCAAGCCGAGGGTAGGAGTCTCGCGCTAAAGAATCGGGCGAGTGAGACGCCCCCCGCGGGTACATTGGTCTGAGACCACTCTCAACCATAAGGAGATCCGATGAGCCCAGCTATCGAGGGCCGTGCCGAGGAGTTGCTGAAGGGAAAGAACTTCGTGATGGTGTCCACGCTCCGTCCCGACGGGTCGGTCCACGCGGTTCCCACATGGGTGGACGTGCAGGACGGCAAGCCCACACTCAATACAGCCGAGGGGCGCGCCTGGCCACGCAACCTCGAACGCGACCCACGCGTAACTCTCACTGTACAGAACGCGGAGAACCCCTACGAGTACCTCACGATCCGCGGCCGCGTCGCCGATCGCACCACAGAGGGCGCCGACGCCCACATCGACGCACTGGCGAAGAAGTACATGGGTGTCGACTCCTACCCCCTGCGCCAACCCGGCGAACAGCGCCTGATCGTGCGCATCGACCCCGAGCACGTACACGTCTACGGCGGCTGAGTCCCCCACCCCGAGGCGTCATCCCGAATGAATGTGTGACTCGCGCGCGTGCGCGCGAGAGAGGCCCACTAGGCCCGCGTGACCCGGCCCCACAGCCGCCGCCACAGTGACGGCGGTCGTGGCTGAGTGCGCAACCACTCGTCTCGCATCGGGAGCTCCCCCCGCTTGCGCGCCGCAAGAACACACTTCGTGTGCGCGTGGCGGCGGCGTGTTTTGTCGTCCTCAGGAAAGATCAACATGTGCTCGCTGAGCGCGGGTAGTTGCCGTCCGCAGAAGGGGCAGCGGTAGGTAGCGGGCTTACGGTTGTGCGCGCCTCGCACCGTCCACCATCGAGCTGCAGGCAATCTCGCCATGGGCCTATTGTCGCGGCGGTAGCCTTCAATGTGGGTGGTGGTGCGCGAGTGGCTACGACAACCGATCCAAACAGCCGCGGAGGGACCGGCTCCAAACCGGCAGATCAAGCCAAGCTCGTGCACGACACACGCAAGGCGATCAAGCGCATGCGCGCGCTCGCCCGACTCTTGCGCAAGGAGATCGGCGAGCGAGAGTTCCGTCGTGTCAACATGCGACTGCGGGACACTGGAAGACGCCTGGCCCCCTCGCGCGACTCTGTTGTACGGCTCTCAACGCTCTTACGCTTGATAGCGCTCCACCCCAAAGCGCTGGCGCTGGAAGGCATCGAGCGCCTCCAGGCACAACTGGAGGCCGACCTCTCCCAAGCAGACCAGCCGGCGTGCGATCCCCGCGTGCTCGACGACGTCGCGGAGATGCGCCGCGAGCTCTCACATTGGAACCTCCTCGACCACGACCTCCACTCGCTAACCCCCGGGCTGCGACGGATCTACCGCGAAGGCCGTCGCCGCTTTGCGCGCGTCGAGCGCAAGGACGCACTCCCCCAGGATCTCCACGATTGGCGCAAGCGCGTGAAGGCCCTCTACTACGCACTCGACATGCTCGGCGGCGAAGGCGCAAAGGGAGCCCGTGGCGTCACCAAACGCGCCGAGCGCCTCGGCGAAGCGCTCGGCGAGGAGCACGACCTTTGGATGCTCTCCGTGTACGTCGAGGAGCACCCACAAGCGCTCGGCCAAAGCGACAGGTCGCGAGAGATCCTGCTGAAGCTCATCGCCAAGAGACGCAAACGTCTGCGCAACCACGCACTCGCCGTCGGCGCCCGCGTCTACTCCGATCCGCCCGACAAGTTCACGCGGCGCGTCACCCAAGCACTTTCCCACTGAATCACTCAGGGTTTCCCCGTGTACAGCCGATGAACATGGCGACCCTCACCCATGCGTTCGCGACCCCTACAACCCTCGACCTTTCTCCTCGCCGCCCTGATCGGGGGATTGGGTGTGTTCGTGCTGCACACCACCCTCGATTTCGGCGGTAAAGAGCTCAACGGAGTGTTCGGAGGCGGCGTCTACAACGCCCTCATGCTCGGCTCGGCAGTGGCGGTCCTGGTGCGAGGAGCCAAAGCCGGCGAGCAACGCGCCGCGTGGCTTGCGATGGGCGCTGGACTGCTCTTCTGGACCCTCGGCGAACTGTATTACGAGCTGCTCATCGAAGGCACGAGCGCCGAAGCCGGCGGCAGCGTCTCGCCCGCCGACGCGCTTTACCTGGCGATGTACCCGTGCTTCTACGTAGGGGTCGCGCTACTGGCGAGGACCCACCTGCGCGACGGTCGCGTGGGCATGTGGCTCGACGGGCTGATCGCCGGCCTTGGCGCGGCAAGCGTCGCCGCGGCGTTGATCCTCCCACCCATCCTCGACCACGCCACCGGCGCCCACAGCTCGATCGTCGTGTCGCTTGCGTACCCCATCGGTGACCTACTTCTCACCGCGTTCGCATTGGGAGCGATCGGCATCACTGGCTGGCGTCCCGGCGGAGTGTGGCTGCTCATCGCCGGCGCCATGCTCGTAAGCGCTCTAGCCGACTCCACCTACCTCTACCAGACCTCAACCGACACCTACCAATCGGGCACGTGGCTTGAATGCCTGTGGCCCACCGCAGCCGTCATGCTCGCGGTCGCGGCCTGGCTGCCACCCAGGCGCACACAACAGCGCCGGATGCAGAGCTGGCAGATGATGTCGGTACCGGCGCTCGCTTTGCTCAGCGCACTCGGAGTGCTCGTGTACGGCAACCTCGGCCCAAAACTCACCCTCGCGGCCGTGATCCTAGCCGCCGCGACCGTGCTCGCCGTCGGCGTCCACCTGCTGGTCACTTGGCGTGAGAACCTCGCCCTGCTGGCTCACTCCAGACGCTTGTCGCTCACCGACCCGCTCACCGGCCTGGGCAACCGTCGACGACTCATGGGAGACCTGCGACTCGCCTGCAAGAACTCCGACCCCCAAGACCCATTCGGGCTTGTGCTGTACGACCTCGACGGCTTCAAGATCTACAACGACACCTTCGGCCATCCCGCCGGAGACACACTGCTGGTTTGCTTGAGCGAGCGACTCCAACGCGCGGTAGAGACCCAAGGTGTCGCCTACCGCATGGGCGGCGACGAGTTCTGTGTGCTGTTCGACGGCTCCCATGAGGACGGGGAGGCGCTCGTGCAAGCAACCCTTGAGGCCCTCACCGACGAGAGCCCCGGCTTCTCGATAACCGCCTCGCACGGGGTGGTGCGAGTCCCGGGTGAAATGTCCGACCCCGCCTCGATTCTGCAGCTCGCCGACCAGCGCCTGTACCGGCGTAAGGAAGAGGTCGCGGCGCAGCGCTCAGGCGACGCTAACCACGGTGAGCACACTCTCTCCCTTGGGGAGCGCTACCGAAGCCCGCTCGCCGGCGCGACAGCCGAGCAAGGCTCGAGCGACCGGCGAATCCGCCGACAGCCGCCCCTCTGAGGGAGAGGCGTCGTGCGAGCTGACAATCCGCCACGTGCGCTCCTTGCCCACTTCGTCGCTCACCACTACGGTTGAGCCGAAGCCGACGGCGCCAGGCGCAGTTTCCGACTCCTCCACCACCACCGCCGTGGAGATGCGCTCGCGCAGTTTCGCGATCTTCGTCTCAAGGTGCGCCTGATCGTTCTTGGCGTCGTGATACTCGCTGTTCTCCTTGAGGTCCCCCCACTCGCGAGCGGTTTTGATCCGCTCGGCGATCTCGCGGCGACCCTCTCCCTCCAGCGTCGCGAGCTCCGCTTCCAGAGCCGCTAACCCCTCAGGGGTGACCATGTTTGCCGCTTCAGCGCTCATCTCGCTAAGCCTACCCGCATCGCCACGCCGGCGGAGATCTAGAAATACGTGGAGGGCGACGTCGAAAGCAACGCGTAGGTCTGCACCACGGCCGCTTGCACGAGCAACTGCGAGGAGAGCGGCGTGCCGAACACGAACAAACCGCTCTTCAGGCGGCGGTTGACCCACATGTAGTTCACGTAGGTCTGCGCCAGCCGCGCTCCAGGCGGATCGTGGGTGATCGAGTCGAGGTACATCAAGTTTCTGAAGTACACCGAGGGGAAGAACGGGTTTTCGCTCAACAGACGTTGCACCGTGAAGTAGGACTGCGCCGCGTTCGCCGTTTGCTGCGCCTGGTAGAGATAGGCGCTGTTGCCGGTCACCTGGTAGAGCAACGTCCCGGCGCCGATCATCACGCCCTGCGTGTAGCTCCACAGCGTCGGATCGATCACCCCGTGCTGGCGAATGTGATCTGCGTACAGCCCATTTGGTTGCAGCAGGCAGCTACGCGTCCATTCGTAGGCCACCTGGGCGAACTGCAGGTAGGTCTGGTTCCCCGTGATCCTGTAGAGCTGCACTCCCAGCTCGGCTGCCGGTCCGTTCGTGATCGTGTTGCGATCGGTGTTGCTTGGAGAATCCGAGAACGGCACCCCTCCCGTGCAGGCGAGCTTCGGGTTGGTCTGCCAACCCGCCATCACGAACGCCATGATCTGCTCAGCCTTTTCCAACAGCAGCGCTTCGTGGCGACGCTTGTAGAGCTTCATGAGCTCTATCCCCACCCACTCGTTGTCGTCGTAGTAGCTCACCCCTCCGGGTGGGACCACGCTGCCGTTGTAGGACGGCAAGGTCGGAGGCGGCACGCCCACAGTTTCAGGGGATTCCGTCCCTTCGGCGCCTTCCGCTTCAGGCTGTTCGCCCGGGAGCGGTTCCCCAACTGAGCTGGACGGACTCCAGTACTTCGCCAGGCCATACATACGCACGTGTAGTTCACGCGCATAGGTCACCGCCTGCTTGGCCGCCTGACCGCGGATACCGGAGACGCTCACCGTCGCCACCAACGCCTGCGAGAAGGGCCACAAGTAGGAATATGGTTCTCCGAGGTACAGCCCCGTGCCGGGGATGTAGAAGTTGTGCTGCATCGCCGCGTACCCCACGAGCGCCCGCGCCGGATTGCCATGGAGGCCTGGCTTGCCCTTGGGCTTCTTCTTCTTCGCGCCCGTCTTGGTGCGCGCACCACTACCCGCGGACGCGCCACCTGTGTTCGAGGCGCTGTGCGCGAACTGGCCGGCATGAGCAGGCTTTCGGAGACCGTCCCCGCCCACCGGATAGCGCGAGCCGGCGCCCTCGCGGGCGTGCCCGCGAACGAAGGTGCCGGCAGCGAGACTCGGTGCCTCGTCCGCTCCCGCCAGGGAGAGGACCACCGCAACGGTTGCAAGCATGGGCCGCGCGCGAGCCCACGAGATGTGAGATTTCCGCCTCGTCAATACAGACCTCCAGAACAAACCACGTGCGCCAACGATGCGGTCGAGGGTATTCTGCCCAGCCTGGGCGACAACCTTAGGAGAGACGCGTGACGACAGTTAGAGAGGCGACGTTTTCGCTGCTGCGCGAAAGATCGATGACGACCATATTCGGGAACCCGGGATCAACCGAGCTACCGATGCTCACCGAGTTCCCTGAGGACTTCCGCTACATCCTCGGCCTACAGGAGGCCACCGTCGTCGGGCTCGCCGACGGGTACGCCCAAGCCAGCGGCTCCCCGACGCTGGTCAACCTCCACACCGCCCCAGGCGTCGGCAACGCCATGGGGGCCATCTTCAACGCCCAGGCCAACAAGAGCCCGCTCGTCATCACCGCAGGACAGCAGTACCGCTCGCTGATGACCCTGCAAGCGAACTTGACAAATCGCGACGCCACGCGCATGGTGCACCCGCTGGTCAAGTGGAGCTATGAGCCCCCACGAGCGGAGGACGTCCCTCACGCGCTCGCCCGCGCGATCCACGCGGCGTCCCTGCCCCCACGCGGCCCCTCCTTCCTCTCGATCCCGATGGACGACTGGGGCGCGGAGGTCGACGACGGGGCCGTCCACCATCAGTCCACTCGCGCCGTCACCGGCGCGGCGCAGCCTGGACCGGAGGCGATCGCGCTGCTCGCCGAGCGCCTGTCGCGGGCCGAGCGTCCAGCGCTCGTCGCTGGGCCCGACATCGATGCGAGCGGCGGCTGGGAGGCCGCGATCCGGCTTGCCGAGCGCCAGCGCCTGGCTGTGTACGCCACGCCCGCTCCGGGCGGCGGGCGACTCGGCTTCCCCGAGGATCACCCCCTCTTTCAGGGCATCCTCGCGCCTGCCGTGCTCCCCGTTGGAGAAATGCTCGCCGCGCACGACCTCGTGCTGGCGGTGGGGACGTCGGTGTTCCCCTACTACCCCAACGTCCCCGGCCCATTGCTTGCCGACGGCACGACACTCGTGGCGATCACCAGCGATCCAGAGGAGGCCGCGCGCGCGCCGATGGGAGACGCGCTCGTCGCCGACCCCGCCCTCACCCTCGCCGCGCTCGCGGACGTGGTGGGCGAATCCGACCGCACACCTCCCGCCCCTCGTCCCGCGCCCGCGCCGGTTCCCCTCACAGACCCGATGAGCCCCTCCACCGCGGTGCGTGCGCTCGCGGAGGTGTTCCCACAAGACGGGATCGTCGTGCTCGAGTCGCCGTCCGCCACGCTCGCGCTGCGAAACCAGTTGCGCCTCTCAACACCGGGCAGCTACTACTTCTCCTCCGGTGGGGGCCTGGGCTTTGGCATGCCCGCCGCGATCGGCGCTCAGATGGCCCAGCCGAGCCGTCCCGTCGTGTGCGTGATTGGCGAGGGCTCTGCCCAGTACGCGATTCAAAGCCTGTGGACCGCGGCCGCCTACGACGTGCCGGTCACGTTCCTGGTGCTTCGCAATGACGAGTACGCGATCCTCAAGTGGTTCGGGATGCTCGAGGACATCGTCGCCGCCCCTGGCCTGGACCTTCCGGCGCTGGACTGCGCGGCGGTCGCCACCGGCTACGGGGTCGCCTCGCGCGTGGTCTCGAGCATCGAGGAGCTCGGTAACGGACTCGCCAAGGCGCTCGCGTCCGACAAGCCCGAGCTTGTCGAAGTTCGGGTCTCCCCCGGGATGGCGCTCGCGTGAGCGAGACTCCTCCCGATGCGATCGTCGTAGGCGCCGGGCTCGCGGGCCTGGTGAGCACGCTCGAGCTGCTGCGCTCCGGCCACACCGTGCTGCTGCTCGACCGCTGCGAGCCGCGGGAGATCGGGGGCCTTGCGCGCGAGGCGTTCGGAGGCATGTTCATGGTGGACTCCCCTGAGCAGCGCCGCTCGCGCATCCCCGACAACGAGCGGCTCGCGCTCGAAGACTGGTTGCGTATCGCGGAGCTCGACCCTGAGGATGTGTGGCCGAGACGGTGGGCAGAGCAGTACGTGACCCGCGCCCGGGACGACGTCGGCGCGTGGCTGCGGGAGATCGGTGTGCGCTTCTTCCCGGTCGTGAACTGGGCCGAGCGGGGCAACTTCGGCGATGGGAACTCGGTGCCGCGCTTCCATCTCACATGGGGCACCGGCAAGGCGCTCGTTCAAGCGGTGTGGGGCGCGATCGAGTCGCATCCGCGGCGCGCAGCACTCGATCTGCGGTTCCAGTCGCGTGTCGTAGAGCTACTCCCCACCGACGGGGTCGCGCGTGGGGTGAAGCTCGAGTCCGGCGTCGAGGAGCACGCCTCCAAGGCAGTGGTGATCGCCGCCGGCGGCATCGGCGGCAACCTCGACATCGTGCGACGCGAGTGGCCCACCGAGCGGCTCGGCCCGGCGCCCGAGCGGCTGCTGATGGGCTCCCACTACTACGCCGACGGCGCCCTCCACGAAGAGGTGAGACGGATCGGCGGCAACGTCACCCACCTCTCTCGGATGTGGAACTACGCGGACGCGGTGCGCCACCCCAAACCGCAACGCGAGCACCACGGCCTGAAGTTGATCCCGCCACGCTCAGGCCTGATGCTCAACCCCGACGGGCATCGCTACGGCCCCGTCCCGGTGATGCCCACGTTCGACGCCTACGCCGCGCTCGAGCGCATATGCGAGGACGAGCGCAAGTACTCGTGGCTGATCTGCAATTTCAAGATCGCCAAGCGCGAGCTCGACGTGTCGGGCTCCCAGCACAATCCCCACCTGCGCGAGCGTCGCCTGCTGCCGTTCCTGCTGAGCGTGGTGCTCGGCAAGCCCGGTCTTGTCAACCACTTCCTCGACGGCTCCCCCGACTTCGTCTCGGCTCGCTCGCCGGCGGAGCTGGCGGAGAAGATGAACGATGTGACGCATGAGCTCACAGGCGAGCGCGCGATCGACGCAGCGGTGCTGGAACGCGAAGTCGGCCGCTATGACGAGACGATCGCCCGTGGCAAGGGCCTCTTCAACGACGACCAGCTCCGGCGTATCGCCCAGCTGCGCAACTGGCGTGGCGACCGCCTGCGCACGGCGCGCTTCCAGCGCATCGTCGACCACAAGGCCGGCCCCCTGATCGCGATCCGCCTGCAGGTGATGGCGCGCAAGAGCCTCGGTGGTATCCAAACCGACCTCGCCTGCCGCGTTCTGCAGGACGGCGGTGAGCCGATCCCCGGCCTTTACGCCGTCGGCGAGGCGGCTGGGTTCGGGGGCGGGGGCGTCCACGGCAAGCGCTCGCTCGAGGGCACCTTTCTCGGCGGTTGCGTCTTCAGCGGACGCCTGGCGGCGGCGAGCATCGCCGGGAGCGAGCTGCCGCTGCGCATCCCTCCCCGAGTAGCGTGAGCACTCGCTACGACTACGTCACCGTCGGCCACGTCACACTCGACCTGATCGAGGACCGGCCCGGGGGCACGGTCAGCCAGCCCGGCGGAGGCGCCTTCTACAGCGCGCTCCAAGCAGCCCGTCTTGGCCTGCGCACGCTGATCGTCACGCAGGGCGTGCCGGCGCAGATCGAAGAGCTGCTCGCCCCCTACTCAACCGAGCTGGATCTGCGTGTGATCGCCGCGCCCCACACCACCACGCTCGCCACGAGCCACAGTGGGCTCGCCCGCTCCCAGCGGGTGCTCGCATGGGCGGGACAGATCGTCGAGCCGCTCGACCTCAACAGCTCGATCTTGCACCTCGCGGCGGTCGCGCGCGAGACACCAACCACTTGGAGCGGAGCGGCGGACTTCGTTGGGCTGACACCGCAGGGCCTGGTCCGCGAGTGGCGAGATGGTCAGACGACATCGCTTGTCGCGCTCGACCCCGCAACCGTGCCCTCCCGATTCGATGCGGCTGTGATCGGCGAGCGGGAGCGCGCTTGCTGCGAGACCCTTTTCGAGGCGGCGCAACGTAGTGGCGCAACCATGGCGGTGACCGCCGGCGCTCAACCTACCGCCGTCTATCCCGCCGGCGAGGAGCCGGTCGTGCAAGCCGTCGTCCCGTCAACCACGGCCGCGCGCGACGATCTCGGCGCCGGAGACGTGTTCGCGGCAACGTTCTTCGTGGCGCTACGCGAGGGCATGCCGGCCGCCGAGGCGGCGGTATTCGGGAACGCAGCCGCCGCTCTCCGCGTGACGGCGGTGGGCGCCGCGGCGATCGCGCAGCGCACGGAGATCGAGGCGACGCTCGGGTGAAACCACTCCCGTCCGTTGCGCCAGGGCTTACTCCCTGAACACTCCCTCGCGCGCGAGCACCGCGTCCAGCAGTCGCTTCAACGCCTCCGAATCGATCGACCGCTCGCCGCCGCCCACGCGCGCCGCCAGCAGCAGGCACCCTCCGACCGGCACCATCTCGACAACCCCCACACGGGCTTGCGGCGCGGCGCGGCGCACCACCTCGGTGAGTGGCTCGACGAACAGCGCCCCCGCCTTGAACGCGCTGCCGATCAACCCCACGGGAAACTCCCCGGCGAGACCCGTCTGCTCGACTACCGCCGTGATTTGCCGCCCCAGCTCGACCGCAGCGCGCTCGTACAGCCCGCGCGCAACCGCGTCCCCGGAGTGCGCCACACGTGCCGTCTCCACTGCGAACGCGGCGATCTCGCCCTTGGCGAGCGGCTTGGAGTAGATGAGCGTGGCGAGCCGCTCGACGCTGTCCGCGCCGAAGAAGTCGACCGCGGCGGCACTCAACGCCGTCTCGGGGCCCGAGCGCTCGCGATCCGCGAGCGCGGCCCGGATCGAGTCGACTGCGAGCCGGTAGCCGCTTCCCTCGTCGCCCAGCACATGGCCCCAGCCTCCGGCGCGCCAGGCGCGCGCGCCCGGACCCACACCGAACACATTGCTACCAGTCCCCGAGATCGCACCCACGCCAGGTTGTGCGCCCGTGGCGGCCGCCCACGCGCCCACGACATCGTTGACCACAACCCAGCTCGACGGGACGAAGCTCCCGCACTTGGTTGGCTACCGCTTCGGTGTCGGTACCCGCGATCGCCAGCACCGCCGCGTCAAGATCATCGCGATCGATCCCGGCCCGCCCGAGCGCCTCGTCGGTCGCCTTCAAAAGCGATGCCGTAGCCGCGGGCGCACCGACCGCATCAGGGTTGCTCGACCCGCCGTGGCCGAGGTGGAGCGTGTGCTCGCGCAAGTCGAGCACCGCCGCGAGCGTCTTGGTAGCGCCCCCGTCGACCCCCATCACGAAGCGCGCGCCACCGTCTATTCCAGGCGCGGTGAGTGCCGCCGGCAACGTCACAAGCGACTCCCGTTCCATTGCGTGATCCTCGCAGGAGTTACGATCGCGGGCGTGAACGTCTCGCCACTCTTTCCCACCTCCCCCATAGAGAAGGGCATGTACGAGTCCTTCTACCTGCGCGCGGTCTCGCCGGAGGAGCCCGTGGGGGTGTGGTTTCGCTACACGGTTCACAAGCGCCCAGGTCAGGCGCCGCGCGGATCGCTGTGGTGCACGGTGTTCGACGCGACGGCAGGGAGCCCGTTCATGCACAAGCTCACCACCGAGCAGCTCACCTCGCCAACCAACGGGTGGATCGAGATCGGCGACGACTCACGTCTCGGACCGGGGGTCGCCGAGGGTGTGTGCGGACCGGCGCGCTGGTCACTGCGCTTCACGAGCGAGGAGCCCGAACTGCGCCACCTCAAGCAGGCTTGGCTGTACAAGGCGCCGCTACCCCGCACGAAGCTCACGAGCCCACTCCCGGCGGCGCGCTTCGAGGGAGCAGTCGAGTTGCCCGACCGCACGCTGAGCATCGACGGATGGCGCGGCATGGTGGGCCACAACTGGGGCTCCGAGCATGCTGAGCGGTGGATCTGGCTGCACGGCGTGGGCTTCCAGGAGGACCCGGAGGCGTGGCTTGACGTGGCGCTTGGGCGGGTGCTCATCGCCGGGCGACTCACGCCGTGGATGGCTAGCGGCGCGATCTCCCTGGGCGGCCGGCGCACGCACCTGGGCGGACTGGGCGCACGCGGGCTACGCGTAGCCGAGAGCGCCTCGCGCTGCACCCTCTCGCTCCCCGGCGAAGGCGGGTTGACCGTCGAAGCGCATGTCGACACGCCACCGGGGGCTTCCGCAGGCTGGCGCTACGCCGATCCCGACGGTGGCGAGCACGACGTGGTCAACTGTTCGGTGGCGAGCCTCGCCCTCAACGTGCGCCCGCGCGGTGGGGCCGCCACGACGCTTCACACCCGTCATGGAGCGGCCTACGAGCTCGGCATGCGCGAGCGCGACCACGGCGTGACAATCGCACCCTTTCCCGACGGTTGATCCACCTCCGCGTCGGCGCCCCGACCGACGCCACCCGCCCGATCCCAACATGTTTGGCCGTGTAGCCAACTTCTCGCCCACCACTGATACGGTGGCCGAGCCATGCACACCGTCTCGCAATCGCACAGCACACTTGACATGTTCATTACGTCAGCCCCGCCGCTGCAGCGCATGGGCATGCGCGCACTCGTGGCGCTCGCCCGCCGGCCGCGTGGAGCGGCACTACTCGCGCTGATACCCACCGCCAACCAGCTCGCCCAGATCCTGCTGTCGCTCGGCCGCTATGACGATCCTGCCGTCGGACGTACGCTCGGATGGGACGGTGCCGAGGTGGTGGCACGCGGGCGAGCGCTGCGACAAGCCGAGGGACGACCGTGATCACCGAGCGCATCGAGGCCGATGTGTGCGTGATCGGCGCGGGCGCGGGTGGCGCGGTGGCGGCCGCCGAGCTCGCGGAGGGGGGAATGAGCGTGGTCGTGCTCGAGGAGGGCCACTGGCACGACCCCGACAGCTTCACCGCGCGACCGCCGGAGATGCTCGCCCGCCTCTACCGCGACGGCGGCCAGACGATGACGCTGGGGACACCGCCCATCATGCTGCCGCTCGGCAGCGGCTTGGGAGGCACCACACTGATCAACTCGGGCACCTGCTTTCGCACGCCACCACGCGTGCTCGACCGCTGGGCGCGGGAGTTCGGGCTCGACGTCGACGAGCTGTCGCTGCGCCCGTGCTTCGAGCGCGTCGAGGAGGCGCTGTCGGTGAGCGAGGTCACACCCGAGCTCGCGGGCCGCAACGCCGCGGTGGCGCGACGTGGAGCGGAGCGACTCGGCTGGTCGGCCGGCTACCTCAGTCGCAACGCACGCGGGTGTGTGGGATCGGGGGTGTGTGCGTTCGGCTGCCCCACCTCCGCCAAGCAGCACACTGGGATCACCTATATCCCGCGCGCCGAGCGCGCGGGCGCTCGGATCGTGACCGGCGCGCGCGTGGAGCGTGTCCTCGTGGACGAGGCCCCCGGTGGCTCATGGGCGCAGCCGCGCGTCGCCACCGGGGTGCGCGCGCGCATGGCAAGCGGAGTGACGGCTGAAGTGCGTGCGTCCACAGTTATCGTCGCGGCAGGCACGATCAACACACCGCTGCTGTTGTCGCGCAGCGGGCTCGACGGCGAGTCGGGGCAGCTTGGGAGAAACCTCTCGCTTCACCCCGCCACCGCCGTGTTCGCGCGCATGGATGAGATCGTGGACATGGCGCACGGAGTCCCTCAGAGCTTCTACGTCGACGAGTTCGCCAGCGAGGGCATCATCTTCGAGGGCGTGTCCGGGCCTCCCGCTTACGCGGCGATGTCGCTGCCGCTGACCGGAGCGCGCCACGAAGAGGCGATGGCCGACTACCGGCGCCTGGCACAGTTCGGGGTCATGGTGTCCGACAGCTCACGCGGGAGCGTGCGCAGCGTGGGAGGCCGGCCCTTGATCCGCTACGACCTCACCGACGAGGACCTACGACGCTTCCGCACGGGCATCTCGCGCATGCGCGAGCTGTTCCAGGCCGCGGGCGCGCACGAGGTGTACCTACCCCTTCCCGAAGGCGTGGCCCCCGAGCGTGCACGTCTACGCGACTTGAAGCTGATGGCGTTTCACCCGCTCGGCACTGCCCGCGCCGACGCGCGCCCGACGCACGGGGTCGTCGACAGCGACCTCGCAGCGCACGAGACCCGAGGCCTGTATGTGGCGGACGGCTCAGTGGTACCGAGCTCGCTCGGAGTGAACCCCCAGATGACGATCATGGCGCTGGCCACACGGCTCGCCTTCAAACTTCTAGGACAGGAGATACCCGCATGTCGTTCTTGATCGACCCCCCGCTGCTCTACAGCGGTGGGCGCACATACGCCCGCATCACCCGCGACATGGAGCCGAGCCCCACGCGCGACGCCAAGGTAGGAGCCGCCTACATGGCGGTGTTCTGGGGGATCAGCATCGGCCTCTACCTCGACCAGGGTTGGACAAAGCCCGTGTGGAAGATGTGCCGCGCCGCCTCGGGCCGCGACTGGATGCTCAACTCTGGCGTGTTCAGATTCGACTGGAAAGCAGCCGGGCCGCGCACCCACAAGTTCTCCGCCGCCATCTTCGCCACCTATCCGCTGTGGCTGTGGCTGGGAATCCGACGTGGCCGGCGATCAGCCGCCTAGTAGCTGCTGGTAGATCAGAAAGGCGTTCAGCAGCGTGATGAGCGCCGCGATCGCGAACGCCACGACAGTGGTGAGGCGGTGGTTGACGTGCACGCCCATCACGTCGACGCGACTCGTGAGCATCACGAGCGGCACGAGCGCAAAGGGGATCCCGAAGGAGAGCACCACCTGGCTGAGCACAAGCGCTGATGTCGGGCTCATGCCGACCGCCAGGATCACGATCGCGGGGATCATCGTCACAGCACGGCGCATCAGCAGCGGGATATTCACTTTGATGAACCCCGACATCACAACCTGCCCGGCGTAGGTCCCGACGCTCGAGGAGGAGGCGCCAGAGGCAAACAGAGCGACCGCGAACGCGAGCGCTGCGCCACCACCGACGAGATGCCCGAGTTGGGCGTGAGCCGCCCCGATCGTCTCGATCCCCGAGAGCGCGGGCGTGTGAAAGAGCTTGGCGAACACCGCAAGCATCGCCATGTTGATGACCCCCGCGCACGCCAGCGCTATCACTACGTCGAGCTTCTCAAAGCGCAGCACGCGCCGGCGCTCTGAATCGTTGCGACAGGCCATGCGTCCGTTCGTGAGCGCCGAGTGCAGGTAGATGACGTGGGGCATGACGGTAGCGCCGATAATGCCTACCGCCAGGTAGAGGTAGCTCGTGCCGTGAAGGCCTGGCAACAGGCCGCTGAGCGAGGCTCTCGCCGAGGGCCCGATACGCAAGGCCTCGTAGAGGAATCCTAGAAAGACGATCCCGAGCAACGCGCTTATCGCAAGCTCAAAGCGACGGTAGCCGCGCGTCTGCAGCTCGAGGATCACGAACGCGATCGCGCCTGTGATGAGGCCGGCGGGGAGCAGTGGCACGCCGAACAGGAGGTTCAAGCCGAGCGCCGCGCCGAGGAACTCGGCGATATCGGTGGACATCGCCATCAGCTCCGCCTGCGCCCACAGTCCCCAAGTGACAGCACGGGGAAACCGCTCGCGACAGAGTTGGGGGAGGTCGCGGTCGGTGGCGATACCGAGCTTCGCCGAGAGATATTGGATCAACATCGCCATTAGGTTCGCGGCGAGCACGACCCACAGCAGCAGATAGCCGAAGCGTGCGCCACCCACCAGGTTGGTGGCGAAGTTCCCGGGGTCCACGTAGGCGACCGACGCCACGAAGGCGGGGCCGAGCATCGCGAGCGTCGCCCGCACCCTCCCCCGCGCGAGCAGCTGTTCCAGGGCGCTCGGCGCGGGTGCGACGTCGGGGAGCGCGATCGACGCTCCCTCGAGCGCAGCGGCAGGTCGTAGCGCGGTCTCGCTCATCGCCCAACTCCGGCGAGGGCGACGACGCTCACGCGCTCTCCTCGCTTACGACCGCAGGCTCGATGTCGACGCGCATCGCGTGCAACAGCTCTCCGCCCAGGGTGTGCCGGCAGCCGTCAACGCTCACGAGCAAAGGGCCGCCGAACGGTTGGCGCTCGAGCACATGTATGCGTCCACCGGGAAGGATCCCTTGATCTGAGAGATAGCGGAGCATCTCCGGGTCGGCGTCCGATACGCGCACGAAGATCCCCTTGTCGCCCGGCGAGAGGCTTTCGAGGCTGCGCGTGGGATGCTCATCAAGCTCCAGATCGGCGCTGGGGATGGGGTCGCCATGCGGGTCGATCGTCGGGTGACCGAGCTTGGCTGAAATCAGCTCCTCGAGCTCCTCGGAGAGAACGTGCTCGAGCACCTCCGCCTCGTCGTGCACGCGATCCCACGGCATCTGCAGGGCCTCGGCCAGGTAGAGCTCGAGCAGGCGGTGGTGGCGGATCATCTCGAGCGCGAGCTTGCGACCCTCGGGGGTGAGCCGCACGCCGCGGTAGGGCACGTGAGAGATCAGCCCGAGCTCATCGAGCTTCTTGAGCATCCCTGACACCGAGCCCGTGGTCAGCTCCAGCCGTTCGGCGAGCGCGTTTGTGGAAACCGGCTCGTCAGCGCGGCTTTCGAGCGTGTAGATCGCCTTGCTGTAGTCCTCTATCGCCGCCGAGCGCACATTTTCCTTGGTGACCATTCAAAAAGGATAAGGCATGCCAAGATTTTCTTCAAGTCCCCCCACGAATGTGGTCATCGGGCGGTCGCACCGCGCGCCCCGGGCGGCTAGTCGCAGGCGGGGACAACCCGACTGGCTACGTAGCCAAATTGTGCGAGGACGAGTAAGATCGGTGCCACAACCCGCGCCGCGTCCCCTGCGCAGCAGATTGGAGGCTCCGATGACAGCAACCGACACCAAGCTCGAGGATCAATGCGTGCTCGAGCGCGAGCACTGGGTGGACGGTCCCCCCCACGAGCTGTTCCGCGAGCTGCGAGGCGGATGCCCGGTCCACTGGACACAGGAGATCAGCGAATTCCCCGAGGAAGGCGGCTTCTGGTCGGTGACGACCGCCGAGGACGTGCACACGGTCAGCCGCGACTGGCAGACCTACTCCTCTGAACTCGGCGGCGTGACCGTCGTCTCCTCGGTGTTCCCGGTGGAGCTTGCGCGAGCGATGTTCATCGGTATGGACCCACCGAAGCACGACCGCGTGAAGGCACTTTTCCAGGCTGGGTTCACCCCCAAGCGCATCGCCGCTCACGAGGACGCGATCAGGGAGATCGTGAAGAAAACGCTTGACGACATCGAGGGGCGTGAGACGGTGGACCTCGTCAATGACGTTGCCCAGCCGGTGGTGTCGCGCGTGATCGGCAGCTTCATGGGCATCCCCCCCGAGGACGACGCGACCTGGGCGCGCCTGATGAACTCAACGCTCGGTGCGGGCGACCCCGACCTCAATCCAGACGGGGTTGAGGCGGTGATGGAGAAAGAGATCCCGGAGATCTTCAAACGCTGCGGAGAGATGATCGCCGCACGGCGGGTCGATCCCACAGACGATCTCACGAGCGTGCTCGTGCACGCCGAAGTGGACGGACAGAAGCTCGAGGAGCACGAGATCGTGATGGGCTTCTTCCTGCTCGTGGCGGCGGGGAACGACAGCACGAAGGCCACCTACTGCAGCGGCATGCGCGCTCTGCTGGAAGACCACGAGCAACTCCAACTCGCGCTCCACGACCCGGCGCTCGTGCCGAACGTGGTGGAGGAGTCGCTGCGCATGTTCCCCGCCTTCGCCCACTTCAGGCGTACTGCCACGAAAGACACCGAGCTCAAAGGCAAGCAGATCAAAGAGGGCGACCGTGTGGTGATGTGGTACGTGTCCTCCAACCGCGACGAGACCCGCCATGAGGACTCCGAGCACTTCGATCTGCGCCGCACCACAGAGCACCAGGCATTCGGGGCCGGCGGACGACACTTCTGTCTGGGCACGGCGCTCGCGCGATTGGAGCTACGGATCCTCTTCGAGGAGACACTCGCGCGCTTCCCCAATATGGAGATCGCCGGACGGCCGGCGATGGTGGAGTCAGGGTTCATCAACCAGCTCAAGACACTTCAGGTCAAGCTGAACCCGTAGCCCACCCGCTTCGCAAGCGTACATGACCACGATCACGATCGACGAGATCGCGCTGGCAGACGAGCCCGGGCGCTGGGAGGCGCTCGGCTTCACGGTGTCCGGCGACGCGGTCCAAATTGGCACAGTCCGCGTCAAGCTCGCGGGGGCAGGCGCCGGGCGGGGTATCCTCGGCTGGTCGCTGCGAGACCTCGTGAGCGTAGAGCTGGAGGGATTGCCGACCACCCTCTCAACACGGCCCTCGCACGGCGATCCACCGGCGCACCCCAACGGGATCGTGGCCATCGACCACGTGGTGGCGATGTCGCCCGACCTCGACCGCACCGTGAGCACATTGCAAGCCGCCGGACTTGACCTGCGCCGCGTCCGCGAGCAACCAACTCCGGCGGGAGCACCGCGCCAGGCGTTCTTCCGGCTCGGTGAGGTCATCCTCGAGGTAGTGCAGGAGCCGAAGGATGTGGCGGCAACACGCCCTGATGGCGCGACCGGGTCGGCTCGCTTTTGGGGGCTTGCGCTGCTCAGCGAGGATCTCGAGCGGACGGTTGACCGGGCCGGCGAGCACGCGAGCGAGATCCGCCCCGCCGTGCAGCCCGGGCGACGGATCGCCACGCTGCGACGCTCGGCCGGCCTTGCCGTTCCGATCGCGCTCATGAGCAGCGCCGTCGCGTAAGCCACAATATCTACCGATGGCGACCGCTGAAGACAGGGACGCGGGATTCAGGTTCGGCGTCGTCTTCCTGCTGACGCTCACTCTGCTCGTGTTCGTGATCGTGGCGCCCAGCGCCGACTGGTCGCGCGCTGTGGCGCTTGCGCTGCAATGGCTCGCGCTGCTCACCATCGTCGCCACCTCCCGCACCAGCAGCAATGTGCGCCGACCCATCGCGATCGCGCTCCTGGGGGTCGCGTCCTTCACGGTCGTGGGCGAGGCTGCCGGCGCCCTCTCGGAGACGGTGCGGTTCGCGATCAGCGGCATACTCTCGGCAGCCGTGCCGGTCACCTTGATCGGTGGGCTGCTGCGACTGCTGCGCACCCGTGGCGTCACCTCGCAAGCGGTGGCTGGAGCATTGACGTTCTACTTGCTGGTCGGTCTCGTGTTCGCATGGGTGATTGGCTTCGTCGCGAAAGTCGAGGACGCCCAGTACTTCGCACAACAGGCGCACCCCTCCACGAGTCAGATCGTCTACTTCAGCTTCACTGCGCTCAGCACAACCGGCTTTGGCGACCTGACCGCCGCCACGCAGGTCGGTAGAGCGCTCACGGTCGTCGAGATGCTGCTCGGCCAGCTCTATCTGGTGACCGTCATCGGCGTGCTGGTGGGCAACTTCGCGGGTCGGGGACGCCGGTCGGCGGAACCGCCCGAACCAGAGCCGCCCGCCGCTATCGACCCCCGAACCTAACCGGTTTCGAGACGGTGTGTCGGGTAGCTCCCTTGGGTCAAACCCGTTTGCCGGTGTGCCTGCATTTTTTGCCTATAATGTAGGCATGAACAGCATCCAATACACAGTCCGTGGCGTACCCCCGAAGCTCGACGCAGAGCTCCGCCGAGAGGCGCGCACGACCGGCAAGACCCTCAACTCGCTCGTGGTCGAGACGCTGGAACACGCGAAGTTGCCCACATCGGAAACGATTCACGATGACTTGGACTGGTTCATGGGCAGCGTCCCGGCAGACAAAGGCGATTTCGAACTTGCGCAAGCGTGGTTGAATGATCTGCCAGCCGACCTAGCGTGAAGCTTGCGCTAGATACCAACGCTTACAAGTTGCTCAGCGAAGGGCACCCCGCCCTCGCCGACGACTTGCGTCGAGCGGAGACGATAGGTCTGCCGATCACGGTCTTGGGTGAGCTGTGGTTCGGATTCATCAACGGATCCAAGCTGCGCCACAACACTGAGACACTCGAAAGATTCCTCGCGACGCCACGGGTGCAGGTCCTACAACTCGGAGAGCAGACCGCACGCATCTTCGGCGAGATCGCTGCACTCCTGCGTCAACGCGGTATTGCCATCCAACAGAACGACATCTGGATCGCCGCTCTTTGCAAGCAGCACGGCTTCGCCCTCGCCACCCGCGACCAAGGGTTTCAGCACGTCCTGGGACTTGAGGTTGTCGAGGTCGGCCAAAAGTGACATAAGGTCACAATCATGCCCTCACCCAAGCAGACCTCTCCCACAACCAGCACCCCCACACCCCGCACACGCGTACGGCGAATGCCTGCTCGCGCGGAGTACGAGCGTGAGACGATCGAGGCGATCCTCGACGAGGCATTGGTCGCGCATCTCGGCTTCGCGGTGGATGGCGAGCCGTTTGTGATCCCGACGCTCCACGCAAGGGTGGGCGACAGCGTGTGCTTCCACGGCTCGAGCGCCAGTCGCACCATGCGGGCGCTTGCCGCCGGGACGCAGATGTGCCTCACGGTAACCCTGCTCGACGGGCTCGTGCTCGCGCGCTCGGCGGTGCACCACTCGGTCAACTACCGCTCGGTTGTCGTCATGGGGCGGGCAACGGCGATCGTGGATCCCAGCGAGAAGATGGCCGCGATCGAGGCGTTCACGGAGCGTCTGATCCCGGGGCGCTGGGACGAGGTGCGTCCGCCCACCGCAAAAGAGCTGAAGGCGATCCAGGTTCTGTCGCTGCCGCTCAGCGAGGCCTCCGCGAAGCTGCGCACGGGACCGCCCATGGACGACGAGGAGGACTATGCCCTGGAGACGTGGGCGGGCGTGATCCCGCTTGACGTCGTCGCCGGCGCGCCTATCCCCGACGCGCGACTGGCGGGAGGCATCCCACTCTCCCCCGCCGCCGATGCGTGGAAGACTGGCCGCGACGGACAGGGGACCTGAGATGTGCGTGATTCGCCTGAAGGCCGTGTAAGGCGAATGTAGGAGTTATCCGCGGGAGCCGCACGGCGCGTCAGAATCGGGGCCGTGAGGATTCTTGTCGTAGAGGACGACCGGGCGGTGCGCGAAGCGCTGCGTCGTGCGCTGACGCTCGGGGGCTATGACGTGCAGGTCGCCGAGGACGGCGAGCGGGCACTCGAGATGGTCGTGCAGACGGTGCCGGACGTCGTCGTGCTCGACATCGGCCTGCCCGGCATCGATGGCCTGGAGGTGTGCCGTCGTTTGCGGCTCCTTGGCAACCGCGTGGCGATCCTGATCCTCACGGCGCGCGACGTGGTGAGCGATCGCATCGACGGCTTGGACGCGGGCGCCGACGACTATCTCGTCAAGCCCTTTGACGTCGGCGAGCTCAAGGCGCGCCTGCGCGCGCTGTTGCGCCGCTCGGGCTCTCGTGAAGACCCCGACACGCTCACGTTCGCGGAGCTGACGCTCGACAGCGCACGTCACGGCGCCGCGGTGGATGACAGCTTCGTCGAGCTCACCCGCACCGAGTACCAACTGCTCGAGCTGCTGATGCTCAACCCGCGGCGGGTACTCCCCCACGGCCTCATCTACGACCGCGTGTGGGGGTATGACTTCGGCCCCACCTCCAACGCTTTGCGCGTGTACGTGGGCTACCTGCGCCGCAAGCTGGAGGGAGCCGGTTCGCGGCCGCTCATCCACACCGTGCGGGGCGTCGGGTACGTCTTGCGCGAGCCATGACCCTGCGCGCGCGTATCGCCGCGGTCGCCGGGCTCGCGGTAGCGGTCGCTGTGTTGGCTGCCGCAACCGGCCTCTACGTGGCGGTGCGCTCGGAGCTTCGCAAAGAAGTCGACGCCTCGCTCACCCAACGCGCGAGGGTATTCGTCGAGGGACCATTCCGTAACGGAGGGCGCCCGGGCTTTCCCCGCGTGGTGCCACCCAACAGCGCTCGACCCTCCCCTGACCGCAGCGGACCGGGCGCCTTCCCCAACAGCGTCCAACCCGTCCCGCTCGGAGGCGCCTCCGGCTATGTGCAGTTCGTGTCCCCCGACGGCGTGGCACACGTCCCGGGAGGTCAAGGGCCACCGGCGTCGATCCCAGTGATCGCGCTAGACACGGCTGTCGCCCAACGCGGGAGCGGACGGGCGCTCACAGATCGCAACGTCAAAGGCACACATCTGCGGGTGCTCACCTTCGGCGCGGGCTCCCGTGGCGCGGTGCTGATCGCACGACCGCTAACCGAGGTCGACAAAGAGCTGGACCGCATCCTGCTGATCTTGGCGATCGTGGGCGCCTGTGGCATTGCGCTCGCGGCGGCGCTCGGGGCGCTCGTAGCACGCGCGGCGCTCACCCCCATCACTCGTTTCACGCAACGCACCGAGACGCTCACCGGCAATCCAGACCCCTCCCAGCGCCTGCCGGCGGGGGGAAAGGACGAGCTGGGGCGACTCGCCACCAGCTTCAACGCCACGCTGGACGCGCTGGAGCGCTCGGTGGAGGCTCAGCGTCACCTCGTCGCCGACGCAAGCCACGAGTTGCGCACACCGATCGCCAGCATCAGGGCAAACATCCAAACCTTGGCCGACGCCGAGCGACTCCCCGCCGAGGACCAGGCGAGCCTGCGCGCGGACATCGTGGGTGAGCTCGATGAGCTAACCAAGCTCGTAGGAGACGTGGTGGAGCTCGCACGTGGTGGCGACCCGACCGATATGAGCGCTGAGGTGCGCCTTGATGAGATCGTGAACGACGCCGTCGACCGCGCACGCCGACGCTCGGACCTGCGATTCGAGGTGAAGCTCGATCCGACGCTCGTGAAGGGAGACGCCAAGCGCATCGACCGTGCTGTGTCGAACCTGCTCGACAACGCGCTCAAGTGGAGCCCTCCCGGCGAGGCTGTTGACGTTGACCTCCATGACGGCGTGCTCACGGTCCGCGACCGCGGGCCGGGCTTTGAGGAGGCAGACCTCCCACACGTGTTTAAGCGCTTTCACAGGGCAGACAGCGCCCGCAAGCTGCCGGGGTCGGGGCTCGGCCTTGCGATCGTGCGCCAAGCCGCCGAGGCCCATCACGGCTACGCGACAGCCTCAAACGCGCCGGACGGGGGAGCGCTTCTGCGCGTGAGCTTCGGCCCATCCGTGGCCGTGGACCCCTAGATTGACTGAGCCTTCGCAGCGCCACAAGCTCGTGGCTAGAGTCAATGGTTTGCGGCTTTCCCCCACCCCATCCCCCCAGGCGAACACCACACAGTCCGACCGTTACAAGTGGATCGCGCTGTCCAACACCACACTCGCGGTATTGCTGGCGACACTGGACGCCTCGATAACGCTGATCGCGATGCCCGACATCTTCCGCGGCATCAAACTCGACCCGCTCGTCCCCGCCAACAGCTTCTACCTCTTGTGGATGATCCTCGGGTACCTAGTGGTGTCGAGCGTGCTGATCGTCAGCCTCGGGCGCCTCGGCGACATGTTCGGGCGGGTGCGGATCTACAACCTCGGCTTCGTCATCTACACGGTCGCCTCACTACTGCTCACGATCGACTGGATGACCGGCCGCGCGGGAGCTGACTACTTGATCGTGTTCCGCATCGTCCAGGGTGTGGGCGGGGCGTGCCTGCTGGCTAACGCCGCCGCCATCATCACCGACGCCTTCCCCGTCAACCAGCGGGGGATGGCGCTCGGGATCAACAACATCGTCGGCGTCAGCGGCATGTTCGTCGGTTTGATCCTGGGCGGTCTACTCGCCCCGATCGACTGGCGCCTCGTGTTCCTGATCTCGGTCCCAGTGGGCCTGTTCGGGACAGTGTGGGGTTATCTGAAGCTTGAGGAGCGAAGCTCTCCCAAACGCGCGTCGATCGACTGGTGGGGGAACGCCACGTTCGCGCTCGGGTTGGTGCTCGTGATGGTGGCGGTCACATACGGGATACGCCCCTACGGCGGCCACGCAACCGGATGGAGCTCTCCGCGCGTGCTCGCCCTGCTGGCGGCGTCGATCGTCTCCTTGGCGGTGTTCGCGGGAATCGAGAGGCGCGTGGCTGAGCCGATGTTCCGCCTCGCGCTGTTTCGCATCCGGGCGTTCACGTTCGGCACACTCTCCACGTTCCTCGCCGCGATCGCGCGTGGGGGATTGATGTTCATGCTCATCATCTGGCTCCAGGGGATCTGGCTTCCGGAGCACGGGTACTCCTTCACCGAAACGCCCCTGTGGGCGGGGATTTACATGCTCCCGCTCACCGTGGGGATGCTGCTCGCGGGCCCTACCTCGGGCTTTCTCTCCGACCGCTTTGGCGCGCGGCCGTTCGCCACGGGAGGGATGCTCGGCGCGGCGCTCAGCTTCGCGCTCTTGATGCTGCTCCCCACCGACTTCAACTACTGGACGTTCGCGTTCGTCCTCTTCCTCACCGGCGTATCGATGGGGATGTTCGCCTCCCCCAACCGCGCCGCCGTCATGAACAGCCTGCCGCCCGGCGACCGCGGAGCCGGTGGGGGGATGAACCAGACCTTCCAGAACTCAGCCCAGGTGCTCTCGATCGGGATCTTCTTCACGCTGATGATCGTCGGTCTTGCATCGAGCCTCCCGGATGCGGCGCAAACCGGTCTGCAAGCCCACGGCCTCTCGGCTGGCGTCGCGGAGCGCGTCGCCCACGCACCCCCCATCTCGATCCTGTTCGCTGCATTCCTTGGGTACAACCCGATCGAACACCTCGTCGGCGCACACGCGCTTGTTGGGGTTGGCGCGCACGCCCGCGCCGTACTCACTGGCCCCTCGTTCTTCCCCCACCTCATTTCCGCCCCCTTCCGCGATGGACTACACGCGGCCTTCATCTTCGCGATCGTGACCTGCCTGATCGCCGCAGCGGCGTCACTCATGCGCGGCGGCAGATACCAATACGTCGAGGAGACCTCTCACCATCGGGGTAGGCTCGATCGAGTCCCACAACTAGAGGAGCAACATGCACGTTGAGTGGTTCGGACAGTCCGCCTTCGCGCTCACCGCGCCCGAGGCGAAGGTCTTTATCGATCCCTTCGCCGACCTCTCGCCGCTCGCGGGAAGAGGGATGAAATTCGACTACCCCCCGATCTCCGCGGAGGGCGTGGACCTGCTGCTGGTCACCCACGAGCATCTCGACCACAACGGCGTCGAGGCGATCCCCGGCGAGCCCCCCACGCTGCGCTCAACCGCCGGACGTCTCGAGTCGCCGATCGGCGAGGTCGTCGCAGTCGCCTCGGAGCACGACGAGGCCGCGGGCACCCAACGCGGGCCGAACACGATCTTCGTGTTCACGCTCGGCGGTGTGCGTGTCGCCCACTTCGGGGATTTCGGCCAGAGCGCACTGCGCCCCGAGCAGGCCGAGGCGATCGGGGAGGTCGATCTGGTCTTTCTACCGGTCGGCGGTGGGCCTACGATCGGCGCCGCCGGGGCCGCTGCGATTGTCGAGCGCCTGCAACCCAAGTGGGTTGTCCCGATGCACTACCGCACTCCACGCATCAGCTTCCTTGATGATGCCGAGGAGTTTCTCGGGCGGATGGACCGTGTTGAGAGGCTTTCGGCCGCTGGCTTCCGGCTCGAAGACCTGCCTGCGGGGGAGGGGACGCTTGTGGTGGTGGCCGCCGCGCCGTAGGGGCTCCAACTGGAACGATCGGCACAACAACCGTTACATTCGCTTCACCTGACCTTCACCAGCGTTCACCGGGTCTTCACCTCACAGTTTCCGCTTCGCAACACACCCGTGTCACACGGATCCTTAGCGTCGCGTCATCCGGTTTCAACAAGGAGGACGCAATGGGAGACAAGGTGTCAGAGCAGGGTGGGCAAGCGGATACGGCAGGCGTGGGCTCGCGGCGGCGCGGATCGCAGCGCCTGCGCGTAGGGCTGATCGCGGCGGGCGCGATGGTCGCGGTGCTGATCGTCGGCGTGCTTGCGGCGTCGGGAGCGTTCTGGTCTCACGACAACAATGTGTGGCCCTATGCGCAAACACCTCGCTCGCCGGTGCTGGCGGTGGTGGGCGACGTGTCCTGTCAGCCGAGCGCGCCGGAGGAAGGCGAGAAGCAGAAGGACGTGTGCGACAAGACGGGCAAAGGGAACACCGAACGGTGGGAAGCCCAGACCGCTACGGCCAACCAGATCGAGGCGATGAAGCCAAACCTGGTGGCGCTGCTCGGCGACGAGCAGTACGAGGTGGGCCGCTACCAAGACTTCCTTGGCTCCTTCGACCACACCTACGGCGCCTTCAAGTTCCTGCAGCGTCCCTCCCCCGGCAACCACGAGTTCTACACCTCCCACGGTCAGACGGGAGTGCATGGGGATGGTTACTTTGACTACTACAACGGCGCGCAGCTGACCCCGACGGGCGGCTTCGTCAACGACACGTTCAACGCAGAACCGCCTTTCACCGGCACCATCACCGAACCGCGCCCGCACCAGAATGGGCAGGCAGGCGAATACGGTGCGCACGGGAACGGCTGGTACTCATACGACCTCGGTGACTGGCACATCATCTCGCTGAACGTCGAGTGCGCGGTGCAGCCGGGCGGGTGTAACCCTGCCGGCGAATGGTTCTCAAGCGAGACGAAGTGGTTGAACGAAGACCTGAAGAACGACCACGCTCAGTGCACCGCGGCATACTGGCACCAGCCAACGTTCAGCCCGACGGTCACCCCGTTCACCTCTGACAGCGAAGAGGGACAGGCGGCCGATAGCTGGTGGAAGCTGCTGTATGCCCACCGCGCCGACCTCGTGCTCAACGGTCACGACCACGTGTATGCGCGGTTCGCGCCGATGAACCCGAACGGCGAAAGCGACTCACGGCATGGAATCCGCGAGTTCGTGGTAGGAACGGGCGGCGAGTCGCTCGACACAATCCTCCCGGCTACCCCGAACCTGCAGGCGTCAGCCGACTGGTACTACGGGACGATGAAGCTCACGCTGGGCTCCGACAGCTACCAGTGGGACTACGAGTCGGCGATGCGCGGACCCGAAGCTCCAGAAGGCACGCCCGCGAGCTACAGCGATGCGGGTAGCGGTCGTTGCCACGGATCGGACGACGACCGCCACTAATCGACGGACCATGCCTTCCGCCGCCAAAGTGCGCGGAGCGCCTTCGTTATTTGTGACCACGGTGGGCGAGCTCCTGAGGCTCGCCCACCGTTTCGCGGCAGATCCGCCACGATGCACGATGGATGTCCAGCGCACGCAGCCTCCTGAATCTGAAGGAAGTCGAGAAGGGCTACGGCAGCCGTTCGGTGCTGCACGACGTGACGCTCGGGGTGGCGGCAGGCGAGCGGATAGGCGTCGTAGGTCAAAACGGCGGGGGTAAGTCGACCCTGTTGCGGTTGATCGCGGGCGTTGAGGAGCCCGATGGCGGGGCGCTCACGCGGGCGGGCGATGTGGGCGTGGCGCTGTTGGGCCAGCAGGACGAGCTCGACCCGACCTTCACTATTCGCGAGGTACTCGTTGGTGAGCGAGCCGACCACGAATGGGCCGCCGATAGGACGTTTCGGAGCGTGCTCGACGGGTTGCTGGGAGGGGTAGAGCTGCGGCGCTTCGCAAGTGGGATGGACACTCCGCTCGCCGGGTTGTCCGGTGGAGAGCGAAGGCGGATCGCGCTCGCGCGGTTGATGCTCGACCCGCCCGAGCTGCTGCTGCTAGATGAGCCCACCAACCACTTGGACGTGGAAGGCGTCGACTGGCTCGCCCATCATTTGGCGGAGCGACGTGGATCGATGCTGGTGGTGACCCACGACCGTTGGTTCCTCGACGCGGTGTGCACCGCCACTTGGGAGGTCTCGGACGGCGGTGTGCACCAGTACGAAGGGGGTTATGCGGCGTACGTGCTGGCGCGTGCCGAGCGCGACCGCCAGGAGGCCTCCCGCGAGGACCGGAGACGGCATCTGGTTCGCAAGGAGCTCGCATGGCTGCGACGTGGACCGCCTGCGCGCACCACCAAGCCGAAGTTCCGCATCGAGGCCGCCAACGCCTTGATCGCGGACGAGCCCCAGGCACGCGACAAGGCGGAGCTGCTGCGCTTCGCCACATCCCGGCTGGGAAACAAGGTGTTGGAGGCGGTCGATGTCTCGCTGACGCTGGGCGAGCGCGAAGTTCTGCGTGGGCTGACATGGCGTCTGGGACCGGGGGACCGCGTCGCGCTCGTGGGGGTCAACGGCTCGGGAAAGACCTCGCTGGTGAAGATCCTTGCCGACGAGCTCCGGCCGACCAGGGGAGAGGTCGAGCGAGGCGCAACCGTGCGAGTTGCCCATCTGTCACAGGACACGGAGGAGATCCCCGGCCACCTGCGCGTGCTCGAGGCGCTGGAGGAGGTGCGACGGCACGCCACCCTCAGCGACGGGAGGGAGATAACAGCCTCGCTGCTGTGCGATCGCTTCGGGTTTCGGGGCGAGAAGGCGCGCACGCTCGTTGCCGATCTCTCGGGCGGCGAGCGCCGCCGGTTGGGTTTGATGAGGCTGCTGATGGGTGGCCCCAACGTGCTACTCCTCGACGAGCCCACGAACGATCTGGACATCGACACGCTCACCGCCCTCGAGGACCTGCTCGACGGCTGGCCGGGGACGCTCGTGGTGGTGAGCCACGACCGTTATTTCGTGGAGCGGGTGTGCGACGACGTGTACGCCATCACCGCGAACGGCGCAGTGAGGCATGTGCCGGGCGGGATCGACCAGTACCTGGAGGAGCGCCACGACCAGGACGTGGGGCAGCCAACCGAGCCAGGCAAGAAGACGGGCATATCGGCCGGGGCGGCAGCGCGGGCGGCGCGTAAGGACACCCAACGAGCCGAGCGCGAGGTCAAGCGGCTGGAACGCTCGATCGAGATGCTCGCCGAGCGCGAGCGAGGACTGCACGAGCGGATGGAAGAGAGCGCGAGCGACCACGGGCGCCTCGCCGAACTACAGGTTGAGCTCGAAGTGCTCACGGCCGAGCGCGAGCAGCTGGAGGCCACATGGCTCGAGACGTCCGAGTCGCTTGAGGGTTGAGCGATCCCCGCGATGAATTGCGCCCCTCGCAGCAGTCTTAGAGACTGACAACCAACCTGGCCCCCAGCCGATCGTCACCAAGGAGACAAGATGGCCAAGCTGAGATTTAAAATCGCGATGTCGCTCGATGGCTTCGTCGCCGGACCGAACCCAAGCGTGGACAACCCGCTCGGGGAAGGCGGGATGCAGCTGCACGAGTGGGTGTTCGAGCTGGAGGCGTGGCGCAAGCCACACGGACGAGAGGGGGGCGCAGTGAACGCCAGCACGCCTGTGGTGGAGGCGTCGCTTGAGAACGTCGGCGCCACGATCATGGGGCGCAACATGTTCGGCGGCGGGACCGGGCCGTGGGGAGCCGACCCGTGGGACGGGTGGTGGGGAGACGATCCGCCCTTCCACACGCCCGTGTTCGTGCTCACCCACCACGGACGTGAGCCTTTGGAGAAGCAGGGCGATACTACCTTCCACTTCGTCTGCGACGGGATCGAGTCGGCGCTTGCGCAGGCCAAGGAGGCGGCCGGCGGAAAGGACGTGACCCTTGGAGGGGGCGCGAATGTCGCTCAGCAGTATCTGGCGGCGGGATTGATCGACGAGATGCTGCTGAGCGTCGTCCCGGTTCTGCTGGGCGGCGGCACGAGGTTGTTCGAGAACGTCCCCGCCGGAGACCTAAAGCTCGACCCGATCCAGGTTGTCGACGCGCCGGGCGTCACGCATCTTCGGTATCGCGTAGTGAGCTGAGCCGAGTCATCCGCCCAAAGGCGAGGGCGGTATGCGTGTTTCACCCTTGACCTCTGGTATGAGCATCGCAAGCTCGTCGGAGAAGCACCACGACCACGTCTCACCCGGCTCAAGCGAGCGGATGATCGGGTGGCCGCTCGAGCGACTGTGGGCGCTGGCGTGGCGGTTGGGCGAGTCGTCGCAACAGCCGACGTGGCCGCACTCAAGACAGATGCGTAGGTGCAGCCACGGGTCGCCAGTGAGAAGGCAGTCCTCACAACCGTCGACGGACTCCGGTAGCTGAGTAACGAGAACGTGGTCGAGGTGCGCGCAGGCGGGCATGGTGCCTCCGATCAGGTTTGGGAGAAGGGGAGCCGCACACAAAAAGTGGTGCGGTCCGGGGTGGAGTCGAGCGTGAGCGACCCGTCATGGCGATCCACGATGATGCGCCTCGCCGTGGCGAGGCCAAGACCCGTCCCCTGCCCCACCTCCTTGGTGGTGAAGAACGGGTCGAAGATTCGCGTCGCCACGTCCTCGGGGATACCCGGACCGTCGTCTGAGATCTCAACGACCGCGCAGTCCCCGTCTGCATGAGTGGCGATCGTGATGGTTCCCTGCTCGCCGAGCGCTTCGATGGCGTTGTCTAGCAGGTTAGTCCACACCTGGTTCAGCTCTGAGCCGCGCACCGTGAGCTTTGGTAGCGATCGGTCGTAGTCACGCACCACCGCGATGTTCGTGTGCTTGAGCTTGTGTCCGAGCACCGTGAGCGTGGTCTCCAAGCCCTCGTGCAAGTCGACCTCGACAAGGTCGCCACGATCCATGTAGGCGTAAGACTTCACGGCGCCTACCAAGGTTGACATGCGCAAGGTGGACTCGCACAGCTCGGCCGACAGGCGCCCAGCGGTGAGGGTGGCGGACACCCACCGCAGCGCAGCACTGGTCGCTGGGCCGGCCAGCTCGGCAACGCGTTCAAGCCATTCCCGGTCCACCCCTGCCGCCGCGAGCGGCTCGGCGAGCCGCCAGGGCTCGGCAACCCCAAGCGCTTCCATCTGGGCGAGCAGCTCATCCTCGGCGTCGGCCGCGTCGAGTGTGTCGAGCGCACTGGCGGAGGCCGCTTGGGCGACCGCCTGCTGTTGCAGGCGCACGAGTCGCTCGGCGTCCTCGCGCTCGATCCCCGCCTCCACGAACGACGCGAGCGCAGATCCGATCGCATCGAGCGCCTCTGTCAGCTGGGCCGCGGCGCGGCGAGCGGCGGCGGCGGGATTGTTGAGCTCGTGGGCGAGACCTGCAGCCATCGTGCCGAGCGAGGCGAGGCGCTCGCGGTTCTGCTCGCGTTCGGTCACGCGGCTCATCACCGGCGCCACCTGGCGCATCACCCGCTCATGGATCGAGGGTTGAGCGAACGCGAGACGCTTGAAGTCCTCCGGCGCGACGGTCGCCAGACGGCAGGGGGTCTCGGCCTGCATGCGCACTCCGAGCGTGCCGCCGGTGAGCACGGCGATCGCTCCCATCCAGGTGGGCCCGGTGTGATGGCCCACTGGCTCGCTCCTGCCCTGGGCGAGGATGAACGCCTGCGTGCGACCTTCGAGCAGAAGCTGCAACCCGGGGGGCTCCTCGCCCTGCTCGGCGACGATGTCGCCCGGCTCCACATGACGGGGACGGGCAAGCTGCACCCACTCGGACAGCTCGGCGTCGCTGAGACTGTCGAACAGGTCGACGGCGCGAAGCTCGGCCAGTGTGACGGGCTGCTCGGTCACAGCGCGACCTGTCGCGGTGAGGGCGTCGAGATGGTCACGCCTCGACCAGGTATTCGTGGATCAGGGACACAGCCATCGAGCCCTCCCCCACCGCACTCGCCACCCGCTTGATCGAGCGAGCGCGCACATCACCTGCGACAAACACTCCAGGGACAGTCGTCTCGAGCACGTAGGGCTCGCGCTTCAGCGGCCAGCCGCCGGCTTGAGCGTCGCGTCCGGCGAGGATGAAGCCACGGTCGTCCCGCGCCAACACCCCATCAAGCCAATCCGTACGCGGGGAGGCACCTATGAACACGAAGCAGGCGTCGGCCTGAACCGTGTCCTCGCCGTCGGGTCCCTGGACGCGCAACCGCCGCAGCCGCCCCTCCTCGCTCTCGGCGGCTATGGCGGAGGTTCCCGTGCGCACGTCGATACTGGGTCGTGCGGCGATCTGCTCGATGAGATAGTGAGACATCGACTTCTCCAAGGATGAGCGCACGAGCATCGTGACCTTCGCGGCATACCCGCCGAAGTAGACCGCTGCCTGACCGGCGGAATTGGCTCCGCCTATGACCACCACGTGCTGCTCGGCGCACGCACGCGCCTCGGTCATCGCGGCGCCGTAATAGACGCCGGCGCCGGTCAGCTCAGGGAAGCCGGGGGTGTCGAGCTGGCGGTAGGACACCCCGGAGGCGATGAGCACGCAGCTCGCGCTCAACACACCACCGCCGCTGAGCTCCACCAGACGCGCTGCGCCCTCCGCACGCAGACCGACCGCCTCCCGGACCGTGAGAAGCTCCGCGCCCAGCCGTCGTGCCTGGTCGGTGGCGCGGCGGGCAAGGTCAGAGCCGCTCAACCCTGCCGGGAAGCCAAGGTAGTTCTCAATGCGACTCGACTGTCCGGCCTGACCACCAGGCGCCTCGCGCTCGACCATCACGGTCTTCAGGCCCTCCGATGCCCCGTACACGGCGGCCGCAAGCCCTGCTGGTCCGCCACCGACGACGACCAGGTCGTAGTGATCCTGAGCGGGTACCCCCGCCACGCCAAGGCGCTCGGCGAGCTCCAGGATGGTGGGACGCTCGAGCACCGCGCCGTCCTCCAGTAGAGCCACCGGCAGACGATCGCTGTCCACGCCGGCGACCCGCAACAACTCGCGCGCCTCGCCGTCGCGCTCCACGTCAAGCCAGCGGGCGGGGACGCGATTGCGAACAAGAAAATCGCGCAGGTCGTGTGACTCCTTGGAGAAGCGGTGGCCCACCACCCGCACGCCACCGGACTCCAAGGCGGCCCCCGCCTCCCACGTGGTGAGCAGATCTTCGACTACCGGGAAGAGCTGCTCCTCCGGTGGATCCCACGGCTTGAGCAGGTAGTAGTCAAGTGCCACCTCGTTGATAGCCGCGATCGCAGCCTCCGTGTCTGCGTAGGCGGTGAGCAGCACTCGCTTTGCGTCCGGCACGATCATGCGGGCCTGCACGAGATAGTCGGTGCCCGACATCCCCGGCATGCGCTGATCGGCGATCAACATTGCCACCCGCTCACCGCGGGTGCGCAGCTCGCGCAACACCTCGAGCGCCTCTTGTCCCGAGTTTGAGCGCAGGATGCGAAAACGCTCGCCGAAGCCCCTACGCAGGTCACGGGCCACGGCCGCCAGCACCGCCGGCTCGTCGTCTACCGCGACGATCGCGGGACGGCGCTCAGCCTTGGGCTCTGGACCGGTGGTCACGGCTCGGCCCTACGTAGCGCCCGATGCGAGGTTCTCGAAGACGGCGGTCATCCCCTGACCGCCTCCGATGCACATGCTCTCGAGCCCGTAGCGCGCGCCGCGGCGACGCAGCTCGCGCAAGAGTGTGGCGAGTATCCGCGCGCCGGTCGCTCCGACGGGATGGCCGAGTGAGATGCCCGAGCCGTGCACGTTGACGCGCTCCAGGCCATCGGGCAAATCCCACTCCCGCAGGACAGCAAGCACCTGCGACGCGAATGCCTCGTTGAGCTCGATGAGGTCTATGTCGTCCATCCTCAGCCCAGCCCGCTGTAGGGCGCGTTGAGTCGACGGGACAGGGCCAATACCCATCGTCGCCGGTGCCACACCAGCCACCGCCCACGATACAAGGCGCGCAAACGGCCTCAAGCCGAGCTCTGCGGCCTTCTCCGGGTGCGTGACGATGCACACCGCCGCGGCGTCGTTCTGACCGCTCGCGTTGCCGGCGGTGACGGTGGCGTCGGGATCTGCGCGGCCCATCAGCGGCCGCAAGGAGCCGAGCCGGTCGAGCGTGGTGTCCGCACGCGGATGCTCATCCCGGTCGACCAGTGACTCTCCCCCACGGCCCTTGACGGCCACAGGGACGATCTCCTCGGCGAACACACCGCTCTCCTGTGCGGCAAGCGCCCGCTGGTGGGAGCGCAACGCGAGCTCATCCTGGTCAAGACGCGAGATGTTGTACTGCCGACGCACGTTCTCGGCAGTCTCGATCATGCCTCCGGGCACAGGATGGTGGATGCCCCCGGCCGTCACGCGTGCCCGCGCGAGCCGATCCTCCAGGGTCACGCCACTGCCTTTGACCCCCCAGCGGAGATTCGTCGCGTAGAGCTCGACCTGACTCATGCTCTCGACGCCCCCCGCGAGAATGAGATCCGCCACGCCGGTCTGGACCTCCATGCAGCCGAGCATGATTGCCTGTAGGCCAGAGCCACAGCGCCGGTCCAGCTGAAAGCCCGGCACGTCGATGGGAAGGCCTGCATCGAGCGCGGCAACGCGGCCGATCGCAGGCGCCTCTCCGTTTGGATAGCACTGCCCAAGGATCACCTCGTCGATGCTTGCGGACGGTACCCCGGTGCGTCTGACCAGCTCTCGGATCACCGTGGCCGCCAGCTCGGTGGGCGCCACGTCGCGAAACGCGCCGCCGAAACCGCCTACTGCGGTCCTCAACGGTTCACAGATGACAGCATCACGCACAACCGAAAGCCTGCCAGAAAGCGAAGGCTCCGGCATTTGGCGTGCGATGCGCAGCAAGGCTACCCCGGCGAGACCGGCGATCTCATGGGTCGTTGCGACTCGGAAAGCCAGTCACACAACCTCTCGTGCATGGCCTCCACGCCCACGATTGGGGAGGTGGGCTCAGGCCACTCGGAGGGGATCACCGCAAATGGCCTTGTTTGAGGTCCACCGAGACCGCCGTGGGAGCCCATGAACTCCTCGAAGGGAGCCACCTCCTCGAGGCTTGGGTCATACATACAGTTGACGAGTATGTCCGGGCAGTGCGGAAACCGGTCGTGGCGACGCAGATGATCTGCTGCTGTGGCATCGAAGTGAGCAAGCGGGTCATCGCCCTCGATCACATCGTCGGCAAGGCGCCGCTGCCCTCCCCCGCCGATGACAAGCGGGCCGTGCGCTTGTGAGCGCACCATCACCCATCCGATGCCTGGATGGGACGCGAGGGTATCCAGCAAACGCGGATGCGTAGCGACGATCTGCTCGACCGTGAGCCGCTCCGGGCTCGAGGGCAGGTAGATGAGGCCAAGGCCACCTGACGCCATCACGATCACGTCTGTCACTTTGGCCCCGTTGTCGCTCTGAAGATCCGGCGTGCGGCGTTGCGCAAGCGCCTCCCGGTTCGGACCGAGCGCCACGGTGCCCTCTACCGACCGGCTGCGCGTGGCCCGTGCGAGCGCACGTCCTCCAACGCTGTCCTCCTGGCGCGCATCGGCGAGCACAGCGCCCACATCCCCCCAGGCCTCATCGATCGCCGCCGGGGCATAGACATCGCCGTGGGCCAGCCCTCCACGCACGACCTCATCGAGCGTCTCGCCATAGCGCTGGCGAAACGGCGCGCCCTGTGTTTGGCCGTGGTCGGAGAGCACCACAAGGTGATAAGGGCGTGGAGAATGAGCTGTTGCGCGCTCCAGTCGAGCCAGTTGTCGATCGTGCCGCTTGAGCACCGCCAGCGCGTCCGGCTCGCGAATGCCCGAGTGGTGTGCCACCTCGTCGTAGCCCACAAAGGTTGCGTAGCTCACAGGAACACCCTCGACGATGTCCGCCATCAGCAACGCCGTCACGAGGTCGCGCATTACGACCGCTATCGCCGCCCGGATCAGCGGGTACAGGCCTTTGCGGTCAACGTGAGCGGCGCCACTGCGGCGCTGGCGAAACGCCGCCCGGCGCTCATACGCGATATCGGCGAGCGAGAGCACAATTGTGCGCATGAACCCGTAGGGATCTGAGAAGTACGCGAACAGGTCTCCCGCCTTCGATCGCGAGCGGTCTCGAATTACGCTCATCGTTGCCGTGCAGCGAGGCGCGTCGCCCGAGAACATGTTCCCGCGGCTGGTTCCTCCGGTGGCGAGCAGCCCGGCGCCCGTTGAGCGCCGACGCTCGATCTCGGCGGCGTCGGAGGGGTGGTTGGAGACCATCGTGCGACCAGACTCCTTCTCATACCAGCGGAAGGCGGGCATGTCCCAGTTGCTGCCGAGCAGCAGCCCCGCCTGGCTTGCGCCGGTTTGGGATGAGAGGTCACACTCCCAGCCCAGCATTCGATGCGTGCCATCGGAGAGCCAACGCGCGATCGTGGGGACATAACCATCGCGGATCGCGTCGCGCAAAACCCTCTCCCCAAGTCCGTCGATCTCGAACAGGATCACTCCTGGCACCTCTGTGCGATTGTCGCGGCGGTTGCGTTTCACCCGCCTGCGCACCACACGCAGATGCCGAGCGTCGCCATCCACGTCGAGCAGGGGCGCCACCAGCATCGACACGAGCGCCAGGCCGAACGCGATCGCAAGATCGACCCAGAACGACGGTGTCTTGCCATCCACCGTGTAGAACGCAAGGGCGACCACGCCGGCGCTGAGAGCCAGCGACCCGAGTCCAAACGTGACGATAGTGAGAGGCAACGCGACACGAATTAGGAGCGGCCAGAGGATTGCATTGATAATTGCCATTACCACCGCCACGAATAGAGCCGCGTCGAGGGAGAGCGAATCGCGACCCGAGAGCAGCGACGTCATCAACACCAGCGCCAACGCCTGAACCACAAGCATCGCGACTGTCCTTGCCGCAAACCCAAGCAGCGCTCGCAGGTTGCTCAACCGGCGTTGCGCCCCTTGCTCATCGGTCGCTGAATGCATCACATTGCTACCTTCTCGCTCATGGTCGATGGCGCGGTAGGTGCCTCTCCAGCAGGTGTTGCCCCAGACCGTATCGTTTTCGTGGGCCACTCGACCGTTCTGATCGAACTCGAGGGCGTGCGGTTGCTCACCGACCCGGTACTGGTGAGTCGTGTCGCCCACCTACGCCGTCACGCGCCCCTTGTGGGAGAGAGCGTGTTCGCCAAGCCTGACGCGGCACTCATCTCACACCTCCATCACGACCACCTCGATATCGCTTCGCTGCGAAAGCTGGGACTCCAAACACCTCTCCTCGTGCCGGCTGGCGCCGGCAGATGGCTGGGGCACAGAGGGTTTGCAGACATCACCGAGTTGGGGGTTGGCGATAGTGCGAGGGTCGGGAGCCTTGCCATTACCGCCGTAGAGGCTCGCCACGATGGTCGTCGCCTGGGAGGTCCGCGAGCTGAGTCGGTCGGCTATCTCGTGGGGGGCCGACGCGTCGTGTACTTCGCCGGCGATACCGAGCTCTTTGCCGAGATGGCAAATTTCGCTCCCTCCCCCGACATCGCGCTCGTGCCAGTCGCGGGATGGGGACCGCGGCTGGGGAGCGGTCACATGAACTCGGGAGAGGCAGCAAAGGCGGTCGCGTTGATACGACCACGCATTGCGATACCGGTGCACTGGGGAACCTTCCTGCGGATCGGTCTCGCTCGCCACCACCGGGAGAGATTGAACGACGCGCCACGTAGATTTGCCGATCAGGTCGCGAGCATTGCGCCGGACGTGGAGGTGCGGATTTTGACGCCCGGCCAGGAAACAGAGCTTTAGCGTGTACGAGTGTCAGTATCCCGTGTTGGTCTTGACTCGCTTGCGGTCTGACTCGTGTAGGCGCCCCTTCTTCTTCAGGGTCGCACATGCTTCAAGAATGTCCGCCCCCAGTGTTGTCACAAGTGAGTGACCGAGCGTTTGCTTCACGAGCGCCCGCATGATCTTCACGTGCTCGGCATCGGGGGGAAGTGTGTATGCGGGAACCATCCAGCCGCGCTCAGCCGCGAGTTGGGCGGCTACGTCGAACTCGTCGTAATCCTGACCTCCTGTGAGCTGGAAGGCGACAAGCGGAAGCTGCTCCTCCTGCTCGTCTCCGATCAAGACGAAATCTCCGCATGCGGCGATCTCCTTGGCCAGGACACGAGCGTTGGCTTGCATCGTCTCCATGATGTACCGGTAACCCTCATGGCCGTAGCGCACGAAGTTGTAGTACTGCGCGAGCACCATCGCCGAGCCAGTGGAGAAGTTCAAGGTGAAGGTCGCGTCGCGCTTGCCGAGGTAGTTCTCGTAGAAGACGAGATCGTCAGGGAGATCACTTGTCTCCCTGAAAATAAGCCAGCCTATGCCTGGGTAGACGAGACCGAACTTATGACCCGATACGTTGATGGAGCGGACCTGCTCCAGGCGAAAATCCCACTCCGTGTGGGGGTATAGAAAAGGCCAGACAAAGCCTCCGCTGGCGGCGTCTACGTGAAGTGGAACATCAAGTCCCCGCTCCTCCTTGAGCCTCACAAGGTGATCGTTGATCCCGCGAATATCGTCGGCGTGGCCTGTGAACGTGGTACCCAGCACGGCCGCCACACCGATGGTGTTCTCATCTACGTGGGGCTCCACGTCCTCGGGTCCGATCGTGTACTTGTCCTTCTTGAGCGGAACGATGCGGGGTTCGACGTCGAAGTAGCGACAGAACTTCTCCCACACAACGTGTACGTCGCCGCCGAACACGAGGTTGGGACTGTCGATCGGCTTGCCTTGTGCCTGGCGGCGATCCCGCCACTTCCACTTCAAGGAGAGGGCTCCGAGCATGATCGCCTCAGAGGAGCCCTGGGTGCGCGCCCCGGTGGTCTCCCCGGGAGCATGGAAGAGGTCGGCGAGCATGCGGATGCAGCGCTGCTCGATCTCGGCAGTCTGCGGATACTCGGCGTGATCTATGAAGTTGGTGTGCAGCGACTCAGCGATCAACCTGTCCGCCTCGGGCTCCATCCAGGTTGTTACAAAGGTCGCGAGGTTGCGCATCGGTATGCCATCGAGCAAAACCTCTTCCCCCACCAGTCCCAAAGCGTCGGCTGCCGGCATGCCGTGCTTTGGAAGGCGACTGTCGGGTGCAGGATCGAGGCGATAACGGTTACCGTAGGCGCCCTGGAGCTTCTCGATGCGTCGGCCCGTGAGGTCGGACGGGCTTCCATCGATGCTTTGGTGGGCTGTTTGGTCCCTGGACGGCACAGTCATCCTCCTCGAGGGTTGCGCGGCGTGTGGCGAATCGGGTGTGCGAGCAGTTATACCCGCCCCTCGGCGCTCTCAGCCGCAGCCAACCTGCCCGCACGTTGCGCCTCCGGCGGATGGACACCGACGCGCTAGCCTTGAATGAGGTGCTTCTGTGCTCGCTACGGAAGCCCGCCACGACAAAGGAGTCGGTTATGAGCGACGACTACGGTAGGACCGGAGGGGAGCCACCGCTACCGCCGCCCGGCCCGAATCCTGGCGACATCCAGCCTGGCGCAGGAGAGCCGCCACCTCCGCCCGGCGGCGATTATCCGCCTCCCGCGGACGAAGGGAGGGGACGCGGCTGGGCTATCGCCGGCGGCGTCGCCGCCGTGATCGCCGTAATCGTGATCGTTGTCCTACTCGTGTCCAACGGGGGCTCGAAACAGACATCCACCGTCACCAGCCAATCGCTCAGCATCGGGCACTCGACAACAGTCAACCCCACCACGGTGACGCAGCAGACCACCGTAACCACGCCCACCCCTACCGTCACCACGGCAAAGACGGTCACCACCCCTGCTCCTACTACTACAACCAGCAAGGCGCCGGCTACTGGGACAACTTCGCCTCAGTCGGGCGGAGGACCGTAAGGGCCATCATCAGCACTGAGCGTCCCCGCGGGACTTGGGCGTGTTACTTCCGCACGCGAGGCTTTCCGCCACACGAACACGAGGGATGGAAGTCGATCGAGCCACCCGAGCTCAAGCTCTATCACACCATCGCCGTGCTTCCAGCACCCAACGGGCCTCTGTGGATCGCCTCGCCCTCGTCATCGATCTCCCACGCATAGAGATCATCGTCGACGACCATTCGTTTGGAGAGAACACGACTGTCGTCCCCGAGCCGTTCAACGACCAGGACCGGGGCGCCCTCTGTCTCGATGATCGTCTTATGGGTATCGCGACGCACCGTTTCGGTCCATGCAAGTGCACTGATCGCAACCGGATCGTTCCCAACGACTTGCAGCAAGCGGCCTTTTTGGAACGTCGCACGTTGCCGGAAAACGCCCTCTTTCATGGGCGGGTCAGACGCACATAGTATCTCACTCGCCGTTTCTGCCGGTGATCCGTCCAGGGCGAGAAGGTGATCCTCATCAAAAGCTATCTGAAACTGAACACCCCGCAGAGATCCGTAATCTGACATCAACTCGACATCGAAGTCCGAATAGACAGGCACGTGAAAAACGAACGTCATCTCGATACGCTTGACGAACCTATCGGCATCTTCTTTGCAGAAAGGACGCAGGCATATCAGCGCCACGTCCTCCTCGGCAGCCAGCAAACGAGCGTCTTTGGTGAATCCCTTGGTCGTTACCGCCAGAACCACGTCGGCGCCGGCTTGTATCCGCAATCCAATGAGCCCATCAATCGTGGGCTTGTCGACAATTTTGTCCCAATCCCCGCATTCGGCCAGCAGATGTCGAACCTCCCCCGCTGGATTGCGCGCGGTGACATCAAGCTGGTGCTTGGTTCGTCTATCCACAGTGCACTCGGTCGCCTCATGCGCCAAATCATGCCAACCGAGCATGGCGAGCAGTACAGCGGTCAGCCGCTCATACTCGACACCAGGCTTCTCTGGCTGCCACCCGAACACCGCCTCGTGAAGTTCGTCGATCGTCGGGATCATAGGCTCACATCGTGGTCTCGTGACAGTTTTCTCACAGCCCCTCACCGGTATCACCCGCCCGGTCGGTATGGGGCCGATTGTGCCTGGCATCGCTCAGGTTGGAGCGAGAATAAGAGCGCCCTTGCGCGCACCCACACCTCGATGGCTTCACGCGTACCAACCTGTGCAGATCGTGGCGGCAGTGGAGGCGCCGGGAAGGCCAGCGGTGATGCAGGACTCGGAGCATCCGCTGTGCCTCGCAATATTTGAGGAGCCCTTTCATCACAACCCCGGCCTAGGGGAGTTGCCGTGAGCTGCCCCCGCCAGAGCGCCTATCGCCTGCACAGTCCGCGCGAGGCGCCCTGCACAAATGCGTTGCTGATGCGATAGGTGTAAGCGAGAGAACCGGTGGGGGCGCGCCGATCCCCCAGATCGACGGCGCAGCCCCCAGGAGTCGCACACATCGCCCCGCGACTCCAAGTTGGACATTAACAAGATCATTTGGGTGCGCGATACGTCCCACATCGGCAATGCATCATTGACAGGACGGACGAGAGGATGGACCCTCGGTGGATTCATGGTATCCATATTCGCCGATTCCTCCAGCGCAGTCCATACCACAAATGTGTGACTTCACATCAGCGCAAGACCAGCCCCTCACCGAGGACCTTGGCGACAAGCTGTGCACGTGAACGCGTGGCAGTCTTTGTCATCGCGTTGCGTACATGGGTGCGAACGGTGTCATGTGTGATCCCCAGCGCCTCGGCGATCTCTGGTCCGGTGTCGCCGAGTGCTACGAGCCGCACGACCGAAAACTCGCGCTCGGACAGTGCCGCAATCTCCTGCTCGATGGACACGGCTCGGCGAAAGCGCCGTCCCCAACGCGAGATGCTGAGCGTCACGACCAGGATCAAGCGATGGTCTGTCACCACCGCCACATTGGCGCCCCACTGCACCGCCACACTGTTGCCGTCGGCACGAAGGAGTTCCGCCTCCCCGGTGAAATGACCGGCGGACATCATGTCCTCCCACTCCTCAGGCGAATTCAGCGGACCGCCGACGGCGAACTCGTAAAGGGGCCGGCCGAGGAGTTCGTCGCGTGTGTAGCCCGTGAGCTTCAACCAGGCCCCGTTGACGTCCACATTGCGACGACGGCTGTCGATCAACGTCATCGCGTTCCGCGACTGACGAAACGCCGCCGAGAACAGCTCCGACCAGTCACCAGCGTTACCCACGCAACCAGTCTAACCACGATCGGGGCAGTTAGCTCCTCAAGGGAGTAGACCGGCGCCCTGAGTTGTCCAGTCTGGACAATTGTCCGTGGCTGGCGGTGGTTCTACACTCGTGTTTGGAATGATTTCCAATGTAGGTACGACGATCGATGTGTTGAAGTCGCATCCGTCGCCGTCCGGATATGAGTCGGCCGACGTCGCTGTTCGCCTGGTCGATGTACGTAAGACCTACGGAGAAGTGGTGGCCGTGGAGCGGCTGACGCTCGACGTGCTCGCCGGCGAGTTCTTCACGATGCTGGGTCCGTCAGGCTCAGGCAAGACGACGACACTGAGGGTGATTGCCGGCTTCGAGCTAGCCGATACCGGACGGATCGACCTCCACGGCGTGGATGTGACGCGCAGTCCACCCTATGAGCGTCCGGTGAATACAGTCTTCCAGGACTACGCGCTGTTCCCGCATATGAGCGTCCTCGAGAACGTCGCCTACGGTCTGCGGGTCAAGGGCGTGGCCAAGCGGGAGCGAGCCGAGCGGGCGGCCGAGGCGTTGCAAATGGTTCGTCTGCCGGGCGTCGAGGGCCGTCGGCCGATCCAGCTCTCCGGCGGGCAGCGACAGCGGGTGGCGTTGGCGCGGGCGATCGTCAACCAGCCGCGGGTGCTGTTGCTCGACGAGCCACTCGGCGCCCTGGACCTCAAGTTGCGCCAGCAGATGCAGCTCGAGCTCAAGACGATTCAGCGCGAGCTGAGCGAGCGCATCACCTTCCTCTACGTCACCCACGATCAGGACGAGGCGCTGACGATGAGCGACCGCATCGCAGTTTTCTCCGAAGGTCGGATCGAGCAGGTGGGCACGCCTGGAGAGATATACGAGCGTCCGGCCAACGAGTTCGTGGCCGGATTCGTGGGCACTTCGAACACGATCGTACGCGGCGGGCGCACATACATGGTGCGGCCCGAGAAGATCCGCATGCTGGCTACCGGCGAGGAGGAAGCCGGAGCGGTGCAGGGGGTGGTGCGCGAGGTGGTCTATCTGGGCTCGGTGACGCGCTACGTCGTAGAGACCGAGTCAAGGCGAGACGCTGGTAGCGCTGCGACAGAACCTTGACACGTCCGCCGAGAAGGCCCTGGCAGAAAAGGGTCGCGCTGTCCGACTCGCCTGGCGAGCGCAGGACGCGTCGGTCCTTGACACAAACCAAGAGAAGGAAGTGAAGTCATGAGGTTTGCAAAGATTGACTGGGCGTTGGGGACGCTCCTAACAGCGATGACCGTCGGCGTGTGCGCGTGCGGCAGCTCCTCCGGTCCCGCAACGGGCAGCCTGCCGACGACGATCGGCAAAGGAGAGGGACAGTTGAACCTCGTTGCGTGGGAGGGATACGCCCAGCCGGAATGGGTGAAGCCATTCGAAGCGCAGACCGGCTGCGTGGTGCACGCCAAGTACGCAGGCTCCTCCGATGAAATGGTAACGCTGATGCGTCAAGGCGGGGGCAACCAGTACGACATGGTGTCCGCCTCCGGCGACGCGAGCCTGCGACTCATAGATGGCGGCAATGTGCAGCCGATGAATGTGAACCTGGTGCCGGAATGGAAGAACTTCATACCGCAGCTGCAGTCACCACCACACAACACGGTAGACGGCAAGCACTACGGCATCTCCTTGCAGTGGGGTCCGAACACGCTGCTCTACAACACACGGTCCGTCGCGCCGGCGCCAACCAGCTGGGCGACGATCTACAGTCCGAAGTACAAGGGTGCGATCACCGTGCCCAACAACCCGATACAGATCGCCGACGCGGCGCTGTATCTCTCAAAGAGCAACCCCAGCCTCGGGATAGCCGATCCGTACGAGCTGACCGAAGCCCAGCTGGACGCCGCTACGAAGCTCCTGTCTCAGCAGCGCCCACTGATCAAGAAGTACTGGTCGCTAGCCTCGGACGAGATCGAACTGTTCAAGAACGGGGACGTGGTGGTCGGCGCGTCGTGGCCCTACCAGACCAACACACTCGTGGCCGACAAGGTGCCCGTGAAGGATCTGATCCCGATCCAGGGAGCGACCGGATGGGCGGACACTTGGATGCTCTCGGCTCACGCCAAGCACCCCAACTGCGCCTACAAGTGGGTCAACTGGGTATCCACTCCCAAGGTCCAGGCCCAGCAGGCGATCTCCTTCGGGGAGACGCCCGCCAATACGAAGGCGTGCCCGTACATGGAAGAGATCCAGAAGGGCTCGTGCACGCAATACCACGCGAACGCACCGAGCTCCTACTTCGACAGCATCAAGTTCTGGAAGACGCCCGTGACGGCGTGCGGCAATGGCAAGAACGACTGTATGGACTACAGCGCGTGGCAGCAGAAATGGACGGAAATCACCGGCTAGCCCGAGGCGGGCGGCGAACTTGAGCTCGAGCCTCGCCGCCCGCCGAACGACCCGCGTCCGCGTGTCGGCGTCACTTTTTCGCCGACCGTGGTTGCGGGCCGTTCTGCTGCTCTCCGCGCCGGGAGCGTGGTTCGTCCTGATCTACATCGCGGCGCTCGCGCTGCTGTTCATCTCGGCGCTGTGGCGGGTGGACTCACTCACCGGCAACCTCGTCCACAGTTGGACGCTCGACAACTTCAAAACGCTCTTCACGGTGCCCGCCTACCGCACGATCGCGCTGCGCACGATCGGGATCGCCGCGGCCGTGACCGTGACCGACGCGATCCTGGCGGTTCCATTCGCCTTCTACGCCGCGCGGATGGCCCCCAAGCGGTTGCAGAGCGCCCTGTTCGTGGCGGTGCTGATCCCGCTCTGGTCGAGCTACCTCGTGCGCGTATACGCGTGGCGGCTGATACTCGCAAAAGACGGAATCCTCAACTCGGTGCTCGGAAACTTGGGGCTCGGCTCGGTGAACATCGGCTACTCCAACTGGGCGATGTGGATCGTGTTCAGCTACATCTGGCTGCCGTTCATGATCCTGCCGGTGTGGTCGGCGATCGAGCGCGTGCCCGACTCCTACATCGAGGCCTCGGCCGATCTCGGCGCCAGAGGCTGGCGCACGTTTCGCACTATCCTGATGCCGCTGATCCTGCCGGGCCTCGCGGCAGGCTCGATCTTCACCTTCTCGCTGACGCTCGGCGACTTCATCACCCCCACGCTCGTCGGCGGCGCAGGATCGGACTTCATCGGCAACGTCGTCTACCAGAGCGTGGGCATCGCCAACAACGTGCCGTTCGCCGCGGCGTTCGCCACTGTGCCACTGGTGATCATGGGCCTCTACCTGTTGCTGGCACGACGACTGGGAGCGTTCGAAGCGCTGTGATCGGCACCGGCCGCCTCAGTCGCGTGGCATTCGCCGTTTGGGCGGCGCTGATCATGCTGTTCCTGTTCTTCCCGATCGCGATCATCCTCCTATACGCCTTCAACCCATCGAACATCCAGAGCTGGCCGCTGCACGGCCTCTCCACGAAGTGGTTCTCCTCGACCTGGCACAACGAGGAAATGCGCCAGGCACTGTGGCTGTCGGTGCGGGCGGGACTGTTCTCCACCGCAATCGCCATAGTGCTCGGGTCGATGGCGGCGTTCGCCGTCCACCGCTTTCGCTTCTTCGGCAAGGAAGCGATCTCGTTCATGCTCGTCCTGCCGCTCGCGCTGCCGGGGATCATCACCGGCATGGCGCTGAACTCGTTCATCAGCTTCAACCGCGTGAGCTTCTCGCTGACCACGATCATCATCGGACACGCGACCTTCTGCATCGTGGTCGTCTACAACAACGTGCTGGCACGTTTGCGGCGCACTCAAACCTCACTCGTGGAGGCCTCGATGGATCTCGGCGCCGACGGTTGGCAGACCTTCCGCTTCGTGATCCTGCCGACGATCGCCACGGCGCTCGTGGCCGGCGGACTGCTCGCGTTCGCGCTGTCCTTCGACGAGGTCGTCGTGACCACATTCACGGCGGGAGCGCAGAACACGCTGCCGCTGTGGATCTTCGGCAACATCCGCCTCGGCCAGCAGCTGCCACAGGTGAACGTGGTGGTGCTGTTCGTGATCGCCATAACGGTGATACCGATCGCGCTCGCGCAACGGCTCACGCGGGACACGGGCATACTGCGGCGTCCCGCGACGCAAACGTGAGCGGCGCCGGCAGGAAGCGCGGCCCCGACTGTGGGGCTTAGAATTACCACCTATGACTGTCGACTACGAGCAGATCGCCACCGAGACGAGCGATGGCGTGCTAACGATCACACTCAACCGTCCCGAGCGGCTGAACGCATGGACTGCGCAGATGGGATCGGAGCTCAGGGCGGCCTTCGACCGCGCCGACCTCGATGACGAGGTGCGAGCGATCATCGTCACCGGCGCAGGGCGCGGCTTCTGCGCCGGCGCCGATCTCGCGAGCGGGGCTGACACCTTCGACTACCGAAAGCACGAGAGCGCAGGCCAGGCGCGCGACAACGGCGGGGAGTTCACGTTGCGGGTCTTCGAATCGACCAAGCCGGTAATCGCCGCTATCAATGGCCCTGCCGTGGGGGTAGGCGCGACGATGACGCTACCGATGGACGTGCGCCTCGCCGCTGAGAACGCTCGCATCGGTTTCGTGTTCGCGCGGCGCGGCATCATCCCCGAGGCGTGCTCGAGCTGGTTCCTACCGCGAGTAGTCGGCATCAGCCGGGCTATGGAATGGGTCTCCACGGGACGTGTCTTCTCAGCTCAGGAGGCCCACGAGGCGGGGCTGATAAGGAGCCTCCATCCGCAGGGGGAGTTGCTCGACGCTGCCCGCGCGCTCGCGCACGAGATCGCGGAGAACGCCGCTCCCGTCTCCGTCGCGCTCGCCCGCCGGCTTATGTGGAGGATGCTCGGCGCCGAGCACCCCATGATCGCCCACCGCGCCGACTCCCGCGGCATGGTCGCACGAGGCCAATCCGCAGACGCGACCGAGGGCGTCACCGCATTCCTGGAGAAGCGCCCCGCGAGCTTCCCCGACCGCGTCAGCAAAGGGTTGCCCGACGTCATGCCAGGGTGGAGCGCCCCGGAGTTCGAGTAGTCTGCGGGAGGCCGTGTCGGGGACGCCCAGTGGGCACCCGACACATGCCAGCCCTAGCGGCAAGCCCGTACGACCAAGCTACGTACGCTCTGCTAACACCCCCGTTACGGTCAACCGCAGGTGAGGCGAGGCTTGCCGAATTCCACCGCGACTTTGCCGTTCGGCAACAGCGTGAAGTGATCGACCTCGTGGTAGGAGATCGTACTGCCGTCCGATCCTTTCACCCGGATCGTTCCGGTGAAGGTCGAGTTTTCGTTCTGGCGATTGACGTTGAAGTTGCCCCAGAACGTGGTGTGACCGGCATAAGTGGTGGTGGTGCCTTCTTCGGTCGCGGTCACCCTGGACGTCTGGGTGAACGTCGCCCAGACCTCGTCACTGGCGGGGAAGGAAGTAATGTGATTGACGAGGTTCGTGTTTTCTACGACTTGAAGTTCTTTGCCGGTGCACGGGTTCACCGGTGCTTCGTATTCTTCCCCTCTTTCTTCCGCGAGTTTTTCGTTCAGTTCATTCGTCAAGACCCCATGGAAGTTTTCGGTGAAGCTCTGCGTGTGCGCTCCGCCGGACGCGAACGCCGCGTCCACGGATACAAGCAAGAGCGATGCCGTGGCGGCGACGAGCACGATCGTCCGTTGTATCGGCGTGATCTTGATCATCCTGATCATGGTGATGTGATCCTTCCTCAAGATTCTGGGCCGCATCCGGATTCGTGGGCACGGCCGGTATGGGTATGCACTGCGATTTGTTGGGCCGTATAGCATAGACGAGAGTTTGTTGAGCTTTGATCGGTCCTTCGGGCGTGGCTCACCGGCACCTCCAGCGAGCGCCGTTTGCCTGCCAAGGCGCCCGAATGCCATCGCCGAGTGCGCAGCTAGAGGTTGCCGTTCCATGCTCTCAGCCATACCGCAGCTCGGGAAACGCCCCCTCTGTTCCGCGCCCTTGCGGGGTCATGTCGAGCACGTTCCAGATCGGCCAGATGGCGTCGACGTGCCGAGCGTCCTCGCCTTCGTCGCGCGATGCGAACATGAGCTCGTGACGCTCCCCGAGTCCCCGCAACACCGCCTTTGGCGCGAGTCACGCGAGGCCGCGAGCAAACGTATGGTGGAGTTCCGCGCAGGCCTACGCCAAGCGATAGGGGAGGCGAGGGTGCTTCTCAAGGATCGCGACGCGTCATCGGTGGCGTGGTTCGAGTTGGCTGAGCGCTTGCAGGACGCTTGCTCGTGACTCGGCACCGCGACTCACTGCTTGCGCGAGTGGGAGGAGCCGAGCGACGACGGCCCGGACATTGACAGCGGCCCGGCTCGGGCGCCGGTTCATTCTCGCCCTCAACCGTGAAGCCCGGCAATGAGTACGGACGGCGTAGCTGTCTTCGCGCGTAACGTCGTGGCGACGCGCCAAGCGGAAACTAAGCCAAATGCAAGTCAGTGAGCGCTCGGGCATACACAACACGGAGGTCTCCCGGATTGAGCGTGGCTTGCGTGACCCGAAGCTGTCCACGATCATCCGCCTCGCCCGCGCGCTGGGGGTCAAGCCAGCGCGGTTGCTTGACGGGACGTAGACGCTGGGCATGGGCGCTGGCCGGAGTCCTGCGCTCCGGCATTGTTCTTGCTACCAAAATGTAAACACGCCTCAACAAGGCGTAATCGGCGTGGTAGGCTCGCCGCCTTTGTTGAAGAAACACAAGCGAAAGGGTCAACCCCACATGCCAATCAACGTCTTATCAGCGGGCATGCTGCCCGCTGCTATTGCCGCGCTTCTGGCTGCGTTGTCCATAGTCTGCGCGTGCGTTACACAGACAGCGGATGGCGCAGTCCCAAGCTGGGCGACTAGTCAGCCAGCTCATTTCGAACTCTCTCAATCCGCTCCTCCGTCTCTGGCGCCTACTAGCTTTAGCAACTCGCTCCTCGAATTCCACAAAGGCGGGTCCATTGAGACTACACCCGAAGTACACGTAATCTTTTGGGGTAGCAACATTGAAACTACGGAAGCCGGGCGTGAAGTGCAGTCCTCCCTCACTTACTTGTTCGAACACCTATCGGGCACGGAATACCAGGAAATTCTTTTGCAATACTTCAACGAAGAAGAAATAAGTATTGGCTTTCATTTATATGAAAATGGGCACGTTGGGCCATCCATCACGACGGCTACTTACGTGGATAAAAGCGTCAGCGCGCCTAGTGAACTCCGGTATACCTCGCAGATCACGGAAGAGGTAAAACGCCTAATCGAAGAACACGGCTGGAGTACCGGTGCAAACGCGCAGTACATGGTTGTTACCGCGCCTGGCACGAGTTACTACAATAATGGGGCGGAACTTCTCAGTGAAACTTGTGCTTGGCACGGTACTCTGAACGTCGCGGCAGCCACGGTTGCTTATGACTTTGTTCCCTACCAGGGCGATAAACCGCTCAGCGAAGATGGCTGCATAGAAACCGGTAACCCGAGCAAAAACCCGGTGATAAAGACCTCTAAGAGCGCGTCGCATGAGTATGCCGAGGCAGCTACCGACCCTTACGTAAACGCGTGGTACACCCTTGAAGGCCCGAGTGACTCTGAGATATCAGATCGGTGTAGCAGTAATAATGATTTTCAGCTACCGAATGGTTCTTGGGTTCAGGAACTATACAGTGACAACACGCCTAGTAAATACTCGGGATGTGTTCGCGTTGGAAACAAACCAGCGTATATCTACACGTCAACCGAACAAGCCACTTGTACCACTAAAGAAGGTAAAGAATACGTCGTGTTGAAAGGCCAATACGACGCCGAGGGCGGAAAGTTTCAAAGTTTGTTTTACTGGCTGATGGGTTCAACGCCAGAACTACTATCATCTGTGCAAATCTTAAAAGCAGCGAACATAGCCTTGAAATCGTGGACCCTTGAAGTACCCGTGACGTACCACACGATATATTATGAGTTGGGTGGCTTAAAGGAAGGGGAACTAGGCGTGAAAGAGCCGGGCGAAGGAACCACGGCTTCATTAGTAATGGTGATTAACTGCCCATAGTCGGGTGCGTCGGGCTGGGTTGCGCGCTCCGACGCGCGCCCAGCCCGCCTTGGCTATCATTACGAACTCAACCAACCGAGATCGGGGGTCACTATGAGGCAAGGAAGATATCGCGGCTTGGCCGTCCTACTAATGCTCACCGTCACGCTCTGCGCCATTGGCGGCGTAAGCCTCGCCTCACCCAAAAAGGCGACGACTCACCACAAACGTAAACAGCCCGCGAAAACTATTCGCGGCCCCCGCGGCTTCCGCGGACCCGCAGGATCAACTGGACCGCAGGGCGCAGCAGGCGCTAACGGAACGCAGGGAGTACCGGGGTCCGCTCGCGCCTACGCATTCATCAAACCCATTTGTAACGGATGCGGCGAACAAGCGGCAGGCAGCGAAGTCCTAGAGAGCGCGTACAGTCGCAACGTCTCACTCGGCACGCCACAAGGCGGCGCTCCCACCGGAACATGGTGCTTCACGCTAGGCGCCGGGATTGACCCAAGCTCAGCATTGCTCGTGGTCAGTCCGGTCGTTAACCACGCCTTGACGGAATACGCGCAAGTAGGAGCCATGTGGGTACCACACGCTCCAAGCTGCTCACCGGGGCAAGTAGAGGTACAAGCAGTCGGCTACGAAATCAAAGAAGGCAAACTCGTGTCCGTGCCAAGCAAGGAAGTCGCATTCTCCTTTATTGTGCCGTAAGCGACACTTCGGTCGATGCTCCGCCTCGGCGATGCGGTTTAGAGAGTGTGACGCCGAGGAGATCGCACGGTCCGGTCCTCAGAACCCAGCCATCGCTTTTTTCGCGAAATTGTCCAAGACTTTCGCGAGGTCGCCCTCCAACTTCTCGTTGTTTCGCGGAGATGAGCTTTGCGACGACCTCCGTGAGCAAGTCCAGCACTTCCTCGGTTTCTTCCGACTCCCAGTAGAAGCTCGTTGACGCGGCGTGACGCCGCAACTCCTTCTCCAAGAACGCGCGGGCTTCGTCCTCCGTGAAGCCGTAGTCCGCCATCAGTCGGGCTCGTGCTCGTAGTCCGCTATGCGCTTCAACTTTCACGTAGTGTGTGGTGCCGTAAATGGTTTCCCCGCTCATGGCGAATTCAACCGTACGATATGCCATTGTCGCGTGAGCCAAGGAGAATGGCTGGTTGTCTCTTTCTGGACGACTGATTGCACCGCTTATGGAAGTGGTGCCGGTTGTGCCAGGCATGCAGTTTCGCACCAGGTACGGCTCGCAACCAGGCTGGAGGCCTGCGCCCCCGGTAAGGGGAGCAACATCGCTCGATGTGTGTGTGCAAGTCAACGCGTCTCCCGGCAGCCGATCTGCTTCCCCAACGAACATGCTCGCATACCACATTTCCGTGCAGGGTTGCCTACGATACGTGGCGTATATTTCATAGGCCCCGCCGATGCAGCCTGCGAAGCGCGCTTGTGCTGCACGCGGGGAGCAACAAGCTAAACGTCCCGGTGCTGCCAACTCCTGCCGTGTGCCAGGTGATAGGCGGGCGCCCGGAAGGGCTCTTGCTGTAAGCGCACCAAGCCTTCGGCCTCAAGTCGGCCCAGGTGGTCATAGACGTGCTTGAGATCAATGCTCCACAACGAGCCTAGGCGACGACTCGCTCTACGCGCAACGTCCCACCCGTGGCCCGGCTGCTCAACCAAGACCGCCAACACAGCAGCCCGAGCGGGCCACTTTGCCGTCGAGTCGAGCAGCCCTGTTTGTCCTCCGAGCACCCATGTTCTTGCCACGTAAATCCTGAGAATCGGAACGCTACCGCAAGCCGTCCCGTACCGAAAGACAGCCCAGTGCCACGACAAGACGGCCCGTCCCCTTTCCCGGCCTAACTCCGAGCCGGGCGGGCTCGCCGCCGAACGTCCAGCACGTCTGCACATGACTCGGGAATTGCTTGCAGCGGCGCCGCTACGCGCCACCCGACCCGGCGCCCAAAAGCGATGTCTGAACTCAACTGGCTTGACGGCTAATCCTGATCGTCATATAGGTGGTGTTTGGACTCCGGTGATAGTCGCCGAATGGCTCGCACGACGCAAATCCCGCGCTCACGTAGAGCGAGCGAGCTGGCGCGAATGCTTCCATGGACCCAGTCTCCAGGCTCACGCGTTCGAAGCCTCGCTCGCGGGCGACAGCGAGGAGATAGTCAAGCATCACGCGGCCGATACCCTGGCCGCGGACATGCTCAACCGTGTGCATCGTCTTTAGCTCGGCGTGCTGATCGTCGAGCCGCTTGAGCGCGCCGATCGCGATCAGCTCCCCGCGGCGGCGGATACTGAAGAGGGTGAGGGCGGGATCGAGTAGGTCATCGACCTCGAGCGCGTGCACATCCTGTAGAGGGCTGTGTAAACGCCCGAACTTCAGATGATGCTCGATGAGTTCTCGCACGTCATCGATCCTTGGATCAGCGATCACGATGTCGAGCTCATCCATCAACACGCGAGACTAACCGCGGCACCGGCAGGACAAGAGCCTCGCCGCAGCACAGTGCTGCTCTGATGCTCAGGGCAGAATGTGCGGGTGGCAACCCCGCGGCGGAATATCGAGCTGAAGGCGATCGACCCCGACCCTGCTGGCTCCTTGGAGGTATGTCGTGCCCTCGGCGCGCGGGATGAGGGCGTGCTGTGGCAGCGCGACAGCTACTTCAACGTCTCGACGGGTGGGCTGAAGCTTCGCGAGCAGCAACCCGGGCAAGCCCACCTGATCCAGTTCGAGCGCGCCGAGGAACCACAACAACGCGAGAGCCGCTACCGGATCATCGAGACCGACGACCCTCAAACGCTGCTCGCGGCGCTGACTGCAGCGCTCGGCGTCAACGTCGCTGTCACCAAGCACCGGCGCCTGTTCCTGTGGCAGAATATTCGCATCCATCTCGACGATGTGGAGTGCCTGGGCACCTTCATCGAGCTAGAGGCCGTCGCACCAGCGGGCTCCGACCTACGACACGAGTACGCGCTCGTCGAGCAACTGCGCGACGCGTTCTCGATCACAGACGATCACCTCAGCGTGAAGGGCTACGCCCAGCAGCTGATCGCGCGATCGATCATCGAGCTTGTCGAACGCGTCCGCGCGATCCCATACGGCCGCCCAAGCGACCGCACCGTCCAGGGCATGTTGCGCGAGCAGCGCGGCACCTGCTCCACCAAGCACCTCTACCTTGCTCAGCAGCTTGCACAGCGGTTCCCAGCGACCGAGCCCGAGATCATCCACCGGGTCTACCGTCTAGACCGAGACCGCGCACGGACACTCTTTGGCGAGAAGATCGCACAGACGATCCCGACGGACGGACTCATCGATGTCCATCGTTATCTCACGATCGAGCTCGAAGGACAGCGGCTCGCCGTCGACGCGACGTTCCCAGGGGCACCCTGGGACGGGCGCTCACCGATGCCCCTCGCGTGCGGCCCCGGAGAAGACATCCCAGCCAACGCGCACCCCGACAGCGACAAGCAGGCGCTGGAGCGCCGCCATTGCGACCCCGCCATTCGTGAGCCATTCATCGCCGCCCTCGCACAAATCTCGCAAACTGCGGAAACCGCTTGACACAGGAGCAACGCATAGACCTACGCGTCATGGAGGCATCTGACCTCGACGGAGCCGTGCGGGTGTGGCAAGCGGCGAACATCGCGCGGGGAAAGCGCCCCAGTACCGAGCGCGTTACGAGGGTCGTTGAGAAGCTGCAAGAGCCGACAGCCGCGCCCTACGTCGCGGCCAGCGACACCAGCATCGTTGGTATGGCTCTACTGGAGCCGTGCCGTTCCGACGATGGGGTCGGAGCGATCATTCCCGACGCGCTCCATATCTCGATGTTCTTTATTGACCCGCTATCACAACGACAGGGCGTTGGCACTCGCCTTATGCGCTACGCGCTCGACAGCGCGCACGCGTCTGGCGTATCAAGCGTCTCGCTCTGGACCGGTTGCGAGAACACGGGCGCTCGTAAGCTCTACGAAGTGCTCGGCATGAAGCCGACCCAAACTCGGCGGGTCAATGAAACCGTTGAGTGGGTGCGCTACGAGCTGAACCTATGAACCTGCACGGCGGTCGATGACGGCCTATGCGGCTCGACTCGGCTGTAGGCGCCGCGCTCTGAGCCAGAGCACGAGGCCGCATACCGCGTAGAGGATGGCGATAGCGATCAGCTTGAACTTGATCGCCGAGCAGACGGCGGCGAACGGTGGTGCGAAGCTGCCGCTGTTGCCAGCGAGCGTGAGCAGCAGCGCCACGTTTTCGCTCGCGTCAAAGCTCGCAGCGGCGAGCGCGAAGAACGGGACGACTGCGCCAATGGTCGCGAGGCGCCGCCAGTCGTGCGCTCGCGCCGTGTCACGGACTGCGAAGCCGGCGAGGGTGAAGAACAGGCCGTAGGAGAGCATGTATCCGTAGTCGAGCAGCAGCGAGAGCGCATCGCGCAACGCCTCCTCGCACTCACCCTCCCAATCCACATCAACATCCTCACCGGACGCCCACCACGAGCCCTCGCCGCCTACGACGAACGATGAACCCACATCAAGCCTCTAGGCCCACCGCCAGCTCGGCCGCGGGCTCGGGTGCCTCGTCGTGGCGCAAGTCGCTGTCGCGGACCAGTAGCAGCGCGAGCACAGCGCCCAAGAGCGCCATGCCACTGCCAACCAGGAGGATGGTGGAGAAACCGTAGGTGAAACCCTCCCGCGCGGCATGAACGATCGGTGTGGGCGCACCGGAGGGGAGGGTGCCCGAGGAGACCCCCTCCGCGAGGCCACGCGCCCGATCGCCGCTCACACCCGGTAGAAGATCCCGGATCCGCTGTTGCGCAAGCGCGAGGAACAGGGCACCAAGCCCAGCTGTGCCAGACGCGATCGCGACCTGACGGAAGGTGTCGTTGATGCCTGACGCCACGCCGCTCATCCGCTCGGGCACGGTCGAGAGCGCGACGTTCGCGAGCACTGGGTTGACGAGGCCGACGCCGAGACCCCCGAGGATGAAGCCCGGAAGCAAGACAGTCCATGAGTCGTCTGGCTTGGCGCTACTCATCAAGATGAGGCCGAGCGCCGTTGTCCCAAGCCCGCCGGCAAGCATCACGCGCGGAGGGACCTTCCCCTCCAGCGACGCGGTTGCCCCCGAGACGAAGAACGAGCCCACGGTGAACGGCAGGTAGCGCAGTCCGGCCTGGAGGGGCGAAAGGTGCTCGATCTCCTGCATGTAGAGCGTGATGTAGAGGAACAGCGCGAACATCGATCCCGAGAGCGCGAACGCGGTGATCTGCGCACCGGTGAAGGCGCGACTGCGGAACAAGCTCAGAGGGAGCATCGGCTGGGTGACGCGCGACTCGATCGCGACGAACGCCGCGAACAGCAGGATCGCGGTAGCGAGCAAAGCGAGTATCAAGCCAGAGGTCCAGCCCTCGTCGTTCCCCCGCAGCAGCGCGAGCACCAGCAGCGCATTGGCGGCCGAGAACGTGACAGTGCCTCCCCAGTCCACACCGCGTGCCGTCTCGTCACGCGATTCCGCGATCTTGAGCACCGTGACGGCGATCGCTGCGATGCCGATCGGGATGTTCAGAAAGAAGATGGACTGCCAGCCGATGGCCTGAGTCAATGCGCCGCCGACCAGCGGGCCAAGCGCCACGGCAACGCCGATCGTCGCTCCGTAAATCGCGGTGGCGGTGGCGCGCTCGTGCCCTCGCCACTCCTGCGCTAGCAAGGCAAGTGACACCGCAAACATTACGGCGCCCCCGACGCCCTGGAGTGCGCGCGAGAGGTTCAGCACCACCGGGGACCCGGCCAGCCCGCAGAGCAGCGAGGCAACGGTGAAGATCCCAACGCCGATGACGAACACACGCTTGCGCCCGAGCCGATCGGCGAGCGACCCCGATGTAAGGACGAACGCTGCGAGCGTCAGCGCGTAGGCGTCAACGACCCACTGGAGATCGGTGAACGAGGAATGAAGGTCCTTGCGGATGCTCGGCAGAGCCGTATTGACGACCGTGATGTCGAGCAGCAGCATGAACGTCGCCACGCACACTGCGATCAGCGTCCACCACTTGCGTTCCATCTCGAAGTCCTTCCCGAAACACGTTAGTAAAATAGTAAGGAGACCTTGTAGTCAGGCTACCTTACCAAACCAAGGATGTCGAGCCTCGAACATGTCTGCTATCGCCACCGACCAGCACCTCGTCGCGCTCCTGGAGTCCGTCAAGGAGGACCTGCTCGAGGAGATGTATCGTCGCGTTACTGCCGCGGGCTACCCGGGGCTTCGGCCATCGCATGGCTGCGTATTCCGCTACCTGAGCGTCGACGGCTCAAGGCTCTCCGAGCTCGCGGAGAAGTCCGGGATGACTAAGCAGGCGTTCGGCGAGCACGTCGCCAATGTCGAAGCGCTCGGCTACGTCACGCGGGTTGCGGACCCCGCGGACGGTCGCGCGAAGCTCGTCGTGCCGACACCGCAGGGTCGCGAGGCATTGATCCTGGGCCGCCAGGTCTTTGCCGACCTCGAGCGCGAGTGGGCAGAGGCGATAGGAGCCGAGCGGGTCACCGGGCTGCGCGAGACGCTAGAGGAGATCCACACGCTCCAGGCGACGCGGGTAGCTTGAAACGATGGCGCTGTGCGCCCGGCGTGGCATTCGGGCCGTCTGACCTACGAGCGAGCATGTCAGCTGTGAGATGAACAGCTCGGAGGCATAGGGGTCATACTCAGCGTGCCAAGCATCCTCAAAGCCCAGCACGTGGCGAGCGTACTCGATGACCACATGCTGAAAGCCGCCGCAGGTGCCATCGCCGCCAGGCTTACCCAGCGCCAGCTCGCCGAACGCATCGGTGTCGCCGAACAGCAGGTCCAGCGCTGGAGGCCAACGACTACAGTGGTGTGGGACTCTCAACCGACTACAGAGCATCGCCGATGCGCTCGGCGTGCAAATCCCACGAGACGATCACGTACAGCAGCGCTGCCTAACGCGCTTCACTTGCTCTGCGAGGCGTGTTTCTTGTCCCGGCTCTAGGATTCGTTCCATGAGCCGACACACGTTGTATCTGGATGGCTGGCAGCGTGAGAGCAACTGGGGCTGGGATCCAGGGCAGAGTGTGTGGTACGCCCAACTGTGGGTCGACGGAACTGAACCCGGTGGCAACGACGGCCGCGATGCTCCAGCCCTGTGGCTGACACCACCCTCGTATGAAATCCAGTCGCGACAGGTACTTGCTGCACACATCGCCGACTTTCTGGACATCGACATGGAGTCGGTTCTTCAAGCATTCGCTGAGAGCTATGAGGGGTCGTGGCAGATCTACGGGGGCGAGAACGACTACGAGCCCGAGACGCCGCTCACGAACCCATGAGGTTCGATGCGTCCGGACTTCGGCGTACCGGCGCCTTGGGCGAAGTATTTCCCTGGCGCGCGCAGGACGTGACATTCGTTTGCGTAACCACAGGTGGCCTCGTCACACAAGCGCAAACGATCGGAGAGAAGCGAGCAATGCTGGAAGCTGCTGACGACGGCGACCTTCTACTAGCGGCGTGGCCTGGCCAATGGCGCCAAGACATATTTGCCATCGACGATCGCGGCGCTGCCCTTGAAGGACTAGAACCGTCAGGCAAGCGTCGGGCGTGATCGACGGTGACACACCTCGCGCAAATTTCCTTATCGTCTCTCGAGCGACCGTGACCCTGGACCGTCCACTCCCCGTCGACGACAGCGTACGCCTCCGGATGTCCCGCCAGGCCAGCCGCGACACCACGCCCGAGCTGGCACTCCGGAGTGTTCTCCACCGCCTTGGCCTACGCTACCGCGTAGGCCTGCGTCCGGTTTCCTCGCTCCGCGGGACTGCAGACATCGTCTTCACGGCAGCGCGTGTGGCAGTCTATGTCGACGGCTGCTTCTGGCACATGTGTCCGGCGCACTCAACCATGCCTACCAACAATGCCGTGTGGTGGAAGGCCAAGCTCGAGGGCAATCGCGCCCGTGATCGCCGAACGGACGAAGTGCTCCGTGCCCGCGGCTGGCAGGTCGTCCGGGTCTGGGAGCACGAGGACGCTGACGAGGCGGCAGTGCGGGTCGCGATGGCCGTGAGGGCTGCAGCTTTACGATGCGGCCCGCAGTCCGGTGTCCCGATCAAGCGTGTCTCGTAGCTGACGCGGTTCATCCTCATGGCCAGCTCACCTGCGGACCGACTCCACAAGACGAGAGAATGCCACCTCACCGTTCGATCACCGCGTCGGGCGGTTGGTTCGGGTCCCAGACGCCGAACCTCACGAGAGGCTGATCGGGCGACCCCGTGCTCTTGGGTGAAGCGATCACGAAACCCATGATGAGACGCCGAGCATCGATGTCGGCAGGCAACTCCTGACCGTCCCTCAGCTCGAACACGGGATAAATCAGCACAGCCCCGCGCCGATCTTTCTGGAGGGCACGGGCCTGCTCATCGCTGCCCGTGTCCACATTGCTGGCAAGCCGGTCGACAGCGAGCCGGTGCTTCGGGTCGGCGATACCACTGAAGAGCGCCCGTCCCTCACGGCGGCTACGACCGTGCACACTTCGCGGCAACCCGAACACGTCTCTGGTGCTGCCGGTTCCGACCAGCTGCGGAAGGGCGATTACCCACTCCGCGATCTGGTCGACAGCCAACCCACGAAGCCACGTCAGGTCCGCCGCAAAATGATCCTCCGGCGTCCAGGTCAACGCTCCAAGCACGTCAACTAGCGCCTGGTGGGAAACAACGTTGTAGAAAGCGTCGAAGGTCCGGGTCACCGACATGTTCAGGGCTATGGCCTGTGTGGCCGACTCGATCAACGTACGGGCTGCCAGAGCATTCGCTTCTATGCTCGATGTTGCCGACGGATACCCGGCAGGCTCGAGCCGAGCTCCTGGCGTCCGCCGTTCGATCAGCCTCGCGTTGTACATCTTGTTGGCCGCCGCCGGACGAAGCCAACGCAGGTGTTGCGTCACCAACGGCGGAACGTCGGCGGGCGTCAGTTGAGGCTTGCCATCTATCAGCTCTCCATACTTGCGGATCTCCTCGCGGAACATCTCCTCCGAACGGCACGCAGCCCCAAAGGCCTCGTAGATGTCGCGCGCCCGCGCTCGAGAGCCGTCCGGTGCGCGCCCGATGTACAGGCGCACCAGGTCTCCATAACCGGGCCGGAAACCGAACCACCGACCCATCTGCATGAGCGTGTCGGCCTGCGCGGTCATGCGCACGTAATACGAGACTGTCAGACCCTCGATGGTGAAACCGCGCGAGAGCTTCGTACCACCGACGAAGATCTTCCAGATACTACGCGCGTCGAAATCGATATCGTGCTCGGCGACCTCTTCGTCACCATTGACTATCCACACCGGGTCGTTCGTCGAGCCGGCGATCCTCTCGGCCGCCGTGCCGATCCACTGTTTGACCTCGTCGAACGACGTCGGTACCGGCTCGTCGCCAGCACGAGCTTCGGTGACCTTGCGATGGTCGCGCTCGTAAAGTGCCTCCAGCCGCTTGCTGCCCTTGGCCGTGTACCACGCGCCCTGGGTCCACAACGACCGGACTTCGTCGGCGATCTCCCGGTGGTCCACTTGTTTGACCGACTCGTGCAGAAGCATCGTGTGATGCCGCACGTCGACGCTGCTGCCGTTTGCCTCGCGGAACAGCTTGATCGCACCAGCGAGCACGAAGGCATCGAGCGCCTCGCGCAGCTGGTCACGGTCTTCGTCTTCCTTGACGTCGCGCACAAAGGCGAGCTCGTTGGAGGTCGCGACGGTCGGGTCGTCGATCGGTCCATCGAGGTCGTGGAAGTCAGTGGCTCCCATGTATCCGGGCGGGCGATCAAGCGACATGACGAAACTGCTGGGGAAGATGTCGTGGGAGTCCTCGGGGTCCACGAAGACGTTCGCGAACGGCGTCGCCGTGTACCCGATGTACTGACTACGCGGGAGAAGCTGGAGCAGATCAGAGAGGCGCCCGTTGATCGTGGACCGTTGCTTGGACCCCTGCTGCCACTTGGCCGGGTTGGAAGTGTTGGGCGAGGCCTGATCGGACTCGTCGTCGATGACGAGCGCCGGGATGTCTTCGGGAAGCGCCGTGAGTCGCCTGAGGTCTTTGACGAGCCGCTCGAGCACCCGCGCGTTCTTCTTGACGATTGCGACCCGGGCAGGAACGTGGCGAAGGTTCTCGGGAGCATTCAGCGGTCTGCTCATGTCGAAGCGCTGGAAGTCGAGCGCCTCGATGCCCTGCAACAGGGCCTTGTAGTCGAAATCCCTTGTGGTGAGGCGGTAGATGTCCGGGTGGCCCTGGATCGATGGCAGCTCGCCGTGGCTCACGAACGTGTCCCAGTCCGGCTCGCCCCAGTAGTCGACACCGTCCGGTGCGTGACCGTCGTCCGTGTCGACACCGCGCAACAAGTTCTCCCGACCTACAAGCTCCTTGTCGACCCGGCGCTGTGTCTGGGTGCGAAGCAGATCGGTCGTACCCGTCAAGACGATGATGACCCGATAGCCCGCGTCGATCGCCTTGGCCATCACGCCGGTGAAGTTCGCCGTCTTCCCGCTCTGGACATAGCCGACGACGAGACCCTTGGCTCGGTATACGGTCTCACGCTGGGGATCCGCGAGCCGCTCGACCACGCGGCCGGTCGCCAACCCGAGGTTGGCGACGTTGTCGGGGTCCCAGCCCTTGGCGCGCAGGTACTCGCTGTAGTGATCCCAATAGAAGGACGGCCGGTCCTTCAGCGACTCCGCATACCACGGCTCGAACGAGGTACTGATGACCACACCGCCACCGTCGGTCGCGACTGGGAACAGCACGGTGAGCCGCTCTTGCAACACCTCGGGCAGCGCCAGCTGCTCGTATACCCTGCCCCGCCGGTCAGCTGTCTTCGGCACTGTACCCACTGCCCACTCCGACACACCCTCGGCGTCCCACAGTGCCAGCTGCGTCCTGAAACGGGCGGCCAGCACGCTATCGCCTGAGGGCGCCTGGAGCGCGGCGTACAAGGATGCCTCGACCGACGTGATCTGGTGACCGCTGAGCTGGGCCTCCATCTCCATGCGTGCCAGCAGATTGCGAGGACCGGTGGTCTTCATCGCATCAAACGAGACACCCAACACTTCGGTGACGGCCTGCTCGTTGCTCATGGTGCGTTTCCCTCGTGCGAGGACAAATGATCGAGGGCTGCGCGCAGTGACCTCGCTGCCACAGTGTCGACCGGTCGGTCGTCGAGATCGATCCGGTAACGAACCTCGGCAACGGCGGAAGAGTCGATCTCCATCGCGGTGATGTCGGCGGGCGTGATGGCTGGGAACGCCCCGACAACGTCGAATGTGGCCGGCCGCGTGCGTAGCGTCCACCTGTCAACGAAGAGGTCGCTCGCCTCATCGTCCCAGCCGGCTTCTGCGAGCTTGGCGTTCAATTGGTCGAGGTGAACGAACGCTGAACGCACGCGGCCAACAAGCTGTGTGAGAGTTACTCCGACTTGACCACCACGGGTTATCTGGAAGGAGACAAGGACGAGCGGCCGTTCCTGGGAACGTCGCAGCTGCGTCAAGCTGCCGATCCAATGGCGACGTCGCTCGCCCATCGTTGTCTTGACCTCGACGTCGACGTCAACCAGGCCGAAGTCGTGCTCCTCGCCGATGGCACCGCGCCATGCCGTCAGCGCGTCGTCGCCGAACTCGATGCCGAGGGCGTCGAGTAGGAGAAGCTCGCCCACCAACCCGACCTCGGCCTCGATCGACATCCGCGTCCGTGCCGCCAGGACTGACCGCCATTGCTCGAGCGTCTCCCGCACAGCCTTGATTGCCGGCATGCCTTCCACCTGCACGCGATCGGCGACCGCGCACAGCATTGCGTGACCGTCGAGCATCAGCTCCTCGCCTGAGACCGCGACGCTCAAACGGTGAACGCCGTTATGACGAGCGTCCGCGACACGAACATTCCTCAGAGCGTTGAGTTCGGCCGAGGTACTCTCGTCCGAATCGACACGCAGAGTGACGCGGGGTACCGAACCGTCGATGATGAGCTCGGCCGCAGGCACGCCGGGGAATGGGTAGACTATCGAGACACCGCTTGCGAGATGCTCGAGCAGGATCTCCGTCGACAGATGCCGTGATGGCTCAACCATCGAGTTCTGCTGCAGCGGCGCGGGTCAACAGCGCTTGCCAGAGGTCAAGGTTGTCCTTGTCCCGCGGACCAATGTTCTGTCCCGCGAAGACCTCCTCCATCAAGAGGTACAACAACGTCTTGATGACCGGGAGGTCGTTGAGCCGTCCGGCTCGCCCACCCGCCAGAGCCGACCGGTAGCGCTTGTTCAGCCAAAGCGTCGACTCCTCCCGATCGATGTGGAAGAAATCATCGCCACCCAACGGCGCCCACAAGATGGCGAGGGACTGCTCATCCTGCCTTGTCGGGATCTCGCGCTCGATGCCCTTTCGCACGTGCGGATCGAAGCCCGATCCTGGTGGCACGCGGGCCGTCCGCGTCCGCTCGCGGCGATTCGAGTCCTTCAAGTAGTTGCGGGCCGCCTCGAGGTAGTCGGAAAACCCGATGTCGCCTTCCGAGGTCCGGGCCCTGAACACGAGCGTCGAGAACCGCGGGCCGACCTCGATGCCGTTCTTCTCCGGCTTGATCGAGAGAAGCCCGGGAACATCTCCGGGGGCGTCGATGACGACCCGGGCGAGAGCAAGCTGCTTGTCCGCCTGTGTAAGTCCGTTCCACCCCCCGCGCTGAATCAGCCGGTCGTTGAAGTAAACGTAGATGCCCTGCCGTGCAATAATGTCGCCATCAAGGCGAAACTGCTCGAGCGTGGAGCGTCCCGGCCAGATGTGGCAGCGCAGATCCAGCCCACCGCTGTCCGAGCGCACCTCGTACATGCGCGGCCAGCCGGGGACTCCCGACCGCGGGTAGGCGAAGGGGTCGAGTGCCCCGACCTCGATGCGAGCCCCTCGTCCAGATCCTCGACGTCGATGTAGACGTGGATCGCCCTGCGCTCCAAGAGCCGGTGGTAGACGAGCCCGAGGTAGACCTTGATCCGGCCTATGGCCGCCTGGAGGAATCGCTCGACCTCGGCCTCGTCTGGCGACGCCGGAAAGCCACGGATGCTGTCCCAGCGTACGATCGTCCCATTTGCCGCCGGAGGCAGCTCCCACTCGGTGTCGAGCCTGGCGGCAGCGTACGTCGGGTCCACGACCTCACAGGAGAAGTCCTTCATCGCCCCCTCCCGCGTCATCCGCCGACCGACAACCGCGCCAGTGCCTGACCGGCTCAGCACGGTCATCACTTCAGCCTGACTGAAGCTGGCAGCCTTCAGACCGAACCCGAACCGCCCGATCTCAGAGGGCCGATACCTGCGCTCGCCACCGACAGTCATCGCGACGTCGATCGCCGCTGCATCCATCCCAGCCCCGTCGTCGACTATCACCAGCTGGGTAAGGTGACCACCGTTCTGCACGAACCGGATCAGCACATGCCTGGCGCCCGCGTCGATGGAGTTGTCGACCAGCTCGGCGAGCGCAGCCTCGAGGGAATGGTTACGACCAAGCGCGTCAAGTGACCTGGGCGCAGACGGAAGGACGATCGTCCCGGTCGTCGGCACAACGGCGATGTCGTCGGGCGTCGTCAGGTTGAAATCCGTCATTCGGTTGAATTCCGCCACTCGGGCGACGCGGGGAAAGCCGGAGCAGCATAGCCGTTTCTGACGAGCATTCAGTCTCGGCAGTTCCGCGTCAGATCGCGCGAAGCACGAAGGATCCGTCGCACTCGTCGATCGCATACCCGCGCGCACGGAGTTCGGCCAACGCCGAGTCGGTCTGTCCGGCCGCAGCGCGGGCGAGGCCGCGGCCGGGAGAATCTTTCTCTGGCAACACGTAGTCGATCTCGCGTCGCGCGACCGGCTCCCCGACATAGGCGCTGAGAAGACCGAGCACCCGCTGCGCAGCACCCGAGCGCGAGTGCCGTAGGTTGGACTTGATCCAGTAACGTGCACATGTTGCGACGTCCGGCTCCGGGCTCTCGAGGACGTAGTGCTGCACGCGGTCCTTCGCGTAGGTCTTCATACGAAAAGCGCCATGCTCGTTCTCGAGCTCCCGTAGCCGTCGGGGTGTCGCAGGTCGCAGCCCGTTCGCGAGAAGGAGCTCGGCAAGAGGGACGGGTGTCCCTAGATCCCGCAGCAGAACGGCCAGGAGCCGCTTGCACTGGACGCCCATCGGCTTCGCCTTCCGCAATACCGAGGGCTCGGTGCAGTGCGGAAAATCACGCGCGAGATGATCACCCACGATCTGATCGACAGGTGGAATGTCGCCGTCGGCCGGAACATGTAGCTCTCCGAGCCGCGAGAGCGCCCGATACAACGTGTGCGGCTCGGTAGCCAAGAGACGTAGCAGTCGCCGGGTCTCAGGGGTGCTCGGGATCCCGAGTTCTTCGAGCTCCTCGTCTACTCGTACCCGATCCAGCATCCAGCCCATGATCGTTTAACGTACACGCGTCGTCCGACGGCTGAGCCCATATTCATATTTCTGCGGTGCGAACCCGTATAGGAAATTCTGCTGGTCGACGGACAGCAGCCATCGATTCATCTCGGGCACGCCTGTGTCGACTTGCCGATCTAGGCAGCGACAAGTGCGCAAGGATCACTGCTCATTCCCGCTGCATCAAGATGCTCTACGAGTGTCCTGGCAATGCACTGAGCGAGCATCGGGGGCACCGCATTGCCAATCTGCCTGGCCACCGAGGTCATCGACTGCAGATCACGCGATGGGAACTTGAACTTGGATCCATCCGGGAACGTCATGCACCTGGCTGCCTCCCGAACAGTGATCGGGCGATGCTCGCTGGGATGAAGATACCGGCCCTTCTCGGGCTTGTAGAACTCGGTCCTTATCGTGAACGCCGGACGGTTCCACCAGAGCCGACCGAAGACGTCTGTGGAGCCGGTCTCCTTCCGAATCCAACATGCAGGGGTGATATCTGGCCGACGTTCGGCCAGGTCGAACCGACCTTCGCCCTCGTTTGGGATGGTGCGGTAGCGCTCGACGCTAAGGGACCTTGGGTTTCTCGGATTGTGCCAGTCTTTGCCCGTCGGCTGGATCGGCAGGCCCTTGACCGCGTCGGCGAACGTGCGCCACCGCTTACCGCCGGGCGGAATCTCGCCCGGGGGGAAGTGAGTACGTTCCGGCCACGGCGCTTCACCAAGACGGGTTCCGATCACGATCGCACGACGCCGCGTTTGGGGAACGCCGTAGTCGGCTGCATTGAGAACTCGGCCCTCGACGTGATACCCGAGCTCGGTCTCGGCGGCTTGCTTGAAGTCGACAAACTCTGCTGAGCGCAGTAGCTGAGGCACGTTCTCCATGACAAACGCAACCGGGTTGGCCTCCTCGAGGGCACGGAAATACTCGCGCCAGAGGGTGCGTCGTTCGAGCCCCACCTTGCGCATGTTGAGCGGCGAAAAGCCCTGGCACGGCGGTCCGCCGATGACGATATCGGCCTTGGGAAAGCACGGTACAGCCTCGATCGGGATCGGGCGACCGTCGTCATCACGAGCAACGTGTGATCCGAAGTTCAACTCATACGTATAGGCCGCATCGGGCTCGAACTCGACGGCAAAAATGGGCTCAAAGCGCCTCGTCAGGGTGAAGCCGAGCGTCATCCCACCACACCCCGCAAAGAGGTCGATCACTTCATACCTAGCCACCAGGACGAACCTAGCGGCGGGTCCGGCGGAAGAGCTCGTTGAGTAACTGGAGCGAATCGAAACCAGTATCCGCAACCAACGCTGGAGTCGTCGTGCGCTCCAACGAGTAGCGGGGAGCGATTCGTTCCTATTAGCGACCTTACAGTGCCCGTCGTGCGAACCTTCTCAAGGTGGCCCTCGCGGGTGGGATTGAGGCATCGCCAGACCAGTTGACTGAGCAGAGCGAGATATATAACATCCCGAATCATGATGACTGACATCTCGATTGATAGCGCCCAAGTAGCCAACGATCTCCTCCATGCGCTTGGCGAACAGCTTGCGGCACAGAGGGAGCGCTTCACCCTTGCAGTAGTCGGCGGCTCGGCACTGCTCGCGCTCGGGCTTGTCTCTCGCGTCACAAGAGACGTAGACGTCCTCGCGATCGTCGACGGCGAAGAACTCATGTCAGCGCAGCCGCTTCCTGCTGCTCTGGTTGGCGCTGCGCAGACGGTGGCCCGCGACTTCGGGCTATCCGAGGACTGGCTTGATCCAGGACCTACCTCGCTGCTTGATCTCGGACTCCCCGAGGGCTTCTTCGAACGTGCGCAGCACCGCCACTATGGACCCGGGCTGGAGGTCCTGTTCGCATCGCGTGTCGACCAGATCCACCTCAAGCTTTATGCGACGGTCGACCAAGGCGCTGGCAAGCACCTCAATGACCTCCAAGCGTTGGCCCCAACTGAGCGAGAGCTGCTCGATGCCGCCAGTTGGAGCCAGACTCACGATCCCTCAGACGGATATCGCAGCATGCTTGCTCGCCTTCTTAGCCACTTTGGGATTGGCAATGGACATCCCGGCTCTTAGACAGCGGCTGAATGACCAACTCGTTGCGTTCGCGTGGTCCGAGTGGGCACAAATGGGCCTACTCGCCATACCGCACAGACGCAGCCCTTGGGCGCAGGACCCCGAGGCTCTGATCGTCTTTACGCTCGAGGTCGCTCGAGCCGAGCCACGCCTGTTTGACGAGCTCCTCGACTGGATGCTCCTCAACGAGCCACTGCTCAGCGTCCGGCGCCTGCGAGCGATGTGCATCGACGAGACCGACCGCACGCTCACGACGGCTACGCTGACATGGCTTACTCGCCAGCGTCCGCGAGCCAGACTCGGTAACGGAGCGAAGACACCACCCCCAGCGAAGCTCCAACCGCTGTTTCAATCCGAGATCCAGATAGACCAACCAGACGAGGATTTTGCCGCCGCAGGCTGGTTGCGACCCCCTCTCTCACCCTCCCGCAAGTCCCAGCATCCCAACACCGACGCACCCATCAACCTAGCCTTTCGGCTACGCCAGATCCTAGGTGTGGGCACTAGATCTGAGGTCGTTCGCGTTCTGCTGAGTACAGAGGCCCCGTGGGTCAACGCCCAAGCACTGGCCCGATCGACGGGATACGCCAAGCGTAACGTTCACGATGCACTCGCGGGCTTGAACGCCGCAGGGGTCGTGTCGGCATTCACTGTCGCCGCCGAACAGCGCTACGCGGCTCATCGCCCCGCTTGGGCGGCCCTGCTCGGCACCAGACCCGACGAACTGCCAGTCCACCGTGACTGGCCTCAGCTGCTTACTGTCCTCAGACAAGTGCTGCGGTGGGCAGAGCAACCCGAGCTTGCAACCATGTCGGACTATCTACGCGCGAGCCGGGCCAAGGACCTACTCGAAATCATAAGCAGCGACCTAGCCTTTGTCGGTATTCCCACAGACTCCGGTCGCTCAACCCATGACACATGGCGCGATCTCGAAGAAGTCATCGAACGGGTGCTCGCAGTTATAGATGCGGGGCAAGGTCGCTATTTGCGGCTATAGCGGGGGCGGTATCGAAACGAGTACCCGCGACCACAGGGAGCCCAGCCGATGCTGGCCGGAGCGCCCGATCTGTCGTGGCGCATCGGATAGAAGAAGGCTGGGACTTGGCTACCCGGCGCGCCATTCCGACCGCATGACGGCGGCATGGCACCGCAGCGCCGACGAAGCGCCACGGGTAGTTCCGTTCCTCGTCCCAAGCGGGGGCGAGATCAGCACCGACGCCGGCTACCGCTCGCCAGGGCAAAGCAAGCGCTGAAGGCCTGCCTCTGGCGGCGTGTGGTTCCGCGACTCCGCGCGGCGACGCGCTGAATCGCTCGGCGCGGCGGGCTGGGCGCGCAACCGGCTCGACGGGACAGTTGAAGTGTGGGCCGAGGGGCCGCGAGATGCAGTGGACGTACTGCTTGACTACTGCCGCAACGGGCCACCGTGGGCGGTTGTGGAGCGCTTGACTGTCGATGAGGTGACGCCGGTCGGGCTAGACGACTTCGATGTGCGTTAGTTGTGACGTGCCTACACACGTTGTGAACGGTTGAGGACGCGCCAGAGGTCGAAATTGGATGGCCGGAAGACCAACCGACTCACAACGCGGTAGGTCCCTGGTTTGAGTCCAGGCGGGGCCCATCCCGATTCACCGCATTGCAGAGCCATTTTCGACGGGGGCGCATCTATCTCGTGATCGGGTGCTAACGGACCTCCTCGACGCGGTCAAAGCGTTCGGCAGGGCACCCGAGAGCAAACGGCTGGCCGTGAAGGCGTGGACCAAACGCCGTGCGATTCTCCTGCGCCTCGAATCGCTGCTCCCGTCGACGTGGCAGAAAACGCCGCCCAAACCCATCGAGAACCATCACGAATGAGCCAACCGCGCATGAACTTCGCTGCGGGGTGTTCTCCTTTCGGCTGCGCGCGAGCGGGATGCGTGCCCGGCGTTGTAGTCGGCCAGCGCCGGGCGCTCCCTGCCACCCATTTAGGGGTGACCCCCGGGCGCTTCTCGTAGAGCATTCTCAGTGGGCGGAGCAGCTCAACGTAGCGAGCACAGGTCCCCCGTGGTCGGTGACCGCGCGACGAGGAACGCGAGGGCGACTACGGTGGGGCCGGACAGAATGCTCAGTTAGAAGCGACGGGGGTGAGTAGCCAGCGAACCCTCATTCTCGATCGTATGTTTTGTCTTTTTCGGCCTTTATCTCGGCTACAGCGTCTGAATGCTGGTCGACAAACACGACGGTGGGTACGTTCTCCAAGATGCGTCGCCTTGCGTCGGCTTCGTCGATATCGAAGACAACATCGCCTTCCCACGTTGTCTGGGACGCCAACTGTAGCGGCAGCTTGATCTGATCGACGGGCACTCGACCTTGGGCCTCTCGAAGGACAAGCAGAAGTGGGGTCAACGTGGTTGGACCCGAGGACAGCTGCTCAAGGCGGGCTCCCTCGGGCGCGGCGTTGGCCTGCTCGGCGGCAGGTATGTCCCATCGCAGATGAATCGACAGGCTTACGTTCCGGTATAGCTCCCGGTTGATCAGGCGCAGGCGCACATATAGAACCTTCAGGAAGCCGCCACCGTCCGATGGTTTCCTAGCGTTGTCCTCTTCACAAGCAAGCAGCCGTATGGCGACGTCGGGAAACCCGCGCTTCGCGGCCGCTTGGCTGCTGATGGCAGCGACCGCAACAACGCCGACGAGAATGCCGAGCGCTGCGGTCACCAGGCCAATGTTGAACCACGAGTTGTCAGTCGCTTTGATCGTATTGTTGTGCTGCGAGGCAGCGATCTGCACCTCGCCGACGCCAATGAAGACGAGCAGTGCGGCAGTGCTGATGATGATGCCCGCGCTCGTGAGCACCGTGGTCACGTTCACCCCACGAAGGAAACGACGGACGGGCCGCTTGGACGACGGCTTGGTCGGGCCGCTCATCGAACGGACACTATCCGAGGCTTTCGCCTTCGGACTGCCGGCTTTCGCCAAGGCGCAAGCATCAGGCGTTTCTTGACGGACGTCGAGGATGCCTCCGCCCGAGCCGACTACGGGACTCGAACCCCGGACCCCTTCATTACGAGAGTGGTGCTCTACCAACTGAGCTAAGTCGGCGCGTCTATGTCGTTACGAAGGTCGGCCCCCCACGCGTGAATGCCGGTAAAATACACCGTCCCGGGAGTTCGTGGAGCCCCGTACCAGCAGGCGTACCGCAGGACGAACGCGGCTGCCAGGCCGGCGCCGCACGAAGTCCGCCGCCTACCGCCCTGAAGGGCTGTGGTAGGAGGTTCAAGCAGGGCCGACGGCCCGCATGGTTCGGGCTATGTCATCGCAGCGCCGGTGCGCAACTGTCGTGCGCGCGCAGGCTAGCGGCGATCTACGTGCTCAGCGGATCGGGCGCAGCTCGACACCGTGAGCTACCTTTGCCGATCGGTGTCGGCTGTCAGAGCTGGAGCGTCCAGCCGTCGCGCGTCTGCTGCCGGTTCATTCACGCGCTTGCTTTCTTTCGAGCGCGGGCCGGATCGGTTCGAGCCCGGTTGGCAGGAGAGAACTTGGCGTCGCGCAACCGTGTCGATCTTCTTGCCAGTGCTCTCAAGCCCCTGTGAGCCACCGCTTCAATGGCTCGCGGCATCGGCCCGCTGGATCATGGCTGTGATGGCGGTGCGCAGGAGGTCAGGGGAGGGCGGCCCGAGCCCGAAGCTGAGGACCGAAGCCGACAACTCGATGCGTCCGACGAGGACGAATGCTTGGACGCTGTCGACCGTGGTCGTGGCAGTGCCGATCGTAAGCAGCGAATGCTGGGTGAGGACCGTGGAGGTTGAGGGGGGGAGCCCGTAGTCGGCCGGGTTGGCCGGCTGGATGGGGCCCTCCTGCGCTGTGCCCCCATTGTTGGCAAGGACGGCACTGTCATATGCTTCGCCGATCTGTTGCGCGCACTGCGAGTAGAGGTTTGTCTCGACGAGCGCGAGGTCTCCCTGGGCTTGAGCTGGCGTCGCGGCGAGTTGAACCTCTGAGGTGATGACGGTCGCCGAGTCCTGCCCGACCCCAGGGGCCTGCCCCATGAAAAACACGCTCCCCCGGCTGGTCCCCGTCATGTGGACATTTGGATCGCCGTGTCCGACGCACGCCTGCTCCTTCTGGCTGAACGGCAGATCATCGCCGGGCAGTGCGCTGGCGTAGCGCCAGCCAGGTGGTAGATCCGAGCGATGCAACATGATCGAGTCCGCGAGATTGTCGTCGGAACCGGGCGACGTGTTGACAGGTTTCACGCCGCCTGGCGTTGAGCCCGATGGCTTGGTCAGCGTCGACAGGATGTAGCTGATGACCCCGGCGCAGTTCTTCACGATCGAGTGCATCCACAAGCTGCCGTGCAACACGATGCCGTAGGCTGGCGCGTGGTATGCGCCGTCCTCCGGGTTAACTGCAAGTGCGCAGGGATCGACAAAGTCGACCCCTGCCAGTGGTGCGCACGCCGAATTGGTGTGATCGTAGTTGGCTTGGAAGGCTCCGGTGCCGAAGCAGGCGGGGTCGAGCACCATCTGTGATGCGTACCCGATCCGGAATCCCGGAGCGACGAGTTGGGCCGGGCTCCAGTCGCCCGCGTCATAGAGCGGGTCGCCGTAGCTGCCGATCGCGGTGAACAATCGCTGGCGGCTGTCGGCTGCGATCACGGCGACGTCGCCCTCGGTTGGATCGAAGATCTTGTTGTTCCACATGTCGCTGTAGGCGTTACCGGTGGTCTTGCCAACACCCCCGACTACGCACTCCGACACGCAATGCACCGGGTTCAAATTGACGGCACCAGCGTCGGCGACGCCGTTCACGGGTGAGTCGAGTGAAAACACGTGGCGTACGCCGTTGGCGGCCGCGTCACGGTAGCGCAGCCACCACTGCTCGGCGATGAGACCGCCGTTTGAGTGGCCGATCACGATGATCGGAGTGTCAGGGTAAATCCGGTGGATGCTCGAGATCTCGCTCTGGAGCGCTGGCGGCTCGTCGTAGCGTGGATCATCGATGGCGACCGCCGTGGGGCTGTAGGCGGGCGCAGTGAACAGTGGTGCGGCCGAAGTGCCGCTCATCACGGCGCCGGTCTTGCTGGGGTGCTCGACGTAGGAGAACGGGAGCACATAGCCGCCAGCGGCTGCGAGCCTGTCGATTAGATTGTGCTGTGCAACGGCGGTCGCCTGGTCGGTCTTATCGTAGGTCCGACTGTTGGTGTCGTAGCTGAAGTTCAGCCAGCCGTCGGCCATCGAGCGAAGCGCCGGGGCTGGGTTGTTTGGGGAACCTGAGGTGCTGCCATCCGGCCACGCGCAGTAACTGACGCTCGCCGGGTCGAACGTGCTCGAGGATGTGATCGAGCTGTTGATCCCCTGCAGAAGGACGGCGACGAATCGTGGGGACTTCCCGGCCGGTTCGCATCCGTGCGCGTAGCGGGCGGGCGGCGCAGGCGTGCGATCAGTCGCCCTGGTCCCGATGTACGTTGCCGCTCCCGCGGCAGCCGCCCCAAGCGTCAAAGACACCACGAGCGCGCTTCGCCCGATCAACTCAGATCACCAGCCCCAGCCGCCCGGACGCTCCAACTAATAGGAGTCGGAAAGGACGCAGAGGCCGCCACCCAACGGCGAGCGCCCACGGCGGCCAGCTACTCCCCGATGTTGGTGCCCAGGAACGCGGCCTCGTATCCCTGTTGCTGACCGTCGATGGTGGGATGAAAACTGCCAGGATCGATCGAGAACTCGCTCCCCTCAAACGGTTTGATCCACGACGAGGAGCCCTCACATAGCCGGTGCCCCGAGAAGTTACCGTTCGGATCAACGAACGTCACGTTTGCGCCTGCGATCACGCGTGCCGTAGCGACGGCGTTGCTTATGGCATTATCGAGGCGACTCGCGACCGAGTTCAGGAATTGCGCGTCATCCGCCGTGATCTTCACTGCCGCTGAAACCGGGCTTGGAAGGAGATGCAGGGTACCAACGCCGCACTCGCCCTTGAAGGAGCCAAATAGTTGCGGGTAGCCGGCAACAAAGATGCGTGCGCTTGGTGCATCTTGGTGTATCGCCAAGAGTAGGGACAGAATCGAATGAATCGACACGCCCCCGGGAGTCGTGGCCGAGCCAACGCCTGCAAGCGCATTGATCCTGTTTTGCACCGTGTTTGTTACGTGAGATTCGTGCGCGCACCCCGAGTGCCCATGAAACGGCCCGGTGAACGAGATCCGGCCAAACATGCAGGCTCGACCGAGTTCGGCAAAGCCGACGTCGTTCCCGCCGATGGTCATCGTTACCGCACTCGTGCCAGTGGTAAGCGCTGAAAACTGGGCGGGCTCCGGGTTGCCCTCGTGGTTGCCGGCCATAAGATCGGCCGTTATTGCGCCGCTGCAGGCCACGAAACTGATCGAGCCGAGGTGGCGATCTGAATCAAGCAGGGGGCCATATGCATGCGGGGACCGATCGCAGTGGTTGTTGGACGTGCCGGTCCCGTACCCATAGTCGCCAGTCCCCTCGCCGGCAGAGTATGAATCTCCGAGGGCAACGTAGCCTCCGAGGTGCCCCTGTCGCGCGGTGAGCTGCGCCGACGTAAGCGTTCCCTCAAGCGAGAAGTAGCCCGTAGCGCCTGCGGGGAGCCCCCCGGTGAAGTCAATCTCGGCCGAGTCTGGAAGAGAGGGTTCGGTGACGATCGAGGTTCCGGGACCCTCATAGCCAGTGGGGCCGAACGGACAGCCGACAACACCGAATGTGCAGAGCCCGTCGCCGTCGAGCAGGGCCAGGCTGCTTCCAGTGCCCGTGACCGTCACCGCATCGACGGGAGAGGCGGACTGGTTCCATATGCCGACCAGCGTGTCGTCACCTCCGTCGTAGTCACCGATTGCTGGGTCGTCGTAAACCGTCACGCTGCGATCCACGTTCACGACGAGCAACACCTTGCAGCTCGACGACGCACCAACTGAGGGACATTGGCTGAATGGCGGATGGGGACTGGACGCAAAGCCATCCGCGGCAGACATGAGCCCCAGCACCATAAATGCTGCGACGACTGCGAGCAACGTCGAGGACCGCTTCGAGGACGTCACGCCGTTCCCCCTCCTTTGAGTTGATTGTGGTTCAGCCAGCGCCCGAACGCGGGGCACCCTCGCATACTACACTCGCGATGTCAAGACTCCGAAACAGATTGATAACTGGAACGTAATCCGCGACCGAATGGTCGCTGTGATGGCGAGACCAGGTTTACTACTCGGTCGCCGCTGGGGACCAGACCAGCCCCGAGGGACGGCTCATGCGCCACATGTTTCAGGCGCTTGACCAGTTCGAGGTCGAGAAGCTAGGCCGCGAGGTACGCCGTGGTCAAACCGAGAACACCCGGCAAGGCTACCGCAACGGCGGCCGAGCACCCTACGGCTACCGGCTACACCGCGAGCCGCACCCCGACCCGCGCCGTGCCCGATCCGGCGACCACAAGACACGCCTTGAGCCCGACCCCGAGCAGGCACCCGTCGTCGTGGAAATCTTCGAGCGGTATCTCGCCGGCTGGGGATTCAAGGAAATCACGAACCACCTCAACCGGCCCGGCGGCCCGCCGCCACCGCAACACGTGGACTCAAAACGCAACACGGCCGGCAAGTGGTCAAAGAGCACCATCCACTGCATCCTTGAAAACCCCGTCTACACCGGCCGGCTCTACTGGAACCGGCTCGACTTCCGACAGTCAAAGCTCGGCGAGGGACCGCTCGTGCGCCGCCCCGAAGATGAGTGGGTGCAAGCAGAGCGCCGTCACCCCGCGATCATCACCGACGAGCAATTCCAGAAGGTGCAGAGCCACCACGCCCACCGCGTAAGTACCGAGGGCACCCGCCGCCGCAGCACACAGCGCCGAAGCTACGCGCTGCGCGGGATCGTGCATTGCGCGACCGGGCACAACCCGCTACGGATGCACGGCAAGGAACGCAAGGGCATCACCTACTACGCCTGCTGCTACCGCATCGCCTACGGCGACGCCGCCGCCGAAGCCCTCGGTCACGGCAAGTGGCAATACATGCGCGAGGACAACCTCGAACCCATCATCGACAAGTTCTTCGCGACCGACATCTTCGGCCCGCAGCGCGTCCGAAGGTTCCGCGAACAGCACGCCACGCTCACCCCAGCGCTCATGGATCAAGACGCGACCCAGCGCAAGCGGCTGACCACCACCCTCGCAGACCTCGACCAACGCATCGAACGGCAAGTCGCCGCCATCGAGTCCGGGGTCGATCCCGTACTCGTGGGCGAGCGCATCCAAGCACTCAAGGGCGAACGACAGCAATCCGAGACGGCACTCGCACAACTCGACCTCCTACAACGCGAGCGGATCGGCCTCGATCTAGACGAGGCGTGCGCCGTCCTCGACTCCCTCCCCGACCTCTCAAAGCCCCTCGCCAAAGCCGACCCAGAGCTACGCCGCAGCGTCTACGAAGCGTTCCAATTCGGCATCGAGCTAGACCGAAACAAGCCCGAGATACGATTGAAGGCGCTCGTATCGAGCGCCTTCAGCACAACCTCAGACCTTGACGACCTTGCGAGCATGGTCGCTAATGGGGTCATAGCGGGGGCAGGATTCGAACCTGCGACCTTCGGGTTATGAGTTCTATCGATGGGGGTGCGCTCAGATCAATCTGGCTTGCCTAAGCCAAATCAGTTCCCTCAGATTCCATCAGTTTTGCTCAAATTGGTACGCAAATTGGTACGCAACCCAATGTGGTGAGGAATCTGGTTGCCATGGCCGAGGGCGGATTAGCCAACCAGCAACCGATACGCGGCGCGAGCCACGCGCAGACGAGTAGCCTCAAAGCTCTCCTGGAGCGCTGGATCATCGATCGAGAGTCGATCGGAAATCGATCGTATCCATCCGATCTCCTTGGCGGTCGCTTCGGTGAGCGCCGCGCGCGGATCATCAAGCAGGCTCAGGAGCGTAATGAGATCGTGACGCTGATCCTCGGGGCGCGAGTGCACACGGAGCGCACGAGCCTTGAGCAGAATCGCCGCGATGAGCGTCGGCCGGCGAAGCTTGACGGCGGTCTCGTCGACCAGAATCTCGACGACCTCGACACGATGCAATGCCTGTGTCCCGCCGGGTATCTGGATCGTCATGAGCTTGCCGGTTGTCGTCGCCCCGACGGGACCGAGCCCATCGGGTGCAAGCACGTCGACGATGTGGCCGTCGAAGTCGAAGCGAAAGCCGCGCTCTCGCTCGGACGCCTCATCCTTGCGAAGGGTCGCACCAAGGGACTGGAGGCGTCCGGTCGCCCACACCGTCCCGCTAGGGAGAGCTCTGGCGTCGGTGAGAACGTCGATGTCGGTCGTGGCTCGTTGAGTCTGCCGCGCCTCGATGGCAAAGAGAGCAACCATGAGCCCCCCAACCAAGCACCAGCGTCGATCTTCACCGAAGATAGCGGCGACCTTCGCCACAGTACGCCACAGCTCCATCGCGTCCGGATCGATCAGATCGATGCGGATCGACGCGGTAGCCTCACTCTTATCGGTGGGGGTCACCTACACGGTCTTCCTGTCACGGTCGATGCGAGCGACAAGCTCGGCGCCGATACCTGCGACCCGTGGATCCGCATATGAGCAGAGATCGACGGCGACTTTTGCGAGAGGAGCAAATCGTCGACCACCGAGCAGCCACGCGCCGTCTGGGACTGCGCGAAGGACAACGTTCGACTCCGGCCCGGACATCGCCTCCAAAGCATGTTCACGTCGCAGAGAGGCGATAAGACGCTCTGGTACGTAGGCGTCGACGGCGTCGGTACCAACGAGGCCAAGGTCATACGCGGGAGCCGCCGACGGACCGCTGAGCACCAGATCGGCGCGATCGCGTAGAGCGCGCAACTCGCCCGCCAGGGCCCAGTAAGACGAGAGCTCGGCACGTCGAGCAAGGCGCGGACGCAATACGCCTAGCCCATAGGCTTCCAGAGCCCTGCGAGTCCGCCAGCGCGCCGACGGCCCAACCTGGAGCGGCAACTCCTCGCCGGATGCAACGAACAACAATGCCCACGCATTAGCCGGGGAAAGCGGACGCCCCGCCGAAGCCTTTAGACGATTGCGACCCGCGATGCTGGCTTGATCAACCAGCCAGATACCGCCTACCTTCTCGGCCGCGAGGTCGCCGGACGCGATCAGCGCCCGTACCCGCGACGGATGCACGCTCAGCTCATCCGCAGCGGCAGCGACGGGGAGAAGGCCATACATATCTTATTTATAGCATGAACGCTTTCTTTTCGCTATTTAGCACTTCTCCGCTAGTATTTCGCAATGATCGATGGGAAATGGCTGAGCCCGATTCTGAGGTCGAGTCAAGGACAGCCGATGGCGCTTGTGTGCCGAACGCGCGCGCGGCAAACGCCGCGCCGCCCGCCGGATCTGGCGCGAAGTCGGCGTAGACAAGCGTGGTTGTGAAGTCACGATGGCCCATCCACTCTTGGAGGGTGCGCATCGGCACTCCGACGGCGGCCATCCGTGTGCCGAATGTGTGGCGCAGCGAGTGGAAGGTGATGCCGCCCTCGCGCCCGCAGCGCTCACCCATGCCGGCGGCCGCCATCGCCTGATAGAAGCGTTCGCGCAGCTTCGACGCGTCGTAGGGGTTGCCGGTGTGAGGGTGGCAGAAGACGAGTTGGTCGTCGGCACGGTAGGCCGAGCGCTGGAAGTGGCGCTCTAGCTCCGCCGCCGCGCGGTCGGCCATTGGCACCGCGCGGCTCGAGCGGCGCGACTTCGGCGTGCCCCACTCTCCGCGCGAATAGTTGCGACGTACGCGGACCACGCCCGTGGCCCAATCGATGTCGCGCCAGCGCAACGCCACCAACTCCCCCTGGCGCAGACCGGTCATCGCCGCGACCATGAAGAGGACATGGTCGGTTGGCCCAAGGACATCCTCGCTTGAGACGGCGCGCAACAGCGCCTCCAGCTCCTCGCTGTTGAGGAAGCGGATGTCGGGATCGGCATGGGCGGCGCGCGGGCGATCCGTCGCGGCCACCGGATTGGAGGTCGCCCATCCGCGCTTGATCGCGAACTGGAACACACCGTGGGCGAAGTTGAGGTGGTTGGTGACGGTCTTGACAGCAAGCCCGGCGCGGGACTTGGCGGCGATGTAGGAGGCGATGTCTTCCGGCTTGATCCGCTCGATTGCCGTTGTCCTGAAGTGGGGCGCCAGGTGACGGTGGACCATGATCCTGTAGTCCTGAACGGTCGACGCCTTGCGCAGCATGACGTGCTCGACGTGGTGCAGGTAGCGCTCGGCGGCCTCCTTGAAGGTGATCCGTTCCTCCGGCGCGAGGACCTTGACCTCGCCAATCTTCCGGCGCAGAGCGGCCTCGGCCTGCCTGCGAGTGAGGCCATCGCTGGACCCGACCGGCCTGACAGGTCCGAGCTTGCGCTTGACCTGCCTGTCGCCGACCCGCCACTTCCCATACCACGCCCCACGTTCCTCGACGATCGAGCCAGAGCCGTACGCGCGCTTTTCCTTGCGCGGCCCACTCATCGAATCAACCCCGACCGGTCGTTGAGGCATTGACGCTCGCTGCATGAACTCCAATCGCACATCGTTCGTCAGACCCCGCGTGGTTGTAGATAGACGACACGATAACTGCCGGACCCGACGGTAGTCAAATAATTCGAGAGCGTTTCCAGGCCAAGTTTGAGACCTCTCTCCAATCCTGCGGAAAGCCTTCCCTACCGCAACTACTCCGTCATCCAGGACGGGGTCGGGTGGCGTGTCTGCCTTGCCAATTGTGGCCGCGCGGAGCGCGGCGTGGCTGCGTCAAACACGCCACCCGACCCCTTGCAAGGAGGAACAAACGATGGGAATGACAGAGCAGATGATGGAGCGCTTGGCGGCGCAGCGCGCAAGCCGAAAGGAGGGCTCGAAGGCACTGTGGAAAATGAGCGCGGACGAACGCGTGACGGCGATGCGACGCGGTGAGCTTACGCAGGACCAACTGTTCGAGTGGGCGAAAAGGGCGCCACGGGAGGTGCCGCTCATCAACGGTGAGTTCGAGTTCATCGCGGCGCTCACACCCGAGGTGGCGGAGGCGGAGAAGCCCAAGTAGCGAAGCAGTGGCAGGCAGGGCGAGCGGTTCGCGCGAAGCGTGCCGCTCAAGCCTGCCCGAGGCTCGGCCGCCGCAGGCGCTAGCTTGCGGAAGCGTGGACCACCGAAGGAAGATCCCCATAGAGATCGCGATAGACGGCGAGAAGGTCCGCTCGGATACCTTGATGAGTGATGTGGGCGTGTACGTCGTAGTCCTCGGCACAACGCTCGCGGACCTCGGCGTAGACGTGCACTCCGTCTACGTGGGCCAGCCGAAGGTGAGAACCCAGGCCACCCACCTGCTCCTCACGCCCAATCTGCAAGACGCCACGACAGTCGAGCACGAACACGACGCGATCCCCGTGACCCACGCGAGGAGGCGCTGCCTGTTCGATCACCTACAGCAACTACAAGCGCTTCTCGAACAAACCGGCGCCGACGCGCAGATCAAAATCGAGGACAACGCGATAACGGCAGTGGAGGATTGAGAGACGCCAGCGACAGACGCCGACGATAGCCATAGGATTGGGACATGCCGCGTAGATGGATCCTATGGTGCCTCTTCTTCAGCAGCTACACACCCCTCTTTGTACTTCTCGGCTTGCGCTCAATCGAACGCTCCGACGCGATCTTGGCCGCAAGCGGCGCGCTCACTATGCTCGGCGGCGCCGGCACGCTCCTGTTCATGTGGACTGCGCAGCGCAAGCAGGCCGGTATCTTCACTCTGCTGGAGGTGGAGAACCGCGATCCAGATGTAGCAGCCTACGCAGCTACCTATCTCCTACCGTTCCTGGCCGTATTCTCGGGCGCGTGGCAAGATGTCGTCTCATTGGCTGCCTTCATCGGACTGCTCGGGGCGATCTACGTACGCTCCCGCCTCATCTACGTCAACCCACTACTAACGCTGCTCGGCTTCCGCTTGTGGCGCGTAATTCCTCTCACCACAGGAGCGCCTGTTGATACTGACAAACCGCCCTGGCCCCGCTTCTTGCTCGCCAACACCGGCAAGATTCACAAGGGTGAGGTCATCTCCGCCTACCGAGTAACCGAAGACCTACTGCTATTCAGGGAGAGCACCACGTATGACAACGAGTGAAGAATCAGACTTATGCGAACAGCTACAGGCGACCATAGCCTTAGACGAGGCCACAACGCACCTAATCCTCGGCTGGCGCGGCGATCCCGCACGCTATAGGCTTGAGCTCGTTGAGCTCGAGCAGAGCGTAGGCACTGTCTTTCTGAACAACGCCAAGAGGGTCGCCGAGCAACTCGGGGAACGAGATGTACTCGCCTATGATCCGGAGTGGCCACTGCGCGAACATGAGTACTTTGAGCTGGGCGACGACGAATTGCCGGGCGGTCACCTGTTCACCGACCTCGCCGATTTCCACAATCTGAGGACCTTCAAGCGCAAGCGACTTACCAAGCCAAAGCTCTACATCGTGGCGGTGCAAACTCCCGACGGATCAGCGTTCTTCGGCAAGAGGATGGCATACCTGAAGGTTCTGTCACAGTCCCCGAGCATGTTCGCGGCGGTTTGGGACGGCTCTACGTTCAATGCGCTAAACGACAGTGTCGCGACCTTCTCTACCAAGTTCGACTGGGTCTACTGGGCGCAAACTCTGTATGTCCTCGACAGCGCGAATTTTCATGCAGAGTTTCGTGACGCCACCGCACTGAAGGATGCCGTGGCAGCGCACGTGCAGAACATCGCCGAACACCTGACGATCCACAACGCCGATGCGATGACGGCGCGCTGTCAGACGAGCGTTCCGATGGCAAGCAAGCTCAGACGCGTGGCCGAGCGAGGCCTCCACTTAACCTCCAGTCCTGCGCAGCTAAGGGACTACGCGACAAGGTACAAAATCGAGGTCCAATGGGATGCGGACGACCTAATCTTCGACGGCTCCCTAGAGGGTCAGTGGGCGATATTGAAGCTACTCGACGAGGACAGAACCGAGGGACCGCTAAGTCACCGCCACTACGAGTCGGCCACCAAGCGCGAGGTATGAGCCACCTCGCCCAACCTCGCTATGTCTGAAGTAGGGGATCTGCAGCTAGAATCTTCAGACTCATCTATATCAACCGGGGAGCACCCAATGATCCTATTGGGTGCTGGTGCCTCGGTTGAAGCGGGCGTCCCTGCGACGGTCGAGATGACCGAGACGCTTGTGGCCGAGATCGGCAGGAGACCATTTGGAAACTTGGCCCAGGCGCTCAACTTTGTATGCGGCGCACTCGTCGCATACGACTCGGCGAGCGGTGCCGACCCTTATCGCGGACTGGATGTCGAGCGGGTATTCTCGGCTGTGAAACTGCTTGGCGAACGCAATACCCTTGAGGTCTCGCCTTTTGTCTCCGCTTGGCACCCCGCCGTAGATGTGTGGGATCGTCCGGCGACCACCCCGTTCTTCGGCTCAGACCTACAGCGTGCGCTCGGGCAACGTAATGGACGCGATGCCCAGAAAAAGATCGAAGTACTGATCAGATCGGTTACTGGTCCGGGCAGTGGCAGCGTATACAGGCGACTGGCTGGTGAGATGATTTCCAAGCTGCGCCAGGTGCTTGCTGCATCCCGCCCAGGGCTTGGATATCTATCCCCACTTGCAGACCTTGCTCACAGATCCGGCGGACTGTCGGTTGCGACACTGAACTACGACCTGACGTTTGAGCAAGCCTGTGCGAGCCGCGGCGTTGCGGTGCAAACCGGGATCGACGGCTGGATCGCAGAGCGTCGCTGGCGCTGGAACGATGCAGGGACTCGTCTGCTCAAGCTGCACGGTTCGATCGACTGGTGCTGGCAGAACGACGATGCGGAGGAAGGAGAGATGAGGGGTCGCTCGGTGGCTCGCACCGAGGACCCAAATAAAGAGCAGCGAGAGCCGGTCCTCGTCTTCGGACAGCGGAGTAAGCTGGAGGCCGAGGGGCCATTCTTCTCGCTCATGAGCGAGTTCGAGGATCTGCTTGCTCGCTCTGATCGCCTGATAACGATCGGATATTCGTTTCGCGACCGACATATCAACGAAGCGATCCGCCGCTGGACCAGGGGAGATAGGTCGCGAACGGTCGTGCTCGTGGACCCCAACCTCCCGACGCGCTTCCCTAGATTCGACTTTAGGGGCGAGCTCCTGCACAGTCTCAATCCGTCTCGAATGCTCGACCACAAGGTGGACATTCAACCCGAGTCTCGCGCCCATGTTCTCCGAGTCACCGCCTCGGAGGCGATCGCACGCCTAGCCTCGACTTGACACCCGATTCACTCAGCGACTTGTGCGTGTCTGCGGGGATTGGGGCGATGCACATCTGGTCAACGTGACTGTGCGGTTGCCTGGCGCTAGCCCTGGACCTGACTTGGGCTGTCGCAAGCGTGTCGCGGGACGCGTCAATCGGGCGTCGGCTCGTGGCCCCGGTCCCGCACGGTGTTTTTGCCTTTGTTGCTGGGGATTGGCCAGCCAACCCGAAGACGGCGGGTGGTGTCGTGGTGCTTGACCACCCGCCCCCAACTTCGTGAGTGCGGGTGGTCAAGCACCTGAGGGGTCGGTGGTGGGGTTGGCTGGCAGGGTGGGTGGTGTTGTGTTGGGGGTGCGGGACCGGGAAGAGGGGATGGTGATGTTGTGTTTTGGTCCCTACGCTCCACGCCGACGGATTGGGTAGGCCGGATGATTTGGCATGCTTTCTTGCAATGCCGGGTGGCCTGTTGAGAGACGAGCCGGTGGGTGTCCGTCAGCGTGTCGCTTACGCCCCAGTTCCTCCCGATGCCGTAAAAAACAAAAACAGCATCAAAAGCAGTAAAGCAAGATCGGCGAGCGTTCATAAAGCAGAGCTCGTCGCTGGCTGGGGCTCCTGTTACGGCGTAGCGTTGAGCGTGATCGTGTGCGCGCAGCGCGGTAGACGTCGCGCGACGGCGAGGGCCTCGTAGCGAAGCTCATCCTCTGCTGAGGGCTCGTGTCTGCGAAAGGCTCCTGTTCTGCGCGGCGTCGACAGCAGCGGGGCGCCGGTGTCCCGGTTTCCGTTCGCGGTCGGATTAGGCAAAATGGGTTGTCTACTTATCTGGCCGAGAGTCCCGGTTGAGAGGCGTGCGGATGGCTGCCGACGCTGTTGATCGTGGTGGCGTGAGTCGCCGCGATTTGGATGCGCTTGGGTGGGTGTGCGAGCAGTACGCGGTGCGTGGCGACCAGCTCGCCGCATGGTTGGGGTGCAACCTGAGGACGGTACAGCGTCTGGTGGCGAGGTTGCGCGAGCAGCGTTTGGTGGAGGTGCGGCGGGTGTTGGTGGGTGAGCCTGCGTGGGTGATTCCGACGGTTAAGGGGTTGCGTGCTTGCGGGTTGATGTTCGGTTTGTGGCGTCCCCGGCTGGGAGCGCTCGCCCATGTGGCTGGCGTGACTGACGTCAGGTTGCATGTCCGGGCGAGTGCTCCTGAGGCTGAATGGATAAGCGAGCGCGTGCTCGCGCGTGAGAAGCAGAGCCCGCAGGAGCATCTGGCGGACGGGGTGGTGGTGATGGAGGGGAGGCGGATCGCGATCGAGGTGGAGTTGACAGTGAAGAGCAAGCGGCGCACGAGGGCGATCATCGAGGAGCTCACAAGCAGGTATGACGCCGTCCTCTATTACTGCGCGCCGGGACCACACCGTCTCATCCGTGAACTCGCATCGGATGGTGACTGGCCGTCGCTGGGCATCAGGGAACTGCCCGCAGGTAAGGGAGCGCCTGCATGACCGTTCCGTTGCTGGCCGAGGCCGACGGTGAGAGGGGGTTCGTGTTCGCGAAGCGTGTGGGCGGGGAGCGCGCGTTGCCCACTAGTGGGGGGTTGGCGTTCCTTTCCCCGGGGAGGTTGTGTCGGCACATGCTCGTGGCTGGCGCGACGGGGTCGGGGAAGACCGAGACGTTGTTGCGGTTGGCGTGGACGGTGGCGAAGACAAGTGGGACGCCGGTGTTCTATTTGGATGGGAAGGGCGACCGCCACACGGCCGAGCGTTTCAGTGGCCTCATGCAGGATGCGGGGAGGGAGTGCAGGGTGTTCCCGCACGAGCCGTTTGACGGGTGGAGGGGGAACGCGCACGAGATCCAGGGGAGGCTGATGGAGATCGTGGACTACGCGAGCGAGGGGCCGGCGTCGTGGTATCGGGATGTCGCAAAGAACGTGCTGAGCCTCGTGTGCGAGCACCCCGAGGGACCGCCACGCTCCAGTAGCCAGATGCTCGCGCGGATGGACCTCCCGGTGCTGCAGGCAGCACACGCCGGGTCGAGCGCGGTCGGGGCGGTCACGAAGGAACAGGTGCGTCAGGTGCGCTTGCGCTACCAGGCGTTCTTCGGGCAGGCCAGGGGCGCACTGGACGGTGGGTGGGCGTGGGAGGATACGAACGCGGCGTATCTGCTGCTCGACACCCTCACTTTGCGTGAAGAGGCAAACGGATTGGCACGATTCCTGTTCGAGGATTTCGCGCACTATTTCACCACGCGAAAGCCTGATGGCGAGTTCTGCGTGTTGATCGTGGATGAGTTCTCAAGCCTTGCGTCCGGCACGAGCATGGCCGGACGGGTGGAGCAGGCGCGGGGGTTTCACACGAGCTTGATTCTCGCGCCACAGGTGGTGGCGGGGATGGGCGATGAGGAGCAGGCGGAGCGGATACTCGGGTCGGTGGAGACGGTGGTGTGTCACCGCGTGAACACGCCGGAGCGGATCGCGGCGCTCGCGGGTACCCGCCAGCGACCCGAGTATTCGATGCACTACGACCAGGAGGGCGCGAGCGGAGAAGGGTCGATCCGGGTGCAGCACCAGTACAAGGTGGAGCCGAACACGGTCAGAGCGCTGAAGCCCGGAGAGGCGTACGTGATCAGCCGTGGACGGGCGATGCGAGCACAAGTGCTCACGGCACCCAATCTCTCACGCCCACTCCCGGAGCCAGTCACGAACCGCCCCGAGGACGAGAGAGCCCCTGCAGAGGAGGCGGACGCCGCGAGTGGCGCCGACGAAAATTTCGAGTCGAGTGTCCCCCCGAGACGGGTGTTGTCGGAAGAGGAGGTAGCGGCCCTCCCCTTCTAGAGACAAGGAGCTCGGTAGAGATGCAAAACGCCGGCAAGCCCACCCAGGCAGTTGCGTTCGCAAAGCGGGCGCTCAGACGGTTCTCGCTGGACTCGCTCGCGATGTACGCGCTCGCGCTGGTAAGCGAACTCCCAGCGATCCTGCTCCGGACGGTGCTCATGTTCATGGTCGCGTCGTTCGCGCTCGCCGCGACCGGACACTTCCCCGGCTCGGAGCGACTGACCGAAATCGGTTTGATCCCGACGTTGTGGTCGATGCTCGCGCTCGCCACACCGGTGGGGACGGGTTGGTGGTGGAAGCAGTACATGGGCGGAAGGCGACCGTCAGAGCGCGAGCGGCTCGCCTACCACGACGCGATAGAGCTCCTACAGGCCCACGCGGGCGAGCCTTTGTCGCTACCGAAAAACTGGTTCGTGCTGGACACCCCCACACTCGACGCGGCGGTGTGCGGCGACACGCTCATGCTCTCACGAGGGCTCTTGGAAAGCGAGCATCTACCGGCGGTGGTGGCGCACGAGCTCGGGCATCTCGCGGCGCCCGATGGGCGGCTCACCGCCGCGATCAACCGGCTCGTTTTGATCCCGCCGCGACCACGAGGGCCCCAACAGCCAGGCTATGAACAAACCGGGCAAGGACAGTTCGGTCTCCCGTTTCGCGACCCGCAGATCATGCTCATCCTCCTCGTCGCGGGCCTGCTCCGACAGTTCGCGAAAAGGACGCTGAAATTCGCTAACGGTGGGTTCGGGCTACGGCTCACCGGCCCCCTGTGGGGCGGGTACTGGCGCGCACGCGAGTACAGGGCCGACGCTTACGCCGCGAGCCTCGGACAAGCCGACGAGCTCGCCGATTTCCTGGAAACCCACGCCCTCATCCACGACCACCCCGTGCCTTTCGTGTGGCTCACCGAACAAACCCACCCACCATCGGAGCTACGCATCGACAAGCTCAGAAATCACGCCCTCATTGGGATAGCGGACCGGCCAGAACCCGTCAAGGGAACCCCTTCGGGGCCGCCTTCGGCGGGTCCTGACGGACTCCCCTTGACAGAACCATGACCGGCCCGCTGGCTCGGCACCCAGGTCGGCCGATGGCCGACCTTGTCAATACAAGATCGACCACAGGAAAGGATGGGATGGCAGTGCAAACGCCGCGCACCTTCACGCCCCTGATAGACGCGCGAGCGGCAAGCAAGCTCCTCGGCGTCCCCCACACCTGGCTCCTCGCACAAGCCCGTAACGGGGCCATCCCCCACCACCGCCTCGGGCACTACGTGCGTTTTGACCCCGACGACCTCCGCACATGGTTGAGCGAGACAAAAATCGACCCCCACAACAACGGCCTACTCACCAGCAGACAAACAGGAAGGAGCACACGATGAACCTCACACGCCAATCCCTACTGCGCTACCAAGGACTATTCGGATTCGACGGGCTATGCCACATCCGCGTGTTCGAGCAGCCCCGGAAAAGGCCGGTGGTGATCGCCGGCAACCTCGACGACAACCCAGGCACCATGATCACCAACGCTATCGAGATGGTGGCAGACGCAATCAGGCGCAACATCACCGGAGGACGCGAATTCGAGCTCATCGAGCACTACCCCGTGACCTACCCGACAGCGCCCACCTTTAGCTGGGTGCGCTTCCAAAGGTGCCAGTGGCACAAAGACGTCGAGCACGCGGACACGATCATGAGGACCTACCCCAGCGGGACCACCGTCGCCTACCACTACGACCCAAGACAAGGCAACTTCCGCGACCCCAAATGGGAGCCCATCCAAGACATCGACAACCAATTCGGCTGCCACATCGAGACATGGCCCGAGGGTCAATACACAGCACACAACCTCGCTGGAGAACAAGGCGAGAAACTACGCCACGAAACCGACCAATACGCCAGAGAGCTCAACCAACACCTTGTCGACCTCGCAAAAGACGGGCACGGAGCACCGGCGTAGATCGACATCAGCGAACCCGAGGCCCGCCGATCTGTACTCCGTGATCGTCTCTGACCCCAACTTGGAATTCGGCATGCGTCACCTGCCTAAATACGAAAGCGTCGTCCTGCTTCAACGGGTGGTAGAGCAGTCCAAGCGCTGCGTGCGGGAAATACAGTCCGACAATTCCGATACCCGGCTGAGTGGGTATGAGGGTGGAATACCCGAATCCACCCTCAGCCGAAGTGCCCCAGTCCGCCCGCACCCACTCGCTGCTCGTGATTGCCTGTTCGTGGTCGGCGGCGAGATGCGCCTGTTGGTCGTATCTGAAGCCCGTACTGGAGGACGTGGAGGAGATGAATGCCTCGCCGATACTTTCGACCGAGGGACCCGTCTGCAGGCCGAAGATCGCGTTGCTCATCCTCATCGCAATCGCGAGATCTTCCGGCTCGATTGGCAGCGAGCCCACCGGGCTGATGCCAGGTACCCAGATCGGCTCAAACACCGGCATCTCGTGGTAAGCCCGTTGGTAAAGCTCAAACGCATCGGGATCGCCAATCCAGCTAGCGGACTGCTCGGCCTCGATGCCTGAGTGGGTGACGCGCCAGAGCCCTCGACCGGCCACAGCAACCAGATATGCAACGTCGCCCTGTTCCCCACCAGCTCGCCTACAGGAATCCAGGAGTAGCGGCAGCAGCTCCACATGATCCCGCGGCTGTGGTGGCAGCTCGCGGAGAGTGTGCATAGCGAGATCCGAGTTCCCAGCGGTAGCGACAAGCACCTCGGGGCTGAGGATCACGTTCTTCAGTGCCGCGAACGGATACCCCCGGCGTATGTCGTGGCTGTCCGTAACGCGCATGTCCGCCACGACACGCACTCGTCCGCTGGGTCCCATTCGTCCTACAGCCAAGCTCATCTCCTGAGCTTGGCCGACCACGGTTGCTGGGTCAAGGTCCCTTGGTCCAAAGACCTCGTCACCCACAAAATTGGTACGAAATTGGTACGCACAGCTCGCCGGCCAAGCCACCGCCCCACAAAAAAACCCCGCCTGAGCGGGGTTTTTTCGAGTAGCGGGGGCAGGATTCGAACCTGCGACCTTCGGGTTATGAGCCCGACGAGCTACCAGACTGCTCCACCCCGCGTCGCACCTCATGTTCTAGCAAAGAAAGACCGTCGCCGGAAGCCCTGAGCGCCCAATCCCAGGAGCGCCCTGCCACGGCGTCCGATCGCCCCGAAGGCGCCGCAGGAGACCACATCTCCCCAGTTGCCTCTACGATCCTCGCCTCATGCGCACGGCGGTAGTGGACATCGGCACCAACTCCACGCGCTTGCTCGTCGCCGACGTCGATCCCGCGTTGGGTGCGGTGGAGGAGTTGCACCGCGAGTCGCAGGTAACACGCCTGGGCGACAAGGTGGACACGGGCGGGAAGCTCTCCGAGGAGGCCATCGGGAGGGTGTTTGCCACGCTCACCAACTATCGCGCCATCATGGACCGCTTTGGTTGCGAGGCCAACCTGGCGGTGCTCACCTCGGCGGTGCGCGACGCCTCCAACGGGGCGCAGTTCACAGACCGCGTGCGCTCGGAGTTCGACCTCGACGCGCGCATCCTCTCCGGCGACGAAGAGGCCCAGCTCACATTCTTGGGCGCGATGTCCGACCGCGATGGCTCCTCCTCAGAGCCCACGGTGGTGATCGACATCGGTGGAGGCTCCACCGAGTTCATCGTGGGGGCCTCCCACACTGCCTTATTCCACGTCTCCGTGCAAGCGGGCGTGTTGCGGATGAGCGAGCGCCACATCCACACCGATCCTCCCGCCCCAACTGAGCTGCAGGAGCTCGCCGCCGATACCCGCGCGATCTTCCTCTCCGGCATCCCCCCCGAGCAGCGCTCCGCAGTGAAGCGCGCGATCGCGGTCGCCGGCACCGCCACCTCCGCTGCCGCCATCGACCAGGAGCTCGACCCCTACGACCCCGAACGGGTGCACGGGTATCCGTTGTTGCTCGCCACGGTGGAACTTCTCATCGCGCGGCTCGCCGACATGAGCGAAGCTCAGCGCCGTGAGGTCGTGGGTTTGCACCCCGATCGTGCCCCCACGATAGTCGCGGGGATGATCCTGCTCGACGAGGCCATGCGCGCATTCGACCTCAACCATGTGGAGGTCTCCGAGCACGACATCCTGCGCGGAGGCACGCTGCTTTTGTCCAAAAACGTGTAAACCCACTGGTGCCCAACGCACTGGACATTCGTCCGAGAACCCTCCCTCGTACTTGTCTACGCGCGAAGTTCTGCCGAAAAAGCCTCGTCGGCTGTGGGGCGCGGGCTCTGTTGCGTGCCTCCACCACCGGTCCATAGGCCCACACGCCGCCGAGAGATCGGCATCCGCTGTGCGGGCCGTCCTACCGACCTTCGAGGCTCGCACCCCTGCCTTCGCCTCGAGGTCATCAAAGTCCCCTGAGGAAGCCGCCACACCCAGGCGGCTTCCTCATTTAGAGGCCACCAGGGCGGGAGATCAGGCGAGGTTCGACTTTCGGGGGTAGGCGACGGTGGGGTCGGTGAGCACGTTCACCAGCGCCGGCTTTCCCGACGCGAACGCCCGCTCGAGCGCCGCCCCCACGTCCCCTGGGCGCTCCACCAGCTCACCGTGTCCCCCGAGCGCCTCCACCACCTGGTCGTAGCGGGTGGCGGGTCGCAGGTCTGCCGCTACCGAGTACCCGTACAGGAACTCCATCGGGTGCTTCTCAAGCGCCCATATCCCGTTGTTCCCCATCACCCCCACCACGTTCACCCCGTGGCGGGCGAGCGTGTCGAACTCCATCCCCGAGAACCCGAACGCGCCGTCCCCGAGCAGCAAAACCACCTGGCGGTTGGGGTGGGCGAGCTTCGCGGCGAGCGCATACCCCGGTCCTGTGCCCAAACACCCAAACGGCCCAGGGTCGAGCCAGCAGCCGGGCTTGAAGCTGTCGATCACGCGCCCCGCGTAGGACACGAAGTCCCCGCCGTCCCCGATCACGATGGCGTCGCGGTCGATCACCTTTCCGAGCTCCGCGTACAACCGCATGGGGTGAAGCGGCGCGCGCTCGTCCTCGAGCTCTCCCCGCTCCCCCTCGCGCCGCTCGCTCTCCGCGGCGCGCAATTCGGCGATCCAAGGCTCGCTCGCGAGCACCTTTGCGCCCGTAGCTGTGCGGAGGTCCGACAGCGTGGCGTTCAAGTCTCCGTACAGCTCCACCGCGGGGTCCCGTGGATGGCGGCGTTGGGGCTCCGCAACGTCAATAGCCACGATTGCGGTGTCCTCGCCGAATGATCCTCCGAAACCGAGACGGAAGTCCATCGGGACGCCGATCACAAGCGCCACGTCCGCCCCTTTCAGCGCCTGGGAGCGGGTACGCGAGAAGAACAGCTCGTGATCGGCCGGCACACAACCGCGGGCCAACCCGTTCAAGAACACGGGCACACGCAGCGACTCGGCGAGCTCCAGCAACGCCCGCTCCCCATGGCCCCAGTAAAGATCGGTACCCGCCATCACCACCGGCCGCTCCGCCTCGCTCAACAGTCGCGCCGCACACTCGATCGCGTCCCCGTCCGCCCCCCTCTCACCGTGACGCTCGATCCCGGATGGAGACTCTGCCTCGGGGGCGCTCATGAACACATAGTCGAGCGGGAAGTCAATGAAGGTGGGGCCCCCGTGGGGAGCCACCGCGCTCGCGAGCGCCTCGTCCACCAACCCAGGGATCTCGGCAGTGCTCTGGGCAGTGGTGGCAAGCTTGCACAACGGTCGCACGAACGGCACATGATCGATCTCCTGCAGCGACCCCTGCCCCCAGCGCAAAGTGGGCGCCCTCCCCCCGAGCACAACCATCGGCGTGTGGTTCGCCTGGGCGCTTGCGATCGCGCTCATCCCATTCGTCACACCGGGCCCAGCCGTGAGCGCACACACCCCCGGCTCACGTGTCACCTTCGCCCACCCCTCGGCGGCGAAAGCGGCCGTCTGCTCGTGACGCACATCCACGATGTCGATCCCCTCCTCACGACACCCGTCGTAGATCGAGAACAGGTGCCCCCCTGAAAGCGTGAACAGCTTGCTCACCCCGTGCGCCTTCAAGCGCCGCGCAATCAACCTTCCCCCATGCAGCTCCTGGGCCTTGTCCGTGCTCTCGTGCGCGCTCTGCGTAGACATGTAGCCGCGACACTATATGCCCACGGTGGGACTCGAACCCTCCTCACCAAAGGGGATCCCGCGCCCGGAGGGCGCGGAGGGGATGCCCAGGGTGGGACTCGAACCCACACGCCCTTGCGGACTATCGATTTTAAGTCGACGGCGTCTTCCAATTCCGCCACCTGGGCGAGCATTGGCACTCTAGTCCACTATCTAGTGCAAATGTCAGACGCGCGTTTATGTCCGGTTTCAGGTGGGCAGCGATACTTGGAGGCGCATCCGTGAGTCTTCGGAAAAGACCGCAACTACCCCGTTGCTAGCGTGTATTTAGGAGCAAGAGCAGCGAAAGGACCGCCGTGGAGGTCTCAGCACTAAAAGCCCCGGTAGCGCCCGAGTTGAGGAGTCCCTCGCCGCTACTGCGCCTGCAATCTGACGAGCGCCTGATCGCGCTCATCCGGCGCGGGCAACACGCCGCGTTCGAGACGCTCTTCTCCCGCTACCAGTCGCGGTTGCTCGCCTTCTGTAGGCACATGCTCGGTTCCAAGGAGGACGCCGAGGACGTGCTCCAGGAGGTGTTCGTCGCTGCCTTCAATGCGATCCTCGCCGACGAGCGCGAGATCAACGTGCGGCCGTGGCTCTACCGGATCGCTCGTAACCGCTCGCTCAACCACCTGCGGAGGGCGAGCGCGATCGGGGTGGACTCGATGGACACCCACTTCGCCGATGGGGGAATGTCGACGGCCGAGAAGGTGATGCGAAGGGAGAGCTTCCGCCAGCTGATCGGGGACGTGCAGCAGCTCCCCGAGACGCAACGCACCGCGCTGTTGCTGCGCGAGATCGACGCGCTCTCCTACGAACAGATCTCAGACGCAATGGAAACCACGGTGCCCGCGGTGAAGTCGCTGCTCGTGCGCGCCCGCATCTCGTTGGCCGAGGCGGCAGAGGCGCGCAGGCTCACCTGCGATGAGGCGCGGCTTGAGATGGGGGAAGTGGCGGAGGGGCTCGTGAAGACCTCCCCCGCCGTCCGTCGTCATGTGCGCGACTGCGAGCGCTGCCGCGCGTTCCGCAAGCAGCTCAAGGACAACAATGTCGCACTCGCGGCCATCTTCCCGGTGGGACCGCTGCTGCTGCTCAAGAAGCTGGTGCTCACGAAGCTCGGCTCGACCGCCGGGGCGGGGGGCGCCCATGTCGCGGGCGCCGGCGGGGCGGGGGCCGCGGCGACCGCCACAGCCGCAGGGGGCGCGAGCGCCGGCGGCGGCTTGTTGACCGCAGGGGTGGGAGCGATCGCCACGAAGGCAGCCGCGGGGCTAGCGGTGGCGGCGATCGTAACGGCTGGAACGGTGGAGGCCGACCACTCGACGAGCCCAGCCCACCACCACCATCACGCCACCGTGGCTTCTACCGCGGGGGTGGCCGGCGCGCGCGAACCCGTGGCTCAGTATGCGATCTCACAGCCGGTGACCTTCTCCCGGCATTCAATTGCGGCGACTCGAGCCGGCGAGGACAAGTCGCATGTGGTCAAGAAGACGAAGGCGGCCGTCCCCACCGCCGCCGTTGCGGTGCCACTCGAAGCAGCTCACGATGGGACCACAACTATCCCGAAGCCGGTGACGCCGCCCGTGACCGAGGTGACCACCGACTCGACCCAGCTCCCGGGTGGACAAACGCAGTCGAGCGAACCCACGGCTCCCGTCGAAGTCGTGGAAACCGGGACCCCGACGACACCCACCACAGAAACGCCCCCCACAACCACGACGCCTCCACCCCCTCCACCGGCGCCCGAAGCAGCCGGCGGGTCCTCACAGACCGTGACAACCGGCTCCGGCACAACTACTCCCGGAGTCGTTGACGAGACCCTCAAAGACGGCGCCGCCCCGGCGCTCACGCCCTAGTCGAACGTAAAAGTCTTCAGCGGCTTTTCCAGCGCTCCCGAGTTGGCCACTGGCCGGGCAACGGAGGCGTGTTCGTCGGTGAGCATCTCAAGCACCACCCCTTCGCGCACGTGGTGGCCGGGAGGCAGCAGCATCACGTCACGGCCGTACATGGGGTGGCCGTCGATGAGCGCGCTGTAGCGCAGGTCGTACCCGGCGAGCGTGGAGGTGATGCGGGTCTTGCCCTCCCCCTTTAGCTGGAAGTCGGGGAAGCGCCTGGACAGCGTGCGGGTGTAGGCGGCGGCAAACAGCGGGAGCTCTCCGGTAGCGCTTCCCGTGTAGGGAGCGAGCACGATCGGAGCAACTGCGAACGAGTCGCGTAGCCGCCCACCGGAGCTGCGCGCGACCTTCACATAGCCACCGGGGTCGGGGTTGGTGCGGTAGAGGCCTTTGTACTTGAAGCTGAAGGGCACCCTCCCGCCGTGGGAGTAGCTCGCGTCGAGCAGGGTCAACGCGCCACCCACGGCGAGCGCGAGCAGGACGGCACCCATGGCGATAGCAACTACACGAACCGTCGACGCGAAGGCGCGCCAGCGCGGCTCGAGCAGGCGGCCGAGCGTGGGGCCGTATTGGGGCTTCAGCGGGATGGACGTCATCGCTTCCGAGACGCTACTCGCCGATCGAGAACAGCGCCTCCAGGTCGTGACGGGAGAAGGCGGCGAACGCGACCATCGTCTGTGTGCGGGCGACCCCGGAGAGCGCTCCGATGTGGTCTGTGACCACGTCGGCAAGTTGCTCGTGGTCGGGGACCCGCACGATCGCCACGAAGTCCCACTGGCCAGTGACAGAGTACGCCTCGGCCACACCCTCGATGTCGGCCAGCTCACCGCCGAGCGTGGAGAGTGCGTCGCGCTCAGCTTCGATGAGCACCACCGCGTGGGTCATGGTCATGGCGAATGGGTGTCGCCGGGGGCGAGAACGATCACCTGCGAGGAGCCCTGAGCTTCGACGTCCGCCTTGAACGCCTGCGCATCGGTGACGATCGGTGGGAAGGTGTCGTAGTGGCAGGGGATCACCTGCTTGGCGCCCACCAGCCTCGCTGCCTCCACCGCGTCGTGGCGGTCCATCGTGTAGTGGCCCCCGATGCACATCAGCGCGACGTCGATGCCACCCTCCTGTTTTGCGATGAGCTCGAGATCGGAGAACACCGCAGTGTCACCCAGGTGATAGATCGTCTTGCCGCCGAATCGTACGATCAGCCCAGCGGGCGTGTTGACCGTGCCCTTGGGGGTGGTGGAGGTGTGCCAGGCGGGCACGAGCTTCACGGAGCCCCAGTCGAGCGTCACGGTGCCGCCGAGGTTGGGATCGCTCACGCTCGCCACCCCGTCTTCGCCGAGCTCGTTTGCGATCTCCACGATCGCCACCACGTGGGCGTTTGTGCGCTTGGCGATCGACACGGTGTCACCGATGTGGTCGGCGTGACCGTGGGTTAGCAGGATCGTGCCGGGGTTCAGATCGTCGGCGGAGACCGCCGCCTTCGGATTCCCCGTGAGAAACGGGTCGATCAGCACCGAGTGCTCGCCGTCTGAGAGCTCGAATGCGGCGTGGCCGAGAAAGCGAATCTGCATGTTCAGTGCTCCTCCGTCGTCGATTTGTCTTTTTTGGATTCCCGCCCGAGCTTTTGCGTGTCGGGCTCGCCCACGCCAGTTTCACGGGCCCGCGTGAGCTGGTGGGCCAGCTCAAAGCCCACCGCCGCGCCCACGAACATGCCAAGGCGAGTTTGCTCGGCGACGAGCGTCCTCACCGCGCGGGCGCGGTCGTCCTCGTCGCTCTCAGCCGACACACGATCGATCTCCGCCTCGTGGGCCTGCCCGAACCAACCCCCCTCAGCGAGCGATTCGGCGAGCACCCTCTGCAGCGTGGGAGCGGCGTGAGTGATCACGTCCTGAGCGTGGGCCAGCCGCCCGGGCTCGACGAGCTCTTGGAGGGCCGCGTCGACCTCGGCGGCTGTGTAAGGGGCGTCCACCAAAGCCGTCTCATCATAGGGTGGGTGCGTACTCAAACCGACCTCGCACGGGAGAGCCCGAGCCCCAGTGTGAGCCCGAGCACACCGCCGGTGACGCCAGCCAGCCAGCTCGCCTCGGGACGCGCGAACGGCAGGGCCAGCAGCACCACCGCGATAGCCGCCGTGCCGAGCAGGTCGGCCTCGTAGTACTCGCCTGCCCTCGCCGCCAGGAGGTTCGGGGCCGCCCACGCCGCCAGCAGCGCGAGAGCGCCCGCGTTTGCGCCGCTGACGATCGGGAACGTGTACAGCGCCTCAGCCGCCAGCGCCCCCGTGACGCCCGCGGCGAAGAACAGCGCGAGCACCACGAGCGGACCATGGCGGCGCTCCAGCAGCCAGCCGAAGATGGCGATCGTGAGCAGCGTCGCGAACATATAGAGGCCGCTGTAGAAACCGTGGAAATACACGAACTGGCTGGTCAGCAACCTCCACCACTCGCCCTGGAGTGGGCCAAAGATCGCGTACTTGAAAATGCTGAGGTAGCCCCCAGACGTGGCGATCCACACGCCACAGCTCACCACCACAAGGGCGAGCGTGGCATAGGCGGGCGTGTCGGCGCGCACCCCCACGATCTCTCCGCGACGCAACCGGCCGAGCGAGGCGCCGCGAAACAGGCCTTTGCGCGGAGCACCAAGGCGCTCGCGCGGCAGCTTGGGGGCACGGCGGCGCAGTCTGTGGCCGCAGTAGGGACACTCCGTGATGTACGGGCTGACCTCCGATCCGCACTTCTTGCACACCACGAACAGATCGGCGCCTGAGGGCATCGTGTCATTCTAAGCGCCTATCTCGGTAGGCCCGCCGGTCTCTGCCGAGATGCGCCGGGTGGCGGCTCGGCCCCCCGGGTTGGGTGGCGGCGATAGAGTGCAACGGTCCTCGCCGGTGAGAAGTGGGTGCCGTGTGGGCGCCGTGGCGGGGCGTCACAAGCGACTGCCAAAGGAAACCGATCGATGCAACTCGGCTACGAGAAGAAGCTCTACATCCTCGCGTTCGACCACCGCGGCTCCTTCCAGAAGAAGTTCTTCGGGATCGAGGGCGAACCGGACCCCGAACAGACCGCAATGATCGCCGACGCCAAGCACCTCATCTTCGAGGGGATGCAACGCGCCGTAGCGGCAGGCGCGGAGGCGTCCGTAACAGGGGTGCTCGTGGATGAGCAGTTCGGCGGATCTGTGCCCGAGGAGGCACGCGCCCAGGGCCTCAAGCTCGCGATGCCCGCCGAGCGATCCGGGCAGAACATGTTCGACTTCCAGTACGGGGACGAGTTCGGTGAGCACATTGAAAGCTTCGACCCCGATTTCACAAAGGTGCTCGTGCGCTACAACCCCGACGGGAACGCCGAGGAAAACAGCGAGCAGCTCGGGAAGCTCAAGCGCCTCTCCGACTGGTTGCACGCGCACGACCGCAAGTTTCTCTTCGAGCTGCTCGTCCCAGCCGAGACCGCGCAGCTACAGGCGGTGGAAGGGAGCACCGAGCGCTACGACGCGAAGCTACGCCCACAGCTGATGCGTCGCGCGATCGCCGAGATCCAGGACGCCGGCATCGAGGTTGATATCTGGAAGATCGAGGGTGTCGATGAGCGCTCAGACTGCGAAATGCTCTCCGCTCAGGCACGCAGTGGGGGCCGTGATGGCGTCGTATGCGTGGTGCTCGGCCGAGGGGCCGACGACGCGAAGGTCGACCACTGGCTCGCCCAGGCAGCGCCGGTGGAGGGTTTCGTGGGCTTCGCGATCGGTCGCTCGATCTGGTGGAACCCCCTGAAGGAATATGTGGACGGCAAGATCGAACGCTCCACAGGCGCCGCGCAGATCGCCGACAACTACCTGCGCTTCGTGAAGGTGTACGAGCGCGCCGAGGGCAAGGCGCCCGTCGCTTGACGGGCGCGACGGGCCACAGTGAGATCAAGCCCGTGAAGATGCGGCAAAGCCTCACCGAATTGGAGCGGGCTTTTGCGCGTGAGATCTCGATGGAGCGCCATCGGCGAGCGTCGTTGCGGCGCACCGCCGAGCAGCGCGCCATCAAACGGGAAGTGGAGCGGCGTCACAAGCGCGGATCAGTCCGCTTCGTACTGCTCGTGCTAACGCTCATGACCACCGCCGCGATAGTCACGGTGGTGATGTTCCGCACGCTCTACCTGCTGCTCAGCTAGCGGCGGGCACGCCGCACGGGCGAGGCTCAGGACGACTCGCCGAGCTTCCCCAAAGCGTCGTCGACCTTCGCTCGCACATCCTCGCTCGACGGGCTGCTGTCGCCCTCGCGCTGGATCTCAACGTAGATCTCGGTGCGAAATACAGGGACTTCCTGGGGTGCGTGGATACCGATGCGCACCTTGTCGCCCACGACCGAGAGCACCGACACCTCGATGTCGTCTCCGATCATGATGCTCTGATTTGGCTTGCGCGTAAGAACCAGCATGTACAGGCACCCTTCTGGTTGGCCACGGTCCGTGAGGCAGGGATCGACCCAAGTCCCGCCTCGAGGCAAGCATAGTGTCCCTATCAACCAAACGCGGACGCGGTACGCGTACTTGCGAGTCAAATGCCTCTGCGGTCGTCGCAACGTCGCCGGAACACTCGCACGGCGGGACGTCGAAGCATGCGCTAGTCTCCCGGGCCGTTCATGGCACGTAGATCACTGCGCCCGCACCTAAACCAAATCCGAAGCTGGGTACGCCAAGGCCGTACCGACGCTTGGGTGGCCCATCAGCTCGAGGTCACAGTTCAGGACATCGAGCAGTTCAAGCGGCAGAATGACCTGCTCGGCGAGGAGAGCCCCGCCGAGGGCGTCGCCGCGGTCGCCTACCCCGAGGAGATAGATCTACGGGCGGAGGACGACGAGCTGATCGCCGCCGAATTGGAGGCCGCGATGGAGGCCGAAAAGGCCAAGGCGGAAGCTGCCGCTGCCGCGAAAGAGGCGGAAGGCGAGGACGAGGACGAGGACGCTCCGGCCCCGCGCCGCCGGCGGGGACGTCGAGGGCGCCGCTCCGGCCCACGTGAGGCGGGACCGCTGGAGGGCACGTTCGATCACGGCGAAGAGGGTTACGGCCTGTGGCTCGACCCCGCGGTCCAGGACAACCCGGTCTACGCCGAGCACTGGGCGGGTCATCGCCAGGTGGAGGTCACGGTCGAGGAGGACCAGATAGTGATCCGCCGCATCGGCTCCGACGACTAGGGGCCCGCTGAGCGGCGCGATACTGCGTTCTCGCTCGTTCGTGTGCAAAGCACACTTCACTCACTGCGTCCTTGTCTCGCTTGCTCATCGAACCCCTAGTAGCTCTGTGAGTTCGAGAAGCTCGGTGAGCAGTCGTTACCCCTCTGCGGGGATGAGGCGGCCGCCGGCGTAGTCGACGGCCTCACGTAGGTAGCGGGCGAAGGCGGCGTCGACAACCACGCGCGAGTCCCAGGCCCAGGGGTCGTCAGGGGCGATGTCCATCGCGGACTGTAGGCACCAGGAGGTCCCGCGTTCGTAGAGCTCGGTGAGTTCCTCGGCAGTGAAGCGCCCACCGAGGCGCTTGCGCAGCTCGCCCACCAGCGTCTCGGCAATCCCCTGCAGCAACGGACGCTGATCGGCGGGCGCCTGCGAGAGACGTCGCTCGCCCTGCTGCCACTGGTAGATCGCGTTGTCGAGGTCCGGCACGGAGGCGAGGCTAGCAAGCGCCCCGCAGGCCTGTCCGACGATCCAAGCCTGGAGGGGTCGGCGGTGGCTGTGTCAGTTGGAAGGGAGCCCACTCACGATGTATGCCTGCTCGCCGCGACGCACCATCCCCAGGCGGCGCGCCTGCGCCTGCACCGCGCCGGGACTCGCCAGCGTGGCGTGCTGACGCTGCAGCAGACGATTCTGGCGTTCGAGCCCCTGCACCTGAGCGGAGTCGCGTTTTGACTCCCCCCATGCCGAGAAGAGGCGCAAACCAGCGCTGAGATAGAGGTAGGCGATCGCCACCATCACGACCAGCATCGCCCTGCGCCCTACACGATCCCAGCGTATGCGTGGCCTCGCGCCGGCAGACGCCTGTCGGCGAGCGCGGGGCGTTCTCGATGTGGAGGCTGCGGCGGGCATAAGGTCGCATTCGCGCCCGCGAGCGATCCTCCTGCTCAGTTGCGGAACACCGAGCGCCCTGGGAATTCGGCGTCGGCGCCCAACTGCTCCTCAATGCGCAGCAGCTGGTTGTACTTGGCGACGCGGTCTGAGCGCGACGGTGCGCCCGTCTTTATCTGAGCGCACCCAGTGGCAACCGCGAGATCGGCGATAGTGACGTCTTCGGTCTCACCCGAGCGATGGCTCATCACGGCTGTGTAACCCGCCTCGCGCGCCATCGCGATCGCGGCGAGCGTCTCTGTGAGGGTTCCGATCTGGTTGACCTTGATGAGGATCGAGTTGGCGACTCCAAGCTCGATACCTCGCGCGAGCCGCTCTGTGTTCGTCACAAAAAGGTCGTCCCCTACCAGCTGCACGCTTGCACCGAGACGCTCTGTGAGCGCCTTCCAGCCGTCCCAGTCCTGCTCGTCCATGCCGTCCTCGATCGACACGATCGGGTAGCGCGCCGCCAACTCTGCCCAGTAGTCGGCCAGCTCGACCGCGCTGAGCGTACGACCCTCGTGCTCGAGCACATAGGCGCCGTCCTTATGGAGCTCGCTGGTAGCGGGGTCGAGCGCGATCGCCACGTCCTCGCCTGGCTTGTAGCCCGCTGCTTCGATTCCCGCGACAAGCATCTGTAGGGCCTCCTCGTTGGATCCCAGGTCGGGGGCGAAGCCGCCCTCGTCGCCGCCGGCAGTGGAGAGGCCACGCCCGTGGAGGGTGGCCTTGAGCGCGTGGAACACCTCGGTGCCCATCCTCAGGCACTCTGAGAAAGTGGGTGCCCCACACGGCACCACCATGAACTCCTGGAAGTCGACTTTGTTGTCGGCGTGAGCCCCCCCGTTGAGCACGTTCATCATCGGTACCGGTAGCACCCGTGCGGCCTCCCCGCCGAGGTAGCGCCACAACGGGAGGCCTTCCTCGGCTGCCTGGGCATGGGCCACGGCGAGCGAGACTCCAAGGATCGCATTGGCGCCCAGGCGTGACTTGTTGTGTGTCCCGTCCAGAGCGATCAGCGCCTCATCGAGCCCACTCTGGTCGGCGCCGTCCATGCCGATTGTGGCCTCTGCGATCTCGCCGTTGACGTTTGCCACCGCCCGCCCAACACCCTTGCCTGACCATCGCTCGCCACCGTCGCGCAACTCGGTCGCCTCGAACTCGCCCGTGGAGGCCCCAGAGGGGACAGCAGCGTGACCGTGCGCGCCTGAGCGCAGCGCGACCTCGACCTCCACCGTCGGGTTTCCCCGACTGTCGAGGATCTGGCGGGCATGGACTCTCTCGATCTGGCTCATCTCTTACGGGTCTCCGATCTTCTGGCGAAATCGCTGTGCCGCCGAGCGCAGAGCCAACTCCGGATCTACGTGCGCACGACGTGCTTCATCCACGAGCGCGAACAGCCGCTCGCCTACCTCCCGGAAGCATTCCTCATCGCCGCGCTCGGCGTCTGCCGGTTGGTGTAGTCCCGCCGAGGCGGCCCTCCGTTGGAGCTTGCGCGCGTAGAGCAACGCCGGCAGGTTCTCTGGAACCTCGCCAAACACGCCGCGCTCGCGGCCCGGCTCGGCGGACTTGATGGTGTCCCAGTTGCGCAACACCTCCCCGGCGTCCGCCACCTCAGTATCGGCGAACACATGGGGATGGCGACGAATCAACTTCTGGCGGCAGTGCTCGGCGACCTGGGCGAGGTCACCCGCACCACGCTCCTCGAGCAGCAGCGAGAGGAACATCACCTGGAAGAGCACGTCACCCAGCTCATCCAGCAGTTTCACGTCGTCCCCGCTGTTTGCCGCGTCGGCGAGCTCGTACGCCTCCTCCACCGTGTGGGGCACGATCGAGCGCTCGTCCTGCTCGCGATCCCAGGGGCACTCACGACGCAAACGGCGAGTCAACGCATCAAGCGCTCCAAGCGCCGCAGACGGGTCCTCAGGCGAGGTCATGCGCTGTCAAAGACTCCTGCCGCACATGTCCGCCGCGAAGGCGTGTGCTGGACCCGAGGACTACTACTTAGTGGTCCCAGAAGAGCCGCCCGTTGTGGGCGTGCTCGTCTGCGGGACTGCCGTGCCGCCCGGCGTGGTGGGGGTGGCGGGGGCCTTGTAGCCCTTGCAGTCCTTCACCTTGTATTCGGCGCGGCATTCCGTGCGGCCTTCCCACTTCTTGCGGAAGTTCTTCACGAATTCACTGAGCGCCTTCTGCTGGTTCTGTGCGGTGAGCTGCTGCTGGATCGAGGACTTCACCTGCGAGAGCGGCTGCTGGTTCGCGGGAAGCGTCTTCTTCACTTCGTACACGTAGTACCCAAAAGGCGTCTTGATGGGGCCGCCGAGCACATTCAGTTTCGCGCTGAAGACAGCCGCGTCGAGCGACTTCTCCTCCTGGCCCTTAACAACACCGGGGAGCGATCCGCCGGCGGCCTTGCTGACCGGGTCGATCGAAGATTTCTTGGCGACAGTGGCGAAGCTCGTGCCAGATTCGATTTCTTTCTTGGCGGCTTCCGCTTGAGCCTGAGTCTTGGTGAGCACAATCAGGATGTTGCGCCGTTCAGGCTGACCGTACTGCGACTTGTGCTGTTCGTAATAGGCCTTGATTTCCTTTTCGCTCGCCTTTTTGCCCGCGTCCTTGGTGATCTTCTGCTGGATCTTCGAGGAGAGCATGTCGAGCTTCACACGGAGCAACAGGTCGGAGACGGTCTGGCCTGAGCTGGCGAGGAACTTCTGGAAATCGGCTTCCTTGGGGAACTGCTGGCTCTTGACTTGGTTGAACTGCTTCTTGACTTCGGCGTCCGACACTTTCACGCCCTGGGATTTGGCTTCGCCGAGAACCCAGTTGGCGGAGATCAAAAAGCCGAGAACCTGCTGCTTAAGCGCGGTGTACTGCTGTTCGCACTGCGTCTTCAACGTCGCCGCGGTCGGCTTGGGCTGACCCTTGGCCGGCTTGGGCGCCGTGGCTTCGAGGTGCGCCACGCAAGCTTTGTAAGTGGGCGGGTCGGGAACGACTGGCTTGGCAGTAGAGCCCGTGGTGGGTGAGCTTGAGCCTGCCGCCACCATCATCCAGTGGTTGTACGTGTCCTTGGTGATCGGAGTGCCGTTGACGGCCACGACGGCGTTGCCAGGGATGCCTCCCCCGCACGCTGCGAGCGTGAGAGCTGTAACGAAAACGGCGCCGAGCGCCGCGATTTGACCCGATAGCTTTGACACGACGCGGGCACTCTAGCGGAAACATCCCAAGTCGTGCTTAACGACTTCCTTAAAGATGGCTAAGCGGCCTTCGGCGGTAGTGGTGCGTCCCTCGCGGGGGCGCAGGTGAGGATCGGTTGGGTGTTGGCTAAGCGGCCTCTCGCACGACCGCGAGCAGGACGTCTGCCGCGCGGACCACGGTCGGAAAACGCTCGTCGCCCTCCTTGGGAACCCGCACTGATACTTGCGATCTGCCGGCCTCGTACAGCGCTTCGGGGAGCTCCTCGCGTAGACGCTTGGCACGTACGGAGTCGAGCTCTATCGGGGTCACGGCGAGCCGGTCGCCGCGGAAACTCACGGTCTGGGCGCCGGCTTGACCGAACTTGATGCGTGCGCGTTGCAGGGCGAGCAGGTTCGCGAGCGGCTCGGGAACGGGCCCGAAGCGATCCTCCAGCTCCTCACGCAAACGTTCCACCTCGGCCACCTCAAGCGCACTCGCGACACGGCGGTGCACGTCGATCTTGGCCTGCTCGTAGGGGACGTAGTCGACGGGGATGTACGCATTTACGTTCACGTCCAACCGCACGGGCTCCGGGAGCTCGCCATCCTGGTCCTCCTCCGAGCCGGCCTGCCGGACCGCTTCGTCGAGCATCTGCATATAGAGCTCGAAGCCCAGCGCCGCCACATGGCCCGACTGCTCATCGCCGAGCAGGTTGCCCGCGCTCCGCGGATCTCCAGGTCTCGCATCGCCACCTTGAAGCCCGCGCCGAGCTCTGTGTAGTCGGAAAGTGCCGACAGCCGCTGAGCCGCGTCCGGGGTGAGAGCCGCGGCGGAGTCGTACAGCAGGTATGCGTACGCCCGCTCCCGGCTGCGACCCACCCGCCCGCGGATCTGGTAGAGCTGGGCGAGGCCGAAAGCATCGGCATGCTCCACGATCAGGGTGTTGGCCTGGGGGATGTCGATCCCCGACTCGATGATCGACGTGCACACGAGCACATCAGCGCCCCCCTGCAGGTAGTCCATCATCACTGCCTCTAGTTCCCCCTCGCCCATCTGACCGTGGGCCACCGCGAAGCGCACGCCGGGGCAAAGCGCGCGCAAACGCTCGGCTGTGTCCTCGATCGAATCGACGCGGTTGTGCAGGAAGAATGCTTGTCCCTTGCGCTCCGTGCTCGCGCAGGATCGCGCGCTTGACCAGCTCCTCCTCGTACTCCCCGACATAGGTCTTCACGGGTCTGCGCCCCTCCGGGGGCGTCTCGATCACCGAGATCTCCCGCAACCCGGCAAGCGACATCTGAAGCGTGCGGGGGATCGGGGTGGCGGACATCGAGATCACGTCAACCTTCAGCTTGAGCTGGCGTAGGAGCTCCTTCTGCTTGACCCCGAAGCGCTGCTCCTCGTCCACGATCAACAGGCCAAGATCCTTGGCGCGCACGTCGCGCGAGAGCACGCGGTGTGTGCCGATCAGGATGTCGGTGCTCCCCTTGGCGAACCCTTCAAGGGCTTGCTTCTGCTCGGCCTGGCTGCGAAAGCGCGACACATGGTCGATCGTCAGCGGATAGTCGGAGAGCCGCTCGGAGAAGGTGCCGTAGTGCTGTTGGGCGAGGATCGTGGTGGGCACGAGCATCAAAACCTGCTTGCCATCCCCCGCGGCCTTGAATGCCGCGCGCAGCGCAACCTCGGTCTTGCCGTACCCCACGTCACCGCAGACCAGCCGGTCCATCGGGCGGGGGGCTTCCATGTCCGCCTTTACGAGCTCGATCGCTTCCATCTGGTCGGCCGTCTCGGTGTAGGGGAAGCGCTGCTCGAACTCCCGCTGCCACTCGGTATCCGACCCGAAGGCGTGTCCGGCGCGACGGCGGCGCTCGGTGTAGAGGCTGAGGAGCTCGCCCGCGAGCTCCTGTGCGGCACGGCGCGCCCTGGCCTTCATCGCCTCCCAGCGCGAGCCCCCGAGCTTCGATAGCGGAGGCCCACCGTCGCCACCGGCCCCCACGTAGCGGGAGATCTTGGCGAGCTGATCTGTGGGGACGAACACCTTGTCGTCCCCCTGGTATTCGAGATAGAGATAGTCGCGTGTCACGTCGGCGACGGTGCGCGTCTGAAAGCCCGCGAAGCGCGCGATCCCGTGGTCCTCGTGCACGACGATGTCACCGGTGCGTAGCTCGGTGAATGAGCGCAAGGCACCGCGACGCGCTGGACCTCCGGGCGCGGCTACGCCACCCCGCTCAGCTCGGCGGCGGCGCAAGAGGCGGTGCTCGGGGAACACGGCGAGCTTCAGTGAGGGCGCCACGAAGCCCTCCCGCAGCGAGGCGGCGGCGAAGCGCAAAGACGGCTCCAGCGGCGCACGTGTCACGTCCACGTCGCCGTCCAACCAATCAGCCTTGAGACGACCCAGGTTGTAGGCGGCGCGCTCCCCTTCGCCTCTGCGCGGGAAGGCGACAACCGTGCGGTAGCCCGACCGCACGAGCTTTTCGAGCTCTGGCTCGGCTTCGGCCAGCGAGCGAGCCGCGGTGTCGGCGGTGGAGGCCCGCAGCTCGATCTCCTGGTCTCCCGACATCGCCGAGAGCCAGATACGCGTACGCGCCTCAACAGCGGCTAGCACCTCCTCGGGGCTCACGTACAGATGGTGGGCGTCTTCGTCGGCAAACGCCGTGCACACGTCGTTCCAGTTGTCGCCAAGCGCGGGCGCGAGCTCCTCCTCGGCGGCCACGAGCAGCTCCGTGTCGGGACCGACCAGGTCAAGCAGGGCGCCGAAGCGCTCCACCGGGAGCAACTCCGCTATGTCGGGCCGACCTTCCCCATCGTCGCCGTCGGTGGCGCTGAACGCGCCCGTGGCGGCCGCGATCTCCGCCAGCTCGCGGTGCTCGGGCGCGAGCTCGGCGGCAGGCGCTATCTCGACCTCCTCGACGTCGCCGAGCGAGCGTTGTGTGAACGTGGAGAACCAGCGCAGCGATTCGATCTCGATGTCGAACATGTCCACCCGCACCGCGTGCTCCTCGGTGGCGGGGAACACGTCGAGCAATCCCCCACGCAAAGCGAACTGCCCGCGTTCCTGCACCTGGTCGACACGTTCGTAGCCGGCGCCCACAAGATCCGTGGCGCACTCATCGAGGTCGAGCAACTCGCCCACCCGCAACGTGAAGGAACGCGGCCGAAGCTGCGGGTCGGGAACCTTCTCGGAGAGGGCTACCGCCGACACCACCACCACGGGAGCGTCCGCGGCGTCGACTTGCGGTCCCGGCGTGCCCTTCCTCGCGCGCTCCCCGTCATCGCCCTCCTCGACCTGAGGGAGTAGCGCGTCGAGTGCCGCCACGCGCAGACCCACGAGATGCGGAGGCGGGACGAGATGCGACTCGTACGCCACCCCACGCGATGGGTAGAAGCGAACGCGACGGGGCGCCAGCCACGCACTCAAGTCCCCCGCCAGGTCGCGTGCGGCACGGTCGTCACCCACCACCACGAGCGCCGGCCTGCTCGGATCGCGGTCCAGCAGCGCGGCGATCATAAAGGGGCGCAGCGAGGCGGACACGAAAGCGCGTCCTCCCTCGCCCGCCAACCGCAAACCGCCGGGGTCCTGGTCAATAGCGCCGAGCAGCGCACGCAGAGCCACGAGCTACTCCTCGCCCCCGAGCACGCGTTCCACAGCCACACAGGCGCTGGAGATCAGATCGTCAACCTGCTCCTGTGGCTCGCGAAAGCGGCCGAGCACGTAAGCGGACACGATCTCGGGGTCGGTCGATTTGGGTCGCCCGACACCCACTCGTACGCGCATGAAGTCGGCGCTGCCGAGCTCACGCTTGATCGACTTCAAGCCATTGTGCCCCGCCAGCCCACCGCCGAGGCGGGTGCGGACGTCGCCAAAGGGCAGGTCGATCTCGTCGTGTACGACGAGCACGCGGTCGAGCGGCAGCTTGAACGAGCCGCGCGCCGGCCCCACGGAGCGTCCAGCATCGTTCATGTAGGTCTGCGGACACAAAAGTGCCACGCGCGAACCGTGGGCGCGGCCCTCCACGATACGGCCACGGAAACGGTCTTTGGAGCGCCCTAGCTGCCAGCGCTCCGCGAGGCGATCGGCGACCATGAAGCCGACGTTGTGGCGCGTGTCGACGTGCTCACGGCCGGGATTCCCCAGCCCGACGATCAGCCAATCGGCCGGAGCGCCGCCACCGAAGGGGCGCAGGAGCTACTCCTCGGAGGCGCCGTCGCCGTCGGAGGGCGTCTCGCCCTCCTGCGCGCCGGCCTCGCCGACGAGCTCGGTCTCAGATTCGAGCTCCGACTCCTCCTCGGTCTGCAAGCGCGGCGCGGAAAGGGTGGCGACGGTGGTCTCGGGATCGTCGAGCAATGTGACGCCCTCGGGGGCAGCAATCGCGTCAAGCGACAGCGTCTCGCCGATCTGCATCTCCCCGATCTCGTGCACGATCGACTCCGGAATCGATGTGGGGAGCGCCTCGATGTTCAGCTCTCGCGTGAGCTGCTCCAGGATGCCGCCTTCCTTGACTCCAGCGGTGTCATCGACGCCGGCAAGTTCGAGCGGCACGACAGCATGGATCGCGATGTCCAGGCGGACCCGCAGAAGATCGACGTGGGTGGTTTCACCGCGCACCGGGTCACGTTGGGCCTCCTTGAGCACCACCGGGGTGGGCTTCGCGCCGTCGATGCTGAGATCGACGACCGCGCCCGATCCGGCAAGCGCGTGGCGCAGCTCGCGCGCGTCGACGCTGAAGCTGAGTGGGTCGGCGCCGCCGCCGTAGAGCACTCCCGGGATGCGTCCGGTGCGGCGCAGACGCCGCGCCGAGCGCGAACCATCGGGCTCGCGGCTGGCTACGTCGAGCTTTGTCGTGGTGGTGGCCATGAGAAGGCCGAGGACTTTAGCAATCCCCTTCGTTTGAGATCGGCTTGCTCACCGAGAGCAGCGCAACCGAGAGGCCCGTGAGGAAGTTGCCGGTGCGCTTTACCGTCACGCACTGCACCACCGGGAGGCGCCCAATCACCGTCCACGCCACGCGCGTGGGAGCTGTGGCGCTGGTGAGCGAATACGCGGTGTGGGAGGTAAGCGAGAGGATCTTCACGGCCCCTGGACGGCGTAGGTTTGCGGCGTTTTGGGTGGCCTGGGCCACACAGCCCGGATGGTTACGACAGCCGGAGATGCGCTCGATCGCGCCACTCGCTTTGCCTGCCGCCTGTGCGCGCAGCACCGCGAGCACGTCGTCGCGTTCGGCGTTCTCGACCGCCAGGTAACGCGCGAGCAGCACGCTGAGCCCTAGGAACAACACGATCCCGATCGCTACGACGGTAATCACCCGCCGGCGCGGCAGTTTGCGCTGTTCGCGCAGCCAGTCACGGGGACGACGGTCCACCGCCGCACCGCTTCCACCAGACTCGACACCATTCGACTCCCCACCGTCGGTCGTCTCGACGCCCGGTTGCGGGCCGCCGCTCAAAAGAGCTGGTTCTCGCCGCCGAACACTTCGCTCACCGAGTCGTCGGTGAAGATGCGGCGGATCGAGTCGGTGAGCAGCTCCGCGCAGGGGAGCACGCGGATGTTCTCAGGAGCCCCCGGTCGCACCGGGATCGTGTCGGTGACGACGATCTCCTTGAACCCCGCCTCGGCGAGGTTCTCGAAGGCGTTGCCCGACAGCACGGCGTGCGTGGCGGCAGCGTAAACAGAGGTTGCGCCCGCGTCGAGAACGGTACGGGCAGCGGCCTTCAGCGTGCCGGCAGTGTCGATCATGTCATCGACGATCACCGCCGTCTTACCCTTCACGTCACCGATGACGTAGCCGATCTCGGCGACCTGCTGGGCCGGGCGCTCCTTGTCGAGAATCGCGAGCTCGGCGCCGATGATCGAGGCGAACTTCTTGTTGAGCTTCACGCGCCCAGCATCTGGCGCCACGACCACGAGGTCTGAGAGGTCGAGATCCTCGAAGTACTGGGTGAGCATGAACAGCGCGGTCATGTGATCGACCGGCTTCTGGAAGAAGCCCTGGATCTGGCCTGCGTGTAGGTCCATCGTCAGTACCCGGTCGGCGCCCGCGGCCTCGATCATGCGCGCCACCAGACGCGCGGAGATCGGCTCGCGCGGAGCCGACTTCTTGTCTTGGCGCGAATACCCGAACCAGGGCGTCACCGCGATCACACGGTGGGCGGAAGCACCCACAGCGGCGTCGATCATGAACAGCAGCTCCATCAACGAGTCGTTGGCGGTCACACCGGTCGTGGGGTTGCCACAGGTTGACTGCACGATGAACACGTCGGCGCCGCGAATCGACTCCTCGTAGCGGCAGTAGACCTCGCCGTTGGAGAACGTCTTGAGCGTCACAGGGCCCACGTCCACGCCAAGCTTCTCCGAGATGTCCACGGCAAGCTGGGGGTTGGCGCGCCCCGAGAACAGCATCAGCCGCTTGTCGTAGTCGATCGGCAGGCTCGTCGGGGTGGGCTGCGTGCGCGTGTCGATCACGCTGCTCATCTCATCCCGGAGTGTAGAGGCAGCACGAGACAGGAGACGGTAGAGCGATACATCAAGCGCTCGGGCGCCCGTTACCATCGGCGGCCTTGGCTTCGCGCTCACGCCGCTCGGTATAGCCCTCGATGTTCTTCTGACGGGCGCGCGCCACCGCAAGCGCGCCTGGCGGGACGTCCTCTGTGACGACCGACCCCGCGGCGGTATAAGCGTCGTCGCCTACCGTCACCGGCGCCACGAACGACGTGTCCACCCCGCCCCGCACCCGCTTGCCGATCGTGGTGCGGTGCTTGGAGTGGCCGTCGTAGTTGGCGGTGATGGTGCCTGCGCCAAGGTTGGAGCACTCGCCGATGTCGGCGTCGCCGATGTAGGAGAGGTGGGGGATCTTCGTGCCCGCCCCCACGTCGGAGTTCTTGACCTCCACGAACGTGCCTACCTTGGCGCCGTCGCGAAGGTGAGCCCCCGGCCGCAGGTAGGCGAACGGTCCGACACTCACACCATCCCTGAGCGTGCAGTCCACGAGATATGAGCTACGCACCGTGCAACCGCTCCCGATCTTTGTGGCACCGTGGAGCGTCGTGAAAGGCTCGATGAGGGTGTCCTGACCGATCTCCACGTCCACGTCGATCTGAACGGAGGAGGGATCCACGATCGTCACGCCGGCCAGCATGTGACGCTCTGAGATCGCGCGCTGGGCCAGTGATCGCACACGCGCGAGCGCGACGCGGTCGTTCACGCCGAGCATGAGCCGCTCGTCGTCAACCACATGAGCCGCGACCAGCGCGCCGTCGGCGCGCAACAGGTCGAGTGTCTGCGGTAGGTAGAGCTCGCCTTGAGCGTTGTCTGAGGTGAGCCTTGGCAGCGCGCCGAGCAGAGCCGAGCCGGTGAACACGTAGATACCGGAGTTCACCTCGCGGATCTCAAGCTCCGCCTCGGTGGCATCGCCCGGCTTCTTGGTCTCCACCACACGTGCCACCGACCCATCCGCGTCGCGCACCACGCGGCCATAGCCGGTGGGATCGTCGAGCACGGCCGTCGCCATCGTGGCAGCGGCGCCGCTGCTCGCATGCGCGTCCACCAACTCGCGAATCGACTCCGCGCTCACCAGCGGCACGTCACCGCTCAACACCACCACGGGCGCATCGGCGTCGATGTGCTCTGCGGCAGCTCGAACAGCCCCCCCTGTCCCGTCCGACTGTGGCTGCACCGCCAGCTCCACCCCCTCCGGCAGCACCGCCTCGCACGAACGCGCGGGCGAGTCCACCACGACGACCCGCTCAGCGCCCGCCGCGAGCGCGCCCCTGACAGGCCACAGCACCATCGGAATCCCACACAGGTCGTGCAGCACCTTCGGCGTGTTCGAGCGCATGCGCGTCCCTTGCCCGGCGGCGAGGATCAGGACTGTGGGCGCGTTCATCGCCATGACTCTATTGCCCTCTCGGGATCCCGTATGGCGCGGAGCGTCATACGGAGGGTTACTGGGGGGCAGGGATTCGAACCCCGATTCTCAGGACCAAAACCTGATGTCCTGCCATTGGACGACCCCCCAAGGGGCTTACGCTCCGAAGGAGACTCTACCGGCGATAGCGGAGATTCACCGCTAGCCCCGCCGCTGTGTGCGCCTTGGCACGCGGCCCGCGCGGGCGCCATCCTCTGAGGCGGGGCCACGGGCGGTGGAGATGCCAAGCACGCGCATCGCCTTCAAGCCGAGGCTGAGCTTCTCGCGACCGTCGCTTGAGCTCACGTCCAGGTCGGTGAGCTCACGCACCCGCTCCAATCGGTAGTACACCGTGTGGCGGTGGGTGAACAGGCGCTGGGCGGTGCCGGCTACGTTGCCGTCCGCCTCCAGGAACGTCCCGAGCGTTTGCAACAGCTCGGTCTCGTACTGCTCGTCGTAGGCGACGAGCGGCTCTACCGTCTCTGCATAGAAGCGTTGCAACTCGCTTGGATTCTCGGTCATGGTGCTCAATAGCAGGCGGTAGGCCCCAGTCTGCTCGAAGGCGAGCACCCCCTCCTGCGAGCCCCCCTCGGCGACGTTCGCCGCCAGCAACGCCTCCCCCGCCGCTCTGGAAAGATCCGCGGGATCCCCGGCGATGCGACTGCGGCCTACCGCAAACGTGTAGCCGGAGAGCGCGCTTTCCATCTCGCGCAACACCGCTTCGGCGGCTCTCGCGGCGAGCGGCTCCTCGCCGCCGGGTACCAGCAGCAAGATCTCAACCCCCGCCGCGCCGTCACGCTCGGAGAGGGAGGCAATCGAGCGACCGGCCACCGCGCGCGCGCCACGCTCAGCGACCGCACGGGCGCGAGCGCGCCACCCCTCCTCGGTGGGCGCCTGTGGGTGGGCGCGGGCGACGATCACACTCGCCCCGTCCTGTAGCTCGATCGACAGCTCTCTTGCCCTGGAGAGGATCTCATCGCGGGAGACCGGCTCGCGTCCCAGCGCCACCCGCAGAAGCTCGGCGGCGGCGGTCTCTGAGGCGAGGTCGGGAGCCCGCACCCGCTCCACCTCGGAGGCGATCATCGTCACGAGCAGTCTTCGCACGAGCGGGCTCGGGTCAGTCCGGGTACGCATGTGAAGCGACCCCACCACCGCGTCCGCCACCCGCAGAGGCAGGCTCGTCACGTCCTCGGCGCCCGACAACAAGGAGCGCTCATCCGCGCTGGAGCGCGCCGCCACGGCAATCGTTGCACCCGCCGCATCCGTTACCGCGAGACTGGCGTCGAGCGCCCGGGATGCGGCGCGCACGACTTCGGGCAACCCCGCCCCCGACTCGACCGCCTCAGTGACCGCGTCGAGTCCAACGAGCTCAGACACAACTATCCCTCGCTCCGCGAGGGATAAGTAATCCTGGAGGGGGCGTTCAAGTTCAGCCCCAAAAGTAGACGAAGGCGAGCGCGCCGAGCACTCCAGCGCCGACAAGCACGGCAAGCACGTACAGCGAAAGGACAGTCGCGGCGAGGCGCTCCCACATGCGCGAGTAGGAGCCCCATGCCGGCACAAGAATCAAGCCGACGTAGACGGCGAAGCCGAACACGCCGGCGCAGATGGCTACGAGATAGGTGGCTGTCGTGCTCATGGTGTTCGCCAGAGTGCGCTTTCTCGCATCGCTAGTGGGGTTCGGCAGATCGCATTGTTACGTACCCGGCCGCTGAACGCATGCGAACTCTGCCCCTACTGGCTCCCCCACCAGCGGGGCGGGCTCACGGCCGTCCAACCCCGCCGCCGCGCGCTCTGCTCGGGCGAGGCCGTTCGCGCGAGCGAACAATCCCACCACGGTGGGACCCGACCCGCTCACGAACGTCGCATCCGCGCCCGCTTCACCCGCATGCTCGAGCGCTTGCTTTATGGCAGGGCACAGCTCGACGGAAGCCGCCTGGAGGTCGTTGTGCAGCAGGCGCGAGTCCGCGGGCAACGCCGCCCCGAGCTCAAGCGCCCCTCTCAACGCATCGTGACGTTCCTGCAGGAAGTACGAGTCGCGGGCGCTCCCCAGGCGATCTGCGATCCCGTAAACATCGGCCGTCGAGAGGCCGTCCGCCTGAGGGAGAACCAGCACGCCGAATGGCGACACCGGGTTGGGCAGCTCCTCCAAGACCTCCCCCGCACCCGTTGCCAGCCACCGCCCAGGGGTCACCTGAGCTGGAACGTCGGCTCCAAGCTCACGGGCAAGCACGAACAAGAGATCCCCCTCCCCCAATCCAGACGCCGCCCGTGCCAAACGGAGCGTGGCGGCCGCGTCCGCCGACCCTCCTCCCAGTCCCGCCGCCACCGGGATGCGCTTGTCGATCCTCAACCGCACCCACCCTCCACTCCAGCCGGTGGCATCGCGAAAGAGCTCAAGCGCGCGTGCGGCGAGATTCTCGCCCGCTACCCCCTCACACACCACCTCGTCTCCCTGCGCACCGGGCGGAGCGTCTTCGAGTGTGATCTCGTCGGCGAGTGAGATCGACTGCATCACGCTCACCAGCTCGTGGCGACCGTCCCCGCGCGTGGGGCCCACAAACAAGCCAAGGTTGATCTTGGCGGGCGCGAGCGCGCGTAGGGGCAAGGAGGTCGTCATGACATCCCGAGCTTTCCCGCCAGCGCACAGAACTCCTGCGGGGAGAGCCGCTCCGCGCGCACGTCCTCAGGTAGGCCGAGCTCCGCAAGCGCCTCCCGCACGCGCGCACGTGAGTCCCCCCCTTGAGTGTCACCAACCACGAGCCCCGACAGCTTCAGCGCGCCAGCGAGCGTCTTGCGGCGGTGGGCGAAGGCCCCACGCACGAGCTTCCGCACGCCCACCGCCGGGGCGGGTCCGGTGCGACGCATGCCGACAAGCACCGAGTCGACATTCGGTACCGGGTGGAACACGGTGCGGGGGATCGCCCTCAAGACGTTCACTTCGCACGCAAGTTGCGCGATCGCTGACGGCGCGCCGTAAGCCGCCGTCCCGGGCGCCGCCGCGAGCCGCTCACCCACCTCGCGCTGCACCATCGCCACCCACTGCTCAACGTCTCCCAACTCCTCGATCGTGCGCAACAACACCCCCGCCGCCACGCCGTATGGAAGGTTGGCGACGACCTTGGTGGGCGCAGGCGAAAGGGCCCCCATGTCCATCGTCATCGCATCCTCCCAATGCACGCTCACGTTCTCGTGTCTCGCGGTCGCGTCGAGTAGAGCCTCACGCAAGCGCGTGTCGATCTCCACCACGTGCACGTGCGCCGCGCGTGTGGCGAGGTACTCAGAGAGGACACCCAGCCCCCCACCGATCTCGAGAATTACATCGCCGGGACTCACGTCCGCCGCCCGCTCGATCACCCCAAGGATGTTGGAGTCGATCAGGAAGTTCTGACCCAGCTCGCGATCGGGACGGACGCCGAACTGTCGCATCCGCCGCAAGCTCGGCTGGACGGGCTCGCTCACCAGCCGAACACGCGCGCCGCGTTGCGCTCTACCGTGACCCCCAGCTCATCCACCGACACACCCCGCAGCTCCGCCACAAAGGCGGCCGTGTGCGCGACAAACGCGGGCTGGTTGCGATACTTGCGCACTGCCTGTGGCGTGAGATAGGGAGCATCTGTCTCCACAAGCAGACGCTCGTCGGGTACTTTGCGCGCCGCCTCGGCGAGATCTGCGGCGCTTTTGTAGGTGACGTTCCCCGCGAAGGAGATCATGTACCCGCGATCGACACACTCCGTGAGGCGGTCAGCCATCGAGAAGCAGTGCATGACGACGCACACACCCTCCGCCTCTCCGGCAAGCATTGCGAGCGTGTCCTCCTCAGCGGCCCTTGTATGGATTATCAGCGGCGTGCCCGTCGTCTTCGCGAGCTCTATCTGCGCGGAGAACGCGCGCTCCTGGTCGGCACGGTGCGCGTAGTCGCGGTAGAAATCCAGCCCTGTCTCGCCTATTGCGACGCAACGCGGGTGCGCGGCGAGCGCCTTCAGCTCGGCAAGGTCAGCGTCGTCGAAACCGTGCGCCTCGTTGGGATGGCGCCCCACCGCGGCGTACACCTGGGGGAACGCCTCCGCCGCCGCCAGCGCCGCCCTACACGTCGCGCCGTTCGTGCCCACGGTCAGCATCCGCCCCACCCCTGCCGCCACCGCCTGCTCCACCAAGTCGGCGTCGTGCTCTTCGCAAAGGTGAAGATGCGTGTGGCTGTCGATCACGACGACTGGCCGGCGGGTTCGGCCTCCTGCTTGGGGAAGAGTGGCTCAAGCGCTTCCACCTGCGCAACCATGCCTGCGCCGAAAGCGGCGCCCGCGAGCGAGAGGTCGGGGGCGCCGAGCGTCTCAAGGAGCTTGGACGTGCTCGCGGGGAGGTAGGGATGAAGCAACACTGACACCACTCGCAAGCCCTCCGCGAGCGTGCGCAACACACGGTCTAGGTCTTGCGCGCGCCCAGGGTCCTTGGCGAGCTGCCACGGCGCCTGCTCCTCGACGTAGCGGTTGAGACGGCGCACCCGCACCCAGATCTCATCAAGTGCACTTGTCAACTCGACACGGTCGAGCAGATCTGACACGCGCTCTGTCAGCCCCTCGAAGTCCGCGCGGAGCAGCACATCGGGGTCGCCCTCCGCGAGCGTCCCGTCGCGGTAGCGCACGATCATCGCGATCGTTCGGCTCGCGAGGTTGCCGTAGTCGTTGGCCAACTCCGACTCGTACCGCTGCTCAAAGGAGGCGGTCGACACCGACCCGTCCTGCCCAAAGCTCACGTCGCGCAGCAGATAGAAGCGCAACGCATCAGCTCCGAAGCGGTCGATAACCGCGAACGGGTCGAGCACGTTGCCAAGCGACTTGCTCATCTTCTCACCGTCCATCAAGAGATAGCCGTGCACGAACACTCTCTTTGGCAACTCGATGCCGGCGGCCATCAGCAGCGCCGGCCAGTACACCGTGTGGAAACGCAGAATGTCCTTCGCTATGAGGTGCACGTCTGCTGGCCAGAAGGTCTGCGCGAGCGAGTCATCGGCGGGAACTGAACGGGCTGTGTGTGTCTCTTCGGAGGGTGACTCGCGCGCGCGCGTATAAGCGCCGTCGTTTGTGGGCACCTTGGGGAAGGGCGCATAGGAGAGCGCGGAGTAGTAGTTGAGGAGCGCGTCAAACCACACATAGAAGACATGCTCTTCGTCCCATGGCACGGGCACTCCCCATGTAAGCTTGTGGCGGGTGAGCGGCACGTCGCGCAACCCCGACTTGATGAACGACAGCGCCTCGTTGTAGCGGCTCTTGGGCGCCACGAAATCCTCGTGCTCAGCGTAGAGACGTTCAAGCGGCTCCTCGAAAGAGGAGAGCGCGAAGAAGTAGTTGTCCTCCTGCTCGCGCGTCAGCTTCACGTGATGGATCGGGCACAGCTCACCCTCGTCCACTTCGTTCTCCGCCTTGAAGTCGGCGCACTTCGGGCAGTACCACCCCTCGTAGGTACCCATGTAGACGTGCCCGTTCTCTCGTACCCGCGCCAGCACGTCCTGCACGATCGCCATGTGCTGGGGGTCAGTGGTGCGGATGAAGAAGTCGTTGGACGCGTCGATACGCGGCGCGAGCGCCTTGAAACGCTCGGAGTTGCGATCCGCGAGCTCCTTGGGCTCCACCCCGAGCGCGTGCGCGGCGTCCGCCACTGGCTCCCCGTGCTCGTCGGTGCCCGTCAGGAAGAACACCTCCTCCCCACGCTGGCGGTGGTGGCGCGCCAACACATCTGCGGCGATCGTCGTGTACGCATGACCGAGATGCGGGGCCGCGTTCACGTAGTAGATCGGAGTTGTCACGTAGAAGGACATGGCTCGTCTCAGGCTACTGGCGTACTGCGATGGCACGCGGCGCGGGCGCCCCTCAGGATCCCGTGAGCTCGCGGTAGAGCTCGTTTGCGGGAACTCCTGTGAGCTTCGCCACCACTCCGGCGGCAGGACGCGGACGGGTCCCCGCATCGACGAGCGTCCGCAGTGCGACGAGCGCCTCGTCACGATCGGCGGTCTGAGACGAGGCGGCTCCCACCACCAGCACGATCTCGCCGCGCGGAGAGTTGTGGGCATAGTGGGCTGCTACCTCGCCTGCGTCTCCACGCCTGACTTCCTCGTGCAACTTGGTGAGCTCCCGACAAACCGCCACAGGGCGCTCCTCATCAAGATCGGCCAGCACGCCAAGCGTCGCCGCGAGGCGACCGGGCGACTCGAACGCCACAAGCGTCTCCTCGGTATCGCCCAACACACGCTCGAGATCGCCGCGCTTGCGCGGGAGAAAGCCAACGAAGCGCCACCGCTCCGCGGGCAGACCCGAGGCGACGAGCGCCACGACCACGCTGCTCGGCCCCGGCAGAACTTCGACTGACAGCTCAGCGGCGATGCAAGCCTGCACGAGCGCGTACCCGGGGTCGGACACGAGCGGCATCCCCGCGTCTGACACGAGCGCGACAACCGCCCCACCCTTGATGCGCTTCACGAGCTCCCCCGCCCGCTCGCGCTCGTTGTGCTCGTGGTAGCTGACGAGCTTTCCCGCGATCTCGTAGCGATCGAGCAGCACGCGTGTGCGGCGCGTGTCCTCGCAGGCGATCGCATCCGCACCACGCAGCGTCTCGAGTACCCGCAGCGTGACATCGCCAAGGTTGCCGATCGGAGTGGGACACACCACCAGCCGTCCTACTGCGCCATCCGCGGTGGTCATTGCAGGAATATAGGGTCCCGCTCCTCGCCGGCGAACTTTCACACCAGCAGCCGGCGACCCCGTGCCTAACGCCGATCGACGCCTGCCGCAACAGATTGGCGACCGCCGAGCAAGCGACCACCCAATGACCTCCGATCCAAACGACAAGCCCCACTACACGCGCTATCGCGCGGGGAGACGCCTACCGGGACGGCAGGAGAGCGACATCCAGGACGTGCGCCTCCCCCGCTCCCCGCGTCACCCACGCAAGCCAGGCGACCCGGCTGACTCCACGCGCGGGGGGTGGAGCAAGCGCATCACCCCCAAGCGCATCCTGGTCGGCGTCGCCGTCTTCCTGCTCGGCTGGCTTGTGCTCTCGTTCGTGCTGTTTCTGCTGAGCGCCCACTTCGAGCGCACCTCTCCCCCACCGGATGTAGCGGGCGTGCTGAGCCCCGCCGGATTTCCGCTCACCTCGCCCAACAACATCCTCGTGCTTGGCTCCGACCGGCGGGAAAAGGGGAGCAAGGAACCAGGCGCCAACACCTCGGGGCCGAGCCGCTCGGACACCATCATGTTGATTCGCACGGGCGGCGGTCACTCCGCGCGCCTGTCGATCCCGCGCGACACGGTGCTGGAAATTCAAGGTCACGGCCTACAGAAGATCAACGCCGCCTATGCCTTTGGCGGGCCTGCCCTGTCGATCTCGGCGATCCAGAGCTACCTCGGCATCCCCATCAACCATCTCGTTGAAGTGAACTTCGAAGATTTCCCGCAGCTCGTGGATGCGATGGGCGGGGTCGACTACACCGGCGGGTGTGTTATCTCGGAAATCAGTGGCGGGGCTCGCAACGGGGGCTTCACTCTGCGCTTGAGCAAAGGAACCCACCGCTTGGACGGCATGCAGGCGCTCGCGCTGGCACGCACCCGCAAAAACCAGTGCGCCCCCAACCAAACCGATCTGCAACGCGCTGAACGCCAACAGGCGCTCTTTCAGGACATGAAGTCGCGGCTGCTCTCACCTTCGAGCTTCCTACGCCTGCCACTCATCGCGTGGAACGCGCCGCCCGCGATCATCTCCGACATGAGCGGCCCTACCCTGCTCGGTCTGTTCGGGGCGCTCGCCGTTGGGGGTACCCCTCCCACGCGTGTGCTCCGCCCATCCGGCGCCGTCACGCTCCCGGACGGCGAGCTGGGTTTGAGCGTCTCAGAAAGCGAGCGCCGCGCAGCCGCAGCGCGCTTCCTCGCGGGCTGAGGCGCATCGCAAGCCCGCCAACGCGAGATGATCTACTTGGCGGCGGCTACCGGCTTGGCGTCGCTCTTGGCGGCGGGCTTGGCGGCCGTGTCGTTCTTCTTCGCCTCACTCTTGCCGCTTGAGTCGGCTTTGGAGGACGCATCGGAGGAGCCGTCCTTCGAGGAGGAGTCTCCGGAAGAGCCCGAAGACGACGTATCCGCGGACGCTGCGTTCTCGCGCTGGCGCTTGCGAGTGCCGTAGTCGGTGTTGTAGAAGCCTTTCCCCTTGAAGTGCACCGCGGGCGCGTGCAGCACGCGTTCTACCGGGACCCCGGTCTCGGGGTCAGTGGCGAGGGTGTCATCACTGAAGGACTGCTGCACCTCGAAGGTGGTGCCGTCGGGACGTCTGTACTCGTAGATGGGCATACCCGCCGATTATAAGGTGGCGTTTGATTCAGTCGGCGACGAGCGACCGGGCGCACTCTATGCCCGCCCGGATCGTCTCGGCGAAGTCACGCTCTGGCTCGGCGATCATCCGCAGCGCAAAGCCGTCGCCGAGCGAGAAGAGGATGTCTGCCACCGCCTCAGGCTCGGCGTGCAGCTGCAGGACCCCCTCAGCTTGCGCCGCCGCGAGCATCCCCGCCAGACGCTCGCGCGTGAGCCGCACCAAACGCGCGTACTCGACCGCGATCTCATCGTTGCGGCGCGAGAGCGTGAAGAGCTCAAAGACGAGTGTGACAAAGTCGGGATCCTGGTGGATGGTCTCCTGCAGGTTCTCCGCCAACAGCGCCACGAAGTCATCAGCGGTCTGCGCCCCCGCGAGTCGTCGCTCGAGCGCTTCGATGCGCTGATCGCAGTCGCGCCGCGCCGCCTCCACCAGCAGTTGCTCCTTCGTTCCGAAGTAGTAGTGCAGGAGTCCCCGCGACACTCCAGCCTCGCGCGAGACGTGGTCAAAGGTGGAACCGGCGGCGCCGCGACGCGCGACGCTGTGGCGCATCGCCTCGACGATCCGTTGCGCCTTCTCGCCGGACAGCGACCGGGTCGCCGATGCACCCGACTCCGGTCGCTGCTCCAGTGCCGAGGCCGTCTCGCTCACGCGGCGGATATGTCGGCCGGCGCAGGAGCCTCCGCCGCTGGCATCGTCGTGGAGCTGTAGTCGAACTCCTCCTCGGCTCCGAACAGGAGATCAAGCACCTTCGAGCGCAGACTTTCACTGAGCGCGAGCGCGAGCACCGCGCCGACCAGCAGCAACAGCAAGCCGCGTCCGAGGCCCCCTTTGCGCTTCGGCTTGGACGGTGGCTGCCTGAACGAGAACGAGGCTTCCTTGAGCGCGCTGGCCGCTTCCGCCAACTCACGCTGCAGCTTTCGATCCTCCATGAGCGCCTTCCCGGCCGGCTTGCCGTTGCTCACGCGCCCGTAGGCGCTGCGTGCCGCCCCGTAGGCCGCGAGCAGATTCTCGCGCAGTTGCTCGTCCTCCATCAGACGCTTGAGGTATTCGCTGCTGAGCACCGTCTCAGTTGCCTTGCCAATCCTGTCTTTTGCCGCCATCTGGCCACCGCCTCTGCTGAAAGCTTGTCGATGCTGTCCAATATACCCCCGATGATCTGTATCTCGAACGTATGAAAAGCAAACACCCTTACTCTCGCACGCCCGCGCGTCCCGATCGGGACGGATAGGCGGATGCCGAGCTTCCAGGCGACTGCCGCCTTCCTCGGCGCCCTTTTGATCGTGGGGGCGCTCGCCTCCGGGCTCGCCCAGCGCTCGTTCCTCTCGCTGGCCGCGCTCTTCGTGCTCGCGGGATTCGTGGTTGGAGACGGTGGCTTTGAATGGGTCAGCTTCCAGGCCCAATCTGGGTTCGTGGAGGACCTCGCGTTCGTGGCGTTGATCGTGATCCTCTTCCGCGACGGCCTCGAGGTGGAGGGGGAGATGCTGCAGAGCGCCTGGCATCTGCCCCTGCGCAAGCTCGCTATCGCGATGCCGCTCACCGCCGGCATCGTCGCGGTCGCCGCGCACCTTCTGATCGGGCTCACGTGGACCGAGTCGTTGCTGCTGGGAGCGCTGCTCTCCCCCACCGACCCGGTGCTCACCTCGAACATCGTCACCAACCCACGTGTGCCACGACTCATCCGCCACTCGCTGAACCTGGAGTCCGGCCTCAACGATGGTCTCGCGCTCCCTGCGGTGCTGACGTTCCTGGCGGCGCTCAGCACAGAATCTCAGAACTTCGTGTGGTGGCGCTTTGTGCTGCAGGACGTGGGGCTTGGCTTCCTCTACGGGCTTGCGCTCGGATGGCTCGCTTCATGGTTGATGCCCAGCGAGAGTCGTCGGCCGCTGGAGCACCCGATCCCCTCCCACCAGAAGTCGCTGTACGCGCTCGGCGTGGCGTTTGCCACCTACGGCCTCACGGTGCTCGCGCCACGCGGGAACGGCTTCATCGCGGTGTTCGTCGCGGCGATCGTGCTCGGGGTGCGCCGTCCCGACCTACGCCGCCACTTCGAGCAGCGTGCGGACGAGATCGTAGAGATCGTGAAGCTCGGGATCTTCGTGGTGTTCGGCTCGCTGTTGACACTCGACGCCCTGGAGAGCAACGGGTGGGCGGCGCTTGGGCTGGTCGCCGCCACCTTCCTGATCGCGCGACCCGTGGCGGTTTGGATCGCGCTGCTCGGCACCGACACAGATCGTCAGACGCGGCTGTTCATGGGGTGGTTCGGTCCGAAGGGGGTCGCCACCATGACCTTCTCACTGCTTGTGCTCGACCAGCACATCGCAAGCGGCGAGCAGATCTTCGATCTCGCCGCGCTCGTGGTGTTCTGCTCGATCGCGCTCCATGGCCTCACCGACACTCCGGGCGCCAACTGGATCGCCCGTCACGCTGAGCGCGCAAAGACCTAGGCGTGGAGCGCCGCCTGTTCCTGCGCGGAGGGAAAGGCCCAGGCGGCACGTGAGCGGCGCTCCTGACGGAACACGAACCGCAGCTGCTGCGGCGGCGCAAGCTGGGCCGCGTCGGGACGGAAAGTGGCACAGGGCTCGGCGAGCTCCAAGGCGCAGAGCAGATTGCACCTGAAGTAGCAATCCTCGCAGGTGACCTTGCGGGTGGCTCGCTTGCTCTGCTTTCTCGACACTGACTCCCCTTTGACTCGTGGCTTCGCTGACGACAGGCAGGCATCAAAGCACCGCCCCCGCCCTCGCTTCAAGGCCGCACGAGGAGCCCTTCTCGCAAATCGCAGGGAAAACCGCGACCTGAGATCTGACGTCATCATGGTGGGGTGCGCATCCTCCTCACCGGCGCAAGCGGCTTTGTGGGCGCGGCGCTGCTTCCATGCCTGCTCGAACAGGGCCACGAGGTACGAGCGCTCGCGCGCAACCGCACCCGCGTGGAACAAGCCCTCGCACACACCCCCGTCGACCTCTCAGACTTCGAGCTGGTGATCGGCGACACGGTTATCGGCACGGGCGTGTCCGGCGCAATGCGCGACGTCGAGGTCGCCTATTACCTGGTCCACTCGATGGAGCCCTCGGCCCACAGAGCACACGGCGAGTCATTCCCGGCGCGTGAGCGTGCGTCGGCCGACACGTTCGCCCAGGCTGCAAGAGCGGCAGGGGTCGGTCGCATCGTGTATCTCGGTGGGCTTCTCCCCGACGAGAGGGAGAGCTCGTCGCACCTTTCCAGTCGGTACGCGGTGGAGCGCATCCTGCTCGATACGGTCCCTGATTCGGTGGCGTTGCGTGCGTCGGTCGTGATCGGCGCGCGCTCCCGCTCATTTCGCTTTCTTGTGCGAATTGTCGAGCGGCTGCCTGTGCTCACACTCCCGGCTTGGCATCGTTATCGCACACAGCCGATTGACGAGCGCGACATCGTCGAGATGCTCGCCTCATGTGCATCTGTCGCATCTGTCGCAGGACGCTCGATGGATGTGGGCGGCCTGGACGTGCTCAGCTACGGCGAGATGGTGGAGCGCATCGCCGAGCTCATGTTGTTGCGCCGTCCAAGCGTGAAGTTGGGTGTGACGGTCACACCGCTCGCCGCCCGGCTGGCGGCGGCGCTAACCGACGAGCGCCCAGAGCTCGTGCTACCGCTTATGGAAGGACTCACGGGCGACCTACTCCCCGCCAACCACGACGCACCCAACATTTTGAATGTTGAGTTGCACTCATTTGACTCAGCCGTAGAGCGCGCTCTGTATGAGTGGGAAAAGGTGGAACCGCTTGCCGCCCGTTGAACGCCGCCCCGGAATCAGCTCCCCGCCCTCGCGCCCCGACGATGAGGCTCAAGCGATTACCGTTCCCGTCCACCGATGAGCACGGTTACAGCCTCTATAGACATTGCGGCCACTCCCACCGAGGTATGGGATGCGGTGATGGACCCATCACGACTGGGCGAGTGGGTGACCATTCACCGCAAGCTGCGTGGGAGCGACGACGGCGCGCCGCGGGTAGGTTTCCACATGGATCAGCAAATCCACCTGAGAGGAGTCAACCTCGACGTCCATTGGACACTCGTGGAGTGCATCCCGGGTGAGCGCGCCCTATGGGAAGGACGGGGGCCAGCCCGCTCGCGCGCACGCACCGAATACAAATTGCGCCCGGCTGGCGGGGGCGGCACACGCTTTGATTACCGCAACGAGTTCCACGCACCGCTGGGACCGCTCGGCACGCTCGCCAGCCGGGCGCTCGTTGGCGGAATACCCGAGCGTGAGGCGACCCAAACCCTCAACCGCTTGCGCTCTATTTTGGAGACTGGCTGATGAATTGCACGCTTGACAATCAAGTTGTGTAAAGTGAAGCGAAGTACCGTGCGATCCGCATCGTCGGTTTTCCCTTTACTCCACCTGAACAGGACACAAAATCGTGACTGACTTCCTTGACGAGAAGCGCCGAGAGATCAACGACCGACTGGCGGAGCTAAAGCCGCTGATCGACGAGTACAACCGACTCCAGGCCGCCGCTACGGCACTGGCTGGTGTTGGTGGGTCGGCTCCGGCTTCCCGTGCCGCCGCCACCCCCGCCGCACCGGCGGCGCCTGCGCGACGTGGACCGGGCCGTCCGCGCGGCTCGAAGAGCACTACAACGGGCACCAAGCGCCGCGGTCGTCCGCCCGGATCCAAGAACAAGAAGACAACGGCAGCCGCTGCCCCGGCAGCAACCACAGCAGAGACGCCGCGTCGTCGCGCCGGCCGTCGCAAGGGCAGCGGCACCCGTGCCGCCCAGGCCCTACAGTTCGTAACCGGACAGCCCGGCATCACCATCCCTGAGCTGGCCGCCAAGATGGATATAAAGCAGAACTACCTGTACCGAGTCCTGCCCGGACTTGAGCAGGAAAAGAAGATCAAGAAGCAAGGTCGCGGTTGGCACCCAGCCTGATCTAAGCCTCTAATTCACAAACGGCCGGGATCGCATCGCGACCCCGGCCGTTTTTCGTTAAGCGGTCTGCTCAGGTTTGACTAGATCAAGCCCTGGCTCTCCACCGTGGAGCGCTCGTCCTGTAGCTCCGCCAGCGAAGCGTCAATCTTCGAGCGTGAGAACTCGTCGATGTCCAAACCCTGAACGATCGACCACTCGCCATTCGCGCAAGTGCATGGAAAGCCGCTGATAAGCCCCTCTGGAACTCCGTAGGAGCAGTCTGACACAACTCCCATCGACACCCACTCGCTTGTACCCGCCACCCAGTCGCGCACATGGTCGATAGCGGCGTTCGCGGCGGAAGCGGCGCTCGACGCGCCGCGGGCCTCGATGATCGCGGCGCCACGCTTGCCGACGTTCGGGAGAAAGTCGTTTTCGATCCACGCCTGATCGTCCACAACCTTCGCGGCCTGCACACCCTTTACCTCAGCGTGGAAGAGATCCGGGTACATCGTCGGGGAGTGGTTACCCCACACCCCCATCTTTGTGACATCGCTGACCGACACCCCAACCTTGGTCGCCAGCTGAGCGACGGCGCGGTTGTGGTCGAGTCGCATCATCGAGGTAAAGCGCTCGCGGGGGACATCGGACGCGTTGTTCATGGCGATGAGGCAGTTGGTGTTGGCGGGGTTGCCCACGACGAGCACCTTTACGTCATCGGCTGCCTTCTCGTTCAAAGCTTTGCCCTGCGCAGTGAAGATCTTGCCGTTCTCGCTCAACAGCTCGGCGCGCTCCATGCCCTTCGTACGCGGGCGCGAGCCGACAAGCAAAGCGATGTTCACTCCGTCGAAGGCGTCCTCGGGATTGTCGTGCAGGTCAAGACCGCCGAGCAACGGGAAGGCACAATCGACTATCTCCATGGCAACACCCTCCAGCGCGCCCATCGCAGGGGGGATCTCGAGCAGTCGCAGGTCCACCGGCTGGTCGGGGCCGAGCAGCTGACCGCTCGCGATACGGAAGACGAGGCTGTAGCCGATCTGGCCGGCGGCGCCGGTGACGGTGACTCTTACGGGACTCTTCACGGGTTCTTCAGCTCCTGGGTCGGGGTCGAATCTCTATTTTGGCGCACGCCACGTTTTGAGCCAACGTTGCGCTCAAGCCATCTCGCGCTTCAGGTTGTTGTCGATCGACGCAAGGAACTCCTGGGTTGTCTGCCATTCCTGGTCGGGGCCGACGAGCAACGCGAGATCCTTCGTCATCTTTCCGCTTTCCACCGTCTCTACGCACACGCGCTCAAGCGTGTCGGCGAACTCGCTCACCGCAACTGTCCCGTCCATCCGCCCGCGCGCTGACAGCGCGCGCGTCCAGGCGAAGATCGAGGCGATCGGGTTGGTAGAGGTGGGCTTTCCTTCCTGGTGCATGCGGTAGTGGCGAGTGACGGTGCCGTGTGCGGCCTCCGCCTCGACCGTCTTGCCATCAGCGCTCATCAATACGCTCGTCATCAGCCCGAGTGAGCCAAAGCCCTGGGCGACGGTGTCGGATTGGACGTCGCCGTCGTAGTTCTTGCAAGCCCACACGTAACCGCCTTCCCACTTCAGCGCCGCGGCAACCATGTCGTCGATGAGCCGGTGTTCGTAGGTGATCCCGGCGGCCTCGAAGCCGGCCTTGAACTCGCTTTCGTATACCTCGGCGAAGATGTCCTTGAAGCGGCCGTCGTAGCGCTTGAGAATGGTGTTCTTGGTGGAGAGGTACACCGGATAGCCGCGGTCGAGTCCGTAGCGCATCGAAGCTCGCGCGAAATCACGAATCGAGGCGTCGAGGTTGTACATCGCCATCGCGATTCCCGGGCCGGGAAAGTCGAACACGTCGAGCTCGATCGGCTCAGCGCCGTTCTTGGGCGCGAAGGTGAGCGTCAGCTTGCCCTCGCCGGGAACCACCATGTCGGTGGCGCGGTACTGATCGCCGAAAGCGTGACGGCCGATCACGATCGGCTTGGTCCACCCCGGCACGAGGCGGGGGACGTTTGAGATGACGATCGGCTCGCGGAAGATGACCCCCCCGAGGATGTTGCGGACGGTGCCGTTGGGGGAGCGGTACATCTCCTTCAGGCCGAACTCCTTCACGCGCGCCTCGTCGGGGGTGATAGTCGCGCACTTCACCCCCACCCCGTAGCGCTTGATCGCTTCCGCAGCTTCCACCGTGATCGCGTCCTCGGTCGCGTCGCGCGACTGGATCGAGAGGTCGTAGTACTTCAGGTCGACATCGAGGTAGGGGAGGATCAGCTGCTCCTTGATGAACGACCAGATGATGCGGGTCATCTCGTCGCCGTCGAGCTCTACTACGGGGTTCTTCACTTCGATCTTGGGCATGGGGATCCTTGAGGTCGTAGCTCGGCGCGGCGATGCTATCGGGTCTGCTTCACTGTTCCTGACATGGCAACAATGTCGCAGCCAACCTCTTGGCAGACACACACGGTCGCAAATCAAGCACCGCCGCTTGAAGGTGTGGATGTGTTCGCGAGCAACCTTCCGCTCGTGGAGGCCACCCAGCGCGAGGGCGCGGCATGGGTGAGCGAGCGCGCCTCTGTGCTCGGCAAGTTCGTGGGCGGGGAGCCGCAGCAGCTGTGGGGGCGTCTGGCAAACGAGAACAAGCCGGTACTGAAGACCCACGACCGCTACGGCAACCGCATCGACGAGGTGGAGTTCCACCCTGCCTGGCACAAGTTGATGAAGATGGGAGTGGAGCACGAGCTGCACGCGCTGCCTTGGCGCACAGAGCAGCCCGCCGCCCACGCGGCGCGCGCTGCGCTCTACATGACCGCGATGCAGGCCGAGGCCGGCTTTTGCTGTCCGATCACGATGACCTTTGCGGTGCTGCCGGCGCTGCGCGCCCAGCCGGATCTGCTCGAGGAGTGGGGACCATTGGTTACCGCCACGACCTACGACTCGCGGTTGATCCCGGCGAGCGAGAAGGGGTCGGCGATCGCGGGTATGGCGATGACTGAGAAGCAAGGCGGCTCAGACGTAAAAGCCAACACCACCATCGCCCGCCCATTGAACGGTGGGGGTCCGGGAGCGGAGTACGAGCTCACCGGCCACAAGTGGTTCTGCTCGGCGCCGATGTCAGACCTGTTCCTGGTGCTTGCGCAGACCGACGAAGGCCTCTCCTGCTTTCTGCTGCCGCGCATCCTCCCCGACGGGACCCGCAACGCCTTCCACATCCAGCGCTTGAAGGACAAGCTCGGTAACCACTCCAACGCCTCCAGCGAGGTGGAATTCCATAGCGCGTGGGCGCGCATGGTGGGCGAGCCAGGGCGAGGGGTGTCCACGATCATCGAGATGGTGGGCCACACGCGCCTGGATTGCGTAATCGGCGGCGCCGCCGGGATGCGCGCGGGGGTGGTGAACGCCACACATCATGCGGCGCACCGCTCGGCGTTTGGCAAGCTCCTCGTCGACCAGCCTCTGATGCAGAACGTGCTTGCCGACCTGTGCGTCGAGTCGGAGGCGGCCACCGCGCTTGCGATGCGCCTCGCGCGCGCCTACGACGAAGCGGGCGCGGAGACGCCCGCGAGCGGCAGCGACGACTTGAGCGACGCCCATCTCTTCAAGCGCCTGGCGACGGCGGTGGGCAAGTACTGGGTATGCAAGCGCGCCCCCAACCACGCCTTCGAGGCGCTCGAGTGCCTCGGCGGCAACGGGTACGTGGAGGAGTCGGGGATGCCGCGCCTGTACCGCGAGGCGCCACTGGCCTCGATTTGGGAGGGCTCTGGCAACGTGATGAGCCTCGACGTGCTGCGGGCGCTGGTGCGCACACCCCGCTCACTTGAGGTGTTCATGCACGAGGTACGCGAGGCAGAGGGCGCCGATGCGCGCCTGGACGCTCACGTGAGAAAGCTCGAAGGCCAGTTCTCCGACCCCGCGACGTTGGAGTCGCGCGCGCGGCGCGTGGTGGAGAGCATGGCGCTTGCCTTGCAGGGCTCGCTGCTTGTGCGCCACGGCGCCCCAGCGGTGGCCGATGCTTTCTGCGCGTCGCGGCTCGGTGGCGATGGGGGTCTCGAGTACGGCACGCTGCCGCCAGGTTGCGACTTCGAGGCGATCGTGGCACGCAACAGCGTGCAAGCTTGAGCCGCCGGGCTCGAACGCCATAAGAGCCTAAGATCAATACATGGCCACAAGAGCACCGATGCAGACGCGGGGGAGCATCCAGCTTGCGCGCATCTTCGGCATCCGCATAGGGGTGAGCGTGAGTTGGTTCGTGGTGCTCGCGCTTCTCATCGTCTTCCTCTCCGACTACTTCCACGAAGTGCTCGGGGGCTCGAGCAGCACCGCATATGTGGTTGCCGTGGGTGGAGCGCTCGGATATTTCGCCTCGCTGATCCTCCACGAGCTCGGGCATGCCCTCGCATCACGCCGGCTCGGCATCCCGATCCTGGGGATCGACCTGTGGTTCTTCGGGGGCATGGCGAAGCCGGCACGGGAACCGGAGACACCGGGCGAGGAATTCAAGATCTCCGCGGCCGGCCCGGCCGCGACGTTCGCAGTGTTGGTTATCTGTGCTGGAGCGGCTATCGCCATTGCAAGTGGCGACGACTCCACTGAAGCGCTCCTCACCAAGGGCTCTTCAACGACGACGCCGGCGCTGGCTCTGCTCGGGTGGCTCGCGTTCATCAACGCGGCGCTGCTCATCTTCAACCTCGTGCCCGCGTTCCCGCTCGACGGCGGGCGGATCGCACGGGCGGCGATCTGGTGGCGCACCGGCGACCGCCATCGGGGCACTCGCATCACGGGTCGCGCCGGACAGGTGTTCGCAATGGTGCTCGGGCTTGTCGGGCTGTTGGGGTTGGTGAGCGGCAGCGGTTGGGGGCTGTTCACGCTCGTGCTCGGGTTGATCCTCTACCAAGCCTCAGGGGGCGCGGTCATGCAAGGAGCACTCGGCCAGCGAATTCAGAGCGTGAAGGTGGCGGACATCATGGACAGGGAGCCCCCGACGATGCTTGCTGAGCTGAAGCTGCTCGACGCCCAGGAGCAGTTCTTCCAGCGCTACCGACGACCGTGGTTTGCGGTCGTCGACCACGCCCGCCATTTCCTGGGGGTGGTGCGCTCGGAGCGCATCGACCAGGAGATAGCCGCCGGGCGACCGGCGCTCGAGGTGGGTGAGGTGCTCGAGCAGGACCTCGCGGTGCGCATTGACGAGCAGGAGCCACTGGAGTCCCTGCTCAAGAGCGAAGGGTTGGGGCGACTCGGAGGGATGGTGGCGGTGGACGCCGACGGGGTCCTGCGAGGCGTGGTGACCGTCGCGCAAATCCGCCAAGCTCTCAACCCCGCGGGGGGCGCCGCGGGCAGTGCGTAGCGGAGGAGACGGCGGCGACAAAGGAGCTTTCGCAAACGGACCGGCGATCCCCGTCCGGTCGCTCGTTATAGAGTCTCGCCCGAAACACATCGCCCTTCTCCTCCGACCACATTCAGGGAGCTCATGCCGGCACACGACGTATTGATCATCGGCGCAGGTCTCGCGGGCCAGCGTGCGGCGCTCGCCGCGGCGCAGGCAGGCTCAAGCGTTGCGATTGTCAGCAAGGTGCACCCCGTGCGCTCGCACTCGGTAGCGGCCGCCGGCGGGATCAACGCGGCGATCAACGTCGCCGACGACTGGAAATCGCACGCTTACGACACAGTGAAGGGCTCTGACTTCCTGGGCGACCAGGACGCAATCGAGATCATGTGCTCGGAGGCGCCCAAGGAGGTCATGCACCTCGAGCACATGGGCGTCACCTTCCACCGCAACGACGAGGGCGAACTCGATCTGCGGGCGTTTGGCGGCGCCTCGATGAAGCGAACGGCCTACGTGGCGGATATCACCGGACAGGCGATCTTGCACGTGTTGTACGAGCAGCTGATGAAGCACCATGAGCAGATCGACCGCTACGAGGAGTGGTTTGTCACCTCCCTGCTCCAGAACGATTCGGGCCGCTGTTGCGGGGTCGTGGCGCGCGACGTGCGCTCAGGGCGTATGGAGGTGCTGAAAGCCAAGAATGTGATCCTCGCGTGTGGCGGGGCCGGCCAGGTGTACAGCCCCACCACCAACGCGTTGATCGTGACTGGCGACGGGATCGCTCAGGCTTACCGAATCGGCGCCCCGCTGATGGATATGGAGATGGTGCAATACCACCCCACCACGCTCGTGGAGAACGGGCTGCTCATTACCGAGGGAGCGCGCGGGGAGGGTGCCACTCTGCTCAACTCCGAGGGGGAGCGCTTCATGGAGAAGTACGCGCCCAACAAGATGGAGCTCGCCTCGCGCGACGTGGTGTCGCGGGCAGAGCAGACGGAGATCCTCGAGGGTCGCGGAGTGGGCGCGAACAAAGACGGCATCTACCTGGACATCACGAAGGTGCCGCGCAAGCGCACGCTTGAGGCGTTGCGCGAGATCGTGAACATCGGCAAGGACTTCGCGGGCGTGGACATCACGCGCGAGCCGATCATGATCCGTCCGGGCCAGCACTACATCATGGGCGGGGTGAAGACCGACGTCAACGGCGCTACCTCAGTTGAGGGGTTGTACGCGGCGGGTGAGGTGGCGTGCGTGTCGGTTCACGGCGGCAACCGCCTTGGCGCCAACTCCCTGCTCGACACGCTGATCTTCGGCCGACGCGCCGGTGAACACGCGGCAGCGCGGGCAGCCTCGATGGGGATGCCCGAGTCAGACGACGCCCAGTTGCGCGAGGACGTGGCGATGATCGACGCGATCATCGCCAGGCCACGCACGGGACGGCGCGTGTCGGAGATCAAGCAGGAGCTTGGCGAGACGATGAACCAGTACGTGGCTGTTTATCGCGAGCAGGAAGGCCTCGACAAGGCGCACGCAGTGGTCAAGCGCCTCAAGGAGGAGGCCGAGAGCGCGTACATCGACGACAAAGGCACCGTTTTCAACCAGGATGTGCTGGGCGCGATCGAGCTCGGGTACATGCTCGACTGCGCCGAGTCGATCGTGGTGGCGGCGATCGAGCGCAAGGAGTCGCGCGGGGCTCAGTTCCGCACGGACTTCCCCGAGCGCAACGACGATGAGTGGCTGAAGCACATCGACATCAGCCTCAATCGAAACGGTGGCCCGCCCACCCCGCAGGTGAGCTACTCGCCGGTAAAGATCACACAGTGGCAGCCTGAGGAGAGGAAATATTGATGGGTAGCGAGCATCGCCAAACCGAGAAGGAGCGCGCCTGATGGCTGAAACCCATCGCCCACCGGAAGAGTTCACCTTGCGTATGCGTCGCTACGACCCCGAGTCGGGCGAGGCGCCCTACTGGGACGAGCACACGATCGAGCTGGAGCCGCACCGCTCGGTGCTCGAGGGGATCTTGCAGGCGAAGGCGAAGTTCGACGGGTCGATCGGTATCCGCTGCTCCTGCCGCGCGGCGATCTGCGGGTCGTGCGGGGTGCGCATCAACGGCGAACCAGGCTTGGCGTGCCACACCCACCTCGACCACGCGCGCGCGTCCTCCAAAGACGGGGTGATCGAGGTTGAGCCGATGGGCAACATGCCCGTGATCAAGGACATGATCGTGGACATGGATGCGGTGCACTGGAAAAAGGTGCAGCGCGTGACCCCGTGGTTGATAAACGAGGGTCCGCAGCCCGAGCGCGAGCACATCGTGCCGCGGGAATCGATGGTGGATGTGACGCAGACGATGGCATGCATCCAGTGCGGCGCGTGTGTGTCGGACTGCCTGGCGATGGAGGTTGACCCAGGGTTCATCGGCCCGGCGGCGCTCGCCAAGGCGTACCGTTTCGTGGGCGACCCGCGCGACGAAGAGCAACGCGAGCGACTCATCGACCTCTCCCAAGACCCGCAGGGGATCTACGACTGCACGCACTGCTTCAAGTGCGTAGAGGCCTGCCCGAAGGACGTCAACCCGATGGGCCAGATCATGCGGTTGCGACGGATCGCGGGCTCAGACCAGCACATCGTTGACCAGAACAACGGGCATCGTCACGAGGAAGCCTTTGCGACCCTGGTGAAGGAGAACGGATTGCTGCACGAGGCGGAGCTCTTGCCCCGTTCCTACGGAGGCGACTCGTGGTTTGGCAAGTTCCACCCCGCCGCCGGCAAGGAGCTGCTCAGCTCACTGCCCGTGGTCATCCGGGGATTGATGAAAGGCAAGATGAACCCGAAGATCGCGATCTTTGGACACAAGATCGGAAAGCAAGACCTACAGGGCGTGAAGAAGATCTACGAGACTGTCGAGAGCCGTCCTGAGCGCTACGAGCTGAACCTGTATGTGAGTGGCGAGGACGAAGAGGTAGAGCTGACGCCGGCCGCTGTCGGCGCCGAGGAAGGGAGCGCCCAGTGAAGGTCGCCTACTGGCCCGGCTGCGTGAGCAGGGGCTTCACTCCCGAGCTACACGGCTCGATGGCAAAGGTGGCGCCGCTGCTCGACATCGAGCTGGTGCAACTAGACCGCGCGAACTGCTGTGGGGCGGGCGTGATCGCCGAGCACAACCAGGAGCTCGCCGACACTCTGAACGCGCGCACATTCGCACTCGCCCAACAGGTAGAGGGGGCGGAGCTGATGATGAACATCTGCTCCACGTGCCAGGGCGCGCAGGGCGAGTGCCAGGAGCGGTTGGACGCCAACGCGGAGTACCGCGCGCACGTGAACTCGACGCTCGCCGACGAGGGATTGACATACATTAAGGATCCCACCCACCCCCTCACCAACAAGAACTTCCTGTGGCTCCTGGTAGAGGAGATCGGCCTTGAGAAGCTGAGCTCGCTCGTGAAGCGGCCGCTCACAAATCTCAAGGTGGGCCCCTTCTACGGGTGCTACATCGTGCGTCCACGCAACCGCCTGGGCATCGATGAGGAGCACCCGCGCGACCACTACCTCGAGCAGGTAATCGACGCGCTCGGGGGCACTGTGATCGAGTACGCGGGCATGCGCAAGTGCTGCGGCTTCCCGATCATCACGATGAACAAGGAAGCGTCGCTCAAGCAGGCAGGCCGCCACCTCGGCGACGCCGTGGACGCGGAGGCCGACTGCCTCGTGACCCCCTGCCCGTTGTGCCATCTGAACCTCGACCTGCAGCAGCCGTTGGCCGAAAAAGCGGTGGGACGGGAGCTTGAGATGCCCGTGCTGCACCTCCCCCAGCTCGTGGGGCTGGCGCTCGGCTTGGAGCCGAAGGAGCTCGGGTTGGCGCGCCACGTGGTGAAGCCCACGTCGGTGATCGACTGGTCGACGTCAGTGGTGGGAGCAGCAGCGTAGGAAGCCGGTTGCCGCCGGGTGTGTTGCCGGCTGGCGCAGGACATAGGCTGCAACGCGTGAAGATCCTCACCGTCGTAGGCAACCGACCGCAGTTCATCAAGGCGGCGGCCGTGTCGGGGCTGTTGCGGGCCAAGCACGAGGAGATCCTCGTGCACACCGGCCAGCACTACGACGACGCGCTCTCCGAGGTGTTCTTCCGCGAGTTGGGGCTCGCGCGCCCAGAGCGCGAGCTGGGGATCGGGGGCGGGTCGAACACTTCGCAGACCGCGCGGATGCTGGCGGCGCTCGAGCCGCTACTCGCCGAGACAGAGCCGGATGCGGTGCTGGTGTACGGGGACACCAACTCGACACTCGCGGGCGCGCTCGCGGCGGCCCAACAGGGCGTTGCGGTGGTGCACGTAGAGGCAGGGATGCGCTCGTTCGACCGCTCGATGCCCGAGGAGCTCAACAGGGTGCTCACAGATCACATCAGCGAGTTGCTTTTGTGCGCCTCGGAGACGGCGGCGGAGAACTTGAGGCGAGAGTCGGTCCACGGGAAGATCGAGATGGTGGGAGATGTGATGGTGGATTTGGCGTACCGGTGGCGTGCGGAAGGCGCCGCCGGCAGCGAGCCCCTGAGACGAGCGGGCATCGTGCCCGGCGCCTACATCCTGCTCACCGCCCATCGAGCAGGCAACGTGGACGATCCGACGCGTTTGGCGGCGTTGGTGAAAATCGTCGAGTCGCTCGAGGGGCCCGTTTTGTTCCCGGTTCACCCGCGCACGCGCGCGCGATTGCAGGATGCGGGCCTGTGGGGAGCGCTCGAAGCGCTCGAGGGGGTGCAGCTGTGCGAGCCCCTCGGATACGTCGAGTTCGGCGCACTCCTGCGTGGGGCGCGCGCAGTGCTCACAGATTCGGGGGGCGTGCAGAAGGAGGCGTACCTCGCGGGGGTGCCGTGCGTGACATTGCGCGCCAATACCGAGTGGGTGGAGACGGTGCAGACAGGCTGGAACACGCTCGCGGATCTCGACGTGGACAGAGTGAAGGCCGCGCTCGGCCGACCGGTCCCACAGGATCGCCCGGAGCTGTACGGCGACGGCAAAGCCGCCGAGCGCTGCGTGGCGGCCATAGCTCGCCTCTGAGCGGTTGCGGCTTGTAACGGTTGACACCAGGTGACCGTTCCGGCCTCGGTCGAGTGCGCTGTCGTTTTTGAACGCGCAAATTGCGGAGAAAAACCTAGCATTTGAAGGATATTTGGCTACCGCTTGGCAGCCAAACGATCAAACGAGAACGCCGGTCATGTGGCTGACAAATGCGTTCACCCCCTGAACGGAGATAGCGACCAACGGGCCATTGCGGGGTCGGCACCCCTTGCGGATCATCGGTTACACAACTGCCCCTGTGCACATTAGGAATCACGGGGGACTCCACTGCCAAAACCTGGGGAAATAACCTATGCCTCGCCGCCTAAACGTCATGGATGGACACGTAGGCTTCCGTCGCCGCACCACGCTCGACGAATCGCCGGAGGCAGCACGCGAAATTCGCCTCGCGATAGCTCGCACCAAGGAGGGTGACCGTGACGCGCTGCGTCTCCTGTACGTGCGCTACTCCGACAACGTGTACGGCTACATCTGCAGCATCGTGCGCGACGAACAGGAGGCCGAGGACCTCACGCAGCATGTGTTCATGAAGCTGATAACCGTGATCGTGCAGTACAAAGATCACGGCGTGCCGTTCTCGGGGTGGCTGTTGCGCATGGCACGCAACGTCGCTCTCGACCACCTGCGTCGGCGTCGTCCCACGCCGACCGAAGAGGTTTTTGGACCCGACGATCACGCCGACGAGGAGTCGCGCGACCGCGCTCGTGACCTGCATTCCGCGCTCGCCTCGCTCCCTGAGGAGCAGCGCGAGGTGATGGTGATGCGCCACGTCGTGGGACTCTCCCCACCGGAGATCGCCGAGCAGATGGGGCGTACCGAGAGCTCGATCCACGGCCTTCACCACCGCGGACGCCGTGCGCTTCAGGCTGAGCTCATCCGGCTTGGCTCATCGCCCGCGACGGCCACCGACGTGTTGGCGGCGGCATGATCGGGACCGGATCCTCATCGACACAGACCCGGGAGATCCCAACCGGTGTGCCCCTCACGCGACTCGACTTCGCCGATCCTGAGTTGCTCGAGGAGTTGATGGGAGACGTCCGCGCTGTCGCGGAGCGAGGCGCCTTCACCCTCGGTGAGCATGTCGAGAGCTTCGAGCGCGAGTTCGCCGCCTACTGCGAGTGCGACTTTGCGATAGGGGTGTCCTCAGGCACCGAGGCGCTGGCGTTGGCGTTGCGCGCGCTAGAGATCGGGCCAGGCGACGAGGTGATCGTGCCTACCAACTCATTCATCGCGACCGCCGAGGCCGTGAGCGCCGTGGGCGCCACCCCGCGCCTTGTCGATGTCGATCCCAACTCCCATCTCATCACCGCCGAGATCGTCGCCGCCAATCTGACGCCAAAGGTCCGTTGCGTGATACCTGTGCACCTGTTTGGAGCGACGGTCGACCTCGACCCGATCCTCGAGCTGACGCGCGAGGCGGGGATTCATGTGGTGGAGGACGCCTGCCAGGCACACGGCGCGCGCTATCGCGGCGCGCGCGTCGGCACCCTTGGGGTGCTCGGCTGTTTCAGTTTCTATCCCACGAAGAACCTCGGTGGGTGGGGCGATGGCGGCGCCGTCGTTACGGCCGTTCCGGAGTTGGACGAGCGTATCCGCCTACTGCGAGCGCACGGCGAGCGCCCGCGCTACAACCACCGGATCGTTGGCGCCACCGCGCGACTCGACGCGCTGCAGGCGGCGGTTCTGCGCCGCAAGCTAGGACGGCTCGATGACTGGAACGACGAGCGCCGGCGACTCGGAGGGGAGCTGCGCGCGCGGCTGTGCGCGTCGGGGGCACTCGAGGGGGAAAGCGCGATCGAGCTCGTCGAGTTGCCATTCGAGGAGTCCGACCACGTCTACCACCTGTTTGTCGTGCGTAGCGATCGTCGCGACGAGCTACGCACCCATCTGCAGGAACGTGGCGTGGCTTCGGCGATTCACTATCCCTCGCCGATTCACTTGACCGATGCCTATTCGCATCTCGGCCTCGACACCGGCTCCCTGCCGGTCAGCGAGCGGCAGGCGGAGAGGATCTGCTCACTGCCGCTGTTCCCCGGCATGAGCGACGCAGAGCTTGAGCAAATAGTGAAAGCCGTGGACGGATTCACGAAAGCCACGCCCACATCACCACGTTGATGGGACATGAGCGTCGCCCCCACACAACCGGTCAAGAGGCTGGCGATAGCCGTGCTCGACGACACCGAGGTGCGTACTTCGCGCGCCACCGCTGTCGCCGAGCGACCACACCCGCGTAGGACGTTCATCAACGGCACACGACGCACGCTCGACCTGCTCGTGGCCACGATCCTACTGCTGCTGGCGCTCCCGCTCGTCACGCTGATCGCGCTCGCGATCCGGATCGACTCGAAAGGACCCGTGTTCTTCCGCCAGCGCCGCGTGGGGCGTGGGCAGCGCCAGTTCACAATGCTCAAGTTTCGCACCATGCGCCGTGACGCCGACGCGACCCGGCATCGCAAGTACGTGCAGACGCTGATCGACGGCACAGATCACCCCGAGCGTGGCCGCCTCTACAAGCTCTCCGTCGACGACCGCATCACCCGCATCGGGCGCATCTTGCGCTCTTGGAGCCTCGATGAGCTGCCGCAGCTGCTCAATGTGCTCCGCGGCGACATGGCACTCGTCGGCCCGCGACCGGTGATCCCATACGAGGTGGAGATGTACCCCGAGGAATACCTACGTCGCTTCGCGGTCAAGCCAGGGCTCACAGGCCTGTGGCAGGTGAGCGGACGCAACGAGCGCACTTATGACGAGATGGTGTCCTTCGATATCCAATACGCCGAAGCGGCATCTCTGCTCCTGGATCTGCGCATCCTCGCAAAGACCGTGCCGGTTGTCCTACGTCGCCAAGGAGTGGCCTGAAATGTTCAACGGTGAATTCCCTCCCGCGAAGCGCATCCGCCCACGCGAGGCTCCGCTGGGAACGGCGATCGTCGGGTACGGCTACTGGGGTCCGAATCTCGCACGCAACGTGGCTGAATGCCCCGAACTGCGGTTGGAGGCCCTGTGCGACCTCGACCCGGCCAACCTGAACCTGTTCAGCCGGCGTCATCCCGACGCGCGCACGGTGCGTGAGCTGGACGCGCTGTTGGTCGATCCCTCTGTCGAGGCGGTCGTGATCGCGACCCCCCCACAGACCCACCACGAGCTCGCCAAGCGTGCACTGGAAGCCGGCAAGCACGTACTCGTGGAGAAGCCGCTTGCGACTCGCCTCGACGATGCCCACGAGCTCGCCGAGATCGCCGGCGAGGCAAAACTCGTGTTGATGCCGGGGCACACGTTCATATACAGCCCAGCCGTCAATACGGTGCGCGACCTGATCCGCGATGGCGTGATTGGAGACGTGCACTTCATCACCTCATCGCGCATGAACCTCGGCAAGTACAACGACGACGGCGTCGTCTGCGATCTCGCCCCCCACGACCTCTCGATCCTTCTCTACTGGCTTCAACAGCCGGTCGTCGAGGTGGCGGTATCCGGGAGCAGCGTGTTGCGCGAAGGGGTGTCCGAGACAGCCTTCATGACGCTCACCTTCGCGGGGGGTCAGTCAGCCAACGTGCAGATCTCCTGGCTGGCGCCGCGCAAGGTGCGTCAGATGATCGTCGTGGGAAGCCAGCGGATGGTCCAGTACGACGACACGGCCTCCGACGAACCGGTGCGAATCTACGACCGCGGTATGGACATGCTGCCGCCCACCCCCGCCAACTTCGGCGAGCACCAGCTGATCTACCGCACCGGCGACGTGCTGATCCCGCGAGTCGAGCCCCAAGAGCCGCTACGCCTGGAGCTCGAGGACTTCGCCCACGCGATTCGCACTGGCGAGGAGCCGCGATCGAGCCTCGCCCTGGGGATCGAGATCGTGGCGACCATCGAGCTCGCGCAAGAGTCGATGCGACGCGGCGGTACGCCGCTCGCACTACCCGTGCTCGCCGACAAGGCCGCCGCCTGACATGTCCTCCCAGGCCCCGATCGACACGCGTAGCCCGTTGGTGTCGAGCACACGTCGTGAGCGGCCCCGTGTGCTCTCGGTCATCGGCGCCCGCCCGGAGATCATCCAGGCTGCCCCCGTGTGCGAAGCGCTCGCGCCACTGGTCGAGGAGATCCTGGTGCACACAGGACAGCACTACGACGAGGCGATGTCCGAGAGCCAGATCCTTGCGACCCGCCTTCCTCGTCCCCACCACAACCTTGGCGTTGGATCGCGCGGGCGCGAGGAGCAGATCGAGCTCGCGCAGGAACGCCTCGAAGCCCTGATCGCCACTGAGCGCCCCGACGCGGTGATCGTGCGCGGCGACACGAACGCGACCCTATCAGGCGCACGTGCGGCCGCCAATGCCGGTGTGCCCCTCATTCACGTCGAGGCAGGCCTTCGCTCCTACCGCGAGGACATGCCCGAGGAGTTCAACCGCATCGAAACCGACCGACTCGCGCAGGTGCTCTGCGCGCCTGGTCCGGGCGCGCGGCGCAACCTCGAAGCCGAGGGTGTGAGCGGCGAGATCCATGTAACCGGCGACCCCTTGTGCGACATGCTCGAGCGCTGGCGTCCAAATGTGGCGCCGGCCGGCGACGGCGATTACCTGCTCGCGACGGTGCACCGCAACTACAACACCGACACTCCCGAGCGTCTCGGCGCTGTGCTTGAGTGCCTGGCACGCTCGCCGCTTCCGGTGTTGATGCCGCTGCACCCACGCACCCGTGCATGCATCGAGGCATGGGGTCTGGACACGCCGTCAAACGTCGAGTTGCTCGATCCCGTCCCCTACACGCGCATGCTGGAGTTGGAGCGCGGCGCAGGCGCGATCGCCACCGACTCCGGGGGCGTCCAGCGCGAGGCCTACCTGTGGGGAGTGCGCTGCGTCACGCTGCGCGAGGAGACTGAGTGGACCGACACCGTCGAGGCGGGTTGGAACACGATCGTGGGCGTCGACCCCGATGCGTTTGCGGCGGCGCTTGCCCGTCCACTACCGGCCGAGCGTCCACAAATCTTCGGCGACGGACACGCCGCCGAGCAGATCGGACAGGTTGTGGCTTCGTTCTTGGAGGCAGCGCTCGTGGCGGAGGACGCCGTGACGCTTGCCACCGAATCAAAGGCGCAGGTTGCGGCATGAATATCCCGACGACACCCGGAGGAGCGCGGCGCACATGGACGAGCTGAGCATCGGACTGATCGGAGCCGGACGCATGGGCGCATACCACGTCGAGACGTGGGAGCGGATCCCGTCCGGGCGCCTTGTCGCAATCGCCGACCCCGACGAGGATGTCGCACGCACGCGGATCGGTCGTAGGCCGATTGAATGGGTCGGTGACTACCGCCGGCTTCTGGAGCGCGCGGACATACACGCCGTTTGCATCTGCACCCCTTCCGAGCAGCATGCCCGCGTCGCGCTCGACGCGATCGCCGCAGGCAAGCACGTATTCGTGGAGAAGCCGATCGCCACCGCGCTCGAGGACGGGTTGCGTATGGCGGCCGCCGCGCGTCTGGCCGGCCTCAAGTTGATGGTGGGCCACGTCGAGCGCTTCAACCCGGCGGTCGGCAAGCTCGCCGAGCTGATCGGCGAGGGCCGCATAGGTCGCGTCTTCCGTGCCCACGCCACCCGCGTCGGTCCTTTGCCCGCGCGCATTCAAGACACCGGTGTCGCAATAGATCTAGCGACGCACGATCTCGATCTCATGCAGTTCGTGCTCGGGAGGGACATCACGAGCATCTACGCGGAAGGCAGCCGTTGTGTGCACCCCACGCAGGAGGATCTCATCTCCTGCCTACTGCGCTTTGGAGAGGACGGGCCACAGGGTTTGCTCGACGTCAACTGGCTCACCCCGGAGAAGCGACGCGAAATGACCGTGATCGGAGAGGGCGGAATGTTGAGCGCCTCCTACCTGACCCAGGACGTGTGGTTCACAGAGTCAAGCGGCGCGCCGATGGGCTGGACCGAGCTGGCGCGCATCCGCGGTGACGCCGAGGGTGCCGCTGTTCGCTTCGCGTTGCCCCGGGTGGAGCCTCTGCAAGCCGAGTTGGAGGCGTTTGCAATGTGCGTCCTGGAGGACACACCCGAGCCCGTGGGCGCAACCGACGGCTGTCGTGCCCTGGCCGCGGCGCTGGCGGTGCGCGATTCGGCCGCCAATAACCGTCCCGTCACCCTGCTTGACATGCCATCTGTCCGGCCCGTCCGCATCGCAGCCTGAGGAGAAAACCGTGATCCGCTTCGTCATACCCGCCTACAACGAGCGCGAGAACATCCCGAATCTGCTGGCCGATCTGGCTCCCCGTGTACACGAGCTCGGAGCCCGAGTGATCTTTGTCGACGACGGCTCTTCCGACGGCACCAGCGAGGTGATCGAAGAGCACAGCGACGGACTACAGGTGGCCATCGTGCGCCACAAGGTAAATCGGGGGCTGGGCACAGCCATCAACTCGGGGCTGCGCGCTGCCCTCGGCGAGTCCCAAGACGACGACGCGATCGTAACGCTCGAGGCCGACAACACATCCGACCTCGATGACCTCCCCCGCATGCTGGAGCGCTTCAATGAGGGCGCCGACGTGGTACTCGCATCCGTTTACGCCCCAGGCGGACGTATCGTCGGCGTCGCCCCACTGCGGCTGGCCGCCTCGAAGGCCGTGTCCAACGCGTTCCGGTATGTCGGCGGCTTGCGTGAGATCCACACGCTGTCCTCGCTCTATCGCGTCTACCGCGCCGGCACGTTGCGTCGCGCCGCCGAGACATATGGCTACCTGCTCGTCCGCGAGCCCGGGTTCGCCGCAAACGTCGAGCTCTTGCTCAAGCTCTACAACGCCGGCGCTCGGGTCGCCGAGGTGCCCACAGTCAACGATTGGAGCCGACGGCTCGGGCAGTCGAAGATGAACCTGCGCCCGACCGTGCTCGCCTACGGACGTCTTGTGGCAGATCAGCTCGTGGGGCGTATCCAGCCACCGCCGATCTCGCCGCTGGGCGAGGAGCCGCCGCTTACCCCCTCGCTGTCCACGACGGGCGCTTCCACCACCGCCAAGCAGGCGCGCCTGGCGCTCGTAAGCGGTGAGAGACGACAGCAGTAACCGGTAGTCGCATGGCGGGAACGGAGGCCCCCGTGGAGGAGATCTCGCGCGGTGAGTTGCGGGAGGCGACGCTCAACGCCGTGCGGTGGGTGTCGATCGCTCGTGTGGGCGCCGAAGTACTGGCGTTTGCCGCCGGGGTTGTTCTTGCCCACCTGATAACGCCGGCTCAGTTCGGTCGCCTCGCGGTTGCGGTGATAGTGAGCGAGATGGCCGAAGCGATCACCGCCGAGGGACTCGGCAACGCGCTCGTTCAGCGACGCACCGTCGATCGAGCACACCTACAGGCCGGAATGCTCATAGGGCTGGTGGTGGGCGTCGGCTTGATGCTGGCCACGCTCCTGCTGGCTCCACTTGTCGCCGCTCCGCTGTTCGGGTCTGAAACAGCCTCGCTCTTCCAGCTGTTCGCTCCGGTGTTCCTGCTCTCGGGCGTCAAGATCGTGCCGCTCTCGCTGTTGCAGCGGCGCCTTGACTTTCGTACCAGCAGCGCCATCGAACTGAGTGGGGTCGCGCTCTCGGCCGTCACCGCCGTCGTGCTCGCCGCTGCGTTCGACCTACAGGCGAAGGCATACGTCATCGGAGCCATCGCCTCAGCCCTGCTCACGTTGATCCTGCTGCTTGCGACGACCCGCCCGCCGCTGCCGCGCCTACGTATACGCGAGATCCGCGAGCTACTCTCTTTTGGCTTGCCTGCCGGGTTCGCCGGGCTCTCGTGGGTGATGCAGCGCAATATCGACTACATGATCCTGGGCGTGAGATTGAGCGCGGCTCAGGTTGGCTTCTACTACCGCGCCTTCACCGTGAGCGTCGAAGGCGAGAGGAAGGTGAGCGGGATCATCAGCCGCCTGGCTCTGCCTGTGTATTCCCGCACCCAGGACCTGGAGCACATGCGATCGCTACGAGCCAGGATCGTCCGTGCCAACGCAACCTTCATCTTCCCCTTGCTTGCGCTGTTCATCGTGCTGGCGCCCGAACTGATGCCGTGGCTCTTCGGGGCGCACTGGCAGCCCGCGGTGCTCCCCGCCCAGATTCTTGCGGGGGCGGGTATGGCGATCACCGTCAATAGCGCCAACTCGCCGCTGCTGCTGGCGGCCAACCGTCCGCGCGCGCTATCGGTCTTCAATCTCTGTCAGCTGATCGGCTACGCGGGAACGATCCTGTACTGCTCCTCCTATGGGCTGATCTCAGTGTGCATCGGCGTCGTTGTCTTCCAGGTGCTTGTCACTGTCGTCTATGCCGTCATGTTGAACCGACTGGTGGATATGCCGGGCACCCAGCTCTTCCACGATCTCGCGGCCGCAAGCGTGGGAAGCCTCGCGCTGGTGGCCGTCGCGCTGCCACTGTCCTCGTTGCTCTCCGCGGAGCAGACGCCGATGCTGGTCGGGTTCGCGCTCACCGGCACGGTAGCGGCAGGCGTGTACCTCGGCGTGGTCCGACTCTGGTTCCCAACCGCCTGGTCGGATCTGGGGCTGATCGCAACACGCGTCCTACGGCGCAAGCAAGGGTCCCATGAAAGCGAGGCAACGGCCAAACCGTTGGATATGTCAGAAGATCGAAAGGCTCCAACGTCGACCGTGGGCACGCCGCAAGCCACTCGCAAAGGAGCCACTCAGCACCTGACAGGAGATGACCGTATGGGCGTTCCATCCATCAGCGTAGCCATGCCGGCGTACAACGCGGCACGATGGATCGCCGCCACGGTCGAATCTGTTCTGGCACAAACCACTGCGCCGCTTGAGATCATCGTGGTGGACGATGGCTCGACCGACGGGACATCCGCGGAGCTCGATCGCTTTGGCGAGAGGGTGCGTGTCATCCACCAGGAGAACCGCGGCCCCTCGGCGGCCTACAACCGTGCCTTCGCGGCGGCGCGGGGGGACTACATCGCGATGTGTCCCGCCGACGACATTTGGGAGCCACACAAGCTCGAATGGCAAACCCAGGCGCTTGTGGAGAATCCGCACATCGACATCTCCTTCGGACACGCACGCGAGTTCGGTCTCTCCACTGCCGAGTATGACCGGCCACCGGGTACTGGGGTACTCGACAACAACCTGTTCGCGCGTGCGATGTTCGAGGTGTGCTTGATCGCCGCGCCTACCTCTTTGATCCGGCGCGAGCTCTACGAGAGACTCGGTCCTTTTCGAGAGGATCTCGCTTGTGAGGACTACGAGTTCTGGATGCGCGCCCTCGCGGGCGACGCTGTGTTCTACTACGACCCTCGTCTGCTCGTCAATTTTCGCCGCCACGGCGACAACGTGTCCTCGCGGCTGCTCGATATGCGTGAGATGGCGTACACAGTTCACCAGCTCTACTCCACGGAGATCGCCGACCGGGCTTTCGTGCGGTCGGTGCTGGCGGGAGACCTTAGACAGATCGGGCGCTACCACATGGACGAAGGACGACTTGATCACGCCCGTGGCGCCTATCGCCGCTCGTTGCGATACGAGGTCAGTGGTAAGGCGGTCGTGGGGGCCTTCACCCTCTCCATACCCGGGCTCGCAGGCGCTGTGCGCCGTCTAGACGGTCTGCTGAGAACCGCCTGATGGCCGGATCGACGGCCACTCCGGACACCGCGACGCCACTTGAGCTCGGGCGCGGCCGGGCGCGACACAAGGCATCCCCGTCCACCACGGCCGCACGCGGTGAAACCACGATCGGGGACCGGCCTGTCATCGCGGCGCTGGGTGTGTTCCTGATCGCGCTCCTTGCATTCACGTGGCGTCGGTGGGGAATCCTCGACACTGACACCGGGCTCGAGTTCACGATCGCCGACGGGATCTCTCACGGCTCGGTCGCTTACCGCGACGTCCGCTACTTCTATGGACCCGCGGGCCTCTACAGCCTCGCGCTCACATTCAAGATCTTCGGTGCGAGCCTGTCGACGGCTATCGCCTTCGGGCTCGTGGAGACGATCGCGATCCTCGCCACGTTCTATGCGCTGGCGCGTAACTGGGTTCGCCCGGTGTCTGCAGGACTCGCGACGGCCGCGCTGATCGCCATAGGACTCTCGGGGTGGGCCAACTTCGTGCTTCCCAACACGAATTCTGCGAGCTTCGGACTGCTGTTCCTTCTGCTCACGCTGCTCGCGCTCACGCGCGGGCGTCTCACTCTGGCCGGCGTGGCTCTTGGCTTCCTTGGACTCACACGCATCGAGTTCGCCGCCGCGGGGGTGGCGGTGGTGCTGGGGTACACGCTCGGACTGAACCGTGTCGAGGGCCGCGCCACCGCTCTGCGGGCGCTCGCGCGGATTGCGCTGCCGGCGGTGCTCATCGCGGGCCCTGTGCTGGGACTGTTCGCCGCCGAGACAGGGCTCTCGCGCCTTGTCACCCAGAACCTGTTCCCGGTCAGCTTCGTGCACTCGGAGGCCACCTATCAGCAGCGCCTCTCCCCATTCACCTTCGCGAGCCTTGTGGCGACCTTGGGTCGTGGGCTTGTGTACACGGCGCTGCTCGCCGGCATCGTTGGAACCGCGTTGCGCTGGCCGCGTAGGGATGCCGACATCGAACCGCGTCCGAGCGCGTCCTTTGCGACACCACAGCCCGGCGGCCTTGCGCGCATACGCGCTCTTTGGCCGCTAGCGATTGCCGTCGTGGGGCTGTTGCTACTCGATGGCGGTTCGCGCGCTCTGGGCCTGTTCCCGGGTACGCGGGCGCTGATCCAAACGGACTGCAAGCGCCTGTTGATCGGCATGAGCTGGCTCCCAGCGCTCGTGCTCGCCGGCGCCGCCTGGACAGCGATCCGCTTCGTGCGCCGTAAGCCCCCGCCCCTGTCGAAATCGTGGCCGCTCGATCTTGCCCTGCTTGCCGCGGCCGCTGTGGTGTCGCTACGCACGTACGACAACTTCACGACCGACTCATTCGCCCCGTACTATGCCGCGCCGTTGCTACTGCTGGCGGCGATCCTCCATCAACGGATCGGCGACGATCGCCCGCAGGCCCGCAACGCGGCGACGGCGGTGTTCGCGATCGTCGTCCTCTCGCTCGTAGTGGCGCTGCACAGGGAAGGCACCACCGCCGGCCAGACACGAATGGTGCGCAGCGCACATGGCGAATTCGCAACCACCCCGGCTGCTGCGCCGGCACTACAGGGCACGATCGACTTTCTCAGATCCCATACACGACCGGGCGAAGCGTTCCTCAGCATTCCCTACGGCGGGCTCTACTACTTGGTCGATCGCCCCTCCCCCCTCTACAACCTCGCGTTCCTACCGGGAGACGTGGCGTCAGCCACCGAACAGCGCGCGACGATCGCACAGGTGCAGCGCAAGCGACTGCGCTACGTGGTGCTCGGAAACGCGCGCTTCGACGCCTGGGGGAAGCCCCAGATCGGGATCGACTACGACCGCTTGCTGATCGGCTACGTCAACCGTGAATATCGACTGGTGAGGAGCTTCGGGGCCTTCGCTTCGACAGCCGGTGGGCCCCTTTCTGAGGCGTACAGGATCTACGAACGTCGTTGAGCGCAAGCCTTGGCCGGCGGGGCGCAAAAGAGCACGCGAGTACGCGCCGTTGTTGAAGTAGGACCGCACCGGCCCAAACGCGCGCATGCGGTTTCAGATACGTCACCGATAGAAGAAAGAAGACCTCACTGCTTTCGCTCGACACCCATCTCAGCTCCTATCTGCGCTCAATTCTCGTCGCGGTCCTCGTCGCATTCGGCGCGCTCTGTCTTGCGTTGACGCCCTCCGGCGCATCCGCCGCCGTCTCATGCCCGAACTCGAACCCGGTCGTGAACGAGAACAACTGCAAGGGAGCCGGGTCGAACGCGTGGCAGATCAGCAACGGGCGTACCTACAACCTCGCCGGCTTCGCCACGCAGACGAGCTACAACCTCGGTCAGAGCGTGTCGCTCAAGATCGGCGCCTACGCAAGCGGCGTAGACATCTCGGTCTTCAGGATGGGCTACTACGGGGGCAAGGGCGGACGACTCGTCGCCAGCGCCTCCGACGTGCCGGTCAACAACGGCCTGGAATGCGAACCGATGAAGGCCAAAACCGGCGAAGTGAACTGCGACAACTGGGAAACGACGTACACGATCCCCGGGTCGAGCCTGCCCGCCTCCGGGGTCTATCTCGTCAAGCTGGTCGACCCCGAAGGTGACGACAACCAGATCATCTTCGTCGTGCGCAACGACAGCGCATCGCCCGCCTCGGCGATCCTCGCCAAGATCCCCACCTCGACCTACCAGGCTTACAACTGGTTCGGGGGGAAGTCGCTCTACAACTTCAACTCCTCGCTCCCCAACCTTGCCGACGGAGCCCCACGCGCGTTCTCGGTGTCCTTCCAGCGCCCGTTCCAGGATGTCGCGTCGAGCTCTGACGAGAACTGGTTCCTGAAGGCCGACTACCCGATGGTGTACTGGCTTGAGAAGGAGGGCTATGACGTCTCCTACACGGACGGCGTGGCCATCGACGAGAAACCCGAATCGCTGCTCTCTCACAAAGTAGTGCTCATCTCGGGACATGACGAGTATTGGTCGGGCAAAGAGCTGGCGGCCGTGAAGGCAGCGCGTGAACACGGCGTGAGCATCGCCTCGTTCGGCGCCAACGACGCCTACTGGAAGGTGCAGTACGAAAACAACCATCAGACGATGACCACGTACAAGACCGTCCAGGACGGCTCCCTGGGCGTCAACGACCCCGGCGGCGAAACGCCCACCACCACCTTCCGCGACGCGGGCGCCCCCGCGGGCTCGCCCAACGCGCCCCCCGGCGGACGGCCCGGGCCGAACACCCCCGAGAGCTCTCTCTTCGGAGTGATGTACGTCGGCGACACCACGAACAACTCGAGCTTTGGGCTCACCGTTCCCCCGGCCGAAGGTCAAGACCAGTACTCGGGCGACTCGATCTGGCGCAACACCGGAATCAACCCGGCCACCGGCGCCACGATCGGCACCAATCTGGTCGGCTGGGAGTGGGACGCAATACCGAGCCAACCCGGCTACCTGGCATTCGAGCCCGCCAACGTCGTGCAGCTCAGCCACACAAATGTCAACCAGCCGGGCACAGAGTGGCTGTTGGACTACGGCATGGAATTCGGCTTGACCCCCCCACCGGGACAGAACAGCTTCAGCGAGACTGTCAAGTACCGCGCTGCGAGCGGGGCGATCGTGTTCGCGTCGGGCACGATCCAGTGGTCGTGGGGACTGGGGCCCCACTTCCTCAACAAGCCCGAAGACGACTACACCGAACTACCGGTGGAATCGTCCGACCCGCGCATCCAACAGGCCACCTACAACATCCTCTCGGAAATGGGCGTGCAGCCGCAAACACCTACGGGGATCCTGCTCGACGGCACCGAAGGCCCCCCGACCGCGGCGTTCGGGGTCTCGCCGACGGTGGTGACCGCCGGTCAAAACGTGACGCTGAACGGCTCCGGCTCCTACGCGGTCGACGGGGCTTCGATAAGCGACTACAAGTGGGATCTGGACGGCAGTGGCAAATACGCGACCGATAGCGGCTCATCGCCGACGTTGGCACATGTTTTTGAAACGCCCGGCACCGTGACCGTCGGATTGAAGGTAACCGACAGCAACGGTCGCACGGCGATCACCACGCACACGATCAATGTGGGGGCCGCCATCTCGGGAGCCTACGCGCATGCGGTGCTCGAAACGCCGGGCCTCTCGCACTACTGGCGACTGGACGAGGCCACCGGGTCCGCCTTCGCTGACCTCGCCGGTGGCAACACAGCGACGATCGGGGGCAATCTGGGCTCGGTGGCACTCGGCCAGGCCGGCGCGATAACCGCCAACAGCGACACCGCCGCGAGCTTCGACGGGATCAGCGGCAAGGCGCAGGCGCCTGTGAACCTCTCGGAAACGAGCAAGCTGACGGTCGAGTTCTGGCTGAAGTGGAACAAATACGAAAACAACGACGCGCTGGCTATGGAGTTCACCTCCAACTTCAACAGCGAACCGGGTGGCTTCTTGGTCGACCCCAACGCCTCCGACCTTGGCGGGAAGTTTGCTGTGGGGATAGGCAAGGGCACGACGCGCAACAACGTGTTCTTTGCCCGCCCCTCGGCCGGCGTGTGGCACTACTACGCGTTCGTGCTCGACACCACAGCGGCGGGCGCGTCTGAGATCACGCCCTATGTGGACGGCCAGAAAGTGTCGTACACGAAGATCGAAAGCGGCACAGGCGCTGGAACGTTCGCCAATTCAACGCTCAACTTCATGTCGCGCGGCGGCGCCTCCCTCTTTGGCGCCGGCACGCTCGACGAAGTGGCGCTCTACAACCAGACGCTCACTCCAGCGACAGTTCTAGCTCACTATGCGCTCGGATCGGGCAACTCGAGCAGCCCGACCCCCACCGCCGCGTTCACGCACAGTCCCGCCACGCCGCGCATGAACCAACCAGTGGGCTTCGACGCTTCAACCTCAACTGACCCGGACGGCACGATCGTCGACTACAAGTGGGATCTCGACGGCAGCGGCACTTACGCCACTGACACCGGCTCCACGCCGACCGTCTCGCACACGTACACAACGCCCGGCCCGGTGACAGTGGGCCTGAAGCTGACCGACAGCAACGGCCAAACCGCCACGGTCACCCACACGGTCGAAGTTCAAGGTCCCGCGACTTACGCGCAGGCGGTCGAAGAAACACCCGGTATCGCCCACTATTGGCGCATGGACCAGTCTTCGGGCTCGAGCTTTGCCGATCTCGTAGGCGGGGCGCAGGCGACGATCACGGGCCAACCGGGTGCGGTAGCGCTGGGAGCGCCCGGCGCATTGTCGAGCGAAAGCGACGCAGCAGCAAGCTTCGACGGGGTGAGCGGGGCGGCGCAGGCATCCGTGAACCTGTCGGCCACGAGCAAGCTGACGATCGAGCTCTGGTTGAAGTGGGACAAATACGAAAACAACGACGCGCTCGCTATGGAGCTCACGCCCAACTTCAACAGCGAACCGGGTGGCTTCCTGGTCGACCCCAACGCCGGCGAGGAAGGCGGTAAGTTCGCCGTCGGCATCGGGATCGGTGGATCACGCAACAACGTCTACTTCGCCCGCCCGAGCGCAGGTGCCTGGCACTACTACGCCTTCGTCATCAACACGCTGGCGCCAGCCGCCTCACAGATCACTCCGTACGTGGACGGCCAGCCCGTGCCGTACACGAAGCTCACTAGCGGCAGCGGCGCCGGCCCATTCGCAAACTCCACGCTCAACTTCATGTCGCGGGCAACGAGCTCGCTGTTCGGCGCCGGCACGCTCGACGAGGTGGCGCTCTACAACGAAATCCTCACATCGGCGACCGTGCTCAACCACTACCAGCTCGGAACCGGTGTCACCAGCAATCCGCCCCCGACAGCCGCTTTCAGCGCCACACCGGCGACCACCTCGGCGGGCCAGCCCGTGACACTGGACGGATCGGGATCGCTTGCCGCCGGCAGCGCGACGATCACCGACTACAAGTGGGATCTCGACGGCAGTGGCAAATACGCGACCGACAGCGGCTCAACGCCCACGCTGAGCCATGCGTTCAACACTCCGGGCACGGTGACGGTGGGTCTGAAGGTGACCGACAGCAACGGGCAAACCGGCACCCTTACCCACACAATCGTGGTGGGTGGCTCCACCGGCACTCCCTATGCGCAGACGGTGCTTGGGACGCCTGGCGTCTCACACTACTGGCGGCTCGGCGAGCAGTCTGGCTCGACCCTGGTTGACGCCGTCGGGGGCTCCTCCGCGACGACATCGGGCGGCGCAAGCGCGGTTACGCTCGGAACGCCAGGTGGACTGTCCGGAGAAGAAGACACAGCGGCCAACTTCGACGGTGTCAGCGGCACAGCGCAAGCACCGGTGAACCTGTCCTCCACGAGCAAGCTGACGATCGAGTTCTGGTTGAAGTGGGACAAATACGAAAACAACGACGCGCTCGCTATGGAGTTCACTCCCAGCTTCAACTCCAACCCGGGCGGCTTCCTGGTCGACCCCAACGCCGGCGAGGAAGGCGGCGAGTTCGCCGTCGGCATCGGCGTGGGTGAATCTCGCAACAACGTCTACTTCGCCCGCCCGAGCGCAGGTGCCTGGCACCATTACGCCTTTGTGATCGACACAAACGCACCGGCCGCATCGGAGATCACCCCGTACGTGGACGGCCAACCTGTTCCCTACACGAAGCTCGCCAGTGGGACCGGAGCCGGGAACTTCGCCAACTCGACGCTCAATTTCATGTCACGCGGTGGCACCTCCCTGTTCGGAGCCGGCACGCTCGACGAGGTGGCGCTCTACAACGAAACCCTCACACCGGGGACCGTGCTCAATCACTACCTGACGGGTATCGGCACCGACACCACTCCCCCGAGCGGCGGCGCATTGACTGTGAACGGCGCCGTGGCGAGTGTGGGCGGCAGCTCGAGCTCGAACAGATCCGGCAACATCACACTCGCGCGCACCGACTACAGCGAGATCCAGGCCGGCAATCAGTCCGGTCTCGCGTCAAGCACGCTCACGGTTGTGAGCGCTCCCTTTGAAGGGGGAGCGTGCGGGACATTTGGGAACAGTCCAGCGACGATCGAAGGCAGCGCGACTCAAATCGTGCCAACCGGCTGCTACCGATACACGCTGACCGGCACCGACAAAGCCGGCAACGTAGCCGCCATTTCCAGCACCGTCAGGGTGGACACCACTACTCCGACAACACCGGTGCTCAGCTTCGGCGGCCTGTCGCCCGCGACTTTCTACAAGGCGAGCAACAACACGCTCTACTTCAATCCGACCCAGTCGGGTGGATTCACGATCGTGGCCAACTCGACCGACAGCGCGAGCGGTATCGCCGGCTACGCCTTCAGCCCGCTTACGAGCAACGGGTTCACCGAAACCCAGACAGGCGGGCAGAACGTGTACGCCTTCGGCGTATCCGCCACCGCGCCACAGAGCCCGCCGACGGTGACCGCCACCAACGGCGTGGGCGCAGCCGCCAACGCTACCTACAACCTCGTGGCCGACTCGAGCGCTCCGACCGGTGGGGCGCTCACCGTGAACGCGGTCGCCGCCAGCGTCGCAGGCACGTCGAGCTTCAACAAAACAGGCGGCTTCACGATCGGGACGCGCACTGACTACGCGACCGATGCCGGCGCCGGCGTCGCCTCATCGGCGCTCACCCGCGCGATCGCCCCGCTCACAGCCAACACATGCGGAACCTACGGAGCGCCGGTGACGATCGCGGGCAACCCCGCCCAAAGCGGACTGGCGGACGGCTGCTACCTGTACAAGCTGACCGGCACCGACAACGTGGGCAATGCTGCAAGCGTCTCGGAGACCGTAAAGGTGGACGCCACCCTCCCCGCCCCAACCCTCAGTGTCCCGACCACCGCCAACGCCGCCCTCCCGGTGACGTTCGCCGCGACGGACACGGGCTCGGGCGTGAACACGGCGTCGGGGCAGCTCAAGCGGGCCAGCGCGACATATACGCCCGCGACCGACACCTGTGGCGCATACGGCGCATTCGCGAACATAGGGTCCGCCGGTCAGGCCTCGCCGTTCAGCGACACCAGCGTCACCACCGGTCACTGCTACGAGTACACCTACACGGTGTCCGACGCCGCCGGTAACACGGCGACATCGGCGATCCACGCGGTCAAGGTCAACACGACCAGGCCGGCCGTCACCGGAATCGTCGACACGACCAGCGGGACCACCGCCGGCTTGCCGCAGGTGGGCGACGCGGTCACGCTTCAATTCAACGATCAGATCGCCGCCACGAGCATCCCGAGCAGCGTCACCATCACATACGCGCGCTCAGGCGCGTTGAGCGCCACAACCGTGACGGTCAGCGGACTCGGTTCGGGAGCCTGGGGCAGCGGCGACTCGCTGCTCTCGCGCTACACCAACACCGGTGGCACCTCCCCCGTGGTGACGGCGACGACGCTCGTCAGCGGAGCGACCGTGAAGCTGACGGTGAGCGCGATCAACGATCCGAGCAAAAACCTCACGGCGGGTGGCCCCGGGGCTGTGAGCGGCACCTTGAACGCCGCCGTGAAGGATGTGTTCGGCAATATCGCCAGCACCACCAGCTTCACCACTGGCAGCATCCGGCTGTTCTAGCGTCCCCGTCAGAGCAGAACGTCGCCTCGGACGTCCTGGCTCTTACGTGGGGAAGCTGGAAACTCGACTGCGGCGCCACGCGAGGAACGGGCGGCTCACGGCGTTCTTTGGCTGATGCCAACCACGTCTGTGCCCACAGCGGCTGTCGCCGCTACCGGAACGGCGCCCGCTGTGGCGATACCGATCACCCAAGTCGACCGCGTGGCCGATAGCGCCGCGCTGCGCTCCAAGCACGCCACGGCCGGCAAGGTCATGGCGCTGGCGACGTTTGCGATGGCCGCCGGATCGGGAATACAGGCTCTGCTCTACCTGCGGTCGTTCGGGATCGACAGCCGCACAGACGGCTTCTTTGCGGCACTCGCGCTGTATGCGATCTTCGGCACGTTCAGCCAGAGCATCCGCGTGACCTCAGCGCCACTGCTCGTGGGTGCGCGACCGCAGATCACCTCGACCCAATTCGCATTCGCGCTCGGGCTGATCGCGTTGCCGGTTTTCATAGCCACCGTCCCCCTGGCGGGCCCCCTCTCACAGCTGCTTGCTCCAGGACTCGGCGCGAACGCACGCCATGTCACCGAGACGGCGCTTCCGATCCTCGGAGGGGCGATGATCCTGCAGCTGTGGGCCGCCGGCATGGCGACCATGCTCGCGGTACGCGACCGCTTCCACGCAGTGGCCGCAGCCTATGGAGCCGGGGCCGCGGCCGGCCTCTCCAGCTACCTTGCGTTGCAGCACGTTACGGGACTGCTGACCCTCGGCTGGTCGATGCTGGCGATGGCGATCGTAACCCTCAGCGTGATGCTCCTCGCCGTCAGCCGCCGTCATCCGGCCGCCACTCCCGCTCACTTGGGCGAGGCTGTACGCCCACACAGGTTGCTCGCCTGTACTGCTTCCATCCTGGGCCGCACCGGCATCTACCTGGCTTTCAACGGTCTCTACCTCGTGACGCTGGCGTTTGCCGGCCACTACCACGCGGGCGACGCCACGATCGTCTCCTACGCATATCTCTTCGCCAGCTACTTGGTGGCCGGCACAGGCTTCGTACTGGGGATGGCACGAGTCGCCGATATGACACGCGGAGCCCGCTCGGAGTGGCAGGCTATCCTCGCCGGCACGGTCCCCCCCGGCTTTCGCTATGCGATGTTGCTCAGCGCTCCAGCGCTGGCCGGATTGGTGGCATTCGGGGCGCCGCTCGTCGGCGCCATACTGCCCACGAGCCTGCCTCCCTCGGAGGTGGCCGAGCTTCAGCGCTTCGCGCTGCTGATGGCGCCATGGCTCCTGACGGCGCAGCTGGTGAACCTGCTGCTGCCGGTCATGTTCGCCCTGGGACGGGCACGCTTGGTGAACGCCTGCGCGCCGATCCTTGTGGCATTTCAGCTCGGGGTCACAGCACTTGCAAGCATGCTGTTCGGTCTCGACGGGATCGTCGCCGCGATGTTCCTCGCGCCACTCGGATTCGTCGTATTCATGCTGCTGGCCGAGGGAGGAGCCGACCTGCCACATGTGGTGCGAGAGTTGCTCTCTGACGGCACCCGCTTCATCCTGCTCGCCACGATCAGCTTCGGTGGGGCCGCGTTGATGACGCTGGTACTGCCATCCGGTACCGGGCGCGCCTTGGCATGCGGAGCCATCGGCAGCCTCGGCTACCTGCTCGGGCTGAAGCTCACCGCGGGCGAGCAGCTTCAAATGCTCCTGCACCGCTCACCCCCAACGCGTACAGATCAGTTCAGTGAGGGGATCGTCGTGTGAGACGCGCAACCCGGCGTCGGTGCGCGGCTACCGCAGCCATCCTCCTGGTGACATTGGCGTACTGGTGCAGCGGAGCGTCGGCCGCACCCGTCAAGCAGTTCGGAGTCCAAGCCCCCAAACCCACGAACGCTCTCGGTACTGCTGCCAACAGCGCTCACCGACTTGAAGTTCTCGCCGAAGATATGCAGGCTTGGGCTCAGGTGCCAACCGGCCCTGTCCCGAACCTGGCCTACGCACGCACAACCGTCGCAAACTTGCGTGGCGAAGCGTCCGCCCCAGGCCTGAAATCGCCGAGCGCCATCCAACTGCGCTCACTGGCACCCGGCCTTGGCTACCTGCAGTGGCTGCTCACGCTGCGACCCCGCAGCACCATCCAACGCGCAACCCTCGCCCAGGAGCTTGCGTGGAGCACAGCAGACCTCGCCGCCCTCGCGATGCGCGGCGACGGTGCGCGAGGGGCCGCCGCACAAGCCGCCGAGACGGTACGCGAGTCGCTGTTCCGCGCGCGCTGGCAGCTGATATCAGGCCAACGCGGCAAGGCGATGGCGGCTGTACGAGAAGCCCAGACGGCGTTCGATCTGACGCTCGCGCCGACTCTCGGAGCGAGCACGCGCGTGGGCGAGCAACTGAGCCTCGCCGGGGCCGCGGCCCAGCGTGGCGACTCTCTGGCGCTGGCGGCCGCACGCGGAAGAGCGGTGGCCGACCTGACGGTGGCCGCCTATGAGCTCACACTGCACGTGATCGCCACAGATCGACCGGCGCTTGCGCGTGAATGGGCAACGGTACGTGACCTCGGCCCGAGCACGGGCACAGCCACAGTTGCCGACGACGCGCGACATGCTGTCGCTCAGTTTGCCGCCGGGACGCTCTCGGCCGCGGAAGCCGGGATGAGCGTGCGACGAGACACACTGGACGCTCTCCAACGACGCACACTGGCGCTCGTGCAACAAGCAACCCTCGACGGGTATCTCGGGTTGGGAGCGGGGCGGATCGAGGCAGCCACACTCGCCGCGGGCTATTGGCAGGTGCTTGCCCCGATCTACACCCAACATCTGGACACCGGCGCGGGTGGTGTGAACGGTGCGCTTCAGACACTCGCGTCCCCGGCCTCCAGTTCGCCCGCTGAAACGGGGGATCACTTGAGATTGCAGGCGGCGAACGGCGCCGCCTTGAGCGCACTGGGGGGGTTCACGGCAGCGCCGCCCACTGCGGCAGAGCAAGGCCGGCGGATTCGCCAGCTCGTCGAAGCGATGCGCTTCACAATCGCGCGGTTGTGCGGCGGCCCGACTCCCATTCCACCCAACGGCGAGCCACAGGGCACGGTGCAGGGACCCCCGGTGGTGGCGCGTTTGGTCAACGACCTCCGACCTACCCTGGCACACGCCGACGCCGTGCGCCTCACCCAAGCAGACAGAGCCCTTGGGACATTGCCTGGCGCCTTTGGCATCAGTGGCGAGGAGAGCTCGCCAAAGGCCTACCACCGGAGCGCGAGCGTGCAGTCGGCTTGCGCCACGGCCACCACCGCGATCAGCACGGTCTTTCCCGTCGCCTGGGAACGCCATGATGATGACGCCGACTTCGAACGGATCGAGCGCGCGCTCGCCCGCTCCCGGCAGGCCGCGGCGCAAGGTGAATGGTCGGCGGCATCCGATGCGGCGCGTGAAGCCTACGCGGTGTTCGACCTCACCCCCGAGCTGCGCTTGCTGGCGGTTGACCCAGCGCTGGCTATACACATTGAGGCGTTGTTCTGGAACGGAGGCAGCACCGGGCGATCATTGTTCGATGTGCTCGCCAACCACACATCGCAACTGTCTCTCGCCAAGCGGCAGAGCGAAATCGAAGGCGCACTCGATCAAGCCCAGATCGTGCTCGACGTATCGCACAGCCGCGCCGCGGTCGCCGTGAACAGTGGAATCGTGGTTTTTCGCGAGGGGCTCGAGGCGCTTCTGATCGTCGCAGCTCTTAGCGCGGGATTCGTGACCGTGGGCGGCCGCTGGCGCCGTCCGGTGATTCTCGGCGCAATTGCAGCGATTCCCGCAACGCTGGTCACGTGGGCACTCACCGACCTGATACTCACGTCCTTTGTCGGTTACGGGCTGCAGTTGCAGGCCGTATTGGACATGTCGGCATTGGCTGTGCTGGCTGTGATGCTCGCGTGGTTCTTTCAGAAGTTCTGCTGGACGCGTTTCACCGCCAGGGAACAGGCCCGTCACCGTCGCATGGTCGATCGCGCGCCGCGCGGGTCACGTGTGCTGGGTCCATCGCTCGGCCTGGCGGCTGTCGGCTTCACCGTCATCTACCGAGAGGGCTTTGAGACGGTTCTCTACTTGCAAGCCCTGCGTGAGCAGGCGGGCGGTGGGGCGGTCGTGGAGGGCGTGCTCCTAGGTGGCGTCTTCACCACCGCGATCGCCGTGCTGATGCTGCGTCTGCGCCGGCGCCTTCCCTACCGAGGCGTGGTGGTGGCAACAGCGACTCTGGTGGGGATTCTCACCGTGGTGATGACCGGACAAGCCATGCGCGCGCTTCAGGCCGCAGGCTGGCTGGCGATCACCCCCGTACACGTTGACCTGCCCGTGTGGGCAGGCCAGTGGCTTGGAATCTATCCCTCGGCACAAACCCTGCTGGCTCAACTCGTGTGCGCCGTGGCGATCCCTCTCGTCGCACTACTCTCTGAAAGGCTTCGCACACAACGGCTCGAACGGCGGATGGCGATCGCCCGCGAGCGCATCGCCCGCAAGCGCGCCGCAAATTCGAAGATCTCGAGCGGTCGTCCGGGCTCAACCCGGCAAGCAATGGAGAGGAATGTCATAGAGGTCCCGGAGGGGAGCGGATCGCTCGCCTCACCCGCAGCGGACGCATCGCCCTCGCGCCCGCCCGTACCGGCGGGTTAGGTCACGGCTACCTGAGGTCAGCCTGCGACGGCAAGCAGCCTGTCGACGGCACGACGCGCGTAGTAGGCGCCGGCGCCCTCGAACACCGCAAGCGGCGACGCCGGTCGCTCCTCTCCTCGTGCGTCGGGGGCACCGGCGAGGGCGGCACGCAGCTTTACGCCCACCGCGCTCCAATGGCGCTCGGCGGCAAGCTCGTGACCCGCGAGCCGAGCCTCAGCGAGTGCGTGGGGAGCATCGGCGAGACCAGTAAGGATCGCCGCTAGATCGTCCGGAGTGGGCTCGTCGAGCAGGGTCGCAAAGCCCCCCGCGCCAAGTTCCTCGGCGGTCTCGTCACCGCGGCCGAGCACGCAAGGGAGCTCCGCGGAGAGGTAATCCATATAGCGCGCCCGCGCCGCCAACCGTGCCTCGGAAGCGTGGCGATGGAGAGTTATCCCTATGTCGGCGTCGCGTAGGTAGTCGTAGCGTCGCTCGTAGGGGATCCATTGGTCATAGAAGAACACCGAGCGTCCGAGAACCCCCAGATCTTGGGCCAGGGCGCGAATCTCCCCGGTTGCGTCAAAGCGAGCCCCGGCGCTCTTGTTGGGAGGGCTCCCCGCGGTGATGACGAGCTTGATGTCTGGGCGATCGTCGGCCATACGCGCCAAAGCACGAACGGGGGTCTCTGCATCCAACCAGCGCCACACGCTCCCCCACCACAGCACCAATGTGTCGTCCTTTGCGATCTGCGGAAAGCACTCGCGCAACGGCCGACGTCCTGAGTCAGGCGGAGGATCGGGAATCCCAAACGGGACCACAGCCGGATCGGGAAGCCGCGCCGAGGGACCAAACAGCTCGCGTGAGCTGCGCAACAACTCCGTGCGTTGGTGCTCGCCGGCGCACAACACGACATCGGCATGACGTAGCTGAAGCGCTTGGATGGCAGCGCGCGCGCGCAACTCACGCTCGCGCCCACGGCCTGCCTGAAGTGTGGCGAGCTCCTGCTCGTGCGGGTCATACAGGTCTGCGACAGTCGTGAAGGGATGCAGCTGGCGCAGAGCGAGTAGATAGGGAGGGAGGCATGCGCCGAGCACGATGTCGTGGCGCATCGCCTCGCGCGACAGCCGCAAGCGGGTCGACGGGACGACCGCGATGCCGTCGCGATACCCCTCGCGGTAACACTGGGCAGCGAGGGTGACGTCGTAGCGCGAGGCAAGCGCCTTCGCGAACTCAAGCGCTCGTATCTCGGGGCCTACGAGACGATCCCCCAGCTCACCGGGGGCGAGCACGAGCACTCGGGACGGTCGCCGGCTCACGATGACGGCGCACCCATCAGCACTCGGCGCGGAGCTCGCGCCGGTTCGCGGGTCTCCCGCGCGGGGCGCACATTCCCAGCGGGTCCCGCCGCTGCGATCGTCGTCAGCGCCGCGACGACAAAGAACATGTAGGGGGCTTGGGGGAACGACAGCGCGTCGAACAGAGCGCTGACGACGAGATAGGCGACGCAACCGGCCGACGCGGCGAGCGTGAGGGACGCCGCCGTGGGATCGCGGCCGCGAATCGCGCCGCGCGCGAGGACGATGGGCGCGAGGATCATCCCCAGGTAGGCGAGCAAGCCGATCACCCCCACCTCCCAGATCTCGTCGATGTACTCGTTGTCGTTGATGCGAAACTGGTCGGGCCGCTCGGGATTGAGTGTGCCGAACCCTCGCCCCAGCACAGGACGAGCGAGCACGTCTGGAGTGACATTGCTGAAATCGCCGAGTCGATGGGTGGTCGAGCTGCTCTGCAACCCGGCCGTCCCCGTGAAGATCGTGCCAAGTGACCCCGGCGAGGCGAAATGGACTAGACCCACCAGCGCGATCAGACCTATGGGAGCAAGGCGCAACACTGGACGGGGCCGGTAGAAGCCGAAATAGACCACCACCGCTATTGGAACCAGCAGCGCGGTCTTGCGGTCGGTGGCGGCCGCGGCGACGAGCATCAGTGTGAAGGCGATCGCGTTCAACCACCACTGGCGTCGGGTTTTCGCATCGAAAACGCGCACGAGCGCAAACGGCATGATCACGACCAGCATCGTGGTGGCGGCGAGACCGTGAAGCGTCGGCCCGAACACCGCCACCCGTCCGTCGCTGCCGAGTTCCGGATGGATGTTCGTCGGCGAAGGAGCGACATTGGCGATCGGTTTGAGGATCGTGCCACTCCAGTTGTAGAAGGCGTTGTAGCCCGTTTGCCGCTCCACGATCATGCCGAACGCCATCACGGTGGCCAGCCCGATCAGGTAGGTCGAGAAGCCACGCACGTCCTCGAAGCGCAGTGCAGTGAGCGTGAACCATGCGAGCACCAGGAAGGAGCCGAGCAGGCCAAAGCGCTTGGCCGCCAGTTCGAGCTCGCCAAGATTGATGACGCGTTCAGCGTCAAACAACACACTGGCTACAGCGACCGCCAGGAATACGCAGACGGCCCCGACGAAGAGCTTCGATCTGCGTGTACGCAGGAAAGCGCGCTGATCGCCGCCAAGCAATATCCACGCAAGCACTAGCCCGACGATCACGAATCTATCCATCTGGGAACCCACCGGCATGTGAACCTTCAATTCGGTCGAATCGACCGGGATCAGGAACAGCATCGCCAGGAACCCCGCCAGCAGCCATGGCAGCGGGCGGCGCGTGTTGGGGAAAGCGTCGAGCTGGGGCGGCTTTGCGCTCCGCTTGGCGCGCGCGGGCAGCTCCCTAACGAACGTCCCCGGAGGGCCCGACTCGGTGACCGTTGCGCCCGCGCCGGTCACGGGCACCGTCACGAGCCGCTTGCGCGCAATCGACCGTGCAACTCGGCCGGCCCGGACGACGCGTGCGCGGGCTCAGCCGCCGTGGCCTTCCCGTTGGGCGCGCCAAGCTCCGCGTGCTCGCGAGAAGTACGCTCACGAGAGTGACGTTCACGGACGGGTGTTCTGAGCACGATCTGGGTGTCTTGTGCGTCGCTGTCGTCCAGCTCCCATTCGTGCGGCTCGGAGACGCTGGCACTGGCGCGCCAACTCTCTCGGAAGCGGGCGCTCATGAGCATGAGCACGCACCAGAGAACGAACACGACGAGAAACACCATGACCGCGAGCGCCTTGCTGATCCCGCCGTCAACGACCCCACCGTTCGCGTCGCCGAGCTGGCGGATCACGATCCTCGACTGCTGCGGGATGTGGTCGGCGTCCTCAAGCGAGACGACGTACTGTTCCAGGCTCGCAACAGACGCGTTCGCCAGGCTGATCGCGAGCTTGGTTGTCGGGGCTTGCGCATAGATCCCGATGGTCGGTAGGTTCGGGTCGCTGTTGAAGTTCAGCCGGTAGGGAGTCGTTTCACCAGTGATCTCAACGTTGCGTTGCACCGCTGTGGGCTCCTGCACGATGCGGGGCACCTGCGGATCGACGGGTCCGGCAGCATAGATCTCGCTCCCTGAGAGCCCCACACGCTGGCCGATCAAACTGAGCACGGTCGGGCTGGCCATGAAGTTCGCGTACACGGTGGCACGTGATTGCAGTGGTTCGAAGGACTGCGAGAGGTTTCCGAGGACCGAAGAGGAGGTATCGACGAATACGCGCGTGCTCGCGCTGGAGTACTGCAGAGAGCGAGGCTTGAGGGCAAGGCCGTCAACGCGGTACACACTGAGGACAGCGGCTACCACGGCGACGAGCACGCCAATAGCCAGCGCGATCCGACGGCGCGCGAGCTCCCGTATTACAAGTGCAAACTCCATCAGGCTCGATCCTCTCGTTACTGAGTCCGGTTGAACAAGCAACGCACCCACCGCGGCTCTTTTTTTGCGCGCAGATCGGGCTCGCAATCATGTCTTAACGTTCATGCGCCATATCTGGAGGCGTCCTCATCGTTGGCCTGCGCCGGGCCCACGACCACAAGCGCGCAAACCCCGCGCCACGGGCGTGCAAGCGCGAGAAACCAGTGTGGAAGCCGTTGCTTTGGTGATGGACGTGGACTTGCGTACCCCTGAGGCGAACCGGCCGGCCCTTGACGCGGCGCTCGCGCCCCCCATCGATCTCAGCGTGATTGTGGTCACCCACAATCGCGCGGAGCTCGCGCTGACGACGCTGCGCACTGCCGAAGCCGCCAACCGAGGCCTGAAGGTGCAGTGGATAGTGGTTGACAGCGGCTCGTCGGACGGGACCCCCGAGCGAATCGAAGCAGCCCATCCGGCCGTCACCGTTCTGCGCGAGAGGAACATCGGTTTCGCCGCGGCCAACAACCGCGGAGTGGAGATCGCTCGTGGCCGCTACGTGCTGTTGCTGAACCCCGACGTGGAGACTACCTCGGGCACTTTGGACGACCTTGTGGCTAAGCTCGACGCACGGCTGAAGGTCGGTGTGGCGAGCGTGATCCAGAACACACCAACCGGGGAGTTGGAGCGTTCGATCCGCCGCTTTCCCTCGCCCTGGCTGGCCTTCGGCGAAGCGATCGCGGCGTCACGTCTAGCCCCTTTGCGGCGGTGGCGCGAGGATGAGCCGCGCGCAAGGCGCTACCAACGCGAGGTATCCGCCGACTGGCTGGTAGGCGCCTTCCTGATCGTGCGCACCGAGGCTTTGAGGGAGGTGGGGGTGCTCGACGAGCGGTTCTTCCTCTATTCGGAGGAGACAGATTGGTGCTACCGCTTCCGCCGGGCCGGCTGGGAGATCGTGCATCTGCCTGTTATGGAGGTCACTCACCACACAAGTCGCGCCCCCCGGCCAGACCTCAACGCGCAATTGAGCCACGCAAAGATCCTTTTCGCGCAGAAGCACTACGGCAGAGCGCGCGCCGGGGCGATCCGCGCGGCGCTGGTGATGCGCCACTCGATCCGCACCGGGGCGTTGAGCGCTCTGGCGTTTGCGCAGCCGCGTCGCGGCGCGCGCGCGCAGGCAGAGCGTCGAGCGCTCGCAGTCGCGCTCGGTGTGGCCCAACCGCCGTTTGCGCGAGCGCCGGCCACTCTCAACACCAAAGCTCAATAGAGACGGTCGTACACCTCGCGGAGCACCCGCTCGGAATGCTCCCAGCTCAACCCGAGCGCGCGAGAGCGCGCGAGTGCACCGAGACGTAGTCGCCGCTCGCCGTCAAGCGCCAACTCGGCGACCAGGGACACAAAGGCTTGGAGCTCTCCACACGGCGCGTAGAGGGCGGCATCCCCTGCGGTGCGGCGGGTCTCACGCAGGTCGTAGGCGACGAGTGGCCTTCCACAGCCCATGTACTCGGCGATCTTGATCATCGTCGAGCCGTGGTTGAGCTCTGTGCCGGGAGCCGGATCGAGAGCGATGTCGGCGTCGGCGATCAGGCTCGCCACGCGCTCATGCGCCACCTGCCCGGTGAACGTGACGCGTTCGGCGACGCCCATCCGCTCGCACCGCGTGAGCAGCTCGGCGCGTGCGGTGCCCTCGCCGACGATCGTAAGCGTGGCTGCGCTCAGCTCCGGGATGCCCATGATCTCGGGCAGCTCCAGCACTCCGTCCTGAACGTCCAGCGTCCCCACGTACACCAATCTAGGAGCCTCAAGCCTCCCTCCGCGAGCGGGAGGAGGTTCTGGGAAGTCGCTTGCACGAGGACCGTTGCGCACGGTCGTGACTTCAAGCAAAGTCGGTTTGGAGCTCCGTGCGATCGCAAGTTCCCGCTGGGTTTGGTTGGTGACGATCACCTGATCTGCGCAGTCGATCGCGGCGCGCTGAGCCAAGCGCAACAGGTGCAAGACCGGCGAGGAGCCGAACTTCGCCTCGAACAGCTCAGGGCCGGAGTCGTGCATGTCATAGACCACCCGACCCCTGAAGAGCCGCGCCAGCGGGCCGGCGAGCGCAAGCGTGTCAGGAGGGCCATTGAAGTGGAGCGTACGGGCGCCTCCGAGCAACGCGAGGAACGAGCGCCAAAGCAGCCTGAATATGGGCAACGGCGTACTCCAGCGCGTAGGACCACGACGAGCCGTTCGCCCACACCGTTCGGTAGCGACACACGTCCACCCCGTGCAGGCGTTCCCTTGCCCGCTGCCCGGAGCCTCGTGGGGCAAGCACCATCACCCGGTGGCCTGTGAGAGCGAGCGACTCCGCCTCGTTGCGCACGCGGGTGTCCTGGGGGTAGGTGAAGTTCTCCAAGAGCATCACAATCCGCTGCGGTTGCGAGCCACGAGCGTCGATTCTTGCCGAAGCCGGGTTCTCCGATGTCACGGTGGATCAACGAGGGCTCGCGTGAGCCCCTTGCACGGAGCCTCGCAAGCCACAATCACCGGCCGCCGTTTGGTTTGTTGTGCAAGCCACCGAACGTCATCGGGCGAGAGCCGACCGCCCAACGGCCGCGTCGACGCAGATCGAGCCGGTGCTTCTCGACGCGGACGAGCCACGCAAGCTCATAGCCGTGATCGCCGAGTCCCATCAGGCGGACTTGGCAAGCGATCTCGGCAACGGCTCGGGGGTGACAAGCAGTTCGCCGTTGGCTCCCGGTCACGCCAGAATGTTTGCGGCCATCGAGCGCGTCTTTCCCGTTCGTTTCGAGCGATTTGACGCCGACGACTTGGAGCGAATCGACGGCGCGGTGATACTCGGGGCGGCTCCTGCGGTACCAACCGTAGCGAGCGTACGACGACTCGTGTTGCCGTGCGGCCGCAAACACGCAATAGGGACAGAGCGATCGGCCTCTGGTGAGGAGCGGCCGGTCAAGTTGGGCGATAGCGCTCATCTCAGACGACCGTTGCGTGGACAGGCCATCGGCGAGAGCGCCATCCCCGCCGAGTCGTCACATTTCCCAGCGGGAGCGACACCTTTCGCGCATGTCGCCGGAAGACCTGTCTGGTGGCGGCTTGACGATGACTCCCCCCCGCTGGAAGTAAGCGCCTTCGATCTCTCAGAGCTCCACGATGGGGAAGCCCTGCGCGACCATCTGCGCGCCGGGCGGTTCATGGGACTGCTACCGCTGGTGCACTTCCTTGAGCAGGTCCTCGGAGAGGAGGGTTGGACCCCACCACCGCCGCGCGCGGCTTTCGTGGTGGACGATCCCAACCTCCACTGGACCTCCTACGGGTTCCTCGACTACCGCGAGCTGATTCAGCACGCCACCCGCCACGGATACCACATGAGCTTCGCCACGGTCCCACTCGACGGGTGGCTGGTCAACCGCGGAGCGGCCTCGCTGCTTGCGGCGAACACCACCGTTCTCTCTCTGATCATCCACGGCAACGATCACATCGCGCGCGAGCTTGGCCGTCTTGACAGCGACCAAGAGGCGGAGGCGGCGATCGCGCAAGGGCTTCGGCGGATTGCCGCGTTCGAGCGCCGCTCCGGTCTTACGGTCGAGCGCATCATCGCCCCTCCTCACGGCGCCTGCTCTGAAGCCGCGCTACGTGCCACATTCAGGCTGGGAGCCGAGGGGGCTTGCATCAGCCGCCCCTACCCGTGGCGCGACGGACAGCCGGCGGCCACACCGATCGCGGGCTGGAGTCCAAGCTCGACCTCGTCGCTGGCGGCCTGCCGGTCCTTCCACGCTACCCCCTGGGAGCCCCACGGGAGGACCTTGCTCTGCGAGCGCTGCTTGGACAGCCGTTGATTCTCTACGGACATCACGACGACTTTGCGCAAGGGCTCGATGTGCTCGAGCAGGCGGCGGGTGAGGTGAACGCGCTCGGAGACGTCCAGTGGGGCTCCCTCGGCTGGATTGCTCGTGGCAACTACTCCACGCGCCGCTTCGGCGAGCAGCTACTGGTGAGAATGCACGCTCGACGCATAGAGCTCAATCTTCCGCGTGGAGTGAGCTCTGTGCGCGTGCTCACCGATGAGCCGCACGGTGGAGCCTGCGGTCATCGGCTGGCGCACCCCCACGGGAATCTCGGCATTTCCTTTGCGCGCGGGACGGGCGTCTCGGAGTCGCTTGCCGTCAAGAGCCCAGGCAGTCTCGCTCTCACCCTGGCAGCAGATGCGCCTCTGGACCCGGCAGACGTGGGCTCACGCATAAGCGGACCGTGGCCGCTCATGCGGCGCACATTGGTGGAGACACGCGATCGCCTCCAGGCGCTGCTTTGATGACAGAGAAACGCGGGAGATGGCGGAGGCGTGCCGCTATCAACAGAAGTTCCCAACGGTAAGAAACGTTTAACCGACGATGATCCAAACGCTGCCTGCCGAGCGGGACCACTGTGCACGCCGCGAGCCGACAGCGATGGGACGCAGGCGAGTCCTACTCGTGGTTCACAGCGCCAAGCTGGGGGGCGCCGAGCGCATGGCGCTGATCGAGGCCGACTCCCTGAAGACGCGGTTCGAGCTCCTGATCTCGGTTCCCGATGGTCCGCTGCGCTCGCGTTTTGCCGCACATGGGGAGCTGGTGAATGACGCGGCGACGCTCCCCCTATGGGGCGCCTCGCCTCTGCGCTGGGCTCGCGCTCTGGCGGGTACGCTGCGCGACGCGGTAGCGCTGACACGGCTGATCCGAGGTAGGCGCATCGAGCTCGTGCTCACCAACAGCTCTGTGTGCCTAGCCCCTGTACTGGCCGCAAGACTCGCCCGCGTGCCCGTGATCGTCCACGCTCGCGACGTCCCCAAGTCACGTCTTGCCCCAGTGGTGATGGCGCTGCACGGAAAGCTGGCAAGCACGGTGATAGTGATCGCCGACGGCCTGACCGGTTACTTCCGTGCGGGACGACGCACACGACTCGCACAGATCCCCGATGGGATCGGTATGAGCGAGATCGCTAGCGACAAAACGCCAAGCGGATTTGGCTCACCGCTGCGCCTGTGCCTGGTCGGTGGGCTCGATCCGCGCAAGGGACAGGACGTTGCTGTATCTGCGCTCGCACAACTTCGCGCGCAAGGGGTTGCGGTAACACTCGACTTGATTGGGAGGGATCTCGATGAGCGGTTCTCCACGTTGGTGCGTGAGCGCGCCCGGACTCTCGGCATAGAGGATGAGTTGAACTTCGTAGGCGAGGTGGAGGACACCGGACCCCACATGGATCGCGCCGACATAGTGATCGCGCCCTCACGGGGCGAGTGGACACCGCTTGTCTTGATGGAGGCGCTCGCACGAGAAAAGCCGGTTGTCGCCACCCGCGTGGGCGGCGTTACCAAGGTCGTAGTTGACCGCGAGTCAGGCCTGCTCGTCGATCCCGAGGATCCCAAGGCGCTCGCCGACGCGATCGTCAAGCTCGCCACGAACCCCACTCTGGCGCATGCCATGGCCAGGCGAGGTCGCGCTCATGTGGCGGAGAACTTCAACGTCGACCAAACGGTCGAGCGGTTGCAAGACGAGATCGACCTTCTGCTCGAACGCAAGCCAGTGGCGTCGACACGCGAGCCCGGACCCCTACAAGCCGTTATCTAGACGTGAGTATCAAGGGCGTCATCGTCGTTCCCCCGACGGATCGACTTATCGGATCGTGGCTCGATGCCTCGCGAGCCACATCGTTGCAGCGCATCGCCAACCGTCCCATCGTCTGCCATGTTCTCGACGCGCTCGTGACCGCCGGTATCGACGAGGCCGTCGTCGTGACACCCCCCGAGGTGGCTCCCGAGATCGCGCTATGCCTTGAGCAGGAGGCGCCCCCAGGCATCGAGATCCATCCGCTTGTCCATGACCACCACCTCGATCCAACCGTCGCGATCGACGCCATCGCCGAGCTGGTCGGGGATGCGCCGGTCGTCGTCCACCGCGCAAACGGTCTGCTTGGACAACCGCTTGCGCCGATGCTCGATCTGATCGACGATCGCTCCTCGGACATGGTGCTGCTCGTCGCCCAAGGCGCCCGCAACACCGAACGCCTCGCGCCGGCATCGCAGCGCATGCTGCGCATCGCAGAGCTCGATCCGGCGAAGTCATCGTTCGGGGTCGTCGGCGTGTGTGTACTGGCCGCGGGGGCGTTGCGGCACGTCCGTGAGGTGAGCTGGTCGGCGCAGGGACTTGAACTCGAGGCGATGGCAGAAGGACTCGCCAAGGACAACGGTTGCATACACGTCCGCGTCGTGCGCGCATGGCGCGGCTTTGCAGGCCAGGCGGTAGATCTGCTCGATATGAACCGGGCCGTGCTCGACACGCTCGACGAGCACGCCACTCCCGCGGAGAGCGATGGCAACAGGTTCGAGGGCCGAGTGCAGATCGACCCGACGGCGTCAGTCACCTCTACCGTAATCTGTGGACCGGTGATCGTCGGGGCAGGCGCGTGCATCGCCGACTCCTACATCGGACCGCACACATCGATAGGAGACGGCGTCCACGTCGAGTGCGCTGAGATCGAGCGCTCAATCGTCCTTGCGGGAGCGAGTATCCAACATGTCGGCGGACGCCTCGTGGCAAGTGTGGTCGGGCGGGAGGCGCGCATCTTCAGGGACTTCTCGGTGCCACGCGCGATCCGTCTGCAGGTCGGAGACGGAGACGAGGTCGCGCTCTGCTGAGCCCTCTCGACGCCGCCGATCGCGCACGCCGGGCACGTTGCGCGCTCGGTTGCGTGCCGGCGATCGTCGCGGCGCTCGCGCTGGGTGCATGTGCGGCAAGCGTCTCGATCCAGGCTGCGCGCTCAAGTGAAGGGCGGTGCAGCGCCACCCTCGGACCCCAACAGGACGTCGCTGGCGCGCTTTCCTCGGCGCACGCGGGCGCCGTCATCTGCCTTCGTGCGGGCAGCTATCCGACGCTCAAACTCGCCGATGTCAAACCCAGCGGGTATGTGACCCTACGTCCCTCCATGCCAGGGACGCAAGTTTGGATGGCATCGAAGGGCAACGTGTCGGGTTCCTACGGTTCCAGAGGCTGACAGTTCGCGGCGAGATCTCACTGGTTCAGGCCGCACACGACATCCAGCTCATTGGGGATGACATCGGCGGGAGCACCTGTGGCGTGTACCTCTATGCGCGGCCGCCAGGGGCGATCAGGAACATAGCTGTCGAGCAAAGCGATATCCACGACCTGGACTTCACCGGCGCCGAAGGCGTATGCAGCGGATATGGGATCGAGGCTGTGGGTGGGGTGGATGACGTACTGATCGCACACAACACGATCGCCCACGTAGCCAACGACTACATCCAGCTCGGTGGTGGCAGCAACTGGAGGGTGGCGCACAACTTGTTCCTGGGACCCTCGCTTCGCTTTTCCCACGAAACGGTCCACCAGGATCTGTGGCAGGTCTTCGGCGGAGGGTCAAATCTGCGCTTCGTTGACAACACCGCCCACGACACGGCCACGCAGGAGTCGCTGCTGTTTCAGCTGGGTACCTTCCACAACGTGAAGATCGAAAACAACCTGTTCGATCACGATTCCTCCGGCTACTCGGTCCAACTATTTCAAATCGAAGGCCTCACCTTTACCTACAACACGTTCGTGGGCTCCCACTGGGGCGTGATATTTCGCGCGGATGACCCCAACACCGGACCCGGTCGAGGGTACGTCGTCGAGCACAACATCTTCGGCGCCACATCGGGGGGCACACCGGACGTGAGCGAGTGGCGCAGCTTCGGGACCTACGATTACAACGTCTCCCAAGATGGATCGGCAAGCGGTCGCCACAGCCTGCGTCGCTGGCGTGCGCACTGGGGGGGCAAGGCTGGGGTGCGACCGCTGTGCCTACCCTTCGCGGCGGGCTATCACCCCACAAGTTCGGGCACACAAGCGACGTTGAGTAGACGATGGCGCAGCGGCTGCTCGTAGTCTCCCCAGTTCGCAACGAGGCCGCTCATATCGAGCGGGTGGGGCTCGCGTTGGCAGCCCAAACGCGCGTCCCCAACCGATGGGTTGTCATCGACGATCGCTCCACCGACGACACCCCCGCGATCCTCGCTCGCCTCGCAGAGAGGTTGAGTTTCATGACGGTGCTGCAAAGCCCTCCGGCAAACGAGAGCTCCTCTAAAGACCGCCTGGCGATCGCTGCCGAGGCGCGCGCTTTCAACAACGCGCTAGCCGAAACCCCGTGGGAGACCTTCACGCACATAGCCAAGCTCGATGGTGATATCGAGCTGCCTGAGGACTATTTCGAGTCGCTGCTGAAGACCTTCGCACTTGATCCCACGCTCGGGTTGGCCGGCGGCGTTCTACGAGAGCCAGAGGGCGATGGTTGGGGAGCCGAGAACACCGCGAGCGACTACCACGTGCGGGGAGCCCTGAAGTGCTACACCCGAGAGTGTCTGCTGGCGATCGATGGTATCCAGGAGCGCTTGGCGTGGGACACGATCGACGAGGTCTACGCGCGCATGCACGGCTTCAGGACACGTACCCTGCCCGAGCTCGTCGGACTACACCATCGCCCGTCAGCGAGCGCCGACGGTATTCTGCGCGGCAGGGCCAGACACGGCCGTTGTCTCTACATCACCCACTACCCGGCGTCCTGGGTTTGGCTACGGGCGTTCAAGACCGCATCAGAGCGTCCCCGAGCGCTCTCCGGCTTGGCCTTCCTCGGCGGCTACCTGTGGTCGGGGATGACCGGTGTCCAACAAGTTGAGGACCCGAAGTTCCGTGCCTTTATGCGCGGCGAGCTCGGCGCCCGCGCGCGACGAGCGCTGCGACGGCGGACGCCGCTTGCCCGGATGTCGATCGAGGTCGACTCTGGTTGAGCGCCCCACGGCGTGCGCGGGGCGCTCAACTGCAGATTCACATCGGAACGGGTGCTGGTCGCGGTGACCTAGGAGCCGAAATAGCCAGTACCCATGTCGGTGCCGTCGGAGGCGCCGACATGTCCGAGCGAGCCACTCGTAAGCGCCCACCCAGCCCACGTCGAGGGCTCCGAGCCACCACCCACATAGGTCGGTTTTCCGACGACACCGCTCGTGCCGATCGTCTGACCTTCGGCGAGGTTGTTCACCATCGTGAAACCACTGGTCGACTGCCCCTCGGTGAGGTCCAGCCCGCCTGTGAGAACGTTGTTGGAGATTGTCTCCGCTGAGCTCGCGCCGACGTTCACGTGACCGATCCTTGGCATCGCGCCGTGACCGAATGTGTTGTGGCTGATGACGTCATGAGAGCCACCACCGATCACGATCTGCCAGGGGTACTCACCGTCAGTGTCAAACACGTTGTTCGTGACCGTCATCGGGCTACCGTTGCCGTCGGGCGACATGATCCCATCGGAGTTCCCGTGAAAGTAGTCGCCCGTCACCGTAGTGCCCTGCGCTCCATAGAACTGGATCGGATCGACGTGCGCGGCGCACGATCCCTCCTTCATGTTTTCAAATACGTCGCCCGGGCCGATCACCGTACCCGACCCGCCGCCGGTGATGTTCACGCCGTCAGTGCATCCGTTGCGACCGAAGCTGCTGTGTGAGATGACGACTCCATTGGTACCGGATACGCCTTTGTTGACGCCGTTGATCTCCAAACGGCCCTCGTTGCCACAACCACCCTTGCCTTCGCCGATGCTGAAGAAGGTGCTGCCTTCCACGCGCAGGTCGATGTTGGCGCTGGTAGGTGTCAGGATGCATAGTCCACTCGTAAACGCATCCCCCACCCAGTAGATGTGCGTGGCGGGCGCGCTTGAGCTGCCGTTGTTGCCCCCGGCGATCGTCACACCTTCAAACGTAAGGTTCGACGACGTTGTGACGTTCGTGTACCCAAGGACCGCCTGAGACTGGCTCACACCACTTGCCGGCTTGACCGTGACCATGCTTGCCTTGCTCGTGGTTACGCTGACTTCTCCGTAGTTGCCGGCGTTTAGGCAGATCGTCGAGCCGGCCGCGGCGTTTTTGATCGCCGTCGAGAGCCCAGAGCTGATCGTGGTCGTACAACCTGTGTTGACCACAGCCGCCGCGACGCTTGCCGTGGCTGTTGAGGTGGCAACCGTCGAACCGCCGGCGTTAGTAGCGGTCACGACCACACGAATGGTGTGACCCACATCGCTTGCGCTGAGCACATAGCTCACGGAGGTAGCACCGCTCTTGTTCGAGCAGCTCGTGCCCGAACTGTTGCAGTCCTGCCACTGATACCCAAACGACGTCGGGCTACCGCTCCACGTACCAGCCGTAACAGTCAACGTCTGACCTTCAGTCGTCGTACCACTAATCACCGGCAGCACCGTGTTCACAGGCGCCGACGGTGGCGGAGGAGGAACAGCCGCGATCGAAGCGCTAGCCGCGGACGTGGCAACCGTCGAACCGCCGGCGTTAGTAGCGGTCACGACCACACGAATGGTGTGACCCACATCGCTTGCGCTGAGCACATAGCTCACGGAGGTAGCACCGCTCTTGTTCGAGCAGCTCGTGCCCGAACTGTTGCAGTCCTGCCACTGATACCCAAACGACGTCGGGCTACCGCTCCACGTACCAGCCGTAACAGTCAACGTCTGACCTTCAGTCGTCGTACCACTAATCACCGGCAGCACCGTGTTCACAGGCGCCGACGGTGGCGGAGGAGGAACAGCCGCGATCGAAGCGCTGGCCGCGGACGTGGCAACCGTCGAACCGCCATCGTTGGTGGCGGTGACCACGACGCGAATCGTGTGTTCTACATCGCTAGCCGAGAGCTGGTAGGTGGAGTTCGTGGCGCCCACAATCGCCGAGCAGCTTGCGCCGGCGCCATCGCAATCCAGCCACTGGTATTCAAACGACGTCGGGCTACCGCTCCACGCGCCGGTCGTGGCGGTCAACGTCTGACCTTCAATCGTTGTGCCGCCGACCGTCGGCAACGCCGTATTCACAGGCGCCGGCGGGGGAACGGCCGCAACGATCGCCGTCGCAGGTGCACTCATCGAGCTCGACCCGCCTGCGTTGACCGCAGTGACCATTACCCGCATCGTGTGATTCACGTCGCCGCCACCAAGTTTGTAGTTGGGGGTCGTGGCGCCGTTTACGCTCGCACAGTTGTGTCCGGAAGAGTCGCAATCGCGCCATTGGTAGCTGTAGGAGGTCGGTTTGCCGGTCCACGCGCCGTTGCTAGTGCTGAGCACTTCGCCTTCCACCGTCGTGCCAGTGATCGCCGGCATTTCAGTGTTCGTGGGGGCCACAGGGATAGGGGCGACGACAGCCATACTTGCCGCCGAGTCAGCCGAGCTTGAGCCACCCGCATTTGTGGCCGTAACGACTACGCGCACAGTGTGACTCACATCGCTCGAGACTAGAGTGTAAGTTGGAGCGGACGCGCCGCTTATGTCAACACAATTGGCGCCAACGACGTCGCAATCCTGCCACTGATAGACAAAGGATGTTGGACTACTCGACCACGAGCCCGCGCTTGCGGTCAACGTCTGGCCTTCTGTGGTCGTGCCGCTGACGGTCGGCGGCACCGTGTTGATCGGCGCGGGCGGCGGAACCGCCACCACCGGTGCGGTCGCGGCCGAGGTGGCGGAACCTAGCCCACCGGCATTCGTAGCCGTCACAACCACCCGCATCGTGTGATTCACGTCGTTTGAACTCAATACGTATGTCGCCGATACCGCACCACCGACGTTCGCACAACTCACACCGGAGCTGTCGCAGTCTTGCCACTGGTAGGCAAAGGACGTTGGGCCACCCGACCACAAGCCCGTGCCAGCGGTCAGTGTCTGACCTTCCGTCGCTGTACCGCTCACGACGGGTAGCACGGTGTTAAGCGGCGCCGTCAGTAGCGGAGACAAAGGTGGAGGCGGAGGCGAGACAACGATTGGGTCCGCCGCGGTTATGTAACCCGAAAGCGGGCATTCGTGCCGGATGCTACCGCTGCTCCATAGGACCGGAAGACTGCCGAGGCTGCGCTGGGCGCTTGTCGAGCTCAGGCACGAGCCTCGCTGATGGTCGCGGTAGCGCAACGTGCCTCCCTCACCGAGGACGGCCAGCCAATAGTAGGAACTCGGTGCGATCGCGCCGGCCGTGAGGGACGCGGTGTTCCAGGCGCCGGCAACAGGCGAGGAGATCACGCCTGTGCTGAGCAGAGAACCCGGGTGATCGTTGACGTCGCTGTAGGCGCCGATTATGACGCTGCGGGCCGTGTTCGAGGAATCGATGAAGATTTGCGCCGCGCCGGTCGTACCCGATCCGAGGGAACGGAAGCGAACTGCTTCTGAATGCCCAGAGTAAAGATATGCCCGGTGTGACTGAATTGCGCTTTCCCCGAAGAGGACCGTCGCCGAGGTGAGCTTTGCAGTAAAGAACGTCGGCTGACTCGACTCTGGTTTGTCGTTCTTTCGGACCGACTTGCTGTCGGCCTTTTGGTGCCGATGCGTTTTTGCGCGCGACTTCTTTCGGTGATGAATTGCATGCGATCTTTCAACATGTGAACGGTGCGCGCCGAGTGCCGATGGTGTGGCGGAAAGCAAGATTGTCAGCAGTAGTGCGACTGCAGGCAAAGAACGGTGCTTCAGGAACTCGAGCATCGGGGTCTCCCATTGGTGGCTGTGTTGCCAGTTCCCACAGCTTCGGCCGTGAGTACTGACCCCCCAACCTCCATCGAGCAGACTCGACGGGAGTATGAGCCAGGTAGTTACCCTGATTTTCCGGCGTGACTACTGAGCAAGGGAGGGCAATTTGCCCTCGGGGCTCAAGATCCGAAGTAGTCGGTGCCGATGTCGCCGCCGTCAGCGGCAGCGAGGTGTCCGAGCGAACTGCTCGTAAGCGTCCAACCCGTCCATGTCGAAGGCTCCGAGCCGCCGCCTACATAGGCCGGCTTGCCCTCGATGGAGTGCGCGCCCAAGACTTCGCCTTCGTCAAGGTTGTATTCCATCGTCCAGCCGCTGCTCGATTGGCCCTCTGTCAGTTCCAGCCCACCGGTTAGAACGTTGTTCGTGACAGTCTCATTGGATGCTGTCGCACCTACGTTGACGTGTCCGATACGAAGCCTCGCGCCATGACCGAAGGTGTCGTGATCTATGACATCGTTCCCGCCGCCACCGATCACGATCTGGTCGGGATACTCGCCGTCGGTGTCGAAGACGGTGTTCGTCACTGTCATTGGGCTGCCGTTTCCGTCTGGAGACATGATTCCATCGGAGTTACCGTGGAAGTAATCGCCGGTGACAGTGGTGTTGCTGGCTCCGTAGAACTGCACCGGGTCTACGTGCGCCGTGCAGGAACCCTGCTTTAGATTACCGAACTCATCCCCGGGGCCGATCTGCGTGCCGCTGGCGCCACCGGTTATGTTCACGCCATCAGTACAACCGCTTGGACTACCTGCCTGGAAGAGATCGTGCGAGATCACTACGCCATTGATCCCCGATACACCTTTATTGTCACCGTTGACCTCCAGGCGCCCCTCATTGTTGCAGCCACCTTCGGAGATATTGATGAACGTGCTGCCGTCCACAAGGACATCGATGTTCGCACTCGTGGGTGTTTGAATACAAAGCCCACTGGTGAAAGCGTCCCCAACCCAGCGGATGTGAGTGGCGGGCGCGCTTGAGCTGCCGTTGCTGCCCCCGGCGATCGTGAGACCTTCAAAGGCCAGGTTTGAGGACGTCGTGACGTCCGTGTATCCGAGTACCGCCTGCGATTGACTCACGCCGGCCGCAGGCATGACTGTGACCCTGCTCGACTTGCTGATGGTCACGGTCACAGACCCGTAGTTTCCGGGATTCAGACAAATAGTCGAGCCTGAGGTCGCGTTCTGGATAGCCGCCTGTAGACCCGAGCTGATCGTGGTGGTGCAGCCCGTGTTGACCACTCCCGGCGCCACAACCGCCGTCGCAACCGACGAAGCGGCGGTAGAGCCACTGCTGTTCGATGCGGTCACAACCACGCGAACGGTGTGCCCTACATCGTTCGCCGTGAGCCGGTAGGTGGACGTCACGCCTGAAGTATTGATACAACCCGTACCGGAGGAGTCGCAATCCTGCCACTGATACGCATAAGAAGTGGGGTTTTCGCTCCATTTCCCCGTCGAGGCGGTGAGCGTCTGACCTTCCGTAGGCGACCCACTGACAGCGGGCGCGACGGTATTGGCGGGTGGCGAGGGTGGTGGAGGAGGCGGCGGCGGCGAGCTGGCTTCGGTGACCGCAGCGGTGTTCGTCGAGCCGACGTGAGTCGACCCAGCGGCGTTAGCGGCTGTAACGGTGACGCGGATCGTATGCCCGACGTCACTTGCGTCGAGGGTGTAGCCGCCCGAGCTTGCCCCGGGGATAACTACGCAACCGGCACCAGAGACTTCGCAGTCTTCCCATTGGTAGCCATAGGACGTTGGGCTACCGGTCCATGTGCCCGTCGTCGCCGTCAACGTTTGACCTTCGATGGTCGAGCCGCCGATCACCGGCGGGATCGTGTTGGTCGGCGGTTCTTCTTCGGGCGACTGAGACGATTCCGGGATTACCCTTTTTGAGGAATCGGAATTTGCGACCGTAGTACCCGCCACATTAGTGGCTTCCACCACTACGAGCGCTTTCATGCCTATGTCCTGTGAGCCGAGTGTGTAGCTCGGGGAGCTCGCACCCGCAATCGCGCTACAGCTCGTGCCGCCGCGAGTGCTGCGACAGTCCTCCCACTGATATGTGAAGAGGACGGGTTCGCCTTCCCAGATCCCTGTTGTGGCGATTAGCGTGTTGCCCTCTTCGGGAGCTCCGCTGATGGTGGGACGAACGGTATTCGTTGGCTTGGACGGCGGTTCGCCGATAGACCCCGGTTCTTCCGAGCCTGCCGGAGGGAGCACCGGAGGGCCAACCTGAACTGGAGCCACCGGGGCCGTCAACGACTGGACAGGCACTGCGCCCGTAACTGGTGGCACCGGCGGTTTTGCGACTTTGACCACGGTCGGCTTGTGCTTTCTTGCCCGGCAATGACGCTTCTGCTTCTTTGTCCGATGTAGATGTGTACGGGATTTTGTGCAAGCCCGCTTGCGTGCTGCGGCGCGCTTACGTGCGGCGGCGCGTCTATGGGCTGCCGCACGAGTGCCCTTGGTAGCGGAGATGTCGCTCTGCTTGGAGGACTCTGCGCCGCGAGCTAGCGAAGTCGCCGGCGCGGCTTGTCCGCCTACGGCACCGAAGGCCGTAGCGGCGGCGCACAGAACCGTCACGCCAATGGCTGCGAGAGAGCGACGGATAGCAAATCTGCGCATCACGCATCTCCTGTAGCGGCACACATCCCTGGGTGGGCACACTTCCCCGACCGGTCGCGGATCCCTCGTGACCGTGGCATTTACCCCATTGATGGGTCACTACCCCATCGAACAGCGGTCAATCGTACAATACTTGTCGGCAGGAGGAGCCGGGGAACTTGAGGGCTACAGATGCTCGATTCGACTATGTTCGGCGTATGGACCTCTCCGACGGGCACCCACGCGTTCTGATCGCCGACGGCCAGCACTTCTTTCGCGAGGGTTTGCGTGGGACGCTTGAAGCTGCCGGTATGACCGTAGTCGGGGAGACCGCGGACGACGCCGAGGCTGTCATCCTCGCAAGCAGCCTCGAACCAGAAGTCATCGTCATCGACGTCAACATGACCGACGCGTCGGGGACCGGAACGCTACGAAGAATCGCAGCGGCAAGCCCCGAGGCGCAGTTGGTGGTTCTCACAGTCTCAGCCGAGGAGACCTGTGTGCTCGACGCGTTGGCATGCGGTGCGTCGAGCTACCTTCTCAAGAGCACACACGTGGATGAGCTCGTGGGAGGTATCCGCCAGGCGGCGCACGGACAGGCGGTGCTCTCCCAGGATGCGATGCGCGCGCTCCTTTCCCGTGTGCGTGTGGAGGACAAATCGAAGAGGACCATGCAATCCGACCCCAAGCTGTCGTCACTCACGACCCGCGAGCTTGACGTGTTGCGCCTGATCGTCGACGGGTCCGATAACGTCGCGATCGGCTTGGAGCTTTCCATCAGCCGCCATACCGTAAAGCAGCATGTGACGAACATCTTCGAGAAGCTCGGCGTGCGCAGCCGTGTAGAGGCAGCCGTGTACGCCGTACGGTCCGGACTCCTCTGAGCCGCGCGGGCGGTCTGATCGCGGCTAGGCGGTGGCGCTGAAAGGGTCGATCGCGCGAAGCGCCGCATCCCGGTCGGCGACGCCGAGCTTGGCGACACCAGCGGAGATGTGGCGGCGGATGGTTATGGGCGAGAGGGAGAGCATCTCGGCCACCTCCACCGTGGTCAAGCCTGAGTTGAGCATCCTGAGGATCTCCGACTCCCTGGGGGTGAGTTGGACCTTGCCAACTCGCACCGGGCCGCCGATCGCGCCGGCGGTGAAGGCGCGGAACTCCTGCAACACACGGCCTACGAGCGCTCGTGGGAGGGCCGCCTCGCCCTTCAAGACGCCACAAAGGGCCGCTGGGAGTCGATCGGGACTTGTATCCTTGGGTAGGTAGCCGACGGCCCCCGCGCGCAACGCGCCAAGCACGTCCTCGGTGTCGGTGGACACGGTGAGCATCACCACCGAGGTTGAGGGCGCCACTTCGGAGACTCGCTGGGCAGCCTCGATGCCACCGCCTGGCATGCGAACATCCAGCAGACAGACGTCAGGAAGCTCGCGCTGAACCGCGTTTACGGTGCCATCGCAATCAGCTGCTTCGGCGACGACACGAAAGCCACCGCGCATCAGAGCCATGCGTACGCCTAGGCGCAGCACCTGATTGTCATCAGCAATGACGATCGTGGGTTCGACTGCGCTCATGGGAGGGTGAGCTCCACCGTGCTGCCCTGGCCGGGCGAGCTGAGGACGCGTAGTGAGCCACCCAGCTCACGTGCCCGCGCTTGCATGCTCGCCAAGCCGAATCCCTTGGGCGCTCTGGCGGGGTCAAATCCACGACCGCGGTCACGGACCGTCAGGCGCCATTCCTCCCCACGCTCGAAGAGGACCTCCAGCGGGGTATGCGGGCCGGAGTGCTTCACGGCATTGGTCACAGCCTCACGCGCGACGTGGATGAGCGTGTGCACGGTAGGCCCGTCCGGTTTCGCCATTGCGTGAGTCCCCACCGCTTGAAACTCGAGCGGAGCGCTCCTGGCGGCAGCTCGCACGCTCGTCTCCACCACTTGCACGATCGGCTCGCCATCCTCTTGAGCCAGCAGGCCGCGCACCACGTCGCGCGCCCCTGCGAGCGCCCTCTCGCTCGCCTCCACTACAACGCTCGCATGCGCCCTCGACGCGGGGTCGTCGGCCAGCATACGCGCCGTGGAGAGCGCAAACGAGAGGTCTTGCATGATGAGATCGTGAACGTCGGCCGCAATCCGTCGGCGATCTTGGATCAGGACAGTCGGCGAGACGGGGTGGCTACGAATCCGGCCACGCCCCATGAGGCCACCCATCCTCCGTCGAGCGAATCCGGCGGTTTGAGACGCGGTCCGTCCAGCAAGTCTAGATACGGGCTTCGCTGCTGCCCAACCGATAGCCGCCCAACCCACTTCGGGAAGAGCTGACGCAGCGGGAACTCCTCCATGGTCGCTGCTTAGGGTGCTCATTCCTTGTATGTCCTTTTCCGTGATGCTCCAAGTCGATAAGAACTGTACTAGGGATGCTGGTGTGTTCTCTGTGCCTCAACCAGCGTCCCCACCTTGGCTCTCGAGTGGATGACGACCACCGCCGACGTGGGCGACCACCCGTAGAAGCGCGGCGAATGATACAGAGATCTATCGTTTACGGTGGATTTTCCGAAGAAATCTTTACAACTTCATCCGTATATAGAGAAAGATCTGTTCTTTCAAATCCCACTCTTGGACCTAAGACACTCAATCGCTGGCAGGCGTCTTGATGCAGCAGCCTTCGATGATCCCCGCTCCCACACCCCGATATACGCCATCCGGTCGCACCACAACCCGATAGTGCGCATGTGTGCCGGAGCGATAGCGGATTTCGCATGACCAGGGGTTGCGCAGTACCGCGCCCCGTCCTGGGCTGCAGCGCACGATCGTGGGCGGCGTGCGCTTGACGGCTGCGACAGGCTCAGGGGCCTTGGCGACGAATGCCTCAACGCGTCCGGCGCTTAGGACCGTCGCGGGCGTGAGCGCAAGCGCACGCGACTGCTCGTAGCGGAACGATTCCTCGCCTCCCCGGCCAAACACTGCTACCGCTGCGCCGGCGATGCCAGCTAGAACCAGCGCGCATAGGACAAGGGAGGTAGTCGTTCGCATCAGGCTGCTCACCCTAACCGCAGGCGTGTGGAACTGTCACCGATGCACCGGCACACCCACCGCCGCCTGACGACTCTATCTACCAACAAAAGAGGGCCCGCGATTCGCGGGCCCTCTTTGAAACCTCGCCTATGCGAGCAGGCTAGTGGTGACCTTTGTCGCTACCTTTGGAGCCTTTGTCGCCACCTTTGCCGCCCTGGGGACCTTTATCGCCGCCGCCTTTGTCCCCGCCGCCCGGGCCGCCTTTATCGCCGCCACCTTTGCCTTTGTCGTCTCCGCCTTTGCCTTTATCGCCGCCTTTGTCCCCGCCTTTGCCGTGGCAGTCTTTGCCGTGGTCACATTCTTTGTACTGGCTCCAACCGGCGCTGCCTCCGCCGAAACCGCTGCTGAAGCCGCCGCACGCGAGCGCCACCGCGCCGCCTGTGCCGAGGGCCAAGAATGCAGTCGCAAGAAGCGTTGTCAGGCGTGACCTCATGAAGAATCCCTTGTCTCGTGAGTGGCTGGATCGGCGTGCTCCGCTCATGGCCCGAAGCTTGACTCGATCGAGTGCAAGCGGGTCGAGCGTGGGGCGCTGGTCGTACAGCACATCGGCGACCTCTTGAAGGTCATCCGAGAAGCGCTCGTCTTTGGATATGCGGCTCATATGGGTCTTATACGCACGAGTCCATCGATTCCTGACAGCATTTTTCTTGCCTTCACAAGCTGCCGATATCGGCGATGATGCGGACGATGCGAGACGATGCATTCGAGCGGCTCTACGCTGAGCATGCCCAGGCTCTCTACGGGTTTCTCAGCTACCGCACCGGGGATCGAGTGCTAGCGGAGGATCTGCTCGCGGATACCTTCGAGCGAGTGTTGCGAGCCAAGAAGCGCTTTGACCCTCGCAAGGCGAGCGAGAAGACCTGGTTGTACACGATCGCGCTCAACTGCCTACGCGACCACATCCGACGGAGGGCCGCCGAGGGTAGGGCGGTGGAGCGGATAGCGGTCGCTCCGGCCCTGGGATCCAGCAGCGAGATCGAGGAGCTTGCCGATCGCGACCTGGTCAGCCGAAGCCTGAAGTCCTTGAGCGAGGAGGAGCGCGAGGCTATCGCGTTGCGGTTCGGAGCCGAGCTGACGGTGCCGGAGATAGCCAAGCTGACTGGGGAGAAGCTCACGACGGTAGAGGGCCGGGTGTACCGAGCACTGCGCAAGCTGCGGGAGGAGATCGGATAGAGGTGAGCTACGAGGGGTTGATCGAGAGATCGCTGCTTGCGAGCGCAGCCGTCCGAAGGATCGCGGCGCGAGTTATCCAAACGTTGGGACTCGAACTCCGTAGGAGCTTGACCGCTTGCACGGTGAGCGGCTCGTGGGGGTTCAAGCGCAGGGCCCGCGCGGCGCTTGCACGCGGGTCGATGCCTGCCGAGGCTTGGGCGACTGCCAGCGCATAGTAGGGCTCCCAACTGGAGCGATCGAAGTGCACAGCCTGGTGCATCGCGGCGACGCCCAGCCTCGGTAGACCACGCCTCAGATCGCAGAAGCCGACCACCTCATACGGCTCGGGACGGATGTCGAGCCACCCGATCGAGGAAAGTGCCGGGGCGCCGGCCTTGGGACAGTTGGACGCGTAGAGCGCCTTCTCGGCTGCCCCCAGCTGACGTTGCGAGCCGAGTATCAGCACGGGAAGGGCGACCGTTGCGAGCAAGAGCGCACCAAGCATCAAGCGAGTGCCGTGCCCGGGTGTCCATCCAGAGCCAATGCCCTTGCGCGGGCAGATGGCTAGACCAGCGGCGGCAAAGAAGGCGATCGTGGTGACTGGCATCTGCCAGTCCCAGTCGATGCCTGAATGCAAGGCCCAGAAGATCCCTGCTGCGAGCAGAGCGCCATATATCGAGCGGTGGGGCCCGCGTGCGCGGGCCGCCAAGGCTCCCAGGATCGAGATGATCGCGGCCAGGAGCAGCAGCAGACCAGGCAGGCCAAGCTCGGCCATAGTCTCGAGGTAGAGACTGTGGGCGTTGACGACGAACGCAAAGTGCGGTCGGCGCTGCTCCCAGATGGTCTGATACATACCGGCGCCCCGACCTTCGAGCGGTGCCGCAGAGAAGCCGTGGAGGGCAGCACGCCACAGGTCGCCACGCCCATTGTTGGAAGGATCGACCAAGCGCTGGCGCAGGTCGCCGTGGGTACCACGGGGGGTGACGCCGCTGAGAAACCGGTGCCAATCTCCGGATAGGCTTTGCGGAACCCCTAGCGCGAGGATAAGCGCCATGGCAGCGACAATTCCGCCGACGATCGCCGCGATTCGCACTCGGCGGCTCATCCAGGCCTTGCCGGCGGTAGCTCGAAGGCTGGGATCTAGGCGGGATGCAAAGAGCAGTCGCAAACCGGCGGCTACCGCAACGCAGACGGCGGCGACAAGTGCCACGCGGTGGCCCTGTGAGGTCGCTGCGGGCGTGGTTGGGTCGACCGTGTCAAGCAGATTGGCCTTGTAGGCGACGACGAGCAGGATCGTGGTTACCGGTGCCGTCGCCAGCGCCCCACTCAACAGTCCGCGGGGACGTCCGACGAAGAGGTAGACAACGAGCGCGATCACGCCGGCAACGATGGCGCCGCGTGAGAACGTGAAGAAGAGCGTGGCGGCAAGCAGTGGCAATACCGCCGCCGCGAGAACACGAACGAGGCGACGTTCAGATAGGGAGCACGTGAGATGGAAAGCGAGCACCATCGCAAGTGTCGCCAGCATCCCCAGGGCGTTCCAGTAGGTGACCGGATAGCTCAGCCGTTCGTTTGCGACGTTGGGCGCGGTGTGCCACACATCGGGGGCCACGCGGCTGATGAGTCCAGCGAGACACACGATCGACGCCCCTACGACAAGTCCACGGATGAGCCAGCGAAGGTCTTGGAGAGTCGCGCGAACGGTGCCGAACACCACGAGAATCAGCAGGTAGAACCAAACACGGTCAAACGCGATCAGAGCGCGAGCCGTGGCGTGCGACCACAAGGCGGACGCCAGGGTGAGCCCCGCGTACAGCGCAAGCGCACCGATCGCCACGAGCGTGAGGGCGCTGAAGCCGTCGAACGGATTACGCGTCTGCATGAGTCGCACGATCAGGATCTGGGTGAGCACGAACGCCCCGATCGCGGGAGTTGCCGGGAAGTAGCCGCCGGCGGTGAACCCGGTGAGCACGATCAGCGCCCCAGGCAGGAGCATCAGAAGCGTCAGCGCGAGTGTGGAGGACGTGTCGCCCTCCGCCGGCGTCTGCTCTCCAGTTGGGGAGCGGGCTTCTATCGCCACACCGTCGGCCACAGCCGAAAGCTACACGGCATGAGACCTGTGCATCCCTCCACTCATTTGAGAAGCAGCCAGATGAGCGGTTTCAGGATTCGGCCGATGACCAGTCGATCTGCTCGACGAGCTCTTGCTGCCCAAGGTCGATCAGGCGGCTATGGGGCACGTCGCGGTATTGACCGTCGGCCAGTTCGAGCCAATACGCCTTGCGCTCCTGAGGATCGACGATCAAGACCTCATCGACACCGTGAGTCGCATAGAACGGCAGCTTCTCCCAAGTCTCATCGCCGCGAGACACGACCTCCACGACGAGTGCCGCCGTAGGAAGCCAGATCCCGGCTGCCCCGGGGCGGTGCAAGGCGCCATCGGGTACACGAAAGTCCTGCTCAGACGCACCAAGGTTGAACTCGTGCATCGTCGATTCAAGGCCCGCCTCGCGCGCCAAGGGTCCCATAAGCTCGGCTAGCTGCTGGGCGATGCGCGCGTGCGCGAGGCTCGGAGCCGGGATCATGTGCAGGACGCCGGCCCACACCTCGTCGAGGCGGTCGAGCCCGGAGCGACGGCGACGCTCGAGGAGGTCGTCGAGGCCGGCTGTGTAGGAGTCAAGGACCAAAGCTCGCATGCGCTCCAAGGTACCAGCGTGTCACGTCTTTCTCGCCGAGAAGAAGCCACCGTAGCCCATTGTGGTGAGGAAACATCGAACACATGTTCCCATATGATGCGGACGAAACACCACAACGTAAATCGGGAGACTACATGCGCCGGCGCATGTAGAGAGCCCAGCCGCTGACTCGCTCAGTCGCGCGTGGCAATCGCAGGTATGAAGCGCGCCAAGCGCGTGTCAAGCGCCTGCATAACTTGCTCAACTGCGTCGTGGATGGCTTCCTCGCCCGAGCGAAGCACAAGATCGGGGCGGGACGGGCGCTCGTAGGGTGCGTCTACACCCGTGAGACTTGTGAGCTCGCCCGCGCGTGCGCGTGCGTAGAGCCCCTTGGGATCGCGCCGCTCGCACAGCGCGAGTGGTGTGTCCACGAAGACCTCCAAGAACACCAGATCGGCGTCGGTGTGCACTTTGGTCGCCTGTTCTCGATCACGCTCATAGGGACTCACGAGCCCCACCAGCGCGATTGTGCCCGATTCGGCCAAGAGCTTCGCCACGTGTGCGGTGCGGCGCACGTTCTCGCAACGCGAGTGCTCGTCGAAACCGAGATCGCCGTTGAGGCCGTGACGCAGGTTGTCGCCGTCGAGCATGAAGGCAGAGCGCCGGGCGGCAATCAGTCGCTCCTCGACTGCGCCCGCGATGGTCGACTTGCCGGCTGCCGGCAGCCCCGTGAACCAAACGGTGGCGCCGGCGCTCCCGAGCGCCTCCCAGCGCTGCTCCCGTGTGAGCGCCGAGCGCTGCCATTTGACGTTGGGACTGCACCCGATATCCGCCATCCCGCTGGCGCGCTCTCGAACGTCGGTATCGACGGCCTTTGCTACCGTTGCGGTGTCGTTCATCGCTTACACATGGGCAAGAGGACGGATCGACGACCCCCAAGGAGCGTCCGTGCTCAGATCCTTATACGCACGACACACCCAACTTCCGACTTTGGTCGAGACCCTGCCAGTTGGCACATTAGACCGCGACCCATCGGGGCGTAGCTCCCTCTGGTTCTCAGACCTCAAGCTTTGACGCCGACTGCTCGTGCGATCCTCCGGCGCCTGTGTCGCCGTTTGGCGATGCTGGCAGGGAACCTGACGCTGACCCGCTCGGAGCGTAATCGTAGGCGTAGGAGTAGGACTCCAAACCACTCGTCTTCACCCCGTTTGCGATGACACCAAGCAGTGGGCCGCCGACACTTTGGAGGGTCTCGTGGAGTCGCTCGGCGACATCACGACGGTTACGCCCGACACGCCCGACGATGATCACCCCGTCCACCTTGCGCAGTAGCGGGAAAGCGTCGGACACCGCGGTCAAGGGTGGCGTGTCGATCACGATCAGGTCATAGCTCGCCTTGGCCTGAGCGAGTATCGCATCCATCGCCTGGCTCTCGATCAGCTCGGCCGGATTGGGTGGTGGCAGAGCACCCGCAACAAGGATGTCGAGCCTGCGTCCTTGCCCGCCCTCTCCACTGGGAAGGTCGAGCGCGATCGACCTCACGGCCGCATCGAGCGGGACGCTTCCGATCAACACGTCCGACAAACCCGGCCCAGGTGGGATCTCCAGGCGCTGGGCGATCGTGGGACGGCGCAAATCGACCTCCATCAAGAGCACGCGCGATCCCACCGCCGCCGTGGAGGCCGCCAAGTGGCGCGCGATCGTGGTCTTGCCGTCACCCGGCGCGGCGGACGCCACCATGATCGTGCGCAGCTCGCGATCGACGTTGAAGTAGCGCAGGTGAGCTCGAATCAGATGGAACGACTCAGCCTCGGCCGAAGACAATGCCGGCTCGGACGCGCCCTTCCCACGAGTGACGCGCGAGAGCGTCTTGCTCTCTGGAATGACGCCGAGGAGAGGCAGACCATAGATCTGCTCAAGATCCTTCGGCTCCCTGATACGCCGGTCAAAGCGCTCCAGCAGAAACGCGACCCCGAGGCCAAGCAAGAGACCCAACAGGGCGCCAAAAACCGTGTTTCGCGAGGTTTTTGGCGACGAAGTTGAGGTCGGAACTCTTGCGGCTTGGGCGATTTCGACGTTTCCGTTACGCAGTTCGGCCAAAACCCCGAGCGATTGGGCCCGGCCCGCCAGGGCGATACCGGAAGGGCTGAGCTTTTGCTTTGACGTGAGCGCCGCGAGTTGCTTGTTGACAAGTTTTAGAGCCGACGCGTAGAAGGCGTGATTGGCGTTCTGTTGCTCGGTGACGAAGCGCCTCGAATAGATGTTGGCGATGTTCGCCGCGAGTTGCGGACTTGTCGCTGCGGCCGAAACGTCGACCACGTTCGATTCTCCCTGCGCGGTCACGCTCAGGTCTTCCCTGACCTTTTCTTCTGTCAACCCTTTCCCAAGCCGCCCGGCGGTGACCGCCGCCATATCGCCAAGCTGGACAAGCTTGACGTTGGTGTTTTGCTGCGGCAATTGGCTTCCGCCGCTGCCGATAGCCTGGAGCCCGGCCGCCTGCTGATTGGTTTGGCTGTTGTTGAAGACCAGCGACGCCGTGGCCGTGTACTTCCTTGTTTGATTCTTGGAGAAGCCATAGGCAGATGCGGCGACCAGCACGCAACAGAGCACGATCCACAATGCACGACGGCGGATGGTGCCCAGAACCTGCTCAAGGCTCATGTTTGCCTGCTCAGACTCCATCAAGTTGCCTTTCTTGCCGCATCCGTGGGCTCAGGAACGAGATTACCGGTTTGCGTAGACCGCCTATCAGGCATTTCAAGGCTCAAAAGATAGAGCATCTCGTCCAGAGCAAATCTCATTCGGGGCTCCGTTGCAGTCGAACCGCCATCGAGCGACATCGCCGCGCGCCATCGACACGCAGCGGGCGCCACACCGAGCCGGCCAAACCGCGATGGGGCTCGCTTGACTCCCTGCGGCTTCTTAGAAGCCGCAGGGCCATATGCTCCCAATCAGGCTCCGCGGCCCAGTCCTCCTGCGTCATCGTATACTCAAACGCATCCGCGTCGATCTCGTATAGACGGCTCAGTCGGCGCCATATATCCTCGGGAAGCAGGGATCCAGGTAGCGCGAGAGCATTGGCGTTCCGTCGGCCTATCTGACTAGAGTACGGTTGGATTGGTAGCCCCGTCGCTTCCTCCCACCGCATTATGACCTCGTCGAAGCGCTCCGTCTTGCCAACGAAGTCATAAGGAAATGCTCCCCACTGGAGCACGAGATGCTGTGGCGCCCAATGACGATCGGCCCCGAGTAGACCGGGCTCGCAATGCAGCGCATCCGCGAATGCGACAAAGCTCTCGACGAGGTCACGGCCCTCGGAGAGCTCACCTGGCCACCATTCCTCTTTTCCGAACCTAGCGACAAATTCGGGGTGGCGACGCACCACCTTGTCAATCCATGCAGACCAACACCGAGCGAGGGGGTGACGCACAGTGGTGAATCTAAAAAACGAACTGCCGAGAAAGACCTCTCGCAGCCAGCCTTCATTCAAGTCCCCAAGCGTGGGGGTCCAGAGCCAATTCTCGGCTCGCTGAGCAGGATCATCGTCGCTGCGTCCATGCCTCGATGCGAGCCACTCGCCCTCAAGCTTTGCCGCAACCGTCTTTAGCGTCGTGCCAGCGGTCTTGCTGTTGACGATCAGAACATACCGATGGCGAAGACTCACAACACTAGCCTCATGGGAGACGTTTGGCAGAAGCGCGTGCTTCATGACTTCACCGTCGCGGGCGAACGTAGGCCGATTACTCGGCGCCGCGCCCCCGCCGCCGCAATGGCAACGGCGAGTCGAGCCGACGCGTGCCACCCAGGGCTGCCCACGATGCGTCCGACCTTGAACATTCTCACGGCGCCAGCGATGTCGCCCATGTGAGCCAGAGCGACGCCGATGTCGCACGTGAGCAGATCGCCAAGTGGCCCAGGGGCCTGTTCCCAAAGAAGCGGGATAGGCCAGTTTCCATGCGCTGCGTCGAGGCGAGACTCAGAACCACTCAAGGATTCAGGGCCATTGACGGCAATCCCCACTAGAGGTTTGGCCACATGAACCCACCTGACTCCTTGTCGATCGAGACGCACAAGCCACTCCCAATCCTCAAAGCGCATCAGGCTTGTGTTCCAACCCATTTCACGCGCAAGGGAGCCCTCGACAAGAATTGAGCTCGTGACCAGCCGCTTGCGACTGCGCAGGCTGCGTCGCTCGAAAAGATAGGTCGCGATCCGCTCACGCTCACTCGGCCTTTCCCTCGGACCGTGACGTCCGCTCTCTATTAGCGCTTCGACGTCACGGTCCCAACTGGTGGGACCACATGCGCCAAGCTGGCATAGTCGCGAATACGGGACTATCGCGTAGTCAGCGGTCGAGAGCGCTGCGTCCGAGCGCGTGACAGCCGAGATCTGCTCGGCACACTTCGTCGGCGCGAACACATCATCGTCATCTAGGAGGGCGACCCAGTGCCCGAGGGAGTGTGCGCACCCCAGCGAGCGGGCCTGTCCTGGACGCAGCGGAACGCCTGCGTCGATGTACCTCGCAACGGTCAAATGTTGAACAAGCTCCCGAGCGGCGCCGACGCCCGATGCATCGACAACAATGACTTCGACCTCCACCCCGTGCTGCCGCGTCGCGCTGTTGACGGCAGCGCGGAGCGACTCGCGCCCGCATGTTGGAATAACGACCGTAACGTCTATCACAAGAACGCGCCTTGCCCGGATGAGCGCGTTTCGGACATGGCGCTCGCTCGACGGCCGCTCATGCCGATTCCATAGGCCAGCCCGATTATAAGAGACGCTGCAGTATCACCGAAATAGAGAAGCTCTGAGCCGAGCAAGAAGAAGGGAATCAGGACGATACCCAGCAGACGGCCGCGCGCCCTGTGCGGCCATGTGACGGCTACCAGAAACACCACCGACGCCACCGCGGCAATGAGACCTCCGCGCAGCCACGAATCAAGAACGAAGTTGTGGACGCTCGTGGACCAACCCATTCCGACAGTCGTGAGCGAGGAGACTAGGTCCGCGCTCGGCTTGTCGCCGGCGAGGCCATACAGCGGGGAACTTGACAGGACCGACCATGCGGAATGAAACAATTCGTTGCGCCCATTGCTGCCGGTGATGCCGCCGGCCGCTTCGATCCGTTGTGAGGCGCGAATCGAACTGTAGATCAGGCCGACAGCGATTGAAGCCCCCGCGAACCCGCGCAGCTTGGAGCCAAGACCTCTCGTCCGCAACAACCAGACCGCCGCTAGAAGGAGAATGGCCAGCAAGGCCTGCCTGGAGCTGCTCATCATCACCGAAAGAACGCCCACGCCCCCGAGTGCAAGCCGCACCCAAACCGGGAGTTCGGTCAAGGCAATGGCCGCGGCCGCGATCAGGACCGCGATCAGACCCCATCGGTTGTACCACGGAAAGAAATACTCACCATGCAGTATATATGCGAAAACCGACAGCGCACACAACCCTACAAGCGGGCTCACAGCAACCAGAATCTGCTTGTCACTCGCCAGCCGCCACGCAGCCGGCAAAGTGAGCAGGATCACCGTCCCGGTGACGGTCGGGCTTATAACCGACCACGGCACGCCGCTCCAGGAGAACTTCTCGGCACCGACGATCAAAGCCGCGAGAAGAACAATACTTCCCACATATGGGACGCCCATAGAAACCCTGCGCCGTACCAAAGAGCAGATGCCAGCGCTCACCGCAAAGAGCGCGCCGACGCGCAGAGTGAGGGTCGACGCGTGCGTAGCTTGCGCAGGGAGATTGACGTGGCTTGCGATCCTCGAGCTTCCGCCCAGATAGAAGGACGCGGCCAGGCTTGCCGTGGACGCAAAGACAAGCGCCACGACGGCCTGGGACGCACAAGCGACCTCCCATGTTCCCGCCCTCACCTCGAGCCGTTGAACCGCTGAGCCCAACTCCGTCAGCTCCCACCAGATGCAGCAGTCACCATTTCGACTATTGCAAGCCGCCTCAACTCCAGCTGCACATCGCGGCGTTTGCCGACCGCGACATCACGTGGTGACGCTGACTGTAGAAATGCGCGCGCAATCCGTCGACTTAGGCGCAACTCGGTTCCCTCGGCCCAACTGTGGTCAAAGAGATGGACACCGTACGGGGGCAACGCCGACCGCGTTCGCCTCGGGAAGCGGAATGGGTTGTCGGGGAAGAACGTCCACTCAGGCAGAACCTCCGGACCGTCGACCCCAAGCAGTCGAACCGCCCGACCGAGCTCCGTGATCAGCGGCGGACCGGTGACGAAATTGTCGATGCCTCCACGTTGCAGCCTTGCCTTCTCCATAACCCCCAGTGCAACTCGGCCGTAGGCGCTGGCACGTGGAAGACCAAGCGCACTCGCGACAAGCAGCCACCTCGACTCCCTCACAACAAAGCCACACTGATGTCCAAGGAGCGGCGCGATAGGCCTGCAGGCCTCCATGTCGGCGTCGAGATAGATCCCGCCAAGCCTGTCCAGAATGGCAAAACGTCCGACGTCACTCAACGCTGCCGCGTTGGGCGCGGAATCCATGAGCCCTCGCACGTTACTGGCATGCTCGGAGTGGGCGTCGGCAAGCGTTCCCAGCCCCCGGTCCCCCCATAGGCAGACAGCAAACGATGGATTGAGCCAGGCCCAACCGTGCAGTCGCCGCATAATCTCCGTCGCTGGCTCCGCCCCAACCCAGATGAAATGAATGCTTGAAGGAAGCTCGCCCTGCGACTCGTTGCCTTGGACCGACAAGCAAACAGCTTCCGCTTCCTCGCATGAGGAGATTCGATGGAAGTTCGCCGGCTGCTGCATCTATTAACTCGTGCCCTGCGGGTGACGGGTCGCGCCGGTGGAAGGCTTTCGATCGCATGCCCAAAGCTGGCCACGAAGGCGCAGGTGCGGTCGTGGCTGGCGGCATTGATCGCCGCGAGCCTGGATCGCCGGTCATCGGCGCCCTCCAGGGCCGCCGCCCGCAGCGACGTGACCACTTCGGCCTCGCTTTGAGCTACCTGAGCAAGCCCGAGCATCTCTAGCTGAGCGGCAAAACGCACCTGATGGTCGTTGACGTGCTCACCATGGACACGACAACGTGGAACGACGATCGGTTGAGCTCCGCCGCCCAAGGCGTCGAATACCGCGCCTGGACTGGCATGCGAGAGGACAATGTCAGCCCATTGGTTCCACGTCCGAATCTCCTCATGGGCAAAGTACGGCGCCGCAAGAATCACGTGATCGGATTGAAAAGAGCCGACGCCATGCTGCACAATCCATTCGGAGTTCTCCAGCGTCTGGGTGCCCAGCTTCGCAGCCACCAAGAGCCGCGCGAATGGCTGCTCGTGGGTTCCCACCGTAACGAAGATCTTTAGCATCCGTGTGTTCTCATTACGGCAAGGCTCGACGGCATCAGCGGCTGGGCCCGATCTCCACCCTGCGTGGCCATCCGGCCAGTTGAGACGACGACTGGCAGATGAACATCGACGTGACCGGACGCACGAGTCGCGCTGTGAGTGTCGGGCGATCCATGCGGTCAAAGCACTCCATGTAGACCGTGGGAATTCCCCACACAAGCCGAGCCAAATAGAAGAAAGGAACCGCCGGCGCGGCACCCGAAGAGATGACGACGTCAGGCCTCTCCTGCCTGATGATCCGCCAGGCTCTAAGTAGATTCCCGCAGTTGTTCAAGACACGACGATTAGTGGGCCACGCCAGCCAATAACAGCGCCACGCATGCAGACGCGAGGCCGCGTCGGGCTTGTCAAACGTTGCTACCGCTACGTCGCGTTGGCGCAACCAAGGCTCAAGGATCAAGAGTTGGTCAAGGTGGCCCCCGGAGGAACACGCCAGCAGGACACGGTTCAGGCGCGAGCCCGGCGGACCGACGTTCCATCTGTCGCGTGACACTTGGGCAGCATATCGCTGTAGCCGGCTTGTGCACGCCAACGTAGCCATCTATTGCACTCAGACAAAGAACGTCCAGTCTTTCGAAGCCACCGGTCCCTTATTCGGATTTTGGGGTGTCAGGAAGCTTGCGTTCCGACCTCCCTCCGAAACCGTCGCAACCCTCGTGCTTGCATGCCAACCGCATTGTCCCGCGGGCCGGATCGGCGATGCATAGACTTACCCGATGGTCAGCTTGTCGCGTGTCGCGCGTGGCGCAGGAGTAGCCCTTGTCCTCCAGGTCCTAGGCGCCGGTCTCACCTATCTATCCCAGATCGCTTTTGCGCGCTGGATGGGTGTGTCGCCGTTTGGCGTTTACATCTACGCGATGGCGTGGGCAACGCTTGCCGCCTTGGTTCTAGGACTCGGATTCCCGCAGTCGGTGCTGCGATTTATTCCTCAATATCGCACGCTTGGCGACCATGCTCGGACTCACGGGCTCGTGCGGATGAGCCGACGAACAACCCTGGTCGGCGGCTGCACGGTCGCACTGCTTGGAACGATCACGGTCGGCGTCTTTGCCCGTTTGGACGAGACATCCGAGGTCGCGCTGATCTCACTCTGGCTGATTCCCGTTGGCGTCCTGATCAACCTCGACACGGCCATTATACGTGCTGGTGGACGAGTGGTCGGCGCTTATGCTCCACCTTTCGTCATACGGCCACTCGCGCTTCTTCTCATCGTCGGTGTTTTTTGGGTTTCATCGGGCCGGATAACAGCGATCACGGCAATCGCGATCACACTGGCCGTGTATATGGCGGTCGCGGTTATTCAGTCGATTTTTGTGCGCGAGATGGTGCAAAAGTCCAAATCGCCGCTCGCCGCCGCATATGACACCCGTGTGTGGCTACGCGTGTCGATGCCGCTTCTTCTCGTCGCCGGGTTTCAGGTCGCACTGGGCCAAGCGGACCTCCTGATCCTTGGCGCCACTCGTGGCGTACGCGACGCAGCCTACTATCTGGCGGCAACAAAGTCGGCTACTCTCGTCAGCTACGTGCTGATTGCGGTGAGCGCCATGACAGCCCCACTGTTTTCTGAGCTTGAGACACGGAAAGACCGTGTCGGGCTGCAGCGACTGGTGGCGGTGTCGGCACAATGGGTCTTCTGGCCGACGCTGCTTGTAGCGATCGGGATCGCGACACTGGCGCCGTTTATTCTTGACCTGTTTGGTCCAGGTTTTTCGATGGCGCATACTGCATTGCTCGTGCTTCTTTTTGGCCAGTTGGTCAATGCTGCCTGCGGTCCGGTCGGCTATCTCTTGAGCATGACCGGATATCAGGATGACACCGCGAAGGTATACGGGATCACATCGGTGTTTAACGTGGTGCTGTGTTACTTGGGTGCCCGGATATACGGGCTCACGGGAGCCGCGTGCGCCACGACCTTCAGCATGATCGCCTGGAACGTCTGGCTTTACGGGCTAACCAGGAGGCGACTGGGAATCCATGCTTCGGTCATGTCGTTTTTCGCTTTGCGAAAGAGTCGCCCCGCGACCTGACATGAAGACGGCAGCGGGCGCTGGCGTGGATTTCTCCGCACATTTGCGCTACCAGCATGAAGTTTTCGGGGTTGAGGACGTTTCCAAACGGGCAACAACTCGGTAGCCGAGACCGTTTAGAACTGGGTGCAAACCTGATCATGGCTGGGCAAAACCAGCAAAAAGGGGCAGCAGAGGGGACAAGGTGCATTCGGTAGTGGGTGAGCGCGCGAGCGAACATTCGTCCAGTAGTGCAAATCTGCCCTCAAAGGACGACACGAATTGCCCGAAAAGGAGGACAAGGAGGCTCCCGCGCGTAAGGGACCGCAAATGACTCTCGCCCTTATCCTCACAGCTCTCTGGCTCGCGATCATGCTGCTTGTGGTGGTGTCATGCCGCATGGCGGCAACAGGCGACCGGGCACTGCGAACCGATCGTGCAATCCGAGTGCGGGAGGAACAGCTCTCGGCCCCCGCAGAGGGACGCGTGGTGATGCCATCGTTCAAGGCCTACCGACTTCGGGACCGAAACGCGGAACTACAGCCCACGGCGCCCGAGCACATGAGGCACCGTCCGCAATAGGATCTTCACGTCGGTCCACAGCGACCAGTTCGCCACATAGAGGTAGTCGATCGCGACCATCTCGCGCAACGGCACTCGCGCCGGCCCAAGGATCTGCCAGTGGCCTGTCATACCGGGGGAAAGCTCTAGACGCTGTCTGTGACGACCCTCAACACACATGTCCTCCTCCACCACGAGCGGACGAGGACCGACGAGGCTCATCTCCCCGCGCAACACGTTGAACAGCTGCGGCAACTCGTCCAGCGATGACTTCCTGAGCAACCTGCCAACACGTGTGATGCGAGGGTCCTCGGCGATCTTGAAGAGCCCTTGCTGTGCCTCGTTGCGATCCTCAAGTGACTCCCTGAGCTGCTCAGCTCCAGTCACCATAGTGCGGAACTTCAACATCGAGAAGTGCACCCCGTAGCGGCCGACACGTAGTTGGCGAAAGAACACCGGCCCGCGGGTGTCGAGCTTGATGAGGATCGCCACCACGATCATCAGTGGCATAGCCGCTAGTAGACCCAGCGAGGCCCCTGCGAGGTCGAAGGCGCGCTTGACCAGGGCGGTGGAACGAGTGAGGCTGAAACGCCTCACCCCCATCACGGTGACACCGTGGAGGTCGTCGAACTCCACGGAGGACCCCACCACCTCGAGCAGTCGCGGAAGCACACTGACGCGCACCCCAACAGCTTTGAGCGCACACACCAAGTCGAGCATCTCGCCACCGTCAGTGCTCCCGGGAGCCACGATCGCGCGGTGTATGTCGAGCGTGCGCGCCAGCTCACGGATCTCGCCGAGTCGCTGCGAGGAGAAGACGTTGGTCGACCATGGGCCTACCTCGTGTAGGTCGATGTGGGCGACCAACATCGCCTTTGTGCCACAGCGCTCAGAGAGCTTCGAGCGGATCGTCTGCGCCGAGGCTGCGTCGCCGATGAACAGGCACCGCTCCACCTCTGCCAGGCGCAGAGCGAGAGAGCGAGCAAACGCACGAAATCCGACAAGCGTGAAGGTAAGTAGGAGCCACAACACGAGTGCCCCACTACGAGCTAGCGGACCCTCGATGATCGGACGGTCGGCGAGCCACACAACAAGGGTCGAGAGAGTGGCAAGCTGAAACAGCTTGGGCGCCTCGTCGAGCGTCGTCTTGTGGATCAGCGCCTCGTCACGGTCATAGAGGCCGAACAGCTTGGCTCCCGCAAGGAGGCCGAGCAAAGCACCTGTAACCCCCCAACTGAGACGCAGCGACCCGGGCAAGAGCTCTACGGTCAAGAGCAACGCGAGCGTGAGCGCGAGCAGGTCCGCCATCGCGAGAGTACGACGAAAGAGCCAATCCCGCCTCATGCGCGCTGGAGGCCCTGCGGATTCGGTGATCTGCTGGGCCCCGACTTTGCGCAGCGTGCCCAGAGGTTTACGTTCGCGTGGCACTAGCAACGGCCCGCCCGAGAACCCCGTCCTCTCGGACTTGGCTGGAGCTTCGCTGCTCAACACGGATCCTTCCGCTGCCTCGCTTGCCATGTTTCCCCCAAGAAACTTCGGCGCGTCAACCTCTACTCTTAGCGCCCCCGCGCCGGCGCAAGTCTAACCACATCCGGCGGCGCGGCGCAATACAAGAGCAGTGAATCCCAAAGAGCGGATTTCACGAATCGTCGCCCTGAATCGAGAAGACCGCCTTTAGTACTTAAACCCTTTCGGACTAGAAGCCCGGCTACCTGGTGCGGCCCTATTGAGATCCTTCCCATGCGGGCCGACGACAGCACAAGCTACCGAGACCCCACGCCGGCGCAACTAGGCAAACTACGGAAAATGCGTCGGCCGAAGGGACGCTGAAGCTCGCCCTTTGCGGGCAATCACGTAAGGCGTTTGGGACCCTTTCGTTTCTTACCGAGCTTCGCGAACCTTGAACGGCTCCTCGACACCCACCGTATCGGGGCCGGAGAGCTCGAAGGCGCTGTGGAGCGCCCGCACCGCGCGCTCGACATGTTCGCGAGCGATCACACAGGAGATCTTGATCGGGGAGGTGGAGATCATCTCGATGTTGATGCCCTCTCCCGCGAGCACGTTGAACACCTTCGCGGCAACTCCCGGATGGGAACGCATGCCAGCGCCCACGATCGACACCTTGCCCATCTCCCGCTGGGTGACCATACCCTCAAATGGGCCACCTGTGAGCCTCTCGAGCGCCCCCGTCGCCAATCTCACATCTTCATGGGGCACCGTGAAGGAGATCTCTGCCTTTCCGCCCGCTGAGGTGGGGACGTTCTGGTCGATCATGTCCACATCCACGTTGGCATCCGCGAGCGCCTGGAAGATGCGCGCGGCCACGCCGAGCTCGTGACTCACCCCGGTCAGCGTGACCATCGCCTCCGATGTGGAGTGGGTGACGGCGGTGATGAGGGGTCTCTCAGAATGATCCATGCTCTCTCCTTCCGACACAACCACGGTACCGGGACAGTTTTCAAAAGACGATCGACAGTGGATGCGTACTCCGTGGTTGCGCGCATACTCGACGGAGCGCAGTTGCAGCACACCTGCGCCCGACGCCGCCATCTCCAGCATCTCCTCGAAAGACACGAGCGGGAGCTTGCGCGCGTCAGGCACGATGCGGGGGTCGGCGCTGAACACCCCCGCGACGTCGGTGTAGATCTCGCACTCGCGCGCTCCAAGCGCGGCGGCCACCGCCACGGCGGTGGTGTCCGAGCCACCCCTCCCCAGGGTGGTGACGTCATCCGCGGTGGACACCCCCTGAAAGCCTGCGATGAGCACGATGTGGTCCTGCTCCAGCGCCGCTCTTACGCGGTCGGCGCGAACGTCGAGGATGCGCGCCTTGGTGTGGGACTCGTCGGTCACGATCCCCGCCTGAGACCCGGTCAAGGAGATGGCGCGGTGACCGAGGTCGTTGATCGCCATCGCGCACAACGCGCAAGAGATGCGCTCTCCCGTGGACAGCAGCATGTCCATCTCGCGCGCATCAGGGGCGTCTGAGACCTCCTCCGCCATCGAGATGAGCTCGTCGGTGGTCTTCCCCCGCGCGGAGAGCACCGCCACGACGGAGTACCCCTCCTCGCGCTTCTCCACGATCCGCTTGGCCGCCCGCTTGATGCGCTCGGCGTCGGCGACTGAGGTGCCGCCGAACTTCATGACAACAATGTCGCTCATGTCAGCAAGGCTACCGGCGGACCGCCGCAGTGTGCCCTCGGCGGCGGGGTTTGAGAGTTGTGGCGGTCGGACGGCGAGCGTGCCCCACGGCGGGAGCTTGAGAGTTGTGGGTTGGACCCCCGCCCGTACCGGTGCGGGCGAGTCGGGCGGGAGTCGCTCAGAGAGACCGTCGTCCCGCGAGCGCCTTGCCGAGCGTCACCTCGTCGGCATACTCCAAGTCCGCACCCACGGGTAGACCACTGGCGAGGCGCGTGACCGACACCTCCGGGGCTCTACGACGCAGCTCCTCGGCGATGTGGAGCGCCGTGGCCTCGCCTGTGGTGGTGGGGTTGGTGGCGAGCACCACCTCGCGCACAGGCGTATCGGACTGCCCGGCGGGCGCCACACGTGCGTAGAGCTCCTCGATCTTCAGATCCTCGGGCTCGATGCCGTCGATCGGAGACAACGCGCCCCCGAGCACGTGGTAGAGACCGTGAAATTCGTGGGTGCGCTCCATCGGGATCACATCGGAGGGCTCCTCCACCACGCACACCATCCCCGTGTCGCGGCGGGTGTCCTGGCAGATACGACAACGTGGTTCGTCGGCGAGGTTGAAGCACACCTCACACAACCCCACCTTCTCCTTCACCTCCCGGATCGCGTCCGCCAACCCGAACGCATCCTCGTTGGAGGCGCGCAAGATGTGGAAGGCGAGCCGCTGCGCGGTGCGGTTGCCCACGCCTGGAAGCTTCGACAGCTCGCCTACGAGCCGCTGGATGGGGGGCGCGAAGGAGCTCAACGTTCCGCTACAGACCCGGGAGGCCCAGCCCGCCGAGCGCTCCGGGGTCGAGACCACCGGTAACAGCCCCCATCCGCTCCGCCTGCAGCTCCTGCGCGGCGCGCAACGCCTCGTTGGTCGCCGCAAGCACCACATCGCAGAGCATCTCCACGTCCTCGGGATCCACCGCGTCCGGCGCGATCTTCACGGACCTCACCTCGAGCGCTCCTGACACCGTCACCGTCACCATCCCCCCACCTGCCGAGGCCTCTACGGTCTCCTCGGCCAGCGCCTGCTGGGCGAGCTCCATGTCCTGCTGCATTTTCTGCACCTGCTTGAGCATCTGCTGCATGTTCGGCCGCTGGGGCTTTGGGGGCACTAGTCATCGCCTTTCTGCTGTTGAAGCCAATCCTCGGGAAGCTCCTCCGCGTCGAGCTCCGCCATCAGACGCGCCACGATCTCCTCCTCGGTGGGAGGAGTCCCATCCTGACCCTCCCCCTGCTCGAGCTCCTCGTTCAGCTCGAACGACACGCGGTAGCGCCTCCCGGTGAGTCGGCGCAGGGTCTCGATCAATATCGCGCGGTTCGCTGGGTCTTCGGCCTTGCGCTTGAGGAACGCCGCAGTGGGAGCGAACGCAAGCGCAAGCTCCTCTGTTGTGACGCTCACGGGAGCGGCTTCGTCGAGCACCGCCCCCAACAGCCCGTTCTCGGCGCGCACCGACTCGTGCGTGGCCTGCCACAGCGATCCGAGATCGTCCAGCGGGGGCGGCTCGGCCACGGCGACCGCCATCACCTCCGGCTGTGGCTCGGGGATCGACACCGATGGCACACTCGGGAGCGGGGGCTCGGACGGCGCGGGCGACGCGGCCGTCTGCGGCGGTGTCGCGGGAGGGTCGACGGCGGGGGGCAACACCACCGGCTCGGATGGCGCCACCGGCGGGGAAGGCGACATCGGAGGAGGTGACCCAGAGGATGGAGAGACACCCGCCACAAGCGCGTGCTCCAAGCGCTCTATGCGCGCCAACAGCGCCTTGGTGGAACCGTCCGCCCGGGGGGTCGCCGCCTTCACCAGCGCCAGCTCGAGTTGGGTGCGCGGGTCAGCACCCGCACGAACGCTCTCCAATGCCGCGCCCAAGAGATCCAGCAGCCGCACCACCTCACCCGCCCCGATCCGTTGCGCCTGGTCGTGGAGGCGCTCGTCGATCTCAGGGGTGAGCGAGAGCTCGGAAGGCACCTCCCCGAGCGTCTGCACCACGAGCAGCTCGCGTGCCCTTCCCTCCAGGTCGCGTGTGAACGAGCCCGCATCGCGCCCCCCCTCAAGACAACGCGCCACGGTGAGCAGCGCCCCACGGGCATCCCCCTGCTGGACCATGTCGAAGGCGTCGGAGAGCAGTTGCTCGTCCGCCACCCCCAGCACCGCCAGCACGTCCTCCAGCGCAATCTGCGCGCCGCTGTAGGTGAGCAGCTGCTCGAGCGTCCCCAACGCGTCGCGGAAACTGCCGGTGGCGGACCTGGCGATCGCCGCCACCGCCTCTGGGGGGATGTCGATCGACTCCGCCCCTGCCGCCCGCTTGAGCACACTCGCGATCTGCTCGACCGTGGGACGGTGGAAGTCGAAGCGGTGGCAGCGATCCACCACGGTCGCCGGCACCTTCTGGGCCTCGGTTGTGGCGAGCACGAACACCGTGTTCGGCGGCGGCTCCTCGAGCGTCTTCAAGAACGCGTTCCACGCCGCCTGAGAGAGCATGTGGGCCTCATCGAGGATGTACACCTTGTGGCGTCCCGACACCGGCGCGAACACCACGCTCTCGCGTAGCTCCCGGATGTCCTCCACCGAGTTGTTCGACGCCGCGTCCATCTCGATCACGTCCAGTGAGGTGGCACTTGCGATCGATCGGCACGAATCGCACACCCCACACGGCTCCACGGTGGGGCCGCGCTCGCAGTTCAAACACGAAGCGAGGATCTTCGCCATCGACGTCTTCCCCGTCCCGCGGGAGCCCACGAAAAGGTAGGCGTGGTGGACCTGCCCCCTTTCCACCGCATGGCGCAACGTGCGCACCACCGGCTCCTGTCCCACCACGTCGGCAAACGAACGGGGACGGTGTTTGCGATAGAGAGATTGTGCGGCGGCCACCGGGCCAGTCTATCCCCGCCCGCGCCCCGCTCAGATAGCGTGCGCGACTGTGACGAGCCCCTCCAAGCAGGCACACGCAGTCCCGGCTTCTACGGACGGGGCCGGTCACGCCAAGGGGGAGCGTGCGCACGCGCGGGATACACCCAAGAAGTGGCTCTGGCCCACCCTCGCAATCCTCCTCGGCGCGGTGCTGCTGTGGGCGATCGCGGGGGTGGGGTTCGTCAACTACGACACCCTCTACGCGCTCGTTTGGGGGCAACAACTCTCGCGCGGGGAGCTCCCTCAGTACGGGCTCCCGATCGCCCCCACCCCCCATCCGCTCATCGAGGCGCTCGGGATTCCGCTCTCCCCGCTCGGGCCGAGCGCCACCACCGCGATCACGGTGGCGCTCGCCTTCCTCGCGCTGTCAGCATGCGGGTGGGTCGTCTACCAGCTCACCCGCGCCTGGTTCGGCCGCGCAGCGGCCATCGTGGCGGCGCTGGTGCTGCTCACCCGCGTCCCAGTTCTCTCCTATGGGGTGCGCGCCTACGTGGACATCCCCTACATGCTGCTCGTGCTCTGCGCGCTTCTGGTGGAGACGCGCAAGCGCCGTGCAGGCGCACCCGTGCTCGTGCTACTCGCCCTAGCCGGGCTACTGCGCCCGGAGGCGTGGGCGTTCTCCGGGGTGTACTGGATCTACCTCCTCATCTCCTCACGAGAGTCCTGTCCCGCGCGCACGCGCGAGCAACTCGCCTGGCTTGCGCTACTCGCCGCGGCGGCGCCCATCGTGTGGGTGCTCTCCGACCTGCTCATCACCGGCGACCCGATGTGGTCGCTCACGAACACAAAACACACCGCCACCACGCTTCACCGACCGACGGGGATCGGGAACGTGCCGCAATACATCCCCCGCCGCATCGGCGAGGTGTTGCGCCCAGCGGTCCTCGCCGGCGCCGCCCTCGGAGGTGTGCTCTCGCTTGCCTGGCTTCGCGAGAAGACCGTTCTGGCCGCCACCGCCGGACTCGCGGCAGTAGTCGTGTTCGCGGCGATGGCCGCCGCCGGGCTACCCATCGACACGCGCTACGCCTTCCTCACCGGCGCCATCCTGTGCGTGTTCTGCGGCGCCGGGGTGTTCGGTTGGAGCGCCCTCCCCAAGGGAGACCGCCGGCGTACACCGTGGATGGCGGCCGGCGCGGTAGTGCTCTTGGCGCTCATCCTCACCCTCCCAGGACAGGTCAAATCCGCCCACAAAGAGCTCCACAACCTCGCGCACCAGGAAACCATCCAGGACGACCTGCTGGCGCTCGTCCACAGCAAAGCCATCTCCCTGAAGTGCGGCCCGGTGGGGGTTCCCAACCACGCCCCAATCCCACTGCTCGCGCTCTACCTCAAAGCGCGTCCCTCGCTGGTCCTCAGCGCCGAAGCCAAACCCATCGCGACAGGCACATACGTCGATCCGGCGAGCATCGAGGTCGAACACGCCTACATACTCGATCCCCGCGATCCCCACTCCGCCGTTTCCATCCCCCCCGGTTTCACCGCGTCGCAATCGAACCGCTCGTGGCTGCTCTTCGAGCACTGCGGCTGACAGCCATCTCGGCGAAGCGAACAACCGCAGGTGACGGCAGTCCCCTTAGGTCACAGGGCACGCGGCTTGTATCCAAAAAAGGACCGTGCACCCCCCGTCGTTGTCCCAGCCTCCGCTCGTCTGATCGCCGCAAAAGACTCCGGATCGGGTGCTCCCGCTGCGCCTGCCGGTAATCGCTTAAGGCTGCTTCCTTCCGGACCTGACCTGGTTCACAAGCCGACACCGCGCGGGACCCGACCCATCGACGCCCCAAGCGGCGGGACGACCGGAGCGGAACCCCTCGGAGGGGAGTTCAGCCCCGCTAGAGCGGATTGCGGATTCAGGGCGCCGCTACATCCCCGCCTAGCACGGTCCGAGTCGATCGTAGCGCGAACCCACCTCCATGCGTTAGGCTGCCCCACCGTGATGACACCCAAACCATTCAACTCACGCATAACCCTCCCCCTTGCCACGCTCGCCGTCGCCGGCCTCATCGCCGGGTGCGGGTCGAGCAGCGAATCCAGCTCCATCGTCCCCGGCAACGAGTCCGATGTGAGCTCCGTTCCGCACGTCAAGGGCGAAACCACACCGAGCAGCGTCAGCACCACACCTACCACCACCGCCGCGAAGACCCCCACAAGCGGGCCTCTTTCAACGCAGCCGAAGGTCACGGTGCCCACCGGCGCCGCGCCCACGACGCTCGTGACGAAGGAAATCATCAAAGGCACCGGCCCCGAAGCCAAGGCCGGCCAGTCGGTGACCGTCAACTATGTCGGCGTGCTCTACAAAGGCGGCAAGGAGTTCGACGCCTCCTGGAAGCGCTCCGAACCGTTCACGTTCACGCTCGGCAAGGGCCAGGTCATCAAGGGTTGGGACCAGGGCGTCGCCGGCATGAAGGTGGGTGGACGGCGCATGCTCGTCATCCCCTCCGAACTCGCCTACGGCAAGACCGGCTCGCCTCCCACCATCCCAGCGAACGCGCCGCTCGTGTTCGTAGTGGACCTGCTCGGCGTCTGAACGACCGCTGAGCCCGAGGCTCTCAAGCAGCAAGGCCCCTCGCGCCGCTCCTGGCGGCGCGAGGACGAGCCTCGTCCTTAGCCGTACCCCCTCACTCGCGGCCGCGCTCGGCGCGCTATCCCTGCTCGTCGGGTGTGCCTCTGACGGACCCCACGTCTCCAGCCACCGCGAACTTGCGCTCCAACGAGCCCAGTTCGCACAGGTGAGCCGGGGGCTTCGCCGAGTCGAGACCCCCGTTCACCGCGAGGTGGCTACCTCACGCGCCGCTTGGCCGCTCATCTCCGACGGGCTGCCCTCCACGCTTGACAACGCTCTGCGAAGCGCCGTCACCACCGCGAGCGCTACCTCAAGCGCGCTCCCCGAGCCCTCTTTCATGACCAACGCCCAGGAGCTCACTGGCCCAGCGGCGGGCATCGCCGGGCTATACGAAAGCTACGACCACCTCACCGAGCGCGGCTGGCGGCTCACCGAAACCACCATCACCGCCATCGCCACAGGCACACCTCAAGTGGCGAGCTTCGAGCGCGCCAACTCCCCGCTCTACATCCACTCCATCTACGATTCCCACTACAGTCTCTCGCTTGTCGGCCAGCGTGTAATCGAAGGCTACGCCCGGCTCGGCGGCCCCTCCGCGTTCGGCTCCTCGCTCACGCAGGCCGAAGTCGATTCGCTTGCCTCTGCCTACTCGATCCCGGCTGTGAGGCTCGAACCGCGGCCCGGACCGGGGGCTGAAGAGCGGTAGGATCTTACCCGACCTGAACCGCACCACCGGCTAGCTCGGCTTGCGAGTGCCTCCCGCCAGGTCGAGCCTGCTATTGGCTCAACGAGAGCGTTTCCAGCAACTCGTTCCAGAACTGCTGACCGGTAGTGATTTCGAGTTCTTCAAATCTCCTCACCAGGTGCGTCACTTGCTTGTATAGCCCCCTGTCGGAGGGCTGCAGATACGGGAGGAACATCCGCAGAGAGGGGATTTCGACGTTTATCGATTCAACGTGCTGGTCGAACTGCTCTGTGTCGGCGGACGCCTTGCTGTAGTTGCTCGCCGCCCACAAGCGCACGTCCCCGCAGAGATCGGGCACCCGAAGCCTCTCCATTTCGTGCAACCCAAAAATGAACTTGAGCCCACGGCGTACGATCCGGTGGTCACTCCATCTCAGGGGGCTCACCGTGTTGATGAACGTATTCACGATCTTCGCATCCGTGTGGTAGGCCGTCGCCCACAACGCTCCCGCCACCTCATAGGCGAGTCTTTGCCCCGATTTGTTCTGAGGCGACCCCGCCCCCACGTTGGGGCATTCAATAGCGAACCTGTGGTTGAGCCTTCTGAGGCTCGCTTCCATGGTAGGCCACGTCTTTACGACACTGTGAAGCGCTTTGTAGGCAGCGACAAGCGTGGCGTGTGTGGAGGAGATGTCCTGCTGAGAAGCACCTAGCGCATCAGCTTGCGTTGCCCCGAACGCGAGCCCGCTGAGCGCTATTGCCATGCCCCTCCTCATCATCTCACCTCGATAGTATGCTAGACAATTAAGCGCTAGTCAAGCTTCTTATTGTCGGCAGCTTTCACGCAGAGTGTGCCGATCACTGAGACCTGGTCGCCTACATGCAAAGCCCAATACACTTGGGGGACCAGGACGCGTAGCTCAGTGGGAGAGCGCTCGCTTCACACGCGAGAGGTCGCAGGTTCGAAACCCGCCGCGTCCATGCTGGATCGCCTTTATTAAAGCCATTTTCTCTCGGACCGCGCAAGGTCGTCCAGGTCCGCGGATGGGGTTTGCTACCCATGGACACAAATCTGCCCGCCAGGCATCCTTCGATAGAAGCACGCAGCGCCGCCGGGCAACCCAGCCCCCATCTGGGTTCTTATCTCCCCCACCCGGCGGCGCACATTCACATTCGATCAGGATCATCCAGGGGCTCCGCTAGGCCGCCCTTGCCGTTACCCCGGCCTGCTTGGATCGCTTGTAGTTAGGCGAAATAGAACACGATGCCCAGCACGGTGTAGAGCGCGATCAGCTGGAAGCCCTCGAACCAGGTCGACTCGCCGTCCGAGACCAGCACAGGCACAATCAGCGCGACCGCCAGAAGCGCCGCGAGCTCGTACCCGTTGAAGACCAGCGCCATCGGCGACGGTCCCACCAAGAACGACAGCAACACGAGCACAGGCGCCACGAACAGACCCACCTGAGCGCTCGATCCGATCGCGATGTTGACCGCGAGATCCATCTTGTCCTTGACTGCCGCCACCACCGCTACGTAATGCTCGGCGGCGTTGCCTACCACCGCGACAACGAAAGCGCCGACGAAGAACTGCGACAGGCCGATGTCTCGTGAGGCGTGCTCGATCGATCCCACCAGGAGATCGCTCATGACCGCCACCGCCACGCCGGCGACCGCCAACGTGCCCACAGACCTGCGCAGTGACCATGCGGTCCCGACCTCGTCCCCTGCCTGCGCTGGGTTGAAGAGGTCGCGGTGTGTACGCAACGAGAAGACCAACCCGGCGAGATATGTCGCGATGAGGATCAACGCGACCGCCAGCGAGACATGGTTGAGATCGGACCCGAAGATGTGACGTATCCCTCCAACGGCCGGGAGGTCCCCGTGCCGCGAGAGCTGAAGCACCGCCGGCAACGCGAGCGCAACGACGGTGACCAGCAGCATCCCCGACTGGGTCTGCGCAGCCGTTCGATCGAAGGTCTGTCGCGTGCGCTTCCACCCACCCGCGAGCATCGCAGCGCCGAGAACAAGAAGCGCGTTACCCACAACAGATCCCACGATCGATGCCTTGACGACCTCGTGCAACCCATCCGCAAGCGCGAAGATCGCGATGATCAGCTCAGGGGCGTTGCCGAACGTGACGTTCACCAACCCCCCGATACCCGGGCCCGCCCGCGCGGCGAGATGCTCCGTCGCCTCGCCCATCAACGCCGCTGTCGGCACAACACCAACAGCTGAGGCCGCAAAGATCAGCGAGGGCGACGCATCCGTGAGCCGCAGCACGAGCGCAACGGGAATGAACAAGCCCAACCAGTACACCGGCCGCATCAAGAGGCACATGCTACGAGCCCGACCCCCTAGAACAGCCACGCCCCTGTTGACCCGCTAACGCGGTTACTTGGTTAGCGCAGGCTTCGGGATCCATCCCGCTGCCTGCGCCGCGAGACCGAGCTTGTGCGCTCTCGCCTACCACGGCACCCGCACGCAAGGTGGGGAGACAGGGTCACCGCTTTGGCTCCCCAGCCGGCGCTTAGACGCTCTGCCGCCGGCCGGTCGAGTCGCTTCCGGTCGCGTCCTTGAATCCTTGCTCCCGATGATCGTCCCCACCATGAGGTCTAGACCCCATCTTCTACGGCTCGCACCCCAAGAGCGCGCTAGCGTGACATGCGGTGCTGATCGCAAGCCAACAACCCGATCTCCCGGGCGACATCGATCAGAGCGATCGTCCCGCCTCACTTGACTTGCCCACAGGCGGGCCCAGCCCGCTTCCCGCCACCCAGGCGCCCGCGCCCACCATCGGGCGCTACGTACCGCTCTTCTGGCGTGTCCTGGCCCTCAACGCCGCCGTCGTCACCACCATGGCGGTCGCCGTCGCTGTAGTGCTCCCCGCCCCCTTCGCCCACATAGCCGCAGACGACGCCATCATCCTCGCCGTCACGCTTCTCGTCACGCTGGTCGCAAACACATTGCTACTGCGCGGCGCTCTCGACCCCCTCACCCGACTTCCCGTCCTGCTTCGCCGCGTAGATCCGCTTCAGTCCGGCGAGCGATTGCAAGTCCCCACCGCTCCATCGGAGGCTGCGGAGCTCGCTCAGGCCTACAACCAGATGCTCGACCGGCTGGAGAGCGAGCGTCTGCAGAGCACACGACGAGCGCTGTCCGCCCAGGAGGGCGAGCGGCTGCGGGTCGCCCAGGAACTCCACGACGAGGTCGGACAAGCCCTCACGGCGATACTGCTTGGCCTCTCCCGCGTCTCCCGCGAAGCTCCTCCCGAGCTTGCCTCCCCGCTCAAGCAGATGCTCGAGACCACCCGCTCCAGCATCGACGATGTTCGCCGCATCGCCCAACGGCTGCGACCCGAGCCGCTCGAGCACCTCGGCCTCACAGGGGCGCTTCTCTCCCTCTCGCGCCGGCTCGGCGGGCCTTCGGACCTGCACATCGACTGCCACGTTCCCACTGACCTCACCCCCCAGTCGCCGGAGCGCGAGCTCGTCATCTACCGCGTCGCCCAGGAGGCCACCACCAACGCCATTCGACACGCCCACTCCACGAGCATTGACATCACGCTGCACGCGAACCACCAACATCTCACGTTGACTGTTCGCGACGACGGACGCGGCATGCGTCCCGGACGCCGCGAGGGCGGCGGCATCCGCGGCATGCGCGAGCGCGCCAGCCTCGTCGGCGGCGCCCTACATGTAGAGAGCGCACCCCGCTCCGGCACCGAGGTGCGCTTGGAGATTCCACTCAACGGCGACACCCCATGACCGCGCTGAAGACCAACATCCTGCTCGCCGACGACCACGCCGTAGTGCGCCAGGGTTTGCGGCTTGTGCTCGAGAACGAGCCCGACCTCGCGGTCTGCGCGGAGGCGGGCGACGGCATCGAAGCAATTCAAATGGCGCTCCTCCACCACGAGCTCGACCTCGCGATCCTCGATATCTCCATGCCGCGCATGACCGGCCTACAAGCCGCCCGCGAGATCCACCGCCAACGCCCCTCACTGAAGATCCTCATGCTCTCCATGCACGACAACGAGCAGTTCCTCCACGAATCCCTCCAAGCCGGCGCCGGCGGATATGTGCTCAAGTCGCTCGCCGACCGCGACCTCGTGCGGGCCTGTCGTGCCGCCGTCCGCGGCGAACCATTCCTCTACCCCGGCGCCGTCACCGACACCATCCGCCGCTACCTCGCCAAACCCACCGACGACCAACCCGAGCCCCTCACCCCTCGCGAGCTGCAAGTCGTCAAGCTCATCGCCGAGGGCCACAACAACCACCAGATCGCCAACGCCCTGATCATCAGCGAGAAGACCGTCGAGCGCCACCGCGCCAACATGCTCGAGAAGCTCGGCATGCGTGACCGCGTCGAGCTCACTCGCTACGCGATTCGCCGGGGTCTTGTGGAGCCGTGAGCGTCTCTTACCGGCCGGTAAGCTCTCACGGCGACGTGAGACTGTGAGCGTGCAGCGCGCTACTTGATCCGCGCCGCAGCATCACTCAGGCGATCATCCCCCCAGAACAGCTCGCCGGCGACAGCGATGGTGGGCACCCCGAACACTCCGAGCCCGTGCGCCGTGTCGGTCGCATCTCGCAGTGCGAGCTTGATCTCTGGATCGCTCGTCGCCTGCTCGACTTCCCGCATGTCAAGACCGGCGTCGCGAGCTGCTTCGAAAACTCGCTCGGGAACGCTTAGGTCGTGGCCCTTCTGGAAGGCGCCGCGGAACGCTTGGAGCGCAAACTCGTGGCCGACTCCCTTCATGTCGGCGAAGGTCGCCGCGCGCATAGCCGTCAGGTAGTTACCCGGCCACGACTCGGGCCAATGTACCGGCGGCAGACCGTAGGCAAGAGCGCGCCGCTCCACATCCGCCATCCCCGTCCGACGGCGTTCGGGATCGCCCAACGACCACGACGATCTCCCGGTGAGCTTGAAGATCGCACCTAGCGACACAGGCTGCCAGCGAATGGGCACCGGCAAGACGTCGTCCATACGCTCAGACGCGAGGTACGCATATGAGAGCCGAGATCGAAGTAGAAGATCGCTTCGGGCATAAATGCATAACGAGATTACCGATCGAGATGTCATGCCCGCCGATCTGGGTAACGCTTGCTGATATATGTTGTCTTTTAGCTATATTCTTGCGGGATCTCAGTGAAGGATTGGTCCGAATGACCGTGCGCTTTCGCAACCTGGACTTCGATACCTCCCAACCAATGGATGAGTGGCCCGCCGAGGCAATTGAAACCGTCATCGACCGTGGCACCCTGTCCGACTGGCGCCAACTTGCGCGGGCGATCCATCGTAATCCGTGGGGCCCCGCTGCCCGAACCGCTGAGACCGTCACATCCCTTGGGGAGCACTACGGTGTCGACGCGCTCATCGAACGAGTCATCCACAAAGCGCGTGGAAGCCACCAGCAACAAAGCCCGCCCCTGGCCCACGGTAAAGTTGGCGCATGTTCGATGACGCAGTGATACAAGAGGCTGGCCGTCGCTTGTTGGCGGCCGCTCCGCCCGAGACGAGAGTGATTCTGTTCGGATCGCACGCTCGGGGCGAGGCCGACAAGCAAAGCGATCTTGACTTTCTCGTGATCGAGCCGTCGGTAGAGGACGCGATCGAGGAGTCTGTGCGCCTCGACAGAGAACTGCGCGGCATGCTCGTCCCGGCTGACATCGTTGTCGTGAGCGAGGAGAGTGTCCGTGAATGGGGGGATGTGTACGGCACCGTGATCAATGCCGCACTGGGTGAAGGCAGGGAGCTAGCCGCCTAGTGGCTACCTCTGCCGACCTTGCCCGCCAGCTGGTTAGCCTCGCCGGCGACGATGAGTTGATGGCGAGGTCGTTGTTCCCAATCGAGGGAGTAACGGACGCCGGCGTCGGCTTCCACGCCCAACAAGCCGTCGAGAAGGCATTGAAGGCTGTCCTCGCATCGAATGGTGTCAAGTTCCCGTTCATCCACAACTTGGGCTACCTCAGCGAATTGTGCAAAAACACTGGAATCGAGTTGCCGTCGACACTCGACGGCATGGAGCACCTCACGCCATTTGCGGCAACCATGCGATATGGGTCGTCCGAGCCGGTGCGGTTGGATCGCGACAAAGCCCTGGCCTGGGCCACATCGGCCGTAGCATGGGCGCGGAGTGTCATTGACGAGGTAGAAAGCCGGTCGGAGCCGGAGCCTGACGACTCAGACCAGCCGCCGGCCTCCTGACTTTCTCGCTGCAACCGACTACGCCGCGAACCGCTGAGCGCTGCGCTCTCTGCGCTTGGCCGCCTCGACCTCGCGGTCCTTTGGCGGCGCGGATGTCACCAGTTCGCTCAACATGTCCGCAGATACTCGCGCGACTTCCTCGACGGCGCGCTCGAACGCGGCGGCGTTCGCCTGTGAAGGCTTGGTGAAGCCGCTGATCTTGCGCACGTATTGGAGAGCGGCGTCACCAACCTCCTCTTCGGTCGCGGGTGGCTCGAAATTGTGGAGTGTTCTTATGTTTCGGCACATGCAAGGAGGCTAGCGGGTCGCTAAAGGGGCGACCCAGCTGAGCCGATGGGTTCGCATGGGTGCTCGTCAGCCTTCGCCCAGCCGGGTGTCGTGGCGACGCAAATACGTGAGCTGGGCGATGTGTGGGGTGCTCGCCACCGGTTCGCTGCTGCTCGCCGCGTTCGTGTTGCGAGCGCTCACCGGCGTTGGGGGTGCCTCCGCGCAGAAGCTGTTCGCGACATGGATCTCCGATGCGATCGTGTTGAGCGCGGTGTCGGTGTGCGTGTGGCGCGCCGCCGTCGAGCGCCGCGACCGTGTGATGTGGGCACTGGCCGGGCTCGGCATGGCTTCGTGGGGATTGGGCAACGCTTACTGGGAGCACAATCTGGCAAGCGGAGCCTCGCTTCCAAATCCCTCTCCCGCCGACGCGGGATACCTGGGCTTCTACCCATTGGTGTACCTCGCGGTGATCGCCGCCCGCCGCCGCCAAAGCCACCGCCTGGGCGTGGGACTGTGGCTGGACGGGATGATCGGCGCGGCGGCGTGCGCCACCTTGGGCGCCGTGTTCGTGCTGGAGCCGGTGTTGAAAGCCACCGAGGGAGAATCTGTTGCCGGCGCGCTCACGAACATCGCCTACCCGATCGGCGACCTCACGTTGCTGGCGATGCTCGTCGTCACGACCGCCACCGTCGGCTGGCGTGGCGCCCGTGGGCTCGCCCCGCTCGCAGCCGGCATGGCGCTGTTCGCGCTCTCCGACACCCTCTATCTCGTGGAGAACGCCAACGGCAGCTATCAGGCCGGTGGAGTGCTCGACGCGGGTTGGCTCGTCGCTCTGGTGTTGATGGCGGGCGGCGCCGCCACTCTTACTCGAACCGGTCGCCACCCGACTGGCCATGCGCTCACGTCCAGGCGGGCGATCGTGCCTGGCCTTGCGGGACTGCTAGCCCTGGTAGTGCTCGGGGTGCAGCCGTTCGCGAGCTTGAACACCACCAGCCTCATCTGCGCGCTGCTCACGCTCGCTCTTGTAGTCACACGCATGACTCTCTCGCTGCAGGAAACCGCGGGGCTGCTTGTCGCGCGTGAGCGCGAGGCGGCGCTCGACCCGCTCACCGGCCTTGCCAACCGCAGGATCCTGGTCTCCGACCTGAGCGAACAGGCCGCCGACGCGAGCGACTGGCATCCCACGCTGCTGGTGCTGTTCGACCTCGACGGCTTCAAGGGCTACAACGACACCTTCGGGCACGGCGCGGGTGACAGCCTGCTCATACAGGTAGCTCGCTCCCTGGCCGACGCGCTCGGCGATCGCGGTCGCGCCTACCGGCTCGGAGGGGACGAGTTCTGCGCCCTGTTGTCCGTCGCGCCTCAAGCGCCCGAGCTCGTCGGCGAAGAATTGGCGGCGGCGATGACCCAGGAAGGGGAGGGCTTCCTGGTCACCTCCAGCTACGGCTGCGCGCTCGCGCCGACGGACGGTCGTAATACAACCGCGCTGCTGCGACGCGCGGACGACGAGATGTACGCGCGTAAGGGCCGGCGCCGGCCAGGCACCGAGAACCAGATTCAAGACGTGCTGATCGCAGCCCTCAGCGCTCGCGACCCCGGCATGAAGTCACACGCCACAGACGTCGCGTCACTCGCCGCGATCGTGGGGGAGCAGTTAGGACTCGGGCCGAGCGAGCTGCGTACGCTCAGTCATGCGGCTGCCCTACACGACATCGGCAAGATCGCGATTCCCGACGAGCTGCTGGACAAGACCGCCGAGCTCGACCCGCGCGAGCGGCGCTTCCTGCAAACACACCCGCTGATCGCCGAGCGCATCATCTCCGCCGCGCCCGCCCTCGCCTCCGCTGCGCAGATCGTCCGCTCCGTCCAGGAGAGATGGGACGGAGGCGGCTACCCCGACGGACAGATCGGCGAGGCGATCCCACTTGCCGCTCGCATCATCGCGGTGTGTAACGCGTACAACGCGATGACACGCCCCCAGGCGCATCGCGAGGCGCTGAGCCACGAGCAGGCGGTCGCCGAGCTGAAGCGGTCCGCAGGCACACGGTTCGACCCCAAGCTGGTGGAGACCCTCGTGGCGGTACTCGCCCATCCGCCACACCATCCACCGTCAACACTACCCACCCCGACGCAGACGGCCGACCTACTGGTGAGCCGCGAGGCGGCCGCGCGCAGACGCCTGGAGGCGCAGCTCAGCTACCAGTCAGACCACGACCCGCTCACCGGCCTGCTCAACCGCAGGCGCTTCTCGGAGGAGCTCGAACGCGTGCTGCGATACGCCTCTCGCTATGGCCGCACAGGCGCACTGGTGATGCTCGACCTCGACAACCTCAAGCTGCTGAACGACATTCACGGCCACACCGCCGGAGACGACGCGGTGAAGTTTGTCGCTCGCGAGATCCTCGGCCGGGTCAGAGCCACCGACATCGTGGCTCGCCTGGGAGGCGATGAGTTCGCTATCGCGCTGCACGAGGCGGACGAGCCGCGGGCGCTCGCCGTGGCGGAAGACATCCGCGTGCACCTCTGCGATTGCGAGATCGACCCTCCCTTGCAGGTGAGCATGGGGATCGCGCTGTTCGAGGCAGACCAGGAGCTGATCGCCGACGACCTGCTGACGGCCGCCGACGTCGCGTTGTACGACGCGAAGGAGGCGGGACGGGCACAGATCCGCGTCTATCACGGCGACGCTGGGGCAGCGCTCGGATGGGTCCAGAGGATCCGCGAAGCGCTTGCACGGGAGCGCTTCGTGCTCTACGCCCAACCGATCGTAGATTTGCGCAGCGGCGACGCCGCCCACCGCGAGCTGCTGGTGCGGATGCTCACCGACGACGGCGACACGATCCCACCGGACGCCTTCATCCCCACCGCCGAACGCTTCGGAATGATCAACGACATCGACCGCTGGGTGACGAGCAAAGGGCTTGCCCTTGCGCGAGAAGGAGAGGGGGTCAGCATCAACCTCTCCGCCCACTCGATCGGCGATCCTCGCATCCTTGAGCTGGTGCGGGCGGCACGTCGGGACGGTCTCGGCGAGGGACAGGTGATCTTCGAGATCACCGAGACAGCGGCGATGGCAAGCATGCAGGACGCCCGCACGTTCGCCGAGGCGCTGGGAGAGCTGGGATGCGACGTGGCGCTGGATGACTTCGGCACGGGGTTCGGGTCGTTCAGCTACCTCAAGCACCTGCCCAGCCGATACCTGAAGATCGATATCGAATTCGTGCGTGATGTCGCCTCAAACGCCACCGACCAGCAGGTCGTGAAGTCGATCACCGAGGTGGGGCACAGCCTCGACAAGCGCATCATCGCCGAGGGCGTGGAGAATCGCGCCACCCTGGACGCGCTGCGCGGCTACGGCGTCGACTACGCCCAGGGCTTCTACCTCGGTATGCCTGAGCCGGTGTCGCCGCCCACGCGGTTCGAGCGCTCGCCGCAAGGCAACCCGTCGACACCGAGGATTGAGAAAGCCCGGTAGGAGCCAACGCACTAGCGGAAGCTCAGTTTCGGCAGCGCAAGCTTTGAGATCTTTCGCACGACGCCCCCGAACTGCTTCACCAGCGGGCCTGTGTTGTAGGGCAAGCCGTAGCGTTCGCAGATCTCGCGTACCTCCACGGCGATCTCCTCGTAGCGACTGACGGGGAGGTCGGGGAAGAGGTGGTGCTCGATCTGGTGGCCGAGGTGACCTGAGAGAACTTGGAACAGCTTGCCGCCGGTCAGGTCGGCCGAGCCGTGCAGCTGACGGAGATACCACCCACCGCGGGTCTCATCCGCCATTTCTGCCTCGGTGAACTGGAGGGTGCCGTCGGGAAAATGGCCACAGAAGATGATCGTGAACGCCCACAGGTTGCGAGTGAGGTTGGCGGTTGCGTTGCCGGCGAGCACGAGTGGCGCCGCGGGACCCGAAAGTAGCGGGAAAAGGACATAGTCCTTGAGCGTCTGATGACTAATCTTGCGCTCGACTTCGCGCGCCAACTCGCGCTTCTCGCCCAGCGTGACCTCTCCGGTAACGATTCGGTCTACTTCCAGGTCGTGCAACGCAACGCCGTATTGGAAGAAGATCGCCAGCAGCGCGGCGTAGAGGGGATTGCCGAGGTAGTAGGGATTCCATGGCTGGCGCTCTGACATCCTCAGAATGCCGTAGCCCACATCGCGGTCCTTGCCGACGACGTTCGTATAGGTGTGGTGTATGTAGTTGTGGGAGTGCCGCCAGTGCTCGGAAGGGCATGCAGAATCCCACTCAAAGCTCCTGCCGTCGAGGTCGGGGTCTCTCGTCCAGTCGTATTGACTGTGCATGACGTTGTGGCCGATCTCCATGTTGTTGAGGATCTTCGACAGCGACAACGCTGCAACGCCGCCCAACCATGCCGGGGGGAAGAGGCTGAAGAAGAGCAACGCCCGCCCGGTGAGCTCGAGTCCGCGCTGGGCGCGGATCACTTTGCGGATGTAGTCGACGTCGCGCTCGTCGAGATCGGCTCGCACACGCTCGCCGATCGCATCGAGCTCCTCACAGAGGGCCTCTGTGCGCTCGTCACCGAGCCTGGTTGCGATGGCAGTGCTCACTGTGCTTATCCCGCCGTGGCGAGCAGCTCGCCGATCTCCGTGTCGATGTCGCTTGCTAGCTGTCCCGCCTGCGGTATTGCCTCACGGTCGGCGTAGATCCCCAGGCACACGCTGTCCCCCACGCTTGTCATACCCACCGAAAGCGCATGACTGTCGGCCAGCGGGACGACAGGGTAGGCAGCTTGCAACGGGCAGCCGCGTAGGTAGAGCTGTAGCGGGGGACCGGGGATGTTCGAGACGACCAAATTGAAGGTGCGCGGACTGGCGAAGATCTTGGAGATCGCGTGTTGGACGACGCCGGGCGCATACGCAGCGGCCTTGAACGCCAGATCTGCGCCCTCCGGCTCGCCGTCGCGCTTGCGCTGTGACATGGTCGCGTGCACTTGACCCAAGCGGCGCACGGGATCGGGCTCCTCGCACGGAAGGTCGGCGAACACGAACGACACGTGGTTGCCGAGCACGTCGCCGTCGTCGCGCACGCTGACCGGCACCATCGCCTTGAGCGGCACAGGCTCGTCGCCCAGTCCGGTCATGAGCTTGCGCACGCCACCGGCCACAGCGGCAAGCAGCACGTCGTTGACGGTTGTTCCGTGCCAGCGCTTGACCTTGCGCAGATCGTCGAGCGGGCGTTGTGCCCACGCCAGGCTTCGCAGCGGCGATAGGGGCATGTTGAGCGAGCTCTCCGGCGCGGGCCGGAGCGAGTGCGCGAGCGCTCGAACAACGCGGGGAGCGCCTGCGGCTATCCCTGACACCGCCCGGGAAGGCGACACCGCGGCACGCAACGGCCAGCGGAGCAACTCGAGTTGCTCCCCCAACCTGTCGCGAGCGGCCCCCAGCATCAGACCCGGTGGGTTGGGCGCCGGCGTTGCAGCCCAACCGTTGGATTCGCACACCGAGGGCTCGGGGGTTGGGTCGAGTAGCAACGAAGACAACTCAACCGCCGCGAGGCCGTCGACCATGCAGTGGTGCATCTTGCCCACCAGCATCAGCTGCTCATCGCCGGCGTCATCACAAATCCATATCTCCCACAGCGGGCGGTCGCGGCGCAACGGCACCGACATGACTTCGTCGACGAGCTCGTGACAGGGACCGGACGCCCAATAGACGTGGCGGTCGACCGAGAAATCGGGGTCGTCCACCCACTCCGGAGCGTGCAGACCGAGCGGCACCGATGCGAGCTTTTGGCGGTAGCGCGGCGCGCGCCCGATCCGCGTTTGGATGTGATCGCGAAGCACCCTGAAGGGTGGCGGGTGGCCTTTGACGGGAGGAGAGAACAGCGCGACCCAGCCGACGTGCATGTGCGCCGTGGGTGTCTCTACAGCAAGGAACGACGCGTCGAGAGCTGACAGGCGCGTGCAGGTCATCGTGCAAGCGCGAGTCGAGCTGAGGCTGCCGGGCGGGCGGGCGGCGACGGACGCAGCCGGGCGGGCTCGACCCTCTCGGCGGCGGCCGCCCGCGATATCGGTCGCCGCCCCCACTCCGAGGCCAGCGCGAACTCGATCAGTAGATCGAAGTAGGTGTGCAGCGGGCTGGGCCTGATGTCTGTCCCACAAAGCGCGACGCGGGAGCGCCGATCGTCGTAGGTGGCGCGTGCGGCGAAATAGGGGAAGAAGACCTCGCTGCGCTCGAGCGCACGACGGTAGCGGTCGTCGCCGGCGGCACGGACGAGCAGCGGGTGCACGACTCGCCGGTACACCGCGGGATCAATCAGGCGTGGCGGCCGGCGCGCGAAGAACGCCGCCGTGAGCTCCACGAGCTCGCCCACGGTGCTTGCGTGGGCTCCTGCCGTCAGGTGAAAGGTGGCGCCCTGAGCCTCGCGAGCCTGGCTGAGCGCGAAGATGGCATCGGCGACATAATCGACCGACACGACATCGACCGGGGCGTCGCGGCGTGCGGGAAGCGCCACATACGCTCCCCGCGCAAACGCTCGCAACGGCCAGTAGAGGACGTTGAACGAGGCTGTCCAGCCGGTGTGGCGCTCACCCACGACAATGCTCGGACGCAGCACTGTCACCGGCAGCCGCCCGCGCGCGTGGCTGACAAGCCTCTCCGCGTCGAACTTCGACTGCTCATAGGCGTTGCGAAAGGTTTGGTTGACATCGAGCTCGTCCTCGCTGAAGCGCCCCGCGTGCTCGCCCGCGACATACGCCGTGGAGATGTAGGAGAGACGCCGCAAGCCACCACGCTCCTCACAGCGCTCGGCGAACTCGATTACCCGCCGCGTGCCCTCCACGTTGACCGCGCGCGACACCTCCAGTTCGAGCTCGAAGGACACCGAGCCCGCACCGTGCACGACCTCGCTCACCTGCTCGGCCAACTCGTCCCGTTTCTTGCCAAGGCCAAGGCCCGGGTGAGTAATGTCGCCGCGAACACCCACCACACGATCCGAGTAGGGATGGCCGGCTCCGAACAGCGAGACCAGCGTTCGCCGCACCCGAGCCGCGACCTCACGGTCGTTGGCGCCTCGTACGAGCGCATAGACGCGACGGTCGGTGCGCTCGAGGTAGCGAACCAGCAACTCCATTCCCACGAAACCTGTTGCGCCGGTGAGCAGCACGCCATCGGACGGGGCTCTGAAAGAGCTCGGTGCTGAGCTTGTTGAGGGTCGCTTCACTAGCACCTACTCAGGGTTGGTGGAGCACTCCAGGGTCGCGACAACCACCAGCTCATCGGCCATATTTCGACGGACTCAGATGGCTGTCCGCGACAGGTTGCAGGTCATGTCCCCCCGTCCGCCCGAACGACGCGATAACCGGGGTTCACTGCTTCTCCCCGTTTGGATGGGAGGGCAAACATGCGCGTCTTCACATCTTCACATCTGGCGCCGCGCTCCGGGTGGCGCCGCCCGGTCGCTACCCCGCCACACCCTCCACCACCATGTGGAGACCGGAGTGCCGAACGCGCCCGGGGGTGAGGCCCGCGTCGCGCATCAGGCCGTGCACTTCCGTGGGGGAGCGCTCACGACCGCCCTCGCACTCCACCAGCATCAGCAGGTCCACCATTGAGGTGACGGGGCTGGGACGGTTGGGCTCGAGGTGCTGGTCGATCGCCACCACCTTCGACCCGGGAGGCATCGTGGCGCGCACACGACGCAGGATGTCGCGACATGCGTCGTCGCTCCAGTCGTGGAGGATCCACTTGAGCACGTACACATCGGCGGTTGCGTCGATCTCTCCGAAGAGGTTACCAGGGCGCCGCTCCACGCGATCTTGAACGCCCCGCGAGCGCAGGAACCCCTCCGCGTCCGCGAGCACCTCCGGCGCGTCCACCAGGACACCACGCGCTGCCTGGCGGCGCTCCAGGATGGCGGCGAGCAGCGTACCGATGCCTCCGCCCACGTCGCAGATGACGCCCTCGCGCGGCCATGGGTAGGAGCGGGCGAGCGCCGCGAGGTCGATGGAGGTGAGCTCGCGCATGGCGTTGCCAAAGCGAGCGCCCTCCTCGGGGTGCTCACCAAAGTAGTCCCACACCGAGTTCCCGAACGCACGTCGGTGGCCGGATGGCTGAGCGCCCTCGCGCAGCTGGCCGTCGAGCTCTCCATGCGCGGCGGCGTTCGCGGGGGCCGCCTGATAAGCGACCCATGAGGCGATCGAGCGGGGATGGTCAGCTCGCAGCGGCGCCCCCAATCGCGTCAGGCGAGCCGCGCCTTTGCGGTCGAGACGAACGAGACGGCAGGCCGCGGCGGCGCCGAGCACGCGTGAGGTCACAACCTCGGAGAGCTCCAGCTCACGCGCCAGCTCGGATGCGTCGCGCCTGTTCTCACCCAGCGCGTCGGCGAGCCCCGAGCTGACCAGCGCCCCGACGAGCTTGGTGCGTTGCATGCCGGCGGTGAAGTCCCACAACGCCGCCTCGGCCGGGAGCAAGCGGTCGGCGCACCCCAATACCCCCTTGCGCAGCGCGAGCCCGGCGCGAACCGCGGCGTTGGGTACCGGGAACGGGGGTAGGGGCATTACCTCGACACCTTACGTGAGCGGCCTACACCGTGGCCGATGGTGGCGACCGATGAGTTCCGCCGGCCCCGAACGTCATATCTTGAAACCCCAACCGCAGGAGGACCGAAAATGGCTGCGACTGACACCAAGACCCACCTCACCCAGGTGAGCACGGTGATCGTGCCCGTCACCGACCAGGACCGGGCGATCGCGTTCTACACCGAGAAGCTCGGCTTCGAGACGCGCGCCGACATCCCGTTCGGCGAGAGCGAGCGCTGGGTGGAAGTGGCGCCCCCAGGGGCAGACACGACGCTCGCATTGATGCCCCCACGCGAAGGGGAATCCGCCGGCATCGAGACGCGGGTGGCGCTCAGGAGCGCCGACATCGACGCCGACCACGCAGACCTGCTCGCCCGTGGCGTGGACGTCGACCCGGAGGTGATGCGCATGGGAGATCCCGTGCCGCCGATGTTCTTCCTCCGCGACCAGGACGGCAACCGCATGTTCGCGGTGCAGCTCGGCTGACCAATTCACGGATAGGCCGCCTTGGCGTCAGGGTGGCGGCGGCCTATCCGTTTCAATGTCCTCGCTCCTGCTCGAGGGGGCAACGGGTAGGACCTCGGTCAGGCCGCACAGCTCCAGCAGCTCCGCGAGCTCTCCCGATGGAGAGCGCACTTGGACCTGGCAGCCGAGCCTTCGTGCAGTGAGCGCCAAGCGGACCAGCGCGTGTACCGCGGCAAGGTTCGCGGGGACGGCGTGGACATCGCAGAGGATGATCGCCGCGGATGTGTCAGGATCGGGTGGCCGGCGCACATCTACTCGTTTCGTATGTCACGAGTTAAGGACCGGCGCCGAGCAGAGAACTCATCGCGTGATGCCGAGGGAGCGTGAGCGATGAGTTTCGGGTGAGGAGATCGTCTAATCCCCGACGCGACTTCAAGCTGAGACGAAAGGTAGGAACACATGGCATCGCTGACACGCTGGGTGTTGACCCACAAGCGCACCGTCGTCATCTTCTGGGTGGTACTCACACTGGTCGGCATGGCGTCGTCCGGGGCGGCGAGCAAAGCGCTCAAACAGAAGTTCTCCGTGCCCGGCAAGGAAGGGTGGGTGACAAACCAGCAGATCGGGAAGCGCTTCAACGGCACGGGTGGCAACGGAGCGCCGCTGATGCCCGTTGTGACCTTGCCCACCGGCGCGTCGGCAAGCTCGCCGAAGGTGCGCGCGGAGCTGCAGGCCGTGGAAGCGCGGCTGGCACAGACGCTCCCGGGGAGCCGCATGGCGGGCTACGCCAGCACCGGCAATTCCGCCTTCATCTCAAAGGACGGCCACACCACCTTCATCGTCGCCTACCCCCCGCCGGACCGCACACAGGCCTTTGAAAACAACCCAAAGGCGGCAGAAAAAGCAAGCGCGGCACTGCAGGGAATGACAGTGGCCGGCGCACCCGTGCACCTGACGGGTTTTGATGCGTTGTCCGTGCAAAGTGGCGGGGGCAACGGCCCCGGGGTACTCGTCGAGGCCTTGCTCGGCGGGTTCGGCGCGCTGTTGGTGCTTGCCTTCGTGTTCGCCTCGTTCCTGGCGATCGTTCCCATCATGATGGCAGTCGTCTCGATCCTCACCACTTTCCTCGTGGTTTGGGGTTTCACGACGGTCACCGAAATCTCACCGATCGTGCAGTTCCTGATCGCGCTGATAGGACTGGGCGTGTCGATCGACTACGCCCTGATCGTGGTGGTGCGCTGGCGCGAGGAGCGTGCGCATGGGCTTGAGGGAGATGCAGCCATCCAGCGCGCGATGGAGACGGCTGGGCGGGCTGTGGTGTTCAGCGGCACGACGGTCGCGATCGGGCTGCTCGCGCTGATCGCGCTACCACTCCCTTTCCTTCGCTCTGTGGGGTACGGCGGGATGCTGATCCCCCTGATCAGCGTGATCGTGGCGGTCACGCTGCTGCCGGTCGTGTTGAGCAAGCTCGGCCCGCGGCTGGATTGGCCGCATAAGCGCAGCGACGACAAGGCGTCTCGGTCGTGGACCAAATGGGCGCAGCTCGTGGTACGCAACCGTTGGGTTGCCGCGTTTGGCGCCACGGCGGTGCTCGTGGCGCTCGTGCTGGCGGCCACGAACATCCAGCCGGGGCTCCCGAACGTGAACACGATCGCCAAGCAGGGCGACGCCAAGCAAGGGCTCATCGCCTTGGAGAAATCCGGGATCGGCTCTGGCGTGTTGCTGCCCAACGAGGCACTGGTGGAAGGGGCGACCTCGCCGGAGAAGGTGGCGAGCACGATGGCGGCGGTGAAGGGTGTGCAGGGCGCGGTGGCCCCCACCTCGCCCGAGTGGCGTAGGGAAGGCGCCGCGGTGGTGGACAGCTTCACGATCGCCGACGGCTCTTCGACGACGGGGCGGGACACGCTCGACAACGTTCGCTCCGCCGCCCACGAAGCCGGACCGGGAGTGCGCCTGGGTGGGCTTCAGGCGCAGAACGAGGACTTCATCGAAGCGGTGTACGGGAACTTCCCGTTGATGATCGCCCTCATCGCGGTAATCACGTTCATCCTGCTCGCGCGGGCGTTCCGCTCGCTGCTGCTGCCATTGAAGGCGGTGATCCTCAACATCATCAGCGTGGGCGCCGCGTGGGGAGTGCTCGACCTCGTGTGGCAACGAGGGCACGGGTCGCACTTCATCTGGGGCATCCCCGCGACCGGCTCGGTGACAGCGTGGATACCGCTGATGGTGTTCGCGTTCCTGTTCGGTCTCTCGATGGACTACGAGGTGTTCATACTCGCGCGAATGCGCGAGGAGTACGACGCCACCGGCTCCACCGACAGCGCGGTGGTGCGCGGCATCGGGCGCACAGGACGACTTGTGACCAGCGCCGCTTTGATCCTGTTCCTGGCGTTCGTGTCGCTCGCCTCCGGGCCTGAGACAGAAATCAAGGTGCTGGCGACAGGACTCGCGGCAGGCATCCTGCTCGACGCGACGGTCATCCGCGCGCTGCTCGTGCCAGCGGTGATCTCCCTGTTCGGGCGCTGGAACTGGTGGCTCCCCCATCTCCCCGCGCGGATCTTGCGCGTCGAGCCCTCGATCCCGCAGGTAGCCTCCAGCGAGAGCGCTGGCTAGCGATATATGGCATGGCCGGGGCGCCCACGGGCGCTTCGGCCGGCACGCCCACGCCGAAGCGCGCGAGTGCCTTTGCTCAGCCCTCCAGGCGCAGCGGCAGGCCGAACAGCGGGAACAGCCGCTCGGTGTCGAGGAAGAAGGTGAACTCCGCCACACCATCCTCGCCGATGTCGAGAACTTGAAGGGCCCACGGGTCGTGGCCCGAGCCCGTCTCGCTCGGCTTGTACTGCCCGAACGCGACCGCTCCGTTGGTGGAGGGCGCCGGCAGCAACCGCGAGCCCTCGCAGCCGATACCGGGGCCGAACCACCAGGTGAGGATGTCCGAGCGACCCTGCAACCACATGTCATACGGGGGCATCGACTGCTTGGCGTCCTCCGCGATCAGCGAGGTGAGCGCGTCGAGGTCGTACGCCTCGAACGCCTGCACGTAGCGGGCGAGCAGCTCACGCTGTGAATCGTCAACCGTGCCCACCGTCTCCGTCGCGGTGGCGCCGCTCGCCTCGATCGTGGCACGGGCGCGTTGTAGGGCGCTGTTCACAGACGCCACGCTTGTATCGAGCAGTTCCGCCGCCTCGCTTGCCTTGAAGCGCAGCACCTCGCACAAGATCAAAGCCGCGCGCTGGAGCGCGGGAAGGTGCTGTAGCGCCGCCACGAAGGCGAGCTTGATCGTCTCACGCTCCACCGCCATCTCGGCGGGGTCATCCGGCGAGGAGACCGAGCCATCCGCGATCGGCTCGATCCAGGTCACCTCCGGCAGCGTGTTCAGGTTCTCCACCACCGGCGCCTGCGCCGAGCCGAGGTCCATCGGCAGCGCCCGCCGGTTGCGCCCGTTCAGCATGTCAAAGCACACGTTCGTGGCGATCCGGTACAGCCACGAGCGCAACGCCGCCCTCCCTTCAAAGCTGTCCATCGCTCTCCACGCGCGCAGCAGGGTCTCCTGCACCGCGTCTTCGGCCTCGAATGGCGAGGCGAGCATGCGGTAGCAGTATCCGGTCAGCTCCTTGCGGTGCCGCTCGATCTGGCGCTCGAGCTCGCCGTCGGGGATAGGCGTCGAGACCTTCTGCACATAGATCATCGTAGGCCACCCCGCGCCGATACGAGGCCACGCCGGCCGGGTGAGCGCCCGGTGACGCCTACTCTGGGCGCGGAGATGATTTTCTCGGATGGGGCCGGTCTGTAGATGAAAGCCAAGCGACAGGAGAAACCATGAGCAAGGTAGTGGTGTCCGAGTTCATAACGCTCGACGGTGTCATCGACAGTCCCGGCGGAGAGCCCGAGTTCGAGCGCTCAGGCTGGGCCTTCCAGTTCGAGCGCGGGCCCGAGGGCGACAAGTTCAAGCTTGACGAGCTCATGGCGGCGGGCGCGCTGCTGCTCGGCCGTATCACCTACCAGGCCTTTGCCACGGCTTGGCCGAAGATGGAGGGCATGGGCGCATTCGGCGAGAAGATGAACTCGATCCCCAAGTACGTGGCCTCCACGACGCTCAAGCAGGCCGACTGGAACAACTCCACGATCATCGGCGCCGACCTCGCCAAAGAGGTTGCCGACCTCAAGGACCGCATCGATGGCGACATCCTCATAAACGGCAGCGGCCACCTCGTCCGTTCGCTGATGGAGCACGACCTGATCGATGAATACCGGTTGATGCTCTACCCGATCGTCCTCGGCGCCGGAAAGCGCCTGTTCGGCGAAGCCGGCAAGTCCTCCTCGCTGCGCCTGGTGGAGACCTCCCCGGCGGGCGAAACCCTGATCCTCACCTACCGGCCGGCTTGAGCGCCTGCTTTCACGACCGTCATGACGCCGGACGACGGCTCGCCGCGATGCTGGAGAGATATCGCGGCGAGCGGCCTGTGGTGGTGGGTATCCCCCGTGGCGGCGTCCCGGTCGCGGCAGAGGTCGCGCAAGCGCTGGGCGCGCCGCTCGATATCGCGGTGGTGCGCAAGATCGGCGCCCCACGCAACCCCGAGTACGCGATCGGCGCGGTCGCCGAGGGCGGGGTGCGCTTGTTCAGCGAGAAGGCCGTATCGGCGCTTGACATCTCCCACGCCGAGCTGCGATCGCTCGTCGCCGACACCGAGCGCGAACTGGACCAACGACTTCGCGACTACCGCGGAGCTCGGGAACAGATCGAGCTCGCGGGCCGCACAGCGATCCTCGTCGACGACGGCCTTGCGACCGGCAGCACCGCCGTAGCCGCGCTCAGATCGCTGCGCGAGCGCGGCGCCAAGCGCGTGATCCTCGCGGTACCCGTCGCCGCACGCTCTTCGACGCGGGCGCTGCTCGGCGAGGCCGACGAGGTGGTATCGGTCGAGACGCCACAGGACATGTACGCAGTGGGCTACTGGTACGAGGACTTCCAGCCCACCACCGACGAGGAGATCAAAGCGCTCCTGGGAGAGCGCTACGAGCCAAACGAGCCTGACCGGCCCTAACCGTCAGACGCCACCGGGCGCCGTAGCGGCGACCGGCACGATGCTTGTATCCCCATCCTCTTGCTCCACCAGCGTCTCCGCGGGAAGCGCCCTGGCGAACCACAACCCGACAAGCACGAATGCGGAAGCCAGCAGCAACGCCTGCTTGAGCGCCTGGATCTGCGATTCGTTGTAGTCCTCGACGAGACTCGCGGTCTGCGAGGGGGGCACACCTGACTGCTCGACAGCCGCCTTGAACTGCGCCTGGGAGATCATCGGCAGACCGTCCTCCGTTCCGGTCACGATCTGCTGCTGAAGCGAAGCCGGGATCGCGGCGTCTTCGAGCACACGCTCGTGAAAGCCGGTTGTGAGGCCTGTCAGCAGCGCCGCCCCGATCAACGCTGTGCCGAGCGACTGCCCCAGGTTCTGAGACGCCCCCTGCGCCCCGCCCGCCTCGCTCGATCGCGACTGCGCCACCGAGGACATCACCACGTTCCCGAGCTGGGAGATCGTCAATCCGATGCCTACTCCGAAGCCCGCGAGCGACAGCGCGAACGGCAGCGAGGAGAGCGACGGTGAGATGGTCCACATCAAGATGGGGATCGACACCAGCAGAAACCACATCCCGATCTGCACCACCCTGCGCGGAGAGGTGCGCGCGGCAAGGCGTGGTCCGAGCATCGCGGCGAGCATCATCGTGACCGAGATCGGCAAGATCTTCAGCCCGGTTTCCAAGGCGTTCTTGCCGAGCACGAGTTGCAGGTACAGCGGCAGGATGAAGAACGTCCCCGCGAGGATCAGATACTGCGAGACGATCGTCGACAACCCCGCTCGCATCTGCGGGATCTTCAACAGGTCCGGGCGGAGTAGCGGCGTACGCCCCTCCCGCTCCACGCGCTCCTCCCAGCGAAAGAACACACCGAGCACCACCAATCCCGCGAAGATCATGAATGGCACCACCGACAACCCGAAGGGGGTGATCTTCGTGCCTCCGATAGTGAGCGCCCCCGTCGGCTTGAACAGCCCCCAGGTGCTGATCTTGAGGATCGCGAACACGGTCAACCCCAGCCCCAGCGCCGATAGCCCCACGCCCACACGGTCGAGCGTCGGCGGACGCTCAGGACGACTCTCCACGATGCGGTGCACCACCGTGAGCAGCACCAGCACCACGACGGTCTCGGCGGCGAACACCACCCTCCAGGTGAGCGCGGTCGTCACGAACCCCCCGATCAACGGTCCCGCAGCCGCCCCCGCTCCCGCGATCCCACCGAGCAGCCCGTAGGCGAGCGCGCGTTCCTTGCCTGTGTAGCTCACCGCCGTGAGCGCGAAGATCGCCGGGATCACGAGCACAGCGCCGAGCCCCTCGATCCCCGACCACCCGATCAACAGCACACCCACGTTGGGGCTGAGCGCGGTCGTCAGCGACCCCACCCCGTACACGAACAAGCCGATCGAGAAGGCCCTCCGTCTGCCCCAGATGTCCCCCAGCTTCGCGCCGGTGAGCATGAACGCCGCCATCACCAGCGTGTAAGCGGTGATCGCGAGTTGAACATCCGGCACGGTCGTTTTCAGATCCGCCACAACTTGAGAGATCGACACGTTCATGACGGTGCTGTCAAGCACCATCACGAATTGAGCGGTGCCGAGCACCAGGATCGTCGTACGGTTGCGAATAGTCGTTCCTCCCTCTACGCTGTTACCCGCAGACCGCCACCAACAATACGAACAGTTCCGGGTCACTCGTGAGCACAACCACAAGTCGATGGCCAAGGGGATGGCCGAAGGTGATCTCCGCTCTCTCCCAAGCGGACGGCCGCGATGAGGTTTGGGGCAGCTCGTTCACCGGCGCCAGCTTCCAGGTGAGCCTGGTCGCGAAGGTGCTCGCCGTGCTGTTCGCCGCCGGGGCCACACTCTCGACGCTGACGGTCATTCTGCCCCACCCCGCGGGCACGAACGAGGTAGGGGAGCTCGCGATCATCGCCAACGCCTACTTCGTGGCCGCGGTGCTCTACACCCAGGCCGCACGGCTCCCCGCCTGGACGATGCAGCTAACTCTTGCCTGGGGCTCCACCCTGATCACCGGCGTCGCCTACTTCTCAGGTGAGTCCCCCAGCCCGCTCATCTTCTTCTACCTGTGGGTGTTCCTTTACGCCTCCCACTTCTTCACGCTCGGACAAGCCGCCGCCCAGATCGTCTACGTCGGCCTAACCTACGGTGCGCTTCTGGCGATGAAGCCACCCACCGGTGGCCTCCCCGCATGGTGGCTCGTGGGCATGGGCACCCTGCTCGTCGGCGCGATGGTCATCATCTCGATGCGCGCCCGCCTGGAGCTGTTGATCGCGCGCCTCTACGATGCCGCCCGTACCGACCCCCTCACCAAGCTCTCCAACCGCCGCGGCTTTCGCGAAATGCTCGATTTGGAGCTTGAACGAGCCCGCCGCTCCGGCACCTCGATGGGGGTGCTCGTCGGCGACCTCGACGACTTCAAGGACGTCAACGACCGCTCTGGCCACCAGGTCGGCGATCTCGCTCTCCAGCGCGCCGCGAAAGTTCTCTCCGAGGGCAAGCGCCAGATCGACTCCGCCGCGCGCATAGGAGGCGAGGAGTTCGCGATCGTGCTCCCCGACACCGACCGCGACGGCGCCTTCGCGCTGGCCGAGCGCCTGCGCCGCACGGTACGCGACGAGTTCGCCTCCGACCTCACTCCGACCACGATCAGCTTCGGCCTCGCCATCTACCCCCACCACGGCGAGACCGCCGCCTCGCTGCTGCACGCCGCCGACGAGGCGCTCTACGCCGCCAAGGAGAGCGGGCGCAACCGCACCGTCAGCCACACACCCGTGCTGCGCAATGTGCTGCGCGCCTCGCGCGACGAGTTCGACATCCAGGGCGAGCGCTTCATAGTCGCCATCCTCGACCTCGCCGAGGCGGTCGACCTGCGCTTCTCCGGCAACGCCCGCCACTCCGAGACCGTCGGCCGCTACGCGGAGATGATGGCCCGCGAGCTCGGCCTTCCGGAGCGGCGGGTCAGCCGCATCCGGCTCGCCGGGATCCTGCACGACATCGGCAAGGCGGGAGTCCCCAACAACATCCTCCACAAGCCCGGCCCGCTCACCGAGGAGGAGTACGAGATCATCAAGGGCCACCCCGCGCTCGGCGCCCAGATCATCGAGCACGACTCCCTCTCCGACGTGCGCGAATGGGTCGCCGCCCACCATGAGCGCCCCGACGGCCTCGGCTACCCACTCGGGCTCTCCGTTGGCCAGATCCCCTTGGAGGCGCGCATCGTGGCCGTCGCCGACGCCTATGAGGCGATGACCTCAGACCGTCCCTACCGCGACTCGATCGGCTACGACGCGGCGCTCGACGAGCTCAAGCTCTGCGCCGGCACCCAATTCGACTCGCTCGTCGTCCAAGCGCTGCTCACCGCGCTGCGACGCGAGGCCGCCCATGCGGGCGCCACTGCGGCGATCGGCGCCTAGCCCACCGCCAGCCACGCGTACAGCTCAAGCGTGGCGGCGTCGGTTTGCAACATGTTCGGCGCCCCCTGATGGGCTGTGATCGAAGTGCCGTCCCACGCCCGTAGATAGAGACCCCGCGCGTCGCGCGCATTCGCTTCCGCGCGGGCCGCCATCTGCTTTGCCAGAGCTTCCCAGCGACCGTCGCCGGTCTGCCCGCCATAGGCGAGCATCCAGTGCAGATAGATCGTGTCGAACTGCGGTCCCATGTTCAGCCTGTCCTCGAAGCGCTGGAAGGACGCGTCGGCGAGTTTCCTCGCACGCCCGCACGCTTCTGACACCCCCACTTCGCACAACACCTGATGGGCCTCCGCGAGCGTGCCCTCGATATAAGGGGTGGGCGTGGGGTCGAAGTCGGTGCGCTTGTACAACCCACGTTCGGTGACGAAGCTCGTGTCCGCCCACCCCAGGAACTTGAGCACTTCCCTACGGTAGACAGGGTTTCCGGTGAGCTTGTAGAGCAGCGCCCCCAACAGCGATCCCGCCGCCAGCGGCTCCCCCGCTAGGTACGGATGGGAGGTGTTCCACCACAATCCTCCCCCGTCCTTCCTCCAACCCTGAGCCGCAATGAAGACGAACGCCCGCTCCCCGTCGCGCAGGTAGCGCGCCGTGCCGGTCGCGCGGTAGGCGTCGAGGAACGCCAATCCCCACCACCCGTTGTCATCGAACCAGGTGCGCACCTGCCCCCTATCGGCGGGGTAGGGCGCGAACGCGGGCGTCGGGCGCAGTTTGGCGTCCCAGTAGCGCTCCGCCCCGCGCGCAAACGCCGCCACCGCGGCCCTGTGCGCAGGCGTGGGCGCGGCGAGGTCGATCGCGTCGATCGCCTCGAACAGCGGCACCGAGTCCCAGATCGTGGCGAGCGGATAGCGAGTATGGCCGCCCAGGCGGCTGTCATACCAGCCGAGGCGTTTGTCCCACCACAGCCGCTCCGCGCGCTTCACACCCGCTTCGGCCGTTTGCAGGTAGCTCTGCGGGGACACATCCGCGCCGCGCCCTCTTGCCTGCCCGGCCGGCGTCCATTCGGGCGCATAGGCGAGGAACCTGTGGGAGGAGAGCCCCCGGCGAATGGCACTCCGCGCATGGGGAAAATGGTTCAGCCGAAACGGACCGCCTTCCCGTTCTCCCTGGTTGTACAGCGCCATGCGTACCTCGTGGTGGGTGGCGATGAATGAGAACAGGCTCGCCACCCACGCCGGACTGTCGCTCCCCCACATCGCCCACTCGCCGAACACGAACGGCTTGTGGGGGTGTTCGGAGTAGAAGCGACGTAGCCCCCTGAAGTTGGGGAACTTGCTGTAGAAGTCAGTCCCCACCCAGTCCACGTACGCGCTCCCCGGGTAGTAGGGGTTCGGGCCATTGGCGACCGTGTCCGGTGTCCCCGCCGTCTGCGGCACCCACATGAACGCCACCTTCGGCTGGGGCAGGATCGCGGCGGTCGTGCCTTGGACGGGTGGGAGCCCGAGCGCATGTAGGCGGGCGTCGATGCTTGCCAGAGGACCCCCTCGCATGATCAACACCGTCCGTCGCCACGCCCGGATGAAGTTCGCGGGCGAGTGCGAAGGGCCACGCGAGGAACCGTCCGCGTTGAAGGCGCAATACGCGTTGTTGGCGTTGTCCATCTCCGGCAACAAGCGCACGTATACAGGCGTCGGACTGCGCGCAATCCGCGCGGCAAGGCTCAATATGTAGCCGTCTCCTTCTCCCCTCGCGATCCCCTGCGGGGTTATCTGCTCGGGCGCCCCGTACCCCTGGGCCGTTGAGATGTGGAGCATCAAGCGCGCATGGTTGAACGCGACCTGCCCAAACGCGGATTCAAAGTGCCTACCCCACGTCACCCACACCCCGTCCACCGCCGCGTGCTTGCCGACTTCGGCTTCAAAGGCGCTCGAAGAGCCGCCGGTGAGCCCCGTGAAAACGGTGTGCCCGGGTGGCATGAGGGATTCTGCGCGCGCTGCCCCACAGGCAAGCCACAGGCAGCAGAGGATCGCCGGCACCACGCCGGCGACCGCACCCAGCCGGCGCGTCATCGATTGCTGCACGCTGTCGCTGAGCCCCATCCCTCTTGTTATCGGCCGCCCACCTCGATGGCTCAATTGTCGCGAGGCGGGCGTGCCTATGCAGGCAGCGGACCCCTGGGCGCTAGCTCATGCTTTCGTGGTGTAGGGCGATTTCCCGCTGCACGCTGCCGCGCGGGGAAAGATGGTGGTCAGCGTTCCCTGCTCCTTGCGGCCTTTGACGAACTTGCCGGTGATCGTCATCTTCTCCCCGACCTGACCCTTGAGCGGGCCGACCTTGATGACGTAGTTGGCTTTGCTCGTGAAGGCGCCTTTGCTGGAGATAGCCGCGTTTTTGAAGCGAATAGGGATCGGGGGCCCGCCGCTTGAGCAATACGCAGGGATGTTGGTGATGCTCAGAAGGGTCACCTTCTTGCCGCTACTCGACACCTTGAAGCTGACCCCGATTCCTCGCGTCGTGGGCTGGAGAGTGCCGATGTAGGTGCCCCCCTTGACCTGGCTGGGCTTGGGCTTCGCCGCCGGCGCAACCGCGCTCGCGACGACAAGCACCGCGCAGATCGCCAGCGCAATCGACAGAACCTTCCACTTGCTCACCACGCGCTGCCTCCTGCTCGTTGTGGGACCGGCCGACGAAACGACCGCCAACCATACTCAAAGCCGAACGGATTTCTACCGAACACCCGGCGATGTGCCACCCCAACCCTCCCGCCTTGTTCCCGAAGGCGCCGGGGGTCGCAGCGCGCGCCGCCGCCCATTCGTGAAAGATGCCGTGAATGGAGCTTGAGTACGAGTTGCAGACGCACCGCGCGGAGGACCGCCACTGGTGGTACCAGGGCCGCCGCCGTGTGATCGAGCGTGTGATCGAGCGGCTCGACATACCGGCGGGCGCGCGCATCCTCGACGCGGGTTGCGGCAGCGGACGCAACATGGTGGAGCTCGCCCGCCACGGCGTCGTCACCGGGGTGGAGCTGTCCGAGACAAGCGTCAAATTGGCCCGCGAGCGGGGCGCCGGGGAGGTGGTCGAAGGGTCCGTGATGGACATGCCGTTCGATGACGGCGCGTTTGATCTGACTGTCAGCCTCGACGTGATCGAGCACCTCGAAGACGACGTGGGCGCGTTGCGCGAGCTGCGCCGTGTCACCAAGCCTGGGGGAGCGTTGCTCGTGACCGTCCCCGCCTACCAGTGGCTGTGGAGCGGACACGACGAGATCAACCACCATCACCGCCGCTACAACCGCCGCACGCTGCTCGCTCCGGCGGAGACGGCGGGCTGGCGTATGGAGAGCTCCGCTCACTTCAACTCGCTGCTGCTCCCGATCGCGATCGTGTTGCGAGCGCTGGAGCGCTTCAAGCCATCCACCACGAAGTCAAGCCTTGACCTGTGGATACCGCCGGCGCCGCTCAACTGGGCGCTACGCCAGCCGCTGCACCTCGAGGCAGCGATGATCGGGCATGGCGGCCCGATACCGGCGGGACTCTCGCTGCTGGCCGTCTTCCGCTGAGTCCCCCAGACAGCGCTCCGCGCTGCGGACTTAACAAACGCCAACGGTCGGCGAGCTACCGATCGGCGGCACCGTCCGCAAGCACCGTCTCGGGATGCGTCTTGAACGTCCACGCGCGATTCGCAAAGAACGTGGTGAGTGTGACGATCACGATCGTCACCGCCTGCCCCAACAGCTCACCGAGACCGGCGCCGTCGACGAACAGGTACACGAGACCGAGATTGAGGAACAATCCGCTTGTTTGCACGACAAACCAGCGCACGGGGGTGAGCGCGTCGCCCACGTGTCCACGGAAGGTCCAGCGGCGATTCCACAAAAAGCCGTTGATGGCGCCCACCGCGAAGCCGATGCCCGACGCCGCCACGTACCACACACCGAACACCTTCAGTAGGAGCGTGTACACGAGGAAGAAGATGAGCGTGTTGGAGACGCCCACGATCCCGAACTTCACGAACTGCCCCACAAGGGGCATGCTCAACACGCGCGCGGCCCTGTCCCCTACTCTTCTCATGGTCCCTACTTAACCAGCTTCGCCGTCTCTGGAAGGAAACATGCCGGACACCCATGCGCGCGTCCCAGCCCTGCTAAGCGTCGTCGCCCCCGTCTACAACGAGGAGGAGCTCGTCGAGGCGTTCGTCAAGCGCGCCTGCGCCGCCGTCGCCGACTACACGTTCGAGCTCGTGCTCGTCAACGACGGCAGCTCCGACACCACGCCAGAGCTGCTCGACCGGCTTGCCGCCGCCGACCCTCGCGTGCGGGTCATCCATCTTTCACGGAACTTCGGCCACCAGGCGGCTCTCACCGCGGGGCTCGAGCACGCACGGGGCGATGTGGTGGCAATGATCGACGCCGATCTACAGGACCCGCCCGAGCTGATCCCGCGCATGGTGGAGCAGTGGGAGAAGGGCTCAGACGTGGTGTACGCCGTGCGCAAGCAACGCGAGGGGGAGACCGCCTTCAAGCTCGCCACCGCCTCGTGGTTCTACAAGCTCTTCGACAAGCTCGCCCAGGTGGACCTGGAGCCGAACTCCGGCGACTTCCGGCTGCTCGACCGGCGCGCGCTCGACGCGCTGCTGTCGATGACCGAGCGCTCGCGCTTCCTGCGCGGGATGACCGTGTGGGTGGGCTTCACCCAGACCGCCGTCCCCTACGAGCGCGACGCGCGCGCCGCCGGGGAGACGAAGTACACGGTGCGCAAGATGGTGCGCTTCTCACTCGACGCCATCGCCTCGTTCTCCCATCTTCCGTTGCAGCTCGCCACCTATGTCGGGCTGCTCTCCGCCGGCGTCGCGTTCGTCGCGATCCCCGTGGTGGTGGGGTTGCACTTCGCCGATTCCTACCTCCCCGGGTTCGGCACGATCACGATCCTCATCCTGCTGCTCGGCGGTATCCAACTGATCGCGCTCGGGGTCATCGGGGAGTACGTGGGGAGGATCTACGACGAGGTCAAGCACCGCCCGCTGTACATCGTGCAGGAGGAGCGCAACCGGCCGGTGGACCAGACTGCCGGCCCCGTAGCGACGACACGAGCGGGGCTCCCCGCGCGCGTGCCTGAGCGCGTCAGCTGAACACCGCATCTTCGGAGCGTCCCGTCGGTTACGGGTCACACCGACCCAGAGACCACCAACCGGGAGGAGCGCTCCAGACGATGCGTCGACGTACCCTCACACTGCTCGCCACACCCGCCGTGCTCGGCGCGATGACCGTCGCCGTGCCCGCGCTCGCGGGGGTTTCCATCCTCCCCGCCGCACACACCGCCTCCTCGAAATGCTTCATCGCCCATGTTGCCAACCACCGCGTACGCGAGTGTTTGGTGCGCGGACCTCGTGGGCCGCGTGGGCTGCCCGGGCCCACCGGCCCGCGCGGGCTAACCGGCAAAACCGGCGCTACCGGCAAAACAGGAGCCACCGGGAAAACAGGAGCCACCGGGAAAACAGGGGCGACAGGAAAAACCGGGGGCACTGGCGTCCAAGGACCTCCCGGCCCGAGCGGCACTGCCCGTGGGTACGCTGTCGTGCAGCCAACCTCACCCACACAGGTGACGGTAGTCGTCGCCAAGAACATCACAGGCGTCACAGAGGTCAAAGAAGGCGTCTTCTGCATCGCCCCCGCAGCCCCCATCAACGCGGCCGAAGAGACAATCGCCGCCTCTCCTGAGGTCAGCTACAGCTCGGGCGGGATCCCCGGGGTGGTGGCGGTCAACGCCCAGCACACCAACTGCGCCGCGGGTCAGTTCGAGGTGGACACCTACACCGCGCCGAGCACACCGTCGAGCAACTACGCGTTCACGGTCGTCGTCCCCTGAGGTGTCCTTAGCCGCGGTTGTCCCGCCGGGTATCGCCGGCCGGCGGGACAAAACTCGGACCACGCTACTCAAGGGTGAGAGCGCCAGGCCCGATAATGGGCCCATGACAGCCACCCCCGAGCACGATTCCTTCGAGGACCCCGAGGGCGATGAGGAGCGGCGCGAGCGCATCCGTGTCGAGACACAACGCCATCGCATCGAGGGCCTGTTGGTGCTAGCTCGCGACGGCTATCGCAGCCGAGTATCCGACGTGCTGAACGCCTCCGAGCGCGACTTCCTCACGCTCACCGACGTCACACTGCAGCCGCTTGACGGCGGGCCCACCGAGAGCCATCCGTTCCTGGCGGTCGCGCGAGCGCACATCGTGTACGTCGTCGCGCCTGGCGAGAGGCCCGCGACCGACTGAGCCGAAGGTCGACTCAGAGCACCTGAAATCCCACGCGAGCGCTCGAACCGCTAGCCGGGTGTGCTTCCAGCAGATAGCTGCCTGCGCGCAGACGTCTACCGTCGACGCGTCCGGTGAACCGCAGTGCGTTGACGCCCGCTATTGCTTTGATCTTCAACGGCTTGCCGGCGGCAACAAGTCGAGTACAGCGCTTCTGATGCGCGCCGCGCGCGGGTTCGGGAGCCACACAGCGACCGCTCTTGCGCACGCCCGACACACGCCTGAGGATCGTGACGCTGACGATGGAGGCCATGTTCAACGTGAAGCTCAATCTGGCGCCGACCGCACGCTTTGCCACCTTCCCCAGCGGTATCAGCGTGGAACCCTTCGACGCGGCATGAAAGCGAGACGGCGAGAGCTTCAGCGAGCCGATCGCCGGCACGAGCACTCTGGCGGTCTGTCCTCCGCCGGGCACATCGGTAGTCGAACCGCCACCGCCACCGCTCCCAGATCCGCCTCCAGGCGCAGAGGGCGGTTGGTGCTCGTAGGCGCCGAGGTCGCGTCCGGCGCCCGCGAACCGCGAGTTCCCCGCGAGATCTGTTGTGCTCTCGAACACCGTTAGAGGCGTGGGGTCCTGGTCTATCAACGGTGAGGCGGGCGCGAGCGAGAAGTCTCCGCCGGCGCTGTCAATGAACTGCGGGTCGAGGTTGGCATACGGGTGGGTGATTTCGACCGTCCCACCCGACGTTTCTTCGGTGATCACCGGGTTGTAGTCGACGTAGTCCCCGGTCACCGACGCTGGGGCCGACACGGTCCCGGTGCTTGCGATGTCGTGTTCGAAGCCCTGGACAATGCTGTCGTACACCTTCAGCCGGGCCGTGAAGCCAACTGAGTTGAAGGCGTGCAATCCGAAGAGCGCGCCGTTGCCGAGGATCGTCGACTGGTTGACCGTAGTGACCGTGTCCGCCGATGCGCCGATCGACACCGACGAGTACACGCCGTAGCCACCGGTGATTCGCAGCAGCGAGTTGTCCACCAGCAGGGTGCCTCTGCCGATGCTCACCCCGTTCGCCGATTCGAGCTTGTCGTGCTCGAGCAGGATTTTGCCTGCGCTGCTCTGGATCGGACAGTGGATGAAGGTATCCCCTTCCAACGCGAACGTTTCAGGGGCGTTGGATGTCGGAATGACGTTCACGCACGGACTGGTCGCCGCCTGCGTAAAGCTGCTGTTTCGGACGACCGCCCCAGGGATGCTGAGACGCACCGCAGTGGTTTCCCCAGTGGCTTCGATCTTGAGGTCCTCGAACAGAGTCCCATCGGTCGCGATCCCGTAAGTGCCGCTTTCGCCACTCCAGTGCAGGTGCATCGCGCGAACGTTCAGGTCGCCGCTTTCCCCGACAACTCCGCCGACGAGCGCCTCGCCAATCAGTGCCAAGTTCGGTTCCACCGTCGTCGCAGCACTGCCCATGCCTTGCAAGGTCGCCGTACCGAGCCCACTTTTCGAGTAGGTGAGCGGTTCGTCAGCTTCTATGACGTATTTGACCGCCCCAAGTTGGACCGTGTCATCGCCGGCATGCGCCGCCGCCAGGTTCAAACCGTCCTGGATCGAGATCGCCGCGTGATCGCAGCCCGTCGCGGGCGAGACACAGTAAGTGTCCGCCTCCGCCGGTGCGGTCGCCGCCACGCCCACCAGCACGAGAGAAGCCGTGAGCACAAGCCATCGATGCCACCGTGTGTGCATGCGTGGATGGTAAGCGGCGCGGATGACACGCCTGCAGGTACGAGATCCCATGATGAGAACCTAGACCGTGCGCGATCCCTTGAAGCGCGCTCCGGACGTATGTTCTGGGATCTCGGGCAAAAAGTAGTCTTCTCGAAGATGACCTCTGACCTGGAGCAAGCCACACGGCTGGACGGTGAAGACGGCCGGTATGCCGCGACGCTGTCGGATCAGTGGGAGATATGGGGCCCCAACGGTGGTTATCTCGCGGCCATCGCGTTGCGGGCCGCGGGGGAGGTCGCGGAGATCGCGACACCGCGGAGCTTCTACTGCCACTTCCTCAGCTCGCCTGCGTTCGGCCCTGTCGACGTCGAGGTGACAGTGCTCAAGCGCGGCCGACGCGCGGAGTCATTCTCGGTGACCATGACCCAGGAGGGCAAGGCGGTGCTGCACGCTCTGGTCAAGACAGCCACCGACGGCCCCGGCTATGAGCACCAGCATCCAGTGATGCCAGGCGTCCCCCCTCCCGAGGAGCTCGAAGCGTACGAGTGGGTACCCGCGCCGGGCGATCCCACCTTCCGCTTCTGGGAGAACGTGGAGCGACGCCGTGTCCCACCCGCGGGCGGAGATCGCTCGCCGGTCGTGCGCGAGTGGACTCGCTTTCGCCCGGTCGCGTGCTTCGAGGACCCGTTCCTCGACGCCGCGCGCTCGCTGATCCTGCTCGACACGTTCGGCTACCCAGCCGCCTACCAGCGCTATCGCTCGTGGGACTACCTCGCCCCCAACCTCGACACGAGCCTGTGGCTACACCGCTTCAATCCGACCTGCGAGTGGCTACTGGTCGATCACGAGTGCACCATCGCCGCAGACGGGCTGATGGGGGTTAGCGGCAAGATCTGGGATACCGACGGCGCTCTGCTCGCCACGGGCGCGGCTCAGCTTTGCTGCATCGAGAACCCTGGTTGAGCGACAGCTTTCACCGTCGCTGCGAGCTGCCTGAGAGGCCAGTTCAAAGCAGCTCGAGCGCCCGCTCGATCGGTCTTGCCAGCACGGCACGATCGCCGCTCACGACGATCGGGCGCTGCACGAGAGCCGGGTGCTCGACCATCAGCGCTATCAGCTCGTCGTCGCCGATCTCCGCGCGGTCGAGCCCAAGTTCCTCCACGAGCGGCTCGCGCATCCGCAGCACCTCCCGCGGACCGCTGCCCAGCTTGCGCAAGAGATCGCGCAGCTCTCCCTCCTCGATGCCGGTCACGTGGTAATCGACCGACTCGAAGTCGACGCCACGCTCGCTCAGCAGCGCACGCAGGTTGCGACAGGTGCTGCAGGTCGGCTTTTCGTAGACGGTGAGCATCTACAAGCGTGAGGATAAGACGGAATCGGCTATGACGACTCACCAGCCGACTTAGCAGCTGTTGCCGCCACCTCTATCTCCCTTTCTGCCCATTCCCTGATAGGGGAAAGGAGATCGAGGGACTTCCTTCGATCGAGTGCTGGCGGAGTTTCGTGCTCGTAGCGCAACTCGACAGCCCACGGCGACAGCGCCTCGGCGCCGTCGAGCTCATCCGGCGCGTCGATCCCGCTTTGCCCGACCAGGTCGATCAGGTAGTCCAGATCATGGCTCTTCGCGTAGACGACGCCATGCGCGGCCAGGACCGCCTTCACCTGCTTCTCAACGGCTTGTTGCGCGTGGAACCCCACAATCCCGTCCGCGATCTCGGTGTTCTCGACGACAGTGCGCACCAGCGTTTCGTCCTCGATCGCCTTTGCCAACAACACTCGTGCAAGGGTCACGTTGTCAGGTGGCGACATGAAGCACCTTGCCTTCGTTCAGGGCCGCGTGCATCATTGTGTTCGGCACACCACCCCATTCATCGGCGTACTGCTGGCTCACAACCAACACATCTATCGGCACATGCAATGGACGCAGAGCACGACGTAGCCTCACCATCTCCGCGTGTTTATCGCCGACGTGGCGCTCCACCACCAGGAAGTCGTAGTCGCTTTCGGGTCCAGCTTCGCCCCGTGCGCGCGAGCCGAACAGCACAATCTTGGTGGGATTCTGGGCAAGCTGCGCAAGCGTTTTACCTGCGGACTCGATTATCTCCTGTGGCTCCACGGGCTCCCGTCCCTAGCTCAAATGCCGGAAATACCAAGCCAGCCCAGAGTCAATACGGAAGGGGGGGGATTCGAACCCCCGTCGGACCAATCAGGCCCGAAACGGTTTTCGAGACCGCCGCATTCAACCACTCTGCCACCCTTCCAGGGCTGACCAGCCAAGGCTAGAGGATCGCCCCGCTTAGGGGAGCCAGGGACCGAGGGAGAGCTTCCGCCCACGCTACGAGTCCGCCGGGGATCGGCACATTCCTCACCGCCGCGAAGCGAAGAAGTCACTCAGCAGCGCCCCGCACCCTCGGGCAAGCAACCCGCCGGCGACTTCCGGGCGGTGGTTCAATCGCGGCTCGCCGACCACGTCGAGCACGCTCCCGCACGCGCCCGCCTTGGGGTCGGATGCGCCAAAGACCACACGCGGGATGCGCGAGAGCACGATCGCTCCCGCACACATCGCGCAGGGCTCAAGCGTCACGTAGAGCACCGACTCCAGCACCCTCCAGCTCCCCACTGCCCGTGCCGCCTCCCGTAGCGCGATGATCTCCGCGTGGGCGGTCGGGTCTTGGCGCAACTCCCGCTCGTTGTGGGCGGCGGCGATAACCTCGCCCGCATGCGCCACCACCGCTCCGATCGGCACATCCTCGTGCTCGGTCGCAAGCTGCGCCTCACGCAGCGCAAGGCGCATGAAGTGCTCGTCGCGGGGAAAGAACCGTTCTGTCATCGTCTCGCCGGCGGCGGGATGTACGGGTAGCGCAACCCCTGCCCCCTCCAACACTTCATCATTACGGAGGAGCCCACTTGCCGCCGACCGCCCCACCCCGATATCCACGCACCTCCGGTCGCCGGCTCGCGACACTCACCGTTTGCGCCACCGTCCTATCCACCACTGTGCTCTGTGGTCATACGCAGGCGTGGGCGAAGCCCCCGGTACGGGCGGCGGCGTCAGCCGCCATCCCCTCCTCAGGGTCTGAATCTGGAAAGGGATACGAGCCCGAGCACATCGTCGTGAAGTACTCCACCGCCCTGTCCTCCACGGCGCGGGCGTCCTCCCCATCTTCCGGCGAAGGCGCCGAAGCTCCCTCCACCACCCGCGTTCTGAGTCTCCCACCGGGAGCGAGCGTTGGGGCCACGCTCGCGAAGCTGCGCTCCAAGAAGAACGTCGTGTGGGCTGTCCCCGACTACGTCGCCCACTCCACATCTCTGTCGGCCCCCAACGATCCCGGCCTCGGGCATGCGCCAGGAGGTTGGCAGCAGACTGCAATGGAACTTCTCCGGCCCCTTCGGCGTGAACGCGCCTCAAGCTTGGGCGAACGTGTCAGCCGATGGCGCCCCCGCCGGCTCGAAGGTGGTGGTGGCGGTGCTCGACACGGGAGTCGCCTACGCCAACCGCGGCAAATACCGCCGCTCCCCCGACTTCAACGGGTACACGTTCGTGGAAGGTCACGATTTCATCTCCCGCACCCCCTTCGCAAACGACCACAATGGCCACGGCACGTTCGTGGCGAGCACCATCGCCGAGGCCACCAACAACCGCTACGGCCTCACCGGCCTGGCCTACGACGCCCGCATCATGCCCGTCCGGGTGCTCGACGCCACTGGCGAAGGCGACGCCTCGGTGATCGCCGAAGGGGTTCGTTTCGCCATCAACCACCACGCGCGGGTCATCAACCTCAGCCTCGAGTTCTCCACCGAAGTATCCGCCTCCGACATCCCCGAGCTGATGGAAGCCCTCCACTACGCCTACCGACGCGGCGTTACGGTGGTGGCGGCCGCAGGCAACGAGGGGGACACCTCCATCCCCTACCCCGCCCGCGCCCCCCACGTGATCGCGGTGGGCGCCACCACAGAACACGGGTGCCTGGCGAGCTACTCCAACTATGGACGCCACATCACGCTCGTCGCGCCCGGCGGTGGCCCCGACGCGAACCTCCCCTCCGACCCCGGCTGCAACCCCGAACTACCCGAGGGCCGCGACATCTTCCAGATGACCTTCACCGGCTCCTCCCCCCGCGTGTTCGGCTTCCCCGGAGGGTATGAAGGCACCTCGATGGCCACCCCCCACGTCGCCGCCGCCGCCGCGCTGCTCATCGCCTCCGGCGTCCTTGGGCGCAAACCCTCCCCCTCGCGGATCGCCGCCCGCCTGAAGGCCACCGCTCGCAAGCTAGGCGGGCCCTCGGATCGCTCGTTCTATGGGGCGGGGTTGCTCGACGTGGGGGCCGCCACGGCTCGGTAGGGCTTTCAATCGGCGCCTATGCCTACACCAGGCTCTATGCTCGAAGCGCGACACAGAACCGTTGCCTCGGCACCCGTGTTGCAATCGGTGGACCCACCACTCGGATCGATCTCCTCCGCGTCTTTGCTTCTGAGCCCCCCATCCGTTACACACGCTCGCCGCCGACGCCACTCGACGCGCAGCGCGCTGCTGGCCTTCTTGGCCGTCGCTGCGCTCACCCCCACACTGGCAACCGACCGTGCCGCCGCCTACGGCGTGCCGCTGCAAACTGGGCTTGCGAGCTACCCGGATGGAGAAGGGGTGGTCACACGGAGCCAAAGCCTCGGTGCTCAGTTCTTGAAGCTGGCAGTCGCATGGGATGGCGTGGCGCCCGCCAACCCCCCGCCTGGCTTTGAACCTGCGAACCCAGAAGATCCGTCGTACCGATGGGAACACCTCGACTGGGCGATCTCAGAAGCCATCGCCCACGGACTGACCCCGGTCATCGACATCCTCGAACCCCCCAGCTGGGCGAGATCTCCTTTCGGCGCCTCTCAAACCCACCCCGATCTCAACGCCTTCGTCATGTTCGTGCGCGCAATCGCCAGCCACTACGACGGAAGCCACCCCGGAGTGCCTCGAGTCTCCTACTGGGAAGCATGGAACGAGCCCAACGTGAGCCTCTTCCTCGAACCGCAGATCGAAGGCGATTCAGTCGTCTCGGTAAACACCTACAGAGCGATGTTGAACGAATTCGCCTCCATCGTCCACGGAGTGCACCCGGACAACATCGTCATCGGGGGTGCGCTTTTTCCGAACGGCATACGGCGCCCTGGTATCACCGCGATCGCGCCGCTCGACTTCACACGCCGTCTCTTCTGCCTCTCACCAGGGTCGAAACCGCGTCTGTTGTGCAAAACCAGGGTCAACGTGGACATCTGGAGCGTCCATCCATACACCTCCGGTGGACCGTCCACGATGCCTGCCAATCCCGACAACGTGTGGATAGCGAATCTGCAATCGCTCACCTCCACCGTCCAGGCGGCTCAGCGACTGGGAGCGCTCGTCTCCCCCCACCCCGCACAGGTGTGGGTGAGCGAGTTCAGCTGGGACAGCAATCCTCCCGACCCACACGGAGTCCCTGCCGGCCTCGAGCGCCGCTGGGTCTCTGAGGCGATCTATCGCGCCTGGCGCGCCAAGATCTCGATGTTCACATGGTTCAGGCTCACCGACGACCCACTGAATAAGTCGTTGTTCCAATCTGGGCTCTACTTCTACTGTCCCGGTGGCCCACTATGCAGCCCGCCCAAGCCGGCGGCGTCCGCTTTCCGCTTCCCATTCGTGGCCTACACGGCTCAGCGCCGTCACGTGCTCGTTTGGGGACGCACCCCCGCCGGCGTGCCCAGCCGCGTGCAGGTCCAGTGGCTCGAAGGAACCCGCTGGCGAACGCTTGCCACGCTCAATACCGATTCGAACGGCATCTTCACCGCCAGCCCCCTACTACCACGCAACGCCAGCCCAAAGGACGCCAAGCTGCGCGCCATGCAGAGCGGGGGCATCGCCTCACCGGCCTTCTCCCTAAGCCGACCGCAGGACATTCAGGTCACTCCCTTCGGCTCCTGAGCCGCGTACGAACATCCAGAAGCCGGCGACCGACCAAGGGCTGAGCATCTGATCTTTGCGGGAGGATGTCGCCCGTGCCCGCAACTACTCCACTCGCCACTCGCCTGCGCGCAGAAGGCATGCCACTGGTGCCCGCGAGCATCGCCATCGCCGTAATCGTCGCTTGGGCGGCAACCGGAGGAGGCTACGAATCCCAACCAGCTCTCGGCGCGGGCTACGAACCGGACCCGTGGTACCTCGGGAGCATGATGCTCGTCGGCCTGTTGTGCGCCACTGCACTCGGCGTCGGCAGGGTGCGTCTCTCGCGCTGGACGAAGATCGCCTGCGCGACGTTCGGGCTGTATGTCGTGTGGTCCTTCCTGTCCGTCACGTGGGCCCATGACCAGGGCGCCGCTTTCCTCGGCAGCGTTCGTGCGCTTGTCTACCTCGCCGCCTTCCTCACATTCGCGATCTTGCCGTGGCGCGACTGGTCGGTGAAAGTCGCGTTGGGGATGCTCGTCGCGGGACTGGGAGCACTTGCGCTACTCACCACGATCCGAATCGCCGCGCTCGCGAATCCCACAGCGCTCTTCCTAAACGCACGACTGTCATACCCGCTGGGCTACTACAACGCCGACGCCGCGATGTTCATGATGACCGCGATCACCACCGTCGCACTCTGCTCACGCCGGTCGGTACAACCTGTGTTGCGGGTGGCAGGCATCACCCTCGCGGCGCTATGCCTACAGCTTGCGGTCCTGGGGCAAAGCCGCGGGTGGCTATTCACCGCCGCTATCGTGCTCTTGCTCGCGCTGCTGCTGGTCCCCAACCGGCTGCGCTTGCTCGTCTTCGCGCTGGGACCGGCGATTGCCACGGCCGCTATCGTGCCAACGCTGTTGAATGTCTACGGCCATGCCACCGCGGGCGGCGTAGCACTCGCCGAACCGCACCTTGGGCATATCCTGCATCGCGAAATCACCCATGCGGTGCACGCGATGTTGATCGCCGACACCGCACTCGCGCTCCTCGTCGCGCTCGGGGTGATCCTCGACCGGCGCATATCCCTGAATCGGCGGGCTCAGGCACGCGTCGGGCGAGTGAGCGCAGCCGCCGCCCTCGTGACGGTCCTGGCTGCCATAGCGGGCCTGGTCGCGACGCACGGTCATCCGGTGGGGCGGATCGAACGTGCATGGAACTCGTTCGCCAACGCCAACAACACCGCAAACGGCTCCTCGCGCTTCACCACGCTGGGGAGTCAACGCGTGGACTTCTGGCGGGTGGCGCTCCACGAATTCGGCCGCCACCCGCTGGCGGGGATCGGGCAGGACAACTTCGCCGCCGCATACTTGCGCGAACGGCACACAGATCAGGAGCCCCGCTGGGCGCACTCCATCGAGCTACGGCTGCTCACCCATACGGGTCTGGTGGGAGCGCTCCTGTTTGCACTCTTTCTGCTTGCGGTTCTGCTCGCCTCCCGAGCGAGACCGCGCAAACCTCGTGCGGAGCGGGTGAGCGCCGCCGTCGCTCTGCTACCGCTCGTCGTGTGGCTCGTCCACGGCTCGATCGACTGGCTTTGGGAGTTCCCCGCCCTGAGCGTCACCGCTCTCGCTTTCGCGGGCGCCGCCACCTCCATCGGCTCGGCGCCTCGCTCGAGGGCTTCCGAGGAGGACGTACAGCGACAAGCCACAAAAAGCCCTCGCCGCTACTCGTCACGGCTCGTAGTCGGTGCTTGGATCTGCTCGGCACTGTTGGGTATAGGAGCCCTGGCGGCACTGGCGATACCGTTCGTGGCCGCGCGCAGAGTTGAGCGAGCCATCGCGATCTGGCCACAACGGCCCGGGCACGCCTACGCCGAGCTGCGCTCTGCCACCGCGCTTCTGCCGTTCGACGACCAGATCTACCTGCTCGGGGGCGCGATCGCCTTGAACCTCGAAGATCTCCCCGCGGCGCGCTACTGGCTCGAAGGGGCAGAACGCCACGACGACCAAGGCTGGCTGGCGCCGTTCGCGCTCGGGCTGCTCGAAGGAGAAAGCGGTCGCACTGTCCTCGCGCGCGCACGACTCACCCGTGCCTTAGCGCTCAATCCCCGCGAGTCGGTCATCGCCCTGGCCCTTGACCGACTTTCCCATGGGCGTCCTCTCAGCTTCGCCGAAGCACAGCTACTCCTCGCTCGTCGCAACGAACAGCGGTTTGGTCGCTGAACCCGATAGTCGCTGAACCAGTTGCGGCTGAGCATCCCCTGCCGTAAACCGACCCGGCATCCTCTGTGCTGACGCTATCGTAATTGGATGCTCGCCACACCGATTCGCATACTGCTCGCCACAAGCCTTCTATGCGCGGTGGCCTCCACCTCGGCGTCCGCAAGCGAATCCTCAGTGGACGCCTATGCCGGCGAAGCGGCGATCTTGGGCCAACCCCACCATCCAAGTCGGCACAGTGGCAGATCTCCCCAAAAAAGCGAAACGGGGGAAACCGCTCCTTCTCGCGGGTCCGGCAACCAAACACTGCCAATCCAGGGAAGCTCGAACGGCTCCTCAACGGGCAAAGGTCCCTCGACGGGCAGTGGGGCATCCGGGAACAGTCCCGCCGACACCACACCTAACACATCGACTTCGCGGGGCAGTTCGTCCGGCGTCGGCGGGAGCGTGAGCGCAACCAAGGGTGCGTCGCAGGGCTTGACTCCCTCCGATTATCCTGCGGAACCGACAGGCGGGACGTCATTGAGCGCGCTGGACGTCCTACTCTTGATCGCGGGCCTACTGACCTTGACCGGCACGGCGCTTGCAATCCGCCGTCTCACTCGCACGTCCACGTAAGGGGTAAAGCTGCGTCGCCTCATCATCAGCCTTGCGTTGAGCCTTTGCGTCGTGCTCTGCCTTTCTCCGTGGGCGAGTGCAGCGGGCTTTGAAGACGCTCCCTGCCCCGCCGGCGTGACCCCTCCCTGTTTTGAGTCCACCACGCTCGCGTCCGGCCTTGACTTTCCCACCACTGTTACATGGGCGCCCGACGGCCGCATGTTCATAGCCGAGAAGTTTGGCTACGTCACGCTCGTAAAGCCGGATGGAACGCTACTGGCCAATCCACTGATCGACATCCACGATCACGTGGTGAACACCGGCGACCGCGGATTGCTCGGCCTAGCGGCATCCCCGGCGATCGACGGACAGGGTGACATCAGGTTGTACATGCTCTACGCGCATGGGAACCCGAACACGACGGGCACCCAGATCGCGACCGCCACCGTCACCTGGGTGCTGGTGAAACCAGACAATTCGCTTGAAGGCGGCAGCTTCAACGCCTCGACCGGCACCACCACCGATCCCACCGAGCACACTGTGATCGGCTCGTTGACCACAACCGCCTCCGAGCAATCCTCCTGTACCGCCGGCAGCCCGAATTGCGCGTGCCCGTCAGAGGGCTCGGACTGCATCCCCAGCGAGGGCTACACGCACACGATCGGAACCATCCTGGCCGATCCCAAAGACGAATCGCTGTGGATCGGCTCCGGCGACGGCTACAACGACGGCGCCTACACCGAAGAAAACAGCGCCTCCTTCCATCTCCGCGCTCAGGACCCCGAAAGCCTCTCCGGCAAGATCCTGCACATCAAACCGAACGGCACGGGCTATGAAAACTCACCGTTCTGCGCAAGCGCGAGCGACACCACCAGTAACTGCAGCAAGGTCTACGCGGAGGGATTTCGCAATCCCTTCCGGTTCACGTTGCGCCAGGTGGCCAGTGTCACCCAGCCGCTCGTGGGAGACGTCGGCGAGGGTAACTGGGAGGAGCTAAACGATATCCACCGCGGCTTCAATGGCGGCTGGCCCTGCTACGAGGGCAACGTGATCGCGGGTGAACCATACGAAGGCTCCACACAGTGCAAAGCCCTTGGGACAAAATACGATCACCCCTTCTACGTGTTCGACCACTACCAGGGCGGCGCGACGCAAACCGGCGGCGCTATCGTCGCCGGGCCGGTCTACAACGGCTCGACATATCCCTCCAGCTACAAAGGGGAGATCTTCAACACCGACTACGTCCACGGCTGGATCAACTTCCGCTCGCTCGAAGACTCCGTGGATGCTCTCGAAACAACCCACACGTTCCTCATTGGCGACGCGGACGGGCACGGCACACCTTTCGTCTCCCTCCAGCAGGCGCCCGACGGCAATCTGGTCGCGGTCGCCATCTACGGCGATCCGGACAGCCCGGGGCCGGCAAGCGGGTATGTGAGCGAGCTGCGCTATGCCCCCACCGACAAGTCGCCCGTAGCCCGCGCCACCGCGAGCGCCAGTTGCATCAACACCGAAACAACCACCCCCACCGTCAACTTCACAGGGGACGGCTCCGGCGATCCCGACGGGGACCTTGCCCTCTCATACAAATGGGACTTCGGCGACGGCGCAAGCTCAACCGAAGCCGATCCGCATCACACTTATTCGGGCACGGGAACCTACGAGGTCCATCTCACCGTCACCGATAGCAAAGGCAACAGCGACAACTCCTACCTGACACTTCACATCGGGCCCGGCGACGAACCGCCCAATGCGAGGATCGCCTCACCCGAACCAACCGATCAGTATTTGGCCGGGCGACCGGTTGAACTCCACGGTGGCACCACCACCGACCCTCCGGTTCAGATGTCGTGGGAGCCGGTACTCAATCACAACGGGACCCATGTTCACGTGCTGGGAGACATCCCCACCGAAACGGGAGACGCTGAATTCACAACCGACGAATTCCACGGCGCCGACTCGCACTACATCCTACGCTTCATCGTCAGCAAGAACGGATGCACAACGACCGTCTCCCAGAACATGCTCCCGCAGACCGGACGCTATTACATGAACGCCACGACGACCGGAAATGAACCCGTGCCCGGCCTGCCGCTCACCTTCCTTCACACGAGCACACCCGAAACCGTCGCTTCGGGAAGTCCCGAATCTCCCGCCTACTTCCAGGTCGCGAAGAACGCCAGAGCGACGGTTCGCGCTCCCGAAAGCGTCGTCAACGGCGGCTACACATATACGTTCTCCAAATGGTCCGACAGCGGAGCGCGAGAACACGAAGTTCACCCCTATGAATACAAAGAATCGCTCCCACATCTGCCTGAAGATCCACAGGGCCTGACGGCGACCTTCACGCGCTCCAACAACCCTCCCACCGCGACAATCCAATCCCCCGCGGATGGCGGTACCGTGGTGGCGGGACAGCTCGCGACCGTCAAAGGGACGGCAACCGATCCGGAGGACGGCACCGAGTCTGGGGCACAGTTGACGTGGACGATCACACGCCACGCCAATGCCACCGACACGCTGCTGCCGATACAAAACGGCACGAACGCCGTTTTCACCCCGGAAACAGCCGGCGATCCCAACGCCACCTACACGGTGAAGCTTGTAGCCACGGACTCACACGGCCTCGCTTCGGAACCGGACACGATCACGCTGGGGGTGACCTTGCCACCACCGGAAGACAACCCTGGCGGAGGCGAGACCGGTGGAGGCGGAGGAACCCTGGGTGGTGGCGTGCCCAACCCGATCGAATCTATGACCAAACCACCCTCGCCCGTGGTCACGCTTGCGCGCACCAAGACACACAGGCCCACGTCACTGCAAGGAACCGTCTCAGACCCCGCCGGAGTGAGCGGCGTGAGCATCGCCATACGCCCGCAGCGCGTCGCGGGCAAAGGCTGTCTGTGGTGGTCCACAAGGCGTCACCGGCTCGTGCGGGTCAATCCGAAGTGCTCCAAGCCGCAATGGCTACAGGCCCGGTTGAGCACGGCTGGCGGCATCACGCGTTGGACAGTGAAGCTCGGGGGCCGTCTGCAGCCCGGCAGATATCTGGTCGTAGTGCGAGCGGTGGACCGGGGAGGCCGTAGCTCGACGCAGTTCCAAGGCAATCCCTCGGGTCTATTGACCGTCCGCTGAACCCTTCCCGGCAGCGTTGCCGATGAAGCTGGCTACGCAAGCGGCTTCAGATTGAAGGGTGCGGTCGAGCACGCGCGCATGACCTGCCGCGATCAGCTCGGCGCGGAGCGTGGCATCAACCGCCACGCGGTCGAGAGCGTCGCTTGCGGCGTCTGCGTCACCAGCCGGTATCAGCAAGGCTGCGCCGTCAGCGGCCTCCGGCACACCGCCCACGGCGGTAGCCACCACCGGGAGCGCGGCAGCCCATGCTTCAAAGAGAACCTGCGGAACACCCTCCGTCCAAGAGACATGCAGGAACGCATGCGCGTCGCGGTATACCTCGCGCAGCTCGGTGAACGGGATGTAGCCGTGGATCTCGGCACGATCTGCGACACCGAGCTCCACAAGACGCTCCTGCAACGCACCCTCCAGCGAGCCCTCGCCGCAAATCTCCATACGCCATCGCCGATCACGACGACACAGGTTCGCCAGCACACCTGCGAGAAGCAGTGGATTCTTCTCCGTATCGAGCCGCCCCACAGCCAAGATGCGCAGCTCACCGTCATAGGAGCGGGTCGCGGACGCCGGCGCCACGATGTCCTCATCCCGCACCAACGACACCGACACTGGCAACAGCGCCCTGGCCTTCCGATAGGAGTGGGCAAGGCTCGGACCGACCACCACCGTGGGTGAGAAGCGGGCAAGCAGGCGCCAACCCCGCTCCTCGACTTGCGCCGCGAGCAGCAACAGACGGCGCCCGGGATGCCGCGTGCGCGTGTACTGCACCAGTTCCTGGCGCACCCCGAGCACTACCGGGCGTTTGCGCATAAACGCCAGCAACGCATACACGAAGGAGTGAAGGTAGGGACCAAACAGCCACACGGCATCGACTTCGCCCAGCTCGCGCCACACAGTCCGCAACGAGCGCGCCAGCGCAGCCAAGACGCTTACCGGCTGGGTCAAGCTCTCGTAGTAGGGCAAGCCGACGAACCTTGTGCCCTCCGGCAGTGGATAGCGCGACCGTCCCCCACCGGGCTCGAGGCGTCCTAGGACGATCAGCTCGTCGAAGTCGGCTCCGACCTCACACATGAACGTGACGAACGCACGCTGCCCATAGACGATGCCATCCACCTCGGAGTAGGCGTAGTCGGTATACACGCAGAGACGCAAGCGGTGCTCAACTCTCGTGCAGCGACGGCGCGTAAACTGGCTCCGGCGCTGGATCGGGAGCGAGCCGCTCGAGCGAGCCAACCCCGCTGACCCTGGCAAGCGCCGCCCACGGCACGCCAAACCTGGCCATGCCCCGGAGGAACCCAACCCCCGAGCCAACGTGCATTGCGGCCAGGACAACCGGCACTATGGCAGCGACCTCGGGAGGATTGTGACGCGCTGCCTTGGCGCCCGCCGTGCCCACCGTCGCCGTGTAAAGGACTACGCCCAAGCGCGCAAGTCGCCGCAACGGTCGCGGCGCTATCACGGCCGCGGCCCAGCAAAGCACGAGCGACGGCATGAGCAGGGCCGAGCGCCGCAAGGTATCGGGATGACGTCGCGCGGTGGCGGCTCGGTAGAAGCCGTACCCGTCGTACTGACGGGCGAGAGCGCGCAGCGAATCGCGTGGAACGTAACGGGCGGCCATCTCGGCAAGACAGACCAGACGCGAGCCCCGCTCGAGAAAGCGAGCGGCCATCTCCGCATCCTGGTTGCGCCACCACCGCTCGTCCCATCCCCCGACCTCGAGGACCTTCTCGCGTCGCCACACACCGGTGAACACGCCGCTGTCGAGCTCCCACTCACGAGCCGCCTCCCCATCGCCCCTTCCGGCCGCCCATCTGCGCGAGCCCCCTCGTCCCAATGGGCTCTGTAGCGCCGCGGCAAACGCACGCTGAACGCGCCCCTGCCCGTCCACCACCTGCGGGCCACTGACCCAATCTGTGCCGCCGGCTCGCAGCCGGTCGATCCCGGAACGCAAGTAGTTCTCGGGATAGAGGGTGTGAGCATCCATACGCGCCACGTACTCTCCGCGAGCGTGGCTCAGGCAGACGTTCAGCCCACTAGGAGTCCATCCGCGTGGGTTGTCGAACACCCTGATACGCCCATCGTCCGCCGCCAACTCGTCGAGCCGCTCACGAGTGCCGTCGCTCGACCCTCCGTCTGCAAGCAGCAACTCGATCGATCCCTGCACTTGCTGAGCCAGCATCGCGGCAATCGCCTCGTCGATATTCGATGCCTCGTTGAGGACAGGCACGAGCACGCTCACGAGCACCTGCCCGGCAGCCGTCGCGTCGCTTGCCGCCCCCGTAGCTGGCATAGTAAGCGCGAATGGTAGCGAGCAACCACGAAGCCGCCCCCTGGCTTGGGCCACGGCTGGAGGAGGAGGGCCTGCAACGCTACGCAAGGACGATCCGCGAGCGGTGGAGGGTCGTATTGGCGTGTGTGATCGTCGCACTCATCGGTGCAGGAGCCTACGTAGCGCTCGCGTCGAAGGTCTATCAGGCGAACAGTCAGCTACTCGTGACGCCGGTCGATCCTTCCGACCCGACAACCATAGGGCTGGGGCTGATCTCGACGTCCAATGACCCCGGCCGGGACGTCTCCACCGCTGCGAGCCTGGTGACGACCGTCCAAGTATCGGCCAGCGCGATCTCGAAGTTGGGCCTGCACGAAACGCCGCGCAAACTGCTCGCCAACGTAACCGCTGTGCCACTCGCGAACACAAGCATAGTGAGCATCACAGCGAGCGCCTCCACGCCCGAGCGGGCACAGGAAGTCGCCAACGCGTTCGCCGAACAGACCGTAGCCCTGAGAACACAGCGGGTGCACGCGATCGAGGACAGCGCCATAGCGCTACTGAAGGCCGAGGTCGAACACGAGCCGAAGGAACTCCTCAGCGCCAGCGGGAACAACTCGGCCGCACGGCTCGCCGGCCTTGAAGAGTTGCGAGCGCAGCCCGATCCGACGCTTAGTATCGCGGCACTGGCCGATCTACCCACGGCTCAGTCCTCGCCGCGGAAGGCCCTGTCGCTTGTCGCGGGGCTGTTTGCCGGGCTTATCCTCGGCCTCGCGGCGGCTTTTGTACTGCAGAACGTCGACCCGAAGCTGAGACGGGAAGAGCAGCTGCGGGAGCTCTTCCGACTACCGGTCCTCAGCCGCGTCCCTCACGAGACATCCTCGCGTGGATCGGGACCCCTTCTGCCGAGCAAGCTCAATACGGCAACCGCCGAGGCGTATCGCACGCTGCGCGCCACGGTGTTCAGCAGCGAGCCCTCAGGTGAGCTTGGCCAGTCGGTGCTGATCACCGGCAGCTCTCCCTCGGAGGGGAAGAGCAGCACGGCTCTGAACCTGGCTTATTCGCTTGCGCAAACCGGACGACAGGTCATCCTCATCGAGGCAGACCTGCGCAGGCCGAGCATCGCCCAGGCATTGCGAGCCGAGGTACCGTTCGGGCTGCTCGGTGTCCTGTCGGGCCAGATACCGGTCTCTGAGGCGCTCGTGAGCGCGCCCGGCTTCCCCGAGAACCTGCGGATGCTGCTGGTCGAGCGGCCTGAACCGGAGGCGGCCGACCGCCTCTCGCTCCCGATCGCTCAGGAGATGCTGCACACCGCACAATCGCTGGCGGACTACGTGGTCATCGACTCGCCTCCCCTGAGCCAAATCGTCGACGCGCTCCCACTCGCGCAAGCGGTCGACGAGGTACTGATCGTGGCGCGCCTGGGGACAAGCCGCGTCAACACGCTCGCCGAGCTCGGAGAGCTGCTCTTGCAAAATGACGTCCGTCCGCTCGGCGTGGTGCTCGTAGACGTTGAGCGCTCGGCGCGCGGCGGTGAGTATTACTACGGCGCCGGCGCACGTGCCCAGCAAGAGAGGGCAACTCGCTGAGGAGGTGGGCGTTGTGGAGCGCGGTATGAGTGCCCGCGCGAGCTTGTCGCTCCCGTCACCGATGCTTCTGGCGGCGCTTGTGGCCGCCGCCGGGGTTGGGGTGATATCGGGGGTGAACCCAAAGGTAGGGGTTGGCGTAGCTTTTGGCGTTGCCTTTGCCGCACTTGTCCTCAGCAATGTCACGGTCGGCCTGTGCGTGCTTGCCTTCCTCAGCTTCCTTGACGTCCTCCCGACATTCGGGGCGCTAAGTCTCGCCAAGATCGCAGGGCTCTTGCTCGCGATCTCCTGGCTTGCGACCATCACGAGCCGTCGGGACACGCCCAGCCTCGCGCGCGATCACCCCTGGATGACAGCGGCGCTCGTGGGGTTCGCGGCATGGGCCACTCTGAGCCTCTTCTGGTCCGCAAGTCACGGGGACGCTGCGACCTCCCTGTTTCGCTACCTGCCCAACCTACTGCTCTTCCCCATCGCCTACAGCGCGATCCGCGAGCGCAAGCACGCCTTTGCGATAGTCATGGTGTTGATCGGCGGAGCCGCGCTGGCCGCCGCCGCCGGTGTCCTCAGCCCTCCACCCAACCCTGCCACCTTCGACCCCGCGCGCGCCACGGGAACGGTCGGCGACGCCAACGAACTAGCTGCAGCGCTCGTCGTCGGCCTGTTCCTCGCATCGGCCATGTTGTTCGATCGAGCCCGACCCGTTCTGTTGCGGATGCTGTGCGCGTGTACGGCGATTCTCTGTCTTGGCGGGATCGTGCTCTCCCTCTCCCGTGGGGGCCTGGTGGCCTTGGGCGTCGCGGCGGTAGTCGCTGTCATGGTCGCCGGCCGCTGGCGGGCGCCGATGCTGGCCGCTGCTGCCGCCGTGTGTGGCAGCGCGATCTTCTATTTCGTTGCTTTGGCGTCGCTGCCGGCGCGCGAACGTGTCACAGAGGTCGGCACGGGAACAGGGCGCACAGACCTGTGGACAGTGGGTCTGCGAATGGTGAAATCCCACCCGCTCAACGGTGTCGGCGTCGGTAACTTCCAGGACGCGTCGATCCACTATCTACTGCAGCCCGGCCTCATACATCGAGCCGACTTCATAATCACCACTCCAAAGATTGCGCACAACACTTACCTACAGGCGTTTGCCGAGCTTGGGATTCCCGGCGGCGTGCTCTTCCTTGTGATCGTCTGCGCGGGCGCCACATGCACGCTTCAGGCCGCTCGCACCGCAGCCAGGAAGGGCCAGCTCGAGCTCGAGTTGCTCGCGAGGGGTCTCTTCATCGGGACCATCGGCTTCCTTGCGGCGTCCTTTTTCATATCCGAGAACTACTCCAAGCTCATGTGGATGCTATTGGCGCTCGGACCGGCAATGCTCGCCATAGCTAGACGCTCGGCATAGAGCTCTTCCACACGCTTGCACATCGCCTCGATCGTGAACTCCTGACGCCGTCGCTCACGAGCAGCCTCGCCCATTCGTTGCCCCAGCTTGCGGTCGCGAAGCAATCGTGCGATGGCCGACGCGAGCTGAACGTGATCTCCGGCCTCGACAAGCAGCCCCTGCCCCCCGTCCTCAATCAAGTCGGGGTTGCCCCCAACAGTGGTGGCGACGATGGGGCGGGCAGCTGCCATGTACTCCATCACCGAAATCGGGCTTCCCTCGTGATCGGAGCAGCACACGGCCACGTCGAACCCGGGGAGCAGATCGATGACGTCCGTGCGTCTTCCGAGCAGGACCACGGTCTCTCCCAACCCCAGATCGGCGATGAGCCGTTCAATCTCAGGGCGTTCGTCGCCGTCGCCCGCGATGAATACGCGCAGGGCAGGGAACTCGGCGCGTAGCGTATCGGCGGCTCGCACGAGCAGATCGAAGCGCTTGCGGCGGTGCATGAATCCTGCGCTACCTACGGTTGGCGCCCCAGGCGCCACGCCCAACAGCTCGCGCGCGTCGACCCCGGGCGTCGGCCCGGTCTCAGGAGCGCCGTTGGGCACGAAGACGGTCGACTCGGGAGGGATGCGCTCGGTCTCGATCATGTAACGCTGGTCGGCACGGGAGACGGCCACGAAGGCGTCGCTGTAGCGGGCGATCATCTCCCTGTCGATCAGTGTGCGCAGACGATTGGAGCCGTATGGATCATTGCGGGTGTGCTCATGCGCGATGATGACCGGCACTCTCGCGAGCCTTCCGCACAGCACCCCCCAAGCGTTGGACCCGAACTTGTGTGCGTGCAGAACATCTATGCGAAGTCTCCGCAACAGTCGCACGAACTGCGCCCACCGCCAGATGTCGATCTTGCGGCGACGGCCGAGCGTGTCGTAGCTCACGTGGGCGTCGCGCAGCAAAGCTATCGCCTCGTCGACCGCCGGATCGACGCCCTCATGTGGGGAGCGGCTCGCGCAGAGATGAGACTCGAAACGAGCCGGATCCAATCCCGCGGCAATGTGTACGGCGAGCAGCTCGGCGCCGCCAACCACATCGGCATGGTCTACGAGCGTCATCACACGTATGCGGCGAGCGGACGATGAGGGAGCCATGCTGATAAATCTATGCGTAGTGGAGGCGGCGAGCACAATCACTGCGCGGGACTCGCCCGGCTTCCTCTCCAGCGCGAAAAGCTTCACGCTGCCGCTCGGCCCTCGGATAGACCCAAACGGGGTGAGCGGCTACCCGATCGACATGCGCGCGAAGGCGGCCGATCCGCACTGGCCGCCCGCAGGCCTCACTCCGCTTGAAGACCAGCTCCACGTCGACGTGATCCAGTGGGCGCTCGGTTGCTATGAGCGCCACCTCGCGGGAGAGGGCGAGCGCTGGCTTGCTGGAGCGCTTGAATGCGGGGAGCACCTGGTGGCGATCCAGGAGCGAGGTGGCTCGAGGGATGGCGGCTGGACCCACCACTTCGCCTACCCACACTCGCTGCCGCTGCCCGCGCCATGGTTGTCCGCGATGGCTCAGGGTCAAGGGGCGAGCCTGCTTGTGCGCCTGCACGCCCAAACCGGCGACGACCGCTTCGCCGATGCGGCGCTCTTGGCTTTGAAGCCGTTTGCGGTGACAAGTGAGGACGGCGGCGTACGGGCGATGTTCGACGGTCGCGCGTTTCCCGAGGAGTACCCAACCCAGCCGGCCTCATACGTGCTCAATGGAGCGATCTTCGCGCTCTGGGGGGTGCGAGATGTCGCAGTAGGCCTCAACGACAGCGATGCACGAAGCCGATTTCTCGATGGGGCACACACGCTGGCGCTCAACCTCCACCGCTGGGATACGGGACGCTGGTCACGCTACGACCTCTTCCCGCATCCGATCCCGAACCCGGCGAGCTCCTTCTACCACGCGCTGCACATCAGCCAACTGGAAGCAATGGATATGTTCGTGCCTCACGAGGAGTACGGTCGCGTGGGGGCACGCTTCGTCGCATACGCCGCCTCGGCACGTCTGCGCCGACTGGCCTTCCTCAACAAGTGCGTGTACCGGATGCTGGTGCCGCGCAATCGCCTCCTGGCCCACCGACTTCCATGGACACGGAAGCTCCAAGGATGAGCGATGACACGCTTGTGCTCTGCTACCACGCGCTGAGCGAGCGCTTCCCGGCCCAACTCTCGACCACACCAGAGCGCTTCGCTCGCCAGCTGCGGCGTCTGGCGCGTCAAGGCTACGAAGGGGTGACCTTCGCCGAGGCGGTAGCGCACACCACAGGGCGCAAGGTGGCAGTGACGTTCGACGACGGATACCGGTCGGTCCTGCGGCTGGCCCTTCCGATCCTCGAGGAGTTGGGATGGCCGGCCACGATCTTCGTCCCCACCGACTTCATCGGCAGTGACTTGCCCATGTCGTGGGCGGGGATCGATCACTGGGTCGGAGGCGAGCACGAGAGTGAGCTGCTGCCCCTCAACTGGGCCGAGCTTGAGACACTAGCCAACTATGGGTGGGAGGTTGGCTCGCACACATGCTCCCATCCGAGGCTCACAGAGCTCGACGACGATTCGCTGGCCCGCGAGCTGAGCGTCTCGAAGGCATCCTGCGAGCAGCATCTGAAACGCCCCTGCCCGTCGCTTGCGTATCCCTACGGCGATGTCGATGCTCGCGTGGTGAGAGCCACCGCGGCCGCCGGCTACCTGACCGCGGCCGCGCTGCCCTCCCATCCCGGCCCCGAGACCGCCCTCGAGTGGCCACGTGTAGGCGTCTATTTCAAGGACAGCCAGGCCCGCTTCTCGATCAAGTGCTCGCCGTGGGTGCGACACCTACGGCGACGACGTGGGACTCGGTGAAACCTACGACGTAAGCGACCGCGCGACCGTGTCTAGAGTGCGCTTGCCACTGCCGAGGGCACATCGCCGACGACGTACCGGCACGGACTGCTCGCGGAGAGCCGAAAGTCGTGAGCGGGCGCGTTGACGAAGGACGGTTCCGCAAGCAGGTTGCTCGAGGCGTCGAAACCCCCGCCGCGCTGGTTCAAGGGAGTATCGCTGGACGCTCCGATGCAGTTGTCTGTGACGGTGTTGTGAGTTCCCTTCGGATTCCCGTTCGGATACCAGGACTCGACGTTGGAGCGCACGGTGGAGTCGCTGATGACGTTGTGAGCAACCAGCGCTCCGCTGGACGCCGTGCCCGAGCTCCCGGAGAAGAGGATGCCCTCGCCGTTGCCGTAGATCACGTTGTGCACGATGCTTGTGTGCTGCGCGTCGGGATAGAGCTGGATGCCACGGTCGGCATTCCCATAGATGAGGTTCCAGGCGATGTGAACGTTGCGGGTGTTCTCCACGTAAATCCCATGCTCATGGTTATTGGCGGGAAGACGCCCACAGTCGTGTATCGCGCTGCGTTCGATCCGTATGTTGCGAGCGACGACGCCACTCGCTCCCAGATCGAAGCAGATCGTCGAATGCTCGTTGGTGACATCGTCGCCATTGAAACTCACGTTCTTGCCGTACACGGTTGGACTGGGAAGCGCAGGCACGTTGCGTCCATCCAAGCTGAGGCGCGCAAACAACAGGTCATGGGCCACAGACCTTATGTAGAGCCGCCCCACCAGTCGCGCCCGTTCACCCGGATAACTGGTCAAGATGAGCGGCCTACCACTCACCCCGCCGTTGCTGACGACAACATCCCCTCGATAGGCGCCCCCCCGTAGGCATCCCACCTCTCCGGCGCGCAACGTGTCGATCAAGCGCTGAGGGGTCGCAAACGGCCTGGTCGCGCTACCGGGACCCCTATCGGACCCGCCATGCGCCGCATAGTGCGAGCAGCGGACCGAGGCTCCATTGGCGACCGCCCCAGTGCTCGGGGCCGCTGCAGCCGGTATCACGGCGCAGCACACGCCCAAGCAAACCCCCAGACGCCTTCCGGCGCCTTTCGTCAACCGCCGCTTCGGCGCCACTCGCATCGACTGAGCTTGCCATGATCCGCCGTCATTGGTCGCGGGTATCGTAACCGGCCTGGCCGAACCTCCTGACCCCATCGCTACGCCCACGGGCGTGTCCGGCGAGGATCGCCAACCCCCTCCTGCCGATCGACTCCAGGCTTCTCCGCCCGCGAGAAGACCTGGGGTGGCCCGCAACGCCGGCCTCGCACTCGCCTCCCAGCTCGTCAGCGCTGGATTCACGGCGATCCTCACGATCTTCCTGGCTCGGCGCCTCGGCCCGCAGGAATATGGGGTCTTCGCCGTCGCCGTGGGACTCGGCACAGTTCTCGTGCTACCCGCCGATGCGGGGCTGAGCTCGTCGGTCGCACGCTTCCTGGCCGAGCGTCTTGACGACCGGCCTGCTGTGGGTGCGCTGCTGGCCGATGCCCTTCGACTCAAGCTGGCCGCCGCACTGGTCGTGTGCGCTGCCCTGTTCGGCTTGGCCGGGCCGATCGCGGACGCCTACGGCATCGCAGGGCTCGTATGGCCGATACGCGGCATTGCCCTTGCGGTGTTCGGACAAACCCTATTCATGCTCTATGCCGGCGCATTCATCGCGCTCGGGCGAATGAGCTCACAACTGCGCATGATGGTGTCCGAGAGCACCGTCGAATTCGCAACCAGTATCAGCTTGGTTCTCTTGGGCACCGGGGCCACCGGAGCGGCGTTTGGGCGGGCGGCGGGCTACCTCTTCGGCGCAATCGTCGGCGTAGCGCTCGCGGCAAGGCTTATAGGCCGCCACGCCCTTCCCGCAAAGCTACTGCGGGGACATGGGTTCACACGGCAGATCGCGGGCTACGCGCGGGCATTGGTCATCGTCGACTCTGCCTTCACGCTCTTCGAACAACTCGATGTGCTGCTGATCGGCGCCTATCTCGGCGCGACGGCAGCCGGGCTCTTCCAGGCCCCGTTGAGACTGGCCACGTTCCTGCACTACGGTGGCGTTGCAGGTGGGAGCGCCGTCGCGCCGCGTTTGGCACGCGTACCCGACACGCCACCCGACACTACGGCGTTCATGCAGGCACTGAGGTGGCTGTTGCTGATCCAGGCCTCGATGATGGCTCCGGTGATCCTGTGGGCCACGCCACTACTGCACCTTGTACTGGGAGGCAGCTACGGGGAATCGGCCGATGTCCTGCAAGCGCTCGCTCCATACATCTTCCTCAGCGGGATCGCCCCACTCGTCTCACTCGGCGTCAACTATCTTGGCGAGGCGCCCCTGCGGATCCCCATCGCCGTCGCTGCAATCGGGACCAACCTGCTCGTCGACGTCATCCTCATCCCTCGCATCGGCGTTGTGGGGGGGGCCATCGGGAGCGATCTCGGCTTTGCCGTCTACGTTCCAGCGCACTTGTGGATCTGCCGCGACAGATTGAAGGTGGAGCTGCATCCTCTGATTGGGGTGCTCGGCCGCGCTCTACTCGCGGCAACGGCTATGGCCGGTGTGCTGGCACTGGCCGGCACAAGCGCCACGCTCAGCGTATGGCAATGGGCTTTCGGAGCAGTCTTCGGCCCGAGTGTGTTCGTCGCGACTCTCCTCTTCACGGGCGAGCTCTCCAGAGAGGAGCTGCGGGCGCTTGGGCGCCGGATCTCCACCCGCTGATCTTTTGGACGGATGTTTGGTTGTGGTTTGGGTGGGTGGGTGGGTTGGTGGGGGTTTGTCGATGGGTTTGTCGTGCTTGTTATCGCTGGTTTTGTCGCGTGTCGCGCTGGTCGTGCTCGGTTTTTGTGGGTGGCGCTCGTTGTCGTGGCGTTGTTCGTGTTTTTGGGTTTGCTGGCCGGGCAAGCACACGCGAGCACAACGTGCACCCTGTACGCAGCTCAGGGCGGCTCGGACAACGCGCCCGGCACCCTCGCCCAACCCTTCGCGAGCGTCCAGCGTCTCGCCAACGCGCTCACCGCGGGACAGACCGGATGCGTACGCGGCGGCGCCTACACACAGGACGTCACGATCACCCACACCGGTAGCGCGAGCGCACCGATCACGATCACGAGCTATCCCGGGGAACGAGCCACGCTCACCGGACGCCTATGGGTCCACCAAGGCGCCGACTACGTGACCGTCTCGAACATGAACCTCAACGGGCGCAACGCAAACGAACTGCCAAGCCCGAACATCAACGCCGCGCACACCACGTTCACCGGCAACGACGTCACCAACGAAAACACCGCGATCTGCTTCGACATCGGCTCAGACACGACCTACGGGCGCGCCACCAACACCACCATCCAAGGCAACCGCATCCACCAGTGCGGAAAACTCCCCGCCGCCAACCACGACCACGGCATCTACGTCGAGTCCTCCACCGGCGCGACGATCGTCGAAAACGTGATCTACGGCAACGCCGACCGCGGCATCCAGCTCTACCCCGACGCCCAACAAACAACGATCGAACACAACATCATCGACTCAAACGGCGAGGGCATCATCTTCTCCGGCGACTTCGGCCTGGCATCAAGCAACAACACGATCGCCAACAACCTCATCACCAACGCCACACTCCGCTACAACATCGAAAGCTGGTACCCCGAAGGCAACCCCATCGGACAAAACAACACCGTCCAACACAACTGCCTCTGGGGCGGCACCAAAGGCACCATCCAAACCCTCCAAACCGGGTTCACCGCCACCAACAACACCACCACCACCAACCCCGAATACGCCAACCCCACCACAGGCGACTACCGCATCAACAGCACAAGCCCCTGCGCCACCCTCCTCACCAACACCCACACCCCAACCCAACCCTTCACAACCACCAGCACCACCACCTACCCCGGAAAAACAACCAGAGGTGGCGGCGAAGCCACCACAGGCAGATCAGGCGAAACGAGCGGCTCGGGCGAAACCATGAGCGGCGGCGGAACGACGAGTGGTTCAGGCGGAACGACGAGCTCCGGTAGCACGACCACCTCTGAAGGCGCCCTCTCCGGCGAAACGGCCAAGACCAAAAGGCACCGCCAAGGGAAAATACGGGCAACCGTGTCAAGGGCGCATGTCTCGGCCCATCATGCTCACCATTCCCGCCACAAGGCAAAGCGTGCCTCGCGACGGCACGTCTCCCGGCACTGAGCAGACTCCAGGCCCCGCTCGTAGGACATCTGGAGGATCGTGTCTGTACCGGCGCCCCGAAGGGACCGGAGCATCGCCAGATACAGTGTGGCCGCCCGACCCTAAGCACATCGGGACCAGCCCATGCGCCTGATCCACCTAGCCGACTACGGAGGGACCTACCCCGGATCCTTCATCCCTATGGTGCGAGCCGTCCTTGAAGGTGGCCGCCGCCGCGGATGGACTGTCCAGGCCGTCTTCTCAGAGGTCGCGCGCGACAGAGCCTGGTTGAGCGAGTTGCGCGAAGCGGGACTCGACTGCCGGCTTGCGACTACTGGGCGAAGAAGCCTCGAGGGCCCACTCAAAGAGCTGCTGGTCACAGGCGAGCCTACGATTCTGCACACACACTTCACCGCATTCGACATCGCCGCCGCAAGCACCGCTCGCCACCGGCCGGAGGTAATCGCCTACTGGCACCTGCATAGCGCGCTACGACCCGGTACTTGGTGGCGCGCGTGCAATGCTGTGAAGTTCGGATTGCTCAGCCGAGGCGTGGAGGAGATCCTGTGCGTGGCGCCAAACATTCGCGATCAGGCACGCGACCGCCTGGCCCCGTCAGATCGCTTGGTGGTGGTTCCCAACGCAATCGAGCTGACGCGGTTTCCACTGGTGACGCCCGAGCGGCGATTGAAGTCTCGTGAAGCGCTGGCGTTGCCGGTCGACGCAAAGGTGGTGTTGCACTTCGGGTGGGACTGGGATCGCAAGGGAGGAGACATCTTCCTTGGAGCGGTCGCCTCCCTTCTGAAGGACCGGCCCAATGGAGATCTTGTGGCTGTCACGGTCGCCGACCGCCAGCGGGCAGGGGCCGCCGCCGAGTCGTTGGGGATCAGCGAGAGCGTGCACATCCTTGAGCCCAGCGACGACGTTGGAGCCTTCTACGCAGCCGCCGACGTCTTTGCAGCGCCGAGCCGCGGCGAGGGCCATCCGTTCGCGGTGGCTGAGGCGCTGGCGTCGGGGCTGCCCGTAGTCGCCTCCCCCATACCCGGGCACGAGATGATCGCGGCAGGAGCACAGGGCTGCCGGATCGCTCCGCTGGAGGCAAGCTCGTTCTCCGACGCCTTGAGGGACGTCATGACCGTGCCCGAGATCGAAGCGAACCGCATAAGGCTCGCTGCCCGAGACTGGGTGGTCGTGGAGATGGACATAGACGCCTGGAGTGAGCGCATGCTTGCCCGGTATGAAGAGGCATTGAGACGGCGCGGAGCCGAAGCATCGGCGAGCAAACGGCAGGTGCCGTGACAACGCCGAGTACGGCGGTGAGCTCAATGCTCGCGCGAATACCTGACGATACGGCCGAGCCCAAAGGTGCGCTTGCGTGGACGAACGAGCTTCGGCGGCATCATCACCGGGCGGCCGGCGATGACAGCTGCAGGAACCTCGTATGTAAGCCAGTCCTCAAGATCGAGGATACCGGGGAGGCTCGCTGATACGGAGCGAAGATGCTCGGCGATGCCGGGCGGGCGTCTGCTCACATCGTGCATGTCGGATGCCACGTTGTGCACCAGTCCCAACTCGAGCAGGAAAAGGGCAAATTTACGAACGCTCCCGCCGAAGCGTCCGGAGAGCGAACTCGCGGTGATCGAGACCAGCACGCCGTCAAGCACGAGCCTCCGCAAGCGATCCGGGTCACGCTGCAAAAGGGGCGAGCGCTCGGGGTGTGCCAGCACATAGCGTCGATCGCGGGCGCCGGGCTCGTTGAGGAAAATCTCAAAGTCACCGGCAGTCGAGCTAAGCGGGGCCTCTACCAGCGTGTAAGGACCGCCGCCAAGCCCGAGCTCACGCAACTCTCGCTCACCGAGATCGCCCAGCCGGTAAGCGGCCACCTCGGCGCCTGGGAGCACCTCAACAGGTATCGACTTGTGTGCGAGCTCCTCGTTGAGGGACGCCACGAGCGACTTGACCGTGCTTGCGCGCGTGTCGTACTTGTGGTCGACGTGGGGTGTGGCCACGATCTTCTGGATGCCCTGCGAGCTTGCCTCACGCGCCATCGCCACTGCGCTCGCCATGTCAGGCGCGCCATCGTCGATCCCGGGCAGGATGTGAGAGTGCAGGTCGATCACGATGGCACCACGCCCACGCAAGGCTAGCGAGCATCGACATGCATTGGGGAGCTCACAGATCGACCAGCCCAACCGGCGTTCCTGCCGGCTTGTGTCGAAAGCCTCAAGGTTGCAAGACCGCTCTCATGCAAGCGGAATTGCACAAGATAGCCCTATTTTGCGCCCTTTTCTTGAGGTTTTGGACGGATGTTTGGTTGTGGTTTGGGTGGGTGGGTGGGTTGGTGGGGGTTTGTCGATGGGTTTGTCGTGCTTGTTATCGCTGGTTTTGTCGCGTGTCGCGCTGGTCGTGCTCGGTTTTTGTGGGTGGCGCTCGTTGTCGTGGCGTTGTTCGTGTTTTTGGGTTTGCTGGCCGGGCAAGCACACGCGAGCACAACGTGCACCCTGTACGCAGCTCAGGGCGGCTCGGACAACGCGCCCGGCACCCTCGCCCAACCCTTCGCGAGCGTCCAGCGTCTCGCCAACGCGCTCACCGCGGGACAGACCGGATGCGTACGCGGCGGCGCCTACACACAGGACGTCACGATCACCCACACCGGTAGCGCGAGCGCACCGATCACGATCACGAGCTATCCCGGGGAACGAGCCACGCTCACCGGACGCCTATGGGTCCACCAAGGCGCCGACTACGTGACCGTCTCGAACATGAACCTCAACGGGCGCAACGCAAACGAACTGCCAAGCCCGAACATCAACGCCGCGCACACCACGTTCACCGGCAACGACGTCACCAACGAAAACACCGCGATCTGCTTCGACATCGGCTCAGACACGACCTACGGGCGCGCCACCAACACCACCATCCAAGGCAACCGCATCCACCAGTGCGGAAAACTCCCCGCCGCCAACCACGACCACGGCATCTACGTCGAGTCCTCCACCGGCGCGACGATCGTCGAAAACGTGATCTACGGCAACGCCGACCGCGGCATCCAGCTCTACCCCGACGCCCAACAAACAACGATCGAACACAACATCATCGACTCAAACGGCGAGGGCATCATCTTCTCCGGCGACTTCGGCCTGGCATCAAGCAACAACACGATCGCCAACAACCTCATCACCAACGCCACACTCCGCTACAACATCGAAAGCTGGTACCCCGAAGGCAACCCCATCGGACAAAACAACACCGTCCAACACAACTGCCTCTGGGGCGGCACCAAAGGCACCATCCAAACCCTCCAAACCGGGTTCACCGCCACCAACAACACCACCACCACCAACCCCGAATACGCCAACCCCACCACAGGCGACTACCGCATCAACAGCACAAGCCCCTGCGCCACCCTCCTCACCAACACCCACACCCCAACCCAACCCTTCACAACCACCAGCACCACCACCTACCCCGGAAAAACAACCACTCTGACGAGCACGAAAAAGCATCATCGCGCCGTCGCCGCTCAAGCCCGGCATCTCAAGCGCGCTCACGGCGCTCGCAAGCATCGCCATCATGCCAAGGGCGCCAAGCGTCGTCATCATCGCCACGCCACGCACGGTCACACCGCCGGACATCACGGCGACGTAAGCCGTCACGCCAAGCGCGCCTAGCGGCGCCAACCGGCTCTTGCCTGGCTTGCCGTGGCCTCAGGTGGTACGAATGATCAGTACCGAGCAGGGCGCGTGATGAGACACCTTGTTGGGCACTGAGCCCAACAGGAACCTCTTGGCTCCGGTCATGCCCTTGTTGCCAACAACGATCAGGTCGGCTTGACGCTCTTCGGCCACGTCCAAGATCGCGTCGGCCGGATCGCCCTGGCGTGGGTAGATGTTCACCGAGACACCTGCCTCGCGCGCGACCTCTGCGGCTGCCTCAAGTGTTGCATCGACATCCTCGCGCGGATTTACGGCCCACTGCAGATCCTCCGGCGCCTGGCGACGTTCCTCACGCAGACGCTGCGCCGGCACGGGCTCGTATGCGCTGACGAGCTCAAGCGTCGCGCCAACGGACTTGGCGAGATCGACCGCTTGGCGCACGGCCTGCCCAGCTGTGTCCGAGCCGTCGGTACCAACCACGATCGATCTGAACACGACGACCCTCCCTTTGACGACGTTTGGCGCTGGTGGACAAGCAGGCTCGATCATATCCGCCCGTCGCGCCCCCGTCACTCAAGCAAGCTTGGTGATCGCAATGATCATCCCGATCAACACGAACAGGACAATCGCCGCCTGAAGCCAGATCCAAGTCGGTGACATCGGTCGCGAAGCGTACATGCCCAGTCGCGCGAACTCGCGCCAAGCCGTTTGCGCCGTGCTATCGACCGCCAGCCCCTAGCTTCGATAAGTGGCCATATGTGGCTTTATGAGGGCAAGCGCCGCAGCACCTGGTGCGCGAAGTGGCGTGACCAGCACGGCCAGCACGAGAACTGAGCGGGGCTTTTTCTCACGCGCCCTAAGAGATCCGAACTCCCAACCTTCGGGTCGCGTATCACGATCCTATGGGATTGGGACGGGCTCGGTTGAGCATCCCTCCCAATGCTTACATGTCGGCCAGAAGCTATTCCGCGTTGCGGAACAGCGCGACGAACGTAAGCAGCACGATCTTCAGATCCAGCCCAAGCGACCAGTGGGCGATGTAGTAATTGTCCCACTCCACCCGCTCAGCCAGCGATGTTTTGCCACGCAGCCCGTGCACCTGGGCCCAACCGGTGATCCCCGACTTGACGCGGTGGCGGTCACCGTAGCGGTAGACGACAGGCTCGAAGCGCCTCACGTAGCTCGACCGCTCCGGCCGGGGGCCGATGAGCGACATGTCTCCGTTGAATACGTTCCAGAACTGAGGCAACTCGTCGAGCGAGAGGCGACGAAGCAGACGTCCTACAGGTGTCCGGCGATCCTCCGTCGGAGCCGGCTCTCGCCCGACGGACGCATCGGTGGAATCGACGTCGCTGTCGAAGCCGTTGGCGTCGATGATGCTCTCGGCCCATGCAGCGTCTCCCTCGCCGTGCTGAGCGGGGGTGCCCTTCATCGTTCGGAACTTGAGCATGTCAAATTCGTGGCCGTCAAGCCCAACCCTGGGTTGACGAAATAGGATCGGCCCGCCTGTTGCGATCTTGACCAAGAGCGCGAGCACGGCCAGCAGGGGGATCAGCGCCAGCAACACGAGCCCGGCGACCAACCTGTCGAACCCGTACTTGATTGCGAACTGCCATCCCTTCGGATCGATCATCGAGAAGGTGAGCAAGGGCAGGCCCCCAACCGTCTCGTATCCGGCGCGATGGTTCATCGTGTCAAACATGCGCGGGACGACCGACACTTCCATGCCGATCTCTTGAGAGCGCTGGATGAGGCGGCTCACGCGCGCATCGGCAACCGTCGAGAACGCCACGATGAGGTGGTTGACCTTGGTCCGTGCGACAACGCCTTCCAATTCGTCGAGCGTGCCGAGCACCGGCACGTCTCGACCTCCAACCTCGGTGATCGAACGGGGATCGTCGTCGACGAATCCCACTGGCACGAGCCCATAGTCGGGGTGATTGTCAAGCCTACGGGCGACCTGGGCGCCAACGACACCAGCGCCCATGATCAGCACGGGCTTGCCGATCAGCTTGCGACTGCGTGCCAGACGCTGCGCGTTGGCTAGCACCACGCGCCCAAGGGCGACCGCGACGAGCGCGAACAGCCATGCCCTGATCCAATCGGATTGGTCAGGGACTTCGCCATTGGCGAAGAGCCCGATCATCGCAACCGCCATCGCCGCAACAGAAACCGCGCTCAGCACAGGGAGGATCCCGTCGAGCACGAGCGCTCGCATGCGCGTGCGGTAGAGACCGCGCAGGACGAACAACGCCATCACAAGCGGTGGGAGCGCCAACAGAGGAGCTTGCACGGCGGTCACGCTCAGACCACCAAGGGCCAGCTCGACAGCCGCACACAAGAGCACGAAGTCGACGGTTGGCCGCAGGATGCTCCAGCCGGGCTCTTCGAGCAGTCGCTGAGGCAGCCCCTTGAAGATTCCCCCGTGAGACGCGAGCGGATAGGGGGCGCGCCGTGTGGCGGACGCGCCGACCGGGAGACTGGTGGTCGTTTGCTGGGTGACGCGCATGCGGCTCATGATTGGGACATCCTTCGATTGCATCGGCATCCCAGCCGCAGACCTGTAGTGGTCGTCGGGCCGCCTGCCGCTTGCCTGTGAAGGAGACCAATCGCGATCAGAGAGTTGCGGTTTGTGCCGCCCGCGCGACCCGACGGTTTAAGATCGCCCGCGACTCCCATGGTCTGCATTGAGTTGTCTCGCGATGCTGTCATCCCTGCCTTGGCTATCTGCGGCTTGAGCGACCTGTTGCTCAGTTCTCCTTGCCTGCGACACCTTGATCGCGAACGACCTTCTAAATTTAGTTGTCCGGAACTACACGTATTCGCACACGAAGCGTGATACCTCGCGTAAAGGCTAGCGACCATCGAGAAAATCGGGTCGCCTATCTCCAGAGACCTGCTGGAGTCACGGTAGCGGAGATACGAGGGAAAACCCGGACGTCACGAGTATGTCTCGCTTCCGCTAGATTCTTTCAATACTGGCTGGCTGCCCAGCCAAACCCCACGGTTCGAAGAGGAGCAAGCACATGGCGAGCACAGCGACACCCCCCTCGATCTCCAACAACGGCGCCTCCGAGAGCCTGCCGGTCGACGCGATCTCCTATGAGGACCTCTACACGCGCTGGGAGAAAGGCAACTGGAGCGCGATGGACCTCGATTTCAGCGAGGACGCCAAGCAATGGAGGGAGCGCTTCACCGAGTTCGAGCGCCAAGCTGCGCTTTGGAACTACGCGCTCTTCTTCTGGGGCGAGGACGCGGTAGCGGACAACCTCTCGCCCTACATCGACGCGGCGCCGAGGGAGGAGCAGAAGTACTTTCTCACCACCCAGCAGGTCGACGAGGCCCGCCACGCGGTGTTCTTCAAGCGCTTCATGCAGGAGGTGTGCGGCATCGGCGACGGCTCCATGAGCAGCGGACTGCAGGCGATCAAGCCACAGCTCAGCCCCGGCTTTCGCAAGATCTTCGACCGACTCGACACGATGGCGGACGAGTTGCGCGCCGACCGCTCTCCCGCCAAGCTGGCGGCTGCGGTGACGCTCTACCACATCGTCATCGAGGCCTCGCTGGCACAGCCCGGTCAGCATTTCATCTGTAGCTACCTGGAAGAGCGCGACGTGCTGCCCGCTTTCAGGCAGGGAATGCAGAACATCGCCGCCGACGAGCAACGTCACATCGGCTTCGGCGTGAAGCTGCTCTCCGACCTCAAGCGTGAAGACCCGGTGGGTGTGCCCAAGGCTGTGGCGGGATTGTTGCGTGAGGTGACGCGCTACACCGCCCAGGTGCTGATGCCGCCGGGATGGGATGAAAGCTACATAACCGTGTTCGGCGCCACCTACGACGAGGTGGGGGTGGAAGGGCTCACGTCAATGACCACCAAGCTGCGCTCCGCGGGACTGGCTGCCGAGACGCTTCCGGGACCGGCGCTGTTGCCGCCGGGCCTGTCTCCGCTCGAGATCTCAGGGCGCGGTCGCACCCTCGCCCAGGCGGGAGTGATCGGCGTGCGGGAGGGCCCCACCAAGCGCGACTCGGAGACGCTGGAGCTGCTGTTCGACACGATCCGCCGGCAGGTGAACCCAGAACACGGGCTCAAGCGAGCAACAACCTTCCAGTGGGAGTTCACCGACCCCGACGTCCCCACCTGGCACCTGCGCGTGGACAACGGCTCCAGCTCGGTTGCCCAGGGCCCCGCGCCCAACCCGGATCTGCGCATGCGCGTGGCCTACCAGGACTTCGTGGACATCATCGGGGAGCGGCTCGACCCCTTGAAGGCGCTCGCCACCGGCAAGCTGCGCCCACGTGGCAACCCGCTCGCATTGAGACGCCTCACGCAGGTCTTCCCGCGCGGCTGAGCCTCCCTAGAAGCCAAACTCGCCGGCGGCGGAGGACAGCGGCGGTGCGCTTGTGCGCGCCGGCGCCTGCACGCGCTCGGGGGTGAATTCGGGCGCCGCAGCGCTTCTCCCAGTCGCGGAGACGCCGCGCCCGGGGCTACCTCTGTGCGTAGGTCCCGCCCTCCGCCGCGAACGATGCGCCGAGGACCGATGGATCGCGGACCTGCGGTGCGCTTCCGCGAGCGGCGTCACAAGAGAGAAGTGGGAACGCGCCCCGCCGGGCGCCACGGACGGCCCGCCAATGGCACGGGGGGCTCCCCTGGAGCTTCCGTGAGCACCGCTCCCGTGCAGCGCGAAGCCGGCCCCGACCGCCGCGATGCCGACAACCGCGAGCTTCGCCCCCAGTGAACCGATGCCGCCGATCCAGCCGGCGCCCGTCCCCGCTCCAGAGCCAACCCCGGCTGTCGTACCGACCGCGCCGCTGCCCCCACTTGCGCCCGCGGCGGTACCGGCATCCGCGCCACCCCCGCCGGCCAGCAGGAGCGTGAAGGGAAGCGGCGGGAGCACGGCGGTGAGACCGCGTAGTGACGTCACATGGGCGCGGCAGGCGGGACACTCGCGTAGGTGGGATGCAGCCAGGCCATAACGCTCGCCCTCAGGGTCGAGGATGCCGAACGCGTAGGCACGTATCAGCGATGACTGCTGCTCACACCAGTCTCCCGCCTTGAGGGTGGCGAGCAGCTCTCCCACCTTGCCCGCCACCCCCTGTCGCCCTGATGTGTCGCCCTCCATGAGCTTGCGCATTCGCGCCTCGCTTATGCCCATTTGCTTGGCCGCCTCGGCCCGGGTGAGCCCCTGCAGATAGCACAGCGAAGCCGCTTCGCACTCGCGCGGGTTGAGCGAGGAACGCAGGCCCTCGAACAGGTGCCGCAGCGTCGCACGATCGTCAAGCGCGCGGGAGACGTCGGGGCCGGGGGCCGCCGGCCACAGGTCCTCTGGGGAGGTGAGTGAACGACCTACCGTGAGCTCCCCCCAGGCTGCCCTGCGGCGCGCGGCCGCACGACTCTCGTCGATCGCACGACGGAACGTCACGGTGACGAGCCACCCGGCTGGGTTCTCGACCGCCTCGCCTTCGATCACGGTGGCGTAGAGCCCGGAGAAGGCTTGCGAGTAGCAGTCCTCGAGATCGCCGTGACCGAGCGCGATGCCCTTCGCCCCCAGCTGCGAGCGGACGACCGCCAACACCTTCGCGCGCAGCCCGGGGAAGTCCTTGCGCAGGAGCCGCTCGGCGCGATAGCGACGCAGTGCGGAGCGGTTCATTGACAACGACGGACCCGCGACTGGATAGATGGTGGGTTGAGGTCGTGGGTCCCTAGATCACGAATCGTGCGGATCATCCAACTGCGCCATCGGCAAGCCGGGCCGGACGGCGAAGCCGAGAGATAGGCTTTCGACCAATCTCCGGTCAAGCAAACATCCCGACGCCGCCGCCGCGCGAGGAGATCCTGGGCATTCCACTTGCGGTGTCCAACTACGACGAGGTGATTGGCTGGATGGACGCGATGGTGTCCTCGCGCGCCCGTGGCTGGCTGACCGCCGCGGCGGTGAACCTCGTGATGTCCGCGCGCGACGACCCCACAACGATGGGCGCGGTGCTCGACTCAACGCTTGCGGTTCCCGACGGCCAGCCGCTCGTGTGGGCGTTGCGCTTGTTGGGTCACGCGCGCGCCACGCGCGTCTACGGACCGGACCTGATGGCGCACTGGTGCGAGCACGCCGCCTCCACAGGCACGCCCACCTTCCTGTATGGGGGGCGCTCGGAGGACGCACTCGACCAACTCACCGAGCGGCTACTCGCGCGCTTTCCCGGCTTGCGCATCGTGGGTGGCTACTCGCCGCCGTTCCGCCCCCTCACAGCAGCCGAGCGGGATCGCGTGGTCGCCGAAATCGACGGTTCAGGCGCGCAGGTGGTGTGGGTGGGCACCGGCCAGCCAAAGCAGGAGCTGTGGATGCACGAGATGCGCCCCCACCTCCAAGCCCCACTGCTCGTGGGGGTGGGCGCCGCCTTCGACTTCCACGCGGGCATCGTCTCCCAGGCGCCCCCCTGGATGCAGCGCAATGGCCTCGAGTGGGTCTACCGGCTCACGCGTGAGCCGAAACGATTGTGGCGACGCTACGCTTCACAGAACCCCCGCTTCCTGGTGGGCTTCGTGCGTCAATTGATGCGCGAGCGGCGCTGATCGCGATCGCGCTTGAAGGAGGAGGATCTGGATCCCCGCCGTGACCCGCGGCAAGAAGGGGACCGCCGATAACCTCTGCGCTGAGATGCACGAACCTCACACAACCGCCGAGGTCGCCGTGATCGGCCTCGGGCGCGTCGGGCTTCCGCTCGCGCTCTCCTTCGCGGACCGAGGATTGACGGTGATCGGGATCGACAACGACCCGGCACGGCTGGGATCAGTGGGCGAAGGGACGATGCCCTTTCAGGAGACGGGAGCACCCGAGCTGCTGGATCGCGTCCATGCGAGCGGGCGCCTCTCGCTTTCAGAGCGAGTGGTAGACGCCGCGCGCGCCAAGCACATCGTGATCACGCTGGGCACCCCCTCCTTCTCGCACATCGAGATCGACATGCGCGACATCCGCTCGGCGCTTGACGACCTGCTCGGCGCCCTGGAACCCGGGCACGCGCTCACGCTGCGCTCCACCGTGGCCCCAGGCACCACCGAGTTCGTGGCAGGCTATCTGGAGAAGCACCGCGGATTCTCGATCGGCGAGGACGTCTTCGTGGCGCACGCCCCCGAGCGCATCGCCGCCGGGCGCTTCCTGGAGGAGATCGACTCACTGCCGTGCATCGTCGGCGGAGTGGGCCCCCGCTCGGGTGAGGTGGTGGCAGAGCTGTTCGGGGTGTTCTCCGCGCCGATCGTGCAAACAACGCCTGTGCAGGCCGAGCTGGCGAAGATCTGGGCGAACATCCTGCGCTACACCCAGTTCGCGCTCCCCAACCTCTTGATGATGGACTGCGAGCGCTACGGCGCGAACGTGTTCGAGGTGATCGACCTCGTCAACCACGACTACCCCCGCGGCGGGCTCGCCCAGCCGGGGCTCACAGCGGGGACATGCCTGCGCAAGGACTTCGCCTTCTCCGAGGAGCGCTCCAACGCTCCCGGCATGCTGTTGGCGGTGTCGCGCGTCAACGAGTCGGTGCCGCTGTTCCTCGTTGAAGGGGTTAAACGCAGGCTCGGATCGCTGTCGGGACGCAAGGTTGCCGTGCTCGGCTTGACGTTCAAGGCCGACACCGACGACGAGCGTGATTCGCTTGCCCACAAGCTGATCCGGCTGCTGGAGCGCGAGCTGGCGGACGTGGTGGCGCACGACCCCCACGTCTCCACTCCCACGGTCTCCTTCGAGGAGGCGGTGGGGGGCGCCGACGTGGTGGTGGTGGCGGCGAACCACAGCGAGTTCCGCGATCCGCGCACGCTCGGGGCGATCTCCCAAAACGCAAGCGGCGACTGCCTCGTGGTGGACCCGTGGAACTGCTGGGGAGCGGGCCAGGTGTTCGCCTACGCCGGCGAGCTGTCAGCGCTCGGGGCGGCAAGCGCATGAGCCGGGTGCTCGTAACCGGCGGCGCCGGCACGATCGGCGCCGCGGTGGTGAGGCGGCTGCTCGCCGACCCCGCGTATGACGTGCGCGTCTCAGACCAGCGTCCCGCCCCGCAGTGGATGCGAGAGGGGTGTGAGGTTCACACCGGCGACCTGCGCGACTTCGAGCAGGCCGCGATGGCGATGGGGGATTGCCCGCTGGTCATCCACCTCGCGGCGATCGTGGGTGGGATCGGCAACTTCCACAGGCTCCCCCACACACTCACGGAGGTCAACAATGGCCTCTACAACGCCATCTTCCGCGCCGCCATCGACCAGCGGGTGGAGCGCTTCACGTACGTGTCCTCCTCGATGGTGTTCGAGCGCGCCACCGAGTTCCCCACCACCGAGGAGCACCTGCCCGACTGCCCAACCCCCCAGTCGGCGTATGGCTTCTCAAAGCTCACCGGGGAGGTATACGCGCGCGCCGCGCGCGCAGAGCACGGCCTCCCCTTCACGATCTGCCGTCCCTTCAACGCGTATGGCCCAGGAGAGATGCCAGACGAGGAGCCCGGCATCGCCCACATGGTGCCCGACCTCATCAAGAAGGTGCTCTCAGGACAGCATCCGCTTCAGATCTTCGGCTCGGGCGAGCAGACCCGCACGCTCACCCACATTGACGACATCGCCGACGGGATCGTCACCGCAATGTCCTCGCCTGCGGGGTTGAACGAGGACTTCAACATCTCCGCCTCCCGCGAGCTGACCGTGGCGGAGACGGCTCGGGTGATATGGGAGGCGTGTGGCAAGGACCCGGAGGAGTTCGAGCTGGAGCACCTGCCCACATTCGAGGTGGACGTTCCCAGGCGGTGGCCATCGGTGGAGAAGGCCAAGCGGCTGCTTGGCTGGGAGTCGCGTATCGGCGTCGAGCAGGGGATCGCGTCAACCGTGGAGTGGCTGCGCGAGCGCACTCGCGAGACTGTGGCTTAGCGGCAAGTACCGCTGCCAGCAGGCCCTAGCAGGAGCGCTCAGCGCCAGCGCTCAAGCAGGTCCTCTTCGCCCACTTCGCGCACCACACGTGCGGGGACGCCCATCACGACCGCCCGAGGAGGCACGTCCTTGGTCACAACCGCACCCGCGGCGACGAACGCCTCCTCGCCGATCTCGACGCCCGGAGTCAACACCGTGCCACCACCCACGCGGCAGGCACGCCGCAGAGTGGCGCCGCGCAGGGGCATCTCCGGGCCGTGGCGGGCCATCGTGTCGTCATTGGTGGTGGTGGCGCCCGGGCCCACGAACACGTCGTCCTCGATCGTGGTGAACGCCGTGAGGTAGACGCTCGTCTGCACCTTCACTCGAGCGCCCACGGTGACGTCGTTGTCCACAACACTGCCGCGCCCGATCACGGACCCCTCCCCGACCGTGGAGCGCTCGCGTACGAATGACTGATCGCCAAGGATCGCCTCCGCGGCGATGGTCGCGCCCGCGAACACCACCGCTCCCGCACACACGGTGACGCGCTCGCCGATCGTGAGCGCCCCCACCTCCCCTTTGGCTGAGGAGCCGCGAGCGAGACGTGGGCGCTTGCCGAGCACGGCGTTGTCCTCAACGATGCTGCCCGCCCCAATCACCGTGCCGTCATGCACGACCACGTTCGCGCCGAAGCTCACACCCTCGCCGATCTGAACGTCTTCACCAAGCACGAGGCCTGGCGCCTGTAGGGGCGCTTGCTCGCTCACAGCCGCACCACGTTCTCCGCGCCACTCCCACGGGTGACGCCTCGGAGGTCGAGCACGATCCGCGCGCGCTGGGCAACCAGCTCGTGATCCACGCCAGGGTGCGCCGTCACGATGACCGCCAAATCAGCGCCATCCAACGCCTGCTCCAGAGACAGGCTCACAAGACCCGTGTTCTTCAAGACTGGCACGTGGGGGTCGTGGTAGCAGAGGTCCGCTCCGAGCTCACCGAGCAGGTCGAGGATCTTCAACGCGGGTGACTCGCGCACGTCGCCCACCCCAGGCTTGTAGCTCACGCCGATCACCGCCACCCGCGCGCCCTTCACCGACAGACCCGCCTCGTTGAGCGCCCACTGGGCCTTCGCCACGCAGTGGTAGGGCATCTGCTGGTTGACCTTTCCCGCGAGCTCGATGAACTCGGTGGTCATGTCGAACTCGCGCGCGCGCCAGCTCAGGTAGAAAGGGTCCACCGGCAGGCAGTGCCCGCCCATACCCGGACCGGGGTCAAAGCGCATGAACCCGTAGGGCTTTGAGGCGGCGGCGTCCACCACCTCCCAGATGTCGATTCCCATCCTGTCGGTGAGCATCGCAAGTTCGTTCACGAGCGCGATGTTCACCGAGCGGAAGATGTTCTCCAGCAGCTTCGTCAGCTCCGCCGCCTCGGGGCTCGACACGCGCACGATGTGGTCGCATACAAGCCCGTACAGAACCTCGGCGCGGTCGGCGCAGGCCTCGGTGAGGCCTCCCAGCACCTTTGGGGTGGTGCGCAGCGTGTAGTCGGTGCGGCCAGGGTCCACGCGCTCGGGGGAGAAGGCGAGATGGAAATCGCGCCCCGCGGTGAGCCCCGACTCCTCCAGTAGCGGCGCCACACGCTCGCGGGTGGTGCCGGGATAGGTAGTGGACTCGAGCACTACGAGCTGACCGGCCTTCAGCACGCCGGCAAGCGCTCGGGTGCTCTCCACGAGCGGGCCGAGGTCAGGCTCGCGGTTGGAGGTGAGCGGGGTGGGCACACACATCAACACCGCATCCGTTTGCGCCAGCTGCTCGTAGTGGCTCGAGACCGAGATCTTCTCCAACACGCCTCGCAGGCGCTCGGAGGGGACATCCTCGACGTATGACTCACCCTGAGTCAGCGATTGGATCTTGTGGGCATCGAGGTCCACCGCGACCACCTCACAGCCCTCCTCCGCAAACGCTACGGCGAGCGGCAGCCCGACGTAGCCGAGCCCGATGATGCCAACGGTGGTCATCCGGGCCGGAGTCTAAGGACTGTCGCCCTGGAGCGCCCGCATATCCGCCTCCACCATGAGCTTGACAAGTTGCTCGAAGCTCACCTCGGGCTCCCATCCGAGCCGGTCTCGCGCCTTGCTCGGGTCGCCGATGCTCGCCGATCGCTCCAAGGGACGCACCAGTTGGGGATCTACCCGCACGTAATCCCCGGCCTCCAGTCCAACACAGGCAAAGGCTGCATCAACGAGCTCTGCGACCGTGTGTCCGACGCCGCTCGCGAGCACGTAGTCGTCGGGAGTCTCCTGCTGGAGGGTCAACCAGGCCCCCCGCATCGTGTCGCCCGCGAAGGACCAGTCGCGCACCGCGCTCAGGTTGCCGAGCGTCACTTCCTCGACCAGCCCAAGCTTGATCTTCGCGACCCCACGGGCGACCGCGCGTGTGACGAACTGCATCGACCGTCGCTCCGACTCGTGGTTGAACAGGATCCCCGAGCAAGCCCACAGGTCGTCGTGATCCCGCATCGCTCCTACGAGCTGGTGCGCGGCGAGCTTGGCTACTGCGTACGGTGAGGTGGGCCTGCAGGGCGTTTGCTCGCTCTGTGGGCTCTCGTCGGTGTCGCCGAACATGGCGCCCGAGCCGGCCACGAACACACGCGGTCGGGGATCGCTGTCGCGTACCCCCTCGAGCAGCGCGGCCGTTGCCCCAACGATCGCCCGCATCGTCTCTCCCGGACGCTCCCACGAAGCCGGCACGAACGAAGGCGAGGCGAGGTGGTAGACCTCGTGCGGCCACGTCCGCTCCACCGCCGCCCGCAGGCTCGCCTCGCTGAGCAGGTCCCCGTCGACCACCCCCACGCGCCCGCGCAGGTGCTCCGCGCAGCCAAGCTCCCGCTCCTCCCCACCGCGCACCACACCGCTCACCTCGTACCCCTTCTCAAGCAGCAACTCAGCCAGGAACGACCCGTCCTGCCCGGTCAGGCCAGTGATCAGCGCGCGTCTCGACTCAGAGCTCACGGTGGCGCAGCTTACGGTCTCCCGCCTCGCCGCTCCCACGTGACCCTCAATCCAGGTCGCGCAGCTCCTGGTACTCCGGTGCCGACACGTGGGCCGGAGCCGCCTCGCGGGCGCGCAGGTCGAAGTAGAGGATGGCCAGGGTCAACGCCGTGAAGGACGCTAGGACCGTATATACGACGATCCCGAAAAGCACCGCGCCGACTCCCGCCCCTTCGCCGGCTATGGCGAGACCAAAGACGAAGCCGACTGCGGCCGTCAAGAGAGCGACAGTGATCTGTAGCCCGAAGATGTGCAGATAGTTGCGTTGCGAGAGTGTGCGACTGCGACGCAGCGCTGGTAGCCAGCCCTCGTTATCGACTGCCGCCGTCTGTGCAACCACCGCCCAACGGATACTGAGAATGACCCCCGGAATCACGAATGCGATCAGCCCAAGTGCAGTCAGAAGGCCCGCGATGATCTCGGCAGCCGCCACGACCGGTAGCACTCGCAGGCCGCGCATAGCCACATCTCCGAGCTTTGGCGTACGCCCGGCGCCGATATCGACAACCGCATGTACGTGCAGCGCCGAGATGAGCGGCCCCACGAGTACGAAATAGATGAGTTGGAACAACGCCAGGGCGCCTGCGTTCCCACTACCTCCACCGCCGAAAGGACCAACGCCCGTGACCGCCAGCTTCGCCAACTCGTACGGAGCGATCACACCGACGGCAAGCACCGCGAACAGCAGCGGATAGCGCCTGTAGATCTGAAGCGCCGTGCCAAGGATCTCCCCGACCGAGCGCGCGCGCTGGATGTCGTTTGCCTGCGATGCTTCCACGGCGGGCAGCCTATTGGCTACTCACGACGGCTGGTAGCTGGATTCGTTCTGTATATCGCTCCGAGCGCTCTCGCCACCACTTCCGGCGTACACCTCTCGCGCATCCGCTCGCGCGCGCGGGTCCCGGCGGCAGCATCTCTCCACAACCGCCCGATCGCCTCGGCCAGCGAAGCGGCGTTGCCTGGCTCGGCGAGGCCGGGGTCCTCGACCAGCTCGGGCAGCGCGCCGATACGGCTTGCCACAACCGGTAGGCCGGCGGCCATTGCCTCGGCGGCGGCCATGCCGAACGTCTCGGCTGAGCGTGAGGGGACTATCGCGAGCGCGGCGCCGTTGCGTAGGCGCGCCAGCTCGGTGTCGTCGACACGGCCGGCGAAGCGCACGTCGCCTTCGCTTGCGTGGGCCCGTAGCGCATCGCTTTCGGGGCCATCGCCCGCGACGACCAACGGCACTTTTGCTATGCCGCAGGCGTCGATTGCGACGTCCACCCCCTTCTCCGGTGCCAGACGCGAAACAACCAGCGCGTACGTGCCCGCAGCCGGGTTCGCTCTTCCCGAGACCTTCACCGGCGGTGGCAGCACGTGCACCTGCTCGAAGTCGAGTGGGGCGCCCAGCTCTCGTAGACGCTCTCGCGCGAACTCGCTCGGCACGATCACCGCGTCTGCCTGCTCGGCCATGCGACGCTGCCACAGGGCGAGCGCAGCGCCGTAAGCAAACGCCTCGCTGCGGCTGCCGCGACAGTTGTGGATCACGCCCGGCAGCGTGTTACGGCCGTGGCAACGGGTGCACTCCTCGCCCTCGGTGAAGCACACACCTGTGGCGCAAACGAGCCTGTACTGGTGCAGGTGCAACACCACCCGCGCTCCCTCACTCCGCGCGGCCGCTAGCGCTCTCCAGCCGAACTGGGGGTTGAGGTTGTGCGCGTGCACCACCCGTGCGCCCGTCATCCTCACCGCCTTGGCGACGTCGCGCGGCGCCAGCCCGCCGCGCAGCAAGCCGACCGCCGCGCGACCCTTCGCAAGCCCGGCGGAGTCGCGTGCAAGCAGCTCCGCGTCCTCGCCGAGATGCTCGCGCACGAGCGACAACAGCTCGTCCACCACGCGCTCCTCGCCGCCCGTCGTGCGGTAGCGGTTGTGTAGGAAGAGAACCATCCGCCTCCGCAGCCTATCCCCGGCCACGGGCGGCCAACAGCTCATCGCGGGCCACCGCTCGGGGAACCATCGGCGTGCAACCCGACCGCAAACCTAGACTGTTGCGTCAATGCCCTCGGATTCAAGCGTCCCACGCGCATCGATCGTCGTCCCCACACGCGCGCGCCTCAACTATCTGGAGGTGGCGCTCACGTCGATCTCGCCGCAAGCGGGCGCCGCCAAAGCGGAGCTGATAGTCGTCGATGACGCCGGCCCCTCCGACGCCGCGTGCGCTCTGGTCGAGCGCCTCGGCGCCCGCTACGAGCCTCACCCCCATCCGATGGGTTTGAATGTGGCCCGCAACACGGGCGTCGAGCGCTCTTCCGGCGAGCTCGTGGTGTTCGTGGACGACGATGTCGAGGTCTCCGAGAGCTGGCTGCCTGCACTGCTTGCGGCGGCGCGCGAACACCCCCACGTGGATGTCTTCACCGGCCCGATTCGCCCCCGTCTTGAAGGCTCACCCCCGCGTTCGTGCGGACGCGAGGCACCCCCCATCACATCTCTCGACCTGGGTCCCCTCGACACCACCGCTCGCTTCGCCTGGGGCTCGAACATGGCGATCCGCCGCTCCGCGCTTCAGCGCGTCGGACAGTTCGATGTCTCACTCGAGCACGGCGGCGACGAGCAGGAGTGGCAGGAACGGTTGCTTGCACCACACGCCCCTGATGCAGTGACCGGCACGACGAAGATCCTCTATATCGCAAACGCCTCCCTCGATCACCGCCGCTCACCCGCGGATGCCCGCCTGCGACCCCTCTGTCGCGCCGCCCGCATGCGCGGTCGGGCCGCGCGCCGCTTCGACGCCTGGCGTGGCGCGCCACCCTCGATCTCTCGTGAGCTCCTCACGCTCGCCGGCTGCGCGGGCCACGTCGTTCGCTACCGCTGCCCTGCCGCGTTGACGATGGTCACCCACAGCACGGGGCGACTGGAAGAAGCCCTACGCACCGCTGTGAAGTCGCCGGCGACAGAGCAGAGAGGGCATCCCGCGGCGATCCCTGGCACCGGGTCGGATGCGTCCACCTCAAACGGACAGTCCCCCGACGACTTCCTCTCGGGCGAAAGCGGCACCGTCGGCGGCCTCGACTCCATGCGCCGCGCCGCCGCCGACGTCGCGCTCGACGCACTGTTGCTTGCCTCGGGACAAGGCCATCGTCTCGACCGCGCGGCCCGACGCACTCCCCCCACGCGTCGTGTCCTCGTGCTGGGGATCGAGCGCGCCGAGCACCGCGACCTTGCGCTTCGCATTCGGGCCGAGCTGACACGCTCACGCCACGATGTCGAGCTACGCACATCCGACCCCACGGGTCGTGGCAAGTTTCAGAACCTCAACCTGCTGCTCGAACAGCATCCCCCTCACGATCATGACTGGCTGCTTGTCGTGGACGACGACATCGAGCTCCCCGCTCACTTCCTGGACCGCTTCATCTTCCTCGCCGAGCGCCACTCCCTCGACCTCGCCCAACCCGCCCACCGGCTCGCCTCCCACGCCGCTTGGCAAGTCACGCGCCGGCGCGCCCAGAGCGTCGTCCGGGACACCCGTTTCGTAGAGATCGGTCCGCTGACAGCGTTTGCTCGTTCCACCTTCTCCACGCTGCTCCCCTTCCCCGACCTGCGCATGGGTTGGGGCCTTGACCTCCACTGGGCCGCCCTCGCGCATGAGCACTCCCTCCGCTGCGGCGTCGTCGACGCCACGCCGATCCTCCACAACGCCGCCCCCGCCGCCTCCGCCTACTCGCGCGACCAGGCGCTTTCCGAGGCCCGCTCCTTCCTCGCCCACCGGCCCTACCTGCGCGCCGCCGAAGCTCAGCAAACCCTCGCCACCCACCGCCGATGGTGATCGCCCAACTCCACAACTACACCGCCCCGTCGGGAAAATGGTGGAGGGAACCCTCCTCCACGCCTGCTTCCACCCCGCCGAAGGCAGGGTGGAGGGAAGCATGAAGGTCGCCGTCGTAGCCGAGTTCTACCCCCGCTCGGGTGACCCGGTGCTGGGCGTGTGGGCGCACAGGCAGGCGCTTGCCGCGCGGGACGCAGGCGCGGACGTGCGGGTGGTGGTGCTCCACCGTCTCGTCCCTCCGCGCGCCTCGCTCTCTGGCGGCCCCCGCGCGCCCGCGCGGGCACTACTCAGCCTCGCGGGCGAGTCGCGCAAACAGATCCACGACGGGCTCGACGTGACCTACGTCCGCTATGTCTCACCCCCCCGCTCGCGCTCCTACCCCGCTTGGGGAGCATGGGCGGCGCCCGCGCTCGGCCTTGCGCTGCGTCGCCTGCGCCGCTCGTTTGCGTTCGATCTCATCCACGCCCACAATGCCGTCCCCGCGGGCGACGCCTCCCGTCGCTCACGCCTTGGAGTGCCACTGGTGGTGTCGGTTCACGGCGGTGACGTGCTCTACACGGCGCCCCGCACCACCCCTGGCCGCGAAGCGGTAGAACGCAACCTCACCGCCGCCACAACTGTGCTCGCCAACAGCCACGGCATCGCCGACCTCGCCCGCGACTACGGCGCCACCGACACGCGCGTGGTGCACCTCGGCGCCGACCTCCCCGAGCCACGCGGTGCCCGCCGACGTGAGCAGCGGGCGCCCTCGCTTGTCACCGTCGGCCATCTCGTCGCCCGCAAGCGCCACGCCGACCTCCTCCGCGCGTTGGCGGTGCTCGCCAAGCGCCACCCCACACTCCGCTACATCATCGTCGGCGACGGCCCAGAGCGAATCGCCCTCGAAGGGCTCGCCACACGCCTCGAGGTCGCCGACCGCGTCGACTTCCTCGGTCAGCTCCCCCCGTCCGAGGCCATCGAGCGGGCGCGAGCGTGCACACTCTTTGCGATGCCCTCCACCGAGGAGGCCTTCGGGGTGGCCTACATCGAGGCGATGGCCGGCGGCGTTCCCGCCATCGGTTGCCGCGGAGAGCCCGGACCGGAGGAGATCGCCGCCGCGGGTGACGGCTTCGTGCTCGTCCCCCCCGGCGACATCGAGCGGCTCACCCAACGGATCGACGAGTTGCTCTCAGACCCCCACCGGCTGCGCGAGGCGTCTATTCGCGCGCGCGAGACAGTTGCGGCGAACTTCACTTGGGAGCGATGTGGGGAGCAGACGCTTGCCGCCTATGTTCACGCCCTGCGATGAAGCCGGTCCTGTTCGTCACCAACCACGCTCCCTCTTACCGCATTGGCGCGTTCGAGCGCCTGGCGGAACGCGAGGACGTCGAGTTCGCGCTGTTCGGCGGCCGCCTCCATCACGGCGGCGGCGCAGACGTCACGGAGCTCCCGTTCCCCCACCACCACGTTCGCGAGCACGACCTCTACGCGCTCGCCACGAGTGGGCACTACCGCGCGGTGGTGTGTCCCACGGGAGGACGCATCGCGCTGCCCTCAACCTGGACGGGCGCCCGCCGCGCACGCCTCCCGTTGATCCTTTGGGCCTCCCTGTGGGCACACCCCCGCTCCCTCCCCCACGCGTTCAGCTTTCTCGCCCTGCGACGGCTCTACCGCTCGGCGGACGCGGTCGTCACCTACGGCCCACATGTGAGCGAGTACGTGCGGGCTCGCGGGGCACACCACGTGTTTGTGGCGCCACAATCAGTGAACAACCCCTTCTGGGGCTCCCCCGATGTGGACCCCCCACACGATTCTGTTTGGGCGAACGAATCATCGGTCAAGTTTCTGTTTGCGGGACGCCCAACTCGGGAAAAGGGACTAGGGGTGCTCTTCGAGGCTTGGAGCATGTCGGGCCTACAGGCACCAACCGCCGCGCTCGTCCTCGTCGGCGCGGGATCCACCCCCCCTTGGGTCCCGGCCGGCGGCGCGGTGGCGGGCGCAATCGGTACCACAGCCGACACAACCGGCGCCAGGGCGGTGGGCTCCGGGAACTCGGTGGTGAGCTTCGACCCCGTGTCCCCCACCGAGCTGCGCAACTTCTATGCCGCCGCCGACGTTCTCGTTGTGCCATCAATCCCCACACCCACCTTCCGCGAGCCCTGGGGGCTGGTGGTGAACGAGGCCATGAACCGCTCCCTTCCCGTCATCGCAAGCGACGCTGTCGGCGCAGCCGCGGGTGGGCTCGTGCGCGATGGTCGCAACGGCGTGATCGTCCCCGCGGGCGACCCCATCGCGCTAGCCGCCGCACTACGGCGTTTGGCAAACGACGGGGAGCTGCGGGCGCGTCTCGGCGAGGCCGGCCATGCCGATGTGAGCGCCTACACCCACGACGCCTGGGCGGAGGGGTTCTCGCGGGCGCTCACCCACCTTGGCCTGTCCAGGGAGGCGGTGAGATAGCGTTGAGCGCCTTGCACGGGGTCATGGCAACGGGTAGAAGACACTCCATCGCGGCGACCGCAGCGCTTGTGACGGTTGCGCTCTTCGTATGGGCGCCCCCAGCCTCGGCCGGGGTGGGCAACACGATCGTCGACAAGTGCCTGAACGGCAAGCCGTTCAACGGCTACACGCCCGCTGACTATCGCGAAGCGCTCAAAGACCTCTCCACAGAAGCCATCGAGTACTCCGAATGCGGCAACCTGATCCGCAAAGCGGAGCTCGCGGCGGCGGGCGGTGGCACTGGCGCGAGCGCCGGCACTGCTGCCTCAAAAATCGCGCTCCCCCTCACACCCGCCGAGCAGAAGGCGGTCCAGAAAGCACACGGCAGCCATGGCTCCTCACCCGTGAACATCGGTAACGAGCCGGTCTTCCCGGGGGTCGTACACGCCAACATCGCCTCTGCCGTCAACACACTGCCGCACTCTCTGTTCGCGCTGCTCGCGTTCCTGCTCGCGGGCACGCTCGTGCTCGCTGTCGGGGAGGTGCGCAAGCGTGTCAACGCACACCGCAACCGCTGAATACCAGATCGTCCCGGCCACACCACCGGGCGAGGACGGCCACCCCCCGGCGACGAGCCCACCGCGTAGGACCCCCATCACCATGGCGGCAACACTCGCGGTGGCCGGGGGTTTGTGCTTTGTCACGTTCCTCGCCGGCGGCGGTCTCCACCTCGCGTCGATGACCACACTCGAGCTCGTGCTCACCCTCGCCGCCGGCGCAGTGGTGGCGGGCGTGGTGGTGCTCGCGCCCCACGGCACACGCGCCTACGGGAGCTGGTCGGCGGGACTGCTGCTCGCCTTCTGCGCCCTCACGGGCCTATCGGTCGTGTGGTCGGTGGCTCCCGACGCAAGCTGGCAGGACGCGGGGAGGATGCTCGCCTACAGCGGCGTATTCGCGGCGGCGATCGCGGTCGTGTGGATCGCACCCGGCGGATGGCGGGTGCTACTTGGAGGAGTCGTGTTGGCGACGGTGGCGGTGTGCGTGTACGCGCTGCTCACCAAGACACTCCCCGACCAGCTCGACGCGACCGATATCTACGCCCGCCTGCACGCGCCGTACGGCTACTGGAACGCGATCGGCCTCACAGCAGCGATGGGCGCGATCGGCTGTTTGTGGCTGGGCGCAAGACGCGCTGGACACGCGCTCCTCACGGCGCTTGCCTACCCAGCAATGGGAGTGATGCTCGTCACGCTCATGCTCGCCTACTCGCGCGGCGCGCTTGTGGCGCTCGCCGTGGGAGTGATCGCTTGGATGGCCCTTGTGCCTTTGCGACTGCGTGGCGCCCGCGTGCTGATCTCAGGCGCGCTCGGCGCGGCGCCGGTGGTGGCGTGGGATTTCTCCCGACACGCGCTCTCAAGCGAACGGGTAGCGCTCGCAGCGCGCACCACCGCCGGCCATCAGCTCGGTGTGCTGCTCGCAACGATGGTCATCGCGCTCGCGCTCGCGGGCATCGCGATCGGCTTCTTCGGTGACCGCCGCGCGGGGTGGGTGGGATCCAAATCCGGCACGCGCAACGCCGCCGGTGTCACCCTTGGCGTGCTGGTCGTGCTCGCCGTGCTCGGACTCGGCGCGAGCCTTGCGCTGTCAAAGCGAGGGTTCACCGGCACCATCTCCCACGACCTCTCCTCGCTGACCGACCCCAACGCGAAGGTCCCCAACACACCGGGGCGGCTCACCGCTGTGAGCAGCGTACGGGCGCGTTACTGGAAGGAGGCGCTTGAGATCTTCGAAGCCCACCCCGCGCTCGGGGCGGGCGCGGCAGGCTATGAAACCGCGCGCTTGCGCTACCGCACCGTGCCGATCGACGTGAGACAAGCGCACGGCTACGTGGTGCAAACGCTCGCCGACCTCGGCATTGCGGGAGCCGCGCTCACGCTTGCCCTGCTCTTCGCCTGGATGGCCGCCGCCGGGCGCTCCACCCACCCATTCAACCGCCGCTGGCACGCTCGTCGGTCACCCCTCGCGATCGGTTGGGGATCGGCTCCCGCCGCCTACACCCCCGAACGGGTGGGGCTGCTCTCGATGCTGTGCATCGTGATGGTGTTCGGCGCGCACTCCTTCGCCGACTGGACCTGGTACGTACCGGGGAACGCGTGCGTGGCGTTGTTGTGTGCCGGGTGGATCGCCGGGCGCGGGCCGCTGAAGGGAGGCAACCGTGCCGCGCCGGCCGGCTCACCGGCGGCAGAACCGACCCTCGATTCCCACTCCGAGCAAACAGCGACGAGCGCCGTGACAAACGGCTCACGGCCAAGCGGACGCTCGGCGGGTGTTCGACTACCAGCGGCCGGCGAGCTGGGTGCCCTGCGTGTGGGCATCGCCGCGACGGTGGTGGCGGGCGCCCTGCTCGCCGCCTGGACGGAGTGGCAGCCGCAGCGCTCGGTGGACGCCTCCGAACAGGCCTTCGCACTACTCAAGCGCAACCCGGTAGGCGCACTCTCCGCCGCCCAGGCAGGCGTCGAACGGGACCCTCTGTCGGCCTCGGCGCTGTTCAGGCTCGCGGCGATACAGAACACCACAGGTCAGAGCGCGCTCGCGCGCGCCACCCTGCAGAAGGCGGTGCGACTGCAGCCTTCGAACCCCGAAACGTGGACGGCGCTGGGCGAATACGACATGTCCAGGGACCCTCATGCTGCGGTGGAAGAGCTGCGCGCGGCGGTGTACCTCAACCCCCAGTCGGTCCCTATCCAGAACGCTTACGTTGAAGCGCTGCGCAAGACCGGCACAGCGACCAGCCAGGCATCGAGCGCGAGCACGGCGACTCCCGCTCAGAACCGGCTGCGCCGCCCGCTCGCCAACAGCACGCGGCGGGCCCCCGGCAAACCCCCCGCCGCGAGCACCTCGACGTCCTCGAAGCCGAAGTCGGCGTAGAGGTCGGCGAGCGCTCGGCGGGTATAGAAACGCAGGTGGTCGGAGCGCGGGTCGAAGCGCTCCTCGAACGCGCCGCGACTGAGCGCGAACCGCAATCGCGACAACGGCCCATGGTCGGGGGTCGAGATGAGCAGGATCCCTCCAGAGCGCAACACGCGACGCAACTCCGAGAGCCAACGGGAAGTGTCGGCGACGTGCTCGATCACCTCTCCCACCCACACCACGTCGAAGTTCGCGTCCTCGAACGGCAGATCCCCTTCGGGCTCGACAAGCCGCACAGCAAGCTCTGGAGCGTGGACGAGAGCCCGTCGGAGAGGCTCGGCCGCGACGTCGATCGCCACCACCTCGGCGCCCTCGCGCTTGAGGGAAGCGGCGAATTGACCCTCGCCACAACCCACATCGAGCACGTGCACTGGGTGACCGATGTCGCCGGACATCCGCGCGACCCGCTCGAGCAGGAACCTCTCACGTAGGCGCGCATCGGAGGGAGCGAGACCCTCTGGCACCCCCTCCCACAGACTCTCGTAGTAAGCGTGGGTGGGCATCGCGTGGCAAGGCTAGCGCGGCTGCGACGGGGTATGAGCACACAATCTGTTGGAAACAGCGGGGAGCATCGACGCTCTATCTGCACATGGAGCCTCTCAAGCGACTATGTTCACTGACGTGAGCGCCCCAAGGTTGGGAGACACGTGAAGGCGGCTCGCGGTGTGGGTTCGCACCTCACAGGCGCCGAGGGCATGAGAGTGGCCTTCGACAGTCGCCCCGCGGCAACCGTGCGCGGCGTGGGACGCTATACGCGCTGCATCCTTGCGGCACTGCGAGGCACCGCCCCCGAGGGCGTGGAGATAGTGGAGACCCACCGCCCATCGGCGTCGGCGCGTGGCCGGCGCGCCCACGTGTTCCACTCCCCGTGGATCGAGGGCGCGATGCTGCGTAGCCCCTGCCCGATGGTGGTGACGGTCCACGACGTCGACACCCTCACCCGCCTCAGCGAGCGACTGCGTAGCGGTGGCGTGCACTCCCGCTTGCGCCACCTGGCGGTTGCACGCGCAACGCACGTGATCGTCCCCACCGACGCCATAGCCGAGGACGCCGTCACCAAGCTAGGGCTCGATCGCGAACGCGTGATCGTGATCCCGGAGGCCCCCGATCCTTCAGAGCCCACCCCGCCCGGCTTACCTGGTTGGGGCTGGGAGGACGTCGCGCGCGCCACCTGGCAGGTGTACGAGCGCGCGCTTTCCGAGCCGGCACGAGCGTTCATCAGACCCCGCGCCGCTTCGATGCGACCGGGTGCTTCTCAGTAGGCCCCGCGCTGCATGATCACCGCGGGGATCGTCTTCAGCAAGATCGCAAGGTCGAGAGCGAGCGACCATCGCTCCAGGTAGATGAAATCGAGGTGCACGAGGTCGTCGAAGTCGAGCTCGGAGCGACCCGACACCTGCCACAGCCCGGTGATACCGGGAAGCACGAGGTAGCGCTTGCGGTGCCAGTCGGCGAGCATCTCGAAATCACGCTCGGGTAGCGGACGGGGACCGACGAGGGACATCTCGCCGCGCACCACGTTCACGAGCTGTGGCAGCTCGTCCAGCGAGAAGCGGCGCAGGAAGCGCCCCACCGGGGTGAGACGTGGGTCGTCGCGGATCTTGAACAATGCGCCGTCGGCCTCGTTGAGCTCCTCGAGTCGCGGCTGGTGCTCATCGGCGTCGCAGTACATGGTGCGGAACTTCAAGCACGCGAAGGGGAGCTGGCCGATACCTGGGCGCATCGAGCGGTAGACGATCGGGCCGCGCGATGAGAGCCGCACCGCCAGCGCGATCGCCGCCAACAATGGGCTCAGCAGCACGAGCAACAGAATCGATCCAACCACATCGAAGGTGCGCTTGAGCGCGAAGTCGATCCCCTCGAAGACGGGCGGTCCGAGCTCGAACAGCGGCACAGACTGGCCGGGCACGAACTCGGCGCGGTGGATCAAGATCTCCATCGTGGATGGCGCGATCCGCACACGCACCCCACGCCGGTGGCATTGGTCGACGAGCTCCACGGCCCGCTCCTGGGGGAAGTCGGGGTCGGCGATGATCACCTCATCGACGCTCTCGGTCTCGATCACCTCCTGTAGCGAGTCGAGCGTCCCCAGGCATCGCACCCCGTTGGAGGGAAGTGGATTTGGCGAGACGAAGCCCACTACTTCGATTGGCGAGCGCGGAGCGTCCGCAAGGGCATCAGCGACGTCGTGGATGTGCTTACCGGTGCCCACCAGGACCGCGCGGCGGTGATAGCCGGCAGCACGCAGCACGGCTCCCGTGGCCCTCTCGTACAGATAACGCAGGGATGGCACGTACATCAGCGCGAAGACGAGCGACCCGTAGAAGAGGTAGTAGCTGGTGAAGCGTTCCCCGCTCACGACAGCGAACAGCAGCGCCACAAAAGCGACCTCGAAGAGGCAGCCCACGATGCGCGACAGACCGGGTCGCTGCGAGCGCGCCGCGTACAGCCCCGAGCGGGCAAACAGCAGCGCCGTGAGTAGGTACACGAACGCGAGCACCCGCCGCGTCTCGGCGATAGCGGCGTCGACGCTCACATGTCCGCTCAAAAGCGCCGCCTTGATGACGAGTGCCGTGAAGATCGCCGCCGCCACCCCGAACAGGTCGAGCGCCAGCAGCGACAACACTCGCAGTGCGCGACGCATGGTGTCCATACGCAACAGGAACGAGAGTGCCGGAGGGCGCTTGCTGCGCACATCACGGTCGGGCCGCGGCGCCGGCGTGCCGTTTGGAACGGGCTCACGACCCCCGCCGGGGCGGTCAGTCAAAGGCGGCCGCAGAGCGGTACCAGTGCGCGGCGCGTCCGGGGAACGAACTCCCATCTCGGACTTCACAACAGTTCAGTTTCCCATATGTAGCGGTCGTGAACCGCTTGGGAGATCGCGTTCAACCGACGAGTTGCTCCACGCTGGAGGCGTCGATCGTGCGACGTAGGCCGTCGAGCAGGGGCACCTCGGGCGCCCAGCCGAGCAGCTCTTTGGCGAGCGTGATGTCGGGCTTGCGCTGCTTGGGATCGTCTACAGGGAGCGCCTCGAACAGGATCTCCGACTCCGCGCCTGTGACCTCGCTTGACCGCCTCGGCCAATTCGAGCAGCGTGTACTCGTCGGGGTTGCCGATGTTCACCGGATCGTGATACCCGGACTCAGCGAGCGCGATCAACCCACGGATGAGATCGCTGACGAAGCAGAACGAGCGCGTTTGCGAGCCGTCGCCGAACACCGTGATGGGACGGCTGGCAAGCGCTTGGCGCAGGAACGTGGGGATCGCGCGACCGTCGTGCGGGCGCATGCGAGAGCCGTAGGTGTTGAAGATCCGCACGATCGCCGTATCCACGCCCTGCTGACGGTGGTAGGCCATCGTGAGCGCCTCCGCGTAGCGCTTGGCCTCGTCGTAAACCCCACGCGGGCCTATGGGGTTGACGTGGCCCCAGTAGGTCTCCGCCTGGGGGTGCTCCAGCGGATCGCCGTACACCTCGCTGGTCGAGGCGATCAGGAAGCGTGCGCGATGACGCTTGGCCAGACCGAGCGTGTGGTGGGTGCCGTAGGAGCCCACCTTCAAAGTGTGCAGAGGTAGGCGCAGATAGTCGATCGGGGAGGCTGGCGATGCGAGGTGATAGACGAAGTCCACCGGCTCGTCGATCTCATACGGCTGGATGATGTCTACGTTGATGTGACGGAAGCGCTCGGGATCGCGGATGTGCTCGATGTTGACGAGCGACCCCGTCTCGAAGTTGTCCACGCAGACGACCCTGTGTCCGCGGGCGAGCAGCTCGTCGCAAAGATGCGACCCCAGGAACCCGGCGCCGCCGGTGACAAGACACGTTGGCACGGCCGGGACGATATCGGCTCGAGCGCCCAAATATGATCTGCTTGTGACTATGACCGACGACGTGCAGAAGACAGAAGGCCAGGAGCGCCTCACGGTGGCGCCGATCGTGGGGCCCGACGATCCCCGCCACTTCACCGATTCGGGGATCCAGATCGAAGCGCTCTACACCGAGGATGACCTACCCGCCAACCTCGACCTGGGCTCGCCCGGAGACTTTCCCTACACGCGAGGGGTGCATCGCGAGATGTACCGCAAACAGACATGGACGATGCGCCAATACGCGGGGTACGCGTCGGCGAAGGAGTCCAACGAGCGCTACCGCTACCTCCTGTCGAAGGGCTCGACGGGGTTGTCGATGGCGTTCGACCTGCCCACCCAGCTCGGGCTCGATTCCGACAACCCGCGCTGCCTCGGCGAGGTTGGGAGGACCGGTGTGGCGATCGACACGATCGATGACATGCGCACCGCCTTCGACGGCATCCCACTCGACCAGGTGTCGACGTCGATGACCATCAACGCCCCCGCCGCCTGCCTGTTGCTGCTCTACGAGCTTGTCGGCGAGGAGCAGGGCGTGCCCTCAGAGCAGCTGCGCGGGACCACCCAGAACGACGTGCTCAAGGAGTACATCGCGCGTGGCAACTACATCTACCCGCCACAGCCCACGATGCGCCTGACGACCGATCTCTTCCAGTACTGCAACGAACGTGTGCCGAAGTGGAACACGATCTCGATCTCCGGATACCACTTCCGCGAGAAGGGGTGCTCTGCCGTACAGGAGGTGGCGTTCACGCTCTCCTCGGGGATCGCGTATGTGACAGCGGCGATCGAGAAGGGCCTCGACGTGGACGACTTCGCGCCGCGGTTGGCGTTCTTCTTCAACGGCCACAACAACGTCTTCCAGGAGGTCGCCAAGTTCCGCGCCGCGCGGCGCATGTGGGCGCACATCATGAGCGAGCGCTTCGGCGCGAAGAACCCCAAGTCGACGATGTTGCGCTTCCACACCCAAACCGGCGGGGTGACCTTGACCGCGCAGCAGCCGGAGAACAACATCGTACGGGTCGCCCTGCAGGGCTTTGCGGCGGTGTGCGGAGGTACGCAGTCGCTACACACCAATGGCTTTGACGAGGCGCTTGCGTTGCCCACCGAGCACGCAGCGAAGATCGCCCTGCGCACGCAACAGATACTCGCCCATGAGTCGGGCGCCGCCGACACGGTTGACCCGTTTGCGGGGTCTTATTTCGTGGAGTCGCTCACGGACGAGATCGAAGCGCGCGCGAACGAGCTCATCGCGAAGGTGGATGCGCTCGGCGGCTCGGTGAACGCCATCCAGTTCATCACCGGCGAGATCGACGAGTCGGCGTGGGGCTACCAGGAGCGCTACCGCATCGGCCAGGACATCGTGGTGGGGGTCAACAAGTACGAGGAGGAGGACCTGCAGGTGCCCGACCTCCTGCGGGTGGACCCCGAGTCGGAGCGCGAACAAGTGGGAAGGTTGAAGGCGTTCAAGGAGAACCGCGACCAGGAGCTCGTGCAAAAGCGCCTGGAGGAACTGCGCGAGACCGCGCGCGGCGAGGAGAACCTGCTGCCCTCGATCCGCCAGGCACTGAAGGACCGCTGCTCGATGGGCGAGGTGTGCGGCGCGATGCAAGACGTATTCGGCAAGTACGCGCCTACTTTCTAGAAGACAGGGTCGCATGCGACCCTGTCCCGACCCGTACATGTACGGGTCGGCCGACCGGCACATGTGCCGGTCGGGTCAATAGGATCCGCGCGTGCTTCCGCTGTCGCTTTCTTCGAAGTCGTGCTCGCCGTGCACATCATGGCTGTCGTGGTGGCCTTTGGTGCGACGTTCGCCTACCCCGTGCTGTTGGGGGTCATCAGCAAGAGCGACTCCCGTGCCCTGCCTGCGCTGTATCGAGCCCTCCACGCGATCAGCATCAGGGTCATCGGCCCGGGACTTGCGGTGGTGGTGATCTGCGGCCTGTATCTCGCAAACAAGCTCGATGTATGGAGCGAGTTCTTCGTCCAATGGGGCATCGGCGTGGCGATCGTGATCGGAGCGGTCGAGGGCATGTTCCTGAGTCGCAACGAGAAGCGTCTCGTGGAGGTGGCAGACCGCGATCTCGCCGCGGGCGGCGACGGCCCGTTCACACCCAGCGCCGAGCATGACGTGCTCGTGCGCAGGATCGGCGCGGTCGGCGCCTTGATGGACTTGCTCGTACTGCTCACGATCCTCTTCATGGTCTTGAGAACCTAGAGCGCTGTACCCTGGATCGCATGAGCCAGGGCTACAGAATCGCCGTCGTGGGCGCCACCGGGCAGGTGGGCACGCTCATGCTGCAACTGCTCCGCGAGCGTGAGTTCCCCGCGCGGGAGATCGTGCCGTTCGCCTCCGAGCGCTCCGCGGGGCGTGAGCTTGAGGGCGTTGGCATCGTGCAGCCGCTCACCGAGGACACGATCCAAGGCTTCGATCTCGCGCTGTTCTCCGCCGGCGGCTCCACCTCGGGCGAGTGGGCACCCCGCTTCGCTCGCGCGGGCGCGGTAGTCGTGGACAACAGCTCGAAGTGGCGCATGAGCGAGGACGTGCCGCTCGTCGTCGCGGAGGTGAACCCTGAGGCTTTGAGCGCCCACAACGGCATCGTGGCCAACCCCAACTGCTCCACCATGCAGATGGTGGTAGCGCTCAAGCCCATCCACGACGCAGCCGGGATCGAGCGACTAGTGATCTCCACCTACCAGGCGGTGTCGGGAACCGGCAAGAAGGCAGTTGACGAGCTGCTCGACCAGTCCCACGCGCTGCTACACGGCGCCGACATCGAGCCGCCCCAGTCCTACGCCCACCAGATCGCCTTCAACGCGCTCCCCCACGCCGGCTCGTTCGCGCCCGGCGACGACCACACCGACGAGGAGCGCAAGCTCATCAACGAGACCCGCAAGATCCTTGGCGACGATTCGATCCGCGTGAGCGCCACGTGCGTGCGGGTGCCCGTCGTCAATGGGCACTCCGAGGCCGTTAACGTCCAAACCCGCGACGATCTCAGCCCTGAGCAGGCGCGGGAGCTGTTGCGCGCCGCGCCCGGCATCACGGTCGCCGACGATCCCTCCTCCGCCCTATATCCGCTGGCAACGCTCGCCACCGGCCACGACGACGTGTTCGTCGGGCGTATCCGCCGCGATCCCGGCCACGAGCGCGCGCTGGACATGTGGATCGTGGCCGACAACCTGCGCAAGGGGGCTGCCACGAACGCCGTACAACTGGCGGAGTTGTTGCACGAGCGGGGTTTGATCGAGCCGCGGGTGTCCGCGGCAGCGTGAGGCAAGCGTAACGCCAAATCTGAGACGAAACTACATCAGACTAAAGTTTAGTCGAGTGAAGTTTGCTCGAATGTAGTTTCGTCTCAGACGCTAGAAGGACTCCCGCCGGATCGCTCGAACCAACGAAGCGATGAGCGACTCCTCCGAGGTGCAACGAACCCTTGTGAAGTCACCGCCCGAGCTGTGGGCGGAGCTGAGCGACCCCGAGCGGCTTGGCCACCATCTCGGCGAGCTGGGCGAGATTCGCATCACGAGCGTCGAGCCGGAGACGAAGATCGAGTGGCAGACCCACGACGCCAACGGCGTCGTGCAGCTCAAGCCCTCGGGCTGGGGTACGAAGGTAACACTGTCGGTGACACGCAATCCACCGGCACCCGATGAGCAGGCCGAGCCTCGACCCCAGCCGGTGGCTTTGGTTGAGCCCGAGCCGGTCATCGAGCCCGAGCCAACCCCTGAGCCGGGGCCGGTGGCGACAGTCGAGCCGGAGCCGGAGCCGCTTCCCGTAGAGCCCGAGCCGCAACTCGGATTCTTTGCGCGCCTTTTCCGCAAACGCAAGGTAAAGCGCGTCGCGGTTGTCGAACCCGAGCCAGAGATAGAGATAGAGATCGCGGCGATGGCCGCGCCTGAGCCGATCTACCCCGATCCGCCACCGGAGCCGTTGGTGGACCTCGCCGCGGAACTCGCTTTGGTCGAAGCCCAGATGGCCGAGGAAACCACCGAGCTGCTCACCGGCGTACTCGACCGCCTCGGCGCCGCGCACCATCGGCCGTTCTCGCGGGGCTGATCCCGACACACACGAGACGGGCTGGGAGATCCTCTCGATTGGACCGCGCCGCACGCAAACCGCCGCCCAGCCATCAAGTTACTCGTGACCCCACCGATTATCGGTCCACACGGGCGTCCACCAAGCGCCCATCGCCGGTTACGACCGAAAGGAACCGAGATGTCATTCGTCCGCAGGCAGCGCCGCAGGTTGCTCATCCCAGGAGCCGTGCTGGCGTGCGCCGTCGCGGCGTTCGTCCCAGCCGGGGCGCTCGGCGCCACGGCGGAAAACACGACCCAGTTCTCGGTGACCGCCGGGGCGCTGACGTTCTCGACCGCGCCGGCGATGCCCGCGCTGAGCTCCATCACGCTCAACGGCTCGGCCCAGACGACAACCACCACAATGACCAACTTCGGGGTCGCCGACGCCACCGGCGCCGGCGCCGGCTGGAACGTCACCGTCGCCGGGCAGTCCGGCACCGGCAAGAGCGCCGTGTTCGCGCAGTACTGCCCGACCGCTACGTGCGGGAGCGACACGGGGCCGGGCTACGTGGCCAGCGGCGCGACGCTCGCGGCCAACTCGCTGACCCTCAACAGCACCGGGGCCAGTTTCGCGGGACAGAGCGGCACGACCGGCACCGCGCCCACGCCGCAATGCGCGACCGCGTGCAACGTGGACAGCGCGAGCGCCGTGAAGCTCGCCTCAGCCGCGCTGAACGCGGGGATGGGCACGTGGCTGACCGGCGGCTTCAGCGCAAGCAGCCTCTCGCTCGCGACGCCCTCCTCGCTGAAGGCGCTCTCGAACGGCGAGGTCTACCGGGTCAACCTGCTGTGGACGCTCAGCACGGGGCCGTAGGCGCGGTGCTGAGCGGCGGAGAAAGCAGGAAAGCGAACACGGACCGCCGAATGGCCAGATCATGAGCCTGCTCGTCCTGCGCCGGGGCCGATCCCCGTCCATCAGCCGCGGCGCGTGGGCGCCGCTCGCGCTGGCTTTCGCCGCGGCGCTGTCCTGGACGGCGCCGGCGCACGCGGCGAGCTCGCCGAGCCTGGTCGTGATGCCCGTCCCCGCGTCGGGGCCGGCGCTCAGCTACTTCAAGCTCTCGGTCCGGCCCGGGCACGCCGTCAGGGCGGGCACGATCGGCCTGCGTAATCCGAGCGCCAAGCCGCTGCGCGTGGTGCTCGATCCCGTCGAAGGGCAGACGATCGACACGCTCGGCTCGACCTACGCGCCCTCGGGCTCGCGCGCGAACGGGCCGGCGCGCTGGCTGCGAATCGGCCGGCGCGCGGTCACGCTCGCGCCCGGGCAAACGACCGCCGTGCCGATCTCGGTCGCGGTCCCCAGCGCGGCCCAGCCCGGGGACTACCTCGCTGGCGTCAGCGTCGAAGCGCTGCACCAGCAGGCCCAGAGCGTCAAACGCCACGGCGTGTCGATCGCAAGCGTGGAGCGCTACGCGATCGGGGTGGAGACCTCGCTCCCCGGCGCGCGCCACCCGGCGATCCAGTTCACCGGCGCCGCGCTCCAGCGCCAGCCCGCCGGATTGACGTTCCTGCTGCAGGCGCGCAACTCCGGCAACGTGATCCTGCCGGGAGTGCACGGCGCCGTGCGCGTCACCCGCGCCGGACGCACGGTGCTCTCGCGGACGCTCGGACCGGGAACGTTCGTGACCGGCTCGCGGATCGCCTACCCGGTCCCCGCGTTCGGCCAGACCCCGCCCCAGGGAACGCGCTACCGGATCCTCGCCGAGCTGCGCTACCCGGGCGGCGTCGCACGATTGGACACGACAGTCGTCTTCGGCCACCGCCAGGCCGTCATCCAGCAGCAGTACGGCGGCCCGCGGGCGCCGGGCGGCGGCACGGCTTGGTGGAAGATCGCGCTGATCGTGCTGGCGATCCTCTATGGCACAGCCACCACCGTGCTGCTGCTGCGTCGCCGTGCGCGTCCGAGCAACGGGTGACGTCGTGGATCCACGCGATCGCCACGAGTGGGCGGCTCGGCCCGTGTGATGCTGGTGGCCCGTGCGATGGCGCCTCGCCGCCTCGCCGCCTGCGCGCTCGCGCTGTCCATCGCGCTGTGGCTGCCCGCCCACGCTTGGGGAGCGGGGGAATTGAAGTTCGGGACCGCCCCGGCGCTCCCCACGCTGCCGGCCGTCACGATCAACGCCCAGTCCCAGACGCCGCACGCGACCATGACCAACTTCTCGGTCTCCAACACGCTGACCGCCAAATCGGGCTGGAACATCACAGTGGCCGGGCAGTCCGGCACGGGCAAGAGCGCGGTGTTCGCGCAGTACTGCCCGAAAGTGAAATGCGGAAGCGAATCCGAAGGCTACGCCACTGGAGGCAAGACGCTGGCAGCCAATTCGCTCACGCTGAACAGCACCGGAGCCAAATTCACAGGCGGCACCGGCACCGCGCCTACGCTCCAGTGCTCCACCGCCTGCAACGTGGACAGCGCGAGCCCGGTGAAGATCGCCTCGGCTGCGACCGGGGCCGGCGAAGGCACTTGGACCACGACCGGCTTCTCCACCACCAGCCTGACGCTGAACGTCGCGACCACGCTCAAGGCGCTCCCCGCCGAAGAGGTCTACCGCGTCAACGTCCTGTGGACGCTCGCCACCGGACCTTAGGGCACACGGATAACATCCGCTCCCATGCGGAGCAAGGCCCCCGAAACCTACGACGAGAAGCTAGCCCAGCTCCAGGAGCTGCGTGAGGCGGCGCTGCACTCGGCTCCCGAGGCCGAGGAGAAGCAGCACGCTCGTGGCAAGTACACGGCTCGGGAGCGCGTGGAGAAGCTGCTCGACCCCGGCTCCTTCCAGGAGCTCGACACGTTCGTGCGCCACCGCACATACGACTTCGACATGCAGAAGAACCGCCCCTGGGGAGACGCGGTAGTGACCGGCCATGGCACCATCGACGGCCGCCGGGTGTGCGTGTTCAGCCAGGACTTCACCGTCTTTGGCGGCTCGCTCGGAGAGGTGATGGGCGAGAAGATGTGCAAGATCATGGACCTCGCCGCAAAGATCGGCTGCCCTATGATCGGCATCAACGACTCCGGTGGAGCGCGTATCCAAGAGGGCGTCGTGTCACTCGGCTCCTACGGCGACGTGTTCCTGCGCAACGTCCGCTCCTCGGGTGTCATCCCCCAGATCTCCTTGATCATGGGCCCTTGCGCCGGTGGCGCCGTCTACTCGCCGGCGATCACCGACTTCATCTTCATGGTGAAGGAGACCTCCCACATGTTCATCACCGGCCCCGACGTCATCAAGACCGTCACCGGCGAGGAAGTGGAGTTCGAGGAGCTGGGCGGAGCGATGTCTCACAACACCAAGTCGGGCGTCGCCCAGTTCGCCTCAGAGGACGAGGACGCCTGCCTTGAGGACTGCCGCTACCTGATCGGCTTCCTCCCCCAGAACAACCTGCAAACCACGCCGCGCGTTCAGCCCTCCGACGACCCGCTGCGGATGGACCCCGAGCTCGACCACGTCGTACCCGACAACCCCAACAAGCCCTATGACATGCGCAACGTCGTGCGTCTTATCGTGGACGACGGCGAGTTCTTCGAGGTGCACGAGCACCATGCCAAGAACATCATCTGCGGCTTCTCCCGCCTGGACGGCCATGCCGTAGGGATCGTCGGCAACCAGCCCGCACAGCTCGCAGGGGTGCTCGACATCGACGCCTCCGCCAAGGCAGCGCGTTTTGTGCGCACCTGCGACGCCTTCAACATCCCACTCATCACCTTCTGCGACGTCCCCGGCTTCCTGCCCGGCACAGCCCAGGAGTGGGGCGGCATCATCCGCCACGGCGCCAAGCTCCTGTACGCGTTCGCCGAGGCGACGGTGCCGAAGATCACGATCATCACCCGCAAGGCTTACGGGGGCGCCTACGACGTGATGTCCTCAAAGCACCTCGGCGCCGACTTCAACTTCGCCTGGCCCACCTCTGAGGTCGCGGTGATGGGACCCGAGGGCGCGGTCAACATCATCTACCGCCGCGACATCGCCGGCTCGCCGACCCCCGACGAGCGCCGCCAGAAGCTGATGGACGACTACAAGGCGCGCTTCGCCAACCCATACACGGCAGCCGAGCGCGGGTACATTGACGATGTGATCGTCCCCCACGAGACGCGCCCCAAGTTGATCGCGGCGCTTGACACACTGCACACCAAGCGCGAGCCGGGCCCGAAGCGCAAGCACGGCAACATCCCGCTCTGAGAGTTGGGTGTGTCCCAAAAAGGGGTGACTCGCGCGCGCGTGGTCTACTTATTTAAGCTCAGCTCTCATAAGACGCCGCGCACGCGCGCGAGTCACCCCCAAACGGACAACCACAACCCCCAGGTCAGAGACGAACCATGGTCAATCGCCGCCCCAAGCTTGAGCTGATCGCACCCTCGGCATCGCCTGCCGAGGCGGCGGCAATCGTGGCCGCTTTGGAGCGCTTCATGCGCGATACAGCCCCACGGTTGGCGCCTGCCACGGAGGGCGTGGACCCGTGGCAGCGCGCGGCTATGCTCGAAGGCGTGGCACGCGAGGTTTACGGGTCCCGCCCACCCGACGAGCCCGACCCTTGGATAAACACCTGAAAGCCGCTAGGCTTTAGCCCTAATAGCTCTCTGACCGGCTGTAAACGATGACCCTGGGCGACCCCCGCCTGGACCAGGAGGTTTCGCTAGATGGAGCCAGTTTCGATACCCGCAGAGCAGGCCCCGAAAAAGGGCTCGCTTGAGGATCCTGAGGTCCTGCAGAACGTTCCTGGGCACGTGATCCCGATCCTGCGACAGGAGTACGACGACTTCAAGACCGAAGCCACCAAGTTCCTCGCGGGCGGCATGGAGGAAGACGAATTCATCAAGTTCCGCCTGCGCCAGGGCGTCTACGGCCAGCGCCAGCCCGACGTGCAAATGATCCGCGTGAAGCTCCCCTTCGGTGGCATCACCCCCGAGCAGATGGACAAGTTCGCCGACGTCGTCGAAAAGTACACGCCGCTCGGCAAGGGCCATGTCACCACGCGTCAGAACGTCCAGATGCACCACATCCCGCTGCCGGAAATCGAGAAAGCCATCAGCGAGCTCGGCGAAACCGGCCTGTCAAGCCGCGAGGGCTGCGGCAACACCGTCCGCAACGTCACCGGCGACCCCTGGGCGGGAGTGGCGGCGGACGAGCTGTTCGACCTCACCCCCTATGCGGGCGCGTACGTGCGCTACTTCGTGCGCCACCCCACCACACAGGGGATGCCGCGCAAGATCAAGACCTCTTTCGACGGCTCCCCGCGGGACCGCTCGATCAGCGGCATCCACGACATCGCCTTCCGTGCCCGCATCAAGGAGATCGACGGCAAGCAGGTCCGCGGCGTTGAGATGCTCGTGGGCGGCGGCACCTCGATCATGCCACGCGTGGCTCCCGCGCTGTACGACTTCGTGGAGATCGACAACGGCGACTACCTGAAGATCTCCGAGGCCGTCTTCCGCATCTTCGACCGCCAGGAGTGGCTACGCGTCAACCGCGCCCGCGCCCGCATCAAGGTGTTCGTGGACAAGTACGGCATAGATGAGTTGCGCAACCAGGTCGAGGAGGAGCTGAAGGGCGACTGGGTTGCCGAACGCGACTTCTCGATCGAGCATCGCCTGTTCCTCGACGACGAGCGCGAGGCCGCGCCGGCTCCGCCGACCGCTTACGGCAGCCCCAACGGCGACGTATCGGAGTTCGAGCGCTTCCGCGAGGCCAACGTGCAGCCGCAGAAGCAGGAGGGCTATGTGGCCGTCGAGGTGAAGATCGTCCGCGGCGATCTCACCCCCGAGCAGTTCAGGGGCCTCGGCCAGATCATGCGCGACTACTCCGGCGGCTACGCACGCACGACGGTGCAGCAGAACTTCGTGCTGCGTTGGGTGCGTGAGGAGAGCGTCTACGACGTGTGGAAAGCGCTGAACGCGCTTGGCCTCGGTGACGCGGGCTCGCGCGAGATCAGCGATGTCGTGTCATGCCCCGGCACCGACTCCTGCAAGCTCGGCATCACGAGCTCGATGGGCCTCAACGCAGGCCGTGCAGGAGCGCGTCGAAGCGATGGGCATCACCGATCCCCTCACGCGCCAGATCCACATCAAGATGAGCGGCTGCCCCAACGGCTGCTCCCAGCACCACGTCGCCGACATCGGCTTCTATGGCGCCTCGATCAAGGTTGGCGAGCACACGATCCCCGCCTACATCCCCCACGTCGGCGGGGTCTATGAAGGCGGCGAGGTCAAGTTCGGCACCCGCTTGAAGCAGCGCCTGCCCGCAAAGCGCGTGCCGGAGGCGATCGAGCGCTGGATCCGCCACTACGAGGCCAACCGCAACGAGGACGAGGAGTGGGGCGCGTTCGTGGAGCGCGTCGGCACTCCTGAGCTCGAAGGGCTCGTGAAGGAGCTATCGCTGCCGGTTGACTTCGGCCTGGAGACGATGAACACATTCATCGACTGGAACCGCGACGTGCCGTTCCAGGTGATCCGCGGCGAGGGCGAGTGCGCGGTCTAGATGACATCCCTACGGACGCCGTCGCAAGCGGGGACGACCTCAGCCACAGTCTGAGCGACACCTTGCGCGAGGCTGTCGAGCGCCACGGCGAGAAGGTCGTGCTGCTGTGCTCCTTCCAGAAGGAGGAGTCGGTGCTAATCGACGAGCTGTTGCGCATCGGCGATGGACACACGCCCGTACGAATCGCAACGATCGACACGGGTGTGCTGTTCCCCGAGACTCTGCAAACGTGGAGGGCGTTCGAGGAGCGTTTCGGTATCGCGGTTGAGGTACACGACGCGAGCAATCCATCCGCGCCGTGGAGCGGGCCGGAGCACTGCTGCTCAGTGGCGAAGGTAGCCGCGTTGGAGCGCGCGCTCGCCGGTGGCGAGGGCTGGATCACGGGCATCAGACGCGAGCAGGGACCCACGCGCGCCGACACCCAGCTCGTCGAGCAAGACGAGAAGCGCGGCATCTACAAGTACAACCCGCTCGCGCTGTGGACCGAGAAGGACCTGTGGCAGCGCATCTTCGAGCGCGACCTCCCCTACAACCCGCTGCACGACCAGGGTTACTCCTCGATCGGCTGCGCCCCCTGCACGAAGCCGGGCAGCGGGCGCGATGGGCGTTGGGCCGGCAGCGAGAAGACCGAGTGCGGGCTGCACGTGTGATGTTGGGCATCAACCCCGAGATCGTGCTGTTCGGCTTGGGGGTGGGCATCCTGATCGGCCTCACCGGGATCGGCGGCGGATCGCTGATGACGCCCCTACTCATCATCGTGCTCGGCATCCACCCTGTCGTGGCGGTGGGCACCGACCTCACCTATGGCGCGCTCACCAAGACGCTCGGCGGCTACAAGCACCTGCGCAAGGGCACCGTGGATCTCGCCGTCTCGAAGTGGCTTGCCTACGGCGGTGTGCCCGGCGCGCTCGTCGGGGTGATTCTTGTCGACCGGCTCCACACGGCGTACGGCAAGAGCTTCGACGATGTGCTGATCGGCTGTATCGCGGGGGCGCTCATCGTCGTGGCGAGCGTCGTGCTCGTGCGCACTCTGCTGCTCAAACACCTGGCCGCACAAGAGCGCGACACCTACCACTTCACGAGGCGCGCCGGCCTCGCCGCGATCGCGCTCGGATTCGTCCTCGGAGTGATGCTCGGCATGACCTCAGTCGGCAGCGGCGCGTTGATCGGGGTGGCGATGATCGTGATCTTCAAGCTCAAACCACAGCGGGTGGCGGGATCGAGTGTGTTCCTCGCCGCGATGCTCCTGTGGGTTGCCGGCTTGGCACAGGTCGTGAGCGGCAACGTCGACTTCGGACTCGTGGGCAACATCCTGATCGGCTCGATGCCCGGCGTATGGATCGGCGCGCACTTCGTCGATCGCGTGCCCGACCAGGCGCTGCGTGTCACACTGAGCGCCGTGTTGCTCGGCTCGGCGCTTGCGATGGTGAACAACGCCGGCGGCACGATGCCGATCAGCGTGATCTTTGGCGCGCCCATAATGGTGGGAATCGTGGGGTACATGCTGCATCTACGCTCGCGCGGTCGCGAAGGCGGAACCGCAAGCAAGCTTCCGATCGGCAAGCCCACTATCGCCACGGGACAACCCGGCGTAGTGGCCGGCTCGGCGAGCATCGTAGCGGCCAAAGCCGGCTTGGCGGCAAGGGAGCAGTCGTGAGCGTTGTGGAGCGTCCCCAGCTGAGCCACCTGCGGGCGCTTGAGTCCGAGGCGATCCACGTGATGCGTGAGGTGGCAGCCGAATTCGAGCGGCCCATGCTGCTGTTCAGCGGCGGCAAGGACTCGATCGTGCTGCTCAGGCTCGCCGAGAAGGCGTTCCGCCCGGGACCGTTCCCGTTCCCGCTGATGCACGTGGACACCGGCCACAACTTCCCCGAGGTGATCGAGTACCGCGACCGCCGCGTGGCGGAGCTCGGCGAGCGGTTGATCGTGGCGAGCGTGCAGGAGTCGATCGACTCTGGCAGAGCCGTCGAGGAGAAGGGTCCGCGCGCTTCGCGCAACCAACTGCAGACGGTGACCCTGCTCGACGCCATCGCACACCACAAATTCGACGCTGCCTTCGGCGGCGCCCGCCGCGACGAGGAGCGGGCGCGGGCGAAGGAGCGAGTGTTCTCCTTCCGCGACGACTTCGGCGGGTGGGATCCCAAGAGCCAGCGGCCCGAGCTTTGGAACCTCTACAACGGTCGCATCAAGAAGGGTGAGAACGTGCGCGTGTTCCCCATCTCCAACTGGACCGAGCTCGACGTGTGGGAGTACATCGACCAGGAGCAACTGGAGGTCCCCTCGATCTATTTCGCCCACGAGCGTGAGGTGTTCAAGCGCGACGGGATGCTCTACGCCTGGCGCGAGGACACCGAGCTGATCGAAGGCGAGAGCGTGTTCTCAGAGACGGTCCGCTACCGCACCGTTGGAGACATGAGCTGCACGGGGGGCGTGCGCTCCAACGCCGTCACGCTTCAGGAAGTGGTGACCGAGATCGCCGCCACCCGCATCACCGAGCGCGGCGAGACCCGCGCCGACGACCGCGTCTCAGAGGCGGCAATGGAGGATCGCAAGAAGGCCGGGTACTTCTAGATGACCCTCGATCTGCTGCGGTTCACAACCGCCGGCTCCGTGGACGACGGCAAGAGCACCCTCATCGGGAGGCTCTTGTACGACACCAAGCAGGTCTTTGAGGACCAACTCGATCACGTCGCACAAGCATCGGAGCGACGCGGTGGCGAGGGCGTGCTCGACCTCGCGCTGCTCACCGACGGGTTGCGCGCCGAGCGTGAGCAGGGGATCACAATCGACGTGGCCTACCGCTACTTCGCCACCCCCAAGCGGAGGTTCATCATCGCCGACTGCCCCGGCCATCAGCAGTACACGCGCAACATGGTCACGGGCGCCTCCACGGCCGACCTGAGCGTGATCCTGCTCGACGCGCGCAAGGGCGTGCTGGAGCAGTCAAAGCGCCACGCCTTCATCAGCGCTCTGCTTGGCATCCCCCACCTCGTCGTGGCGGTGAACAAGATGGATCTCGTGGATTACTCGCGAGAGCGATTCGAGGAGCTGGTTGCCGAGTTCAGTGGGTTCGCCGAGAAGCTGAATGGGATCGGCACCGGCACAGGGATGGGTCGCGACATCACCTACATCCCCATATCGGCGCTCAACGGCGACAACGTTGTAGACCGCTCCGAGCGCATGGACTGGTATCAAGGTCCCACCCACCCGACGCTGTTGGAGCTGCTCGAGGACGTGGAGGTCGCATACGACCATCCCTATGACCGTCCCGCGCGCTTCCCCGTGCAATGGGTGATCCGTCCCGCCCAAGGCAGCGACTACCGCGGCTACGCCGGCCAGATGGCAAGCGGTGCGTTGCGCGCCGGTGAGGAGGTCGTGGTGCTGCCGGCAGGCCAGCGCACCACCATCGCCGCGATCGACACCTACGACGGTGAGCTAACCGAGGCGCTCGCCCCCATGTCCGTCACGTTGAGGTTGGCCGACGAGATAGACATCTCCCGCGGCGAGACCATCACCCGCCCCGAGCAGGCCCCTACGGTCGCGCGCGAGCTTGAAGCCGACGTCTGCTGGATGACAGACCAGCCGCTACGCCCAGGCGGACGCTACATCGTCAAGCACACGACCCGCGAGGTCACCGCGATCGTCGACGCACTATGCGACCACGTAGACGTCCACACACTGGAACGCGCGGGTGCACCACAAGAGCTGGCGCTAAACGACATCGGCCGCGTCCGCCTGCGCACCAACGCCCCACTGGTCTTCGACCCTTACGACCAGAACCGCCGCACCGGCAGCTTCATCTTGATCGACGAGGCTTCCAACAACACCGTTGGCGCGGGGTTGGTCGTCGGGGCGAACTGAGCCGCGCCCCACCGCGCCATTGACTAAGCTCCCGCCTCGATGTTCTCGAAGGTCCTAGTAGCCAACCGCGGCGAGATCGCCGTGCGCATCGTGCGAGCCCTGGAGGAGATGGGTATCGCCTCCGTTGCCGTGTACTCTGAGACCGACCGCGACGCGCTACACGTGGGGCGCGCGGATGAGGCTTACAACCTCGGTGACGGGCCGGCGGCGGACAACTACCTGAACGTCGAGAAGATCCTTGACGCCGCCAAGCGCGCGGGCGCCGAGGCAATCCACCCCGGCTATGGCTTCCTGGCGGAGAACGCCCCCTTCGCCCAGGCGTGCGAGGACGCCGGGATCGTGTTCATCGGCCCGCCTCCGTCGGCGATCGAGGCGATGGGCTCAAAGACGCGCGCGCGCGAGCTGATGCAGGGTGCCGGCGTGCCGATCGTGCCGGGCACCACCAAGCCAGTGGCCACAGTGGCCGACGCACTGAAGATCGCCAAGAAGGACATCGGCTTCCCTGTCGCGGTAAAGGCTGCGGGCGGCGGCGGCGGCAAGGGCTTCCGGGTGGCGCTCGCGGAGGAGGAGCTCGAGGCGGCGTTTGAGGGCGCTAGCCGCGAGGGTGAGAAGTTCTTCTCCGACGCCACCGTCTACTTGGAGCGCTACCTCCCCGACCCCCGCCACGTGGAGGTGCAGATCCTCGCCGACCGCCATGGCAACGTGATCCACCTCGGCGAGCGCGACTGCTCGATCCAGCGTCGCCACCAGAAGGTGATCGAGGAGTCCCCCGCTCCCGAATGGGTTGTGGACGAGGCACTGCGTGCCCAAATCGGCAAGATCGGCGTGGAGGCCGCCCAGGCCGTCAACTACGTCGGCGCGGGCACGATCGAGGGTCTGCTGCAAAACGGTGAGTATTTCTTCCTGGAGATGAACACCCGCGTTCAGGTCGAGCACTGCGTCACCGAGATGACCACCGGCATCGACATCGTCAAGGAGGGCATCCGCGCGGCTGCGGGCGAAGAGCTCGCCTACAGCCAGGAGGACATCGTGTTGCGTGGTCACGCCATCGAGTGCCGCATCAACGCCGAGGACGCCTCCAAGAACTTCGCCCCCGCGCCAGGCAAGATCGGCGCCTACTCAGAGCCCAAAGGCCCAGGCGTACGCGTCGACTCCGGCGTGGGCGCTCACGGGGAAGTGTCCCCCATGTACGACCCCATGGTGGCGAAGCTGATCGTGTGGGACGCCGACCGCGCACAAGCCACCAGGCGCATGCTGCGGGCGCTCGACGAATACGAGATCGAGGGCTTGAAGACGCTGATGCCCTTCCACAAGGCGCTGCTCCAAACCGACCAATGGGCCAAAGGCGAGACCTGTCGCGACCTGTTGGAGGATCGCGAGTGGTTGAAGACGCTTGCGTTTGAGAAGCCCGCGCCCAAGGATGAGACAGAGGAAGAGGACGCGAAGGTCGAGCAGACCTACACCGTGGAGGTTTCCGGCCAACGCTTTGACGTACGCGTCGTTGGTGCACCCTTCGCCGGTGGTGGCGCGGCCCTCAACGGCTCCGCGCCCGCCGCAAAGGCACCCAAGCGCTCCTCGCGGTCGGGCAAGTCATCGAGCGCCGGTGGTCCGGACACGCTCGAATCGCCACTTCAGGGAAACATGTGGAAGGTGCTGGTCAAACAGGGCGACACCGTCACTGAGGGCCAGTTGCTGTGCATCATCGAGGCGATGAAGATGGAGAACGAGATCACCGCCCACAAGGCGGGAACCATCGCCGAGCTTCCCATCGCCGAGGGCGAGCCCATCGCCGCCGGCGCCCCCATAGCCACCATCAAGAGCGACGCCGCCGGCGCCGAGAGCTGAGCGTCGGGCGCAACGCCCACGCACAACAAGACGGAGGACTGAACATGTCAGCAGTCGACTACGCCGCCGTGGCCGCCGGTCTCACCCAGGCGATCCCCTTCAACGTGCACCTCGGAATCGAGACCACCACGGTCGCTGACGACCACGGCGCAGTACGACTCCCCGACGACGAACGGCTGCGCAATCACGTCGGCTCCCAGCACGCAGGCGCCCTTTTCGCGGCAGGCGAGGCCGCCTCAGGCGCCGCTTTCGTGGGCGCGTTCCTCGACATCATGGGCAACATCACCCCGCTGGCCGAGTCGGCGGAGATCGCCTACAAGAAGCTTGCCAAGGGAGAGATCACAGCCACCGGGCGTTTCACCGAGGACGCCACCGCGCTGAAGGCCAAGCTGGGCGAGGAGGGCCGCATCCGCTTCCCGGTCAAGGTCGAGATGACCAGTAAGGACGGCACGGTTGTTGCCGAGATGACGGTCAACTGGTACGTGCGCCGCAACGACGCCTGACGCATCGATCGCCGTCACATACCTGCGACAAGAGCACGGTTCTCCTCCAGCAACGCCAGGCCACGCTCACTGTCGAGCACAGGACCGTGGCCTGGCACGATGTGCTCAGCCGTTCCCACCAGGGGGCGCAGTCGCTCCAGCGTGGCGAGGTATGCATCCGGAGACCCTTCCATCTGGGGAGGCTCCACTGTCGACAGGTAGTCGCCGACCACCAGCACTCCCGCCCAATCCAGCCATATAGCCATGCCGTCCTCGGTGTGTCCCTCGAGCTGGATGCAGTTGCAGCTCGTGTACGCCGATCTCACAATGACCCGGCACCTCGAGCGCCTGGATCGACCCAAGCATCAACGGCCGGGGGCGCTCAATGTGAAACTGCCTGTCGAAGGCCCTCAGCTCTCGCTGGGCCGCGCCCGGGTCTGCGCTCAACCGCCGCGCCGTGGAGCCGGCGCAGCCGAGCGCCGCCTCGGGGAACGCAAGGCGACCGAGCAGATGATCCCAATCGGCGTGTGTCGCGAGCAGGCCGCTCGGAGTGGCGAAGCCGGCCTGATCCAGTAGCGCCGGTAGCGCATCGAGCTCCTCGGGCAGGACGGGCGAGTCGATCACAAACGTCTCGACTCCTGGGTCGGGCTCACCCGCGATGCGAACCTTGACGGGGTTGTCCGCGTCGAGCTCCACCCTCCCGCGCACAATCACGCAGTTGGTCTGCCAGATGGCGCTTGTGGCAAGAAGGACGTCGGCGTGCAGCGAAACGACGCGCACGCGTCAGGCGATACCCAGCAGCTTCGCCGCCTCGCGCAGGTTGGGCACCTCAACGGTGGGCTTGCGCTGCGAAGAGTCGAGCGTCTGCTTGTTGCGGTTCACCCAAATCACCGGGATCCGCGCCTTCACGCATGGCGACACGTCAGAGTGGTGAGAGGCGGCGACGTGCACCCACCCCTTCTTCGAGCCCAACCGCCGTGCGCACTCGACGAAGTGGGCGGGGTCAGGCTTGTAGGAGCGCACCTGCTGGGCGGTCACCACGAGGTCGAAGTCCATCGGCATGTGCCTGCGGGTCTGCCCCAACAGCTTGTCGTCGATGTTCGAGATCAACCCGAGCTTGTGCTTCTTGGCGAGCTTTGCGAGCTGCGTGGGGGTCTCCTTGAACGGCTTCCACCGCTGCACGGAGTCCGGCAGGAAGCCTGAGCGGGAGGGTTCCAGTTTCCACTCCAGCCGCTCGGCGATCTCGATCGCAGTGCGCCTGAGCACCTCGGCGTACAGCTCGTAGGACCCCGCCTCGATTTCCTGGGAGATCTCGTGGAACAGCGGGATCAACACGTTGCGGTCGATCTCGAAGCCGTCACGCTCGGCCTCCTTGGCGAACGCCTCGTAGATGCCGGTCTCCCAATCGATCAGGGTGCCGTACACGTCGAAGGTGACGAAGGTGATGTTCTTCGGAATAGGCATCGGGCGGGCATTATGCCTCGCATCCCCCTCGGCGCGCGTTGCGCCTGGGCGGGTGGGATTCAAATCCACTAAAGTCTCGCGCCGCGTATGGACCTGCTCGAGTACCAAGGCAAGCAACTGTTCGCCCGACACGGCCTGGAGGTGTCAGACGGACGCGCCGTCACCACCGTCGAGGACGCCGTACAGGCGGCCAATGAGGTGGGCTACCCGGTCGTGGTCAAGGCGCAGGTGCTCATCGGCGGCCGCGGCAAGGCCGGCGGCGTGAAGCTCGCTGCGGACGAAGCCGAGGCACGCGAGCACGCCACGAACATCCTCGGCTTGGACATCAAGGGCCACATAGTCCGCACCTTGTGGATCGAGCACGCCTCTGACATCGCCACCGAGTACTACGCCTCGGTTCTGCTCGACCGCTCCGCCAAGCAGCCGATGGTGATGTTCAGCGTGGAGGGGGGCGTGGAGATCGAGCAGGTAGCCGAGGAGTCGCCGGAGAAGCTCATGCGCCACCACGTCGACGCCTTGAAGGGGCTCTCCCGCGAGGAGGCTGTCGAGATCGCCACCACCGGCGGCGCCGACGCCGATGTGATCGGTGGCGTCGCCGATGCGCTTGTGGCGCTATATGAGGTTTGGCTGGAGGAGGACGCCACCCTGGCGGAGATCAACCCGCTGATCGTCACCCCCGAGCGCCAGGTGAAGGCCCTCGACGCCAAGGTCTCCCTCGACGGCAACGCGCTCTACCGCCACCCTGACAACCAGGGGCTCTCCGACAGCGAGAACGAAGACCCGATCGAGCGGCGCGCCAAAGAACAGGGCGTGCAGTACGTGGCACTCGACGGCGACATCGGCATCCTCGGCAACGGCGCGGGGCTTGTGATGAGCACGCTCGACGTCGTCGCCCAAGCAGGTGGCGAGCCGGCCAACTTCCTCGACGCCGGCGGCGGCTCCGACGCGGGCAAGGTCAAGCAGGCGGTGGAGCTGATCCTCGCCAACGACAAAGTGAAGGCCGTGCTGTTCAACATCTTCGGCGGCATCACCCGCTGCGACGAGGTCGCCAAGGGCTTGATCGCTGCTTTCGGCGACATCAAACCGACCGTCCCGTTCGTCGTCAGGCTCGATGGCACCAACGACGTCGAGGGCCGCCGCTTGCTCGAGGAGGCTGCGTTGCCGAACGTACACGCCGCCCGCACGATGAACGAGGCGGCAGAGAAGGTCGTCGCGCTCGCGGCGGCCGAGGGCGCGGGAGCGGCCGTATGAGCGTGCTGGTCGATAACGACACGCGCCTTTGCGTGGCTGGGATGACCGGCAAAGAGGGCTCCTTCCACACGCTCAACAACCGCAACTACGGCACCAACGTCGTCGGCGGCGTAACGCCCGGCAAGGGCGGCCAGCACGTCGAGGGCATCCCCGTGTTCGACTCCTGGGAGCAGGCCGCCGCCGAGGCACAGCCGAACACAGCGATGATCTTCGTGCCGCCCCGTTTCGCCGCCGACTCGATCCTCGAAGCCGCCGCGGTGGGCGTGGAGCTGGTGATCGCGATCACCGAGGGAATCCCCGCCCACGACGAGCTTCGCGTTTACAACACGCTCAAGCGCGACCATCCGAATACTCGTCTCGTCGGCCCGAACTGCCCGGGGATCCTCTCGCCCGGGAAGGCCAATGTGGGCATCATCCCGGCGTCGTTCTTCAAGGAGGGCAACGTTGGCGTAGTGTCACGCTCGGGCACCCTCACCTATCAGATCGGCAATGAGATCGCCCAAGCCGGCTTCGGTTGCAGCTCGATCGTCGGCATCGGCGGCGACCCAGTCCCCGGCTCATCCTTCGTGGACATCATCGAGCTGTTCGAGGGCGACTCCCAGACAGAGCTGATCGTGCTCTCGGGCGAGATCGGCGGGTCGGCCGAGGAGGAGGCCGCCGAGTACATCGCGGAGAACGTCTCCAAGCCCGTCGTCGCCTACATCGCCGGCTTCACTGCACCGGAAGGCAAGCAGATGGGCCACGCGGGGGCGATCGTGTCGGGGTCCGCCGGCACCGCCGCCGCCAAGGCGCTCGCGCTCGAAGCCAAGGGCGTGCGTGTGGGACGCACACCCACCGAAGTCGCAGAGATCGCTGTCGAGATCCTTGGCGGCGTAGCAACCGATTTGCGATCTACGGGATCGCAAATCGGCCAACAGCTACGCTAGGTCCGTGGACCAAGAGGTCGCAAAGACGCTCGGCGAGCTGGAGCTCAAGCTTCAGGAGCTCGAGCGCGAGCTGACCTCGATCGGACACCGCGACGATCAAGCGGAGCCACAGAAAGCGCCAGGGACGCTGATCGACGAGGCGGTGGAGCAGGAGAGCCGCGCCAACGGGCAGCCCAACGCTGCTCCACGTGCGCACACCATGGACGATTCACAGGCGGGTGTCCGCGAGGACACCGCACCCGAAGGCGACGGTTTCGGAGGACCCGCTGTATTCGGTGGCGAGGAAGTGCCGGCGCAGCCGGGCGCCACCGTCGAGCGTGACTGGACAGTGGACATTCGCGAGACGGCCTACGGCGAGATCCCCACACCGCCGTCTCCACCAAACCCGCCCACAGGGCCGCTGCCTCCAACGCCGGCGCCACCCCCGGCGCCAACACCTCAACCGCCGCCCACGACACCTCCGGGGCCCCCGCCGCCCACGACGCCACCGGGAGCACCTCCCGCCCCTCAGCCCGGGCTGCGCCAACCTTCCCGACCGGCAGGGATCTTCCCACCGACGATGCCTCCCGGTGTGCATCCGCCATCCTCGCCGCAGGGATGGCCACCGCCGCCCGACCCCCGCCGCTCGGCCGCGGTGGAGGAGAGCCGCTCGGTTGACCTCGCTGAGCTGGTGCGCTTCCGCGACAAGTTGGCGCGCACGATGGACGAGTTGATCGACGAGTACAGCAGGCTGCTTCCCGCCGAGCCCCTTCCGCCTCGCCGGCCAGACCGGTGACGGCCGTCTCGCGGGCGCACGCTCGCAAATCCACATAAGCTTCCGCGCCCATGTCCACTTCCACGATCTCATTCGCCCGCGGTGCCCCCTCGCTCGACATCGTCGACGTGCAGGGCCTCAAGGAGGCAGCCGCGCGCGCCTTCGAGTCCGACCCTGCCGGAACAACCGCGTACGGCACGTCTATCGGATACCCCCGTTTGCGCGCGTGGATCGCCGACAAGCACGGCGTGGAGCCCGAGCGGGTGCTCGTCACCAACGGCTCTATGCAAGCCGACGCGTTCCTCTTCGAGCAGCTCGTGAAGAGCGGAGACGACGTGATCGTGGAGCGTCCCACCTACGACCGCACGCTGCTCTCGCTGCGCGAGCGCGGCGCGAAGGTGCACGCTGTTGAGCTACAACCCGATGGGATCGACACCGAGGCGCTCGGCACGCTGCTCGGCGGCGGGAACGCCAAACCCAGGCTCGCCCACATCATCCCCAACTTCCAGAACCCGGCGGGATACACGCTCTCGCTGGCCAAGCGCGAGGCACTGTTGGGTCTCGCGGCAAAGCACGACTTCCTCGTGTTCGAGGACGACCCCTACGTGGAGCTGCGCTTCAGCGGGGAGAAGCTGCCCACGATGCTCTCCATGGACCCCGAGCGGGTTGTGTATGCGTCCTCCTTCTCGAAGACCGTGTGCCCAGGTATCAGAGTGGGCTACCTCGTGGGCCCCACAGACTTGATCTCGCAGATCGCCAAACTTGCGACGAACACCTACATATCGCCGAGCATGGTGTCCCAGTCGATCGTCTACGAGTTCTGCGCCTCGGGCGCCATCGACCGTTCGATCGAGACCGTGCGCACCGCACTTGCCAAGCGTGCCGTAACGCTGCAGGAGGCCTTGCGCAGGGAGCTGCCCGACGCCGAGTTCGTGGCGCCGGAGGGTGGGTATTTCATGTGGGTAGCCCTTCCCGAGGGCACCAATGTTGGAGCCCTGTTCAGCCTCGCGAGCGAGATGGGGGTCGCCTTCGTCAAGGGCACCGACTTCCTTCTGGAGGGCGGCGAGAACACACTGCGCCTCGCCTACTCGGGCGTCACGCCCGAGCAGATCGACGAGGGTGTCAGACGCCTCGCCGAGGCCTACCGCGGCCTCCAAGCTCGATAACCCTCTCGACTACGTCGAGAGGAAATTAAAGGTCAGCGGCCGTACCTCTGACCGAGCACCAGTTGCTCGGGCAAAGCAGTGCGCGGCGGCGGCGACGGATCGGCTGTGACGGACACTGTCTCCGCGACCGAGGGAGTGAGCATGCAACGTGAGCCGTCGGCGCTCTCCACCACCACCTGCTCGTCGTCGTGCACGGCGAGCGTGCCTTCCAGGCCCGGCTCGATACCCGAGGCCTTGAGGTAGCGCAGCAGGTCCTCCGCCTCGTTCTCAAAGCGCAGGATCCGCACTTTCGCGCCCACCTCCACGTCGGCGAGCGGCACACCCGCCAAACGCGCGCCGGCGACGATGGGGTGACCGTGTGGGCAGGTCTTGGCGTCACCGATGGCGGCGAGCATTTTCTCCTCGAGCACCGGGGACATCGCGTGCTCCAGGCGCTCGGCCTCCTCATGGACCTCATCCCACGGCACCCCCAACACATCGGTGAGAAAGCGCTCGATCAGACGGTGGCGACGCACGATGCTCTCGGCATGCTCGACCCCACTGGGGGTAAAGGCGATCGCACGATCGGCGCCGCGGGTGATGTAGCCGTCGCGCTCCAACCTCCCCACCATCTCGTGCACGGTGGGCGCGGAGAGCTGCATCGCGCGGGCGACGTTGGCGCCGGTCATCGGCAGGCCCGCCTCGTGCAGCCAGAAGAGGATCTGCAGATACTCCTCCTCGGCTACGGTTGCTGTGTCGGCTGTCATCGCTTCAACTGATCATATGTGCACTCGCGCGGATCCTTGTCCTCGCGCCAACTCTTCAGTTTTGCGCCGTGACGGATGCGCCCGGCGGAGACGTGGTCGAAGTCGATCTCCACGACCAGCTCGGGACGCAGCGCCACCCACTCCAGATTGCGGTCGGCGCTCCAGCGGGAGGGGTCGGCCGAGCCTCGCTCGCCCGTCTCGTAAGGAGCGAAGAAGTCGACGAGCTCGCGCTTCACCTTGGCGGTGAGCCCCGAGCAATGCCCGACCACGCGCAGCTCGTCACCGTCATAGAGGCCGAGTATGAGCGCTCCCACCGTGCGCTCCTCCTTGCCAGGACGCCAGCCCACCACCACCGCGTCGATCGTGCGGGTTCGCTTGACCTTCACCATCCCCTTGCGCTCCCCGGGGAGATAGGGGGCGGAGCGCTCCTTGGCGATCACCCCCTCCGCCTCGCGCAGCCAGCGCTCGGCCGCTTGCGAAGTGTCGACCGACACCATCAGCTCGACAGGCACATCCTTGAACCAGCTCTCGGCAAGCAACTTCTCCAGGCCGATACGACGTTGCGCGAAGGGTTGCTCCAGCCACGAGTGGTCGTCATAGGCGAGCAGGTCGAAAGCGATGAATACCGCCGGGGTCTCGACCGCGAGGCGTTCCACCCTCGAGGCAGCCGGGTGGACGCGTTGACCCAGCGCGTCGAAGTCCTCGCGCCCGTCTGGCCCACGTACGACAATCTCCCCGTCGAGTACATAGCGGCCCGCAGGGAATTTGAGCTCGGGGAAGTAGCGGCCGAGCGGCCTGCCGTTGCGCGACTGAAGGAACACGTCCTCGCCATCCACGAACACAATGCAGCGAAAACCGTCGAGCTTGACCTCGTAGATGTAGTCATCCCCCTCAGGGAGCGACTTGCGCGAGAGCGCCAGCTCTGGCTTCAGCGGTGGCGAGAGAGGCAGGGTCATCGCTGCTTTGCCCTGCTCGGTTGCACCCGACGGGGCTCGCCGGTCTGCTTGCGGAAGTGCGGGGGCCAGGGGGCGTCACCGAGCCCCTCGCGCTCGTCGCGCGCCGCCAGCTCCAACAGCAAGGCGAGTGAGCCGGGGTGGTCATCGATCGTGGCGGACGGATCCCCGCGCTCGCGCAGACGCTTGGGGACCGTGTCGATGCGCAGCTCCGCCGGCTCCACGTCCCCGACCTCGTCCCACTCAAGCGGACACGACACGCGCGCGTCGGGGACCGCGCGCACCGAGTAAGCGGAGGCAACGGTGCGGTCGCGGGCGTTCTGGTTGTAGTCGATGAACACCCCCTTACGCTCCTCCTTCCACCAACGGGAGGTAGCTTCACCGGGCATCCGCCGCTCGACCTCTCGCGCAAGTGCGAGCGCGGCGCGGCGCATCTCCGAGAACTCGTACTCCTGGACGGTACGCACGAACACGTGGATGCCACGCGAGCCGGACGTCTTGGGGTAGCCGCGTAGCTTGTGCTCCTCGAGCACCTCGCGGACGGTTAGCGCGACACGGCGCACGGTCGCGAAGTCGACGCCCGGTCCCGGGTCGAGATCGATGCGCAGCTCGTCGGGGTGGTCGAGATCGGCACGACGCACCGGCCAGGGATTCCAGTCGATCACGCCGAGGTTCGCCCCCCACACAAGGTGGGCTACATCGTTGGGGACCAGCTCACGCGCGTGACGACCGCTGGGGAAGGTGACGGTGGCGGTCTCCAACCACTCGGGCGCCCCATTGGGGACCCGCTTCTGGAAGAACGGCTTGCCCTGCACCCCGTCCACCCAGCGCTTCATCACGGTGGGACGCTCACGGAGATGGCGCACCACCGCCTGCTCACACTCGATGTAGTAGGCAACCAGGTCGAGCTTGGTGAAGCCTGCCTCGGGGAAGTAGAGCTTGGCCGGTTTGGAGACGCGCAGCTCGCGTCCGCACAGCTCCAGGACGACGGACTCGCCTTCGTCGGGCTTCGCCGCCGCGTTCGCGGCGTCATGCTCGGGATCGTTGCCGCTCTTCTTACGCGCCATGCCTGTAAGGATGCCCGACTGTGATCTCGAAAACCGTGTTCGTGCTCTCCGATGGCTTCGGCGAGGGGTTGGACGCCGAGCGCGTCGTCTCCGCGCTCGGGCGTGGGCTTATCGCCGATGGACGCCTGGAAGCCGACGTGTGCCCACTGAAGGACGGTCTCAACGTGCGCATCGCAAACGCCTCGGCGCTGCTTGACGAAGTGGACTTCGACCAACGGATGCGCGCCGCGCGAGCCGTGGTGCTCGTGTGCGCCAGGCTCGACGACCACACACTCGCCGGCAGCGTGGTCTTCGAGGCCGCCACCCGTGCCCGCCAGTCCGGAGTGCCCGCCTACGCGGTGACAGCACACGATGCGCTCGACCCGTTCGAGGCGCGCATCGTGGACCTGCAGGTGATCCTCCAGGCGGACAGCTCGCGTGCGCTGAGCACCGCAGGCAGGAAGCTCGCGGCACTCGTGTAGCGGAGGCGTAACCGACGCGCGACGCCCCACGCACTCACAGGAAGCACATGCCCTCGCCTCTGTAGGTGGGGACATCTTCAGCCACATGGTCAGCTTCGATCAGGTGAAGCCGGTCGAAGCGCTCGCACAGCTCTCCTGCCTTGGCGTGGCGGAACCACACGCGATCCCCCACCCGCAGCTCGTGCGCAGGCGCGCCTGTGAGCGGAGTTTGCACCTCCCCGGCGCCCTCCTGTGCGTCGAGCGCGAGCCCCTCCGGTAGAAAGGGGGTGGGTAGCCGCGCCGCGTCGGCGGGACCAGAGGCGAGGTAACCACCACCGAGCACGGTCGCCACCCTGGAACTCGGCTTGCGAACGACCGGCAGCACAAATAGCGCGGCGGGCTCAGGTTGGAAGGCGCTGTAGGAGTCGAACAATGCCGGCCCGTACAGCCCCGAGCCGGCAGCGATCTCGGTGACAGCGGGCTCGGCGCCCGTTAGCTCGAGGCTGCCGGTTCCACCGCCATTGACAAACTCGAGTGGCTCGACCGACTCGTCGCGAAGCACGTCTTCAACGGCCGCCACCGCCTCGGCGCGCCTCACCGCAAGCTCCTTGGCGGAGCGTCGTTGCAGCGCCCTGATCGCCACACCCCGAGCACGCCTGCCGGGAGGAGCGTCGCCCAGTCCCGCGATCTGCGCCTCGTAAGCCATCATCCCCACGAGCGTCAACCCCTTGCGAGAGATGATCTCGCGCGCAAGAGCCGCCGCCTGCACGGGAGTGTGCACCGGGGAGCGCTTCGCGCCGATCCGCACGCGGCCGTTTGCCAGCCACAATCCGGCGTCGAGATCGATACAGACGCGGACAGGGACTTCGGTCGCTTCGCACGAGGCAAGTATCAAATCCAGTTGCTCCACGCTGTCCACCATCACGGAGACGCGAGCGCTCGGGACATGCTCATGCAGGCGCGCGAGCGCAATCAGTGCTCGGCGGTCTGTTGTGGGATACGCCACAACGATGTTCTCGAAGTCATTGTTCGCGAGCCACAACGCCTCAGGGAGCGTGAACGCGAGTGTCCCCTGGAAGCCCGGTCGCCCGAGCACGCGCTGCTGCAATGGTCGGCAGCGCACCGACTTGCTTGCAAGGCGGATCGGCTTGCCTGCGGCGCGGCGCTCCATGTCCGCCGCATTCCTCCAGAACGCGTCCATGTCCACTACGGCGAAGGGAGCCTCGAGCTCTGCGGTCGCTACTTCCAAGCGCTCCAATAGGGAGCTCACGACACTGGCCCGAGCACGCGGTCTGTCCACTCGTTTGCGAAGCGCCCCTCGGGGTCGAGCTTGGCGCGGATGTCCTGGAAGCGGTCCCACTCGGGATAGCGCCCTCGCAGGGTGGCTGCGGTTTGGAAGTGGCGCTTGCCCCAATGGGGCCTCCCGTCGAGGCTGTCCATGACCTCCTCCACCGCCTCGAAGTAGGGGCGCCACTCCATGCCCCGGTACATGTGTACAGCCACGAACCCGCTCTCGCGGCCGGCGGCGGTGCTGAGCAGCGCGTCGTCGGCTGCGACGGTACGCACCTCGATCGGGAACGGCACCGCGAATCCGCGTCGCTCCACCAGCTCCATAACACGACGCACCGCCTCGGTGGTGCGCTCACGCGGGAGCGCGTACTCCATCTCGGTGAAGCGCACGAGTCGAGGGCTCGCGAAGATGCGATCTGAGCGGTCAACCCGCTTGGAGGTCCCCGCAAGCTTGGTGACGAGCCGGTTGATCTGCGGGATGCGGCTGGGCATCGTCTTGCCGATACCGCAGAAGAGACCGAAGGCGTGGTTGGTGAGCAGGACGTCGTTCAAATAGGCCGCCACCCTCCCGCGCGGGCGTGGCGGCTCCTCCGTGCGGTTGTTCACGCGGGTGAGCGCCGTGTCGCAGTGGGGGAACACGAAGAACTCGAAGTGATCGTTCTCCCTCGCCAGATCCCCAAAACGATCGAGCGTATCGGCCAGCGGGGCGGGCGAGTCGATCCCGCGCAGCGTGAACGCATCGACGCAGCGCAACGTCACCTCCGCAACAACACCGAGCGCCCCGAGCCCTACACGCGCCGCCCGAAACAGCTCCTCGTCGCGCTCGGGCGAGCACACGAGCGTGGAGCCATCGGCGAGCACCAGGGTCAGCTCCGCTACTTGCGAGGGGATGTTGCGCAAGCGCGCTCCTGTGCCGTGCGTGGCCGTGGAGATCGCGCCCGCGATGCTCTGCACATCGATATCTCCGAGGTTCTCCATCGCCAGCCCGTGCTCCGCCAGACGCCCGTTGAGCTGGGCGATGGTGATCCCTCCCTGCACACGCACAAGCCGCGACTCCCGGTCCACCTCGAGCACCCGCTGGAAGCGGTCCAACACGATCAAGATCCCATCGGTACAGGCGATGTCGCTGAAGGAGTGTCCGGCGCCGGCGACCCGCACGCGCAATCCTTCGCGTGCGGCGCGCTCTACCGCGGCAACGATCTCCTCGACTGATCCAGGATGCACGATCGCCTTGGGACGGCAGCCTTCGTCGCCGGCCCAGTTGCGCCATTGCACGCCGTTTCCCTGTGGATCGCTAGGCTCGCCCATCAGATGACCGCGCCTGAGCCTACTCCGAGCCCGGCGACCCGTGCCTCGCGCACACGCGCGCTCCCGAGTCCCGTGGCGCGCAGGGCCACCGTGATCGGCGCCGGCTCGTTCGGGACGGCGCTGGCGGTCCTGCTCTCCAGAGCGGGGCTACGCACAACGCTTCAAACGCGCAGCGCCGAGCAGGCAGCGCTGCTCTCGGCAGAGAGCGAGAACAAGCTCTACCTGCCGGGCGTGGAGCTCCCCTCACAGTTGCGCGTGGAGCCCGTGTCGGAGGGGGTCGCGCGAGCCGACTATGTGTTCCTCGCAGTGCCCTCACGGGGACTGGGGGTCGCGATCTCTGCCCTGCGCGACCGAGAGCTGGGCAAGCGCACCGCGGTCGTCTCGCTCGCCAAGGGGCTGGTACCACCTGAGGGACAGCCCCCCACCACCGTACTGAGCGCGATGTTCGGCGCCCACCGCGTGGCCTGCGTCGGTGGGCCGGCTCATGCGCAGGAGATGGTGCGCTCGGGCGCCGGGCTGGTGGTGGCCAGCAGCGACGAAGCGCTCGCGCAAACGCTCGCCCAGGTGTTCACTCGGGCGGGTGTGGTGTGTGAGCAGTCAAACGACCCGGTGGGAGTGGAGTTGGCGGGCGCCGCCAAGAACGCCGCCGCGCTCGCGTCCGGCGCAACAGAGGCCCAGGGCGCCAACGCGGCGGGGGCCGCCGCCGGGCACATCTTCGCCGAGGTATGGCGCTACGCTGAGCAGCTCGGCGCGCGACCGGAGTCGATGATCGGCTTGGCCGGTATCGGCGACCTGGTAGCCACCGCGCTCGCACCCGAGTCTCGCAACCGTCGCGCCGGCGAGCTGCTGGCCGAGGGCGTCCCCGGCGAGGAGATCCCGGCCCGCATCGGCCAGGCCGTGGAGGCGTTGGAGTGGGTGCCGCTGCTCGCCGGCACGCTTGCGCAGGCCGGCGTGGAGGCCCCGGTGACACGCGCGCTCGGCCGACTCATCTCTGGTGAGCTACCGCTGGACGACTGGGTGGCGCTGGTGCGCACCACGGTACCCCCGCCCGCGCTCTGGCGTCGTCGGCCCAAGCCGGGCTTCTGGCGAAGGCTGTGGCGAGCGCTCACTCGCGAGCGCTAGGAGACGAGCGTGCTTACTACAGCCTCATAGACGCCGGCGCCGTGGCCGGCTTCGGCTACACGCACGTTGTCGAACCGCGCGGCGGCCTGACGTATCGAGGGGTCGCGCTCCACCGCGTTGCCCACGAGCCAGAACGCGCCGACGTGCTCAGCGCAGGCGAGATCCTCGCGCGAGTCGCCCACCGCGAGCGTCTCCTCGCGCGCGTACCCCCGCACCTGCATGTGGAAGGCGACCGCCGCAGCCTTCGAGGCGCCCACGGGCACGAGGTGATAGCCACGTACGTGGGGAAGCTCCGCGAGCGCGGGCGAGCGGCGGTTGACCACCCCGTTGTCCACCAACCGCAGCTGCTCGTGGCCGTGTTCGATCAGCAAGGAGTCAACCTCCGCGGCGTCCACGAGACCCCGGAACAGGTGTGACACTTCTCGGTTGACATGCCACGGCTCGTGGTACTCGAGCTGTCCCGCGTAGCGCTCGAGCAGCAATTCGGGCGCCCCGCTGCGTTCTATCTGATCGGCGATCGAAAGCTCGCCGGGAACCATCTCGCCAGTGAGCCAGTGCTCCTCCCCGCCCGCGGGCGCGATACCAGGACGCACCGTTGTGGGCGCACCGGGAGGCCCGAGCAATCCCGCGCCCAACACCACGCACGCGCCTGCCTCGAAGATGTAGGAGCTCTGGCCGAGCAATCGTGCGTCCTCCGCCACCTGCAGGCGGCGGCGGCCCGACATCAGCACGATCTCCACGTCCGCCCGCAAACACGCCTGGATCGCGCGCAACCCCTCGAAGGAGACGTTCCCCTCGCCGTCGTGCACGAGCGAGGCCCCCCGCCCGAGCAGGGTGCCGTCGAGGTCGAGATAGAGGCAACGCACCATCGCCACTACTATCGCAAGACGTGGCCACAGAGCGCCTGATCGAGCCGTGGAGCGCCCTGTTGGACGAGGCGCGCGAGGACGGTCGCGTCGTACGCGAAGCGCGCGAAGGACCCGGGGAAGCGAAGCTCGTCGACATCCCCAATGGGCTGCATCCCGACGTGATCGCAGGACTGGAGCGGGTGGGGATCGAGCGGCTGTACTCCCACCAGGCACAGGCTCTCGCCTCAGCGTGGGAGCGCACCACGATCGTCACCACCGGCACCGCCTCGGGGAAGTCACTGTGCTTCAACCTCCCCACACTCGACACGCTCTGCGCCGACGCGTTCGCGCGGGCTCTCTACCTCTACCCCACGAAGGCGCTCGCCCAAGATCAGGCACGCGCGCTGAACGCATTCGGCCTCCCCAAGCAGATTCGCCCCGCGATCTACGACGGCGACACCCCCCGCGACGCGCGAGGGAACGTGAGACGCAAGGCGAACGTGGTTCTCACCAATCCCGACATGCTCCACCTCGGCATCCTCCCCCACCACAGCTCGTGGGAGCGATTGTTCGCCCACCTGCGGATCGTGGTGGTCGATGAGGCACACGTCTATCGCGGCGTGTTCGGTTCGCACGTCGCCAACGTCCTGCGCCGCCTCCTGCGCGTGGCGGCAGCCTACGGCAGCGACGTGCGCGTGCTGCTCGCCTCCGCCACGATCGCCAACCCCGTAGAGCTCGCCGAACGCCTCACCGGCCTTGAGGACGTGGCCCTGGTGGACGACGACGGCTCCCCGACCCCACGCCGGCAGATCGCGATGTGGAATCCCCCGCTCACCGACGAGGCGATCGGCGCGCGACGCTCCGCGCTGGGGGAGGCCGCCGAGCTGCTCGCCCGGCTCGTGCGCGACGGGGCGCGCTGCATCTGCTTCATGAAGTCCCGCAAGGGGGTCGAGCTGCTCGCACGGATGGTCACCGAAGATCTGGAGCGCACCGACGCCGAGCTGGCCGAGCGGGTGGCGCCCTACCGCGCCGGCTACACCCCCCAACAGCGGCGCGAGCTCGAGGCACGGCTCATGAACGGGGAGCTGCGCGCCGTCATCACCACCGACGCGCTCGAACTGGGTATCGACATCGGCGAGCTCGACGCCGCCGTAGTGGTCACCTTCCCGGGCACGGTCGCCGCGCTGCGTCAGATGTGGGGACGGGCCGGACGCCGTGGCAAGGGCCTGGCGGTATACGTCGCCGGCGAGGACGCGCTCGACCAGTTCTTCTGTCGTCACCCCGACGAGTTCCTGGAGCGGCCGGTTGAGGCAGCCATTCTCGACCACGAGAGCGCACAGATTCATCAAGCCCACCTGCTGTGCGCCGCCTACGAGGGGCCTCTGGAACAGCGGGACGCAGAGTTCTTCGGCCCACTCTGGGAAGCCCACGCAGAGGCGCTTGTTTCCGCCGGACTGCTGCGCAAGCGCACCCCCAAACGCTCCCCCGACGACCGCGGCAGTGGCGTAGAGAGCTATGTGCTGCGTCGTCCCGCCGACTATCCCGCCGCCAAGATCTCGCTCCGCTCCTCCTCGCCCGAGAGCTTCGCGATCGTGGATGTCTCCTCCGGCGAGCTGCTCGGCCAGACCGAGGCCGCCAGAGCCCACTCGACGGTCCACGACGGCGCCATCTATCTGCATCAAGGCCGCTCGTATGAGGTGCGCGAACTGGATCTGGAGAACCGTCGTGCGCTCGTGGCGCCCTTCAACGGCGACTGGTACACGCAGCCCAAGCGCGAGACCGACACCAACATCGAGCGCTTGCTCGACCGCCGCGAAACGCTCGGCGTCACCCTCTCATTCGGCGAGGTGTCCGTCACCGAGACCGTGCTCGGCTACCAGCGCAAGCGTCTATCCGACCACGCGCAGGTGGACCTCGTGATGCTCGACCTCCCGCAAACCTCGTTCTCCACGCAAGCGCTGTGGTTCGAGCTTGACGGTGGCACACTCACTGGTCTCGATCCCGGTGGGGAGGGCGCTATTCCGATAGACGCGCTGCTCGGCTCACTGCACGCCACCGAGCACGCCCAGATAGCCGTGCTCCCGCTGATCGCGATGTGCGACCGCTGGGACATTGGCGGCCTGTCGACCAACGCCCACCCCCAAACCGGCGGCCCCACGATCTTCATCTACGACGGCCACCCCGGAGGCATCGGCATCACACGCCTCGCCTACCAACGCTTCGAGGAGCTGTGTCGCGACGCCCACCGCCTGATTGCCGAGTGCCCATGCAAAAGCGGCTGCCCCTCGTGCGTCCAGTCGCCGAAGTGCGGCAATCTCAACGAACCTCTGTCGAAGGCGGGGGCGAAGCTCCTGCTCGACGGGATGCTCGCCGCTCAGCCGGCCTGATTGCCCGCCGCGATCTTCTTCAGGTCGATCGTCGCGTCATAGACCTTCGGGTCGACGCCTTCCTCGAGAGCAATCTCGCGTAGCGGGCGGCCTGACTCTGTGGCCTTTTTGACGATGGCGGTCGCCTTGTCGTAGCCGATCGCGCCGTTGAGCGCTGTGGCTACCGCGAGCGTGGCGCCCGCCGAGGCAGCACAGCCGGCCTTGTTGGCGGTGATCCCGTCCACACACTTCTCCGCGAACACCCGCGAGACTTTCGTGAGCAAGTCGAGCGACTGAAGCAGGTTGCGCGCGATCAGCGGAATGCGTACGTTCAGCTCGAACTGACCCTGCAACCCACCGACCGTGATGGCGGTGTCGTTGCCGATCACCTGCGCGGAGACCTGCAAGACAACCTCGGGGATCACCGGGTTCACCTTGCCGGGCATGATCGAGGAGCCCTTCTGCAGCTCGGGCAGGAAGATCTCGCCGATGCCCGCCCGCGGGCCGGAGCCCATCAGCGCGAGGTCCCCCGCGATCTTCGTCAGCGACACGGCGATCACCTTGAGCGCACCCGAGAGCTCCACCAGCGCGTCACGGTTGGCCTGCGCCTCAAAGGGATCGAGCGGCCCTGCGATCTGCTTCAAGCCCGATTCGCGCTTGAGCCGCGCGCGCACCTTCTCGGCGAACTTCGGATGCGTGTTGAGCCCGGTGCCGGTAGCGGTACCGCCCAGCGGGATCTGGCCGACGTGCACGAGCGCCCCCTGCACGCGCTCCTGACCCAGCGCCATCTGAGCGGCGTACCCCGCGAACTCCTGGCCAAGCGTGACCGGCACCGCATCCATCAGGTGGGTGCGCCCTGACTTCACAACGCCGGAGAAGCTCTTCGCCTTCTTTGCGAACGACCGCTCCAGCTGCTTGAGCGCAGGCAGCAACTCGTTCTGGGCGACGTCCAGCGCCGCGAGGTGCACGGCGGAGGGGAACACATCGTTTGAGGACTGCCCCATGTTCACGTGGTCGTTGGCGTGCACCTTCTCGCCTGCCAACGTCGCGATCACCTCGTTGGCGTTCATGTTCGTAGAGGTGCCCGAGCCGGTCTGGAACACGTCGATCGGGAACTGGGCGTCATGCTTTCCGGCGGCGATCTCGGCAGCGGCTTTCTCGATGCTCGCGGCGCTGCGCTTGCTCAAGAGCCCCAGCTCGCCGTTGACGGCCGCCGCCGCGCCCTTTACACGCGCGAGCCAACGCACGACCGACACCGGCACGGCCTCGCCGGAGATCGGGAAGTTGTCAACTGCCTTGGCGGTCTCCCCGCCCCAGAGCTGCTTGTCGGTCATCGTGTCTCCTCGTCAGTAGGCGCGTCAGTATCTCACCCGCAGAATGCGATCAGCTCGCGCGCCACTCCCACCGGGTCGTCGTAGGTCATCAGGAAACCGGTACCCGCAAGCACGCGCAGCTGCCCACGTGGAAGTAGGCGCAACGTCTCTTCCGCCCCCGCCAGCGGGTGAAGCGGATCGCGGTCGGCCCACAGCAACAGCACAGGCATCCGCAGGCGCGGGTACAGCTCACGCACATGTGTTTGCGCGCCCCGCGGCCAGCGCCGCGCGCACTTCGCCCACGAGCGCGCGAGGTTGGGGTTGCCGGGCACATCGGCGAACGCATGTCGAATGAGATCGCCCGCCTCCGGCACGCGACGCTCCGAGAGGCGTATCCCGAGCGTCGGGGTGAACACGAGCTTGGTGGCGTGCGTGAGCACGCGGTCAACGCCGGGCAGCGACCCCCCGAGCGTCGCCAGCCGCCACGCCTCGCGCTTGCGCTCGTGCTCCACCGGCAGATGCAGCCGGTTCGGCATCAACACCATCCGGCTCGGCTCAAGTAGACCAGCCGCGACAGCCTGGAGCAGTATCTCGGCGCCCGCGTCGTGGCCCACCACGAGCGGGTGTGGCCCGAGCACGTCGTCGGCGAACCCTCCCATCACCTCCGCGAACCAGTCGATCGTGTAGGGATGGCGCGGACGGTCCTCGGAGTCGCCGTGCAACGGCAGGTCGGGGATCACCACGCGGTGGCGCTCAGCCAGACGGCCCACCACCGGCTCCCACTCCCTATGGGAGAGCAGCCCCGCGTGCAACAACGCGAGCGGCGGTCCGGCGCCCACCTCGCGATACGCCACGCGCGCGCCGTCCGAGTGGTGGTAGAGGCGCAGCCTCACAGGGACGCCTTCCGCGCGAGCACGGTCTCATCGTAGGAGGCACCGCCCGAGTTACCGACCAGACGCTCCACGCGTGCGAGGACTCAGACAAGGATCAGCGCGATGCCCAAGCCCGGTGCGCGCGCGATGCGATGGTCGCCGGTGATCAGCGCGGACCCGAGACGACGGGCCAGCGCCACATAGCACGCGTCGTACCCGCTGAGATTGTGACGCAGGCTCCACGCATCAGCCAACAACCCGACGGTCGGCACGCGGACAATCGACATGGTGAGGAAGTCCGCGAGCATCTCTTCGGCACGGTCTTTGCCAACCTGCTGGGCGCGCTCAAGACCCCTGATGGCCTGCAGAACCTCAGGATTGATCGAGTCGGGTGCCGCCAGATCGCTATCCCCAATGGCCTGCTCCACCACCGCCGCACGCTCGCTGACGAGCAGCAACTCGACCGCCGCCGAGGCGTCAATGATGCGAGACGGCGGCGCCGATCCGCTCGTCACGTTCCTTGCGCCCTTGTTGGATCGACTCGAGAATGTCCTCTCGTGAGACGCCCGTGACAGGTTGGCCCCGTTTGACTTGCGCCAACCACTCGCGCATCGTGGGCATAGCCAGATCGCGCTCCAGCACGTACAGCACGTAGTCGCTCAGGCTCCTGCCCTCCGCGCGCGCCCGCGCGCGGAGCCGCTCGTGCAGCTCCAGCGATACGTCCTTGACTTGAATCGCGCTCATGGCATGAAAATAGCATGCTCATGGCATGCCACAGGCGGGCAGCGCTTTGGCTTGGTGCGTTCGGCGAAATCACTCCGAACACGGTAAGCGGCGACTGCGACGGTACGCGGCGCGTGGCACATCCCCTTCGCCTGCAAACGATCTCCCAGGATGCACCCCACGTTGCGACGCTTGCCCTAGCACTCCTCAAAGCTTGACAATCCTCCGCATGAGCGTCATCCGCACAAACGCCGCTGCCGCCCTGCTCGGCGTGAGCCCGAACACGCTGCGTAGCTGGGAGACCCGCTTTGGCTACCCCACCCCCCAACGCACCGAGGGCGGCCACCGCCAGTTCGACCTCACCGAGATCGAGGCGCTCAAGCAGGCCCTTGCCGACACAGGAGACATCTCCTCCGCCATCTCCGTGGCGCGTGAGCGCGGCAAGGGACCCTCCACCCCCACACGACTACTCTCCGCGTTCGCGCTGTTCAGCGAGGAGAAGGCCGACCGTTTGATGGAGGAGAGCATGGCTGTCCGCTCAGTGGAGCGTACGGTCGAGACCGTCCTCTTGCCTGCTGTTGAGGCGCTGGCTGACGGTGATCCAGCGGCTCCCGCCGGCCTCGAGGGAGCGCCCGGCCAAGGCGCCGCCGGCTCGCCCGAGTATTGCTTCGCCTGGCGCTACGCCACGGGCTGGCTCGCCGCCGCCCAGCGCGTCGCTCCCCCCTCCACCCGCGACGAGGGCGTGCTGATCCTCGACGCAAGCCGCTCCTTCGACGTCGACGCTCTTTATGTGCAGGCGCTCGAGCTCCTCGTCCGTCGCGCGGGTTTGCGTGTTCTCACACTGCCAGTAGACCTCGACGGAGCGCGGGTCGGAAACGCCCTGCGCGCGCTCACCCCCCAGGCGCTCGTACTCGGGGGGCAGGGCTCCACGCTCGACGCCATCGGCCGAGTGGTCTACGCGGCGCGCCAGAGCATCGGCGGGCTGGAAGTGCTCGACTACCGCGGCGCTCTGCCCGAGACGGGGGCGAGCACCGTTCCGCGCATCGGCCCCACGCCGACGGAGGCCGTCGCGACGCTACGCGAGCGGCTCACCGGCGCCACACGGACCGCCGCGGCCACGCCGGCGACGGCCGCCGCTTCCTAGACGAGGCGCCCACCTACAATGGGCCGCCCCATGGCAGCCCACGACCGACACCACCCGCCGATACCCCCGCGCGAGGTCGACGCGCGCCAGGATCTCCCCGCGCTCGAGCAGGACGTGCTGGGCCGCTGGCGCGAGCGGGACGTGTTCGGTGAATCGCTGCGCCTACGCGAGGGAGCGCCCTCGTGGGTGTTCTACGAGGGGCCCCCCACCGCCAACGGCCGACCCGGCTCCCACCACGTGCTCTCGCGCGTGTTCAAGGACATCTACCCCCGCTACAAGACGATGCGCGGCTACCGCGTCGACCGCAAGGGCGGCTGGGACTGCCACGGCCTGCCGGTGGAGATCGGCGTGGAGAAGGAGCTCGGCATCTCCTCCAAGGCGGAGATCGAGGAGTACGGCATCGAGAAGTTCAACGCGAAGTGTCGCGAATCCGTCTTCACCTATCTGGAGGAGTGGGACCGCCTCACCGAGCGCATCGGCTTCTGGGTGGACCTCGACCACGCCTACCGCACACTGGACGAGAGCTACATCGAGTCTGTGTGGTGGGCGCTCGCGGAGATCGACCGCAAGGGGCTGCTGTACGAGGGCAACAAGGTCGTCCCCTACTGCCCCCGCTGCGGCACCGCGCTCTCCTCGCACGAGGTGGCGCTCGGCTACAAGGACGTGGTCGATCCCTCGGTGTATGTGCGACTACCTGTGCTCGCACCAAGTGGACTGCTGCAGGAGGGCGACGCGCTGCTGATCTGGACCACCACGCCGTGGACGCTCCCGGGGAACATCGCGGTGGCGGCCGGCCCCAACGTCGAGTACGTCCGCGCTCGCGCCGGCGACGAGACGTTGATCCTTGCTGCCCCACTGGTGGAGAGGGTGCTCGGCGAAAGCGCGGAGATCCTCGACCGCTTTCCGGGGACAGCTTTGATCGGCGCCCAATACAAGGGCCCGATCTTCGCCTTGACAGATCGCGAGCCCGGCGGATCGCCCATCATCGCGGGCGACTTCGTCACCACCGAGGACGGCACCGGCCTCGTGCACATCGCACCCGCGTTTGGCGAGGACGACTTCAGGGCCGCCAAGGCTGCGGAGGTCGGGTCGTTCGACCCCGAGAACCCCCACGCCGTCTACAACCCGGTACGACCCGACGGCACCTACGACGCCCGCGTACTTGACCGCGCCGGGAACTCCTACGAGGGCCGCTTCGTCAAGGATCCCCAGCTCACCGAGGAGCTGATCTCAGACCTCGACGCCCGCGGCCTGTTGTTCAGGCGCAGCGACTACGAGCACTCCTACCCCCACTGCTGGCGCTGCAACACCCCGCTCATCTACTACGCCAAGCCCTCCTGGTACATCGCCACCTCGAAGATCCGCGAGCGGATGATGGCGGCGAACGAGACCATCGACTGGTACCCCCCTCACATCAAGCACGGCCGCTTTGGCGACTGGCTCTCCAACAACGTCGACTGGGCGCTCTCCCGCGAGCGCTACTGGGGCACTCCGCTACCCGTGTGGCGTTGTCCCGACGGCCACACCCACACCATCGCATCCTTCAAGGAGCTGGAGGAGCTGTCCGGCCGTCCACTATCCGACCACCACCGCCCTTACGTGGACGACATCGACTTCCCCTGCACGGGTACGAGGGACGACCGGGCTGCGTGTACCGAGCGTATGAAACGTGTCCCCGAGGTCATAGATGTGTGGTTCGACTCGGGTGCGATGCCCTTCGCCCAGCATCACTCTCCCCACGAGCACGAGCAGGTATTCCAAAAAAATTTCCCCGCCGATTTCATCTGCGAGGCGCTCGACCAAACGCGGGGCTGGTTCTACTCGCTGCTCGCCGTCTCCACCCTGCTGTTCGACACCGCCCCCTACAAGAACGTCGTGTGCCTCGGGCTGATCCTCGACGCCGACGGCCAGAAGATGTCGAAGTCCAAGGGCAACACGGTCGAGCCGTGGCGGGTGCTCGACACCTACGGCGCCGACGCCTTCCGTTGGTACTTCTTCACCTCAAAGCAACCCTGGGATGGCTACCGCTTCTCTGAGGACTCCATCGGTGAGGGCGTCCGCCTGTTCCTCAAGCAACTGTGGAGCACCTACTTCTTCTACTCCCTCTACGCCAACGCCAACGCGGGCGCGTTGGAGGGCGACGACGACGCGCCCGCCCCGGAGGATGCTCTCGACCGCTGGGCCCTCTCGCGCACCTCCGCCACCGCCGAGCTGGTGGCCGAACGACTCGACGCATACGACGCCACCACCGCCGGCCGCGCCATCGCCGAGCTGGTTGACGAGCTCTCCAACTGGTATGTCCGCCGCTCCCGCCGCCGCTTCTGGGACGGCGATCGCGCCGCCTTCGCCACACTGCGCGAGTGCCTGCTCGTCGTCTCCAAGCTGCTCGCCCCCTTCTGTCCCTTCATCGCGGATGAGATCTACGACAACCTCGACGGCTCGCTCGCCTCCGTCCACCTCTGCGATTTCCCTATCGGCGAGGCCCTCCCCGCGCGCGACCGTGAGCTTGAAGACGCGATGGCCGTGGCCCGCGAGACCGTCACGCTCGGCCTCTCCGCCCGCGCCCACGCGAAGATCAAGGTCCGCCAGCCGCTCTCCGAGGCCGTGGTCGTAGCCGACGGCCGTGAGCGCGCCGCCATCGAGCTCCTCTCGGAGATCGTCCGCGAGGAGCTCAATGTGCGCCGCATCCGCTTCGTCGATGCCGCTGATGAGCTGGGCGAATACGAAGTCAAGGCCAACTACCGCACGCTCGGCCCCCTGTTCGGTAAAGAGATGCCGCTCGCCGCCGACGCCATCGCCGCACTCGACCCCGCGCGAGTGGCCGCCGCCGTGCGCGAGGGCGCACCGATCGGCATCTCGGTGGGCGGCCGCGAGCACACCCTCACGGCCGACGACGTCCTGCTCAACATGAAGCCTCCTGAGGGTTACTCCGTCGAGCGTGAGGGCGCCCACGCGGTCGCGCTCGACCTCGCTATCGACGACTCGCTGCTGCGCGAGGGCCGCTCCCGCGAGATCGTCCACGCCGTCCAGAACGCCCGCAAGACCGCCGGCCTTGAGGTAGAGGACCGCATCGAGCTTTCTCTCTCGGCGACGACGCACTGCTCGATGCCGTCCGTGAGCACGAGGGCTATCTCAGCGGCGAGACGCTTGCCGTCGAGCTATCGCTTGGCGCCCCCAATGGCGCCACGATGGATTACCAGGAGCAAACCGACATCGAAGGGCTTACCCTCGAAATCGCGCTACGCCGGCGATAGCACTCCGTCCAACTCCGCCTCGATCTTCCGCTTGGGATACGCCCCGACCACGGTCTTGGCGGGGAGCCCGCCCTTGAAGAGGATCATCGTGGGGATCGAGAGCACCTGGAAGGCCGCCGCAGTCTGCTGGTTCTCGTCCACGTTCAGCTTCACGATGCGCAGGTCCTCGCGCTCTGAGGCGATCTCCTCAAGTACCGGTCCTACCACGCGGCACGGGCCGCACCAAGGCGCCCAGAAGTCCACGAGCACGGGCTTCTCCGACTCGATGACCTCAGCCTGGAAGTTCGCGTCGGTTACTTCGTTGAGGGTGCCTGCCATGGTCGTCTCCTGTTCCGATCGCCGTCTCTGCCGCGAAAACGCCCGACCTCGCCGGGCTGCTCCACCACTCACTATACAAAGTGAAGTGTAGCAACCTCAGGGTAGTGGGTCAGTTTGGTTGTGACCGTGCGGATGGTCTAGCTTCGCTCGGTCAATAACCAGCGGTCCCCGACGACAGCGCTAACTGCCGCCGGGGACCTTGAGCACAGGAGGAATAAGCTCCCATGCCCGCAGTAGAGCCTAATCCAATGGTCGCGGCCGACAACGGCCACGACTGGGGTGTCATGCACCGGCTACTCGATCCGGACGATCAGCGGCCGTGGTCGGTCGATGAGCTTGTCCGTGATCGCACGGACGGTCGCACAAAACCAGAGCACACGCTGAACGCGATCACCCGGCTTGTGGGGGTCGGGTTGATCCACCGCACGACGGACGGCCTTGTCTTCCCCACACGGGCGGCACTGCACTACGACCAGATCGTGGCGTGAGCGCCATGCGGCCAAATAGCTGGCTGTGGCGCTGCGTGTGTTTCGCGTTTTCGATATGGCTCGCGTTCGCGATCATGCGCGTCCTGAAACGGCCTGGCGTGCTGCTCGTCGGGCTGTGTTTCGCGCTGTTGGCGCTCGGCGTCGCCGTCGAAGCGCTGCACTCGTAGGACCGCGTTCTTGAGCGCCACGTCGCCGTGTTGGGCGTGGCGCTCCCAGCGGCGCTACGATGCCCTCATGGCCGATCTAAACAGCATGGCCCACCGCATCGTCAAAGAACACACGGAGCCATCGACGCCGACCGCCGCTCAGGTCAGCGGCAAGAAGGGCGGCCTGAAGGGCGGCAAGGCTCGGAGCGAACGTCTCACGCCCGAGCAGCGCTCGGAGATTGCCCGTAAAGCCGCCAAGGCACGCTGGCAATCTTCCTAATGCCTTGAAGCGCCTAACCCCGTCGTCCGCGCAAGGGGCGTACATCTGCGCTGCCTTGCTCGTCCTCCTCATTCTCTACGACGGCGGCCAATGACCGGAGAATCCCGTGACGAACTAGTGAGCGGGCGAGCGCTGCGATATCTAGTAGGCCGAACACAAACAAGAAACCAAGAGAATAAAACGCGACATGCTCGACGGTTCTAGGCACATGCGGAGACAAAAGACCGTAGCCGAGCGCCAAGAGAATAATCGCGAGTTGCATGCCAATCGAAACCAAGAATGGATCTAGGAACCTCTGAATACCGCCCTTCTCTCCTTCGGACAAAGCTCGCAGATAGCGTGACGATGGAAGGGAGACCACAATCGCCAAAGCCGCAAACGAAACGGCTAGGAGAGCACCCGCCAGCGTTACCAGTCCGCCGGTGACAGATGTTCGAGTCGAAAGGCTAGTCGCACGAACAATCAACACAGCGCCCCCAAAACCAAGTAGCAGCGCAGGAAGCCCCTCCGGCCAGAGCAATTGCTTAATCCTCAGGTCGCCAAGCCCCAATATTGCGCGCCATACGCCTACCTTTGGCTGTAAGGGCTTATTAGTCGTCATCGCTTTTGCTGTCCTTAAAACGTCGCAGCGGTCCTCGCAGACGCTCAGCAAGAAATGCCCTCATGTCCTCCCAATCAAAGGGAAGCTGCTCGATGGATTCGCTAGCCACGGCTTGCTGTTGGCTATAAGAACTGGTTGCCCCGTTGCGCTTTCCCTTGCCAACGAGCGTCGCAAAACCTTGCTGCGCCATCGCGATCCCCTGCTTGAAGTCGCGGTCTTTCTGAACTTCAATTAGCCCAGTCTCGCGAGCCGACTTCATTGTCTCTGTGTACTCGGTCGCGTGACTTTTCGATATACGCTCAAAAAGTTCTCCAAAATCATCAAGAGGCTCCGGGTTTGGGAGCTTTGCTTTGAATGAGACGGAAGTCACTACGTCTAGCGTATCTAGCCATGTGAGGAAGTCCTCACGATCAAGGACGGGCTCCACGCTCCAATCCGTTGTTGGCCATGTCGTCTCATGTTCGTTCTTTCGTAGGATCTTCTCGAACACGCCCGCGATGGTTACTGTGGCTGACGCTCCATCAGCCAAGACCGTTAGGAGGCGACTCTCGCCATCGAACCCAAATGGCATCAGCTTTTTCTCCTTGGGTTCGGCGACTTGCACCTTCCAATCCATCTCCTCCTCTGACCAAAGTGAGACAACCTCATCCTCCCTCGGTTGCCAGCCGAGCCTCCCTGTCAGGATCGCTTGGTCTGAATCAATTTGGATTCCGCCAACCCGCCAGATCCGCTGATGGCTGTGTCCGGTTACGACCGGATCTCCGGGCGCGAGCATGCGCATGAAATGGTCGAACGGGTCCGCGGGCTGCTCGGCCGGGATAAGGGTGTTGGCGTACTTGGGTCGGCGGTTGACCCTATAAACGAGCAGCCTTCCAGAACGTCCAGCGAACCATGCCTCTTGGAGCGCGTCGTGCATGTCGGGACAATAACCTGCCACCCCGACGGCGTGCCGAGAGGTCGGAACGGTCCTTGTAGCACGTCTGCGGTTCCGTCCGACACCTCAAGCATAATGGTCAGTATGAACAGGCTGACCACCGAGAAGCGCGCGCAGATCATCGGCTGCCTCGTGGAGGGCAACAGCATCCGGGCAACCGTCCGCATCACGGGAGCAGCGAAGAACACGATCACGAAGCTGCTCGTGGACCTTGGCGCGGTGTGCGCCGCGTACCAGGACCGCACACTGCGGAACCTGTCCTGTACAACGATCGAGGTCGATGAGATGTGGGGCTTCTGCTACTCCAAGCAGAAGAACGTCCCGCAAGAGCACAAGGGCACCTTCGGGTACGGCAATGTCTGGACGTGGGTCGCGATCTGCGCGGACACAAAGCTGGTTCCGTCATGGCTTGTAGGCGAGCAAACTGTCGAGGACGGATGGGCGTTCATGCTGGACCTCAAGAGCCGAATGCGCAACCGTATCCAGCTCACGACAGACGGCCACCCGTCGCATAGTGCCGCAATCGGCTTGTCCTTCGGACGGGACATCGACTGGGCGATCATTGAAAAGAAGTATCGAGTCGATCCCGGCGGGGAGCGCCGTTACAGTCCGCCCGTCTGCATCGGTACCCGAACTCGTGTCCGCAAGGGAAGCCCCGACGACAGCAGAATCAGCACGAGCTATGTGGAGCGGCAGAACCTCACGATGCGGATGGGGATGCGCAGGTTCACACGGCTAACCAACGGCTTCTCAAAGAAGATCGAGAACCTGTCCCACGCCGTCAGTCTGCATTACATGTATTACAACTTTGGTCGCACCCACCAGACACTCCAAATGACGCCTGCTATGGCCGCCGGGGTAGCCGACCACAAGTGGAGCCTCAAGGAGATCGCTGCACTATTGGACTAAGACAAGCTTGTTAGGCAGGGCAAGGCGTGCCAACTTGGTGGGGTGCAATGTCGTCCTGTATGAGCAGGGCATCGTGTCTGACGGGCAGCATTGCGAGCGTGTCGCCCTCGTCGTTTACGACCTCAAGCAGCACGCCGTCGGCGAACGCTTCCACGATCGCGCCGACGGTTCCTGCTGGCCATCCTTCGCACGGCGAGGTCAACGACGCGGTCTTTAGAACCAGGTCGGGGCGGCGGGGAGTCTCTGGGGGGCTTAGCCACGCGGGCTGACGAGAAGGACGGATACTCCCCGGGCCGGATGTGCCAGAAGGTGAGGACCGTAGCTCGGTGGGTGTTGTTGCCTTCGACGGTGATCGGAACTTCCCATTTGACTCCCCAGGGACTGTCGAGTTCGACTCGCGTCGCAGGCGAGTCAGGAAGCCCTTCAAGTATCTGGTCGCTGAGAAACCGCCAGTCCTCTCGGTGGATATCGAGGACCCTGGCGAAGACAAGCGCCTTGTGTCGGCCGACTCGGTGTTCTGGATTGAGCACATAGTCCTTGACCTTCCCCGTCGCGATTTGTGCGTGCTCCAAGTACGGAAGCCTGGCTTCTGACCGGAGCGTATACCGTCTAGCTGCTTGTAACATGTGTCACGACCTTTCGGATGTTCCATCCGCACGGCGTGGCACACTCTGACCTGTTTGGGCTTTCCGGTCGGTTTGACCACGACACGCAGAATCTCGCTATGGGCTCGGTCAGTTCCTTACGCTGATCGAGCCCAAGCATTCTGCGCCCCAGGTCGGACATGACTTATCGGCAGGCCGACTAGCGGCCACGAGGGAACCGCGAAACGGCTGGCGACTAGGCTCCCGATGTCGCGGTCATGCAAAACGACCAAACTGACCCACTACCAACCTCAGTGACCGACGTGCATGGTCCATCCATCCCACATACCCACAATCGGCGGGTGGATACCTGTGAGGCTAGTGAAGACGTGAGGCGCCACGTAAACCTCCATGAAGGCGCACACAACCAGGATTGGGAGCGCAATCGCGACCGTCACCAACGTGGCCGCGAGCAGCTGGTCCCACTCGCCCCTGCGGCTCGCAATGATCCACGCCGCCAGCGGCAGGAACAGCGCCGTCAGCTCGGGAATCGCATGAGGCAACACCGCCAGTAGGAGCAGTGCCGGCGATACCTTGAGAAAGTGCGCCACACCCGCGAGCGTGTGGCCGAGCAGGTATGCCTGCGCCGACAGCGAGAAGGTGGTCGCGCATACCACGAAGGCAATCGCGATGCGCCCACCGTGTTCGTGCACCCACCGCGACACCCCGCTCTTGCTCTGCGCCTGAAGTGGCAACGAACTCCCCGCGATGAACCCCGCCACACATGCCATCGCGTGCAACGCCAACACGAGCAGGTTGTGCGACAACACCGTCCCCACGTCCCCGAGATTCCCCACCGCAAAGGGCGGGCGCAACTGGATCACCTGCACGTACCCCACCGACAGCTCGGAGATCACGAGCACCGCGACGAGCAACCCACCCGCGGCCACCGCCGAGCCGGCAACCCACGCGCCAATCACCGGCAGCGGTCGCCGCTGCCACGCACGTAGGGTTGTGCGCGTGCGGCGCACGCCGTGGTAGAGCGCATAGGAAGAGGCGTCCACCTCCTCCCTATCGGCCGCTTGCTACGTCCACCTGAGTCGTTTGTGGCGCCACCGACATCGGCGGCTGGCGGCCGAAGCGCAGCTTCGGGACCAACCACATCGCCTCTGCGGCGATCTTCCATGACATCTTGCTCTGGCCGAGTTCGCGGTCTTTGAAGACGATCGGGACCTCCTCCACACGGAACCCCGCCCGCACCGCGCGATAGGTGAGCTCGACCTGGAAGGCGTAACCCTGGGAGCGGACGCTGTCGAAGTGGATTGCTTCCAACACCTCACGCTTGAAACACTTGAAGCCACCTGTGAGGTCACGCACTTTGAGACCGAGCACCAAGCGTGCGTAGGTGGAGCCTCCCTGACTTATCACCCGTCGCAACAACCCCCAATCCACGACGCCCCCGCCGGGCACGTAACGCGAGCCGAGCGCGAGGTCCGCGCCTGCGCGTACGGCTTGGAGCAACCGCCCAAGGTCGGCGGGGTCGTGGGAGAAGTCGGAGTCCATCTCCATCACGTACGCAGCCCCGTGGTCGAGCGCGTAGGCGAAGCCCGCGAGGTAGGCGGGGCCGATGCCACTCTTCTCGGTGCGGTGCAACACCTCCAGCTGCTCACGCTCCGCGGCGAGGCTGTCGGCGATCTCCCCCGTGCCGTCAGGGGAGCCGTCGTCGACGATCAGGATCTTGTACTCCCCGCCCGTGCTACCGGCGAGCACATCGCTCGAGGCGGCTACTATCGCCTCGATGTTCTCAGCCTCGTTGTACGTCGGGAGGATAAGCCAGGGCACGTCGGTCATCACGAGGCGCGTACCCTAGCGTGTCGTCGGTCCACGCAACGCCGCTGGCGAGAGCCTGCGGCGCCGTTATTGGCCTCGTGTTGTTTCTCTTCGCGCCACCTTGGGCTCACGCCGCCCAAGTCCCGTTGAGCGCGACGAGGCTCGATCTCTACACCGCCGGGATCGCCCGTGCGTGGGAGCCCCTCACGACCGCTGACGGCCGTGTGTCCGACCCACTCGATCCAACGGACACGGGCGATAACTACGGGGTGGTGATGCTCGCCGACGTGATGCTCAAGACAGCCCACCGCAACGGAGACTCAAAGCTTGAAGAAACGGGCGAGCGCATCCTCAGATCCGCGCTCACACTGCCGGTGGCCAACGACCCCTTCAACCTGCTCGCCATCGCCGCCACCATCCGCGACGGCGAGGCCGGCGAGCTGCCGGCGGGCGTTTGGGAAAGAATCTCCGGCCCGCTCGTCCACCGCGCCGGGGAAATCGGCGCGCCAACGGAGGCCACGTGCCTGATCGTGCCCGGTTGCTACGACAACTGGCGGCTCGTGTGGTCGGCTGGGGCTGCGCTGTTGATGGCCGATGGCGTGATCGGCCAACCCGGCTCGCTTGCCGGCTCGAAGGCGTACGTCGCCAGACAGATAAAGGAAGACCTCTCGCTGGCAGTCACCCACGCCGGCCCCCAGTTGAAGACACTCGGATCCCCCACACCCGGCGCGCTCGCCGCGGCCGGCCCGGCACGCGAGCTATCGGACCCCGGCGCCGAGCCCGCCGCGTACGAGCTGTTCTCGAGCTTCATGCTCGAGCTGGTGGGCGAAGCCGACCCTGAAGCGATCGGACCGAAGGTCGGGCGACTGCGCCGGCAGGCCGACCGCTACGCGCTCGACATGATGGCCCCCGACGGCCAGCTCTCGCTGTCGGGGCGCTCACTGGACCAGTCGTGGGTGCAGGCCGCGGCGGCGGCTCTGGGCGCGAGGCGCGCGCGGCTCGACTCCACCAATGCGACCGCTTGGCGCGAGTACTCCGACCGCGCGCTCTCCTACCTGCTCAACGCTTACCCGCTGGAACCTGACGGCCTGCTCCCGATCGTCCCGGGCCTGGGCCTCCAGTGGGACCCCTCGATCGTGGATGTCTACGCCGCCATGAACCAGTACGAGGGACTCACACTGTGGTTGCTCTCCGACGCGCTCTCCCACTGGCCACACACAGAGGCGCCGCGCACAGTGCTCCCCGCCGACACGCCCAACTCCCTGTTCGACGACCTCGCTTCCAGCGGTCTCGTATGGGGTCGCAAGGGAGGCGTCTGGTGGGAGCTGAGCGGCCTGGGAAAGGGCGCCGACCCTCGCTCGGCGCAAGGACTCGTCGCGGTGAAGGTGGCCGATGGCGCCGGCTGGCACGACCTGATGGCGCTGCGTCCGCGCGAAGCGGGGCCGTCGAGTGCTTGGACGCTCTCGCTCGCGGACAGCGGCAGCGCAATGCCGGTCTTCACCGACGCGCGCGGCTCGGGGGGCAAGGTGGTGTTGACCGGCGTCTACCGGCGCGCAAACGGACACCGGCTGATGAACGGGCGCCACGTCACTCGCGTGAAGGCGACTCTGCTCACGACCGCTGACGGGATCAAGCTGAGCGTGACAGTGCCCGCAAAGGCCACGCTGAGCACGACGATATGGCTTGCCGGCGCAAGCGCAGGGGTACACGGAGGCGGGGTGTCCGCCCGCAACGCCACAACCACCCGCGATGTATGCCGGGTCACCGCCTCTGGGCTCGCCTGCCCGGTGACAGTCTCGTGGCGGAAGCACGGCGCCGCCACTCTGGAAGTCAGCTAATAGCGGGACTATGACGCGCGCGACCATGCTCGCAATCGCCGTCGGCGCGGTCGCCTTGTCAGTCGCGCCGGCCGATGCGGGCCTGCCGACGACCGGCTTTCTCTCAAAGCCCACAGACCAGATCGCCGTGCCCGGGATGCTTGCGGGCGGGGAGATCGCACCCGAGGGCGACCTCTACACGGGATGGGCGGAGTACGAGCTGAGGTACGGCCGCAAACTGGTTCCCTGGAGTCAGCCGACGCGCATGTTCCCCGACCCCGGGGTGCCACTGCTGTTGAGCACCCTCTCCGACGGGCCGGTGCGCTACGTGCTGACCGTCTTCGCGGTGGCCGTGGGCGGCAGGCCCGTGGCGTATGAGACCGTGACCGCCACCAACTCCTCCAACCGTCCACGGGAGGCACGGGTGGCGATGGCGGTTGCGTACACCCGCGGGCGACAGCTACGTGGGGTCCACGGCTTGATGACCGGCGCTTACCGCTACGAGCGTCCGGTGAGCGGGACCCCCGGCTTCTACGAGCAGCCGGGAGAGCGGTTCTCGCCGAGCTTCGCCTACACGACCTCGGGGCGCGACCTCGACCGCTCCGACCTGTTGCTGGCGCGCGGACCCACCGCCACAAGCCACCCGCTCGGCGCAACCGCTTCGAGCTACGCGGCGTCGAGGCGCCGTGAATCGGGTCGTGCAAGCGGCGCCTCAACGGTGGCAGGACCCACCGCCCCCCACGACGCGCGGCTGTTCAGCGCGCGGCTGAAGGCGGGTGGCCGCGTGAGCTTCACGTGGCAGATCCCTCTGAGCCCACCACCTGCCGGCGCGGCCGCCGACAGAGCGCTTGACCGGGCACCGTTGAGTGCGGCCCGCGCCGAGCTCAGGCGCACGTGGGCGACAGAAGAGGCGGGGATGGCGAAGATTGACGTGCCGGAGGCGAAGGTCAGTGACACATATCGCGCGGCGATCGCCCAGATCCTCTCGTCGCGCTACCTCACCCCGGCGGGGTGGGTGCAGGGGGTGAACAAGCTCCAGTACCAAGCCTTCTGGATTCGCGACGGGGCACTGGAGACACAGGCGCTCGACCTCGCCGGTCTGCACGCACCGGCGGCGCAGAACCTCGAATTCATGGACACCTTGCAGCGGCCCGACGGGCTCTTCATCGACCGCGCCGGCCAGTACGACGGGCTCGGCGAGGCGCTCTGGGCGCTCAGCCAACACAGCCGGCTCACCGGCGACCCCGCCTACGCGCAAGCGCAGCTCGCCCGCATGGGCGCCCAGGTCCAGTGGCTGTCGCTCACCACGGCAACCGATCCATTGGGCTTGCTGCCCGCCGGAAACCCGGGCGACGACGAGCTCGCTTTCGGGCACATCACGGGCGACGACCTGTGGGCGGCGGCGGGACTGCGCTCCGCCATCGCCACCGCGAAGCTCGCGAACCGGGACGACCTGGCAGGCGAATGGCAGGTGGTGGACAACCGCTTCGAGGCGTCGCTCGACCAGGCCATATCTGCGGCAGTGACCCGCGCCGGGCACATCCCGCCCGTGCTCGACGCCACCGTGGGACAGGACTGGGGCAACTACTACGCCGCCTACCCGGTTCAGGTGCTTGCCCCCACGTCCACGGCGGTGAAGGCCACCGTCGCATGGGCGCGAGCGCACATGCGGGAGGGGCTCGCGACCTACGCCAACGGAAGCAGCCTCCACGACTACCTTGGCTTCCCCATCTTCCAAACCGAGCTCGCCGAGGGAGACACAACGGATGCGCTCGCGGGGCTCTACTCAGAGCTTGCCCACACCACCTCGACTGGCGCCGGCTGGGAGTGGACCGTCTCCCCGTTTGGGTCACGCAGCGCGCCAGTGGACATGTCTCCTCACGGGACGTTCTCCGCGGACTACGTGGCACTGCTGCGCAACATGCTCGTGGCAGAAACACCAAGTGGAGGTGTGAGCCTGCTCGACGGGGCCTCCCCAGCGTGGCTTGCGCCAGGACAGCACATCGCCGTCACGGCCGCGCCCACCGCCTACGGGCCGGTCTCCTTCGTGGAGCGCGCGACCGTCACCGGCGAGACGCTCACATGGCGCACCCGTCTGGTCCGCGGTACCCCGCTCGACTGGACACTGCCGTCGTGGGTGCGCCATGCGCGCGGACCCGGTGGCTCAGCGCTGGGCAGAACAATCCCGCTGCGCTCCGGCTCCGGTTCGCTCACCCTCACCTTCAGCGGCCATCGCCCTACCCAGTCCTACACACAGACGGCGGCCGCCCTGAACGCCGCGTACAAAGCCCATCGCCGAGCCTCCCCGCTTGCGCCCGCAGCCGGTTGACTTACGCAGGCCACGCGGCAGGCCGAAGTCCCATCAAAAAATCTTCGGAATGCGTTTCTGTATGTAGCGGTGAAGTTCTCTGGCCACAACCAACAGCGCCGGACGAGGGGAGCCGTTGGAGCGGATGAGCCCAGAGTCCCACGTCACCCGCTTTGGCAACCTGTGGGGATTCCCGGGGGAGCGCCAGTGGTAGTAGTACACGCGCGTTATCCGTGAGCTGAGCTTTGCAAAGCGGAACGTGGTCTTCGCGACCTGCGCAGCATAGGCTTCGCTATGAGTGATGAGCTTGCCTTTGAAGCGCCACCACACGACCCCCCCGACCTCGCTGAACCACACCTGACCTTTGGTGATGGCAAGGAAGCGTTCGATCCGCGCCGAGTCGTTGGTAGCGACGCTCCCGTAAGGGTTGAAAGGCCAGATCTTGGGAGTCGGGTGGGCGGTTTGCATGAAGGTTGCGATCCATGCTTCAAAGGCGTCCGTGTCGAGAATGTCGGGCGCAGCGATCTCGCAGCCGGGGCAGTGGGAGACCATCAGGTTGTAGTACTCGGCCGCGAGCTTGGGGTGCCGCTGCGTGGGTTGGGTGGCATGGGTGGCCTCGTCCCACGGCGAGAACTCCTTCACCCACGGGAACAGATGACGGAAGCGCAGGAAGGCACGCAGGAAGCGTGAAGGACTGGGCGCCGAGCCGTTGTCGTCGGCGTGCTGGAAGGTGATGAAAGGGGTGATGTGGTAGGCGTGCTTCACCGCGTTCAACCACGCTGTCGCGTGGGCGAGATCACGCTTGTTGAGCGCCGCGTTCCACGGAATCACGTCGCGCGCGAGGTGCACGCCGAGCTCTCCCACCCGTGGGTCGGAGAAGGTGTCGGCTTCATAGTCGGAGAGGCCGAAGCGGAAACCGGCGGCCGACGCAGATCCAGCCATGGAGAGGCTCCCAACCGCGAAGCATGCGACGACCAGAACCAGCCGAAGAGCGTGGATGTGTGTGCGTGAGCGCATCGTGAAGTTCGCTGTAGCCTGCCGCGAAGTTCGATCGCGCAGCACCGGCCAGGTGAATACCCCCGTGGTTATCATAGGCGCCAATGAGCCGCCGGCGCGCCGCTCTCCTGGCGGGATTGCTCGTTGGGGGGCTACTCACAACCGCGCCACAGCCAGACCGCGCATCGGCGGCGGTCGTGAGCCGGACACCCTTCGGCCTGTCGATCGAGTACCCGTTGATGGAGCGCATGCTCGGGAGCGGGCCGTGCCCGGGCGGGGCGGTCGTGCGGGCGCTGCGTGAGCTGGGCTCGCCCACCGTACGGATCGGGGGAGACTCGCAGGATCTCGCGGGACCCACCCCCGCCTACCACTACCCGGTGCCGATCTCGTTCTGGCCGACGGTGGGGTGCCTCGCGCGAGAGACCGGTGCGCAGCTCACGGTCGGGTTGAATTTCGCCGAAGGCCCAGTTGCGGACAACACGACCACGATCGCCGCCGCGGAGCAGGCGATCCCGGCGGCCCAACTCACGTTCTCGCTGGGCAACGAGCCCGACCTGTACGGGATCTCCCACATCCTCCCCAACGAACCCGGGTTCACCGTCCCTGCCTACCGCCCCTCCCCATGGACGGCGGGGGAGTACGCAAGCGAATGGGCCACCCGACGGGCGCAACTCGGGGCGATAAAGATCGAGGGGCCCGACCTCGCGGGAATCGGGTGGAGGGTGCGCATGGGGCAACTACTACGGGAAGACCCCCCTAACACGATGACAGTCCACGCGTATCCCACCGTGGCGTGCGGGTCGGCGGGCCCGCCCACGACCGCCGCGCGCCTGCTCTCCAAGCACACGAGCGTGGGGTTGGTCGAAAAGTACGACTGGCTGCTGGCGACGGCGCGGGCGGCGCATCGGGCGGCGGTCATCTCCGAGAGCAACAGCGCATCATGCGGAGGCAAGCCGGGGGTCTCCGATACCCCGGTGGCGGGGGTGTGGGCCGCACGGTACGTGGTGGCGGCACTGCTGCGGGGGTGGTCGCAGGTGCGCTTCCACATGGCCGCCACGAGCTATGACCCGTTCACGGTCGAAGCCGACGGGACGGTGAAGCTGCACCCGCTCGGCTACGCGCTCCTGTTCCTGCACCGGTGGATACCGATGGGCGCCCGCATCCTGTCGCTCGCGCGGAATGACCCGGAGGTGCTTGCAGCGAAGATCGCCACCGCGACCCACACGACGGTGATCGTGAGCTCGTTCGCGAGCAAGCCAAAGCCCTTCGTCGTGGCAGTGGACGACTCGGCTAAACGCGTGACGACCGAGACGCTCACCCGTACGTCGGCGATCGAAGCACGGGGAGGGTCGACCGTGCGGGATCACAAGGCGCGGCTCACGCTCGCCCCCGATACGGTCGTCGCGGTGTTGACGCGATAAGCGATGGCGAGTCAGGTCCCCAACTCGAAGATCGCAGACGCCCTGGAAGAACTTGGCGACCTGTACGAGCTCGACGGCGCGATCGTTCACCGGGTGGTGGCCTACCGCACGGCTGCCCGTTCGGTGAGAGAGGCGCCGGTGTCGGTGGCGGAGCTGGCGCTCGCGGGCCGCGCGACCGAGCTTGCGGGCATTGGGGACACGCTGCAGGAAAAGATCCTCGCGTTGGTCCAGACGGGCTCGATACCGGCGATGGAGAAGCTACGTGCGAAGTTCCCTCAAGGACTCATCGCGCTGACGCGATTGCCGGGTGTCGGGCCCAAGCGCGTACGTTTGCTCCACTCCGAGCTTGGCGTTGACTCAGTGGAGTCACTGCGCGACGCAGCGCTCGCTCAGCGGTTGCGCACAGTGAGGGGCTTGGGCGAGAAGTTCGAGACAAGCGTGCTCGAGGCGCTCGAGCGCGGCGTGGCTGAGCGCCGGACACCACGCCTGCTTCTACCGCGAGCGCTGGAGCTCGGGGAGGCGCTCGCGAGTGGACTCCAGGAGCGTGGCGGGGAGGGCACGCAGGTATTGGTCGCAGGTTCAGCGCGGAGGATGGCCGATAGCGTCAAGGACGTAGATCTCGTGGCGGTGACACGCAAACCTGTGACGCTCGCCAAGAGCCTCGGGGGATTGCCAGAGATGGAGAGCGTCTCTTCCGCCGGCAAGGCAGGCGCTCGGGGGGTCTCTCACTCGGGCGCGAGCGTTGACCTGCGCATCGCGAAGCCCGCCCAACTCGGCAACCTGCTGCAGCACTTCACCGGCTCGGGAAAGCACAATGCGGCGCTACGCGAAGCGGCGGTGCGCAAGGGGCTGCATGTGTCGGAGTATGGGGTGTACGACGACGAGAGTGGCACCACCGCCACGTGTGAGAGCGAGCAGGAGGTGTACGTGATGCTCGGCCTCGCCTACATCGAGCCCGAGCTGCGCGAGAACCGCGGCGAGCTCGCCGCGGCCGCGCTCGACTACGAGCGTGCGTCGGGCGCCGCCTCCCGTCGCGCGGACACCCCCCCATCCAGTACAGCGCATCCCAATCGCGCGGACGCGGCTCGGTTGGGTCTGCCGAATCTAATCGAGCTGAGCGACATCAAGGGCGACCTGCATTGCCACACTGTGGCCTCAGACGGACGCGACACGATCGAGGCGATGGCTTTGGGGGCGCGCGAGCGGGGATACGAGTACGTGGCGATCACCGACCACTCCGCCTCCCACGGCTTCGGCGACGATGTGTCCCCCGAGCAGCTGCGCCGTCAGATCGAACTGGTGCGGGAGGCGGACGCGAGCATTGAGGGCATTCGTATCCTCGCGGGGAGTGAGGTGAACATCCTCCCCGACGGATCGCTCGACTATGAAGACGATCTACTGGGGGAGCTCGACTGGGTGATCGCGAGTGTGCACACCGCGTTTGGGATGAGCGAGCAGGCGATGACCGAGCGAATGATCGCGGCTATCGAGCACCCGCTCGTGGACGCGATCGGGCACCCCACAGGGAGGCTGATCGAGCGGCGCGACCCCTACGCGCTCGATATGGAGGCGGTGATCGAGGCGGCGGCCCGCACGGGGACGATGCTTGAGATAAACGCCAACCCCGACCGTCGCGACCTCAACGAGCTGCACGCCCGCGCAGCAGCGCAGGCGGGAGTGACAATCCTGATCGACTCCGATGCGCACTGGGTGGCGCGCTTCGACGTGATGCGCTGGGGCATCGCCACGGCGCGCCGCGCGTGGTTGACGGCGCAGGACGTCGCCAACACGCGCCCGTGGGAGGAGCTCACGGCGCTAAGAAAGAAGGCGCGGCAGTAGCTCGTCGGCGACTTGCCGATCTATCTCCGCGCGGCTGAAGGGCGCAAGCAGATGGCCGGCACGCTCGGCGTATCCGGAGATTGGGTCATCGAGCCCCACACGCAGCGCCACGCCAATGTCGTCGTCCACCAACCGCTCGTCGAGCTCGCGTGCGATCGGAAGCGCGGCGTAGGGCCCGGGCGAAGGGACGGTGACGAGCATGCACCCGTCCGCCAGCGCCTCGAGCTGGGCGATGCCGTAGTCCTCGCGACGGGCGGCGCACACGTACACACGCGCTCGACGCAGCAGCGCACGGTAGTCCTCACGCGAGAGCGTGCCTGTGACACTGACTCCCTCCGCGGGGATATCGAAGCCGAGCGCACGCAACTCTTCCTCGGTCACGCCCGTGACATGAAGCTCCTCTCCAGCCATACGCACCTGGCGCCACGCGTTGAGCAGAAGGTCAAGTCCCTTCTTGGCGGGGTTCGCAGCGTAAGTTACGGCAGCTATATCGCGATGACCGCCTGTCCCCCCATCGGGATGCGGCCCGGAGGGCTCGACAGGAACTGGCAACACAAGCGCGCCGCGCGGGCCAAGCGCCTTGCGTAGCGAGGAGGGAACCTCGTGCAGCGCACCCTCGCTCTGGGGGAGCAAGAGTGGCGCTTCCCGCAGCCGGCGCCGCTCCAGCAGTCGCTGCCACAGTCCGTGACGCCCGGGCCGGTTTCCCGCAGCCGGAGCGTCGAAGCGGATCACCCCTGCGCGCGGCCACAGCAGCGCAGCCGTGGTGGAGGAGTAGATGAGCGCACGGGGGTTCGTGCGCTCGAGTGTGTCCTGTGCGGCGCGGCGCGCAGCAAGCGCCCAGCGCAGGTCGGTGAGCATCAGCGTGCGCGTTGGAGGTTGGGGCGCGGCGGCCACGATCTCGGCGGAAGCGCCTGCGCGACCCAGCGACGCGAGCAGCTCCTCGTCTACGGCGCGCAGCCCCCCGGTGGAGCCGAGCGACACGATCAGCACGTCCGTCAAGTGGTGGCGCCGTTCACGTGTTGCGGCCGGAACGTCTTGAAGCCCGGTGTGCGCACCAGCGCGATCGAGCGAAGCGGGGAGGTACGCAGCACGTGGAAGCGCACCCCGTCGCGCTCCTCGATCGCGGCAACAGCCGCGTCCTGGCGCCGCCACCACAGCGAGAGCGCGATCGCGAAGCCCGCGCCGATGCCTGGGATCTGGGGAGCGAGGAACGCGAGTCCCCCGGCGATCACAGAAAACAGGAGCAGCGGCCAGAGCCGGTTGAACAGCGTCGCGCCGGGGCGGTGCTCGGGTAGGGCGGTGCTCGCCTTCGCCTCCCCCAACAGACGCGTTATCGGCGGGTTGACCTCGGCGCGGCGCCCCAACCACAGGCCGGTCGCCGCGGCCGCCACCCACCAGCCGGCCGACACGTACACGGCGGTTGCATCGTCCGGACCGGCGGAGAGCACGGTGACGATCACGAGCGCGGTGGCGGCGGCGGCGCTGAGCAGAACGGTCGCCCTGAGGAAGTCGACGAAGTGCACGCCTCGTTACAGGAGCGCCTCGAGCAGGCCACGCACGCCGCTCTGCCCGTCGATGATCAGATCCGCCTGCTCGGCCAGCTCGGGGGGCGTCTCCTCGGAGCCGACCGCCACGCACACCGAGAACCCGAGCGTGCCGGCGTCGACAAGTGCGCGCAGAGCAAGGAAGGCATCGATGTCGGTGGAATCGTCGCCCACATACAACGCGCCAGAGAGCGGCGGGCCGCTGTCGCGCTCGGGGGCGCTCTGGAGCAGCGCCGTCACGCCGAGGCCCTTGTCGAGCGCCACCGGGGGACGTACCTCCAACACCTTGCGACCCCAGTGGATCGCAAATCCCTCCTCCTCCGCATGCTTCGCGATGTCGCGCACAAGCTCGGCGGCGTGTGGCTCGTCGGGGGCGCCGCGCCAGTGGAAGGCGGCGATGGCCTCCTTGTCCTCGCTGCGTACACGGGCGCGCTGGACCTCGGGGGTGTAGGCGCGCTGAGCGAACTCGCACACACGCTCCGACCAGGCGGTCACATCGGGGTCGATCTCGGGACGGGTGGCGCCGGGGCGCAGCAACTCGCCGCCATGGTTGCCGACGTAGGCGATGCTCCCAATCGAGACGATTTGACGGGCGGTGGCGGCACGACGCCCACTGACGCACCCCACGAGCCGGTAGCGGCGCGATATCTCGATGAGCAGGGTGCGTGTCGCCTCGGGCACATGGGCGTCGGCGGCATGCCTCACGATGGGGGCGAGGGTGCCGTCGATGTCGAGCAGCACGGCGGTATGAGAAGGATCGGAGCGGAGCGGCTCGAGCGCCTCCACCAGGGTGGCAGCCGGGGACACGGTCTCTAGTATGGCGCTCCATGCGGGCCGATCCGTCGCACACGTCGCATGAGCGCTGAGAGATCGGCTGAGGCGAGGAGCAACCGCCCGCTCAAGCTCGCCGTGATCGGGACGCTCGCCGGCGTTTTCAGCGGGTTGTTCGGCGTTGGCGGTGGCACAGTGATGGTGCCGCTATTGGTGCTGTGGCTGGGTTACGGGGCACGAGAGGCAACGGGGACATCACTTGCGGCAATCATCTTCATCGCCGCCTTCGCGGCCGCGACGCAAGGCGCCTACGGCAATGTGCACGTTCTTGACGCGGTGCTGATCGGGATGCCCGCGATCGGGGGGGTGCTGCTGGGAACGTGGTTGCAGCAGCGGCTCCCAACACGCTCGATCTCACTGCTGTTCGCGGCCGTGCTCGTGGCGAGCGCGGCGGAGCTGATCACGCGATGATCGGCTTGATCATCATCGGGGTGGGCGCGGGCATGATCGCGGGATTGCTCGGGGTGGGCGGCGGGGTGCTGTTCGTGCCAGGTCTCGTGATCTTCATGAGCCTTGGCCAGCACCAAGCAGAGGCGACCTCGCTGCTGGCGATCATCCCGGTGGCGATCGTGGGGACGTTCAAGCAGGACGGGTACGGCAACGTGCGTCGTCACGACGCGCTGCTGATGGGGTTGCTGTCGATCGCGGGCGCAATCGCCGGGGTGGCGCTCGCCAACGCGCTCTCGGGCACGGTTCTGCGCGTGGGCTTCGCGCTGCTGATGGTGCTCGTGGCGATGCAGCTCGTGCGCAAGGCGCTGGGCGAGGAGCAGGGCTCTGAGCCGACTGATGTGGGCGCCCCGCGCGCAAATGACCAGACCTTCGCCGATAAGTCCTAGACTTGCTGTAGATGGGTCTCGACAACCCCCTTCACATAGCTTTCCTTGTGGTGCTCGTGCTGCTGGTGTTCGGCGCACGGCGCCTGCCCGAGATCGGCCGCTCACTCGGCAGCGGCATGCGCGAGTTCAAGCAGGCGATCACCGGCGAGAGTCAAAGCTCCGCCCAGAGCCACGACGAGCGGCCGACGTTGCCGCCCCCCGCGCCCCAAGCACCGGCTCAGACGCCACCGCCAGAGCAGCCGCAAGCGCAAGACGCCTTCGCGCAGCGTGATCCGGCGGCAGGCGACCGGCCCTGAGCGACTGCCGCGAGCCGGCTACCCTCGGTGGTGGATCGGCCCTGTCTTCACGGCCTCGAAGGCTGAGCCGGGGACGCGCTTGAGCTGGTTGAGATCTTCGTCGCTCCAGCGCGGGTCGGGGGCGCCGGTTATGTACCAGGACGAGCCGTTGTCGGCGACGATCAGGCCGTAGTGCTTGAGCGCGCGCAACACGACGAGTGCCTCACCGTGGTAGCCGGCGAGGCTGAAGCTCGCCTTCAGACGCAGTCGTAGCCTCATCGGTGGCAGGTTGGGATCGCCGCTGCTGGATGCGAGGTGGGTGGCGGGGTGAATGTAGCCGCGCTGGGTACGCTCCACCGTCACCCGCAACGCATGGTCGATCCGTCCCGCCTTCACCTCGGGATAGCGCACGAGCAATGGGAGGATGGGCAGACCGGCGGCATCCGCCGAGGTCCACCCTTCCGGCCGCAGCGCGTTGCTGCGCAGGTCGAACACGGCGCCCGAGCCCGCGTCCCAACCCGAGCCGTGGCGTTGGGCGTTGTACAGCTCGTAGAGCTTGCACGTTCCCTCCTGCAGCACGAGCACGTGGCGGTCGCCTTCAACGCCTGCCCCCTCGACCGGGGCTTTCGGCGGCACCGGGTACGGACCCGGGTTCGACTCTTCTCCGTATTCGGTGAAGTGGATGGGAACCTTTGGCTGATGCGCCCCTACGACGGCATAGGGGATCCCATAGCTTGGCGGCGTCCCGAAGTCAGCGTGCAGGTGGACGCTTGCGCCGATGCTTTCGATGTATTTGGCCGAGTTGGGATCGACCGGAGCATGCGAGATGTCCTTGTTGAGCGGATTGCTCGCGGGGAAGACCGGGCACGAGCCTACGTGAGGGGCGGGCGCCGACGCGGCGGGACCCGCGACGGAACGCGCCATCGCCAGAGCCGATGCGCTTGCAGCCACTGCAACGCACGCGATGGCGAGCACCCAGCTCGTTCGAGGCGACCACACGATGGCGACGCTATAGCCGATCAACGGGCTCTCGCACCAACTTCAACGTATTTTCGATTCGGAGCTACCCTCGAAGCGAGCGCAGTCAGGCGGAGGGCGCAGGCGTTACGGCGTCCTGCGTGACTACAGCCGGTCGCGCCTCCTGCAGCAAACCAGCGCCGCAGTGCCAGCAGTAGGCGGCGCCGCGGGAGTGGACGGCTCCACATGAGCGGCAGGTCCCATGCACCCCCGCCTCGGCGGCGCCGAGCAGCCTTTCGACCTCACCCAGCTCTGCGTCGGCCTGCTGGAGCTCGGCGGCGCGCTTGGCGATCACGTCGAGGCGGTAGTGGTCGCGCACAGCCATCTCATAGGTGAGCCCGCCGAGGTCCCACGTGAGCGTTGCGACGCGTTCGGCGAGTTGCAGTCGGCGGCTGCGCAGCTCCGCGAGCGAGCTTGTCGGCACAGGGCTCAACCCGGCCATTATTTGCCCGTTTCGATCGGCTGGCCGCCTTCGGTGAGTTTTGCGATTTCCTTCTCGTGCGCCTTGCCGGTCGTTTTTTCGAGTTTGCTGATGGTCGAAGCACTCGTCTTCACCGGCGGCGGAAGTTTCTTCTTGGGCGATTCGGCTTCCTTCACTTCCTTCACTTCCTGCGCTTCGCTCTCTTTCGAGCTCGCAGCGGTCTTGGCAGCCGGTATCGAGGTCGTCGGCACCGTCGAAGCAGCGCCTGCAGCCTCGACTCCCACCGTGGGGAGCCCTTCGAACTTCACGACCTGCGGGCCCGACGCTTTGGAGGGCGCCATCCAGTGGCCGATGAGCAAACCGATCAAGCCTGTGGTGAGCAACACCGAGAGCAACGCCAGCAGCCCGGCGTGATGTCGCAGCCAACCCATCGCACCCTGATCCTGCTGGACCGGCGGCAGGTAGCCCACCGGCGCCTGAATCACTGTTCCGGGCACGCGCGCATCGGCCTCGGCTTGGAGCACGTCGAGGAAGGGCAGCCGCACAGGCGAGCATGGCTGCCCGCAGGTCAGGCAGTAGCGCTGGTCGGCCACCACTGAGGCGCCACAGTTATGGCACTTCGCGCCGGCATCCTCGGGTGGGCTCTGGATCGGGACGACATTCACCCGAACGTCCCCTGCACGTAGTCGCGTGTGCGTACCGCACGGGGCTCTTCGAACACCTGCTCGGCGGTGCCGTACTCGATCAAATCGCCGAGGTACATGAACGCCACCTTGTCCGCCACCCTGCGTGCCTGGGCGAGATTGTGGGTGACGATCACCACCGCGAGGTCGCGGCGCAGCTCGTGGATCAGCTCCTCGATCACGCCCGTGGAGATTGGGTCGAGCGCGCTGCACGGCTCGTCCATCAGCAGCACCTCCGGGCGCATCGCTATCGCGCGAGCGATGCACAGCCGCTGCTGCTGGCCGCCGGAGAGGCGCAGCGCGGGACGGTTGAGGTCGTCGCGCACCTCCTCGTAGAGACCGGCTCGCTGCAACGCGTCCACAACAAGCGGCTCAAGCTCGCGCCGGCGGGGCTTCTTGCGCGACTGCTCGCGCAAAGCAAACGCCACGTTGTCGAAGATCGACATCGGAAAAGGGTTTGGCTGCTGGAAGACCATCGCCACGCGCGAGCGCAGGGTGGTGTCCTGGAGGGCGTGCACGTCCCGCCCGTCGAGCAGTACCTCGCCCGAGCGGGCGGCGCTAGGGGTCAGCTCGGTGAGCCGGTTGAGGGTGCGCAAGAGGCTCGTCTTGCCGCAACCCGAGGGACCGATCAGCGCGAGCACCTCGCCCTGGTGGATCGACAGCGACACGGAATTCACAGCGCACTTGGCGCCATAGAAGATGCTCACATCGCGCAGGCTCAGACGCTCAGGTCCCGCTACCGTCGCGAGCGTGCGACGCGCCTCGCGCTCTTGCGGAGGGACGACTGCGGTGGGCGGACGGTCCAGCACGATGGTACGCACCGGCGGCACCCGCTCGCGCGGCGTCTCAGCTCGCTCGCCGGATGTCTCGGCATGCTCGCGCGGCGACTCGGCCGCGAGCGGCCACGGATCGATCAGCCTCTCGTCAAGGTTCATCGTCAGTTTCTCCATCGAACCAATGAGATTAGTAGGGAATCGGGTTCTTGTCAAAGCCGCCTACCCCCTGCCTCGAAGCCGGTGGAGCGCGCATGGGCGCGGCTCACCAGCCCTACGATCCCGTTTAGCGCGAGGATGAACACCAACAGCACGAACGCAGCCGCGTAAGCCTTTTGTGGCGCATTGCCTTCACCGGCTGGGGAGTTCTCGAAGACATAACTGGTCAAGGTCGAGCCCGTGCCTTGCAAGAGGCTCAAACCTGGCACCGACCCATACGGTTCGGTGCGGAGCGTCTCGCCGAGCACGATGATCACAATCGCAGTGTCTCCCACAATCCTGCTGATCCCCAGCGTGACGCCAGTGGCGATGTTGGAGCGCACGCTCGGAAGCAGGACGCGGCGGACGGTTGCGATGCGGGTCTTGCCGAGCGCGAACGCCGCCTCGCGCATGTGCGCGGGCACCGCTTGCAAGCCCTCGCGCGTGGCGGTGAAGAGCGGGGGGAGCGCTATCAACGACATTGTCGCGCCTGCCGCTATGAACGAGTGTCCCGTGACAGCGCCAGTTTCCGCTTTGAGCGAAAGTGGCGAGAACACGCCAAGCTGGAACACAGCGAGCCCAAAGATCGCAATGACGATGTCGGGCGTTCCTGCGACGATCTCGACGGCGGACTCCACCAGACGCGCCACAGATTGACGAGCCCGCCCACCCTGGCCGTACTCAACGATCCACACAGCAGTGCACACAGCGAGTGGCGTGGCTATCAGGATGCCTACCGCGGTGAGCACAGCGGTACCTATCAACGGGTCGAGGAAGCCGCCTGAACCGCCCTGGTCGAGGCTCACTTGGGGCGAAGAGACGAGCATCTCAGGACGTAGGTACTCGACCCCACGGACGCCCATGTAGCCGACGATCGACCCCGCCACGAGGCATAGCCCGAGGCCCGAGGCCCATGCCGCGAACAAGACGATCCGGTCGCTCCAGCGCCAGCTGCGCAGCGATGAGCCGCGGCCACGTGTGGGGCGCGACGGGGGCGTCGGGCGATCGACGGGAACCGATGAGGTGAATGTGTTCATCACTTCACCTGGTACTTGCGCAGGGGGAGCTTGATGAGGTAGGCGGCAAGCGAAAGTGTGATCGCGGAGAACAACAGCAGTAGCGCGAACGCATACAAGGTGGAGTTGAGCGCGGGTGCGCCCCCCAAGCCTTCGGCGTAGTCCACGATCGTGCTGGCGAGCGTGCGCAACGGCTCGGCCAGGAACGTTGTGAGTCCGTAGTGGAGGTTGGGCGCGAACGAACGCGAGCCCGACACCATCGAGATCATCACCGCCTCACCCAGAGCGCGTGCGCAGGCCAGCGCGGCGGCGGCGACGATCGCCGGGCGTATCGCCTTCATGCTGACAGCCAGGGTGGCACGCAAACGGTGGGCGCCAAGCGCCATAGCGCCCTCACGCCAGGAGACGGGCACACCGGCGAGCGCCTCACTGATGAGGGCCACCATGATCGGCACGATCATCACAGTGAGGATCACCGCCGTCACGCCGAGCCCCGCACCGGTGAGCACGACGGTGTTCTCGGCGGCGGTCTTGTCCGATGCGGTGATCAGTTGGTTGCCGACGAACGGCGCGAGCACGAGAATCCCGATCAGCCCGTAAATCACCGACGGGACCGAGGCGAGCAGTCGCACGAGGGGAACAGTTACGCGACGCAGCGGGGCGGGCGCGAACTCCACGATGAAGATGGAGGAGAGCAGCGCGATAGGAAGCCCCAGCACGAGCGCCATAGAGGTGGTGAGGATGGTGCCGTACACGATCGGCCACGCTCGTACGTGGTAGGCCGCGGCGGCCGGATGTGCCCCGCTCGTGACCATGCCCCCAATCTGGCTGTCGAAGTCCCCTCCCGACCAGAGCAGCGTGAGCCCGTTGTGGGTGAGGGCCGGCCAGGCGCGGATTGCGACGAACACGATCATCGCAACCACGCACAGACACGCCAGCAACGACACCGCGCCGAGTGTCAGCTCGGCGCGGTGGTCAGACCAGGGGCGGCGCAGCCACTCCAGTGGGCGGATTATTTGATGGGTATCCACTGACTTGAGATGATCTGGCGGGCGACTTTGCTGCCCGTGATCCACCCGATGAACGAGGACGCGGCGCCTTTGGCCTTGCCCTTGGTCACCTCGTAGAAGCGAGCCACGCCGCCGTACTGATCCGAGGCGGCATTCGCGAGCGTGCACCCAACGCCGTTGAAGCCGACCGAGTTGACTCCACCGCTGTCGGCCTGGTAGTTGGAAAGGAAGCCGATCGCGTTAGGGTCCTTTTCCACCTGCTTCTTGAGCAGACCCTCAGATGGCTTTTCGGCAGCGAGCGTAGAGACTTTCTTGCCGCCCAACAGCAGGGTCTGGAAGTTGGTGAGCACACCCGCCACCGAAGTGCGGCTGATGAGGTCGATAGCGCCGCTGGCGGTCGCGCCCGGCACTTCGCTCCAGTTGCGCGTCTTGCCGGTGAAGATCGCCACCAGCTGTGCTTGCGTCAGATTGGACAACGCGTTCGCTTTGTTCGTGACAGTGCAGATCGCGTACTTGGCGATCGGGTAGAACGCAAGGCCGGAGGGGTCGCTGGACAGCGGATCGCGGGAGACGTCCCCGATCGACACGCGCCCGGCGGCAACGTCGTTGATCCCGATTTGAGCCCCTCCCTGGCTGATCCTGAACTTGACTTTGTGGTTGAGCTTCAGGTACTTCTGGGCGAGAAGCGAGACGAGCGGGAACGAGGCCGTGGCGCCACTGATCGTGATCGTAGTGGTGGCGGCCGCGATCGCTGGGACCGCTGTCGAGAGCGTGAACGTCGCCGCGAGGAGAGCGGCGACACGGCGGGTTCGTGGCATTTGGGTAAGGGCTCCGTTTCGGATAGTTGACAGCTGGAGCGGCGCAGCCTAGCATATTCTTCATAAATAAGATCGACATTAGGTATTTTATGAGGAACATCTCGTACGAAGACCCAACATGAACCGCGAAACAGCCCAAACACCCACACGTGCAAACGACCGGGAGCCAGCGCCGGCCCGGAGACAAACGCTCCCCCGCGGGGTGGTCGCGGCACTGATGGCGGTGATGCTCGCCGGTGGCATGGTCACGGGCGCCGTACTCGGACCTGCATCCGCCAGCCCACTTTTGAGCAACTCGGAAATCGTCCAGCGGGCACTCGCACTGCTCGAGGCGCGTGGGAGCGGCGCGACGCCGCCAAGCGCGGATCACGCCTTAACGCCGTCCGTCGCAAGCGCGAACGAAAGCGCTGCGCCCGCAGCGAGGGAGAGCAGCAAAGGGTCTGAAGCAAACACCCCGGAATCGCCTACGAGCGACTCGGGGCCAAGCGGGAAGTCGACACCGGAAGGGTCAACCGGAAGCGAAAAAGCCGCGCCTGGAAAGCCACAGAGGCTTCCTCCGATCCAGCACGTGTGGCTGATCCTCCTCGACGGCGCTACCTTCGCCGACGCCACCGCCGCGCCGAGCGCCTACCCATACCTCGTCGGGCAGCTGATCGGGCAGGGCATGCTGCTGACGAGCTATTCCGCCCTCGACGGCTACGAGCTAGCAGGCGACGCTGCGCTGCTCCCCGGCGGGATCGGCGCGAACGTCCGTCCGATTTCAGAGCCGGGTTGCAACCCATCGTCCACCGCCGAAGCGAGTGCACCCTGCACACAAGGGGCCCAGGCGACCCCCGCGCAAGTCGACGCGTTTGCCCAGCACGTCGTCGCACCAATCCTCTCGAGCCCCGCCTATCGCGAAAACGGGCTGATCGCGATCACGTTCGCGCCCTCCTCCGAAGAAGGCGGAACACCCGCGAGCACGCTTGCGCTCCAGCCCACCGCGGGTGCGCTGCTGCTCTCGCCCCTGCTTCACGGAGGAGCGCGAAGCGCAACCCCCTTCGAACCACTTTCGCCGCGCACGAGCCTGGAGACGATCTTCGGGCGTTGAACGGCGGAGCCGACAAGCGTCAACACCAAAACAAGGAACGGAGACCCGTTGCACACACATCGACTAGTTCACCCTCGAGCCTCACTGCTGCTGGCAGCGATCTTCGGCGCGTTCGCCCTCTCCTGGGCGCTCACCGACACCGCTCACGCGGAAGTGGTGATCGAAGGGAACCCAAACGACTATCAATGCACCGGCCACATATCGGTGGGCACGCCCGAAGTGGGTAGCTCAGAACAGCAGGTGCGCTACAGCTTCTCCTGCAACGGCGCCATCACGGGCTACCAGCTACAGGCGCAGATCCCGCTAGCCGGATTCGAAGCCGGCCCACTGGGGAGCAGCCTGTCGGTGCCGTCTATTGCCGACACGTTCTCCTGCGGCGGTGAAGTGCCCGGGTATGCGTTCAACTGCGTGGGCGCCGCGAAAGCGCCATACGAGACGATCGTGGGACAGTTCGCGATCGGCAAGAAGCTGTGCGCCGAGCCCCGTGTCGATCCGTTGCTGACGGTCACCGACATCTATCTCGAAAAGGGCGTCCCCACGCAGGCGATCTCGGGTCCGTTCGACCTCGGCCGTCCGCTGCACTGCCCCGCCGACGGCTACAAAGGCGGCTCGCGACTGGAACCGGCCACGCCTAAGGCCAAAGCGAACAAGCACAAGAAGGTCAAGGGCAAAGCGAAGAAGGCCAAAGCAAAGAAGAAATAGGGCACCTCACGGGTCGGCGCATATGACGGAGGGCGCCGACCCGTGTCGCTCCTCAACTCGCACGAGCTTCGAGCTTCGCCCGCCACGCAACATAGAACCATCTGCGGAACCGTATAGTAGACGGCTGCGGAACTGTATAGTAGATGTCTGCGGAACTGTATAGTTAGGGATGTGCCCAGAACCGACAAGCCGAACGCCGTGGCCCCCCACGAGCGCTACCTCCCGCGTATTGTCGACGGCGAACTCGACGAGTTGCTCACAGGTCTGCCGGCGCTGACACTCGAGGGTCCCAAGGCGGTTGGTAAGACCGCGACCGCACTGCAGCGAGCGGCGACCGTCCACCGGCTCGACAACGATGAGGAGCGCGCCATCATCGAAGCCGACCCGTCAAGGCTCCTTGAGGGAGACAGACCGGTACTGATAGACGAGTGGCAGCGCTATCCCGGGTCCTTCGACCGCGTGCGACGGGCGGTCGATGTCGGTGCCTCACCCGGAAGCTTCCTGCTCACGGGGTCTGCATCTCCCGCCAACCCCCCAACGCACTCCGGAGCGGGACGGATCGTGCGAGTTCGCATGCGACCGATGACGCTATCCGAGCGGGGGGTCGGCTCGCCCACGGTGAGCCTCACACGGCTGCTCGAAGGTGGTCGCCAGCCGATTGTCGGCGACACCGACGTCAATCTCAATCGCTACGTCGAGGAGATCCTCGCCTCCGGGTTCCCAGCGATCCGCAGCCTTCCGCCACGGCTGCAGCGGGCGCAACTGGACAGCTACCTGGAGCGCATAGTCGATCGTGACTTTGACGAGGTCGGCCGCAAGGTGCGGCGGCCCGCATCGCTGTGGCGGTGGATGCGCGCCTATGCGGCGATGACCTCCACGTCGGCGTCATACGAGAAGATCAGAGACGCCGCCACCGGCGAGGATGGTGTAACGGCGACGAGGGCCGCCACTCAGCCCTATCGCGAAGCGCTGGAACGCCTCTGGATCCTCGACCCGGTGGAGGCCTGGCTGCCAACTCGCAACCGACTTTCCCGCCTCAGCTTTCCGCCCAAGCATCATTTGGCCGACCCGGCACTTGCAGCGCGGCTACTCGAAGTGGACGCGGACGCGCTGCTGCGCGCACAACCCACGGGCCCGCCGACGCCCCGTGACGGCACGCTACTGGGAGCTCTGTTCGAGTCATTGGTGACGCTCTGCGTACGTGTCTACTCCCAACACGCAGAGGCACGAACGGCGCATCTTCGCACTTGGAGCGGCGACCGGGAGATCGACCTGATAGTCGAGCGCGGACCCTCGCTCCTCGCCATAGAGGTGAAGCTCGGTCAGGTGCCTAGCGAGCGTGACGTTCGCCACCTTCTATGGCTTAGGGAGAAGCTGGGCGACGAGCTGAGCGACGCGGTCGTGATAACCACCGGCCACACCGCCTACCGGCGCGCCGACGGTATCGCCGTCGTACCCGCCGCTCTGCTCGGACCGTGATCCAGGGCTACAACATCGTGGTGGTCATCCGCTCGATCTCGGCGATCGAGGTCTGACCTGCGCGGACCTTGGCGATGCCGTCCTCGCGCATACGGCGCATGCCCTGACGCACCGCGGCGGCAGCGATGTCGTCCACCGAGGCACGGTCGAGCACAAGCGCGCGAATCTCTTCGGTGATGGACATCACCTCATAGATACCCATGCGGCCTCGGTAGCCGCTGTTTGCGCAGCGCGAACAACCCACCGGCTCGAAAGCCTCCGACTCGTACAAGCCGTATTCGGCAAGCAGCGACTCGGGCGCTTTGCTCGGTTGCTTGCAGTGCTGGCAAAGCATCCTGACGAGACGCTGCGCCACGATGCAGTCGATCGCCGAGGAAATCAAGAATGACTCGATGCCCATGTCCAGCAAACGTCCGAGCGCGCTCGGGGCATCGCGTGTGTGCAGTGTCGAGAGCACAAGGTGACCGGTAAGCGCGGCCTCCACCGCGATGTGCGCGGTTTCGCGGTCGCGGATCTCCCCCACCATGATCACGTCGGGGTCGGCGCGCAGCATCGCCCGCAATCCACTGGCGAAAGTCATGCCCGCCTTCGGCGCGATCTGCATCTGCTTGACCCCCGCGATGCGCGACTCCACCGGATCCTCGATCGTCAGGATCGAGTGGGTGCCATCGTTGATGGCGCCGAGCGCCGCATAGAGAGTCGTTGACTTACCGCTGCCGGTTGGCCCTGTCACCAGCACCGCCCCGTTTGGGCGACCGATCGCATAGGCGAAGCGATCGTGCTCGGTGCGCTGCATCCCAAGCGACTCCAGGTCGCGCACCAGGGCGCCCTTATCGAGGATGCGCATGTACGCCCCCTCACCGTAAACCAGGGGGAGAGTCGTCACGCGCACGTCAACCCGCCGCCCCGCCACGGTCAGACCGAAGCGACCATCCTGCGGTACGCGCCGCTCGGAGATATCCATCTCCGACATGATCTTCACGCGTGAGATGATGTTCGCCGCCATCGTCCGCTTCAGAGTGGCCGTCTGGGAGAGCACGCCGTCCACCCGGAACAGCACCTTCATGTCGCCCTCAGCCGGATCGATGTGGATGTCCGAGGCGCCCTGATCGATCGCTTCAGCGATGATCGAGTGCACGAGCTTGATGACGGGAGCGTCCTTGTCCGCCTCGTCCATTACGAGCTCCGCCTCAGGCTGGACTTCCTCCTCGGCGATCGCTTCCACCGACTGCTCTACACGCGAGAGGCGAGTGATCAAAATGTTGAGGTCCTCGACGGAGGCCGAAGCCGAGCGCACACGTCTGCCCGTGAGCATCGCGATGTCATCGACGGTGAGCACGTTCGTGGGATCCGCCATCGCGAGCAGCAGTGTGCCGTCGTCCAGGAATCCCACCGGCACCGCTTGGTAGCGCCGGATCGCCTCCATGTCGATGAGGTTCACCGCGCCCATGTCCAACTCGTAGATCGAGAGGTCGATGTAGTCGAGGCCGTACCGCTCCGCCACAACTCGCGCGAGCTGGTCATGGCGCAAGATGCCCTGCTCGACCAGGATCTGACCGGTGGGCTTGCGCTGGGCGCGCGCCAACTCCACCGCTTCCTCCACCTTCTCGCGGGTTGCAAAGCCAAGGTCGACCACCACGTCGCCGATCAGGCGGCCGGGCTTACTGTCGCTAACAGCCTGGGTCAGCGCGGCCGGCTTGATAGGTCCACTTGGCGTGGGCGCCGGTGCGCCCTCCACGGGACGCAAAAGCGAAAGCTCGCTCGCGGGCGCGCCGATGCTGGATGGATCTCCCACATATTCATGATCGGCTTTACAAATCGCGGACTTGAACGATTGAGGCGTATTTCTTCGCTCTTTGCGATCTCTGGCTAGCGCCCGAGACCCTGCTCAAACGCCCCCTTAACACCCGCATCGAGGGCGTTAAGACGCTGCAGAGCCAATGCCTCGGCGGTCGTGGCGCGCTGGCCGCCTCCAACCCCTTCGCCGTGGTGGGCCAACACGCAGTGCTCGAGTGCGAGACGTCGAGCGCCGGTGAGACTTGACGGGGCATGAGCCGCTACCAGCCGCAAGCCGAGCTCCACGTGACCAAGCATCACGCCCTCATCTGTGCGGCTTATCTCGGCGCCATAGGCATACTCACGCGTCTTGCCGATGTCATGAATTAGCGCCGCGCACAGCAACAAGTCACGATCCAAGCGGGGATGCACCGCACACAGCTCGACCGCCATCGTCGCCACGGCGACCGTGTGCTCAAGCAATCCCCCCAGAAACGCATGATGGAGTGACGAGCGGGGAGCGCCTGAGGACGGTAGCGAGCAGGGCGCACGCCGAAGCGCTACGCGTAGTTCACTGTCCGCAAACATCCGGTCAAGTAGCACTTTGTAGCCGGGGTCGTACACCTCCCGCGCAAGATGCTCAAGAAAACCTTCAAGCTCATCGAGATCGCGGCGAGACACTGGCAGGAAACGCGCGGCCTCCTCGTCTGAGATGTCCACCCGCACGATGTCCTCCACCGCGATCTGAAGCTCCCCGCGAAAGGTCTCTGCGCGTCCGCGTACGCGCACAAGGTCACCGCGCTCGAAACGACCGCCGATCAGGTCAGCGTCACGGAACACCCTTCCCTTTGCGCTTCCGGCCCGATCGCGCAACTCCAGCGTGAGATATGGGTCGCCCGCGCGAGTGATGAGCCGCTCCTTACGCACACACGCGAAAACCGCCTGTACAGAGTCGCCATCGCGCAACGTGGCGATCGTGTCGGTGGCGCCCGCGTCGTCCTTCGACGCTGGCTGCACGGGCGAGGGCGCCCCGACAGGGGGCGGCGGGTTGGTGGGGATGTTGGTGGACATGAGACGTCCATGATGTACGGTGAGTCGGATGCAGCCACTCATCTGGGATCGTCGTCCCGACGGCCTGAGGGCCCCGGCGATGGTGTGCTCGTTCCAAGGTTGGAACGACGCCGGCGACGCCGCCTCCACCGCTACCTCCTTCCTCGGCCAGGCGCTCGGAGCCGAGCGCTTCGCGCAGGTGGACACCGAGGAGTTCTACGACTTCCAAGCCAACCGCCCACATGTGCAGATCGACGAGACTCAGGCGCGCGTGATCTCCTGGCCGTCGGTTGAGATCTTCGAAGCCCGCGCCCCACGAGCCCCACGAGATCTCGTGATCGTGCAGGGCGCGGAGCCCTCGATGCGGTGGCGCTCCTTCAGCGCACTGATTGTCGATCTGGCCGAAGCGCTCGACGTGCAACTGGTGGTGACCCTCGGGGGATTGCTGGCCGACGTGCCCCACTCCCAGCCTGTCGCGATGACGGGCTTCGCATCTGACCCGGCGATGATCGAGCGGCTCGGGTTGAAAGCCAGCCGCTACGAGGGTCCAACCGGGATCGTGGGCGTGCTGCACGCCACCTGCGCCGAAGCGGGGCTCCCCTCGGCGAGCATCTGGGCGAGCGTGCCCCACTATGTTGCCGCCGCCGCGAGCCCGAAGGCGGCACTGGCGCTGTTGCGCAAGCTGGAGCTGATGGTGGGGGTCTCGGTGGATGTCTCTGAGCTTGAGGAGGCATCAGGCGAGTATGAGCACCAGGTGGGGTTGGCGGTCCAATCCGACCCCGACATCCAAGCGTTTGTAGAGCGCTTGGAGCGCCGCGCGGCGGCAGAGAGCGAGCAGACGACGGTCGACCCACAGGACGTGCCCTCGGGCGATCTCATCGCCCGTGAATTCCAGCGCTTTCTGCGCCAACGGGGGATTGAGAGCTGAGGGATAGAGATGTCCCCGGCTCCGCCGGGGACATGTGAGGTTTCTAGCTGCGCCAGCGGGGGATCGAGAGTTAGCGCGAGGCGATGCCGTAGTTGACGGCGGCCTGGCCCATCAGCAGTTTGTGCTGCCCGTAGTCGGCCTCGGCCGTCGTGGGCTGGAAGCCCGGGGTGAGTGGGATCTTCTTGGAGAGCGCATACATCACGAACTCGATCGTGTCGCTCTTGCCCTTTGGGGGACAGATCGCCGAATAGGAGGCCTTTCCATCGGTGTTCGTGCCGACGATGCCCCCCTTTGGTGTCTGGCCGGCAGCCACGCCCGTGGAGGTCGGGTCGATGTTCCCCACCACCCAGCGGATGCCCCCGGACTTGTTCGAGGAGTTGTCGTCGATTACGAACAGGAACAGCTCGGCCGCTTTGGCGGGCACTTTCTGCCAGGAGAGTGGCGGGGAGATGCCCTTGCCGGCACAGGTGTATTCGGCGGGGATAGCGCCGTTGCGTTCGAAGGCTGAGCTTGTGATGGAGAAGGCACCGGGCGCGGTGTACACCTCGCCGTTGGTGTTCGCGGATGACGACGACCCGGAACGGCGCGAGGCACTACCGGTCGTGGAGGCGGTGAGGTTTTCGGGCTTGCCTTTGTACTGCTTGCAATCTTCCATCACGTAGCCCGCGTTGCAGCTAGTGACGCTCTTCCAGTGCTTTTGAAAGCCCCTCTCAAAGCCCGCGAGTATGGCGGAGCGCTTCGAGGCGCTCTTACCGGACGCGATCTTCGCGGCGATGCGTGAGGCGAGCAGTTCGACCTTGATACGCGCGAGCAGGTCGGCTTCGGTCTCGCCCGACTTGGCGAGGTACTTCTGCAGCGACCCTGTCTTCGGGAAGCTCTGGTGGACCAGTTGGGTGTAGCGCTTCTTCACTTCGGCTTCCGACACCGACATGTGGCGGGCAGCAGCCTCACCTAGCACCCACTCGGAGGTGATGAGAAAGCCAAGCGCCTGATGGCTCGGCGAGCCGGAGGCGCCGAGCTTCTGCTCCACCGTCAACCAGTGGGTGTAGCTCGACTTTGCGATCGGCACGCCCGCGATCGTCGCGACCGCTTCGGAGGGCGACACGGTGGAGGCGTCAACAGCGGCCGCGGGGGAGCTTGGGACGGCGGAGCTGGTCGAGCTGCTGCCGCCGCAACCCATGAGCAGGCCCACAGCCAGCAGTGAGAACGTCGGCAGACACACACGCGCGCTCGCGAAACCCCCTGCCATCCCGATGCTTCTCTTCATTCGGCAAGCAGCCTAATGGGCCAGCATAAAGCGCAGCCAAATCGGAGCATCGACTAACGCTCCCAGGCAGGGCAAGCAATCCGGTAGTCACAAAGCCCACACGCTGTAGGCGACGGCGTGGGCTCGAAGCGCTGCTCCATGATCGCCTCGCCCACCTCCTCCACAACCCGCGTTATCCAGTCGGTGTCCATCTCCGCACTGGGCACCGGCACCTTCAGATCGTCGAGCACGTAGTAGTAGGAGAGGCGCTCCGCCTCCACTTCCCACGACTCCCGCGCGCCCACCGCATAAAGCGAGAGCTGAACATCGTCCTTGAGCTGCTCCACCGTCCGTGGGCGGCCTGTCTTGTAGTCGATCATCTCGTAGTTCCCGTCGGGGAGCTTGTCGACGCGGTCGACACGCCCGCGCAGGTGGTGGGGGCCGAGCTTGAAGGAGAACCCCCGCTCGAACCACACGGGCTCCGCCTCATGGGCCTCCAGGTGCTGGTGGTAGAGCACGAGTGCCGCCCTCGCCTTGCCGTGCAGCTCTCGCTCCTGATCGGTGTCGCCGAAGCCACCCCGCCGCCAGCACGTCTCGAACAGCTCCATCATCTGCCCCACCGTGGTGTGGTCGGAGGCGTGGTAGCGCTCCAATACCTGGTGCACCGCAATCCCGAAGCGTTGGTGCAAGGTTTGGGGGGAGGGGATCTTTAGGACCCGCGCAAACTTGTACCGCAGCGGGCACGCCCTGTAGGTGTCGATGTCCGACGCCGACAACACCACCCCCTCGCCTCGCCGAGGGAGGAACGCCTGTAGGGAGGGTTCCTCTCTGCGGGCGAAAGCGCTGTTCGCTGAGGCGGTGACGGGCCGGGGGGCGTCCCCGGGCTCGCCGCGCTCGGCCGCCAGCAGAGTTTCGTCGAGCGTCGATGTCTGGAAGATCTCCCGCTGAAGGGGAGTGCAAGCCGCGAGCAACCGCTGGTTGATGTCTGCGAGCGCCTCCTCCAGGCTCTGGCCTGTCGGCCGGTCCTTCAGCGCGGCGAGCTTAACCAACTCCAGGTAGCGCACCACCCCATGGGATATGTCGAGGTCGGTGTCCAACCGGAGCTCCCCCAAACGACCGGCGATGCGAACGGCTCCCCCCAACACCTCCTCGCGCATCAGCTCGACCGTCGCTTCAAGCGTCTGCGCGCGCACCTCCGACAGCGCCTCTCCACCGAGCAACCGCGTCTCGGAGGCCGCAGTCAGCTCAGCCACCAACTCCTGCGGGCTCACCTGTAAGCGTGGGCGCAACGCCTCGAAGGCCTCCGCCGCTTCGCTGTGCAACTCCTGGAAGCGGACGATCCGCTCGCGCGCCTCCGGAGGCATCTCGGCGACTCGATCGCCGGCCCCAACGCTGAGATCATGTCGAGCTTCGCCTTACGCGCCACCTGCACCACCCGTGCGATGTCCACTTGGCGCATCTCGATCGGCGGGCGTCCCAACGCCCGCACCACCGCCGCCGAATCGCCCGGGTCGGCCAACAGCCTCACCCATGCAAGCACGTCGCGCGCGGCCGCTCGCTCGAAAAGCATGCCCGCCTCTTCCACGCCGCCCACCCCGTCGGCCTGTGGAGCAAAAGCGATCCTTGGCGTTGACACAACCCAAGCATACGAGTGGGTGAGCGCCCGAGGCTCCCCGTACACCCCGACGATGGGCGTACGCTCTCTATATGGACGGCATCGACTGGAGCGTCGCTCAACGGGTCGGCGAGATGCTCGCCGGTGACACTCCCTATGTAAGTGGGGGAGCAAACGGCGTGCAACCTCTCGCCGAGGAGTTCGCCGCCCGCGTGAGCGCCTACACCGGACTTGCCACCGGCGACAGCTTGCCTGCAATCGAGTCGATCGACCGTCCCCGCTGGATCGAGGCGAACATCGCCACGATGCGCCCCCTGCTGGAACCGCTCACCGACCGTCTCCGCCACGGCTCCGGTCCGCTCGCCCCCGCGATGCGCTCGGTCACGCAGCTGTTGCTCGGCGCGCAGGTGGGCGCGGTCACGGGAATGCTCTCCCAACGCGTGCTCGGCCAGTACGACATCGCGCTGCTCGACGCCGAGCGCCCCCCGCGCCTGCTGCTGCTCGCCCCCAACATCGCCCAGGCCGCACGCAACCTGAACCTCGACCGCGACGAGTTCACCTCGTGGGTGGCGATCCACGAGGTCACCCACGCCGTCCAGTTCGGCGGGGCGCCCTGGTTGCGTGACCACCTCGGAGGGATGTTGCGCGAGCTGATCGACGGTATGCAGATGGGGCTCAGTCGCTCGCTGAAACTCCCCGACGCATCCGATCTGCGCTCGCTCGCCAACAGGCTGCGCAGCGGCGAGCTGTTGCGCCTCGGCCTCGGTGAGAACCGTTGGGTACTTGTGGACCGCATGCAAGCCACGATGTCCCTGATCGAGGGCCACGCCGAGCACGTAATGGACGCGGTGGGCGCTGACGTCCTACCCACGCTCGACACTATGCGCTCCGCAATGACGCGCCGTCGTCGCGAGCGCGGCTGGCCGTGGCGCATTCTCGAGCGACTGATGGGCCTTGAGATGAAGCTCCGTCAATACGAGGTAGGGCGCGAGTTCTGCGACGAGGTAGTCGCCCAGGCGGGACCGGAAGCGCTCACGGTCGCATGGGCCTCCGCGGAGATGCTGCCGAGCACCGCCGAGCTGCAGAGCCCGCGGGAGTGGCTTACCCGCACCCAGCCGGCCGCCTGAGCCGGCTCGGTTTGTTTAGAGCTGGGAGCCCTGGGTAGCCCACTTGTGGCTACTAGTTCATTCGAACGCACGTTCCATCTGTCACAAGGTCGCGTCGATTCATAGCCGGTCTTTACAGGGTGTTCACCCCGACTTGAGATCCAGGTGTAACGATCTACCGAGAGAGGGTTAGGAACATGTGTTCGGTGCTAAGCTCGCACTGACCAGAACAAGTGTGCCCCCATCAATAGGAGATCCCCTCCACATGGCAACAGCCCAAACCACTCCAGCAAGCGGCGCCAAGACGCGCCGCGCGACCGCTCCCAAGAGCGCCTCCCGTGCGAAGAGCACTGCGAAGCGCACGACAGCCACTGGCTCCAACGCCTCGGCCAAGAGCTCCACGCAGGCCGTCAAGAACGACACCCTCGGCTCCTACGCCGAGCGCGCTGTGCTGATCCCAGTTGGCGCGGCCCTCATCGCCCGCGAGCGGGTAGTAAGTACGATCGACAGCTACTCCTCGCCATCGAAGGCGAACGCGCAGCTACGCAAGTTCGAGCGACGCGGCAACACAGCCCGTAGCCGCGTCGAGCGTGAGATCCGTAAGACGCGGGTACGCGTCGAGCGCGAGGTGCGCCAGACCCGAGGCCGCGTCGAGCGCGAAGTCACCCGCCGTAAGCGCGACGGCGAAGAGCTCGCCAACCGTGTCCAGGAGCGAATTCTCAGTCTCGTCTGAGTCGATTTCCCCCGTCCCGGGCCGGAGAGGCTGGGGGCGGGAAGGTCTGCCGGCCTCATAACCCCGCCGGCAGTAGAAGCACCCTCTCCTCCCTCGCCGCCGGGCGGTTCCCCTACCGCCCGGCGGCACTTTTTTGGGCCCGCCCCAGGTGCGTGGGCAGGCACAGTCCTGATCGACCGCGAGGTTTTGCGAGAATGACGCTGTGACCCACCGAGACGAAATCCTTAAAGCGCTCGAGGCCGTGATCGACCCTGAGCTGCGCCGCTCGATCGTGGAGCTCGAGATGGTGCGCTCCATCGACATCTCCGAGAACGGAGTGGTGGACGTCACCGTCTCGCTCACCACGGCCGGCTGCCCCATCAAGGGCCACTTCCAGACCTCCGTCGCCCAAGCCGTCGCGGCGCTCGACGGCGTGACACACGTGAACGTCTACTTTGACGTACTCAGCGACACCGAGAAGGCTGCCCTCCAGCAGAAGCTGGGGCGCGCCACACTCCCCGCCGGAGCGCTCGCACAAGTGTCGAACGTGATCTGCGTCGGCTCCGGCAAGGGCGGCGTGGGCAAGTCAACGCTCACCGCGAATCTTGCGGCCGCCCTCACCGCCGACGGCAAGCGCGTAGGTATCCTCGACGCCGACGTGTGGGGGTACTCGATCCCCCGCATGTACGGTCTCGGAGCGACACGTCCGCCCGTGTCCCCCCAGCGCAAGATCGTTCCCCTGGAGTCCCACGGCGTGAAGATCATGTCGATCGGCTTCTTCGTGGAGGAGGACGCTGCGGTCGTCTGGCGCGGGCCGATGCTCCATAAGGCCCTCAACCAGTTCCTCCAGGATGTCGAATGGGGCGTGCTTGACTACCTACTCATCGACCTCCCTCCCGGCACGGGCGACGTGTCGATGACGCTTGCCCAACTGCTTCCCCAGGCACAGTTCGTGATCGTCACCACTCCCCAGCCCACCGCCCAGAAGGTGGCGCGGCGCTCGGCGGAGATGGCCAACAAGGTCTCGCTTGAGATCTGCGGCGTGATTGAGAACATGTCCGGCTTCACCACTCCCTCTGGCGAGCGCTACCCGATCTTCGGCGAGGGAGGCGGCAAGGACCTCGCCGACGAGCTCGACGTCCCCCTGCTCGGCAAGGTCCCACTCACAATGCCGCTACGCGAGCACGCCGACTCTGGCACACCGCTCGTGATCGAGAACCCCGACGACCCCGCCTCCCAGGCGATCCGCCAGGCCGCCCGCGGCCTGATCGCGATGGCGCCACTGGAGCTGCCCACGCTTCAGGTCACCGAGGTCGCACCAACACCCCCCGCCAGCCCGAAGCCGGCGGGTATGTCGCTTCCTATGGCCTAACGCCGACCCCTACCCATCTGGCCGGGCCGCGCCAGCGGCCCGGTAGGCAGGGCTTGGCTACTTCGCGTTGGCGAAGTACTCAGCGTTGATCTGGCTGTACTTCTGCCACTCGTCCGGCAGCTGGTCCTCGGCGAAGCAGGCGTCCACGGGGCAAGCCTCGACGCAAGCGTCGCAGTCGATGCACTCCTCCGGGTCGATGTAGAGCATCTCGGCCGCGTCGTAGCCGGGCTCGTCGGGCGTCGGGTGGATGCAATCCACGGGGCACACCTCGACGCAGGAATTGTCCTTCGTGCCAATGCACGGCTCAGCGATTACGTAGGCCATTCGCTTCCTTCTCGATCGTTTTCGGTTCGACTTGAACGGACGACGAATAGTAGCGAGGCTGCCTCCCTCATCCTGACGCCGCAGCCAATTAGGGCTGGGAGGGCTCACTCCGCTAGCTTTGCACGATGCTCTTGCTCACCGGAGCCACAGGGCTCGTCGGCTCCGCGCTGCTGCGGCGCCTCGTTGCCGAAGAGCAGCCTGTGCGCTGTCTCGTCCGCGACCCACGCCAGCTCGGCCCCCAACGCGTGCGCGTCCAGATCGCCCTTGGCGACCTCACCGACCCCCCGTCATTTCGCAACGCGATGAGGGGGGTAGACACGGTTGTTCATCTTGCGGGCTCCACCCGCGACCAGCCCCGCGGATCGATCGAGGATCTCACCGCGATGGCCACCTGGAGGATGGTCGACGCCGCGCAGCGGGTGGGGGTAGAGCGCTTCGTCTTCTTCTCGTTGCTCGGCGCCTCAGAGCACCACCGCTCGCGGCTGTTTCGAGCAAAGGCAATCGCCGAGCGAGCGGTCCGCAACGCAGACCTGCGCTCTACCGTCATCGCCCCATCGCTCGTCTACGCACCCGGCGACCGCTGGCTGAAGCTCCTCAAGCGTCTCTCGCAACTTCCGATCGTGCCTATCCCCGGCCGTGGCCGCGCAGTGTGCCAGCCGATCTGGGCCGAGGATGTCGCCGAATGCACGCTTGCCATCCTCCGCGCCAGCAAGCAGCCGGCCACGAAGGAACGCTATGAGCTCGCCGGGCCCGACACACTCACCTACAACGAGGTGATCCACACAGCCCTCGATGCGTTCGACCGCGAGCGCCCACTGCTACCGGTGCCCGCACCGATTGCATCGCGTGCTCTACGAGCACTGGAGCGCGTGACGGGCGCCAACACACCACTCACCCCCGACGAGGCCGACCTGCTTCAAGCGAGCATGGTGGCCAAGCCCGGAACCGCCGACGCGCACACGCTCGGGGTGAAGCCCCAACCAATGACAGCGGTGCTCAACGCCGGCTAAGACACCGGCGCCCGGCGACCCGCCCACGGCGAGGCAGCCTCAACCTGGGAGGCCAGCGCCAGCAGCGCTGCCTCTCCCGCGGGCCGACCGACGATCTGCACGCCGAGCGGCAACCCGTCCTCACCCTGGTAAAGCGGGAGCGAGATCCCCGGTTGCCCGCTCGCGTTGAACACCGGCGTAAAGGGCGTGAACAGGCCCGAGCGGGTGAACGTGGACATCGGGTCGGGCGCAGCGGTATCGAGCGTCCCAAGCGGCAGGGGACGCTCGGCGAGCGCGGGTGTGAGCAGTGCGTCGTAGGGCTCAAGGAACTCCACCAACTGGCGCGTGAACGCCTGTAGTTGGATTTCAAGGCCCTTCCCCTGGAGCGCGTTCATGCTCTGCGCCAGCGAGTAGATCGCCCAGCTCATCGGCTCCATGTCATCCGCTGTGGGATCGTGACCGCCGAGCATTCCGGAGTACACGATCTGGAGCGCCACGTGGATCGAGAACACCGCGCCGAACAGCTCAGAGACGCCCGGGATCTGCCACGGGGGATCGATCTCCTCCACCTCGTGGCCGAGCGACCGCAGAAGCTCTGCCGCGTCGGCGACGCCCTGCGCGCAAACCGGGATCCACGACCGCGTCCATCACCGGCGGGAGGGTGGTGGCGGCTATGCGCAGTTTCCCCGGCGAGCGTGCGCCCGCAACCGCGAAGGGCTCCGATGGTGGCAGCCGCCCAGGTCGCATCGCCGGGCACGTACCCCTCCAACACGTCAAGGATCGCAGCCGTGTCAGCGACGTTACGACTCAACACACCGTCGATCCCCAGCGAGGAGTCGCCCAATTCAGGCGCCGCCGATATGCGTCCGCGAGTGGGCTTGAGGCCGACCAGGCCGCAGCAGGCGGCGGGAATGCGGATCGAGCCGCCCCCGTCGTTGCCGTGCGCCACGGGCACCATGCCTGAGGCGACCGCCGCAGCCGCCCCGCCAGAGGAGCCTCCAGGGGTCCGATCGAGGTCCCACGGGTTGTGGGTGGGGCCGAACAACCGCGCCTCGCTCGTCGGCAGGATGCCGTACTCCGGCAGCGTGGTGGTCCCCACGATCACGAACCCCGCCTCCTTGAAGCGGCGCACCACGTTGTGGTCGTAGTCGGCCACATGGTCTGCCATCAACGAGCACCCAATCGTGATCTTCAGGCCGCTTACGGGGCGGTTGTTCTTGATCGCAATCGGTACCCCCGCAAACGGGCGCTCATCGCCGGGCTTGATCTGATCGGCGGTGGCAAGCGCACGCTCCCCGTCGATCTCCACGAACGCGTTCAGCGTCGGGTTGAGCTCCTCGATACGCGCGAGCGAGGTCTCCACGAGCTCACGCGAGGAGATCTCCCCGGAGCGCACCATCGAGGCGAGCTCGGTCGCGGGACGGAACATCAGGTCACTGTCAGTCACGGCGCTCCTCCTCGTTGGTCTGCAGCGGAGCCTACCGGGGAGAATCGTGCGAGGATATGACCCTGCCCACAAGGCAGCCGGGTCGATTTCGGTGCAATCCAGCGGGATCGGCTCTCAACCGGTCATCCTAAGCCTGAAAGCGAGCGCCCATGAGCGAGGTCACGACACAGTCGCCTCCGGTCTCCCCTGCATCCAATGAAGTCCAGTCCGGTCTCGAGGGCGTGGTCGCCTTCGCCACCGAGATCGCCGAGCCCGACAGGGCCGGCGGATCGCTGCGCTACCGCGGCGTCAACATCGAGGACCTGGTCGGCACGGTCCCCTACGAGCAGGTGTGGGGCCTACTGGTAGACGGCCACTTCAAGCCCGGCCTTCCCCCCGCCGAACCGCACGTGCTCACGGTCCGCTCGGGCGACCATCGCGTGGACGTCCAATCCGCGCTTGCGATGCTCGCCCCCGAGTGGGGCTTCAACGCGTTGATCGACATCTCAGACGAGCAGGCCCGCGACAACCTCGCGCGAGCCTCCGTGATGGCGCTCTCGTTCGTGGCTCAGTCCGCCCGCGACGCCGGCCAGCCACCGGTCCCCCAGACCGAGGTCGACAAGGGCAGCTCGATCCCCGAGCGCTTCCTCATCCGCTGGCGCGGAGAGGTCAACCCCGACCACGCCAAGGCCATCGACGCCTACTGGATCTCCGCGGCCGAGCATGGCATGAACGCCTCCACGTTCACCGCCCGCGTCGTAGCCTCCACCGGCGCTGATTGCGCAGCCGCGCTCTCGGCGGCCGTGGGCGCCCTCTCGGGCCCACTCCACGGCGGCGCGCCCTCGCGCGTGCTGAAGATGCTCGACGAAGTGGAACGCACCGGCGACGCGGAGGCGTGGGTGAAAGACGCGCTCGATCGCGGTGAGCGACTGATGGGCTTCGGGCACAGGGTCTACCGTGCCGAAGATCCCCGCGCACGCGTGCTGAGGCGTACCTGTAGCGAACTCGGCTCGCCCCGCTTCGAGGCCGCCCAAGCACTCGAGAAGGCAGCGCTGGCGGAGCTCACCGCGCGCAAGCCTGACCGCGTGCTCGCAACCAACGTGGAGTTCTGGTCGGCTGTGATCCTCGACCTCGCCGAAGTCCCCGCTGACCTGTTCACACCGATGTTCACCTGTGCGCGCGTGGCGGGATGGTCTGCCCACATCCTCGAGCAGAAGCGCGAGGCGAAGCTCATCCGTCCCACAGCGAAGTACATGGGCCACGGTCCTCGGCCCGTCTCGGCGGTGGAATAGCGTCAACGGAATGCCTCGCGCGCCCCGCGCGTGCGAGGCAAAGCGGAGCCGTCAACAGACGAGGGCCCAGCATCCTGCCGGGCCCTCGTAATTCCTATCGGCAGAATATGCGCGCCGCTGTAGCGCGGCGCGCACAAGCCGAGATCTGGCTACATCATGCCGCTCATGTCGGGCATACCGCCGCCCGGCATTCCGCCGCCTTCCTTCTCAGGCACCTCCGCCACGATGGCCTCGGTGGTGAGGATGTTCTTGGCGATCGACGCCGCGTTCTGGAGCGCCGAGCGCGTCACCATCGCCGGGTCGATGACCCCGGCGGCCACGAGATCCACGATCTCGTTGGTGGCGGCGTTGAGGCCTTCCCCGGCCTTTGCCTTGCGCACGTCATTCACCACAACGGAGCCCTCAAGGCCCGCGTTCTCGGCGATCTGACGCAGCGGCTCCTCGAGCGCACGCAACACGATGCGTGCCCCGGTCGCCGAGTCGTCCTCCAGGCCGTCGAGCGAAACCGACGCGGACGCCTGCAGCAGCGCCACGCCACCGCCAGGCACGATGCCCTCCTCGAGCGCTGCCCGAGTTGCCTGTAGCGCGTCCTCGACGCGGTGCTTCTTCTCCTTCATCTCCGTCTCGGTGGCCGCCCCGACCTTCACGACCGCCACACCGCCGGAGAGCTTTGCCAGGCGCTCCTGGAGCTTCTCGCGGTCGAAGTCCGAGTCGGTGTTCTCGATCTCGGCCTTGATCTGGTTGATGCGGCCCTTGATGGCATCCGCATCGCCCGCACCGTCAACGATGGTGGTGTTGTCCTTGCCCACCACCACACGACGTGCGTGCCCGAGCTGAGACACCTGAGTGTTCTCGAGCTTGAGACCCATCTCCTCGGTGATCACCTCTGCTTTGGTGAGGATCGCGATGTCCTCGAGCATGCGCTTGCGACGGTCACCGAAGCCCGGTGCCTTGACCGCAACACCGGTGAAGGTGCCGCGCAGCTTGTTCACCACGAGCGTGGCAAGCGACTCGCCCTCCACGTCCTCGGCGATGATCAGCAGCGGCTTGCCACTCTGGATGACCTGCTCCAGTACGGGCAGCACGTCGCGGACGGAGCCGATCTTCTGGTTGGCGATCAGGATGTAGGGGTCCTCGAGGGTGGCCTCCATACGGTCCTGGTCGGTAACCATGTAGGGCGAGATGTAGCCCTTGTCGAACTGCATACCCTCGGTGAACTCGAGGTCCATGCCGAACGTCTGGCCCTCCTCGACGTTCACCACGCCGTCCTTGCCCACCTTCTCGATGGCGTCGGCGATCACGTCGCCGATCTCATCGTCGCCGGCGGAGATGGTGGCGACACGGGCGATCTGGTCCTTACCGGACACCTCCTTGGACTGCGAGGCGATGTTTGCCACGACCTGGTCGACGGCCTTCTCGATGCCGCGCTTGAGCGCCAGCGGGTTCGCGCCCGCTGCCACGTTCTTCAGGCCCTGACGAACGATCGCCTGGGCGAGAACGGTGGCGGTTGTGGTGCCATCACCGGCGACGTCATTGGTAGCGGTGGCCACCTCACGCACCAGCTGAGCGCCCTGGTTCTCGAAGACGTCCTCCACCTCGATCTCACGGGCGATGGTGACGCCGTCATTCGTAATGGTGGGAGCGCCGAACTTCTTGTCGAGCACAACGTAGCGGCCCTTGGGGCCGAGCGTGACCTTCACGGCGTTGGCGACAGCGTCAACACCGGCCTCCAGAGACTTGCGCGCCTCGGAGCTGTACTTGAGTTCCTTGTGAGCCATATTTCCTCAGATCTCCTTATGCGACCTTGGCGAGGACATCGGACTCGCGCAGCACGAGCAGATCCTCCCCGTCGACCTTGATCTCGGTTCCGCCGTACTTGCTGTAGAGGACCTCGTCGCCCTCCGCCACATCGAGCGGGACGCGTTTGCCGTCGTCGTCGAGCTTGCCGTCGCCGACAGCCAGGACCTTGCCCTTCTGGGGCTTCTCCTTGGCGGTGTCGGGCAGAACGAGACCGCTGGCGGTGGTCTCCTCCTCTTCGATGGCCCGCACGATCAGACGATCGCCCAGGGGCTTGAGTTTCATGCGTGAAAACCTCCGTTTAGAGATGTGCTTCGGACGAACGGCCGTACATGGGCGCCGGCACCATCCGGATTGGCACTCTCATGTAAAGAGTGCCAACGACGTGCTCAATATATAGAAGATACGCGTCCGAGGCGCCTCAACACGCGACGCGACAATCCTCAGGAGGTGGCGCCCACCGAGGGTTGGCCGGCGACAAGCCGTTCCACCTCGACGCCCCTCTCGGTGAGCGTCCACGCGTTGGGGGCCCCGCGCACCTGTCCCGCACCCGCATTCTCGATCAGACCAAGACGCTCGAGACGACTCAACAGCTTCGATATCTGCCCCTGATCGTCGATCCCTGCGGCGGCGCCCACCTCGCGGTTCGACCTCCCGGGGGACTCGGCGATCGCCAACAGCACCCGCACCGTGCGGTAGGTGAGGCGCATCTGCAGATCCCGCAAAGGGTCCTTGCTGGCAGCGCGCTCGCGTGGCTGACGTGGCGGGGTGGCAGTGGCGTTCTCCTTCTGGGCAGCCGCTGGACCGAGATAGGGGAGTACCACCATCCCCATGAGCGGGCCCGTGAGCTCACGCAGCGGCTCATTACTGCCGGCGACGAGACGAGCATGAAGCACCGACAGCACACCTCCCACCACACCCTCGGCGGTGAGCGGAGGCAGCGACCTCGCGGCCTTGGCTTCCTTGCGCCCTTCGTCGACCGTCGCGGTGACCGTGTCGATGACACGCATACGACGTTCGTGCACTCTGCGCCCGGCGCCGAGCGTCTCCACGATGCAGAGGCGACCCATCCCCGGCTCGTCTTCGAGGAATTCCAGCAACCCTACGAGCGCCGCCCTGATCCTCACCCGCCACCGCGCCGACGGATCGTAGGCGCCAAGCACATACTCCGACGCCTGCGCAACGGATTGGTCGAGCGCCGCCAGAAAGCAGTCCTCGAAATCCTCGAACACTTCGTAGAAAGTGCGGCGCGACACTCCAGAGCGCGCCACCACATGGGCAACGGTGGCGTTCGCGCGCGTACGCTCGGACACCACGTCGATCATCGCCGCGATCATCCGTGCGCGTTGGATCTCGCCTACGTGGCCGCGCCCACCTACTTGCCCCCCCTCGTGAGGCGCCTCCCCGGGGAGGCGCCCGTCGCGCCGCCCAACCGGCTCAGCTGGCTGCTTGCGACCGCGGGTTTCTCTCATCGTTGACATCGTAAGGCTGAAGAATCAAAACCCACACGAATGTCGCCTGCCACGGGGGAGCGACCGACGACATCCGCGCGGGGGGCCGAAAGGCCAGGGTGAATACTCCGCCTCCGGCGATCCTTTTTCACCCCCTGTTTCCCATTGGGGACCCAAGATCAGGAAACTACGGACCACGCATACGCCTCTGCCCGACCCTCCACATCGGGAGGATTGGGACTTCAGTTCTGCGCGCCGCCGAATCCCTTCATTGCTTCGGTCATCGCAGTCGGCTTGTCGAGGATCTGCGAGAAGCGCACCACCGTGACCGTGTCCTCCATCGACACCGCGCGGCCGTAGATCTGTTCCAAGAAGCTCACAAGCTCCTCGTGGCGTCGGAACTCGGGGTTGTCGTGCTTGATGTCTCGCGGGGAGAGCTCCGCCACCTTCATCACCTCGACCTGGTCGATGACTGCTTCGAAGATGCGCTCGCGCGGGGAGTACTGGTAGCCGATCGTCACGAGCACCGCCTGGTTCTTGCGGTACTTGCCAGACTTGTCGCCCAGACGGATCGTTGCGGTCTTGCGACCCTTCTTCAGCTCGTCGGCGAAGATCGTGGAGTAGAAGTTGAGCACCTGCACGATCGAGCAGGCTATCGGTCTTGGTGGTGGAGGGCGAGCGCGCGCGCCACCATGTCGCGCTCGCCCTGGTAGGTCAAGGCCTCCTGAGCTTCGGAAAGACCGACCCAACGGGCTTCCAACACCTCGTCGTCGTGGTCCTCCAGATCGCCGCTCACATAACGAAAAAGGAAGAAGTGGACGCTCTTTGAGATCCGGCGCCGATCGCGCATGTACCAGTAGCGGACCTCTCCCAGCTCTCCCACCAGCTCACCCGTGACACCCGTCTCCTCGCGCACCTCGCGCGCGGCGGCCTGTGCGGTGGTCTCCCCCTCGTCGAGATGACCCTTCGGCAGCGCGAGCACAACCGACCCATCGGCAGCGCGCCTGGCGGGAACGATCGCGAGCACTTGGTTCTCGTGAACCACCACGCCCCCGGCCGAGACCTCGCGGGTGTCCTCAGCTCGTGCGTCCCCGCCACGACGTGCACCAGAATCCTTCTTCTTTGAGGACATTCCCGCAGACGCCCTAAAAGACATACCCGTCGAGGGCGGCGGGATCGTGGACCACCAAGCGCCCACGCCCTTGAGATATCACTCCGGCCCGCTCGAGCACCGCCAGGAAGCGCGAGGCCGACTCGCGTGAGGAGCCGGCCAGCTTCGCAAGGTCGGCTTGGGTCGCGCTCACGAGAACCTCACTCGACGGGGCGCCGGCGGCAACGGCTTGGGCGACGAGTTCGCGCAGCACCACAGCGACACGCGATTGGACAGTTTGAAATGACTGTTTTGCGAGACGATCGTTGGTTTCGCGCAGCCTCCGCCCAAGCGCCACCACAAGCCGGATGGAGATTTCGGGGTGCTCCACCATGAGGCGGCGCATGTCTCCTCCCAGCACCGCGACTACCTCGGTGGGCTGGACGGCCTCGACCGTCGCCGAGCGCAGCTCGTCCTCAAACATGGCCAACTCGCCGAAGATGTCACCGGGACCAAAAGTGGCAAGCGTGATCGTGCGACCGCCCACATGCTCGCGCACCGCGCGCGCGCGACCTGAGCGCACGATGTAGCAGGTGTCGCTTGCGTCGCCCTCACGAAAGACGACCTGGCCAGGCTCAAAAGACCGCGGCACCGCGAGCCGGCTCACACGCTCGAGATCTTCGTGCTCGAGCGTCGTGAACACTGGCACACGCCCCAGCAGCTCGACGATCTCCGTGTCCTTCACCGCCACCATCCACTGGAGATATCACAGCGGCGGCCCTACACCGAACTGGGGCGCACAAACTGTCCGATACATGCCGCCGCAGCGCTATCTTCACAGCATGGATCCCTTCAGGTCGATCGCACCGGTGCTGCTGGCCGCAGCGATCGCGCCAGCCGCGGCGCACTCGCTCCTGCACTCGCGCGACCTGTGGGCGACCGTGGACGTGTGCAACCCGAAGGACCAGCCCAACACGATCGGTATCCGTGGGTCGATGCCGGGGGACGGACGCTCGAAGGACACGATGTACATGCGTGTGCGGGTCCAGTACCAAGACCCCTCCACCAAAAAGTGGCTGTACATGAGCAAAGGCGGCGACTCCGGGCTTTTGAAGCTCGGCTCGGCCTCGGTCGCGCGGCAGGGAGGGTTCAGCGTCGAACTGGCTCCAGTGGCGGGCAGTGCGGGGTTCACTCTGCGTGGCTACGTCACGTTCCAGTGGCGTAGGGGCCAGACGGTCCTCGAGACCGCCACACGGATCACGGCGGCGGGGCACAAGAGCCAGGCGAGCGCCGACCCTCCCGGTTACAGCGCCGCAATCTGCAAGCTCAAGTAGACGCTACGCGTCGAACAGACGTGGGTCGTTGGTGATGATGCCGCTCACTCCCAGCTCCGTGAGCTTGGAGATACGGGAGGCGTCGTCAACGGTCCACACATAGAGCTCGCCGCCGGCCCCCGCTACGGAGCGCACAAGCGCGGGCGTCACCACTCGCCAGTGCGCCATGATGGCGTCTACCTCTTCCCCCTCCAGCGCTATGCGCGCACGGCGAGGAAGCATCGCGCGATATCCGGTCAGTATCGCGAGCGCTGGGATCGCTGTCAGCAAGTCAGTCGTGTAGTCGCGCCGCACACGCGGCACCGACAACCCGAGCCGCAGTGACGGCTCGGCGGCGCGCACGCGCGCTAGCGCCGAGGGGTACATGCCGCTGACCAGCGTCCTGTCGAGGAGCCCGGCCGCGCGCAGGGCGTCCACCACCTGCAGCTCGTACCCCGGGAGCTTCACGTCGAGGTCGATCTCGACATGAGCGAACTCCTCCCCCGCGAGATGCTCCAATGCTTGGTCGAGCGTGAGCGGCGTGCGCGAGCGCATGTCCTCGTAGTCGTGCGCCACGAGCAGACGACCGCTTCCGTCGACTTTCTCGCTGAGCACGTCGAACTCGATCATGTCCACGTCGTGGGCGAGCGCTGCGTCGAAGCTCGCGAGGGTGTTGCCCTGGGCTAGATGCGCTGCGCCCTTGTGTCCCACCCGTCGGGGGCGCGTACCGACGCGGATGGCCTCGTCCGTAGCCATTACCAACGAGGATAGACGCGCTCTGTGGGTACTCAGGAGGTGGCGAGCTGCTTACGCTTGGAACCCGCCGTCTCGATCGCCTCGACCGCCGCGCGCGGACCTATGTAGGGCGCGAGGATCAGGAAACTCAGGTGGTCGACGAGACAGGGCAGGTAGCGCAGACGATCGTGTGGGGCGTAGCTCGAGAGGATCGCCCACACCGCGCCCATGATCGCCTCCGCCGCCACTGCGGGCGCGCGCTGCGGCTCGGGGATGTTCTTGGTCATCACGTTGATGAACCCGTCCAGCAACCCGCTCACCCGCTCCACCATGCCGTCGCCGGCGTCGAACAGATCGATGAAGGACAGCTTCACAAGACCTGGATGGGCGGCGCAATATCCGATCAGCGCCTCCACCCCTTTGTGCACGGCCTCCGGCCAACTCTCGTCATTGCGAGTCGCCCGCAACACGGCGTCGTGGGCTTCGGCGGCGAACTCGTCCACCACCGCGAGCAAACACTCCTGCTTGTTGGGGAACTCACGGTGGAACGCTTCAGTGGACACGGCCGCGGCCCGTGCGATCTCGGCGTCGGTGATATTCGGATAGCCATCTTCCAGGGCGAGTTGCACCATCGCATCCATCACAGCCGACCGGCGATCTTCGCGCGTGAGGAACCGCGCCCGTTTGACCACCAGCCGCGACGGCCTGGCCGATCCGAGCGTACGCAGCCGTGTGATGGCTGACGAGCGGTAGGAGCTGACCCAGTCGAGCAGTTCGTCGGTGAGCCCCGCAAGCTCCGCCTCGCGTTTTTCGCGCAGTCGTCGGATCACCACGAGACGCACCCCTCCCACGATCGCGCGCGGCGCGAGCGGGGGCAACGCGATGCCATCGGGCGTCAAGGAGAAGCCCGTGGCGACTACGCGCTCGAACGCTGTGGTGGTGTGCTGCAGCCGTTCGTGGCCGCGCGGCCCTATACCGAGCGACTCGACGAGAACGAGGTAGGCGCCACGCGGATCGGATGCGATCCCCTCCAGGAACAACTGGCAGGCCGCGTAAAGACGGTTCGCCCAGCCTCGCTCTGAAAGCCAGGCCTTGAGCACCCGCTTGCGCGAGGCGGCGACGAGCGCATCGTATGTCGCGAGAAAGCAGTCTTCCTTGTTGGAGAACTGCTCGTAGAAGGCGCGCCGTGACACGCCCGCGAGCGCAATCACATGGGCGACGCTCGTGGCGGCGTACCCACGTTGATACACCGACTCCACCATGCCGCCGTACAGGCGTGCGCGCTGATGACGCGCCACCGCCTCTCTGCCGAGACCATGCGGCCCGTGTGGGAGCCGCTTGTACAGCGGCGTCAGCCCCTGGTAGGCGCCGCCCGAGCCGTCGTCGAGCGCGAACTCCGTGTCCCCATGGCCCGAATATTCTGTCTCCAGGCAGCCCTCCGGGAGCGATTCCCCAGACAGGGACGTCAACCTACGCTCCCCACCTGTTCCACTCATCCCCATTGTTCGTCACGATAGTTCAGCACTGAACTATTGGCAAGACTTGAATCCGCCAATCGGGACGATTGTTTCTCACTTGAGCCAGCGCAAACATCGACCGAGCGCCAAAGGCCCCTCCACGACATCACATGCACGGTAATCCCCATCTGCCCATTCGAACCCATCGTTGTTCTCCATCGTGATCTTATTCGAGAAGCTGGAGCGATTCAAGCTCGCAGCGTGAGCTTCCGTGGTCCTTGGCGAAAGCCCAGCTCTACCAGCGACGGCTCAAGGGCCGAGCCGATTGCGGGTTCCCCATCTACCCGCTCAAGCGCCACCGTATGCACGTCCCCGGCGCGCACAGCGTCAGCAAGGGCCCCCAGCGCAACGGTCGGCGAGCCGTCTGCGAGCGTCACGAGCCCGCGCCCGCCCCGCTCGAGATAGAGCGCGGGGCTCGAGTCGACGAACACCACATATGAACCCGCCACGCGTGTGGGCCGACGCGCCTGGCCCTCGCGCCGAGGCCACGGAAGCGTCGCGCCATAGGGCTGTGAGGGGTCTACCGCCGCCAGCACGGCGGTAGACCCCTCCTTGTCGGAACGTGCGCGTAGTCGCTCCACCGCTCCAGGTAGCGCGAACTGCGCGCCTCCAAGACCCTCCACGAAATAGCCGCGCCGGCACACCCCAAGGGTCTCCAGTTCGCAGAGCGCCCCGTAGACGGCCGAGAAGCCACCGGCGATCCCCTCCGCCAGCACCTGCTCTCGTGTGAGCACCCCGTAGCGCTCGAGCAAGAGCTCCGCGAGTGCGCGACGGCGCAGGCGCGGGTCGTCATCCGGGCGGGCGGCTGCCGCGGAGCCGTCCACGTCACCGAAGAGCCGCGCGGTCGCCGACCAGCGTCCCTGCACCTGGGCGCTCGCACCCAGCCTTCCGCCCCGAAGCGAAGGCCCGCCGAAGCGTCTGACGCCACGCGATCCGGCGCCCCGTACACGCCCGGGTGACGCAAGATGCTGAGCGGCAAGCGTGAGGCGGGGGGCGCGCAGCGGCGCCCACGCGTCGTTGGTGACCTCCCCCGCCCACACCAGATCCCACAACGCGTGCGTAAGCGACGGTGCGGACAGGTCAAGCTCGGCAAGTAGATCCGTAAAGAAACACGGCGCCACCCTCAGACGCTCGCGCAGCAAGGCGTGCTCGCGCTCCCCCGGCGGCTCTCCGCGCGCGCCGGCGGGAGGACCGAGCAAAGCGGCGTCCTCCCGGAAGTAGAGCGCCACCCTCCCGGATTCCCGACCGAGAGAACCAGCGCCCACCCACACCACCTCGCCGCTTGAGCACAGGCTGTCGAGCCATGCCTGCGAGTAGGAACCTGTGCGGGCCGGCAGCACATCGCGCTCCCACGCCGCCACAGGCAGCGCAAGGCCTTGCAGCGGCACGAGCACCTCGCGCAACCGCTCAACCCCATCGCGCCGTCCGGAGCCCGCTCGCCAACGACCAACCCCTTGCCAGGAGGGCATGAACGCGGTGAGCGCCCGCTCGTCCACAGGCTCGATCTCCTTGCGCAACGACGCCAGAGAGGCCCGGCGTAGTCGGCGCAAGACCTCTATGTCACACCATTCACGGTCCGTGCCGCCCGGCCGCAGTTCCCCCTGCGCCAGCACCCCGGCTCGCTCCAACTCACGCAGCACTGAGGACACGTCCACGCTGTAGCGCCGGTGCAGCTCCGCCGTGGTGAACGGGCCGTGGGTGCTCGCCCACCGCGCGACGAGTCGCGAGAGCGCGTCAGGCAGATCGGCAAGGAACGCCTCCGGCAACCCACCGGGGGTCGGCACACCCAAGGCGTCGCGATATAGCCCCGCGTCGTCGCTTGCGATCAGACGCTCCTCCCCAGCGATGCGGACGCGTACCGCCCGTCGCTCCCGCTCGAGCGTGGCGAGCAACGCGTCGCCATCCACCCCTTCGAGCACGCGCTCACGGAGCTCCGCAAGACGCAAATCGCCAAGTGCTCGTAGCACGTCGCCAAGCGCATCCGCGCTCGTCGCCTGGGTGCGCTCGGAGCGATGCTGGAGATCGTCCTCGAGTTGCGCGAGCGCAGCCGGGTCGATCAGTTCGCGCAACTCCTCCTGCCCGAGCAACTCGCGCAACAACTCCCGGTCGAGCGAGAGAGCCGCCGCGCGGCGCTCCGCGCTCGGGGTGTCCCCCTCGTACATGTACGTCGCCACATAGTCGAACAGCAGTGACCCCGCAAACGGGGACGCGCTCTGTGTCTCCACCTCCACCAGCGACAGCTCGCGTGTCGCGATCCCACGCAGCAGCTCTCGCAGGCCCGGTAGGTCGAGCACGTCCTGCAAGCACTCGCGATAAGTCTCAAGCACGATCGGGAAATCGGGATAGCGGCGGGCCACCTCGAGCAACCCCTGCGCCTTCAAGCGCTGCTGCCAAAGCGGCGTGCGCCGCCCCGGGTAGGCACGAGGGATCAAGAGCGCCCGTCCCGCATTCTCGCGGAAGCGCGCCCCGAACAAAGCCGAGCCGCCGAGCTCGGCAACGATCGTAGCCTCCACCTCCTCGGGGTCGATCGCCACCAGATCCGCATAAGAGGCCGCTCCCGTGGCGCCCGAGGATTCGACTCCACCCGCCACCCACTCGGAGCCACTCCCATCCCCAGCGCCTTCGTCGACGTCGACGTCGACGTCGACGTCGGGCAGCCTCACAACGATCCCGTCATCAGACCACAATGCCTCGCCGTCTATCCCGTAGCGCTCGCGGATGCGCGCGGAGATCGCAAGCCCCCAGGCGGCGTGCACCCTGCCTCCGTATGGCGAGAGCACACACAGCCGCCAGTCGCCGATCTCGTCGCGGAAGCGCTCCAACACGATCGTGCGGTCGCTGGGCAGCACCTGGGTGGCTTTCAGCTGCTCGCGCAGGTACTCGAGTAGGTTGCGCGCCGAACGCTCGTCAAGGTCGTAGTCGCGCACCAGCAGCTCCTCGTCCTGGTCCACCGCCCAGCGCGAGAACTCTCCGATCGCCGCCCCCAACTCCTTTGGACGACCCACACCGTCGCCCTTCCAGAACGGCACCGCCCCCGGCACGCCCGGAGCGGGTGTCACGATCACACGGTCTCGCCCGATCTCCTCGATCCGCCAGGAGGAGGCCCCGAGCAGGAACACCTGGCCTGGACGAGCCTCATACACCATCTCCTCGTCGAGCTCCCCCACGCGCCTGCCGTCTGGGAGGGTCACCGCGTACAAGCCGCGGTCGGGGATCGTGCCGGCGTTGGCGATCGCCAGCTGCCGCGCGCCCTTGCGCGCGCGAATCGTTCCCCCCACCCGGTCCCACACGATGCGCGCCCGCAGCTCCCCGAACTCGCTGGAGGGGTAGCGCCCGTCGAGCATGTCGAGCACGTTCTCAAGCAGCGACCTCGGCAGCTCACCGTAGGAATGGGTGCGAGTGACGAGCGCATACAGGTCCTCCACCGCCACGCTCTCCTCCTCCCCCACTGAGGCGGCGATCGCCACGATCTGCTGCGCGAGCACGTCGAGCGCGTTGCGCGGCACCACCGTCGCCTCGATCTCCCCTTCGCGCATGCGCTTGCACACCACGGCGCACTCGAGCAGATCGCCGCGGAACTTCGGGAAGATGCGCCCCTTGCTCACGTCCCCCACGCCGTGACCCGCCCGGCCGATGCGCTGCAATCCACGCGCCACCGACTTCGGCGACTCCACCTGCAGCACGAGGTCCACCGCGCCCATGTCGATGCCCAGCTCGAGCGAGGAGGTCGCCACAATGCAGGGCAGCTCTCCCGCCTTCAGCTGCTCCTCCACGATTGTGCGCTCCTCGCGCGAGAGCGAGCCATGGTGGGCACGTGCAATCTCGCGCAGCGTCACTGGCTCGCCGATGCCGCCGGGCACACTGGCCGTATCCAAATCCTCCTCCTCGACCACCGCCATCTCATTCAGCCGCAGCGCCACCCGCTCGGCCGAGCGTCGGTTGTTCACGAACACGATCGTCGAGCGGTGCTCGCGCACCAACCGCAGCAACTCCGGGTAGATCGCAGGCCAGATCGAGTTACGCTGGCCGATCGGCGATCCCGTCGATCGCCGATCGGTCTCGCTCCCCGGCACAGGCTCCAGCGGATCGGCCGCGGGTTGACCGGGTTCGGCCATCGAATCGACTGGCACGTGGATCTTCAGGTCAAGCGGCTTGCGCACGCCCGTGTCGAGGATCCTTACTTTCCGTTTGGGGCCCACGAGGAAGCGGCCCACCTCCTCCAGCGGGTTCTGCGTCGCCGACAAACCAACCCGTTGCACGTCCCTGCCGGTTCCCATCCGCGCCTGCTGGTCAAGTCGCTCCATGGTCAAAGCCAGGTGCGCTCCCCGCTTCACCGACGCCACCGCGTGGATCTCGTCCACGATCACCGTCTCGACTGTGCTCAGCATCTCCCGCGCGCGCGAGGAGAGGATCAGATAGAGCGACTCGGGGGTCGTGATGAGGATGTCCGGCGGTTTGCGCGCCATCGCCGCACGCTCCGCCTGCGAAGTATCGCCCGTCCTGATCGCCACGCTCACGCTCGCCCCAATCCCCCGAAGCGGCGCACGCAGGTTGCGCTCGATGTCGTACGACAACGCCTTCAACGGGGACACGTACACGACACGCACCCCCGCTCCCTCGCGCCTACCGCGGGCCGCCTCACCAGGCTCCCCCCCGCCCGACTCCTCGCTCAGCCGGTCGAGCGCCCATAGGAACGCCGCGAGCGTCTTTCCGGAGCCGGTCGGCGCCGAAAGCAGCACGTGCTCCCCGCTTGCGATTGCGGGCCACGCCTGCGCCTGCGCGGGTGTGGGCTGCGCGAACGAGGCTTCAAACCACGCGCGCGTCCTTGGGCTGAACGCCGACAGCGGATCGTGAACCGAGGCGGACACTGCGTCGAGGCTACCGCGCCGTGACGGGCGAGTGGACCGAGCACAAAGCCATCCAGCCTCCCGCCGACAACGGTCTGAAAGGCTTTGTCGAACTTTTCGAATACCTCCAAAATGCGCGCAAACTCGTTTCTCGGGATTGTTCGATTAGACTGCCGCCCGTGCATCGGGGAGAGGATGTGCCGACGCCCGCCGGAGAGGAGTCTTCGGACGTGGCCGCGCGGCCACGCGGATGGAGACGGTGGTTTACGAGCACCTCCCGTCGCGCCGAGCCGGCGCCCGACCCGCTGCAGACGCCCGGCCGGCTCAACATCCACACCACGCTGCGATTACTGCCCTCGCTGCTCGACAGCGCGAGCCTCCCCAACGGCGTGGTGGAACTTGTGATCGAGGACTTTGAAGCCCCCACCCGTCAGCTGTTCGACATCCACGACGGGCAGGTCACGCTCGTGGAACCCGGCGCGGCCGTGCCGTGGGCCTCAATTGCAGGCCCACCCACCGCCTGGGTCATGGCGCTCGGCCCGGAGCGCAACGTCGCCGAACTACACCTCACCGGCGACCAGCAACTCGCCCGCCGCGTGCTCAGAGCCCTCCCGCGCGAGCATTAGGGCACGTCAGGGCGGGCACGCTCGAAAGCCGCGAGCGCCGCGTCCACGATCGTCTCGTCCATGGCGGTCGACACGCTGGTCAAGCCGTCTACGGCGATCAGCACACCCTGCTCGTAGAGCCTCCGCCACAGCGCGTTGAGATCGTCCGCATGCAGCTTGCACAGCGAGCCCGCGCCACTCACCTCGTATCCCTGCGCGGTCAAACCGGCGCGCAGCCGCTCGCCGAGCACCCCGATGCGCTCGATCTCCTCCACCACGAGCGAGCGCAGCGCGGCCAAGCCCGCCCTCATCGACACAGGGTTGGCGGCGAACGTGCCCGCCAGCGCCACCGCGTCGGGGCGGGCCGGGTCGAACACGTCCATCCACTCCGCCCTCCCTCCGAGCGCCCCTACCGGCATGCCACCGCCGATCAGCTTCCCGAGCGCGACGATGTCCCCCTCGATCCCGTACAGCTCCTGCATCCCTCCAACCGCCACGCGAAACGTGATCACCTCGTCCACGATCAAGGCGATCCCCCTCCTGCGCGTCTCTTCGCGAGCCAGCCTTGCGAACTCCTCCTCTACCGGGCGAAGCCCCGCACGGTTGGGCATCAGGTCGAGCAGCACGCACGCGATCTGCCCGTCGTGCTCCTCGAGCGCGTGCCCGAGGGCATCACCGTCGCCCAGCGGGAGCGTGAGCACCTCGCGGCGCACTCCCTCCGGCACGCCCCCCGCGCCCGGCTGGGCGAGCGCGTCCCAACCGCCGTGGTAGCACTCCGCGAAGCGCACCACCATGTCGCGACCGCTCGCCGCGCGCGCCGCCCTCACCGCCGCCATCACTGCTTCGCTGCCCGAGCTGGTGAAGCGCCAGCGCTCAGCCCACCCGATCCGCCCCCCCAAACACTCCGCCAGCTCAACCTCGGCTGCCGTGGGCAAGCCGAAGGCCGAGCCCGACTCAAGCGCCTCGCGCGCCGCCACCACCACTGGGGGGAACGCGTTGCCGTGCACCAGTGCCGAGTAGTCGCCATGCAGGTCGATCAGCTCGCGTCCTTCGACGTCGATCACCCTCCACCCCTCGCCACGCACGGCGTAGTGAGGGGCCCCCGCCGAGGAGAGCGTCGTGCGCGAGCTTCCACCGGGGAAGCGCCTGTGCGCACGTTCGTAGAGCGCTCGTCCGAGGTCTTGGGGTAGGTGGTCGGTCACAGCGAGAGGTAAGCGTGGCGTATCTGCTCGTCGGCAAGCAGCGTGGTCGGCTCCCCCTCTGCGCGCACCACACCCCGGTCGATCACGTACGCCCTGCTCGCCAGCTCCCCCACGAGCCCGAGATGCTGCTCGGCGAGCACCATCGTCAAGCCCGCCTGCTTGATGCGCAGGAGCTGCTCGGTCAGGGTTTCCACCACGCGTGGCGCCAACCCCTCGGTGGGCTCGTCCAACAGCAGGATCCCCGGGTTGGAGATCAACGCCCGCGCGATCGACAGCACCTGCTGCTCGCCCCCGCTCAGCCACGCCCCCTTCGACTTCCTCACCCCCGCGAGCAGCGGGAACACGTCGAACAGCTCCTCAAGCGTCCAGTGGTGGGCGTGTACCGACCGTGCGGCGGTCGCGCTCATCCCGGTGCGTAGGTTCTCCTCCACGGTGAGCTCCCCGAAGACGCGCCTCCCCTGCGGCACGAGCGCCACACCCAAGCGCGTGATCTTGTGTGGCGAGAGGCCCACGGTCTCGCGGTGGTCCACCGTAATAGAGCCCCTTCTCCCCGCCGACACGCCCATCACGCACTGCAGGGTGGTCGTCTTGCCCGCTCCGTTGCGCCCTATCAGCGCCACCGTCTCGCCATCGTCCACGTGCAAGTCAACGCCGAACAACACCTGACTTGAGCCGTAGTGGGCCTCCAGTGCTTTGACCGACAGCCTCACGCTTCCCTCCACGGATGACGGCCGAGGTAGACCTCCTGCACGAGCGGATCCACCCTCACCAACTCGGGCGGTCCATCCGCGATGAGCGTCCCACGGTCCATCACCACCACCCGCTGAGCGTGGGCGAACACGGTCTCCATGTCGTGCTCACAGAACACCATCGTCAGCCCCCGCCGCTCTACAGCCACCATCACCAGCTCCATGATCGCTGCGCGCTCGCCCACGCCCATGCCCGCCGTGGGCTCGTCGAGCAACAGTATCCGGGGCTCCAGGGCCAACACCATCGCAAGCTCCAAACGCTTGCGCTGCCCCTGGGAGAGCGACCCGGCGAGGACGCCTACTTGGTCTAGCAGGCCCACCTCAGCGAGCGCCGCCCTGCCGGCCTCAGGATCTCTTGTTCCGGACCGACCGGAAGAGGGTGGTGTGATGTCTTTTGGGGGTGACTCGCGCGCGCACGCGAAGAAAGCCTTGCTTAACGCGTGCGCGCGCGAGTCACCCCCAGCGCGACATACCCCACCCTCGGGCACCGCCACCCGCCTCCCTCTTGCGAGCAGCACGATGCCAATGTTCTCCTCCACACTCAAACCGGCGAACAGCCGCGGGGTCTGGAACGTTCGCCCGATGCCAAGTCGCGCGCGCCGCTCGGGCGAGAGGCCGCGCATGTCGCGTCCATCGAGGCAGATCGTCCCGCCGCTCAACGCAAGCTCGCCCATCAGCAGCGCGAACAGCGTGCTCTTGCCGGCGCCGTTCGGCCCGATCACCGCCACCACCGCGCCCTCGGCAATCGCCACCGTCATACCGTCAACCGCGCGGATTCCGCCGAAGTAGCGCTTCACATCGCGCAACTCGAGCACGGGCGGAGCCTCGACGGTCAACTCGCCCCCCTCCAGCCCGCCACGCCCGTCCGCACGCCGCGGACGAGCGAGACCCCCCGTCGCACAAGCCCCGCCGCCGCCCCCGGAAGGCTGCCCCGGCCCGACGCCCCCACGCCGCGCGGCGCGATCAGCACGATGACCAACAACACCACCCCGTCGATCAACAGCGTGTTCGTGGTCAGGCGACCCACGTAGAAGTCGATCAATCCGAGCAACACCGCGCCCAGCATCGGCCCTGAGAAGAGACCCACCCCGCCGAGCAGGCACACGATCAAGGCGTTGGCGGACACCTGCCAGGCGAACACGCTCGGGTACACGATCTGCGCGGAGAGCACCGACAGGCCCCCACCCACAGCCGCCACACCGGCAGAGAGCGTGAACACGCCAAGGCGACGCCGGCTCACGGCGATGCCCAGTGTCTGCGCCCGCAACGCGTCTTCGCGGATACCCCGCAGCACAAGGCCCGCGCTCGACTTCACGAACACGAACGCCCCAACCACCGCGATCGTGGCGACCCCAAGGATCACGTAGTACACGCGGTTCACACCCACAATCACGTTCAGCGATTCGGGCAGGTTTGCGATCGTGCCGCTGTCACCGCCGGTCAAGCTGCGCGCATGGGCAGCCGCGAATTCAAAGAGATCGGCGAGCGCGAACGTGAGCATGATGAACGCGATCGGCTCGATCCGCACGAGCATCGGTCCGCTCACCCCCGCCACCAACACAGCCGCAACCACCCCCGCGAGCAGCGCCACATAGAAGCTCACCCCGGCTTCATTTACAAGCAGCACGGTCACGTACGCCCCCACCCCGTAGAAGGCGGCCTGCCCGAACGAGAACATGCCCGCGTAACCGAAGAGGAGGTTGAAACTAACCCCCACGAGCATCGTCACGAGCATGCTCGCCCCCAGCAGCACATACTCGGTTGACACGAGCGCCGGGAGCGCTGCTCCGAGGAGCAGCAGCGCGAGCGCGGGCGCCCAATCCGCGGGCGGCCCCACGCCGGCGCGCACGCGTCTCATTGGCTTGCCGTCGCGCGCATCGGAAGCAGCCGCCGGCCTCGCAGCGCGCGCACCAGCAACACCGCCGTCATCACCACGTAGGGAGTCAGCGGCGCGAACGTGGGGGTTTGCAACGTCACGAAGCTCTCGATCACCCCGATCGACACCGCCGCCACGAGCGCCCCTGTCATGTTGCCCAAACCGCCGGTCACCACCACGATGAAGGCCGGCACGAGCGCCGTCGTTTCGAGGTTCGTGGTGACGGCGCCGTTGGGGGAGTCGATCACCCCACCGAGCGCCCCCAACCCGATCCCGAACGCGAACACCCCCGTGTAGAGCAGATTGACGTCCACCCCCAGCATCGACAGCATCGTGCGGTCGTCCACCGCCGCGCGCGTGAGCAGCCCTACGCGCGTGCCGTACAACAAGGCCCAGATCGCACCCGCCACCGCCACGCCGAGGACGATCACCACCGCGGTGTACGTCGGCAAGGTGGCCCCGAGCACGTTCCAACTGCCGCTGAGGGAAGCCGGCAGCGCGACTGTCCGAAAGCCCGAGCCGTACACCAGCACGACACCCCCGGCGATCAGATAGGAGAGTGCGAGCGTGAGCATGAACTGCTGGTTTTCGTCGTGCTCACGGTAGGTGCGCCGCAGCAGCGCCATCTCGGCAAGCGCGCCCCCGAGGGCTGCCAGCAGCGGGACGAGGGCGAGCGCGAGTACCCACCCCAGCGTCGACGCCCCCACCCGCGCGATCACTGTCGTCGCCATGTACGCGCCCAGCATGTACACCGCGCCCGCCGCGAAGTTCATGACGCCCAGCACCCCCCACACGAGGTTGAGCCCGGCGGCTGAGAAGAACAGGATGAATCCCAAGCCCAGGCCGGCGAACAGCTGGTCCAGGAAAGTGGCGAGGCTCACTGGAACAACCTATCCGTAGCCTCCCCTACCAGCAAAACCGCAGGCGGCGGGAACCACAAATGCCCGGTCGGGGAGACGCCTCCGCGCGCCTCCCCGGCCAGTTGGGCAACCGAGATCAGCAGGTGAAGTACTTGCTCGTATCCACCAGTTCGATCGGGGCGAAGTGCGCGAAGGGGAGTTCTTTGGTGGCCGCCACCACAGGCCCCATCGCGATCGGCACAGCCGTGAGGTTGTTGCACGCGTGGATCTTCTCGCTGCCCTGCACCATCTGAATCGTCCCGCCCTCCAGCGCGGAGTGCACGGCGGAGGGTTCGGTCGATTTGGCCTGGTCGATCCCTTGAGCGATCATCTGGATCTGGTTGAACCCGTCGCCCGCAGCTCCGCTGTTGGCCACTTCGGTTCCGAGTGGTTCCAGCTTCTTTGAGAGCGGCGTGTCGTAGATCGACGCCGAGGGGTAATACGTGTACCCGAGCGCCCCAACCGGTGGCTTGGGCATCGGGTCGATCGTGCCGTAATCGAGGATCCCGAACAGCTGGGTCGCTTTGAAGAGACCCAACGGGAATGCCTGCTTGACGAACGTGATCGTGTCTTCGGCGATCACCGTGCTGTAGGTGACATCCGGTTTCTCCGCCACCAGCTTGTTGATGTAGGAGCTATAGCTGGACGCCCCCGAAGGGAGAAATTCCTGGCTTACGATCTTCTGCGGGCTGCCCTTCATCCCCTTGCGGAACGCAGCGGTGACTTCATACCCGTAGCTGTAGTCCTCGCTTATCACCGCCACGGTTTTCCACTGCGGGTGAGCCCGAACGTAGGCCGCCGCGTTGTCACCCTCGATGTTGGCGGTTGGGATCGTGCCGAACACGTAACCCCCGCCCGTGAAAACCGTCGGATCGGCCACTCCCACCGAGTACACGACGTGGCTCGGGTTCGCCACCAGCCGGCCCACGCTCTTGCCGACCGCGCTCGTGCACGTCCCCGCCAGGAATCCGACGTGGTCGCTCAACACGAGATCGCGCGCCTGGCTGACACCCACACTGGGTTCCGCCTTGTCGTCGCGGACGAGCAATTGCAGCGGGTGACCGTCGGCGCCACCTTCGGCGTTGATCGTCTTCACCGCCTGTTGCGCGCCCTTCACATAGTCCTGCGAGAACGACCCGCAGAAACCTGTGAGTGAAGCGAGATAACCGATCTTCACCGGCGTACCGGAGGCGACCGTTGAGCCTTTGCTTTTGGAAGACCCACAACCCGCACCTACGAGCGCGAGTGCGATGACCAGACCGCACGCGAGCACCCCGCGGGGTGTAGCCGCATTTTTGCCAACCATCATCTTCACTCCTCCTCCAACCATCGACGTGCTTCGGATGATCGGGCGAGAATACAGTTCCTCAGGACGCTGTCGAGCGATTTTCTGAAGTGGAGCCCAAGGCGAGCCGGTATGCGGGTGGAAGCGACGCTGGAATACCCGCATCGCGTGATACGCGGAGAGCCCAATACGGGTCCGCCAACAGAGGACGACCCACCGACACGAGCGACGCGCCGTAGGTGTCGATGAGCTCACGGGCGCCCGCCGCGTCCACGACACCACCACCCAGCGCCAACGGCAGCTCTGAGACCTCCCTGAACGCCCTGGCGAAAGCGAGCGTCTCCGCACCCTCGGCGCGCCGCCCGCCCAGCACGGGTGTGCCACCCGTGATGTCAATGAGATCTGCGCCCGCCGCCGCACAGGCCACCGCGGTTTCCACTACCTCCTCGAACCCAAGACCGTGAGGGTCGCCGTCGCCTGCGGGGAGACGCACGAACAGCGGGCGCCCCGCCGGCCACTCGGCGCGGACCGCCGCGACCACCTCGAGCAGCAGCCGGCGCCTACCGTCGGGATCGCCGCCGTAGCGGTCCTCCCTCAGGTTGGTGAGGGGGGATAGGAACTGGTGCAACATGTAGCCGTGGGCGGCGTGCACCTCGACGACGTCGCATCCCGCGTCGAGCGCCAATCGCGTGGCCGCCGCGAACGCTCCCACCACTTCGGCGAGATCGGCGTGTGAGGCTTCGCGCGGGGGCACCCAACCCGGACCGAAGCCAAGTGGGGACGCCGACACCATCCCCTCGCCACCGTGGGTATCGGCGAGAGCCTTGCGCCCGGCGTGGGCGAGCTGCACGCCCACCGCGGCGCCCTGGGCGCGACAGAAAGAGACAACTTTGCGCAACTGGTCCCTCTGATCCGACTCATACAGACCAGGCGCCGAGCGGGAGGTGCGAGCGAGCGGGGAGACCGCGGTGTCCTCGATCATCACCAAACCGCACCCGCCGATAGCGCGAGAGCCGTAGTGGACGAGGTGCCAGTCAGTCATGCGCCCGTCCTCCCCGGCGGCGCGCTGGCTCATCGGGGACATCATGATGCGGTTGGGAATCTCCAGGGCGCCCAGGTGGAGCGGTTCGAGAAGCGTCACCTGAACTCCGGCATTATCTCCCGCGCGAACTGCTCCATCGAGCGCATCACCCGCTCGTGGGGTTGACCCACGTTGTGCCACGAGGAGAACACGTCAACACCAAGCGCGGCGTAGGCGGCAACCTTCTCCCGCACCTCCTCCACCCGGCCGAAGGCGATGTTCTCGTGCATCTGCTCCAGCTCCGGCTCGTCCTGCTTGACGGCCTCCTCCACCTGATAGTCGCCCTTACTGACACGCTCGGCGCCGGCGAGCTGCTGGTCGATGATGCGGTGGTTCATCAGCACGTAGCGCAACACCTCGTGGGTGTCTGCGGGGTCGCCCACGTAGGTCATGCGGTTGACGGCAAACCTCGCCGTCTCCCTCGACCTGCCGAGCTCCGCCATCGCGTGCTCGAAGGCGCCGTAGACATCTTCCACATGGGAGAACGGCTCGCGGAAGGGGGCGAAGATGAAATTTGAGTCAAAGCCGAGCTTCACCGCCCATTCCATCGAGCGGGCCGACAGCGCGGCGATCCACAGCGGCGGATGGGGTTGTTGCACCGGCGGGGGAAGGACAGTGGCGTTGGGGTAGGAGAAGAAGCGGCCGTCGTGGGCGAGCGCGTCGCCCGCCTTCCAGTGATCGATCATGATGTGGAGATGCTCGGCGAACAGCTCCCTACTGTCGGCTTCGGGGAGCTCGGATTGGAACTGTCGCATCTGGTAGGGGGAGGCGCCACGACCGGCCGCCACGTCGAAGCGCCCGCTGCTGAGCTGGTCGATCTGGGCGATGGCGCCCGCGAGCCGCAGGGGGTGGTGAAAGGGGAGCACGAACACCGCAACCCCTATGCGGATGCGCTCAGTGCGCTGCGCGATCATCGCCGCCAGCTGCAGCGGGTCGGGGGCGGCGAGGAAGCTCACGAGATTCTGTTCCGCGAGCCAGATACCGTCGTATCCGAGTCGCTCGGCGGCGACCGCCTGCTCGAGCATCTCCTCGTAGAGCCGGCTAACGGGCTTGGTCCGGTCCCACCACTGACCGGGCAGGAACATGTAGAAGTCCATCAGCGTCCGATCCTATAAGGATGGTCCGGGTCGAAGTTGGCAACGGCGCCACGCAGCTCGTCGGTCGCGCTGTAGACGAGCTCACCGTCGACGATCGTGTGAGCGACGGTGAGCTGCTCGAAGTCGTCGTCTGAGACCTCGTCGATCGCCCGATCCAGCACCACCGCGTCGGCGAGCTTGCCCACTTGAAGCGTCCCACGCGAGCGCTCCCAGAAGCCTGCGTGGGCGGCGTGGCGGGTGTACATCTCAAGCGCCTGCTCGCGTGAGATGCGCTCGTCGGGGTCGACCGTGCGGCCGGTGAACGTCTTGCGGGTCATCGCGCACCACATGGTGTGAAATGGGTTGAGCAGGCGCGGATCTCCACCTGTGGTGTCGGACGTTCCCGGCACAGGGAAACCGGAGTTGAGCATCGTGCGCAGTGGCACACAGTCACTGCCACGTCGATCTCCCAGCGAGCGCGGCCAGAACTCTCCGTAGTTGTGGATGAAGCCGAGGTTGGGCACGGGGAGCACACCGAGCCGCTTGCACCACGCCGCCCGGAAGGGGTTCCACGCGGTGTTGCCGCCGTGCTCGATGCGGGGACGGAGGTCGTCCTCGGCGCGGACACCCGCAAGCTCGAAAGCCGCAAGCGAGATGTCCTGGGCGAGGTCACCCGCCGCGTGTAGGCCAACCTGCGCGCCGGCGGCATGGGAGGCGCGAATGTGCTCTGTCGAGCTGCTCCAGCTCAAAGCACAACGCGCCGCGCTTGCCGGGAGCGTCGAGGTACTCCTCGTAGAAGGCGGCGGTGTGCGCTGAGGTGCCACCGTCCACGAACAGCTTCACCCCTCCGCCTTCAAACCAATCCTCGATGAGCGGGACGTCGGCGATCGCGCCCGAGGCGACCTCTGCGACCGAGCCTGCAAGCGGCACCCATCCGAAGCCGCGAACTCGCAACGGGACCTCACGCTCGGCGACCGCTCTCCCGAGCAGACGCATCACCTGCGCCGAGTCCCAGATCTCCTGAATCGAGGTGACCCCGTTTGCCAGGTAATAGCCCCAGGCGACCTCCGCGATCGAGCTTTCCAACTCGTGCTCGGTGGGCTCGGGGATGGGGAAGTGATCGAACATCTCGGCGAGCACGCCCGTTGGCTCACCGTCTGCGTCTCGCTCGATGCGAGCGCTCGGGGGCTCGGGGGTGTGGCGGTCTATTCCGGCAAGCGCCAGCGCGCAGCGGTTCACCACCAGATGGTGGATGCTCGAGCGGTAAACAATCGGCCTGTCGGCGGACACCCTTGTGAGCTCCTGGGGCGTGGGGAAACGACGCTCCAGGAGCAGCTCGTCTTGGAAGGTAGTGCCCTGCAAGAGGATCCATGTGCCGGGCGCCACCGCACTCGCCCGCTCAGACGCGCGGGCGAGAATGTCGCCGACCGACTTAACTGGTGGGGTGCGACAATCAACAGCGGTAGCCATCGAGCGAGCCACATGGCCGAAGTGACCGTGGGCGTCGATCAACCCTGGCAGCACGGTCCCCCCGCGCGCGTCCACCACAACGGTGTTCGAACCGCGCAACGGCTGGAGCTCGGCCTCGGTACCCACGGCGAGGATCTTCCCGTCACGGGCGGCGAGCGCCTCCACCCGGGGAGCGCGAGGGCCCATCGTGCGCACGTCGCCACCCACGATCATGATGTGGGCCTGGTCACTCATCGTCTGCGCGAGGATCTGAGCATTCAGTTCTGAGTATTTCCAACTTCAAGCCGCAGATCATGAATCGGGAACACGTTATGCGGTGGTTCGGAAAACTCCGCATGCGAGGACAAAAGCGGCACAAATACGGGGCGTATCCACGTCGGGAGGTTTGAGTTGTGAGTGACACGGAGACCACTCGTCCACGACGCACGAGCCTGATCGGCGCCGGTAACCTCCGCAATATGAAGCAAAGCGCTGTTCTCGATTGAGATCGTCGGCATTCCCAAGTATGATGACTGTTCAATAGAGGTGCACCAAGTTGAGGCACCTCCGGCACTACGGATAGGGGCCATAGCACAGATGCCTAGAGTAAGTTCGAATTCCAAGTCCGGCCAAGAGGGCGAGTGGTCGATACCGAGCCTTCGCGAGCCACGTTACTCCCAGTCGCTCGAGCGCGGTCTTGCGATCCTCGGCTGCTTCTCACCCGAGCGTCCAGTGCTCGGCATCGCCGACATCGCCGACGACCTCGGGATGAGCCGCTCCACCACGCATCGCTACGTGATCACCCTTGTCGCCCTCGGCTTTCTCGAGCAGGGCGCCTCGCGCAAGTATCGCCTCGGCCTGCGTGTCACAGACCTCGGTATGTCCGCGCTCAACTCCACTGGTTTGCGCGAGCACTCGCGTCCCTACCTGGAAGAGCTGCGCCAGCGCACGTCCTACACGGTGAACCTGTCGGTGCTTGACGGTCCCGAGATCCTCTATGTCGACCGTGCCCGCAGCTTCCGCCGCGGTCAGAACAAGATCGACATGAACCTGCGTCCCGGTTCGCGTCTGCCTGCGTACTGCACGTCGATGGGGAAGGTGCTGCTTGCCAACCTCCCCGAGTCCGAGCAGCGCGAGCTGATCGGAGACATGACGCTCGCCCGTCGTGGCCCAAACTCGATCACAAGCAAGAAGGCGTTGCGCACCGAACTCGAACATGTGCTCGAGGAGGGCATGGCCGTCAACGACGAAGAGCTCGCGCAGGGCCTTCATTCGATCTCGGCGCCCGTGCGCACCGAGTCGCGTGAGGTGGTGGCGGCCGTGAACATCGCGGCTCACAGCTCGATGATCTCGCTCGAGGAGCTCGTTGACGCGCTCGGCCCGCATCTCGTGGCCACCGCCGACAACATCTCGGCGCGGTTGGGCTACCGTCGCGACGACGAGCAGAGCTAGTCCCCTGAGACAACCGGCAGCCGTACTCTGCGGACTCGCGTTCGCCGTAGGTCTCGTGGCCTGCGGCGAAACGACGTCCACGAGCAAATTCACCGGGGAAAGTCACAACGTCGCGCAAACGCTCTCGGATTTCCAGAGCCACGCCACCGCGCGTGAACAGAAGAAGCTGTGTGAAAGCGATCTCGCCGCCAACGTGACGACGAGCCTGAAGAGCGCGGGCGGGTGTCAGGCGGTACTGAAGAAACAGCTCGTGCAACTCGACGCGCTCAACCTCACGATCGAATCCGTCTCCGTGAAGGGCGCCACTGCAAGCGCTGAGGTCAAGAGCACCTATTCAGGCAAGAGCCGCATCAGCACAGTCACCCTGGTCAAGGAAGGCTCGCGCTGGAAGATCTCCAGCATTGGCGGCCGAGCCCCAATCTCCGGATAGCGACTCAGGCCAGAGAGCGGCCGTACTGGCGTTCGTAATAGGCGCGGTAGTCGCCTGAGCGGATCGGCTCCCACCACCACGTGTTGTCGCGGTACCACGCGACGGTTTCCTCCAACCCCTCGGCGAAGCGCACAAGTGGCTCCCAGCCCAGCGCTCTGACCTTGTCAGAGGAGAGCGAGTAGCGGCGGTCATGGCCGGGACGGTCGGTGACGTGCTCGATCAACGAGGGGTCGGCGCCGGTGAGCTCGATGATGCGACTCACGACCTCGATGTTGAGGCACTCGTCTGGTCCCCCAGCGTTGTAGACCTCTCCCGAGTGTCCGTGCTCCAGCACATGTCCGATGGCGCGACCGAAGTCGGTGGCGTGAATCCAGTTGCGCACCTGCATACCATCGCCGTACACGGGGAGGGGGTCACCGTGGAGCGCGTTCAACACCATCAACGGGATCAGCTTCTCGGGGTACTGGTAGGGACCGTAGTTATTAGATCCACGGCAGATCGTCGCGGGGAGACCGTAGGTGTGAAAGTAGCTCTGCACGAGCAGGTCGGCACCGGTCTTCGTCGCCGAATAAGGCGAGGAGGGTCGTAGCGGAGACTCCTCAGTGAAGGAACCGTCCTCGATCGAGCCGTACACCTCGTCGGTGGACACCTGCACGTAGCGCAAACCACGCTCGCGCGCCGCCTCCAACAGCACGTACGTGCCAAGGCCGTGTGTCCGCACGAACGCATCCGGCTCGGCTATCGAGCGATCCACGTGCGTCTCGGCGGCGAAGTTGACGATCGCCTCGCAACCGTCGAGCGCGCCGGCAACAGCTTGAGGATCCTCGATCGGGCCGTGCACGAAGCGGAAGCCAGGGTCCTCGGCGAAGTCATGGAAGTTCTCGGTACGCCCCGCGTAGGTGAGCTTGTCGAGCACCACCACCTCATCGCCGTTCTCGCGCAATCGCAGGCGGGTGAAGTTGGAGCCAATGAACCCGGCACCACCGCAAACCAGAAGCTTCATGTCCTAATCATCCCATCCCTTGCCGCCAGATACCCCGCAAGGCCGTCGCGCCAATCGGGCATCGGGATCACGTCAGGTCGCTCAGACTCGATCGCAGACCACTCAGGACGCGGCGCGGGGCGCGCCATCTCAGCGGTGGTGGAGGGCTCCACGCGGCACTCCACCTCCGCTTGGCGGAATATCTCCTTGGCGAAACCTCTCCACGACACGTAGCCACTGCCCGCAAGGTGAACGAGCCCGTGCACCTCGCGCTCGATCAACCCGAGCAGACCAGGGGCGAGGTGGCCTGTCCAAGTGGGGCAACCCACCTGGTCGTCCACGACCTGGACGGCATCGCGCTCAGAGGCGAGCTTCAGCATGGTTTCAACGAAGTTGCGGCCATCCACACCGAACAGCCAGGAGCTACGAGCGACAGTGTGAAGCGGGGAGGCGTCCAGCACGAGTCGCTCGCCTTCAAGCTTTGTTCTCCCGTACACGGAACGGGGACCTGTGGGGTCGGACTCGACGTAAGGTCGCCGCTTGCCTCCCCCGTCGAGCGGGGCCTCTCCGTTGAACACGTAGTCGGTGGAGACATGCACGAGCTGTATCCCCGCGCTGGCGGCCGCGCGCGCGAGGTTCCCCGCGCCGAGCGCATTGGCGGCGCGCGCTCCCTCAGGGTTGGCCTCTGCGCCGTCGACGTCAGTCCAGGCGGCGCAGTTCACCGCCGCCCCGGCGCCCGATTCACGCACGGCTGTCTCTACCGCCTCAGCGTCGGAAATGTCCAGCTGCGCGTGCGTAAGCTGGACCAGCTCGTGTCCGGCGCGCTCACCGGCACGGGTGATGTCAGCGCCGAGCATCCCCCCGGCGCCCGCCACCAACAGCCTCATACGCTCATGCCCGCCCACCACCGGGTCGGCGACCCACCAAAGGTGGGTCGCATCGATGTGAGGCGGGGTATCACTACAGGATCGATATGTCCGAGTTGTCGCCCACCATGAAGCGGTAGGCGCGGGGTTGGCGGTCGCCACGACGAACCGTCACGTTGCGGCCGAGCAGCGATGACTCCATGCGGCCATCGAGGTCGCACACCGAGGAGCCCTCCAGCAGGATCGAGTGCTCCACCTCGGCGCTCGAGATGTTGCAGTTCTCGCCGATCGCGGTGTAGGGACCTATGTAACAGTCGCACAGCCGCGCCCCAGCGCCGACGATCGCGGGGCCGCGCACGGTGGTGCGCTCCAGACGCGCCCCGGGCTCGATCACGACGCGACCATCCACCTGGGAGTCGATCAGCTCGCCCTCCACCCGCTCGGTCAAGTTGTCGAGGATCAGACGATTCGCCTCGAGCATGTCATCGAGACGACCGGTGTCCTTCCACCAGCCGCGCACTATGTGGGGCTCCACACGCGAGCCGGAGTCCACGAGGTGCTGAATCGCGTCGGTTATCTCAAGCTCCCCGCGCGGGGAGGGCTCGATCGCGCGGGCGGCTTCATGGATCTGAGCGGTGAACATGTACACCCCCACGAGCGCCAGGTCAGTCGCCGGTTTGGAGGGCTTCTCGACGAGCTTTCGCACGCTCCCCACCTCACCAGCGGGGGCCTCGGCGAGCTCCGCGACACCGTAGTTCTGCGGGTCAGGCACCGGCGTGAGCAGGATGAGCGCGTCCGGCTCGTGCTCACGAAAGGCGGCAACGAGGTCTGAGATGCCGCCCTGAAGCAGGTTGTCGCCCAGGTACATGACGAATGGGCTATCGACGAGGAAGGGCTCGGCGGTGAGCACGGCGTGGGCGAGACCCAGCGGCTCGTCTTGGACGATGTACTCGATGCGGACCCCGAACTGTGATCCGTCCCCGGCAGCCTGCCTGATCTCCTCGCCGGTCTCAGGCGCGATGATGATGCCTATCTCACCGACCCCTGCGGCGGCCATAGCTTCGATCCCATAGAACAGAACCGGCTTGTTGGCGACCGGCACGAGCTGCTTCGCGCTCGTGTGGGTGATCGGGCGCAACCGCGTGCCCTTGCCCCCGGAGAGGATCAGTCCCTTGAGTGGCTCCATCCGCTGGGAAGCCTACTGAGGTACGGCGGATCTGCGTCCCCCACGAGCGGCATCGTCAGTAGACGCCTCCAAGCTTGCGGTGATCCCAGCTCGTGCGGCGCAGCTCAACGAACTCGAGCCCCACCCGCTTGACGGCCTGCTTGTCCACCATTGAAGCGACCTCCTCGGGGAGCGCATCGGCAGAGGCCTCGCCGCGGGGCACGGCATACCGTCGGAATATCTCCTGCCCGAGCGCTTGCACGGTGGGGAGGTCGCGGTGGATGGTGACCTCGCACTCAACCATCACCCCGCGTAGCTCCTGGTATTGCTCGCCGGCCTCCACCTGGAGGGTGGCGCGTGGGTCGCGCTCGAGGTTGCGCACCTTCTGGGAGACCGCGTACGTCCACGCCCAAATCCGCGCCTTTGGCTCGACGCTCGCGCTCGCGCCATCGCCACCGGTGTCCCGCAACACGTACCAGAGTGGCATCAAGTGTGGCCATCCGCGCGGCCCGGCGGTAGCGCAGGTGACGGTGCGCTCTTCATCCAGGAACGAAGCCGCCTCGGCCTCGCTCATCTTGATCAGCTCGCGTCGGCTCACTCCTGGCCCGACACTACACGCCGGCAGGCGTTGGACGGTGGGCCTGCAAGCGCCGTGCTGCGGCAAGCACCGCTTCGCGCGCATCCTCAGGCTCGATTACAACCGCGTCACCTGCCTCCTTGAGCACCTCCCGCACGAGCCAATCTGTACCGGCAAAGCTCAGCTCCACCACTATCGACCCGTCAGCGAGCTCTTTGCTGACACGACGCTGCTCGCGTGCCCAGCGCGCCCGCTCGGAGGAGATCCATACCCGTGCTGTCTGTGAAGCCTCCACCTCGCCTGTGCGTAGCCAACCGTCCACCTCGGCGGCGGGATCCACCTCCGGACGCGGGTGGAAGACATCATCGGTTACGTGCGCGCGCCTGATGCGATCGAGGCGAAAATGGCGCATCTCGTGCTTGTTGGGATCGAAGGACGCCACATACCATCCCTCACGTCCGTTGGTAAGCGCGTACGGCTCGACCCGCCTCAGCGAGAACTCATCCTCATTCTCCTTGTAATAGTCGAGCTCCACGATCTTGTGCTCCACGATCGCACGCGACACCGTGCGTGCCACCTCGGAGTCGTCACTTGTGGCGTGAGCCACCTGCAGACCCTGCTCCATCGGGTCCTCGCCGAGCGCATCGACGATCCGCTTACGCGCAGAGGCAAGCGAACCCTCGGGGACGTGCTCACCGATCAGGTCTATAGCGGCCACAAGCGCCTTGGCCTCCACCGGCAATAGCCGCGCGGGGCGGTCGAAATTGTCGCTGTAGGGCTCGGGGTCGACGTCGATCTCCCCCTCTTCCTCGAGAATTTCGGCGTACAGGACGTAGGAGCCGCCGCCGAAGTTCACGACGTTGAGCACGTTGATGTCCTCGCGCAACTCTTCGTCTGAGAGCTGCAGCTGATGGCACAGCTCCGCCATGTTCAGCCGTTCTTTGCGCCTACCCGCGTGGATGAGGATGCTCGCGAGTGTCACCAGCCGCGCGAAGCGCTCGGGACGGATCGCGGCTTCGGGGCTCGCCTCGCGCTCGGCCGCGGCTGCCCTGCGACCGGCGCGCGCGGCGGATGATGTCGCACTCGAAGACTCCTCCACCGGCGGTACCTCCGCGGCGAGCTCAAGTGTCTCGGAATGGAGCTCCTCCACCGTCGCCAGTCGCCGGTCGAGTTCCTCGACGAGCTCGGGGGGGCCCAAGAGGCGCGCGTGCTCGCCCAACCCGAGCACCCACGAGACGAGCATACGCGCGTTTGAGTAAGTGGTGTTCAACAACCTGTCGCCCTCGCTCCAACCGCGACCTTCGGCTGGGATGAACTCGCCATATCGGCCGAAGTGGCGTTCGAGCTGCCATGCGATGCGCTCGGCTATCAGCACCTCCGCCACGCCCATCTCCTCGCCGAGCTGCCACTCGGCACGGTTGGCGTAAGCACGGGGGTCGAAGTCGGTCGGCCGCCTGAAATCGTGCTCGGCCTTCGTGGCGTAGGACACCTTGCCACGGATGCGGGTGAGGCGGAACACGCGAATCGCCTCGCGCTCGTGGGCGTAACCGAGCAGGTAGAACTCACCACCTTGGAAGAGCAGATGGTAGGGATCGACCCTGCGAGAGCCAACCTCGTCGCGCGCCATCGTGTAGTAGTCGAAGGTGATCGTCTTGTTGCGGAAGATCGCAGTCTCGATCTTGGCGAGACGCACCGATAGTTCGTGACCGCCGGCTGAGGCGGTTATGCCGAGCGCTACCGACCGCTGCTCTGGCGCCCGCAACGGGCTGGGGCGACCCCAGGTGATCTGCTGCAGCGCGAGACGCAATGGCTCGGCATAGGCAAATTCTCCGTCGAGTAGTTGCAGCGCGGTTTGCAGCGCCGCGAGCTCTTCGTCTGAGAACTCGATCGGGGGGAGATGGAAGTTCTCGGGACGCAGCGAGTAGTTCTCCTGCTCGGCGGCCCCGTCGGCGGGCCGATCGACCGTGAGCTGGATGCGCAGCGACTCGAGCTCGGAGCGATCGGCATAGAAACGGCGCGCGAACGCGTCCTCGTTCATGCCGCTGTACCCCTCCACGTCGCGCCGTATCTCGAGCGCCGTCACCGGCCGTCGCTCGGCCATCAGGTATGAGATCAGCGACAGCTGGCGGATCAGCTTCTCTGTGTCCTTGGCCATCAGAGTTGAACGATAGAACCCGACGGCGAGACGTATTCGCGCGGGTGGTCACCCGTGCGCTATTTGCGGCTTTTACGGCGAAGATCTTAGGCGGCTTCGCGCGCTGGCTCTTCCGAAGGCAGCGGCGTCTCGCCGGCGCCGAACCACGCGCCCGAGCCGATCGCGCGATCAAAGCCCGACCAGCTCGCCCCCGGAGGGAGCTCCTTCTCAATGCGATCGAAGCTGCCTAGCCGACCGCCGAGATTGTCGATCATGTGCACGAGCGTCGCCTCCCGCGTGCAGGGAACGACCGGGCTGCCGTGCTCGAGCGAGCCGTGGTGGGAGAGGATGATGTGGAGCACCGCCCAAGCAAGCTCGCTCGGGAAGCCCTCGATGTCCTCGATCGCGCGACGGATCCGGTAGTACCCGAGCGGGATCTCCCCATGCAGACGGCCCAGATCGGTGAGATCGATGCTTTGTGGATCATCGGTATAGGCGTCGAGCTTGCCGATGTCGTGCAGCAGTGCCCCGGTCACCGCCACGTCGCGGTCTATACCGGGGAAGGTCGCCGATATGGCGCTCACCCCCTGGGCCACGCCAAGACAGTGCTCCAGTAGTCCGTGGCGGTACGCCTGGTGGTAGTACTTGGCTGCCGGCGCCACCCGGTAGTCGGCCCATAGCGGCGAATCTCCGCCGAACACACGGTCGAGCAGTAGAGCGAGATGCGGGTTGCGGACCGTCGCCACGAGCTCGCGCAGGTCGGCCTCCATCTGCTCGGGCGAGCGAGTGGGGCCGTCGAGTAGGTCGTTGAGCGAGAAGCTCTCCGGATCCGCGGGCGAGAGAGAGCGAAGGTTTATCTGTGGACCGAAGCGCGGATGGACTGAGTAGCGACCGTTCACATGCACTGGCGTGCCGGGGGACGCCAGCCGCTCGGTCTCCACAATGTCATCCCACACCATCGCGACGACCGCTCCGGTGCGGTCTCCGAGCTGCATGCGCAGATAGTCGCCGCCGTCCCTGCGGGAGCGACGCTCGCTTGCGCGCACCAGCAGGACCTGATTGATCTCTGTGCCATCTGAGAGCTCATTGACGAGCATAGGTTGAAGGTAGACCGAGGGGCGGACGGTATGCAGCCGATCCCGGACACGCATGGTCCTAAATGTCCAATGGCGGCCACTCGATTTGTCCATCGAAACTATGGACGTTTCTAGTTGCCTCGCATAACCTGTCGAGTTGTGTAGGACATAGTTTCAAGGTTTGTGTAGAACACAGTTTCAAGTCTTGTGTAGAGACTGTTTTCCACGGAGGGTCGCCTCCACGACCATGGAGACCGGGACGATGACCACAAGTAACACAGGAAGAATCAGAGTGATCAGCTGGAACGTAAACGGGATTCGCGCACGCATGCCGCGCCTGGCCGAAATGCTCCGCAGGGAGCGCCCCGACATGGTGTGCCTACAGGAGACACGCTGCCCGTTTCGCCACTTCCCGCACGAGCGCCTCGGAGAGCTTGGCTACCGCGCTCAGCACAGCCCGGGCCGTCGCAACGGTGGGGTGGCGATCCTGGTGCGCTCGGACCACCGCGTAACCCACCGTTGCATGTCGCTCGACAACCGCCACGACCTAGCCGCTGGACGGTGGCTTGAGACAACCTGCGCCGGTTTGACGATCGGCTCCGTGTACGTCCCGGCTGGGCCCACCCGCCAAGAGCTGGACGACTCGGGCAAGCTCGCCTTCCTCGAGGCGGTCGCAAACCAGGCCTGCCGCGACCACTACCACCCGCTGCTGATCGCCGGCGACTTCAACGTCGCGCCATCCGACCGCGATGTGTACGAGCCCACATGGCTCGAGGGCTCCTACCACACCGCCGCAGCCGAGCGCGAGGACCTGCGCCAGATCCTGCGCGGGGGTGAGCTAGTGGATGTCTACCGCCACCTGCACCCCGACGAGCACGGCTACACGTGCTGGGATCAGCGCGAGGGTCACTACGCCCGCGACTACGGCCTGCGCATCGATCTTGCTCTGGCCAGCAGCCGCCTCGCCGAACACATCACTCGCTGCGAGGTGAAGCATGCCTACCGGCAGGGACGCCGTCCATCCAACCACGCGCCCCTCGAAATCGAACTCGAGGGGCTTAACCACTGCGACGACTGTGAGGAGAGCGCAATTGCAGCCTAGAGCCACAAGACACCGCAAGACAGCGGCGGGACGCGAGTGGGCGGCGACGCTCGCGCTGGTGACCCACTATCACCGTGAGCTGCGTCTCAGCCGCAGAGCTCTCTCACCGGGTAGGAGGCCGGGGGGCGATCACCCTCCGACGCTCCCCGCCTCCACCCATATCGATGGCAGCCTCGCCACCGCGGCGGTGGCGGTGGCGTAGCCGAACTGCAGGCCGACCGGGCCCACCGCTTCGTGGCGGTGGGCTCCTACGGCTCCAGCCGGTTGGGACCTCGATAGAGAAACGTGACCTCACGGACATTGTCTTGGCCCAGCATCTGCATCAGAAGCCGAGTAAGGCCAAACCCGAACCCGCCGTGCGGGGGAGCGCCGTAGCGGAAGAAGTCGAGGTAGTACTGGATCGGCTCGATCTCCACGTTCTTCTCACGCGCCTGGGCCAGGAGCTGCTCGTAGCGGTGCTCGCGCTGGGCCCCGGTGGTGAGCTCGATACCCCTCCAGAGCAAGTCGAAGCTCTTGGTGAGGGTTGGCTGATCCTCATGGCGCATGTGGTAGAAGGGCCTGACAGAGGTGGGGTAATCGGTAACGAAAACGAACTCGCTGCCGCTCCGCTCAGCGACGATCGCCGATAGCGCTCGCTCGCTTGGCGGGTCTAGATCGTGGTCGGGTCCTGGCACATCGTGGCCGTGCTCCTTCAGCAGGGCCTTCGCGTCGGCCAGCGTCATTCGTGGAAAGGGAATGGTGGGCTTCTCCACGGTCGTGCCAAACGTCTCTGAGATCTGCTCGCCGTGGGTCGCGGCAACGACCCCCAGGACGTGCGCCAGCCAGCGCTCCTCGAACGCCATCACGTCCTCGTGCGAGTCGATCCACGAGATCTCCACGTCCACACTCGTGAACTCGGTGTCGTGGCGCGAGGTGAACGACGGGTTCGCGCGGAACACCGGGCCGATCTCGAACACCTTGCCGAAGCCCCCCGCCATCGCCATTTGCTTGTAGAACTGAGGCGACTGCGCAAGATAGGCGGTGCGCTCGAAGTAATCCATCTTGAACAGCTCCGCACCCGACTCGCTCGCGGAGCCCATCGTCTTCGGTGTGTGTATCTCGATGAAGCCCTGTTCGCGCCAGTACTCACGCATCGCGTGCTCCACCGTGCTCTGAACCTCAAAGATCAACCGCCTGTCGGGACGGCGCAAATCGAGATAGCGCCAGTCGATGCGCTTGTCGAGCGCCGACTCCGCTGTCACCGGCAGTTCGGGCTCGGCCGGCGACTCGACGGTCAGAGACGCAAGACGGATCTCAAGGCCCCCGAGCTTCACGCGCTCGTCCTCCACCACCAGCCCGCGGACGGTCACCGCCGACTCGGGGGTGAGCGCCGAGATCGTCTCGTTGAGCTCGCTCGGCGGGTCCTCCTTGTCCACTATCAGCTGAGCGAGACCCGCCTCATCGCGTAGCACCACGAACTGCATGCGCTTCTGGTCACGGACCGCTTGTACCCACCCGCGAAGCTCGACCGTCTCGTCGAGATGGGATTTGAGATCGGCTACAGCAGTACGTGCCACGGGACGGGCAATGCTATTGCAGCGCGATCCCCATCCGTCGGTCGGTCGGTACGGCCGCCTCCGGCGTCTCGCGCGAGTCGCGCTCGGAGCAGTGGGTGGGGCAGTACACGCCTCGCACTCCACCGTCACGCAGACCGTAGGCTAGCCACACGCCTGAGCGCCAGGAGAAGTAGAAGAATCCCTCGTCGGCGCCTTTGAGCTGCATCTCGCGGCTCCATGCCTTCCTCACGACGCTCGCGGGAATGCGCGAGCGGCAGGAGCGGTCATAGTGGGGAAAGCCGCTCCACACGCACTTCAACGGCTCCTCCGCCTCAAGTCGCTCCACTCCGATCGGGTCAGGGGAATCGGGCGGCAGGGGCTGCCGCTCGTCGTTGTTGTCTTGCGGTGGCTGCATCTTCGAGGACGGTGCTTGTGGCGCCCGCTTCGGACGATCCTCGTCGTCCGCTTGACCCTACGTAGGTACTACCCATATACGGCAAATCGTAAAAGTACGGATACGTCAACATACCGATATTCGACGATCGTTCTAGACACATGGTCGAGTTTGCCGTGAGCGTCCATAAGGACCGCGGGCGTCCACACGGTCACACTAAGCGGGCGCCAATGCGTGGAACGACTCACGCAGGAAGCGCTCAAGGGCTCCGGCGGCGCCGGGGCCTCGCTGCGCGCGCCGCTGTTCACACTCGCCGACGAGGACACCGAGCCCTCTCAAGCCGTCGAGGCTGCCTAGAACACGAGCCTCCACCTGCCCGATTCCGGTCCCGCCCGGGATTGGTTCATAATCCCTGTCGATGCTGATACTTGCGCGTCGTCCAGGAGAGCGCGTGGTGATCGGCGAGGAGATCCTTGTAACCGTGATGGCGGTCAACGGCCACACGGTAAGGCTTGGGATCGAGGCGCCCCGAGGGGTCTCTGTCTACCGCGAGGAGATCTGGCTGGCGGTCAAGGAGGAGAATCGCGCCGCCGCAGCCGCCACCGCGGATGCACTCCCCACAGCACGCGCTCCCACTCCCCGCGGGCGTGTCCCAGACGCGGAGCCCACAACCACTAAGGGCACGACGCCTCTCCCCCAAGAAAACGACCCCGCCGAAGCGGCCGAGACCGACACTCCGACCGAGGAGACACAATGAACGACGCCGAGCCCCCCTACCACCTCTTCCTCGACGGTGAGGAGGCGCCGGTGCTCGCGCACGCCCTGCGTCTGCTCATCTCCGACGAGGCGCACGAGCCGACGATTCGTGGGCTCGCGCGCGAGGTGCTCGCAAATCTCGACGCCACGCCGGAGCCGAACGGGAAGCTCACGGTGCCGCTCACCCCTCCACAGATGAAGATCACCCATACAGCCGCCCACCTACTGCTCGACGACCTACAACGCGAGCAGGCCGCCGAACGCGAGATCCTGAGGCGGGTGCTCGACAAGCTCCCCGACGAGCACACCATGCGCGCGATCGACCTGGGATGAACCCCGCTGCTATGGTGCAGCCATCAGCGGGGCGCTACGCCCCGATTAAACGTAGTGCCAGCGCTCGTAGCCTTTGCTCATAGCAATCTCCGCGTTCGCAGCACATACACACGCAGGAGGTAAGAGAAATGGCTACAGGAACCGTGAAGTGGTTCAGCGACGACAAGGGGTTCGGCTTCATCACCCCTGACGACCAGTCCAAGGACCTGTTCGTCCACCACACCGGCATCGCCGGCGACGGCTACCGCTCGCTCGCCGAAGGCGCGAAGGTCACCTATGACGCCGAAGCCGGCGACAAGGGCCCCAAGGCAGTCAACGTCCAACTCGCCTAGCCGGCGCTCTGGTACAGCGCTCGCGGCGGTCCCCGTCGCGAGCGCGGCCTGAACTGAGGCCGCTAACCAGCGCCCGGGATCAGCTCGGCCGATATCTCCAGCTCGCGCCACGAGGTGTCGTGCGCAAGCTTCACCACCAGTTGGGGTCCCGGCCGGGCATTCGTGCTCTGCGCACCCGGCTGCGTCTCGTAGACGCTCGCGCCCTCCGGGGCGCCGTGCAAACGGAGTGAATAGCCCGACTGCGCTTCTCCACAGCGGATCTCCAAGCGCGAGATGCCGTGCAAAGGCAAGGGCTCGCTCCCCAGCGCAACCTTCACGCCCGTCTTCAGCATGACGGTAATGGTGGCTCCGTGTCCCCAACTCGGGAAACGCACTGTCGCCGCGAGCCTACGCTTGCCGTCGAGGCGGCGGATCTCCCAGGCCGTGTGAATTCGATCGCGGGTGAAGGTATGGGTGGTGCGGACGGCTAGATCACCCTCCTGTACCTCTCCCGTGCACTGCACCTGCTCGAACGCGCCCGCGTGGGGGTGCTCGGGATAAGGCGTATCGCCGTTAACAGGACCGCGCGGCGAGCGTGTGAGCACAATCGGCGGGCGCTTTGGAGGGGCGAGGCTCGGCCTTTGCGTGCTGAGCGCCACCCGCCTGCCTTCCGTGACTGTGACACCGAAACCAGAAGCGCCGTAGGGGGCGACGCCCGCCACCACACGCTGGTCGCCGTCGAAGAGGCGCGCGAGCTCGATCCCTCCGTAGGGGAAGGCTCCGTTGCTTACCGCCATGATGGCCGTGTTGTACGTGGGCGTCGTGATCGCGAGCCTCCCAATCGAAGGATCGAAGGCATATAGCGCCGGCGGCTTCGACGAGGGCATCCGACCTAGGCCCGCGTGCGCTGCACGCGCCGCCTGCGACTGAAACCTCGTGGCGAACAGCCAGTGCCCCACTTCGAACTCCGGCGTCGGACTGAACACAGGGCTACCCGGGATGCGCGCTTCGGGGCCCTCCTGCAGCGCAAGCCTTGTATATGTGGAGAGCGCCCGGTCGAAGATGTGCTTCGCCCACTGCCCGAGCTCCGGCTCGCGCAGCTCGTCGGGGGCAGTCGCGATCGCGAGCAACCCATCGAAGCAGAACGCCCAGTAGTGGCCCGTGTTCCAACGCCCCGGGTGCACGCCCGTGTCCCAGTTTGGGTAACCACTGTGGGTCCAATAGGCGGGTATCGCCCGCTCGATCCACGCGCGCAGCGTGCTCAGCTCCCGCGCCGGGAGCGGCGCCATGCCGGCGGCGCGGGCTTGGCCGTAGCGAGCGATCGCCCCCAACACGATGTTCGCGTACTCGGTTGACTCGATGTTTTCGCCGTTGCCTGCCGACTGGAAAGGGTTGCGGTGGAAGCTGTAGCTCCCGCTCAGGTTGGGGATCGCCCACGGCGCGACCTTTGTGCTGCAACCACGCAGGAACCGGGTGAGCTGGAGCCGGTAGTCGTTGCGGAGCAGATCTGTGCGCCCCGCCACCTCCGCGGCGTACGCGTACATCTCGCACGACCAATTGAACTGGTTCAACCGCACGCTCGGGTAGCGGTAGAAGCGACCCAACGCGATCGCTGCCACGAGCCGCTCGATAGCCGCGACGGTTTCCACCGGCAAGCCAAGCGATTCGCGCGCTCGCCACGCGAACACCAATCCCTCGGTTATCTCGGGATCGATCGCCACGTGCTGGTCGCTTGAAGGGTCTGTGATGCTCAGGACGAAACCGGGCGTATGGAGCTGCCCGGGGCCATAGGTGCTGATTGGCCCACCGGGTAGGTAGGGCGGGCTTTGGAGCAGCCGCTCCGTGAGCAATCGCGCGCGTTCGTCTTGACGGGTGGGGCCGGAATGGCCTTCGAGCGCGGCCAGAGAATGGGTGATGAGCAGGGCGGCGTTCACGCGCGCGTCGTAGCTGTAGGTGCCGCGAGCGGAGTTCCACAGCGGCTCCAACCCAGCCTGGCACCAATCCGCAAACGCCCAGTAGTCGGGGTCGCCCAGCGGCAGCGCCGGCAGTGTCAACGAGCTCGACGCCGACACCACTCCCGGCGAGCGCTTCACGGCACCCAGAGCCGCTACCGGACCCGCCATCGAGGCCACGACACCCGCACCGGTCAATCGCGCCGCGTGCGCCAACAGCTCGCGGCGAGTCGGCTCGTCGGAGGTCCTCACCAGGTGTCGATGTTGGGGCGGCGCTTGGAGGCGCGCCCGCGCCAGTCTTCGGTCGGGTTGTCAAACAGCGTGGCGATCCAGCGGCGCGAGTCCACCGGGTCGATCACATCATCGATCTCGCCGTACGCCGCCATGTTCAGACCCTGGCCGTGCTCATACGCGGCGGCGACCGTGGCTTGGAAGACGCGCTCGCGCTCCTCGGGGTCCCCGATCGCGTCGAGCTCTCGGCGCATACCCAGCTTGACCGCCCCCTCCAATCCCATGCCCCCGAACTCGGACGTGGGCCAGCCGACCGTGAACAGCGGCGCCTTGAAGGAACCGCCCGCCATCGCCTGGGCTCCGAGGCCATAGCCCTTGCGCAACACGATCGTGCCGATCGGGATCTCGAGATTCGCGCCGATCACGAACAGCCGGGCGAAGTGGCGCACGGTAGCGGTGCGCTCCGCGTCGGGTCCCACCATGAAGCCAGGGGTGTCACACAGCAACAGCACAGGGAGATCGAACGTGTCGCACACCTGCAGGAACCGCGCCGCCTTGTCGGCGGCGTCCGCGTCGATCGCCCCGCCCAGATGGGAGGGATCGTTGGCGATCACTCCCAACGGCTTACCCTCGATCCGCGCAAGCGCGGTGACCATCCCCGCGCCGAACCCACCGCGCAGCTCGAGCACTGAGTACTCGTCGCAAAGGGTGTGCAACACGCGTCTCACCTCGTACGCGCGCTTGCGTTGTTCGGGGACGATCCCCCGCAACAGCTTCTGGTCGGGCGCCTCGAACTCGCCAACTGGGCCGTGGAAGTAGGAGAGGTAGCGCTTGGCGGCCTCCACCGCGGTCCGGTCGTCGGCGACCCGCAGGTCCACCACGCCGTTCTCGTATTGCACATCGATAGGACCGACGTCGGCGGGGTGGTGCACGCCAAGCCCTCCCCCCTCGATCATCGCCGGGCCCCCCATGCCGATTGAGGAGCCCTCGGTGGCGATCACCACATCGCAGCAGCCAAGCAGCGCAGCGTTGCCCGCAAAGCAATAGCCCGACGCGATACCCACGAGCGGGACCCTCCCGCTGAGACGGCCGAAGAGGTTGAAGGCGCGACAGTCCAAGCCCGCCACAATCGGCATGTCCACATCACCGGGACGCCCACCGCCACCCTCGGCGAACAGCACCACAGGCAGGCGACGGCGCTCGGCGAGCTCGAACAGGCGATCCTTCTTGAGGTGCCCGCGCATCCCCTGGGTGCCCGCAAGGACGGTGTAGTCGTAGGACATTGCCACCACTGGCTGACCGTCAACGTCCCCCACCCCGCCCACAAGACCGTCAGCCGGGGTGGCTGAGATCAGCTCCTCGCGCGAGCGGCGACGCTCCTGAGCGGCGAAGATGAGCGGGCCATACTCCACGAGCGTGCCCTCATCAACGAGGTCGGCGAGATTCTCACGAGCTGTACGTCGCCCCCGCTCGCGTCGGCGCGCCACCGCCTCTGAGCGCGCGGCGTCAAGACCCAGCGCGTGGCGGTCGTGAACCGCCTGCACGTCGGCGCGCCCCTCGTCGGCAGCATGCGCCGACGGGTATGCGACGTCGGTAGCCCCCCCACTCTCGAGCTCCGCGTGCTCTCCGGCGAGAAGCACAACGAGCACCTCACCCTGGTTGACCGCGTCGCCGACGGCGACCTCCACACGGTCAACGACACCGTCGGCCTCCGCCACGACCTCGTGCTCCATCTTCATCGCCTCCAGCACTACGAGCGCGGCACCGGCGCGTACCTTGCCCCCTGATACGTGGGCAACCTCTACCACCACACCGGCAAATGGCGCCGTCACGGCGAGCTCAGACGGCGGGGGCATCGCGCAATCATTGCGCAGGAGCGACCGTGGGCGGGGGCTCGAAGCGGAGTGCGCCCAGCCCGAGAGCCCGAGCGGTTAGCACTGGCATCGCCGGGTAGCCCGGCGCGGTGCGGATAACTCCCCTAATAGACTGACGTCGGATGTCATTTGAGGGCGCGCAAAACGGAGCGGTGACGATGGTGGCGGCAGAGAAACTCTGCCGCCGCTTCGGCGAAGGCGACACAGCTGTGGACGCGCTCGTGGACGTGACGATCGAGTTCCCAACAGGTCGCTTCGCCGCGATCATGGGTCCCTCAGGGTCGGGCAAGTCAACGCTCATGCACGTGCTCGCAGGCCTCGACCGGCCGACTTCAGGCACCGTCCAGGTCGCGAGCGTGGACTTGGGTGGGCTCGACGACCGCAAGCTCACACAGCTGCGGCGCGACCGGATCGGATTCATCTTCCAGACCTTCAATCTGCTGCCGGTGTTGAACGCCGAAGAGAACATCCTGCTTCCGCTGTCGATCGCCGGGCGCAAGCCTGACAGGGAGTGGTTCGACCGGCTGGTCGACACGGTGGGCATCCGTGACCGCCTCGCGCACCGCCCCGCCGAGATGTCGGGCGGCCAGCAACAGCGAGTGGCGGTGGCGCGTGCCTTGATCTCCCGCCCCTCGGTGGTGTTCGCCGACGAGCCTTCCGGCAACCTCGACTCGAAGGCGTCGGGAGATGTGCTCGCGCTGTTGCGCCATGCGGTCGACGACTTCGGCCAGACGGTGGTGATGGTCACCCACGACGCCCACGCCGCGTCCTACGCCGACCGACTGCTGTTGCTCGCCGACGGCCGCATCGTCCACGACGGCGAGGCCCTCACCACGGAGCACACACTGGACTTGATGAAGTCGGTGGGCTGATGCTCGCCGCAAGCATCCCCACCCCCAACCCACCGAAGGTGGGTTGATGTTCTCACTCGTGGTACGTGGCTTTGTGCAACGCAAGCTGCGGGTACTTCTCACAGGTATCGCGATCGCGCTGGGAGTGGCGTTGATGGCGGGTACATACGTGCTCACCGACACCATCAACCAGTCGTTTGCAGGGATCTTCCAAACAGCGAATCGTGGCCACGACGTAGTCATCACACCCACCCAGGCGTTGGGGAACAGCGCGCGCTCGGAAACCTCTCCTGTCACGCAGGAAATGCTCGCGCGCGTGCGCGCCACCCCGGGCGTGGCCGAAGCGGCCGGGTCGATCTTCGCGCCAGGGACGTTCCTGAACGTGCAGCGCAAACGCTTGACGAGCGGGGGAGCGCCGGCGTTTGTGGCCTCGCTCTCACCACCCCGCTTCGAGTCGTTCTCGGTCGTACACGGCCGCTTCCCAAGCACCCCGAGCGAGGTGGCGATCGACGAAGCGACCACAAATCGCGCGAAACTGAAGCTCGGGGAGCAGATGATCGTCGCCGGTTCAGCCCCAGCCAAGCGATACACGATCGTGGGCATCACGAAGTTCGGTGGGGGGCAGTCCTTCGGGGGCGCCGGGGCCGCTCTGCTCATACCCGTGGAGGCCCAGCGGGTGGTGGGTCAACCCGGCCGCTTTGACCAGATCAGCGTTGCCGCAAGGCCGGGGGTCACGCCCGGCGACCTGCGCGACCGCATCCGCGCTGCGCTGCCGAACACGGTGGAGGTGCGCACCGGCACCGAACAGGCGAAAAAGGAGACCGCGGACCTGGAAGACAACCTCAGCTTCCTACGCACTTTCCTGCTTGTGTTCGCCTACGTCTCACTGGTGGTTGGGGCGTTCATCATCTTCAATACCTTCTCCATCACCGTGGCGCAGCGCACCCGCGAGTTCGGGCTGCTGCGGACGATCGGCGGCTCGCGCGGTCAGATCATGCGGTCGGTGGTGTACGAAGGGCTGATGCTGGGGGTCGTCGGCGCCGTGTTGGGGCTGCTCGGGGGTATCGCACTGGCGCCTGCCCTCAACCAGCTGTTCAAGGCGTTTGGCGCCGACCTTCCGAACAACGGCACGGTGGTGGAGACACGCACGATCGTCGTGTCGCTGCTGGTGGGTGTGACCGTCACCGTTTTGGCGGGACTCGCCCCGGCGATTCGCGCCACCCGTGTGCCCCCGCTCGCAGCGATGCGCGAGGGAGTGGAGATCCCGCGCCGCACCCCGCTCACCCGCGGACGCCATGCGGTGCCCATCCTGCTGGGGTTGATCGTGATTCGCCTTGTGGTAGCGCTCGTGCAGCACGACAGCTTCGGCACGATCGCACTGATAACCGCGATCGGGCTGGTGGTGCTGTACGTGCGTCTGCGCCAACGTAAGCACGGCCCGCAATACCGGCTCACCCGCCGGCTCGCGAAGATCATCGGTGGAACGGTGAGCTGGCGCGGGATCACCGGAAAGCTCGCCCAAGAGAACTCGATCCGTCAGCCCGGCCGTACGCTGGCCACGGCCGCCGCTTTGACCGTGGGGTTGGCGCTCGTGACGCTCGTGGCGGTGCTCGCGGATGGCACCAAGGCCACGATCGACCAGGCGGTGAGCCGCTCGTTCGCCGGGGATTTGATCGTGGAGAACTCCCAAGCCGGCAACGAAGCCTCGATCCCCGCGTTGGTGGCGCCGGCGCTGCGGCGCGTGCCGGGGGTCGCCACAGTAACCCCGATCGCCTTCACCGTGGGGAGGTTGCATGGGAGCACGAGCAACGCCACCATCACCGCGATCGACCCAAGAAGCTTCGCTCAGGTGTATCGCGTGGAATGGAAGCAGGGCTCCAACGCCACGCTACTCGCACTCGGAAACGGCGGCACGGTGTTGACGAAGTCCTACGCGAGCAAGCGCAAACTGAAAGTGGGTCAAACCGTGTCGGTGCTGACCCCCACCGACCGGCACGTACAGCTGAGAATCCTGGGCATCGCACAGGACAACGCGAGGCTGCTCGGCAACCTCACGATCTCGCTCCCGCTCGCGCGGGTGGCGTTCGGCCAGCGCGACGACGCGGTCGACTTCGTCTCATACGCGAAGGGCGCAAGCAACGCACAAGTGCAACCGGCCGTGGACAAGGTGTTGGCGGCGAATTTCCCTCAAGCCCGCTCGCGCACCGCGGAGCAATTCAAGGAAGACCAGGCGAAACAGATCGACACGCTGCTGGCGCTCATCTACGTGCTGCTCGCCCTGTCGGTGATCGTGTCGCTGTTCGGGATCGTGAACACCCTGATCCTCTCGATCTACGAGCGCACCCGCGAGCTGGGGATGATGCGCGCGATCGGCACCTCCCGCCGTCAGATCCGCCAAATGATCCGCTACGAGTCGGTGATCACCGCGCTCATTGGCGGCGTGTTCGGTCTGGTGATCGGGGTGGTGGGAGCAGTGCTGATCACGACGCTCACGCTCTCAGGATCGGGGTTTGTGCAATCGATCCCTGTAGGCACACTCTTCGTGCTGCTGGTGGTGGCGGCGTTTGCCGGGTTGATAGCCGCACAGCTTCCGGCGCGGCGAGCCGCCAAGCTGGACGTGCTGCGAGCGCTTGCGGACGACTAAGTACGAAGCTAGCCGCGTGACACGGTGAGCATGAGCTTTCCCCGCGTGTGTCCTGATTCGCTCATAGCGTGAGCCTTCGCCACCTCCTCCAACGGAAAAGTGGAGGCGATCTCCACGCGCACGGCGCCGCTCACTGCCAGCTCGGCGATCTCGGCCAGCTGCTCGGAGCTGTTCTCCATGAGGAGCAACTCAGAGCGCACGCCGCGCTCCTTCGTCGCCTCCTCGGGCGGGGTGCCGGCGATCGTGACGAGCACCCCTCCGGTGCGGAGCGTGGAGAGCAGTGGCTCCGTCGTAGCACCTCCCACGGTGTCAAAGGCGAGATCCACGTCGCTCACCGCCTCGGCGACATCGACCTGAGTGTAGTCGACATATTCGTCCGCGCCCAGCCCGAGCACGAAGTCACGGTTGCGGGCGGAGCCGGTCCCGATCACACGAGCGCCCGCATGTTTTGCAAACTGCACGGCGAAATGGCCTACCCCACCGGCGGCGCCGGCGACAAGCGCGGTCTGGCCACCCTGCAGCCCACCGCTGTCGAACAACGCCTGCCAGGCGGTCATGCCGGAGACAGGTATCGCCGCCGCCTGCTCGTGGCTGATCCCACGAGGCTTTATCGCGATGGAGCCAACTCGTGCGGTCGCAAACTCTGCGTACCCACCGCTCGCGGCGACGCCAAACACTTCGTCACCCTCTGAGAAGCCAGGAGCACGAGAGACCTCGACCACGCCCGACACGTCGTTGCCGAGCAGCGTGGGTAGCCGCATCTCCCGGCGCCCACTTCGTAGCTTCCAGTCGATCGGGTTCACCGACGCCGCGCGCACCCGGATCAGGACCTCGTCCTCGCCGGGATCTGGACGGTCTACGTCCTCGAGTTGCAGAACCTCGGGGCCGCCTGTCTCGTGGATCATGGCCGCGCGCATTGTGGGGATCGTAGGCATCGGAGTGATGTAGGTACTAGCCCGGCAGCGGCTCCTGGGCCCGGGGCCCGGCGACGTATGCATCGGCCGGCTCGAGTATCTGTTTGAGCTGCTCGCGCATCTCAGGGGTGTCGTCGTGACCGTGCACCGATGCGGCGTGCTCGGCGGCGGCGCGGATCACCTCGTCCTCCTCGCCAATGATCACCAGTGAGCAGTTGGACTCGCTCGGCCAGCGGCGGCAGTCAGCCATCATGCGGGACATGGTTGTCTCCTCTCGGAATGGGTCATCCCATCGTTGCGCCTGCGGCGTCCGACGTCAAGCCCGGCGTTCAGGGATGACCGACCCCAACGCGATGCCCGAACACCCGGCCCGACGGCAGAGCTATGTACGTCTCGGAGATGTCATTTTTGTGGTTTGACTCGATCAAGAGCTTGTCGGGGTCGGCGATCTGCAGGTAGGCGAACTTGCCGCGCAGGCCCGTCACGTCGATCCACTGTTCCGGGTACTCGTAGGGATAGGAGTCGGTCCAACCCACCGACGTTCCGAGCACGTCCCTTTTCATGTTGGGATTCTGGTTACACGCCGGGTAGACGGCGGAGCTCGGGGAGCGACGCGATGGGAAGGTGTGAAAGAGGTCTCGCAAGCAGTAGTCCACCTTCGGCCCCCTCCGTAGTAGGCGTAGGGCTTTGCGGTGCCGTCCGATCGACCACAGCTCAAACCCAGCCGCGTGTTCAAACTTCCAGTAGCTATAGGCCCCGATCGTGCCGTAGCCGTAACGATCGCCGGGGACGTACTTGTACACAAGTTTTGCTGCCGTCTTGAACAGATGGGCATGGCCTTTGCGGTCGTAGATCGCCTGGTACACCAACCACCTGTGCGCTTTGATGCGCCGGCCCCTCACCTCGAGCGGCCCTCGTCCGTGATTGTCGATCGAGCTTGTGGCCCTCAAGAGCACGCGCCCCGGGATGGTAGTTCGGTCGAGGTGGAACTTCGACGGGGCGGACATCACGAGGTCGGGGCAGCGCAGGTGCAACCGCACTCGCCGGCAGGGCGACTTGACTACGCCGGTGGGCCCGGTTGCCCCTGTAGGGCCGGTGGGACCAGTGGGACCGACGGCACCGTTCCCGTGGCCGGGCGCCTCCCCAGTCGAGCCGCTTGCGCCTTCCCAAGCCGGTTGGGCGAGCAGCATGCTTGGCGTCGTCGACACCGAGACTCCGATCGCCACGCAGACCGCAAGCGCCGTGACGATACGTGTGCGCACCCGAGTCAGGCGAGCTGACCGTTTGACTCGGCCACTCCGATGACGAGAGGACGTACGATCGGCGGCGCCTTGCGTAGGGTGTCGTGCGCTAGCGTCGTGATCGAGAAGCCGGCTGCGCCAATGCCCTCGACCGTGGGGCGGTTGCAATTGCACCCGTGACCGACACGCTGCTGGAAACCGTTCAAACGGTTCTGCCAGCGCGCCAGGCGTGGCTCAGAAGAGAGGACGTGCTCCATGAACAACAGTCTTCCGCCCGGGACGAGCACACGACGCAGCTCGCTTAGCGCCCGCGGCTGATCTTTGACGGTGCAGAGCACGAGCGTGGACACTGCGACGTCGAAGCTATCGTCCTCGAACGGCAGCTCCTCGGCGGGTGCGTGAACCACATTCGCATCCACAGAGCGCTCGCGCACGTGCCGTTCCAACCGGCGTACCATCGGCTCCTCCGGCTCGGCGACCGTCAGCGCCTCGACGCGCTCGCCGTAGAACGCCAGGTTCGCGCCCGTGCCGCCGCCGATCTCCAGCACTCGCCCTGCCGCCTGCGAGACGAGAGCAGCCCGGTGGCCGCGCAGCGTCGCCTTCTCTGGGCCAGCCATGATGCGGTCGTAGCCAGCAGCGAAGATCGTGCCCCAGAGGCTCATGGTGGGATGGTAACGGGCACCAACGCCAGCAATGCTCGGAGCCGACGAGTGCCAACTGGTGCTATCTCAAACGCAGCCATGCCTTAAGCCCAGCGATGAATGTGTCGAGTACGCCCATGTGCTCGCAACCGCCGTCGCACATCCGATCACGCAGACGCTGAACTCTCGCGACGTGATCGTTGCCATCGTCGGCGGCACCATGCTGAGCCTCGCCTTGACCCGACCGCGACTGAGATGGGTCGAGCAACTCACTGAGGGCTCAGATTTCGATCGTCGCTGGGCCGAACGATCGCTCACGATCTTCGCGTTCGCGATGGCGGGCTACGCGTACAACTCGCTCGCAGTCGTCCTGTACAAACAGCTCGGATGGGATGCCCGGGCGATGCTGAAGGGCGCCGCCGCCTTCATAGCCGTATATGCGTGGCTGGTGCACTTCGAGCCGTTCCTCGCTGAGTGGCGCCTTCGAGGCGGACCCGGCACGATGGCTCTCTATACGTGCATCGCAATCTTCGCCTTCTCCATCGGGATGGTGATTGCCGACGTGGTGCTGCTCTCATCCTTCAAAATGTGGAATCTTCGCTTCCTGCTGATCACCGGTGCTACCGCGGTCGGCGGATGGATCGTGTACGAGCTACTGCCACGAGTCGAATCGCTGCTCGACCGGGTGCTCGCGTCACGTACCGACGTCCGCCGCGAGGTGCTCGCCGGTGAGGGTCGAGCGCTCGGTAACAAGCTCGGCGGGCGTACCCTCGAAGACGATCCGGCCGCCGTCGTGGCCGGCGCCGGGGCCAAGGTCGATGATCCAATCGGCGTGCGCCATGACCGCCTGGTGGTGCTCGATGACGATGACCGACTTACCGGAGTCGACAAGTCGGTCGAGCAGGCCGAGTAGCTGCTCGACGTCGGCGAGGTGAAGGCCGCTGGTCGGCTCGTCCAGGACATAGACATTGGGTGGGCGGGACCCTTTATCCACCATGCGGGTGGCCAGCTTGAGCCGCTGGCGCTCGCCGCCGGACAGCGTGGGGAGCGGCTGGCCGAGACTGAGGTAGCCGAGCCCCACGTCCGTAAGCCGATCGAGGATCTTGTGCGCCGCCGGCGTCTTTGCCTCACCCGTACTGAAGAACTCTCTCGCCTCGGTTACCGCCATCGCAAGCACTTCGCTGATGTCCTTGCCGCCGAACTTGTACTCCAGCACCTCGGCCTGGAATCGCTTGCCCTCGCACACCTCACAGGGGACGGCCACGCCCGCCATCATCGCCAGGTCGGTGTAGATCACGCCTGCGCCATTGCAATTGGGGCAGGCTCCCTCTGAGTTGGCACTGAACAGCGCCGGCTTCACGCCGTTCTCCTTCGCGAACGCCTTGCGGATCGGGTCGAGCAGCCCGGTGTACGTCGCCGGATTGCTGCGTCGCGAGCCCTTGATCGCTGTCTGGTCGACGGAGACGACGCCGTCCCGGGGCGAGCGGGAATTGACAATCGAGCCGTCGATCAGCGAGCTCTTGCCCGAGCCCGCCACGCCGGTGACGACAACCAGCACACCAAGCGGGATATCCACGTCGACGTCCTGCAGGTTGTGGGTGTTGGCGCCACGGATCTCCAGGGTGCCGTCCGGTGTCCGTACCGCCTCCTTGAGGGCAGCGCGGTCATCTAGGTGTCGCCCAGTCAGCGTGCCGCTCTCACGCAATCCCTCAACGCCACCCTCAAACACCACCTCGCCGCCCTCAGTACCGGCGCCCGGACCAAGCTCGACGACGTGCTCGGCGATCGCGATCACCTCCGGCTTGTGCTCCACGACGAGCACGGTGTTGCCCTTGTCGCGCAGTCGCAACAGCAGGTCGTTCATCCGCTGAATGTCGTGCGGGTGGAGTCCGATCGTGGGCTCGTCGAAGACGTAGGTGACGTCGGTGAGCGAGGACCCAAGGTGGCGGATCATCTTCACGCGTTGGGCCTCGCCACCCGAGAGCGTGCCCGACGGCCTCTCGAGCGAGAGGTAGCCCAGACCGATGTCCACGAACGAGTTGAGTGTCGCTCCCAAAGCTTCGAGCAGCGGCGCGACCGACTTGTTCTCGAGCTTGCTTACCCACCCAGCGAGGTCGCTGATCTGCATGGCGCAAGCATCAGCGACGTTAATCCCCTTGATCTTTGACGACCGTGCCTCCGCGCTCAGTCGAGTCCCGTCACACTCGGGACAGATGGTGAAAGTGACCGCCCGTTCCACGAAGGCGCGGACGTGCGGCTGCAGTGAGTCGACGTCCTTGGAAAGCATCGACTTCTGTATCCGTGGAATCAGGCCCTCGTAAGTCAGGTTGACCCCGTCAACCTTGATCTTGGTGGGCTTCTTGTAGAGGAGATCGTCGAGCTGTTTCTTGGTGAACGTCTTGATGGGCTTGTCGGGATCGAAGAAGCCACAACCTGTGAAGATCCGGCCATACCAGCCGTCCATGCTGTAGCCGGGGATCGTGAGCGCGCCTTCGTTGAGCGACTTGGTCTCGTCAAAGAGCTGGGTGAGGTCGATGTCGGACACGGAGCCCCGGCCTTCGCAGCGCGGGCACATGCCGCCGAGAATGCTGAAGCTTCGCTTCTCTTTGATCGTGCGGCCACCGCGTTCGATCGTGACCGCCCCGCCGCCCGAAATCGAGCCGACGTTGAAGGAGAACGCCTGGGGAGAGCCGATGTGGGGCTTGCCGAGCCGGCTGAAGAGGATGCGCAGCATCGCGCCTGCGTCGGTGGCAGTGCCAACCGTGGAGCGAGCATCCGCGCCCATCCGCTCCTGGTCGACGATAATCGCTGTCGTCAGCCCTTCGAGCACGTCCACCTCGGGCCGCGCCAGCGTCGGCATGAAGCCCTGCACGAAGGCGCTGTAGGTCTCGTTGATCAGCCGCTGCGACTCCGCGGCAATCGTGCCGAACACAAGCGAGCTCTTGCCCGAGCCGGAGACGCCGGTGAATACGGTCAGCCGGCGCTTGGGGATCTCGACGCTGATGTCCTTGAGGTTGTTGACGCGAGCGCCATGCACACGAATCGACTCGTGGCTGTCGGCAGTGTGCGGCGCGGGCGACTGCGTCTCCGTCCTCGTGGTCATGGTCACTCCTGAAGTCGTGGGTCACATCGACCCGATGTGTCGTGTCGAGCTTAGAGACGAACGAGATGCACGGAAATCGACGTGGGTTGGTCGGCAGGACCAACCATAGATCGCAACCGCGACGCAGGACTACTCGATGGTGACCGTTAAAGCCGGTGGACCTGCGTTATGGGCGCATTCGCCTTGAGATCGGGCAGCCATTTTCATCGCATAGCGACCGTACCTAGGCACCTCCGACATCGTGGAGTAGGCCGTTTTCGCGGATGGCGCCCGTCAAGCCAGACCGCCCCAAAAGCAAGTTATCCCGCCCAAATACATACGAGGAGCCGAAGACTCAACCCACCTCGCTGCCTCCCAACAAGCTAGTCTTAGGCGATGCAATATCGGGAGGCGTTCCAACCTCTGGGACTAGACCCAAACGCATCAGCCGACGAAATACAGCAGGCTTATCACAAGCTTGCAAAGACGGACCATCCGGACTCGGACGGATACCACCGTCTAATGGTTTCACTCAACGAGGCGCGTGACGTAGCAATATCTCATGGCGGCAATACGCAACTGGTTCCTATTAATCTTGTACATGAGCTTGCGAGGACTCAGGAGAGAGCCGTGGCTCGAGTCGAGCAACGCGCCGAACGGCGAGGGGCTGTAGAGCGAAACGTGAGGTCCCTTATCCGGTATCAAACAAGCCGGTTCATACGACGCAAGCGAACAGTACAAGCAGTGGCCTATGCAGGCAGCGGGGCGACCGCGCTGACTGGGCTCCTGCGCGCCGTAGCGTTGACGGGACTAGACACGTCTGAATCCATCGTAGTCGCCGACTCGACGCAGCGACAGCTACTACATACTCGTCCGCGTGAGCACCCTGACCGGCAAGCAGGTCGGGAGCTCGTCAAGGTCAAGTTCACGCTGAAGTAGCCGGGGGTCGGCGCATACGCCGCAGACAGCGGCGGTCTAAGGTCAGGTCTAGACGGCTGCTGAAGCCGCTTTGCCAAGAGCGCCGGGAAAGGAGAGCCCTGTGAAGATGCGTGCCGCTGTGCTCGAGCAGTTTGGCCAGCCACTGGTGGTTCAGGAGGTGGATCTCGCCGATCCCCGGCCCGGAGAGGTGCTGGTGCGCTTGGTGGCGTGTGGCGTGTGCCACACCGATATGTACACGGCCTCGGGAGTCGACCCATCCGGCTATGCGCCGACGGTGCTCGGCCATGAGGGAGCAGGGGTGGTCGAAGCGCTCGGAGAGGGAGTCAGCTCGGTCAAGCAGGGCGATCACGTCGTGACCCTCTTCTCCCCCCAGTGTCGTGAGTGCGTGCACTGCCTCAGCCCCAAGACCAATCTCTGCTTGGCAATTCGCGAGCATCAGAACAAGGGCTATCAGCCCGATGGCACGACACGACTTTCGCGCTCAGGCGAGCCGATCCGGCATTTCATGGGTACGTCCACTTTTGCCGAGTATGCGGTCCTGCCCGAGATCGCGCTCGCCCGCGTGAGCAACGAGGCGCCACTCGATCGAGCGTGTCTGTTCGCGTGCGGCCTGACGACCGGGCTGGGCGCCGCGATGTACACGGCTGCCGTGGAGCCGGGCTCGACGTGTGTCGTCTTTGGCGCCGGCATGGTCGGCCTTGGGGTAGTCGCCGGGTGCAGGCTGCAAGGCGCCAAGCGAATCGTGTGCGTGGATCTCTCGCCCGAGCGCCTCGAGCTTGCCCGCGGTCAGGGAGCGACAGACTGCTGGCAGGCCGACGAGCACACTGTCGAGAGAGTCCTGGAGGAGACTGTGGGCTTCGGCGCCGACTACACCTTCGAGGCGACTGGGCTGGTCTCGGTGATGAGCCAGGCCGTCGAGGCAGCCCGTATGGGATGGGGCTTGTGCACTGTTGCGGGAGTGGCAGGCAAGGGAGAGACACTTGACATCGTCCCCCGCATGCTGATCACAGGAAGACGCGTATGCGGATCGTCGTTCGGTGGGGTGAAGGGACGCGACCAGGTGCCGCAGTTGGTGGACCGCTACCTGCAGGGAGAGATCGACGTCGATCCCTTCATCTCTCATCGCATGGGCCTGGGGGAGGTCAACCGCGCCTTCGAGCTGATGGAGAACCAGGACGGTATTCGCTCGATCTTGGAGTTCGATCGCTGAGGGCCTTGTAACGTTCCGCGTGTGTCCCGCCTGCCTGAGCTGAACGCCGCCGACGCAAACCCCGAGGTGCGCTCAGCGCTGGAGCGCTTGCCGCCGTTGGCGATCTTTCGCACAGTCGCCAACGCCCAAGGCTCTTTCCTCAATTGGCTGCGGTTTGGCCGCGACTGCCTGGATGGCGATCTGTTCGATCCGGTTCTACGCGAGCTTGCGATTCTGCGCGTCGCGCGACTGACCCCGGGAGCTGAATACGAGTGGGTCCAGCACGTGCCGATCCTGCTTGCGGTGGGAGGCTCCACAGCACAGGTCGACGCGCTCGAGAGTGACGAAATCGAAGCAGACGTCCTCGGCGAGGACGGACGGCTGGTCGTTCGCTTTACAACGCAAGTGGTGTTGAACGCGGCACCAGACGAAGCCACCTTCGAGTCGATGAGCAAGCGCTTCACCACGGCAGAGATCGTTCAGCTTGTGCTTGTCATCGGTCAATACATGATGGTCGCCCGCGTGATGGCGACAGCGGAGCTGGAGGTGGACGCCGTGCTCGGCGCCGACGTGCTCGCTGGCATCGAGCGAACCGCCGACACCGACGGTCAACGTTCCACCGACGATCCCCAATGATGAATGAGATCCTAAATGCAGGTGAGCGATTTCCTGATCAAGCGTACGGACCTGCGTGAGTGCCGGATTGCCGAGTCCGACGTGCCCGAGCCCATACCCGGCCAGGCACTTCTCCAGGTCCAGCGCTTTGGATTGACGGCCAACAACATCACGTATGCGGTGCTTGGGGAGACGATGTCCTATTGGGACTTCTTCCCCGCGCGGGACGGTTGGGGTCGGGTTCCCATGTGGGGCTTTGCCGAGGTGCAGCGAAGCGAGGCCAATGGTGTCGAGCCTGGCACGCGCCTCTATGGCTATCTCCCTCCGTCCTCGCACGTTCTGGTGGCTCCAGCGGAGGCCGGCCCTCACGGGTTCCTCGACGGCTCGCCGCATCGAGCTAGTTTGCCGTCGGCCTACCAGGCCTATCTGGCGACCAGCGCCGACCCTTTCTATACGGCGGATACGGAGGATCTGCAAATGCTGTTGCGTCCTCTGTTCTTCACCTCGTACCTGGTCGACGACCAGCTCTTTGACGAGGGCCTGATCGAGCGCGGCCCGATCGTGATCTCCAGCGCGTCGAGCAAGACTGCGATCGCCGTTGCCTTCCTGCTCGCACAGCGCGAGGGCGTGGAGCTGGTAGGGCTCACCTCGGCGCGATGCGCCGAGTTCACCGAAGGCCTCGGCGTCTACGGACACACCGTCACCTATGACGCGATCGGCTCGCTACAGCGAGGCCCTGCCACCTTTGTCGACATCGCAGGGGACGGTGAGGTCAGACTCGCCATCCATTCCCACTACGGTGACGAGCTCATCCACAGCATGGCAGTAGGCGTCACGCACTGGGAGGCGCTTGGAGCGGGTGTCGGCCATCTACCCGGACCCGCCCCGACCCTATTCTTCGCCCCCAACCGCCTTGCCAAGCGCTCAAAGGACTGGGGTCGCGCCGAGCTGCAAAAGAGAGCGACCGATGCCTGGCACCCGTTCTGCCGGTGGGCAGGCGGTTGGGTCGATGTCATTGATGGTCGTGGTTCGACGCGGTTCAGAGCGCCTACCTCGACGTGCTCGAGGGTCGTGTGCTCCCCAAGAGCGCCCACGTTCTCTCACCCGGCCAGTAAGCTGAGCCAATCTGACAAACCCTCTATTGCGACCAAGCGGGAGAGCCTCATGCTCCTTCTGATCGTCCTGAGCAGGCGTGAGCTCGGCGTAGGTTAGGCGCTCGGATGTCGGGCGAAGCGAGAGCCCCGTATGCGTCAGGTCGGGGTGCTTTCGCGGTCGCACTCCTGCAGATACCGCGCTAGGTACTTGGCGGCGATCTTGCTGGGCGGCGACCATGTTGGTGTGTCGGTGATTTCGGAGCTGAACCCGTGTCCTCCGGTGATGTGAGCGGTGAGGTATTGAGGCTTCTCGTTCGTCAACAGCATGCCGTGTATCACGGGGTTGAAGCGCTGAGGCGTCACCGAAGCTCCGGCCAGAGCCGCGATTGACTGGGCAGCTATATCGGCCTGCTGCGAGCCGATGCCGCCGTGCTTGATGGGAAAGTCAGTCGCATCGCCGGCCGCGTAGACGTGCTCGACACCTGGTACCCGACAGTACGGATCAACCTGGATGAAGCCGTGATCGCCCAGCGGGATGCCGCGCACCTCGGGTCCGAAGAGCTCGGGTAGCGCGATCACCCGATCCACCTCGAGGTGTCGATCACCGGGGTTGATCACGACCTCGCGGGCGTTGGGAACCTCGGCGTATGCGGAATTGATTGTTTTGATGCTCGCACGAGCGAGGAGCTCGGCTATGGAATTGCTCGCCGATGCGCCAAAGATCGCGAGCGGGCTGTCCTCTGGGGTGACAATCGTCGTCTCCAGATCGATACCCATGTCGTAGGCGCGTCCGGCTGTCATCAACGCGAGCTCGTACAACGGCAGCGGCCAAGCTATGCGGCCGGGCGCAATAAACGCCAGCTTGTGAATGAAACCTCCCTCGACATCCTGGATCAGCCCGTGCATGGTCTCGTCCATATCGCGGTCGTCGATCGTCAAGGCGTGGTTGTAGCGCTTGTGGATGTTCGCGCCAAGCGCGAGGACAAGCGCGTCGTATTCAATCGACTCGTCGGCCTTCGTGTGGATCGTCCGCCCGACCGAGTCGATCCAGCCAAGTTCGCCGTGCAGGAGCTTTGCGCTGGCATCGCGCACGATCGGGATGAGTGGATAACGGCCGGCCGCACCCTGGGCGAAGGGTTCGCGGATGACCATCGGCCGGTACACGAACTCGGTGTTGGGAGCGATCACCGTCACATCGGTTCGGTCGCGCCCAAGATCGGCCAGAGCCAGCGCGGTCTCGAGCGCGGCCACTCCGCCGCCGACGATGACCACCCGAAGCTGGTCGGAATGAGCCTTCGCGGTCTCGGCGTGTGAAATGCTGGTCATGACTACTTACCGGTCTTACCGTTCTCGGCGTTGCTGTTTTTGTCGGCCTTGCCGCTTTTGGATGGCCTCAGGACTGGTGTGTTCGGCATCTCTTCGCTCGTGCCGATGAGGATCGTGAGCAGGTCGCTGATTCGCTGCACGCGGCCAAGGCGGTCGGGAAGCGGGAGGCCGGATTGGATCGTGTAGTGGTTGCGGCGTCCGTTGCGCTCTCGTGTGATGTAGCCGCCGTCGGTGAGCTCCGTGACGATCCGGTGGGCGGCCCGTTCGGTGATACCGACTCGCTCGCTGATCTCTCGTAGAAGCACTCCTGGATCGTGGGCGATGCAGGCGAGAACCTGGGCGTGGTTCGTCAGGAACTTCCAACGGTGAGCGGTGGCGCCGGTCATAGACTGAGACTAGCGTATCTAGACTCCAATTTCCTGGAAGTATATTTCCTTGATTTATATTTCATGCTATGTTGTTCAAGTCTGCGGTGCTCTTCAGGTCGCTGGCGCTCATGCGCACATCAAACGAAATGAGGTCCACCGTGCCCAGCTCAGTAATGCCCCTTCCGTCCGCTGCGACCGTCGGCAACGGCGTTCCGTCCCTCGAAACTGCCGATCCTGTTGCCAATGGACAACCCCAGCCCTCGCCGCGCCCTCAGTCACCGCGAAGCCCACTACTGGCGAAACTCACCGGTCTGACCTCGATCGCAACGGTCGCCGCATTGGGCATCGTGATCGTCGGAATCATCGCCGTCGTGGGAGGCAGCTATGACAAGAAGGTCGTCCACGACCAACTTGTCCCACAGAAGATCTTCTTCCCTGCCGCTGGCAGCCCCGCGCTGCTACCCGGCGTGAAGCAGTACGCAGGTCAGCAACTAACCACAGGTAGCCAGGCCAAGGCGTACGCCAACAACTTCATCAATGTGCACCTCTCAAAGATCGCCGGCGGACAGACCTATGCACAGGTCAGCACAGCAGCCCTCGCCGCGCCGACCAACGCAAAGCTGGCCGAAGAGAAGGCAACCCTCTTCCAAGGCGAGACCCTGCGCGGCTTGCTCCTGAACGCCTGGGGATGGTCGCTGGTCGGGACCATCGCCACCCTCGCTGGATGGATACTCATAGCGTTGGGGGCGATCCTCTTCCTGCTTCCGCTGGCCAACTGGCAGGTGAACCTCAGAGGCCGACGCGCCGCGATGGCCGGTGCATGATGAAGGCGCTCGTTTACCACGGTCCCGACCAGCGCGGCTGGGACACCGTGGATGACCCCACGATCTCACATCACGTCGCACTCGAGGACGCGATGAACGCGTATGACACATTCGCTGACGCCACGAACAAGGGTGCACTCAAGATCGTCCTCAATGGAGCCGGGAGCAGTCACAGTTCCAAGGCACTCGTCGGTGCGATCACGGCCGGATGACGCTACTACGAGAGAACTCCTCGGTCACGACCCGGATGCCACCAGATCAGGAAAGCACATCCGGACAGGTGACGCACAAGTTTCGTCATACCCGTCCGCCCAGGCTGGCCGACGAGCGCGACGGTCTAAACGATCGGATCGCAAGCTCCATCGCCCAGACCGTTGGCTCGATGTGGATGTTCTACGCCAGCATCATCGCCTTCGCGATCTGGATGGCCGGCCTCGGGACCACAGTCGCGGGCGACCACTACCCGTTCAATCTCATGCTGCTTGCCGTTGGTGGCATCATGCAGTGGCTCGCAATGATCGCGATCCTCGTAGCGCAGAACGCCCAGGGAAGCGTTCAAGACAAGCAGGTCGAGCACCTTCACGATCTGGGCATGACCACCCACCGTCTGGTCATCGAGAATACCGCGCTGACAAAGGCGATCCACGACCATTTCATTACAGCCGACACCGGAAGTCAGCCCGCTCGATAGTGAGTAGGAGCCCTACACCCAGATGCGAGCGTCTCAGAAGGCATCGAGGTCCCTACTGCTCCAGACGAGCAGCGCTAACTCGCTCAGTGGCCTCTGAGCTCGCCGGCTTGGCCAGCGACGATCAAGACGAGCGTCCCCGCCCCGAGGAGACGACGGAACCAGTTGACCCCAGCCACCGCCTCCTCCCACGCCCACACGGCAAGACCAAGCGTGAAGACCGCGCGACCGACCTCGTGTGCGACTCCAGCAGTCTCGGCCGCTGCTAGTCCCCACCCCGCGAATGCGAGCAGCAGCGACGGGTTCGGGAACTGCGCAACGGGAAAGCGTCGCGGCCACCCCATCTGGCCGCGACGCCAAAACTCGACAACAGTCACTGCGCTCATGTTCGCAGGCCGAATGCAGCAGCGGGCGGCGTCGGAAGACTCGAACTCGACTTGCCGTCCGGCAGAGCCATCCTCAAGCCAGCGACCGCATGCTAGTGCCAATGTTTTGCTGTCCTTTGAGACGTGAGGTCGCGGGTTTGACCCCTCAAACCCGTAGCAACAAGGAAACCCAGCATTTGCAGGCGAAATCAGACGCGCTCGCTTAGCCATGATCCGAGAGATCGGGTCGATAGGTAGAGCAGTCCTATCCAGAAAATCCTGATTTTGCAGGGAAAACACACTGCCAACTCGCAGGGAAGCGGGAGCGACGGGACTCGAACCCGCGACCTCTGCCGTGACAGGGCAGCGCTCTAACCAACTGAGCTACGCCCCCGTGCTGGTGCACGGGACCTTCGTACGTGCGCTCCGCAGAGTATCGCAGGGCGTGGGACCACGCGGGGTGGCGTGCGGGCGCTGGGGCAGGCCCTCGGGTGTTGGCATCGCCCACCCTCGTGGGCTCGCGTGCGTGCGCGGAGTAAGCCTTTCTCCGCGCGCGCACGCGAGTCACCCCAAAAACGACATACAACAACACCTCTCCCCTCTCGCCCTATTACTCCTCCCCCGCTCATCCAAGTTGGCCAGCCAGCCAAGACCACCGCACGGTGGGGTACGCTTCGGTCCATGCCCGTGCTCGAGCCGCCGCCGCTGCGCCACGAAAACCCGTTTCGCATCCTTGCGCAGGATCTCGCCGACGAGCGGGCCGCCACCGTGCCCTACCCGCCCGGCGACATCCACTTCTCGCTCGCTCGCACTAAGCGCTTCATAGACGAGCCCCTGCCCCTGCTGCTCGACGCGTACGAGCGGTATGGGCCGATCTTCACGCTGAGGATCCTCCACTCCAATGTGGTGTTCATGTTGGGGCCCGCCGCCAATCATTACGTCACGGTGTCCCACGCCTCCAACTTCCTGTGGCGGGAATCGCACTTCCGCGACCTCATCGCGCTGTTGGGCGCCGGGCTGCTCACCACAGACGACCCCTACCACCGCCGCTCACGGCGGATCATGCTCCCCGCCTTCCACCGCGAGCGCATCGCGGCTTCGATCGACGTGATGGTGTCGGAGACGGAGCGGGCGCTGGAAGAGTGGACGCCGGGAGAGCGGATCGACCTCTACACGTGGACGCGCCACCTCGCCACCCGAATCGCGATGAGGGCGCTCTTCGGGTTGGACCCCGATGGAGAAAAGGCCCACGAGGTGGATGCAGCCGAGCTGTTCGAGCAGGCGCTTGCCTTCTACGCCTCCGGCTACCAGTTCCGCTTCATCCGCGGGCCCCGCTCCCCGTGGGCGAAGCTGCAGGAAGCCTCCAGCAAGCTCAACCGGCTGCTCTACGCGGAGATCAAAGAGCGCCGCTCCACCGGAAGGCGCGGGGAGGACGTGCTCAGCCTGCTGCTCGACGCCGAGGACGAGGACGGGAGCCGGCTCACAGATGAACAGGTGCGCGACGAGATGATGACGTTGCTGTTCGCCGGCCACGACACCACCACCTCCACGATCGCGTTCATGTTCTACGAGCTTTCCCACCACCCCTGGATCGCCGAGCGCATCGTCGCCGAGCAGAAAAAGTTGCTGCGCGAGGGCACACCCAACGCCGACCAGCTCATGAGCGGGGAGCTCACCGAGCTTGAGATGACGTTCGAGGAGACCCTCCGCAAGTACCCACCCGCGTGGATCGGCCCGCGCAAGTCGGTGGAGACGTTCGAGTTCGAAGGCCACACCGTCCCCGCCAACGCCTACGTCGACTACTGCTCGTGGGCCTCCCACCACCTGCCCGACGTGTTTCCCGACCCCGACGCGTTCCGCCCCGAGCGGTTCGCCCCCGAGGCGAAGGCGGCGATCCCCAAGGGCGCCTACATCCCCTTCGGCGGCGGCTCGCGCACGTGCATCGGGATGCGGTTTGGCCAGCTGGAGGTGCGTACGATCGCCACGCTCATCCTCTCCCGTTTCAGCCTTGAGCTGCCCGACAACTTCGCGCTCGAGTTCCGCCAGATGCCCACGATCTCCCCCAAGCACGGCCTGCCGATGACAGTGCGCTCGCGCTCACACCAGGATGGCGTCGAGCGTGAGCCCGTAGACGAGCGGCGTCCGGCTGAGCACGCGCACGCCGATTGACTCCACCTTCAGGTGGGGGTCGGAGAAGAGCGTCACGGTGGCGATCCCAGCGAGCGGGAATCCCTTCGGTTCAGCGACGAGCTTGCCTTCGAGTGGGCGCACAATCGCTTCGATGGAGGCCTCCACGCCGAACAGCCCGCCGCTGGCACGCACCTGCACCTGGCCTTCCCCGGCTGCCACGGGCTGCACGTGAAAACCGCTCGGCAACGCTTCATCGAGCTGTTTCTGCGTGAGCGTCGCGGTCGCATGAATCGAGGAGCCATGCTTTTCCATGCGCACGCCGCTTACAAAAAGGCCGGCCGGAAGCACCACCGGCACGCGCAGGTTCACGATACGGGCGGTGACTGTCATGTCGTTCGTGGCACGCGCTTCCCACAGCAGCGACCCGATCTGGGCAGTGGTGACCGTAAGCGTGCCTGCGTTCACGGTGACCGTGTCGGCTTTCCCCCACAGCAGCTCCACGGCGGGGAAGGCGGACACGTGGGCACTACGCACCGTGCCGTACCGAGCCACGCGGTCTTCCACGCGTTTCGCCGCCACCGAGGGGAGCACCACTTGCGCGAGCACCACCAGCAGCACAACCACGATGAGCACGACGAGAGCGATTGCGCCCGTGCGGTGTCGCTTCGCGCCGACAGCCATGTCAATAGCTTCGCACGCGGATACCCCCTACCCTTAAGAGTCCCCAAGGGGCACGTAGCTCAGTTGGCCAGAGCACCTCGTTTACACCGAGGGGGTCGCCCGTTCGAGTCGGGCCGTGCCCATGACCGCAAAACGGAGCAGCCGCTAAAACGTAGAACCTTGCCGTCTCCTTGCCACCCAGCCGCTAAAACGCTCTCATGAATCCAATCCGCATCGCCGTCGTGGGCTCCGGCCCCGCGGGCTTCTACACCGCCGGGCATCTGCTGAAGGCCTCCGAGGTTGGGGGAGGGAGATCGACGTGGACATGTTCGAGCGGCTCCCCACCCCGTGGGGGCTGGTGCGCTCGGGTGTCGCGCCCGACCACCCGAAGATCAAGTCGGTCACGCGCATCTACGAGAAGACCGCCGCCCACCCCCGCTTTCGCTTCTTCGGCAACGTCGAGCTGGGGCGGGACATCTCTCGCGACGAGCTCGCCGAGCGATATCACGCGATCGTGTACGCCACCGGCTCCCCCACCGACCGCCCCCTCGGCATCCCCGGGGAGGAGCTCGCCGGCAGCCATGCAGCGACCGACTTCGTGGGTTGGTACAACGGCCACCCCGACTTCTGCGACCACGACTTCGACCTTTCCTGCGAGCGGGCGGTGGTGATCGGCAACGGCAACGTCGCGCTCGACGTCGCCCGCATGCTTACGCTCACCCACGACGAGCTCGCAATCACCGACATCGCCGACCACGCGCTCGAGGCGCTCGACGCGAGCGAGGTACGGGAGATCGTGGTGGTGGGCCGCCGCGGGCCCGCTCAGGCCGCATTCACGAACCCTGAGCTGCTGGAGCTGGGGGAGCTTGCCGATGCCGACGTCATCGTTCACGCCGAGGAGCTTGAGCGGGCGCTCGCGGTGGAGGACCCCAATATGGATCCCACTTCGCAACGCAACGTCTCCGTCCTGCGCGACTACGCCGCGCGTGTCCCCGAGGGGAAGGGAAAGCGCATCGTGCTCCGCTTCCTTTCCTCGCCCGTGGAGTTGATTGGCGAGGACGGCGTCGTGAGTGGGGTGGTGTTGACCCACAACGAGCTGCAACCCACCCCCACCGGCCTGCGCGCCGTCCCCACCGGTGAGACAGAGACGATGGATACAGGCATCGTGCTTCGCGCCATCGGCTATCGCGGGGTGGCGTTGCCGGGAGTGCCTTTTGACGAGCGCTCCGCCACTATCCCCAACGACGGTGGCCGCATTCGCGGAGAGGACGGGGTGTGCGTCGGCGAGTATGCCGTCGGCTGGATCAAGCGCGGGCCCTCGGGGGTGATCGGCACGAACAAGAAGGACGCCCAGGAGACCGTGGACGCGCTGCTCGCCGACCTTGCCGACGATCTCCATCTTGAGCCCTCCGAGTCGGACGCGGGAGAGATCGAGCGGCTGCTACGCGACCGGGTGCCGTCGCTTGTGACCTACGAGGGCTGGTCCTCCATCGACCGCCACGAGCAGTCGCTGGGCGAACCCCACGGACGTCCCCGTGTGAAGCTCACGCGTATTGAGGAGCTCTTGCGGGTCGCCGCGGGCGAAACGCCCACCGAGAAGCCGCTGGATACGCTTGGGCTGCGCTGACGCCCGGGCGCTCCATCTGCCAGACTGACTGCTTCGCGCGCCGTTAGCTCATCGGGTAGAGCTCCGGACTTTTAATCCGGCGGGGCGGGTTCGAGTCCCGCACGGCGCATTTTCGGGGACCGTGCGCTTCTTGTGCAAACCCGGTGCGGAACTCGGGTTTGAGCAGAGACGCGAGGCGAAGCGCCTCATCTGCCTATCGAGCCTGTCGCTCGGATCGTGAGCTCGAAGCGTCTATGAAAGTGTCTCGCCAGCCAGTCACAGCGTCGCTCGCAAACCGCCACGACGCTGGCCGCCTCCGGCCGAAGTGCGCCGGGTTGGACCTCAAAAATGAAGAGTGCCGGCGAGGCCTCTCGCCACGGGTCACCGGCCTCGGCGGAAACGAGAGCTGTGGCTCTTCCTCCCAGCACCTCGGAGCAATTTGGCGATACCCCCTTCAAGCCCAGTAACAACCTCCACCGCCTGTGCGGGCGGCGTGTGGCGAGTACTCTCCCATTCCTCGCCGGTGAGTCCTAGAACCGTGAGTTTTCCCCGCCTGTCGATTGCAATCTCGGGCTCCTCAAGCAGTGTGAGAGAACCCCCGCTGTGCTCGCGCCGCCAGTTGATGAATCCCTGCTCGCGCTCAAGGGCCAACAGCCGATGGGCAAGTTCAACCTGCGGATGCCTCACGTAATCTGCGATTGCGTCCGCTGCGCAGAACATTCCAAACTTTGTCATCCGCCACACCGACTGGCGGGAGATCCCATAGCTCTCGGCAATCGCGAGAGCGGCTTCTCCGAGCTGCTCCTCCGCTGCGCTGGCTTTCCTCGCGCCAGCTGGAGACTGGCACCCGGCGAGTCTAGTGTTGAGCGCGCTCAGAAGCTTGAGCTGATTCTCTGTCAACCATGTCGCTTGGCGCACGAGTCGGTTCGTGACCAGCTTTTGAAGCACCGAAAGATCAGGGAGCTGGCGTGTGTCGTTAGGCAGCGGCGCTTGGGCCGCGATCCTTGAATAAACAGTCCCGGCGGCCTGGGTCTCGCTCTCGCCGGGAGCCACTTCCGCGATCAGTTTGCGTAGCTTGCTGAGCTCGTTTTGCACACTGGCGGCGCTGATTTCGACTTCGCCTGTCGCAATCAGCTGGCGTGCTATCTGCGCATTTTCTAACCCACCCGCCATCATTGCCACAGCGGTGGTCTGCCAGGCGGGCGCAGACTGGTGAGCTGAGCACGTGACGCAACACTGCTAGCTCATCTTCACGCGCCGTAGCCCTTTCCCCTCCGGGCCATTGGATCAGCTTGCGCTGCCGCTGTGAGCTGAGCTCAAGCAAGAATCCGCCGAGCACGCTCGGATCTGCCTGCCTGGCGGCTCCCGCGTCGATCAGCGCCGCGCCACCCCAGTTTGCCATCGACTTGAACAGTTCAGAGTGTGGGTAGATCGTGCATGCGCACGCAGCACAGAGGTGGCGCAGGTGTGGATTGCTCGCGATCGTCGCGATGGTCCGGTGACCGCTCTGCTCGCCGCGGTCGCTCTCTCCGTCGTATAGATCGATCAAAGCGAGGTGGCGTTGCGCGCGAACCCCAAGCGCGGCGAGTTTGGCAAGCAAGGCGTTACGGCTGATGGTCGCCTGCACACTCCACCCCTCCGCCCCAGCGGCGCTCAGAGCCCTGTCGATCGTCTCAGCGCGGGCGTCCGCGGACTCGGGGTTGTAGTCGAATACAAATGCAGTTGGCATCAGGTGACTGTGCTGAGTGGGATCTGTAGTCTCAGCACACCTCCCTCCAGGCCACGCAACACACGCACCCCCATCGGCGCCAGCGTGAACAGCAGATCGGCTTCCGGGCTTCGGGGCATCCCATCGTGGCTGCTGGGTTGCAGCGAGAGCACGGGATCCCTCCCTGGGAGCGATTGGGTGAGGCGGATCGTCAGTTCGCGCAACCCTTTACGCCGGAAAGGGTCGGGTGGGTCGCGACGTAGGTAGTAGAGCGCCAGGCCACCCAAACCGTCGAGCAACTTGGCACGCCGTCCAAAGCGGTCGATCGCCGCACCAGGATAGCTCGACGGGTCCTCCGGAATGATCTGCACCATCACGTCGATCACGACGTCTTCCAAGACAGCTTCAAAGACGTCCTTCATCGTCTGTTGCAGATCCTCTGAGACCTCCGTCTTGGTGCGCAATTCGCTCAACGAGGATGTCAGCTCCTCGTTGATCCTCCCCAGGCGACGAATCACGGGATGATCGATCTTGGGGACCGCTCCGAGCACAGGCGCAAGCACATCGTGGCGGTAGGCGGCACTTCCGACGATCTCACAGATCGTGCTCCATCGCTCAGAGCTCGTGCCGATCCGCCGCTCCAGCTGTTCTGCTTGACCCATCAGCCGATTGGCGAAGACAGCGACCAAGCCGACACCGAGTGGCAGCACTATCTGCGCCGAGATCGCGGGCGCGAGGCCATGGGAGGTGTCCATCGTGAGGCTTACGGTGAGTATCCGCGCGATCTCCCCGAGCACCCACGCCTTCCAGCCGTACCTCCAGGCGAGCTCCAGCAACACCATCGCCGCCCAACCGTTGGTCGTGTAGTGAGTGCCCTGGGGTATCACCCCTGATGCGACAATCGCAAGCGTAGCGGCGATGAAAACCAGGCGGCCCCGATTGGGGTGCTCCCCTCGCAAGCCTGCAAGCGCTAGGAGACCCTCCACCGGCGCCACGAAGGCGACTGTGAGCAAGCCATAGGCGATTAGGTGGGCGCTCCCGCCGACATCAAAAGCGCTGGCGCCAATCAGGATCGCGGCGGCCGTCCAACGCGTGGCGCGTATCACGCGCGAGAGCTCGTGTGCGGTGTAAGGGGTGATCCGCTCCGAATCAGCCGTCCGCAGCTTGCCCTCCGCGGTGTAGGCGAGCGTTGTGCTCCCCTGACCGATCAGAGGGATGTCGTGCACAGCCTTAACCCCGCGCTTGCCCTTCGCGTAGTGGAAGCGTCCGCCGTGAGCCAGCGACTCGCTACGTACGAACGAGGTCCCCTCCCCTGTCTGGGTGGGGACACTCCCTGCTCCATCATCCTCAACCACCATCCGCAACCAGTCCGAGCCGAGCGAGCTCACGGAGATGCGCACCCGGCTCAGGGGGCTGCTGTTGGGGAGCTTCGCCACATTGTCAAGCGCCCTTCCCGCCCAGCTACACAGGTCGCTGGCAAGGAGCACGGGCAGGTCTTCAAAGAACGGAGCCACACTCACTTCGATCTGGACGTGACGCCTGGCGGTCAAATGGGAGTAGCTGTCAGCCAACGCTCCAAGCAGGCCCTCAAGCCCAACCAGCTCCCGCGGGTGCGCCTCGTCTTGGCGTTCGAGCAGCCGCCGAGATTGCAACACGCCACGTAGCAGCGCCTGCTCCTCCCCGCCGCTCGTCATGCTCGCGGCCAGATGCTCAAGATGGTCCAATAGCGGGCGTATCCGTGCATGCTCAGCGCGAATCCGCGAGCGTGCGCGCTCGAAGGTCTCGATGCGCTCCTCCTCCCGTCCGGCGACCGCCTCCAGCGGGCGCATGCGTAGCGCGATTGCGCCGCAGAGCGCTCCGAAGAAGCACGCAGTTAGGTAGGCCAGACAGGAGCCAGCGAGCCATGCGGCGTAATGATGGTTCCAAGCTCCGGCCACACCTCCGTCGAGCACCGCGCCGAACAAACGGATCGCGATCGCCAGCGCGGCGAAGTAAGACCATTGCCCCGGAGGCAAGATCGCAGCGGCAGTCGCGACCAGGAATGCGCTCTCCATGAAGAACGGCTCGTTTACGTAACCGGTGAAGATCGCCGCAAACGCGCTCGCGAGCGCCGCCACCACTATCCAGCGCCCGTGTCGCCCAAGTAGGAGTGTCGCCCACCAGTCTGGACGGAGCGCCATCACGCTCGCGCCAGCGACGATCAGCACCCCGATAAGGACAGCGAGGCGATTGTGCTGGGCGATCCCACTGGAGAGGACGATCGCCCCTCCAGCGATGTGAACGGCCGCGCTGCCCCGATAGAGCAACGGGATCGTCTCGCCGCGGCGCACCCTCACATGCCGGCTGCTGGTCGTGGAACGCATGGCTGCTGCCTGCCCCCCAAAGGCTCTTCTGTTGTGGCGGGCTCATCGCGCTGGCCACGGCCCCTGCCCGCCCGCCGAGAACCCCTTCGTCCGATTATATGGACTTCTGGGTGGACCTCAAGTGAAGTTTCATTTGAACGGCCCACACGGTCTCCCGATACTTGCCAAGCCGCCGTTCCACCCCGCGAAAATGGAGCCCGTGATGTATAGATTTCTCCGCATCTACTCGTCGGTAGTGACGTTTGCCCAACTCCAAAGTCTACGCTTGACCGTGTGGCGCGCAGCGCGCATGGAGGGACGCGCGCCCAGCGGCTTCCTCAGCATCGACCAGGCCCGGGGCGACACGATCACAGTTGGGCCGGCCGCCTTTCAGACGGTGTTGAGCAACCGCTTTTCCAAGCACGCGCGACACATTGAGCTGATCTACAACGGCGTGCTCATGCGCGCTCGCGATCGCTACAAGCGCCGCGTGCTCAAGCGCGAGCGGATCGCCAACAAGCTGGAGTCCGCCAAGCGCCGCTGCCCGGAGGACGGCGACGGCGCGATCCTCGGCGCGGTGGCGGCGCTCGCGCTTAGCGTGGGCGTGTCGGTGCCGTTGTCGTGGGGCTTCATTCAGGAATTTGAATGGCCTTTTCTATTCAGCGTGATCGCATGCATGTCATTGAGCCTGATCGACGCCGTCGTCTCCCACCTGGCGGGGCGTCTGTATGCAGCGCTCACCCTCGATGAGCCAGAAACGCCGTTTACGCTGACCCCCAAAGAGCGCACGAGCACAAAGCAGCTACTCGCACTCGCATTGACGGTCGCGGTGGGATTGGTGCTCGTCTTCTCCATCCTGCGCACCGGCAACGGCGGCTCGATCTGGCTGTGGCTCGTCGTAGGACTCGCGGCGCTGCTGATCGCGGGGTGGTCTGGCTACGTCGGCTATCCCGCCTCCCGCGTGCTTCGCGTGCGACACCTAGCGTGGCGCTTGGGACGCTGCGAAGTGCGTGTGAGCAAGGCGTATGGCGCACTTGAGCTGATCGTGCGCCGTATGAACGCATCGGTAGAGACGATGCGCCACCGGTTGCTCGATCTCAACCACCGTGCCGGAATCACCTTCATACGTTCCTTTCGCCGCCACCACGACGAGAAAAGCATCCCCCCGACGATGCCCAACCCCGAGTTCCCCTCCGAGGCCGAGGTGATGGAGCAGATACTGAGCCCACTTCGCGACCTCGACATCAGCACGTTGCTGGGCGCCGACCCCCGCACAAACACTGGGACGCACGCGAAGATCGGAAGCCACCACCAAGAGCATCGCCGCCCCCCCGCCCTCGGCCGCCCAGGCAGGGCGACAAACGCGACCTCCACGAACACGAGGTTGCGGGAATGACCGGGACGGCCGCTTTTTCCAGGCTGTGCGCGACAGTAGCGCTCGTGGTGTTCGCATGTTCAAGCGGGGGTTGCTCCTGGCTGAGCCAGACGCGCAACCAGCACGGAGGCACGACAGCGCTACTCATAGGACTCTCAGCCCAGGAGACCGCCGACCAGCACGCCACGACGCTCGACTGCGCGCGGGCGACGATCTCCTGGGCGGCGCAAGAGGGCTCGAAGCTGATCATGGCGCCCGTGGGCCTGCCGGAAAAGGAGCAGTGGCCAGCGGTGGATTTTGCTCTACACACCAGCGCACAAAAGAGCAATCCTGTGGCCGCCAGGCATTGGCGTGAAAAACAGAGCAAGAAGGCCGAAGAAGACCTCGCGCAAATACAGGCCAAGGCCGCCCCAGCTGGTTCCGCCGATGTACTAGCGAGCGCAACCGGCACCAGCCGCCTGCTCAACTACCAGCACGGCCCACGCACGCTCGTGTTGTGCACCTCCGCACAACAGAGCTCCCCCGAGCTGAAACTCACCCCCAAAGCCATGTCACACCATGCAATCGAGGTAAAGCTCGCGCAACTGCAACCCAAGCTGGAGCCGATGCGCTTGACCCGGGTCGTGTTCGGCGCCGCCGGCGACGCCGAACAGAAGAACCAGTCACTCACCGAACAGGCGGCGTACGAGGCATGGTGGCGAGCGTGGGCCAAACACGAGAGCGCGATCCACTTCTCTTATGGACCGGTGCCGCACTTTCCCTACCCGTGAGCTGCGAAGGGGTACGCCCGACGTGTCTGCGGCGCGTCCAGCGGAGCAGGCACTCGCTGGCCTGCTTCAAATGCGGAGGGGTCGGCAAAACGTTCGAATCCGAAAGATAGGATCCGTCCGTGAGTCCGGAGCCTTACGTTCGCGGCCAAACACTGGTCCTGGCGATCCTCCTCGTCGCGTCCGCGCTGCTCGGCTCGCCCCTCGCGACGCTCGTGTGCGCCGTGGCGAGTGGGCTGGGCGCCTGGGCGCTGCACGCCAACTACTTACAAGACCTGTTGGCCGGGGGGGTCGAGCCTCCACATCACCGCCAACGCCTTGACGCGATCGTCACCAGCGACGTACGCGCAGCGCTATTCCTCGGGATAGCGATCAGCGCGCCACTTGTATGTTTCCCCATCTACCGCCCGGACATAGGTCAAGTCCCCGCCACACCCGTGCTCCTCGCCGCGACCGCCGCCGGGGTGCTCCTCTCCAGCCTGGTCGACTGGTACGTGATCCTTCCCCGGGTAAGCGGCATGCTCGGCGTCCGTCCATGCCGCGAACCCTTGGGTGACCATCCACGCTTTCCCAGAACATGGCGGGAGACAACGCGCTGGTGGTACGTCCATCGCATCGCGGCGGCTCTGGTGCTGCGCTTTGGGCTCTCCTACGCCGTCGTGCTCACAGTCGAGCGTCACACCTCGCTGCCCGGTGGCGCAAGCCTGGTGGGCGGCGCGGTTGGGGGCAGCTTCGCGGCATACCTCGCGGCGATCCCGACAGCCGTCTGGCAGGCCGGGCACCCATCAATGATCGTGGGGCGAACAGTCCGCCGCCACTCCGTGCAACGAACCCCACGAGCGTTCACGGTGATGGGACAAACGGTGCGTACCCCTTGGCCCAAGCGCCGCGTCACTGGATCGTGGCGACCGCGCGAGTATGTGTACGACGTCGCACTTGAGGCCGTCCAGCTTGTCCCGGCGGCGTTCCGTGAGCGAACTATCCCGCGCGATACAGACGGGCAGGTGGTCTACGAGCGAGATCCGGCGAAGCTGGAGGTGCGGGACGTGAGCACCGGCAAACCCGAGCCGGCCAAGCGGCCGTTCTCCGGCTGTCGGGAAAGCTGCTCAGGGATCAACTGGTACTGCATCGAGAATCCCCGCTGCTTCGCAACAAAGTGAGCAGCGGACCAACGGAGGCGGCGATCCTCCGATGCTCCCCGACGGGCAGCACTCCACCACCGCAAAGCCGCTCATTCCGTCGTATACATGTCTAGCGACCAGGCTGCGGGCTTGTACTTGGTGCCAATCGTCGTGATAATCGCCGCGATGAAGCTTCGACCGCCACTGCTGCTCGCCATCGTCGCGCTGTTGGTGGGCGCAAGCAGCGCCAACGCCTCGACCAAGGTGGTGAACTTCGACGACCTCAACCCAGGCGAAAGGGTAGGCACCCACTACGCATCCTCGGCCGGGGTCTCGTTCACACAGCCAACCGACCCGGGATACAGCCCCATTATCCGCTCTGCGACTGGGCAGGCGCATTCAGGAAGCCAGGTCGCCGAAATCGCGAGTTGCGATCCCGAACCATGCGGCGAGTTCCCGGCGGCACCCAATACACGGGGGGAGCTCAGCACAACGGCAAGCTCGGTGAGCGTCTACATCGGCTACCTCGGCAACGAATCGAACACGGCGTCGCTGGAACTGATCGCCTACAACGCGGACGGAGGGATCGTCGGACAGAGCCCGCTCAAGGCCGTCACTCAAGGCACCGGGTTCGCCACCCAGCTCGAAGCGACCTCGGCGTCGCCTGACATCTCCTATTTCGACCTGAAGGATCCTCACGAAGGCGAGTTCGGCGCGAAACTCGCGATGGATGACCTGACGATAGTCACACCCGATGCGCCTCAGCCACCAGATTTTACGCTTTCACCCGGGCTGGGTGTGCTCGATGTCCTGCAAGGCCAATCAATCCAAGACCCGCTCACTATCAACCGCATCAACGGGTCTACCGGCAACATCACAATGAGTGTCAGTGGCCTACCAGCAGGCATGACCGGGAGTTTTTCCCCTAACCCGCTAACCGGCACAGAAACCGCAACGACGCTCACCGTCACAGCCGCCCAGGGTGCGGCGGCATCGACCAACTACAGCAAAGCCACCATCACCGCCACACCCTCGCCTACGGCTGGATCGACGCCACGAAGCGTCACCACCGAAACGCGCATCTCCTCCAACTGCGCCAACACCGTCACCTTCCAGTACGTCGACCTGCGCTCCCCCGGCTGCCTCATCAAGAAAGGCGCGACCCAGTACGTGGCGCTCAACACCGAAGTGCACCTCGACGGGCTCGTGCTCAAGCCGCTCGACGGCGACCACGTGCTCACCATCGACACCGCCGCCAAGACGATCAAAAGCGACCTCGGCGCGACGTATTCAGTCGCGGTGATCGGCAGCCCCGACACGCCCTTCTACGACGGACCGATCGACTGGAACTTCAAGACCGAAGTCACCACCCCGGTGCCGCTCGACAAAGACACGGTGGGCAAGCCCAAGAAGCTCGAGGGCATCGACATCAGCGGCGTCCCTTTCTTCCAGGGCATCCCGCTCACGGGGATCTCGGTGGTCGTGACCTCCTCCGCCAAGGCCATCGTCACCCCCACGCTCAAGCTCGACTTCTTCCCCTTCAACTACTTCGGCGCGCTCACAGTCAACACGGCGTTTATCACCGACAACGAACACGGCGCCTCCTTCAACAGCCTTGAGATCAAGGCGCCCAAGATCAATGTGCTGGCGCTCGAACTCAAGGACGTCGACCTCAAGTACCAGGAAACAGGCACCTGGTCGGGTAGCGCAAGCGTCGTGCTCAACTTCGCCGACAAGCTCACCGTGGGCGCCGGGTTCGGTATCAAGCAGGGCAAATTCGCCTTCCTCAAGGGCAGCGTGGGCAACCTCAACACGGCTATCGGCGAGGGCGTCTTCCTCCAGGGCTTGGGCTTCGAATTCGCGGTCAACCCCACCACGCTCAAGGGTCAAATCGAACTCAGCGCCGGCCCGCAGATCGCGGGCAAGACCGCGCTCACCGTGGACGGAGGCGTCACCGCGGTGCTGGCCGACCCGTGGGTGGTGGAGGTAGATGGCGCCGCGAAGGTGGTCAAACAGGAACTGGCCAGCGCTTTTGTGCGCTTCAACTCGATTGGCTTGTTCGAGTTCGGCGGGCACGTCCACTGGAGCCTCGACGCCATCTATATCGACGGAACTGTCGGTGGATGGGTCGCCGGCCTGCACAACTTCGACGTCGAGGGTGGCGTCAAAGGGTGCATCTCGGTGCCGCTGCTCCCGGACCCCTGCGCGGGCGCCAAGGTGTTGGCGTCCAACCTCGGCATCGCCGCGTGCGTGGAAGCGCTCGGCGAGGGCGTCGGCGTGGGTAGCCACTGGGGCGAAGACTTCGACGCATTCACCGGCTGCGACCTCAGCCCGTGGCGCCCCACAGAGCCGACCGGTAGCGGCGCACGGGTCGCCACGGCCTCCCAACAGTTGACGGTCCCACGTGGACAGTCCGAGGTGGCGTGGTCCATCGACGGCCAGGGCGGCGTGGCGCCCGACGTCACTGTCGTCGGCCCCCACCATGAAACGGTGTCCGTGTCTCAGAGCGCCCCGTACGTGAACAGCAAGGCCTTCCTCGCCGTGGAGACCGAAAACGGCAAGACCTACATTGTCCTGCGCCATCCCACCGCCGGCACGTGGACGATCTCCAGCACTGGCGCGACGCCGATCACGAAGATCAGACAGGCCCTTGGACTACCCAAGCCCTCTGTGAAAGCCACCGTCGGCGGCCACGGCCGCGCACGAGTACTGCGCTGGAAGATCAAGCGCATACCCGGCCAGGTGGTGCATTTCGCCGAAATCGGCTCCAACGTGCGCAGCGTGATCGCCTCCACATCAAAGACCAGCGGCAGCGTCCACTTCCGTCCCGCCGAAGGAGCCGCCGGGAAGCGCAAGATCGAGGCGATCATCGAACAGGACGGCCGCCCGCGCACCACCCTCACCGTCACCTCCTACGTGGCGCCGGGCATGGTCAAGCCGGGGACGCCGAGCGCGCTGAAGCTAACCCGCAAGGGCACGAAGATCGTGGTCACGTTCAAGCCCCACCCCGCCGGCTTCCGCCACGCCGTCTACATCCAGCTCACCGACGGACGGCGGCTGCTTCAGATCCTCAGCGCCAAGACCCACACCGCCACCTTTACTGGCGTCGCGGCTACGGTTGGCGCGAAGGTCACTGTCACCGGCATCACTGCCGGAAACAGCAAGGGACCCTCCGCGCACGTTTCGATCAAGGGCAAGCCCAAGCCGAAGAAGAAAAAGAAGAAGCGCAAGTCCGGGCATTGACGTGGAGCGGCCTGCCTCGGGCAGGCTCCGCGGCACCACGAGACGTGGAGAGGGCATCGGCAAGATCGCCGATAGGCGAGAATGCGTCTCACACGACCCTCAGGAGATCCAAGTCATGAGCCGCAACCCCGCACCCCCCTACGACGTCAACGGCCGCACCGTGTTCATCACCGGCGCCGCCCGCGGCATCGGCGCTGAGACCGCCCGCCGGCTGCACGGCAAGGGCGCGAACGTCGCGCTTGTTGGCCTGGAGCCCGAGCGTCTGGAAGCGTTGGCCGCGCAGCTCGGCGGCCGGGCGTTTGCAATAGAAGCCGACGTCACCGACTTCGAGGCGCTCGAGCGGGCAGTGGACGCCACGGTGGAGCACTTCGGCACGATCGACGTAGGCATCGCCAATGCCGGCATCGCCTACACCGGACCGCTGGCGACCGCACCGATGGAGCAAGTGGAACGCACGCTCGCCGTGAACTTCCTCGGCGTGTGGCGCACCGACCGCGCGCTCATCTCACACATCACCGAGAAAAAGGGCTACTTGCTGAACATCGCCTCGCTCGCGGCGGTGTCGCACGCGCCGATGATGGGCCCCTACACCGCCGCCAAGTCGGGCGTTGAGGCACTCACCGACGCGCTGCGCATGGAGACCGCTCCTACCGGCGCGCGAGTTGGCTGCGCCTACTTCGGCTTCATCGACACCGACCTCGTGCGCGCCAGCTTCAAACAGCCGTCGGCTGAAGCGATGACGGGAAGGCTGCCGGGCTTCATGCGCAACCCGGCGCCGCTCTCAAAGGCGATCGACGCGATCGAGCAGGGCATCGAAAAGCGCGCCGACCGCCTGTGGGCGCCGCGCTGGGTCGGCACGTTGCTCGTGCTCCGCGGTCTGCTCCAGCCGCTTACAGAACGCCAGATGCGTAGAGAACCGGAGCGCCTACAGGCAGGCGTTCAAGCGGCCGCTGCTGCGCATGAGGCCGACACCCAGGACCCGTTGTTGGGTGTGGCGATGCAAGCCGTCGAGAAGTAGCGAGTCGAGGCAAACGCGGGCCGACACCGGCCCGCGTCTCACTCCACGCTGGAGAACTCGGCGATCGCGATCGCGAGCATCACAAGCCCGATGATCGCCACCATCGCCGCCTCAAGCAATCCGGGCACACGCCAGCCCCACCACGTCACTCCCGGGGCCAGCGCGTGGCGCACAACCGGCGAGATGCTCAGGTGGGCGAACACCGCCCTCCGCATCGGGTCGACAGCGTAGGTGAGCGGGTCGAGGCGGTTGAGGACCGCCAGCCACGGGGGCAGTTTGTTGACCGGAAAGAGGGCGCCGGAGAGGAAGAACATCGGCATGATCGCCATTTGCATGAGCGCCATGAACGACTGCATTTGAGTGACACGCGCAGCCGCCATCATCCCGAAGGCGGTAATGGAGAAGGCGAGCAGCACCAACAACCCGAAGATCTCAAGCGCCAGCCCGAGCGTGTAGTGGACACCCACGAGCGGGCCTATCGCCATCACGATCACCCCCTGGAAGGCCGCGACCGTGGCCCCGCCCACGCACTTGCCGAGCACAATCGAAGAGCGCGCCACTGGGGCCACCATCATCTCGCGTAGGAACCCGAACTCGCGGTCCCACACGATCGAGGCGGCGGAGAACATGGCGGTGAACATCACCGCCATGCAGAGGATGCCGGGGTAGATGAACGTGCGGAAGTTCACCCCGTGCGTGCTCGTGGACACGAGCGTGGAGAGGCCCGTGCCGAGCACGAACAGGAACAGGAAGGGCTGGACGAGCGAGGTGAGGATGCGCAGACGGTCGCGGCTGAAGCGGATCAGCTCACGTCGCCACACCGCCTTGATCGCGCGCAGCTCGCTGCCTACGGTGCGCGCCGGCACGTGTTGGCGGGCGATGTCATGCTTGGCGGGCGCACCACCCTGCTCAACCGCCGTGGATGTCGAAGTCTCAGTGGCCATCAGCGACTCATCATCTTCGCCATGTTGCGCATCATGTCGTTGGACCCCGCCTCGGCGTCGCGGATGGTGGAGCCGGTGTAGGACATGAACACATCGTCAAGCGATGGGCGCGCCACGTTTACGGAGTTGATCGGCAATCCAAGCTCGGCGAACAGTCGCGGCACGAACTGCTCGCCTCCGGGCACGCCAAACGTAACTGCCCCTTCGGCCATCTGCGCCTCGATGTCGAAGCGCTCGCGTAGCGCGAGGATGGCGGCGTCGTCGTCGGGGGTGTTGATCTGCACGCGGTCCTTCCCCACGCTCGCCTTCAACGCTTCGGGCGTGTCGAGCGCCACGATCTTGCCGCGGTCGATGATGGCGATGCGGTCGCAATACTCCGCCTCGTCCATGTAGTGGGTAGTGAGGAAGATCGTGATGTCCTGCTCGTCGGCGAGCGTGGAGATGTAGCTCCAGATCGAGCTCCGCGTCTGCGGGTCCAAACCGATCGTGGGCTCGTCCAGGAAGAGCACGCGTGGGGAGTGCAACAGCCCGCGCGCGATCTCAAGGCGACGCTTCATCCCGCCGGAGAACGTCCCCACGAGGCTCTCGCGCCGCTCCCAAAGCTGCAGCATCTCGAGCACCGTCTGCATGCGCGGCTCGATCGTCTCGCGCGGCATCCCGTAGAGCTCAGCGTGGAGCCGCAGGTTCTGCTCGGCAGAGAGGTAGTTGTCGAGCGTGGTGTCCTGAAACACCAACCCGATGTTGCGCCGCACGCGGTCGCGCTCGCGCACCACGTCCAACCCCGCCACGCGTGCCGAGCCACCTGTAGGCCGCGCGAGCGTGCAGAGCATGCTGATTGTGGTGGACTTGCCCGCGCCGTTAGGGCCGAGGAAACCGAACGTCTCCCCCCTTGCCACCTCGAAGTCGATGCCGCACACCGCCTCAATCTCGCCGTAGCTCTTGGCGAGCGTGGTGACCGAGATCGCAGGATCGCCCATCACTACATACTTACAACGTTCCCGCCGGAGCGATCCACTCGCTTTGAAACTCAAGGCTGGTGCGGGCCGCGAGGATGTCGTAGTCGCGGTCGTAGTGGAGCACCCCGGCACCAGCCTCGTGGGCGCAAGCGGCAATAATGACGTCCATCGGGGCGAGTCGATGGTGGCCGACCAGCGCCAGCTCGCGCTGGGCTTGAAGCGCACGTTTTTCTATGGTCGAGGTGAGCGGTACACCCGGCAACAAAGCCAAGTCGGCCATTTTGGATCGATGGTCGTCGGCCGATCGCGCGGAATAGCCGGCCTCGAGCAGGAAGGGTAGGCAGGTGGCAAGTTCCCTCCGCTCGATCCACGATGCGACTGTCGCGGCGCGTTTGCCGTGAATGGCGCCCGCGGTAATCCGCGACCACGCTGAATTGTCGAGCAGCAGCACCCGTTACTCGTATTTGGGAATGAGCCCGAGATGCTTCACCTCGCCGGCCGCCGCCACATCGAGGGCATAGGGGAGCGACCCGGTGCGGATCCTTTCGGCAAGATGTTCGCGCTCGGCCTGGGAGTCAGCCTCCTCGACTCGCAACCGCCTTGCCTTCGCCCGCGCTCCCAGTTCAACCAGCTCGGCGAAGTCGATCCGCTCTCCCTCACCCAGCTTCGCGCGCAGCTCCTCCAGCGCTTCCTGCACTGGTGGCGTCTCGGTAATCGTATGGCGCGGGCGAGTAGTCGGCACCCCACAAGTGTAGCACCGTGCAGCACCGGATTAGATCGCGGCCGGGATGGCAAGCCCGTTTCGCCCGACCAGGCACCACCCGCTCTTTCAGTGCCTGAAGTGGCGGACACCCGTAGCAACCATAGCTACGTCCGCCGCGTCGGCCGCCGCCACGACCTCCTCGTCGCGCACCGACCCCCCCGGCTGGATGATGGCGGTGACGCCCGCATCGATCGCGAGCTGAGGTCCGTCGGCGAAGGGGAAGAAGGCGTCCGAGGCAAGCGAGGATCCGGCGAGCAGATCGGGTTGAAACGCGCGGGCCTTCTCGATCGCGATGTTCACCGCGTCGACGCGGCTCATCTGGCCGGCGCCGATGCCGATCGTGGCGCCATTGCGGGCGATCACGATCGCGTTGGAGCGGACGTGGCGGCACACCTGCCAAGCGAAGCGCAGGTCGTCCCACTCGGAGTCGGTGGGCTGTTTGGCGCTCATCACTTGCATCTGATCCGCGGTCTCGGAAACCTCGTCGCGATCCTGCACGAGCACCCCGCCGATGACCGGCTTTGCCTCCAGGCCGCCAGCGGGCTCGGGCCACTCGGGGAGCTCCAAAAGGCGGACGTTCTTCTTCTGCGTGAGCACCTCAAGCGCCTCGGGGTCGAAGCTGGGCGCGAGCAGCACCTCCACGAACTGGCTGGAGAGAGCCTGCGCGCAGGCGAGATCTATGGGCCGGTTGAGTGCGATCACGCCGCCGAAGGCGCTCTGCGGGTCGCAGGCGAAGGCGCGCTCGTAGGCATCCAGCGCACTCTTCCCCAGGGCGCATCCGCAGGGGTTGTTGTGCTTGACGATCGCACACGATGGCTCCGAGAAGTCCTCAACAAGCTCGCGGGCAGAGGACAGATCGAGCAGGTTGTTGAACGAGAGCTCCTTGCCGTGCAGCTGCGTCACCCCTGCGAGCAGGTGTGTGGGAGCGCCGACCTCCGCGTAGTAGGCAGCTCGCTGGTGGGGATTCTCCCCGTAGCGCAGCTCCGCTGCCTTCTCGTAGGCGAGGGTGCGTTGGGCGGGGAAATCGTCCTCCTCGCGCGCGGCGAACCAAGAGGAGATGGAGGCGTCGTAGCGAGCGGTACACGTGAACGCCTTCCCGGCCAGCCGCTCGCGTGTTGCCATCGACAAGCGCCCCCCTGACTCGCGTAGCTCGGCGACGACCGGGGCGTAGTCGGCGGGGTCCACCAGCACCACGGCGAACGCGTGGTTCTTGGCGGCGGCGCGGATCATGGTGGGGCCGCCAATGTCGATGTTCTCGACAATCTCCGCGTCGGAGGCGTCGCCGCGGGCCACCGTTTGCTCGAAGGGGTAGAGGTTCACGCACACGAGGTCCACCTGCTCGATGTCGTGCTCAGCCGCCGCCTGCAGGTGAGAGTCGTCGTCGCGCACCGCCAAGAGACCCGCGTAGAGACGGGGGTGGAGGGTCTTCACACGCCCGTCCATCATCTCGGGGAAGCCGGTGAAGTCCTCGATCGCGCGCACCGCCACGCCCGCTTCGGTGAGGGTGCGTGCCGTGCCACCGGTGGAGACCAACTCCACACCGAGCTCTACGAGGTCTTCGGCAAGCTCAACGACGCCGGTCTTGTCGGACACCGAGAGGAGCGCCCGCCGCACGCGTACCCCGGCCGGCACAGCGGCCTCGATGCCAGCGCGTCCACGGTCGGTCTCGATCCCGGTGCCTGCCTGTTCGCTCTCGGCGCTCACGGCTCGCAGATTATCCGGCGTGGATTGTGGGGGTCAGCTCGCATCGCGCCGCGTGCGAACAACCGCACCGCCGCTGGGAGCAGCGCGTGCTCGAGGGGGCGCAACGCTTGCAGCACCTCGTCGGGATCACGCGCCTCGGGAAGCTCCAGCGAGCGCTGGAGGATCACCGGTCCGCTATCGCAACCCTCGTCGACGAAATGGACCGTGACCCCGAACAACTTCACCCCATAGTCGAGCGCCTGCTCGATCGCGTGCAAGCCGGGGAACGCCGGGAGCAGGGAGGGGTGAACGTTGATGACCGCTTCCGGGAAGCGCTCCAGAAACGCAGGGCTAAGCAGCGCCATATATCCGGCAAGCACCACCAGACGCACGCCGCGCTCGTCCAGCCAGTCGGCCATCGCCAGGTCACGCTCTTGACGGACGGCGTAGGCGGAGCGCTCGAATACGCGCGTAGCCACGTTGCGTCCCGCAGCGCGCTCCAAAGCCGGCGCCTCCGGGTTGCCCGAGGCGACGGCGACGACCTCCGCCTCGTGCCCGTGGACAGTGTCGAGTAGCGCCTGCAGGTTCGTCCCGCCACCCGACACGAGCACGGCTATCGGCAACGGGGCGCTCACGTTCGGTTAGGCGCCCGCTACCTCGAGGGCATACTTGCCCTGCGCGGAGTCGCTCCCCTTCACCGGGTAGTGGCCGGTGAAGCAGGCGTCGCAGTGGGATTGGCGCCCACCCGCCCCGGCGCCTACCGCCTCGTACACCCCGTCGAGCGAGAGGTAGGCGAGCGAATCGCAGCCCAGCTCGGCGGCGATCTCCTCGACGGTGCGCTCGTGGGCGATCATCTCCTCGCGGGTAGACATGTCGATGCCGTAATGGCAGGGGTGCTTGATTGGGGGGGCGGAGATGCGCATGTGCACCTCCGAGGCGCCCGCGTCTCTGAGCATCTGGACGATTTGGCGGGTGGTGTTGCCACGCACAATCGAGTCGTCCACAACGACGAGCCGCTTGCCGGCCACGACCTCGGGGAGCGGGTTGAACTTCAGGCGCAGCCCGTGCTTTCGCAGCTCTTGGCCAGGCTGGATGAAGGTGCGGGCGACGTAGCGGTTCTTGACGAAGCCGTCGTCCTGGGGCAGTCCGGAGGCGCGAGCGAAGCCACGAGCGGCGGCGTTGCCGGAGTCGGGGACGGGGATCACGAGGTCGGCGTCCACGGGCGACTCGCGCGCGAGTATCTCTCCCATCCGTCCACGCGCGACCTGCAACACGTTGCCGTTCATGCGGGAATCGGGGCGGGCGAAGTAGATGTACTCGAACACGCAGAACGCCTTGCGCGCGTCGGGCATCACGCGGCGGCTCTCGATGCCGTGCTCGCCGAGCGTCACGATCTCACCCGGTTCCACATCGCGGACGAGCGTGGCGCCGATGATGTCGAACGCGCACGACTCGGAGGCGACGCAGTAGCGAGGGGGCTCGCCCTCGCCGCCCTCCCCCGCTGTGGCGCCGGCGTTGGCGTCGTTCCTCGGAGGAAGCACGCCCAGCGCCAGCGGACGCAGACCGTGGGGGTCACGGAAGGCAACCACCCTGTCCTTGGTCATAACCACGATCGAAAAAGCACCGTTCAGGCGGGGGAGGATGTCGGCGATGGCGTCCTCAACGTGCTCGGCGGGGTGGGTGGCGATCAAGGCCGCCACGATCTCCGAGTCGGAGGTGGAGCTGAATGTGACCCCCCGCTCTGTGAGCTCGTCGTGGAGCTCGACCGCGTTGATTAGGTTGCCGTTGTGGGCGAGCGCCAGCTCGCGCGAGGAGCCATTCGTGCCGGCGGAGCGTTGTACGGGTTGCGAGTTCTCCCAGGCGTTTGAGCCGGTGGTGGAATAGCGGACATGGCCGATGGCAAGCTCGCCCGCGAGCGTGCGGAGGTCGTTCTCATCGAACACCTGACTCACGAGGCCAAGCTCGCGACGGGTCATGATGTTGCCGCCCCGGTCTGCGGCGGCGATCCCGGCGGACTCCTGCCCACGATGTTGGAGGGCGTAAAGCGCGAAGTAGGACAACCGCGATACGTCGTGGGTGGGGCCGTATATGCCGAACACACCGCACTCGTCGCGCGGTCCGTCACGGTCCTCCGGACGAGGGCTCGTAGGCATTGCCACATTCACGCTAGCAGCGCTCCAAACAAGACGAGCGCCCCGGGGACCACGCCGGGGAGGGACGAGCTCACGCGAACAGCTCCGCAAGCGCGGAGTGCGCCTGGGAGAGCTCGGCCAGGGACAACTCAAAGGCGTCGTCGATTCGGAGCGCATCTCCGCCCACCTCTCCAACGACGCGGACTGTTGTTTGCGCGGAAAGCGCCCGGAGCGCCTGCTCGCGGCCGCTCACCACGAAACCACCCGAGCCCTCTCCGAACAGGGTGTCGAGCGTGACCGCGGCGAGCTCTATTCGCGCACCGATGCCGCCGGCAAGCGAGCACTCGGCGAGCGCCACCGCGAGTCCACCCTCGGCGATATCGTGAGCGCTCGTCAGCGCGCCCGCTCGCACAGCCGAGCGGATTGCATCCTGTGCCGCGATGACCGCCGCGAGGTCGATCAGGGGGAGGCCGTCGGGAAGCGCCTCCCCGCGGAGCTTGGCAAGCTCGCTCGCAGCAAGCGAGGGGGTGAATGGGCCAACAATCGCGATCGCGTCGCCCACACGCACGAAGCCGAGACGCCCGGCGAAGCGGACGTCGGGGAGCTTTCCAACCATGCCGATCACGGGCGTTGGGTAGATGGGCCCGGCGGTGGAGCCCTCGTTATAGAGCGACACGTTGCCCCCCACTATCGGCGCGGAGAGCGCACGGCAAGCATCGCCCAACCCACGCACAGCTTCGGTGAGCTGCCACGCGATGTGAGGCTTCTCGGGGTTGCCGAAGTTGAGGTTGTTGGTGGTGCCGAGCGGGAGCGCCCCCACGCAGGCAAGGTTCGAGGCGCACTCGAGCGCCGCCGCGACGGTGCCGGTGTAGGGGTCGGCGGCGACACGGCGCCCGTTGCAGTCGATCGACACCCCGATAGCTGGGAGGGGATGATCCTCGTGCGAAGCGCCCGACACGGCCTGGGGGCTAGCGGCGATGCCATTCGCACCGTGGGCGCGAATGGTCAGCACAGCCGCGTCCGCTTGCTCGGGACGACGGACGGTGCGAGACTGCACGATCGCGTCGTACTGCTCGAACAGGGGCCTGCGCGAGGCAATGTTGGGGGAGGCGAGCAGTCCAAGCAAGATCTCACCGCTCGCCGCACCCGCGTCGCCCCGGTTTACTTCCGCAGCGCCTTTGAGGGACAGCTGAGCCTTCGGCTCCGCGTATGTAGGACCCTCTGGCTTCATGGGGTGCAGGTCGTAGAGCGGGCAATCGTCCACGAGCGCTCTCACCGGCATGTCGCCGACAAGGGCGCTCCCGTCGAAGACGCGCATGCGGCCGGTATCGGTGACCGTCCCGATCGCCGCGCCCCCCACCTCCCACTTCTCGCACAGCTCCAGCACCACGTCCACGTCGTGGGGGGCCACCACACACAGCATGCGCTCTTGCGACTCGGAGACCATGATCTCGAAGGGCTCCATGTCGGCCTCGCGTAGCGGGACCTTGGAGACGTCGATGTCGATCCCCACCCCTCCCTTCGACGCCATCTCCGACGCCGAGGAGGTGAGCCCGGCGGCGCCTAGATCCTGCAGCGACACGAGCACCCCCCGGTGAAGCAGCTCAAGCGAGCACTCCATCAGCTTCTTCTCCTCGAAGGGGTCGCCCACCTGGACTGTAGGGCGCTTGTCGTCGTCTTCGCCCAACTCGGCGGAGGCGAGCACGGAGGCGCCGCCGATACCGTCGCGGCCGGTGGACGCGCCGAAGAGGACCACTGTGTTGCCCACCCCCACAGCAGCGCTCGTGACAAGCTGGTCGCGGTGGCCGATGCCGAGTGCCATCGCGTTGACGAGGCAGTTCTGCTCGTAGGGGCCCTCGAAGTAGACCTCCCCGCCGATCGTGGGGACGCCGATGGAGTTGCCGTAGTGACCGATACCCGCGACCGCGCGATCGAGCAGGTAGCGGGAACGAGCGCTGGACGGGTCGCCGAATCGCAACGAGTCGAGCACCGCGATCGGGCGGGCGCCGATCGCGAAGATGTCCCTGAGGATCCCCCCCACGCCAGTGGCAGCGCCCTGGAAGGGCTCGACCGCGGAGGGGTGGTTGTGGGACTCCACCTTGAATGCGCACACCAGCCCGTCGCCGAGGTCAACCGCACCCGCGTTCTCCCCCGGGCCCATCACGACATACTCCCCTTCCGTGGGGAGGGTGCGGAGCAGCTTCTTGGAGTGCTTGTAGGCACAGTGCTCGCTCCACAGCAGCGAGTACATCGCCAGCTCCACCTGATTAGGTACCCGCCCACCCCCGCCCTGCTTGTCGCAGATCAGCTCGTACTCGGCCTCTGTAAGCCCGAGCGCAACCGCATCCTTCACCGTGGGGAGCGTCGCCGATTCAGACACGGGCGCCCTCCACCGCGAGGCGCATGGAGGCGAAAATGCACAGCCCATCGGATGACCCGGTGATCTTGTCCACCGCGTGCTCGGGGTGGGGCATCAAGCCGAATACGTTCCCCCGCTCGTTGGTCACACCCGCAATGTCGTGGGTGGAGCCGTTGAAGTTCTCCCCCTCCGCGTACCGCAGCACCACCTGACCGCCCCCCTCCATCTCGGCGAGCGTCGCCTCGTCTGCGTAGTAGCGCCCCCATGAGTGCTTCGCGGGGATGCTCAGCGGCGCGTCAGCCGGACACGCGTGCGTGAAGGCGGTGTCGGACTGCACAACGTCGAGGTCCACCTGCCTGAAGGTGAAACGCAGGTTGGCGTTTGGGAGTAGCGCACCCGGGAGGAGCCTTGCCTCGCATAGGACTTGAAACCCGTTACAGATCCCCAATACCAGCCCGCCGTCTTCCGCGAAGGAGATCACCGACTCCATCACTGGGGAGAAGCGCGCGATGGCGCCCGCCCGGAGATAGTCGCCGTAGGAGAATCCACCAGGCACCACGATCGCATCGACGCCTTTGAGGTCGTGGTCGCCGTGCCACAACAACTCCGCATCGCCAACCCGCCGCGCGGCGTACAGCGCATCCACCTCATCGCAGGTGCCGGGGAACTGGAGAACCCCGAACCTCATTGGCGCTCCACTCCCGGAGGATCGGCTGGGCGGGGGCGCTTCACGCGCCGGCGACTAGTCACCGGCGAGGACGATCTCGTAGTCCTCGACAAGCGGGTTTGCGAGCAGCTTCTCGCACATCGGCTCAAGCTGACTCGGATCGTCCACGTCGAGCTCCACAAGGCGGCCGACATGGACGTTCGCCACCCCCTCGAACCCAAGCGCGGGGAGCGCGCGCTGTACGGCCTCGCCCTGCGGATCGAGGATGCCCGCCTTCGGGCGGATCAATACTCGCGCCCTCACGCGGTCCGATCCAACCACGCTTGAAACGGCTCGCCGGTGATCAACTCGTACGCCTCGACATACCGAGCACGGGTGCCTTCCACCACGTCCTCAGGTATCTCGGGCGCGGGCGGCTTCTTGTCCCAACCGCTCCCCGCCGCCCAATCGCGCACATACTGCTTGTCGAAGCTCGGCTGGCCCTTCCCCACCTCGTAGCCCTCCACCGGCCAATAGCGGGAGGAGTCGGGGGTGAGCACCTCATCGCCCACCACAAGCTCACCGTCCTCGTCGAGGCCGAGCTCGAACTTGGTGTCAGCCAGGATCACACCCCGCTCGCGCGCGTGGGCAGCCGCATGGGAGTAGAGGCTCACCGAGATATCCCTCACCTGTTCCATCAGCCCCCGATCCCCGACGAGCTCGGCGGCTCGCTCGAAGTCGATCGCCTCGTCGTGCCCCACCTCGGCCTTTGTGCTCGGCGTGAAGATCGGCTCGGGCAACTGCTCTGACTCCCGCAAACCCACGGGTAGCTCGATACCGGACACCTTGCCACTCGCCTGGTAGTCCTTCCACCCAGAGCCCGTGATGTAGCCCCGCACGACGCACTCCACCGGAAGCATCTTCAGCTTGCGCACCACCAGCGCCCTACCGCGAGCCTCCGGCGGGACGCCCTCGGTGGCGGAGAGCATGTGGTTGGCGACGATCCCCTTCGTGTGCTCGAACCAGAACGCCGACAGCCCCGTCAGCACCTTGCCCTTGTCGGGGATCGCGGTCGGGTGGACCGCGTCGTAGGTGGAGATGCGGTCGCTTGCCACCATCAGGAGCCGGTCGCTGAGGTCGTAGAGCTCGCGGACCTTCCCGCTGGCGATTAGGGGCAGGTCGGCGAGGGCGACGGTCACTTTTCGCGATGCTACCAACGAGAGCGGCTAGCTATCCGGCGGTCAGGCAATCTCGTCTAGGCGAGCCACAATCTCCGCTGCGTGACGCGTGTAGTGTCCGTAGTCGAAGATCGCATCCAGATCGAGCCCGGCAGCGCGCTCGTCGTTCGCAAGCAGGTCGCGCAGCGGAATCTCCTCATCCCAGGCGCGTTGCGCCACCTCCTGGGCGATGCGGTAGGCGTCGTCGCGCACCATCCCGGGATGGGTGGGGGTCCCCTCTATAAGCGCCAACAGCACCCGTTGCGAGAAGAGGGCTCCGTGGGTGAGCTCCAGGTTGGCGCGCATCCGCTCCTCGTCTACAATCAACCCCTGCACGAGCTTGATGGCGGCCTGCTGCATGTGGTCGATCAGGATCGTCGAGTCGGGCAGGATCACGCGCTCCACCGAGGAGTGCGAGATGTCACGCTCGTGCCACAACGCCACGTTCTCCAACCCCGCCTGCGCGTTCCCCCGCAACACTCGCGCCAGCCCGGTCAGCTGCTCGCTCTTGATCGGGTTGCGCTTGTGCGGCATCGCCGAGCTTCCCTTCTGCCCCACTCGGAACGGCTCCTGCGCCTCCCTCAGCTCCGTGCGCTGCAGGTGCCGGATCTCCGTCGCAAGCCGCTCCAAGCCGGCGGCGGCGAGCGCGATCGCCTGCAGCAGCTCCGCATGCCGGTCACGCGCCACTACCTGGGTGGACACGTCCTCGCGCTCCAAACCCAACCGTCCGAGCACCTTACGCTCGAACTCGGGGCTGGTCGCCGCGTAGGTACCCACGGCGCCCGAGATCGCCCCCACCGACACCTGCTGGAACGCCCGCTGCAAGCGCTCGGTGTTGCGGTGAGCCTCGAACGCGAACCCCGCGAGCTTCACGCCGAAGGTGGTCGGCTCAGCGTGCACACCGTGCGTCCGCCCCACGCACAGCGTGTCCACGTGTTCACGGGCGCGGTTTGCGAGCGCCTGCACGAGCGCTTGCGATCCCGCCACGACCACCTCTCCCGCTCCGCGTAGCTGAAGCCCGATTGCGGTGTCGAGCACGTCCGAGGATGTCAATCCAAAATGGATCCACCGCCCAGCCTCGCCTGCGCTCGCCGAGAGCACGTCCACGAACGCCGCCACATCGTGGTCGGTGACGCGCTCGCGCTCGTTCACCGCCTCCACCGTGAATATCGCCGCGCGGATCGTCTCCAACTCGGCCGGCGTGGGTCCCTCGCCGTCGCCCAGCAGCCCGGGCAGCTCCTCGCACGCCGCCACCTCTACGCGGCGCCATGTCTCCATGCGCGCCTCGTCGGTCCACAGCTCGCCCAGCTCGGGGCGTGTGTAACGCACGATCACCTCCCCATTATCGCCGCAGTGGGGATGGTATGTCTCTCAGAGGGTGACTCGCGTGCGTGCGCGGAGCAAGCTCTACTTCGCGCGTGCGCGCGCGAGTCACTCGAAAACGGATACACCCACCCTCCCTCCCACGCGCCCGCCGCCCGGCCGATCCTGTACAACGAGGGGAGCGTGCCGCCCGGCCGCGAACGCCGCGAAGAACGGAGGAGCCATGCCCACGTACATCATGCTCTCGACGTTGACCCCGGAGGGAGTGCAAACCGTCAAGAACAACCCTGAGCGCATCCGTGAGGTCAACAAGGAGGTCGAGCAGCTCGGCGCCACTGTCAAGGCCCAATGGGCCACGCTCGGCAACGTCGATTTCATCTCGGTGGTCGAGGCCCCCGACGAGAAGACCATGGCCCGCGTCTCGCTCGAGCTCGGCTCCCGCGGCACCGGCCGCTACGAGACGCTTGCGGCGATCCCCGTGGACGACCTCATCGCGTCGCTCTGACGTTGCGCGTACTCGTCGTCGGATCGGGGGGGCGTGAGCATGCGCTCGTGCGCGCGCTCGCGCGAAGCCCTCAGGCGCCAGAGTTGCTGTGTGCGCCGGGTAATACCGGGATCGCGGCGGACGCGCGGCTGCTCGATGTCGCTGTCGACGACATCCCGGGGCTCGTCGCCGCAGTCGACGGTGAGGGCATCGACCTCACCGTCGTCGGTCCCGAGGTTCCGCTGGTCGAAGGGCTCGTGGACGCGCTCTCGGAGCGCAACCACGCGGCGTTTGGACCCAGCGCCGCCGCCGCACAGCTGGAGGGATCGAAGGCGTTTGCGAAGGAAGCAATGGAGCAGGCGAGTGTGCCCACCGCGCGCTGGCAACGTGTGGAATCGCTGCAAGAGGGCATCAACGCCGTCGAGGAGCTGACAAAACCAGGGGTGGTGGTGAAGGCCGACGGGCTCGCTGCGGGCAAGGGCGTCACAGTTGCCGACAATGCCACCGAGGCGCGCGCGGCGCTCGAGGAGATCTTCGTCGAGAATCGTTTCGGCGCGGGCGGCGCCAGCGCGATCGTCGAGGAGCTCCTGGTCGGCGAGGAGCTGTCGCTGCTCGCGCTCTGCGATGGCGTACGCGCCATCCCGATGGCTCCAGCCCGTGACTTCAAGCGCATCTTCGACGGCGACCTAGGCCCCAACACCGGCGGCATGGGCTCCTACTCGCCCGTCGCCGGTATCGACGCCACAACCACGGCGGAGCTGGCCGCCACGGTCCACCAGCCGGTCGTCGATCTCATGCGCACTCGTGGCACCCCCTTCCACGGAGTGCTCTACGCCGGGCTGATGCTCACCCCCGACGGCCCCCGCGTGCTCGAGTTCAACGTGCGCTTCGGCGATCCCGAGACCCAAGCCGTGCTCCCACGTTTGCGTTCCGACCTACTGGAGCTGCTGCTCGCCGCCACACGCACCGGCGGACTTCAGGGCGCCGCGCTCGACTGGACCGACGATTGGGCGGTCACGCTCGTGCTCGCTTCCGCCGGCTACCCCTCGTCGTCATCCTCCGGCGATGAGATCCACGGGCTGGAGAACGTGCCCGCCGGGATCGAGCTCACGCACGCGGGCACCGCTATACGTGCCTCTGCCCAGGACGCGGTCTCCGACTCCGACGGCGAGTCGATCGTGACGGAGGGCGGGCGGGTGCTCAATGTCACCGCCCTCGGCCCGCGCGCCGATTCCGCCCGCGCCGCCGCGTATGCTGCCGCCGAGAAGATCTCGTTCGACGGGATGCAGATGCGGCGCGACATCGCCGCTAATGCCGAACTTCACACCACAAGCACACTATGACCGACGCCCCCACACCGATCCGAGCCGGCCTGGCAGAGGCCGAGGTGCAAGCACAGCTTGAGGAGTTCGACGTAGCGGGACCCCTCGTTGGCATCGTCATGGGCTCTGAGAGCGACATGGCCGCGATGGAGAAGGCCGCCAACGAGCTCCGCGACCGCGGCATCCCCCACGAGATGAAGGTCGCCTCCGCCCACCGCGAACCAGATGTCGTCGCCGAATACGCCAAGACCGCCAAGTCGCGTGGCCTACGCGTCGTCATAGCCGGAGCCGGCATCTCCGCGGCGCTCCCCGGCGCAGTCGCCGCCCACACCGACCTTCCAGTCATCGGCGTCCCGCTCTCGGGCCGTCTCACCGCCGCTGGCGGTCTCGACGCCATCCTTTCGATCGTCCAGATGCCGCCTGGTGTCCCCGTCGCGTGCGTCGGCCTGGACAACGCTCGCAACGCAGCGATCCTGGCCGCGCAGATTCTCGCGGCGTAGCCCCGCCCCTCTCAGCGAACCCTCCTATTGTGTCCGCCCGGGCATGGCGTAGGGTGCCGTTCATGCCAAAACCAAGATTTACCTACGCAAACGTCACCGCCACGCTTGCCCTCGTCTTCTCGATGACGGGCGGAGCCATGGCCGCACACCATTACCTCATCAGCTCAACCAAACAGATCAGTCCGAAAGTAGTCAACGCACTGAAAGGCAAAACCGGGAAGACCGGTCCGGCTGGTGCCCTGGGGGCCCAGGGGCCCCAGGGCGCACAGGGGGCCGCTGGTAGCGCCGTCGCCTTCGCTTATGTCGGAGGCGTCGCCTCAGCCCCCACGCTCTCCAACGCAAAGAACGTATCGTCGGTGAGCAGGATCGGGCCAGGAACGACAAAAGGTGAGTACTGCATCACCACCTCCGTCCCGTTCCAAAATGTGACGGGCATCACGGACGCAGGCTTCGGCGGCGGAAACGGCGTGACGGTCAGCGCCAACACGGCCCTCCTGCCCATTATCATCGGAGCGGGCGAGTGCCCGCCCGGCACCACAGTCATCGTCCTTACAGGCAACGAAAAAGAAAGCAAGGACGCCAGCTTCTGGGTCAGCTTCGACTAGCACGGGCTCGATGACGGCGGGGCCGAGATTGCTCCGCCGTCATCGATCTATGCCAACGCTGCCTCATCCTTCCGCGTCGGCTCCAACACGATCCGGCCGTCGGCAGCGTCGGCAGCGACGCTCTCTCCTTCCCTGAACCGCCCCTCAAGCAGCGCCAGCGCCAGCTTGTCGACCAGCTGCTTCTGAATGACGCGCCGCAGGGGCCGGGCGCCGTAGGTGGGGTCGTAGCCCATGTCGCCGAGCAGCTCGCGGGCCGCGGGCGTGATCTCCAACTGGACACCGCGCCCTGAGACACGCTCGATCACCTGCGCTAGCTGCAGGCTGACGATCTCCGAGATCTGCTCGCGGGAGAGCGGGTCGAAGCGGACTATGTCGTCAAGGCGGTTGATGAACTCCGGCTTGAAGTGAGTGGTGAGCTCGGCACGCATGTCGTCGCCGGTGGCCGACACTGGAATGTTGGAGGTCATGATGAGCACGGTGTTCTTGAAGTCGACGGTGCGACCCTGGCCGTCGGTGAGGCGGCCGTCGTCCATCACCTGCAGCAGCGTGTTGAAAACGTCAGGGTGGGCCTTCTCGATCTCGTCCAGCAGGACCACCGAGTAGGGGCGGCGGCGGACCATCTCGGTGAGCTGGCCTCCCTCTTCGTAGCCGACGTATCCGGGAGGCGCGCCCACGAGGCGGGAGACGGAATGCTTCTCCATGTACTCGCACATATCGATGCGCACCATCGCGTCCTGAGAGTCGAACATGAACTCGGCGAGCGCCCGCGCCAGCTCAGTCTTGCCCACGCCGGTGGGGCCAAGGAAGAGGAACGTGCCGATCGGGCGGTTGGGGTCCTGCAGACCGGCGCGCGAGCGACGTAGCGCGGTGGCGACGGCCTCGACCGCCTCGTCTTGGCCGACGACGCGTTCGTGCAATCGCTCCTCCATGTGGATGAGCTTCTCCACTTCGCCCTCCATCAGCCGTGAGACGGGGATGCCGGTCCAGCGGGCCACCACCTCGGCGACGTCCTCGGCGTCGACCTCCTCCTTGAGGAACACCGGCCCACCAGCCGGCGCCATCCGGCGGAGGCTGCGTCCTCGCCGCGCTCGCGCTCGGCGGCTTCGTGCTCGGCGAGCTGCTTCTCGAGCTCGGGGATCTCGCCGTAGCGCAGCTCGGCGGCGCGCTGGAGGTTGGCTTCGCGCTCGGCCCGCTCAGCCTCCACGCGCGCCTGCTCCAAGCGCTCCTTCATCTCGCGCACACCCTGGATCGCCTCCTTCTCGCTCTCCCACTGGGCGCGCATCTCATCTGAGCGCGCGCGCAACTCGGCAAGCTCGGCCTCGATCGCCGCGCGGCGCTCCTTGGAGGGCTCGTCCTTCTCCTTGCGCAGCGATGTGAGCTCGATCTCCAGCTGCATCACACGGCGGTCAACCTCGTCTATCTCGGTGGGCACGGAGTCGATCTCGATGCGGATCTTCGAGGCCGCCTCGTCGATCAGGTCGATGGCCTTGTCGGGAAGGAAGCGGTCGGCGATATAGCGGTGAGAGAGCGTGGCGGCGGCGATGAGGGCGGCGTCCTGGATGCGTACCCCGTGGTGGGTCTCATAGCGCTCCTTCAGCCCGCGCAGGATCGCGATCGTGTCCTGCACGGAGGGCTCACCAACCATCACGGGCTGAAAGCGACGCTCAAGAGCCGCGTCCTTCTCGATGTGCTTGCGGTACTCGTCGAGCGTGGTGGCCCCCACGCAGCGCAGCTCCCCGCGGGCGAGCATCGGCTTGAGCAGGTTGGCGGCGTCAACCGCCCCCTGGGCGGCGCCCGCGCCGACGATGGTGTGGAGCTCGTCGAGGAACAGGATGACTGTGCCTTGAGCCTCGGAGACTTCCTTGAGCACGCCCTTGAGGCGCTCCTCGAACTCGCCGCGGTAGACGGCACCGGCGATGAGCGCGCCCATGTCGAGCGCGATTACGCGGCGCTCTCGCAGCGACTCGGGCACGTCACCAGAGACGATACGTTGGGCGAGGCCCTCGACGATCGCGGTCTTGCCCACGCCGGGCTCGCCGATCAAGACGGGATTGTTCTTGGTGCGGCGGGAGAGCACCTGGATGACACGGCGAATCTCCTCGTCTCGGCCGATGACGGGGTCGAGCTTGCCCTGCTCGGCGAGCTCGGTGAGGTCCTTGCCGAAACGCTCCAGCGGCTTCTGCTCCTCCTCGGGCGGGGGCGCCGTGGCCGCGCCTCCCGGTGTTTGTCCGTTTGGTGGTGTCATCGCGTTCCCTCACTCGGCGGGGCGGGTGGGATCCGGAACAACGAGCGTGCATCCGCCGCGCGAACGATCTCCGCGCCCGCCCCCCGGTAGGGGACCAACTCGGCGCGGAAGGAGCGACGCACGCGCTCGAGCTCCTCGGCGAGTTCGACCTGCGCATGCAGGGCCTTGACTTCCAGCTCTTCGATGCGCGTGTGCATATTCTCTACCTCCGACTCGAGGTCGAGCACGCGTTGCACACCGGCCAGATTGAGGCCCAGCTCGGCGGTCATCTCGTGGATGCGGCGCAGCTTCTCGACATCCTGCTGTGAGTAGAGGCGTGTGCCCTTGGGTGAGCGCTTGGGCTCCACCAGACCACGTGACTCGTACATGCGGAGCGTCTGGGGGTGCATGCTCGCGAGCTCGGCGGCGACGGAGATCATGAACACGCCACGGTCTGTTTCCACCTCCACGCGCGTGACGGACTTGTCGCTCATTGGGAAGCCTCCGAGAAAAGCTGCGCGCGGGGATCGCCGTTCATCACCTTGGAGAGCTGCTCGACGGCCTCCTGTTGCTCGGAGGTGAGCGTGTCGGGGACGTCGATGGTGAAGCGGTAGTGGATGTCCCCGCGATTCTTGCCGCCGAGCTTGGGGGGACCCTCGCCACGCAAACGCTGGACGGCGCCGTGGTGGGTACCGGGCTTCACTCGCAGAGTCTTGGACCCGTCGAGCGTGGGCACACGGATGTCGCCGCCCCTCAGCGCCTCGGGGATCGTGAGCGGGACCTCCACCTCGAGGTGCTCACCCTTGCGCTTGAACACCGGTGAGGGCTCTACGTGTGTCACGACGTAGAGGTCACCCGCAGGTCCACCACGCACGCCGGCCTCACCCTTGCCGGCGACACGGATGCGCGAGCCCTCCTTCACGCCGGCGGGAATATTTACGCGGAATTTGTTGACTGTTCGCACCGCACCCGAGCCGCCGCAGGTGGGGCAGGGGTCCTCGATGACGGTGCCGCTGCCACCACACCGGGAGCAGGGTTGGGAGATGGAGAACATGCCCTGTCCTTGCGTCTCGATGCCGCGACCCTCGCAGCGGGGACACACCTTCGGGGTGGTGCCGGGCTTTGCGCCCGTGCCGTGGCAGGTGGGGCAGGCGCCGCTGGTGGGCACAGACAGCGGTACCTGTGCACCGGAGATGGCTTGGTCGAAGGTGATGCGCACCTCGGTCTCCAGGTCACGACCGCGTTGGGGGCGTGACTTGGCGCGTCGCCCGCCCCCCGCGGGGCCTCCGCCTCCACCACTGAAGAGGTTGGAGAGGATGTCGCCCATCGAGGAAGCGTCGAAGTCGAAGTTGCCGAAGCCACCAAAGCCCGGGCCGCCGGCGCCGCCGGCGGCGAAGGGGCCACTGCCGGAGTCATACTGCTTGCGCTTCTCGGGGTCCCCGAGCACGTCGTGGGCTTGGGAGATCTCCTTGAAACGCTCCTCCGCCTGTTTGTCGTCAGGGTTGCGATCGGGGTGGTACTTGCGCGCGAGCTTGCGGTACGCCTTCTTGATCTCGTCAGAGCTCGCCTTCTTGTCGACCCCGAGCGTCTTGTAGTAGTCGGGACGGATGGCCATAGGGCTCCTTGGCTACGCCGCCACCAGAACACGTGCGGGGCGGATCACAGTGTCGCCCATGCGATAGCCGTTCTGGTAGACCTCGGCGACCGTCCCGGACGCGGCGCCCTCGACCGGTTGCTGGACCATCGCCTCGTGGAAATTGGGGTCGAAAGTCTCGCCGAGCGGGGAGAACGCCTCAATGCCCACACGGGTGAGCGCGGCCGCGATCTCGGAGCGCACGAGCTTCACACCGGTGAGCAGCGGGTCCTCCTCGGCCGCTGCCTCAAGCGCGCGGTCGAGGTTGTCAAGCGCGGGGAGCAGCTCCTTGGCGAGCTTCGCCACGCCGCGGTCCTGTGCCTGCGCGGCGTCGCGGGCGACACGCTTGCGGTAGTTCTCGAAGTCGGCCTGAGTACGTTGCGCGAGCGCGAGGTAGTGGTCGCGCTCGGCGACGGTCTTCACCATTTCGTCGAGCTCCGCTTCGATCTCCCCGCCGGGATCCACCCCCTGACCGGGGGTGGATTGTTGTGGAGAGGAGGAAGCCGGGTCTACCCCCTGACCGGGGGTGGACTGGGATGGGGCCGGGGGGGCGAGACCGGTGTCCTCTGCCCGCTCGACCTCTGCTTGCTCCACCTCGGCCTCCGGCGTTACCTCCTCCATCAGCTCTTGCCCTCGTCGACCACCTCGGCGTCTACGACGTCCTCCTCGGAGGAGGCGGCGCCGTCGCCGTCGGCGGCAGGACCTGCGCCATCGCCGGCAGCGGCTGCGTCGGCCTGGGCCTTCTGGTACATCGCCTCGGAAACCGCGTGGAAGGCGCTCTGGAGGGCCTCAGTGCGGGCGTTGATGGCGGCGGGGTCGTCTGACTCCAGCGACTCGCGGACCTCCTTGATGGCGTCCTCGATGCGGGTCTTGGAGTCGGCGTCGACCTGGTCGCCGAGGTCTGCGAGCTGGCGCTCGGCCTGGTAGGCGGCGTTCTCGCCGTTGTTGCGGGCCTCGGCCAGTTCACGCGCCTTGCGGTCCTCCTCGGCGTGAGACTCGGCGTCGGAGACCATCGACTTGACTTCCTCGTCTGAGAGACCGGAGCCGGCCTTGATCTCGATCTTCTGCTCCTTGCCGGTGCCGAGGTCCTTGGCGGAGACGTTGAGGATGCCGTTGGCGTCGATGTCGAAGGCGACTTCGATCTGCGGGATACCGCGCGGCGCCGGGGGGATGCCGGTGAGCTGGAACTTGCCGAGCGACTTGTTGTATTGGGCCATCTCGCGCTCGCCCTGGAGCACGTGGATCTCGACCGACGGTTGGTTGTCCTCGGCGGTTGAGAACACCTCGCCCTTGCGCGTGGGGATGGTGGTGTTGCGCTCGATGAGCTTTGTCATCACGCCACCCTTGGTCTCGATACCGAGAGTCAAGGGGGTAACGTCGAGCAGGAGCACGTCCTTGACGTCGCCGGCGAGCACACCCGCCTGGATGGCGGCGCCGACGGCGACGACCTCGTCCGGGTTGACACCGCGGTGGGGGTCCTTGCCGGTGAGCTCCTTCACCTTCTCCTGCACCGCCGGCATACGGGTCATGCCACCGACGAGCACGATGTGGTCGATCTCCTTGACGCCCTTGTCCTTGGCGTCGTCGATTGCTTGGCGGACCGGCGCCACGACACGGTCGAGCAGCGGGGAGGTGAGCTCGGCGAGCTTCGCCCGCGTGAGACGGGTGTCGAGGTGCTTGGGGCCGGAGGAATCGGCGGTGACGAAGGGCAGGTTGATCTGCGTCTCCTGGGTGGTGGAGAGCTCGATCTTCGCCTTCTCCGCTGCCTCGTAGAGGCGCTGCAGCGCCATCGGGTCCGCGGAGAGGTCGATGCCCTGGTCGCGCTTGAAGTCGGCTACGAGCCAGTCGACGATGGCCTTGTCGAAATTGTCGCCGCCGAGGTGGTTGTCGCCGGCGGTGGACTTCACCTCGAACACCCCGTCGCCGATCTCGAGCACCGACACGTCGAAGGTGCCGCCACCGAGATCGAACACGAGGATCGTTTGGTCTGATTCCTTGTCGAGGCCATACGCCAGCGAGGCGGCGGTGGGCTCGTTGATGATGCGCTTGACGTCGAGCCCAGCGATCTTGCCGGCGTCCTTGGTGGCTTGGCGCTGGTCGTCGTTGAAGTACGCGGGCACCGTGATGACGGCGGAATCGACCGCTTCGCCCAAATACGCTTCTGCGTCTGACTTGAGCTTCTGCAGGACCATCGCGGAGACCTCGGGCGGGGAGTACTGGTTGCCATCGGCTTCCACGCGCGCGTCGCCGTTGGGGCCGGAGACGACCTTGTACGGCACGATCGACTCCTCCTCGCGCACCTCGGCCTCCTTGCGGCCCATGAAGCGCTTGATCGAGAAGATCGTGTTCTGCGGGTTGGTGACCGCCTGGCGCTTGGCGACGGTGCCGACGAGCCGCTCGCCGGAGGCGGTGAAGGCGACGACGGAGGGGGTGGTGCGGCCGCCCTCGGCGTTCTCGATGACGGTGGGCTCGCCACCCTCGAGCACGGCCATGCAGGAGTTCGTGGTGCCGAGATCGATTCCTATGGTCTTGCCCATGAGGTGATGCTCCTTCAGTTGCGTTTCAAATCTAAGTGAGAGACTAGCAGATTATCTGCGAGTAACAATAAGCATGTAGTTGGGTAATCCTCAGCAAGTGACCCGCCTCGAGCGCAATGTGAACATCGTGGCCGTCATGCTGCCGTTCCTGGGCGTCGTCGTGGGCGGGGTGTTGCTGTGGGACAGCTTTCTCAGTCCCCTCGATCTGGCGATCATGGCGGTGATGTACATGGGCACGGCGATCGGGATCACCGTGGGCTTCCACAGGCTGCTTACCCACCGAGCGTTCCAGACACACGCATGGATGAGGTACACGCTTGCGGTGCTTGGCGAGATGGCGGTGCAAGGACCTGTCATCGACTGGGTGGCCGACCACCGCAAGCACCACACGTTCACCGACGAGGAGGGCGACCCACACAGCCCCCACGCCGGCCAGGGAGCCGGGATCGGCGGGATGCTGAAGGGCCTGTGGCACGCGCATACGGGATGGCTGTTCTCCACGCACGGGCAGGCGTCCTCGAAACGGTTCGCCCCCGACCTGCTGGAAGACAGGGGGATGCGGAGGATCAACAAGGTGTTCCCGCTGATCGCGCTCTACAGCCTGGCGATCCCCTTCCTGCTAGGGCTCGGCTTGAGCGGGGGCTCGCTCATGGCGGGCTTGAGCGCGCTCCTGTGGGGAGGACTGGTGCGGATCTTCTTCGTGCATCACGTGACGTGGAGCATCAACTCGATCTGCCACTTCTTCGGGAGTCGGAGATTCGAGCTGGAGGACCGCTCCACAAACGTGTTCTGGCTGGCGCTGCCCTCGCTGGGAGAGGCATGGCACCACAACCATCACGCCTTCCCCCGCTCGGCCTTCCACGGGTTGCGCTGGTGGGAGCTTGACCCCTCGGGATGGCTTATCCTGGGGATGGCGAAAGTAAAGCTCGCCTGGGATGTCGTCCGCGTGACGCCCGAGCGCGAGCGAGAGAAGCTCGCGAGCGCCACGCCGGCTACTGGCGCACCGAGCGTTTAGCTCTTCCAGAAGCGGTACCTTCAGAGGATGAGCGTGGTGCGGCCACTGCCGAAACTGACGGACGGCCCCGTCAAGCCGAAGCTGCGCGGGGTCTCACACCAGTATGCCTTTTTTGTGTCACTCGCTTGCGGCGTGGCGCTGATCCTGGCGGCATCCGACGGACGGGCACGCCTGGCGGCAAGCATTTACGCGGCGGCCGTGTCGGCGCTGTTCGGCACGAGCGCCCTCTACCACCGCGTCACCTGGCGGCCGAACGCGCGGCGCTGGATGAGGCGGCTGGATCACTCGATGATCTTCGTGCTGATCGCCGGCACCTACACGCCCGTGGCGCTGATTGCCCTGAAAGGGTCGCTTGCGACCACCATCCTGATCGTGCTGTGGGCGGGAGCACTCGGCGGTGTGGTGTTCAAGCTGCTGTGGATCGACGGTCCTAAGTGGGTGTTCGCGGCGGTGTACGTAGCGCTCGGGCTGGTGTCGGCGGCGGTGTTCGGCGAGCTGCCGTCCGCCATCGGCTGGCTGGGCGTCGCCGGGCTGGCGCTGGGCGGGCTGCTGTATGTGGTGGGGGCGATCGTGTACGCCAGCGAGCGGCCCAACCCGTGGCCGAAGGTGTTCGGCTACCACGAGATATTCCACGCGCTCGTGATCGCAGCGGCAGCACTGCAATACGCGGTGATCGCCTTCGCCGTGATCCCACACGGCTAACTGCACGGACTGGTCAAGGCAGGGCGGTGAAGGCAGCTCGACTCGGGCACATCCGTGCCAGCGCGCATTCCCCGCAGGCAGGCGTGCGGGCGTGGCAGGTGCGGCGGCCGTGGCGCAGGAGGTTTACATGGAACTCGAGCTCCTCACCCGGCGGGGTGATGGCGAGCATCTGGTCGTGGAGCTGCTCGAACGGCGCGCCGGGACGGAGGAGACCGAGACGCGTGCCCACGCGGGAGACATGCGTGTCCACCGGGATGTCGGGGAGGCCGAAGGAGAACAGCAGCACACACGCCGCGGTCTTTCGCCCTACGCCCGGCAGCGCGCACAGATAGGCGCGGCTCTCCTCCACTGGCGCCTTACGCATCCACTCAAGCGACAGCGGATCGCCCGCGTCGCGCGGCGAGTTGGCGATTGCGGCGAGGATCGCCTGGATGCGGGCGGACTTTACCTTGGAGATGCCCCCAGGCCGAATCGCCTCCTCGACCTCTGTCACGGGCGCCGCCAGCATCGCCTCGTAGTCGATGGGCTCACCAGGCGAAGCGAAGCGCTCGCGCAAACGCAGGAAAGCGACGTCGCGGTTGCGGTCGTTCGTGCTCTGCGAGAGCACCGTGAGGATCAACTCGTCAAGCGGCCGCCCATGGGGGGCCATCCGCGGGATGCCATACACCTCGCGCAGCCGGTCGCGGATACGCAACACGCGCGCGCGGGTGGGGCGCTTCCAGGCGTCAGGCACACGCCCACGCTATATCCTCGCGACGTGCCGTCGCCTACCGACAATACCGCCGAGATCGATGGCATGCCCGTCTTCTGGCGCAGCGCGCCCACCGCAGGTCCCGCGGCTCCGGCGCTCTACCTGCACGGGGTGCCCACCAACTCCGACGACTGGATCACACCTCGCGAGCGCCACATGACCCGCTCGTGGTGGCGACGTTGGTGGCGACCCAAGCGCAACGGCGACCAATGGGTCGAGCCGCCGCCGTACGACAAGGGCTTCCTGGAGCGCACCGGCGGCCTCGCTCCCGACTTGCCCGGCTTCGGGCGCTCGGGCAAGCCCGGCTACCTGGAATACACGATCGAGGAGTACTCCACGTTCATCGAGCGCTTCCTCGACACGCTCGAAGTGGAGAAGGTGCGGATGCTCGTGCACGACTGGGGCTCGGTGGGCCTCGCCTTCGCCCAAGCCCACCCCGAGCGGATCGAGCGGCTGGTAGTGACGAACGCTGTTACGTTCCTCCCCGGCTATCGCTGGCACCGCACCGCCCGCGCTTGGCGCACTCCCGTGTTGGGAGAGCTGGTCATGGGCGCCACTACACGACCCCTCCTGAAGTTCACGTCACGCGAGGGCAACTTCAAGCCCGGACCGATGCCCGAGGCTTGGCTCGACACGGTGCTCGACCACTTCGACCAGGGCACCCAACGCGCGATCCTGCGCCTCTATCGCAGCTCCCCGAGCGAGGTGCTGGCCAAGGCCGGCGAGCGTCTCTCGCTACTCGACATGCCCTCGCTTGTGGTGTGGGGGACGCAGGATCCCTTCATCCCCGCGCGCTTTGCCGCCGAGTACGCGAAAGCGCTACCCAACAGCGAGTTGCTGGAGCTGCCCGACGCCGGCCACTGGTGGTGGTTCGACCGCCCCGACGCAATCGAGCGCGTGGCGGACTTCCTCACCGCCGTCTAACCCGTCCGACCGAGATGGCGTCCCACACAATGAGCGCCAAAACTAGAAAGGCCGCGTCAGGATCACAAGCTGGCGCCGTCGCCGGCCGGCCGTGGGCGGTCGCGCTGATGGTGGCGATACCGCTCGCCCTGGCGTACCTGATCGTCGCGCCCCCGGCCGCCGACCTCGCGGCCGCGATGTATAGGAGCGACCTCTTCGCACGGGCGGGCTTCACTACCTGGGACACGGGTTGGTACGCCGCCCACGGCCACTATCTGCCGGGCTACTCGCTGCTCTCGCCGGCGCTAGGGGCGCTATTGGGCGTGCGCCTGCTGCTTGCCTGCTCGGCGGTCGCGGCAAGTGTGATCTTCGGACTGATCGCCAATCGCGCCTTTGGAACGCGCGCCGCGTGTGTCTCCGCCGCCTGGTTCTCGTTGGGCGTGTGCATCGGGCTGCTCTCGGGGCGCGTCCCGTTCGACCTGGGCCTCGCGCTCGGGCTGGGGGCGGTGCTCGCGTCGATTGACGGACGGCTCGTCGCCGCGCTCGTGCTTGCCGGGCTCACGAGCGTCGCGAGCCCGGTCGCGGGAGCGTTCCTCGCGCTCGCGGCGCTGGCGGGAGCAGTGGGTTGTGTACTTACAAAAAGGGGTGACTCGCGCGCGCGCGCGCGGAGAAAGGCTAACTCCGCGCGCGCGCGCGAGTCACCCCTGAAAGAGAACAACACAACCCACCCACCCACGGTCGCTACAGGTCGCATGGCGGCCACCCTCGACGAACACGCCCGCCGCTGCCTCGGTGTCGCCGTAGCCGCGCTCGCCCCGATTCTCCTCCTCACCCTCGCCTACCCCGAGGGCGGCTACGAGCCGTTTGCCCCGTCCGCCTTCTGGCCGGCGCTTGTCGGCGTGGCGCTGATCGCGCTGCTCTATCCCCAAGGCCCGCTCAGCCCCCGTCGGCGGAGCGCGGTGCGCGCGGGCGCCACGCTCTATGCGCTCGCCCTGATCGCGGCGTTTGCGATTCACACACCTATGGGCGGTAACGCCGCGCGGCTTGGCCCACTACTTGCGGGCCCACTGCTAGCCGGGGTGCTTTGGGACGAGCGGCGCGCGCTGCTTCTACTACTCGCGCCCATATTGCTCTATTGGCAACTCGTCACCCCGATCCGCGACCACAGCTCGATCGCCTCCGATCCCTCGGTGCACGCCTCCTACTACGCCCCCCTGCTCGAGGAGCTGGCACGATTGGGCTCAGAGCGATCGGGGGAGCGCGCAATCGTGGAGGTACCCCTGACAAAGGCCCATTGGGAGGCCGCCTACCTCGCCGGTCACGACATGGTCGAGCTCGCACGAGGCTGGGAGCGCCAGCTCGACACCCGCTACGCCTCTCTCTTCTACCGCCCCACACTCACTCCCTCCGCGTACCGCGCTTGGCTGTCCGAGAACCGAGTCCGCTACGTCGCCCTACCCGACGCTCCCCTGGACAAAGCTGGGCGCCTGGAGGGCGCCCTGATTGCACGTGGAGTCCCCTATTTGCGCGAGCTGTGGCGCTCCCAACACTGGCGCCTCTACCGTTTCATGGGCTAGGCTTGGGCGATGGCAGCCCGGCTAAGGATTCTGCGCGCGCGCGCGCTGCCGCAGGGATGGCTCGACTTGCTGCGCCAGATCGCACTGGTTGGGCTCGCCTATGGCGCCTACTCTCTCGTTCGCGGACTTGTCGAGGGCAAAGCCACTGCTGCCTTCCAACACGCGCGCGATCTCATTCAGGTCGAGCGCACGCTACACGTGTTTGTCGAGCCCTCCGTACAAGCGTGGGCGTCGGGCTCCCACGCGCTGATGGACTTCTCGAGCTGGCTGTACGTCAACGCTCAAACCTCTATCACCCTCGCCGCCCTCATCTACCTCTACATGCGCCACAACCGCTCCTTTTACTTCGTGCGCAACATGTTCGCCATCGCGATGCTCATCGCCCTGGTCGGCTACGCCGTTTTCCCCACCGCCCCCCCGCGTTTCCTGCCCGAGTGGGGCTTCATCGACTCGGTCTCCGACTTCACAGGCGTCCACGTCAACCACCACAGCGCCTCGCTGAGCACGCTGTTCAACCCCTACGCGGCGGTCCCCTCGATGCACGTCGCGTTCGCGCTCATGATCGGCTGGCCGCTCGCCTCGCTCTCACGCACCCGCGGCGCGCGCGTGCTGTGGCGGCTCTACCCGCTACTGATCGCCTTCGTCATCGTCGCCACCGCCAACCACTTCCTGCTGGACGCCATCCTCGGCGCGCTCACCGCCGGCGCCTCCGCTCTGGGCGCCCGTCGCCTCGGGCAATTGCGGCCCGCCGCATGGCGCTTCTCCCCCGCCACGCTCGGAGCCGGGTAGGGTCATAGCCCGCACCAGATGAACCCGTCCCCTCCGTCACACCGCCAGCCCACCGCGCGCCGCCGCGCGGGCGCCGCACGCTCACGCCGCAACGGCCGCGTCGCGCTCACCGCGGCCGAACGCCGTGAGATGGTCCGCAACCGCCTGATCGAGTCCCGCCTCACACCCAACGCGATCTCGATGACCGGCCTCGTCCTGAACGTCGTGGCCGCCGCGCTCGTGTGGGAACGCCTCTACTTCCTCGGCGGCATCGCCTTCATCGTCGGCTCCGTCATGGACACGCTCGACGGCCGCTACTCGCGCATGTCAGGCAAGGGCACCCCCTTTGGCGCGTTCCTCGACTCCACGCTCGACCGCATCGAGGAGGGCATCGTCCTGACCGCCGTCGCCGCCGACTTCGCTCGCGAAGGCCGCGCCTTCGCGGCCGCCGCCGTGGTCGTAGCCGTGCTCGCCTCGCTGATGGTGTCCTACACCCGCGCCCGCGCCGAGGCGCTCGGCGTCGAATGCAAGGTCGGCATCGCCACCCGCCCGGTACGCGTCGTGATCCTCTCGATCGGACTGATCTGCGCCAAGAACGCCTCATTCCCCTTCGGCAGGGGCGCGATACTCGGTCACGTCAGCCTGCTCGCCCCCTCCGTCTACGTGCTGGCCGCACTCAGCGTCATCACGGTCGTCCAGCGCATCCACCACGTCAAGCGCGCGCTGTCCGCCCCCGCATGAGCGCCACCAGCCGCCCAACCACCACGGGGCACGCAACGGCGTAGCCCGCAAGGGCGGAGCACATCCATATGTCACCTAAGACTCGCGGCGGGGTAGTCTCCCCGAACTTCCACAAAGGACTGAGCATTAGATGAGCATTCAAAAGAGCAACGGCGCCCCCTCCACCAACGGCACGGCGCGCTACCAGCAGGACAAGGTCCGCGTCGCGATCATCGGCGTCGGCAACTGCGCCTCCGCGTTTGTGCAGGGCGTCCACTACTACCGCGACGCCGACCCCAATGAGCGCGTGCCCGGCCTCATGCACGTCGATCTCGGCGGCTACCACGTCCGCGACATCGAGTTCACCGCCGCCTTCGACATCGACTCCACCAAGGTCGGCAAGGACCTCGGCCAGGCGATCTGGGCAGGGCAGAACAACACGATGAAGTTCGCCAAGGTGCCGAAGAACATCGGCGTCCCCGTCTACCGCGGCATGACACACGACGGCCTCGGCAAGTACCTCAAGCAGAAGATCAAAAAGGCTCCCGGCGAGACCGCCGACATCGTGAGCATCCTGAAGGACACCCACACCGACGTCGTGGTCTCCTACCTCCCCGTCGGCTCGGAGGACGCCACCAAGTGGTACGTCGAGCAGATCCTCGAGGCCGGCTGCGGCTTCGTCAACTGCATCCCAGTCTTCATCGCCCGTGAGGACTACTGGAACAACCGCTTCAAGAAGGCGAAACTGCCAATCGTCGGCGACGACATCAAGTCGCAGGTCGGTGCCACCATCGTCCACCGCACGCTCGCCCGACTCTTCGCCGACCGCGGCGTCAAGATGCTCCGCACCTCCCAGCTCAACGTCGGCGGCAACATGGACTTCTACAACATGCTCGAGCGCGAGCGCCTGGAGTCCAAGAAGATCTCGAAGACCAACGCCGTCACCTCCATCATGGATGAGCAGCTCCCCGCTGACGACGTCTACATCGGGCCGTCCGACTACGTCCCGTGGCTCACCGACCGCAAGTGGGCCCACATCCGCGTCGAGGGCCAAGCGTTCGGCGACGTCCCCCTGAACGTCGAGATGAAGCTTGAGGTGTGGGACTCCCCCAACTCCGCCGGCATCGTCATCGACGCCGTCCGCTGCTGCAAGCTCGCGCTCAACAACGGCGTCGGCGGCCAGCTCGACGGCCCCTCCTCCTACCTCATGAAGTCCCCCCACAACCAGCGTCCCGACAACCTCGCCCACGAGGAGACCGAGAAGTTCATCGCCAAGCACACCCGTAAAGCCGCCACGCGGCCCAAGGGCCGCACGGCGCCGCGCAAGACCGCCGCCAGGGCGGTCGCGAAGTAACACGAAAACGGGTGACTCGTGCGCGCGAGGCCTCCACGCACGCTCTTGCTGTCGACCTCTATGCCCGTTCAACCGAACGGGCATAGAAGGCACACAAAGGGGCGATAATGGTGGAGCCGATGGCCTCGCCGTTCTCGATCGCTCACGTCACGCCGTATCCCTGGGAGGCGCAGGACAATGCGGTGAACGCGCATGTTGCGCGCGTCGCCACCGAGCTCTCGGCGCGCGGCCACAGGGTGCTCGTGCTGGCTCCATCCCGCTCCCCCGAGCGCGTGCGAGAGTCACGACGCGAGCTGCGCGCCTCAAAGGCGGGGGCGGGTGGCGCCGAGTCGCTGCTCGATGACACGGATGGCGGCGCCCCGCGCGTGATCGCCATCGGGGAGGTGCTCGACGTCCCCGGCTCTACTGGCAGGGTCCCCCGCGCGCTGCCTGTGGACGTCGCACGCACGCTCGAGGACCTCCTCACCCGGCTCCCCCTCGACTTCGTCCACGTCCACGAGCCCTTCGCCCCGTCCGCGTCCTCCACCGCGCTGCGCTACTCCCGCGCGCTCAACGTCGGCTCCTTCCACGCCCCCACCGAGCGCGTGCTCTCCACGCTGCTTGCCCGCCGCTTCGTGGAGACCTTCTTCGGGCGACTCGATGCGCGTATCGCCTCCCTCCCGGAGACGGCCGAGCTGATGGACCGCCACTTCCCCAGCGACTACCGGCTGGTCGCAGACGACCCCGCGGCAACTGACGCCGTCGAGCGGCTCTACCAAGAGCTTGCAGCCCGCCGCCACGACACCCAGGGAGACCTTCCGCTGCGCAAGCGCCTCTCGCGGCGCCCGTTCATCGACGTCGACCTACACATGCACACCGACCACTCTCACGACTGCGAAACCCCCGTCGAGGTGTTGCTCGCCACAGCCAAAGAAGCCGGCCTCGGAGCGATCGCCGTCACCGACCACAACGAGATCTCAGGGGCGTTAGAGGCGCGCGAGAAGGCCGCCGCGGCAGGAATGAAGGTGATTGTGGGCGAGGAGGTCAAGACCGCAGAGCAGGGCGAGGTCATCGGGCTGTTCATCGAGGAGAAGATCCCCCGTGGGCTCACCCTCCAGGAGACCGTCGCCGAGATCAAGCGCCAGGGCGGGCTCGTCTACGTCCCCCACCCCTTCGACCGCATGCACTCGGTCCCCGACTACGAGCACCTCCTCTCCATCCTCGACGATGTCGACGCCATCGAGGTCTTCAACCCCCGCGTCGCCATCGGCTCCTTCAACGAGGAGGCAATCCGCTTCGCCGCCAAGTACCGCCTTGTAGCCGGCGCAGGCTCGGATTCCCACGTTGCCCAGGGTCTCGGCTCGGTGCGCATCCGCATGCGTGACTTCGACGGCCCCCAAGAGTTCCTACAGTCGTTGATGGACGCCCAAATCACAACCAAGCCCACATCCCTCATCTACGTGCAAGCATTGAAGTTCCTGCAAACCAAAGCCACCCCCGCTTCCGCCCGCCGTGCGTCACGCGAGCGGCGTGTGCGCAAAGCCACCCGTGGCGGCGGAGGCAGGACATAGGCCTTCGACGACGGCGCAACGAGCGATGCAGTCGCAAGGACAACCGAGGGCGCCGTCAAATCCCTCCGCGTCCATGCCTGCCACAGACGACGAGATCCGCGAGAAGTACCTCGAGCGGGCGATAAGGGAGCTCAACTCGCTCACACGCGAGCTACAGAGCTGCCCCCACTGCCCTCGCGGGCACCTCATGCCGGTGCTCGGCTCCGGCCACCCCCAGGCCGACATCATGCTGCTCAAGCACTCACCCGTGCCCTCGGAGGTCGAGGAGGGGGTCGCCTTCTACGGACGCTCCGGCGGCGCGCTGATGAAGTCCTTCAAGCGCCTCTCCATCGACCCGCTCACCGTGTACGGCACGCTTTGCGTCAAGTGTCCCCTCGCAGACCCCTCGCTCGCAGATCCCGCCTGCATCGCACGGGTGGCCGAAGAGCTTGCCATCGTCCAACCCCGCATCGTCGTCGTCATGGGCCCCGACGCGCTCGCCGCCCTCAACGACCTCGACATCCCCCTCTCCCGACCGCTCCAGGACCGGCCGGGAGAGGTCCAGCAACTCACCCCCACCATCGACGCCCTCTACGTCCCCAACATCGACGACTCCCTCGACGAGCAGGACTCAAAGCAAGCTTTCTGGGCCGCCTTCCGCGTGCTTGGGGAGTGGTACGCGGCCCAGCCGCCTTATTGACCCCTCAAACCCCCTCCACATAGGCGATGGTGGTGGTTAGGTGAGGAGCACGATCTTGCCGAGCTTGCCGCCTTCCGCGAAGCGGTCGTAGGCCGTCGCGACCTCGGCCAGTGGGAAGGTCTCGGCCAGCGGCACTGTGAGCGCGCCGGTGTCGAGCAGCGGCAACACTTCGCTCTCCAACGCTCTTGCCGCGAGCGCCTTCTCCTCGAGCGGGCGCGCACGCAGGGTGGAGCCGTGGATGCGTGCGCGCTTACCCATGAGTGCCAACAGGTTCAGCTCAGCCTTCACGCCTGCTGACACACCGATCACGCAGATGCGACCGCCTGTCGCCAGCGCCATCATGTTCTCGGCGAAGTTGGGCGCGCCAACCAGCTCCAGGATCACGTCGAACGGACCGTGCTCGGCGAAGGCCTCGGACGCGATCGCCTCAGCACCGAGCTCCGCCACCTGCGCGCGCGCCTCCTCGCGGCGCACCGTCGCCGTCACCCGCGCGCCGCTCGCTTTGCCGAGCTGTATCGCCGCCGTGCCCACCCCACCGGCGCCGCCGTGCACGAGCAGGTGCTCGCCCGGGCGCAATTCGCCCTGCGTGAAGAGGGCATCGTGGGCTGTGGTGAAGACCTCTGCCACGCCCCCCGCCTGAGACCAGTCAAGCGTTGCCGGCACTGGCATCAGCTGGCGCTCGTGTACTACAGCAAGCTCCGCCTGACCTCCACCGCCGACGATCGCCATCACGCGGTCGCCCTCGGCAAAGCGGGTAGCGCCGGGTCCAAGCGCGGCGACTTCCCCCGCCAGCTCCAACCCCGGGATGTCCGCCGGCGAGCCTGGCGGCGCTGGATACAGCCCGCGCCGCTGCATCATGTCCGCCCCGTTCAACCCCGCCGCGTGTACACGCACCAGCACCTCGCCGGCGCCGGGCACAGGGTCCGGGCGATCCTCCACAAGGACCTCTCCGTCACGGATGATCGCTGCGCGCATTCGGCCCGAAGCCTACTCGTCAGCCTTAACCTATGTGGCGGCTGCGCTACGATAGGTCTTGGCAAGGGCGCTGAGTGCGATTGACTCAGTGACCTCTGGGACCCGGAGTCATCCGGGTCCCTTTCTCTCTTTTTCAGCGCCCTTGGCGGCCGCCGAGGTCGTCTTTACTGCGACCGCCAGGGCACCCTGCTAGCGCGTCAGCCGATCGATGATCAGCATCGCGACAAGCAGAGCGGTGGCAAGGACGCTCGCTGCGTTTGACATTCCGACCTCCTTTCTCCGAGGCGTACGACCTCGGAACAGCCCGGAGGGAAGGCCCGTCATCGCCGGGCGCCAGCCACGCCGACAAAAGACTACAGGCCGACTGCGATGGCTACGCGCAAAGTCCCGCGTCGATCAGCTTGCGTCAGCCAATTTCTTATGTACGCTCCAACAACGCCACACACTCGATGTGCGGTGTCTGCGGGAACATGTCCACGGGCCGCACCTTGACCAGGCGCCAGCCGGCCTCGACCATCTGGGCGGCGTTGGGGGCGAGCGTGGTGGGGTTGCAGGAGACGTAGACGATGCGCTTGGGGGAGGCGTCGATTATGCGACGCACCACCTTTTGTGAGAGACCGGCGCGCGGTGGGTCGACCACCACGACATCCGGCTTACCTGCACGTTCGAGCAGCTCCGGGAGCGCCAGGCGGGCGTCGCCCGCAAAGAAGTGAGCGCTTGTCACCTCGTTGCGCTTGGCCGCGGCGATCGCGTCGGCGACGGCTTGCTCGATTATCTCGATCCCCCACAGCTCGCCCGCACGGGGGGCGAGGGTGAGCGCGATCGTGCCGATCCCGCTGTAGAGATCGTACACCCGCTCCCAACCCTCGAGCGCCGCGTAATCGGCGACGATCCCGTACAACACCTCCGCCATCTCGGTGTTGGTTTGGAAGAACGCTTCGGAGGAAATGCGCAGTTGCAGCTCGCCGAGACGCTCGGGTAGCTCCGCCTCGCCCCACACGAGCTCGGTCTCGCCGCCCATCGTGGTCTCCGCGAGCGAGGACGACCGCGTCCACAGCACCCCGCTCACGGTCTCCTCACCCAAGTCCGCCACGAGCGTCGCCGCGAGCGATGGCACGTCAAGCTCACCATCGGTGCTCACGAGCCGGATCTGCAGCTTGCCGCTGTGGCGCCCTTCGCGCACCACGAGGTTGCGCAGCAGTGGCCCACCCGAATGGACGCTCTCGCGGTGACGATCCCAGGCGTGCAAGCCCAGCTCGCGCGCCCATCTCAGCGCTACCTCACGCGCCCTGTTGCCCACCTCTGAGGCCAACAAACAATCCTCGATCGAATCGACCCGCTTCCAGCCGCCCGGAGCGTGGAAGCCGCAGACGAGGCCACCATTGTCATCCGCCCCGAATGAATACTCGAGCTTGTTGCGGTAGCGCCACTGTGCCACCGCGGGCACGATCTCCTCCAGCTCGAACCCGTCGAGCTTGCCGATGCGCCGCAGCGCGTCCTCCACCTGCTCGCGCTTGATCTGGAGCTGGCGCTCGTAGGGGAGCACCTGCCAGGCCACGCCCGGGTGCTTGGCGGTGGGCGGGATGCGCTCAGGGCTCTCCTCCACGATCTCCACAAGTCGCGCGTGGGCGTAGCTGCGCTTGCGCTTCACAACTTGGGCCCTCACACGGTCGCCGGGGAGCGCGCCCGAGACGAACACCACGTAACCACTGTCCCCGAGCCGTCCCACACCTTCACCGCCGTGGGCGAGCGAGTCGATACGCAGCTCGATCTCCTCGCCGCGCTCGGGTCGCTTGGGAAGCGGCCTCTCGGCAAGAGCCTCGGTATCGAGACCATTGGCGGCGAGCTTTGCTCCCGCTTGGGCGGGCACACTCATGCCGACGCCGGCTCCACCAGCAGCTCCAACAGCGCCTTCTGCGCGTGACGGCGGTTCTCGGCCTGATCCCAGATGCGCTGGCGAGGGCCGTGGAGCACCTCCGCCGTTATCTCCTCACCTGGGTGGGCAGGGAGGCAGTGCAGCGCTATCGCCTCGGGCGCCCCGAGATCGAGCAGCGCTTCGTCGATGCGGTAAGGGGCGAGCGCGGCACGACGCTCGGCGGCGGTGTCCTCGTCGCCCATGCTCACCCACACGTCGGTGTAGAGCACGTGCGCCCCCCTTGCGGCCTCGTGGGGGTCGCGGTAGAGCGTGAGCGACCCCTCCGCGCCCGGGGGAAGCGAGAGGTCGTCCTCGAGCGCATACCCCTCCGGGGAGGCGATCGCCACGTCCATCCCCGCGAGCGAGCCGAGGATCGCAAGCGAGCGAGCGACGTTGGTGCCATCCCCCACGTATGCGAGCCGCAGGCCGGCGATCTCACCGAACGCCTCACGCACGGTCATCAAGTCGGCGAGCGCCTGGCAGGGGTGGTGGAGCGCAGTGAGCATGTTGATGACGGGGATGTCCGCGTATTCGGCGAGCTCCTCCACCAGCGCATCGGGCCCCGTCCGGATTCCCACCGCCGCCACCTGGCGAGAGAGCACGAGCGCGGTGTCGCGCGGCGACTCCCCCCGCGAGAGTTGCATCTCCCCGGAGCGCAACACCACCGGATGGCCACCCAGCTCATGCACCCCCATCTCGAAGGAGAGGCGGGTGCGAGTGGAGGGCTTCTCGAAGATGAGCGCCACCCCGCGTCCCGCGAGCGCGCGCGAGGAGAGCGGCGCTACCTTCAGCTCGATCGCACGGTCGAGCAGCGCGTCGAGCTCCGCCGCGCTAAGCTCGGCGCCTGTGAGGAAGTGGGGAGGCACAGTCGGTCAGTCTACGTGGCTCGTTGCGCTCGTCTGCGCCGCGGTCCTGATCGCCGGTTGCGGGTCGAGCAAAACCAGCTCCACCACGAGCGCCACCGCCACCACAGGCTCCACCACGACCCCAGGGTCCACCGGCACGAGCGGGAAGCCGAAGGAAGGGATCATCCCCAACGGGAAGATCAACTACGCGAAGCCCCCCGCCAACGCGCCGGTACAGAGCGGGCTCGTGAAGATCAAGTACCACGAGATCTCGATCGAACCCGACACGCTCAGGGTGAAGGTGGGGAGCACAGTCGAATGGTCGAACGAAGACCCCGTCGAACACAATGTCACCTCCGCCTCAGGCCCGTCGAAATTCGCCTCGAAAAATTTCGGCGAAGGGGGCAAATTCAAGATCATCGTCACCAAACCGGGCTTGATCGACTACCGCTGCACGCTCCATCCCGCCACGATGAACGGGGCTATCGAAGTCGTCAGTTGAAGTCGGGGCGGCCCTCCACCGGACTCGACGGGGTGGCGTAGGTACGGCGCGGGATTCGGCCCGCGCCGTATGCCAGCCGTCCCGCCTCGACCGCGTAGCGCATGGCTGAGGCCATCGCGACCGGGTGCTGCGCGCGGGAGACAGCGCTCGCCACCATCACCGCATCGCAGCCCAGCTCCATCGCGAGCGTGGCATCGGAGGCGGTGCCCACCCCCGCGTCGAGCACCACCGGCACCTGTACCGCTTCGCGGATGAGGGAGATGTTGTAGGGGTTGCGGATTCCCATCCCGCTACCGATGGGCGCGCCGAGCGGCATCACCGCCGCGCACCCCACGTCCACCAGCCGCCGCGCGAGCACGGGGTCGTCGGTGGTGTAGGGGAGCACCACGAAGCCATCGTCTACAAGCTGCTCGGCCGCCTTCAACAGCTCGGGGGCGTCGGGGAGCAGCGTGTCCTCGTCGCCGATCACCTCGAGCTTGATCCAGTCGGTGGAGAACGCCTCGCGCGCGAGCTTCGCGGTGAGGACGGCGTCGCGTGCGGTGAAGCAACCGGCGGTGTTGGGGAGCAGCTCCACCCCCTCCCGCTCGAGCACGTCCATGAGCGAGCCCTTCTGATTGGGACTCCCACCCACCCCGACGCGGCGCAACGCCACGGTCACAAGCTCTGACCCACTCGCGCGGATCGCGTCGGCGAGCAACGACAACGAGGGGAAGCCCCCGGTGCCGAGCAGCAGCCGTGAGTGAAGCGTGCGGCCGGCGATCGTCAGGGTGTCGGTGTCGGTGTGCGCGACAGCCATTCCCAAATCATCCTCCCTGCATGGCGGTCAGCACCTCCACGTGCGCGCCCTCAGGGAGCGTGAACGTCGTCCATCCGGCGCGTGGCACCACCTCTCCGTTCACCGCCACCGCCACCCCGCGCGCGTCGGGCGCAAGGTCGAGCAGTTCCAAGACCGTGACCAGTGGCTCGGCCTCACCAAGTGCCTGTTCGTTCCCATTTACGAAGATCACAGCGCCTCCACGACCATATCGGCGGTAAGCGGCGCGAGCAGGACACCGTTCCGGTGGTGTCCGGTTGCCCACACAAGTCCCTCCAGGTCGCCGCGGCCGACAACGGGGGCATTGTCCGGCGTACACGGCCGAAAACCAACATTCAGCTCCTCGATCCGCAGCTCGCTGACGCCGGGCACAAGCTCGTGGGCGTCGCGCAGCAGCCCGTACACGCCGCCCGCGGTTGGATCGGCGTCGAAGCCACGCTCCTCTACCGTCGCCCCGAGCACATAGCGACCGTCGCCTCGCGGGACCAGATAGCCGCCCTCGAACCGCACCACACCCTTGAGCATCCCGGGCCCAGCCGGATCGCGCAGGCGCATGATCTGTCCCCTCACTGGACGCACCTGCACCCCGGTGCCGATAGGCAGTCCGGCGACTTCCCCACTCCATGCACCCGCGGCTACAACCACATGGCCCGCCTGCATCCCCCCCACCCCTGTGACTCGGCTCTTGCTCGCATCGAGCTGAACGTCGAGCGTAGGCGCATGCTCGCGAATCTGCACGCCGGCCTGCTCACACGAACGCCGCAAAGCCGCGACAACGCCGCGCGGGTCGACGCTGTGGTCATCGGGAGCGTGCAACGCGAGACGCACCGTCGGAGCGAGCGCCGGCTCACGCTCGCGCGCCTCGCTCGCGCGCAACCGCGTCGCACGTAGACCCAGCGACCCACGGAAAGCAAGCTGCCGCTCAAGCTCCCGCGCCTCGTCGTCGTCGCGCGCAACCACCAGCGTGCCCGTCTTGCGCAACCCCACATCGACCCCGCTCGCGCTCTCAAGCTCCTCAGCGAACGCCGGCCACATCTCCGCCGAGCGCAAGCCGAGATCGAGCACCCCGCGGCCCACCTCGCCGAACTCGACCTCAGCGACCGGCGCCAGCATTCCCGCCGCGACGTGCGTCGCCCCCTCGCCGATCTCCCCCCGCTCCAACACCGCCACCGACATCCCCGCCGCCCGCGCCCTCCACGCCACCGACATCCCGATGATCCCTCCCCCGAGGATCGCCACGTCAACTCCTGAGCCGTCGCCTGCGCGCATGGCTTTGATGCTAGAGGGCGCTTCGTCGTGCTTCATACCGCCCATCGTCCGCCCAGTCCGCGACAGCCCAAACCACGCAACCGCCGGAACTTGCGCTCGCAAGTGTCAGACTGCGCGCATGGCCCACCTGCGGCCCGTTCCCGATCCGACCGGCGAAGAGCGCCGCGCGCGCCTGGCTGCCGCGCGCCTCTACCTCGTGTGCGACTGCATGCCTGGCGAACGCGACCTCTCCGAGTTCCTTGCCGCCGCCATCGCGGGAGGGGTAGACGTGGTGCAGTTGCGCGAGAAGAACCTCGAGGACGAGTTCCTGGCTGAAGCCGCCTCGGTTGCAGCCGACGCCTGTGATGCCCACGGCGCCCTGTTCATCCTCAACGACCGCCCCGACATCGCCGCCGCCGTGCGCGCCGACGGGGTCCACGTCGGCCAGGACGACATCTCGGTCGCCGAGACGCGAAAGATCGTCGGCCCCGACATGCTCGTCGGGCTCTCCACCCACGCCCCCTCGGAGATCGACGCAGCGGTCCCCACCGCCCTCGACAGGACCCCGTATGTCGACTACATCGGCGTCGGCCCGGTTCACGCCACCCCCACGAAGCCGGGGCGGCTACCGGTCGGCGCCGAGCTCGTCGCCTACGCCTCCGCCCACGCCCACGTCCCCTTCTTCGCCATTGGTGGCATCGACGGCGAGAACATCGCCAACGTTATCGACGCCGGCGCCTCCCGCGTGTGCGTGGTGCGCGCCATATCCGACGCCTACGATCCCGAACAGGCTGCCCTGGCCCTACGCGCAGCGATCGAGGTCGGTCCCTACTCCTACAGGGACGGGCTCGGCTGAGCCTACGGCCGGCGAGCGCCCACAGCGCCAAGCGCCGCGCTTTTCGGCCACGCAATCACGGGGATTTAATCAGAAACACCCTGACCCGCTGACACCGGATCGATTTGCCCCTGGCGAACACCTTTGGTACTCGTCTAGCTCACAAACGGCCGACAGGCCGTAACAACCAACCCACATCCCGCCCGCACACCTGAGTCCGGGGAGGAAGGGAGTACAACATGCACACAAACACAGGAGCGCGCCTCGGCGCAACCTCCGCGCTCGCGTTCGCGCTCGCCATCGTTCTGGTTGCGTGTGCCTTTGCCGCCGCGAAGGCGCACGCATACGAAGGACCTTTGTGGACACTCGGCGAAAGCGACGTCTCCGAAATCACGACGGCCAAATCGGCGAGCAGCGTCAATACGTTCGAAGACTCGAAAACGCTCGGCGGCGCCGCCAAGGTCGAATGCAAAGTCACGACCGAAGACAAGGCCAACACCTCTGGCAAAGGCGAAATAACAGCATTCACCGCCAGCGAATGCTTAAGCGTCAAAGTATGCACGGGCACAGTCACAGTGTTAGCAGTACACCTGCCGTGGCACACCCAGCTCGAGGAAGTCGAAGGAAAAATCAGAGCGCTCGTCTCGAGCGGAGGGAGCGGTCAACCGGGCGTCCTCGTGGAATGCACGGTATTGGGACTTACCATCAAAGACGAATGCACAGGAGAAACAACTGCCGCAGCCGAAAACACCAGCGGTGGCACCAACCTCGTCTTTGATGCCAAATCGGCGCACTTGAACTGCAGCGTTGGCGGAGCTGGAACAGGTGTGGTCACAGGGACGGAGTCCGAGGAAGTCGCGGGAGGATTAAAGCTGAATGTTGGTATCCCGGTAATTATATTAGCCGGCGCTACCCGCGTTACCGGAGGTTCGGTGATTTTAATAGTGAGCAACGTGACGATCACCTTCGAAAACGCCTCCACAGCTCAGCAGATCTGGCTGAACGGCATACAGGACATCCCGGGTGTTTTGACCTTAAACGAACTCAACAATTTCGCTCTGTTCGCGGTGGGAGGAAAAGCGTGCGGCTTGGCGCTGCTGCCCTCCCCGGGGACGTGCCAAATCAACATCACCTCCTCAGCGGCGGGGCGCTTAGGCGAATACGAAGTCGAATACGGCGCCAGGATCTCCGTACTGCTCTTACTGGAAAGCTGAGCGCCGGATGCGTTTCGGTGGGGCCGCACCTGCGGCCCCACCGAACGTCAGCTCGTCCGTGGCAGCGCAGTATGCTGGTCGCGTGCCGAGTGACAGTCCTGTCGTGGACCGCGGCGGACGCGGTGGGGAGCCACCCCCGGGAGCCGGGGCGCCGCCGCGCAGTCGCGTCGAGCTGGAGCCTTTGCAAGCCGGTGAGCGCCCGCGCGCACTGCTCGCCGCCGTCGTCGTCGCCGTCGTGCTCGCCCTCGCGGTGCTCGTGAGCGTGCTCACCGTTCACAACCTCTCCCGCCACGGTGGCTCGCTGCCGGGGGGACTGTTCCTTGTGGGCGTGCTCTTGTTGCTCGCCCGCGGGATGTGGGAGCGGCGCTACTGGGCGGTGCTCTCCTTCGAGGCGCTACTGGCCTTCCAGATCATCGTCACCTCGCTCGCGCTCGTGGTCGCCGAGACGCTGCTCGCGGCGGGACTGTGTGCGCTGTCGATCGGGCTTGCGGGATGGCTGTTCTGGAAGCTCGTGCGCGTGATGGGCCGCATCCAGGCAGTCGAGCACGCGGCCGGGGCGGACGAGGCGTAGACAGACGAAGCGCTTCGATAGGCTCAGACCTGCATGGCTGAGACCTCGTATGACTGCATCGTGATCGGCTCCGGCCCGGGCGGGTACGTCGCCGCGATCCGCGCCGCCCAGCTCGGCAAGAAGACAGCCGTGATCGAGAAGGACAAGGTGGGTGGACGGTGCCTCAACTACGCCTGCATCCCCGCCAAGGCTGTGCTGCGCTCCGCGGACTTGCTCTCCGAGATTCGTGAGGCCGGCGACTACGGTCTGAGCGTGAGCGGCGTGGAGGTGGACTACGCGGGCATCCAGGGACGCCGCGAGAAGGTCGTCTCCACGCTCGTCGGCGGTGTGGGCGGATTGTTCAAGAAGGGCTCCATCGACCTCTTCGAGGGCGAGGCGTCGCTCGTACGATCCGCCAACGGCGGCAACGGCAGCACAGGCGAAGGGGTGGGCGTGCGGGTGGGCGAGCAAACGCTCACAGCCACCACGGTGATCCTCGCCACCGGCTCGGTGAAGCGCTCGATCCCGGGCGTCGAGTTCGGCGGGCGCGCGATCGGCACCGAGGAGGCGTGGGCGCTGCCCGAGCTGCCCTCCCGCCTCACGGTTGTGGGCGCGGGCGCTTCGGGCGCGGAGATCGCCTCCGGCTTTGCGCGACTAGGCAGTGAGGTGAAGCTGTTCGAGGTGCTCGACCGGGTGCTTCCCACCGAGGACGCTGACATCTCGCGGTTGGTGGAGCGCGGGCTCAAGCGCCAGGGCATCGAGATTCACACCGGCACGCCGGTGGAAGGCGTGACTTCGAGCGAGAGCTCCGTGAGCTTCGCCTATGGCTCGGAGTCAGCCGAGGCCGACTACCTCGTGATCGCCGCCGGTAGGGGCCCCGATGTAGACGCGCTCGGCCTGAAGGACGCTGGCGTGGAGCTCGATGAGCGGGGCCTCGTGCGAGTGGACGGCGCCCAGCGCACCACCGCCGCCGGGATCTACGCGATCGGCGACCTCGTGCACGGCCCCGCCCTCGCCCACAAGGCATCGGATGAGGGCGTCATCGCCGTCGAGGACTCCGCAGGCCTTGCGACACATCCGCTCTCCTACGTGGACATCCCTCGTGCCACCTTCTGCACCCCGAACGTCGGCTCGTTCGGGCTCACCGAGGCACAGGCAAAGGAGCAGGGATACGACGTCATCGTGGGCAAGGTCCCGTACGGGGCAGTCGGCGGGGGCACGGTCTACGGTGACCGCACCGGCCTCGTGAAGATCGTGGGGGAGTCGAAGTACGGCGAGTTGCTCGGCGGGCACATCGTCGGGTCCCGCGCCACCGAGCTGATTCAGGAGCTCGTCAACATCCGCGCGCTCGAGGGCGGCTTCGCCGAGTTGGGACGCATCATCCACGGCCACCCCACGCTCTCCGAGGCCGTCATGGAAGCCGGACGAGCGGCCGACGGCTGGCTGATTCACGGTTAAGCTCGAAGCGATGTCCACGCTGGACGCCGCCTTCTACTTCGACCTCGCCTCGCCGCTCGCCTATCTCGCGGCGGAGCGCGTACTGCAAACCATGCCCATCGCCACCGAGTGGCAGCCGGTGCTCGCGCGAGAGCTCCCCTCCGCGGAGTCGTTCGAGGGGTTTCGCTGCCGCGAAGAGGAGGACATCTTCCGCTTGGAGGTCGAGCGACGCGCAGCAGAGCTGGGGCTACAGGACATGCGCTGGCCAGACCCGTTCCCCTTCGACAGCGGCTTCGCGATGAGGGCCGCGACGTACACGAAGTCGATCGGCCGCATCGTGCCGTTCGCACAGGCCGCCTTCCGCCAGGCGTTCGCCGGAGGACACACACTCGACGTGCACGACAACGTGCTCATCGCCGCCGCCGCGTGCGAGATGCACCCGGCGGCAGTGCTCAAGGGAGCCGAGCTGCGCTCGACCGCGGAGCAGCTCTCGACCGCCACCGCCAAGGCCATCGCACTGGGCGTGCACGACGTGCCGGCGATCCGCGTTGGTGAACGCATCTTTCACGGCGAGCGCCTCCTGGAGGAGGCCGCCGCGTGCGTTGTGCACGCTACAACGCCACCGACCTCTGGAGGACAGGCAGCGTGAGAGCCGGACGCTGCTTCCGCTTGATCGTGCGTCGTGGCGGCATAGCCCCCGCCTTCCTCGCAAACCCCGACCGCGTCGACCATCTGGAGGTGGTGGAGATCGACGGGGGTGAGGTGGTGTTCTTCTGGGACTGCCCGCCACAGACCGCGACACGTCAGGCGCGGGAACTGCGGGAGGATTTGAACCTGATGGAGCGCGAGGACTTCCTCGCGCGCTGGAGTACCGTGGAAGGCTGATGGCGGCCCCGATCGAGAGCCGATGAGCACGCCTCTCCCGGCGCCCGAGGTCGCGCGCGAGTGGCTGGCGACGATGACGTTGATCCGCCGCTTCGAGGAGCGCGCCGGAGAGATGTACGCACGGGCAAAGATCGGTGGCTTCCTGCACCTTTCGATCGGCGAGGAGGCGACGATCGTGGGTAGCGCAAGGGCGATGCGCGATGAGGACTACCTCGTGTCCACCTACCGCTCCCACGGCGACGCGATCGCACGCGGCACGCCTCCCGAGCGGGTGATGGCGGAGCTGTACGGCAAGGTCGACGGCTGCTCGAAAGGACACGGCGGCTCGATGCACATGTTCGACTACGAGCGGCGCTTCATGGGCGGGTACGGGATCGTCGGAGGCAACCTGCCGATAGCTGCGGGCATCGCGCTCGCGTGCGACTATCGCCGCCACATGGCCCTCCCCGGCGGAGCCGGGGAGGGGGGTCCCGGGTCACTCTCCGGCGAAGAGGTGACCCTGTGTACGTTCGGCGACGGCGCCACCAACCAGGGCACGTTCGGCGAGACGCTGAACCTCGCGGCGTTGTGGAGTCTGCCTGTGGTGTTCATGGTGGTGAACAACCAGTTCGGTATGGGCACCTCGCTCGCGCGCCACTCCGCCGTGACGGATCTGCAACGCAAGGGCGAGTCATTGGGGGTGCCCGGGATGAAGTGCGACGGGATGGACATCCTCGACACCCACAAGGTCGTGGGCGAGGCGCTGGAGCGCGTGCGCGAGGAGCGAAGGCCACTGCTCGTGGAGGCAGTGACATACCGCTTCCGCGGCCATTCAATGGCCGACCCCGAGGAGTACCGCACGAAGGAGGAGGTGGAGCAGTGGCGCGAGCGCGACCCGATCCCCGCCTTTGGGGACCTGCTGGAAGAGGAGGGCGCGCTCACAGCCGAGCAGCGCGAGCAGATCGATCGCGACGCAAGGCAGACAGTGGAGGAGGCGGTGGAGTTCGCGGAGGCCTCCCCCTTTCCCGAGCCAAGCGCGTTGTATGACGACGTGTACGTGATGGACGAGCATGCCCACAGCCACTTCCACGGGTCAGGGCGGACGGCCCTATGACCGACATGCGCTACCGCGACGCGCTCAAACTGGCGCTGCGCGAGGAGATGGGGCGCGAGGAGAGTGTGGTGCTGATGGGCGAGGACATCGGCGTGTTCGGCGGCGCCTTCAAGGTGACGTCAGGGCTGTTGGAGGAGTTCGGGGAGCGGCGGGTGCGGGACACGCCGATCTCCGAGAACACGATCGTGGGCATGGGCGTAGGCGCGGCGATGGTGGGGTTGCGGCCGGTGGTGGAGCTGATGACCGTGAACTTCGCGCTGCTGGCGTTCGACCAGATCGTGAACCACGCAGCGCATATTCACTACATGTTCGGCGGGCAGGCGCGCGTGCCGTTGGTCGTGAGGATGCCACAGGGGGCAGGACACCAGCTCGGCCCGACCCACTCGCACAGTTTGGAGGCGATGTTCCTGCACGTGCCCGGCCTGCTCGTGGCTGTGCCCTCCACGCCCGCCGACGCGCGCGGCCTACTGAAGGCGGCGATCCGCGACGAGAACCCGGTGATCTTCATCGAGCACGAGTCGCTGTACGGCGTGAAGGGCGAGGTAGACGAGCAGGACGAACAGCCGCTTGCGTTCGGGCAGGCGCGCATCGCGCGCGAGGGGAGCGACGTGACGATCGTGGGGGTGTCGCGGATGGCGTTGACTGCCGAGCGCGCCGCCGAGCAGCTCGCGAGCGAGCACAAAATCGAGGCGGAGGTGATCGACCCGCGCACGCTACGCCCGCTGGACCTCGACACGATCCTCGAGTCGGTGGCGAAGACGAACCGGTGCGTGGTGGTGGAGGAGGGCTGGCCGCACGGAGGCGTGGGGGCGAACCTCGCGGCGTTGGTGGCGGAACAGGCCTTTGACGACCTCGACGCGCCGGTCGTGCGAGTGAGCGGCGCAGATACGCCGATGCCCTACTCGAAGCCCTTGGAGGAGATCGCCTTCCCACACGAGCCGCACATAGTGCAGGCCGTGCTCAGCGTGACCGCACAGGCGGAGGCACGGCGATGAGCGACGTTGTGATGCCAAGGCTGTCGGACACGATGGAGGAGGGCACGATCCTGCGCTGGCTCAAGCAGGATGGCGAGCACGTGGCGCGCGGGGAGGAGCTGGTGGAGATCGAGACGGACAAGGCGAACATGACCTACGAGTCAGATCTTGAAGGCGCTTTGCAGACCGTGGCACGCGAGGGAGACACGCTCGCGGTAGGGGATTTGATCGCACGGATCGGCGCGCAGGAAGGCGAGGGGCCGCCTGCGGCGGAGGAGGCCGCCGGCGAGGTGGGAGCGCGTGCCGAGGCGCCAGAGGCGGAGCCCGAAGGCGTTCCGACCCCTGCGCCGGACGACTCACGAGAGGACCGCGTGAAGGCATCCCCGCTCGCGCGGCGGGTCGCTCGCGAGGAGGGCGTAGACCTCGGCGGCGTGCACGGCAGCGGCCCGGGTGGACGGATAGTAAAGGCGGATGTGGAAGGGGTCGCAGGTTCGACCCCTGTCGCTCCCGCCACCGCCGAGCCCGAGCAGCCCTCGGACGCCGCTCCAGCCCAAGTGGAGACCCCCACCCCGGCCATGCCGTCGGTGGAGGGTGTCACCGGCGCGAAGGGCGAGACGACCAGCGTCGAGCTGACGCGCACGCAGCGCACGATCGCACGGCGCATGGCGGAGTCGAAGGCGACCATTCCCGACTTCACGCTGACGGCCGACGTGGATATGGAGGCGTGCGTGGAGTTGCGCGCAGAGCTGAAGCGGCTGTCGCACGACGGCGCGCCCACGTACAACGACATGATCGTAAAGGCCTGTGCGCTGGCGTTGCGCGAGCACCCACGCGCCAACGGCAGCTACCGCGACGGGCGCTTCGAACTGCACTCGCGTGTGAACGTGGGCGTGGCGGTGGCAGTGTCCGCGGACGACCCGACGGCGGGAGCGCTAGTGGTGCCAACCGTGTTTGACGCGGATACGAAGGCGCTGGGCGAGATCGCGCGCGAGACGCGGGCGCTGGCGGAGCGCGTGCGTGACGGCAGCGTCACGCCGCCAGAGCTGAGCGGCGGCACGTTCACCGTGTCGAACCTGGGGATGTATGGCATCGCCCACTTCACGGCGATCGTCAATCCGCCCCAGGCGGCGATTCTTGCTGTGGGCGCCGTTGAGCTGCGTGCGGTCGTGCGCGACGGAGAGATCGTCGCGCGCCACGCGATGAGCATCGCGCTTGCCTGTGACCACCGCATCCTCTATGGCGCAGACGCTGCGCTGTTCCTGGCGCGCGTGCGCGAGTTGTTGGAAGAGCCCGCGGCCCTGACGCTGTAGGCAGCCCACGGGTGTTCGCTCATATCTTGACCCACGTTGATCCTGGGCGCCGCGGATCGGCTGATTCGCCTGGCCATTGCTGCCAAGCCTCCAGTCCGCCATCACAACCAAACGCCTCGCATGGCGGGTCGAAGCCGGGACCCGGATCGTTGTTGCAAAAGATGAAGCGGTGCTTCCCCTGGCTAGGGTAGTACAAGCCATTACCTACGCTGGACTTACCAGGAAGGTAGCTGGCTCTCACGCCCCCACATTCTTCTTCTTCTTTTTGTCGTCTTTTCCTTTCTTCTTCTTCTTCTCGTTTTCTTTCTTCTTTTTTCCGTTCTTTTTTCCGCCTTTCATGACACTGAGTATCACATTTTAGTTTAAGCGGTCCCTTTACACAGCCCAGATAGCACTTAGAAAGTAGCACTGCTTTGCCGCCCCCTTTGGCGCGACTGGCTCCGCCACGACGATGAGATTTGCCGCGGCTGGCACCTCCCGCCGCCACTTCAGCCGCCGCTACAGCGGCTTCGGCGGCTTCTTCGGCAGCTTCCCTAGCTTTTTCTTCAGCTTCTTCGCGCGCGGCTTGTTCTTCGGCGGCGCGTTGAATGGCGGCTTCGGTCGCGACTTCCGCCTGTTCGTCGAGGAACCCACCCACCCAACTCGGTGTCCCGACCGTGAATTCGCCGCTCGGGTCGGAACTGTTGACCGGATCGCCGTACGTGTAGGCGTAAGCGTTGGCTGACCCGCCTTCGATCGGGTCTGGCTGCAGGAAGCGCCCGATCTCGGGCACATAGGAGCGTGCACCCATCGCCACTATGCCTGACGGCAATTCGGTTCGCAGCGCCTCGGCGCCCTGCCAAGAGTACTTAGGTGGACTGCTCGTGCGCGGCACACCGTACTCGGTGGAGTCGCCTTTGGACAGCAGTGCGGTCGCGGTTTCGCTGAGCGACGCCGTGCCGACGATGTCTCCTTTGAGATCCTGGATCTGCAACACGGGAGATTCCCCGCCATTCTGGATCGCCACGAGGCCTTCGAGCCCGTAGATGTTGCGAGTCCATTTACCGGCCGTGTCTTCCGTCCACGCGGGCGAGCGCCCGTCGCCGGCGTAGTGGTAAGTGACGGTCGAGCTCGTTGTCCCCGTCGAGACGATCTGGCGGTTGCGGCCTTCTGGATCGAGGTGATAGCCGATCGTCTGGCCGTTCTGCGTCTGCGTAGCGAGCGTCTCATCCACAAAATATGTGCTCGTCAGTTCGGTGCCGCCCGCGTCGCCCGCCGGGAGTTTGGTGATGTCACCGAACGTTTCGTAGGCGATCCCCGTGTCGGTGAGACGGTTTGCCGTGTCGTAGACGTGGTTCAGGGCGGTGCCGCCTTCGGTCGCGCACGCGCCCCCGCCGCCGGGTGCGCGCGTGGTCAGGCTGTTGATGTTCGTTTCCTGATCGTAGGCATAGATCCGCGTCGTGCAGCCTTCCCCTGCGGGGGTGTCCTGCGCCTTGGTCAGCCGGCCCGCCGCGTCGTAGGTGTAGGTCTGGCTGGAGAGCGTGCTGCTCTGACTCAGAGCCTGCCCGTGGATCGACGGCGATTCGCTCTGGCTGTACCAAGTGCACGCCGATGTGCAATGCGTCGTCTTGACATATTCGACTCCGACTTCGCTGCCGGTCCCATTGTAGGTGTGGTTCACATTCATGCCGTTGGGATAGCCGGCGGTCGTCAGGTTGCCTTCGACGTCGTAAGTCGCGGTGAACGTGCCCGCGGCCGAATCGACGAGTTTTGTCGGGAGGCCGGTCGTCGCGTCATAACTGTAGGTCTGTGTGCCCTTGCCGTCGTTGGCCGATTCCAAGCGGCCGTAGGCGTCATAGGAATAGGTGCTCGTGTTGCCATCGGCGTCCTTGTAGCTCGTAAGCTCACCCAGCCTGTTGTGCGTCCATTCGATCGGACCCGTCGATTCTTCGATCGGCGCCTGTCTCTTCAATTCGCCGGTTTCATGGTCGTATTCGAATTCCTGCATCGGCAGGGAGGTACCGACCGACGAGGTGACCTGCTGACCCCACAGCCTCCCACCCCCTAGGTAACTATTATTGGTAGTCCGAGTGGTCGATCCGACGGTTTCCTTGGTTTCGTACGGCTCCTCCCATTCGTTGTATGTGACGACCGTCACCGGCAGGTTCGGCACACCGCTGGTTTCCGGCTGTGCCGCCGGACGGGTCTCGCACGGCAGGCCCGCCCATTCAGCGTGTTTGCCGCATGTCGTCACTTCGCTGTTGGCGGCGGCGGTGTAGTAGATCGTTTGCGTACCGTGCGTGCCGCCCGTGCCGCTGCTTTCGTGGTATGAGCCCGCCGGCTGCCACTTCTCGATCCGGTTGTTCCCGGTATCGAGGACGTATGCGTCGTTGGCGCCGTCCAGGGTCAACGCCGCAGGAGCTTTCATCTGTTTTTCGCCGGTGCCGGCGGTTCCGAACTGGAACTGGTAGGTCCCGCTCGAGGAGAAGGACTGCACACGGCTGTTGCCACCGTCGGTCACCAACACGTTACCTTCGCTGTCGATTGCCACGCCTTGGGGTTTGCTGAGCTGGCCGTTGCCGGAACCGAGCGAACCGAACTTGGTTACGTAGCCACCGCCATATTCGCCGAACTCCTCGACGCGGTTGTTGCCCGTGTCGGCAACCCAAACGTGGGTAGGCAGCGAGGAGTCGACGGCAATGCCTTCAGGTTTACTGAGTTGCCCGTTGCCGCTCCCGTTTGAGCCGAACTTGCCCTGATAGCGAACTTCGAATTCTGCGCTGAATTCTTGTATCCGGCTATTGCCGGTGTCTGCGACAAGCATTCTGTTGTCTTTGCTCAGGTAGACGATCCCAGTGGGTTCTTTGAAATAGACAACGCTGCTATTGCTTTCCAGCGACCCCAACGTGCCAAACTGGAATAGGTAGGTGCCGGTGTTGGAGAAAAGCTGTACCCGGTTGTTGCCGGTGTCCACGACCCAGACCCTTCCTTCGCTGTCGATCGCTATCCCCTTCGGGGATTTGAGCTGCCCGTTGCCGGTTCCGGCCGTGCCGAACTGACGGATGTATGTGCCGCCGGAGGAGAACTCCTCGACCCGGTTGTTAGTGGTGTCCGCAACCCATAGGTTGCCTTCCGCGTCTTTGGCGATCGCGCCGGGTTTGGAAAGCTGACCGTTGCCGCTGCCGCTGGCGCCGTAGCTTGACCTGTAGACGTAACCCGAGAGCACTTCTTCGCCAGGAGCTCCGGCGGCCGGTGTGCGCGTTTCGGTGGCGTTGCCCGTCGTCGGGTCATAGACAGTGCTGTAGACGAGTTTCAGGCCGGACGGGTCGACCCGCGTGGCTGTCGGCTTGCGCAGGATCCAGCCCAGGTTGTTCTGACCGGCATACGAGGTCGTGGTCGTGCGCACGTCGGCTTCCGCTTCCCCCGAGATCTGGGCGCCCTCGGTCACCTTGGTCACCAACCTGTACGGGCCGCCCGTTGACGGAGCGCCTTCGTCGTAGCTGTAGACGGTGTGCTTGCGCGCCTGCGCCGTCGCTCCGCTGGCCAACTTGACCGTATGCAGGGGAGCGAGCACGCTCAGCAGCTCGGACCCTTCTTCGCCATAGGTGCTCTGGGTGTCCAACGTCTGCGACACTTCCGCGGATTTGGCGCCTTCTTTCAGAGCCGTCGCACGGTTATCCGCACCGAGGTTGCGCACGACGTCGTTGTAGGAGTTGTATTCGCTGGTCACGATCGCGCCGCCCGGTTGCGCGACGTTGACGAGCCGATCGTTGGCGTCCAGATAGTCGACCGTGGCGCGGCGATAGTCGCTCGCCGGCCATTGCTGGGGCTCGTCGATCGCGAACACAGCCGTGGCTTCGACCGGCACGTCCGTCTGCGCCCATTTCGCCACGTCGCCGCTGCTCATCGAATAGGGGGCGGCCGACCCGGAGACCGGCACGCCGTACTCGATCGTGCTGCCCGGCTGCGGCGAGCGATGTTCGCTGACCAGTTCCGGATCGACCGCGATCTCGTTGCCGAGGTTGTCCGCCGCGACACACAAGGAACTCGAGGCGCAGGACACCGCGGTCAGTGCATTTTCGGCGTGATAGAGCAGCGCCCACGTTTTCCCGCTGTCGCGCGAGGCGAAGATGTTGCCGTGGTTGTCCACCGTGACGCAGGCGGCGCCAGAGCAGGACAGGCCTGCCAGGCTGGCCGACGAGGAGACGCTCTGCTTGGCGGCGCTAGCTTCTCCTCCAGATGCAATCGTCAGGTTGAGGACGTTCCCGGCCGCGTCCACCGCCACGCAGGATGTGGTGGAGAAGCACGCCATCCCGTTGATCGCGTTTTCGCCATCTACGCTCGATGTCGTCCAGGACGTCGATTCGACCTGCGTTTTGCTCGTCGCCACACGCACCTTGCCGGCGCCATCGCCGATCGCGCAGAACGACGACGACAGGCAGAACGGGGACTTCATCGACGTGCTCCACAACGTTTTGCGCGTCCACGAGGTCGAAAGGGGGTTGTTGGAGTAGCTGACGATGCCGTTGCCCTGCCCGGCCAAACACCAGGACGACGACGCGCACGCGAGCGAGATAGGACCGCCCGGAGTGTTTTGAGCGCTCGTCCAAGCGCCGCCCAACGTCGTCGCGTAATACAAGTTGCCGCCGCCGCTGGGTTTTTCGCCGTCGACGAGCACGCACGCGGTCGTGGTCGGACAAGACAGCGCCTCGCTTGGGCTGACACCAGGCCCCGACCAGGAAGTCCATGTCGAGCTCGAGCCACTGCTCACGTTCGTGGAGTACAGCGCGTTGCCTTTACTGTCACTGAGAACACAGTCGGTCGTGGTCGGCACGCACGTGACTGCGTTCACGCTGCTACCGCTGTCGACCGACTGCGAGTAAACCACCCCGGCAGAGGAAGCCGAGACGACCGCGCCGCTGGCGGAGGTGCTCGCGGTCACCGCGCCGCCGCCGTTGTCAGCCGTCACCTGAGCCACCAGCGTGTGGCCCAGATCCGCGGACGTCGGCGTGTACACGGCGTTCGCGGCGCCACCGATCGGGGAGCATTCGCCGCCGGAGGAGTTGCACCTCTGCCACTGATAGCCATAGGCGATCGGCGTCCCTGACCACGTGCCGTCGGATGTCGAGACCGGCACCCCGACCGCCGCCGCGCCCGCCAATTTCGGCGCCACAGTGCTTTTCGGCCCTTCACCGCCCCACAACGATTCCGACGCCGGCGGCCGGTATACCTTCAGCAGTCGGCCAGGGCTCGTATCACTCGACGTAGTCCCGTAAGTAAACGCCCACGTCTCCTTTCCAGGCGGCGTCACTGCGGTCATGTGGCCTTCAGAGTCATAGCCATACGTCGTCTTCAGCGCGGGATAAATGCGCGGATCCCACTCCGCCCGCAGGCGTCCTTTGCTGTCATACAGATAGTGAGCGACTTCCGTCGACCACGGCCACAGTTCGCCTCCGGCCTGTTCTGTGGCGGTCGACAGGTACACGCGCGTCAAACGGCCCGCGTAGTCGCCCCACTGACTCGACGATTCGCCCGTGGCGGTCGTGCTCGTAGCAAAGTTGTAGGTAAGCGCGCGGCAACCCGGTTTCAACGCGGGGGCGCACGACACGCCGAGCGGCACGGGAGCGAGCTCCTGTAGCGGCTCGACCACGCCACCGATCGACTGATATGTGAACTGCGTCGTGTGCGTTCCACCGGTGCCGCTCGCGAAGGACGCCCTATACACGCCTTCGGCGTCTCCGCTCACATGCGTGAACTTGGTACTCGAGCCATTGTCGCTAAGCGTGAATTCGGTTTCGCCATTTTTGCCCGTCAACACTAGCGTTTTGTCACCGGACGGCGATTCGAACGCGCCGGCGCCAAGGCTGTAGAACGTGGTCTCGGCGCCACTGGTAGCCACGAGCGTCACATTTCCGTGGTAACCGCGCACCAGCTTCTGCGCGCCGCCGAAGCTCATCGTCCACGGCGCCCCAAACGCTTCCGCGCTCCCGGCCGACGGTTCCTTGGAGCTGTAGCTGCGGGTGATAGTCAACGGCGCTCCCGGCGCCGCTATCGAGACGTCTTCTTCTTCGAGATCGAACTCGCCGGTCACCGGGTTGAATTCGCCCGGGCCGATGGAGATCGGCGCCGCATGATGGACCGTGAACGAGCCTTCGCTGGTCGCCGAGTTGCCGGCGACATCGGCGACCGTGACAACGTAGGTGTGTTTGCCCGCAGAGTAGTCTTCGCCGCTGATCGTCCATTCGCCCGTGGCCGTGCAAGGACCGGGCGTGCAGGCCCCGTTTGGACTGCCGACTTCGCTCCCGTCTATCGCCAATTTGAGCGATGCGACACCGGAGCTGACCGTACCTGTCACACCGTCGGTCGCGTGACCGGTGAGTTTGAGTTTGGGAGTCGCATCGTTTATTTCCGAGGGCAGTCCAGTCAGACCGATTTCGTGCGGCGCGGTGCTGTCGACCTTTACTTTGGTCGTCGTTGTGGCGCTGCTGCCCATGTCGTTCAGCGCCTTCGCTTCGATCGTCGGTTCGCCGTCCGGTAGGCCACCGCCATCGGTGGCTAGAACTTCGAGCGCAGTTTTCTCCGGACACTGGACGGTCGTATTGCACTGAGCGGTCCAGTTCCATTTTTTTGCGCCCACCGTGTACTGGACTTCGCTGACCCCAATCCCTGGATCGCTCACATCGAACGCAGCCATCGCGTGGCCCGGCGACATCCAACCACCGCTGCCGTAGAACACGTTGCGTTCTCCGGCAGAGTTATGTTCTTTTGTCGTATTCTTCGACACCGACGGGCCGTTGGTCTGGGCTATGTACACCGACGCGGCGTACGCGATCATTTCGCCGCCCGCTCCGGTGGATATGGCGTTTATCCAGTAGGCGGCTACGTTGGCGGCCGAACCGTTCGACGACGAGCAGGTCCCAATGCAAGCGGTTGCGGACGACCTCCCATAGCTTTTCGGCAGGCTTACGGATGCTTCCCAGCCGCCTTTTTCGATGCCACCTTCACTTGGCGCACCGATTATCGCCAGATGATTTTCGACGTTGCTGCCGGTGCTTGCCGACGTTTCCATACTCAACTCATAGATGTGGGATTCGCCCTGAGTCGGATACAACAACGCTCCCCACTGGCTTGGCTGTACCGAAGACATAATGTAGATACTGAGAGTTTTATATTCGGGTGTTTCAAGACGAAAGTTTTCGCTATTGCGTTCCAGCCGCCAGTTCGACCCATACGTGTAATAGAGCGAAGTATCGATGACCGTCGGGTCGACCACGATCGGGTAGCGGTAATCGCCAGACCGGTGATGGACTTCCACCCGCAGCGTCTTACCGGACAGCCTCGTTACCGTGGACACGGGTGTCCCGGCCGCGTCGGTCGCCGTGGCGGCTGGGACGATCGCGAGCGTGCGGCCCCCCTTCACGACACGGACCGTTCCAGTGCTGCTGGATCTGAGCGAGGCGCCCACGGGAACGCCGAGCCGGTAGTAGAGGCGTTGCGAGCTGTCGACAGAGCGCAGGGTGGCATAGCTCTCAACCCCCGAGGAGGTCGGCTTGACCGCCGTGTCGGCGTCCACGCCCGTATTTGGATAGACGACCGCGCCACCGTCAAGTCGGCCTACCGCCGACAGCCGCGTGCCCAACCCGCCCACCGGCGTGAGCGACAAACCACTCGAGCCGACCTTCGCGCCACCAGCGAGCTCACGCGAAATGCTCACCGGGACCGCGGGGCTCGAAGCGACAAAACTGGGGCCAGACGTACGCAAGGCAAGATCGACCGGCGCGTAGCGCCCCGACGGTGTACGCCTTGCCAGCGGAGCAAGCGATTCGGCCAACACATGCCTACCGCCCGGAAGATCGAGTTGCGCGGAGTTCTCGCTCAGATAGCGAGCTATACGAGCACCGGCAGGCGCCTGCTGCAGTCCGGACGGAGCGCTTCTCAGTACGACAGGCGCGGTCTGCGCTATTACCCTAGCCGCCGCATTCGGGCCAAGACGCTCGTACTGCGTACGCGAGCGCCGCCGTACCGCCACCGCCACAGGATCGGCACGATCCGCGACCAGCTCGTCGGATTCCTGCTCGCCGCCATCGAGCGCCTGCACACCGGGAACCACCAAACGCCCCGACAGAAGAGGAGCCGGTGCCCAGGTGCCGGCCACGCCGTTCAACGCCTCCGGCCCGCCGGAGCCGGCGGCGGTCACCGCCACAACAGCGCCCAGCACCACACACACGAGCCACGCCGAGCAAAAGCGCCAAGAAGACAGCATCCGTCCACCCCTCATTCGCCACCCCTCCCACATCGAGCTGTGAAAACACGGGAACCGCGCTGCGGCGGATTCCATGATGATCATACGCAGATATCGAACTAATTGTCAAGTTAAATTTCCGCAGAGTCTGTCCCCACAACCGTCACGCTCAAGACGATGCCGTTAATTCCGGGAGCGCCGGTGAAGGCTGCGACATATATCCGTCGTACCTGACACTCTTAGCGCCAAGGGGAACTGCGAAAGGGGGCTTTCAGCAGTGGGTGCAACGATAGACATAGTCGCCCTGGCGGCAGATTTATTGCGGAGTGGCTTAGAGCCTAAAGTTTTGCTTTGAGTAACAGAGCAGAACGGGATTTGCGCGGTCGATGCGGCGCTGTTCCTGGCGCGGGTTCGCGAGCTGCTGGAAAAGCCGGCCGCGCTGACGCTGTAGCCCAGCACGGCCGACTCTCACATCACTATCGCCGAGCGCTCTTTTTTGCTTTCTTGTGCTTGGCCTTTGGGCACCCCGTGACGGTTATGGGTGTGGATTGTTTGATCGTGGCCCCGTTCTGCCCGACGAACAACGTGGGCATCTTCAGGGTGCTCGTGCAGAGGTTCCCGTTGGCCGCCAATGCCGAGTTCGGTCCCTGCGGGAGCGTGAGCTCAAAGCTCGTCACAGGTTGGTCGGGCACCGTACGGAACGTCGAACTCGTGATGCCCGCTTTGCTGATGAACGTTTCGCCGTGCAGATCGATCGTGATGCCGTAGCCCTGCAGGACGATGATAAGTTCGGGGAACTTCGCACCGCCGTGGCTCACGAAGTACGCGGGTCCTGTGATGGGGACGGGCAGGATCGGTGTTGTCGCCGTGGCCTGCCCAACGCGCGACGCCGCTGGGCATCCGGCCGGGTTGGTGTTGAACTGCGCGTCGGTGCATGCCTGTTGCAGCGTGGTGAGCCTTGAGGGGAGTTGCTTCGGCAGGTTCACCTTGACCATGCGAATGTTGGTGTCCTTGCCGAACGAGTCTTTGGGGTAGGCCAGTTTGACGTTCAGGCTCGCACCCTTCTTGCGACTGGTCCTGCCGCTGGTCGTCACCTTGAACGACGGTTTGAACGCCAGGCTCGCGCAGTCGGCCGCCTGGAAGCGGCTGCTGCCGGTAGCCGTCGTGTCGTCCGCGGAGCTTGCGATGTTCTGGCCGGCGCCGTTGACGGCGGCGGCGATCGTCTTCACAGAGCAGCTGGTCGGGTTTAGCGTAAAGCTCTGCCGGTCGATGTAGGCGCGAATCGCGCGCAGATGGATCACGACGCCGTCGATGATGTGCGGGATCTGGTCCGCGGGACCCGCGGGTATCGATACCTGCGCGGTGTTCGCGTCGATCTGCAGCGGCAGGCGCAGCACGACGGCGCCGAGGTCGAACGGACCGACCTTCGCCGCCGTGACGGCGACCACCGAGAACGGGGCTCCTTCGAAAGGCCCGGCGAGATAGATGCTCCCCGGGGTCTGTGCCAGCACCGGTCCGACGCCCGCTTCGGCGATCGTGTGCCCGATCAGGCTCCCGGCCGGACACGCCGGGCCGTTCTGCGCTTCCGTGCCCGTCTGTTCGCGAGCGCGCTGAATTTCAGTCGCGCCACAGAAGGGGATCCCGGACAGGTTGCCCGTCAGGCCCGGTGGCAGCGTCGTCGAGAAGCCCGTGATCTCCTGTTCGCCGTCTTTGCGTTCGATCCGCAGATACAGAGGGCTGTAGCGGCCCGCCGCGTTGTTCAGCGTGCCCGCGGTCAGGCTCGGCGCGAACGGGGGGGTTCCGCCGGACGGGCACGGGCCGCCGCCAAGACCGCTGTCGACCGTGAAGCTCGATGTTCTCGTGGTCGCTTCCGTCTCGCTTTCGACCGAGAACGGCGTGAAGCTCACCTGGCTCGTATAGGCGCCGCAGATCGCGGGATTGACCAGCGGCGCTCTCGTGCCTTCTCTGAACTTCGCTTCGAGCGAGGAGTACGGCAGCGGCGGCAGCCCTTCGAACGTCGCCGTGATCTGCCCCGTAGTCGGGTCCAGGTCGATCCTGCCGGCCTGCTTGACGATCACGCCGCGATCCCTCGCACGCGCGATCAGATATCCAGCGACGAGCGATTTGAACGGGTTGTCGTACGGCGAGGCGAGGTACACCCCGCCTTCGAGCGGCTCTTCCACGAGCGGGCTGTGCACGAGCACATCGCCGATCTTCGACGCCTGCGGACAGCCGGCGCCGGGAGCGGTGTCGACCTGTTCGGTCGCGTACTCCGCGGATGTGCACACGTCGATCCCCACAGCCATCGACGGGTTCACCGTCACCCCGGCCGGCAGCTTCACGACGGTCTTGCGCGGCTGGCTTTCGCTGATCCCGCCCGGCTCGAGCAGACCCTTGTCCGGCAGTCCCAGATCGAACGTCAGTCCGGTAGCGCTCTCCGCCGAGCGACTCGACGGCAGCACCGCGACTTCCGGCGCGAACGGCACGCGGCTGCAGTCCGTGAACGGAGCGGGGTTACCGCCTGCGTCCACGGTCAGCCAGGACTGTTCGTCGAAGATGCCCGGAGCCAGCGCGGAGTCCGCCCGGATCATTGCCTGCGGCGCTGTCTGACAGGAGGTCGGCAGCGTCAGGTACGGCTGCAACGACGCCGTGGACGGGAGCGGCGGGCCACCCTTGTTGAGAGCGTCTTCGCCACGTTCCGAATCGTGACCAGGATCGGCGGGCGTGCCCCAGATCACCTCTCTGACCGAGAGGATTTCGATCGGCAGGTCGAAGGTGCCGACTCGCAACCCGTAGCCTTCCTCGCTTCGCACCGAGGCGTTCTCCAGCGCGTTGAACATGCCGCCGGAGAACGCGAGCTGGCCGGCGACGCCGGGCGGCGCTTCCATGTTGTAGACGGGGCCTTTGATTTCGCCCGCTCCCTGCACCACGGCGTGCAGCACGCCGATCTGCGTGTTTGGAGGACACTGCGGAGTGCTGCCCTCGAAGTCCACCCGCGGGCACTGCGGCGCCGCCTGCGGATTGCCGACCAGCCCCGGCGGTAGGTCCACGATCACGTCGCGTGCCTGCCCACCTTCCGTGATGCCGTCTTCTTCGGTCTTGAACGCGAAGTTGACCGTGTACTGAAAAGGATGCGAACCGGCCTGCAGGTCGATAGTGCCGTCCTGGTTTTCAGCGACCGCGCTGAAGCTGCCCGGCACCATCCCAAACCCGGCGTGCGCAGCAGGCGCCACCAGCAAGCCCGTCAGCGCGACAAGCAGAGCGACCCATCGAGCAACCAAATTCAACCGCACCATCATCGACCTCCCCTCGAACGAGCACTGCGCGTGTTCGCGACCCGCCCGGCTCTGGCGGCCTTGCCGCCGAATCTCTTGCGCGCCGCCCTGCGGCACGCCGAGCGCTTGCGCTTGGGCTCATGGCGGCATTCCCTGAGCGCCCGAGCGAGCTTCTGAGCCCGCGACAGCGGCTTGACCCTCGGCGTCACAGGCGTCGGCGACACGAACACGTCACCGAGCCCTTCGAAACTCAGCGACGCGAGCGCGGGATCGCCGGAGCCGCTCGCCGGCGGTTGGCACGCTTCGCCGTGACATTCGGTGTTCTGTCCGACTTCGCTCTGCGACGCGATACCGCCTCCTTCGCGCGCGTCGTAGAGGTCTATCAGCCCGTCGTGATCGACAGCGACCAATCGATCGCGCGTGGTGAAGAACACGTTCGCGCCCGTCGCGCTGGCCGAAACGAAGTTCGAGTCGTATGCCCCGCGTCCCGCGGAGATCAGGTTCACGCAGCCTTCCGCACGCCCACAGCCGCCAACGGCACCCGGCTCGAACTGGTAGACGTCTTCCACACCGTCATTGCTGTCGAATGGCGACAGCGAATCGGCGGAATCGAAGTACAGCCGCCCCTGATCGGTGAGATACCGCGCCTGGCCAAATCCGGCTGGCGCTTCCTGCAACAGCGGCAGGTAGGACGGTCCCAACGGGGCCAGCCCACTGCGATCGCACGAGGCGCACGCGAGCTTGCCACTCGCCGAGTCGTACAGGTACACCTCGGAACACGCGTCTTCGACCCATTTCTTAAAGTTTGGGTTGTAGTGACACGCCGGTCCAACATTGTCATAGCCGGTTAGCGGGGCTATCGAGACGAAGGCAAGCCACCGACCATCCGGGCTGGCCTCGGCGGTGCGCCGAGCGGGGGCAGCCGTCCATGCTCCGTCGACGCCATCTCCGGCCATGAGTCGGCCGATGAAAGTGGAGGCGCCTTCAGACCAGGCGTAGAGATTCTCCTTGCCCGCTTCTGCGTGTTCTTCGTTGCCGTTGACCTCCCCGACCGGCGTGAGCGCTTCCGTATCCACGAAATATACGTGCGACAGGTCTTCGCTCTGACCGGCGATACCCAGAAAGCCGCCGTGACCTTCGGTCAGGTCAACCGTCTGTTCGCTTTCCAGGTCGTATAGACGACCGTCTTCGAGCAGCACCTTCGATCCGTCCGCAGCGGCCGCCAGGAAGCGACCGGTGTGATCTGGGATTTCTCGCGTGCTCTGTCCATTTTCGCGCACGTAGACTTGGCCTGCCGCGTCGCTCCAGAACACCCGCGACCCATCGTCGGAGATCGCGTGCGAGTAATCGAACACAGTCGCGTTCCCCATCGCGTAGGGACCCGCTCCCACCTTTGCGTTGGGAGCGGTCGCTTCGTTGCCGGGCAACACGTTGACGAGCCTCAGGCTCCCGCCATCCGATTCGTAGAGGTTGTACGCCTGCTGGCCGCCGTCCACCGCGGCCGGCGCAAATTCCGTTTCGCCGGTCAGCGCGTCGTTGGCTTCGAAGAACAGCTTTGAATAGTCTGCCGAGCCTCCCGCGAACCGCGTTTTGAACTGGCCCGCGCCGCGGTTGGGCGGTTGCGCGGCGACCAATGGCGAGAAGCCGGCCGCTTCGCCCGTCAGTTGACTGTACAGATTGGGGTACCCGGCCGGAGCTGACGGGCTCAGAGCCGTTTCGCCCTGTTCCAGCACGCCCTTGTCCAATCCTGCGTCAAAGCCTTCGTAGCCCACGCTACGCGTCTGCAGCTCCGAACTCAGGGTGGTTGTCTGCCAACCGGTAGCGCCACGCCGCGCAATGTACTCGTCAGCCTGCTGGGCGCCTTCCGTAAAAGAGAACGGGAAGCCCATGTACACCACCGCTTCCCCGTCCGGACTGGCCAGCGCAGGATACATGTACCCATTGACCCCCGGCTTGCATTCGCTGCAGGAGCCATTGCCCGGATCGATCGGGAACACCTCGCCACCGCTCTTTAGCGCCGGGGACACCATCTCGTACGCGCGGCCATCCGGCAGTACTCCCACTTCCGAGGGGAACGTGCGAAACGTGTGCGCTGTCCCGGGCACTTCGCACACTTCGGCTTCTTCAGAAGGGTTGCAGTGACTTGTCGCGACGAGCCGGTAGTGATACATCGTATCCGCGGACAGGCCGCGAAGCGCCGCCTCCACGCTCACACCGCTCGTCCCGGCGCCCAGGGTCCCGCCGCCCAGCGGCGCCTCCCCGGCGCCCGCGAAAGGTTCGCCCTGTTCGTTGGCCCGATAGGCCGCGTCATCGATGTACTGAAACACATACCCCGTCGCGAAACCATTCGGGTTCACCACGCCGCCAAGCAACGCGCCCGACGCGGTGACGGACACCGCCGCCGTGGATTCCACCACAGGCGGCCGCGACGCCGCCGGCGCCAAGATATAACCAGCACCGAATTCGGAGACACCGTAGATCGCGCCCGCGGGATGCGCACCTTCGTATTCCAACACCGGATTAAACGCCAAGGCCGGCATGTAGGAGGTGCCTGCGGTCGTACCCACTTCTGGCGCAATCACAAAGGAATCGGTCTGCACGAATTCCCCTTTGGCGTTGCATTCCACCTGATAGATGTGTTTTTTGTCCTTGTAGGTGTAGTAGTACACCTGCCTGGTTTCAGGATCGACAGCGATACCGTCCACACCGCCGCGAGGCACCTTGTAGCTACACACAGGAGCGGTCGGCGCGCTCGGGTTGAACTCCACGATCGAATCCCCGTTAAGTGCCTTTATGTATAGGTCACCCGCAGCGTCCACCCCAAGGTTTTCCGGGATGAAGTAGAGCTTGTGTTCTTCAAGAAGCGTATAGCCGATGTCGCTGCTGCGTCCGGCGTACACGTAATGTTCGTAGTCGCCCGGGCTTTCTGGCTTGAACACCATCACACGCGATTCCTCCGGGGATGTGTGTTGCAGATAGTCCGAGACGTAGACGTTCCCCGAACCGTCGACCGCTACACCGAAAGTAAAACCGGATTCATGAATCTTTTCCGGCGATTCGCCGATCGGTTTGAGATAGTCTGTAACACCGAAGCTCGCGATCGTCTGCGACCCGTCAGCGCTGTAGACAAAAATCTGATTGTTGCCTTCTCCTGGCGAACTCGTTCGCACGTAGACGTCACCGGTCGTTTGATCCACCGCGATGGCGCTTGCTGGGGAGTTTCCCCAGTGACCGGTGAATTCGCCTTTGGCGTTGTACATATTCACGCCTCCCTGGTAGCCCACCGCGTAGCCGGTGCCCGCCGGCACGCCGCCGGCGCCGGCGCTGTTCACGGCGATGCCCAAAGTGTGGTAAAATGGCGAGCTCGTGCCTTCTTCACCGAAGGTCGCGACCTGTTCGAAGCTGGCGAAGGCGGGCGACGCGACGACAAGCGCGAAGGCGAGGACGAGCAACGCCGAAGCCAACGCAGGGACGCGGAAGTTGCGGGCGGATGCGGCTCTGGTTGCGTTGCTCATGACGTCACTCCTCGGTCTGGTCTGTCGAAGCCGGTCTGGTTGAAACTGAGTCGGGGGTATTGGATGGCGGTCCTCCCCGCCGCCCATGCGACGGGGAGGACCAGAGCCGTTAGGGCGCGGTCACCGCCCAGGCGCCGAATCCGTACGATTCGCCGCCGCCGAGGATCTGCAAGACCGCCCCGGCGGGCGACGCGCCTGCGCCCGGACCGCCGTTTTCAGGCAGACATTTGAATGCCACACAGGTCTGCGAGGAATCGAGGATGAAGTTCGAGCCGATCCTGAACTGTTCGATCGAAGCGTCGCTGAACTTCTCGACGTACACGCACAAATTACCCGGGGCGGCCGCCGGTTTCTCGACACTACCTGCCGGCGTCAGCGCGCTGCCGCACTTCGTCGGGGTGAGTTCTTCGGTTGGTTCTTCTTCTTTGGCGATCAGTTCCTTGCCGCTCGCCCCGATCAGATGGACCGCGCCTTCGCCCAGCGCGGCAGCGAGCGGAATCGGGAAGGAGATCGGAATGTGCATGCCCAAGGATCCAATGCTCCCGGCGGTGTACCCCCACGTCCCCGTCTCGGTCTGTTTGCTCGGCAGCGTGCCGCCTGCGGTCCACGGTTCGCCGGTCGCGCCTTTGGGTCCGGTCGCGCCTTTCGGTCCCGCCGGGCCTTCTTTGCCGTCTTGGCCCGCGGCGCCGTTGGCGCCGTCTTTGCCCGCCGGCCCCTGCGACCCCGCGGGACCCGCCGGCCCCTGAGCGCCGGCCGGGCCGGTCTTGCCCTGCAACGATTTCAACACGCTCGGGCTGATCTGTTTCGTCGAGGTGATCAGGTATTTCTTGGCGGCATACGCGCCGCCGGTCATCGCGAACACGAGCGCGAGCGTCAGCGCGACGTTCGCGAGCGTGAGGCGTTTGCGCAGTGAGTTGAGCATCGGTCTATCTCCCCTCCCGGGAGTCGTGCGTGCCGGCGCTCGGCGCGGCGGACGCGGGTTTCGGTGACACATGTGTCTTCATCAGGCAGCCTGACTGTGGTTTGGGTTGAGGTGAATGTTCTGCGTGAGCTGCTCGCCTGTCGGTGTGAGCTGCCAGGCGTTGGCCTCGCCTTGGAGGTGTGTCCCACGGTTGGCGATCAGGCCCAGTCGCTCCAGCCGTGCCAGCAGCTTTGACATCTGGCCTTGATCACTGACACCGGCCTCTCGGCTTACGCTCCTGTTGGAGATTCCCGGCGTCTCGCCTACAGCGTGCAACACGCGGATCGTGCGGTAGGTGAGGCGCATCGGCAGACCCTGCAGCCAGTCCCCCGCTCCGCTTGCGGCGTCCTGCGCGTCGCTTTCCACTGCCGGCTCCACGGAGGGCATCGGCCGGGATTGCTCGCGCCGTGCGGCACCGGCGCCGAGGTAGGGCAGCACGATCATGCTCATCAGGCCCGGGAGCAACTCGACCAGCGGCTCGTTACTGCGCTTCAGGACGCGCTCATAGACGATCGCGTGAGCCGCGCCCACGAGGCCCTCTGCTGTAAGCGCCGGAGGCTCGCTCGCGCGGGAGCCCACGGCACGGCCTTCGTCGATCACACGGGCAAGCTGTGAGAAGACCTCGGCTCTGCGCTCCAACGTCTCCTCGCTGCTGCGCGCCGACTGCACCAAACACACGCGCGCGAGCGCAGGCTCGCGGTCGAAGAAGGAGAGGATCGCCCACAGTCCGTGCCTCACACGCTCGCGCCAGTCGAGCTCACCCGCGCCGGTGGCGATCATTTCGCGACGGACCCGCTCGAGCGCATCCTTGAACACTGCCGTTAGGCAGTCCTCGCGATTGCCGAACAGCTCATAGAACGTGCGCCGGGAAATACGCGCCCGAGCGGTCATGTCCGCCACCGTCACATCCGCGTAGCCGATCTCGTCCACGACGGTCACGGTCGCGCTCAGGAGGCGCGTGCGCTGCATCTCCGCCACCTGGACTCGCGGCGACGCTCCACCCGGGCGGGTCAGGGGTTTACCCGTGTGCGCACGCGAAGCGACTGTGCGAGTCGTGCCCATCACGCGCCCACCAAACCATGAGGCACCTTCGCTCCGCATGAGGAGCGAAAGCGGCGCGAGAACGCCGCGAAGCCGACGCTAGTGGCTAGAAGCCGGCTCGACCAGAGAGAGAGAGAGAGAGAGAGACGCGTCAGCGACGCTGACGCGTCCTATTACGGACCCGCCAGAAGCACGCGGACTCTCAAGCACGCTATTCCCCAAAGAAAACACGCGAAACACAACCCTCTCTCAGGACTTACGACCCGGTCCCTCTCCCAAGGTCCCCGGAAAACGTCTGCAGTCGACCACGAAAGGCCAACCCACAACCCGATCCTTATGTTGGTCGCCTGTCACTCTTATGGAGCGACATGACATGGAGAGTTATAGCGGGCAGTGTTCTAGTTGTCAAGGTCTGTCTGGAAGGAGACATGGAAATAACCGGCTCCGCACTATCCTGGGCACACGGATGAATGCCACCGACCGATCGCCCGGGGAGTTGCGCGTGTGCCGCTTGGGCGCTGTCCCCTACCGCGACGCTGTAGCGCTCCAGGCTGACTTCCAGACGCGGCGACAGACCGAGGAGATCCCCGACACGCTGTTGTTGCTGGAGCACCCACCCGTCTACACGCGCGGGCGACGTTCCCTCGACGGCGAGCTGACACTCGGCGAGGATTTCTACCGCGGGCAGGGCATCGAGATCGTCCCGACCGACCGCGGTGGTCGCGTCACCTACCACGGCCGGGGCCAACTCGTGGGCTACCCAATCATGCGCATCACCGACATCGGCGCGCACCTGCGCACGATGGAGGCGGCGATCGTCGCCGTGCTTGCCGAGTACGGCATCGAGGCCCGCTCGCGCTGCGCGGAGGGCATCGACTACACCGGCGTGTGGGTGGAGGACCGCAAGATCGCCTCAATCGGTGTGCACGTGTCGCGTGGTGTGTCCACACACGGGTTCGCGGTGAATGTGGTCAACGACCTGGAGCCCTTCTCGTGGATCGTGGCGTGCGGACTGCCCGACGTCACGATGACCTCGGTCGAACGAGAGCTTGGACACGCGCCAGAGGGCGGTTTCGATAGGTTCGCCGACACGATGGCTCGCTGCTTCTGCAACGCTCACGGGCGTCGACCTGTCCGTACAGAGGCGTCCACAGGTCATACGCTGGTGAGCGCATGACCGCTCCCCCAAGCGACACCAGCACGCGCGAGCACGTAACCCGCTCGCGCGCGAACCCCGGCGGCATGGACGTATTGAAGGTGCTCGGCTCCGACGTGCGCCCACTGCGCGAGCGCAAGCCACCGTGGTTCAAAGTGCCCGCGGCGGGCGGCGCGCGCTACCGCGAGCTGTCAGCGTTGATCCGCGAGGAGAATCTCCACACCGTCTGCCAGGAGGCGGCGTGCCCGAACGTGGGCGAGTGCTGGGAGCGGGGCACCGCCACGTTCATGATCCTCGGCGACACGTGCACCCGCAGGTGTGGGTTCTGCAACGTGAAGACGGGCAAGCCGACTTGGGACGATCCGCTTGAGCCCGCGCGTGTGGCGCGCTCGATCGCGCGTATGGGGTTGCGCCACGCGGTCGTCACCTCGGTGGACCGAGACGACCTGCCCGACAAGGGCGCCTCCGCTTTCGTGGGCGTCATCCGCCAAGTGCGCAAGCAGGCGCCCGAATGCCAGATCGAGGTGCTCACCCCGGACTTCCAGGGCCAGGAGATGCCGCTCGCGAAGGTGATCGCCGAGCGCCCCGACGTGTTCAACCACAACGTGGAGGTGGCTCCTCGCCTCTACCCCATCGCCCGTAGGGGCTCAGAATTCCTGCGCTCCTGCCGCGTCCTTCGCAGCGCCGCCGAAATGGGCGAGGGCGAGGTGGTCACGAAGTCGGGGCTGATGGTGGGCCTCGGCGAGACGCACGAGGAGATGGTGGAGACGTTCGAGATCCTGCGCGAGCACGACGTGCAGGTGCTGACGGTGGGCCAGTACCTGCGCCCCTCCGAGCGCCACCTACCGATCGTGCGCTACTGGCACCCCGATGAGTTCACCGCACTCGAAGACGCCGCCTACGCCCTCGGTTTCGACCACGTCGCGGCCGGCCCGCTCGTGCGCTCCTCCTACCACGCCGACCAGCACGTGCCGCAGCCGCAGCCGGGCATGGGACCGCTCGCCGCGAACGGATAGCGCAAGCTTCTTGCGGAGAACCGCCGAGCGCTCGATGAGTTGCGAGTGCTCTCGGTCCAGAGCTACGCAAGCCGCAGGGCTGTGTGACGGGCTATGACGTCAAAGTCGGCGTCGGCGTGAAGGAGTTGCGCTTGGTTGCGGATCGCGACGGCGGCGATCAGGCAGTCGGTCAGCTTGCGTGGGGTCTCACCGTGCCGACGACATGCTCGGTAGAGCTCGGCCGCCCGCTCATAGTCCGACGGTCCTTCCACGGCCAGAAGCGTGCGTCCAAAGAGGAGGCGTCGCAGCCGGTCGCGATCGCCATCGTCTCGTGCGCCGGCGAGGATCTCCATCACCACCACATCCGTGCACGCGAGCTCCTCGTTGTCCTCAAGCGCTGTTCGCACCCGGAGATGGGCCTGACTACCCGTGGCGCGCAGATACTCGACCCACGCAGAGCTGTCAACCAGTATCACCGCTGGAGAGGCTCGTCCGGCACCCTAATCTCGCCCAGGTCACCGCTCCATCCGCTCCCCTCCATCGAGAGGGCCTCGTCACTGTCCATCGGCTCACCGACCAGCCTTCGCAAAGCCAGATCCACCGCCTCCCGCTTACTGGGCAGGCGGTACACCCGCATCGCTCGGCCCACCAGCTCGTCATCTATCTCTATGTTGGTCCTTGCCATAGACACCATTTTACACCACGTGGTGTAGGATCTCCCCCCGAGTGGGCGCTACAGTTGCTACACTGTAGTTATGGCATCCAGCATCGTCAAGACTCAACCTTTCTCGATCCGGCTCGGCCCAGAGACAGACAGGCTGGTCGCCGAGGAGATCCGCCGCTCGGGGCACTCACGCAGCGTCGTCGTCGAGGAGTTGACCGAAGAGGCGGCGAAGAGCCGGCTGCATCCGGGCATAGCGTTCCGAGGGAAGCCGCGTCGCGCATGGGTCATCGGCAGCGGCCTGGACGTATGGGAGATCGTTGAGCTGGAGCGCTCCTACCAGGGCGACGACGACCTTTTGCACAAAAGCCATCCGCTCGTTACTCGCAGACACCTGCGCAGCGCGCGCGCCTACGCGCAGCAGTTCCCCGATGAGATCGAGTCACTGGTCGCGGAGAACAGGCGACCGCTAGACGAGTTGCAAGCGCTTTATCCGTTCCTGCAGAGCGCCGACTCCCGCTAAGTCGCCAACAAGTGCGACTCCTCCTCGACGCGCACGTCTCAGGGCCACGCGTCGGCGTGCTCCTACAAGAGAGAGGGCATGACGTCCTCGCCCTCGACCAAGAGCCCGAGCTCGAGGGGCTGGCCGACGATGACGTCCTCGCGCTCGCGACCGATGAGGAGCGCATCCTCGTGACGTATAACATCCGCGATTTCCCAGAGATCGTGCGCGACTGGATGGAGGCACAGCGCTCCCACGCCGGCGTGATCCTTGTGTACAGCATCGACCACAGCGAGTTCCAGACGATCGCGGGCGGCATCCAACGCTGGCTCGATCTCTATCCCGAGCCAGACGACTGGATCGACCTGACCGCTGTGCTCGATCGAGCGTTCGCCTCAGGTTGAGCACGGCCCGGCCGGATAGGCTGCGCCGGGCCACATGATCCCGGTCAAGGACAACATCCCCAGAGAGCGCTTCCCGCTCGTGACGATGTGTACGGTGGTGGCGGTCGTGGCGATCTACGCGCTGTCGAGCCACCGGGTGGGCCTGCTGCCCTTCCTGCTCGACGTGGGCTTTCTCGTGCTGCTCGGCCCAAGCGTCGAGAACAAGCTCGGGCGGGTGCGCTTCGCCGGCCTCTGCCTGCTCGCCGGCGCGATCGCGGTCGCGGCGTGGGCGCTGATCGGCCACGCCTCCCCCTCGCCGCTGTTGTTCGGGAGTTTGGGCGTGGTGGTTGCGGTAGTGGGCGGCTACCCGTTGCTCTTCCCCCACGCGCGCGTGCTCACGCTGATCCCTGTGCCCTTCTACACGACGCTCGTGGAGATCCCGGCGGCGACGCTGGTGGGCGTGTGGCTGGCCCTGCAGATCGTCTTCGGCGTGGCAGGCTTGGGCGACCCGGTCGGGATGCCCTCGCTGGCGCAGGCAAGCATGGCGGCTCAATGACGCGCGTGGCGGTGCTGGCGGTGTCGCTGGCGTTCATCGTGGGGTTGGCGTTTCTGACGATCTCGGGCATAGAGCAGTACGGATTGACGTTCGAGGCCGTGACGTCGGTGTTCATCCTGGTGCTGTTGACGGTGGGGATCGTCGGGGCGTTGCGCAATCCTCCACGTAAATGAGAGGCCCCCCATGAGCAGCTCACCTTTCCTGGAGCGGAGTGCCCGCGCGCTGAGGGCGCGGGAAGCGAAAATGCGCAGACGCCGCCGTAGACGCCAAGTCACGGCGGTTGTCCTGACAATCTTGGTGGTAGGCGGCGCGTGGCTTGCGCTGTCGCGCTCATCCCCCACCCACGGCTCGGCATCGGCCTCGAGGGGGACCCACGGGCACGCGGCGGCACACACCACCGCAAAGCTCTCCCCCGCCGGCCTCCCGCTCGGACACCCGCCGCTCAAGCTCGATCTGAGCGGTCGCAACGACGCGGTGCACGTCGCCTTCCGCCACCCGCCGAAGGCGGGGTTGCTGTTCAACCTGGACAACGGGAAGGTGTTGTGGCAGCTCAACCCGCTCACCCACCTGCACATCGCGAGCCTCACGAAGATGATGACCGCGCTGCGGGTGGTACGCAGCTCCTCGCCCAACGAAGGTGTGCTCGTGACCAAGCAAGCGGTGAGCTCGGCGGGGTCGAAGGTGGGTGTGCTTCCGCTGGGAAGACACGTGCGCTTGAAGACGATGCTCTACGGGCTGCTGCTCCCCTCCGGCAACGACGCGGCGATGGCGCTCGCCCAGCACGTGGCGGGAAGCGCGAGCACATTCGTGGAAGGGATGAACCAGGAAGCGGCACGGCTGGGGATGGGGTGTACCCATTACACGTCCCCCTCGGGGTACGTGAACGCACGCAACTACTCCTGCGCGGCCGACCTTGCCGAGCTCGCCCACGTTGACCTCGAGCAGCCGTTGATCGCGCACATCGTGCGCACCTACAAGGCGGTGCTCCCCTTCCCGATCAAGGGGGGAAAGCTCTACCTCTACAACAACAACCCGCTGCTCATCTATGGCTACCCGGGGACTACGGGCTTGAAGACGGGTTACACGGAACTGGCGGGGAAGTGCCTGGTGGCGACTGCCGAGCGCGACGGGGTGCGCCTCGGGGTGGTGTTGCTCGACTCCGCCACCCCCGCCACGCAGGCACGGGCGCTGCTCGACCAGGGCTTCGAGGACTTCTACGACCTCCCGCGGGAGACAGAGCCCCCTATCCCCGATACGGAGTAGCCATCCCCACCCGCGTGGGTCTCCCGAGGTCATCGCAACCGCCGATGGCGAACAGGAGTAGCCTTGTCTGACCAGATATTGACTGGCCAGTCAGCCAAGGGAGAAAAAGTGGATCTCGACGACACGCCGGAGCAGGCGGAGCACCGCGTGAAAGTGCGCGCCTGGCTCGAGCAGAACAAGGGAGCAGCGCCGGTAATAGGAAACCCCACCCACCCCGACGCGATAACGGACGAGGCGGAGATCATCTCCGCGAGGCGCGCTTGGCAAGGCAAGCTCGCCGAGGCGGGGCTCGCCGGGGTGACGTGGCCGAAGGAGTACGGCGGCCAGGGGTTGGGCCCGATCGAGCAGGTTGTGTGTAACCAGGAGATTGCGAAGGCCGGCGTGCCCGGGATCCTCGATGCGATCGGAGTGGGGATGCTCGGCCCCACGATCATCGCCCACGGGAGCGACGAGCAGAAGGGGCGGTATCTCGGCCCGATGTTGCACGGCGACGAGGTGTGGTGCCAGCTCTTCTCAGAGCCCGCAGCCGGGTCTGATCTCGCGGCGGTGCAGACGCGCGCGCGCCGGCAGGACGACGGCAGCTGGCGGCTGACGGGCCAGAAGGTGTGGACCACAAACGCCCAGTTCTCCTCCTACGGACTGCTACTCGCAAGGACCGACCCCGAGCAGCACAAGCACAAGGGTTTGACCATGTTCATCCTGCCGATGGACGCCCCGGGCGTGACAGTGCGGGGGCTGCGCCAGATCTCTGGTGAGGCGGAGTTCAACGAGGTATTCCTCGACGACGTGGAGCTCCCCGCCGACGCGGTCGTGGGAGGCGTGGGTAATGGCTGGGGAACGGCGCTCACGACGCTCATGTTCGAGCGCGTCACGATCGGCCTCGGGGGCGAGGGACTCGGTTACAACTCCGTGCGCTTCGCCAAGGGGATCGCCTCCGACGAGCATGGCAGGCGCGACCCGAAGGTACGCAAGGAGTTGGGCGAGATCGCAAGCGAGCTGCTGGCGGTGCGCTTCACCGGGTACCGCACGTTGACGATGCTCCAGAAAGGCCAAATCCCCGGCCCGGAGGCGGGGCTGGCGAAGGTGACCATCGTCAACGGCGCGATCAAAGCCGGGGACCTCATCACCGACGTGTTGGGCCCCGACGCGCTCGCGGAGGACAGCGAGTGGGCGTACATGATCTCCTTCCTCCCCGGCCTGAAGTCGGCGGGTGGGACCGAAGAGATCCTCCGTAACACGATCGGCGAGCGCGTGTTGGGGCTACCCCCCGAGCCGCGCCTTGACAAGGGAATCCCGTTCTCGGAGCTGCGCTCCAAGGAAGGAGCAGCAGTATGACCCCACCCAACCCACCCCACTCCGCGCGCCTGCGGCGCGCGGAGATACATATGGAGGCGGCGGTATGAACCTCTCACTCTCAGACGAGCAGGAGTTCCTGCGCGAGGCGGCCCGTGGAACGCTCTCGCGCACGAAGACGCTGGAGGCCGCGCGGGCGGCGCTGGACGGCGACGAGAAAGCGCTGCCAGACCTGTGGCCGACAGCGTGTGAAGCGGGTTGGCCGGGACTGTTGATCGACGATGCTCACGGCGGCGCAGGACTCGATGCGTTCGATGCGATGTTGGTCTTGGGGGAGTGTGGCCGCGTACTCGCGTCGATACCCCTGCTGGGGCACCTCCCGGCGACCGCGATTCTCGGCGACTCCACGAGTGCCGGGGGCCTGCTGGAGCCGCTCTCGAGTGGCCAGCGCAGGGCGGCCTATCTACCCACCATGCCACCCGGGGACATCTCGGATGGGTGGACCGTAGATGCGGCCCACGGGAGTACCCGCCCCTCCGCGCCGGTGGCGACACGGGAGGGCGAGGGCGCGATTGTGAGCGGCAAGATCGCTTTTGTGCCGGATGCCCCGGGCGCAGATTTGCTCGTGGGCGTCGCTCTGCTCGACGGCAAGCCCGTAGGCGTTGCCGTGGAGTCCTCGGCGGCAGGCGTATCTGTGGAGGAGGTATTCCGTTATGACGCCACCCGCTCGCTCGGGCATGTGACGCTGGAGAAAGCAAGCGCCACGCTGCTCGATGCGAACGAGGGTTCGCTCGCCGGCGCGTGGCACCTCGCACAGGCGTTGATCGCCGCCGAGTCGCTCGGCAGCGTGGAGACGGCGCTTGAGGTGTCGGTGGCGTACGCGAAGGAGCGCTTCACGTTCGGCCGCGCCATCGGCTCCTACCAGGCGGTGAAGCACTCCCTCACGGAGGTGTTGCGCCAGCTGGAGAACGGCCGCTCGCTGCTCTACTACGCGGGTTGGTCGCGCAACGGAGCACCCCACGAGTTCCCGCTCGCCGCGAGCGCGGCGCGCTCGGTGGCGGGTAGGGCGCTCGACCAGGGCGCCCGTACGATGATCTCCGTGCACGGTGGGATCGGGGCGACGTGGGAGCACGACGCGCCATTGTTCTTCCGCCGCGCCCAGCTCTCCCGCCGCCTGCTGGGCGGCACCGGCGCCGCGACTGATCGCGTCGCAGGCGAGCTCATCGCCCAGGCCGACGCGGCCTGATTGTCATGTTTCCCGCCCGGCCTAGCCGGGCGGGTACTGGCATTCCTCAGTGACGGTGCTGCCGGTGTTTGGCGGTAGCCGTCTTGACGGTTTCGAAAGACGCCGCCACTGGCGCGCCGTAGGCGGCGTGGACGGCTTCCACGAGGGAGGTTTCGATACCGCAGTTGATGCAGAAGCCGTGCTGTGACCACCCGATCGCACGAGCGAGCACCTGGTCAGCGTAGGTGACCCCTGTGGGGTCATGGCCGTAGTAGTCGTACGCAGCACCCCACGCAGCAGCATCGAGTGCGAGGCCTGCGCCGTCTGAGGAGAGCAGGTGGGCGCCGGCCATGATCGAGTCGAAGTCGTCGTAGATCGATGGGTGCTTGATTGTGCGGTGGCCGTAGAACGATGGGCGCTTGGCGTAGCGGTAGGAGTTGGCCATTAACGCCCAAGTGGAACCGGATTCCCCGGGCGGGCCCCCGTTCTTGACGTTGAACTGCATCGGACCCCCGCAACACCCTGCGAAGTTGAGCCCTTTATACGTCGAGGGGGCCGTGGAGAAGGCTGTCTCCTGCTTGTGGACGGAGGCGATCAGCAGCCAGTTGACAGCGAACGTGCGCTGGGCAACCGTGTAGACCGGATAGAAGGACTGCATCCAGCGGTCGGCAATGTGGGTGCTCGTCTGCGCTTGATACGTGGCGAAATCGCGGTGGGCCTGAACGGTCGAGGGATCATTGACTATCGCTTGGTGGCCAGTGGCGCCTTTGTCGCCCGCAGGAGTCGTTGCGGTTGTCGTCGGTGTAGCCGACGCCACCGGCGTGGGTGTGACCGCGAGCACCGGGGGAGGCGCGGCGCTCGTGTGCGATGTGCCCCCTATGACGCCACTCAACGCGAGCGCGAGCACGGCGACGCCGAGTAGGCCAAGAGCTATAGCCGCGACCCAGGCCCCACGTTCAGAGCCCGGTTGAGGCACATTCGCATCGAACTGCACTGCCTCAGGCTAGCGCCGGCGACCCCAACTTTGCGGCAAGTGAGTCGAGCAACTCGCTGAAGGAGGCTTCGAACTTCTCGACGCCCTCGCGCTCCAGCGTGTCGGTGACGTCGTCGTAGTCGACTCCGGCAGTGGCGAGATCGTCGAAAACCGCCTGCGCCTCGACAAGACCCTCTTGGAGCGTGGGGCGCGGGGAGCCATGGTCCTGGAAGGCCCTCACGGTCTCCTCCGGCATCGTGTTGATCGTGTCGGGGCCGATCAGCTCATCCACGTAGATCGTGTCCAGATAGGAGGGATTCTTGGTCGAGGTGGACGCCCACAGCACCCGCTGGGGGGTGGCGCCCTTGCTCGCGAGGTACTCCCAACGGGGGCCCTGGAAGATGTGTTGGTAGTGGCGGTAAGCGAGCTTGGCGTTGGCTACCGCAAGCTTTCCTTTCAGCGCATCGTGCCCACCCATCTCATCGATCCTTCTGTCTGCCTCGGTGTCGATGCGCGAGACGAAGAAGCTCGCCACGGAGTGGGCCTTGCGGGGGTCGCCCCCCTCGGCGACCAGACGCTCCAGCCCGCGGATGTAGGACTCGGCGACCTCCGCGTACCGTTTCAACGAGAAGATCAAGGTGATGTTGATCGAGTGGCCCTTGGAGATGACGTCCTCGATCGCCGCCAACCCCGGCTTGGTGGCAGGGATCTTGACGAGCAGGTTGGGACGGTCGATCGCCTTGTGCAAGCGCATCGCCTCACCGAAGGTCTGCAGCGAGTCGTAGGCGAGCCGGGGATCCACCTCGATCGAGACGTACCCGTCGCGACCGAGACCCTCGTCCCAGGTGGGACGGAAGGCGTCGCATGCCTCTCTGATGTCTTGTTCGGCGAGTGTCCAGAAGGCAGCTTCGGCGTCGGTTGACCCAGGCTCGCTTGCCTGCCCCCCGTCATGGGGGGTGCCCTTCAGGGTACGCAGCTGCTCGTCGTAGGCGTCGCCCGAGCTCATCGCCTTCTGGAAGATCGTGGGGTTGGAGGTGGCGCCCACCACCGCGTCGTCATCGATCAGTTGTTGAAGGTGGCCACCGCGAATCCACTCGCGCGAGAGCGAGTCGATCCACACGCTCTGGCCGAGCGCGGAGAGCCTGTGCAGTGGGGAGGGAGTGGAGGACATGTACTCAGCCTACGACGTCGAGCAGCGCACGCGCGCGGGCGGCGATCGAGTCTGCGGTGAAGCCGAGCTCCTTCAACACCGTGCCACCCGGGGCGGAGGCGCCAAAACGATCCACTCCCACCACGTCACCGGAGTCGCCCACCCACTTCCACCAGCTCATGCTCGCCCCCGCCTCGACGGCGAGGCGGGCGGGAACGGCGCGGGGGATGACGCTCTCGCGGTAGTCGGGGGACTGCGCTTCAAAGAGCTCCATACAGGGCATCGACACGACCCGCACGTGCGTGCCCTGAGACGCGATGTCGCGGCCGGCCTCAAGCGTCGGCGCGACCTCGCTGCCGGTCGCGATCAGGACGAGCTCGGGCGTGGAGGCTGCCGCGCCGGAGGCGGCAGCAGCCGAAGACCCGTCCGACGATGACTCCCACAGCACATACCCGCCGCGCTCCAACCCCTCGGCGGGGGCGACTTCGGAGCGGTCGCAGCACCAGGAGGTTCTGGCGAGAGAGCAGCAGCGCCACCGGGCCGTCCTCTCGTTCCAAGCCCACGCGCCAGGCGACGGTGGTCTCGTTGGCGTCGGCCGGGCGCATCACCCACAGGTGTGGGATGGCGCGCAGCGCGGCGTAATGCTCGACTGGCTGGTGGGTTGGGCCGTCCTCGCCGAGCGCGACGGAGTCGTGCGTCCACACCCACATCACCGGCAGCGACATGAGCGCGGAGAGGCGCACCGACGGGCGCATGTAGTCGGAGAAGATGAGGAAGGTGGAGCCGTAGGGCTTTACCATCCCTCCGTGGGCAGCGAGCCCGTTGACGATCGCCCCCATCGCGTGCTCGCGGATGCCGAAGGGGATGTTGCGGCCAGTGTGCACCCGCGAGTACTCCCCCGCGCCATCGAACACGGTCTTGGTTGACTCCACCAGGTCGGCCGCGCCGCCCGCCAGCGTGGGGGCGAAGGGGTTGAGCGCCGCCATCACCTTCTGGCCCGCCGAGCGGGTCGCGATCTGCTCGCCCGCGACGAAGGTGGGCAGCGCCTCCTTCCAGCCGTCGTTGAGCCGGCCCGACCAAACCTGGTCCCACTCCTCGGCGAGCTGGGGGTAGCGCTCGCGCCACTCCCGCTCGCGGCCTGCCCATTCCTCTTGCGCGGAAGCGCCCGACGCGCGCAGGGACATGTGCTCGTACACGCGCTCGTCGACGTGGAAGGTGAGGTCTGGATCGAAGCCCATCACAAGCTTTGTGGCGCGCACCTCCTCTTCGCCCAGTGGAGCGCCGTGGGCTTTGGCGGTGTCGATCGCGTTGGGGGCTGGATAGGCGATGTGGGAGCGCACCGAGATGAACGACGGCCGCTCCGTTTCAGCGCGCGCGGCCAGCAGCGCGTCGTACAGAGCCTGTGTGTCCTCGGAGTCCTCGACGCGCTGCACGTGCCACCCGTCGGCGTGCATGCGGGCCATGTGGTTCTCCGTGTCGAAGGAGATTGAGGTGGTGCCGTCGATCGTGATGCGGTTGTCGTCGTAGCAGACGATCAACTTGCCCAACCCGAAGTGACCGGCGATCGAGGCAGCTTCCTGGGAGACCCCCTCCATCATGTCCCCGTCGGAGCAGATCGCGTAGGTGTGGTGGTCCACTACCTCGTATCCGGGGCGGTTGAAGCGCTCGGCGAGGAGGCGCTCCGCCATCGCCATGCCCACGGCGTTGGAGACGCCCTGGCCGAGCGGGCCGGTGGTGACCTCAACGCCCGCGGTGTGCCCGCGCTCGGGGTGGCCGGGCGTGCGCGAGTCCCACTGACGGAAGCTCTTGAGGTCATCAAGCGAGAGATCGAAGCCGCAGAGGTGGGTGAGCGAGTACTGCAGCACGCACGCATGGCCGGCGCTCAACACGAAGCGGTCGCGGTCGCGCCAGTGTGTGTCGACCGGGTTCAACCGCATGACGTGGCGGTAGAGCGTGTAAGCGAGCGGCGCCAGCGCCATCGCGGTGCCGGGATGGCCGGCGTTGGCCTTCTGCACGGCGTCCATCGCCAAGCCACGGATCGTGTCGATCGAGAGCGCGCGTATCTCGCGCTCGTCCTCCGGCAGCCCGGAGGTACGCCCAGTGCTCGACTCGGGGGTCGTAGCCGCCATAGGTTGCGATCCTACCGGCGCGCGGCCCGTGTCGGTCAGCCGACGTAAGGTGGCTGCTCGTCCCCGCGCACCATCGGCTCAGCCGACGTAGGGGCGGCGGGTGCGCGGCGGAAAGCCCGCCACCGAGTGGCGTCTTCCGTGCGGACACCAGCGTCTACGCGGCCGCACGCGGACGAGCCAGTGCAGGTCGTGTCGACAGTGTGAGCGTCTGTAAGGCCAACGTGGATGGAGCGCGCGCACCATCAGCTTCTGCTCGCAGGCATGTCCTCTCATACCAATCCAACCTCCGTGTCGATCCAGTCTTCCCGCGGACGGTGCGACAACTTGTCCAACGACCGCACTCTCCGTTTGCCATATCGCATATCTAATAGTACGATCCCTACAGAACCATCCCGACAGTTGCATGAAGAGGGTCCCACTTTGCCAACGTCCCCAAGATCGCACAAATGGACTTGCCCACATGCTGGAACTAGTGTTTGCAATGGGTTCACGGTCTTGATGTCGTCCACGTCAGTGACCTCCCCTATGAGTTGGAGACATCTAAAAGGAAAACAAATAAATCATTCATTACGCAGCTTGTCAAGAGCTAAGGTATAGGACATGGCCGAGCGGACACGAACGAGCAAGCCACGCGAGCGGGGACTTCCGCGGGGACCACAGGCGCTCCCGCCCGAGGAGGTGGCGGCCGACCAGCGCGAGCGCCTCTACGAGGCGATGATCCAGGCGGTGAACGAGCGGGGGTTCGTCGCAACGACGATCTCTGACCTCGTGGCCCGCGCGGGGGTGTCGAGGCGCAGCTTTTACGAGCACTTCGCCAACAAGGAGGAGTGTCTGCTCGCGACCTACGACGCGCTGATCGCGCGTCTGGTGGCGCGCATCGCCGAGACCTACAACCCGCAGGACGAGTGGGTCGATCAGATCGAGAGCATTGTGCGGGCCGTGTTCGACGCCTCCAGCGACCGCCCCGACGCCGCGCGGCTCGTGTCGGTGGAGATGGGCGCGGCGGGACCGGTGGGGATCGAACGGTGGGCACACAACGCGGAGCAGCTTTCGCACTTCATCGGCGGAGTCTTCGAGCGAGCGCCGGGGGAGGGAGGCATACCCGAGCCGGTCGCGAGAGCGATCGTGGGCGCATTGAGGACGATCCTCTACTCGCGCGTACGTCGCGGGCGGTCGAGCAGGGCGCTCAAAACCGAACTGCAGAAGCTCACCCCGGACCTCGTGACGTGGATCGCCTCCTACTACCCCACCCCGGCAGGGATTCCGATGCGTCCGCGCACGCGCCGTCACGGGCAGCTGCAAGGAGGAAGGGCGCCAGGGACGTTCTCGCCCTCGCCGCGCTGGGCACCGAGAGGGTTGCCGCGCGGAGAGCACAACCTGCCGAAGGGCTTCGTCGCGCACAACCAGCGCGAGCGGATCTTCGATGCGGTGGCGAACCTCACCGCCGCAAAGGGCTACCCGGCGCTCAGCCTCGAGGAGATCGTCTCCGAAGCGGCGATCTCGCTGCAAACCTTCTACGAACACTTCGAGAGCAAGGAGGAGGCGTTCCTCGCAACCTTCGAGATGTCCCACTCGAAGGCGATGGCGGCCATCAACCGCTCGTTGAACCTACACTTGAGCTGGGCGGAGAACGTGAAGCTGGGCATCACCGCGCTGCTTGAGATCATCGCCTCAGAGCCCGCGGCCGGGAAGCTCGCATGCGTTGACATCCTGATCGCCTACCCCCACATGACGGGCCGCGTGGACGAGGCCAACTTCTCCTACATCGAGCTGCTCGACATCGGCGAGGCCGGCAACTACCCAAACATGCCGCCGGCAGTAATACGCGAGGCAATCGTCGGCGGCCTTTTCGAGCTGATGCACGACTACATCCTGCGCGGCCGCGCCGAGCGCCTCCCCGACCTGGTCGACCACATGATGTACATCCTGATCACGCCTTTTGCCGGTGGCGAGATTGCGGCGCAGGCGGTAGCGGAAACGTAGGGTTGGGGCATCCGTTGTTAATCCGAGCTTTTGTCCTATCTGGCTACCTCGTCGTAGGCTCGGGCATTTCTGGGCGAGTATCTGGCGCTGAGTAGTCAGCGAGCACGTTCTTGCGCATCTCCCCGCCCATGCGAGGCATAAAGCCAAGCATGATGTCCTGACGTGCGTGCAATCCGTCGGGAGTACGGATAACGAGCCCCGTCTCCACAATCTTGTTGATATCACGCGTGACCGTCTTTGCCTGCTTGCTCGCGTATGCAAAAGCGAGGCCCGGGGTCAGAGTTGTTATCTGATCGCGCGGGACGGGCTTCCCTCGGCGCCCGAGAGCTATGACAAGATCGCGCTGGCGCTTGGAGGCATCCCCGGGGCGGTTGCGGAACATCTCGTGCACGTAGTTCTCCCAGGCGAGTTGGAGGACCTCCTCGTGGACACGGTTCAGCTGCTCTTGCAGCAGATCAACGAACCCCTCGACTGCGTAAGCGAGGAAGGGGCAGAGGTCCCCCTCGGACTTGCTTGCATGCTCAAGCTGTCGGTAGTAGACACTGCGTGTCAGGTTGTAATGGCTGGACAGCAAGTGGGCCGCAACCGAGGGTATCCCTGCGGCCGTCAGTATGCCGAACTCGACCAGTCGGGCTGTGCGACCATTGCCATCGCCAAAAGGGTGTATCCATGCGATGTAGACGTGTGCAGTGATCGCCTTTGCGAGGGCCATGAGAAAAGCGTCACCGTGATCGGTCGTCGTGAAGCCTTCGTTCAGCCATTCGCATAGAAGGTTCGTCAAGAAGTCAACATCTGCCGCAGGTGCCGCTCGGTAGCTCCCGACCGCCACTGATACATCCCGATAGACGCCTGGCTGGACGTGCTCCTCGTGCTCAAGCCCGTGGAGTACTCGCGCATTCAGTTCCTTGAGTGTCCCGGGTGTGATCTCAAAATCTTCATCGGCATGAACCCTCCGTTCGACGAGACGGCACGCGTCTAGGACGTTGTCGATCTCCTGCTTGAGATATCGCTGGCTAGGCGGGACTTGTAGCGTCCCCTCGATGGCGAGTTCGACCTGCTCGATAGTCAGGGTGTTGCCCTCGATCGCCGTGGTTGCTTGCATGCCCTTGGCCAGATAGATCATCTCTAGATCTCGGGAGACGATCGGCTTTAGCGGCGTGAACATGAGATGGCGGCACTTGGACCGTGCCTCCCCGATCATCTGCCAGAAGCGACGGTCGGCGTCGCGGAGATTCAGGACGAACGTCATCCATGGATGGGAATCTAGAAAGTCTCTCCCACTGTCCCTGGCCTTGTCCGCTATCGAAGATGCCATCGGCCCACAATAACAGGCCCGTGGGAATTATAGGGCCTAAAATGTCCCTTAGAATGTCCGATATCAGAAGGCGCTAACTCACGTTTCCGGTTCCAGGCATTCCGCGTAAAAGGGCGAAACTTGCTTATACGCAAACCATGCGCTCTTGACGGCGCCAGCGGTGGAGATTGGTTGATGCGGCGCTTGCTGCGCTCAGGAGGGGTGCGCTTTGGCCGGCGCTGACATAGCGGGCACCGCTGGGTCCGTGCTTCCATTTTCGGCGTCGCGCTTCATCTCGATCGCTCGACGTGCGCCTTGGGAGAGCAGCATCGCGCTTTCGGCCAGCTCGCGGACAGCCTCGGGGGTCGCCTCCACGAGTCGATCCCCTCGCACGATCTGCGCCACGTCATACGCCCCGTTCGAGCGATGCAGGCCGTTCTCCATGCCCCGATGATATCTCATGTAGCGGGCTTTCTCGCCTGTTCGATGCGCGTCGCAAGGCGCTGCGCAAACGGCTCGATATCTCCGTCGGGCGAGAAGAGCGCTGGCGCGATGGCATCGTCGTGGCCGGTCATGTCCGTGTCCTGCGCGAATTCGACGGCGGGTAGTCCCAACGACCACAGTGCGGCCGAGAGCGCGACAAAGCCAGCGCGGTGGTTCCCGTCAGCAAAGGGATGCACGCGCAGGATGCCCGCATACATAGCGCCTGCCACGCGGGTCTGCTCAAGAACACTGGCGTTCCGCTTCCCGAGTCGCTCGATGCCGCCGTTGAATGAGGCGCAGGCCTCCGCAAGGTCTCGGCGCAGCGTGTCGGGCGAGCTTCCCTCGATCTGGCGCATCCCGCTATCTGCGGTCACCACTCCGAAGTACGCGCGCTCTTGGCGAAAGCGTCCACCGTCGTAGGGGAAATAGCGAGCGAAGATCGCCCCATGCCACCAGCGAACTCGCTCAGGCGTCATCTCCAGTCGACCTCGCCAGAAGGCTCGCTGGGCATCCATGAGAACACGTGCCAGTTCGTCGCCAAGAGCCCGCCAGGTGTCCTCAGGCGACAGACGCCCCGCCCTATAGAAGCGCGAGCCCTCGTTGTCCTGATAGCGCAGGTGCCTGGATTCGTCCATCCACCGAGGATGCCAAGCGATGCGGACCCCTGCACAGACAACAGTCCGAATGGGCGAAACCTTGGCGGTGCGTTAGCCTTGTGCGCTAGTTCCGGCGGCGCCCCGATTCCCTGGAGGCCAAAATCGAGCACGAGAGCGCGTACTCGACTACATCGCGTGCTCCAAGACCCTGGCGCATTCTTCCGCCGTTTGGTACCCACGAGGCGAAGCGACGCTATTCCTCCTCAACCAAACTGTGCCAAAAAAAACCGCCGATTCCCAGGCACTACGCGTAAATGGGCCGTGTTGGAATCCACCGAGGACACCGACAACGCGACCCACGGCGCAGAACCAAACAATCGTCTCGGGAGCCCACTCGACAGGGTCCGCAGAAACGCCTCAAGCGCAGCACGGGACACCTGTTCCCCAAGACGAAGCTCCCACCAGCTTCCCGCAGCGGCCAGACGATGCCGACCGTATATCCGACCTACAAACACCGCCAGCGATACCAGCACAAAACAGCGACATGCAGAGTGCACCCAACGACAAGTCCATCGAGGAGCTATCCGACTGCGCAGCGAACCCAGAAAACGCAGCGGAGACCAGTTCGGAAGAAAAGCGAAAGATCACCATGCCCGTAGGTGTAAACGCCCACAGGTAGGAAATCCACCACCACTCGACCGTACTACCGTACTACCGAGCAGTGGTATGTTTTTGGCTCGGAATCGGGTATAGGAGCGCGTCATCGAGCCCGCTCGTCGCCTGGTAAATGTGGCGAACATACGCTCGGCCGTTTCCATAGCTCCCGCCGCCGATTGATACCGCTCGAACAACGCGCAGATCGATTCGGCGCCGCCTGTTTCTGACTGACGGAGCACGGACGGCACCGTTGTTCGTTGCTTGCGGCGGTGTCTGCTGTCGTCTGACAGTGGGAATCGTTTCGCCCGTGGCACTTACTTGCAATACGATTCGCGCCTATGGCACACGTCGCGAGAGGGGCGGATGGGTTCGGTCGGGAGATCGTTCTGGGTCTCGTGGTTGAGCAGCCGTCGAATTGTTATCAGCTCGATCGACGGTTGACGGAGCGATTTGGTTCGGCTGGCTACAGCGAGGGCACAGCAAGGCACGCTGTAGGACGCCTCCTTGAGCGGGGGTACGTGCGCGCCACGGGCGGCGCCGACGCCCGTATGGCCGCCGGTCGAGGCATGCGCGGCCGAACCACCGTTTACGAAGCGACGAAGACCGGCATCGATCACTTCACTGAGTGGATGTGGGCCTCCGTCTCGACGCCGCCCGTGCGTGAGGAACTGCACGCAAAGATCGCCCTGTGCCGACCTCGGGATCTACCGCGCATGGTGGAGGTGGTTCGGGAAGCGGAGGGGGTGTGCACCGGCACACTGGAGGGTTTGAACTGGCGTTTGCGGTCTCATAGGCGAGATCAGGACCCGGAGGACTTTCGTGTGCGAATGAGCTACGTGGTCAGCACCGGTGATCAGGCTTGGTGGGAAAGCAGGATCAAGTGGTTGCAGAGGGTCCGTATGTTCTTGGAAGATGAGTGCGGTCGTTACCAGCCGGAGTCTCGTTCTCGGACGGTGATTCGGCGGACTGGGTGATGGATGTGGTGCTCTCGTTGCGGAATGTCTCGTTGAGCGTTCCGAGCGGGCGTCATCAGATGGTGCCCGTCCTCTCGGATGTCTCGCTTGATATCGACGCGGGAGAACTGGTGGCGGTACTGGCGCAGCGCGCACAGGGCAAGACGACCCTATTGCGAGTCGCCGGTGGGATCGATCGACCGCACCGTGGTGAAGTGCTGTTCAAGGGCGAAGATCTGTGTCGCCTTCCCGACAGGCGCGTCTCGGTGCTGCTGCGAGACAAGATCGGCTTCGCCGAGCCGATCGGACCCGACATCGATCTACCCGTGCTCGCGCATGTCGCCATACCCTTGCTTACAACTCTCGGCAAGAAAGAGGCATATGAGCGGGCTCAACTCGCGCTGGAGCGCGTCGCTATCGGCGAGTGCGCCAACCAGCCGTGGCTGAGTCTCGCTGACTCGGAGCGTGCGCTCGCCGCGATCGCCCAGGCGATAGTGCGTCGGCCCGAGCTGCTGCTGGTGGATGATCTGACCGCGACGCTTGGGATCGACGCGACCGAGCGGATTGGTCGCCTGTTGCGGACGATCGCGCACGTGGACCGCTTGGCGGTGCTGATGAGCGTCTCAGATGCCGACGCGACGACATGGTTTGATCGGGTCGCTTCGCTCTCGGGCGGCGAGCTGGTTCAGTCCCGCTCGATGGGTCCCGCCCCGGACGAGAACGTGATCGATTTTCCTAGTGACCCCTCGCGACGCGCGTCCTCGTGATGCTGGAGGTCCGCGATCTTGTAAAGCACTATCGCGTTGGTGACGGAGAGCCGGTGCGTGCCGTGGACGGCCTGTCGTTGTCAATCGCGGCGGGGGAGCTGGTGGCGCTGTATGGGCCGAGTGGGTCGGGTAAGACGACACTGCTCACGCTGATCGCGGCGCTCATGAGCCCTGATGTCGGCCGCATCGCCGTGGACGGACAGGATCTCGCGACGCTGTCGGATGCAGAGCAATCTCGTTACAGGTTGCGAGACCTCGGGTTTGTCGACCAGACAGTCGATCTCCTGCCAGGCGGCAACGTGCTTCAAAACGCCGCGTTGAAGCTGTGGATGATCGAAAACACGCGCAAGGCTGAACAAAGAGTGCGTCCCCTTCTGGAGCGTTTGGGTTTGGGTGATCGTTTGCGCCACCGCGCCGACCAGCTCTCGATGGGTGAGCGCCAGCGCGTGATGATCGCGCGTGCCCTCTCGACCGGCCCGAAGCTCGTACTTGCCGACGAGCCGACCGGGAACCTGGATACGCGTCGCGGCCGAGAGGTTCTGGAATTGCTCTCCGAGATGTGCCGTGAGCAGCGCACGGCGGTGCTCCTCGTCACACACGATCCGCAGGCAACGGCGTTTGCCGACCGCGTGCTCGTGCTACGCGATGGACGCATCGCAGACCATTTGCCTGAGGCGCCCCTCGCCCAGCTCTGCGGCGAAGAGATAGGCCGATGATGACTCGGCTTTCTAATGTCGTCCACCTCTATTTTGTGCGCCTGAAAGCGCGTGCAGTGCTTGTTCAAGAGGTCTTCGCGATCCTCGGTATAGCGGTCGGTGTCGCCCTGCTGTTCGCCTCACAGGTCGCCAGCACAAGCCTTGACGGCTCAGTTGCTCAGCTCACGAGCAGCGTCGTAGGCAAAGCGACGCTTCAGCTCGAGGCGCGCGATTCCCACGGCTTCAACGAACGGGTGCTCGCTCAGGTCCAGCATCTAGAAGGGGTGCGCACCGCGGTACCGCTGCTTGAGCAACGCGTCGGCTTGATCGGCCCCACGGGCCGCGAGAACGTCGACCTAGTCGGTGTAGAACCGCGCATGGTGCGCCTTGCAAGCCCTCTGCTCGTGCCCTTTAGCGCCAATCAGCTCGCTCACCAGGAAGCGCTCGCGCTCCCTGTCTCAGTGGCCGAAGCAACCGGTGCCGGGCCACTAGAAACGGTCCATTTGCAGATCGGAGCCACACTTGTGGAAAGCCTGGTCGCAACAGAACTGTCGAGTAGCCAAATCGGCGCGCTCTCCGATAGCCCAGTCGCCGTTGCGCCGTTGCCATACGCTCAAAAATTGAGCGGGATGCTCGGCAGGATCAGTCGCATCTTGATCCAGCCGCGACCTGGTAGCGAGAAGCAGGTTGAGGCAGCCCTGCTCAGCCTTTCGGGTGGACGTATCAATGTGGAGCCAGCGAACTTCGACTCCAAGGTCTTCGACCAGGCCGCGGGTCCCATCAACCAGTCCACGAGCACCTTTGCGGCGATTTGTGCGCTCGTCGGGTTCATGTTCGCCTACAGCTCGATGTTGTTGACAGTGCATCTCCGGCAGGGTCTCGTGCGGGAACTGCGTCGCAACGGCGCGACGCGACTGCACACAGTGCAAGCGCTGCTCTTCGACGCGCTCGTGCTCGGTGTCATCGCGTCCGTGTTGGGTCTCGCGCTGGGCGAGTTGCTCTCGGTCACAGTCTTTCACTCCAATACCGGATACCTCTCGTTCGGTTTTCCGGTCGGCTCACGTCGGATCGTGACGTGGGAGAGCGTTCTTGTCGCGGTTGGGGGAGGGCTGCTGGCCGCTTCGATCGGAGTGCTTACCCCTCTGCGAGATATCTTGACGAGAACCCGTAGAACCGACTCCACTCAGGCCCGGCGGACTCCTGGTCGCCTGACGTTTTCGCTGACGCTCGCTGGCTTTGTCTGTCTTGGCGGCACGACCGTGATCCTCATAACGGCGCCTCAATCTGCGGTATTCGGCATCTCCTTGCTGGTCTTTGCCCTCCTCTGTTTGTTGGCGCCGTTGCTCGACGGATTCTTGGTGATCGTGGACCGGCTACCCGAGGCGGTCTTCGCCGGCGCCAACCGTCTGGCGGTCGTCCAGTTGCGCGAGCGGGGAAGCCGAGCACGTTCGCTTGCGATCGCGGCGACAGGCGCGGTGGCAGTGTTTGGCAGCGTGACCATTCAGGGATCCCACCGAGACCTTCAGAGCGGTCTCGATCGTCTTTTTCACGAAGTCACGAGCGCCAGCGGCCTGTGGGTTCTGCCGTTTGGCTCCCAAAACCTGCTAGCCACCAACTCATTCCACTCGCCGGTCCTGCCGAAGCTGCGTGCTCTCCCCGGTGTCAAGTCGGTCAGCCTCTACCGAGCCAGCTTGCTCGAATACGGCACTCGCCGAGTGTGGGTGCTTGCACCGCCGACGAACGCGACTCCGGTCCCGGCGCGACAGGTAGTCGACGGTAAGGCGACGGCCGCCGCCATCTCACTACGACGTCGCGGCTGGGCGGTGATCTCTCAAGCCCTCGCGCAGCAGAATCGTCTCCATGTGGGGCAATTGTTCACGCTGCCGGCGCCTCGGCCCGTCACCTTGAGAATCGCTGCTCTGAGCACGAACCTTGGATGGCCACCGGGCGCAGTGATCCTCAACCCGGCCGACTATGTTCGCGCGTGGGGCAGCAACGACCCAAGCGCATACGAGGTCAGCCTCGCCTCTGGTTACACCGCTTCGGTCGTCCGCGGGGAGATACAGAAGGCACTCGGACCGACAAGCGGATTGACCGTCGAAACCTCTCAGCAGCGCAACGACCTACAGAGGGCGGCAAGCCGTCAGGGTCTCGGACGGCTCAGCCAGATATCGACGCTTGTGCTGCTCGCTGGATTGCTGGCGACGGTTACTGCGATGGGCGCCATGGTCTGGCAGCGCCGCCGCCGGTTTGCCCGACTGAAGGTGCAGGGGTACGCCACCGGGGTGCTGTGGACGGCTCTGATCTGCGAGTCGGCATCGCTGCTTTCCGTCGGCTGTCTTTTGGGAGCCATCCTTGGCATCTACGGACAGTTGCTGCTGAGCCATGCCCTGCTCTCCGTCACCGGTATGCCGGTCATTTTCTCCTCGCGCGTCATGCTGGCGATCGGCAGCTTCCTGCTGGTGACCGTAGCCGGAGCGGCGATCATCGCCATCCCCGGGTATCGCGTTGCAAACGTAGCCCCGCGTCCCTAGCCGTAGACCGGATGCGGTCCCGGTGGGAAAGGCACTGCCAGCCGCCGTAGCCTCGCGCGAGGTCGCCGCGCCTAGCGTTTGTATCTTTGGACCACCGTTCTATAAGTTCGTCAGATACGTTGCTGGCCGACACCACGATCCCGCTCCCGTGTCACCACGGCAGTTGTGGGTGCTCGCATGGGCTATGGGCCGTGCGTTCACATGGATCTGGCCAGCCGCGTCACAGGAGTTGGAGCACTGGCATGAGCGCGCTATCCGCATACCGGATGAGCGCCTAAGGGAAGACGCCCTAAGTTCACTCGCGGTCAAGCGCGAGAATGCGCTGGGCGCCGCGCTCTTTTGCATTCTGCCCAAGCGCCGGAAGCCTCAGCTCCTGACATTGCTCGTCGCCTATCAAACGCTTTGGGATTACCTTGACAACGTCAGTGAGCGAGCAGTGTTTGCGGGAAGCAAGAATGGTCTCCGTCTGCATAGCGCGCTGGTTGAGGCACTCGATCCCGGTGTGCCAATATCCGACCACTATAGGCACCATCCCTGGAGCGACGACGGCGGCTACTTGTACGAGCTCGTCAGCGCATGTCAACGATGCTGTCGGACACTCCCTTCCTACCGCGATATTCGCCCGCTGGTCCTAAAGGGTGTGCGGCAATGCGAGCTTCAAGGTATTAATCATCTACCCGATAGACAGCGACGAGAGCGCGAGCTAAAGACCTGGGCCGAACAACAGAATCCCGAAGACCACTCGCTGCGATGGTTCGAGATAACCGCCGCCGCGAGCGCGTTTTTGCCACACCCACTGCTCTCCCTCGCGGCCGAACCGGCACAGGACATGCTGCAGGTGGCACAGGTTCACACTGCTTATAACCCCTGGGTAGCGCTGGCTATAGCAATGCTCGACAGTCACGTCGACGCAGTCGATGACCAGCGCACAGGCAATCACAGTTACATAGCGCACTACGAAGACCAGCAGGTCACGTGTGAACGTCTGCGTGAGGTCCTCGTCCGAACTTTTGACGGACTACGGGGTCTGCGGAACGGTCGCCGCCACCTGCTCATGGCGGCCAGCATGGCGGCGATGTACCTCTCCGTAGGCGCGCACGGAGACCCGCAGGCACTCGCAAGCACCAGGCAGATCGCCGCCGGAGCCGGTTCTTTCACACGGCTACTGGTGCCCGCCGCTCGCGCGTGGCGTGCGCATGATCTGCAACGCGCACACCCGACCCCGCCTAACGAACGGGATGCCGTGAGAGCGCATACGAAGATTGTCAAAGCGTCGCTGCCGGCCGCTGTGCCGGCACCGACGCCCATTCAGACATTCCTGTTCTGGAGCGCACCATTCCAGTACCTACATCACTGTCGGAATCGATACGGCTCAACCTTCACCCTAAAGGCGACCAGCCACCCGCCACTGACCTTCCTTAGCGAGCCACGGGACATCCACTCCCTCATGGCCGCGCCAAAGGATGTACTGCGAGCAGGCGAAGGCGGCGCCAATGTGTCACCTATCGTCGGCGACAGGTCATTCATGGTCTCAGATGGGATAGAGCACAGCGTAGGGCGCAAGAGGGTCCTCGCCGCATTCCATGCGAAAGTGGTCGAGCGGCACGCGAGCGCGATCGTGGAGTCCGCGACACGCGCCGTAGCCACATGGCCAACCGACACAGCTGTGGCTTTGCACCCCAGGCTGAGGACACTCACTCTGGAGGTGATCCTGCGGACACTCACCGGTCGCTTCACAGGTCGGCTCGATGACACTACCCAAGCACTGCGCGACCGCGTACTCGATATGTTGCAAGTGACCGCCAGTCCCGTGCTGGTCGAGCCCCATCTACGGCACGGACCCGGCAAACGCACCTGGCACAGATTTCTGCGAGCTAGAGCACAAGTGGACGAGCTACTCTCTGAGCTAATCGACGAGTCCGGCCAGTCCTCGCAAGTTTCGGCTGGCTTGCTGGGTGAACTCGGGGCGCTACGCAACATCGACGGCGCACGGCACTCGTCGGAGCAGGTACGCGACAACGCCATGTCTGTGATCCTCGCTGGCCACGAGACAACCGCCGCCCAGCTCGCCTGGACGTTTCAGTTGCTCGCGCACAATCCACACGTATGCAGCCGCCTCCATGAGGAGATTGACGCCGGGCCAAGTGACGAGTACCTCACAGCCACGATCCAGGAGGTTCTACGCCACCGCTGTGTGTTCTTGTTTGCGATCCCGCGTGCAGTCGCCAAGCCGATAGAGATTGGCGAATATGTTCACAACCCACCCGCGCACCTTCTCGCCTGCATCCACCTACTGCACCACGACCCGGCGATCTACCCTGACCCGCACAAATTTCGACCCGAGCGATTCCTCGAATCGCCGCCGGACCCGCACATGTGGATTCCGTGGGGCGGGGGACGCAAGCGCTGTCCCGGTCTGCATCTGGCAATACTCGAGATGAAGACCATATTGCGCACAGTTCTCTCTGAGCGGACCGTCCAGCCCGCAAGCAGGCGCATGGAGCGACCACGCTGGCGCAGCGTGATCGTCACACCGCATGCCGGCTCTCGCGTGATACTCCGCGAGCGTCGCCGTTGAGCCATACTGCTCCGGTGGGGGAAGACGGCTCCGGCGCCGGCCCTTTACTGCAGGAAAAGACTAGGGAGGTCTCCCTATTCATTTCTGAATACGCCCGTCATCGTCGTTGCGATGATGGGGCCAGAGACGCATCGACGCGGCGATCACGGTCGCAGTGATGTTCGTCGTGGCTCGTCATTCGACCTCGCCCGCGGCCACCTGACACCAATAGCCAGCGGCCTAGATCCAGGAGATCGCCCGTCGCCCACGCACGAAGCCCCCGACGATGTCCCCACACCCTTGGAGCCTCGCGCGCTGTCTGCGCGTCGTGAGGTTGTATTGGCAAATCGTCGTGCCCGTAAGGCCGCGAAACCGGCTTACGTCAACACGGATGCGTCCTGGCGAGACGGTCGTGCGGGCCTGGCGTACGAGGGCGCGCTAGGCATACGAACAGAGCTTGTTGCGTGCCGGGATAACCATGAGGCGGAGTATTTGGCGCTGCTCATGGCGATGGGCGACGCCGAGATGTGCTTGACCGGGCGGATCGCCTTCCGCACCGATTCGCAGACAGTCGCGGGTCTACAGCGGGGATCTAGCGGACAGTACGAGCGCGCGCGGCGTCGAGTGAAGTTGCTGCTCTCGCGCCATCCTGAGTGGACCCTTGTCCTGGTAGAGGGCGTGCGCAACAAAGTGGCCGACGACTTGGCGCGGCGACCTTTCAAGACGGTGCCTGAGGGCGCAAAAGCTCGCCCAAGGAAGTCACGCAGACGTAGTGAGAATGACGGTCGCCGACGTGCCTAAGACTCGTCGGCTCCACGGAAGCCCGGCCAACCCACGGTATTCGTATTCACTCGAACACGGTGTGGCGCTACTCGAATGCTTCACGGCCGACACGCCAGCGCTCCGGATCGCAGATCTCGCGGATCTAATCGAGCTGAGCCGTGCAACGACTCACCGTTATGCGTCAACGCTCGTGGTGATGGGATATCTGGAGCAGGACGGGAAACGCCGCTACCGCCTCTCAAACGGGACCCTCAGCCCCGGGACGAGCGCGATCGAGACGCTACGCGCAGAGACTCCAGCGGCAAGGACCATTTTGGAAGACCTCCGAGACCAAACGGGGCACACAGTCAGCATGGCGGCATTGGACGGAACCCAGGCGACCTACGTTCACCGCCTCTTTGCCCACAGGAGCGGTCAGTACGAAGCCGACCTGCACCTCCGTGTCGGCGCCCACGTCCCGGTCCACTGCACCGCGATCGGCAAGGCGCTGCTCGCGAGCCTCAGCGAGCCCGAGCAACGAGAACTACTCGCAGAGCTAACCCTTAAGCGCGAAGGTCCAAACACGATCATCCGGAAGCGTGACCTGGCAGAAGAACTCGCGCGCATTCGCGCGAACCGCGTCGCGACATGCCACGACGAGCAAGCCCCCGGCGTCTACTCGATCGCCGCCGCAATCACACACCCCGGCCGCTCACGACCACTCGCCATCAGCGTCACGGCTCCCCCAGGGCGCTACACCGTCAAGCAAATGGCCAGGCTCTACGCAAAACATGTCAAGGACGCAGCCGAACGGATATAGCGGATGCGGCATTCTGCGGTCTGTTTGGTACCCACCCGTGGTACCCACGAGAGGGTGCGACTCCAATACATCTCGCGTAAGCAAAGCCAAAACACGCCGATTTGCAGGCACTACGCGTAAATGGGCCGTGTTGGAATCGAACCAACAACCTTGGGCTTAAGAGGCCCCTGCTCTGCCAATTGAGCTAACGGCCCGCGAGGGCGCCGACCCTGTGGTGGGCCGGTGAGCGGAGCATTCTAGCCGAGGTGGGGCAAGCCTGAAGGGCGGTAATCCTTTGGTTGCATCAGAGCACTATCGTGCGGCCGCCGTCGGCGATCACACGGTCTTCCAGGTGCAGCGATATCGCACGGGCGAGCACGATCCGCTCGATGTCGCGACCTATGCGTTCGAGCTCGGACGCAGTCTGGCGATGGTCGACGCGTGCCACGTCCTGCTCGATGATCGGCCCCCCGTCGAGCTCCGCCGTGACGTAGTGGGCGGTGGCCCCGATCAGCTTCACCCCGTGCTCCCGTGCCCTGCGATAGGGCTCGGCGCCCGCGAACGCCGGCAGGAACGAGTGGTGGATGTTGATCACCGGCACACCGAGTCGATCGAGGAAGTCGCCGCTGAGGATCTGCATGTAGCGAGCAAGCACCACGAGGTCGACGTTGCCGACGAGCAACTCGAGCATCCGCTCCTCCGCGTCCCCCTTTGCACCGTTAACCACCGGCACGTGATGAAACGGGACTTTCGCCGCCACCACCTCCTCCCCAAGATCGGGGTGGTTGGAGATGACACCTACCACCTCCGCTTCAAGCTCTCCACGTCGCCGTCGCCAGAGCAGATCCATGAGGCAGTGGTCGTATCGCGACACGAGGATCCCCACGCGTCTGACCTCGCCCCAGTAGCGCAACTCCCACTCCATCGCGAAGCGTTGCCCCACCGCCAGATCGAAGCTGCGTTGGAAGCTCTCGCGCTCCTCGCCGAGCCCATCGAGATAGAACTCGGTGCGTAGATAGAAGCGCCCTCCGATCGGGTCGGAGGAGTACTGGTGGGAGGAGACGATGTTGGCGCCCTGCTCGAACAGGAACCCGGAGACGGCCGCCACGATCCCTGGCTGGTCAGCGCAGTCGATCAGCAGGCGCGCCGTATAAGGCTGTGTCTCTCCTTGGGTGGACACGCTCGCACCCCCGCCCCCGCTATTTCTTCGCCGGGGTCGTAGTCGTCGTCGGGGCGGGAGTGGTTTTCAAGACCGTCCCTTCGCCTTTCGGGCCCACTTTGACGCTGTAGACCTTGCCGTTGGTCGTTCCCGTGTAAACGTTGTTGGAAGGATTCCCGGTCGGGTTCTTCTTCAGTTCTTCCAGCTCGGCCTGGACTCGCTTCCGTTCCTTGGCGGGTGTGAGGCTGACCGCCTTGGTCGAGGCGAGGTCCCCCACGCGCGGGTTTTTCGCCTGGTAGGCGAACTTCGCCAGGTACCCGTACAGAGAGGCGCTCGGTGGCCTGGTGGGTATCACGAGCTGCAGGACCGCCACAGCTTCCGCCGGCTGATTGAGGCCTTCTTCGCCGAATACCCTGAGCATGTCCTGCGCGATCGTGAGGGTCGGTTTCGTGGGGTTGAGCGCCACGTAATGGTTCCAAGCATCGACGACCTTCGTCAGCTTCTGCTTTCCCTTTGAAGTGAACTGCTGGGTGGATTCGTCGTAGAATTCGCTCGCTGCGGTTTCGTGAAGGCGAGCTTCCGCGAGTGCCGCCCAGCCGACCGCTTCGGCGGGTTTCTTCTTGGTTCGCGTTTCAGCCGCCGCTATCTGTTTGGCGTAGCTGGCGTTGTTAGCTTCGCTGTTGCCGAAGATCGCTTCGATCGGGCTGCTTCCTCCACCGCCGCCCACGCCCACTCCGAATCCGACGAAGCCCACGAGGAACAGGAGCGCCAGGCCGACGTAGACGACCTGCACGGTGCGGCGTCTGCCGCGTGCTCTCAAGTCGAACAGCATCAGCTCAGCTCGGGGTTGGTGTGGTCGATCATCTCTTGAACTGTGGTCTTTGGCTCTCCCGGCGAGGGTGTCGTAGGGTCGGACGATCCCGATGCACCCGGTGAGGACGGTGGATCGTCCTCCGGTGGGCGCCCTGCCCCTGATGCCTTCGCCGGCTCAGCCTCGCGCTTCGCAGCACGTCGCGCGACAACCGATGCCACCAGGATACTCGCCTCGTAGAGCAAGTACAGCGGAACTGTCTCGAGCACCAGCGTGAAAGCGTCGCCAGGCAGGAAGGCGGCGATCGCCGCGCACACGAGGATGGCGTAACGACGGTTGCGTCGCAACTGGCGAGGAGTGACGATCCCGGCTCGCACGGCCCCCACGATCGCCACCGGAGCTTGGAACGACAACCCCATTGCCAACAGTGTCGTAGCGGCGAACTTGTAGTACTGGCTGGCCTGCACCATCACGTTGAACTGGCTGCTGTTGAAGTTCTGCAGGAAGCGCACCGCCGCTGGGAGCACCACGTAGTAGCCGAAAGCAACGCCGGCGAGGAACAGGAACGGGATCGACACGAGCAATGGCGCGATCACACGTCCTCTCTCGGGTCGAAAGCGGGCATCACGAACCCGTACAGCTCAAACAAGATGAGCGGGAGGGCGAACACCAACGCGAAGTAGAGCGCCACAGTCAGGGTCGTGGTGAAAGGCTCTCCCGGCCCGAGCGTGACCGGCAGGTTGCCGCTCGGAGTGCTCGGGATCTTCGCGATGTCGGCGTCCAGCTTGGCGCTCGCCGCCGTCAGCTGGGCTCTGGTGGCTGCCGGCAAACCGCTGGCAGGAGCGCTCAGCGCCCGCGCGATCGACTTGGTGTCGTTGGCAACTTCGCGAACCCCCTTCTGCGCCAGCCAGGTCTGCCCCAGCGGCCCTTCGCCGCGGCTCACCTGCTGCTCTGTCTGGTGCGCGAGCGGGCTATTGATGAACCTCAGCAGCGCGTGGTTCTGCCACAGGCACACCCCGAACACGAGCGCGAGCGCCACCACACTCACGATCAGCCGCACGCGGAGCTCGTGGAGATGGTCGACGATGCTCAGCCGCTCGTCGTGGTCGATCGGGCGGATCGCTGTTGCCATAGCCAAGTGAAGCTATCACCGCGGCGCACGCGAACCCTCAGTACGGGTGTAGCCGCTGACACTCCGAGATTTCGCCGCGGCGGCTAAAGGCCGTCCGTCACCAGGTCGATGAGGGCGAGAGAGAGACAATGCAAGAGAACAACGGCCACCGCATCCATCACCACGTTCAGCTCCCTGGGGGAAGGCAGATCGAGGTCGTGTACCTCGACAGCAGCGAGGACAACCGCGTAGATATACCGTCGAGCACCCCCCACACCGCGGCAGGCCAAGCCGCCGAGCGCCATGGTGGCACCTCAATCCCTTGGGCCACGGGTGAGGCAAGCGCCCAAGGACAAGCCCGCAGCGACACACCCATCGGCCCAGCACCTTGGACCGGAGACTCGCCGACGACGGCTCCCGGCGAGGCGCTCCACGTTTGCCCGCACTGCGCCGGCGGTTTGGTTCACCCACTCGACTGGCTCGAGGAATCCCCCGGTCGTTGGCGCGTCTTGCTGCGTTGCCCCGACTGCGGAGAGCTGCGCGACGGCGTCTTTGGACAAGCGCTCGTGGAACGCTTGGACGAGGAGCTCGATCGCGCGACCGGCGCGCTGCTAAGCGACCTCAGGCAGATCACGCACGCCAACATGGTCGAGGAGATCGAGCGCTTCTCACGCGCCCTCGAGCTCGACCTGATCTGTCCGAGCGACTTCTAGAGATCTGGCGCCGAGCGGCGTCCCTCTCAGGGCGCAGCTTCAGCAGTAGCGCTCGACCACAGCGTCAGCGACGAGGTCGAGCAGCTCATGACGCCCGTCGGGGAGCAACGCCGGCAGCATCGCCTTGGCCTCTGAGACGATCAAAAGTGCACGCTCGCGCGCCTCGTCCAGTGCGCCTGTGGAGGCGATCCGCTCGCACAGCTCCTCCGCCTGATCTGGACCGTCAAGGCCGACCAGGTCGACTTCGGCGATCCGCTCGTCGCGTTCACGCGCAAGGATCAAAGGGAGCGTGACGGTCCCGTCGAGCAGGTCGGTGCCGCGCGCCTTGCCCGTTCGCTGCGCCGGACCGGAGACATCGAGCACGTCATCGAGCAGCTGAAAGGCGAGGCCGATCCGGCTCGCGAACTCACCGAGCGCCGTCGCAAGGGGAATCGCATCCTGGCGCGCCACCAGGGTTCCGAGGCGGCATGCCGCCTCGAACAGCGAGGCGGTCTTCAGCCGGCAGCGCTCCAGATAACGCTCCACCGCGATGTCCGCGGCATAGGCGTCCTCGCGCTGTAGGAGCTCGCCCGCTGCCAATGCCGAGCTGGCGTCTGAGAGCGCCCTCAACTGGACGGGGTCGTCGTTGCGCGCGAGCTCGGCGAAGGCCCGCGAGAACAACAGATCTCCAGTCGCGATCGCCACCTCGCGGCCCGCGACCGCCGCCACCGTGGGATGCCCTCTGCGCAGCGAAGCGCCATCGATGAGATCGTCATGCACGAGCGTCGCGGAGTGAACGAGCTCAACCGCCACGGCAGCGCGCATCAGGCTCTGCTCGCACGCGGGCTCGCCTCCCACTCCGCCCGCCGATTCGGCGGCGAGCACCACGAGCAGCGGGCGCAAGCGCTTGCCCCCCGCCACCACTGTCGCGGTGGCATGCGAGGCAAGCGGGCTACCAGCCTCAGCGGCGACCCGCTCGAGGTGGGCCTCACAGCGCGCCATCCGCTCACGCAGCGTAGGGCCCCCTCGACGCATGATCTCCTCGACCGCCTCCACATCCGTCGCGGTGTTGGCGCCTGTCTGGAGTGCCGTCAAGCTCGCTCGCCTGCCCTCATCGACCTGCTCCCCGTCATGGATCGACGCTACACCGCACGTCGAGCCGCTTTCCTCACGTCATCCTCCACGAGGGACGGTAGCGCCGTGGACGGCAATGATGCCACCCGCCATCAGCACGTACCCGATCTCGTGGCACCCGGCGCACTCCATCTCAGCGGCTAGCTCGGTGGGCGAATGGAAGCGCTTGACCGAGTTGGGGAGGTAGGTGTAGGCGTTGGCAAGGGTCGCCTCCGATGAGGTTCCCCTCAGACGCGACACCAACCCCGCGAGCTTCCCGATCACGGGGACCACGCGATCGAACCACACTTTGTAGAAGAGCGAAAGCGGCATCCGCGTTGGCGTGGTCATCTCGAGCACCACCACCCGCCCTCCCGGGCGCACCACGCGAACCATCTCCTCCAGGCCCCGCCGCAGGTCGGAGAAGTTGCGCGCGCCAAACCCCACCGTGGCCGCGTCAAACGAGTCGTCTGGGTAGGGCAACTCGAGCGCGTCGGCCCACTCAAAGGAGAGGCTCCCCGCACCGCGTTGCGTAGAGGCCGGCGCAAGCGAGCCGTTGCTCGCGTCCATGAAGTGAGCCGGCATCCCTTCAAGCGCCTTGGCGCCCTTGACACGGGCCAGATCGAGCATCTTCTCTGAGAAGTCAGCCCCCACCACCTCACCGCCAGGGGAGACGTGCTTGAGCAGCTCGATCGCCAGATCCCCGGTACCCGTGGCGACGTCAAGCACGCGGCTTCCCGGCCCCACGTGCGCCAACGCCACGGCGCGGGTGCGCCAGCGGTGATGAAGACCGGCCGTCATCACCGTGTTGAGCAGGTCGTATACGACCGCAACACGGTCGAACATCGCTCGCACCTGACCTGCCTCCAGGCGTCCCGCGGTCGCGTCAGCGCGCTTCATCGCGGCCATGATGACCTAACCTCGGCTACTTCAACTGCGACAGGAAGGCCACGACCGCGTTGAACTTCTGCGGCGGCAGGTTCTTGAAGGAAGGCATCGGGGCGGTGGGGTTGACCAGCGTGCGGGCGATCCCCTGTCGCGGGATACGCGAGCCGACATGGGTGAGGTTCGGCCCCGGCCCGTCGTTGCCGTTCTCGCCGATCTTGTGGCAGGCAAGGCACCCCGATTGCGCCACCACCAGCTTGCCCGCTTCGTATTCGGCCAAGCTCTTGCCACCGGCCTGCACGACCGCCGCGGGCGTGGCCATTTCGATTGCCGTGGGAGAGCCGGCGTTTGCACCCTCGTACGTGAGCAACGCCATCGCGCCGATCACGAAGATGCCAGTGAGCGTGGCGATCGGGCGCTTCTCGGGACGGCGCTCGGGCCCGCGATCGTAGAACGGGAGCAGGAACAGCAGGATCATGCCGAGCGTGGGCACGCCGATCGTGGCAAGCGGCACCAGGCTCGGGGGCTTGACCACGCGCAGCACCTCGAAGAGGAAGAAGAAGTACCACTCGGGACGCGGCACGTAGGTGGTGGTGGTCGGGTTTGCCTTCGATCCGAGCTCCGCGCCGAGCACGAGCGACATCGTGATGATGCAGGCCATCACCACGCACGCCATCAGCGAGTCCTTCATGACCGCGTAGGGGAAGAACGGCTTGCCTTGCGCCTTCTGGACTGAGTACTCGCGGAGGTACTGCTCCTTCTGGCGCCGGTTCATGCGTCCGCCTCGCGGAGCTCAGCTTTCTTGTCGGCTTTCAACCATGGAGGCGCGGTCGTACCGAGCTTGGCAACGAGATACAGGTGCGCGCCAATCAGCGCCGCGAGCAGGCCCGGCACGAGCATCATGTGGATCGCGTAGAACCGCGACAGCGTCACCGCGCCGAATTCCGGTCCTCCGCGCAGGAAGTCGCTGAGGTAGGGCCCGAGCAGTGGGCCGGTGCCGTTGATGTTCACGCCCACGATGGTCGCCCAGTAGGCGCGCTGGTCGAACGGCAGCAGGTAGCCGGTGAACGACATCGTCATCGTGAGGATCAGGAGCACCACGCCGATCACCCAGTTCAGCTCGCGCGGGTACTTGTAGGCGCCGAAGAAGAACGTGCGGCCCATGTGCAGGAACACAAGGATCACCATCACGCTCGACCCCCACTTGTGCATCCCGCGCACGAACTGGCCGAGGAACACTTCGTTGGTGACATGGCGGATCGATTCGTACGCGCCGCCGGCGGGGTCGGGGCGATAGAACATCGCCAGGAACACACCTGTGACGGCTTGGGAGAGGAAGGCGAACATCGTGGCCGAGCCGAGCGTATAGAACCAGTTGGTGCCCTTGGGCACCTTACGGAACATCATCCAGCGGGCAGCGCCGCTGAGCGAGGTGCGCTCGTCGACCCAGTCGACGACGCTCGCGCCCGCCTCCTTGGCGTGATCCGCGGGGGTGAGCTTGCCGTTCGCGTCGCCGGGCCGCGGGGGCGGGGCCTTCAGGGCGGCGGGTATCGGGGGAGCCGGGAGCTTTGGAGCGCGTGCCATCGACTCCTACTTCCTGGCCGACGGACGGGACGGGTACATGTACTGGCCGATGCCGTCGATCGGCTCACCAGGATCGCGCGGCGAGAAGCGTTCCAGCTCGCTGTTCACGCTATAGCGAGGCCCGATCTGTACTTCGCCGCGCACCACACGCGTGTAGAAACGGTCGAGCGGTCGCACGGGGGGGCCGCCCACACGCCGTCCCAGCAGGTCGTATACGCCGCCGTGACAAGGGCAAATGAAGCGCTCGGCGGCGTCCACCCAGCGCACCGGACAGCCGAGGTGGGCGCAACGGGAGCTGATCGCTATGAAAAGGCTGTCCCTGTCGGTCTTGTCGGTGTCGATCAGAGGATTGCGCTTGCGCACATAAACGGTCGTCTTCCCCGCCTCGCCGATGCCGGGAGTAAGCGTGATGACCGTCGGCACATAGTTGTTGTCGTGGAACAGGTCGGTCGAACCAACGCTCTCCCACATGTGTGGAGCCTCTTTGAAGATCGGCCCAATGGCAAAGCCAAGTGCTGGGAGAGCAAACGACGCCGCTGCGATACCGCCCGCGGCCTGCGAGCTGACGGTCATGAACCGTCTACGCGTCACCGTCTCGCCGTCAAAGGCCCCCGGAATCTGACGATCTGTCGTATACCGCGACTTGTGCTGGCTGTGCTTGTCGGACACGACGAGAACAATATCGACTCGCCCCCCGACGGCTCAGCTGGGGTTCAGGCGCCGGCGAGGCTCCGCATCGCCTCGAGCGCCTCCGGTGAGCCGGCGCGGGTGAGCGCCTTGGCGCGGTCGTGAAGCAGGGTCGCGCCCCAGCCCACAGCGCGCGCTCCGGCGGCCCACACAGCGTCGGCGAGCTCAGGATTGCCGCTTCCGTGGGCAAGCGCCGCGAGAGTGATCACGTCCGCGAGCTCCGCCACCGCCTCCACATCGCCCAGCGCCACCAGACGCGCCAGGCCGAGCGCGTAGAGCCGGTCTCCGGCGAGTAGCCCCAGATCGTCCTCGGGCGAGCGAACCACTCGGGGAGAGTGGTAATGGAGCAGGTAGCCCTCGTAGATCGCCTCGATCAGCAGCTCGTATTCGGAGCCCTTCCCGTCCACCCGCGGTCCCGACGCCGCGACCTGTGCGGGACCACCTGACCCCTCACCGGCATCGTCAAGCCCGTCCGGCGTGAGCAAGCTCCTCATCAAGCCGCCCTCGTCGTGGAGCAGGGTCCGCAGGCGCGAGAGCGAGGAGGCAGAGCCTTCGTCTTCCTCTACCTCACGCGCCCCCGAGCTTGGGGCGAGATCTTTGCTCATGCGAGCTCCGCAAAGGCCGCGGCGGCGGCCGACAGGGTCAGATCGAGCTGCTCGGGGGTGTGGACGAGCGAGGGAAACCACGCCTCGAACTGTGACGGGGGCGCGTACACGCCGCGTGAGAGCAGCTCGCGGCACCATCTCGCGTATGCCTCCAGATCACACGCCTGAGCGCCCGCAAGGTCGATCACGGGCGTCTCACTGAAGAAAACCGTGAGGAGACCCGGTGCGCTCGCCACCTGGATCGGGTAGGCCCCCGCCGCCTCGCGCAGGCCCTCGGCGAGCTCATCAGTGAACGAAGCCAGCCGCAGGTATGCCGCGTCGTCGAGCATGCTCATGGTCGCCAGGCCGGCGGCCACCGCGAGCGGGTTCCCAGAGAGCGTGCCCGCCTGGTACACGTCGCCCGCGGGGGCGAGCAGCCGCATCAGCTCGGCGCGGCCCCCCACGGCGCCGGCCGGGAGCCCACCACCGATGATCTTGCCCATGACCGTGAGATCCGGCTCGATCCCCGCCAGTTCCTGCATGCCCCCGCGCGCCACGCGAAAGCCGCTGATGACCTCGTCAAAGATGAGCAGCGCCCCGACAGCGTCGGCACGCTCGCGCAGCAGCTCCAGAAAGCCCTCTTGCGCTGGAACAACTCCCATGTTCGCCGGGAGCGGCTCCACCACGATCGCGGCGATCTCCTCGGCCCCCGAGGCCGGCACCCCCGCTGCCTCAAAGCCATCGGCCACACCCGACCCGCTCGCGCCCGTGGCGGCAAGCAGAGCATCCGGGTCGTTCCAAGGCAGGACCGTCGTAGCCGCGGCAGCGCCGGCGGGGACTCCTGGGCTCGCGGGGAGCGCTTGGGTCGCAAGCCCCGAGCCCGCTTCTGCGAGCAGTCCGTCGACGTGCCCGTGGTAGCCGCCCGCGAACTTCACGATCCGCTCCCTCCCCGTGGCGGCGCGGGCGAGGCGAATGGCGGTCATCGTCGCCTCGGTGCCCGAGGAGGTCATGCGCACCATGTCCACCGACTCCATCCGCCGGGCGATCTCCGCCGCGAGATCCACCTCGCCGGGGGTGGGCGCGCCGAAGCTCGTACCCGCTTCGGCCGCGGCGATCACCGCGGCAAGCACGTCGGGATGGGCGTGGCCGTGAATCAGCGGTCCCCACGAGCAGACGTAGTCGACGTAGCGGTTGCCGTCCACGTCGAACAGCTCCGCCCCCGAGCCACGCTCGATGAAAAGCGGGTCGCGACCTATCGCCCGCATCGCGCGCACGGGAGAGTTGACCCCGCCCGGGAGCAGCGTGAGCGCCCGCTTGTAAAGCTCGCTGGAACGCGTATCTGTGAGGGAGGCCGGCATCAGCTCATATAAGAGTGCCTGTCGAATGCGTCCGCTGCCGTCCGGTCGAGCCTCCATAGCGGGCGCCCGAGGGTTGTCTCTGCTCGCGGCGACCCGTCCGAGCGCTCCCCGCGCGAGCTCAGACGCCGGCGTGCTCGCGCTCCCAGTTCTTGAAGTCCGCTGTGAAATAGAGCAGGCGGATCTTCTTGAACTCGGTCGAGGAGTACAGCGTGGCGCGCTCCTCGATGCCGGTCATCTCCGAGATCGAGTCGAGGATCGCGTCGCACTCCTCCTTGGAGCGTCCGTGCGCCATCGTGAACACCGAGTAGGGCCAGTCGGCGTACGTCGGGCGTTGGTAGCAGTGGGATATGCCCCTCACCGCTGCCATCTTGCGTCCGATGCCGTAGATGTCGGGCTCGGGCACCTTCCACACGCCCATCCCGTTCGCCGAGAAGCCCGCGCGGCGGTGGTAGAGGATCGCAGCGACTCGGCGCAGCAGTCCCCGCTCCTGCATACCCGCGAGGTGGTCGAGGAAGGGCTCCTGGTCGAGCCCGAGCTTGGCAGCGGCGGGAGCGTACGGTTCCGCCACAACCGGCATGTCGCCCTGAAGCGCCTTGATGACCTCGATGTCGCGCTCGTCGTAGGGCTGGGGGTCGAGCTCGATCGGCTCGGTCGCCACCGCGGCGGCGGCCAGTGCGTCGGTGTCCCCCTCCATCTCCAGGTCCATCCTGATCTTGAAGAGCTTGAGCGTGGGAAGCTGGCGCACCGACTCGGCACCCGCCTCCTCGGCCAGCGCCTGCAGCGTGCCGTCAAGCCCGAGCTTTGAATCCGGCTCGGTGGCGATCGTGAACCACAGGTTGAATTCGTGGTTGCGCAGATAGTTGTGGGAGACCCCCGGATGGGAGTTGATGACCTGTGCGGCGCGGTGGGGGTTCTCCGAGTCGACCTTCGCCGCGACGAGCATCGAGGAGTAACCGAGCGCCCGAGTATCGAAGATCGGCGTGACCTGCCGGATGATGCGCTCGTCGAGCAGGTGCTGCACGCGCTCCATCACCTCCGACTCCTCGATCTCGGCTAGCTGGGCGACCCGCAGATATGGGCGCGGCTCGATCGGGAAGCTGCCTTGCATCAGGTTGAGCAGGCGCCGGTCGAGATCGTCGAGCGGAATCGCTGCGCCGTACTTGCGGCTGCGGAGCTTCGGTGTGGCCGCGTCTGCGGTTATGCCATCTGTTGTCATGTCGTTGGGGGCGGTGGGAGCTTGTCTTCTGAGAGCCAGCGAGCGGCGTCCTTGGCGTGGTAGGAGATCACGATGTCGGCGCCCGCGCGGTGCAGGGAGGTGAGTATCTCGCTCACCGCCGCCCGCTCGTCCACGTAGCCGGCCGCGGCCGCGGCCTTCACCATCGCATACTCACCGCTCACGTTATACGCGGCAACGGGATGGTGCGTGGCGAGCTTCACGGCCTGGATCACGTCGCCGTAGGCGAGCGCCGGCTTCACCATCACCATGTCCGCCCCCTCGTCGATGTCGAGCAGCGCCTCGCGCACCGCTTCACGGCCGTTGGCGGGGTCCATCTGGTAGGCGCGGCGGTCGCCGAACTCTGGCGTGCATTCGGCGGCATCGCGGAACGGACCGTAGAAGGCCGAAGCGAACTTGGCGGCGTACGCCATGATCGGCACTTCGGTGAGGCCCTCGCTGTCGAGCTCGGCGCGGATCGCGCCCACACGCCCGTCCATCATGTCCGATGGGGCGACGATGTCGGCTCCAGCCCGCGCATGGCTCACCGCCGTGCGCGCCAACAGCTCGAGCGTTGCATCGTTGTCTACGCGCGGCGGGTCGGAGTCGGTGCGCAGCACCCCACAATGACCGTGGTCGGTGTACTCGCACAGGCACACGTCGGTGATCACCAACAGTTCCGGGAGTGCCTGCTTGATGGCGGCGATCGCCAGCTGCACGGCTCCCTCCTCGTCCCACGCGCCAGACCCTTCCGCGTCCTTGTCGGCTGGGATGCCGAACAGCAGGACCGCGGCCAGCCCGAGCGCGGCGGCCTCCCGCGCCTCCTCCACGGCGGCTGAGATCGAGAGGCGCTCAACCCCCGGCATGCCCTCGATTCGCTCTCGTCCGGTGGCTGTCTCAGAGACGAACAGCGGTAGCGCCAGCCTGTCGGCGCGCAGCTCGGTCTCGCGCACCAGCCCGCGCAGAGCCGGTGACGCGCGCAGCCGGCGCATGCGCGTGCTGGGAAAGGCCATCCCCTCCGAGGATACTCGCCCGCCGCGGCCCGATCTGGTGGCGAAGCGGTCAGTACACCTATTCGGCGCGACGAAGGCCCAATCGTGCCAGCACACCGAACAGCAACGTGAGGGCCACAAGGTGAACGATCGAGCCGGCGAGCGCAGGCGAGGCGCCGTTCACAGCCGCATCGAGCGCCTGTAGAGCCGCCTTGTAGGGAAACAGGAACGACACCGCCCCGATCACCGAGTAGAGGCCACCCGCGACTGACCCGCTCGGCACGAGCGCGAGGAAGGCGAGCGGGAGCGATAGCAGGAAGGCGAGCAGCGACGCTGCGCGCACCTCGCGCGCGAGCGCCCCGATCGCCACCCCCAGCGCGGCGAAGCCCAGCGCGCCAAAACCGAGAGCGAGCACCCATTCCCCGGCCCGGGAGAGGTCGAGCGATACGAACGCGCTCACCCCGAGCAGCATCGCAAACGCAACCACGAACGCACACCCAGCCGCCAGCAGCGCCTTCTCGGCGAGCAATCCCTCGCGGGAGATCAGCGGCCTCGCTCGCCGCGGGTCCTCGCGATCCCCGCCACCCGACTCTTTCGTTGGGAGCGATGGAGGAGCTCGTACCAGCCGCGCGATCACATGCTCTTCGCGCTCGAGCGCGATCCCCCCGGCCGCCAACAGCACGCAGATGAACATCAGCGAGATGCTCACCGCCACAACCACCGCGTAGGTATCGAGCGGGGTGCGTTTGCCGTGCAGCAGCGTGCTCTTCACCGCGATCGGCTGGCTCACCGTGGTGAGTACATCGGCGGCAAGCCCCAGATTGTTGGCGGCCAGGTCGGCGAAGCCCGCGATGCGATTGAGGGTCGCACGATCTCCACTCCGCGGCTGGCGCGCCGCGAGCGCCTTGAGCGTCGCGGGGAGCTGTCGCAAGCCAATCAGCTCCTGACTGCCGAGAGGCCCGATTTTCCCCCCGGCGAGCAGCAGATTCAGGTCGTGCACGGCGACGCTCTTGATCTGCTGGGAGAGCGCAAGGTTTGCCTGCGCCAGCGCGGAGTTGATCGCCGAGCGCACGAACGACTGCTTCAGCGCGTCTCCGTTGTAGATGACTTCGGCCTGCGCTTGGCTCACGCCAGAGGAGATTTTCGACACGATGTCCGGGGGGATGACAATCGCCGCAAGCACATCCCCGGAAATGACCTTGGCGACGGCCGCTGCACGCGTGGGCACGCGCACCACCTGCACGTGGTCGAACAGCTCATTTGTATATTCGTCCAGTCCAACCCGAGTGCCGCCGAGGTCAATCGTCTGCCCCGGTGCTGTTTCGTCGACGATCGCGACGCGTGGCTTGGACGGGCTCGCCGAGATGGCAAGGCCGATCAAGAGTGCGATCGCAACCGGGTAGATGACGAGCAGCGCGACGAGCAGGCGGGAGCGGCGCAGGATCAGGAGGTCCTTGCCGAGCAGCCACTTCATTCCTTGGTCCTCCCACGCAGAAACGACACGACCGCCGCTTCAAAGTCCCCACTGCCACTCTCTTGCTTGAGCTGCGCTGGCGGGCCGTCGAACAGCAGCACGCCGTCGTCGAGCACGAGCACGCGGTGGGCGTGGTGCTCCGCCTCACCCACGATGTGGGTTGAGAACACCACGCTCGTGCCACCCTCCGCAAGCTTCTCGATGAACTGCCACAAGCGCTCGCGCTGGCCGGGGTCGAGTGAGGACGAGGGCTCGTCGAGCAGGATCACGGGCGGGTCGGCAAGCAGACCGAGCGCCACGTTCACGCGCTGACGGTTGCCCCCCGAGAGGCGGTCCACCCGCTCCCCGGCGCGATCTGTGAGGCCCGTCTGCTCGAGCATCCGCACGACCGCCGCCTCAGGGTCCTCCACCCGCTCCAGGCGCGCGAACAGCCTCAGGTTCTCCGCTACCGACAGCTTCGAGTAGAGCGCCGGCTGCTGCGGCACCCACCCGATCGCCCCTGTACGGGAAACCGTGCCCGCGCTCGGCGCCTGCACACCGCCGAGGATCGACAGCAGCGTCGTCTTGCCCGCCCCGTTGGGCCCGATCACTGCCACCATCTCCCCCGCATGCGCCGCGAAGCCCACGCCACACAGCGCCTCACGCGAGCCGTAGCGCTTATCGAGCCCCTCCACAAGCAGGACCGCCTCGCCAGGGGCGGCAGCGCCTGCGTCAGGCAGGGCCCCCTCTGAGGAGCCCGATGGGGCGCTCACAGCAGCCCGTCCGAGGAACGCTCCCATGGCTCGAGCTCGAGATGGCGGTGCAAGTAGATGGCGGTCTCGCGCAGCACCGAGAGGATCGGCAGCGAGATGAGTGCGCCGATGATCCCGTACAGCTGCAACCCCAACAGCAGCGCGAAGATCACCAACAGCGGGTTGATGCGCAGCGTGTGGCTGAAGATCTGGGGCGCCACCACGTGCCCCTCCAGCTGCTGAAGACCTACGAACAGGAGCCCGACCCACAGTGCGCTGACCGGGTCCGTGAACAGCGCCAGCAGCAGCGCCGGGATCGCCCCGAGGATGGGCCCTATGTAGGGGATCAACTCCATCACCCCGTAGAAGACACCGAGCGCGAGCGCGTACTTGCGACCGTCGGGGAAGATCCCGAGCACGCCGAAGAGGTACAGGGCAACGCCCGCCGATGCGCCCATCACGACGCTGAACAGGAGCTGCCCACCCACGTACCGCGACACCGCGTGCTGGGCGAGCCTTGGGTAGTCATCGGCGGGGGTGCCGTCACCGGGAGGCACCGCTCGGCGCACAACCTTTCCGATCGCCTGCCCATAGAGGAGCATGTAAACGGAGAGCACGAACACGAGCACAAGATCGACAAGGGCTTTGGCCACTTCGGTGAGCAGCGCCCCACCGAAGGATGCAAGTTTCGTGGCGCTTTTCGAGACCTGGTCTTGGAGGGTCTGCAGCGCCGTCTTGCCCTGTCCCACCAGTTTCGCGTGGACACCGTGTTTGTTCAAATAGCTTTGGATACTCGCGATCTGACTATTCGCTTCGTCAACGATGTGCGGGAGATTCTGCGTGAAAGTGCGAACCTGATTCGAGATCGGGTTGGCAAGCAGAAAGCCGACACCGGCGAGCGTCAGGAAGAATGCTAGGTATACGGCCAGCACCGCCAACCCGCGCGGCAGTCGCGTGCGTCGCTGGAGGAAGGCCACGAGCGGGTTCAGGATCAGCGCGATGACCGCGGCAACCACAAACAACACCAGCACCTTCCCCGCCGCCCTCGCGAGCGCCCACAGCGCGAGCAGTGAGACCGGCAGCAGCACGAGCTGCACCCAGCGCGGCACCACCACGCGCGGTGGCTCGACCGCCGCCGCCTCCCCTCTGTCCGCCAACTCGCACTCGGCCGCGGTAGGCGGCGCGGAACGAGGGGTGTCCTCCTTCTCGCTCATGCGACGACCTGCATCGACGCTGTCATCGGCCCTCCATCGATGGGTGGAGTATGGCTGAGCGCGAGGCGGCGCATACCCCGCGCGAGGACGAGGTGAGCATCCTGTTCGTGGGCGATCTGGTGGGCAGCATCGGACGCCACACCCTGCTCGACTGCCTCCCGGTACTGCGCGAGCGCCACTCGCCGACGTTCGTGGTGGTCAACGGGGAGAACGTCGCGGGCGGGCTCGGCATCACGCCGAAGGTCGCCAATGAGCTGTTCCGTAACGATGTGGACGCGATCACGCTCGGCAACCACGCCTATCACCGCCGTGAGATCTACTCCTACCTGGGAACCGAGGAGCGCATCGTGCGGCCCTTCAACTACCTTCAGAGCCAGCCCGGCCGCGGCCTGTGCGTCGTTGAGAAACAGGGAGTCAAGCTCGGCGTCGTGAACCTCAGCGGCAACCTCTTCCTGAAGGCCGCATATCCCGCCTTCACCGCGATCGAGACAGCCATGGACAAGCTCGATGGGGCCGCCGACCACATCCTCGTGGACATGCACGCCGAGGCCACCAGCGAGAAGGTGGCGTTGGGCTGGCTGCTGGACGGGCGCGCCACCGCCGTGGTGGGCACCCACACGCACGTCCCCACCGCCGATGCACGGGTGCTCCCAGGCGGGACCGCCTACATCACCGACGTCGGCATGACAGGCCCGCGTGGGGGCGTGATCGGGGTCAAGCGCGAGCAGGCGGTGGAGTCGCTCGTCACCCAGATGCCGGTGCGCTTTGAGACCTCAACCGAGGATCCCTGGCTGATGGGTGTGCTCGTGCGTTGCTCTAAACCGCTGCGAGCCGACTCGATCGAGCAGATTCTGATGGCGCGTCCGGCATCTCCCCAGGCCACCAGCTGAACTGCCCGAGCAGGGCGAGCATCACCAACCCGAAGAACCACGGGATGTAGAGGTAGAACCAGTGGTCGATGCCGAGCTGTACGGCTATCAGCACGGCGGCGGCAGTCGCGCTCAGGCCGACGAGGTCGAAGCGGCGGGGCAGAAACGCGACCGCGACCGCCAGTGCCAGCGCCGCCCCCTCGACCACACTCCGCCCATCTTTGAGCACGGCCGAGTTTTCGTACAGCCCCCAGATCGAGAACGGCGATTCACGGTTGGCCTGATAGGAGAAGGTGCGCTCGAAGATCGTGTGCAGCGAGTCGTGCGTAAGCGCCGGCACCATCACGATCGCGGCCGTCAGGAAGAAGGCGCCCACGAAGAGCGCCCCTGACCGCACACGGCGGGGGGGCGTCATGCCGAAGAAGCCCTCCGTGCACAGCAGCGGCGCCAGCGCGAGCGGAGCGAACTTCGTCAGCCCCGCCAGCGCCGTGAACATCCCCCTTGCCGGCGCGGAGGTTGCGGCGAGTAGCGCCGCGAGCACCAGCACGGCGACAAGCGAGTCGTTGGAGTTGCTCTCAAGCGCGAACAAAGTGAACGGGAAGGCCACCCATGCGTACGCCAGCGCTATCCCCAGCGCCGGCCCGCGCACCCGGCGTCCCAGCAGGAACAGCAGCGCCACCGCCAGCAGGTCGAACACGATCGCGGCGGCGTGGGCGGCGGGCAGGTCGTCCCAATGGCCGCTCCATCCGAACACCTGCTGGAAGGGGACATACGCCTCGTAGTTCACCGGGCCGTAGGTGTCGCCATGTTCGTTGTCCGAGGGGTACCCCCCGTACAGCGCCTTGTCGTGCACGATCCGCTGGGCTCCGATGACTCCCGCATAGCCCACGTCGATCACGTTGGAGTCGGTGACGTTCAACCCCACGCGAAAGCCGATCAGGAAGACCACGCCGATCGCAAGCAGGGGCGTGGGCACGAGCAGCCGCATCCGTCTCGCCGCCCCGAGCCCGGCGCGGCGACGACCCGTATGCGCCAGCGCGAGCATCCTCACGAGCAGATACACGAGCGGGGGGTACACCAGCGGTGTCGAGGTGTAGATACGGCCGTGGTTGAAGTACGCCAGCGACACCGAGAACGACAACAGCACGAGCAGGTCCAGGTGCAGTAGCCGCAGTGGTTTGCGCCAATCGAGGAAGGGCACGAAGAACAGCACGCACAGCGGGATCCAGATGTAAAGAGCGTTCACGTGCCTCCCGAACGCCCCCGGATACCCGCGCGCCATCGACCACGCGATCTGAAAGCCTGTCCACTGTTCCAGCACTTTGCCGTTGTGGTCGGCGACGATCACCTGGCCGATCTCCTGCCCCTTCTTGGAGAAATAGCTCACCTGCCAGCGGGCCGGTCCCTTCAGATACGCGCCGCCGTATGAACCCCGGTAGCGAGCGCGCACGGCCCGCATCTTCGGCAGCGCATCGGCGATCTGAAGCACGCGGTTGGCGGAGAGCCGGCGTCCAACCGGAGGCGTGTCGGACGCTTCCACCGGCACCGGTGCTTCCGGATTCGTCGCAGTTGTGCCCGAGCTCGTTTGCGCGGGGGCCGATGATGACCCGGCAACCTTCCCCTGGGCATCGGCGACACCGACCGAGCAGAAAGCCAGCAAGCACGCGAGGAGCGCGATACGTGGGACCATCGTGCGAGGGTACAGCCGCCCCGGTAGCGCGGTCACAGCTAACGAGCCGCGCCCAGGCGAGCGTGCTCAGCCGGGGAGGAGGCCGAAATGCCCGGACACGAGCGCCGCCGCGTCGCGGATGGCCCACTGCCGCGGCACGTAGGAGGGCTCGCACCCACACACGATCAATGCCCCCAGTGAGTCTTCGGCGCGCAGCGACCCGTGCGAGCCACCGCCAACATGGGCCTGGCCTCCCAAGTCGACGAACTCGCTCCCGGGGGCCGCCGACAGCAACACGTCACCGGAGGTCGGGCAAGTGAGCGCCGACCACACCCGGTCGAGCGCGTCCGGATAATCGGGCGTCTCGAAGCGCCCATCCCTCACATGCCCTCCAAGCACCGCGAGATCGCCTTCGAGGCTCCAGGCACGACCCCGAAAATCCTCAACGTCCCCGCCGGCGCAGAAGCGGAGCTGGCCGCCATCGGGTCCCGCCACTACAGCCTCCTGCTCCTCGCCGTGCACGTCGAGCCGCATCCACATCGCGAGCTCCACTCCCTCGGCCTCGAGCGCCCGCAGGGCCACCTCTGGCGACATCCGGTGGCGCTGCTCCTCCTCGAGCACGTACACCATCGCCGCGCGCTGGGAGGGGCAGACAGCGACGCTTGGTCGTTGCCCGCTGTTGCGGGCCCGCGCCCGCACACCGGGCGCCATGACGCCATAGTCGGCGAGGTGCTCTCGCAGGGAGACGGTCGCGCTCACAGGCGCCTGCGAGTGGTCGGCCATCACGATCACCGCGTGCTCCTCCAGGAAGCGCTCCACCCCTCCCCCCGCGTTCATCACCCGCGCGAGTTGAATGTCGGCGAGCGCTATCGACCGCACCTGTCCGTCCGGGCCCGAGCGGTGGGAGTGCCAGTCGTTGTCGGGCAGCGACAGCAACATGAAATCGAACAGGTCGTGCTCCACCAGATAGGCACCCACGCAGCCCGAGTGGCGGTCGCGTACCCCGGGCATCCCGAGATTCGAGCGGCACCCCGTCTGACGGCTCGCGAAGATGTCCGCGTAGAACAGCTCCTTCGGACCCAATACCGGGTGGCGCATCAAGGTCGAGGCGATCCGCGTCAACGTGGTGTCGCGCTGGGGCTCGTGGCGGTGCCTGCCGCGATACATCAGGTAGGTGGTCCCCGCCGTGCGCGCTCCCGCGTCGTCGAGCGACTCGAACACGGTGGGCGTCTCGTGAGCGAGGTGCGCCCCGTTCATGTTGTAGACGGTGTCGGTGATCTGCCTTCCCAAGCCCACCCGCTGGGAGGCGCGGAAGCTCGACCCGTACTCCACGTATCGTTCCTCCCCGCGGTGATACCAACACATGCCCGGGATCCTGTGGCGGTCCTGCCACACCCCCGTCACGATCGACGCCGCACACACCGGGGTCACAGAGGGAAACGCCGCCACGCAATCTGGGACGTATAGCCCTCGCTCCATCAGCGCCGCCAATGTGGGCGCCTCCCCGTCCGCCACCGCCCGCTCCAGCATCGCGGGCGACATCGCGTCGATTACACAGAGGACAAGCTTTTGGGGTGAGGGTGTTGTGTGCTCCATCGGGGGTGACTCGCGCGCGTGCGCGCGGAGTTAGCCTTTCTCCGCGCGCGCACGCGAGTCACCCAATATCGGAAACATCCTCGCGCGCCTAACGCCGCAAGATCCGCAGGCCCGCGTACTTCTCGTCCGAGCGCCCCCGCATGCGCCACACGAACCACGCGAGCGCGGCAATCACGACGTAGCCCAGCGGGTGGAGCAACGCCACAAGTGCTGCCACCAGCAGCGACGCGGCATCGAGGTACACGGTGAGGGCTTCGCGGGCGCCGCGGTCGGGCAAGCGCTTGCGAGCACGGGCGATGACCGGGCCACACGCCCGTTGGGCGAGGCCCGCGGCGAGGAACCCCCCAACGATTCCCGGCCAAGCGGCATCGTTGTGCGCGGCAAGCGTGCCTGCGAACAACAACGCCCCCGCCCCCAAGCTCAAGCCCGCAAGCGAAGCCGCAAGTGGGCCGGGACGCTCAGTCCGCTCTCCCGGGTCCGCCGTGGGCGCGAGGCCGAGCACCATCTGCAGCGCGTACGCAACCACCAGGCCCACCACCACCACGAGCAGCCACCAGTCTTCTTCCAGGAAGCTGTAGGCGCCCGTGCTGAAGCCAACGCCCAGCACGGAGCTCGACGCGAGCGCGCCGGCGAGCAGCAGCGGCAGGAACGGCCGCAACCCGCAAGCGGCGGCCAGTCCCACGCCAAGTCCGATATAGAAGAAGAGACCGTTCATGCGTGCAAGAGCCTGACAGGAAAATAGCGTTCAGGCCGCCGCGACCTCCCGCAGCGTGACGGTGTGTCTGAGCGCTTGCGAGCGGCGGCGCGCGGTTGGCGTCGTTGCAGGAGATGTAGTCGTTTGGAGCGTGCGCTACCTTGGGAGCGGCCATGACGACAGACGACCCCTCCGGCAGTGGGGAGCGCTCGCGCCCCACGGCCCACGAACTCAAGCGCTACGAGTCGCTGTTCGCCGCCCGCACACGCGGTATGCGCAGCTCGGCGATGCGCGACATGATGTCGCTCACCGAACGCCCCGAGGTGATCTCGCTCGCGGGGGGGCTCCCTGAGACCAAGACGTTCCCCCCTGAGCTCTACGCAAAGCTCATGGGGAAGGTCGCCAAGGAGTCGACCGCGCGGGCGCTCCAGTACGGCCCCACCGAGGGAATGGCGTGCACGGTGGAGTGCATCGTGGAGGTGATGGCGACAGAAGGCACCTCCGTGGACCCCGACGAGGTGATCGTCACCACCGGGGGCCAGCAAGTGATCGACCTGATGTGCAAGGCCTTCATCGACCCAGGGGACACGATCGTGGCGGAGGCCCCCACGTACCCGGGAGCGGTCCCCACTTTCGACGCCTACCAGGCAAACGTGGTGCAGATCGAGATGGACGCAGATGGGATGCCCATCGACGAGCTGGAGGCCACGCTCGACCGCCTCGACGCGGAGGGGCGCACGCCGAAGTTCATCTACACGATCCCCAACTTTCAGAATCCGGGCGGGGTGACGATGTCGCTGCCGCGTCGCCACCGCCTCGTGGAGGTGGCGCGCGAGCGGGAGATACTGGTGCTCGAGGACAACCCCTATGGGTTGCTCCGCTACGAGGGCGACCCGCTCCCCACGCTCCACTCGCTGGATGCGATCGCCGCCAAACGGGGAGGGGCATCGGACTTCGTGGTGTACCTCGGCACGTTCTCGAAGATCCTCTCCCCGGGGGTGCGCCTCGGGTGGGCGGTGGCGCCGCGACCGGTGATGGAGAAGCTGAACCTCTGTAAGCAGGGCGCCGACCTGTGCTCCTCCCCGGTCACCCAGCTGTTCGTGGCCGCCTACTTCGAGGAGCGCTCCGGGAGCACGCCGCGTTGGGTGGCGCATCTGGATTCGCTGAAGGAGCTCTACCGCCGCCGTCGCGATGCGATGTTGGAGGCGCTCGGCGAGCACTTCGGGGGCGCCGCCTCCTGGACCAAGCCGCAAGGAGGGTTGTTCATCTGGGCGACCCTCCCCGACTACATCGACACCACCGACCTACTCGCCCGCGCCCTGGAGAGCGAGGGAGTGGCGTTCGTGCCCGGCCGCGCCGCCTACCTCGATGGTCGCGGTGCTTCCTCGATGCGCTTGAACTTCGCGGGTGTCCCCGAGGACGACATCCGCGAGGGGATCCGTCGCATCGGCAAGGTGGTGCGCGAGCAGGTGGGCCTGTTTGGCACCCTCACCGGCGCTGAGCCCATCCCGCACGTAGAGCCGGCAAAAGAGGTGGATCCACAGATGGCGCAGGTGGTGGAGCTGCCGCGGCGCGACCCACGCGAGGCCGAGCGCCGAAGCCGCTAGCGCTCTCCGGCCGGCGCCGACGGCGGGCAGGTGCGCGGCTAGGAGTCTCCCGCCGCGAAGTCCTCCGGGGTGACCTCGTCGAGGAACTCCTTGAAGCGCTCGACAACGTCCTCCGATTCCTCGACGTTGTGCTCGAACTCGATCGCCGACTCGGCGATCACCTCCTCAGCGGCAAAGATGGGGGCGCCGGCACGGACGGCAAGCGCGATCGCGTCTGAGGGCCGGGAGTCGATCTCCATCTCACGGCCATTCACGGAGAGGGTGATGGAGGCGAAAAAGGTGTTCTCGCGCAGCTCGGTGACCGCCACCTGAGTGCACTTCACCTCGAGCTCTCCCAACATCTCGCACAGGAGGTCGTGGGTCATCGGCCGTGGGGTGCTGGCTCCTTGCAGCTTCATCAAGATCGACGCGGCCTCGGGGTGACCGATCCAGATGGGAAGGAACTTGTTGCCGTCGACCGTCTTCAGCAGCACTATCGGCTGCTTGCCGACCATGTCGAAGCTCACGCCGTAGATAACCATCTCCTGCACGACATTCCTCCAAAAGGGGAGATCCAGAGTATAGGTGTCATCGAGCGCCTGCTCCCTACCCCGGGAGCGGGAGTGACGGTCACCTCAGGCGCGCATCTTGAAGCTCCAGAGCTTGTTGCCGAGGAAGTTCAGCGGCGTCGAGGCGAGCACCGCGAGGGCCTGTGCGGGCACCTTGGCGACGTCCCCCACCTCCACGAGCAGCGTGAGCAGCACGAGCCCGAAGGCAAACGCCACCAGGCTCACCACGAAGAAGCGGATCGCCTGGAAGTGGATCTGACCTGCCGACGCGTCGAACGTCCAGTGACGGTTGAGCACGAAGTTGTTGAGTACCGCGACAAGCCACGCCAACACCGCCGCGAGCTGGTAGGGGGTGGAGAAGGCGTGCACGAACAGGGCGTACACGCCGAGATTCACGACGAACCCGGTGGCACCCACGAGCCCGAAACGGATCAACTGCAACCAGTTCGCGGGGTGGCGCATCCCGTGGAGCAACCGCATGTGGGGCCGCTGTTCTCCCCCTACGGGCACGTTCGGTGGGCGCACGTCCACGGCGGTGTCCTGGGCGGGCATCTGATCAGGGTATCTAAGGAGGCGGTTGACCGGCGTGGTACAGGGGCACACGGCGCTAGCCTGTTGACGGGTGAGCATCGGGTCAGACAGCACCGTTCAAGGGAGCGCCCCGAAGGGGTTGCCTGTCTCGCGCAACGTGATCATCGCCGTATTGGCGGTGGCGGTAGTCGTGGGGATCATCGCGGTGGTGCTCATTGGGGGAGCGCATTCCACGACCGCGACCGGGGCGAAGGTCCCCGCCAAGGTAAAGCCAACACCCACTCCACCCGCTACCCACGCCGCGGCTGGGACGAGCGGGGCGAGTGAGAGGACGAGCGCGGGCACACACCGCACGCAGAGCAGCACGGCGACGAAGAGCGTGACCGGAGGCAAAGGGGTGGCGGTGGCGGAGGTGCGGGATCCCGAAGAAGCCAAGAGCTTCCCGCTACCGGCGTCCACACAGCATCCCTCGGCCTCCACGCCGAGCGTGGCGGGAGACGCCGCCATCGCCGAGGGGGCGGCGTCCGACGCGGAGATTCGCAAGGAGCTCGGCGAAGAGGAACACGCGAAGGCCCAGGAACGGGCGGCGCAACACAGGGTTCTCACGCCAGTGGCGGGGGGGTTCTCGGTGGGCGGGGACGGGACGATCCAGATCCCGCAAAATGTGCCTGAAGCGGTGCAGCGGGTGATCGCCGGTGGGAACGCGATCGCCGACTTCCCTTACATCTGGGGGGGAGGGCACGCGTCGTTCGTGGCCAACGGGTATGACTGCTCGGGCTCTGTGAGCTACGCGCTGGCGGCGGGGGGGCTCTTGAACGCGCCGCTCGTGTCGGGCGAGCTCGCCTCTTGGGGGGCGCCGGGGCCGGGGAAGTGGATCACGATCTACGCCAACGACGGCCACACCTTCATGGACGTAGCCGGGATGTGGTTCGACACCGCCGGGCGCAGCGGGCCGTATGCGTCGCGCTGGCTGGTGTCGACGCCGCCGCTCGCGGGCTACGCGGTACGCCACCCGCCCGGGTTCTAACGGACCCGCTCGCGGTTGCGAAAGTCGCGTAGCGGGGAATAAAGCGGCATGTCGATTGGGATGATGGATCGGACGTGCTCACGGTGAATCGCGGGTCGGGGCACGCCGTGAGAGAGCCGGGTGAGTTGAAGCGCGAGGCGTTGGACCTCTTCGCGCCACTCCCGCGCCATTACGACCGCGTGGCGGGGGCACTCAGTTTCGGCCAGGACCCGCGCTGGCGGCGAGCGATGGTGGGGGAGGTGAGAGCGAGCGAAGAGGATCGCGTGCTTGACGTCGCGACCGGGACGGGCATGGTGGCGCAAGCGCTAGTGCGACGCTACGGATGCGCGGTGGTGGGACTCGATCAGAGCGCAGAGATGCTCGCGGGGGCGCAAGCAAGGATCGCCGCGGACCCCATGCTTTCCTCGCGGGTCTCGCTCGTGCGGGGGGAAGCGGAGCGACTCCCGTTCGAAGACGAGGAGTTCGACCACCTGACGTTCACGTACCTGCTGCGCTACGTGGAGGACCCGGGGAGCACGATGCGAGAGCTGGCACGTGTGGTCAAGCCTGGCGGGCGGGTGGCGTCCCTCGAGTTCGCTGTGCCTGGGCGCTTAGGGTGGCGGTGGGCGTGGAGCTTCTACACCCACGTGGGCCTGCCCACACTCGGGAGGTTGGTGTCGCGCGAGTGGGCGCACACGGGGCGGTTCCTCGCCGAGAGCATCCCGAGCTTCTATGAGCGTTACCCGATCGAGCGGGTGGTGGAGCTGTGGGGGGAGGCGGGGATTGAGGACGTGCAGGTGCGGGCGATGAGCCTCGGCGGGGGTGTTGTGATGTGGGGGACGAAGGCGGCCGATGAGCCGGGAGAGACCAGCCTCGCCGGCGCGGTGGCGGAGACGGCAGGGGCAGGGGCAGGTGGCGACCCAGTCCCGGCTTGAGCGGCCGGCTTTCTATGCGTTGCGGCCCGGGGGTTGGCGGGACGCGCTCACCTTGCTCCACCCGCCTTACACCGCCTGGCATTTGAGCTACGTGGCGATCGGGGCTGCGGTTGCGCCGCACTTCTATGGATATCGGCTCGTGTGGACACTCGTAGCCTTCTTCCTCGGCGTGGGTGTGGCGGCGCACGCGCTCGACGAGCTCCACGGCAGACCATTGACCACGCGAATGTCCGACCGCTCGCTCGTGGTGTTGGCGGCGGTGTCGCTCATCGGAGCAACCGCGATTGGCGTGGTGGGAGCGGTGACGATCTCCATGTGGCTGTTGGCGTTCGTGGGCGTAGGGGTGATCTTGACGGTGGCTTACAACCTGGAGCTGGTTGGAGGGAGGATGCACTCGGATGGGTGGTTCGCGTTCGCGTGGGGAGCGTTCCCGGTGCTCACTGCATTCTGGGCGCAGGCGCAGGAAATACGCGTCGAGGGTTTGTTGGTGGCGGGAGCGTGCTTCACGTTGAGCGCGGCGCAGCGGCGTTTGAGCACCCCAGTGCGCCAGCTACGACGGCGCACCGCATGGGTGAGTGGTGAGCAGCGGCTGACGGACGGACGCACGGTGGATGTGGACGCGGGGAGCATCGCCGCCCCGATGGAGGGCGCGTTGATGGCGTGCGCCTTGGGCATGGTGCTACTCGCGGCGGGGTTGGTAGCGGCGCGATTGTAGCTCTGGCTGGCGGCACACCAGATTAGGAAGGGCTGTGTGCGGTACAACAGGCCCATGGCTCAACGCCAAGCTAACCACCGTGGGCTCACTGTCGCGGTGACCGGCCCAACCGGGGAGATCGGGCAGGCGGTGGTGGCGGCGCTGGAGCGCTCGCGGGAGGTGGGGAGCGTGGTGGGGATGGCGCGACGACCTTTCGACCCCGCGGAGCGGGGCTGGAAGAAGGTGAGCTACCGGCGCGGTGACGTGCTCGATCGCGGGGCGGTGGCGGACTTGGTGGAGGGCGCCGATGTGGTGGTGCACCTCGCCTTCATCATCATGGGCGGGACGGAGGAGACCCGGGCGGTGAACCTCGACGGCTCGCGCAACGTGTTCGAGGCGGCGGTGAGGGCGGGTGTGAAGCGTCTCGTGTATGCGTCCTCGGTCGCGGCGTACGGCTTCCACGGCGACAACCCACAGCCGCTCACCGAGGAGGTGGAGGCGCGGGGGAGCGCCGACCACTACTACTCGGCGCAGAAGGCGGAGGTCGAGGGGCTCTTGAGCGAAGTGGTGGACGGGAGCGCAACCGAGGCCTACGTCTTCCGACCGTGCATCGTGGGCGGGAGGGACGCGCCGCTGTTGATCGACAGCCTGCCCTACACGCAGATCTCAGAGCGACTGCCGGATGCAGTGAGGAAACTGCTCGACGGGGTGCCGATCCTCAAGCCTGTGCTGCCCGACCCGGGTGTGGCGTTCCAGCTCGTGCACCACGACGATGTCGCGAGCGCCATGCGTGCGGCGGTGGTGGGCCGCGGAGAGCCAGGTGTCTACAACCTGGCCGGAGCGGGTGAGCTAACTGTGTCCATGCTCGCCGACGAGCTGGGGTGGTATTCGATTCCGGTACCCGAGTTGACCGTGGGAGCGCTCGCCGAGATCGTGGGACATCTGGGCTTCCTCCCCGCCCAGGCGCAGTGGGTGAGTGCGTTTCGCGAGCCCATGATCATGGACACGAGCAAGGCCCGCCGCGAGCTGCGCTGGCGGCCGAAGTACGACGCACTGGAAACGCTGCGCGAGACGATCACTGCGGCACGTGAGGACCCATTGATCCGCTAGACCACAGCACCGTCGGACTGCGGGCGACCGATCCCGGGTAACACGCTTTCGATGACCGAGATCGGCGACACCCTCTTCCACCGCGGCCAGGACGTCTGGGTGATGCAAAGCGGCGGCTCGCAACGAGCCGCCGAGTGCGTCGGCGAGGGCGAGATGTCCGCCTGGTTCGGCGGCACGCCTACGGTCATCGTGGTTTATCCGGATACGCGGACGGGCGAGGCCGTGGCTACGGATCGGGTTATTGCTCGGGAGGTGTGATTGTCCCGTCGGTCGTAGGGTGCTCGACGCCACTCAGATGAGTCGTGCAAACAGCAGGCATCAAACCTAGGTGCTTGACATTGTCGGCGGCCCGAATGTCCACCGGTATCGCGCGGCGGCGAATCATCTCGGCTAGGCGCTCAGCAGCCTCATGTCTTAGCATCGGGCGAGCGTAACATCGTACGCACTGTCGGAGCAAACCGAACGGCAGCGCCGCCGACGCTATGTTTCGACGAGGACGCGTCCCTCCGTCAAAGCCTCGTGAAGCATCGTCCCAGGGACATCGCGCCATTCCTCCACATAGTCGCGGGGATATACGACAACGTCTGCGGCAACTCGCAGCGGGTCCAGCACGCTACGCAGTCGGACCATCTCCTTGGCCTTGCTGGTCACCGACGGCTCGATCACCAAGAAATCAAGGTCGCTGTCGGACTTGGCGTCACCACGGCTGTGCGATCCAAAGAGGATCACCTTGGAGTGGGGCGGCGCGGCGTGGGCCAAAAGACGACCCGCGTGTTCGACAATCTCTGCGGCAGTCATAGCGTGAAAGTAGCGCACGACACGCTGCAACTCTTGGATGGGCAATCGTCGATCGCTTGGACTGAACCAGATCGACAGCGTTGTCCTAGCGCAAACGCATAGATCGGCGACCGGCTGCTGCGAACTCGGTGTCAGTCCAGATTCGCTTGCCCTTCAATCAACGTGGATATCGCGCGCATAAGCTCAGCGTGTCGACGCCGGGCATCATCACTCAAGTCCGTTGTAGTGGCGACCGCGAGCGCCGACGTAGTGGTCAGCAACCGTCGCACCTGCTCCTCGTTAACCAAGCGGAGTGGATCCATCTGCCCTGGCTTAGAGACCAAATTGGCGTCCCGGAGCGGTCGGACAAGGTTGCTCATAGCTCCGTCGGTGATGTCCCGGGAAGTCATTTGTGACGCCCTCAGCGCGGCTCGAAGCTCCGTCAACCGAGTTGGCCCGTTTGCGGCCAAATACATGACGATCCATAGCCGCGTAGGGTTTCCCAGGGCGCGAAAGATCTTTTCCATCCGACATATAGTTTAGAACCCTTTAAAGCTTTAAAGGGTTCTCCAGGAGGAAGAGGAATGAAGACCTACCAAATAGCGGCGCCGCAGAAAGCGCGATCTAGCTATCCTCGGTACCATATTGCGTCCTTTGGATGGATGCGGTGCCCAACATGGGCCTAGTGTCGTCCAACCGCGCGGCGAATCAAGAGTTTATGAGTCCACAGCAGAGAGAACGCGAACAAGCTCGAGGCCTATTTTCCGGCAAGGTCCATTTTCGCATGCCGTCAGCCGAGGCAACGTTCGCGTTTCCGAACGAAGTCCGGCTTGATTCCGAGGACATCGCGGCCGCAGTCGTTCTCAAAAAAGAGAACGAGCAGCAAGCCTAGCGCGACGCCTCTAGGCTAACGCTAACGTCATACATGCGTCTCCGCGCCCAACTGCTCAACGTTGGCAGGTCGGCCGCTCCGCTCATGCGCGATCAAGAGAGCTGGATACATCGGCGCGTCGAGTCGCTGACATTCCCTATCCCCGACGAGCCGCTGTATCGACGACACGTGAGTATCGACTTCTCGATACCACCCGGCCTTGAGTCAATCGATAGCGGCGTCCCAACTGGTCGATCGGCGCGGTACTACGTTCCTCTTTCCGTACTGCGAAAGTGGCCGCCGCTCGACCGGCTCGATCTACGTGGGGAGGACAGCAGACCCATCCCATTTCTTACGGGTCGACAGAATCAACTCCTGGATGCTGCGGTGCTCGACCAGATGGCGGAGGAAACCACGACCAAGGCTGGGCAGTCGCTATCCGACGACGAGAAACGTGAGATTGTACGGATCGCCCTTGCAGATGGAGACGAGGCATTCGAGGCCTTCTCCTCAATATGTCCGCCGATCGCAACAAGCCCGGCCGGGACCGTGTCAGACGCCGTTGAGGCCCTGCGCGGAGACTCAACGTTTGTCGGCCTGGCGCAGCTTCTGCGGCTAAATACGATCCTGTGGCTCCGGATCGAGGGCGAAGAGGACGACCGTGAGATCGTGAAGTTCGCTTACGACATACCGTGGGACGTTGCTCTCAGTCCCTCCGGGCTCTCGTCTTACGGGCTGGCCCCCTTTGTCTTCCAGTTTGAGACTCCTCACGTCGGGTCTACGGGGAGCTACCACTTGAACATGACGACTCCCACGCCTCTGCAGGCGATTGACTCAGAACTCGTCCTTTACGACGCATCAGCAGAAATCGCGCCCGAGCAAACGATCGACGCGTCCAAGATCAGGTACAAAGCATCGCCGGGGCACCCTATCCGGTCGCCGTACGGAGACTTTGCGGCATACGCTGACGTCAAAGGTCCTCGCGCGAAGTTCTACGTAGCGGGCAAGCGACATGGTCTCGGAGGGCGTGTTTACGTAGCCGTGAGACTGGACATCAGAGGGTTCCTACGTAGCTCGTCACTTGGCGCAGCTTTGCTTGCGATCGTGCTCGGCGGGTTCGCCATCAAGAACGTTGAAGTTGCAAAGAACAACAACGCCGCGGCGGCCGTCTTGCTCGTGGCACCGGCTCTTCTTGCCTTCCTACTCAAGCCATCTGAGCACGTGTTGATCGGGGGACTCCTTGCCGGTCTCCGGCGCCTCGCGATCCTCGGCGGGGTCTGGCCACTTGTCGCCTCGGCTCTCGTCGTAGTCATAACGCCCGCTTCGACATTGGGGCTGCTACTCGGGGTCCTCGCAGGATGTGAGCTCGCGACGGCGATTGGCCTCGCCCTCCCTCTCGCGCAGGGCATATGGACACGCGGACATAAGGCTGTAAGCGCGGGTGGCTAACTTCGTCCGAAGGCGGCGGTCAAGTCGCCGATGAACCGGCAGATATGGCAGACGAGGTCCGTAGACAGTACCTATGCTGGTGCACGCCAGGAGCATAGGCGCCGAACCTTCCACAGCCCCCGAGATTCAAAGATGGGCGATCCTGGATTCGAACCAGGGACCTCTTCCTTATCAGAGAAGCGCTCTAACCAACTGAGCTAATCGCCCGCGAGCGCCGATTCTAGCGTCCGCAAGCTGCCGGCGCAGGCCGTCAGGCGGTGGCGCCGGCGCCCAATCGCTGCGCCAACTCGAGCGCTTCCTCGGGGCTCGCGAACGACAGCTCGGCACGGTAACCGTCCTTCTCCACCTTCACCCGCACTTCGGCTCCCAGCGCCTCTTCAAGCGTGGTGGCTATGGCCACGGCGGCCTCCTCCTGATCAGGGTGCACGATGCGGCGGCCGCCCCGCGGCCGCTTCTCCTCCTTTACGTTCCCCCTGCTGTTCGCCTCCCGCGCGCGCGCTTCGACGGTGCGCACCGTCCAACCCTCCCGCGCCGCCTCCCGTCCTAGCCGGCGCCTCTCGGCGTGATCCTCCGCCAGCAGCAGTCCCCGCCCGTGACCCTCGCTGAGGTCCCCCCGCTCGAGCAGCCCGATCGTCTCGTCTGGGAGATCGAGCAACCGCAACAAGTTCGACACCGCCACCCTGCTGCGCCCCACACGCCTCCCCACTTCCTCGCGGGTCAACCCCAGCTCCTCCACCAACGCCGCACACGCACGCGCCTCCTCCACCGGGTTGAGGTCCTCCCGCGCCATGTTCTCGATCAGCGCCAACTCCAGGGTTGCCGCGTCGTCGCGAGCCCTTACAAGTGCTGGGATCTCCGCCAATCCCGCAATCTGGGCCGCCCGCCAACGCCGCTCCCCCGCCACGAGCTCGTACGTGCCTCCAGGCTTCGGGCGAACGAGCACTGGCTGCAGCACGCCTCGCTCACCCAACGACCCCGCGAGCGCATTCAGCGCCTCCTCATCGAAGTTCCTGCGCGGCTGGTTGGGGTTGGCCACTATCAACTCCACCGGTAGCTCACGCAGCTCATCGGTCGTGGCAGACTCGCCCGACACGCTCAAGATCGCCTCCAACCCCCTACCCATCCCTCGCTTCGGCTTAGCCACGGGCAGCCACCTCCTTCGCAAGCTCAAAATACGCCTCCGCTCCGGCGCTGTGGGGGTCATGGTGGGTTACAGGCAGCCCGTAGCTCGGCGCCTCACCCACACGCACATTGCGGGGGATCACCGTGTCGAACACCAACCCAGCGAAGTGCTCCCGCACCTCCCTCTCAACGTCACGCCCGAGCCTCGTCCTGTTGTCGTGCATGGTGAGCAGCATTCCCGCCACCGTCAAGCGCGGGTTCAGCTCGCGTTGCACGAGCGCCAACGTCTCCAGCAGCCCAGCCAACCCCTCCAGGGCGTAATACTCGGTTTGCACCGGCACGATCACCCTATCGGCCGCCACCAACGCACTCACGGTCAACGGCCCCAGCGACGGCGGGCAATCAAGCACGATGTACTCGTACTCCCCCCGTATCGGCTCGATCGCCTCGCGCAGCTTTTGCTCGAACCCGTCGATACGCGGCAGCTCAATGTTTGCGCCTGCCAGTTCGGGGCTCGCCGGAAGGAGGCTGAGATTCTCGATAGAGCTCTCCACGATCGCGTCTGAGGGGGTGCTTTCACCCGCAAGCACCTCATAGAGGCCGGGTTGCTGGGAACGCGGTAAGCCAAGCCCCACGGTCGCGTTCGCCTGTGGGTCAATGTCGATCAACAGCGTGCTGTAGCCCGCCTCCGCTATGCACGCGGCTACGTTCACGGCCGTGGTCGTCTTCCCCACTCCGCCCTTCTGGTTGGCCACCGCGTAAACCTTGCCCATAGTCGCCCGCACGCTAGCGCCGATCGCCCGCAGAGGTCGCACGGCCTCGCCTTCTCGCACGGTCACGCGCTCTTGGGCCGCCCCGTGAGTGGCTTCTTGCGGGCCATACCCACGCGCCGGGGGAAGCGGTCGGGGGTCTCCCGTGTCTTCACCCACACATGCAGGTGATGATCCCGCGCCGCCTCGTACGGGTTGACGCGTCGCAGCGACTCACGCTCGAGACCCAATATCGCCCCCGCCTCCACCGCGCTTTGCTCCTCCTCTGTATCGCGCTGTCCCCGCCAGTCGACAAGCGCGCCACCGAGCCTCAGTAGGGGCGCCGCGTACTCGAGCACGATCGGCTGGGCCGCCACCGCCCGCGCCAGCACCACGTCATGCGCCCCGGTCCCCTCGGGCCACTCCTCCACCCGCGCGCACACCGCCTCGGCGTTCTCGATCCCCGCCGCCGCCTCCACACGCTCGACGAAGGCACACTTGCGCGCCTGACTCTCCACCAATCTCACCCGGCTGCCCGGGAGCGCCACCGCGAGCGGCAACCCGGGGAACCCCGCACCCGCGCCGACGTCGGCGATTTGTCTGGCCTCGCGCACCGCCTCCAACTCGAGCGCCACGAGCGAATCAGCTAGATGCACATCCACCGCCTGCGCCGGCTCGCGCACGCTCGTCGGCGCAAGCTGGTCGAGCGCCAACGCGCTCAGGATCCATGCGAGCTGGTCAAGCTGGGCATCGGAGAGCCCATAGCGCTCGCCGAAGCCTTCCACCGACGACCGTATGTCAACGCTCGCATCCAAAGCGTTTCACGTGAAATCTTTGCGAGAGATCATTGATGGCGCCCCAGGACCAGCACGACATCGCCTCCAACCCGTTTCACATGAAACGGTTGGCGATTCAATCCTCGCTCGGCTCCACAACCAGATACCGCTCCGGTTCCTCGCCCTCGCTGTGGGTCTGCACATCGCCGCGCTCACGTAGATATTCATGGACGATACGTCGCTCCGACGCAGGCATCGGGTCAAGCTCAACCGCTTCGCCTGAGCGCAGCGCGTCCTCGGCCGCGTCTAGAGCGATCGTCCGCAAGGACTCCGCGCGACGCTCGCGGTAACCGTCGGCATCGACCACCACTCGGGCGTCCGGTGAGCCGCCGCGGAACACAATTCTCTGCGCAAGGTGCTGCACGGCGTCGATCGTCTGTCCTCGGCGGCCGATGAAGAGCCCCACGTCTTCACCTTCCACGCTGCCGGTGAGGACTCCATCCGACTCCTCCACCATAACCTCCACGTCGAGGCCAAGGCTGTCCACGATCTCCTCCAGCAACTCACGCAACACCGCCGGCGGGTCCTCGCGCTCCTCCTCCAACTCCTCGGCCCCGCTCATCGCCGGCGACCTGAGCGCTTCTTCTTCTTGCGTGGAGGCGGGGGTGGCGTGCTTCCCCCCCCGGCGCCCGCAAGCGCCGGCGCTCCCTTGACAGCCCCTCCCTCGGAGGGCTTCCCATTCGAAGAGGGCTTACTCCCCGCCGCGGCCGTCGCCTTGCCCGGCGAGACAGTAGGCGGCGGGCCGATGCTACGCCGCACGAAGTACCCCTGTCCGATAGTCCAAAGGTTTGTGGTGACCCAGTAGAGAAGAAGGCCCGCCGGGTAGCGGTAGAGGATGATCACGAAGAAGAGCGGCAGCAACATCATCAGCCGTCGCTGGTTGGGGTCCGCCGAGGCCGACATGATCATGGTCGACGCAAGCTGAGACCCCACGTAGAGCACCAGCAGCACCACCAACGCCACACCCGTCGCCTTGTTGGTGATGTCGGGGATGAACAGGAACTTGCCCGAGCCCGGCGCCACTTGCTGGCAGCTCGTCTTTTCGATGTACTTAGTGGGCAGCCCCGCCACACCGGACACCGCCAGGTGGTGGATCGAGTTGTAGTGGCTCACAAGCGCTTCGCCGCAGATGTGCTTCTTGAGGTCCGTCCTCAGCATGTAGAACAGCGAGATGAACACCGGGAGCTGAAGCAGGAGCGGCAAGCAGGAAGCAAACGGGTTGACTTTGTGCTCCCGGTAGAAGTTCATGATCTCCTGCTGCTGGCGCTGCTTGTCGTCCTTGTACTTCTCCTGCAACGCCTTCAGCTCCGGCGCGAGCCGTTGCAGTTCCTGCATCGAGCGGAACTGCTTCAACGTCAGCGGCACGAGCACGGCTCGGATCAACACCGTCAGCCCGATGATCGCAAGCCCCCAACTGCCCCCCACCACGTTGTTGTGGATGAAGACGAGGATCGATTCGAACACCGTGATGAGCGGTGAGAACGCTTCCTCGATGACGTTGGCGACGATGGGCATTAGAGAGCGAGCGCGGTGCTATCGCGCGCGGTGATGGCCGGCCTTGAACAATCCCTGAGCCTCTACGGGGTCGAAACCGCCGTGACTCCACGGATTGCACCTGAGCAAGCGCCATACCGCAAGAACGAGGCCCCGAAGTATGCCGTACTCACCGACTGCCTGTACCGCGTAGCGCGAGCAGGTGGGCTCGTACTTGCATCGCCGTGGCAGCGCGGGTGAGATCAGCCGCTGGTAGGCAACTACTGGAGCGAGCGCTACGGCGCGAAGCGCACGTGGGAGGAACGCATGTGTGGCGGATCCTCGCATCGCGGTCGCCTTCATGGAGACTCCTCAGCGTCCGGTTGTCCGGCTCGGAGTCCCGCCCGGCCAAGCAGGTCGCACAGAGCCCCGTCGATCCCCGCCAACCCCTCACGCTCCGCCAGCTCACGGGCCTCGGGACGCGCAACGACCACCACGTCGTGGCCCGCGCTCACATTCTCCTCGACACCCTCGAATGCTTCTCGCAACAAACGCTTGACGTGGTTCCGCTCCACGGCGCCTCCCACCTTGCGCGACACCGACAGCCCGAGCCGTGGACGCTCCACCGCTTCATTCGGGAACGAGTACAACACGAGATGACGGTTGGAGACCGAGCGGCCCTGCCTGTAAACACGCTCGAACTCCGCACTGCGCGAAAGGCGTCGGCCGCGGCGGCTCGTTCGCGGCATCATCGCGCCCGAAGCACTAGACCGACAGGCGCTTGCGTCCCTTGTCGCGCCTACGCTTGAGCGTGAGCCTTCCCGCGCGTGTGCGCATACGGGCACGAAACCCGTGAGCGCGGGCACGCTTGCGTTTCTTGGGCTGGTAAGTGCGCTTCATGATCTATGTTCTCCGGCCGCGCTCGTAGTCCTGCCGAAACCGCAAGCGGTGGCGCCGGCCGCGGCAGACCGGCTTCCGCCGAGCGCTGAAGTATAGAGATCCCGTCTCCTCTCGCCACGGCTCGCGTGTAAGTGCGGAGCCTGGCGTCATGGAATTTCCCGCCATTTGCGACGATGCGCCAGTCTGCGAGAGCGCGAGCCCGTAGGCTCGGATATATTCGGTTGACCGGGTCCTCCGAGGGCCCCAAACGAATGATTACGCCCGCTTTCTCCCGCAAGGAGCAGGTCAACGCTGCCGTGAGCACAGAGCTCGAGCACATCTGGTCCCAAGTGAAGACTGAGCTCTCGGCGACGATCGACGAGCCCGTCTACCGCATCTGGCTCGACCCACTCAAAGCCGTCGATCTCACCGCGGACAGCCTCACCGTCGAGGCCCCCGTCAAGACCTGCAGTTGGGTGAGGGAGCGCTTCGGGCGAGTGCTGCAGGCATCCGCGGCCGCCGTGCTGGGTCCGGATGTGACGCTCGACATCGTCACGGCGGGAGAGCCCAAGCGACCACGGAAGCCGGTCGGAGGGGCGTCGCACACAGCCCCGTCCACAGACCATCCACACCCGGACCTCGCTTGCGGGAACCCCAAGCTCACGTTCGACCAGTTCGTGATCGGCGACTCAAATCGTCTAGCCCACGCCGCCGCGCTCACGGTCAGTGAGTTGCCGGCACAGGCATACAACCCTCTCTTCATCTGCGGCCCTCCAGGTGTCGGCAAGACCCACCTGCTGCGCTCGATCGAGACGTTCATGGCCACATACAACCCCGGTCTGCACGTGCGCAGCACCACGGGGGAGTCGTTCACAAACGAATTCCTCAAAGCTCTCGCGGCCGGACGACTCGAGGCCTTCAAGTCCGGCTTCCGCCACGTGGACGTGCTGCTGATCGACGACGTCCAGTTCCTGGAGCGCAAGACGAAGACCGAGGAGGAGTTCTTCCACACCTTCAACGTCCTCTACGACGCAGGAAGTCAGATCGTGCTCACGTCCGACAGACCGCCGAGAGACCTACAAGCCCTCGAAGACAGGCTACGCGAGCGCTTTCAGTCAGGGCTTGTCGCCGACGTTCGTCCACCCGACTTCGCGACACGGCTCGCGATCCTACGCAAGCGCGCTCAACACGACGGTGTAGAGCCCGCCGACCAGTTGGTCCTGGAGACCATCGCAAAGCGGATCGACAAGGACGTGCGGGCGCTCGAGGGAGCCCTCATCCGTGTCGTGGCCTACAGCTCGCTGACGGGGCGCTCCCTCAACTCCGAGCTCGCCACTGACGTCCTCGACAGCGCTCTACCCCAAGCCCACCGTGATAGAGAGCTCTGTCAGCGACATCAAGGCAGCGGCCTGCGCGCGTTTCGGCATCTCCGCCGAGGAGCTTGTTTCGCATTCACGAACCGCACGCGTAGCCTGGGCGCGGCAGGTCGCCATGTATCTCTCGCGCGAGCTCACTCAGGAGTCCCTACCAGCCATCGGCCGCGAGTTCGGAGGCCGTGACCATACGACGATTCTCCACGCCTGGCGACGCACAGAGCAACGCATCTCCGACGACGCAGACCGCCGATCTGTCGTGGAAGAGCTCCGAGGGCAACTATCCACTCCGGCTGATGACCGACCGGCTTGAAACACTTCTGCGGCCCTCTTCTCACAGCCTCTCCACAGGATGAAGCCTCGTATCGTCATAAACCGCGCGGAACCCCACATCCACACAACCACTACTAAAGCTATAGATCCTTAGGTGTATACGTGAAGCTGTCTCTTTCCACCGGCGAGTTGCTGGCTCAACTGCAAACGGCTACCCGTGTTGCTTCCTCACGCGCCTCCGTGCAAGCGCTGTCAGGCGTGATGATCTCCGCCGAGGAGGATCACGCTGTGCTGCTGGCTACCGACATGGAGGTTGGTTTGCGTGTACCACTCGCCGCCGAGGTGCTCCAGCCGGGCTTGGCGGTGCTACCCGCTCGCCTGGTGCTCGAAGTCGTGCGCTCGCTACCCGGCGACACAGTCACCCTGGAGTTGCGCTCCCAAGAGCAGGATGTTGAGGTGATCTCCGGCTCAGCCAAGTTCCACCTCCGCACCTTGCGATCTGAGGACTTCCCGACGCTACCCGAGCCCGCTCCCGATACACGAATGACGCTCCCTACACAAGCCTTCGTTGACACCGCCCTGCAGGTCGCGCGCTCTGCCTCCAAAGATGAGACGCGCCCCGTTCTCACAGGCGTGCTCATTTCCGCCGGCGGACAGGAGCTCACGATGGTGGCGACCGACTCCTACCGCTTGAGCGTCAAGCACACCGCGCTCGAGTCGGCGCTCGAGGGCGCGATCGAGGCCAACGTGCCCGCTCGAGCCCTCCAAGAGCTTGCTCGCATCGCCCAGTCGGTCGAGGAGTCAGAGTTGGCGGTGAGTCTCGGCCAGAATCAAGTTGTGTTCGAGATCGGGGACATCGTGCTTTCATCGAGGCTGATCGATGGGCAGTTCCCCAATTACCGCCAGCTGCTCCCAGAGTCGGTCGAGCACGAGCTGAGGCTCTCCAGCAGTGAGATCGCGGACGTTGTGCGGCGCATCAGTCTTCTTGCGCAGAAGAACGCTCCGCTGCGTCTGAGTTTTGCGGAGGGGGAGCTCACCGTCTCGGCCCAGACACCGGATGTTGGCGAGGCAAGCGAGGCGTTGCCGGTGCCTTTCTCGGGCGAGCCGCTGGATATTGGCTTCAACCCGGAGTTCCTACGCGACGGCCTTGAAAGCGTGGAGTCAGACGAGCTCATCCTGAGGCTCATAAGCCCACTGCGCCCGGGCCTCATCGAGTCTCCCGACGGCGGTGAGTTCGTATACCTCATCATGCCGATCCGGCTTAACAACTGAGGTTGCGGGGGCGTGAGGTGCAGGTCACGAGCGTGTATCTGCGCGACTTCCGCACCTACACGCGAGCCGAGGCGCATCTCGGCGAGGGATTGACGATCGTCCACGGCGCCAATGGCGCCGGCAAGTCGAACCTGCTGGAGGGGCTCTACTTCGGATGCACCGGCCACTCGCAGCGCACGCGCAATGAGCGCGAGCTAGTGCGCTTCGGGGCCCCCGCGGCCCGAGTGGCGGTGGAGCTGTCAAGCGAAGGCCGTCGCCACGAGCTGACCGTCGGCTTTCAGCCCGGCACGCCAAAGCACATGACGGTTGACGGGGCTCCTGTGGAGCGCCTCACAGACGTCGAGCAGCGACCGTTGGTGAGCGTCTTCTCCCCAGACCGCCTGGACCTGCTCAAGGGTCCGCCGACGCTACGCCGCTCGCACCTAGATCAACTTGTCGCGGCCTTGTGGCCGCCTCGAGTTGCGACGCGGCGCGACTACTCCCGTGCGCTCGTGCAACGCAACGCCTTGATCGCGAGCATCCGCGCCTCGCGTGCATCTCGCTCCACTCTCCCCAGTTGGGATCTGGAGCTGGCGCGCCACGCGCTCGCCCTGCGCGACGATCGTGCCCAGCTCGACCTCGATGCTCGCGCAGCCATTCGCCGAGCGAGCCACCCAGCTTGGTTTGAGCGGCGATCCGCGCCTGGAGTACCGCCCCCGCACAAAGGCGAACAGTGTGGAGGAGCTAGTGGCCGAGCTCGAGGCCCGCCTACCTTCAGATCTGGAACGTGGATTCTCCACGCACGGGCCCCACCGTGACGAGCTGGCGGTCCTCCGCGATGGCCGCGAGCTTCGCTCCTACGGCTCCCAAGGCGAGCAGCGTCTCGCGCTTCTCGCGCTTCTGCTGGCTGAGCGGGCTGTTCTGGCGCAAGAACGAGACCATGTGCCACTGATGCTGCTCGACGACGTCATGAGTGAGCTCGACGTGTCACGCCGAGAGCTACTGGCGCAGGAGCTTTGCGGTGCTGGGCAGAGCGTCGTGGCGACCACAGATCTTGCGCACGTTCCAGGTGCGGGCGACGCGGCTGTCACGCGGTTGCGTGTGTCTCCCGGCGCGATCCTCCAGGAGGCGCTTGCCGCGTGAGTCGCCCCGCTCCTCGCCCGCTGTCGCTCGCGATCGATGGTCTGACCTCCGCGCTTGCGCCCGCCACGACCCTTGCACGAGTCCAGCAGGTTTGGGAGCAGGCGGTTGGCTCGCAGGTCGCCACGGCGGGTCTCCCCACAGCCGAGCGCGACGGGGTGCTGACGGTTACATGCAGCGATGCGGTCTGGTCGGCAGAGCTCACCCTGATGGGTCCGGATCTCCTCGAGAGACTGAACGAGGAGCTGGGTGAGAGGCTTATCCAGAGGCTCCGCTGCCGCACCGGCTGACAGGTCCGAAGAGCTCTCGCGAGAGCGACAGTCGGGGCCAGCTGAAAACAGCCTTCAAATCGACCTTCTCGGGCACCCCGTTTTGGCTTGTTTGCAGGCATTTCGACCTCTTCTCGGAGCCGGTTCCGGAGGGTCGTTGTGCTATCGTTGGGCAAACAAGCTCCCCGCCCCGAACCGAGGTTTAGAACACCCGGGTTTCGGGGCGTTTTCGCGTCATCGGAGGATCATTGGCGACCGACACTTCAAGTTCGCATAGCAAGGCTGCGGCAAAAGGCGCCGCTGACACCTCGATGGGGGGGGACGCCAGCTACGACGCTCAAGACATCACTGTGCTGGAGGGCTTGGAGGCTGTCCGCAAGCGCCCGGGCATGTACATCGGCTCCACCGGGGTCATGGGTCTGCATCACCTTGTGTATGAGGTTGTGGACAACTCCGTGGACGAGGCGCTCGCCGGCTTCTGCACAGAAGTATCGGTGACGATCCACCCCGACAATTCGATCACCGTGGTCGACAACGGTCGCGGTATTCCCGTCGCGATGCACGAGAAGGAGGGGCGCCCCGCTGTGGAGGTGGTGCTCACGGTGCTCCACTCGGGCGGCAAGTTCGGCGACGGGGGTGGCTACAAGGTCTCGGGTGGGCTGCACGGCGTCGGCGTGTCGGTCGTCAACGCGCTCTCCGAACGCCTACGGGTGCAGATCAACCGTGATGGGTACGGTTTCTCGCAGGAGTATTCCCGTGGCGCCCCTCAGCAGGAGCTTCAGCGTGGCGAGAAGCTCGCCGCCGGAGCTCCCACGGGCACGACAGTCACCTTCCTGCCCGACGCCGACATCTTCGAGGCGCTCGACTTCGACTTCCACACGCTCGAGGAGCGCCTGCGCGAGACCGCTTTCCTCACCCGCGGTCTGAAGATCTCGATCACAGACGAGCGCGGCGAGGGCCACTCCTCAGAGTTCCAGTACGAGGGCGGCATTGAGGACTTCGTGTCCTATCTCAACGAGAACAAGGACACCGTGCACCGCAAGGTTGTGTTCTTCTCCGGCGAGAGCGAGGAGGGCGCCGTCGAGGTGGCGATGCAGTGGAACTCCTCCTATCAGGACTCGATCCACTCCTTCGCCAACAACATCAATACCCGCGAGGGCGGCTCGCACATGTCGGGCTTCCGCTCGGCGCTCACCCGCACGCTGAACAAGTACGCCCGCGACCACGCGCTGCTCAAGGAGAAAGAGGACAATCTCTCGGGCGAGGATGTGCGCGAGGGCCTCACGGCGGTGATCTCGGTCAAGCTGCGCGACCCACAGTTCGAGGGTCAGACGAAGACCAAGCTCGGCAACCCCGGCATGGCGGGTTTCGTGGAGTCGATAGTCAACTCCGGCTTGGCTGAGTTCCTCGAGGAGAACCCGAGCGAGGCGCGGGCGGTAATCATGAAGGCGGTTCAGGCCCAGCGCGCTCGCGACGCGGCGCGCAAGGCACGTGACCTGACACGCCGCAAGTCGGCCCTTGAGAACTCGACACTCCCAGGCAAGCTCGCCGACTGCTCGGTGAAGGACCCAAGCCTCGCGGAGCTGTTCGTGGTCGAGGGCGACTCCGCGGGAGGCTCGGCGAAGCAGGGGCGCGACCGCAACACGCAAGCGGTGCTGCCGCTACGCGGCAAGATCCTCAATGTCGAGAAGAGCCGCATCGACAAGGTGCTCCAGAACACTGAGGTGCAAGCGCTCATCACAGCGATCGGCACCGGGGTGCGCGACGAGTTCAACCTCGAGAATGCCCGCTACCACAAGGTCATCTTGATGACGGACGCCGATGTCGACGGCGCCCACATTCGCACGCTCGTGCTCACGCTCCTGTTCCGCGAGATGCAGGACCTGATCGAAGCCGGCTACGTGTACATCGCCAAGCCCCCGCTCTACAAGATCAAGCAGGGCAGCCGCGAGCGCTACATCGAGAAGGAGCACGAGCTCGAGGACACGCTGCTGGCCGACAAGTGGGAGAAGCTCTCCGTCTTCGACCGCCACGGCACGCAGTTCAAGCTCACCGACACCCGCTGGCAGAAGTTCGTGCGCCTGCTCAAGCAGTACGAGGGCTGGTCTTCATCGCTGCGGGCCGTGCACGGCCACGAGATGGTGCAGTTCCTGGAGGAGTCATCGCTGTTGGGCGACCAGGTGACGACCGCCGAGGACGCGATCGAGCTGCTCTCTCGCGCTGGCCTGGAGGGGGAGACCCACGCCACCGAGCTTGTCTCCCAAGACGCCGAGGAACTGAAAGTAAAGGCGACCGAGACACGCACCGGCTTCGCGCGCACCCACCACATAAAGCGCTCCCTGTTCGACTCCCAGGAGTACCGTCAGCTCGCCTCCGTGCACCGACAGATGATCGAGCTCGCCGGCACCCCCGCCTTCGAGGTGCGCCTCGGCGACGCACGCGAGAGCGCTCCCTCCTTCGAGGCGCTTCGCTTCGCCGTGATGGCCGTGGCCCAGAAGGGCGTCAAGCTGCAGCGCTTCAAGGGGCTCGGCGAGATGAACGCCGAGCAGCTCGCCGAAACGACGATGGACCCCGCCAGTCGCACGCTTGCGCAGGTGACGCTCGAGGACGCTGCCGCCGCCGACCGCACCTTCTCGATGCTGATGGGCGATCAGGTCGAGCCGCGACGCCTGTTCATCGAAGACAACGCCCGCGCCGTAGTCAATCTTGACGTCTGAGGGGGTGACGAACCGTGGCAACTCCTGACACGCTCAGTGGAGGAAACATCGAGCCGCGCGCGCTCGAGGACGAGATGCGCACCGCGTATCTCGACTATGCGATGTCGGTCATCGTCGGTCGCGCGCTGCCGGATGTGCGCGACGGGTTGAAGCCGGTCCACAGGCGCGTGCTCTACGCGATGAACGAGCTGGGGCTCGGCCCGACCCGCTCGTACGCCAAGTGCGCCAAGATCGTGGGCGAGGTGATGGGCAACTATCACCCGCACGGCGACTCGGCGATCTACGACACGCTCGTGCGCATGGCCCAGGACTTCTCGATGCGCTACGAGCTCGTCGATGGCCAGGGCAACTTCGGCTCAGTAGATGACGACCCCGCCGCCGCCATGCGCTACACGGAGGCGCGTTTGGCGCGCATCGCCACCGAGATGCTGCGCGACCTCGACATGGACACTGTGGACTTCGCGCCCAACTACGACGGCTCTCGTCAGGAACCACTCGTGCTGCCGGCGCGCTTCCCGAACCTCCTCGTCAACGGCTCATCGGGGATCGCGGTTGGCATGGCGACGAACATCCCTCCCCACAATCTGCGTGAGGTGATCGACGCGACGATCGCCTATATCGAAGACCCCGACATCGAGGTCGACGGGTTGATGGCGCACGTAAAGGGCCCCGACTTCCCGACCGGCGGCGTGATCCTCGGACGGGCTGGCATCCGCGACGCGTATGAGACGGGCCGTGGTCGCGTGCGCGTGCAGGCCCGCGCGCACATCGAGCCGCTCAAGCAAGGCAAGGAGGCGATCGTCGTCACCGAGCTGCCCTTTATGGTGAAGAAGGGTGGCGACGGGGGGCTGATCCAGAAGATCGCCGACCTCGTGCACGAGAAGAAGATCCCTGAGATCTCAGACCTGCGCGACGAGTCCGACAAGCGCGGCATGCGGCTGGTGATCGAGCTCAAGCGGGACGCGATCCCCAAGGTGGTGCTCAACAAGCTCTACAAGCACACCTCCATGCAGTCCACCTTCGGCGTGAACATGGTGGCGCTCGTGGACAACGTTCCACGCACGCTCAACCTGCGGGCGGTGATCCACAACTACGTGGCCCACCAGCGTGAGGTGATCGTCAGGCGCACAAAGCACGAGCTGTCGGAGAAGGAGGCGCGTGCCCACATCCTCGAGGGGCTACTCATCGCGCTCGACAACCTCGACGCGATCATCGACCTGATCCGCGCTTCGCGCGACCGCGAAGCCGCCCGCGAACAGCTTGTCGAGCGCTTCGAGTTGAGCGCGATCCAAGCAACCGCGATCCTCGACCTGCGCCTCTCGCAACTGACGGCGCTCGAGGCCGACGCGATCAAGCAGGAGCACGCTGATGTCTCCGAGCGGATCGCCGAGCTGCGCGCGATCCTCGGCGACGAGAGCCGCGTGCTCTCCGTCATCAAGGAGGAGCTCGGCGAGATCTCAGAGCGCTTCGGCGATGAGCGGCGCACCGAGCTGAGCCACTCCGAGGACGAGATCGACATCGAGGACCTGATCGCCGACCAGCAAATGGTGATCACCATCACAAACACTGGCTACGTCAAGTCGCTGCCGCTCGCTACCTACCGCCAGCAGCAGCGAGGCGGGCGTGGGATCACGGGCATGGACATGAAGGACGGCGACTTCATCGAGCACCTGTTCATCTGCTCGACCCACGACTACCTGCTGTTCTTCACCAACCGCGGCAAGGTGTACCGCTCCAAGGTGTACGAGCTCCCCGAGGCCTCCCGCACCGCCAAGGGCCGGGCGCTCGTGAACGTGCTCCCCTTGCGTGAGGGTGAGCGAGTGCAGGCGGTGCTCTCCACACGCGACTTCACAGAGACGAAGTACCTCGTGTTCGCCACACGCAAAGGCACCATCAAGAAGACGGAACTGCTCGCCTACAACACCCCCATCAAGGCCGATGGGATCATCGCGATCAACATCCGCGACGACGACGAGCTCTTGGCGGTGCGCGCGGTGGAAGAGGGCGACGAGGTGATCATGGTCTCGCGCGCCGGTCTCACGGTGCGCTTCGCGGAGTCAGACGCTCGCTCGATGGGACGCGACACGACCGGGGTGCGCGGCATGGACGTCGGGGATCGAGATCCCGCCCACCCCAACGAAGTGATCGCGATGGACGTCGCCCGCGACGACATGGACCTGCTCGTGGTGACCGAGAACGGCTATGGCAAGCGCACGCAGATCAGCCAGTACCGCAAGACCAACCGGGGCGCCAAGGGCGTGAAGACGATTGGGCTAACCGAGCAGAAGGGGGCGCTCGCCGGCGCGCTCGTCGTGCGCGAGCACCACGAGCTCGTGTTCATCAGCGTCGGCGGCATGGTCCAGCGGACAGCCGCCGGCGGGATCTCCCAACAGGGCCGCTCGGCGACCGGCGTGCGGGTCATGAACCTGAAGGACGATGACGTGGTGAGCGCCGTCGCGCTTGTGGTCGACAGCGGCGAGGATGAGGATGCGCCGCCCGCGCTTGAGGAGCTACCGCTCGACACAGAGTCCGAGGATTAGTACCGAGACAAGGCTCTGCATCAGAGTACCGTCCCCTGCAGTATGCGAACATCTGTTCGTGGCAAAAATAGATGAACAGGGACGTTTAGCCCGTTGGCGCGTTAGGTGGTGGCGTCTTCCGGGAGCGTGCCGCAGGAGAGGAATGCCGAGGGAGATGAGCCAATTGCCTTCGTTCGCGGCCGCCTGCTCAATTCGGGCTTCTACAGCCTTCTTGACGGTAGGGACGTCCGCGTACTGGTCACGGATGGCTTCCTCGAGGAGCTGGCGCGCAAGCTCGCCTACGGAAATCCCGTTGACGAATGCCGCGGCGCGAAGGAATACGTCGCGGTCTGGTTTCAACCGGATGTTGAGCTGACTTTGGTTCGCCATAACGATCGGTCTGTCCGTGCTACATCCTACGATGTAGCACTCCATTTGAAAGCGTAGGTCGATTAGAGTGCAATACGGAAGGCGATGACAATGCGGGACTTGCGAAGGCTGGAGGAGTTGAGCTCCACGGCTGCACTTGGCTTGTGGGCGGACGACATAGTCCTAGCCCTCGACCGGGCGAACACTGCAGAGCGCGTTAGCGATGCGGATGTGGTGCTGCTTGAGAATGCCGCCGACGTTTTGGATGAGGCGCGACTGCGTACCGCCGAGCCGCTGTTGCCCCCAACGTCATCTAGAGCTCTTGCCGCTACCGATACGGCCCTTACAGCAGTAGCTCTTCTTGCTCACGGTCGCGCTGCTGACGAACAACAGATGCTCGCCGACGTGGCGCAAACTATACGTAGTGTCGCAGCCAACGAATCGGTTGATCGCGATGTCGAGCGATTGAGAGCCGCGATGGATTTGTTCGGGTTGATCGGTGAGCGCCAACTCGATGAGAGCAATGCCGTCCTGGCGTCACGCAAGCATACGCAGGCATGGACGGAACCCCAAACGATCTCGAACTTCTCCTAGCAAGCGCTCATCAGGAGATTGCTGCGCTAAGGGAAGATCCGCGCGTGGCGGCACCCTTTGTCGGGAGTCGCGGTGCAGCGCTGTGTAGTCATCTACTCGATCTGTTGGGCGCCGTCGAGCACCGTCTCGCCGGACAGCCTGCGTTGGGGGCTCCGCCCGCCGTCCGCCAGGCATTCGCGAGGAGCGCCCGTCAAAGCATTCTCGTGCTTAGAGGAGCGCACGCGGCCCTTCCATGGCTTGCCGCGACGAGGGCCCCAAACGTAAACCTCGGCAGCCTTTATGTGACCGAGGAACTCGCCCACATCCTGGTCGGCAAGGATGTCGACTTGGTCGTGGTGCCAGATCCTGAGTTCATGTACTCGACTACGAGTTGGCCCTTTGGGGATGTCATCAACGGTACTGAAGGATTTGAGCCGGTCACAAAGCGCCGTCCCATTGTTCTCAATTATCCGCTGACAGACAGCGACCGTCTCCTGTTGCATCCGGTGTTTGCACACGAGTTGGGCCACGCCAGCGTAAACGAGCACCAGCTCGCTCGACAGGTCGAAACCAACTTGGAGGAAGATCCCGGTTTCTCCTCTGCCCTTGGGGAGACCGTTTCGGCCATGAAAGTCGTATGGCCTGCTGCCACCACCACCCAGATCGCGAGCACGGTCCGTGCGTGGCTGCGAGCATGGACCGAAGAGTTGTTGTGCGACTGCTTGGCCCTTGAGACTATGGGCCCTGCATTCATTTGGGCGTTTGCAGCATTTGCGATGCCTTTGGCCTATGGCAAGCCAGGCCAAATACACCCGCCGAATACAGTGCGCGTGCGGCTCGCCTTGGATCATCTCAGTAGTCGCGGCTGGCAAGGTTTCCTGGGGCGTGCTGCCCCGGACGTCACAGCCTGGTTGGAAGACGTAGCCTCGGACGCAACCTCCCCCTTGCCCGCTCCATTTGCGTTTCTTCGCGACCAGTTCGTAAAGAACGCGCCAGTGCTCCGCGCCGTTGTAGCGGACCGTGTTGAAGAGGGCATCCTGGACAGGGAGAGATGTGAGGCTGAAGCCGAGGAGGCCGAGGAGCTGCTCGATCATCTGATCCTCCCGGTTGGGCTTGACAGCGTTCTGAGCCCGAGATCCATAATCCTCGGCGGATGGTTGGGTGCGATCAAACGACATGGTGATCGCCCGAAGGCGATCGTAAGTGCCCTTGCAGATCGGCAACTTCAAGAACTCGTGGGAAAGGCCATCGAGATGAGCACCGTGACAAATGCATGGCGGACAGCAACATGACAGCCTTGGGCAGACCCGACCTGATGGAAGCGATGGGTGTCGCGGACCTAAGTAGACGCCTTGTGGTGACTCCCTTGTTGGACCCCCGGCAAGTAGGGAGAGGGGCAATTGACTTGAGGCTCGGAACAGAGTTCTTGTTGCTCCGACGAACTCGCCTTGCAGGCATCGATCCAGCCGACCACAGTCAGACGGACATCGACGAAATGCAGGACCGAGTTGTGGTCCCGTTTGGAGATCGTCTCTGGCTCCACCCGAGACACTTCATCCTTGCCGCCACCTTGGAGTTCCTAGCCCTCCCCGATGACCTGAGCGCGGAGGTCGTGGGAAGATCGTCATGGGGTCGCCTCGGACTGCTTGTGGCTACCGCCGTGTTTGTACATCCAGGGTTCCGCGGGTGCTTGACCCTGGAGCTCGTCAACGAGGGCGATAGCCCGATTGCGTTGTCCCCAGGCTCTCGCATCGCCCAGCTCACAGTGCATAGGCTTGGTCAGGCAGCTTTAGCCGATGAGAGCGAGAAGCAAAAGTATTCCGCTCCGGTTCGGCCCCAGCCTTCTCGACTTCCGTCCGAGCGGGACGAGTTTGGGCAGGTTAAGCGCTTGGGAGAGGATCTACTTTCGCGTCTCGGCTGAGGGGACCACATATGGCTCTCCAGCAACCTCCCCACAGCGTCGTCCGGGTCCGCTACATTGCTAGGACCAGAGAAAGGAGGTGGTCCTACGTTGACTGACAGTACTTGCGGGACTCTGGAGGTGGCCGGCCGTTAGGCCGATTCACTCGGCTGGACCCGCCTAGCGGAATCCAACCCGGGCCACCACCGCGAAGGTCATGGTCGGACTTGTCCCTCCGACTCGTAGCGCCAAAGCCGTGCCAGCGTGCGCGTGTTTGGCGATGCGAAGCCGACGCGGTCGTGTCCAGCACAGTTGCAAGCGGAGGGCGCCTGGTCGAGGGCGCCCTCCGTGTTTAACGGCTTGGTCCCGCGCACGCGAACGCGACGCATCGGGGCACGCCTCTCGCGACATCCGCGACGACGGTCAGGTGGGCGCGCGCTCAGGCGGCGGCGGGCAGGTACTGCCGCCAAGCCGCCGGGATGGTGGGGGAGGCGACGTGGATGAAGATCTCGGCGCGTGGGGTGCGGGGCTTATGGCGGGGGTGCATCCCCGCTTGGCGCGGGAGCATGTCGCCCTTGCGCCGGTTGCACGGGGCGCAGGAAGCCACGATGTTGTCCCAACTCGACGTGCCCCCCTTCGAGCGGGGGATCACATGGTCGACCGTGAGGGAGGAACGGGAGCCGCAGTACTGGCAGGTCCAGCCGTCGCGGGCGAACACGGCGCGGCGTGTGATCTTGCGGCGATGGGTGTCGCGGGGGACATGCACATAGGAGACCAGCCGGATAACGACAGGTCGCGCGAGCGTTGAGGTCTCGGAGTGAAGTTGCCACAGTCCACGCTCGATGAGCTCTGCCTTCTCCTTCAAAAGCAGCACCACGGCGCGCCTCACCGAGCAGACATTGATTGGCTCGAAGGTCGCGTTGAGGACGAGCACCCGGCCACCCATCGTCGTATTTGACGATGAGCTCGGTCCGTGCCGCTGGTGCTCTGCGGGCGACACGGACCCCACTGGGTCTGTGGGTGCCGTGCTTTCCATCTCCGCGCCGCAGTGTAGCGGTCCCCTCGGTTTCAAGCAGTTGGATAGGACCCGAAAACGCGCACACGCTCACACATCCCGTGCAATCCCGCGAGCGCGTCGGAGACGCGGGTGTCCTCCAACGAGCCCTGAAGATCGAGGAAGAACATGTAGTGGCCCAGCCGCTCGCGCATCGGTCGAGACTCGATCTTCGTGAGGTTTATCTCGCGCTTGCCGAACTCGTCCAGGCAGCGCACCAGCCAGCCGGCTCGGTCGGCGCCCGCGCCCCAGAACACAAGCGACGTCTTGCGCTCAGGGCCCGCCGGCACGCGCAACGGAGGACCGCCCAAGGTGGAGTCCTCGCGCGCGAGCCACACGAAGCGGGTCTCGTTGTCCTCGCGATCCTGGATCCCCTCGGCGATCACCGCGCACCGGTAGAGATCCGCGGACAGACGCGTGCCGATCGCCGCCCATCCGTCCCTCCTCTCCTCGGCGACGAGCCGCACCGCCTCGGCGGTGGAGCTGGCGGCCACGATACGAGCACGGGGCACCTGCTCGTGCAGGAAACGCGTGCACTGACCTGGCACATGAGGGTGGGAGACAATCGTCTCAACGCTCCCCAGCTCGAGCGGTGTGGGGGAGATCATGTAGTGGCGCACGGGGAGCACCACCTCGCCCACGATCGCCACGTCCGTGGCTTCGCCGGCGAGGGTGTCGAGTGTGACCGTCACCGACCCCTCGATCGAGTTCTCGATCGGCACGAGCGCCCACTCGACGGTGTTGTCTTGCACCGCCATCACCGCGTCGCGGATCGTGTCGATCGGAACTGGCTCGACGGCCGTGGAGTCAACGCTGCCGAGCAAGGCCTCCTCGCTGAACGTGCCTTCCGGCCCGAGGTACCCCGCGCGGGGGAGTTGGGAAGGGGCGGGGGACATCAAGCGGGTGCGCCGCCGCCGCTTGTCGCTCGCGCGACGGCGGGAGGCTGGGAGGAGGAGCTATCTGAGCTGAGCGCGATGCTCACGGCCTCCGCCTCCTCCGGCGAGAGCTCGAGCTCCCCGTGGCCCTCCCACACCTGCTTGGCGTACACCCGCGCCTGGTCGCGGTGGTGGATGCACGACAGCACCACCCCTGAGCGGCGCTCGTCGAGCAGGGCGATCGACACCGACTGTTGCCCTGAGAGCTCGTTGTAGGCGTCGTACCGCACGAGCGCCCGATGGGAGATGGCGCCGGTGAGGCCCGTCTCGACGCCGTCCAACCGCGTGTCGAGTCGTGTGGCCACATCCCCCACGTACTCCTGCAGTGCTTCAAAGGCCTCCTGCAGAGACGCGCTGTGCGCGACGAGGTCGCGCCCGGAGCCCTCGCCGAGCACGACCTTCTGCGCGCCACGCAAGCGGCGCAGAGAGCGCATCAGCGCGAAGCAGGCGATCAATGCGAGCACCGCAACCGCCAAGGCGGCGAGCGCGACGATCCCCTGAGTGTCGGTGAGGGAGGTGGCGACCATCGACACAAGTTAGCCGCTGGAGGAGAACGGGTCTCCGGCGCGGAGGGCTACTTCCCGAAGATCACCAGGTACGTGCCCTTGTTGTTTTCGGTGTCACCCTCGCCGGGGACCGGCTCGATGTTGACGCTCACGCGCGACGCCGCGCCCAGCGCGACGCCCGTCACCGGGATGTCCACGTTGGAGGTGCTCCCAGGTTCGGTCTTGTCGATCAGGTGGGAGGCGGTGAGCGTCTTGCCTTCACTGGTGACGGCGATGTCCACCTTCACGCTCGTCTGGGGGTTGGAGCCGGCGTTTTCCACCATCACGGTGAAGGTGGGGTTGGCGCCGCCGCTGACGTGGTTGAGCGTGGGGGACGGAGCTAGCGTGTTGGTGCCCACGCTCACCCCCTTGAGCGCGTGACCGTGGGTGCCGGGGGTAATCGATCCCGTGCCTGCAGTCGCCTGACCCGAGAGCTTTGCTTGCACAGTGGCGGTTTGCAGCCAGCCGAGATTGGGGAGGAAGCGGCTCGCGGATGTCGTTTCCCCCGTGATGCCGTTGGCGGCGAGAGTTTGCTGTATGAGCGGAACCACTCGCTGGGAGTAGACGACATCGGAGGCGAGGAAGATCTCCATCGCGCCGGCAATCGAGGTGGTGGCCTGTTGTGCTTGGCCCCCGAGCGCGGCGCGGACGAGGTTGGCGACCTTCGCGAGCCCTTCCACGCGCAGGTTCAGGGTCAGCAGGAAATTGCGCTGGGCGGCGGTCATCGGGCTCGGCACGCTCAGCGCCTTGGCCTGTTTCGCCTGTTCTTCGGCTTGCATACGCAGTCTGGTTGACCTGGGAGCTCACGTCGAGCGCCGACTTGCCGGCGGCGCCGGCGAGCGTGGCGAACAGCGGTCGCGCCACCTGCGCCTGGGATTCCTGGGCGATCTTGGAGACGCTCGTGTTGTAGTCCTTGAGCGCCTGCTCTTTGCCGCGCTTCAGGCAGCCGTTCACAAGCAGGACGATCACGATCAGCGCAACCACGCCGACGCCGGCGGCGATCCTGCGGCGGACCATCATCGCATGGTGGTCGATCGATGACGACCCACCACCACCCCCGCCGGTGCGCTGCGGACGGCGCGGTTGCGGTCGTGGTTGCTGCTGTGTGTGCGCCGGCCTGACTGTGGTCGGCTCCTCGTCCTCGTCGTCGAAGAACGACAAAAAAGTGCTCCTTGCAGGGCTTGTGAAGCCACCAGTATGACTCCACCGTCAGTTGGAGTGTTGCGCGCTGACCGGCTGCAACTTCTCAGCCAACGCAGAAACGGGGGATCTGACGGCAGGGAAAGCGGCCATGAGCGGCGAACGCGGGGCTGTGGAGTCCGCCAAAACCCTTGTGCAACCGCGCCGCCGCCGGCCTTCCGGCCGGAGTGGCAAGGATGTGTATGAGGAGGAGGGGGATACCCGCCATAACTCAGTGGCACCAGTCAGCCCTGCGCAAAGCCATCTCCGCATCCGTCTCGGAGGCGAGCGCTCCCGGCACAGTGGCGATCCCCTACTTGGTCGCTACCGTCTGCTCGAGCGCCTCGGGGCAGGCGGGTTCGGCACCGTCTGGCGTGCCCACGATGAGCAGCTTGACCGTGTTGTGGCGCTCAAGCGGATTCCCCTCCCGTCGGTGGAGGACCGCGAACGTGCGACACGCGAGGCGCAGGCGAGCGCTCGCCTCTCCCACCCGGCGATCGTGGCGTTGTACGAGGCGAGCTCCGACGAGGACGCCTTCTACCTGATCTCGGAGCTGGTCGAGGGGGACACGCTGGCCGAGCTGATTGCCGCGGATGAGCTCTGCGACGAGGACATCGCGGAGATCGGGCTGGTGTTGGTGGAGGCGCTCGAGCACGCCCATGCACGGGGTGTCATCCATCGCGACGTAAAGCCCCAGAACGTGCTCGTGCCTTCAGATGACACGATCGACGACACCCCCTCTCGCGGCGGGGCCTCGACCCCGGCGGCGAAGCTCGCCGACTTCGGCGGCGCGCGGCTCGCCGGAGACGATGCGCTCACGCGCACGGGGGATGTATTGGGCACGCTCGCCTACATGGCGCCCGAGCAGAGCGAAGGGCACGAGGCGGGCCCCTCCGCCGACCTGTATTCGCTTGCGCTCGTCCTCTACGAGGCTCTCAGCGGGGTGAACCCGGTGCGGGGCCGCACCCCCGCCGCCACGGCGAGGCGCCTCGGCGCGCGGATCGAGCCATTGGAGCGCCGTCGCGGGGACCTCCCGCGGGAGTTGACCCGCGCGTTGGACGCGGCGCTCGACCCCGAGCCAGAGGAGCGGGGCTCGCTCGCCGACCTCCACGAGGCGCTCGACGAAGCGCTGGAGCGAGGGTTCAGGAGACGTCTCTTCGCGCGCCGTCCCGGTCGCGCGCCGCTTGAGAGACCGCCGGAGTGGAGCGTCCCCGACGAGCCCTCGCCACGACAACGCGAGCAGGAGCCGGACATCCAGCGGGAGCAAGACCGAGCTCGACCCGCGCCTGCGCCCGAGGTCGAGGCGACGCCCGTGGAGCCGGACACGCCCAATGCCCACACACGTGGCCTTATCGCGCTGCCGCGCCTCGTGTGGATCGGCTGCCTGCTCGCGGCCGCCGCGTGGCAGGCCGCGGTGGGCCGTGGTGGGGTGTCGTTGTTGTTGCTGGCGGCGGGCGCGCCGTTGCTGCTGCTCCCGCGACGCTCGGGCCCGGGTTGGATCGCCGCCGCGCTCGCTCCGATACTGGGCCTCGCGGGCCTCGCGGGCGCTTTCCCGGCCCTTGCCGGCCAACGCGCCACATGGCGCGCCCGCGCCGCGCTCGCGGCGCTCGGCTTCTGGTGGCTCGCGCTCGCCGAGCCGCTGCTCACGAGGCGGCTGTGGTTGGGTCCCCCCACCGGGGTGCCCCCGCGAGGGCTATGGGAGGCGTCCTTCGGCAAGGCCGCGTCTGACGTGGTGGGGGCCGTGCTCACGCCAGAGCTCCTGGTCGGCGCCGCCGTCTGGGCGCTTGCGGCCGTGATCTTGCCTTGGATCGTGCGCGGACGCAGCGCCGCGCTGGATGCCGCCGCCGCCGTGGCGTGGACGGTCGCGCTGCTGGTCGCCGCCCCGCTGATCGAGCGCGTGCTGCTCTCGCAAGCGTCCCAGCCGAGCCCCCGCGGGGTGCTCATCGGGACGGTCTTGGGCTGCGCACTGGCGGTTGGCGCACGGGCCCTACGCGGCCCGGTTTGAAGCTCGAAACCTGCCGTACGCCGCTCGCCATCGCATGCGCCCCGTAAAGTGGGTACTACCCGTCACGGCAAGAACGTCGGTGTAGCCGCCACGGCGCCGCCGGGCCCCTGAGATGAATCCGCTGAGGACACTGGAGAACATGATCGCCGGGCTCGTCGAGGGCACGTTCGGGCGCGTGTTCCGCGCCGAGGTGCGTCCGATGGAGCTCGCCCACAAGCTCGCGCGTGAGATGGACGAGAACAAGACCGCCTCGGTGTCGCGGGTGTACGCCCCCAACGAGTATTCGGTGTGGCTCTCTCCGCGCGACCGCGACCGCTACGAGGGGGTCGAGCACGAGGTGATCGACGAGCTGTGCGCCTACCTGCTCGAGCACGCCCGTGGCGAGGATCTCGCGCTCGCCTCACGCCCGCACATCGTCTTCCACACCGACGAGGCCCTGCATCTGGGTGAATTCGGCATCGAAGCCCGCTTGACACGCCCCGAGGAGCCGCAGGAGAGCACGCGCGAAGCCGGGCAACCTCCCCGTGTCCGCCGCGACTCGCCGGCCGCTCCCGTGTCGCCGGTCGCCGAAGCAGAGGAGGCGGGCCACACGATGATCTTCAGCAACTCCGAGCGCGTCAGTGAGGCGGTAGCGGGCGTCGGCGGGCGCCGCCGCGCCAAGGCGCTGCTCGTGGTGTCCGGCCGGCGCTTGCTCGTCCCTCCACGAGGCGCGACGATCGGGCGCAGCCGCGATTGTGACATCGTGCTCGACGATGCGGGGATATCGCGCCGCCACGCCGAGCTGCGTCCCGAGGCGGCGGCGAGCTGGGCAATCGAAGACCTCGGCTCCACCAACGGAGTGCGCGTGAACGGTCTCGCCGTCATCGGCGCCCACGCCCTGCGCACGGGCGACCGCATCGGGATGGGCTCCACCGAGATGACCTTCGAGGTCGCCCCGTGAACAACCTCGAGCCAGTGTCGGTGATGTTGAAGTTCGGCTTCCTCATCGTGCTCTACCTGTTTCTGCTGTGGGTGTCCCGCAGCGCCCTGCGCGATCTGCGCGGCAGCGACGCCGGTGGGGTGGGTGGGGGTCTCGATCCGGGTCCGCACGACCCCCCGGCGGACGCCACCGGCCTTCACTCCGCCTCTACGCTCGGCCCCGCCGACCTGCGCAGCCGCGCGCCACGGCTGGTGGTGGAGCGCGCCCCCGGGCACGACCCGGGCATGATCTACGACCTCGGTGGAGACGTGGTGTTCGGTCGCGGCGATGCCGCGGAGATACGCCTCGAGGACCCTTTTGCCTCCTCCAGCCACGCGCGCGTTTACGAACAAGGCAAGACTCTCGTGATCGAAGATCTCGGCTCGACCAACGGCACCTACCTCAATGAGGAGCTGCTCGACGGGCCGCGTCCGCTGCACCCTGGCGATCGCGTGCGCATCGGCGACTCCGAATTCACCTTCGAGGTCGACTGACTTGCTACGAGTCGCCGAGCACTGGTCGGGCACTGACACCGGCCTGCAGCGACGCGCCAATGAGGACTCGCTGTTGGTGCGCTCACCGCTGTTCATCGTCGCCGACGGTATGGGTGGGGCGCAGGCCGGTGAGGTCGCCTCGCGCGTGGCGGTCGACACCTTCAACGGCGGCCTGACCGACAGCTCCGACCCCGAGGGTAGCCTCGCCACGCAGGTCACGCAGGCCAACACCCGCATCAACGAGCTCTCCCACCAGCGGCCCGAGCACGCGGGCATGGGCACCACCATCACCGCGTTGTACGTGGGCGAGCAGGAGGTGTCGGTGGCCCACGTCGGCGACTCCCGCGCCTACTGCCTACGCAACGGCGAGCTACTGCGGCTCACCGACGACCACTCACTCGTGGACGAGCTCATCCGCCAGGGGCGGCTCACGCCCGAGGAGGCGGAGGAGCACCCACAGCGCTCGGTCATCACCCGCGCGCTCGGCCCGGAATCGACCGTCGACGTGGATGTGCGCTCGATCCGGGGCCGCCCCGGCGACGTCTACCTGCTGTGCAGCGACGGGCTCACCACGATGACCGGCGAGGATGTGCTGCTCGGCGTGCTCACCACCCACCCCCGCCTGCGCGACGCCGGCGAGGCATTGATCTCGGCCGCCAACGCCGCCGGCGGCAAGGACAACATCACGGTCGTGCTCGCACGCCTGGAGGAGGTCTCCACCGACGCTGCGCACGACGCGGACGGCCACACCACGGGCACGCTCGCGGTAGCGCCGCCACCGGTCTCGCAACCCGAGGCACGCCCAGATCCTCCCAATCGTCGCCACCCACGGCCCGCCCAGCCTCCCGCGCAGTCTGCGGGTCGGATGCGCCGGCGCATGCGTAGGTTGCGTGCTCCTCTAATCACGCTTGTCGTCGTGGGATTGCTCGGCGCGGGCGCGTGGCTCGCGCTGCAATCGGTCTATTTCATCGGCACCAACCAGCGCGGACTGGTCACGATGTTCCGCGGTGTCCCCTACGAGCTGCCGGCCGGGGTCAAGCTGTACAGCGTCGACTACGTCTCGGGGGTAAGCGCCTCCACGCTGCCCTCGGCGCGCCGCCAAGCGCTGCTCGACCACTCGCTGCGCGCCGAAGGCTCCGCCGCTGATCTCATGCGCCAGCTGGAACTAGGCCGGCTCGGCGGAGGGTGATCTTCACTTGAACCGACCGATCGTGCGTCTCTTCGGGTTCGTGGTGCTCCTGTTCGCGCTGCTCATCGCCTTCACCTCGCGCTGGACCATCTTCGAAGCCTCCTCGCTACGCGCGAATGCGCTCAACAAGCGCGGGGTGCTCCAGCAGCAGCGCATCGACCGGGGCGAGATACTCGCCTCTGATGGCACCGTGCTAGCGCGCAGTATCCGCGGCGCGGAAGGGACCTACACGCGCACCTACCCCACCGGCTCGGAGTTCACCCACGCCGTCGGCTACTCCTACATCACGCTCGGCCAGTCCGGCATCGAGCGCTACCGCTCCGCCGCGCTCAACGGGCAGGTGGGCACCAGCGTGCAAACCATCCTCGACCAGCTCCAGGGTAAAAAGCGCCAAGGGGATTCGGTACGCACGACGCTGCGCCCCTCAGGCCAACGGGCGGCGATCTCCGCGCTCGGCGAACACGAAGGCGCGGTGGTGGCGCTACAGCCGAAGACCGGCGCCGTCGAGGTGATGGCGTCCACCCCCGGCTACAACGCGAACACGCTCAGGTCCGTCAGCGCCTACGAACGCCTCACCCACCAGGAAGGCTCCCCGCTCGTCAACCGCGCCACCCAGTTCGGCTACGCCCCCGGCTCCACGTTCAAGGTGGTCACCGCCGTCGCGGCGATCGACTCTGGACAGTTCACGCCGGAATCCGTCATCGACGGGCGCAACGACGTCCCCATCTCAGGTGTGCCTTTGAAAAACGACAACAACGAGAGCCTTGGCCAGATCACCCTCACCGAAGCGCTCGTCCACTCGGTGAACACCGTCTACGCACAGGTCGCCGAGCAGTTGGGCAAGCGCACGATGGCGCGCTACATGAACCGCTTCGGCTTCGACCGCAAGCCCAAGCTCGACTACCCCTCCGAGCAAATGTCGACGAGTGGCGAGTACCGCAACAACAGGCTCCTCCCTCCAACAAGCACCTACGTGGACGTGGGCCGCATGGGCATCGGCCAGGACAAGCTCCAGGTCACCCCCCTGCAGATGGCGGAGGTGGCCTCCGCCGTGGCCAACAACGGCGTGCTGATGACCCCTCATCTCGCCTCCGCGATCATCGAACCCGACGGTCGCGTGGTGGAACGCATCTCCCCCAAAGCACAAGCCGTGGTGATGAAGCCCTCCACCGCCGCCTCGGTCACCAAGATGATGGAAGCCGTCGTCAACGAAGGCACCGGCACCCCCGCCCAGATCCCCGGTGTGCAGGTCGCGGGTAAGACCGGCACCGCCGAGACGTTGGGCGTGTCTTCGATCAACAACGCCTGGTTCATCGCCTTCGCGCCCGCCCTTGACCCCACCGTGGCGGTCGCGGTCACGCTCAAGGGCGTCCCCGGCCAGGGCGCGGAGTTCGCCGCGCCTGTCGCCAGGCAAGTGATGGAAGCGTTGCTCCATGGCTAGCCCCCTCTCGTCACCGGCGGAACCCCTCCGCAGGAACGGTGCCGATGCGCGCGAAATGGGTCGGCATGGTTGAGCCCGGAACGATCGTCGACGACCGCTACCGCATTGTCGCCCGCCTCGGCTCGGGCGGGATGGCCGACGTGTACCTCGCCGAGGACAGCCTGCTCGGCCGTCGCGTCGCGCTGAAGCTACTCCACCACCGTTTTGCCGAGGACCAGGAGTTCGTGGAGCGCTTCCGCCGCGAGGCCTCCTCCGCGGCCGGGCTCTCCCACCCCAACGTCGTCGCGGTGTTCGACCGCGGTGAGTGGAACGGCACCTACTACATCGCGATGGAGTACCTCCCCGGCCGTTCTCTGAAGGCGGTCGTGCGTGAGCACGGCGCGCTCTCTCCCAACGACGCCATCGACATAGTCGTGCAGATCCTGCTCGCCACCCGCTTCGCCCACAAGCGGGGCATCATCCACCGCGACATCAAGCCCCACAACGTGATCCTCGACGAGGAGGGCAGGGCGAAGGTCACCGACTTCGGCATCGCCCGCGCGGGCGCGTCGGACATGACGATGACCGGCTCGATCCTGGGCACTGCCCAATACCTCTCCCCCGAGCAGGCCCAGGGGCACGCCGTGAGGGAGACCTCCGACCTGTACGCGGTCGGTGTGGTGCTCTACGAGCTGCTCACCGGCAACGTCCCCTTCGAGGGCGACTCCGCCGTGAGCATCGCGCTCAAGCAGGTCTCGGTGGAGCCCGTCCCTCCCAGTCAGATCAACCCCGAGGTGAGCCCCGCGCTCGAGGCCGTCGTGATGCGCTCGCTCGCCAAGGAGCCCACCGCTCGCTTCGCTAGCGCCGACGACTTCATCGCGGCGCTCCAGCAGGCGCGGGTGGGGATCGCGCCCGCCCCGCCGCCGAACGGTCCCTCGCCTACCGCGCCCGCCCTTGTGGTGCCACCGCTCCCCGGCCCCGGCAACGGCGCTTCGGACGCGGACACCGCCGCCGCGCGCCGCCGCAAGCGTGCATGGTGGATCGCCGGTGGGGTCGCAGCGCTCGCGATCGTCGCGGCCATCCTGTTGCTACTCCTGCTCCCCTCCAAAACGGGCCAGGTCACGGTCCCCGACGTCACGGGCGAGACGCAGGCGGCCGCCGTCGCCTCGCTGCGTACCGCCGGCTTGCAGCCAGTCGTCTCCACCGCCGCCAACGCCCACGTGGCGATCGGGCTGGTGATCGGCACGACCCCCCCACACGGCACGGTTGTGAAGAAGGGCTCGCGCGTGACCGTGTTCGTCTCCTCCGGTCCCGGCATCCTCGCGTTGCCCGACGTCACCGGCAAGAAGTCCGCGGAAGCGGTGAAGATCTTGCGCGAAAAGGGCTTCCTCCCAACCACTCGGAATCAGTCGAGCGACACGGTGGAAAAGGGGCTCGTCATCTCCACCAACCCCCCCGCCGCCACCGAGGTGCAGGTCGGTGGTCCGGTGACCGTGCTCGTCTCCACCGGTCCGCGGGAAGTCACCGTGCCGGAAGTGGCGGGCGAATCGCAGGCCAACGCCACCGCCACGCTCTCTGCCGCCGGGCTGAAGGTAACAGTCGTCAAGCGTGAAGTCGGCGAACCCACCGCCGGCACGGTTATCTCCCAAACACCCACAGCGGGCTCGCGTGCCAAGGCGGGCAGCCAGGTCACGATTGTCGTGGCCCAGGCCCCCGCGAAGACACCCGTGCCCTCGGTGATCGGCCAGAGCGAAGTCGAAGCCGAGGCGACTCTCTCCGGCGCCGGCTTCACGGTCAAGACCGTCACCCGCGAAGTCACCGACACGTCCAAGGTCGGGTTTGTGGTGCAGCAGAGCCCCGAAGCAGAACACCAGCTCGCCAAGGGCGCCGTCGTCACGATCGCCGTCGGCAAGCTCTCGCAGCAGACAACCTCGACCGCCACAACGCCCACGCCGGCGCCGCCTGCGGCCGGTCCCCCGGCGGCAGGGCCATAGGGTCTTGGAGGGCGGCCTCGCGGCGGCGCCTAGCGGAAGAGTGTGACCTCGGAGATCTCTGCCGAGGTTCTCCCAGTTGGAAGACGGGTGATCCAGATCAGGTAGTAGCGGTAGGAGTGGGCGGCTGCGCCGAGGTTGATCGTCGTGCGCTTGCCCACGGTGCGCGGTTGCGCGAGCTGGGTCCAGCCGAGCGCCGTGAGGCTCTTGCCTTCGGTCGATTCGCCGGCGGAGGGTAGTTTCGACGCGGCGTACACCCCCGCCGAGAAGCCGGGAGTGGGAGTTTGGGTCTCCACCGCCCGCGCCGCCACTCCCGGTGAGGCATCCAGCACAACCCCCAACCCCGGCTTGCCGAGGTTTCCCTGGATGTAGTGCTCGGTGCTCCATGATGTGTTGAGGTCACCGTCGATCACGCTGGATACGTCTTCGGCGTGTTCTGGGCCGGTGCCGAACGGGTTGTAGGAGGCGGCGGCTTTCTGGCCGAGCACCACCGGCTTGGCCCCGGCCGTCGAGTGCACACCCGGGGCGACTCCGGTGCCACTGTGCGTGTGGTTCAGCGCCGCGATCAGCACCAGCGCGACGATTACGGCGAGCAGCACAAGCGACACAGCCCAGCGCGCGGGGTGGCGCACCCGCCACGGGAGCACCCGCCGGGCGGGGCCGGGGAGCGTGCGCAACACAGCGGTCACCTCACCCGTCACCTGTCCCGAGCGAGCCGTCTCGATCGCCAGCGCCTCCTCCATGTCGGCGATCATCGACCCCATGTCGCGGTAGCGGCGGTCGAGGTCCTTGGCGGTCGCGCGTTCCACGACCGCCGCCGTCGCCGCCGACACCTCGGGCCGGGCGAGCTGCACGTCGGGGACCTCCTCGCGGACGTGCATCATCGCCACCGCCACCGGCGTGTCGCCTTTGTAGGGGGGGCTTCCGGTGAGCATCTCGTACAACACCACCCCGAGCGAGTAGGCGTCGGACTGACCCGTCACAGCCTGGCCGAGCGCCTGCTCGGGGGAGACGTAATCGGTGGTGCCGAGCACTCTCCCATCCATCGTGAGCCCTTCCTCCGTTAGCGTGCGGGCGATGCCGAAGTCTGTGATCTTCGCGCCCCCCTCCCCGCTGAGCAGCACGTTCTGGGGCTTCACGTCGCGGTGGACGATCTCCTGGGAGTGCGCTGCGCCGAGCGCACGCGCTATCTCGATTCCGTAAGCGAGCGCTGTGGGCACATCCAGCGGGGCGTCGCGGCGGATGAGCTCCTTCAGCGTCTCGCCTTCGACGTACTCGAGCACGATGTAGGGGGTGCCCACCTCGATGATCTGCGACCCCTCTTGCTCGTCGTGCTCATCCCACTCCCCAGCGTCGATGACAGTGACGATGTGGGGGTGGTTGAGCTGCGCCACCGCACGCGCCTCGCGGCGGAAGCGCTCGAGCTGGTCGGAGTCGGAGGCGATCTCGCGGTGCATCAGCTTGATCGCCACCTTGCGCTCCAGCACGGTGTCGAAAGCGCGGTACACGGTGCTCATGCCGCCGTGCCCGATGCGCGCGTCGAGGCGGTAACGACCGCCGAGTGTGGTGCCAAGGATGGCGTTGCTCACAGTGGACCTTTCAACGCCTGAGTATGCCCGCCATAGGGGTCGTTGAGTGTGGAGTTGGGATTTTTGGGGATTGCCGCGTGCCTACCTGGTGTTATCTCTCATTCGTCGGACCACGAGCCCGGCGAGTACACCGCGGTAGGTCGTGCTGGCCGGTAGTAGTACGGCTCGTTGCCGTGGGCCGAGCAGCTTCGCGCTGAGCAGCGTCGAGGCGAAGGCGCCCGCGGCGCCCGCGGCCAAGGGGAGTCGAAGCTCGCGCGATACGCCCTCTCGCGCGAGCCGTGTGCCCTTCAAGAGCGCGGCGCCGGCGATCACCGGCAGCCCAACCTGCCAGGAGAGCCGGTCTGCGTCCGCACGCGAGAAGCCCCGCGCCCGTGCCGCCGCGATCGTGGCGCCACTGCGGGACACCCCGGGGATCAGCGCGACCGCCTGGGCGACCCCCAGCGCGAGCCCGTCGCGCCGGTCGGCGGTGGCCGTCTCTCGCGTGCCGCGGGATGGGTCGCGCCAGTCGGGGATCGCCGCCTTTCCCGCTCCGCGGGATGGAGTTGGTGTTGTACGAAAACGGGTGACTCGCGCGCGTGCGCGCGAGGGAAGGCTTCCTACTCCGCGAGCTTGCAGCTCCGCTGCGCCCATCGCGACAGACCCGGCGATGAGGCCGGCCGCGATCGTGGCGGGTGTCCCGAACCTGCGCTCGATCTGATCTCCCAGGGCGTAGCCGGCGAGCGCGGCGGGGGCTACTGCGGGCAGCATGAGCGACGGGCGTCCACCGAGGCGGATACCGCGCGGGCGAGTCAGCAGTGCAAGGGCGGTGCCGGCGTGGAGCGCCACCTCGAAGGACTTGCGCAACTTTGGGTCCTCGAGATCGCTATACGGCCAGCCGAGCAGCCACGGCACGAGCGTGGTGTGGGCGGAGGAGGACACCGGAAGCAGCTCGGTTGGGCCGTGCAGCAGCCCGAGCACCACGGCGTGGCGAAGCGGCAACGGGCGGTTGGCGCGTGTCCTCACAGTGCCCTCCCGCGGCGTGCCTCGGCGTGCCTCAACTTACGTCGGCTGTGCGCTTGCCATCCTCGGGCGCCGGCGTGGGCGGGGTGGCGGATCCCCGCGAGCGGCGGCGAATGACCACGTAGCCGACCCCCACCACGATGAGCGCGACGATCGCGTAATCGACGTACTCGAAGGCTTTGCGCACGCTCGTCCAATCGCCACCGAGCGCGTGGCCGGCAAACGCGAGCGCCACCACCCAGGGGATCGTGCCGATCAACGAAAACACGGTGAAGCGCCCGATGGGCATGCGCGCGATCCCCGCCGGCAGCGACACGAAGGCGCGCACCAGCGGCACCATCCGCCCAAACAGCACCGTGGGCTCGCCGTAGCGTTGGAAGAAGCGATCGGCGCGGTCGATCTGGGAGGGCCCCATGTGGAGCTTGGCGCCGTGGCGTTCCATCAACTCCAGCCGTCCCCCTCGCCCGACCGCGTACGCGAACCACGACCCCACCATCGAGCCGATCAGCCCGGCGAGGATGATCCCGGTCATCGTCATGTGGTGGCTGGCCCCGCTCTGTGAGGGATCGGCGACGGCGAATCCGGCGAACAACATCACCGCCTCTGAGGGGATCGGGATGCAGGCACAAGAGAGCGCCATCAGCACGAAGATCCCCGGCAGGCCGGCTTCGCGAATGAAGTGCGACGTTTCGTTGACGACCGTTTCAGAGATCGACGCCAACACGAGCAGGTGGGTCATGTGGGCGCAACGATACCTTCCTGCAACCCATGCGCGTGTGGATAGACCTCACCAACAGCCCCCACGTGCTCGTGATGCGCCCGGTGATCGAGCTGCTGCGGCAGGACGGGCACGACGTGAAGGTGACCGCCCGCGACTTCGCCCAGACCCTGCAACTGCTCGACCGCTTTGGGCTCGAGCACACGGCGATCGGCCATCACCGCGGCGAGCGCCTGGCCGACAAGGCGGTGGGGTTGGCGTCGCGCTCGGCTGCACTTGCGCGTTGGGCGAGGGCCGACGCGCGTGCAGCGAAAGCACGCTTCGATATCGCGCTTGGTCATGGCTCAAACGACGTGAGCGTGGCCGCGCGGCTGCTGCGTATCCCATGCTCCACAACCTTCGATTACGAGTGGGCGACGGTGCAGCACCAAGTCAACTGTCACCTCGCGCAGGCGGTGGTGGTGCCCGACGCGATCCCCCCGGAGCGTTTGTACCGCTATGGAGCGAAGCGTAAGATTCGCCCTTACGAGGGCTTGAAGGAGGAGTACTACCTCGCGGATTTCGAGCCCGATCCCGGCGTGCTTGAGCAGCTCTCGATTGATCGCTCACGGCCGATCGTGGTGGTGAGGACGCCGCCGGAGGTGTCGCTCTACCACCGCTTCGAGAACGACCTATTCGCCGACGTGCTCACCCGCCTGCGCACGGCCGCGGCCGACGAAGGGGTGCAATCTGTGGTGATGCCCCGGACCGCCGCTCAGCGCGAGCAGCTGCGCGATGTGCCCGGCTTCACCGTTCCGGAGCAAGCTATCGATGCGCAATCCCTGATCGCCTACGCCGACCTCGTCATCTCCGCCGGCGGCACGATGAACCGTGAGGCGGTGGCGCTCGGCACGCCCGTATACACCACTTTCGAGGGTCGCCTCGGGGCCGTCGATGAGCGCCTGATGGCAGAGGGACGTCTGCGCAAGCTCACCGACGTGGATGAGCTTGAACTCACCAAACGCGACGCGTCGGCCGCGGCGGGGAGTGGCGCGCGTGTCCGTCGTGATCCCCGTCGGTTGGTCGAGCTGTTGCTTTCTCCGCTCTCGTCCTGACCTCGCCGCTTGGGTGGGTGCGTGGGCGGGTGGGACCAATATCCGAACGAGGCGCGACAAATCCCTAGAATCAGGGCCAATGCGCCGACGGATCAGTGCGCCGGCTATCTCCCTCACCCGGCACTCGCTACCGAGGCTGGCGGTGGACGGCGCGCTCATGGCGTTCGCCTACTGGACAGCGTTCGAGCTGCGCTTCGACAACGGCCCCACAGGCCGCTACTCGATCCTGCGCGAGCGCACCCTCTGGTGGGTGCTCGGCGGCAGCCTTGCGGTGTTGCTGCTCTCGCGTGTCTACCAGCGCCGCTGGCGCTACTCCGGCCAGCGTGACTACGAGGCGGTGGCCCGCGCGGTGCTCGCCATCGTGCTGCTCACCGTGGTGGGTGTCGCGATCTTCCGTCCTGTCCAGATCCCCCACCTCCTCACCCACAGCGGCACCGGTGGCACGGCGGCGCCCGGGACTCACGCGGTCACACCGTCGGCGACGACGAGCGGCGCCACCGCGGTCGAGTTGCCCAACGGTGTGATAGCCCTCTTTTTCCTGCTCTCGCTGCTGTTGCTGGTGGGGGTGCGGGTGGTGGCGCGCAGCTTGCACGAGCGACGTCCACTGGGAGCGTTTCGCGACGGGGGACGCCGCGAGCGCAGTGTGCTGATCGTAGGCGCGGGCGACGGCGGGAGGCTGGTGTTGCGTGAGATCCTGCGCAACCGCGAGCTCGGCTTGAGCCCCGTGGGCTTTGTGGACGACGATGTGCGCAAGCGGGGTCTGCGCATCGACGGGGTGCCGGTGCGGGGCAACACCGAAGGCGACCTCCCGCGCATCCTCGACGAGGCGGAGCCCGACGAAGTGATCATCGCGATCCCCTCCGCCCCGGGCGTCACGCGCGCGCGGGTGGTGCGCGAGTGCCGCAAGCGCTCGGTGCCGGTACGCACGCTTCCCACAGTGTTCGAGCTGTTGCAGGACCAAGGCACGATCTCGCGCCAGGTGCGTGAGGTGCGCGTCGAGGATGTGCTCGGCCGTGAGCCCGTGTTGATGGAGCTCGACACCGTCGGCGCCTACCTCGCGGGCGAGACCGTGCTCGTCACCGGCGCGGGCGGGTCGATCGGCTCCGAGCTGTGCCGTCAGATCGCCCACGTCGGTCCCCGGCGGATCGTGCTGCTCGACCACGCCGAGGACAACCTCTTCCAGATCGAGCGCGAGCTGCACGACGAGCGCCATGTGCAGCCCTCCGTGCTCGCCGCCGTGCTCGCCGACTGCAAGGAGGAGGAGCGCATGCGGGAGGTGTTCGCGGAGCACCGACCCACGGTTGTGTTCCACGCCGCCGCCTACAAGCACGTGGGCTTGATGGAGTCGAATCCGGTGGAGGCGGTGCGCAACAACGCGATCGCCACCCGCGTCGTCGCGCAGGTCGCGGGCGAGATGGGAGTGGGGCGCTTCGTGTTGGTGTCCACCGACAAGGCTGTTGCCCCCGCCACCGTGATGGGCGCCTCGAAGGCGCTCGCGGAGTTCGCGCTGGAGGGCGCCACAGCGCGCTTCCATGGCACGCGGTACGCGGCCGTGCGCTTCGGCAATGTGCTGGGCTCCTCGGGCAGCGTGGTGCCGATCTTCCGCCGTCAGATCGAGCGCGGGGGACCGGTGACGGTCACCGACGAGCGTATGACCCGCTACTTCATGACGATCCCCGAGGCGGTGCAATTGATCATCCGCTCGGGTTCGCTGGCCTCCGACGGGGGAAAAGGGGCGAACGTGTTCGTGCTCGACATGGGCGAGCCGGTCAAGATCGTGGATCTCGCCCGTGCGATGATCGAGCTGTCGGGGCTCGATCCCGACAGCGACGTGGAGGTGGAGATAGTTGGCAGACGGGCCGGTGAGAAGCTCACCGAGGAGCTGTTCAACCGCTACGAGCAGCCGCGTCCAACGGCCGCTGAGAAGATCATGCTCGCCCAGCGCGAGCCGCTTGCGCCCGAGACGGTGGAGGCGATGTTCCATGAGATCGTGCTGCTCGTGCTCGAGGGCGACGCGGCCCGCCTCGCCGCAAGGGTGTCGGAGCTGTCAGCCGTACGCGCGGAGCTGTCAGAGTCGGTGTCGGGGCACGGCGCCGCCGCGCACGGCGCCGGCGAGTCCGCAAGCTCCGATGAGGACACGCAGGACGGGTCAGCCAACCGCCGCGATGCGCCTGCCACCCTCATAGACTCCCCGGATCGATGAATCTCGCTCGCTCCACCCCCGCACGCCCGCGATGTCGATAGGAGTCCTGTGAACACCCTCCCGCTGGCGCTGTCGATCTCGAGCTCGTTCACGAAGGCGGGCGCGATCGCCGCCTTCGCGGGGTTGCTGGGGATCGCGGTGCTCTCGTTGCTCGTGTTCTCCCAGGCACGCGAGATAAAGCGGCTGCGCGAGTGGGCCGGACGCGCGCCCGAGCGGGCCGCGGAGGCGGAGCAGCGGGTGAGCGCCGACGCCGCCGCGCGCCTCCAGCGTGGACCTACTGCCCCCATCGCCGCAGGAGCGCGAGTCGTGCCGCGCAAGACCCCGCTGGTGAGTGCGCCGGTGTCCACCGCCGTGAACGCCACCGCTTCAGCGGCGGTTCCGGCTGCCGCGAGCCCTCCAGCGCCAGCTGTCGCGGCTTCACCCCAGGCCGGCGCGGCGCCGGTCGCGGTGGACGCAAACGCAACTCCTGCAGCGCCTGTCGCGGTCGAGGCAAAGACCGAGGAGCCCGTGCCCGAGGCGTCTCCACAGACCCCAGCTCCAGTCGCTGAGTCTTCCACGACCACCGAGGCCAAGCCCGAACCGGTTGAGGAGGTCGCCCCAGAGCCCGCGAAAGCTCCCGAGAGTCCCGCCCCCGCGACGGCAGCCGCAGTCGCCCGGGCGCCACTGCCACCGTCCCCTGCCGCCCCGTCGCCGGCCGTGCGACGGATACCGTCTCGCACAGTGGCTGTCGCGGGCGCCGATGCCCCTCCGCGCTCCCCAGCGCCGCGCGCGCGAGCCGCAGCCGGCGACCAGTCGCCACCTCCCAGCCGCGCCGCATCATCCCCCACCGCCACGAGCGGACCCAAGTACTTCAAGCAGGAGGGCTCACCTGCGCGCGCGGTGGTGCTGGTTGTGGGGGGTTTGATCGTGGTTGTGTTGGCGCTCGTGTTCGCCGTGTCGGCCTTGAAAGGTGGCGGTTCTCCGGCGGCGTCCACACCCGCGCAGAGCACGGGCGAAGTGACTCAGTCATCGAAAACCCACACAAGCGCTCGGGCGGCGGCGCAGAACCCGACGGACACCACGGTGACGGTGCTCAACGGCACCGGCACGGCAGGCCTCGCCCACCACCTCGCGTCCGACCTGCAGCAGAGCGGATATTCGCAAGCCGCGGCATCCTCTGCCGTGCCCCAGGGAACACATCCGACGACGGTGGTCGAGTACACCCACGGCTATCGCTCCGACGCGCAGGCGGTGGCGCGCTCGCTCAACGTGGGCCAGGTTCAGCCCATCGACAGCTCCACCGCCGCACTGGCGGGCTCGGCGACGGTGGTGGTGCTCGCGGGCGCCGACCAGGCCGCGCTGCTCGGGGGCGGGGCCGCTCAGAGCCAAGGCGAACCGGCGACAGCGCCATGAGACTGTCTTGAGTGCCTCCGGCGCCTCGCCAGCTCCGGAGAATGGTCGGGGTGGCTTCCTCGACATCCCTGCGCGATCTGCCAAGCCGCGCGAGCGAGGCATCACGCACGTAATCGACCGCGGCCTATCGGTGGTGGCCGTCGAGGGGTTGATGGAGACCGCCGGCGACTGCGTGGACATCGTCAAGCTGGGGTGGGGGACGGCGCTTGTGACAGCCAACCTCAAGCCGAAGCTGAAGCGCTACGCCGAGCACGGCATTCCCGTGGTGCTCGGCGGGACGCTCACCGAGCTCGCCATCAAGCAAGGACGCGTGGAGGGCCTCGTGGCGTGGCTGCGCGAGCTGGGCTTGCGCCACGTCGAGATATCCGATGGCACGATCGCGCTCGACCCCGAGGTCAAGGCGCATCTGATTCAGCAGCTCGCGGCACACTTCACAGTGCTCTCGGAGGTGGGCAGCAAGGACGCCGACTTCATCATGGCGCCGTATGTGTGGGTGGAACAGATCGAACGGGATCTCGAAGCGGGCGCGTGGAAGGTGATTGCCGAGGCACGCGAGTCGGGCACCGCCGGCATCTATCGTGCCGACGGGGAGGTGCGCACGGGCCTGATCGACGAGATTGTGCACGCGATCGATGCTGACCGGATGATCTTCGAGGCGCCGCTTCGTGAGCAACAGGTGTGGCTGCTGAAGCACCTGGGTGGAGAGTGCAACCTGGGCAACATCGCGCCCGACGACGTGCTCTCGCTCGAGACTTTGCGGCTCGGGCTGCGCTCCGATACGGTCGAGAGCTTCGCCCGGGACGGCGAGGCTTGAGCGAGACCCGGCCCGCCCCGGGCGCCGTGGCCAAGTCGTCTGGCGGCGACACACGGGGGCGAGCCACAGACGGCGGAGACCCACGACTTGCGGCCGCCGTGTTCGCGCTACTCGTGCTTGCGTGCTTCGCCGCGCTGATCGTCACCCAGCGTCTCAAGCACACGCCGACGCTGGTGCAGAACTTCAAAATGCCGTACAGCTTCGCGCCGGCCAGTACCGGGGCCCACAAAGAAGAGGCCATCTCTTTCAAGCTCGCCAAAGCGGATGAAGTGACAGTGACGATTATCGATGCGTCCGGTGCTCAGGTGGCGACCCTCTTGCGCGATCTGCCCGTGCCTCGCTACAAACAGCTCTCCCTGCGTTGGAACGGCCATGTCGGCGAAGCGCACGGCTACAGGGCGATCACGAGCTCCAGCGGCCACAGATTCCTCCTGCCCCACAATCGTGGTGCGCTTGCGCCCGCGGGGGACTATCAGGTACGCGTTGCCCTACGCGTCCAGAAACGGACGGTCCCCTCTCCGCGGGTCTTCAAGCTGGTGGCCCCGTGATCGCCACAACGCTCCCCGGCGCCGGCACGCTCGTGGCGCTTTCACTCGCGGCGGCAATCATGGTCGGCGGACTCGCGCTCGTGATGCACCGCGATCCGAGGGCGTTTCCCGTGCTGGCGTTGCTGGCGTTGCCCTTCCGTCTGCCGATCTCCGCTGACGGCCGCACCGTGAACCTGTTGCTGCCGCTCTACGCGGTGGTGGCGGCCGGCACGCTCGTCCACCTGTTGCCCCGAGCGCTCCTCCGCTCGAGCGCGCCCCGCGCCGGCCGGCAAGCGGCTTGGTGTCGCGGAGCCTACTTCTCGCTGCGCCCACCGATGACGCTCGACTGGCTGCTGTTGGCTGCGGTGGTGGTGTACGGGGCGCAGGCCGGCTACTCGGCGGACGTATCCAAGGCGATGCAGAACGTGGCGTTCTTTTACATACCGTTCGGTCTGCTGTACCTGCTGCTCCGCGACGCGCCTTGGACATCAAGGCTAGTGCTTGTGTGCCTTGGCGTGGTGGTCTCCTTGGCGGTCTTGTTCGCGGGGGTGGGCTTCATCGAGTACTACCGCAAAGCGCTCTTCCTCAACCCGAAGGTGGTGGCGGCGAACGAGTACGACAACTACTTCCGGGTCAACTCCTTGTTCTTCGACCCGAGCATCTACGGGCGCTTCCTCGCGCTCGTGACGATCGCGGTCACCACGGTCGTGCTGTGGGCCAGGTCGCGGCGTGAGCAGCTGCTTGGAGCGGGCGTGTTGGCTTGGCTGCTGGCGGGGCTCGCGACGAGCTTCTCGCAGTCGAGCATCGCGGCGCTGCTGTTGGGATTGGCGGTGCTCGCCGCGTGGCGCTGGGACGTGCGTGGCACCGTGTACGTGGCGGTGGCGCTCGCGGCGATAGCTGCGGTTGTGGTGTTCGCGGCGCCGGCGGGACTTCACTTCGGCGTGAACGGGTCGGGGGGATCGGCCAACAACGCGACCAGTGGGCGGGCGAAACTCGTGTCGGGTGGGCTGGAGCTGTTCGCCGATCGACCGCTCGAGGGTTTTGGATCGGGCTCGTTCGAAGTCGAGTACAAACGCCACGGCGACGGCACCGCGCAGAACGCCACCTCCGCTTCGCACACGATCCCCGTGACCGTCGCCGCCGAGCAGGGGATCGTTGGGTTCGCTCTGTACGTGGCGTTGGTCATCGTCGCCTTCCTCACGCTGTTCTCAGGCGCCGGCCGATCGCCACCGCGGGTCGCGATCGCGGCATGCTTCGCGGCGCTCGTGCTGCACACGTGGGTTTACGCAGACTTCCTCGAGGATCCCGTGACGTGGACGCTCTTGGGTATAGGTGTCGCGCTTGGGGTGTCGCGTGGAGGCGACGCCGCGGCGGGCGACGTCGCACGTTCCCGTACGGGCGCGCGGGCGCCGGCAGTGGGCTCTGCGGGGTGATCGGCCAGGCCGGGCCGCTCGTGCGGAGCCCGGCCGGTTAGGTTGCCTTGCGATGCGTGACTACCTGAAGCGGTTGGTGACGACGGGCGCGGCTTACCAGGCGGCGGAAATCTTCGCGAAGGCGCTCGCGGTCGTGACACTGCCGCTCTACACCCGCCATGTGTCGACCGCGGCTTACGGCGCCTACAACACGCTGCTCACGTCGGTGATCCTGTTCAGCATCTTCCTTCGCCTTGGGGTGGGGGAGGCGTTCGTGCGTTTCTATTTCAACGACTCCGACGAGCAACGTCGGATTCGCATCGCGCGCACGGCGACCGCCACCGTGGCGTGGACCACGACGGTCGCCGCACTGGTCGCTGCTGCTTTCTCCTCCGAGCTCTCCAACCTGATCCTCGGCTTCGACGACCCGCTGTTGATGGACTGCGCGATCCTCGGGCTGTGGGCGTTCACCAACATCGAGATGGCGTACGCGCAGCTGCGTGTGGACGAACGCGCCCGCGCCTACATGTGGGCGTCGGGTGCGAACGTGGCGATGACCGTCACGTTCACGATCGCGCTCGTGGTGTTCGCCGACCAGGAAGCCCGGGGGTTGCTGCTCGGTAACTTCGGCGCCACCACGATCACCGTGCTGGGATTGTGGTGGGTCTTGCGCCGCCGCTTCTCCCTACGTGTGCGTTTGGCGGACCTACGCGCGATGCTCGGTTTTGGCTTGCCCACTGTGCCGGCGGACGCAAGCGTGTACGCGCTGCAGGTCGCGGACCGTTTCTACCTCTTTCGTGGGGTGGGACATGCCGCGGCCGGCGAGTACTCGATCGCGGTGCAACTCGCCACCGTCGTGTTCGTGTTCGTGCGTGGCTTCCAGTACGCGTGGCCGCCACTCGCCTATTCGATCGACAGCGACGCCGAGGCGTCGCGGTTGTATTCGATCGTCACCACCTACTTCGTGCTCGCCACCGGCGTGGTGGTGTGCGGCGTGGCGCTGCTTGGACGCTGGCTGGTGCGGTTGCTGGCTGCTCCTGAATTCTTCGGCGCCTATAAGGCCCTGCCGTGGCTCGCTCTCGGCTGGACCCTGTACGGCCTCTACCAAGTGATGATCGTCATCACGGGTCGAGCGCGGGTGACCCAGCGTAACGTCCCCGCGGCGGTCGCCGGCCTGGTCGTGAACGTCGCTCTCCTGCTCGCGCTGGTCCCGAGCGGGGGCCTCGATCTGGGCATCGCGGGCGCGGGGATCGCGCTGTGCGGAGCGTATGTGGCGATGGTGGCGGTCATGCACCTGCTCACCCGCAACGTGTTCGCGGTGCAGTTCCAGTGGGGCAGGCTGGCGCGGCTTGCCACCATCTTCACCGCGGTGGGTGTGTCGGGCGAGCTGCTGTTGCCCACCTCGGGCGCTTTGGGTTTGGCGCTACGGGCGTTGTGGCTCGCGTTCGTGCCGGTGCTGCTGATCGTCACCCACTTCTTTGCCCCCCACGAGCGCGAGCAGGCTCGTGCGCTAGTGGCTGACGCACGGCGCCGGGTGGTGGCGTTCCGCGCGGGCGGGGGCGAGGTCGAGGCATACGCTGAGGACCCACTCCGAGACATTTGATTCACACATTTCGTTCGACCGCGCAAAGACTCAAGCTTCACAGTGGTTACGCCGATCATGCACGCGTGCGTGATCTGACAGTCAAGCCCCCTCGACCTGCGGGTCGGCGCGAGCTTGCGCGGCGTGCCGAGGCGTTGCGCCGCCATCGCGCCGACGCGCGTGTACAGAGCATCGCCGCGGCCGGCGAGCTCGCCTACCTGCGCTCGCAATTGCGCTCCGCCGCACGTCTCACGGCGCGCCTCGCGGCCACCCGCGACGTGGAGGAGATGGCAAGGCTCGTCGTGGACGAGTTGCACGAGACCTTCGCCTTCTACCTTGCCGCCGTGCAGCGGCTTGACGAGGATGGGGTTCTGCGGCTCATCGCAGGTCGCGGGCCGCTTGCCGAGGTGATGACCGAGTTCCTGCTGCTCGAGCAACCGGCGGAGGTGGGGGTCAACGGGCGTGTCGCCCGCTCCGGTGTCACCGCGCTCGTGACGGACACTCGCGAGGACCCGGATTACGTCGCACGGGACCCCTCCACCGACCCACGCTCGGAGCTCAGCGTGGCGGTAATAGTGGACGGTTCGGTGTGGGGTGTGCTGAACATCGAGGCGGTGGAGGCGGGCGCTCTGGGCGAGGCCGATGCTGTGCTGGTCGAGGCGATCGCCTCGAGTCTCGGCTCCGCGGTGCACCGCGCTGGGCTGATCTCCGATATCGAGCAGGCCTTCACGACGACGCTCGCGGTCGTGACGAGCACGGTGGAGGCGAAGGACGACTACACCGCCTGCCATGGCAGCGATGTCGCGAACCTGGCCGAGCGCGTGGCCCTGCGCATGGGCTATGACGCGAAAGGGGCGCGGGGGGTGCACTATGGGGCGATGCTCCACGACGTGGGAAAGATCGCCGTGCCGAGCGAGATTCTCTGCAAGGAAGGGCCGCTCACCGAGGAGGAGTGGGTGGTGATGCGCAGTCATACGGTCGTCGGTGCGGAACTCGTGGAGCGCATCGACGCCTTCGCCCATCTCGCGCCCGCCGTGCGCTCCAGCCACGAGCGCGTCGACGGCAAGGGCTACCCCGACGGCCTCGCGGGCGAGGAGATCCCACTCGCCGCGCGCATCATCTCGGCATGCGACACCTACGACGCGATCGTCACCGACCGTCCTTACCGCCCGGCGCGCACCCGGGTGCAGGCGTGCGATGAGCTGCGTCGGGTCGCCGGCTCACAGCTCGACGAGCGTGTGGTCGCTGCCCTGCTCGAAGAGTTGGCGACTGAGTAGCTACTCACCTCGATCCCGGCCGATCCCACAGAGGACTGGTCTGAGATCACCTGGCTTGGCGGTTGTAGCGCTCCGCCGCCTCTCGCAATCCCTCGCCACGGGAGGGCCACAGGGTCGCAGTGACGTGACGCCAGTAGCGCTTTGGGGAGTGGCCGGGTAGGAGGAGCGCCGCGAACGCGCGCGCGGCGTACGACCAGGCGGTCAGCACACGCACCGCGAGCGCCGAGACGGGCGAGTGGTGCTTGTGCATGTAGAGGTCACGGTTGCGCGCCATTTCCACGATTCGTGGCTTGGGGACGGCGTCGGTGGAGAGCTGCTCGTGGTGCATCGCCACCGCGCTCGGCACGTATAGGCTGCGCCAGCCCGCGTCGCGCAGCCGCCGCGCGAAGTCCACCTCGTCGGAGTACACGAAGAAATCCGGATCGAGGTAGTCCACCTGCACGGCCGCCTCCCTCCGTACGAGCAGCGCCGAGGATTGGCACCAGTCCACCTCTCGCGTGCGTGTGCCCTTGCTCTGCACGGTGAAGAGTCGGTGTAGGAACAACGCGCCCGCGAGCGCGGTGAGCAGGGTGGGGAAGCGCCACGCGCACGCCTGTTCCGCGCCGTCGGGACGCAGCAGCTTGGCTCCTGCGCACGCCGCGCCCGAATGTCGCTCCAGCGCGTCGCGCAGCGCGAGCGTGGCGCCAGGCCGAAGCTCTGAGTCCTCGTTCAGCAACAGCGCATAGCGTCCCCCCGCGCGGCGGAGCAACTCGGAGTCGTTCAGCGCCTTGCCACGGCGCTCGCCGAGCGCGATCACCTCGTCCACGGCGGGATGCTCCCTCGCCGCCTCGGCGGAGCCGTCGCGGGAGCCGTTGTCGAGCACGAGCACCTCGGTTGCAAATGGGAGCGCCTCGCGCTCGCGTGCAAGCGCGTCCAGCCCGCGCACCAGCAGGTCGCGTTGGGATGTGTTCACCACGCAGTAGCTCAGCTCGACGTCGGCCATCGCCGCGCACCCTAGCCCGATTCTGGGTGCGGGCACGCACAGGAGGAGCGCTCGGAAGCGCAACTTGGGGCGTCCGAGGCGGTTGAACTTCGTAGGCCTACATGCACTAGTATTGTCTACCTATCCCGCCTTTCTGCTATGTGGACTAGGATCTTAGGATTCAGGGATAGTTACGAGAGGGAGAGGGTCGTCCTTGTTGGGGCGCCACACAAATAGTCATCTGGAGGGATCGATGGGGAATCACGGGTCATCTCGTCCGCGCACGTCTGCGCGACTGAGGGTGTCGTCCGCCGCTTTGGCGGCCACCGCGCTAACCACAGCTGCTGTCTTCGGGCCGGGCGCCGCCGGCGCCGCCGGCCCGAGCGCTAAAGCGGCACGCACGCTCAACCTGAGCGACAGCGCCAATCTGGTCTTGAACAATCACAAAGGCACCGAACTGAAAGAGTCGGGCACCGCGAAAGGGAACCTTCCCGGCAGGATCTACATCCAGCTGAAGCTGGCTTCGCAGAAGTCGGTGACCGCCAAGATCCAGGTGTACCCAAGCGGCGGCTCGCTCAGCGCAAGCGCAAGCGCAAGCTATCGTGTCGTCACCTCTTCGAGCGCTTCGTTCTCGGGTACGCTGAACATCACGGGTGGCAGCGGGCGCTACGCGAAAGCGAAAGGCTCCAAACTCAGCTTCAGCGGCACCGTCCACCGTCCAAGCGACGCCGTGTCGGTGCACGTGAGCGGCAAAATCTCCTACTAAGAGCTCGGAGGACCTTTTGTCCAGAGTGCTGACACCAAGGGTCGGTCGGGGGGCCCTCCTCGCAATCGCGCTGCTCGTCTGCGGATGCCTGCCCGTGGTGGCTCGGGCATCCCAGACAGTGTCGCTGAAAGCCACGTTCACGCCCGACAAGCTTGGCGCGTCGACCACGATCGGGTTCGGCTTCCACATCGCAAGCACAGCGGGAGGCTTGCCCTCGCCGTTGACGCACGTCGACCTGCGGATGCCGCCGAACATGAACTACATAACGAGCTCGCTCGGGCTGGCCACCTGCCAGCCGGCGCGGCTTGTCGAAAAGGGGATCACCGGCTGTCCGGCGAACTCGCGGCTCGGCTTCGGGAGCGCCTTCGTGGAGGTGCCGTTCGGCCAGGACTCCGGCCACGAGATCCCCGAAATAGCTGCGCTCATGGGGCCGCCCCACAACGGTAACGTCGTGGTGTTGTTCTACGCCAACGGGCTCGCACCTGTGTACGCACAGATCGTCTTCCAGGGCGAACTGGTGACCGGCGGTGGCGTGTTCGGGGAAGATCTCGCGGCGGCGATCCCGTTGATACCAAGCGTCACGAACGGTCCGCCGGTGTCGATCATCGACGTCAAATCTACGATCGGCCCCAACCACCTGCTCTACACCAAGCGTGTTCACGGCCGCGTCGTGCACTACCGGCCGGAGGGTGTGTCGGTGCCGGACAGGTGTCCGCGTGGCGGCTTCCCGTTCCAGGCTGACTTCGCCTTCCTCGACGGCAGCACGGTCACGGCGAAGACCAAAGTGCCGTGCCCGCCGCGCCACAAATAGGCTGAGCCTCTCTTCTCGACCGCACGCCTCGGCCACAACCCGGGGCGTGCGGTCATGTTTGCCCGCTGCCGTGCGATCTTTGCCGCGACCGAGCTGAGCCGGCGATCTGAGCCGGACCAGGTTGCTGGGCGCGGTGATCAGTCCTGCAGTGCCAAGCTGGCAGGCACGCGTGCGGCGAAGTAGCCGGGGATCGCCACCATCAGCACGGCGGCCGCGGTGACGAGCGCGAGGCTCGAGAGCGCCACGACCACCCCCACCGAGCTGACGACGGGGTAGTTGATGACGATGTTGAGCGCACGGTCAAGCAGTTGTTGGCCGAAGAGACCGAACACGGCGCCGCTGAAGCAGCCGACGCCGAGCAACAGCACGCTCTCAAGCAGGATGGTGTGCCACAGTTCGTTGGGGGGGAAGCCCTCGAGCTTCAGCTTCGCCAGGCGGGGACGACGTTGCCAGATCATCGCGCCCATCGCCGCCGCCATCGCCATAACGGCGGCCACGAGGATCAACGTCGCTATCTGTGACAAACGCGTGAGCCCCTGGCGGGTGATCGCACGCAGCTTGTCGGCGTGTTGCTGTGCGGTTTGCGCCGCCAGCCCCGTATTCGCTCCGAGCGCTGCTTGCACCTCCCGCCTGCCTTGATCGGGGGACACCCCCGGCTGCATCAACACGTTGTAGGCGCTGGCGTCAGAGCTTCCCCAGGCGTTTGCATAGTCGTTGGCGTTCATGAGGACCGCGCCGGGAGCCCAGCCGATGTTCGTGCTCACGGCCGCCACTCTGAACGTTGTGGGGTGCGGCGTGGGCAGCGTGAACGGCTGCCCGATTTTCAGGTGGTGTTCTTTGGCGAGCGCCAGCGATATCACGGCCCAGCCGCCCGCCCGGACACGCGCGTCGGCCGTGTTCACGTCGCCTTCCACGAGCTGGCTCGGAGGGACCAGCGGTGAGGCGAGCACGGGCGGCGCGATCACCCAGACGCGCCGGTCGTTGTAGTCGAGCAACCCGCCTCGGTACAAGCGCACTTCGCGTACCCCGGGCAGCGTCTGAAGCTTCGCGAGCGCGGTGGGCTTGAAGGGAGCGGTCATCAGCAGGTTGAACGAGCCCGCGGGGGACACCCACACGTCAGTCGCCGCGTTCATGTCCGCGCTCGCGTCGTCCAAGCCCTTCAGCAGGTCGCTGTGGGCGCCCTGGATTGCGACGCTCCCGAACACCGCGATCGCGCCCGTGGCAGCGATGGCGATCGCGCGTGAGCGGCCCGAGCGTAGCTCCATCACCGCGATGTGGGGCACCGCGCTGACGATCGTGGGTGCGAGCTTGCGGACAGCCGCGAGCGTGGCTGTGAGCGGCAGCGCGAGCAGCGCGAGCAGCGCGGCGATCAAAGTCACCATCCCCACGATCGCCGCCTGTGGGGCGGCGAGCAGGATCGCAAGCGTCACGGCGAGGCACACGAGCCCAATCGCGGTGAGCACCCGGGAGGTGGATCCCCCCGAGCCCTCCTTCGTGGCGATCGCGGCGAGCGGATCGCGGGAGACGATGTCCTTGAATGGGCTCAACACAGCGACGCTTGCGGCGCCCATGCCGCCGAGGACCGCGATGGCGACGCTCTGCCAGCCCACGACCCGCTGCGACCCCACCGCGAACGCCGAGGAGAGATAGCCGGGGTTGGAGTGGAAGAGGTGGATCGAGAGCTCGTCGCCCAGCACCAGCCCGATCGCGCAGGCGATGACTCCGAGCACCACCGCGTCGAACATCAACACCGCGATGACCGCTCGCGGGGTGTACCCGTCGCGGCGCAGGTCGGCGATCAATCGACGGCGTTGAGGCACTGTGAGGAGCATCGCGTTGAACGCGAACAGGAAGCCCACGAGCGCGCTTATCACCGCGAACAATTGGGTCGATTGATTCGTGGCGGCGGCTGCCTTGGCGAACAGCACTTCGTCGTAGTCGGAGGACTCGACCCCGAGGCGCCCGGCGGCGACCCTTTCAAGGCCGGCCCGCACGGTTGCCGTCTGTCCAGGCGCCGGCTCCACCAGCACGCGTGTCACGCGCCCCTGAAGGCCGCTCATTTCCTGTGCATATTCGAGCGGCGCAACGGCAATCGGGCTGTCGATCAGCGGCCCGATCTGCTTTTCGGTGAGCTGGGCGTAGAGCGCCGCTTCGCTGACGTTCCCGCCCGCCTGTAGGAAGACGGGGTCACCGAACTTGTGCGCCCCCACGGTTTTGGCGACCGGGGTCGGCAGCACGATCAAGCCGATGCTGCCGAAGGGGGTGAGTTTTACTTTGCGTACCAGCGCCCCGTTCAGCTTGGCGAGGCTGTCGTCGGCTCCGACGAGCTCGACCGACTGGCTGCCCTTCGGTCCCTTCGCGTTCGCGCTGACTTCCACCAGCGGCGCCGCAACCTTGACCCCCGGCAGCTTGCGCACTTCACCGACGAGCTTTTCGGGGAACCCGTGGGTGTCGCGGGCGGTGAGCTGCAGCTTCGCGCCCCCCACGATCCCGCTGTTGAGCTGGCCCACCGAGCTCGACAGGCTGGAGCTGGCGATTTGCGAGGCGAACAGCAACCCCACCCCAGCAGCGATGCCCACCACCGCGAAGCACTCCTGCAAGAGCCGTGCACGCAAACGCACGCGGTAGAGGTGGAGCACGTTGGAGAACCTCATCGGACGCTCACCTCGCGCCGCCGGGCGCGAGCCCCTGCTCCGGCGTGCACTCCTCCTACCTCGCCTCGACCGGGGCGAGACCCTGGGTGGGGTCGTAGTCGCTCAATTTGCCGTCGCGCAAAGCAAGCACCCTGTCGGCGTAGCCCGCCGCCTGGGGATCGTGACTGACGAGCACAATCGCCACGCCGCGTTCGCGACAGAGTTCGGTGAGCAGCTCCAGCACCTCGCGGCCGCGCTGTGTGTCGAGGCTGCCGGTGGGCTCGTCGGCGAGCAAGAGCTTCGGTTCGGTGGAGAGCGCCCTGGCGATCATCACGCGCTGGCGCTCACCCATCGAGAGGGTCTCGGAGCGGTGGTTGAGGCGGTCGCGCAGCCCCAGCCGCTCCAGCAACGGTTGCACGTGTGCGTGCGCCTGCTTCCAGGGGGTGTGCTTCAGCAGCTTGAGCACCGTGTTGTCGATCGCCGTGACCCCCGGGAGCAGATCGAAGTTCTGGCGCACGAATCCCATTTCGCGCAAACGGAAGTGCGAGGCCTCGGTCTCCGAGAGCGAGGAGATGTCGCGGTCGTTGACGAGCACTTTGCCGCTCGTGGGGGTGAGCAGTGCGGCGACCATCAACAGCAGTGTGGTCTTGCCCGAGCCGCTGGGTCCGTACAGCGCCACCATTTCGCCAGGGGCGACGGACATGGAGACGCCATCGACGGCGCGTACCGTCTCCTCACCCGCCGTCTGGTAGTGCTTGACGAGGTCCCGCAGCTCCAGCATTGACCCTATCCCTCTTCGTCTTTACCCGCCGGTAGTTGACCATGCTACCGACGCCCTCCGGGTTGACCCGTGCAGAAACCCTATCCAAAATTGTCCACACCCTGTCGCGCCCTCTCGTTGGGCTCGAGATCGCGTTTGTGCGAGAAGGGTGTGTGCGGCAAGTCGCCGGGGACATGAGAGGGTAGTCGGCGCAACGCGAAAACGAGCATCGTGGGGCGCCGAAGCTCACCGACGGTTTCCAGCACGCTGTCGCTCACCGGCCGCAGCTCGCGGCTGTGGGCTTCGGTTGTCGAGAGATAGTTGCCGATCATCGCGGCGAGAATCACGAGGTGGCGGGCGCTGTGCGGAAGCTCGCGAGCGGCTCGTGCCGCCTGTGTGGCGAGCCAGCGCATCCGCTCCGCCGTGCGCTGCGGGCCGTAGTACTCGACGAGGCTGCGGTGGCCCGCCGCCTCGTCCTCGCGTTTGTCGATGAGGTTGTCCAGCAGCGAGTGCAAGCCGCCGATCCACGGGAAGTAGGCGTCTGAGAGCGCGCTCACCTCGGTCGGGTCCAGACGGCTCCGAGCGGCGGCGGCGATCAGCACGTGCACTCCCAACGATGAGCCGGCGGCGGCGGCGGTCTCCCACCACCGCAGACCGCTCCCCGGGGGGGTGGCCTCAGAAGCCCACCGCTCCAGCGCGGCGTGGTCGCCCTGGGCCTCGCTCAGGTTGAGGCTCTGGAAGGCCACTATCCGTGCGGCGGCCGCTTGCGCCTGTGATTCCACCAAGTTATGCGATGGCAATGCGGCGAAGGCTGTGCGGCACTCTTGTAGGAGCGCTTCCAGATAGCCCCCGTCCTCGCGCTGGGGGTGGTGCTCGTACCAGTCGAGCGACGTGACGGTGGCCTCGCCGCTGTCGTCCCCCGGCAGCGTTGGGCCACCTGGTGGGGTGACGGCATAGATCAACGCTTCGTGCAGGCGATGGCCGTCGAGAACCGGGTTGGTGCTTGGTTGCTCACCCAGCAGGTCGAGCAGGTTGTAGGCGCTCTGAAACGCGCTTGCCGCCAGCGTCGCCTCGCCGCGATGCTTGCGGGGGGCGAACGCCGCGAACGCCGCCGCACCCTCCATGTTGCCGCGCTTGGCGAGCGCCTCAAATGCTAATCGCCGCAACACGGGGTCTGGGATGCGTCGTGCCAGCCGCCTCCAGCGCGCGATGTGAAGGCATACGCGAGGGAACACGTCCATCCAGTAGACGACCGCCGCGCGGACGAACGTAGCGGTGAGCACAAGCCTCCCGCGTGCCCCCGGTCGTATTGTCTTGCCCTGGTGCGCGTTCACGTCATCGATCCCTCCGCTTACACGCCACCCTACGACCATGCGCTGTGTCATGCGTTGGGCGCCGCCGGAGCGGAGGTGGAGTTGGTGACGAGCCGCTTCGCCTACGGGGGGGTGCCGGCGGCCGATGGATATGCCCGTCGGGAGCTGTTCTACCGGCACGCCCTTGGCGCTCCGGGCGGGCGTCTGCGGACCGTCTCAAAGCTCGCCGAGCATGTGCCCGACATGCTGCGCTACCGCCGCCACGCACGCGATGTGGACATCGTTCACTTCCAATGGCTTCCCGTGCAAGGAGTGGACCGTCATCTGCTCCCCAGCGGCCGTCCGCTCGTGCTCACCTCGCACGATGTGCTCCCACGCGAGCCGCGTCCCGGCCAGCTCACGGCGCAACGGCGCCTGTATGACCGCTTTGACGCGATCGTGGTGCACTCCGAGCACGGCCGCTCGCGGTTGGTGGACGAGCTCGGAGTGGAGAGTGCGCGTGTGCACGCGATCCCGCACGGCGTGTTCACGCATCTCGCTCCGGAGGGATCGGCGGCCGCGCAGGAGGTATCTGCGAAAACGGATGACTCGCGCGCGGACTTGGTGTTGAGTCCCGCGCGCGCGCGGGACTCACTCATTTTGGAGAACGACAACCCGGTCGTGCTGATGTTCGGGCTGATGCGCCCCTACAAGGGCATCGAGGTGTTGCTGGAGGCGTGGCGGGGAGTGGACGGTCAGGCGCCCGTCGAAGACGCCGAGCTGTTGATCGCGGGGCTACCGAAGATGGACATCTCCGCGTTGCAAGCCGTCGCCCCCACGAACGTGAGGTTCGATCCACACTTCGTTACCGACGATGAGCTGCCCGCCTACTTCGAGCGGGCCGACCTCGTAGTGCTCCCCTACCTGGAGGCAGACCAATCTGGTGTGCTGTTCACGGCGCTCGCCTTCGGTAAGCCACTGTTGCTGAGCGACGTGGGGGGATTCCCGGAGATGGCCGGCACGGGCGCCGCGCGGATCGTGCCGGCGGGCGACGCGCATGCGCTCGGCCAGGCATTGCGTGAGCTTCTGCACGACAGGGCCGCCCTGACCGAAATGTGCGTGAAGGCCAGGGCAGCCGCCCATGGACGTTACTCCTGGGAGTCTGTCGCGGGCGCGCACATCGAGCTGTATGCACAGCTAATGCAGAATGCCTGCGGTGCGAACCTTGTTTGAAATCGTCTTCTGGGCTTCCGCCGGGCTGATCGTGTGGACGCAGGTCGGATATCCGCTTGTGATCTTCCTACTGGCGCGCCTTCTCGCACGGGCGCCACAGGCCTCCGCCATACGGGAGGCACGTCCAAACAATCCTCCATATCCGGCGGTGTCGCTGATCGTCGCCGCGCACGACGAGGAAGGGGTGATCGGCGCGAAGGTGGAGAACGCGCTTGCCCTCGACTACCCCCGTGAGCTGCTCGAGGTGATCGTGGCGTGCGACGGGTGCGCCGATGCCACCGTCGAGCGCGCGCAGGCAGCCGGAGCAGACCTCGTGCTTGACCTCCCGCGTGGGGGCAAGATCGCGGCGCAGGACGCCGCTGTGGAGCGTGCGAGCGGTGAGATCGTCGCGTTCTCCGACGCGAACGCACTGTGGGAGCCAGACGCGTTGAGCGAGCTGGTCGCCGCCTTTGCGGACAGGCGCGTGGGGTATGCGTGTGGGAGGGTCAGCTTCGTGCAAGCCTCGGAGGGAGCTTCCGCCACCAACCAGGAGGGTGTGTACTGGCGTTACGAGATGGCGCTCCGCGAGCGCGAGTCGCGCCTGCGGTCGGTGACCGCCGGGAACGGCGCGATATACGCAACCCGGCGTGACTCCTACATCGTGGTGGACCCCATCATGGGCCACGACCTGTCGTTCCCCTTCAACATGGTGAAGCGGGGGTGGCGCGCGGTGGACGTACCGACCGCGCGCGCCACCGAGAAGATGGTGCCCTCGATCGAGGGAGAGTGGCGGCGCAAGCGGCGCATGATGAGCCACACCTGGCCGATCGTGGTGCGCGGCGGGATGCTCTCCCCACGTGGCTACACGGTGGGGTATGCGCTGATGATGGTCTCCCACCGCCTGTTGCGGTATCTCACGCCGTTCCTCCATCTGCTCGCGCTCGCCGCGAACGTCGCGCTCGTGGCGGAAGGCGCCGGAGCGCTCTACGCGGTGACGCTTGTGTCGCAACTCACGCTGCTCGGGGCTGCCTTGCTCGCGACGGCTGTGCCAGTGAGGGTGTTGTTGATCGCCCGCTACTACGTGCTGACCGCAGCCTCCCCGGCAGCCGGCCTGTGGGATTGGGTGCGGCACGGCACCGCCGCCTCCTGGCAGGCGGCGGAGGGGACACGATGATTCGTCGTGCAATCGACGTCGTGGCGGGGGGTCTGGCACTGGTCTTTGCCGCCCCTTTGATCGCCCTCGCGATGGTCGCCATCCGCTTGGAGTCGCGGGGCCATCCGATCTACAAGCAGCGACGGGTGGGGAAGGACGGGCGGGAGTTCGACGTGTTGAAGCTCCGCACGATGGTCGACGGCGCCGAGCACATCGGGGCGGGGTTGGCGATCAACGAGAACGACTCGCGGGTGACGCGTGTGGGCGCGGTGCTGCGCAGGACTTCGCTGGATGAGCTCCCCAACCTGCTGAACGTGGTGCGGGGGGACATGTCGCTGATCGGACCCCGTCCCACGATCCCGGTGCAGGTGGCGCAGTACACCGACCGCCAGCGCGGCCGCCTTGCGATCAGGCCGGGGATCACGGGGTGGGCGCAGGTGCACGGGCGTGCCGCTCTCCCCTGGAGCGAGCGGATCGAGCTCGACCTCCACTACATCGAGCACCGCTCGCTCGCGCTCGACGTCCGTATCCTGTGGCGCACAGTGACGATCGTCTTTGGCGGGTCGGGGCTCTACAAGGGCGAGACTGGAGGATGGGAGAATGGATGAGCTCCGGCCTTCGGCCTCCACCGCCCGTGCCGGTCGTGACGAGCGGGCCGGTGGGCCTCCGGCGGTGATGCTCACCGGTGTGGGCAAGCGCTACGACATCGTCTCGTGCTTCGCGGCGCTCACCGCGGTCGTGGCGGTGGACCCGAATCCGCTCGCCCCCGCGCAGTACGCCGCCCAGATACGGGTAAGCGTCCCCCCGATCGAGCACCCGGAGTACGTGCCGGCGCTCGAGCGACTGTGCGAGGAGCACGCCGTGGGCGCCGTGTTGCCGCTCACCGACCTCGACATCGAGAAGCTGGCGGATGCTCGAGAGCGGGGACTACTGCCTGCGCTCGTGCCCTCCGCGGAGGTGGCACGCGCGACCTACGACAAGTACGAGGCTCATCTCTTGCTCGAGCGACTGGGGCTGCCCTCACCGCCGACGGTGCTCCCGCACCACGCCGACCTCGATTCGTGCGATTACCCCGTGATGGTGAAGCCACGGCAGGGGTCGGGGGCGCGCTCCATCCACCTCGCCCACGATCCCTCCCAGGCACGGTTTTTCGTGGAGTACGTGGAAGAGCCCACGATGGTGCAACGCGCCATGAACGGGCCGGAGCTGTCGATTGACTGCCTCGGCGACCTGGACGGGCGCTGCCTAAACGCGATCCCCCGCACGATGCTGGAGTCGCGCGGGGGCGAGTCGATCAAGGGCACGGTGATCGACGACCCCGAGCTGGTGGAGCTGGGACGCCGCACGATGGAGCTGTTTCAGGTGCGCGGTCCCGCCACGATCCAGGTGTTCCGCGACCCGGAGCTGGGGGTGCGCATCACCGACGTCAACACCCGTTTCGGCGGCGCCTTCCCCGCGCCCGCGTTGGCAGCGCTGCCGGGGAACACCTACCCCGAGCTGATCGTGAAGATGGCGGCCGGCGAGCAGGTCGAGCCACACGTGGGGGAGTACCGCCGGGACGTGACATTCACGCGCTACTACTGGCAGCTGGAGCTGGACGCTCGGATGGAGCCCACTGGGAAAGACATAACAACTGGCGGGCCTCCGTTGCCCATGCCCTTCTCCTAGCCTCCGCAAGCGGGTAACCGCCTGCGGAGGACCTCTTAGGTGTCACAATGGCCCCAATGACAGAGTGCTCGAAGTGCGGAGCCCAGATGCAGGAGGGCCAGGACTGGTGCTTGCAGTGCGGGGCCTCCCGTCCCAAGAGCCTCGGCGTGGGCGGCCCAGGGTGGCGCACGGGCGCAGCGATCCTTGGCGCCACGGCGCTGCTGGTGTGCGGTGCGTCGGTGGCGGCGTATGCGGCCTTGAACAAGACCAAGCCGAAGACCAAGCACGTGGCAATAGCGGTGGTGAAGCCCACCACGGTGCCTCCCACGACCACGCCAGGGACGATCCCGCCTCCCAATACCACAACGCCAGGGGTCCCCACGACGGTGACCCCGGTACCCAGCGTGCCCTCGACATCCACGCCGAGCACCCCAGCCGAACCGGTGTTCCCGCCGGAAACCAAAACGGAAGCCACCACGAAATCGACCGAAACGAAAAGCTCGGAAAAATCCGGCGCGGAAAAATCAGGTGGCGAATCTGAACCGCCGAGCCCGATCTTGCTCGACACGAACGCTGCGAGCACCTACAACCCCTACTCCTACCCCGCCACGCTGTTCGGCGATCCCAGCCTCGCCATCGACGGCGAAGCGAAAACCGCTTGGACGGCGCAGGTGCAGGCGGAAAAGGCGCCCAACATGGCGGAGGGGCTGTTGCTCGATCTCAAGAGCCCCCAGAAGCTCGGGAGCGCCACCGTGGAGACCTCCACCACCGGGGTGACGGTGGAAATCTACGGCGCCAACGGCAAGACCATTCCGGGCTCGATCACCGACTCCGGTTGGAAGCGGCTCGTGGGACTGAAAGTTCTGAAGAAGAAAAGCACCCCCCTCACGCTGAAAACCGAAGGCAAGGGATACCGCTACGTGGTGCTGTGGCTCGCCAAGGCCCCCGCGGGCTCCACTGCCGCCACGCCGGGCACGGTGGCGGTGGACGAATTCGAACTTTTCCCTCCGAAGTAAAAGGCGGAAGCGCCGCGGTAGGTGTCAGGCCGGCTTCTTCGCCCGCCGCTTGGGCGACGCGGCCCACACCTCATCCAGGAACGCGGCGAGCTCGTCGGTGAGGCGCTCCGGTTTGACGCGCAGCTCCACCAGCGAGTCGGCCTCGATGAGACGTCCGTTAGGGAGCTCTTCGGCGAGCATTCCCGCGTCGGAGAAGGGGTGTACCGGGTCACGCCGGTGGCCGAGCACGAGCGCGGGAGTCTTGAACTCGCGTCGTTCGGAGCGGTGGGGGGCGATCCGGCCGAAGTACAACCCCTGGATCAGCGCCCCTCCCGGTCCCGGGTCTTGGCGGACGAGGTCGAGCATCACGTTCCCGTAGTAGGGGAGCAACCGGCGGGGGACCGCGCGCGCGGCGCTCGCCACCAGCTTCATCAGCGGCTCCCCGAACGTGAGGGCCACGAGGATCGGCGTGAAGGTGAGGGCTGAGGCCAGCAGCGCATTGTCGAGCACAGGCATCTCCACGATCATCCCCCGCAGCCGCTCAGGCGCTCTCGCGGCCACCTCGAGCGAGGCGTTGGCGCCGAGCGAGGTGCCCATGATCACCGCCTCGGGGATCTCCAGCTCGTCCATCAGCGCCACCAGTTGCTCTCCGAAGGAGTGCATTGAATAGCGCCACATGTCGCGGGGGCGATCCGATTCACCGTGGCCGAGCAGGTCGACGGTGATAACGCGGTTGCCCCGCGCCGCGAGCTCTTTGGCGAGCGGGCGGTGCATCTTCTGGGAGAGCAGCAGCCCATGCACCAAGATCACCGGGCGCTTCGCCGCCGCGGTGCGGCGGGAGGTCTTTCCGCGGGTGCCGTTGCTTTCAAGCGCAGCCAACCCGGCGCCGAACTCGGTGTATGCGATGCGCTGCCCGTGGAAGAGGAACGACGGCACATATCGATCCTATCGACCTCTCCGGGCGCTGCCGAGAAACCAGGTGGGTGAGAGTCCGGATAAAACTCGGACCCGGACGAAGCCGTGGATCGCCCGGGTCCGGCCCCCTCTCCGGGGCCATCATCCATAGGCCTAATGGGATGGCCTGAAGGTAAAACCCGGCAACGGCCTTGAAGATGCGGTGATGTCTGTAACCACCGGAATCTTCTGCCCGGGCGCGTGGGGCAGCTGAGCCAAAACCTCAAACTTGAACCAGCGCTGCGAAGCACGGCTGGTAGCGGTAGCGTTTCTTTGGCTGAACGTCCAACTTAAGAGGAGGAGAGCATGGCCAAGCAGCCCCGTATCCTCGCCGGGCAGACCGCGGCGATCACAGGCGCAGCACGCGGGATCGGCAAGGCCACCGCGCAGGCGCTCCTGCGCCAGGGCATGAAGGTGGCCATCGGCGACGTAGACCTCGTGGCGGCCGAGAAGACGGCCTCCGAGCTGGGCGCGAGCACAGTGGCGCTCCCGCTCGATGTCACAGATCGTGACTCCTTCAGCGCCTTCCTCGACCGCACCGAAGAGCAGCTGGGGCCGGTGGATGTGCTCGTCAACAACGCCGGCATCATGCCGGTGGGGCGGTTCATCGACGAGGACGATCTCACCGCGAGGCGCATGGTGGACATCAACCTCCACGGGGTGATCCTCGGTATGAAGCTCGCGATGGAGCGGATGGTGCCCCGCGATCGTGGCCACATCGTCAACATCTCCTCCCAGGCAGGCAAGTTCGGGGCGCCCGGCGGGGCTACCTATTCGGCCACCAAGCACGCGGTCGTGGGGCTCAGCGAGGCGGTGCGGGGTGAGCTGCGGTTGATGAAAGCCAACGTCGATCTGAGCTATGTGATGCCGTTCGTCGTCAACACCGAACTCGGCGGCGGGCTCGGAGAGGCGCGTGGGATGAAGGTGCTTCAGCCCACTGAAGTAGCGGACGCGATCGTCGAGGCGTTGCAGACGGGTCGCGTGGAAGTGTGGGTGCCGAAGTCCGCCAAGCGCACCTCCACGCTCGGGGTGCTCTTGCCGAGAAGGCTCTCGGAGGGCATGGCACGGGCATTGAAGGCCGACCAGGTCCTTGCGGGCGCCGATGCGACTGCTCGCCGTGACTACGAACTGCGTGCCGCCAAGTCAGAGCCGGCATTGGCCCCCGCGCCGGAGAAGCCCCAGATCACAGACGGGGGAGCGTGAGCGCCCCGCCGCTGGGTGTAATCCAAAACGGGGGTGACTCGCGCGCGCGTGCGCGAGGGATTAATTCGTGGAGTCAGATTCCGTCGGCGGTCAGCCACTCGGCGATGAGACGCCCGATCTCCGGCCCCGCGTCCTCCTGCAGGAAGTGGGAGGCGTTCTCGATCACGCGTGGCTTCTCGCGCCCGATCGCGTCGGCGAAGCGCTCGCCCGTGGAGAGCGGTAGCACGGGGTCGGAGTCGGCCCACAGCATCAGCGTGGGGCGCTTGTCATCTTTGAGCGCGTCGAGCACCTGCCGGCCTGCCGCCGCGCCGGTCTCCTCGGGGGAGCGGGGGATCATCAGCGGGAACGCGCGCGCCCCGGCCTTGGAAGCGACGTTCGGGTAGGGCGCCTCATAGGCCGCGATCACCTCATCGCCTGGGTCGTTCTTGCAGGCGCCGCGCACGAGGAACCCCACAGGGAGATCCTCGGTGCGCTCGACGAAGTCGCGGAAAGCGGTCCACGCGTCGGTCATCTTCTGGTGGCCGGTGAACAGTCCCGTGTCGAGGATCACGAGCCGGTCGAAGCGGTCAGCGTGCTCGACGGCGAGGCGCAACCCGATCGGGCCGCCCCAGTCGTGCACCACCATCGTGGCGCCCTTGAGGTCGAGCTGCTCGATCAGGGGGCTCATGGCGGCGACGTGGCGGTCGTATGAGTACCAGTCGATATCGATCGGCTTGTCCGAGCGCCCGAACCCCGGCAGGTCGGGCGCTATGCAGCGGAAGCCCGCCTCACGCACCGGTACGAGGACCTTCCTCCAAAGAAATGACCAAGTGGGCTCGCCGTGCATGAACACCACCGGCGCGCCCTCGCCCTCGTCGATGTGCGCCAACCGCAGCCCCTCGTGCTCGCGGTAGTGCGCCTGGAAGGGGAAGTCGGGGAGACCTTCGAGTAGCTCGTCCGGGGTGCGCACCGCGTCGGGGGTCATCGCGGGAGAGCATATCCACCGCGGGATCGGTTAGGCTCGCGCGCGGAATGCACGCAGCGATAGTCCATCTCACCCCGATCCTGGGGGCCGAGAAGAGCAAGGTCCCGTTCTACATTGCGGGTGGTGTGCTCGTCGCTTGGGCGCTGATCCTCTCGCTCGGCATCGGCCTGCGCAACGCGAGCTTCCCGAGCACGGTTGGCGCCGAGCGGGCCGTGATGGCCATCTCGGCGGTGCTGGTGGTGGTGACCGTGTCGATGGCCATCGCCACCTCCGGCGGATCGGAGAGCAAGGCGACGGCTGAGCCGATTACCAAGGTTGGCCGTGAAGCCGCTTCGGGTTCGGGGACTTCCTCGTTGAAGGAGGCCGCCGACCCCGCGGGACAGCTGCGCTACACCACCAAAGACCTCTCCGCGAAGGCCGGTCAGGTGACGATCGCCTTCACGAACGCCTCCCCACTTGAACACAACCTCACGGTCGCCCAGGGCTCCAAGGTGGTTGGCGCCACCCCCAGCTTCATCGGCGGCGAAAAGACGCTGACGTTGAACCTGAAGCCGGGGACCTATACCTTCTACTGCACCGTCCCCGGGCACCGTGCCGCTGGGATGGAAGGCAAGCTCACCGTCCAATAGGAGGGAGCAGGAATGAAGCTCTACGTCTGTTACGGCCTGTTCAAGTCCCCCCGTCCGGGAGGGCACCCGTGCAGAAACGCGCACGAGGCGCTGCGCGAGGCAGGGTACAAGCCCGAGGTCGTGAAGTCCTACGGGCTGGGAGTCTTGCCGAAAGCCTTCAACCTCACCAAAGGTCGTCAGGAAGTGGAGCGGCTCACCGGCAACCGTATGGTGCCGGCGCTTGTCCTCGATGACGGCAAAGTGATCGACGGCTCTCGCGAGATCGTCTCGTGGGCGGCCGCCAATCCGGCGACACCCGCATAGCTGACCGGGGAGGCGGAGCGGTCTCCCTCAAGCCGGCCCGCTCGGATCATGCGTCCTGATTCGCGCATGTAGTCCGGTCGCAGACGCTCCGCGTTTTTGTCCGCTTGCGCCGCGCTACGACCCAGCGCAATAACGAACAACACCCCACAAACCATGGCCCCTGCCGCCACGGCGAATATGTCTATCGATGCACCCACTGCTGAAAGCCCCCTTTCGCAGTTCCCCTTTGCCGCTAAAGACTGTCAGGTACGACGGATATGTGTCGCCCTCGCTGAGTAGAAGTTCTTGCTATTTGCGGACTACCCTCGTCCCGCGGGCCTAAACATCTGGGCTGGTAGTGGTCGCGTCAGCGGGTACGAACAATCCGCGCCCCGCGCACCTCTCCAATCCCTCATACCCGCGTTAGCGGGTACGAACAATCCGCGCGCCACGCGCGGGTATGAGCGAGATGTGGAAGTTCTTCTGGCGCTCGGGCCGCTTGCCGACGGGTTCCCAGTCGAGGCGATCGAGCATGGTGCGCAGCGCGACGCGCATCTCCATCTGGGCGAATGCCGAGCCGATGCAGCGGCGGCGCCCGCCACCGAAGGGGAACCAGCTGTAGGTGCCGGGACGCTGCTCCAGCCACCGCTCGGGACGGAACTCGTCGGGGTGCTCATAGATACGTGGATCGCGGTGCATCAAAGCGCCGATGCTGAGCAAAGTGACGCCCGCGGGAAACGTGTACGAGCCTACCGTCGCGGGTTGGGCGAGCATACGCGCGGCGCCCGGGAGCACGGTACGCAGCCGGAGCGTCTCGGTGACAATCGCATCGAGGTAGGCGTCGTCGGACTCGCGTGCCTTCGCCCTCACCTCGGGGTGGCGGGCAAGCAGTTCCACCGCCCACGACAGTCCGGTGGTGGTGGTCTCGTGGCCGGCGACGATCAAGTTCATCACCTGGTCGTGGAGCCACTCGCGGTCACTCTCGCCGGAGCGGAGCAGCATCGAGAGCATGTCGGTGCGCTCGTTGCGATCGGGGGCGGCTTCGAGCTCGTCGATGAGCTGGTTGATCAGCTCGTACGTGCGCTTCACGGCGGCTGAGTAGCCCTTCCATGGAGGCACCGCCTCCAGGCCGTTGTGGACATACCACTGGCCGATCACGAAGGTGACGTTGGTGATCTTCGCGAGCACGCGTCGCAGCTCGGGAAGCAGTGGGGAGTCCTGCGCGCCGAACACCGCCCGCAAGATCACCTCGCTTGTGATCTCGCGGCTCTCGTGGTGCATGGAGATCGTCTTGCCCACAGGCCACCGCTCCAGGCGCTCGGCTGTGAGATCGGCGATCAGCTGCTCGTATGCCTTGACCGACTCGCCATGCAGCGGCGGGAGCATCCGCTTGCGCGTGGCGAGGTGCTCTTCCTCGTCCACGACCAGCAGTCCGCGCGCGCCAAGCACCTCGAGCACTTCGCGGTTGGCGTCACCCGCGCGAAACACCTCGGGCGGGCCGGTCATGATCTCCTTCACAAGCTCGGGGTCGGCGATCACAACGGCACGACCCCACGGCAGCATCCGCAGCGTGAACACGTCGCCGTAGCGTCGCTGCGCACGCGAGAGGAACGGCACGAGCCGCTGCCAGAAGAGAAAGCTCTGCACCGGGAAGGGCAGCCGCGGGCCGGGCGGGAGCAATGGTCTGCCGGCCGACGTCGGACCGACGGCCTTGGGCATTGTGAGGGCTTCGGCGGAACTGGAGCTTGTCATTGCCCTCTCGACCTTATCGCGGCGACGAAGCTGGCTGTGTGAGCGTGGTCCCTGACAGGCGTAGGGGAATAGGTTGTAGCTCGCGCAATGGTTTTCATTGCGCTACACTGGCAGGTATGCCCGTTGGAACTTTGGAGAAGGTGGTAGCGCTCAGCGAGGATTTCCATTCGCAGGCTCGTTTGGCTGAGCTTCTGGGAGTGAACCCGTCCCAGGTGACGCGCTGGCGGCGCGGTCAGGGGGTGGACGAGGTCAACGCCCAGCGGGTAGATCTGCTGGAGCTAGTCATGTCGAGCCTGCTCCGCCTTTACCCCGAGGACACAGCCCAGCAATGGCTGCTCGGCCTCAACCCGCACCTAGGCGGACGTAGGCCGATAGATCTCGTGCGTGCGGGACGCGCCCTCGAGTTGCTCGACGCGATCGCCCAGGAGTGGGCGGGCAGCTTCGCGTGATCCTCTGGCGACTGCTGCCATGGCGGCAGGACGCCCCCCCGACCGGTCCAGGAGGCGCGCTCTGGTTCCCACGAGAGCTGCAGGGGGAGGGACGGCACGACAATCCAGACTGGTACGGCTGTTTGTATGTGAGCGAAAGCCCCGTCTCAGCGGTAAGTGAGGCGCTCGCTCCGTTCCGTGGCACGGGTGCGCTTACGACAGGAATACTGATGCGCGGGGGCGTGCCACTGGCACTGGCGCAACTCGAACTGAGCGACGAAAGCCACTTGATAGATCTTGATGCTCCCCTTGTGCTAAGTAGTGCCGGTTTGCGTCCCTCCGAAGTCGCCACCGGGAGGCGGGCCGCAACACAGATTCAGGCTCTACGCCTATACGACGAACAGCCCACGTCGATGGGGATTCGCTGGTGGTCCACAATCGAGGCGAGCCTGATGAATGTCACGCTCTTTGACCGCGCGCTCCCGGACCTCCGGGTCGCCGAAGTTGCCCCGGTTGCCCTTGCGGACCCGGTGGTGCGCGAGGCCGCCGACCTGCTCGGCTTGACTTGAGTCATCGGGGTGCGCACGAGTTGAGCATCTTCACATCGAGGCTTGCGAAGATGGCTGTGTGAGCACGGTCTCTGAAAGGCGCGCGCCCCGCTTGACGGCGGTCATGCGCGAAGGGGAGCGGGTGACGCCGCTTGAGCTGTTCTTCGACCTCGTGTTCGTGTTGGCGTTGACGCAGTGCACGGCGTTGATGGCGCGCACGCCTACGTGGGAAGGGCTCCTGAAGGGGTTGTTGGTGCTGGGGATGTTGTGGTGGGCGTGGGTGGGGTATGCGTGGTTGACGAGCGTGGTGGACCCCGAGGAGGGGAGTGTGCGCTTGGTGATCTTCGCCGCGATGGCGGCGATGCTTGTGGCGGCGTTGTGCGTGCCGGGGGCCTTTGGCAGCGAGGCGCTGTTTTTCGCGTGTGCTTATGCAGTGGTGCGCACGGCGCATATCGCGCTGTTCACGATTGCGAGCCGCGAGGACGGGGCGCTAAGGCATTCGGTGGCGGGCCTCGCCTACAGCACCGCGATCGGCGCGGGGTTGCTGTTCGTGGCGGCGGCCACCAGCGGGGCGCTCCAGCTTGGGTTGTGGGGGTTGGCGTTGGTGCTCGACATGGGTGGTCCCTTCCTGTTTGGCGCGGATGGGTGGAAGCTTGTGCCGGGCCATTTCGCGGAGCGTCACGGGCTGATCGTGTTGATCGCGCTGGGGGAGTCGATCGTGGCGTTGGGGGTGGGCGCGAAGGTGGTGCTCGACACAGGCATCGTCGTGGCGGCGGTGCTTGGGGTGGTAGTCGCCGCGGCGCTGTGGTGGGTGTACTTCGACGTCACCGCGATCGTCGCCGAGCGGCGGCTGTCACGGGCGGCGGAGGGACGCGAGCGCAACGAGATCGCCCGCGACTCTTACTCCTACCTCCACTTCCCGATGGTCGCGGGGATCGCTTTGCTCGCGGTCGGGTTGAAGCTCACGCTCGAGGATGTGAGTGCCTCACTCAAGCTTGTGCCCGCCTTTGCGCTGCTCGGAGGAGCGGCGTTGTATCTGCTCGCGCATGTGGCGTTCCGCTTGCGCAACATGCACACCCTCAGCCGCCGTAGGTTGGTGTGCGCGGTCGTGTTGATCGTGCTCGCGCCCGTCACGGTGGCGCTGGATGTGTCATCGCTTGTGACTCTTGGTGTCCTCGCCGCGATCCTCACCGCGTTGATCTTGTACGAGGTGGTGAGGTACGCCGACGCGCGCGAGCGGGTCAGGCACGGCGTCGCCCCACGGGAGGCGACGCCGAATTAGTCAACCCGACCGAGGCTCACGGGCCGAACGGCGGGACGAGGTACTGCTTGAGCACCAATCCCGCGAGTACCGCGTAGCCGAGGTCGGTGGGGTGGATGTCGTGCAGTTCGGTACAGAAGTTCGTTAGTAGACAGACCCTGGCCTGCTCACCCGGGCCGGGTGGGTTGAAGACGGGTAGCGGATCGGCAAAGCGGGCGCCGATCGTGGAGGCGACTTGCTTCATGACCGCGTTCAGCTGGGCCGTCAATTCGTCGGCCCCTGCGAGTGAGGGGCCGAAGGGGTTGTAGAGGCCGAGCACGATGATCTTCGCGTGGGGCGCCGCGCTACGCAGGTCGGTGAGGATCAGGGAGAGGTTGGCGGCGATGTGGGCAAATAGCGCGGGGGCGTGTTCGGCGATGCAGGGGGGTTCGAGTTTGCACACTCCCTCTGTGACCCCGAGCGCGTCGTTGGCGCCGATGTCGATCGTGATGGGGTTGACGAATTTGCGATGTGCGGCGAGATAAGCGAGCGCGTCGGAGAGCTGCGAGGAGGAGGGTCCACCCACATACGGGTGGTGCAGGGGGAAGGCGAGCTGGTACTGACACGGACCGTCGATGAACGAGTCGGTGGTCTCGCCCGGGCAGCCGTCGTTGACGATCTTCAGGTCGCGGTTGTGGAGACGCAGCACGAAGCCGAAGTCGTCCACGTACCCTGTGTGGAAGGCGGCAGGGTCCTCATTGGGGAAGAGGGAGTTGAACTTCGCCTGTTGGTAACCGAAGGCGAGCGAGTCCCCGAGGGCGAGGTAGCCCCATTGCGGCTTGGCGGCGGCAGCGCCAGGCGCGGGCCAGAGCAGCACGAGCGCGACCACGACCACCACGAGCGCGGCGAGGAGAGCGGTCAGCGACGCACGGGTGGGGTGAGGAGCGGGACGAAGCAAGCTGGACATCTCTGCCTCCCTCAAAGGCTGATTGGCTTGCCCAGGCTCGCGTCGCCCTCCTCGACCCGCCTGGATCGATCACATTTATGTACCCGCTGATCGGGGTGGGGCAAACGGTCGATGGGGTTGGCCTGAGGCTGAGATGTTGGATTACGTGCCGTTACCAGCCGCTCGAAGTCGTTGCGGCGTGAGGAAGTGAGCAACGATCGTCCAGGGAGGTTGACAACGGCATGGTGTCGTGAAACCCTCATTCGCCATGTACGGGCGTCCCGCACTGGGGCCGGAGCTTGCCGGAGTCCTGCGGCGCGCAGGGACGGCGGTGTGCGCCTGTGCGGTCCTGGCGCTACTGCTCCTCGTTACCCCCGCCCGCGCCGCCGAAACCGTGGTGAACTTCGACGGTCTCGCCGCCGGCACACTCGTGAGCAACCAGTACGAAGCGCAGGGCCTCAGGCTCGGCAAATCGGCGGCACTCGGGTTGAAAGCGTCCTCTGTCGGTGACTGCGGCTCCCCGTCTGTCCAGAAAGAGGGGTCGCCGGGTGTCGCCTTCTCCTCGCCCAACTACGCGCTCCTCGAAAAGTGTCAACCCGATGCCGCTGCGCCATTTTCGAGCGGTACGTACGGTCAACTGTTCGGACAGGGCCGCGGGTCGGTGTCGATGGAGGTTCGCAATCTCACCGTCGGCGGGTTGGCTCCGGTGGCGAAGTTGACGGGATTCAACAGCGCGGGCGAACCCGTGGTCGGCGAAGAAGCCTCGCTTGCCGGCGGCGGTTGGGTGCACATCGCGATTGCGCTCGCGGGAGGCGCGAAGACGATCAGCTACTTCTCGGTCGTCACCAACGAATCGAACGCGGACGAAATCGCGATCGACGACCTTGGCTTCGAAGCCGGACCCTCGTCCACACCGCCTCCTCCTCCGCCCACCCCGCCCAAAGCCTCGGTGTCGCTGGAAACCCCCAACCCCTTCTCTGGGGAGTCGATCGCGCTCAGCGGCGCCGGCTCGCTACCGGGGAGCGCAGGACACATCATCTCCTACGCATGGGATCTCAACGGGGACGGCAAAACCGACACTTCCACCGGCGCCAACCCGAATGTTCATCTCATCCTCCCGCCGGGGGTCCACAACATCGGCCTCACGGTCACCAATTCGAACAAAGAAAGCTCGAGCACCCGCTTCGGGCTGGCCATTCCCTCCACCACATCTATGATCCCCCCGAAAGACGGTGGGGAAGGGGAATGCAAGAAAACCTTTGAAGTGGGCAGCGCGCAGCTTGTGGCCGAATGCATCCAGACGCTGCCCAATAAAGGCGGTTACGTGATCGCCTCCAAGCAGGTGGCCCTCAACGGGATGGATCTCGTACCGGAGGGGGGCGGCTTCGGTGTTTTCAAGATCCACGAAGTGAGGCACCTCGGCATATCGACCGAAGTGCAGCTCTCCGGCTCGCCGGTGGAGGTGGAGCTCTTGAACACCCCCATCGGCGACGTGGTGCTCGGGGGGCGCGACCTGGAAAGCGAACCGATGACGCTCCAGTTCGAAGCTTTCCAGAACAAAACCACGTTCAAAGCGATCACCGGGTCAACGCGTCACTCGGCGCACACCGCGGGAGCGCCCTCGAAGACGCTGCTGATGGCGCTCGCTGTCGGCCATGAATGCACCGGCAGCGAAAAAAAGGCCAGCTGTTGTCCGCCCAAAAACCAGCTTGCGGCATGCGCGACGCTGCCGGGCGGGTTCCCGCTGACAGGCCAGATCCAGGTCTTCCTGAGCAAGAAAGGGCAGGCGCTGTTCGACGCGCAGGTCAACCTCGACTTGAAATCCGTCAATTTCGAAGCCACGGGCGCGGTCGAGATAAAAGCGAACCTCGAAACAGGCATCGAACTGAACTCGCTCAAGTTCGAAATCGGCGAAGCGTCCCTTGCGCCAATCTTCAAGGTGAAGAAAGCCTCGTTCGTTTACTACTTCCCCGAATACGAAGAAGAATCCAAGCGCGACAGTTGGCAGGCCAAGGGTACGATCACCTTCGGTGAAGAAATAGCCGAACTCGAAGCCGAACTTGCCTTCAAGAAGGGCGAATTCCAGTCGGCGTCGATGAAGTTCAAGGCGGAACCCGGTGTGCCGATCTATCCCGGCATCAACCTCAACGAGATCGGCGCCTCGGTCGGCGTGAACCCGCTTGCCTTCGGTGGAGTGTTGGGCGCGAAGATCGCCGCGCTGTTGCAGCTCGAACTCGCCTTCAAGTTCCGCGAAGCCACCTCCAAAGAACTCGGCTTCTTCGGCGGCCAGGGCAAGCTCTCGTACAAAAGCGATGAAATTGCGACGCTCGCGGCCGACGTGTACTCCGACGGGTACGTCGACGCGCAGGTCACGTTCAACCTCCACTTCCCCTTCGACTCCAAAGAACCCGTGATCGAAGTGTCGGGTGGCGCGGGCTTCTGGGACGAACCAGCAAGCGGGTTGTGGCAGGCCAAAGGCAACGTGTACATGAAAGTGTGGATCCTCAGCGCCGAAGTGGCGGGGTTGATCAACAACCAGTACGCCGCCGGCTGCTTGCACGTCGGCGCGGAAGGCGTCTTCGGCGGTGGGGTGCAGGGCCGATATCGCTTCTCCGACGGCAACATCGACGGGGGGTTGTTCGGTAATGCCAACTGCTCAGACCAGCTCAAGCAGTACAGCCAGAAACCGCTTGAAAAACACAGCGGCGGTTTCGTCAAAGAAGAATCCGCCCTCTTCCTGCCCAAGCCTGGCGACTTCTCGCGTGGGTTGAGTCCGCTCGCGACCGCGTCGGCGGCATCCGAAGAAGATACCTTCACGCTGCCCTCGGGCGGCCTTGGCCAGGAGCTGCGCATCACCTCCTCCACCGGCGTCCCGGTGGTGGCGCTCATGGGTCCCGGCAGACAGACCTACACCACGCCCGCGCCCGGGAAGCTCGCGATGGTGAATGGGCAGTTCATGGCCGCCGTGTCCCCCGACCCGCACCAGGTGCTGGTGTTGCTGCGCAAACCAAAGGCCGGCAAGTGGCACGTGCAGGCGCTCGCCGGATCGGCGCCGATAGCGAAGCTCGAAGTCTCGGAAGACGTGGCCCCCGCCACCGTGAAGGCGCACGTATCGCACAAGCACGGCAAGAGGTGGTCGCTTGCCTACAAGATCTCCCACTATCTCCCTGGCACGAAGGTGCGCTTCGTGGAACGCGGCCGCGACTCCACCCATGTGCTGGGCGTCGCCGGCAAAGCAAAGGGCACGCTCACTTTCACCCCGCAGGAAGGGCTCTCGCGATCACGCAGCATTTACGCCTACCTGCTGAACACCGAAGGGGCGGTGGTACGCGAACTCGCGGTTGGCCACTACAGCGCCCCCGCCGCGTTCAAGCCCGGCAAGCCGCGCAAGGTGAAGATCGCCCGCCACGGCGAAAGCGCCACGGTCACCTGGAGCGCGGTCCCCGGCGTGCGCACCTACCGCATCAAGGTTCGCGGCAGTGACGGGCGCCTACAGTCCTTCTTCCGTAGGCCCAACCGCCGCTCTGTGTCGCTCTCCAACGTCCTTCCCTTCGAGAGCTTCACCGCGTCCGTCGTAGCGGTCGGTCCGAACCTGGTCTCCGGGCGCCCCGCCTCAGGCCGGCTCGCGCCGGTGAAGGTGAAGCGCCCGAAGTCCAAAAAGCGCAAGAAAGGCTAGGTCCGCCGGTTCGCTTCGGACTCCCTCGCCGACAGAGGGAGTTGAAGCGGCGAGGCTGCTCTACGCGCGTTGGCAGGTCGATAGCCGGCTGCGTCAGGCGAGGGCGGGAATCTGCTCCGGGGCCGCCGGCTCGCCCTCATCCCGCGGGCGTGCCCGCAGTTCGATTTCGCACCCGCGGGAGGGGCTGATCGTGATGCTCCGCCGCCGCGCCGTCTCGGGACGGTCGCCGACCGGGAACAGCACGTTACGCTCGATCACAGCCCGTAGCACGATCTTCATCTCGAGCATCGCGAAGCTCGCGCCGAGACAACGGCGCCGGCCTCCCCCGAACGGGAGCCAGGTGTAGGTCCCTGGGGCCTGTCCGCCTTCTGGCTCCATGAAGCGCTCGGGACGGAAGGAGTAGGGGTCGGGGTAGACGTCGGGGTCGTGGTGCACGAGGAACGCGCTCAGGATCAACACCACCCCCGGTGGGTAGCTCACGCCGCCGATCTCCACCCGCTTCTTCACCAGTCGGGGCTCGGCGTTCATCAGCACCGGCTTGCGGCGCATGATCTCCTGGATGGTGGCGGTGAGATACGCATCGTCGCCGTCGCTCTCGAATTCGCCGGCAAGACGCTCCACCACACGCGGGTTGCGCGAGAGCATCTCAAAGCCCCAGGAGAGCTGTGAGGCGGTCGTCTCGTGTCCCGCGACCAGTGCCGTCACGAGCTCGTCGCGCAGCTCGGCATCGCTCATCGGAGAGTCGTCCTCGTGCCTCGCGGACAGCAACAATGCGAGCACGTCAGGCCCGCTCTCCTCGCCACCACGGCGCTCGTCGATCAGCTCGAAGATCAGCCGGTCGGCTTCCTCGCCGAGCCGTTCCAGCCGCCCCATCGGCCCTCTCCCCGCAAGCATCCGCTGTGCGAAGGGGAGCAGCGAGATGGGGTTCTCGGCGAACTCGAGCACCTCGGTGAGCAGTTCACGCAACCGGTCGAGCGTCGCGCCGCGCTCGAGGCCGAACACGGCGCGCAGCACGATCTCGAGTGTCAGCCGCTGCAGGCGCTCGTGCAAGACGACTGGCTGGTCCGTGGGCCACGATTCGATCTCACGCTCGGTGAGCTCGGTCATCAGGCCCTCCAGCCGCTGCATGCTCTCGCCGTGGAAGGCGGGCAACATCAGCTTGCGCTGCTCCAGGTGTGGAGCCTCGTCAAGCAGGATCACCGAGTTGGGTCCCACGATCGGTTCCAGGATGCGTGCTCCCTCGCCGGGGTGAAGCACGTCCGGTGGCGATTGGAACACCTCCTTGATGTCCTGTGGGTCGGAAAGAATCACGAACGGCGCCTGGCCCAGCACTTGGACGGTGAAGCGCTTGCCGTAGCGCTCGCGTGTGCGCAGCATCCCAGCGGTGGGACGTGTCCAGGTCGCCACTGTCTGTAGCGCCGCCGGCACTTTCGGTCCAGGGGGCAGTTCTTTCTTGATTCGACGGGTGGACAGCATGTTCATGGGGGGCGCTCCGTCCTGTTGCCTGCGTGGGGCCTTGCAGACTAGCGCTCCCGCCACAGTTTGGCTAGCCGGCCAGTTTTCGGCGAGGGTGTGGCGCTCGCCGCAAATCTCACCTCTTCGGGGTGATGGCGGGCGAGCGATCCCGTGAGAGGCTCCTATTGCGCGTCAACGTGCACTCAAAGGAGCAACACATGCCAGTACTAGCGGTCTCCACGGGCGCCGGGGTTCTCTTCGGAGCGATCTACATCGTCCTGCTCATCACCCTCGGCATCATCGCGATCCGCAAGGGCCACTGGATCATGTTCATCATGGGCATCTTCATCCCTCTGTTCTGGATCATCGGAGCGCTACTCCCTCCCACGCGGGGCGCCGACCCGATCTAGGTGGCTACCCGCGCGCTGTCAGCGTGGTGCGAGCCGCGGCGCGTGGTCTCCAACCAACTCCTCGATCGCGTCCACTGCCGCCACCGCGCCGCCGGCTCGCGCGAAGAGTCGGCCCACCCTCTCCGCCTCGGGGCGGCAAGCGATCGCCTCGCCCACGGCTCGTGCGAGTCGCTCCGGCGTGAGCCGGCGTGGTGGGAGGCGCACTCCGGCGTGCGCATACTCCACCCGTCTCGCCGTCTCGAGCTGGTCACGGCCAAAGGGCACGACCACCACCGGCACGCCCGCGGCGAGGGCCTTCTGGGCGATCCCCATCCCGCCGTGACACACGACACACGCCACGCGCTCCAGCACGGCGTCGTGCGGCACGAACCGCTCCACCCTGCTTCCCGCCGGCGCGCTGAACGCGGCAGGCTCGTGGGCCGCGGTGGTGGCGATCACCGAGAACCCCTCCGGGGGGAGACCTTGTAGCGCCACCTCGATCAGACGCCTGTCGCTCTGCTTCTCCGTCGAGCAGGTCACGAGCACGAGCGGATCTTTCATCTCCACAAGCCAAGCGGGAGTGGTTTGAGGAGGAGACCAGTTGATCTGACCGACGAACCTCACATTTGGAGACCAGTCACGGCGGGGATAATCAAAACCCTCGGCGGTCAGCGCCAACATCAACGGAAGCCGGGTGAGGAAGTCGGCGAACTCCTCGATCTGGGGCGCCCCGTAGCGCGCGCGGAGCTTGTTCTGTGGTCGCACCACCACGCGGTCAAACATCGGGCTCATCAGGCGCCTCAGGAGAGCGTCACGCGCCGTGCCGAGCATTCCTCCCATCGGACGCAACCCCAACCCGAAGGGGGGCGCGTCGCGAGAGGGGGACATGAGCAGGTAGGGCGAGTACACCGCCCAGGGAAGCCCCGACACCTCGGCGACGGTCGCGGCGCCCCAACAGTTCACGTCGATCAACAGCGCCTCGGGACACTCGCGCTCGATCGCCGCGAGAAGGTCCGCGGCGTCGTGTTTCGCTCGCCTCGCGAACACCGCCATCGCGCGTCCGCCCCTCATAGGCTGCAACCGCCCCTTGTAATCGTCCATCTCGATCTCCTCCACCCGCTCGGAGATCGCCGCGGCCTCGATCCCAAGCGCGCGGGTGCGCTCCACCTCGGCGGCGAGCGTCACCACGGTCGTCTCGTGCCCGCGGCGGCGCAGCTCCAGCAGGATTGGCACCACCGGATATAGATGTCCCCGTGCGGGGGAGGTGTAGGCGAGCACCCTCATCGCAACTCCTCGTCCGGGGCCACCAACCGCTCGATCATCTCAACGATCGCGTCTTCGACCTCCGGTATTTCAAGGCCAATGTCGCGCCGCAGGATCTTCCACACGTACACGTCACATATCGCCACGAGCTGCGCAAGGCGTCGTTCTCGTTTGTGTGGGCCGAGGTTCGCGAGCTGCGGCTCGAACGTGCGCATGACCCACTGTTCGTGCACCTCGTGCCCGCTATCGGCGGCGCGCACGAGCGGGTTGCGGTGCTCGCTCCCCATCACACGCACCACTGCGTCTCGGTAGGGGAGCACGCGGACCGCGATGTCTCCATAGCGCTCGTAGTGGCGCACCAGGTTTCTCACCGCGCCAGGAATGTCCCCGACCGGGGCCGCGTTGCGTTCTTTGACCACGATCGAGCTCGTGCGCCGGATCACCGCGTCGAGCAACCCTTGCTTGGAGCCGAAATGGCGCAGCGCCGTCTGCTTTGTCACACCGGCGCGCCCTGCCACCTCCTCCAGCGACGCTTGCGACCAGCGATCTCTCTCCACCTCTTCGGTGGCTGCCTGCAAAAGGCTCTCACGCGTGTGCTCCTGCGCCTTCGCGCGCGCCACTTGTTTATAGGAACGTTGGCGCTCCTCCCGTGCCATGTCAACTCAGTCTTGCAGGGCGAGCGAAGCGGGCACAGAGCTCGCGAACCACCCCGGGATTGCCAGGATTGCCAGAGCGCTAGCCGTTACGAGCGAGAGGCTCGTGAGCGCCGCGGGCACGGTCACCGAGTACACCACCGGGAAATTGATCACGTGCGCCAGCGCCCTATCGGCGAGCTGCTGCCCGTAGAGACCGAACACTGCGCCCGTGAGGCAGCCCACCCCCAGCAGCAGCAGGCTCTCCAGCAGGATCGTCCACCACAGTTCCGCCCGTGGGAGCCCCTCCAGCTTGAGCTTCGCCAGACGGGGGCGGCGCTGCCACACCATCGCCCCCATCGCCGCCGCCATCGCCAGCACCGCCACGATCGGGATGAGCGTGGCGATCTGAGTGAGCCGGGAGAGCGCTTCGCGGCTGAGCGCGCGTTGTTCTGCGCTGTGCTCGGTCGCCGTCTGCGCGGTGAGTCCAGAGTTGGCTCCCAACGCGCTTTGAATCTCACCTACAGCCTGCGTCGGCGTGACGCCCGGCTTGAGCAGCACCGCGTAGGCGGTCGCGTCGTTGCTCCCCCACGCCCGTGCGTAGTCGGAGGCGTTCATCACGATCGATCCCGGCGCCCACCCGATGTTCGTGGAGAGCGCCGCCACGCGGAAGCTCGTCGGCACCGGGGTGGGGAGCGTGAAGGACTCACCGATGTGCAGTTTTCGTTCTTCCGCCACTGCCTTTGAAAGCACCAACCAACCTCCTTCCCTGACTCGTCGTGTCGCCTCGGGCGTATTTCCTTGGAGGATCTGATCGGCCGGCAGCAGTGGTGTGGATTCGCGCGGTGGGGCGATCGCCAACAGGCGACGCTCGCCGTAATCGAGTAGTCCGCTGCGGTAGAGCCTCACCGCCCGTACCCCAGGAAGATGTTCGAGCTGAGCTTGACGGGTAGGCGCGAAGGGGGCGGTATTGAGCAGGTTGTACGACCCCGTCGGCGCCACCCACACGTCGGTGAACGCGTTGGAGTCACGTCCAGCGTTTTCCAGGCCCGTGAGCAAATCCGAGTGGGCACCCTGGATGGCGACACTCCCGAACACTGCCACCGCTCCTGTCGCGGCAATCGCCACAGCCCGCGATCTCGATGCGCCGAGCTCCATCGTCGCGACGTGCCCCACCGGGCTCACCACCAGCGAGGCCACTCGCTTCGTGAGCGCGAGCGTTCCGGTGAGGACGATCGGCAACTCCAACAACAACGCCCCGGTGAGCAACACCATCCCCGCGATCGACTGCTCCGGCGCCAAGAGCAGCAGCGCGGTAGCCGCCGTGAGCAATCCCACACCGGCGAGTGCGCGGCGGCGGCCGGTGTGCCCTGACCCTACCCCCTCACGAGGGTTGACCGCCGCAAGTGGGTCGCGCGAGAGGATGTCCCGCAGCGGGCTGAGCACCGCCACGATGGCAGCGGTCATGCCGCCACCGGCGGCGATGGCGATGCTCTGCCAGCTCACCACCCGCTCAGAGCCCACGGCGAAGGCGAGCGAGAGGAAGGCGGGATTGGAGTGGAAGAGATGGATCGAGAGCTCCTCCCCGAGCACAAGCCCCAGCGCGCACGCTATGAGGCCGAGCGCGATCGCATCGAGCAGCAGCACCGCGATGACCGTGGAAGGGGTGTACCCGTCACGGCGCAAATCCGCGATCAACCTGCGGCGCTGGGCGACCGTGAGCAACATCGCGTTGAAGGCGAACAGGAATCCCACAAGCGCGCTTATCACCGAGAACAGCGCGGTTGACTGGTTGCTGGCTGTGGCCGCCTTGGCGAACAAGGTTTCGTCATAGCTCGTTGACTCCACGTTGATGCGACCCGCGGCGAGCGTTGTGAGCGCGGTCCGCACCCTCGCTTGCGCGCCGGGAGCGGGTTGCACCAATATGCGGCTCACCCGTGCTTTCAAGCCCACCATTTCCTGTGCGAAAGAGAGCGGGGCGATGGCGATTGGGTTCGCCACCAATGCGCCGATCTGCTTTGCGTGTAGCTGGGCGTAGAGTGGCGCCTGTGTTGAGTGGCCCGCCGAGCTGGAGGGTCACTTCCTCACCGAACTTGGTGACACCCACCGTGTGGGCGAGCGGGGCGGGGAGCACCACCGCGCCGATCCCGCCGAAGGGGGCGAGGTCGGTATGGCGCACCAACGTGCCCCCGAGTCGGGAGAGGCTTTCATCCGCGCCCACCAACTCCACCGACGCGTGGCCGTGGGGACCGACGGCATTCGCGCCGGATTCAAGCAGCGGCGCCGCCACGCGTACGCCCGGTGTGCGGCGCACTCGCGCCAACATCGATTCCGGGAAGCCGTGGGGGTCGCGCGCGATCATCTGCAACGTCGCCCTCCCCACGATTCCGTGCGAGAGTTGGGACACCGAGCTCTGAAGGCTTGAGCTCGACACCTGGGAGGCGAACAACAGCGCCACTCCCGCCGCGATGCCCACCACGGCAAAGCACTCCTGTAGCCACCGCGCGCGCAACCGCACGCGATAGAGACGCAGTGCGTTCGAGAGCTTCACGAGGGTTGCGCCGCCACCCCGCCGACCGACGGCGATCGGTCGGCGGGGATCGCGGGCCCTCCCGTTACGCCAACCGGGGGGTGGTCGGCGAGATGGGAAACTCGGTCGGTGTCGTAGTCAGAGAGGCGACCGTCACGCAATGCGTACACACGGTCGGCGTAGTGGGCAGCCATCGGGTCGTGGCTGACGAGCACCACCGCCACCCCCCGCTCGCGGCAGAGTCCCCGCAGTAGCTCCAACACTTCGCGCCCCCGCTGTGTATCGAGACTGCCGGTGGGCTCGTCGGCGAGCAGCATCGAGGGCTGGGTGGAGAGAGCGCGCGCGATCATCACGCGCTGGCGCTCCCCCATCGAGAGCGTCTCCGAGCGGTGGTACAACCGGTCGCCGAGCCCGAGACGCTCGAGCAGCGGCTTCACCTCCTTCTGGGCGTCGCGCCAGCGCTTCGCCTTCAACAGCTTCAGCACCGCGTTGTCGATCGCGGTGACCCCGGGCAGCAGATCGAAGTTCTGGCGGATGAACCCCAGCTGGGACAACCTGAAGTGCGACGCCTCCCGCTCTGAGAGCGAAGACACGTCGCGCCCACCGATGAGCACCTCGCCGGCGGTGGGGGCGAGCAGCGTCGCCACCATCAAGAGGAGCGTCGTCTTCCCCGACCCCGACGGGCCGTAGAGGGCCACCATCTCACCTGCCTCCACCTTCAGCGACACACCGTCCACCGCCCGCACCGTCTCCCCGCCGACCGATGGGTAGTGCTTCACAAGCTCTCTCAACTCCAACATTTCGTGGACCTCCTCCTGCGCAAGTGGGTGGCCGTCCTCACACGGACGCCCTACCGCTCACGCGCACGGTGATGGCGTCGTTTGACTTGGCGATGGTCCCGCTGAAGCTCAACCCAGACCCACGCGCGTGGCTGTACGCGCCGCTTCCCCGTGTGATGGAAAGCGAGCCGGAGAAGCTGCCGGTGGCGCCTTCGCGGCGATAGGCGGCGCTGGCGGAGCCGGAGATCGAACCCCCCGAGGACGGGTAGATGTTCACTTCCGCGGTCACCTTTTTCGTGGAGACGATCTTGAGGTGAACGTAGATCGCTCCTTTGAGCGTCCCGGTTGCCGCTCCCTGCTCGTTGAGGGTGAAGCCATGCTTGCTGGTGAGGTGGAGGTTTGCTCGCTCGTCGAGCGAAATGACCCGGGCCGGGGATGCCGACGGTCCGCTCCGCAAGGGATTGGCGCCGGAAGCTCCGCCGGAGGCGAACGCCACAAGCATCGTCGTTGTGACAACGAGAGTGAGGAGTGCTGTTGAGAGTCGATTTCCGTGACGCATTTGGGTGACCTGCTTTCTCTCGTTCATCGTGGACAGTGGGCCGCTGCGTTGGCGTGGCCGGTGGAGCCGTCGGCGTAGGTGAACGCGGCGGCGAAGGGGAAGCCCCCCGCGGGACAGTGATGTGGGACGACGACCGTCGCGGCGCGTGAGGCGTGCGCCGAGGTGGACCCAACCGACAGCGACATGCTCACGATCGAGGCATCGGGCTCGAGCGGGAGCGTGGGGATCGGAGGGATAGTCATCGCCAGGTCTTCCCCGAAGGGGAGGCTGTCAGAGAGTGTCGAGCCGGCGATCACAACGCGCTCGTTGAAGGGGGTGTAGCCACGACCGAGGATCAGGAAAGTCGGCGAGAGGTTGTGAAGCGGGCCGAGAAAGACCCAAAGGGTTATGTGCTCGGCGATTGTCTGAGATCCCGCGTGGACCTCCGCCAGCGCGTGCCCGCTACCGATGTGCGACTGGGGTGGGCAGGCGCTTGGGCCGTGTGCCCGTAGACGGGCCGCGTCGCAGCTGCGCAACAGCGGGATTTCGACGTTGAGCCCGGTGGGAAAGCGCAGCAGAGTACGCCTCACCGGGGTGGGGACACCCGTTTCGCTTTCGCTGTCGGTGAAATGGATGGTGAAGTCGAGCGCCCCGCTGTTGTGAGGGCCGAAGCGAAGGATCGGGGAGATGCTCGCCGAGGGGTGTGCATGTGCGGGGGGAGCCAACGCGATGCTCGCGGCAAGGCCCACGCACAACGCCAGCGCTGTGAGCGTCGCGCGCTTGGGCGGCGAGGCAGTGTGTGCGCCACCCATATTCACCCGCGCGGACATGGGACGGTGGGGTTGACTGTTAGGGATGTACCGTCTGCAAAGTCGATCGTGGCCTTGCTGGGAAAGCCCCCCCGGGGGCAGCGCTTGGGGACGAGCAGTCCCCTGAGGTGGACGAGCGTGCGCTTGTTGTGGACGCGCTCGTAGTAGGCGACGTTGGCGGCTCCGAACGTGGCGAAAGCGCTTTCGATCGACGCCGGTGGGGCCCCGGGCAGCGGCGCGATGGGGGGTATTTCGACGCTGAAGCCGAGCCCGTACGGCTTGGGGGCCCGCACTTCCTTGACGACCACGGTCAGTTCGATAGTCGCCGGCGTGGTGGCGCTCGCATAGGCGAGCAGTGTTACGTGCCCGTGCGTGGAGGGCGCGAAGAAGAAGTCGATCGTGAAGCGCTCATGGATCGTTTCGCTGGGGAGCGTGTACACGGCGACCCCACCACCGAAGCCCGCACGCGAGTTGGGAGGGCAGCCGGCGGGACCCTCACGTTCGAGCGTCGCGGTAGTGCACACTCCCGCGTAGCGCGCGTCGACGGTCAGCCCGGTGGGGGCGTAGAGCGTGAGCTTGGTAGCCGGTGACGGCGGTCCGGGTGTGGTAGAGGCGAAGTTGGCGGTAACCGAGAGGTTGGTGGGTGCTCCGAGCCGGTTTGGGGTAAAACGCTCTTGGACGACAAGAGTGTCGGCGGCCCACGCGAGCCCGGCGACCGAAAGAGCGGCGCATGTGAGAAGTGCTGCCAGAAGACCCCTACCCCAATTCATGTTACCGACGGTAACGCGAAGTTAGGCGGTTGTCAATACAGCTTGAGTGAGCTGGCTTAGCGGAGCGTGATCACGTCTGGCGGAGCGAGGGTTGTGTCACGCAGGAGGAATACCTCGCCGTGGACCGGCGCCGTGGCGATTGCGCCGCGGGTGTTCACGAGCGCTTCGCGGGCGCCATCCGGCGCCACGCCGACAATCAAGCGGAAACGATGCCCGCCGCCGGGGAGCGTGATGCTGATGTCGCCGATGCTGTGGGCGATCGCCCGCGACGTCGTGGCGCAGGTCGACCCGACTCCGGGGCCGTGCATCACTCCTTGAGAGATGACACACAGATGCCCGTTACCCGGCACCAGCCAGTAGGCGCCTTCAGATTTGACTGGGATTCGCTGCGCGAGCCTGAAGTTGATCCCAAAGATGGGGCGGCGGAGGATTCGTCGCGTAGAGGCGGGAAGCCCCTCTGGGGGAGTACGTAGAAGCGAAAACGCGGCTAGCTGGCGAGGCTGTGCGTGTGAGATAACCGCAGCTGCATACGGGTTTTCAGCGGCAGCCGGCTTGTGCGGCGGCGCCGCGTCAGCCGCAGATTTGGCCGTGGCGGAGGGTGAAGCGTCGCTCGAGCTCCCGCATCCACCCAGTGTGAGAGCGAGGAGGGCGAGCACGAGCGGCCCGACGCATGCGCGCCGAGCCGCCCTCACCGAAATCATCAAGCCCTGCTCCATGTCGATGAGCAGGATAGTTGCCTAGAAGATTTCGCCAAACACTGAGGTTTTACCTACCGCGTTGTCGGCGATCCATCCTTTACCTTCCAGGTTTGTCCCATAGTTGGTCCCGACCCATTCGCCAGGGCCGCCGGAGCATTTAATGGGGCCAAATGGTGCGATGGCGACACACACGGATTTTTCGTTGCCCATCCCTTTGACTATAGACCCGAAGCGCAGATGCCCTTCGCATGATTTTTCGTTGGAGAGCACCGTTCCCCAGCAATATTGTTCAGCGGACGCCGGCGCTGGGGTGAACACAGCCACCCACGCGCATACGCTGGCGATAACACCTACTAGCGCCGCGATGCGCGCGATGCGGCCAGAAACGCGGTCAACCATGGTCATACCTCCTCATTGGTAGTCATCAGTTAGATCCGCAAAGCTGTCTGCCATAAGTTCGACTAACTCCAGCAGGCAGGCTTTACGAACCGCGCGCATCCTACAACATGTTGGAATCCAATGTCAAGGCTATTAGATTCGCTCTACGTGTCTGATTTGCCAAACCTGCGCAAACATGTAGATCACGGTGCTGGGCTCGGCGGCTCCTCGGTTGGGACGGATGCCTCCAGGGTTGACTTGACGGTGTCTATGCCGCGCTCCATCAGATCGCTCGTGGTCTGGGCCAGCTCGTCCGGCAACAGGTCGGCGGTCCAGAGGAATCGCGCCGTGCCATCTTCGTTTGCCATCACCTGGGCCACACCGTTGTGGTGGGTGTAGGGGCCGTCGACGATCGACCACGCCAGTCGGCGGTCCTCATCGCTCAGGTCGATAAGACGCTCCCGCACGACCACGCCATTGAAGAACGTGACGATCCGGTCTCCGCCGTCGAGATGAGTGTCGAGGACGAAGCCCGGCGCCAAACGCTCATGCAGGGCGCCCCAATCGCGCAACGCGCTCCAAACCTCATCCGGATCAGCCTCGATCTTTCGCTCCTTGCGGATGGATGCCATCTGAACCTCCTTCGGGGGGAATCCTTGTCGTAGGAGATGATGACGCGCAGGCGGGTGCTGATCGGCGACGCACGCGAGTCGATGGCCGCCGATCCCTAACCAGTCCCTGCTGGCGCTGTCGAGCTCGCTGGCGTTCTCGCCGCACCACCTCAGCCGGATTAAGGCACGGAGGAAATAAGGCTCCCGTCGGTTTGGCCTGCCTCGAAGCAGCTACAACACCGCACCGCTGGCGATACTTACGAGCGGATGCTGGATTTCGCTGCCTATCTTGAGCGCGTCGGACTGAGCTCCAGCGAGCACCCGACGTTGCAGACCATTCACCGCGCGCACGCGACCTCGATCCCGTTCGAGAACCTCGATCCGCATCGTGGGATTCCAGTATCGCTTGCTCAGGAGGATCTCGAGCGCAAGCTCGTGCATGAGCAGCGCGGCGGCTACTGTTTCGAGCAGAACCTGCTGTTGGCCTCGGCGCTAGCGCATCTCGGCCTAACAGTCGAGCCAATGCTCGCCCGCGTGCGTCGTGGGGCGCCGCCGGGCACCGTGCGTCCCCGCAGCCATCTCGTGTTGCGGGTCACAGACAATGATGACCGCGTCTGGCACGCCGACGTCGGCCTCGGGCTCGGGTCGCTGCTTGACCCGATCCCGTTCGGGCCGGACGGCGCCGCCGCCTACGAGCAGCTTGGATGGAGCTTCCGGGTGATCGAGGAGGGCTTCGAGATGATTCTTCAGACACTCGCCGACGGGTCATGGTCCGACGTGTACGCCTTCTCCCCGCAGCCGGTTCCGCGCATCGACATCGAGATGAGCAACTGGTGGACATCCACCAATCCGCAGTCCCCGTTTGTGTTCGGGCTGATCGCGACCGTCAACCACCCGGACGGCAGTCGCGAGTCGATCAGCGACTGGAGCGGACCGCTTGAGCTAAGGGTGCAGTGGCCCGGCGACACTCAGATTTCCCAGCCGCCCCGCCAGGCGATCCCGAAACTGTTGGCCGAGCGCTTCGCCCTGCCGGGATTCGCGCTCGGCGCCGACGGTCGCGTGCAGTGACTTCGCTCAATCACCGGTGCACCCGTTATGAAACACCCCCGCCACTCAGTCGGATGAGCGCCGATCGCATCAGCGCCGATCGCGCCGCCATATCGAACCAACCTCCGTGTCCCCGCGGTTCGCATTGAGGGTGGCCAATGGAGCTAGCCGAAGTCAACACGAGCCGCTTGGCGCTAGTTCCTGGCGGACGGATGACGGTCGACATCGAAGCTGACCGCCGACGGAGATCACCTGTGATGCATCGCCATGGCGAATATCTGCCTATTTCAGGCTTGTCTTCCCGAAGGTCTTAGTCAGGCGGCTAGTAGGTCTTGCACGAGGCGTCCACTGGACGCCTCCACATCGAGTCCTCGACGCCGCAACTCATTACCAATCTCGGCGATGTCTAGGTCTGATGCGTCCCAGTGATGGCGCAGAAAGCTGCGGACAACCTGTAGGTAGACGTGCGTCGGAGTAGTCGCCCCGATCCTGAGCGCCTCGCTTACTGCCGTCGCCGTCGCCGTCGCTGGAGCCGCCCTTAGCATCACGGTCTCTCCAGGAATGGCCTTGCGCATAGACAGTATTAGATCGGCAGTCACAACGTTCTCGAAGCCTGATGCAAGACCCTTCACTGATCTCTGTCCCTTATCCAGGACGCTGATTCGCTCGGGGTCCAGAACAAACCCCGAATTGATAATCGCCCGCTGGACAAGCGCCCATAGTGCCCCGCTGGTATTGGAGAAGTTAAGAGATATCCAGCCGTCGGTGACGAGGACGCGGTGAGCCTCGCGCAGAGCGTCGGTCAGCAGAAGCTCGTACCGGCGGACATCCCTACGTCCCTTTGCGCGACCGCGGTCTACGACGGCCTCCTCCGAGGGATCGGTAAAGCGGTCTAGCCACGCCTCTTGGAACAGATTCATGTCGCTGTAGAATATGTTGCTGCCAAATGGGGGGTCGGTAAAGATGTAATCCACACTGCCGTCCGATATGTCGAGGCTTGCGGCTGAGCCCACCCGGTAGCGAGCGTCGGGTGGCCCGTCCACTCGGCGATCATCCATCTGATTGCGGATCTCTTCATCTGAACGAGAGACCGCCCTTACCTTGCGCCCAAAGAGGTCGAGAACGTTCCACTCGTAGAACACAGGCGCTATGTAGTAGTTAGAGTTGGTCGCGTTTAGCGGTCTTTGACGCGACCACTGATAGCGCTTCGATGCTCGCGGCAAGATTGCGGTAAACGCGAACATCAACTTCGATCGGATTCTGTTGTCAATCTCTTGGTTAATCGAATCGCGCAGAACAGTTAGCATCGCTAGGTTTCGCGGCGAGAAGAAGTCGGCCGTTGATTTCAAGCCATGCTTACCGAGAGCAGAAGCTTGATACATCTGCAGCTCAGGACCAATATCAGCCGCCGCCGGCACTACGGTGGTCGGATCCGCTTCGCCTCGAGGCTCAGTAGGCGCCTGATCGACGAGGGTGGCGCCGCATGCACAGCTCACGGTGTCAAGGACAGGTTCCTCACCAAGCCGTTTTGCTCGCCGAGTCTGGAATATGGTGTGACAGTGCGAACACGCCATATTGGCCTTACGCCAGTCAGCCGTTTCCAGTGCTCTATAAAAATCGACCGGCTGGCTGCATTGGCCGCACTCGTAGACGATAGTCCAGACCCGCCGTGATAGAACGGCTTCAGACCCGCATCTTTTGCATAGATGCTCGTATGCCCCCGGGAATCGATTGTGGGTCTTTGCTTCGACTCGCGCAGCCGCCTCCTGGAGCTCATTTGGATCGACGAGATTGAGATAGCCGGACCCGATATGTCTCCCCAGCTCGGATATGTCGCTCAGCTCTGAGCGCCGCCCGGTCATGGTGGCCGCCACACCCGTCATCCCGGAACCGGCAAAAGGGTCAAGGACGAGATCGCCCGGGTCGGTAAACGCCTCAATGAAGGGCACAATGGCGGTCACGGGCACCTTCGTGAGATACCCGTGGGCGTTATAGACCGGGTCTGATCGCTTGACCGCTATGAGATCTGGGGTCGAGCGAGGTACTGGCGGGCTCATCGTTGGTGGGTTTGATTGATCTTTGGCATTGGATGCACCCCGACAGTATCGATCGGTGCGGACCCCCAACGGGGGAGCGTCTACTGGCCATGAATGGTGGGATTGGCCGACGTGTAGGGGAGCGGCTGCTCACGGGCAAGCACATCACCGATGCAGGAGTAGGCATGCGCATCTAGAACCGCATTCTGATGCAGATTGACTTCTCTGACCCGAGTCGTCGGGGCGCGCTCAAGAAGGCGGCGGCCCTCATAACGAGCGCCTACGAAATCCTTGCCAATGAGGTCGGAGCGCCGAACCCCAGCGACAACGCATTCTTGCGAGAGGCCATGATATGCGCAGAGGCGGGGATTGTGTGGCAGGGCGATCGCGGTGGAATCGACGCGATTGACCCCCACACGCTCGAGGAGGTCGAGATCAAGAGCACAAAGCTCGTGGAGGGAAGCTCGATCCAGTTCCCGACAAGTCGAGGTATCTCTCCGACGGTCATCGCACGCTTCCGTGCGTCGGGCTACTGGCTCTTTGGGGTGTTCGACAACTTCTCAAACCTCGCGATCGTCTATCGCGTCGAGGGTCGAGACATGAGTCCAAAGATCGACGTACTCGAGCAAAAGATGCGAGCGCGGACAGCCTCAGGAGAACCCTTGGAGAACAATCCGAAGACGACGCTGGACTCGATCCGAGGTGCGTGCACCGTCGTCTCGCTTAGCCCCGATTTTATGGAGTACGAAATAGCACCGGGTCGCTGGCGCATCCGCTCGAAGTAGCCTCACGTGCAAAGACGGCGATAGACAGCGAACCGCTATCTCGTTCGCCCGCGGTTCGCGTTGACTTCGGCTATATGGAGCCAACCGGGATCGAACCGGTGACCTCCTGCTTGCAAAGCAGGCGCTCTCCCAGCTGAGCTATGGCCCCGCGCAACCGAGTGTAGGGCAAGTCCGGCCCGTCGGACTGCTTCGGGGCGCCTGCAATGTGAGGGCGATCCTCGAGGCTTCTATTCGTTGAAGTCGAAGTCGCGAGGCGGGCGCTGCTCGAACCAGAGCCGCTCCTGCTCTGGCGTGTCGCGCAGGAAGTCTGGAGTCTCCTCGAGCACGTCCTCCACATGCTCACTGTCCTCGCCATCGGCGTCCGCCTCTGACCCCGGTCCGTCCATCGACGGATCAGAGCTCGCCTCGTCGGGGACCTCCCATTCGAGCGAATCCTCGGTAGCGCCCTGCACGTGCGGGGGATGCGCGGCAGGCACCGCACGCTCAGGCGGCGGGGATGCGACAAGCTCGGAGTCGTTCTCCCCCAAAAGCTCCGCTTCCATGTTGATCTCCACAGTCTCCTGACTTGGAGAGGGATCAGCAGGCTGAAGTGGGCTCGGCGTCGGTGAAGAAGGAGCGGCTGGTCTCCGACGGAGCTTCGACCGCCGGAGACTCCTCGGGACCTTGGGTCGTCTCGCCGTCGCGGCGCACAGGTCCGAGGGCATCCTTCTCCTCCCGCGCCACTTCGCCCGGGTCGGCTCCCCCGAGACGCTTGAGCTCCAAGTGTTCGCGGATGGCGTCGTCAAGCAATCCCATGCGCCTGCAAACCATACTGCGCCCGAGAACGGTGTTGGTAGATGGCGGTCGCTTTGGGCCTATCTAGTGCTGGCCCGCACAGGTCGCCTCCGGTGGTGGCCTCGGCCACGTGAGTCGATGGTGCCGTGACCCACTCGCCCACTACACTTCCCAAGAAGTTGCTCGCGCGTCGCTGCGGGCCTTGCGGGGCTATAGCTCAGTTGGGAGAGCGCCTGGATCGCACCCAGGAGGTCGCCGGTTCGAGTCCGGCTAGCTCCACCATAACTTCGCTAATCGAACCCCGGACCAAAGCCAGGTCCGGGGTTCGGCCGTTCTGGACGACTTCGACCGGCTCTCTGACTGGCGAGAAGGCTTGCCGGGCAAAGCGCTCGGCTACCTCCAGGCTCTCGATCAAGTCCTCGGCCAGCAACTGCTCGTAGGGAGCCGTGAGCACGGCCTGGGCCTCGTCGTCCTCGCGGATGCGTAGCTGCTTGAAAAATGCCTGGTTGAGTAGCCGCCGGACGTTCGGTCCGGCCAGCGCGTAGGCGCGGTGCATGTCAGCCGCCAGAGTGAGCGCCTGGTCCAGGTTCGCCAGTAGCTGCTCGTAGTCGGTTTGGAGCTTTTGAATCGTGTCCTCGGCTCCGGCTCGCTCCTGCCTGATCCGAGCTTGCTCTTCGGCGAACAGCGCCTCGGAAATGCGCTCGGCGTAGTGCTGGTGGAGTAGCTTTCGCTCCTCGGCCAGCAGTCGTGACAGCTCGCGTTTGGCGCGCTCAATTTCTTGCTCGGCAAACCTCGTTAGGTTGCCGACGTGCCGTTCGATGGCCGTCTTGATCTGCTCGACCCGCTCGGGGCAAAGCTGAAGTTTGGCGTAACAGCGCTGCACGGCCGCCTCTAGGCGGTCGATCCGGTGGTAGGGCTGCGAGCAAGTGCCGAGCTGTTTGCCACGGCAGAGGTAATAGTCGTAGATGCCGCCCTTGCCACGGTTGCGACTGAACATCAGCCGCGCACCACACTCGTCGCAGTAGAGCGTGCCCTTGAGATAATGGCGGTGCTTGCGTTCGCGCTCCCCCGCAAGCCGCTGACTGTCGAGAACAGCCTGCACACGCTGAAAGGTCGTGAGCGAGACGAGCTTGGGGTGGCGGCCCTCATAGACCTTGCCCCGGTAGCGGACGACGCCGATGTAGTAGTCGCTTCGGAATAGCTCTTGCCAGCGTTTGGCGTCCAGCGACTGGCCTTCATGCTTGCGGGTGGGGCGACTCTTGAGCCCCCGGTCAGCCATGATCTGCTCAATATCCGACGTGGAGTAATTGCCCGTAGCGTACAGGTCCCAGGCGGCACGCACCAGCGGCGCTCGCTCAGGGTCGAGGCTGATCGTCCTTACCTCTCTCCCGTCCACTGTCTCGCGGACGTTCAGATAACCGAGACGAGCACGGGAGAGCGTCCCACCGTTCTTGGCCTTCTGAGTGGTGCCCTTCAATATCTCGCTGGCCAGGTTGCGACTGTAGAACTCAGCGATTGACGCCATGATGCCGTGCAGCAGCAGTCCCGAGGGTGTCTCGTCGATGTTCTCTGAGACAGATACCAGTTGCGCACCGGCAGCCCTGAGTTGCATGACGATCGCAACGTCATCGGCCCGGTTTCTTGCCAAACGGTCCACCTTGTGGACGATCACGTAGTCGATGTGACCGTCGGCCTTGATGAAGTCCAAGAGGGCCTGCAAGGCGGGACGGTGGGCCGTCGTCGTGCCGCTCTCGGCCCGCTCGATGAAGTGACGCACCACATCGGCATTCAGATTTTTAGCCTTGCGCTCGGCACCCTCGCGCTGCGCTGGCAAGCTCAACCCGTCTGGATCGTAGTCGGTGAGTTGCCCGCGTGAGCTGACCCGCAGATAGGACACCGCCCGCTTATCTACTGCCTCGTCTACCGGCAGCGCCATCGGCTGGGTGACGGATGCCAGGTAGTCGCCGATATCGCTCATGCCTTCCCCCACGCGTGTCGGCCAGCGGGCGGTTCGACGGCGAGCGTCATCGGCGTCAGTCCAAGCTCGCTCAAACGAGTGCTCATCGCCTCTTGGGAGACGTAGTAACGCTTGGCTAGTTCGCGAGTCTTCTGCACCCCCGCGCACCAGTCGCGTTTCAGCCAAGCCCGCGGCATCAGCAGGCAGGCCGCGAAGTAATTACACAGCCGCTCGGTGCGCTCGGCTCGACCCGCCTTTGGCAAATGGGTAAATAGCTGCTCGATGTGCGGATCATCGAGGACGTGCTTGAACTCGTGCGCCAAACTAAAACGCTGGCGCTGCCGTGACTCATCGGCGCGAATGACAATCCGCCAGTGGGAGCGAGCCCGTACCGCCATCCCGGAAGTCGGCCAGCCCGCACGGCGATCCACAATAATCCCCGGCAGGCTGGAAATAACGAACTGCGGCACCGGCGGCTCGTCAATATGTAGCAGCGTCAGTAGGGCCATCGCCTGCCGTTCAGCGACCGAGTGCGCTTCACTCCAAGTCATCGCCCGCTTTGGTAGCAGCGCCCGCAAAACACCGATCGCGTCACGGTCACTGACGAGCATAAGTGCCCGGCCAGGCGTGACAGGCGAGCCGTTCACTTGGTGGCTCCCTTTTGTAACCGTGCGATGTAGCGCTCGATACGGTCGATCTGCTTGGGCGAAAGATCGTACTTGGCGCGGAAGTAGGTACGAATCTCCGGCAAGCTGCCGGTGATCCGCTCGATGCGCTTGGGTGGTATATCCAGCGCCTCGGCAATCCGCGTTAGCCTCTCGTTTGACGGATCGAGAAAGCGGCCTTGCTCTAACCCGGCCATCCAGCCCGACGCGACGCCGAGTTGTGTAGCCAACGTGGTTTGCGGGATGCCTTTTTGCAGCCGCGCCCTGGCGATAAGCGCCCCTAATCTTTGCGCCTGATTAGTAGTGAGACTCATAAGCCCTATTCCCTCGATTACTGTTACTACCATTATTGTCTCACAATCGTTCACCAAAGTGAATAAAGAGTTGTCCATACTACGACAACAAATGTTGTTATCGGCTGCCATGGCCCCGATCCTATCGCGCCGGGTCTTACCTGCATAGACCCTGGACGAGTCTTTTGGATAGTTGCAGCTGCGTCTTGTAACCTCGACGCACTTGCTACGAACGCACCTCATAGAGCCATCCCCAGCCGGGCCTCAGCCAGTGGCTTATACGCCGGGTTCAGTTCGATCCCTAGCCAGTCACGCTCATGCTCTCGGGCGACCGCGGCGACCGTACCGCTGCCGAAGAATGGATCGAGCACCAGTCCCGGCCGCGTCGGCGCGCCACAGCCACAGGGCACGAATGGCCGGGACTCAGGACGGCCGTCTTTCGCTACCACGGGCCGCGTGGAGCGCCGCCACGGACGCGAACATTTCACGCAAACCCGCGGCGGACAGGTAGAGAGAATCGGCCGACGAATCAGCTCTGGCGGAAAGGTAGCAAAGTGCGCACCCCGGTAGGCCGCCGAGCCGAGCCGCCACACGTCACCCGGATTTTTGCCGAGCGGATGGCCGCTGCGGCCAGCTCTCGCCATTGCGACTAACCCGTCGCGGCGACCGGCCAGCTTGCCAAGTGCTGCCTCTGGAATATGCGACGCACCGGACGGCGGACGCTTTGACCGTACCGGCTCCCGAATGGCATCCAGATCAAAGAAGTAGCTCGACTGCTTGGTCAGGAAATAGATAAACTCGTGGCTGTTGGTCAGCCGGTCACGCACCGGACTCGGCAGCGGATTCGTCTTTGCCCAGATGACCTTGTTGCGTAGCAGCCAGCCGTCACGCACCAACGCCTGCGCCACTCGCTCCGGCCCAAGCAGCAGCGATTTAGCCGGTGCCCCAAAGCTAGGATGCGTGGAGTAGGCGTCGCCGAGATTGAGCCACAGCGACCCGTGCGGACTGAGTACGCGGTGCAGCTCGTGGCAAACCGCCCGCACCTGCGCCACCCACTGGTCGATGTGTGACTCTTGCCCGAGCTGACCGGAGACACCGTAGTCCCGTAAACCGAAATAGGGCGGTGAAGTCACCACGCAGTCCACGCTCGCATCCGGCAGTGACCGCAGGCGCGAGAGTGCATCACCGACCAGGAGTTCGTTGCGCCTCACGCCGTCGTCTCCTCATGCGGCTCGCGTGCGTCCGTGTCTATGTGCCCCGTGAGCACCGCCAGCGCCCGGTCCAATGTCGAGACGGTGAACAGCCTCCGGGCTTCGGCGGGCAGCCGTTCGCACACCTCCACCAGCGCCGCCCTTCGCTTTTCGCTGTTGGTCAACAGCAGCACGCGCGGGAACACGCCGTGCTCGGCCTGCTCGGTGCCCGTCTGGAAATAGTCGAGATAGGCCCGGACCTTGCGGGCGATGACTGACCGGCTCTCGCTACCGAGATCGACCTCGATAAAAAAGCTGTCCTCATAGGCACCGAGCCCCAGGCGGGTGTAAGCGTCGGACTTGAGCAGCGCCCGGCCACCGAAGCTGTCCACGTATGTCCGCCAACAGTCCGGCTCACTCTCAAAGCTCAGCAGGTCAAGCGTCCCGGCGTTCGCCGCCAGGCGTGTCTGCACGTACAGCTCGCTGACGGCGAGACAGTGGCGGACGTAGCGGCCGCCCGGCTCAGGCCGCGTCCGCCCACGCACCAGGCCCCGGCCATGCCAGTAAGCCATGAGCCGCTGCCCGACCGGCCCCAGGTAGTAGACGTACCCCGCCGACCCGGCCCGCCTGCCGCCGATCCGCCGCTCCAGTCGGCCGAGCACCCGCAGCGCCGTCAGCCGCGCCAACAACCGCCGCGCCGAGCGCGCTGCGCTTGCCTCAGTCGATCCGAGCAACGCCGCCAGCTGGGCGTGCGTCATCAGCCGCATGTCCGCGACGGTTTGGATCGCCGCCCGTTCCGATTCGCTCAGGCTCCCGGCCAGGGCCAGCAGTTCGCCGCCGCTCACCCCCCGCCTCATAGCTCCCCTCCGAAACCGTGACCTTGCTGCCGCCGCTTTTGTCTCTCCTTCGTGGGCAGAAGGGAGCAAGCGTCAAGGTAGGGCGGGCAGTTGGCGGATAGCGCGAGAGGACAGACGAGCGGACGGAAATCCGCCCCCCGTCCCTGCCACGAGGAATAAGGGAGAACAGCGAGTCGATCAGGCACACCGCCAAGGGCGCACGCAGACTCGCAGGGACTACTGGCCGACGGACAGTCATTCGTGGGCACGTCCTCGCCGTAGCGCCCACGAGTACAGGGGTTTGGTCTGTCATAACTCCACGCGACCGGACAAGCGAACGGACAGCTCATGCGCTCCTCCGTCGCCTGCCGACCGGCGCAGTCTCGCTCGCCCGGTGGCGTGCCAACAAGCCAGCGTCAACCTCGTCCAGGCTGACGCCGTAGCGCTCGGCCGATACTTGACGTAGCGCCTTCGGATCACTCACGCCAGGGCCGAGCGGGGCCGTCTGGATACTTACCAGCGGCGCGACGTCGCCCGGCCCGAGGCCCACACGGGCGACAGCCTCAAAGGCCGCCAGGTCGCCCAGCTCCTCCGGAGAAACACCGGGCAGGTCACGCGCCAGCAAGTGAGCATCGTCGGCGTGCTGGCGAAAGGCGATCCGCGTCGCCACGTTGGTCAGCGCCGCTTCGCGTACCCCCTTCGGCAATTGGCTCATTGACTGCGGTGCCAGGGTCAGCCCGACGCCCAAGCCACGGGCCTGCTCGAGCAGGGCATCCAGCGGCATCGGCAAGTCACCGAGCGCCCGCGGCTCATCGACATAGACAAAGAACGGCGTCCGGGCCGACTCCGGCAGACCGGCCCGCGCCTGCACCGCCTGAAACAGCGAAAAGACACTCAGCGCGCCGATCAGGCGCGCCGAAGCCGAGCCAACCCGCGCCGGGGCCAGACTGACAATCACGATCCGGCCTTCAGCCAGCACTCGTCGGAAATCCAAGCGCGGCTCGACCTGGCCAAGCACCGTCCGCACCACCGGACGGGACAGCAGCGTGCCGAGCTTGTTGAGCGGTGCCGCCAACTGATGCACCCGCTCCCCGGCGCTCATACCCTCAAACGCCGCGAACGTCGTCCGCGAAAGCGGATCGCGCAGCCGGGCAACCAGCCGCCGCCGGTACGCCGGATCGCTGAACACGTACGGCACGTCCGCCAGCGTCCCTTCACCGTCATGCGCGACCGCCAGCAGCCCGGCCCGCAAGTAACGCTCGCTCAGCGGCCCCCAGCTGTCGCGGAACAAGTCGCTCAACACGCCCAAGAGCACGTCCGCTGCCAGCTCAGGCTCACCGTCGCCGAACGGCCGGAAACCCGGCAGCGGGCCACCCGACGCGCAGTCGAGAACGATCACGTCGCCCTGACGCCCGACTGGCACGCGCGCAAGCACTGCCTCGGCCGTATCGCCCTTGCCGTCGATCAGCAGCACCCCCCGACCGGCCGCCAAGTCACCCGCCACGAGGTTAGTCAGGAGCGTGGACTTGCCGACACCGGTCGGCCCGGCGATCAGGGTGTGCGACAGCGCACCGCGCACCGGCTGGGCGATGATCCGTTCCATGCCCGGCCACGTCGCCGTCCCCAGCACCCGGCCAGTTCGCGGCAGGCGGGAGGACGGCATCAACAGCGGCGACGTGCCCAGTGTCACGCCCGGCAACGTCGGCGCGTCCACCGGCCAGGCCAGCAGCCCCGCGAGCTCGCTAGTCGCGTAGCGATCACCAAACCACAGCTGGCGACGGTCAAGCAGCCGCTCCAAACCCCAGCCCGCCCGGCCCGAGCTACGAATCTGCCCGTAGGGCGTCAAGCGGGTTCGGATGACCGACAAGACACGCGCCTGCAAATGCCACGCGCGCTTACGGTGGCCTGTCCTCACCGTCACCAGGCCAACGGCACGCACGATGCCGCCGCTGTTCTTGATTCTGAGCCGTTTGAGCGTCTCCGACGGCAGCGCCTGACCGTGTTGTTCCTGTGGGACCGTCACCGCCCGGCCGGACCGCACCCACCAGCGCAAGAGCAGCCGCTCGCTCTCGCCGAGGGGCTGCATCGCCGCCAGCAGGCCCGCGCTCGTCTCAGGGATCGCGTCGCTACGCAACACGCCCAGGCGACCGCGCAAGCGCAGCACCCGGCCGGACGTGTAAGTAACAGACGAGCGTTCGCCATCCTCCACCAGCCGCAAACTCGGTAGCAGCGCCCGCAGACTGCCCCGCAGCCCGTCGAGCGTCGCTCGGTCGGTGCTCAAATAGTGAGCGATCCCAATAGCGTCGGCCTCCGCGTCGAGTACGACCGTCCGGTCGCTTGGCAAACCCGCCAAAGACTCCAACACCGCCACCATTACGTCCTCAGTCAGGTCGCGGCCGAACAGCAATCGCACCGTCTGCCACTCACGGCTCCCGCGCTCGCGCCACTCGATGATCGTCAGGACTGCCGCCGCGACAAAGGCCAACCCGATGGCCGCAATGGCAGCGGCCATCAGGCGGCCTCCGCGTCAGGCTCTGAAGGCAGCTCACCGTCATGCTGTTCACTGAGCGACTTGGCGAGCATCAGGAAAGCCAGGGCGAGCTTGTCCTCGTCCAGCTCCCGCCGCTTGATCGCTCTGACTCGTATGTTCCGTGCCATGTGTACCCTCAATTAGCTTTATTCACTTTAGTGAATATCTATGTATTACTATCTGCTCACTTGAGTGAATAGTCAATGGAAAATGTCAATAACACAGCAGACACTCGCTACCATCCGTCTAACGATTGGTGTAAAACCACACCAATCGCAGCAGGCCGACGACCGCCGCCAAAATGACCAACGCTGGCAACAGCCGTGGAAGCACGCTGGCCAGGATCTGCAGGCTGACCGCGCCCACAACCAACCAGGCCAGCAGGCGCTCCCATGACGGTTGGTGGCCGGTCATTCGCTATCCCACTCCTCCCACTGCGCCAGCTCCGCTCGCAGTGTCCGCCGTGCCTTAGCTCCCTCTCGCCGAACTTCACTCCGGTACTGACTGACGTTGAGTCGTTGCCGAATGGCGTACAGTTTCGTGAGCGCAGCGTAGGTCAGTCGATCCGGCGGCGGCTGCACGGGTCGCCGACGCCGCAGGGCCAGCAGACCCAAGCACACCGGCACCGCCACCATGAGACCGAGCAACAGCCAGGCCAGAATTGTCACCATGATGTCCACCCCCGCCGTCGCTGCAAGCGGTGGATGAGTCGTAGCTTGCCAGCAATAAGGGGTGCGGCCAGGGGTTGGCCCTGCGCATTGGCCCACTGCCGCGCAGCGTCGTCAATGGCTCCGTCGAGGCTAGGAGGAAGGTCAGGATCGGCCAGCCGACGCCGCATACGCTGGCGTGTTCGCCAGACCACCAACCAGCCGCCGAGCAGCCCACCGACCAGGCCGAGGAGAAGGGCAAGCAGTAGATTCACCATGACCCTCACCCACCGAAACGCCGGGTAATCCGGCGGTCATTGATGGTGGCCAAGCGCTCGACGTGGCGAGCCACCAGGGCAGTCTTTGCAGCTGAGCCCCTGGCCTTACCGAGGCCGTAGTCCAATAGCTCGACCTCCTCATCGAGGGCGGCCCGGGAGGCATCGGCCACGGCCTGCGTGTCCAGACGATCGACCTCAGTTCGTGTATGAGCTTGCAAGCCATAATGGAATAGCTCCAGCTCGGTGCTGGCCTGGGCCCGCCGGGCCGCCCCAAGCTGCCGAGCGCTTAGGCCGTCATCGACCTCACGGTTGACGGGCAACAGAGACATAGCTACGCTCCTTCTGGGAGTTGGGATGCGGTTCGACCTGAACGCCAGCCGGCAAGGCCAAGCAAGCCGAGCTAGGCAGTGGTGCCCCCAGGACTTGGCGTTCGGTCTCGATCTGCACCAGTTCCGCCAGGCTGAAGGTGTGCTCGGCCTCAGCAGCGATGGTCTGCCGGAAGTGCTGGCGGCGGCGCTCGGCCTGGAGGGCAGCTTCGAGTTGTGCTCGCTGCTCGGCAGACAGATCAGCGCAGCAGACGCCGGACTCGCAGAGTGCGCAGTGATCGCAGGTGGCCAGGTGGGTGGCGCAGGGATGAGCCATAGTGTCTACTTCCTCCTCTGTTAGACAAAACTTTAGTTCCGTCAACAATAAGCAAGTCAGATATGTCAGGTCGGTCATTTTTTCGGTCTACCGAGGTCACAAAAATGTCACCTAATGGTCACAAAGGGCAGTGCAGTCAACGCGCGTAGCGCAGGCGATCATTATGGTGAGCGTTCCTGAAGAACTTAGAAAGGATCCGGTTGTAACTGAGCTACGTAAGCTCATGAGCGTCGGTCTAACCGAACGGTCAGTGGGCAGAGTCGAGCTATTGTCACAGCTTCCTAATGGTCATTTTTATAGCGATGACAAAGACGGAGCACCGCAGAGGCAAACGTTTAGCGCTATAGAAAAAGCACTGCGGATCGCTAAGATGCCACCTACCCAAGACCTCACTGAACAATCTCGACTGAAGTTGTTTGGGGTTGGTGAAGATGAACTGAGCCCTCTCACTACTAGACGAGAAGACATAGCCGAAGATGAGGGAATATCCATCTCAACGTTGCAACGCAGAGAGTTCGTTCTTATAGCCGCGACACTCAATCTCCTCGGCTACAGCCCTTCTAATCAAAGCCCCGATGGAGAACCCTTGCGGAACCTGGGAAATGATTTGAGCGGGACTTGGTACACTATCTGGCAGACCACTGTTCAAGGTGAGGAGAATCACAATCGTGAGATTGTAAAGATTCACCAGCAAGGCGCCACAGTAGTAATGGAAAACGACAAAATCAGTGCCGATAATAAGACAGGGGGATATCTGTGGCGCGGCGTTCTCTATTTCCGCAAAGAGCACACGCTCGCGGGTGAGTATTTAGCAGTCGATGCCAATGTCAGTGCTCACGGGGTGATGTTCCTCGCAATAAACCCTGTAGGTAGATTTATCGAGGGCCGGTGGATAGGCGCTAACATTGATCGCACTTTGGCCACGGGCATATGCGTGCTAGCCAGGGAGAGGGAGCTAGCTAAGCAATGCTTCGATAGACTTTTGATGAATCAAAGCAAGATTTATAATAAATAAAGAAAGGAGAAGCAATGACCCAGTTTGTCCAGATAGAGACAACGACTGACTCTCAGGAAGAGGCTGACCGCCTCGCAAAAGAGCTCGTCGAGCGGAGGCTAGTGGCTTGTGTGCAAACACTAGGCCCTATCACCAGTACGTACTGGTGGGAAAATCAAATAGAGCAGAGCGAAGAGTTCCTGTTGCTATGCAAGACTACTCGTGAGCGTATTGAGCAGGTAAAGATGGCAATTACTGACCTTCACAATTATGACGTACCAGAGATTCTGGTATTGCCGATTGAGTCGGGAGCTGTAAAGTATCTAGACTGGATAGTGGATGAAACACAATCTAGGCCGGTCCCATAGAGCCCAGAGCAGCGGCTCAGTCATCAGGTGTCCGTCAAACCGGGAAGATCAGCCAATCGCGCCAAGAGGCTACTCCACCACCACTACCTCGGCCCCGGCATCAAGGTGCTCAACCAGTTCACCAAGCCGCTGCATGAACTTGGCGTAGACCGGGTAGCCAGTCATGCGCTTGGCCCCAACGGGAATGAACAGGACAGTCGATTGGATAGTCCGGTAGTTCAAGATATGCGACGTAACAATTTGCTTGTCCTGGCTAGTAGATAGCCGTACCTCAAAATCCAGCAGGCGGTTTTTGCTGGACATCACTAGGCCACGCACACTGAAGGCCAAGCGTCCCGTCTCCTCTGCGTCAAGCGCGACCTTGCTTTGCTCGGCGGCTTCCTTGCACAACTGGGCTAGCTGCCCGGTTGGTAGGTCGCTTACAACGCGTATTGAGTGACCCGCCTTCTTGTGTGGTGCCATAGCTACGACGCCTCGCTGCGGGCAGGTGCCAGCGTACCTTGGCACCCCGGACAGGAGCCCCTCGTCGTAGCCGGATAGGTCCGGCCGCAGCTCAGGCAGTCCCGGCCACCGAGCGCACCAGGCGGCAGTGGCTTTATCGCTCGGCGTTCACGCTTCTCGCGCAAGTTGTAGTAGGCAACCACCGGAATCACGATCAGCAGCGCTACCGCGCTAGCCGGAATAAAGATAATGGTGCTAGATAGTGACCTCACGCCACCCGCACCCGAATAGCCACGCTACTGGTTGAGTGGTAGGCACTGCCACGGGCAATCGCCCGCAGACTAACATGCTGATGCCGCAGCCTGGCCGACAGCCGGAACGGTACGTTCGCTACGCCATTGACAGCCGTGGCAGTGCCAACCGTGTACCAGTGCCCCCGCACCTTTACCTCTAGCGTGACCTGTAGGTTGGGATCGGTGATTGGTTCGCCAACCGGCGTATGCACACCTACGGCCAGCGTGCCGCTCAGGGGCAGCCGCCCACGATGAGCAATAAAAAGGCGCAGGGTATGTACCACGTTGGCTGTGAAGCTGTAGGGACCTGGCGGCGCCACGTCGCAATCACTGGAGGCGTAGAACTCCAGCGGTAGACTACCTGTCTGCGTAGCCTGATATGTCAGCTCGGCCTTGAGATTGTCATTGAGGGAGGATTCTGCTACCTGACTCGTCTGTGGGAAGGTGAAGTCCGTGGTGCCGGGCGGGTAGAGGTGAAGATAGGCATAGCGATCCTGCGCTTCCCAATCGACCGTCAATTCGTCACCGGCCATAACGGTTACTGCCCACCACGACCTATAGGTGCAACCGTTTACGTTGGGGCCTTGCGAAAGGCTGCCAAACTCCTGCTGGCCGTATATTACGGCCGGAGCGGCGGCAATTGAGGCACCGCCTTCGGCCCAGGCAGGTGAGCAGATGACACTCGTGAGCAGCAACGCACTGAACAGGCCAGAGAGCCAGCAGCAGCGCCGTGATATTGTCCGATGAATCAGCAACATATGAGGCTCCTAGTCTTTTTTGGTGAAGTAGCCGCGGATCGTCAGACTTGGCGCACTGCCGCAGGCCGCGTCCACGCTCAGGCCCCACATTGGATTGCCAGGGCTACTGACGCCAGATAGTTCGCTGGAAATGCGCACCGCAGCATCATGGCGGGCTTCTTCGGATTGGGCCAGATAGTCCTTGCACGTCGTATCCGCCGTGATCTTGCTACTGCCGCAGCCACCCAGCAGTAGTGCAGCAGCTATGAGACCGATCAGTCCACTTGCCGTCAGGTTGTGCCATAAAGCCGTCATAGCTGCGTACCCCCTTGTTGAATTGCTGAAGTTGGCTCTGGCGTGGTCTGATTCGACTACCACCTTTTATGGTGGCTCTTGACGACAATCGTTCCGGCGATCTTGTCGTGCAACGTTTGCTTGTTGGGATCGAACAGACACCAGATGGCGTCAAAGAAGCCATAGAGGCCGAGCGTGCAGACATTGAGTAGGCTGCGACCAACTAGTTCGCGCAGGCAGGCTTGCTTGAGGGTGACGCCGCCAGCGGCGCGGTCAAGCGATACCACCCGCAGGCCGAGCGTCTCCTTGCCGACGGTCTGCCCGTTGTCCTCACCGGAGCGGGCCAGTAGCAGCGGCGCATAGAACAGCAAAGCCAGGACATAAAGTACGCCGCCGACGACGTAGCTCTGCGTCATCGCCCCAATCAGCAGCACCGGCACGATAATCATGGCAGTGTCGATGATCGCGGCGGCGAACCGCAGGCCGCGCGAACCAAGAAGGGCCGCCCCTTCTGCGGGTAGCGAAGCGGCTGGCAGTGTCGTGGTAGTGGCGCTACCGAGCGCTGCGTCGGGCATTAGGTGGTCTCCTTGATTGATGGACGGGCAAGTGCCCCGCCCCAGGCTGCCGACACCCCGTCGAGAGGATGGCTGGCAAATGGGGTGCCCAGGGCGGGGTGGCCGTGCAGCCTAGCAAGCATGATGCAACTTGTGCAAACTGCTCAAGGGATCAGGACGGCTGCCGGTGTAGACCGTAGGGCATGTCTACACGTCGCCCTCCTTCCCAAGCCGAACGCGCCCACGCCTTTGGTGCCCGTGTCCGTGCCCTGCGCCGCAGCCGCAAGCTGACCCAACGCCAACTGGCCCAGGGCATCCCGATGAGCCCAGGCAACCTCTCCCGCCTAGAGAACGGCGAGCTGGGGCCGCCAAGTGATGAGATCATCGCCAAGCTCGCCGCCCTGCTCGATGCCGATGCGGCCGAGCTATACAAGCTGGCTGGCCGAGACGTCGGCGGCGCTTCCTTCGAGCGCCAGGTGCTCGGTGAGCTACAGAGCCTCCGCCGCGATATGCGGGCGGGCTTCCAGCGCCTGGACAGCGCCATTGCCGAGTTACGGGCGGAGATGAGGAGCTAGAGAAGCCCGCTCAGTGAGTCTTGCGGCGGCGCACGGCTGTGAACCCAGGATGCCCAATGATGCTGGCCTCGATAATGGGCTCGATCTCATAACGAGTCCGGTAGGTATGCCTGGGGACGAGCTGAGGATTGGCCCGGAGCAAATTATGCAACGACATTCCGTCTCGCCCGTGCTTGCGCGCCAAATCTTCCGCATTCAGAGGGTAGTTGGCTCTCGGCATTGGCTTGGGCATCGGCTCAGGGTACCTTAGCTGGCTGTGTGATAGCGTCACGGCCCCCGCATTCGAGGAGGCCGAATGTTGACATTTAGTCCGAATATCCGCTGTCTTGTCAGAGGTGCTGTTGTGGCGGCAATTATGCTGGCCGCACTGGCTGGCTTTACGAGCAGCGCCCTCGCTATCTCGGCCCCCATTCATATCGCCAACACCAGCGGCGAAGGTGTCTACATTCGGCCCGATCCAAACACCTCCAAACCGCCGGTCGGCTGGATGCCGGAAGGGGCCAGTCCTGACTACAACTGTTTTGCGTGGGGACAGAACATCAATGGTGTGCCGATTTGGTTCAACGTCAACTACGGCGGCGTCACTGGCTACTACGCCTCCTATTACGACGACAGCAGCTACCACTCCAATGAAGAACTGACTGCCAAGTATGGGGTGCCGTTGTGTGGCTCAAGCCCGCCACCAGCTCCGCCTCCGCCCGCTCCGAGCCCTCCGTCGTCGCCAGCACCAAGTCCAGCTCCTGGCCCCAGTGGCGGCGGCCCGGTATTTACGATCTTCAATGCTGATGGTGGTATTTACTATCGCAACTCCCCAAGCTGGGGAGACACATCAAAAACGCCAGGTATCGGAGTGTACAACGGCGATCAGGTGCAGCTTATGTGTGGCGTATTCGGGGAACCATATGGGCCATATGCGAATAAGTGGTGGAGCTATGTAAAGAACCTTACCCGTTCCAATGCAGGCGAAGGCTGGGTCAATGCCCATTTTATCAATGATGGGATGCCAGCAAATACGCCGTCCCCTGGCGAGGGAACTTGTGCGTCAGGCGGAGGGACCAAATCAGGTACCCCGTCCACGCCAGCCTCGTATAGGTCTGTGTTCTACTGGCCACGCCTTACTGTCAACGAGAGGCCCGCTAATATTTGGATGAATGTTTCAGACCTCGACTTTGACTACCCGCAGTGGGTTTCGGGCAACTGCAACCCCTTGCCCCCGGTACCCATCTACATTCCTACTAGCGTCAACACGCTTGCTGGCTGGAGTGTTGGCCGGCTCGGCCCTATATATTTTCTCAAGGACTTCCCAGGACAGTGGTCACAAATCAACAACATCATCCTGTTTGACCCGGGTTCCAAGAGTGAGATGGAAGGCACTGAAGGTTGCGATGCTAAGCTGACAAATCCGCCAATTAGCCAGTTGCTCGTGTCATGGCTTACGTCCCCAGGCGATCACCGACTCTTGATTTTGACGGGCATTCGGAGTGAGGACTGGGATGCCGTTGTGAAAGGGATCGGTATCGGCAAGGCTCATTTCTCGGGCCTGTGGCATTACTATTTCTCAGTCCTCTGGAGCCAGCCTTGGTCTGTTCGCTCTCGGGTGCAAGTGTGTGACTACGATGATCTTGCTCACGAAGCGGTGCTTAATAACTTCTACCAAATTGTCAAGGCAACCGGCCTCGGAATCCAGGGCAGCGGATGTCCCGTTTCACCCGCTGCTCCCCTTCCAGTTGCCTGGAACCCATAATAGTTGTTCATATGATATCAGATATGACGGGATCAATAGCTCTCCCTTGGATATCAAAGTGTATAATGTGATTCGACATGGATGTCACGTCGCTTTACCGTCGGCTTCAATCAGCACATAGATTATCGCTCATTATTAGTGTTGGCTTTGCTGGCACCTTGTGGCTTGCTTTTACGTTTGCGAGGCACATAGATACTAGGCACCTACGCCAAGTTTGCTACGGATCAGAGATTACGATTGCAGACTATTGCGATTCAAGTTACTTGAGACAACAGGATCGGTACTGCATCGTCGATCCCACGTGCCTCTCGCCGGACTTTGATCGTTCTGAACTAGGTTATGGCAAAGGATTAGCCATCATAGGCGACCCGGCACTAATCTACAGCAACCCACTCCGTCTACTCGCCTTATCAAACCTCCTTTTGTTCATCGCCATGATGCTTGGCTGGCTCGGATTCGGTATCATCTTGCTCCGTGAGACCCGGTGGAGGCAGACGCTTGTCATATTTGTCGCCACGTGGTACCTCCTAGAGGTCGCCCGGTGGATAGAGGCTGTTTGGCGTTTGTCACTTGTAACGCAGGGGTCAACTTCCACCTTCTATCTCGATCCAGCGACCTACCTCGGTGTCGCCATCCTTGTGCTTCCCCTCGGCATGATCTATCTAGTCTTACGGCCTGTTTTGCGAGAGCACTAGGTACCTTCTACTTTGGTAGCGGGCGCTGCTTACTTGGAGCGGGAGCAAGAAATATGTCAACCTCACTAAGACGGCCCATAAACAGCAACTCATTATAAATAGTGTACCTATGATGGCGTGACCTCAGGACACACAGCAAGCGCCAACGTCCTGCGTGTCGATAGCACTGGACCTTTGGATAGGCTCGTCTCACTGCACCGATAGACGACCCAGGACCGATACCCTTGTTGGTCCTTTGGTATTTGGAAGTAGTCCAGATGTCGTTTACTCGTTGCTTGGAGTCAAAACCAATCCAGCCACCGAGGGGGTTGCCGTAGCCCCAGCCAGGAGGCTGCACATAGCTTGGTTTGCCAAGGATTTTTCTAACTTGAGTCCCGCTCTGGCCAAGCTTGATGCCAGCGATTCCTTGACCAATAACGATTCTGGCGGAGGCGTCAGCAGCCGTCCATGTGGCCATTGCCCCAACCAGAATCGAGATGATTAGTCGTATCGTTCGATGGGTGTTCTGCATAGAAACAGAGCATACCTTGGAATCGACGCAAGTTATAAAGCGCCGCGCCCCATCCAGGCAGCGCGGCGCTTACCTCGGCCTGCCGAGGCTGCTCAAGTAACGATTCGGTCCATATGGAGCGACGCCCTAGTCGGAAAGACCAAACCGTCCACCGTCAGGTGGATAAGCCCAAGTCCTTGAAGTCGTGCCACCGAGTCCCTCGTGTCGAGATCATTGCCTCGGTCCCGAATCAGCTCCTCAACTGACCACGGCCGCTGATCGTGCTCGCCGAGCAACCGGTCCATGATGCCCCCGTCGCACATATTGTCCTGCTCCGCCACTGAGCTAGTCTGCGCCTGCATGGGAAGAAGCTCCTTTCCGTGCAAGGTCCCGGTGGCAGTTCCAGCTGTCGCCGGGACCATCTCTTTATGGTCGGTCGGCGACGCTACCGCTGGTTTCGGACAGCTGTCGGAGCAGTCCCAACCGACCCCTCGTCCGGGGCGAACAGGTGCTCGCAGCCGACTACTTCACGCGATAGACCCCCCGCCGAGGTCGCTCAAAGCAGCCTCCGTCTCCTGCATGGTTGGCCAAGCCTGCCTTGACGGTCGCATACTGGACCTCCCGGCCCAAGCGCGCCGCCACCAGCTGCCATATCTCAATCGTCCGTAGCCCAGCCGGATAGTCAGCCAGCACGGTCTTGATCGCCCGCAAGACCTCGCCCTGGGCTGGCGGCGGCTCAGGCACGTCAGACGCAGGCTCTGTCGGCAAGTCAGCGACCGCCTGCCTGACCCGCCCGAGTCTGGCGGCCGTCTCGGAGTTAGATAGAACCCCGGCTAGCTCCATCGACCCTGACGGTGGTCGAACCGCCGGTATTGAGAACGTCGGTTCGATCGCGTCACGGGCGTCTATGCGGACTTCCTCGGTCAGTTCTTGGAGGATCGTCTTGACGCGCATGGGTCCGCCGTCGTCCAGGGCGGCGCGGACTCTGCGGCGGATCGCGTCGAGGTCGGCGCCGCTCACGCGCTGCGCGGGTTCGCTGTCGCTGAGCGAGGCTAGTTCGCTGGCCCTGGCCTCTAGCGCTTTGGCCTGCTCGTTGAGGGTGGCTATGCGTGGGGCGCAGGTGTCCTCGGGCATCGTGCCCGCCTCGAACGCGCGGAAGTAGCGGTCCATCGCCGCGCGTGTCTCGGTGAGCTTGCGCTGTACGCCTGAAAGCTCGGCCTCGTGCTCGCCGTCGCGCTCGGTCAGCTGGGCGTATGCGTGGTCGATCGCGCTGCCGAGAAGGTCGCGGTCGTTGAGCACCTTCCACAGCTGGCGGGTGATGGCCTGCTCTAGCTTCTCGGCGGGGAGCCTGTCGTTGGGGCAGTGCTCGGTGCCGTAGCGGTGCCGCGTGAAGCAGGTGTAGTAGGTGTAGCGACCGTTGCGTCCGTGTGCGGCGGTCCCGATGTATGCCTGTCCGCAGCGCCCGCACCTGACGCGGCCGGTGAGCAGGTATTCCGAGGCGTTGGAGCGCCGTAGCGATTGGTCCTCGCCGCGTTCTTTGAGGATCGCCTGCGCCCGGTCGAACAGCTCGCGCGGGATGAGCGGTTCGTGCGGCGCGGGATACCAGCTTCCCCGGTAGCGAATCTCACCGAGGTAGGAGCGATTGCGAAGGACGGTAAGGACGCTCATGCGGTTCCACGGCCGTCCGGTCTTGGTGCGGTAGCCGTTGCTGTTCAGCCATTTGGCGAGCGCGGTCGAGCCGAGTTGCCGGTTGACGTACAGGTCGAACATGACCGGGATCAAGGGCGCCTCGCTCGGGTTGCGCTCCAGGTGGTCACGGTCTGCCGCGATATCGAGGCCGTAGGGGCGCCGTCCACCGCACCAGCCGCCGCGTGCGGCCTTGCGCTCAAGGCCGGCGAGGATGCGCTCCACGATCAGCGCGCGCTCGAACTCGGCGAACACCCCGAGCATCTGCACCATCATCCGCCCGGCAGGCGTGCCGGTGTCGAATGGCTCGGTCGCTGAGCGGAAGATCACGCCTGCTTGGTCAAGCTCATCGACTATCTGTGCGAGCCCACGAATCGAGCGGGCGAGACGATCGACGCGGTAGACGAGCAACACGTCGAAACGGCCGCGCTTCGCGTCGCGCAACAGACGTGACAGGGCGGGCCGGTCGATCACGGTCCCTGTGAACTGGTCCTCGTAACTGAGGTTGATCTGCCACTCTGGCTGACTGCCGACGAATGAGTCGAGGCGGACGCGCTGCGCCTCAAGGGAGTTGGGCTGGCGCTCCTCGTCGGTGGAGATGCGCGTGTAGGTCGCCACGCGCACCGGCCCGGCATCGTTGGCCGGGTCGGGCGCGATGGCGTGGGATGCTCGACGTGTCATGGCTGCTCCTTGGCTCGGGAGCATCCATCTAGATCACATCCTCGGCCGGCTCTCAACCCCTCAAGCCCGCCGGGGTCGTCCTCGATCAGTTCCACGATCAGCTCGCCCAGCGAGACGACGAGCCGTTGTTCTTGCTCGCGGCTCATCAGCCGCGTGCGCGCAGGGAGAAGCCGCAACGGTGCATCCCTGTCCGCCACGGCCGGGCGCGGGCGACGACGACCGTTGGCGCTCCTGGCGGCACGCCTGCGGGTGGGAGCGTTCGGGATGGCGGGTTGGGGCTGTCGCTGGGTGCCGCTCATGTGAGCAACTCCCAGCGCAGCTTCTTGCCGGTCGGGTGCGTGTCGGCCGCCGGGCGGCCGGGCCGGTTCCAGCGTCCGCCGCCTGCCTCCCCGACGAGCGTAAAGCCGCTCGCCCTGAGCGATGCGCCGCCCTCCTCGGGCAGCGTGTAGGTGATGACCTTGCGGTAGCCGAGCGCCTTGACCGCCCGCCACGCTGCCCGGTAGAGCATCGAGCAGGCGTTCGGCGCCCCGTCGGTGCAGCAGCGCCGTACTTCGGCTGTGAACCCGTCATCGAGCGCTCGTGCGATCGGCCGCCCGACCACCGCGACGCCGCGTAGCCGCTCGCCGTCGCTTACACCGACGACGCTGATACAGCCGGGCACGGGCCGGTTGTGGCGGTGGTACTGCGCGATATAGGCGTTTGCGACCTTGAGCGTCGTCGGGACGATCGACAACCGCACAGACGACGACTGTGCGCGTGTATGTTGGCTTCGGTGAATGTCTTGTTCGTTCAATTGTCATGGTGTCGGCGGAAAGACCCTTGCAAAAAGGGAAAGCTGTTTTGGGCGTCTGCGGGTACGCGCCACCCATTCAAGATTTCGGCTACACGCTCACCGCTGCCTCGCGGTGCCGTCCTGCGTCGGCGACGATCTGAAGCGTCGATCGCGTGGCCGTCGCGCTCCACACGACAACGGCGATCGGCGCTCCTGCACATGCGATGACGGCGGTCGCTGTCTCGGCGCGTGCGGCGTTCGGCGTGAGGAGTAGCACCATCGGGTTGAGGTCCTTCAAGCAGCTTCGTGGAAGGATCAACTCGTAGTCCTCGGCCTTCTTGCGTAGCCGCACGGATGCCTCGGTGCCACGGTCAAGCTCGACCAGAAAGTGCAGCGGCGCGTGGCCGCGCACATTCAGAACGCCATAACCGTCTGCGACGACGATCCCAGAGAACATGTGATGGCAGGTCCGCTCGCCGTACCACTCCGAGAGCGCGCCACCGGCCGCGCTAGCCTCGACCGCGAGGCGGGTAAAGAACTCGTTGACTTCGACGTGGTGGGAGAGCTTCTGACTCGTGGCGATACTCGCGGCGACCGAGTGCTCCCAGCCGAGCTTGGCGCGATCCACGTTGCGATGATCGGCAACGATGCGTGCGCCAGCCTCATCGAGAATCCAGTGGTAGGGCGCGGTGCCCTGCCCCATCGGCAAAGACGGACGGAAGCGGTCGAGCACCCGCAGGCGATACAGCATCCCAAGGCGAGCGTTGGCGCTCCTCGTACCCCCGAAGTACAGGCGCTTGATCTGGCTACTCGTCAGGACACGATGCTCGAAGCAGTCATTAGCGATATGGCGATCACGCTCAGTTAGATGCGAAGCGAGCCGCAACACATCATCGTCAGAAAACCGCTTCGGGCGAACAAGCTCTGGCAACTACAAAACCTTCCTATTGTCGGGGTTGCTTACAGGTCGCCAAAACAGCGCATTTGCTGGAGATTCCTGCGTCGGACGGGCCTCCATGCTTAACCGGAGGACCAAACGGAGCACCAGCCGGCACACCCATGAGAAGGCCCGCCGGCAAGCCGCCATGCCGCGCTGAACTCCAGCAGCCAGCCCTCGGCCGGCGGGCGGGGTGGACATGAGGATTGACGTGGTGGCGATGGGTCATAGGCGATTGCGCCGGACCAGCAGCGGACACTCCGCTTGGCAGCCCGTCACAAGATAAAAGTCCTTTCTGACCCTCCTGCGGTACAAGAGGACCTCCAATAGAGGGGATGGCAACCCAGAAAGGTCAATCCAGCGCCCCAAATGGGACTGGCTCGCCGCGCTCAGTCAGGTATTTGTCAGCCGCGTGTCAGCGATTTGTCAGCTACATATCAGCCGGATGTTCAGGCGTTGCCGGCTGAGTGCCGGTTGATGTGACGGAGCGATCCGACCGCCAGCCAGTGGCGGGAGGACGTTCGTAGGAGGGCAGCGACGGGCTGTCGTTGAAGTAAAGGGAATGCAGGTTGAGGCGGTAGACGCACGAGCGATGATTGTGCAGGGCTACTTCGAGAAGCCGTTGCTGGTGGCGGCGGTTCTGACCATTCCGGCGACGATCCTCGAGTTCAGTCAGACGAGCGGGTCGCTTCATGCACTCGGGACAGCGCTCAACTGGACGATATGGCTCGCCTTTCTCGCGGAGCTGGTCGTCATGGTCATGATCGTCCGTAAGCGAGGGCGCTACCTGCTGAAGCACCCGCTCGACGTTGCGATCGTCGTACTGACCCCTCCGTTTCTCCAGAGCGCGGTGCAGAGCGTTCGTCTACTCCGTCTTCTGCGCCTGCTTCGACTACTGCGACTGGAGCCCCTTGCGCGTCGCGTGTTCTCGCTGGAGGGAGTAAAGGCCACGGCGTCGCTAGCCTTGCTGACGGCCGTTGCCGGCGGGGCAGGTTTCGCAACCGAGGAAGGCATCTCGTTCGGTAACGGTGTCTACTGGGCCATCACCACGATGACGACGGTCGGCTATGGCGACATCACGCCGAAAAGCACCGAGGGCAAGATCCTCGCGGTCTTCGTCATGCTCGTGGGGATCAGCGCGGCCACGCTCGTGATCGGCGCCGTTGCCCAGCGGTTCATATCACCCAGCGTCGAGCATGTAGAAAGCACCGAGGACGACGTACTCATCGAGCTGCGAGAGATCGCGGCAAGGTTGAGCCGGCTGGAGCAACGTCTTCAGGACGAGAGACGAGCGACTGGCCTCAGGTGAGCCGGGCCCTGAGCAGCGCGGATTACCCGAGCGATGCGAGCAGAGTGCGTACGCCCTCGAAGTCGGGGTCTTCGCCATAGAGTCGCCCGAGGTCCCGCTTCGCCATCGCACGCTTGCCAGTTTGGATGTAGAGCTTTGCTCGGAGGTATCGAGCCTCCTTGAGCAGTTTCTCGTCGCGCTTCTTGCTCTTCAGAGCGTCGCGGTAAGCCTCAAGTGCCGCGTCTGGCAACTCTTGCTTCTCCATCGCCTGGGCCTGCCACAGCCGCAGCATGAGCGTGATGTCGTCCTCGTTGCTGATGCCTGCCGTCGCGTGCACGATCTCATCCCAGTCCTCGGCCCGCAGGTACATACTGCACAGGAAGAGCAGCATTCCCGACGATGACGGAGAGTGCTCGTGGAGCTTCTGCGCGAGCCCGATCGCCTCTTGCACGCGGCCGGTCTCGCAGTAGCACTCCGCGAGCAACATCGCCGCCGCCACTGACCCCATCGGGACTGGTAGGGAAATCCGATTGACCTCGACGCTCAGGTGGAGGCTCGGCGCGTATTTGCTCATGAGCTTGTCGGGCAATGACTGTGCCGAGTTTGTGACCCGCTCCAGATAAGGCACGGCACCCGGGTGATCACCGAACTGGAAAGTGAGCACCCCGGCAAATAGCGCGGGTGAGACTGCGCGATGCTTGTCGTCGCTCATATCGGCGTCTCGGAACGCGGCCAACGCGGCCTTGTCGTCTCCGGCTGCGAGCTTCGTCGTGCCGAGATAGAAGGCGCGCTCGTAGTGACGGGCAAAGACGCCCGGATGAGCAGGCGGAGTCGGCCTTGCGGGCGCGGCCGGAGGCGACCGCCGTGTGGTGCGCGGGCTTGAGGCCCGCGACGCGGCTGGTCGCCGCGTCGATGAGCGACTGCTGTAGCTGACGCCTGTACCAGGGATGCTGACCGTCGTCGTGCGCTGACCGCGCGTATTGACCGAGTAGTGGGCGCCACGTCCCCCCACGGTCACGCCCATGCTGCGCTTATTGGGGTTGAGCTTCACGCCCGGCCCCAATTTGATGCTGCGACGGGCGCGGAGATATCCCACGAGCTGGACCTCCTTTCACAAGACGAGACCCGCGGATCGGGAGAAAGCTATCGCGTTGCTGGGGCGATCGGTTGCAGGCCCACTGGATCGGCTGCGGCTGCGCTCCATCGGGGGGACTGGCCCGCACGCTCGGAGCGCTAGGGCTGGGCCGCGTCAGAGCGTCATAATGCGATCGAGGTTCTTGGCGACCTCCGAGGCGATGGATCGTCCGCCGCGACGTTCGATCAGTCCCGCGCCATCGAGGCGGTCCAGCGCGTCGGTGATGCGGAGCTTCTGCTTGTTCTTCTTGGTGCCGAACGCATCCCAGAGATCCTGTTCGGAGAGAGGTCCCTCGCCGTCGCTGCCCCGTGCGAGCAGGCTTTCGAGGACGGCGCTGTCGTAGTTGTGCTCGTGCTCGGCGGCGGGATCGGTGGACTGGGTGATTTCGTGGAAGTACACGGCGGCGTGCGAGGCGGTCGCCAGGTCGTTCCAGCGGTGGATGAGGCCCGCTGCGCGCAGGCGTTTGAAGCTGGCGGGGACGTGGCCGGGGGTGCTGATGATGCGCGCGACCTCGGCTTCGGACCACGGCCGTTGCCGCTCGCTGTCGAGCATGAGATTGAGGACGGCTTGGTCGAGAAGGGCGTGCGCTTCGGATTCGGCTGAGCTACGGTTATCGAGCATGGGAGGGCAATCTCCTGTGTCACGGTCTCGGGCGGGGCTGCAATCCCCGCGCCGGGGCCATATTGTCTTAATGGAGTCCAGCTATACAGCGCCATTGGCGCGCTGTGGGCGCGGTACACGAAGCTGACACGAGGACGCCACGGTCATGCAACGCGCGTCGTCGGCAGCGAGCGCAGCGAGTCCGGGGCGAGGCGGTAGCCGACCCCGCGTGTCACGCGCACCCAGCCCTCGGCGCCAGCGCGAGCAAGCGCTTGTCGCAGACGCGAGGCGTGGGAGTCCAGTGTCCTTGTAGTGCCGGGGGAGCGAAAGCCCCACACGTCCCGCATCAACTCGTCCTTGGTGTAGACACGGGCCGGGTCGTGCGCGAGATGCACGAGCAGCGCGTACTCCAAACGGCGCAGGCCTACGGGCGTTGCGCCGACAGTGACCTCGTGTGCTGCGGTGTCGATCCGAAGCTCCCCGTACTCGATCACGCCGGGAGTCTCCGCGAGACCCCGGCGCACGAGCGCCTGTACGCGGGCGCGAAGCTCGCGGTAGGCGAAGGGCGCACGGAGTACGTCGTCTGCGCCAGCCTCGAACCCGCGCAGCACGTCGCCCAGGTCGCCGTTCGGGCTCATCCAGAGTGCGCGCAGCCCAGGCTTGACCTCCGGGGCGAACGCGCCCGCGCGCAACTGGCGCAGCACGTCGAGGCCCGCGCCCCTGCGGGTTGCTCGCCCGATGATGACGAGTTCGACCTCGCAGGCGTCGCACGCGGCGCGCAGCATCGCGGGGTCGCTGGCGCGGCGGACCTCGTAGCCGTCGAGTGCCAACTCGTCGGCCAGCGCAAGGTTCGCGCACTCCTCGCCGTAGAGGAGCAGCACAGCCGACTCGTGCCGGTCGCCCTGTGTTCTGACGGGCGCGGTGGACATGACGCTCATTCGGCCTCCTTTCGGCGCACCGAAGGAGCCGCCAGCGAGCACGACGGACTATCCGCAGACAGCTACGGTTTCCGTGGCGCCGAAGGTCGGTTCTTCGGTGCTACTGGTCGGGCGGGTGGCTTCAACACCCGTCCGACCGCTTGATTTGTCGATTGGCGCGGATGAGATAGCGACGCCCTCGGACAGACCGTTGCCGGCGCCGAGAACGAGCACAGCCAGCCTCGCTATTTCGCTTTGTTAAGCGACATCCGACTGCGTGGCCTACGCGAAGCTCCAGCCTTGGTCTCGAAGGAAGCTGAGCACGTTGACGCATGGCACACCGATGGCCTGGCATACCGACGGAATCTTGGGCTTGGTTGTTGTCCCGCCCTTCTCCTCGGTGACGACCGTGAGACTCTTGACTTGGGCGGTGGCGATGACGAACGGGTCCGCCCCATTGCGATTCTTGGTGGCCTTCATCAGGAGCGGGTGCCGCGCGAGAACGTTGCTGGTTGCGCGCTGGATGGCGTCATCGAGCGGTACGAACATGTGCGGGCGCGTGTTGATCCACTTGGCGAGTTCGTCCTCCTGTCGTGCCAGCTCGACGCGCACCTCATCGGGGCAGAGCACTTGCTGCTGGGTGATGAGTTCGTCCAGCTTGACCCACAGTCCGGGGAAGACATCGGGTGGGTAGGAACGTGACCAGCACTCGATGAGAACGCTCGTGTCGAAGCAGTAGGCCATTAGTCGCGGGCGCCGCCCGTGGCCGCTAGCTCAGCTTCGAGCTTCGGGAGCCCGTTGAGCTTGATCTCGAGGTACTCCGAGAGGTCCGATCCGGTGATAGCGCGCCGGTAGTAGGCGTCGAGCGCCGACTCGATGAATCCGCGGCCGAGGTCACGAACCTTCATGCGGTAGTAGCTTGGGCCGCCCGAGCGCTCCTCCTCGCGTCGCTTACGCTTCTGTTCCTCGCGGAACGCCTTGTAGGCCGCGCGATACTCAGCCTCCTTCTCTTGCAGGAAGTCCCAATCAGCGAGCCCGATCGAATACAGCCTGCGCACCACGGCTTCTCGGCTCGTCGAGTACTTCTCCGAGACGTTGCCGATTGTGTTCTCGCTCCAACGCTTGTCGGCCGGCGGGTCTTGGAGCGCGGGCTCTGCGCGGAAGGCGTCGAGCGGCATGAGTGCGGCGGCTGCGACTTGGTTGCAAAAGATCTCTATCTCGTCGGTGGGTCCGCGCGCCTGATGCCTCGGTAGGACATCGCACACCCCGTCGGCATGGAGCAGCACGTGCGCGAACTCGTGAAGCAACGTGAAGATCCGCCCGCGCGGGAAGTCGCCGCCGTTGAGCACAACAACCGGCAAGAAATCAGTCGAGATCGAGAACCCCCGCATCTCCTGAACAGCGATTGACTGTGCCTGGAGAACGAGAACATCGAGCCGGGAAACCGCGTCGAGCCATGCGTTGAGCGCCCGCCTTGGATCGCGCCAGGCCGCCTGCTGAGCAAGGGTCACGCCAAGCAGAGCGCGCGCAGCGGCGCCGTACCGCTCGGGATCGGTGGTCTCCTCATCGAGCTTGGGTGCGGGGCTCACCGGCTCGTCGGCAAGCTCGCGCAGCTCAAGGGCGGCTTCGCGGATCGCGTGAGCACGGCGAATGACGGCCAGTAGCTCAGGCGATAGCTGCCCGAGCTGTGCATCGGGAACGCGCCGATAGTCCCGCAGAGGCTGAAAGTCGAGTGGGGGCTCTGGCAGATAGAAGATCGCCAGGGGGCGCTTGTAGACCTTCGCCGCCATGCGAAGCTGAGCGATGGTCGGGCGGCTCTCGCCGGTTTCCCAGGAGCGCAAGCGGTCCTCGGGCACCCGGAGCTTGGCAGCAGCCGCGTCGAGACCAAGGCCCGCCGACTGGCGCGCCCACACGAGCAGTTCCGGCTTGATTAGTGCGTCTGGAGTCCGTGCCATAGCAGTCGTCTACATGGAGCCTACGCGCGACCCCCGATGCTTGGCCGCTGCAGGCATAATCCGGGTGCGCCCCCGCCAAGTGCGCGATTGGCGCCGATCCGGCGCCACGGGAGGACACGACTGTCGGCTATGCCTTTCTATCCCGCCTCGTCAAGCGACATCCGCCCGCCCCGCAGCCGCGCAGAGCGGTTCGACTTGAGATCGGTTGGCTCCATACGTCGCGATTTGCAGCAGGTTCCCAGTCACGCTCTTGACAGTGGTCGAACCGCTCGAACGCTGAGGTCACCTGGTTGCGGTGCTAGGGGGCGATCCTCAGCCGACTGACGCGGTTGCCATCGACGGCGAAGTCGTAGTTCAGATCCGCGATCCCGCCCGGGAAGTTGCCCTCCAGCCGCACGGCGACCCGGTACAGGTCGCCGCCGAGCGCTTCGCTATCCCCAATCGTGGTCGTGTACTCGTACTTGGCGACTGGGCCGGTCTGCCAAGCACGGATCGCATCGATCCCGCAGCGCGTCTCGCCTTCGTCGATTACGGTTGCGTCGTCGGTGAAGAGCGCAACGATCGCCTCGATATCGCGGCGGGCAGCAAGGTCGAAGTATCGGCCTACGACATCGGGGACATTGTCAGGCAACTGTCTACTCCTTAACGCAGGACGGCTGCTCGTTGGTTGCACTCCTGCGCCATGCTAGCGCCGCTCGCGTCGTGCCTTTAGCAACGTCATGCGGCACAGGTATCACAACGATAGCTGTCCTCCCAGAACCCTTGCGCAGCGGTTCGACTTGAGATCGGTTGGCTCCACTATGCGGAAGTCCCTGCAAGTCGGGGGCTTCTGCATTTCCAGTCTAACCGGACCTGATTTCGAGCGGATGCGCGGGATTAGCGGCGATTTCGGGTTATTCCGTCTCGCTTTCGGGCGCCAGAGGAGCTAAGTTCGTCGAACCGACATAAGCAAGTGCCCCGGCGGCGCAAACAACGCCCCGAGGTCAGCACCGAAGCCGGAACTTCGATGCAACGGAAACGGTACTGCCGTTGCCCCCACCGGGGCGGCATCGTTCGGTGCCCTACCGAGAGGAGGAGGCGCCCTGTCAAGACGGTGCCGCCGGTCGACGCCATACCATCGGATCAGCCGATGGCTGCCCCGTCCATCAGTGTCACTGCCCCTGTCTCAGGGGAGACCGTTCGTTGGCCGCCGGCTTGGCTAACGAACGTCGGCGTCGTAATCGGCCTCGGCATCATCGTGCTTCTTTCCTCGATGGCGATCGGAGCAGCGGCGACCTCGATGACCGAACACGGAGTCTCGGTTGACGACTTCCAGCTCGCCGGGACTTCTGCCAAGGCTGAACTGGCCTACAACGAACTCGGTCAGGACGGCCGCCGCGCCGCCTGGTGGTTTCTCGCGCTCGAGTTTCCTTTCCTCGTCGGCTACGGTCTACTGCTCTGCGCAGGCTGCGCCTTCGCCGCCCTCAGACTCGCCGCAGCCGGATTCGAGCGTCTCACGCGCATCGCCCGCTTTGCAGCGGTCTTCGGCTTGCTCGCCGCCGGGTCCGATCTCATTCAGAACTCCGCCCTTGCAATCAACCTCACGGGCAACTTCGCTCAGCCTGCCCCGCGCATCGCCGAAGTCTTCGGTGATCTCACCTGGGTCTTTGGCATCTCGGCCGGATTCGTCTTCGTCGCGGGGTGGATCTTCGCGGCGCTTCGGTCCAAGCAAGTGGCACCGCAATAAAGTCAGCCGTGCGCAGCGTTGCGCTGCGATTCAAGTCCGTGGTCCTCTACATCTGCAGACGAAAGTGCCTGCCGATCGCAACTCACCGGCGACCATGACGCTGCGCGACACACCCTCCTGGAACTTGGCCAATCGGACCAGATCGGAAATTCGCCGGGTGACGGCTCACCGAGCGACTTGTGCGAAATGGTTCGCGTTGACTTCGGTTGGCTCCATGCGAAGTGCCCGCAAGTAGGCCTATTTTCAGGGAGATCGTCTTGATCGCCAGCCGATCCGCAGTGGCCAGCCGCGCGCACCGCCGCACCAAAGGATCGGCGCAGCAACCCGAACTCAGCCGCATCAGGTCGGTCAGCGGCCCGCGAACGCCGCCCTGATCATCCGTTCGGCGTTGCCGTGGAGGATTGGCTCTGGGTCGTTCTGGCCGGCATTTCTGACCCATGCCTCGAGCTTGGCGAAGTCCTCCGCTTTCTCAAATCCTCCGAGTGTCGGCTTGATGAAGCCGTCGATGTCGGTGCCGAGCGCGGCGACGCTGCTCGCATCGCCCACGGCCGTGCCGATCGCGTTGAGATGGGCCTTGATGAGAGCGGCCGATTCGGCCTCGTTGTGTGCGTCGCCGAGCTGGTGCTGCGCGCAGATCAGGCCGATCACGCCTCCCCGTTCGGCGATTTTACGGGCGGTGTCGTCGGCGAGGTTGTATTCCTGTGCGCGTGCGACCGGTCCGGCGCTGCGCATACCCACGTGGGTAGCGATGATGGGGTAGTTCGTCTTGGCATTGTTTCCCTCCAGGCGCTCGACCAGCTCGAATGTCTCTCTGGCCGCCCGCTCGGACATGTGGCTGATGTCGATAAGGATCTTGTGGCGGTACATGGCTTCGATCAGCTTTTCACCCAGCTCGGTGAGTCCGACGTCTTCGGGCTCGGGGAAGAGCTCGTGGAACTCTTGGTCTGTGAATGCCGGTATCGCCGGGGCCTCGGTCGCCACCTGGCGATAAAAGAGGTGGGCGACGGTGATGTACAGGACGCCCTGTTGTGAGAGCCACTGCACGCGCTCGTCGAGCTTGTCAGGATCGTCCCCGAGCAGGAATCCACCCTCGACGCAGTGGACAAAGCGGATTTCGAGATCCGTAGTGGTCTTCGCCACGAAGACGGGTGTTCCGTCGGCAGTCGTTTTAGGCAGTTCGTCCTCGATGAATTCGAGTTGCCTCTTGAGGTAATCGAAGTAGGGGTCGAGCGGTGGCGCTTCGTTGAGATGCGGGAGGTCGAACTCGGAAGCCGGCCAGTAGAGCACCGAGCACACGATCCCTGCGCCCCCGGCCTCAAGGCCCTCGAGGCTAACTCGCCAACCCGAGCTCCATCCGGCGTTATTGACGATCTTGCAACCAGGTCGAGGATCCCGCCCTCGATTTTGTCTACGAACTGTCGCAGCCAGTCCTCTCTGGGTCCCGCGGCTTTCGGCTCGTCGGCGACGAGGTGCATCGGATAGTGACAGTGCAGATCGGCGATCATTCTCTCAGACCCCTTTCGGACCGTTGTTGCGATGGATTCGATTCAGGAGATAAGTTCAACTGTGTCAGGGCGTAATGGAGGGTGGCTACATCGTTCCTGTCGTTGTCGGGGAGACTTGGGCAGTTGGTAGCTGTTTGAGCTGCCAGCGGCCCTGGTCGTGTTTCTCGTCGAGCCAGCGCTGTGCGTCTTTGCGGCCGAGTTCGATAAGTCGCTCGGTGAACTCTTGCGCGAAGAGGAGGTAGCTGAGTAGCTCGCCGTGGCTGGGGTCCTTGGCGGCGTTTACGAGATGGCCGAGTGCGCTGACGTTGGGCGAGCGCGCAAGCGCGAGAGGCGACTGATAGTGGGTGCGATAGACCTCGCTGGCGATGCGACCGATCTCGAAGGGGTCCTCCGGCGCGATGAGCATGTAGGGAACCTGTCGCTTGCCGGTACGGTTCTCGTGCGCCCTGATCTTCGCTTCGGTGTCGTCTTCAAGCAGTTCATTAACAGTGGCGAGGGTGTGGACGTCGTTCACGAGAGGGTCGACGAGGACAGCTTGGATGAGTTGTGTGGCGCCGTCGAGAGCGTCCGGTCGACGATCTACCTGCAACTCGTGTACTGGCGTGAGCGAGTTGAGCGCAATCACGATCAGCCGGCTTGCACCCAGCGAGAGTGCCGGCTTGATTGGCGCGTTGAGGCGCGTGCCACCATCGAAGTACCAGTGCCGACCTCCTGGCCCACTGATCGGGACAGCGGGGAAGAGGAGCGGAATCGCGGCCGAAGCGCGCACATGATCCTCGGTTAGCTTGGTCTGGACGTAGGAGATTCCCCGGAGCGGGTCGAACGAGGGCGAGCTGCCACCGTCGTGGAAGACGACGCTCATACTCGTGTGCCCTGACGTAGCGACCACTGCCGCGGTGACGAGATGCTTCGCCTTGACGTTTTCACGGATACGATCGAATTCGATCAGCTCCGCAAGTGTGCCCACCAGCGGGGTAGGATCGAGCATGCTGTCGGTGTGTGCCCCTCGGCTGCCGAGAACTTCGCGTATGTATGACCAAAGGCGCGCACCCTCGGCTGGCGAGACGAGCGGCTTGAGCACGCTCCCGTAACTTATTTTCCGCCACAGCTCTAGCCCGCCCTCGACAATCTGGACGGTAGATTCGTCAGCGTGCGCCGCGAGATAGGCGGCGTTGATTGCGCCAACGCTCGTGCCGGCAATGATCTGCGGGCGCTCGCTCGCCTCCAGCGCGGGCAACAGGACAGAAAGCACACCTATCTCATACGAGCCTCGAGCCCCACCACCAGCCAGCACCAGAGCAACACACTCATCGCTCGAACTGGATCGAGGCATGACCGAAGACTACAAGATTATCGGAATCATGCGATCTGTTTGACAAGATCATCTGGCATTGACAGACTGCCTAGGTCGGCGACTGGCGATATGGGGGCAGACAATAGGCAAGCGCTTTATCGTTGGCGGGATGGTCCTGGGCGGATTGATCGGCGCCGTTCTGACGCTAGGCGTGGTTCGGATAGTCAACGGCTCGATCGGTCGCGTAACGGTGCGCAAGGTGGAACCGTTTTCGCTTGTCGATGAGCCGCTGGCTGGAGCACTGGCGGAGCGATTTCGTCCCTGGCTGTTGTTCGACAGCAAAGAGAAGTGGCGGCCATTGAACGTTGACCAGATGTTTGACGAAGGCACCCAGCGCTTCTGCGCGCACCAAGGACGCGTCGCGAAATGCACCCCAATACACGACGCCACCACGTTCGACAGGCTCGTCGCGGAAAAGCAGTCTGGCCCGAGTAGTTATGTGGACATCGACGGCAGCAAGGTCTCGGAATACCACGGTCCTGCCTCCTGCCGGCCGCTGTTCGACTGTAACGCCGGCCCTCGCTCGACTATCTATTACAACGCCACCGAATCGAATGGCCGCTACTACCTCGACTACTGGTGGTTCCTGCGCTTCAACCATTTCACGCGCCTGGATCTCAACAAGAGCTGCCTACTCCCCCAAGGGCGCGAAGCCGGTCTCTGCGACGAGCACGAGGGCGACTGGGAGGGCGCGACCGTCGTGACACGCCCCCACGACGAAACGCATGTCGAATACGTCGTCTACGCTGCGCACAAGGGAACCTTCCGCTACAGCGGTGCTCAGCTGCAGTTCCGCGACGGCACACGGCCGGTCGTGTACCTGACGGAAGGTGGTCACTCCGCATACCCGCTTGCGTGTGCGCACTCCTGCCGGCAGCCGTCCGGCCTGGCGATCGACGGTGTTGTGCCGCCTGAGACCGATCACGACGGGCAAGCGCCATGGGGGCGCAACGGGGAAGCCTGCGTTCCCAACGCTCCAGGGAGCTGCCTGCTCTCGCTGGCCAAGCAGCCTTGGACGCACTGGGCGGGCGAGTGGGGCGCCGGCTGTACGGCGGCATGCCGTGGCGCCCTCGACGCCAACTCCCCCCGCTCACCTGGCGTGCAGTCACGCTTTCAGACGCCGTGGTGCTCTTTCCAGGAAGAAAGCTTTACGTGCGATGGCCGCAGCCAGCGCTGCTCGGACTGGCTCTCCGCACAGGTCAGCGCCGTCGCCTGCGATCCGGTCCTGCTAACCGAAGCCCAGCGCACAAGCAAGCAGCTTTCGGTGGGCAAGCTCGGCCTCGAACTCGCGGGCGTCGCCATCCGAAGCGCGACCACGCCAGGCGTCGTGCAAGGGCTTGGCGCCCCTCTAGAACCGAACAGCGAACTGACCGCGATCGTTGACGGGCCGTCGGCGGAAATCCTCGTCAGCGCCGCGCAAGGCGCCCTCCTCAGCGAGGACAGTTTCGCCAGCCCCGACTGGAAGCCCGAACAGAGAGTTCACATCACGGTGACCCACGGTAACGATGGCCCCACTGTTCTCGCCGACGGTCAGCGAGCGCGCCAACGAACGATCACCGAACGAGTTACGCCCGCCACCCTCGATCGCGTGCTGCACGCGATCGCACCCCATCGTTGAGCCGGCGCTCGTCGGTACCGAAGCCAATCGTCTCTCACCGTCGCTCGCGGGAAGGCTCCATAGCAGGACTGTCATCTCGGCTTCCGGGCTTGCGCGAGCCCTGCAAATCGCGCAAGCCTGAAAGCGCAGACCAAGCTCTCCCTGACATCGAGGCTAGCCGGTAAAATCACTCAGCACCCGACTGTCGCTCCGTTGTCGTCCCAGACGTTGTTCGCCCATACCTGGTTGGCGCCAGAGCAGTAAGTGTATGCAGCGATACCGAAATAACCTCCTTTCGGGAAGTACCCGTTGCTGTCCAATCCGCTTGCGCAAGACGTCCCACCCGATCCCTGGTTGTAGACGGGTGTCGAGAGGCACCGCGCGAACCTGTTCCCGGTAACAGTCATCGTGCTCGATCCGACGGACGAGGAGTTGCCGTTGGCGTACAAGCTGAACCCGCTGCCTGCGAGCAAGCTGTTAGTGAGAGTGATGTGATTGTCCGCTGCACCTCCCCGCCCCCTCTGGTGTCGCAGAAGAGATTGGCAGTCTGTTCGTGTGGATTGACGAGGACGTCGTGTTCTGCCACGAAGGTGGCATCGGAGCAGTAGATGTCCTCGTAGTGTTCACCTGAGATGGTGGCGTTTGACGTCACATAGCTGTTCGTCAGCTTCCACGGCCCGTGAACGCACTCGCCGCAGTTGTAGATGTAGTCGTGGTCTGCCACTGAGCCCGACTGACTGTAGTTGTTGTTAAGGGCTTCCTCGACTGACTGGCTGGTTGAGTTGGAACCAGAGATCGTGGAGTGTTCGATCCGTGTACCTGTTGCGCCGTTTGCGATTGTCACGACCCTTGATCCCGATCGACCACCGCCGTTTGTGGTGATGCAGTCGTTGGTCAGTGTTACGTTGCTTGCGATAACCGTCACTCCACCCACGATGTTGAGGCCCTTGACCGTTTGGCCTTGAGAGCTTGCGGTTATGGGGCCCGACGAGGTAAGAGATGAACACGCCGTGGGTGCGCCTACGTTTGCCGTGGAGGGGTCCGGATATCCGCAGCCTTGAGGGGATGAGAAGCAGTGGCTGCTGCTTGGCGGGGGAGGCGGTGGAGGTGGTGAAGTAGTCGTCGTGGTGGCGATGGTGGTGAATTTCTCCCGTACCCGTAGCGTATGAGCGCCTGCACCCAACGTCGGGTTATATGGTGACGAGCACGGTCTGTAGGTACCGTAGTCTATCGAGCATTCAAAGGTTGTGCCCGGCGCTCCAGAGGCAAATGTGAATGGCCCCACAGCACCGGTCGCACCGAAGGCTATGGCAGCAGTCATAGCGAGCAGCGCAAGGGCTCCCGCTAGGAGCAGTAGATGACGCATGAGAGTCTCCCTATTTTAAGTTAAATGCTGACCCAAATGCCGTAAATCGGTTGCGCCGGCAGAGGTGGGTCAGCAAAGGTCCCTTGATCTGACTGCCCCTTATCCCCAGTCGTAAACATCTCTTCGCGTCGCTGCGCAAATTTGCGCCAAACTACTCTCGCTGGGGCCTATGCGCTAAAAGTGCGGTCTGCTATGCCGAGCTTGCGTGAGGAGTACCTGGCCGATCGTCTCAAAGCGTGGATGATCTCGCGCTATGCTGCCCAACACTCGACGACGTGTTCCTTGCGCTGACCGGCCACGCCGCCGCCGACGCCGAAGAGCTGGCAGAGGAGCGGGCCGCATGAGGCGCCTCGTCACCGACACGCTGATCATCGCCGAGCGGAATCTGATCCGGCTGCCGCGCGCGCCGGAACTGTTGATCGTGTTCACGGTGCAGCCGATCATGTTCGTGTTGCTCTTTCGCTACGTGTTCGGTGGAGCCATCAACACTCCGGGTTACAGCTACGTCGACTTCCTGCTGCCGGGGATCAGATCCGGCGAAGACCCTTTCTAAAACGGCTCCCCAACCAGATCGACGCGCCCGGAGGGCCAGTTGACATCTCCACTGAGCGGGCTCCACATTGCCGACATCGGCATCTCGATTCGCCCTCTAGGCTGGTCGACCCACACGGGCGCCTCGATCGCGACGAACCCCATCTCGCTGTAGAGGGGCATCAACTTCGGCATGCAGAAGAGCATCGCTCGCTGAACATCGAACTCACGTGCGATCTCGAGCAGATGGGCACAGAGCAGACGCGCCAAGCCGCGCCCCCTCGCCGTGTGGGTTACAAGCAGACCGCCGAGCCCCACCACCGGGAAAGGCTCCTCATTTCCCACCTTCACTTCGGCCAAGACCGCTCCGGCGGCCGCCACGAGCCGGCCATCGTCCTCGCGGACACCGATGTTTCGCGTCTTGTCACGCCAGGACAGCGTTTCGCCAACCCCCCCGAAGGGCTCGGGCTCGCCGGCGACGAGCTCCTCCCAGTAAGACTCTGAGAGCCTGTCCAACTCCACCACCCGCATCGCCTCACTGTAGGCGAAGCATTTCACTGTCAGGCTATGCCGATGGCAGACGACCAACCCCTCTTGACGCTCACCGACGCCGACGCGTGGCGGGCATGGCTGCTCGCGCAGCACGAGCAGTCCACAGGCATATGGCTGTGCCTGGCAAAGAAGGGCACCACGCAACCAACGCGCCTTACCTACGACGAGGCCCTGGACGAGGCGTTGTGTTACGGCTGGATCGACGGCCAGGTCCGGCGTCTGGACGAGCGAACCTATCGTCAGCGCTTCACCCTGCGCCGACCTCGCAGCGCCTGGTCAAAGCGCAATGTGGGCATCGTCGAGCGGCTCACCGCCGAAGGGCGAATGACGCCCGCCGGCGCAGCAGCCATCGAGCGGGCCAAGGCCGACGGCCGCTGGGAGGCTGCCTACTCAGGCCCGGCCGGGATCGAGGTCCCCGCCGATCTCACAGCCGCATTGAGCGGGAATCCGGCGGCGCTCGCCATGTTCGAGATCCTCACCAGCCAGAACCGCTATGCGGTGTTGTGGCGGATCGGAAGCGCCAAGCGCGCCGACACGCGGGCACGACGCATCGAGCAGTTCGTGGCGATGCTGGCACGGGGCGAGACGCCTTACCCACAGAAGCGCCGCGCAGGCGCTGGGAGTGACGCAACGACACCTGCTCCGTGAGACCGACTCAATGCGAAGTGCGATCTGATTGCGTCCAGTCACGTTCGATCTGTCGCATCGTCGCTGGGTAGACGATCAGGTGTCGGAAGGGTCTGATCGCGGCCATATACATGGCCCCGAGGAGCCCATTTGGCTTGACCAAGACAGCCATCTGGCCGCGGTAGCCACCCGCCCCGTCGGCAACCCAGCCGAGGTGCATGACCCCATGCATGGTGCGGTTGGCGATCTCCGCGGCGAACTCGTTCTCGATCAGGTACAGCGAGGTGAATGGGAGCGCGTCGAAGGCAGGGCCCGGTGCGTCCAGCAGGTCTCCCGACAGGCGTTTGCGCAGTGTCGGCGCCCTCGCTCCGAGCCCGGTCTCTGTCTCATCCCAACCGAGCAGCTCTCCGACCTTCCAACGGGTGCTCCACAGCGCGCGAGCAAGCCGTGAGGAGCCCTGCGAGGGGTCACCGGCGGCGAAGCCCTGCACCAGTGCCGGAAAGTCGCTTTCCTCGCCATGTACGGGGAGCGCCCACACGTCCTCGAGCCGAAAGTCGGGGGCGATCTCATGGATACGCCAGGGGCAGGAGGTGTGCGCGCTGTTTGGGAGTCTCGCTTGCCCTCCACACATGTGATGATGTGGAGCCTTGATCACTGCGCTCGTATCGCGCTGCGTACCAGGGCGAGCGCCACTTGACGGTGGATGAGCGACACCGGAGGCCAAACGAGCGCTGCGAGCCGTCGGTCGTAGCGGATGAACGACGCGAAGGACAGTTGGCCTTCATCGACATGCATGACTACGTGGCCGGTCAAGAACCACGAGGCAGCCTCAATCCTTATCCAGTTCTCGCTGCGATCGGCGATCTTCCATCCGAGAATGTGGTCCGGCGAGGGGCGAAGCTTCAGGCGAAGGCCGAGGAAGACACGCTGGACAAATGGGACAAAGAAGAGCAGACCACGCGGTACACCCTTCAACGCCGCGTGGACCAACTGCTCGGGTTCTGCTGGTGCCTCGTCAATCGTCGCGGTGACGATATCGGCGTAGTCCGTGTTGGCGAGCGCGCCAAGAGAGCGAATCGCCTCGGGAACCTCGCGCCGCCACCGGACAGTCGAGGTGTCTACGCGTCCGCCGCGACGAGGAGAGAGATGGTTGGAGTGCTGGGACGAGGTTGTCGGCATCGTCTGCTCGCAGGGAATGATATCATACATACGTGCATGTATGTATCAACCCGGCACGAGCGTCGCAAGGTCGATGAGCTCCGTGAGTGCGCCGACACTGTCAGTGCGAGGACGCCCGACGCAGGCTGAGCGCCGCGCCCGGTCGCGCAGCGCGTTGCTCGAATCCGCCGCGCGTGGTTTCTCGCGCTACGGCTACGGCAACCTCGTGCTCGAGGAGGTTGCGCGCGAGGCCGGTTATACGCGGGGCGCTCTGTACCACCAGTTCAAGGACAAGGAGGACCTGGCGCTAGCCGTGATCGGGTGGATCAACGAGAACTGGATGCGCGAGGTCGGCGAGCCGGCCGCGCAACAGGCTGACCCAGTCGCAGGGCTACTGACGCTGGCACGTGGCCACGCCATCTTCTGCCGGCGCGACATCGCCCGTGTCGTGATGGCGCTGCGCTTGGAGTTCGCCGGTCAGCATCATCCGGTCGGGCGCGAGACCGAGCGGATCTGGGAGACGGGTGTGAAGCGCTGCGTCTGGCTCATCAATGCCGGACGCAAAGCCGGTTCGATTTCAGCGGGACCTCCCGCCCGGGCGGTGGCATTGGCGTTGCTGGGCGCGCTTGAGGGGGCCGTGATCGCGCTCGCCGGACATGCCCCTCACGACGAGCTCCTGGCCGCACGCGCCGTCGCGGGGGTGCTTGGGATCGACAGCCATCGGGCAGAGGAGATGCCCTACGTGCCGGCTATCCCCGTGGCAGTCGCGCCCTGATCAAGATGATGCGTGCACGCAGTGCCCCGCGCGCTTGTGGACGGCGCGTGAAATTGAGGTGGTGAAACTCTTTTGTGTTCGGATAGGGCTGAAAAAGCTCCCACCCGTGCGCGCGGGCGCGTTCCTTCATCCGCCCGATGTCTCCGTCGTTGACGTCCAGACCCTGCTGCCAATCTTCGAGCTTCCTGCCGACTGGTCCGGGATAGGCGACTCCGTCGGAGCGCAGCTCGTGCGTGGACTGTCCCGGGGGATTTGATTCTTTCGGCAGCGTGGCGTGGATCTCCGCCTGTGTGTGCTTGCCGTGCGCATGGAGGATCTCCGCTGCGTCCTCGCCGCGGTAGATGCTGTTGACCTGCGCTCCGGCCTCTTTGACGAGCAACTCGAAGTAGGGGGCGATGAGCGGGTTGCAAGGGCAGCCCTGGATGACTCTGAAGTCGCCCATCACGCGGGGTCGGTGCGGACTCGGAGGGAGTGGTAGCGCTGTCTGCGGTTGTGGACCTCCCAGCCGCCCTGTCCCCGTGCTGCGTGCCAGATCGCCTTGCGTCTGCCTCGCATCACAGCGACGAGCACTTGTTGGCGCTCCGGGTCCTGGTGGTGGGAGCGCAGGTGGTCGTATTCGCCGACCCATCTACGCTCATCTGGCTCCAGCCACGGCAGTTTTTCTCCGGGTTGCACCGGCTTTAGGAACAACGCGCGCTCCTGTTCGCGGCGTGAGCGCAGCTCGGGGGGATGCACCCACAGCAGGAACGCGTCGGCGGCCTCCCTGTAGCGTCGTTCGTTGACCTCCCGTCCCACCTTGCCTTCCAACGCTCCCGGTCCGCAGTTGAAGGCGAGCGAGGCGAGCGCGTCGACCTGATGCTCGTTGAGCGGGGCGTGGATGAGCCGGTTCATCGGGCTCATTGCGTCGTGGTCGACGTCCTTGCGCAGCAGATCGAGGAAGAACGCGCGCCCCCGGCCGTCGTAGCGCTCGTGGTCGGCGTGCGTAGCGGGAGACGTATGCAACAAGTGGCCGTAGCCGCAGGTGGCAAATTTGCGACTGTCGTCGTAGACGCCGTCTCGGTAGCCCTCGAAGCTCATGATGAGCTCCAGACCGGCATCACTGAGCGCGTAGCTCACGGCTGTTCCTTCCCTGGGGCGTCGAGCGGCTCAGGTTGAGCGCTGTCCTCCGTGGCGTCGCCAACCGTCTCGGCAAATTCGATGGCTTCCTGTTCGGCCTGCTTCAGGTGGTCGTCTCCCACGTCAGCCCCCAAACTGTATTTGGATCAGTTCCGACTATCAGTATACATTCGAAATCGCGGAACGCAAAAAGGTCGCACCGGCATCTACCGCCTTCTGTCTCCTGACTCCCGCTTGTAGCGCCCGTCGAGGTATTCGTCGACCCAGGATCGTGTGCTGCGCCAAGTACCATCGGCGGTCTTGGAAGCCTCGAGGCGCCCGCGCGTCGCGGCTACGCGTAGCGCGTTTGCCGAGATCCGCTCAGAGGCGAGAGCAGGCAACGGGACCAGGCGTGTCGGGCCGGCGACGGCGGGAACGACGAACTTGTGGAGGTTGTCGAGAATGGCGCGGGCGATCAGCTCTCCGAGTGGGCCGTAATCTCCCCGGTCGGCATTTTGGAGCGCGGCCAGGTAGCGCCGACGGTCGCCCTTGAAGATGATCGCGGGGGGATAGTCAAGCCGGACCAGCAGTAGATTGAGGACGAGCCGTCCGGTGCGCCCGTTGCCGTCGAGAAATGGGTGAATCTGCTCGAAACGCGCGTGTATCCTGGCCAGCGCTTCGGGCTCGATTCCCTTACTGTCGCGGCCCAGCGCTTGCACCTCGCCGATCCAGTCGGTGACCGTGGCAGGCACCTCGGGCCATGCCGGTGGGCGCATGCCGCCTGGGAACGGCCGGATGTCGTGCTCGCGGAACGAGCCGGGATGCTCACTATCGCCTGCGCTTGGGTGAGGCGCGACATCCCATACGGGTGTGAGGGCGAGACGGTGGATGTGGCGAAGCTCGGTCAGCGTGAGTAGCTCCCCGCTCGACCATGCTCCGGGGTTGAGCGCCTGGCTGTAAACCCATGTGGCTGCGTCGGCGTAGCCACGTACCTCCATGTACTCCCTGAGCTCCTTGTTGCCCACGGCGCGGCCCTCCTCGAGCAGCTGCTCGACCTGCTTCAGGACGAGCGTGTTGCCCTCGATGGCGGTCGAGTGGTGGGCCTCCTCAAGCCATATTCCCCGCCAGATGCCGTCCGCTTGGCCGGGCGAAGGCAGGCCGCCAAGCCGCTCGCGAAGCTCTCCGATCTGAAAGCGCAAACGCTCATAGACGGCGGCTCGTGGAGGCCGGCCACGATTGCCCCCTGCCTTTTTGTGCGGTTGAGGCATCTGCAAATTGTACCGAACACCTTTCTAAGTGTGCGGCTCAAATCAAACCAATTGCACCGAACAACTTTCCGACCCAGCCCCGCTCGAGCGCCGATGTCCAGGTGGGGTGTCACCTTTCGCGCCCCTCGTCGGAATAGCTGTCTGTAGGTGTCCTTACTTACCCACAGACAAGGAGTTCATGATGTTGTTCACAGAGCGAGATGCACAGATGGTCGCGTGGATCGGGCGCATGGGCGCCGCGAGCATCGGCCACGTGGCAGGCTGGTTCGGGGTCAGTGACGCGGCGGCTTACCAAAGGCTGCGCATTCTCGGCCACGAGGGATTGCTCGACCATCGCTTGGTTCTGCATGCTCGCCCGGCCTTGTACTGGGCGACGCGGAAGGGCTTGCGTTGGCAGGGCATTGGTCGTTTCCGAGCGTTCAGGGTGGACGCGATGGGGTTCGAGCACGCGTACCGGACCACCCACGCCGCGGTCGAGCTGCACCGTGCACTGCCGGAATGGGGCCTTATGGGTGAGCGGGAGATACGGCTGATCGAGGCGGACCGGAGCGAGCTATTCGCCTCTGTACGACTTCCCGATGTCCGGGGTCGCAAGGTCTTCCACCGTCCCGATCTGGCATTGACTTTGCCGGGTGTGGGAGCGGTAGCCATCGAGGTGGAGCTGTCGGAAAAGACACCGGCAAGGCTCGCCGCAATCTGCCGCGGCTGGGCGCGGGCGAGGCACATCAGCCACGTCTACTACCTGGCGCTGCCCGGTCCCGCGCGAGCCGTGCGACGCGCGGTGGAGGCAACCAAGACGGGGGACCGCGTGAGGGTGCTCGACCTCGACGACATACCAACGCTTGCAGCAGAGATCAACGCCCAAACACTCGCCAAAGGTTGTCTTCGGTGAGCGAGAGATGCTTAGCTCGTAGCGATTGCCCACAACTCCCGTGGAGTTGATCGGCCCGGATCGTTCGAGTGCCCCAGCTCCGTTGTCGGTCCACTTCACAGTGTGTGGGCCGGCGGGGAGGACCGCTGTGGTGATCCCCATTGAGGTCACGAACTGGCTTGCGGGTCCTGTGAGGTCGACCCTCGTGCCGGGGACTGGGACATTGTCGACATAAAGTCCGACCTGATCCGTGCAGGCGCAGGCCGCTCAAATGCAGGCGTCCCACGAAGTTCGTGAAGCCGCTGCGAAGATACCCCGGTGCTCACGATCGCCCTAGCCCTCGGGTCCTCGGCTTGCTACGGGGTGTCCAACTTCCTCGGCCCGCAGCTGGCAAGGCGCCACGCGGTCACGACTGTGCTGATGTTCTCGCAGGTTGCGGCGCTGGGAGCAAGCGCCCTCTACCTGGCGGCGCACGGCGGCCACTCGCTGCCCTCTTCAGACGTGTGGTTGGCGCTGCTCGCGGGGGCGGGGAACGCGGGAGGGTTGATCGGCTTCTACGTGGCGGCGGAGCTGGCGCCGCTCTCCATCGTGGCGCCGATCGGGGCGGTGGGGGCGGTGGTGCCGGTGATGTGGGGGGTGACCACCGGCGACTCGCTGAAGCTCACCCAGATCGTCGGCCTCGCGCTCGCATTGGGAGGTGCGGCGCTCGCGGCCCGCCGTCCGCTACCCACAGCGGACCAGGCACGCCGCTACCCCGACCCCCGGAGGGGAGCGCTGTGGGCGGCGGGGTCTTCGGTGGCGTTCGGGGTGTTCCTCACCGCGCTCCCCGCCGCCTCCGCGCACGGGCAGGCGTGGGCCCTCTTCGACGCGCGTGTGAGCGTGGTGATCCTCACCGGGCTTTGGGCTGGGCGGAGGTTGCAAGCGATGAAGCTCTCGCCGAGGAGCGCCCTGCTGACGATCCCCGGGTTGCTGCTCATCACAGGCACACTCCTCTACACCACCGCGGCCGCCCATGGAGAGCTCTCGCTCGTCTCGGTGCTGGGGTCCCTGTTCCCGGTGGTGACGGTCGGTTTGGGGGTTGCGGTGCTACAGGAGAAGCTCTCTCAGACGCAACTGGTGGGCGTGATGGCGGCGCTCGGGGGGATCGTGCTCATCGGCATCTAGCGCGGTTGCCCGTAGGCTTTTTAAGATCGTTGCCGTAACCGCCGTCGCGGGTCGCGCCCGTTATGGGATCCTCGCGGGAGGTGAAAAGCAAGCTCCAGTCTCGCCGTCGTGCTTTGGAGGCGAACGTCCTCCGGCTGGCGCGTGCGATCCAAGAGGACGACGAGGCGGTGGTGGAGCAGATCGTCCGCCTGAGTCGCTCCCGCCGCCTGTTCGCCCCGCTCGCCTTCACGGTAGGCGCCTTCGCGATGCTGTTGGACGGCATGAAGCTGCTGGTTACCAACTGGAGACTTACGCTCGTGCAAGTGCTCCCCGCGGTGTGGATCTGGTTGGCGATGTACGACTTGAAGGCGAGGGTGTTGCACGACAAGTCGTTTCCAGAGTTGCGCGGCGCAGTGCTGATCCCCCTTTCACTGGTGATTGTGGCGATAACTATCGGGGCGTTCTTCCTGAACGCGGTGTTCGCATTTGCGATCACCCGTGGAGGCCCTCCCGAGGTTCGCCCTGCGGTCGAGGATGCAAAGCAGCGCACGCTGCCTCTATCCCTATGGGGAGGAGGGGTTGGGTTGGCGCTCGCGGTGTCTACCCTGATCGCTCCGAGGTGGGGGAAACCGTGGTTCGTGTTGTGCCTGGGGGTCGTGGTAGGGCTAATGATGGTGTGCTACGTAGCGGTCCCATCGCGATTGATCGGCATCAAACCGGGGGGGTCACGGCGCGACAAACTGACCGCGTCCGCGCTCAGCACAGCGTTGGGGGCGACAGTGTGCACCCCGCCCTATCTACTCGGGCGACTGGGGATCCTGATGCTCGGATCGAAGCTACTGTTGATCCCCGGGATCGTGGCGCTCACGCTCGGCTTCACCCTGCAGGCGGGCGCCACTGGGGCGGTTAGGGCGATCAAGATGAGCGCCGTCCTTACCCGTCGATAGCTCCACATCGGACATTTCGCTCATCGGAAGGCGGTCATCCTTTAGCGCCTCAGGAAGACTGCCGATCCATCGCATATGGCATCGCCTCGAGCGAAGACACTCTCGTTGCGCCGACCTGACCGCTGTTCGGTGTGCGGATGCGAGCTGCCGGCACGCACCCGCGCTCGGTGGGATCCCGCCTCCAAGACGGTCACCTGCTTGGGGTGCGTGGCAGCTACGCTCTCGACCGCGCCCAACGGCCGCGTCGCGACGCCTGTGCCCACGCAGGTCGACCCGGGTGCCGCGGGAGCGAGCGCCATGCGCGAGTATGCGCGCCGTCGCGACGTCCGCGAGCGGCGTGCACGAGAGCGCATGGGGGCCGTGGGGGTGGGACTCGCGCGGATCTTCGGCGACCCTCAATCCACGCGCGCATGGAGGCAGGGCGCGGAGGGTGAGGCGAAGGTGGGGGCCCGATTGCACAAGTTGCTCGAAGGCACGGGAGTGCATCTCTTGCACGACCGCCGCCTCACCGGACACGGCAAGGCGAACGTCGACCATCTCGCGGTGGGTCCGGGTGGGGTGACGGTGATCGACGCGAAGACTCTCCATGGGGATGTGCGCGTGGAGGCGGTGGGTGGGCTGTTCTCGCAACGCGAACAGTTACTCAAGGTGGCGGGCCGCGACAGAACGCGGCTCGTGCGCGGAGTGCGAGCGCAGGCTGAGGTGGTGCGAGCGTGCCTCTCAGGGCATGGCTTTTCCGCGGTTGAGGTGCGTTGCGCGCTCTGCTTCGCCGACGCAGGCGGGCTCCCGTTCCTGCGTAGGCTCGAGCTCGATGGGGTCACGATCGACGGGACGAGGCGCGTGGCGAAGCTGGCACGCCGTCCGGGGTCGCTGCGGGAGGCGGAGGTGCAGAGGGTCCTCCAAGCGCTCGCCGCCGCGCTGCCAGTGGCCTGACCGGCGAGTGCCCAACCGGGTGGGGCGCTCGAGGAGGGCACTACGCTCCAAGCGTGGGTCGGCCTCGCAGATACACGCGCGTGTCCTTGGCAGCGGCGGCGCTCTGCGTGCTCGTGGGTGCGGCGGGCTGTGGCAAGTCGCTCTCCGGAAGCGAAACCGCAGCCACCACAACGGCCCAGCCAGCGTTAGTTACAACGGGTGGATCGGATCCCATCCAGACCGCACAGCGATCCCCGGCCACGCCGGCGCCGAGGACAGCGATCTCACCCACGCCCCGTCCCGACCCGGCGACCACGCGGGGCGGCGCGCGCGAAGCCTTGCTACCGGCGGCTCCGCCGATATTGCAGAGCCCGATCCCGTTCGGGGCAAAACGCAAGGCGGAGATGCAGCGCTATGCGGAGCACCACTACGGCATCGACACCTACCGCTTGATCGACCCGCATGTGATCGTGATCCACTTCACCGAGACCCCCGATTTCAAGTCGACGTTCGACACGTTCGCTCCCGATGTGCCCGACAGCGAGCTGCACGAGCTCCCCAACACGTGCGCTCACTTCGTGGTGGATGGCGATGGGACAATCCACCAGTTGGTGCCGCTGGGGATCATGTGCAGGCATACGGTGGGCTTGAACTGGACAGCGATCGGGATCGAGCACGTCGGGTACAGCGACGCAGAAGTGTTGGATCGGCGGGCACAGATGCGCTCGAGCTTGCGGTTGGTGCGATGGTTGCGCTGCCGCTACGGGATCCCCATCAAAGACGTGATCGGCCACAACGAGAGCCTGTCGAGCCCCTACCACCACGAGAATGTGCCCTCGCTGCGCACCCAGACCCACAACGACTTCAACCACGCCGACATGGAGCGGTACCGCGCGCGGTTGCGCGCCGCCGGAGCCTGCTAAAAGATCGGCGACCTATGACCAACGCGGATGAAATGCTTGCTGTCGCGATGTCCCGCGCCGAGCAGCTGGCGGCGCCGGGGCTCAGCCCGGTGCCGCAGCGGCGGGTGGCGGTGCTTGCATGCATGGACACGCGCATCGACCTCTTCCCGATGCTGGGGTTGCAGCGTGGGGACGCGCACATCCTCCGCAACGCGGGCGGGTTGGTGACAGACGACGTGATCCGCTCTCTGAGCGTCTCCCAGCGCAAGCTCGGGACCGAGGACATCGTGGTGGTGATGCACGACGGATGTGGTTTGCACAAAGCCTCCGAGGACGAGTTCACCCAGGCGCTGGCCGCCGACGGGGTGCAGCCGACGTGGAGGTTGGGCGCGTTCGACGACGTGGAGGCCACCCTCCGCCGGGGTCTAGCACGGCTGCGGTCGAGCCCCGAGCTACCCGCCCGCGGTCACATCCGAGGCTTCGTGTTCGACCCCGAGACGGGAACACTGCGCGAGGTGGACGACCCCCCGGCGGGACAGGAGGCTTAGGGGGTCACGGCGTCAAACGCGGAGAGTTCGGGCTCGAGGGCTTTGCGATCGACGGTGAAGGTGGCGTCGTCCGGTAGGGCGGATACCAATACGTTGATGCTTTCGCGGAGCTTGGTTCTTCCAGCGCCCGCAGCGATCCTCCGTGGGCCGCTCGCCCTCGGTCAATCGCCTACCGAAGCCGTGAATTGGAGAGAGGGGTCCTGCCGTGAATGACCGACCTGTGCATCTGATCGTGAGCGACGACATGGAGCGCTCACGCTTGACCGTGTTCTTTCGCCTGCTGCTGGCGATACCGCACTTGATCTGGTTGAGCCTGTGGGGAGTGGTGGCTGGGGTGGCGGTGATCGTGAACTGGTTCGCCACGCTGTTCGCCGGGAAGTCGCCGGAGGGGTTGCACAACTTCCTTGCCGCCTACATCCGCTACGCGATCCACGTGGGTGCGTACCTGTTCCTGGGGGCGAATCTCTTTCCAGATTTCACCGGCAAGCCGGGCTATCCGGTGGATGTGGAGATCGCGCCCCCCCAACCGCAGAACCGCTGGAAGGTGGGCTTCCGCATCGTGCTCGCAATCCCGGCGCTGTTGATCGCGGGGACGTTGACGTCGCTGAGCGGACGCACCTTCGGCGGCGGCTACAACAGCGGATTGATCGGTGTGGTGGCGCTGCTGGGGTGGTTCGTGGCGCTAGCCCAGGCACGCCTGCCGCGGGGATTGCGCGACGCGATCGCCTACGCGCTCTCCTACTCGGCGCAGCTCGACGCGTATCTGTTCCTGCTCACAGACCGCTACCCAAACAGCGATCCGCAGACCGCGCTCCCCGATGTGCCCTCACGGCCGGACGATCCGATCCGGCTCGACGTGAGCGACGATCTAGTGCGCTCGCGGTTGACGGTGTTCTTCCGTCTGCTGCTTGCGATCCCGCACATCATCTGGTTGATCCTGTGGGGGATCGTGGCGTATCTCGCGGCGGTGGTGAACTGGTTCGCAACACTCTTCAGGGGGACCTCTCCCGATTCTCTGCACAGCTTCCTGGCGGCGTACATCCGCTACCAGACCCACGTGTACGCGTACGTGTCACTGGTGGCGAACCCCTTCCCGGGATTCACAGGCAAGCAGGGGAGCTACTCGGTGGAACCGCAAATCGAGGGTCCGCGTGAGCAGAATCGCTGGAAGGTGGGCTTCCGTTTGTTCCTGGCGGTACCGGCGGTGCTGCTGAACTCCGCCTACGGGGGACTGCTTGGCATCGTGGCTTTCCTGGGCTGGTTCGCGTCACTGGCGAACGGGAGGATGCCGCTGGGTATGCGCAATGCGGGTGCGCTCGCGCTGCGATACGCGGCGCAGGCCAACGGTTACGTGCTACTCCTCACCGACCGCTACCCCTACAGCGGTCCTACCGCGATGAAGCCGCCGCTCACCGAGCCGCTGTCGACCCCACCCGCGATGCCCGCGTGAGAGTAGGGCGGGGGTGAGCGCCACGCAGCCGGCATCACGCGGGCGAGTGTGGCGCACACTGGGGGCGCTCACCGGTGTGGCGCTGGTGGTAGGGGCGGCGTGGTGGGTGGCCTCGCGTTGGCTGCTACCCACCACCGTGCCGTCCGGACTGTCACTCGCCCACCTGGATCCAACCCACTACTTCAGCCAGGCGTTCCTGCGGCGGAGCGCCTCCTACGAGCGCTTCCTCGACGTGGACGCGTTGCTCGCGGAGGTGACGTTGGTGGTGGTGCTGTGTGTGTACGCCGTGCGCGGCCATCGCCTCATGCGGGAGTCGGCGGCGGGGCCGATCGGCACGGGAATGCTGCTGGGGATGCTGGGGTTCGCGATCGTGTGGATCGCCGAGCTGCCATTCGGGTTGGCGGCGGTGTGGTGGGAGCGTAGGCACGGAGTCTCCCACCAGGGGTATGTGACGTGGGTGGTGGAGAGCTTCACAGGGTTGGGTGGGAAGTTCGTGTTCGTGTCGTTCGCGTTGCTCGTGGCGATGTGGTTGGGGCGAGTGCTCGGGCGGTGGTGGTGGGCGGTGGCTGCGCCGGCGTTCGCAGGGATCGCTTTGCTGTTTGCGTTCATGACCCCGTTCTTGATCCCCTCGGTGCATCCGCTAAGGGACCCGAAGCTACTCGCCGAAGCGAGCACGCTGGCTCACCGGGAGGGTGTGGGTGGAACGAAGGTCGAAGTGCAGGACGTGCGTCGCTTCACCACAGCCCCCAACGCGGAGTCGGTGGGCCTCGGCTCCACAACGAGGCTGGTCCTGTGGGACACGCTGTTGTACGGGGGCTTCAACCGCCGGGAAGTCCGATTCGTGGTGGCGCACGAGCTCGGCCACATCTCGCGGAAACACATCCTGAAGGGCATCGGGTGGGCGGCCCTGTTTCTGATCCCCACAACACTGTCGATCGCCTGGGCGACAGCAAAGCGGGGCGGGATGGGGAGGCCGGAGGCGGTGCCGATCGCCCTGCTGGCGCTAACCCTGTTCACGCTCGCGAGCACCCCCATACGAAACGCGATCACACGCCGCATGGAGGCGGAGGCGGACTGGAGGGCGCTCGTGGCCACGCACGACCCGAACGCCGCGCGAGCGGCGTTTCGGCGCCTGGCGCAGACGAGTCTGTCCGACCCCGATCCGCCGGCGTGGTCCTACGCCCTTGGGGCGACCCACCCGAGCATCATCCAGCGGATTGCGATGGCAAACGCCTGGGAAAGCCGATCTCGCCGCCCGTAGTACCATCCTGAGCCTCAAGCGCCCGTAGCTCAGTGGTCAACGGTTCTCTTCGGGGAGCCAAAGAGCAGCGGTCTTTCAAACCGCAGGCCGCGGGTTCGATTCCCGCCGGGCGCACTAACCGAATACCGCATGGATACAGGGTTTGGGGCCACCTGGAAGAGACTCGGTCTAGTCAAGTAGGCCCCGTGGGTACCAACCGTGGGTACCAAACCGGGCCCGAAAACGTCAGGGCGTCGGTCTACCGCCGGTCAGCACCGCTTCGATGTTCTGGCGTATGTAGAGCCTGCGTCTGCCGATCTTCACGCTGGGAAGCACGTTGCGGCGTGCCCAGTCTTCCACCGTTGAGACAGGCGCGCGCAGGAGCTCGGCCACCTCACTCCCGGTCATCACGTCGGCTGCCGTCAGGCGGCCTATCGGTAGGTGATCGGGTGCGCTTGCCATAGGAGGTCACGGGACGTCGACAGAGCCGTGTTCCTATATGTCGTGGCGAGAGCCCGTCTCCACCCGGACGGATTGTGGGCGGCTGCTCTACCTGGCGTAGCACTTGCGTCCAACAAGCGACCTTGATCGACTGAGCCTATGGTGGGCTTGGTTCTTCGGATTCGCCTTCGCAGGTTTCCCTGGTTTCCTTGGCTCGTGTAGAGAGGTCTTCGGTCTGGACGATCTTGCCGTCTGGTGAGCGCACGATGACCTTGTCGGGTACTGCGTCCAGGGCGATGTAGGCGAGTACCGGGCCGACGTGGAGGCTCCGCGGGATCTTGACGTGATGCAGCCGGTAGAGCTTGGTCCCTACCCGTGCTTCGACTGTGTCGTGGGCGGCATTGAGGGCCCCGTAGACGATCGAGTATTCGTGTGGATGGCAGCCGGTGGAGAGTCTTTGTTCGAATGGCCCTTTTCGTGACCGGAGTTCGACCGAGCCTTCGTCTACTCCTCCGCCTTCGATTGGGGGCGCTTCGGGGCGCATTTCGATGTTGAGTTCGAGTTCGATGTGTTTGAAAATGCGGTAGCGCTGCCCGACGATCGCGAAGTCTGTCCCGCCTGGGATCTGGCCGTGTGCGAGCGTTCGTCGGGGTGGCAGGAATTCAGGACCGGTGGCGCATTCGGCTCGGGGGAGCTTCAAAGTTCGCAGCTTCGTTCCATGTACGCCGATCTCGGTCAACGACACCGGAACCGGGGTAGGCCCGCGTGTGACCTGGTAGTAGAGCGCTATGGGCCCGCCGAGGCGAGCCGGAACGATCACTGGGCGAGAGCTGATCTGTTTTCCATTGCTGAGACGCATCCGCACAAGCCGCGTAGCGGGTGCGAGGAGCGCCTGCGTGGTGAAGGACATTGAATCGCACTCCACGTTTGGGTCGCTCTGCGCGTGAGCGCCAGAGACGCAAACGTCAGAGCTCGAGTAGGTGGCGTCGATGAGAGTAACGCTCACGTGACAGCCGGGGTCTTGGCGGTCGCTGGGCGGTTCCAGCCATACGGTGTATTTGCCGCCGACCGCGGTTTTGCCTCCACCTAGGCGCACCGAGCCCTTGGGGGGACTATTGAAAGATTCGCGTTCGTGCGTAGCGAAACCAAGCGCCGTGTAAATCCGCTTGAAAGTCGCGTCGAACGCCCGATAGCCCCTCTCGGCTTGGCTCTTCTTCACTTCGATCTTGTGGGTGAGCGCCTTCTCGGAAGCTCCCTCATAGCGCGTGAGCAGGCTTTCTATCGTGGGCTGATCCCTTTCGCTGTGCGCCAACGCCGCAAACTTCCTTATGGCTGTCTTCGTGTTTGACGAGAGCGATCTGTAACCGCTCGCGACCCACGCGCGCATATCAGCGCACACGCCCATGACTTCGAAGGGAGGATTCACCGAGTTGCTGGCTTCTTCGTGAACCCGGCGCGTCAGCTGTGCGTCGCTCCAACGCAATTGGGCAACCTTCTGTGCAAATACGAGCCTCGGCTCGTGTAGCGCTTCAGCCTCAGTCAATACCAGGTAGAGCGTCATCTCCAAACCGAGCTCGCCGAGCTGTCTATTTTGTCGCGACGCTTCACCTCGCTGCCGTGCCGTCTTTCTCGAGCCGTCTAAGAACGATTCATAAGGCGATTCCTGAGGAGCGTTCGCAAGCACGCCAGAGCATTCAGCGCCCAGCTTGTTCGCCGCAGCTTCAACCGCTCTCTGAGCCGACGGCTCGCCCAAGACTACGGCCTGCTCATACGCATAATCAGCAGACAGGTAGGCGTGGGTTGCCGCCCTGTTGTTCAGTCGCGCGCCAGCCGGCGCCGCGCTTGCGCACAACATCGCCAGGACGGACAAAACTACGAGATACCTGCGACACCGAGCCATCGCAAACGCCAGCCTTTCAAGGTTGCCAAGCCACAAATATCCGAGCCGCTCAGGTCACGGCGATCCATCCCCCGCAGGGCCACGCAGCCTATAAGAGCGATCGCTCCCACGCCGCGTCCGCAGAATCATCGCAGCATGCGGCATCTACGTTTGATCTCTGGCAAGCTGCCCGGCGCCGGAACTCGATCAGGCGGTGGCCTCGTGGACCTCGATGGCCGCGTGGCGCTTGCCGTTGCGAGGTTGGGGCTTGACGCGCACGTCAATGTAGACGTCCAGAGCCTCGGCAACGTCGGCGATGGTGCCAAGGTTGGGAATACCCTTGCCCGCAAGAAGGCGGGATACAACCGGTCTCTTGACCCCCAACCGCCGCGCGACCTCGGCCTTCGTGAGCTGCTTGGCCTCGCGGATGTCCTCAAGCTGCTTCAAGAGCTTCGCCGAAGCGACCAGCTTGGCAAGGTCACGCTCGAAGGCGGCGCGCTCGTCATCGGTCGTGTAGGTCTTGCTGAGGAGGTCAGCGAAGACGGCTGTTTGGTCGGTCTGCTTCATTGTCGTGCCTCAGATGATGGCCCTTACGATGCTTCCACGGACTCTTTGCCAAGAGTTCGTATCAAGCCTTTGAAAAAGCGTAGCATGAAGGCTACGCTACTCACCTCGCATGGCCTCAGCTGCGCGGTCGGGGCCACCACTCCGGCCATGTCTTGAGACTGGCCACCCGTCGCGTCTTGAGGTAGTCGTGGCGGTGGCTGTCGATTGTGCGATAGACCCGCTGAGGCATCTCGGTCCGCCCCGGCTTGGTGCCGCCTCCGAGCAGCACGATCGACGGGCCGTGCTTCGGCAGGTTGCGATCGAGGACGCAGAACAGTCGATACAGAATGCGGTTGTTCTTGGGCGGGCAAGGTTTCCAGCAACCGCTCGTGAGCCGGTACGCTGCAACCCATGAGTTGGCAGGGATTCAGGAGGGGGCTAGACGAACTATTTCACCCGCCTTACCTGCGCGACATGTCTGCCGATGAGAAAGCGGAGCGCAGGCGACGAAGCTGGCGGCACTCGGAGTTGTTCTTCTTTTTCCAGAGCGCGGAGCCGCAGCCTCGAGACACTGCTAAAGAGGACAAATGCGAGTAGCCCGCGCGCTGTTCCGTCCTCGTCCGCCTGTCGGTTGGCTTGTCGCAGGTGGCGTGGTCGGGTGGTTCTTGCTGCGCGGCCTGTTCGGCGCCGGTGTGCTCACCGCTGCGGTCGTGGCCGTGGTTCATCCTGCAACTCCGGTGTGGGTGGTGCTCTTCGTCGTGTTGACCGTCGCACTGGGTCTGCTTGATCTAAGGAGAGGTGCGCCTCAGTGGTTCGCGTGGCTTCGAGGTCGCTCACCGCAACGATCACGTTGAGCCATCAGTTCTGGCGGACTCGCTTAGGTGACGAGGATGGGCCGGTAACGGTTAGGTGGTGGGAAGCAAATCTGTCGCTTCTACTGGCGCTGGATTGCGTCCGGCTTCGAGTGAGGTGGCGACTTCCTTGATGACGCGGGTCGAGCGTCGCCAGCCGACGACCGGCCAGGTCAGCGTGTCGGCCTTGTCGTCTGAGGGGATGGCTTGGACTATCCAGGGTCGCCCGAGCAGGGTTCTCCCGACGATGCCGGCTGCGACGAGCAGTCCGAGCAGGATCAACTCGATGCCGAATAGCAGGAGCGGTACGAGGACGAGCGCGATCACGACGAGCGCGAGGACGATGAACACGGCAGCGCCCAGATCGTCGAGGCCGTTGAAGTCGGGCACGCTGAACAGGGCTTCAGCCGCGTCTATCCGGCCGCCGTCGGCTTTGTGTGTCTTGCGTGATCGCATCTTGCGCCAGCGGGGTATGGGACGGCCGATCCAGCGACGTCCGATACGCCACTCCTGGCCCGAGGGCGACTGTATGGTGCGTGCTCCGATGTGGAGCATCAGGCCGCCGGCTCTGTTTGTCCGTCGAGATCACGCTTTGCGCGTCGTGCCCGGCCGAGCCACCGCCGGATGCTCCATGAGTGTTTGCCGCCGCCGACGAAGGGGTTGGCGAGATCCTCTTGCGCGAAGGGGCCGTGCGCGTTCTCGTCCTGTGCGTACCGGTAGACCGCGAGCGTGAACACCGCGGACGTCGCGCTTGAATAGACCATCACGGGTGCTGCGGCGAGGATTCCGAGAGCGAGCAGGATCGAACCGCTCGCTGGATGCGCCGCGAAGTCGTCGTATCCGGCGATACAGAGCAGCAGACCGGGGATCAGAAGGAGCGTTGTGGCTCCACCGATGGCGACTGTGCCTGTCGCGCTCTCTGCCCACCGCTTGCGCACAGTCCTCACCGAGCGCTTGAGCGCCTGGACCGGCCCGACGCCGTCTGCGGCGAGGGCGGGGATCACGAAGAACGCGGCGGCGCCCCAAGCGATGTCCAGCAGGAGCGCGACGAGCCGCTCCGCCCACGCGAAATGGTTGAGGCGCTCGGCGATAGACAGGACAGCACCGATACTCGCCGCGACCACCGACCATGCGAGGATCGGCCTCCACTGTCGTCGCGCGACCACGAGACCATCACGGATGCTCACGCTCTCACCGTTCCACCGTCGTGCCACAGTGTTCAGCAGCGCGACGTTCAAGAACGTCCCCACCACCGTCACAGGATAAGAAGCCACGGCCGCTGCGACTATCAGGACCAGTCGCCGGTGTTGGCCTTCCGCGACGGCTGAGGCGATCCCCAGGAACGCTCCCGAGATGAGGACATCCACCACCAGAGCGGCCAGCGCGAGCGACAACAAGCCTCGATCGTCGCGAATGACCTCGAAGGCTTCGCTTGACAGGCGAGAACCACGAGCCATACGACCCTCGTCCGGTCTCACGCGGGGGTCGCCGATCCCCCCTCGATAGCCCGGTACGTCCTCCGGGGCGGAAGGCCCCGCATAGTTGGACCGCGTACCAAGCCCGCCCCGGCCTCTGTCTGATGGATTCATCCTCGCCCCGGTTCTCGATGGTTGATCGCGGTGTCCGCCGCTAACGTCGGCGTGGCTGTCGTGGAGAGCATTTGGCGCGCAGGATACGCGAACACTTCTCAACATTGCATTCCTGGTCAAATTCTTAGGGGGGCATTTCGTCCGGTCATCCGACAAGTAACTAGAGCGCATCGAATACACAAACGACAAGACTTGTAGCTGACGGTTGGACTAGGAGGGCATTTGTGGGGCATGTGATCGATGGTGAGCTCGCCTCGTGGTGTGATGTCGCGGGCTTGGAGGTTTGGCGTGACCTGCTTGTCGGGAACGGGTTGAGTAGCCATATCTGGCCGGGGTTCGCGTACGAATCGCTGTACGAGCGGGCGTGCAAGGCAAAAGTCCTGACTCGCGGGGATCGGAAACTGTTCGAGGCGGGCGCGACCGCGAACTTCGAGAGGGTTCTCGCCGAGCTCGCCGTGTCGATCCGGACAGTGGAGGCGTTGGGAGGCCCCGGTGCAAGCATGTTGCGGGACTGCTACATGCGGGTCCAGAAGGCTCTCGGCGCGGCCGTGCGGGACGTGCATATCGCGCTCTCGGACATACCGGACGGGACACGTGAGACGGTAAGGGAGGTGTTGCGGGACTACCGGTGGGTGTTCACGACGAGCTATGACCTCGTGCTGTACTGGTGTGCGGGCTACGGCGACAGTTTCGAGGGGTTCGCCGACTTCTTCTTCTGCAACGGCCGCCTCGAGTTCCATCCCGACAACACGGTCGTCAAAAGCGACCGGACACGCCTGGTCTACCTACACGGCGCTCTGCACCTCCTCGCGGACGAGAACGGGCTAACGCGTAAGCGGCGCAGCAGCGACGCGACGCTACTCGAGCAGTTCGGGATACCCGATAAGGAAGACCCGCTCTCCCGCCCCTTGCTCGTCGCAGAGGGTAAAGCGGCCGAGAAGGCGCAGATCATCAAAGACAACGAATACCTCTCGTTCGGTCTGGAGCGGTTGAGCCGAAGCCGCGGCGGGCTCGTCGTGTTCGGTCTCAGTCTCCGTGACGAGGACGCTCACTTGGTGAGCGCTTTGAACGCTCGCCCGAAGAGACCTGTAGCTGTCGGGTTGCGTCCACGCACCCGGACCGAGAACCGCAGGCGTCAAGCACACGTCCGGAAGCTGCTCGACGTCGACGACATCTACTTCTTCGACGCCACCACCCACCCCCTCGGCGACCCCGCCCTCGCAGGCCGCAGCTCGCCTATTGCGGCGCGGTCGACTGTGGGACGTCGTTGACTCCGGTCACGAGATCCGTGCTCGCATGGCCGCAAACCCATTTGTCGAGATACTCGTGTCCACTCACTCTGCGCAGTAGCCAATAGAAGCTGGCGCCCGGCGAGCGTCATTCAGGCGAGCCTGCAGGAGCGTTCAGCCGTACGACCCCGGTGATCCAGTTGGTAGGCACTGGTCCCCAGAACCTGCTGTCGTCAGACTCGCCGCGGTTGTCGCCCATCATAAACCAGTGTCCTGCCAAAATCTTGATCGGAGTAGGGAAATTACACTCTGCCCCGCCACCGCATTCTGCGATGTACGAGTCATTCTCGCGAACACCGTTGCGATACACGTGACCTTCCTTGATGTGGATGACATCACCTGGTCCGGCGACCACACGCTTGGTGAACTCGACGCTAGAAGGTTCAGGCTCGGGTATTGAGCAGGCAGCCCCGCCAGGGGTAACAATGTGCGGTGTTGGGCCGCACAATTGCTGTTCGGCATCCTTCGGAGGATGGAATATCACGATCTCTCCGAGATGGGGTTCGCCCGCCTCAACCACTACACGAGCACCGATGTTGAGCGTCGGTTCCATCGAGCCAGACGGCACCCGGTAGATACGTCCAGACAATAGCGTCGAATCGTTCGATGGGACCGACGTCTTGACAACTACGGTCACCGTGTTGCCGCCACATCCCACGCCGAGACTGGCCGACAGCGCAACTCCGATCAAACCTCGCCAACGCACCTTGCGGACAATATCCTCTACTCTGCGGTCGCTGTTCCCTTGTGTCGCACCCGAACCGCCGATAGTCCGCGCGCTTGCGCCACGACGCGACCTAAAGGCGGAAGACTTCGTCTTTGTCGAATCTGGGAGGATCCTGCCGCACTATGAGTCGCAACACAGCAATCGCTACGGATGCGCACCTGCTCTCTCAGGCGGGGAGTATCCCGCGACTGCGCGGACTTCTGCTAGGGATTGCGCTCGCCGGCGTGCTTGTGTCGCCAGTAACCGTGAGCGACGCGGCTCCGGCTGCCAGCCCCCCGGCAAGCACGACACTGCCGACTCTCAGCGGCACGCCGAAGGTCGGCGAGGCGCTGACGTGCTCAATAGGCACATGGGCTGGAATGCCAACCGCGTTTGGATACCAGTGGCTGCGCAACGGGACGCCTATCTCCGACGCGAGCGCAAGCAAGTATCTCGTCACCGTCGCTGACAGTGGTCGCTCTCTCTCCTGCCAGGTCACTGCGAACGTTGAAGCTGGAGCCTTCGACATCATCGGTTTGCCGACCGGTCTTTTCGACGTGTCCTTCCAGACGGGTGGCGACAACGAAGTCGGAAATTACGAGACGATCCACGACGGTTTGGTTTCCGTGGTCGCAGGCGCGGTGACGGAACGCGTCAACGCGACCATGCCCGCGGGCGGTGAGATCCAGGGAACCGCGACCGACGCGACCACCCACGACGGCATCTCGAACGCGCATGTCTGTGCGGAAGCCAACCAGCGCCAGGAAGCCTGCACGACCACGGACGCACGGGGTGAGTACACGCTCTCGGGTCTGCCGAGCGGCTCGTATGCCGTGTGGTTCACGACAGGTTCCCAAGGCCCCGGCTGGTCTTGGAGCGAGTACTACGGCGGCGCCACGATGGGCTCGGAAGCCGCTCGAGTGTCCGTCGTGGCGGGACAGCCCACCACCGGGATCGACATCGCAGCCGCCGTCGGGCAGATATCCGGGACCGTCACTAGCGCTTCTGCCCACACGCCGCTGACCGGCATCGAAGCGTGCGCCTACTCGCGCACGTCCTGGCAGCCCATAAGAGGCTGCGCGATTACCGACGCCTCGGGCGGGTTCTCGATCGACCGACTCGCCGTGGGCTCGTACACGCTGAGATTTCATCCTGCCCACAACTCGGGACTGAACTACGCACCGGTGTTCTATGGACAGGTGGCGCTCTCAGCGGAATCTCCCGCGGTCACGGTGTCAGCGGGAAGCACAACGACGAGCATCGACGCCGAACTGCAGGACGGGGGGGAGATCTCGGGCACCGTCACCGACGTGACGCATGCGCCTCTCGAAGGTGTGTCGGTCTGCACAGAACAGGTCTCGGGCATCGAATCCGGACCGTGCGCAAAGACCAACGGTTCTGGCCAATATCTCGTTGACGGCCTCTCCAGCGGCAACTACAACGTCGCCTTCAGCACAGAATGGCAAGGGGCCGACTCAGACTACCTCGGACAGTATTTCAACGGCAAGGCTTTAAGGGAAGAAGAGACTCCGGTCTCGGTCGTCGCCGGTGCCGTAACGGGTGGGGTCGACGCCGAGCTGGCAGCGGGAGGCCAGATCGCCGGCACTGTCGTCGGCGCGGCGACCGGCGCCAGTGCGCCCGGGATCTATGTGTGCGCCGAACGCAACGGCAACGCCGAGCGCTGCAAACAGACCGATACCGCCGGCCACTACCTCGTGTCGGGCGTGACCGGTGGCTCTCGCTATGTCAGCTTCACTCGCTTCCCCGAAAACAGGGGGGACTACCTCTCTCAGCTCTACCCGGGACAGGTCACGATTGCATCCGCCATACCTGTGCCCGTGACCGCCGGTTCGGTTACGGCTGGAATCGATGCGCACCTGCTAACCGGCGGGCAGATCACGGGGCACGTCACGAGCTCGACTGGCGCGGGCGTCGGGGGGGTCACCGTATGCGCGTCTTACACCGAAGGTCTCAGCGAAAGCTTCATGAACCAGCTAGGGGGCGGTGGCAGCGAATGCTCGACTACGGCCGACACCGGCGCGTCGGCGACCGCAACCAGCCCTAGCCTGGTCGTGCCGGCGGCCACGTATAGCCAGTTCAAGGTGGTGAAGGTGCGCTACGACCGGCGCCACGGTCGACTCGATGTCGTCCTGAAGACACAGAGCGCCGGGCGCTTCCGCTGGCGACTCTCGTTCGCGGCTGGTGCAGGCGCAAGCCACGGCGCGCGACCGCAACACCACTGCAAGCGAGGACAGGTCGAGCTGGACGGTCATTGTCGCACCGAGTTTGCGTTCTCGAGCGAGAGTCGTCGCGTCCGCGCTGGCGTCGTTGAGATACGCGTGCGCCCGAGCGCACGAGCTCGTCGAGCGCTCCGCGCCCGTCGCTCGCTTCATGTGAACGGCACCTTCACCTTCCAGTCGCAGGTCGGCGGGCCACCGGCTACGCACAGCGTCGTCGCGGTCGCACACGACTGACGTCGCGCTACTGGCGACCGCCAGAGATCGGGGGGCTGCTTGGCGTTTCTCGCACAGGCGAGCGACTGAGTGGTCGCTAGCGCCCTATGCCCCGTGACTGCCATCTCAGAGCCGCTCGGACTCGTCTGGGGTGCTCTCGACCTTGCTAGCGGTGTGATCCATCTGCGGGGCAACTTCTCGCGGGCGCAATCGTGGAGTGCTCCTCCGGCGCGTTGCCCAAGACGCCAGTTTCGTTTGAGGGTGCCGTAGTCATCCGCATCGTTTCTGATTGGCGAGGCGCATAGAGGCTGTCTCCCCACGGGCAGATCTGCGCTTAGTTGCCCATGTCCGTGATCGCCCCCGAGAGCTTTGCGTAACGAGATGCTCTGGGGATGTCAGCGAGTGGGCGTGTCTGCAATGTTTGCTTCGTGGCTTGCACCTGGATCGAGTGTCCCGATCTGCACTTGTCTGCTGGCTGTCAAGTGGCCAGAGTGGGAGACATGCCTAGCGTCAGTCGCTGGAAGTGTTCGAATATGGCCTATGGTTTCCGAATCGCGATAGATGGGATTGCGGTGATCTGACATGGGCACGGCAGGGAGAGGGCGCAGAGAGACGCTATTAGACCCGATGCCCGCTGCTATCGCGCGAGCAGGGAGTATCGATGAGACGCAGACGCTGACGGCTTGGTTGGTGCTGGCATTGGTAATCGAGCAGCCTAGTCACGGCTACGAGATCCATCAGCGCTACGAGTCGCGGTTCGGTGGGTTTCTGCCGACGAGCAAGCCGAGCATCTACCCGGTCCTCGATCGGCTTGCGGCGGCTGGGATGGTCGAGGCGGTCGAGATCGAGCCGCTCGACGGGTCGCGCAAGCAGCATCGTTTGCGGCGCAGCTACCGCGCGACGCGCGCGGGCGTCGAAGGGTATCGCCGGTGGGCCGCCGAGCGATTGACGGACGATCCCCAACGGTCACAGATACTTGCGCGGATAGCTTCTGTGGGTTTGCTGGGAGCGGATGCTGTGCTTGACGTGATTGACCGGTATCAGAGCGAGCGTATCCAGGCTATGAAGGGGCTTCCGACGTCCGATCCGGATGTTGCGCATGGCGATGTCACCGAGCTCCTAGCGTCGTTGGTCGTGGACAAGTTGCGACGAGAGACGCGGGCGAGCATCGATTGGGCTGTCCACGCTCGTCGGGTAGTTCAGGCGTACGCGAAGCGTTCGGTCCTTGAACGGAACGTCGAGTCGTGAGCCTGCTCTCGCTTAACGGTGTCGGCAAGAGGTATCGCCGTGGCCGTCGTGATTACGTGGCGCTCAAGGACGTGTCGTTGTCTATCGAGCACGGTGAGTTCGTTGGCGTGCTTGGGACGCGCAAGTCTGGTCGAAGCACGCTCCTGCGGATAGCTGCCGGACTTGAGCGTCCCGACCACGGCAGCGTTCGTTTCGAGGGGCTCGACCTATCGACTGCGGCAGACATCATCGGTAGGCGCATCGCCTACTGCACCACGTCCTTCTCTGAGCTTCAGGGTGATTTGATCGTTGACCATGTCGCGGCTGGTCTGCTGGCTCAGAATCATGCGCCTATTCCGGCGACACGCGCCGCGGAGCGTGTGCTCGCGAGGGCGGGGGTGGCCGATTGCGCTCGCATGAGACCGCATGAGCTGGATGGAGCCGAGTGCGTGCGTGTCGCCATAGCACGGGGGCTGATCTCATCGCCCGCGATGCTCGTGATTGATGAGCCAACGGCCATCGTGGGCCTTCTTGAGAGTGACCCGATCTTGCGCCTGCTGCGCTCCATTGCCGATGAAGGTGTGGCCGTGTTGATGAGTACGGGCGACGCGACGTGTCTGTCGGGCGTCGATCGCGCCATGTCGCTCGACGAGGGCGAGCTTCGCGGTGAGGTGCAGCCAGCTGAAGCCGAGGTCGTGCCCCTACACGTAGCTGCTCGCCGGGCGGCCGCCAAACCGGAAGCGGATGCAGGATGAGCGGACACGCGCGGTATCCAAGGTGAGCGTCCTTGAGTTTGAACGTGTCGCCAAGCGTTACACCGATGTGGATGAGGTTGTTCACGCTGTCGACGATGTGAGCGTTTCGATAGCGCCGGGGGAGATGCTGGCGCTCTATGGGCCGTCTGGTTCGGGCAAGACCACGCTGCTTCTTCTGGCGTCTGGGCTTCTCACCCCCGATGGCGGGACCGTTCGGTTCGGTCACAGGGATCTAGCGGAATTGTCCGGCCGGGAGCTGACCGACTATCAGCGTCGTGACGTCGGTTTCATCTACCAGTCCTGTCATCTGATGAGCGGCGTGCCCGCCGTAGAGAACGCCGCGGTGAAGTTGCTCGCAGACCGCGTCTCCCTCAGAGAGGCGCGCAGCGCCGCCACGGGTTGGCTTGAGCGAGTCGGTTTGGGGCATCGGCTCGACCGCGTTCCCGAGCGGCTGTCAGGTGGTGAGCGTCAGCGTGTTGCGATTGCTCGAGCGCTGGTAAACGAGCCCAGATTGATCCTTGCCGACGAGCCAACCGGGAGCCTCGATTCCCGTCGCGGTTTGGAGATCCTTCGTCTGCTGGCCGACATCGCCCACGAGCAGCAAGCGGCTGTTCTGTTGGTTACACATGACCCGCAAGCGGCGGCGATTGCGGATCGTGTCTGCGGTTTGCGTGACGGCAAGCTCCTGCACGGGGAGTCTGTACCGGGACAGGCCGAGTCGCCAACCTCTGTGCCGCCGGCTCGTGTGGCGCGCGGGATGTGAGCGACTATGCGGTTCTTAGCGCTCGTCTACTTCTACGGCAGGCGTTTGCGTACCCACCCGGTGCAGGAGGTGCTTGCCGGGCTGGGGATCGCCATCGGGGTAGCTCTCGTGTTTGCCGTGCAGGTGGCCAACAGCAGCATCACGAGCGGTAGCAGCAGGATTGTTCACAGCATCGTCGGGTCCGCAAACCTGCAGTTGCGCGCACGCAGTTCAGCGGGCTTTGACGAACACCTCGTAAATCGAGTGCGATCACTTCCGGGTGTGCAGCAGGTCGCACCGGTGCTTGACCTCAACGCGACTGTAAAGGGCGCCGACGGTCACGTCGTCGGAGTGCAATTGGTGAGCGCCAATTTGACGCTTGCGTCTCTGGATGGGCTGACTCGCAATATCCCGCTCGAATACCTCTCGCCGGGTGATGTGATGCTTCCAAGCGCTACCGCACACGCGCTTGGGGTCTCCACGACGCTTGGAGCCGAGATATCAAAGCCCGCACCTACCGTCTCTCTTCGCGTACGGGGACACGCGGTCCCCATGAAGGTGGGACTCGTGCTCGGTCCCGATACGGTCGGGGAGCTATCAAACGCTTTAGCTGTGATCGCTCCTCTGGCGCTGATTCAACGCGTCGCCGGTCTCCAGGGTCGAGTGATGCGAGTACTCGTTCAATCAAACCCGGGAGCAGCACCAATGGTCCGTCGGGAGCTCGAAAAGCTCGCAGCCGGACGCCTGGACGTCACCTCCGCTACCGACGAGGTGCGACTACTCAAGCAGGCGACCGTTCCGAACGGACAGGCAACCAGCTTCTTCGCATTCGTAAGCGCGCTGGTAGGAATACTGCTCGCGTTCAACGCGATGCTGCTCGCCGCACCTGAGCGTCGGCGCGTAATCGCCGACCTGCGAATCCAGGGTGCGCGACCAAGGGATCTCGTCAAGCTGCTCGTCTTCCAGTCGCTGTGCCTCGGTGTGATCGCTTCAGTTGTCGGTGTGCTCATCGGCGCGCTGCTGTCACGCGGAATCTTCCAGCAGACGCCTGGCTATCTCGCTGCCGCGTTCCCGCTGGGTACACAGACGGTGATCGGGTGGCGACCCGTGGTCTTCTCGCTCATTGGTGGCGTTGCAGCCACATGCCTGGCCGCTGCCCCCCCGCTACTGGACCTACGTCGCTCGCGTGCGGTCGACGGCGTTTACTTCGAAGACGGACAACCAGGTCATGCGATGACCAAGCGTGTGCGTGTACAACTCTTCGCGGCAGCGCTTATCCTCCTTGGTGCGACAAGCGGCATTCTGGTACTCGATCCCTCGGCGGTCATCGTCGCCACGTTGGGCTTGGTGCTGGCCGCGCTGCTTGCGATCCCGTTCGCCTTCACCCTCGTGGTTAGCGCCGCAGAGATGATCGCGTTGCGGACCAAACGGTTGAACATGGTGTTGATGGCGTTGAGAGGGTTGAGAGCCACCACCGTTCGCTCCCTGGCGCTCGCGGCGACGGGGGCCATCGCGGTATTTGGCAGTGTCGTAGCGGAGGGCTCGCACCAAGACCTCCTAAACGGCCTATACAGCGACTACAACCAGTACGTATCGACTGCGGGCTTGTGGGTGACGAATCAGGGAGACGAACTCGCGACCAGCAGCTTCCCAGCACGCCAAATAGCCGCTCGCCTATCACATGTCAAAGGAGTGGCGGAGGTTCGCTCCTACCAGGGTGGCTTCTTGGACATAGGCAGCCGTCGAGTGTGGGTTATCGCACGATCCCCGCGAGCGCGCACAATGTTCCCCACAGCGCAGATCGTGGAAGGCAATCGAGCGTTGGCGACGGTGAGATTGCGTTCTGGTGGATGGATAACGGTCTCCCAGCAGATCGCGCGAGCGGCCCATCGAAAAGTCGGACAGGTTCTCGTACTCCCGACCCCGACCGGTCCCGCCAGCTACCGGATCGCCGCCACAACCACCAACCTCGGATGGGTCTCTGGTGCGATCGTTCTCAACGATGCAGACTACCGCCGAGCGTGGGGGACCACAGATCCAAGCGCGCTTGAAATAGACGTCAGCCCTGGCGCGAACGAAGCAACCGTTAAGCACGCTCTAGAAGGCGTCGTCGCTCATGACGGGGGTCTCCGGGTGCAGACTAGTGTCGGGCGTGCCGCACAAGCCGATGTGCTCGCGCGTGAAGGACTCAACCGTCTGACGCAAATCTCCACGCTGCTGATGATCGCCGCCGCGCTCGCGATGGCCGCCGCGATGGGAGCCTCCATCTGGCAGCGACGCCGCTCACTGGCGTCCCTACGGATACAGAGCTACTCACCCTGGCAGCTGCGTGGTGTGCTGCTTTGCGAGTCCGTCATAGTGCTCGGCACCGGCTGCGCTATGGGGCTCATTACCGGCGTCTACGGTCACCTCTTGAGCGACCAGTTTCTGAAACTCACCACCGGCTTCCCGGCACCCTTTTCGCCCGGAGGAGCCCAACTCATTCAGACGGTTGCGATCGTCATGCTTGCTGCCCTGGGAGTCCTGATAGCCCCAGGCTATCTCGCATCAGAGGCGCCAGCAACACTGGCCCTCCAAGAGTAGTCGCGTCTTAGGCCGCGACTAAACCCTCGAAGAGGGGCCGTGGGGACATCCACCCGTTCCATCGGCAGAAGCGCCCGGCTCACTACAGGGCCACGAGACGTGATCGCGTTGCTAGGCAGTGGCTCCGTCTACTGGCTGAGGATCTATCCCCAAGTAGGGCGCGAACTGGCCATATGGAAGGTTCGTGCCGAAACGATCCCCGACCCCGTCCTCCGCGAACAGGCACTCCACAAGCTCACCGACGAGAGGCTCAACCCGGAGGCGGCAGCCTTCTTTGCGGTGCTGGCTCCCCGCCGAGCACGCCGCCGCGTAGTACGGCTGATCGTCGCCTACCAACTCCTCTATGACTATCTCGATGCCGTAAACGAGCTGCCCGGCTGCACCGACCTTAAGAACGGGCTGCAGCTACACCTTGCGCTTGTCGACGCGGTCCAACCCGATCAGCCGCTGCATGACTTCTACCTCCACAACACCCGGAATCGGGACGGTGGGTACGCGAACGCGCTCGCAAACACCTGTAGAAGCATCCTCCGCTCATTGGCATCGGCCGTCAGGCTCAGATCACTGCTCGTGTATGCCGCCAAGCGCTGCGGGCAAGCTCAAAGCCACAATCACGCAATCTCCTCGGAAGGCGACACCGGGCTTGTCAACTGGTGTTCGCAGCAGGCCGCCGGCAATGATTACCTGTGGTGGGAGTTGGCTGCGGGTGGAATATCCTGCCTAGCGATTCACGCGCTGTTCGCGCTCGCAGCGGACCCGCAGAGCACAACCCACGCGGCCAGGCTGCTCGACGCGGCCTACTTCCCTCCAATCTGTGCGATTAGTGCGCTACTCGACAGCCTCGCAGACCACCACGGCGACGCAGGCACCACCAACCACAGCTTCACAGCTCGCTACCGCAACAGCGCTCACGCGACTGACCGGCTCGCCGCAATCGCCGCCGACGCCGCCGGGCGCGTCAACGCGCTGAACCATCGCAGCAGACACACGATCATCCTCTGCGGGATCGTCGCGTTCTACCTTTCCTCGCCCTCGGTACAGGTCGGCTTCCCCGCTCCAGTGGCAGAGAGCCTAACGTCCGCAATCGGTCCCCTCGCGCCTCTCATGATCGCGGTCATGCGGTTGCGGCGACGAGCGCACACGCGTGCCCTCTCAAGTAGTCAGCCGCCTGAATAGTCAGCCGCCTGAATATTCGGCACCGGCCTTATTTGATGCCCTGGCCACTGCAATTGTCCACGTTCTAGTGATGACTTACAAGAGTCCACGCAAACAAGAACTTCGAGAGTCTGTGCGCCGCACATGCATGCAACTGCTAGGAGGTGCGTGGCGTGCTCGGTGATGCGATGGATCGCGCCGACGGGAGCGATCAGGCCCGTCCGTTGACATGTGCGCTTGTCGGCCGTCCGGTTCCGTCGGTGTTACTGGGTGGGTTTATGGGAGAGCCCGTCGATGTATGCGATCTCGCGGCTCGGTCAGCCTTGGCGCTGTATGTGTATCCCGGTCGTAGCGAGAGTCCGGACGGTGGTGAGGACAGTTTGATGCTTGACGCTGTTCAGCATCGAGCTTACGACGCTCATGAGGATGACCTGTCGGAGCTGGAGTTCTTGGCGGTCGGGGTGAGTAGCCAGTCGTGGCAGAGGCAGCGTGAGAGTGCCGCCGCGACTCGTGTCCGTCACATGCTGTTGAGCGACCCAGAGATGTCGCTCGCGGAGAGCCTTGGACTGCCGACGTTTTGCGAGCGTGGGGTGCGGTGGTATCGGCGTTTGACGATGGTCATCCAAGGGGGACGGATCGGTGACGTTTTTTATCCGGTGAGGAGGCCCGGGACCGATCCTGAACAAGTCCTCGCGTGGGCAAGGGCGCAGTGAGCCCGCGCGTCAATCGCCCGGTTCTCGACACCCACGCCGAGAGCGTTCCGAGGTTGAGGGAGCCGCGGTACTCCCAGTCCCTTGAGCGTGGCTTGGCGATCTTGGGTTGTTTCAGCCCTGAGCATCATGTGTTGGGGGTCGCCGAACTCGCCGACATGCTCGGGATGAGCCGATCCACCACCCACCGGTACGTGATAACCCTCGTTGCGCTGGGTTTTATGGAGCAGTGCCCGGATCGTCGGTATCGCTTGGGGTTGCGTGTCACAGACCTCGGTATGTCTGCGTTGAACTCTACGGATCTACGCGATCACTGCCATACGTTTCTCGAGGAGCTACGTTTCAGGAGCAGCTTCACCGTGAGTCTGGCTGTGCTCGATGGTCCGGAGATCCTTTATGTGGATCGAGCCCGTAGCTTCCGTCGCGGCCAGCACAAGATCGACCTGAACCTCCGGCCGGGGTCACGCCTTCTGGCGTATTGCACCGCGATGGGGAAGGTCCTATTGGCGTGTCTTCCCGAGACCGAACAGGTCAAGATCGTGGCGCAGACGGAATTGGCGAAGCGTGGTCCGAACACGATCACCACCAAGAAGGCTTTGCTGGCCGAACTGGAGCATGTACGCGAGGACGGCATGGCGGTCAACGACGAGGAGCTCGCGCGCGGGCTGATCTCGATAGCGGTGCCGATCCGTGACGAGAGGCATGACGCGGTCGCCGCAATCAACATGGCCGCGAGCACGGACATGATCTCGCTCGCCGAGCTAGTCGATCAGCTTCTGCCGCATTTGCTTGCGACGGCCGATCACATATCGGCCCGTCTTGGCTACCGACGTGACGACGAGCGGACGGCGTAGAGGCTATGGCTCGCAGCTCAGACCGAATTTCTGGGCGCGTTACCGGTCATTTGAACCTGTCTGTGAAGTGGGAAACGGTTGTTGCGCGGCTCGTAACTGTTGGTTTAGGTTGCTCGCCGGACACGTCTAAGCGGAGGGGTGGGGGATGAGCCGGGTCTTGCGATTGTTGGTGGTGGGCTTGGTGATCGCTGGCGGGGCTGGTGTGTCGTTGTGGGTTGGCTCACCGGGTGACGGGACAGGTCCGGTTCTGGCTGGTGATGCGCTCGGTGGTTCGCTTGGCTTTGGTGATCCGATGGGTTCGTTGCCGGTCGTGGGCGGACAGGTCTCGGCTAGTGGTGCTCATTCCGTGGGGTTGTCGGGTGGCCGTTGGATGGGTGTGCAGAGTGCGACGGCGAAAGTGCGTTCGCGCCTTGCGTTCGCGCATTTGGATGCGGAGAGAGCGGCGCGTGTGGCTGGTGAAGCGTTCCCGGCGCAGGTCGTGCAGCGGGCGGGTGGCCTGCCTTTGCTGCCGCGGGGGCAGCGGATTGTGCGGTTTGTATCGGACCGTGCGGCGCAACTGGCGCTGCCCCATGGCAAGCGGGCTGTGATCGAATCGATGCAGCCGATAGCTGTTCAGACCTCGACCGGTCAGCGGTTGCCTGTGGATCTTGGTTTGACGCGGACTGGTGGCGTGTTCGAGTCGGTGCGGCCGCTTGTCGGGGTTTTGATCCCGTCGCATGCAAGGGAAGGGGTGCACTTCCCGGGGGCGGGTATCTCGCTGACGCCGACAGACTCGCATGGCGGTGCGCTGGGCGGCGCTGGAGGGACTGTCGATGGCGCGAGTGTGCTGTACGCCAACACGCAGACCGACGCCGACACGGTAGTCAAGCCGACGCTTGCGGGGGTGGAGACGAGCACGGTGCTGCGCTCGGTGGACAGCCCTTCAACGCTCTATTACCGTGTCGGGCTGCCGGCTGGTGCGCGGCTGGTGCAGTCGCGGGCGGGTGTCGGTCCGGTGGTCGTGTTGGAGGGGAGTCGTCCGGTGGTCATGGTGCGGTCTCCTGGTGCGATCGACTCGGCGGGTAGCACAGTCCCGGTGTCGATGAGTGTGAGCGGGGGCCTGTTGGCGGTTTCGGTGTCGGCAACGAGCGGGAATTATCAGTGGCCGATTGACGTCGATCCTGAAATTGTTATCGACGAATCGTTTGGGCCAGAACAGTGCCATCAGAAAGGCGAAGCTGAACGCGAAAGCAGCAACTGGTGCTGGCATCCGAGTTCTCCTAAATTCAAATCGACCTGGTACACGGGTGAAAACACGGCCGTCGATATGTGGAACGAAGGTGCCACAAACGCTGGGGAATATGGAGTGATGTCCTACCTCACGCAGGGAGAATCGAAAATCTACGAGGCGGGTGCGTACACTGATGGCTACCTCACAGGGGGTGTCGCGAAGTTCGAATTCGCCCACGAACGGTCGGTGGAATCAGGAGCCCTCGAAACGGGAGGGGAAGATATCCTTCCGCAGGAACATGAATATAAGACGTTCAGTTACAACCACTTCTGTGCTAATACCAAAAGCGAAGGCACGTGCTCATCCTCGGAAGGCAGCGCCAAAAACCTCGTGGCGGTGAAGGCCGAAGCCTCCAGATTGCTTACTGAAACATACAATATCGATTTCGGTGTCCAGAACACGAAGGTCTACATTTCGCAGACTAAAGGGCCTGAAGCGAGTTTGGACACCATCGACGAACATCCTCTGGGTGCTCCCTCGCGGGAAAACGTGGCGTTTACGCATGGTTGGTTGAGCCCTGCTAACGGCGCGTTTGAATACATCATCAAAGATCCTGGTATCGGTGTGAGCGAAGCCGGGATTCAGGAGATGGGCGGAGGGAGTATTCATCTGAAAGTGCCGATCTATGAAGAAGGCAAGTGCAACGGGGTGCAGTGCAAGGAGGAATACCGTAGCGCGATGACCTACTCGCCTGAAATGGCTGATGGGGAAGACAAATTCGAGTTGTGGGGCCGAGACAAGGCTGGTTTCTTTGGCTATATAGGTTTTTCGGAAAGCGAAAAAATGACGGTCATCAAGGTGGACGGCAGCAAGCCGTATAATCTTGGCTTGACGGGCATGCCCGAAGAAGGTGCCGAAGTCAGCGCAGCGCCGCACACCCTGAGCGTCCACGCCACAGACGGGACGGCACCGACCAAGAGCTCTGGCGTGAGGTCGCTTTCGGTGTCGGTAGACGGTGGAGCGGAAGCGGCGGTGTCCGGCGCATCCTGCCCGGAAGGCCCGTGCACGGTAAGCGGCAACTATACGCTCGCCGCTGAAAATCTCAGTGAGGGTGTGCACCGGCTGGTGCTCACCGCCACAGACAACGCGGGCAATGTGGCCGCGAGGGAAATCACGTTTGACGTGCGTCACGGCACACCGTTGCCGGTTGGTCCTGGTGCGGTTGACCCGACGACCGGCCAGTTGAAGCTGAGCGCGACAGATGTGTCTTTGGCGGGGTCTGGTGGGGTCTCGCGAGTGTTCCAGTCGCGTAACTTGACGGCTGGGTCTTATGGTCCGCTGGGTTCGCAATGGGCGCTCAGCCTTGGTGCCGGGGAGGGCATGACGGTGTTGCCGAGCGGAAGCGTGGTCCTGGCGAGCTCGGCGGGCGGCACGACGACGTTTTGGCGCAACGGAGCGGGCGAATTCCAGTCTCCGCTTGGTGATGGGAATGTCAAGGTCGAAGCCAAGGAAAAAGAAGCGGGCAAGGGCATCTCTGAATATCTACTCAAGGACGCCAAGGCCGGTACCACGACGGTGTTTACGCAGCCGGTGGGGACGGAAGCGACGATCCCGGTGTATGCCAACCAGTTTGGACAGCAGGGCGCGGCGCTTGCCAACCCCGTGAGCGACGCGATCGACGCGCACGGCAACGTCTGGGTGACCGACTACACAGGCGACCGTATCCTTGAGTTCTCCCCAGCTGGCGTGTTGCTGCATGCGTACGGTTCTGCCGGCCCTTATCCCAGCGAGTTCAACGATCCATGGGGGATCGCGGTCAACAAGTCGACGGGTAACGTGTACGTATCCGATCCCGGTAACAACCGGATGGTCGAGCTCAACTCCTCTGGCGGTTTCGTGCGAGCGTTCGGCTGGGCTGTGTCGCCGGGAGGAACACGCAAAGAAGAATTCCAGAACTGCACCGCCTATTGCGAAGCGGGTAGTGCGGGGGCCGGGGCGGGTCAGTTCAACTGGCCGCAGGGCGTAGCGGTCGACGCGAGCGGCAACGTGTGGGTCGCCGAATACAACAACAACCGGCTGCAGGAGTTCGACGCCGAAGGGAAATACCTGCACTCCTACGGGACCGCCGGAACGGCGGGTGGACAGTTCGAGGGGCCGATGAACATCGCGTTCTCCGCGAACAATCTGTTCGTGACCGACCAGAACAACAACAGGGTGCAGGAGCTCACGAACACCGGTGGCTTCGTGGAGGCGATCGGTTGGGGTGTAAGCAACGGCGAAGCGAAACTTCAGGTCTGCACGAGTGGTTGCCGGGCCGGTAGCGCCGGCTCGGGCAACGGACAGTTCAACGGGCCCCGTGGCCTGGCGATAGACGCTGCCGGGAACCTGTATGTGAGTGAGATCACCAACAACAGGGTGCAGCAACTGACCTCAGCGGGAGCGTTTGTGACTATGTTCGGCTCAAGCGGCTCAGGCAACGGGCAGCTCTCACAACCGATGGGTGTCGCGCTCGGGCCATCGAAAGAAATCTATGTGACCGACTGGGGCAACAAGCGCGTGCAAGAGTGGATGCGCCCAGCATGGTTGCCTGCTCGTAGCGAAGGTGCTTTGAAAAACGTCAGCACTGCGTACGCGTATGAAGCGGTCGCGGAGGAAGGAAAGACCGTGGTCGAGCCGACCGAGGCGCTCGCCGCTACACCCGCCGGGATCACCTGCGTCGGACCGCACGGCGAAGTCGAAGTGGGGTACCTGCAGAAGGGGTGCCGTGCCCTTACGTTCAACTACGCTTCAAGCAGTACCGCGACCGGAGAAAAACCAACGCAATGGGGCGACCATACGGGCGACCTGACCCGTGTCTACCTACACGCGTGGGACCCGTCAAGCGGGACGATGAAGACTACGGCTGTCGCGCACTATCTGTATGACACGAAAGGTCGTCTGCGGGCGGTGTGGGATCCACGGATCGAACCGGAACCGGAAAAGTGCGCCAAAGAACCACTCGCGCACGGGTGCCTCGTCACGGTCTACGGTTACGATGAAGAAGGGCACATAACGGCGGTGACGCCCCCTGGACGGGAGACCTGGGGGGTGCTCTACGGCACGATCTCGGGCGATTCGAACACGGGGCGTGTCCTCAAGGCCAAGCGTGCGCCAGCGTCAGCCAGCCTGTGGACTGGCGCAGCGCCCGTCAAGCTTGAAAATCCGAAACTGTCGGGTACTCCCGCGGTCGGTGTGCGAATGAGCGTCACGACCGGGATATGGGCCAACAGCTCGGTCGTCTACGGCTACCAGTGGCAGGACTGCAACTCGGAAGGCAAATCCTGCACGAACATACTCGGAGCGACGAACGCCAACTACACACCCGCCAGTAGCGATGTCGGACATACTCTGATCGCGCAGGTCACAGCGGTCAACGGTGGCGGCTCGATCATGGCCCCTACCACCTCGAGCAGCATGGTTGTCGCCAAAGCCGGCTACTACGCGCAGACGATCGACAGCGGCCACAGTCTCAATACCGTCTCGTGCATACCCTCCACGACCGACTGTGTCGCTAGCGACAGTCTCGGCAAAGTCTTCTATGCCACGAACGTGAGCTCGTCCTCGACGGGGACGTGGAACGCCTGGAGCGGACCCGGTGCCAGCCCGGGGGATGCCGTTGCCTGCCCCGCAACCTCGCTCTGCCTCCTCGCTGCCGGTAGCAAAGAAGGAAACGGTGGCAACCTCTACTACGCCACGTCGCTTGGCGGCTCATGGACCCAGGCCTACGCACCGACCTACGGTGTCGACGCGATCTCCTGCGTTTCCACAACGTTCTGCGTGGACGGGCAAGACGGCAGCGGCTACTTCCGCTACTCCACGACTCCGGCCTCGACGTCATGGACGCTCGAGGACCAGGGTTCTGCGGCGATGAAGGGCGTCTTCTGCCTGTCTACCTCGTTCTGTGCGATGGCGGATAACAAAGGCACCGTTCACATCGCCAACAGCACCGGTCAAATCGAGTCATCCGCCTGGAAAGAAACCAACGTCAACGGGACGACAGCGCTAAACGGCATCACCTGTACGTCCACGAGCTCCTGCATCGCGGTGGACGTCGCCGGCAACGTGCTGAACCTCACGATCGAAAGCAGCGGCACCGCAAGCGCAACAAAACACAATATCGACGGTACTAACGCCCTGACTGGCGTCACCTGCGCAAGTTCGACTTGTGTGACTGTGGATACTGTCGGCAACGTCTTCGTGTCCCAAAACAAAGGCGAAACGTGGACAAACAAGTATTCGCTTGGCGACAACCTCACAAGCGTGTCATGCGCGTCTACCTCGCTGTGCACCGCGGTTGATACGGCAGGCGCCGTCACGGCGCTGAACCCATCCGGAAGCGTGTCCGAAGGAGAAAGCGTCTCGCCACAGCCGGGATCCACGATCGAGTACCGCGTGCCCGTCTCAGGAGCGGGAGCACCCCACAATCTGAGCAAGGAAGAAGTCGAAAAGTGGGGTCAGAAAGACACAAGCGAATGGGAAAACAACGATCCAGCTGAAGCCACGGCCGTCTTCCCGTCCGACGAACCACAGACCTGGCCGGCAACAGGTTACAAACGCGCGACGATCGACTACATGAACGGTAAGGGCCTGACCGTGAATGCGGCGGCACCTACCGGTGGGATCGCAACCACCGAATACAACGAACTGAACGAGGTCGTCCGCACACTCAGCCCAGATAATCTGGCGACCGCACTCAACGAAGGGTGCGTCTCGCTACCGAAAAAAGAATGCAAATCAGCGGAAGTCGCAGAAAAGCTGGATACCCAAACGGAATATGGGCCCGAAGGCAGCGAAATCGTCAAGGTCCTCGGCCCCGAACACAAGATCAAGCTGTCAAGCGGCACCGAAGTCATGGCGCGCGGGATCACACACAACTACTACGACGAAGGCGCCGAAGAAGCCGAAGAAAAGAACGGCGAAGAATACAACCTGCTGACCAAGAGCGTCAGCGGCGCACTCTTGGCAAATGGCGAAGAAGTAGACAAGCGCACGACTATCACCTCCTACAATGGCCAGAACTATCTCGGCTGGAAGCTACGCCAGCCGACATCGACCACCGCAGACCCGACAGGACTCAAACTGACCACAACCACCGTCTACAACGAAGCGACCGGTCAAATAGTAGAAACGCAGACACCCTCCGCCAACAATGAAGCTACGGCGTCGATCAAATCATTTTCCTCGTTTGGTGGGTCTGGTTCGGGTGCGGGTCAGTTGTCTGGGCCGTCGGGTGTTGCTGTTGATTCTTCTCATAATGTGTGGGTGGCTGATACGGGTCATAATCGGGTGCAGGAGTTCAAATCTAACGGGGAATTCGTGCGTGAGTTCGGGGGCACGGGTTCTGGTAACGGTGCGTTCAGTAAACCGGAAGGTATAGCGGTAGGTTCGTCTGGGAACGTGTATGTCGCGGATACCGGTAACGCGCGTATCCAGGAGTTCAACTCGAAAGGCGAATTTGTTCGTGCGTTCGGCACGCTTGGTGAAGGTAATGGCCAGTTCTTTGAACCTAAGGGCGTCGCTGTGGATGGTGAAGGGCATGTTTGGACGATCGAAGGTGGTGTTCTGAAGACACGTGTTCAGGAGTTCACCGCTGAAGGCGTGTACATGGGCCAGTTCGGTTCGAGTGGCACCGAAAATGGGAAGTTCAAAACACCGAAGGGTATCGCGGTGGATGCCAAAGGGTTTGTTTGGGTCGCCGATACTGGGAATAACAGGGTGCAGGAGTTCAAACCGGCGGGGGAATTCGTTCGTGTGTTCGGTTCGGAAGGCACAACAAACGGTCAGTTCAAGAAACCGGTTGGTTTGGCGTTCGACGCCGAAGGCGATCTCTGGATCGGGGATACCGGCAACAACCGGGTCCAACGGTTCACTAACGAAGGTGCTTACCTGAGCCAGCTCGGTACCGTCGGCAACGAAAACGGACAGTTCGCCGAACCCAAAGGCATCGCGACAGACTCCTCCGGGAACATCTGGGTCGCCGACACAAGCAACAACCGAATCCAGGAGTTGACTGGTAGCGAATTCGTGGAGAAGTTTGGTGGGTCTGGTTCGGGTGCGGGTCAGTTGTCTGGGCCGTCGGGTGTTGCTGTTGATTCTTCTCATAATGTGTGGGTGGCTGATACGGGTCATAATCGGGTGCAGGAGTTCAAATCTAACGGGGAATTCGTGCGTGAGTTCGGGGGCACGGGTTCTGGTAACGGTGCGTTCAGTAAACCGGAAGGTATAGCGGTAGGTTCGTCTGGGAACGTGTATGTCGCGGATACCGGTAACGCGCGTATCCAGGAGTTCAACTCGAAAGGCGAATTTGTTCGTGCGTTCGGCACGCTTGGTGAAGGTAATGGCCAGTTCTTTGAACCTAAGGGCGTCGCTGTGGATGGTGAAGGGCATGTTTGGACGATCGAAGGTGGTGTTCTGAAGACACGTGTTCAGGAGTTCACCGCTGAAGGCGTGTACATGGGCCAGTTCGGTTCGAGTGGCACCGAAAATGGGAAGTTCAAAACACCGAAGGGTATCGCGGTGGATGCCAAAGGGTTTGTTTGGGTCGCCGATACTGGGAATAACAGGGTGCAGGAGTTCAAACCGGCGGGGGAATTCGTTCGTGTGTTCGGTTCGGAAGGCACAACAAACGGTCAGTTCAAGAAACCGGTTGGTTTGGCGTTCGACGCCGAAGGCGATCTCTGGATCGGGGATACCGGCAACAACCGGGTCCAACGGTTCACTAACGAAGGTGCTTACCTGAGCCAGCTCGGTACCGTCGGCAACGAAAACGGACAGTTCGCCGAACCCAAAGGCATCGCGACAGACTCCTCCGGGAACATCTGGGTCGCCGACACAAGCAACAACCGAATCCAGGAGTTGACTGGTAGCGAATTCGTGGAGAAGTTTGGTGGGTCTGGTTCGGGTGCGGGTCAGTTGTCTGGGCCGTCGGGTGTTGCTGTTGATTCTTCTCATAATGTGTGGGTGGCTGATACGGGTCATAATCGGGTGCAGGAGTTCAAATCTAACGGGGAATTCGTGCGTGAGTTCGGGGGCACGGGTTCTGGTAACGGTGCGTTCAGTAAACCGGAAGGTATAGCGGTAGGTTCGTCTGGGAACGTGTATGTCGCGGATACCGGTAACGCGCGTATCCAGGAGTTCAACTCGAAAGGCGAATTTGTTCGTGCGTTCGGCACGCTTGGTGAAGGTAATGGCCAGTTCTTTGAACCTAAGGGCGTCGCTGTGGATGGTGAAGGGCATGTTTGGACGATCGAAGGTGGTGTTCTGAAGACACGTGTTCAGGAGTTCACCGCTGAAGGCGTGTACATGGGCCAGTTCGGTTCGAGTGGCACCGAAAATGGGAAGTTCAAAACACCGAAGGGTATCGCGGTGGATGCCAAAGGGTTTGTTTGGGTCGCCGATACTGGGAATAACAGGGTGCAGGAGTTCAAACCGGCGGGGGAATTCGTTCGTGTGTTCGGTTCGGAAGGCACAACAAACGGTCAGTTCAAGAAACCGGTTGGTTTGGCGTTCGACGCCGAAGGCGATCTCTGGATCGGGGATACCGGCAACAACCGGGTCCAACGGTTCACTAACGAAGGTGCTTACCTGAGCCAGCTCGGTACCGTCGGCAACGAAAACGGACAGTTCGCCGAACCCAAAGGCATCGCGACAGACTCCTCCGGGAACATCTGGGTCGCCGACACAAGCAACAACCGAATCGACTCTTGGATCCCCGAACACCGGTTTGTCAACGACGCAAAGACCGTCTACTACACGCCTGAAAAAGAAGCACGCGTCGAAGTCTGCCAAAACCACCCCGAATGGGCCAACCTGCCCTGCCGGATAGAACCCGCCGCACAGCCTATCGACGCAGGCAAAGGACAGCCAAGCCTGCCGCTAACGACCATGAGCTACAACATTTGGGACGAGATAGAAGTCACCACCGAACAGTTCGGCACCGGATCCGGTCAGGTCAACCGGGAAAAGATCGAGACCTACGATTCGGCCGGTCGAGCGCTCACCAGCGAAGAGAAGGCGACACCCGCCACCGACACCTCGCTACCAAAGGTCTCAAACGAATACAACTCTGAAACCGGAGTGCTTGAAAAGCAGAGCGCGACGATAAAAGGCGAAACCAAGACTGTCACCGAAAAGGACAATACTCTCGGGCAACCAATCGAATACACCGACGCGACCGGAAACGTAGCCAAATACGTCTACGAAGAAGGCAGCGACGGACGACTGCTCGAAGCAAGCGAAGGTAAGGGCGCAGAAGCCAAAAGCAGCCAGACGTACTCTTATGACCCGACGACAGGCTTGATGACCAAACTGGTCGACTCCGCCGCCGGGACCTTCACGGCGAGCTACGACGTCGAAGGGAAGATGACGAGCGAGGTCTATCCAAACGGGATGTGCGCGAACACAACCTACGACCCGACGGGCGCGGCCACGAGCATCAGCTACATCAAGACCCGCAACTGCTCAGAAAGCAACCCGACCGTGTGGTTCAGCGACAGCGTCCTGTCCGGCGCTCACGGCGAAACGTTCTTGCAGACAAGCACACTTGCAACCGAGAGCTATGGCTACGACAGTGCCGGACGACTCCTCGAAACCCAGGAAACACCAGTAGGGAAAGGCTGCACGATCCGCCTCTACGCCTACGACGAAGAATCAAACCGGACGAGCCTGACCACACGCACGCCCGGGTTTGAAGGCAAATGCGCCACCGAAGGCGGCACCGTGCAGAGCCACGTCTACGACGAAGCCAACAGGCTCACTGACACGAGCGTAGAATACGAAACGTTCGGCAACACGACCAAGCTCCCAGCCGCAGACGCCGGCGAACACGAAATCTTCAGCACCTACTATGTGGATGGGCAAGTAGCCACCCAAGAACAGAACAAGACCCTCGACACCTACCTCTACGATCCCGCCGGGCGCACCATGGAAGCCACCACCGAAAACACCGAAACCAAAGCGAAGAGCACCATCTTCTCCCACTACGCCGGTACAGGAAACGCTCCGACGTGGACAAGCGAAGGCACCGAAAAATGGTCACGGAACATTGCCGGCATCGACGGGTCTCTATGCGCGACGCAGACGAGCGGCTCGACACCAGTCCTGCAACTGCACGACCTACAGGGCAATGTCGTCGCTACGGCCGCCGACAACGAAACCGAAACGAAACTACTCTCTACGTACAACAGCACCGAATTCGGCGTGCCCAGCGAAGGCAAAACCCCACCCAAGTACGCCTGGCTCGGCGCAAGCGGCCTCGCCACCGAAACCTCATTCGGAACCGGCGTGTCCACCCAGGGAGGCGCGTCCTACGTGCCCCAAGTCGCCCGCGACCTACAAACCGCACCCGTCATCCCACCTGGCGCGTTTCCCAACGGACAAGGCTCAGGCGAACAATACGGATCGGAAATACCAGGGTGGTACATCTCACTCTCAGGACAAGAGTCAGCCAATACGCTCGCGGAATGGACAGCCAAGCAAGAACAACTCAAGAAAGAAGCAGAAGAAGCAGAATGTCGAGCCAACCCGGATGCTTGCTCGGAAGATCCGTCGTGGTCGGGGGACGTGAGTATTGGGGCTGCAAAAGCCATAGCCGGTGCGATCGAAGGCCTCGAAATCGCGTATTACCTTAGCGGGGGAGAGCTCGCTAAGGAGGTTGTTAAAATCCTTGCCGAGCACCTGAAAGTGAATTTTGTCAAACAGCTAAACGAAGATATAGAACACGGAATTTTTGGTTATAGTCTGGACGAGGTCGCAAAATGGACGTTTAGGCTCGGTGGTTTGCTCAGCACGTGCGCAGAAAAGGCCGAAGAAGGGGTAGATAAACCGAAAGCGCCGCACTGTTGGGTCTATTTTCCAACGGTTATCAGAAAAATATATCGGGGTGATCCGGGCTCGCCCATACCTAACTTCGCAATTAATGCTACAGTTGGCTATTGTCCGTGGGGTAGGTACTCCAAGTGCTTTGTTCAAAACATTATGTAACTATGGTTCTAGGATACTGCCCAAAGGTTGTGTGATACACTTGTTCCTCCTTCATGATATGGTGGCGCTGGTAGTAATAGCGATAGTATGGATTATACCGGCCGTAGTGGTTGCCCGTATAGCCAGGCATCGTGGCCACAATTTTGCACCGTTTTTGTTGGCCGCACTATTTCTATTTTGGCCTATTGTACTTCTAGTGACGCTTATCCTGCCGCGTCGACATGGGCAGATTCGGGATGTGCATGCTAGTAATGATTAGTGCGGAGATGAATACAAAGGGACGCTGGCGGGGAGTAGCCAGACTTTTTTGCGTCGTAGCGACCGTTATGCTAGTTATTGGGTGCGGAACAAGCCACGTCATAGCTAGCAACACTAACGTGTTCACTAGGACGAATGCGGCACCTAACGGCCACTTGCGACAGGTCTACCGGGTACCGTCATTGGCTATGGAACCGACGCTTCCCATAGGCACACGTGTTTTTATAGAGAAGAGGCAGCTAGCTATAGGAGCCATCGTTGTTTTCAACCCGCCGGAAGGTTTCGAAGAAAAGAAGTGTGGCTCGAAATTTGACGTCCACAGAGTTGCGGGAGCAGCATGCGGTGAACCTACTCCTGTAAGATCTAAGGTCAGGCTAATCAGACGAATCGTTGCTGGACCCAGCGATGAAATCTTTATTCGAGGCAACCGCGTCTACCGACGACCATATGGCGCGAGAGACTTTATCGGTGAGAAGGATTTTCACGTTCGTGTCTGCGCAAATGGTGGAGGGTGCAATTTTCCTATTCCGATCAAGATTCCGGCCGGGCACTGGTTTTTGATGGGGGATAACCGAGGAGAATCCGACGACAGTCGCTTCTGGGGACCTGTTCCTACCGCGTGGATCATTGGCACAGCAAGCGGCTACCGCCGACCGAAGTTCTAGGGAAATCGTTCGTCCTCGCGCTTCGGATGAGCGCATTACCGCGGGCGGTTCAGTAGACGAGTTAAGGTGTGGAGACGATAGGTGCTGAGCATGAGCTACGCGGCTGTGATTGCGCCGCTCTACTCGATCTCCGGTCCAAAGTCCGGTCGTTATCGGCGTCACCGTCGTCAATCGGTTGTCTGCGTGTGAACTGGTGCGGCTCGCGGTTGAGGTCTGTCGCTGGCGCGCGGCTATTGCTTCTATGACCATGCTCAACTCACACCACCAAAAAATCGAAAGTTCTCGGTCGGCTGGAGCCGACTATCAATAACCGCCTCTCGACATCATGTACGATGCGCCGCCTTGCGCGTCAAGGGAGGGGGACGGCGAGGATGGTGCCTGACCGTCGTGTGGACTGTGTGCGCCGTGGCGCTTGCTGGCGTGTCTCTGGTGAGCTGTGGTTCGAGCGATTCACACCAAGTCAAGGTGCATCCAAGCGAGGTGCGATTGATCTATAGGGCCCGTTCGACCGTGGCGGCGAAGGTCGATCGCGCATCGCTCGATCGCGCCGTCGAGGTCATGCGTAGGCGTGTCGAAGGGCTTGGCGTTGTGCCGGCGAGCATCCGGGTCGAGGGAGCACACCAGATCAGTGTCGAACTTCCCGATGCAGGCAACGTCCGGACGGTCCAGGAAATCGTCGGCAAGACCGCGCAGTCTGTACTTCTACGACTGGGAGCGCAACGTCGTCGGTCCCAGCGGCACCACCGGGCCGAGCAGCGGCGCGCTCACGGGCGGCGAGCAACCGGCGTCGGTGGGCGCGGGCCTGCCCGAGTACGACGCGGTGTTGCGTGCCGCCAAGCGCCCACCCATCCGCCGCCCCAACGACACCGCCCTGCAGCCGGGCTGCACCCCCGCGCAGGTGGACGGCTGTATCTACGGCTCCTGGTACCTGCTCGACACCAAGCACCAAGAGATGCTCTGCCCGGACGGCGAGCCGATCTGCGGGCCAGCCGACACCAAGGCGGAACTGCACGCCGACCACTACCGTCCGCCCGCGAGCTCGACGCTGAAGGCGGTGCACGTCAACCCGGGCACGGTGCTGGTCCAAGCACTCCCCGAAGAATCCAACAACAGGATCGTCAAGAGCGCACCCAACAGCTTCTATGTGCTCAACGACGACCCCGTTCTGAGCCGCGGAGACATCAACAATCCTCGGCAAGGTTTGTTCAGTCCCCAGGGCGTATTGGGCGTGTTGAACAAGGGGGAAGGCACGGGGCAGCGGGAAGGCGCGGGGCCGCCGGACGTGGTGTTCGGCTTCTCATCCTCGCACGGCCGGATGATCTTTGAACGATTCACCCGTGAAATCGCCCAGCGAGGCATGAACGCGCAGCTTCCCGGAGTGCCGAAGGCGCGGGCGCTGCAGCACTTCGCGGTCGTCCTCGACGAACAGGTGATTACCGCTCCCCCGATCGACTACACGCAGTACCCCGAAGGGATCGATGCCGCCCGCGGGTCGCAGATCACCGGCAGCTTCACGCTGAGCGCCGCGCGCAAGCTCGCCGACGAGCTGCGATCAGGCTCGCTGCAGATCAAGCTCGAACTGATCTCCTCACAGCGCGATCGATGACCGCAGAGGGGTTCGGAGTTTGGCATTGACGCTCTCTGCCAAGGACATGCGTTGGGGAACGGTGTGGAGCGTCCAAGGGCAGAGAGAGCACTTGCGGGCGATGGGGACACGAGGCTTGGTGGGCGGCCCCTGGGGATGCGAGCGGGCTGCACGAGACCTCCGTTGGGGGACGGGGTTTGTCGGTCCCGAAGAGGTCTGTGGGAGCGATGTGAGGCTATGACTGCCGGGTGATGCCGAGCCCCGTCACGCGGGGTGGGCCAGGACGAAGGTCGAGACCGAGAAAAGAGGACCGCAACGTACCAGCCGGGTGTGGGCCAAACCAGGGGTACCCCCCCATCAGGTCCCTGAGAGGGGTAAGGCAAGTTGCAGGTGGGAGTAGGGGAGTAAATGCCTGGAAGGCCTTGTACTGCCTAACCAGCGTGGAGTGAAGCGGGCAAGCAGCACCAACCACAGCAACGCCAGGGAGCAGGACGCAGCGAGGCCGACGGGAGGGTGTAGCCACGTCCGCACACGCACCGTTAGGGGGACCACAGGGAGGACCGGCAAGCCGGGATGCCAAGAGGGCAACCAGCCGGTCTGACAGACCGAGGCAGGGAACCTCTAGATCCCCACCTATATATCGTCACCGTACCCTACTCTGCCGCGAATACCCCCTTATGCCCCGCCGTTACTGGGTTTTCCGCTCAGAGAGCCTCTCTGCGATGCCCCTATTCGCGGCAGAGTAGCGTTCTGCGGCCCTAACTCTGCCGCGAATAGGGTTTCCCCTCTATCCATGCGGGATTCTCGATATCGCCTCAAAGTATTAGCGGCAGAGTTAGGGGCATTCGCGGCAGAGTTTCCCCTATCTACGGCAGAACACGTTTTTGTCGCTCCAACCCGCCTGGTAATCCACGTGTCGCGCAGATCGTCGGGTGGTTCTCATCGTGGCGGTGTGGCCCGATCCTCTCGTTGCGACGACCGACGGACTGACTCAGGCGAGCGAGAGGTCCCTTGTCGGACGATGCGGCGAAGACGCCGATGGGATGGCCGACGGGTCGACCGCAAACGCCGCGGTGAACAAGTGCGCCTGGTCGGTCGCCGGTCGCGCGTGCAAGTAGCGGCTCGTGGTGCTGAGCGCACTGTGGCCCATCGCCGACTTGATCGTCACCAAGTCGACGCCACTCGCAGCCAGTAGCGACCCAAAGGTATGGCGGAGATCATGAAACCGCAGTGGTTGTACGCCTATCGCCGCTTGTGCGCGACGGTAGCGCTTGCGTAGTGCTGAGTCATCGAGCGCCCGACCGAACACGTTGCAGAAGACGAGATCGTCGGGCCCTGTGAAGTGCTCGCGTCGGCTCAGGCGATCAAGTGCGGCTGCGGCTTGGTCGGCAAGTGGCGGGCGGCGTACACGGCCGGACTTCGTTGTCGACTCGATGCGGGCGCTCATCGCGCGGGAGACGGTCAGCGCTGAGCCGCTGAAGTCAACGTCCCGCCAGCGAAGGGCCAGTAGCTCGCCTTGCCTTAGTCCCGAGTAGGAGGCAACCCTGACGATCTCGGCATCCTGCTGATCCTCACAACGCCGCACCTTGACCTCTTTGGCGGTGACGGCCGGTCGCCTCGGATCACGATGGAGGCCGTTGGCGAGAGCGCGGGCAAGCGCCTCGACTTCCTCGGGCTTGTAGAACACGAGTACGCCAGGATGCGGCTCGAGCCGCTTGTCTGCGTCCTTCGCTGGGTTCGCAGGCAGCGCGAACGTAGACTCTTTGCACCCGTGGTTGAAGACCGCTGAGATCACGCCTCGGTACTTGTTCACGGTCCTTGGCGACACGTCGGTGTCGCTGATGATGGTCAGCAAGTCGTTGATATCTCGCGTGGTGATCTTCGATGCCGGTCGATCGCCGAGCGCGACCATCACGTGCCCAGCCGCTTCGCCCTCGCGTTTCTTGTAAGCGGTGTTGGGCTCAACGAGCACGTACCGGTGATCGCGCAATGTCGCTGGTTTCGCGCCGCGCACATGCTCGAGCCACGCGAGGTAGGACTCGGCGACCTCACGAAACGTTGCGCCACGCGAGCGCCGTTCCTGTGCGGTCCGCTCCACGTCTGCTGCCCTCGCGACATACTCCTCCACGATGCGGGCAGACTCGACATGGGCGCGGCGCTCGTCGAAGGCGTCATCGGGAACGCGCCCCCGACGGCGGCGCCAGCCGCTCGTCTCGGGATCGCGCTCCAGCCACGCAGAGCCGATGCGGCGCTTGACCTGCCGACCTTCGTGACGGAACTTAGCCTCGTAGAACGGATGGCCGCGATGTTCGCGGACGACGATGGTGGCGCTGGGGGTTGGTGCTGTCATCGGCTGTTCCTCCGGTGCTCGGCCCGGGCGGTTCAGATCGTCCGGGGCTCCTTCTTACGGCCTGTGGTTCACGGTATCACCCCGTGGGTACCGAATGGGTACCATCACGCCGTGGGTACCGCTTTGGGTACCAAACTAGCCAAACTACAAGCAAGAGAGCCATGTTCAGCGCACCTGATCGGGCTGAAATAGGCCAATCGGGGACGTGCCAGCGGTCTTTCAAACCGCAGGCCGCGGGTTCGATTCCCGCCGGGCGCACTTCTCAGGGAGGCAAGTCGTCTTCCTCAAACCCGCTCGGGTGGGGAGCGCGGAAGCACAAGACCCGGCTGGTCGTCTCGGCACACGCGAGACGCGGACTGCTCAGACGCGCAGCCCAAAAACAACGGCTAGCGCATCGTCAAGGGCCTGAAGCTCGTCGCTGCTGAGACGACCAAGATTGCCCGTGATCGACTGGGCGTCCAGTGCGCGAACTTGGTCAGTAAGCACACGTGTGGTTGTTCCGGAGAGATCGATGACAGGACGAAACGTCGCGGGAGCGGCAGAGCGTGAGGTGGGGGCTATGAGTACCGTGCTGAGCGCGAGTAGGTCGTCGCTCTGGACGATCACCGCCGGGCGCGAGCCTTGTTGCTCGTGTCCGCGGGCGCGTCTGGGAGCAGCGACGCGGACTACTTCGCCACGGACCATTACTCCTCAGGCCATGCCGGCGCAAGCACGTCTAGGTCAGCGGCGAGCTCCGCGAGCTCCCGACGGTCGGCGGCATCACTGGCCAACCGAGAAGCCTCCTCGCGAAGTGCCGCTCGCTGACGACGACGAGTGCGTGCCTCGACCAGCGCCAAGCGCACAGCCTGGGAATTATTCATACCCTCGGCGCGCAACGTACCGAGTGCCGCCTCAGAATCGGTGTCTAGCCTGACATGCAGTGCACGCGCCATACAGAAAGAAGTGTACTACAAATCATGCTACAGGGAGCGTCGGTCACTTGGCCCTGACAAGCTCTCAAACCGCAGACCGCGGGTTCGATTCCCGCCAGGCTATTTGTTGCTCACGAACCGGGCGCGGTTCTGTTGCCTGGTGTAATCGACGGCCGTCCATAGTCCTAGCGCGCCCAGATCGTCGTCGGCGACGATCGCCGTGAGCCGGGTGGCGCCGCGCGCTCGAAGCTTTTGCTCGCCCTCGCGTAGCAGTGCGGTGGCGATCCCCTGTCGCCGTCGCTCGGGGTGCACCGCGAGACGGTAGAAGCTGCCCCGCCAGCCGTCCCACGCGGCGATCAGCGAGCCGATCACGACTCCCTCTGACTCGGCGAGAAGCAGAGCGTCACTGTCGGTAGCGAGCAAACGCAGTAGACCGTCACGGTTGTCGGTGACGGTTGGTGCGCTACCCGCCGACTCCCAGAGCCGGAGCACGGCGCGGATGTCTTGCTCGATGGCTACCCGGATGGTGAAGTCAGTCAAGCCCAGACGAATATCAGTAGCGCCGGACTCTCCAATCCGGTTGCTCGTTGCGACCGTGTCCGCCTGTGCGGCGCATAGGCTGCCTAGCATGCCAAATCTCAACGACCCCGTCTTCGACGAGCCGCGTGAGCACCCGGGTTTCCGCTGCCAGCGCGCACGTCTCAGCCGCCAAGCCGGCAGTGAGCGGTTGGGGCTCAGCTTGTGGGAGGTGCCTCCAGGCGAAGCTGCGTACCCCTACCACCACCACCTCGCCGAGGAGGAGCTCGTGGTGGTGCTCGAGGGTCAGCCCTCGCTGCGCACTCCTGACGGTTGGCGTGACCTCGGGGAGGGTGAGGTCGTGGCGTTTCCGCGTGGTGAGCACGGTGGGCATCAGCTGGTCAACCGCACCTCCGCCACCGTGCGGTTCCTTGCGTTCAGCCCGAGTGGGGAGCCCGACATCGTCATGTATCCCGATTCAGGGAAGCTCGGCGCATTCGAGCGACTGCCAGACGGCGGCGGGCTGCGGGCGATGTTCTGCCTCACCGACACCGTCGACTATCACGATGGCGAGCATCCCCCTGCCGAGGATTGATCCGCGTCGGCTGGGCTCATTTTCCGTCCTAAGGCAGGTTCAACAACCGGGGTAGCTCGGCAAGTGAGTGGAAGGGCTCCGCGCCTGCTTCTCTCAGAGCTCGCTCGTCGCTGTCGGCCGCGTAGCCCAGCACACGCATTCCCGCAGCTACGCCGGCTGTGACGCCGGAGGGGGTGTCCTCGATCACAAGGCAACCGGTGGGCTTGGCGCCCATTGTCGTGGCAGCGTGCAGGAACAGGTCAGGATGGGGCTTGCCGCGCGCAACGGAGTAGGCGGAGAACAGTGTGTCGTCGGGAAAGAGATAGCGGAGGCCGGTCAGCTCCAGTGACAACCTCGTCTTCTCCAGCTTGCCTTGCGATGCGACGCATACGTCGATCCCCGCTTGCCTGACACGCTCGACGATCTCCGCTGCCCCCGGTATCGGGCGCAGCTTGCGATGGAACTCATCCGCCCGCTCACGCTCATATTGGACAAGCCAATCCTCGCGGAGGGAGCGGCCGAGCTTCGCCTGCGCGCGGTCCAGAACATCGCTGAGGAGCAGTCCCTGGTAGTCGCGGCGGGCTTCGGCCAGCGTGGTCGGCAAGCCCTCGTCTGTGAGCATTCGAGCGAGTACCTCGTTGGAGATCACCTCGCTGTCTACCAGCACACCGTCGCAGTCGAAGATGACCAGCTGGAGGGTCTCGACCTGCACGCTCAGTCTCCCCCTGCCACCCCCACGGCGGCGTGCCAACACCTTGGCTAGGCGGCGCTCGCCTCGGTCGCCAGATCCGTGTCGTTACCCCCGAGGAGCGACTGCTTCCCCGCATCGGTCCAGATGACCTGATCGCGCCCGGGCCCTACACCGATCAGCGTGATGGGGGTGCCCGTGTGCTCTTCGATGAACTGCAGGTACTCGCGTGCCCCCTCTGGCAGGTCTGAGAGCGTGCGGCACTCGCCGAGGTCCTCATTCCAGCCGCGTAGCTCGGTGAGCTCAGCGGTGGTGTGGTGCAGCACGGTCTGGTGGTAGGGGAAGTCGTCGAACTCCGCCCCCTCCGCGCCCCGGTAGCTCGTGCACACCCGGATGCGGTCGAGGCCCGAGAGCACGTCGAGCTTGGTGAGCACGAGCGCGGTGAGCGTGTTCAAACGCGCCGCGTAGCGGAGCGCTACAAGATCGAGCCAGCCGGTCCGGCGCGGCCGGCCGGTGGTGGTCCCGAACTCGCCTCCCCGTTTGCGGATCGTCTCCCCCATCTCTTCGTGCAGCTCGCTTGGGAACGGACCTGCTCCCACACGTGTGGTGTACGCCTTGGAGATGCCCCACACCTCATCGATGTCCTTCGGCCCGACGCCGGTTCCCACGCACGCCGCCCCGGAAAGCGGGTTGGAGGAGGTCACGAACGGATACGTGCCGTGGTCGATGTCGAGCATCGCCCCCTGCGCCCCCTCGAAGATCACCTTCTTCCCTTCGTCGAGCAGCTCCCACATCAAACGTGACGTGTCCGCGATGTGCTGCTCCAAGCGATGCCCGTACACCAAATACTCCTCGGTCATCGTGTGCAGGTCGAGCGTGGGGTCCTTCTCGAACGGCCGCAACGACAGGCGCTTGGGCTCCATCGCCGCGACGATCTTCTTCTTGAGGATCTTCTCGTCGAGCAGGTCCTGCACACGGATGCCCAACCGCGCCGCCTTGTCGGCGTAGCACGGCCCGATACCGCGCCGCGTGGTGCCGATCTGCTGGCTCCCGAGTTTCGCCTCGCCAGCGGAATCCAACAGCAGGTGGTAGGGCATGATCAGGTGCGCGTTGGCCGAGATCCTCAACCCGCTCACGTCCACGCGCCGTGCGCGCAGCGCGTCCAGCTCCTCGATCAAGACCTTCGGGTCGATCACCACCCCGTTGCCGATCACGCAGCGCTTACCGGGGTAGAGGATGCCGGAAGGGATCAGGTGGAGCTTCCACTCCTCCTTGCCCCTAACGATCGTGTGGCCGGCGTTGTTGCCGCCTTGGAAGCGTACGACCGCGTCACCATTTTCGGCGAGCAGATCTGTGATCTTCCCCTTCCCCTCATCGCCCCACTGGGCGCCCACTATGACTATTCCGGGCATTTCGCCATGAAGTTTAGGGTGGCCGGTGTCGGTGCGCTCATGAGGTTGGCGGCTTGCTTGGTCTTGTGGGAGCCCGTCAGGCCCCGTGGGCAGAGCCGACGCCTGTAGATCCCGTGATCTGCGGATCCGCCCGGTAGAGCTGTCGCTTGTCCTCGCCGAACAGGGGGAGCGGATCACCGCACATCTCAACCAGACGCGACACGATGCGCGCGCCCACAACCTCGCTTGCGTCATTGGATACGACCCTGCGCTCGGCGCTCGTCTGGCCCTCGCCGTCCTCCGTGACGGTTGTGTGGATCTGCCTACCCATCTGCTCGGCAAGTGCGCTCGGCATCAGGTTCGTGGTCGCGATGATCGGCCTCCCCGCCTGGTAGCGGGCATCCACGATCGAGTAGAGCTGCTCCAACCTCCACGGCGTGGTGTGCTGCGCTCCAAGGTCGTCGATGTGCAGCAGGTCAACCCCGGAGAGGCGGTCCAGCAGGTCGAGCAGGCTGTTTTCTGTGCCGATCTCGTCGCGGATCAGGTTGAGCAGGCGCGGCAGCGAGTAGATCGCGACGGTGTGCCCCGCATCCAGGGCGGCGGCCGAGACGATCATCGCGAGCGTCGTCTTGCCCGTGCCTACGTCCCCCACCAGCCACATACCGCGACCTTCCTCCAAACGTGCGCTCAGGTTGCGCACGTAGCTGCGCACCTCAGACACGACGGCTTCGGGCAAGTCGAGCACGGGCGGACGGTCGAATGAGGCGCCGCGGTAGCGCTTGGGTATGCGTCCCTCGAGCGTCGCTGCCCGTCTGCGGGCGATGCGACTCGCGCGACAGCGGCAATCTGACGCGGTGTTGGTCGCCTCGTCCACCACGAACCCGCTGCCGTCGCACAGCCCCAGCGGGCAGGCGCCCGGGTCACGCGATCCAGGCAGTGTGAGGATGTCCGCGCTCATGCCGCGTACCGGCTCTCACCCGCGTAGTTCATGAACTTCGGGTACTCCTTCTGGAAGGTGAGCGTCACCTTGCCGACCGCCCCGTTTCGATGCTTGGCGATGATCAGGTCCGCCTCGCCCGGCCGCTCGGAGTCCTCGTTGTAGTACTCGTCGCGGTAGATGAACATCACGAGATCCGAGTCCTGCTCGAGGTTTCCCGACTCACGCAGATCGGAGAGCTGGGGGCGCTTGTCTGGGCGCGTCTCGACTGCGCGACTCAGCTGAGAGAGGGCGATCACCGGCACACCGAGCTCGCGCGCCAGGATCTTCAAGCCACGGCTGAGCTCGCCCACGGCAGTCACGCGCGAGTCGTAGCGGCTGTCGGTTCGCATCAGCTGGAGGTAGTCGATGATGATCAGGCCCAGCCCGTTCTCGCACTGGCTGTGCAGGCGGCGCGCCTTCGCCCTGATCTCGAGCATCCCCACATCGCTTGAGTCATCCACCCACAGCGGCGCCGCCGCGAGGCGCTGAGAGGCCTTCAGGATCTTCGGCCACCGTTCTTCCTTCACGCGCCCCTTGCGCAGCTCCTCGCCCTTGATGCGCGCCTGAGAGGCGACGAAGCGCTGGGCGAGCTCAGCCTCCGCCATCTCCAACGAGAACAACGCCACGGGCCTCCCATGTTCCACCGCCGCGTTCTCGGCGATATTGCACACGAGCGCGCTCTTGCCCATTGCGGGACGGGCGGCGATGATGATGAGGTTGCCGGGCTGGAAGCCACCGGTGATCTCATCGAGGTCCTTGAAGCCCGACGGGGAGCCCGTCAGCGAGGTGCCTTCGATGGAGAGACGGTGCAGCTTGTCGAGCTCCTCGTGCAGCACCTCCTCGATCGAGCGGAAGTCCTGCTGGCGATCGTCGCGCGCCACCTCGAGCATCGTCTTCTCGGCCTGCTCTACGAGCTCGCGTGGTGCGTCGGTGCGCTCCAGCACGCTCGACTGGATGTCATAGGAGGCTGCCAGTAGACGCCGCAAGAGCGCGTTCTCGCGCACGATCTGCGCATAGCGACGTGCATGACCCGCGGCCGGCACCACTCCGGTCAACTCATCGACGGCCGCCGGCCCCCCAACCTCGTCGAGCTTGCCGGTCTGGCGCAAACGGTCGGTCACGGTGAGCACGTCAACCGGCTCGGACCCGTTGTAGAGCGCCAGCATCGCCTCGTAGATCAAGCCGTGACGGTCTCGATAGAAGTCCTCGGAGCGCAACCCCTCTTCGATCACGAGCGCGTACAGCGAGCGGTCTGAGAGCAGGATCGCGCCCAGCACCGACTGCTCGGCGTCGAGGTTGTGCGGCGGCGCGATCACGCCCGTCGGGACGCCTGAACCGTTGGCTTGAGAGACCGCGCTCATCGCTCTGGCGAGTCTACGTCGAGCGGCCCCGAAGCTCGCGCTCGGAACCCGCAATTGGGAGGGAAATCATTGACGGCCCGGACCACGAACACATGTTCGCAGGCCGACCAGACTGCCCTGCCTTCGAGGTCGTGGCGCGACGTTACTTCTGCGCGACGACCATGGTCTTGACGGTGGCTGTCTCTCCATCGACGACCTCCACCACGACCATGTAGGTGCCGACGTTCTTGATCGGCTCAGGCAGATGCACGTTGTGCTTCTCGATCCGCAACCCACGGGCCTCCCGGATCGCCGCGGCGATGTCTTGGGCGGTGACCGACCCGAACAGCCGATCGTCCGCTCCCGCCTGCTCGGTGATCGTGATCACCGTCTTGTTCAGCAGCGCCACGTTCTCCTTGGCTTTCTCCATGTATTCGCGCTCGGCCCGCTCGGCCGCTTCCTGGCGCTGGCGCACCACTTCTATCGCGCCTTTGGTCGCCGGCTGGGCGAGCTTGCGGGGGATCAGGAAGTTGCGCAGGTATCCCTTGGAGACATCCACCACGGTGCCCTGCTCGCCGAGTGTGTCGACATCCTTGAGAAGTATCGCTTCGGGCATGTTCTGGTCCTGGCGTAGAAGTGGGTCGAGTCGGGGAGACGCTTCGGGTGGCGCCTACCGGTCGCGGTCGCGGTCGCCGCGCTCGCGCCGGGGATGGTCGTCGCGGCCACCCTCGTTGACGTAAGGGAGCAACGCCAGCTCGCGCGCCCGCTTGACGGCACGCGCGATCTGACCCTGGTGGCGGCGGCATGCGCCGGTGATCCTGCGCGAGCGGATCTTCCCCTTCTCGGAGATGAACTTACGAAGGGTCGTCACATCCTTGTAGTCGACCTGATCTACCTTGTCACGGCAGTGCTGGCAAGGCTTGCGCCTTCCGCTACCGGACCCACCCTTCTTGTCTCGTCGCCGGACAGGCTTGCCGCGACCGCGCTTTGCCACCTTGGAAACCCTTGCTTTCGATTAGAACGGAATGTCATCGTCCCCAGCTGAGCTGGAGACCGGTGCGGGCTGAAAGTCACCGTTGTCGACCGGGATGTCGCTGCCCTGTGAGGCTCCCCCTCCCGCGAACCCTCCGCCGCCGGAGTTGTCTTCGCGAGACCCGAGGAACTGCACCGAGTCGGCAATGATATCGACTGCGCTGCGTTTTGTGCCGTCCTGGGCGTCCCACTCGTGCCACTCAAGCCTTCCATCGATCGCCACGGGCCGTCCCTTGGCGAGATAACGGGCGGCATTCTCGCCCTGGTTACCCCACACCGTGACGTTGAAATAGTTGGGCTTGTCCTCCCACTCGCCGGTGCTCCCGTTCTTACGACGGGTGTTACAGGCGATGCGCAGCTTGCACACCGAAGAGCCGCTGGGCAGCGAGCGCAGCTCCGGATCGGCGGTCAGGTTTCCGGTCATAACGACCCGGTTGATGTTGCTGGCGGCCACGTCTGACTTCCTCTCGTCTGGCTTCGTGTTCGGAGTCTCGTGGGGAACGCTAGCGCGACTTGCCGCGCGAGGAGGTGCCGAACACCTCGTCCCAGTAGGGAGCGCTGATTCCGAACCCGCGCGTGTCGTCCTGGAAGTGGTGGCGCATATGGCGCTCGCGCAGCATTCTGCCCACACGCGAGCGCGGGCGGAAGTGGTGCACGTAGTAGTGGAGCATGTCGTAGGCAAGGTACCCGCAGAAGAAGCCTGCCCCCACTCCAGGGGCGTAGGTTTTGCCAAACGCCAGGTAGATCGCCCCGAACACGAAAGCCCCCAAGGGGATGCTCACCGCCGGAGGCATCACGAGACGCAACGGATCGTTGGGGTGCTCATGGTGGATGCCGTGGATGATCCAGTGCAGCCGCGCCCCCACACCGTGGTCGGGCTCGAAATGGAACACCAACCGGTGCAGCCAATACTCGAACAACGTCCACAGCGCGTAGCCCACCACCATCAGGCCCAGCGTGGCGGGCAGGCCGCGAAAAGACAGCTCCCAAGCGGCCAGGCCGACGATAGCCGGCAAGAAGATCAGGACCGGCACCAACGGATGCACACGCGAGAAGGCATCGAGCAGACGTGACTCGAACAACGGGGGAGAGGCACGCAGCACGTCAGTCCTGCGTATTCCCGGTCCGTCGCCTACCGGATGCTCACTCACAGAAGCTCCCCGACGGTCATTCCACTCGGCGACGGCACGCCTCCGAGTGTATTACGCGACCGCCTGCTCCTCGGCCGGCGCGCTCTCGGTCGGCTCCTCGCGAGCGTGCGCTGGGACCTCCTCGCGAGCCGTCACCGCGCTGACGCGCTCCGGGCGCATCTCCGGAGCCTCGGGAGTGCCTGGCTTCAGCTTGTTGATGCGGAAGCGGATCACATCGTCGGTGATGTGAAGCGTGCGGTTTAGCTCGGCGATCAACTCGACCTCGGAGGCGTGGAACTGCAGCAGGTGGTACTCCGCGGTCGCCTTGTGATCTATCGGATACGCCAGCGCCCGCTCACCCCACTCGTCGTGGCGCGTGAGATCCCCCTTCGCCTCGATCGCCGCGCGCGTGTCGGCGACGATCTTCGTGCGTGCCGGCTCCTCCGCTTGGGTGTCGAGCAGCAGCACGAGGTCGTATGTGGGGGCAGGCAGGGTCATAAAGGCGCGCTCAGGGCGCGGCGGCGGATGATAACAGTGCCGAGCTTTCCCGAGGCGGACGCCTGGTTATGCGGGCGAGCCCTTCGCCTTGATGTCGGCCAACTGCTCGTCGATCCAGTCGCCGGGGTCGCGGGAGGTCACGATCTCCACCAGCCCCCGCGCGCGACGCGCGCGCTCGCCGGCCGGCATATCGAGCGCTGCGTGGATCGAGTCCGCAAGCTCCTGGATGTCAAACGGGTTCACCGACAGCGCAAACTCTCCGAGCTCCTCGTGCGCGCCGGTGTTCTCCGAGAGGATCGACACCCCCGCGCGCTCGTTCACGATCGGGCCCTCCTTCGCCACCAGGTTCATGCCGTCGAACATCGCGTTCACGAGCAGCACGTCGTAGTGCTTGTACGCCGCCATCGCCTCCTCGAGGTCGTCGCGCAGCTTGAGCTGGATCGGCATCCAGTCGGGGGTGCCGTGGCGGTGGTTCACGACTGCCACCAGCGCCTCGATGCGTTCCAGGTACTCCGCGTACTCGGGCACGTCGGTACGTGAGGGCATCAACTGCGCCACGAACGTCACCCGCTCACGGAACTCGGGGTGTTGCTCGAGGAAGAGATCGAACGCCGAGAAGCCCCGCAGCACGTTCTTTGAGAGGTCCGCTCGATCCACTCTCAGGATCAGGAAGTCGCGGCGGCGTCGCAACAGCTCCCGCTCGAACTCCGCCACACGCTCCCCGCTCGCCACCTGCCGCGCCGCCTTGTGGTCGATGGGAAGCGGATATGCGCGCACCCACACCTCGCGGTCCTGCCAGAGCACCAAACCCCGCTCGAAGTCCACGTCCAGGTCCATCAGGTCGCGACAGCACTGCAGGAAGTTGCGCCTGTAGGAGCGCGTGTGAAAGCCGATGATGTCGTTTGCCAACAGCCCCGCGAAAATCTCCTGACGGATGCGCGAAGGGAGCACCCGCCAGGAATCCGACTGTGTCCACGGGATGTGGACGAAGTGGTGCAAGAACACGTCCGGCCGCGCCCTTCTGACGAGGTCAGGCAGCGTGTAGAGGTGGTAGTCGTGCACCATCACCACCGGCTCGGGCGAATCTGCGATCTCCTCCACCACAGCTCGCGCCAGATCCTCGTTGACGGCGTTGTAGCCGAACTCGAACGCCTCGATCTCGTGGTGGCGGATGTCGGGGGCGTTGGACAGATCCCACAGGTAGTGCTGGATGAACCACAGCATCGGGTTGGCGAACACGTTGTAGAAGCGGTCGTACGCCTCAGGATCAGACGCCACCAGGCGCACCAGGTACTCGCCGCCGGCGGGAGACCGGACAGGGAAAGCTCGTCCGCCGTGCCTGCGCGACACCTCGGCATCGTGCTCGCTCATCGCCGAGGCGATCCACACCGCGTCGCGATGAGAGGCAAGACCGGTGAGCGCCGTCACGAGTCCCCCCGAGCCGCGCTGCACATCGCCATCTGGGCCGAACGTCACCGGCCCTCGGTTGCTCACCAGCACGAGCGGAGAACGCTGTGCCGGAGTCTGGCTCACGACTTCGCCAGCTCCCCGAATATGCGCAGGTAGTCGCGCAGGTAGCGTGGGGTGAGGAAATGGCCGCGCACGTGCTCCTTGCCCCGTCTCCCCAGCGTCTTGCCCAGCGCGGGGTCCTCGAGCAGCTCCAGCGAGCGCTGTGCGCACTGCTCCACCGTCTCCACCAAAAACCCGGTCACCCCGTCCTCGACCTGCAGCGGAATCCCGCCCACGTTGCCTCCGATGAACGGGCGCGCCTTCCAGATCGCCTCTGACACTGTGAGCCCGAACCCCTCGCGCGTCGACTTCTGCACCACCACGTCGGCGTGCGACTGGAACGCGTTCACCTCGATCGCTCCGACGTTGTTGAAGTTGTTGAGGATGTGCACATCGGGATCCCCGTCGGCGTGGGCGATAGTCGCGTTGAAGAAGTCCCACCCCTCCGGGTCGTCGCTTGCCATCGACCCCACGAGCGCGAGCTGCACGTTGGGCACCGTCTCCTTGACGATGCGGTAGGCGTCGATCACGCCGAGCGGATCCTTCCACGGGTCAAAGCGTGACACCTGACAGATCAGCGGTCTGTCCACGTCGATGCCGAATTGCTCGCAAACGTACGACGCGTCTTCGGGGGACAGCGCCATGTTCTTCGGCATGAGCGGGTCGATCGCCGGCGGTACGACGTTGATCTTCCCCTTCATTCCGGTAGGCACGTACTCGGCCATATGGAAGAGCGCCTGGGGATAGTCGGCGATGTATGGCAACAGCCGCTCAATCGTTGCGGGGTTTGGGGTGGAGAGGTCGATGTGGCAGCGCCACACCCATCCAGCCGCCTTCTCGGGCACCAGCCGATAGAGCCCCGCCGGCTGGGGATCGTGGACGAGGCACACATCCCATCCGTCGGCGAGCTCGCGTGCGTTCATCTCGTTGTACTGCTCCCACGTCTTCCACTGCTCTTCGTCGAGGTCCTGAGGATGGCCCTGCAGGGCATTGTGCATCAGCTTGGTGGCGTTGAAGAACTCCTCGCGCCCATAGATGACATGCCACTCACAATCGAGTCCGACGTCGCGCATGAGCGGAACCAACGTGTAGAGGATCTCCGACACGCCCCCTCCGAACGCTGTCGCTGACACGTGCACGACGCGCCTTCCCTTCAACGGCTCGGCAAGCTCGCGGATCTCCTCGATCAGCTCACGCCCACAGATGTGGGTGTAATCGGCGAGCGACTTGTGTCCTGTGGCGACGGGCTGGAGCACGGGCGGACCGCACGATACCTAGGGTTGGCACGGAAGGCCCGGTCAGGGGTTTATGGTCTGGGTGGATGTTCGACGGACGCATATACCGCGTGGCGTTCGTACCGCTGCTTCTCATCCTCGTCGTGGTGGGTTTTTCGCTCGCCGGACGCCCCGCTTCGCTGCGCTCCACGCTGGCCCCCGACGCCTTCGATGGCCAGCGCGCGTTTTCCGAATTGCAGACGCTCGCCAGGCGCTTTCCCGATCGGCGGACGGGGGGTGTCGGCGACACTCAGCTCGCCGCCTACATCGCCGGCGTGCTGCATGGGCTGGGCGGCTCCTCCACGGGATCAGGCTCCGGCTTTCAGGTCTCCACACACCGCCTCAAGGCGCAGACGGTCGACGGCGCCCGCACGCTCACCACGGTCACCGCCGAGCGTCCCGGCTCCACCGGGCTGAGCCCGATCGCGATCGTCGCCCGCCGCGACGCCGTCGCGCGAGGCTCGGCGGCCGAGCTGTCAGGCACAGTCGCACTGCTAGAGCTTGCCCGTGTCTTCTCCCAAAGCGAGACCCGCCGCACGATTCTGCTCGTCTCCACAAGTGGTGGCAGCGGCGGCGATGGCGGCGCTGCCGATTTCGCCGGGAGCGGTAGACCGTTGGACGCGGCGATCGTGCTCGGGGACATCGCCGGCGCAAACGCCCACAAGCCATTCGTGCTTCCGTTCTCCTCAGGCCAAAGCGTCGCACCCCAGAGCCTTCAGGGCACACTCGAGAGCGCGATCGGCCAGGAGGTCGGGGTCGCGCCTGGCACGCCGAGCCTCTCCGCTCAGCTCGCGCACCTCGTCTTCCCGCTCTCAACCGGTGAAGAGGCGCCGTTCAATGATGCCCGTACGCCCGCCGTGCTGCTCCAGGTGAGCGGCGAGCGAGGACCGTCCGCGGGTGCGCCCGTGAGCGAGAGTCGCCTATTGAACTTCAGCCGTGCAGCACTCACCGCGACCTACGCGCTCGACGAAGGCTCGGACATCGCGCGATCACCCTCCGCGCGATTGCTGCTTGGCCACAAGACGTTTCCAGGATGGGCGACCAGACTGCTCGCGCTCGCCCTGCTCCTCCCTCCCCTGATCGTGTGCGTGGACGCGCTCGCGCGCCTGCGCCGACGCAAAGAGCCACTCGGGCGCTGGTTCGCGTGGACGCTCGCCGGTGCGCTGCCGTTCTTCGGGGCCGCGCTCTTCGCGATCCTGCTCGGAGCGCTGGGGATCGTCGCGGCGCCCGTCGGCCAGCTGTCGGCCGCCGCCCTGTCCTCCGATGGGTCTGTCGCAGGCGCTCTGGCGGCCACAACGCTGGTGCTCGTGCTCGGATTGCTCGCGTGGCCGGCGCTCGTGCGGCGTATGGCTCTGCCGCTGCGACCTGACGCGGAAAGCGCTGGCCTGGTGGCTCTGTTGGTAGCGCTCATGGTGGCCATCGTCGCTTGGATCTTCAACCCGTTTGCGTGCCTACTATTGGTGCCCGCCCTCCACCTGTGGCTGCTCGCCGCCGACCCCCGTTCCCGCCCACTTGCGCTAGGAGCGATCGCCGTGAGCGTCATCCCGCTGGGACTGCTGCTGCTCATGTACGCCCGCGAGTTGGGGCTCGCACCGTTGCGATTGGCCGAGAGCTCTGTTCTCGCGCTCGCGGGCGGGCAGGTAGGGTTCTTTGCCGCGCTGTTGTGGAGCGTTGGGCTTGGTTGTCTGCTCGCGGTCCTCATGCGCTCTCTCGCTCCTTCGCCCGCGAGTCCCGTCGCCGGTCCGCGCGACTTCGTGGACATCTCCACGCGCGGCCCGCTGACCTACGCCGGACCCGGATCGCTTGGCGGCACCGAGTCGGCGCTGCGACGCTGAGCGAACCTCACCGCAAGCCCATAGGGGCTCCCTACCAGCGGTGCTCGTACCCGCTGAGCGTCTGCTTGCGGCCCTCGTAGCGCAATATCACTCCCGTCTCGCCCTCCACCACTCGGCCCACCCAAGTGATAGTGGTCCCGGCCCGCTTGCAAGCTTCGGTCACACGCTCGATCCTTCGTCGCGGGACACACACGCACAGCTCGTAGTCTTCGCCCGCAGTCGCCGCCGCCTCCCACACAGGAACGCCCATCGCCTCGGCGGTCTGCTGGGTGCGCTCGTCCACCGGCAGTTTCTCCAGGTCGATCTTCATGATCACCCCGCTCGCGCGGGCGATGTGAAGCGCGTCGGTGGCGATACCGTCGGAGAGGTCGATCATCGCGTGCACCCCCGCCGGCGTGATCGCCCTACCCTCGCGTAGCTTCGGCATCGGGCGGTGGGGGCGCGTGCCGAGGGTTCCCGTGACCCCCACCAGGTCTCCTGGACGCGCGGCGTCGCGGCCGGCGAGCTTCTGGTCGCGCTCGGCCCACCCCACGATTGTCACGCTGGCGAACAGCGCGGGCGCGCTCACGACATCCCCTCCCGCAATGGTTGTGCCCGTGATCTCCGCAAGTTCCTCCGCGCCGAGCATCACGTCAAGCGCCTGCTGCTCGGTCACATGGGAGGGGATCCCCAGCGCCACATACGCCTCGCCTGTCTGGGCGCCCATTGCGGCGATGTCAGACAGCGCTCCCGCGAGCGCCTTCCAGCCAACGTCCCTGAAGCTGGTGTCGGGGTCGTCGAGGCGGAAGTGCACTCCCTCCACCACGCTATCCACCGAGGTGACGCACAGCTTCAGCGCTTTCACGACCGAGGCGTCGTCCCCCAGTCCGCGCACCACTCGCCCTCCCCGCTCCTTCAGCGCGGCCGCGATCGAGTCGATCAGGGAGAGCTCAGCTATGCCTTTGGGTGATTCGCGGACGGATTGGGCGGGTGCTTCAACGGTGTCGGTAAACGATGCGCGCGCGGTCGAGATCGTAGGGGGAGAGCTCGCAGCGGACACGGTCTCCCGGCAGGATGCGGATGCGAAAGCGTCGCATCTTTCCCGCCACGTGCCCCAGCACCACGTGGTCGTTGTCGAGCTTTACGCGGAACATCGCGTTGGGCAACGCCTCGATGACCTCGCCCTCGAATTCGACCTTGTCTTCCTTTGCCACTTTGGCGTCCCGTCCGGGCCCGATCGCTCTCAGCGCGGACCCTGCTTTGAGGTTTGCACCGTCAAACTACCAGCCGTCGGCGGCGCGAGCCCTCCGCGCCCGCCTTTCAGTGTTTGGGCGGTTCGGCTCCACCGGCCCCGCCCACCGTCGGCGCGGGGCCTTTTGGTTCGGGCGTGTGCGTGGGTTCGACCGGTTCGCGCACGTGCGGCGACGGCGCTTCGTGGCTTTCCGCTTTTTCGTTGCCACCCGAAGGTGGTTCCACGACGGGGGGTTTTGCCGTGTCGCTCTTCGGTTTGTGCTTCTTTTCGCTTTCGCTTTCGTTGCCTTCTTCTTCGCTTGAAGAAGATCCGGTGCTGGCGAACTTGCCGAAGAAGGGCTCGTAGGAGATCTGTTCTTTGGGGGATGGGAATTCCGCGCACTGTTCCCCTTCGGTGACCGCCGCCATGTAGGCGTGCCAGATTTCCGCGGGCAGGTAGCCACCCTGCTGGGGCTCGCCGTGGACGTCGGTCATCGGGATGTTCTTCTTTGGGTAGCCCATCCATACGGATGTCGAGTAGTTGGGGGTGTAACCGTCAAGCCACGCATCCTTGAGGTCGCTGGTGGTGCCGGTCTTGGCGGCGGTGGGGCAGGTGATGGCCGAGCGCACCGCTGTGCCCCCAAGCACGTTCTGGTGCAGGATGTTGGTCTCCTCGGCGGTCACCCCGTCTGAGAGTACCTTCACGCGGTGGGGCTTGCCCCAGTTGGTGTCCACATGTCCGCCGGGGAATACCACCTTGGTAATCGCGATCGGCGTATTGCGATAGCCGCCGTCGGCGAGCGTGGCATAAACGTCGGCCATTTCCAGCGGGCTTACCCCTACCGTCAAGCCGCCGAGGGCCTCCCCGGCGGTGCTTTTCAGGTGCTCGCGTACCCCCATCTTGTATGCCATCTGCGTGATCGTTTCCTCGCCGAGATCGGCCGCGAGCTGCGCGTACACCGTGTTGTCGGAGGCGAGCGTCGCCTGCACGAGGTTCATGGACTTCCCCGACGATGTGTTCTCGAAAGTTTTCACTTCATAGGTGGGGTATCCGGGGAGCCAGCCCGGAGCGAGTGTGTGCGATACGTAATACGTGCTGTTCGGGTCCACGCCGCGCGAGAGCGCGTCGGCGAGGTCGATCGCCTTGAACGTAGATCCGGGCTGGCGGTGACCCTGGGAGGCGAGGTTGTATTGCGACTGGTCGTAGCTCTCTGACTCCGCCATCGCCTTGATGTACCCGTTGTGCGGGTCGATCGTGACGATTGCCGACGCCGGGTCGCCTTCCTCGTTGAGCACCTGGGCGATCGCGTTGCGCGCCTTGCGCTGCATGTTGAGGTCGATCGTCGTGTACACCTTCAGCCCACCCTGCTCGACGGTGTTCAAGCCGTAGCGGCGCACGAGCTGTTTGCGCACGTATTCGAAGAAGAAGCTCTCCTGGCGGCGCGTGTAGTAGTCGCCGTGCTTCACACCCAGCGGCGCTTGCTGTGCCGCGGTGGCTTGCGCACGTGTGATGTAGTGCAGTTCGGCCATCTTCCCCAGCACCTGGTTGCGCCGTTTGCGCGCGGCGGAGGGGTAGAGGAACGGGTTGTATTCAGAGGGCGCCTGGGGGAGCCCCGCGAGCAACGCTGCCTGCTCGAGGTTGAGCCGGGAGGCGCTCTCGTTGAAGAAGATCCGCGCTCCCGCCTGCACCCCGAGCGCGGTCTGCCCGCCGACCGTCCCGTAGGCCACGCTGTTGAGGTAGTTCGTGAGGATCGTCGGCTTGGAGTGGTGTTTGTTGTATTCGATCGCCAACTTCGCCTCGTCGATCTTCTGCTTGAAGGAGTGGGTGTCGCTGCCGAGGTACATGTTGCGCATCAGCTGCATCGTGATCGTGGAGGCCCCTTGCAGTGCTTGACCGTGGATCACATCCTTGACCGCCGCGCGAAAAACGCCCGTGAGGTCGACCCCGTTGTTCTGGTAGAAGCGCTGGTCCTCGATCGCCACTGTCGCCTCGCGCAGGACCTTCGGCATCTGGGCGGTGGTGATCGGCGAGCGCAGCACGTCTGACTGGATGAACCCCAGGCGGCTGCCGTTGGCGGCGAACACCTGCGAGGAGGCGCCGGCGAGCTTGGGCTGCAGCGAGTCGAGGCTGGGCGCCGACTGGGCCACCGAGAGCACGTACCCGATCGCCACCAGCCCGCCGATCACAATCGCGCCCGCCAACCCGCTGAGACCGAGCAGCGCGAAGCGCGAGGGTCCCGAGCGTCTCTGTCGCCTGCGGCGCTGTCGTGCTTGTCGTGACATCCGTTTGCGCCCCCGTCTGTGACTGTACCGTCTCGGGGTGTGAATTCCTGCACCAGGGGACCCGCGACCAACGACTGGCCCGCATGGACGGGCTTCGCTGCGCTGGTCGCCGCGCTGGTCCTCGCCGCGGTCGGCGGGCTGATCGTCGATATCCCCGCTGTTGTGGCGGGTGTGAAAGTGAGCACCTCGCACACCCCCCACGGCCTGGTGCTGGCCGACACCTTTGTGCAGGACGCCATGTTCGTGGTCGCAGCCGTCTTGTTCGCCGGACTCGGGGGACGGGTGGCACGCTCCTGGCAGTTCGGGTTGCGCCCCACACCCGCGCGTCGCGCGGCGGGCTTCGTGGCGCTCACGTTCGCCACGTTCCTGGTCTTCAGCGCCGTGTGGGCACTGGCGCTGGGTGAAAGCCCGAAAGAGAAACTGCTCGAACAGCTCGGCGCCGACGAAACCACCCTGCTACTGGCGCTGAGCGCGCTGCTCACGACTGTGATGGCTCCGATCTGCGAGGAGATGCTGTTCCGCGGTTACATCTTCGCGGCGCTCTCCAAATGGAGGGGATGGTTGCCGGCGGCAGCGATCACCGGCGTCCTCTTCGGCGCGGTCCACGCTGGGTCGGCGCCTGTGGTGTATCTAGTGCCGCTTGCCGCGCTCGGGTTCCTACTGTGTGGGCTCTACCGTCAAACCGGGTCGCTCTACCCCTGCATCGCCACCCACTCGATCAACAACTCGATCGCCTTCGCTTCGCTCGAGGGGTGGGGTTGGCAGGCGTTGCCACTGACGGTTGGCTCGCTCCTTGCCATCTATCTGATCTGGCTTCTGGCGCGCAGGGTGGGCGCCATCTCGGAGCCCTCCTCCGGTGCAGCCGTCGCAGCTACCCCGTACGATCCGGCGTGATGGCTGGAAAGAGCACCCTCATCGCGGTCCTCGCCGCCACAGTCCTGGGTGGCGCGGCGCTCAACCCGGGGTCCGCCGCGGCCGAAGTCGAACCACCAGCCACAATGCAGCCGTCGCCTCAAGCGACGGCCCCCCTCACAGGGAAGTTGAAGCTCACCTTGCAGGACGTTCATGGCGTCCCGCCATTCGCCGCCGTCGGTGAGCGCATCGTGATCTCAGGCGGGATGCGTCCCTACGTGGCGGGGCAGAAGGTGGTGCTGAGCATCTACCGCAACGGACGTCGCGTGCTCTCCAAGCGTCTCAGCGTGAGCCCTACGGCTGGGGGGGTTGGACAATTCCACTTCGGCTACGCAAGCCCCCACTCCGGTCGCTTGAGCATTCGCGCCGAACACCCACCTACCCCGCAGCTGGTGAAGCTCGTGGCGAAGCCGGTGAGCATGCGCTACGAACTCTCCACGCTCTCCGTGGGCTCGCGTGGGCGTATCGTGCGGTTGCTTCAAGAGGAGCTTGCACGCCTTCACTACCAGGTGAACGTGACCGGCTATTACGACGACGCCACAGCCCGCGCGGTGGTGGCGTTCCAAAAGGTCTCAGGTCAGCAGCGGGTGGAAAGCGTCAACGCCCGCGTCTTCCAGCTGATCCAGCGTGGGGCAGGGGTCTTCCATGTGCGCTACCCGCATGATGGTGCCCACGTAGAGGCCGATTTGTCAAAGCAGGTGCTCGCCGAGATCGAACGTGGAGGGCGCGTGCGGCGCATCATCACGATCTCCTCCGGAAAGCCCTCCACCCCGACCGTCATCGGGCGCTTCCACGTCTACCGCAAGGAAACCGGTACGAACTCGCACGGGATGGTCGACTCCAGCTACTTCATCGGTGGGTACGCCATCCATGGGTACGCCGAAGTGCCGACGTACGCTGCCAGCCACGGCTGTCTGCGCATTCCGGTTCCTGACGCCGCCGCTGTGTACGCGTGGGTTAAGTTCGGGTACGCCGTGGACGTGTACACGCACAGCGGGCGGGGAAGTAAAACCGTGCGGCCCAACGCCGGCCCGTAGGGGCCGCGTCTTCCGGCTACACCCCGAGTCGCATCAAGCGCGCGAGGAAGCCGAGGCCCAGGCCGTAGACGAGCAGCATCAACAGGGTGTCCACCGCATGGATGGTCCACCCTTTGCTCAAGCTTGCGGTTGCGGAGGAGAAGGGAGAGGTGAGTGTGGAGGTGGCTTTGTCGAGCGCTTCGCGAAAGCCGCTCTCCTTCGCCGGCTTGGAGGGGCCGGTCGGTTCGGCGAGCCCGGGTGGCGCCGCTGCGTTCACCTCGGCTTGCTGGTGGTTTGAGGCGCTGCTGGTCTGATCGAGCGCGAACGCGGCGAACCACGCGACCGCGATCAGGCAGATCACTATCGAGGCGAGACGCAAGACTCTGGCTATCAGCGGGAACAGCATGTTCAGCCCAGGGTAACCCCAGCGCTGGACACGCTGGACGGATGTACCACCGCGCGGGTGGATAGATTTTGAGTGCGGATGGCAGACGGTCTACCGACACCCCAGCTCGTGGACGCTCGCGCGGAGCTCATTTCCCAGCTGCGCGCCTTCGCGCTCGTGATCGGCGAGGTCACGCTCACGAGCGGCGCCACCGCCCCCTATTACGTGGACGCCAAGCGCGCCATCCTTCGCCCCGAGGGCTTCCACGCGCTCGCCACCCTCCTGGCGGCAAAGGTTCGCGAGTGGGATGCCACGGCGGTTGGGGGCATGACGATGGGGGCCGACGCGGTCGCCTGCGCTGCGCTCGCCGGCGGCGCGCGGGCAAAGGGGTTCTTCGTGCGCAAGGACACCAAGGCCCACGGCCTCCAACGCCGCATCGAGGGTCCCCTGCTCACCCCCGATGACCGCTGCCTGGTGGTCGAGGACGTCGTCACCACCGGTGGCTCCACCGTCGCCGCAATCGACGCGCTCCACGAAGCCGGCCACACGATCTGCGGTGTGGTCTCGGTGCTCGACCGTCTCGCCGGCGGCGCGGCCGCGATCGAAACCGCCGCCCGCGCGCCCTACTTCCCGCTCACCACCATCGATGATGTTTACCCGGAGCGCGACGGCCGGTAGACCGCCGTCCGTCGGTAGCCTTACCTGCGAGCCCTCGTAGTCCAATGGATAAGACGACCGCCTCCTAAGCGGTAGATCCAGGTTCGACTCCTGGCGGGGGCATGGGGGCGGATCGCTTGTGTTCATGCGGGGGTTGGTGCTGAGGGGCGGGTGGCCATGAGGACGGGTAGGGCTCCGTTTTGCGCTCCAGTGCCCAATGGTGCCCAATCAGCGCCCCCCACGAGCGTCGGCCGATCGCGTTTGCGCGATCAATGACGCAAGGCACGTGCAGTGCAAGCGAACCGAAAAGCAGCCGGGGTGCGGCGTAAAGTCGTCCGCGTGCCCCGGTTCCCATCCCTGAAGGCGAAGAAGCTCATCCGAGTGCTGGAAGCTCAGCCCCTCGGTTATCGGATCGTGCGCCAGAAGGGCTCCCATCGCAAGCTGGAAGCGCCTAATCATCCCCCGATCACTTTCGCTTTCCACGACAATCAGACGATCCGCCCAGGGACGGTCAAGGACATCCTCTGCAACCAGGTCGGCCTTGCCGAACGTGATGCGCTCGCGCTACTCTGAGGAAGCTATGACCGTGCGCGTGCTCTATCGCCAGGATGAGGACACCTGGGTCGCTTCCTCACCCGACGTGCCTCGTTGGACCGTGGTCGCCGATACTTATACCGAGGCGCACCAACTTGCTGAGGATGGCGTTCGCTTCGCTCTTGAGCGCGATGACCTGACGGTCGAGCACTACGTTCCCGCCGGCGTCGCCGTCGCCGCGTAGCGGCCCATCGCGACAGCGCTAGATCCAGGTTCGACTCCGACCCGTCGCTACCGACGCACTGACGCTCCGAGCGCGGATTGAGAGGGAGCTTCCGGTCGCACTTGCACTCCCATTCCACTTCGCGGCGAACATCGATTTCATGTCACGGCCGCTCACAGAGTGGTTGGCGGCCACTGCGCAGCCGTAAACGGCAGCATGGTTAATGTGCGAATGTGGGGACCAGCCGTATGGGGATTCGGCGTGCCCGAGGAGTAGTGGCCGAGCGTGATGCATTCGCCACAAATATCTGCGCCGAAGCACCGGAGGTAACCGCAGAGGCGGCATTCGCTGACTTCGGTCACCCGAATCACGCTGCGCTTCCCGCAGCCCGAGCATTTCGCCGACAGCATGGCTTTCTCTGGCTCGCTCTGTTTGACGACGACTTTGGTCGCCGACCCGCAGGGCGTGCATGGAGCACCGACTTTCAGACCGACAGGCATTGCTATTGGCATCGCTCTGAGTCTAGAAGGGCGCCGACATAGGATTCACCAATTGACTCGCGTGGATCAGTAGCCGCTAGGTGCGATCCGTTCTCAGTATGTCGTCAAGGTCTCCGCGCTCAACCTGGTCGATCAGTTTCTTTAGGATCAGAACAACAGCGGCGCGGTCCTCATCGATATCACCCATTAGCATCTGCTTGCCACCGAAGCCCCGCCCAAGATGCGGGCCGAGTCTGCTCTCCCGTCGCACTCCGATACCCACCGAGGGCGGTTCGTCGGGAAATGTGGCTGCTGGGACATCGTCGGGATGCAGCGGAGAGGAGTTGCCTTGGTCATCGATGGCGAGTCGGCGGAAAGAGCCGTCGTCCTCTTGGAACTGCACGATTGTGCGACCGTCGAAAAGCTGGCGGGTCGTAGGCTCGCTCGTGACACGCGTCGATGAGTAGACCCACAAGTCCCGAAGCGGGACCACGGCATGACGAAAGCCATTCTCGTCCTCCCAGGACTGGACGTTGTGGATCGCGACACCTGTCGCCTTGTCAACAAGGTCCATCACGAATCGGTCGCCTTGACGCCTGACGATCACATCGAGTGTCTCGCGGTCGAGCGGCTCGCCAGCAAGCCGCCAATGCGGATCTGCAGGACCGTCCTTGAGCTCGATCACAGCGTTCTCGCCGTACTGCGTAATCAAGCTCTTGAGAAATGCTCGGGCGACGTTGTCGGCTCGGATCTGATTGATCCAGCCCGAGTCGTCTTCGCGCAGTACGGCCATCCCGTAGCGAAGCACGTCGGTGCGACTGCAAACCAGTCTGTCTGCGAGTCGGTCCAGTTGGCCGCGCTCGCGTGAGGTCAGTCGGAAGGTCGTCGTGGGTGTAGGCACGGAAAGGAATCGTAGCACAATACTGTAGCTACAGTCTGTAACACTCTATACTTGCTCACGCTCGATGACAGCGTAAAAGCGGTTTGTCTCACTTCGGTTGGCTCCATTATTTCACCTTGTCTCGGGGATCTACTTTGGGTCCGTCTGCTCTGGATCGCCGACCTAACATTCTGAGTCCCACGTTTGGGCACTGGTGCGATTCCAGTGCCCAAACCCAACCGGATCGCGCCGCATCCCACCGAAACGGCGAGCGCACCAAACCCCGGAATCGCCAGCAAACGCCTATAGATCCGGGCTTTCTACCTTCCTCGACCCGAATCTCCTAAGCGGTAGATCCAGGTTCGACTCCTGGCGGGGGCATGGGGGCGGGTTGCTTGTGTTTATACGGGATTTCGCGGTTCGGCTGTTGTCGGCTCCGAGCCCGGGGACTGCCGTTTCGCGGCGCTGCTGCCTTTTCGCTGCCTCAATAAGCCACGAAATACGCATGGTCGGGTGCGCGGGAGGGAGACGCTTGGCTCCCGTGTTAGGACGTGGACTGGCGCTGGACACGGGAAATGTGCAGCGCCGTTGGTCGAAATACTGGGCGCGAATTGTCAGTGACAACGGTGATTGACAAAGAACGGCCCCCAGATACCAGGAGGGTGCCTACCCTGCCAGCCTAAAAGGGCGAGGAGTGCGCGGCGGGTCGTCCGACCGGCTCGTGATCCCCGTGGAGCACGTCCGGGTCGAGGTCGTATCCGTTGGGCCATACGACCGTGCCCAGCTCCGCGTCAACGCTCACCTGGCGGAAGTAGGAGGGGTCTTGCAGCGGTTCGGCCATTTGGCCCCAAAGGTCGCTTGACAAATCGACCTCGCGGACGAGTCCGTCGGTGAAGGCGAGCCGTAGTCGGAAGCCGTCCAGCGGCTCGACGCTGGTGATGCGAGGGAGTGCGTGGGCTGGGTTCATGGCAGTGGGTCAATGCTAGCGAGTGGTGCGCGGGCTTGGGCAAGCTTCCAGTCGGCTTGAAGCTCTGCTTCGTGCAGACTGGTCCACTCGCGTATGAGGCGTAGGGCGCGGATTGGCAGGTACCCGGCTAGAGGCTCTCCGGTTGCGATGACGATCTGCGCCTCGTACTCGCCGTAGCGTGCATGGAAGTGCGGCGGCGCGTGATCGCTGTGGTACATCGTCACAACGATCCCGTAGAACGTGCTGATACGTGGCATCAGACGCGCCGCCCGATTTTGACACCGACATTACGCGCGGCAGGGCACCGGCGGCCCTTCCCTGCTTGCTCCCAACGGCTTGAGTTCATCATCGTCGGTGCAGGCTACTCACCGACTGCGACGGCTCTGGAATGGGTACTGGTGCGATTCCAGTGCCCAACCCAGCCGGATCGTGTCAGGTGGACGGGCTGAGTCCGACGAGCACTCGGAGTCCCTCCTTCGCGGCCTGGTCTTGTTGCATACCGTGACGGTAGACCTGCTTACGTTACGAGAGAAGTGCTGTCCCGACAGTCGATTTCCTGCATAACGGACATACGAGCGTAGTATCGTCTCCGTTGTGGGTGTGATTCAGGAGCTGGCAGCCGATCTCGAAGTTCAGGAGCGTACTTTGCGTCGAGCTATGTCTCAAGGCACGCTACGCGCTGGCAGGCCCGGACCACGCCGGCTGTGGCTGGCGCCTGGTGAGCGCGAGTACCTCCGCACCTATTGGCCGCTTCTCTCTGCGCTTCGCCAAGCGCTACGGACGGAGCACCGCGTGAGACTGGCTGTGCTCTACGGCTCGCTCGCGCGAGGCGACGCGGACGAAGGATCCGATTTGGACCTACTGGTCTCATTCGCCGACGATCGTCCATCGGCGGGTTACGAGCTCGCAACTCGCCTGGGACGGGTCACCGCACGTCGCGTCGATGTCGCCCGGTTGGAGCGGGTCGAGGTCAAGGCTCCCCTTCTTCTGGACCGGATCCTTGACGAGGGTCGTGTCCTGATCGACCGTGACGCGCAGTGGGATCGTTTGCGCGAGCGTCGCCCCGTCATCACCGCTCGAGCTCGCCGCGCTCACAGTCGCGATATGGTTGGCGCTGCCCTCGCGATCAAGGAGTTGACCGCGTGAGCAACGAGCCGCTCGACAAGCTGGGCAGGAAGGCGCTCGCTGTGGAGCAAGCGCGGCTGGCTCGCTTCTTTCAGGCCATAAACAAGCATCGCAAGGCGCTTGATATGGCTATAGACGAGAACTTCGAAGGTCGGCTCGACCCGGCCGAATGGAGGAAAGCGTTTCAGTCTGACGAGCCCCGCGATGCGAATCGCACGATGGTCGTCACCGGCGATCACTCGGCCGTGCTCAACGCCTATGTCGAGATCCTCAAGGCCGCCGCCGGATCGCGTCTGATCGGCTTGCTCCCATACCGTCGCCCACACGCCGACCAAGTCATTCAAGCGCTCGTGACTGATAAAGGGTTGAGCAAGGCCCAAGCCTCATTGCTGAACGAGATTTACATATTGGAGGGCCGGCTCGAGCACGCCTCACCGGACGTTGACGCCGAGGAAGTGCGCGCCGCCGTCGAGCGACTCCGTCAAGCACTTCCAGGGCTGATCGACAGCACACACAACTGGTTGAGCCGTCACGGCATCGAGCTCTGATAACCAGGCTGTCCCTTTCGGACGCTTCCAGAATGAGCCTTATCCCGGCTGTAGAGTGCAAGCCGTGCCTGCCGCCCAAAACCAAGCTCAAGCAACCCAAATCGGCCACGATTTCATCGACGCTTTCAACGCGCGCGACGCGGAGGCGCTCGTGGCGTTGACGCATCCCGACATCGAGTTTCGCCCGACGATGCTGGTGGGGTCGAAGCGGGTGTACAAGGGGCACGATGACCTGCGCGCCTGGGTCGCAGATCTGGTCGCGTCGGGGGCCGAGCATCAGGTGAGGATGCGTGAGGTCCGGACAGTCGGCGAGGAGCGCTTGATCGTGCTCACCGAGGTGTTGCTGGACGGCGAGGTGATCACTCCCTCGGCGATGGTGGCGACGCTGCGCGACGGCAAGATCGTTGAAGCAAAGGCGTACCTCAGCGACGAGGTGACGCTCACCGAGCTCGATCTTCTCAGCTGAGCCCAGGCGGGTCCTTCATCAAAGCTCACCCCGTCGGGGTGTCCTCCTCGACACGCTCCTCGTCTCCGTCGGCCTCGTACAGCGACTCGCAGGCAAGCTCCTGTCCTTTCCCACCCCAGAGCTTTATCTCCAGCAAATCGTGGCGGTAGTCATCGGGTGCGATGAGCGTGAAACGCCCGTCCACCAGCTCGCATTGGTCGACCGTCGCTCGCCCCAACTCGGCGGTGACAATCCGCCCGGCGCCCACGAGCGGGCGGCCCCACACGAGTGTCATCGCCGCGACGGCGCCGTTCTGGCCGCGCCATGAGCCGATGACCTCATCGCACACGTCAAGCTTCCAGTCGGGGTTGCGGGCGGCGGTCTCCTCGGTGAAGTCGCCGTAAGCGGTGATCTCCACCGGCTCCCCCTCGCCGGTGGAGGTGACGAAGCGAACGTACCCGAAAAGCTCGTACCCGTTCGAGGTGATGGAGGTGGCGGGGACGTAGCGGCGGCCGTGCCAGGTGCGGTCGGGGTACCACACGATCTCTCCCACCTCGCCGAGGTCCTCGCCGTCGGTGTCGAGCGCGGCCCACGCCTCGTGTAGCTCCTGCTCCAGCCTCTCGGCCCAGCGGCCATAGGGGAGACCCTCCTGGGGGGGCTCGGCGGCAAAGCTGGGGACGACGCGTTCGACGGGGGGCACGGGCGGCAGGTTACCGGGGCGGTCACCGTCGGCTCGCGGCGGCCGGGAGTCTTCCCAGACGCGCGTGGTCAGATCTCGAGCAGCAACGTCACCGGACCATCGTTCACCAGCTCCACCTCCATGTGCGCGCCGAACACCCCGCGCTTGGCAGAGGTGCGCTCGCAGAAGCGGTCGTACAGCGGCTCGGCGTGCTCGGGGCGGGCGGCGCCGACGAAGCTCGGGCGGTTGCCGCGGTGCGTGTCGCCGTAGAGGGTGAACTGGCTCACGCACAGGATCTCGCGGTGGGCGAGCGCGTCGTTCATGCGCCCCTCGGCGTCGCTGAAGATGCGCAGCGAGAGCAGCTTGTCGGCGAGGCGGTCGGAGGTGGCGGGGGAGTCGTCATGGGCGATCCCCAGTAGCACGAGCAGTCCCTCCCCGATGGAGGACACCTCGTTGCCGTCCACCCGCACAGAGGCACGGGTCACTCGCTGGACCAGTGCTCGCATCTATACGCGGGGCGGGCGCCCGGCCCGCGCTAACGCCTCCGCCTGGGGCAGGGGACGGTGGTGTTGGCGTTGGCGACGCTTTCGTCGAGGAAGCGGAACTGGGCGGCGAAGGGGAAGCCACGACGAGGGCAGCTCCTGGGCAGCAGGATACCGAGGGGCTGGTAGGCGAGCGTCTTGCCTCCGGCCTGTTCGTAGTAGGTGACCATGCGGGGACCGATTGTGGCATGTAGCCGTATCACCGATATGTAGGGGGCGCCGGGGAGTGTGGGGACGAGCGGGACACCCACGCTCACCTGACCGCCGAAAGGGGCGGGGGCGGGGAGCAGCAGCCCGGGGAACACGATGCGGGTATCCACGGGGGTGGTGCCTTCCGCGGAGAACAGCACCGCGAGGTGTCCCTGCTGATTGGGGGTGCGGAGCATCGTGATGGGGGCGTTCTCGCTGATGACGGTGGAGCCGAGCACTACCCCGGTGACCGCCGCGCCATAGCCCATCACGGAGTTGGGGGGGCAGTGGGTTGGGCCCCATGCTTCGAGTGTGTGGGCGGTGCAGGTGGCGAGCCCGAGGCCGCTCAAGCCGAGCCCGAGACGGTCGGGGTAGCGCAACTCGATCTGGGTGAGCGGCGGTGGGACCTCCCCTGCCGGAGCGGTGAAGGAGAAGCCGAATTCAAGTGTGGTCCTACCGCCGAGGCGCTCGGGCATGAACTTGGCGCTGAGCTTTGCCGAGGGGGTGGCGTGCGCCGCGGTGACAGGTAGGCAGAGGGCGATCAGCGCCGCCACCACCAGGAGGGGGGAGCAGCGGGCGATGGTCGTTTGAATCATCCGCTCGCTGTCAGTAGAGGAGTGTGCCCGTCGTTTGCACGAGTAGGGCGTAGTTGTTGCGGTTGAACGTGCCATACAGCCCCGCTCGCCCATGTGCGCGTGTGTAGCGGCCGGTGCCGCCGGTGGCGACCAGTGAGCCGGCGAAGCTTTCGTACACGCCTGAGCCGTGGGGGTTGGCTGAGCCGTGGCCCCGGATCGAGCCGCCTTGGGTGTAGATCGTGAAGCTGCCGGTGAAGGTGGCGCCCACGTTGAAGTGGACGCGCATTCTGCCGGGGATCGTCCCGGTCGCCGCGCCTTCCTCGTAGAGGAGTGACCCGGATACGGAGATGTAGTGGAGATGGGCGGTGTCGCTTGCCTTCAGCTTCCGTGTTGCGTGAGCTTGTGGGTTCAACCTGACGGAACGTGCGTCAGCTGATGGGATCGCGCCAGTGGAGGCGATGAGCAGTGAAAGAGCGAGTGCCGCTCGCGCTCCCCTTCGCTTTGGGCTTGGTATCACGTGTAGCTCTCCCCTGAGCGTCCCATAACTCCCCATAACCAGTGCGATATCCGTTTAGAGCGGGTCCCCTCGTTGTGTGGGACCGGCCGTTGGCGGCGCACCTTCAAAAGACGATACATCGCATATCTTCAAAGAGCGAATATTGAGGTGCGTTTGGCAAGCCGCCATGCGCGCATCACGGCGAGGGTGGGGGTGCTCAGCGGACTGAGCTCGTTGCGGATGGGCTTGGTGATCGAGGGGGGAAACGCACTTCCCGGAGTGAGCGCGGAGGTGTAGTAGGCGACGATTCCGGCGAGCGTCACGAGGTGGTGGGGGCCATGGGGGAGCGCTCGTGCCCTCTCTGCCGCTCCGCGTGCGAGGGGCGCAAGCTGCGCGGCCATCAGATCAGGAGTCCCGTAGAGGTCGACATAGCTGAGCTCGCCGCCGGCGAGGTCGTGTCGGCGGTCGACGAGGCTGTCGAGCATCGTGAGCGCGCAGATCGAGAGGTATGCGGCATCGATCGCGCTCGCGTCAGCGCTCGTGGTGCGGGGGTCGGCCGCGGCGGCGATGAGGGCGTGGAGCGAGAGCACCGAAGCGGCGGCTCCAGCGAGGTACTCCTGCCAGCGCAAGTCGGCGCCGGCCGCTTCTCGTTGCGCCCACGCTTCTCTTTCGGTGATGCCCGTGGGGGTGTTCGCGTGACTGAGTCTCTGGGCTTCGGCGCAGCGTGTGGCGCATGCGAGCGCCACCTCCGCGATCGCGCCGGCCGCGGGTAGCTTCTCAAGCGCGAGCGCTGTCGCCGCCGCGAGCTCCTTCGCATAAGTATCGCTGTCCGGTTGGGGAGGATCCGTATCGTGCTCAACGTCGTGAGGGCACCCGGGGCGAAGCGCGTCGACCAGTGTGTCGAGTAGACACGTGCCCTCGTCTGAGAGTGTGCCCGGCTGTTGCTCTCCGAGCAGGTCGAGGTAGTCGTAGGCGACCTGCAGCGCCACGATCGCCTCGACCGCGGGAGGGCGATAGGCGTGCGGCGCCAGTGTGGCCAGCGTGGCAGCGACCTCGACGTTGAAGCGCTCCTCCTGCAGCTTGGCGGTCGCGAGCTCCCGTAGAGCTGGGTCGGGGATCTCACGCGCGCGCTTCTCCCAGCGCCCAAGCTCTCGTCGCACGTGCGGCGCCACGGTGGTCCAGTAGCGGAGGTTGGCGAGCAATAGCGCTGACACGGCTCGCGCCCTGTCCTTACTCATTGAGCGCCAGCGTCGGGGAGACGCGCGAGGCGAACCACCCGGGGATCGCGACGATTGCCAGCACCACCACGATCACGAGAACGAAGATCTCAAAGGGTCGCGCGCCGGCGCCGAGGCTGACGACCGGGAAGGCGGTGACATGCTCGAGGTAGCTGTCGATGATCACCTGCCCGTAGATCCCGGCGAGCGCGCCCGTGACGCAGCCGGCGCCGAGCATGAGCGAGGACTCCACCAGCAAGATCAACCTCACCCGTCTTGGCTTGACCCCGGAGAGACGGAGCGTGGCGAGCGAGACGCGCCGCTGCCAGATGGCGGATGTCAATGCCGCCGCCATTGCGAGGATCGCGGCGATCAACAGCAGGGTCGATATCTGCCCGAGCTGGTTGAGCCCTTCGTTGGTGAGCGCGTTGATGTGGGCCTCGCGTTCGCGCGCCGTTGTCACCCGCAAGCCACTTGTCCCGAGCGCAAGCTCGATCTTTCGCTGGACCTCCTCGATATTCGAGCCCGGAGTGAGATTCACGGCGAGCGCAGTGGGCGCAGTGGTTCGCCACAGGCGGCTGTAGTCGGAGGCGGCCATGAAGATCGCGCCGGGGCTCCAGGCGAGGTTTGTGGTGGTGAGGGCGATCTTCAGTGGCACGGCGCCGCTTGGGGTGGGCACCGTGAGCGTGCCTCCGATACCTACGTGGTGCTGTTCGGCGATCTGACGGGAGACCGCGATCCAGCCTCCTTCGGCCAGCCGCCGCTCCGTTACTGTTGGGTTCCCGTCGAGGGTCTGGCTTGAGAGCACTTCGCGCTCCGTGCCGGGTGGGCGCGCCACGATCCACACGCGGCGGCCGTTGAGCTGGAGGAACCCTCCTTGGAAGGCGCTCACGCCGGCGACGCCTTCGATGTGGGCGAGTCGCCGCGCGACTCCACCGGCCCTGAACTCCACCGTGGCCTGGTTGTCGTCCGGGGTGCCCACCCAGATCGGGGCGTCGGCGGAGTAGCTGTGCGCGAAATCATCGATCCCGCGCAGCAGGTCGCCGCGCGACCCGCCCAGCGCGACACTTCCGAACAGGGCTACCGATCCGGTGGCGGCGAGCGCGAACGAGCGTACCGTGGTGGAGCGCAGCGAGGAGAGGGCGACGGGCAGGACCGTGAGCCCCTGGAAGCGCTGGGTCAGGGCGTTGGCGCCGTGCAGCACGCCCGAGAAGGCCAGCGGAACGGTGAGCACGGTGGCGACCGCCAGCAGTGCGCAGGCGGTGAGCGCGAGCGAGGGGGTCGTCGCGAACAGCACTGTGGTGACGATCAGCAGGATCGCCGCCCCGAGCCCCAGCGCCCGCTGAGCGCTGGGGGCGAGTGTGTTGCCGGGGGCGCCGTCCTCGTGGTAGACCGCGTCGAGCACGCCCCCACGACGCAGGTCGAGCAGCGGGACGGCCGAGGCGAGCACGGTCGCGAGCACCCCTGCCGCCAGCGCCAGGAGCAACGGTTGTGCCGTCACGACGGTGCGCGTGCCAAGCGTGAATGCCTCCGCGAGATAACGGGTGGACTGATGAAACACGCCGAGCGACAGCAAATACCCTCCGAGCAGCCCCACAAGCGAGGCGACCAGGCCCAGGCAGAGCGCCTGGAAGAGCAGCATTTGCACGATCGCGGTGCGCTTCGTGCCGATGAGTCGCAGGTCGGCGATCACGCGGCGTCGCTCGGGGACGGTGAGCAGCAGTGCGTTGAACGCGAGCAGCACGCCCAGCAGGACGCTGATCGCGGCAAAGAACGCGCTCGCCTGGTCGGCTGGACGTAGCGCCTGGCGCAGCAGTCCCACGTCCTGGTTGGAGGCGGCGACTTCCAGGCGCCCGGATGCGAGCGCCTGGAGCTCCTTGCGCACCGCGCTCTCCTGGCCTGGCTTGGCTTGCACGAGCACACGCGTGATGCGTCCTTCCAGGCCGGCGAGCCGTTGCAGGTCCTTTAGCGGCATCACCGCCACGTCGGCTTGGGAGAGCGGGCCGAACGCTTCGGGGCCGAGCACGTCGGAGACGTTCATGCGCAGCGCCCGTCCGCGCAACAGCAGCGTGATCGAGCCAACCGGCGTGCGCGTGCGCGAGGCGGCCACCGGACGGGTAGAGATGCCGATCTGTTGCGCGCTGGCCCTACTGAGGCCGATACCGCCCGGCGAGAGGGTGGCGATGGGGAGGGTGTGGGCGAGCCCGTCGAGCACCACCAGGGCGGTGTCGGCGCCGGCTAGGTCAACCGTGAGCGCGCGCCCGTCGGCGCCTTCGATCGTGGCGGTCTGCTCGAGTATCGGCGCTGCCTGCTTGACGCCGGGCAGGCGCTCGACCTGGGCGAGGGTGCGTTCCTCAAAGCCGCCGGAGCGGCTGGTGCGCAGCTGGAGCGTGGCGGGTCCCACGACGGCGTGCACCACTTCGGCAGCTGACCCGGCGATGCTGCCACTGACGAGCGTGGTGGCGAAGACGAGCGCCACACCGATCGCCACGCCGAGGCCGGCGAGCAGCTCGGGGACGGCGTGCACGCGCAGACGGCGCTGGTAGAGATACACAAGCGCGCTGGGCCGCATCAGCGGTCGTGCCTGACCACCCTCCGCGCTCTGCACCCCTACCCCCGCGCGGTCACCGAGCGCCGGCTCTCCACCGTGACCTCGGCTCCAGGCTCGCCCTGGGGAGCTTCAGCGAGGCGCCCGTCGCGCAGCGTGCAGCAACGGTCGGCGATGCTTGCTGTCTCCAGGTCGTGGGTGACGAGCAGCACGGCGGCGTCGCGCTCGTGGGCGACGGTGCACAGCAGCTCCACGACCTCACGGCTGCGGGCGCTGTCGAGGTTGCCGGTGGGCTCGTCGGCGAGGATGAGGCGCGGCTCGCCGGCGAGCGCGCGCGCGATCGCCACACGTTGGCGCTCCCCAGCGGAGAGCCGCTCGGGTGTGCGGTGGGCGTGGTCGGCGAGCCCCAGCCGCTCGAGCCACGGCATCGCGCGGGCTTGAGCCTCGCGTGTGCCCATCCCGCCAAGCACGAGCTTGATGGCTGCGTTCTCAAGCGCAGAGACTCGGGGCATGAGCTGGAAGCCTTGGTAGACAAAGCCGACCTCGCGGTGTAGGTAGTCGCAGGCCTGGTTCTCCGACAGCGAGGAGAGCTCACGCCCAGCGAAGCGGATCGTGCCCTCGTCCGGTGGGAGCAAGGTGGCGATGAGCAACAGCAGCGTGGTCTTGCCCGAGCCGCTGGGGCCGTGCAACGCGAGCAGTTCTCCTGAGGAAAGGCTGAGGGTGACGCCGTCGATGGCGCACACCTGCTCCCCACCTCCCCGGTAGCGCTTCACCAGTTGCTCGATTTCGAGCGTCGCCACGGCGTTCACTGTAAGGCGTAGGGGAGCGCCGGCCAAATCACCCGTTCGCCTGGCGGCGCAAGGGCACGACGGTGGCAAGCTCGGGTGCGAGGCTGCCGCGAAGCTCCCCCTCGGAGAGCGACAGCGCGCGGTCGGCGCCGGCGAGCGCGGTTGCCTCACCGGTGCTGATGAGCACGGCCATGCCGTCGTCCGCGAGCGAGCGCAACAGTGCGAGGATGCTGTCGCGCTCCAGCAGGTCGATGCCGGCGGTGGGCTCGTCGAGCACGAGCAGCGCGGGTCCCAGCGCGAGCGAGCGAGCGATTGTGACGCGTACGGTCTCGGAGCTGTCGAGCTCGCGCGGCAGGTGGGGAGCGCACTGCGCCGCACCGACGCGCTCCAGCGTGGCGAAGGCACGCGTGCGTGCGGGCGCGCGCGGAGTGCCGCGCGCCAGCTGGGCGACGATCAGCTCGTCGAGCACGTCGCGCGCGCCCGTGTCGCCGGGAGTGCGGCGGCAGTAGCCGATGCCGCCTCCGAGCGCGTAGCCGTCGCTGCGGGTGAGGTCATGCCCGGCGAAGCTCACCGCTCCGCTGTCCGGTGGCTCGATGCCGGCGGCGACACGCAGCAGCGTGGAGCGCCCCGAGCGGCGGGCGCCCCAGATCGCGATGAGTTCGCCGGCATCGAGGTTCATCGAGACGTCGCTCAGCACCACACGCTCGCTCGACCCCTGCCGGTGGCGCCGGTTGACGTGCTCCAGCGCCAGCAGGGTCATCGCGGTGCGTGTGGTGTGGCGCGGCGCGCCTTGAGCTGGCGCCGCGCGTATTCGATCCAAGCGAGCCTCGCACCGGCTGCGAGCCGCTCCTCCTCACCGACGAGGCTCGCGGCGAGGTCGCTCACGCCCTCGCCGTCCACCGACACGGGTCGGCGGCTGCCCGCGGCATCCCCCAAGCAGGCGTGCTCGCAGCGCTCGATCACGGCAAGCGCATGGGCGGGAGCGAGCATCGCGAGCTGGCGCGCAAACAGGCGCGAGCGGCGACGCTCGTCCTGGATATGGGCGATGAGCCACTGCTGGTAGCTGCGCACGCCTTCCTCGGTCGCCCTGTAGTGGGGCTTGGGCTGGCGTGTGGCGGCGGAGATCCGCTCACCCTCGATCTCCTCTACGAATCCACGGCGCGTGAGCGTGTCCAGGGCGGTGTAGACCTGGGAGACACTCGATAGCGCGATGGCGTCGCCATAAGTCCGTTCGAAGCGCTGCAGGAACTCATAGCCGTAGGAGGGTCTCTGAATGACGAGCCCGAGCAGCGCCCAGCTGATCGGCGACCTCATCGCCGCGGTGGCCCTCTCGGTGGCAACCCCAGCTCCCATGCTCCAAGCGTACCGCTAGAGGGGTCATCCGTCTATTCAAAAAGTAGAAGCTTTCACAACCTGATCTCAATAATTCACAGGCGTCCGAATATTCAAAGCCGCCATGTCACCCACGCTCAAAACGTTCATGCCCAAGAACCTTCAATCGCAAAAAACCGGGTATCACAGTAGCTGGGGCTTGTGCAGGAGAGCAATAGTCCGCTCGGAGAAACAATGCCGGGGCGCCTGCGTACGTCAGGATGGACGCCCCGGCATCGCGATAACGAATTCTCAAACCGTCCATCGAGGACGGCAAGAATGAGCCAAGTCTACATGACCGGACGAGCATTGCCGGCGACTATGTCGCGAGGTTTGGGCAGGTGGTAGTACGCAGCAGATTGCGCCCGCGCGCATATACTCCTCTCTCCGGCAATTTGCAAGCGAGACGCAGCCAAGACCCGTTTATCCGAATTATTTTTGTCATAAGACTCGCTATGATCGCCGCCTCCCGGCGCGGCTCGTCAGGCACACGGGGCCGAGGATGGGCCCTGACGCTCACGCTCTGAGCCCGCTGGGGCAGCACCTCGGTCGCTTCACGGCCGAGGTGCTGCGCCGGTGGCCGGGGCGCCGCGTACGACACAATGGGATGGGCGTCCCGGCACCAGTCAGTGCCACGCGCAAACGAGTCTCGCGTGCCTTCCGGCATGAGCCGGAGGTTCCCCAACAGCCGCCGTGGAAACATTCGCTCTCTCAGCCATGGCTGACTCGAGGAACTATTCTACGTCTAGAATCTTTCAAATCGGGCTTGTGCGGAGGTTGGGAGCAGAGAATCATGCCGGTTATGGTTGGCGGAGGAATCGGAGGCGCAGGGCCGAGGATCGCCCGGCGGAGCCCTGTGCCCGCCGAGCGCCTTGGCAAGGCTGCGGTAGCCAGTCGCGCCGGCTCGGTCCAGCGGCGTGGCTCCTCGCAACACCTCCGATACCAACGCTCGCCATGGCTAGGCGGCCGAGTGCCAGTGGGATGGACGCTCGCACCGCCAGGGGTAGATAACGATTTGAAAGGAGTAGCTGAAAAATGCTACGGAAATATCAACCCAAGATTTTCGGGCTTGTTGGCGCGATAGTCGCGCTTGCTCTGTGCATCTCTATGAGCTCAGTAGCCTTCGCAGCCAAAGAAGGGCCGCACTGGAAGGTCAAAGGAGCGGTACTTGCCGCAAACGCAGCTATCAAATTCAAAAATATAGGCGTTACAAAGCTTAAGACTACAGGTCTCGTTAAAGTGGAAATCGAATGCAAAAAAGCCGAAGCCAAGGCGGGAACAGCAAACGAAATTATCGGCGGCTCGCCCGGTACGGGTAAATCCACTATCGCATTCACCGAATGTAAAGCCACGAAACCTGCTTGCACTGAAGTAAAAAGCCCGGGTGAACCAAACGGGACTATAGTCGTGGCGGTCAATACGGAACTCGTGTATAAAACGGAAGCAGCCGGCAATGCCGAAAAAGCTCCGCTCGTGGTTATATTCAGGACGATCAAAGAAGGCGTCAAAGAATTTGTCAAAATAGAACTAAAAGGTGGGTTTGGGTGCGTAACTGGGACCGTCGAAGCCACAGGCACGAACAAAACCAAAACGGAACGCGGCGCTGAAGGTATCGCCGGTGTTGCCTGTGAAGTGGCAGAAAAAGCCGAAGAAGAAAAAGTGGTGCATACCATCAACTGTCCTACCCCGCCCATAACGGAATACTGGTGGTGGAAATTGGCGACGGACGCCAAAGTCACGAAAGGCTCTGTCGGCCTCGAAGCGTTCGGGGAAAAAGCCGAACAGATTGGCGAAGGCGAAATCGAACTGGCAACATCTGAAATGTACTCTGCGATAGGGGCATAGACTGCTTATTAGTAACTGTAGTGCGTATCACGTGAGTCTTGGGGCCCGTCCTGGGCAGGCCCCAAGACTTCCTTATTAATAGTAGGAGGCAGCAGTAGTGACATCACAGCATTCAGATAGAGGCTAGGGAGGAATCAGGATCATGTACAAGTTCCCGCATCCGAATACAGATTCCGCAGCCTTGACGGTCTTCCTGCTGCTGCTGCTGCTGCTGCCGTCGACGACATTGGCTGCCGGCGACGCAAATAGCTCGCGATGCTCTTTGACCACCGAAACGTCGAGCGGCTTTAGATCCTATCTCCCCGATTGTCGCGCCTACGAGATGGTGAGTCCCCTTTTCAAGGACGGTGGCCTCGTCGCGACCAACTCGGCCGGCGTGTTCATATCTTCTGACGGGTCACGTGTAGCGGACGGCTCGGTATCGCCGTTTGCTGGTACCCAGAACGACATGGCCCTGGACACGTTCTATGAGTTTCAACGTCAAGGATCGGGCTGGGAAACGAGCCCACTCGCGCCGCCGGCGCCGCTCTATCCACTGGCATACGCTGCAGGTGCCGGACTGGTCTCAGACGCGGATTTGGGCGCCAGTCTCTGGGCTGTGACCACGAGCGCTACAGCGGGAGCAGAAGAACGCCTGGCTCTGGAGACAAGCCCAGGTGGATCGCTACTTCCGGTCGGGCCGGAGCAGCCACCGCCGGCAACCGGCGGTGGATTTCACACGAATGTGCGCTTTGCCGGTGGATCGAGCGATCTTTCTCATATCGTACTGAGAGTAGAACCGCCGAAACCCGATGAAGTCGAAAAGGGTGAGAATCGCCCTTGGCCCGGTGACACGACCGTCGCCGGTACGGCTCCGTCGCTGTTTGAATACAACGGAACGGCCAAAGCAGAACCGGTGCTTGTGGGAGTGAGCAACAATGAAGTGTTGAACGGCGCGCCTTACATCAACCAAGAGGCGCAGCTAATTAGCCAATGTGGCACCACGTTGGGTGCCGGCACCGAAGGGTATGAAGACACCTACAATGCAGTCTCATCAGACGGTAGTATGGTGTTCTTCACAGCTCATAGTGGGCCCTGCACAGGTTTTCGCGGCATCCATGGCGCGGGCCCTACCGTTGATGAACTGTTCGCCCGCGACAAAGGCGCTATCACGATTGACGTCTCGGAGCCGCCATTGTCGGTGCCGGACAGGGTGTGCAGTGGAATTTGTCGAGAAGACGAGAACGAAGAAGGAGGTCACAAGCGAAGTCCTGGCTACTTCGTGGGTGCGTCCCAAGATGGATCGAGGGTGTACTTCGTTACTGACCAACCACTTCTCGACAGCGATTCGAATACAGGTATGGACCTCTACCAGACAACGATCCGGGGCGGAGAAGTATCGAATATCACTCAGGTATCTGCCGATCCCAATCTGGGGCAAGCGTCCGAAGTTCAGGGAGTTGTGCGTGTATCGGAGGACGGCTCACATGTCTATTTCGTTGCAAAGGGCGTGCTGACCGCAGGAGTTAATCACGAAGGTAAGGAACCCAACGAGGGTGGCTACAACCTCTACGTGTACCACTCCGCGAGTAACACTTTGAGGTTCATCTCAACTCTCCTTACGAGTGGGGAAGAAGCTTCACTTGAATCCAAAGAAAAAATAGAAGAAGCAGAAGTTGAAGAACTAGCCTTTGCCAGAGCACTGGAAGTGTGCACAAAGGACGGGGAACTCGCGGAACTTTTTACTAACCTTGGATGCTATTTTAACATTGTAGCGGGATTGTACGGTACACTTGGTCCTGGCGGGACGCTTTCAGTGGATAGGAGTGTGTGGGGATCTCGAGATGTCCGTCCGGCGCAAGCGACGCCGGACGGCCAGTTTTTGGTGTTTCTGAGCTCTGCGGATTTGACAGGATCGGGGAATACGAGCCGGGTCCCCCAACTTTTTGAGTACGACGCTCAAAAAGAAACGGTTGCACGAATCTCGATTGGCCATGATGGGTATGGGGAAAACGGCAATGTCACTGTCGCAGCCGAAGCACCGCATATTGGCGAACAGCGGTATCTGGAAGAATTCAAGCCGACTTCGGCGAGATCGGCACTTGCAATCTCCGATGACGGCACCAGAATATTCTTCGAAACAAAGGCTAAGCTCGTACCGCAGGCTCTTACGGGCGCCACTAATGTCTATGAGTATCACAACGCGAATACGTACCTGATTTCCGATGGGCAAGACGTAGAGGAGTTGACTGGCGAATCGGCTGTCAAACTCCTTGGCACGGATGGGTCCGGTCGGGATGTGTTCATTTCGACCGCGGATCCACTTGTGCTGCAGGACACCGACACGCAGGCCGATATCTATGATGTGCGTGAAGGCGGAGGGTTCGCATCGCCAATGGCACCATTGGAATGCGCGGGGGTCGCATGCCAAGGGGGGCAAAGTCCGCCACCGTCGCTGTTGTCGGCTGGCAGCAACGTGACTGAATCCGAGATTGAGAGTTCAGGATCGACGACTAGACCGGCCCATAAGCCCAAGAGATACACAAAACAGACGAAGAGAAATAAAAAACAGGGACACAAAGGTAAGAGAAAAAAGCAGAGAAGAAAAGGGCAGAGGAGGGTATTCTCAAAGGCCATGGGCGAGGGGAGAAAATGATGGGCATGCGATCACAGTCCTTTGTGCATGGTAGAAGACTCGCCGGTCCAGTGGTGACCTTCCTCTTGTTTGTCGCTATGACATCGACGGGATTGGCTGCCGGGCCAGGTCCGGGTTGGTCGATTGGCTCGATCGCCAAGCCTACTAATTTTCGCGCAAGCGATTTCACGGGGCCAGTATACAATATTTACATAAATGCGACTGGTGGCACGTTTACACTGGGCTATGAAGGCGAAACGACTCAGCCGATCGCGTACAACGCAGCTACGGGCGAAGTCATGTCCGCGCTTGCAGTGCTTGTAAAGATCGGCGTTGGCAATGTGCAGGTCAGTGGCGGGCCCGAGAGTGAAGGTGGCTCGGGTCACTATGCCGTTAGCTTTGTGAAGGGTCTCGCCCCACCCATAAATGCGGGGGAAATCACGGCTGACGGCGAAGGGCTGACAGGTGGATCTCACACTGCGAATGTGTCTGAACTGGTTAGGGGAATCGTTATAGGCGACAGTTATACACTAACAGTGACCAATACTGGGAGCGTGCCGACGAATAGCCCGGTGAAGGTACGGGATTCGCTTCCATCGGGAGTCACAGCCAGGGGAATTGTGGCTGCGGATCTAGATACCGAGATACCTAAAGAAGAAACCAGCGGCGAACAGGAAGAACACGGGTTCAGGTGTGTGATCGCGTCGGAAGTGGAATGTATGTACAGTAAGTCCTTGCCTGCGGGAGGGCAGCTGCTTTTAAGATACTGGTGAATGTGACTAAAGATGAGTCGGGATCTGTGACCAATACTGCTACAGTCGAAGGCGGCGGTGTAAAAGCTCCGATATCGACAAGCGAACCTACTACAGTGCCAAATACAGTCAACGGCGTGCAGTCGGCATCGCTGGGTATTCAGGACTTCGACTTTGTGGCGTACGGAATGGATGGATCGCCGGATACCCAAGCTGCAGATCATCCCAACGCCGTCACCACGACGTTTGATTTGACGAGTGCGGTCAACGGGGAATATAGGCAGGCGCACGAATATGAACCGATCGAGGAACCCAGGGAAGCCAGGGTAGACCTTCCCCTGGGCATGGTCGGTGACCCGCTTGCGGCTGCCCAATGCAAGGAGGTCGACCTAACGAGGGAAACCGGGGAAACAGCTTGCCCATTGGCCAGCCGTGTGGGATCTGTCGATTTGAAGCTTTCGGGGAAAATCCTGTCGTCCCTTCGGCCGGGTCCGACTGGAGATGGAATATCGGCCATTTACAATATGGTCCCAGAGGACGGCTATCCAGCGGTATTTGGTTTTAATTTTGCCCAAAGTCGGAGTGCTGATGTATGCCAGTGTTGTTCACACCCGGACCGGGTACGCTTTGCAGGTCCGAGTACCTGGGATCACCCGTGGCTTTGGGGTCGAAGGCGCGTCGTTGACGTTCTTCGGCAACCCGGCCGCACAGGATGGTCATGCGGATGAACAGGCGGCGTTTGTGACAAATCCCGTAGACTGCTCGGCCGGGCCAGTGTCGACAAGGATCGAAATGAATTCGTGGCTGCACCCCGATCGTTGGGTTTCAAGGGAAGCGACGGCGTATCCGCAGATCTCTGGTTGCAACATGCTCCAGTTCAATCCTGAAATTGAGATAAAAACGGAAACGGGTCAGGCGGATAGCCCGTCAGGATACGAGGTGGAGCTTAGGGTTCCACAATCGTTGAATATGTTTCCCGCGCTCGCAACTCCGTATCTGAAGGAAGCGACAGTGACTTTTCCGTCGGGGGTTGCGGTGTCGCCGTCGGCGGCAAGTGGGCTAGCGGGGTGTGCGGCAACTGGTCCTGAAGGGGTCGATTTCCCAAGCGGCGATGGGCGTCCGGGCGAAGTTGGGGAAGGTGAAGAAATTGGCACGGACGGTTTGGCGCATCTTGCCCGCGGCCACTGCCCGGCAAATTCGCAGATTGGCGAAGTGGAAGTGAAGACGCCGGTGTTGCCGGATGTCCTCAAGGGTCATGTCTACGTCGCGCAGCCTGAATGCGGCGGACCAGGTCAGTCTGAATGCACGGAAGTGAGTGCGACCAATGGCGAACTGTACGGTCTCTATATCGAAGTTCGTGGCTCTGGCGTTATTCTTAAGCTAAGGGGTGAGGTATCTGTCGACTCGCGGACGGGGCAGTTGACCACGAGGTTCGAGGACAATCCGGAGTTTCCGGTCGAAGACTTGAAGTTGAAGCTCAACGGTGGACAACGGGCGCCGGTGAGTAACCCAGCGATGTGCGGTATGGCGAGGACCACCGGTTTGCTGGAACCCTGGTCGCATAAACCTGGAACTGAGGAAAGCGATGGCACGCCGAATGTGACCGTTCTGTCGGAATTCGCTGTGACAGGGTGTACGACCCCCATGATGTTCGCGCCGGGTTTCACGGCGGGCAGTGTAACGCCACGGGCCGACAGCTTCTCGCAGTTCACGATGACCCTCACACGGAGGGACCGCGAACAGAATCTTGCCGGAGTGAAGCTCACGCTGCCCCCCGGCCTTGCTGGGATCGTTCCGAGCGTGCCGCTCTGCGAGGAGCCCCAAGCGCAGCTCGGCACGTGCTCGGAAGCCTCGCGTATCGGCACCACCAACGTGGCAGCCGGCGCGGGCACGGAACCGCTGTGGTTGTCGGGCCCGGTCTACTTCACCGGTCCCTACAAGGGCGCCCCGTTCGGGCTCTCGATCGTGGTGCCCGCGAAGGCCGGGCCGTTCAACCTCGGCAACGTGATCGAGCGGGCCGCGATCCGTGTCGACCCCAAGACCGCGCAGGTGACGGTCACGAGCGACCCGTTCCCGCGGATCCGCGACGGTGTGCCGCTGCGGCTCAAAACCGTCAACGTCACCGCCGACCGGCCCAACTTCCTGTTCAACCCCACGAACTGCGCCCAGCTGCACGTCAACGGTTTCGTCACAGGTGACCTCCCGGACGGGTCGGCGGGTACGACCATTCCGGTGACGAACCCGTTTGCCGTGGCCGGTTGCAAAAATCTGCCTTTCAAACCGTCGTTCGCCGTGTCCACGGAAGCGTCACACAGTAAGAAGAACGGGGCCTTTCTTCACGTCACCGTGAAGACGCCGCCCGGCAACGCGAACATCGGGTCGGTCAAGGTCGACTTGCCCAAACAGCTCCCGTCGAGGCTCTCCACGCTCAACCTCGCCTGTACTGAGAAGGTGTTCAACGAAAACCCCGCCGCGTGTCCGGAAGCGTCGAGAGTGGGCACGGCGACAGCGTTCACGCCGGTCCTACCGGTGCCGTTGACAGGCCCCGCCTACTTCGTCTCGCACGGCGGCGCAAAGTTCCCCGAACTCGTCATCGTGCTTCAAGGCGACGGTGTCACGCTCCAGCTCGACGGCGAAACGTTCATCTCGTCAAAGAGCATCACGAGCTCTACCTTCCCCGCGGTCCCGGACGTCCCGGTCACACGCTTCGACCTGGTGCTCCCGGCCGGCCCGCACTCGGTGCTTGGCGGCAACGGCAACTTCTGCACCGCCCCGCTGAAGATGCCCACCAGGATCAAAGGCCAGAACGGGGCGTTGGTCAAACAGGCCACGAAGGTCAAAGTCGCCGGCTGCAAACCGGCCGTCACAGTCGTGCGCAAGAAGGTCAAAGGCGCCAGCGCCACGATCGTCGCGAAAGTGCCGATGGCGGGCAGGCTTGTGGCAAGCGGCGAAGGCCTCTCGACGGGCTCAAAGACGCTCTCAAAAGCAGGCAAGGCCACGGTCACGGTCCGCCTCTCCAAGGCCGAGCGGCGGTTCCTCGCCCACCATCCAGGACGCAAGCTGAAGACGCGGGTGCGCCTGCTCTTCACACCCCACCACGGCAAACCCCTATCGACCGCGGTGACGCTGTTGCTCGGCTGACAGCTCACCTCGTCCGCCTCCGGGGCGGGCTGGGCCATGCTCGGTGAGTCTCAGGCCTCGCGCAACACCGCCGCCGTGTGCTCCGGCGCGACGATGTTGAGGTTCACCCCGCTCGACAGCTCCAATCCCGCCAGATGTGTGAGCCTCGGCGCGACGTCGATGCGCCAGCAGAAGTGCTCCGCCCCCCGCGGCGCGGTCCTAACCCACATGTTCAGCGGCGGGCTCGACCCGAAGTGGCGCGCCAAGCGCGAGAGGCCGTCGTGCAGCAATGACGCCCCCAATGCCCCCTCGTCCTCGAAGCGCATCCTCGGCGCGCGCGGAGCCAGCATCAGCTGAAAGGGGAATCTCGACCCGAAGGGCGCCGCCAGCACCGCTTCATCATCGACCGCCACGATGCGTTCTCCCCTCCGTACCTCTTCCGCCACGAGATCCTCGAGCAGCCCCCTCCCCATCGTCCGGGTGGCGTAGGCGCCGCAACGCTCCCGCTCCCTCGCTACCTCCGCGGGCACGAAGTCGAGCGCGTACAGCTGCGAGTGCGTGTGCTCCAACGACGCCCCCGCCTCCCGTCGCTCGTTGACGATCAACTGCGTGTACGCGCACCCCGAGTGCACGCGCATCCGCTCCCGCCACACCTCCATCGCCGCTGCCAATCGTTCGGGCGGAAGCTCCGCCAGCGACAACACCGACTCGGGTGCGTTCACGATCACCTCGTGCGCTCCGTGTGCCGCCACAGCGTGGAAGAGGTCAGGCTGCGCATCTGCTGCGGGCTGCTCAGAGTCGGGCGACAGCGCCGGATACAGGTTCGGCACCACCCTCACCGTCCATCCCGGCGTGTTTGCCGCGCTGCCGTCCGGCCGCACCGCGTACAGCTCCGACGGCGTGCGGTCCTCGTGCCCTACAGCGAATGGATCGCGCTCTACGTCGATCGCCGCCGGCGCCGGGCACCGCGGCTCTCCACCCGGCCGCTCCGAGCGCTCTCCCGCCACGATCACCTTGTGCCCGCTCAGCGGGTCAATCCTTATCTCAGGCATTCAATGCGTACTTTTCGATGTCTGCGCGCAACTTCCCCACGTTTGGGTATTGACCTTGACGGATGTACGGCTTCCCGTGCACCGGGATGAACACCGTCACCGGCGTGAACGAGGAGTCGGTGATCTGCTCACCCAACGACCCGCTGGGGTCGTACCAGCTCGGGTAGCTCAGCGGGAAAGACCTCAAGAACGCCACCGCGTTCGTCTTCCCCGAGTCGCCGGAGTCAAGCCCGATGAACGCCACCCTCCTGCCGTATTCTGCCGCCGCGCGCTGGAAAGCGGGGAACTCTTCCTTGCACGGCACACACCACGACGCCCACTTGTTGATCACCATCGGATACCCCTTCAGGGTGGCGAGCCGTGCGTGCAGCGACCTTTCCCCCCCATCGAGCAACTTGCCTCCCTGCTCGTGCAGGGCCGCGAGCGAGGGCGGTGACCCCGCCAGCAGTTCCTTCACTTGAGCTTGCGTCAACCGAGTGGTTTTCGTAGTGTCAGTGGACGACCCGCCCGGCAGCTCCGATACGCCGATGGCGATCAACCCCGCCACGGCGAGGCAGGCCAACGTGAGGATTGCGCGGCGGGAGCTCATGCTCGCAGAAGGGTGCCAGATCGCGACCCCAATCCCGCCTCTTCAATCCGTCGCGATTGTGCTGTATCCTTGAGTACATCAGCGGGGAGTTGACCTTCCCCGAGCATTTCCGGCGCTATCGCCGGTTTCAAGAGTCGCGCTGAACTCTCTTCTGCGCCGACTTCATCTCGAAGCCCAGAGCCTCCTATGGCCGAGTCCACCGCAGTGGCCCTCGCGGCCGCGTCCATTCCCAGTTCCGCCGAAATCACAAAGGCGGAGAAGCTCGTGCGCGAGCGTTTCCTCCACGACGGCGAGGATCCCGCCGTCGCGCTAGCTCCTGGCTCGCCTCGCAGACGCGCGCTCGACCAGGCGCTCGCGGAGGTCAAGGAAGGCGCCAAGAACCCCTCCACCGCCTGGCGCCGTGAGTTCTCGCTGCTGCTCGGCCTCGAGCGGGTGCTCTCCGAGGACGAGCCCAAGCTCGCCGATGGCACCGTCCTCTCCGCCCACCAGGTAGACGCCCTGTCGGGCACCCTCACCGCGCTGCTCGCCGAGGCGCAGCGCTCCGCCGCCGGCAACGGCCGCGCGGCCGCCGCCGCCTCCCCTGAGCTGCTCGCCTCCGCCTCGATCCTCGGTCCCGACGACACCGAGGCCGTCGAGCAAGCCGACGACACCGATTCGCGTAGGGCCGGCAAGGAGAACGGCGCTCTCGCCTCCGCCGTCGCGGACGACGAGGAGGAAGAGGACGAGGACGACGACGACACCGACGACGACGATGAGGATCTCGGTCCCGTCCAGCGCGCCGCGCCCGACGAGGACGATGACGACGATGACGACTTCGACGACGAGCCGGAGCTCTCAGAGCCCGAGCCCGAGCCCGAGGCGGCGCTGGAGGAGGAGTCCGATGAGGAGCCCCGCGACTGGGTCGAAGAGGACGACGACGAAGCCCTCGCCGAGCAACCTGAGGATCCCAACGCCGCCAAGCGCTTCTGGTTCGAGCACGCCACCGGCGCCGGCAAGACCGTCGCCGCGCTCGGCTTCGTCGAGGCCTCCCAAACCGGCGGCATCCTGATCCTCACGCACCGCCGCAACCTCGTCGACCAGTTCCACGGCGAGCTGCGCGCCCGCGGCTACCAGAAGCGCATCTCCCGCCCCCTCTACGTCGGCGAGGACTCCCCCAAGGGGCCCGTCACGGTCGAGACCTACCAGTGGTTCGTGCGCAACGCCGGCCGCATCTCCTCCGCCTACACGATCGTCATCTGCGACGAGGCCCACACCGCGCTGGGCGAGAAGACGAGCGCTGCCATCCGCGCGTGGACCGGCCCGATCTTCATTGGCATGACCGCCACCGGTGCGCTCATCGCCCGTCACGTCACCGACCTCTTCCCGACGCAGACATCCCGCTTCGACCTCGCCCAGGCCGCCCGTCGCGGTGTGATCTCGCCGCTCCGCTGCGTGCGCATCTCCCCCGGCGTCGGGGTTCGCACGATCGCCAATGTCCCCCTCCGTCGCGGCGAGGTCGACACCGAGTTCGACCAGGAGGAGCTGGCCGAACTGCTTGACCAACAGCCTTTCAACATGGCCGCCGCGAACCTCTACAAGACACGCTTCAACGGTGTCCCCGGCGTCGTCTACGCGGCGGGTGTGAAGCACGCCTACAACCTCGCCGAAGCGTTCCGCGCCGAAGGCATCAAGGCCGTCGGCGTCTCAGGCGAAACCCCCAAGCGCGAGCTCGCGGAGGTGCTCGCCCGCTATGAGCGCGGCGACATCGACGTGCTCGTCAACGCCCAGCTCCTCGCCGAGGGCTGGAACTCCCCCCGCGCCACCGTCTGCGTGCACCTCGCCCCGACCGCCTCAAAGCGCATCTACCAGCAGCGCGTCGGTCGCGTCACACGTCGCCACCCCGGCAAGGAGGCGGGTCTGGTCGTCGATTTCGTCCACCCCGCCACCAAGAACGACGACCCGGTCGTCACCCTCCATTCACTGCTCGACCGCGACGTCTATCGAGGCGGCGCCATCGTTGTGGGACCAGTGCGACGCGGACGTGGGCGACGGATGCGCGTCGAGCGACGCGTGTTGCCGGTGGCCGCCGAGGAGGAGCGCCGTCACGAAGTCTTCGAGCGCGAGCTGTGGCGCATCGCGGTTGAGAACCTCGACTACGGCGAGCAGCACATGTGGGCCGCGCTCGCCGGCGCCCGCGTCACCCCCAACGGCTGGCGCCGCGCGCGCGCGATGCTCCACTTCGACCGCACCGGCGAGCTGAAGGCCCGCTTCCTCATCACCGCCGTCCAGCGCAACAAGAGCTCCCAGCTGCGGCTGAAGGCGCTGTCGGAGATCGCCGCGCTCAGGGATCCCGACGCCTTCGACACAGCCATCGACATCGCCGGCTCGTGGCCACGCGACGAGCGCCGTGAGGCCGCCAAGATCATGCTGCGCGCGCTGGTCGAGCGGCGCATCGGCCGCCGCGACCAAGCCAATGCCTGGATCTGGCGTCTGGCCGAGTACACGCGGGAAGTGCACGAGGAGTACGCGGTGCAGCGCTGGCCGGAGACAAAGCGGCTGCTCGGCCTGCTCGTCAACTCCGCCGGCGGCGCCCACGCGCGCAACGCCCGCCGCCTCGTCCACGCCGCGCGCAAGCAGGACCGCCGACTCGCCGCTGCGCTGCTCGCCGCTGCGCTCGCCCACACCCCCGAGGCCGAGGAGGTTCTACGCGGCGCCCGTACCCGCATGGCCCGCAAGCCCCCCGCGCTCGCCCGAGAGCTGCTGCGCAACTTCCCCAAGCGTCGCGCCCGCGGTCAGCGCCGCAGGCGCAACGGCCGTCGTCCCGACAAGACCTCAAGCAAGCCCGAGATGAACCTCGCCGGCGTCGAGGGTCGCGACGGCGCCGCCCGCAAGCCCGACAAGAAGACGGCCCCGGTCGTCGACACCGCCGGCGCGTCCGGCTCCTCCGGCCCAAAAGACGTCGCGGCCGAGTAGCGCGTCGCGCTCCCGCCACGCCTCCAACACTCGCTCAGCCGGTTCCTCCAGGCGTCGCGCGAGCGCGGCGAGCAGCTCAGCGAGCAGTGGCTCGATCGCGCTAGCCGGACGTTCCAAACTTGCGGCCCGGGGACGCACCTCCTCAGGCAGGTCCTCAACACGCACCGCCACATTCACGCCGATCCCCAGCACCGCCCACCCTTCCTGTGGGCGCCCCTCCACAAGGATCCCCGCGAGCTTCGCGAGGCCGTGACCGCTCACAACGTCGTTCGGCCACTTCACTTCTGCCTGTGGCCCAATGACGTCGCACACAGCCACACCCGCGATCAGCGAGAGCAACGTCGGCGGATCACGCACTACCAGGGAGCACAACAGCGCGCTACGCGCCGGAGCCATCCAGCTACGCCCTTGCCGTCCCCGCCCAGCTGTTTGCTCCTCTGCTGTCACCAACGTGCCGTGAGGAGCTCCGGACGCAGCGAGCGCGCGGGCACGTTCGTTGGTCGAATCTGTGCACCTCAGATGCAAGCGTGGAGTACCCAGTACGTGTGCTTCGCGGTCCTGTGGTCGATCACCTTGCATCTGCAAGCAGTGCGTCCACAAGGCCGTCGATGTCGTGTTGCCGCGCCTCGATGTGTGGCTCCAGATTGTGCTCTCTGAGGGTTGCACTCGTTACAGGCCCGATCGAGACGATCTTTGTCTTCGGTGACGGTGGACCTGCCACCTCCAGAAAGAAGCGCACGGTGGAGGACGAGGTAAAGGTGATGTAGTCGGCCGAGCGTGCCTGCTCGAGCGCGCGCGGCGACAGTGGCTCGGCGACCGTCTCGTACAGCGCCACCACGTCCACCTCGATGCCACGCGCCCTGAGCGCGTCTGGGAGCACGTCGCGCGCCTCGCTCGCTCGCGCCACGAGCGCACGACGCGCGTCCACGCCCGCGAGCGCCTCCACGAGCGACTCGGCGACGAAGCGCTCGGGCACGATGTCGGCGACGATCCCCCGCTCGCGCAACGCCCGCGCCGTGCCCGGGCCGATCGCGGCGACGCGGGCACCCGCGAGCGCGCGCGCGTCGCCGGGGGGGTGGGTCCCCCCGTCCAGTCGCTTGAAGAGATACTCCACGCCATTGGGGCTCGTGAGACAGACGAGGTCGTATGGCGAGGGGTCCAGCGGTGGGTGGGTGGGCCCCGATACGGGCTGGGTGTGGATCGTGGGCGCCTGCACTACTTCCGCCCCGAGGCCGGCGAGGCGTCGCGCCAGCTCGGAGGCCTGTGCTCGTGCTCGTGTCACCGCCACCGTGCGTCCCGCCAGCGGCAGGGCGGGCAGCCACCGCAGGCTCTCCGACAGCTCCGCCACCGCCCCCACGATCGTCACCGCGGGCGCTTTCACCCGCTCGCTCTGTGCCACCTCGGCGATGGTGGCGAGCGTTCCCGTGACGGTGCGCTGGGTTGGCAGCGTCCCCCGTTCCACTATCGCCACCGGCTGTGACTCGGGCCGGCCCGCATCGATCAAAGAGCTCGCTATGCCCTCAAGTGCGCGCACTCCCATGTAGAACACAAGCGTCCCCGGGAACGCCGCGAGCGCCCCCCAATCCAGTTCGGACTCCGGCTTGTCGGGGTCCTCATGGCCGGTGACGAGCGCCACAGCCGTCGAGAGCCCGCGGTGCGTGACCGGAATGCCCGCGTAAGCCGCGGCCGCAATCCCCGCTGTCACGCCTGGCACGACGTCAAAGTCGATGCCCCCCTCGCGCAACGCCAGCGCCTCCTCGCCCCCGCGCCCGAACACGAACGGGTCGCCCCCCTTCAAGCGCACCACCTCGCGTCCTTCGCGTGCCCGCTCGATCAGCAACGCGGTCGTCCGCTCCTGGGGCACCGCCTCGCCGCCCCCCTCCTTGCCCACGAACAGCAGCTCGGCGTCCACACGCGCCCCCTCGAGCGCGCCCGCGGGGATCAGTCGGTCGTAGAGGATCGTGTCCGCACGCGCGATCAGCTGTAGCGCGCGCGCTGTGAGCAAGCCGGGGTCTCCGGGACCGGCGCCCACGAGGTGTACGCGCCCGGACGGGCGCTCGGCCTCGCTCAAACGACCATCTCCTCAGCTCGCCGCAACAGGTCGCGAGCGCCGACGACCTCCATCCGCTCAGCCATCCGCCGACCCAGCTCGGCCGGCTCGTGGAAATCGCCGAGCAGCTCGTCGGCAACCCACTCCGAACCGTCGGGCAAACCCACCCAGACGCGCAGGAGCAGGTCCCTACCCGTGGTCGTCGCGTAGGCGCCGAGCGGTGTGTTGCAGCTCGCGTCGAGCGCCCGTGCAAGCGTGCGCTCGGCCGTCAGACAGGCCGTGGCGTCCCGGTCGAGGATCCCCTCCACCGCCGCTCTCACGGTCGCGTCTCCCGCGCGGGCCTGCAGCGCGAGCGCTCCCTGCCCCGGCGCCGGCACGAAGCGCGCGGCGTCCAGGACGCAGCCGATGTCACGCTCGCGTCCCAGCCGGTGCAATCCCGCGCTCGCGAGCACGATCGCGTCGAACCGTCCCCGCCCGTCGCTCTCCTCGGCGGCCGTCCCGTTGCCAGAGGTGACCTCGTGCGCGAGCTTGCGCATGCGCGTGTCCACGTTCCCCCGCAGGCTCACCACTTCCAGATCCGAGCGTACAGCGAGCAACTGGGCGCGGCGCCGCACGCTGCTCGTCCCCACCGACCCCCCCTCGGGGAGCTCCTCCAACGAGCCCACCCCGATCAGCACGTCTTCGGCCGGCGCCCGCTCGACTACGCCCAACAGTTCCAGACCGTCCACGATCTCCCCGGGGACGTCCTTGGCCGAGTGCACCGCCATGTCGATCTCGCCTCCCAACAGCGCGTACTCGAGCTCCGCGACCCAGCGCGACTTGTCGCCGCCCGCGCGCGTCGCTTCCCTGAGACGGTCGCCGCTCGTCTCCACGACCACCAGCTCGAGGCCGCGCTCTCCGAGATTGGCCTCCGGGATCATGCGTGTCACGAGTCGCGTCTGGGCGAGTGCCAGCGCGCTCCCGCGTGTTCCGATGCGCATGATGCGACCTACGAGCTCTTGCGTGCGCTCTGGATCGAGCGCACCTCGGCGAGCTTTTCCTCTGCGTCCTCGGCAGGCTTCTCCCTGCGCGGCTCCTCGGCGAGCCCGAACAGCTCCCGCACGAGCTGCAAGCTCGCGTGGCCGCGCTCCTCGGAGAGGCTTCGCAGCCGGATCGTGGGCTCGTGCAGCAGCCGGTTGAGCACCGCCTTGGCGATCGCGTCCACGCGCATCAGGTCGCGCTCGGAGGCCGACTCCCAGCGGCCCTCGTTCTCGGCGAGGATCTGCTCCACGAGCACGTTGCCGTGTTCGCGCAACGCGGTCACGGTGGGCAGGGTCTCGAGCTGGCCGAGCCAGCGCGCGAAGCGGCGGATCTCCTCCTCCACGATCTCCTCCGCCTGCGGCACGATCTCTTCACGGGCGCCGAGGTTGCGCTGGACGACCGCCTGGAGATCGTCGATGTCGTACAGGGTCACACCGTCCACGTCCGCGCAGCGCGAGTCGATGTCGCGGGGGACCGCGATGTCGATCAACAACAGCGACCGGCCACCGCGCTGCTCCATCACGAGCTCCAGCTCCTCGGCCCCCACGATCGGATGGGGTGAAGATGTGGAGGACACCACGATGTCCGCCTCCAGAAGCTGGTCGGGGAGTTTGTCCAGGCCCACCACCGACCCGCCGAAGCGCTGCGCGAGGCTGAGCGCGCGGTCGGCGTGGCGGTTGGCGACAAAGATCGTGCCCACGCCTTGATGGGCGAGCGCTTGCGCGGTGAGCTCGCTCGTCTCGCCCGCCCCAAGGATCACCACGTGGCGGTCGGCCAGCCCGCCGAGCACGTCCTGGGCGAGGTCCACCGCCACCGAGGGAACGCTCACGCGGGAGGAGCCGATGCCTGTCTCCGAGCGCACACGCTTGCCGGTGGTGAGCGCCGCCGCGAACAGCCGGTTGGAGAGCGGGCCCGTGAGCCCCGCGCGCATCGCCGCTTCGTGGGCACGCTTCACCTGTCCCTGGATCTCCGCCTCGCCGACGATCATCGACTCGAGGCCCGCGGTCACGCGGTAGAGCTGGCGCGCCGCGTCACAGTTGCGCGGCGAGTAGATCTCGTGCGCGAGCTCGGTAGGACGGATGCCGGCGCGTTGGGCGAGCATGCCGAGCACATCTGTCTCGGCGCGCACGGGATCTCCTGCCACGAGATACACCTCGGTGCGGTTGCACGTCGAGATGACCACCGCCTCGTGCACCTCCGGTGCGCCGGCGAGCTCGGTGGCGAACTCCACCGCTTGCGACTCCGTGAAGGCAAGCCGCTCGCGCAGTGCGACGGGGGTCGTCTTGTGGGAGATGCCGAGGGCCAGTAGCTCACTCATACGGCTTCGCGCTCCTGGTCGTGCGATGGTGCGTCTTGCTCACGCTCCCGCGCACGCAGATCTCGCACCGAGCGCTCCACGCGGCTCAGGCGGATCGCCATGATCGCCACGTACACGAGCACGAGCACGAAGAACACGATGTATGCCGCGGCGACGTAGCCATCGTTTGAGTTTTCGGGAAGGGTGGTCGCGAGCAGGCTCATTGGAAGCCGAGGATCCGGGAGCGCGCTTTGAGCAGCATGCGCGTGCGCTTGGCGGTCAGCTCATAAGAGCAGAGCGTGGTGAACAGCAACCCCATCGCCATGAGCGAGACGAGGAAGGTAAGCGCCATCGAGGGCGGCAGGTTGGATGTGGCGCCGAGCACGCGCGGGTGCACATATGAGGCGGACAGCCGCACAGCCATGAAGTTGAGCGGCACGAACGCGCCCGCGGTGATGGCGAACACGGAGGCGTAACGCGCCTGGCGCTCGGGATCCTCGATCGCGAAGCGCAGCGGCTGGTAGGTGGCGTAGAGCAGGAACACGATCAAAAACGACACGAGCGTGGGCTCATCCCACACCCACCAGTGACCCCACGATGCGCGCGCCCAGATCGAGCCGGTGAGCAGCACCGCCACACCGAAGATGAGGCTCATGTGAATCGCCACGTAAGAGCGCAGATCCCAGCGCGCGTCGCGCGTGCGTAGATGGGCGATCGCGAACAACCCGCCGATCACAAAACCGCATAGCGCGATTATCGCCAGCGGAACGTGCAGGTAGAAGATCTTCTGCAGGAAGCCCTGGTCGGCTTCGATCGGCGCGTAGAAGAACACGAGCGACAGCGACACACAGAAGGCGGCGATGGTGGAAATGGAGAGAGCGCGCAGACCGGGAAGGCGCATCGGGGTCTTAGTCCTCCAGGAGGAAGTCGAAAACTGCGTAGGCGATCAGCCCGAACACAAGATCATAGAGCCCGAGCGTCCAAAGCCAGCGTGGCGGTAGTCCCCCCGGATGGGTAAGCGCGAGCAGTGGGGCGGTTGCGCGCGCACATCCGATCACAATCGGCACCAACAGCGGCAGCGCCAAGAGCGGCCCCAGCAGGTCGCGCGCGCGAGTACGTACCGCCAGGGCGGCCACGAGCGTTCCTATCGCCGCCACGCCGATGTCGCCGAGCGCGAGTGGCGCCAGCAGGCCCGGGAGCGCCTGTCCGAGCGATGGGCCGAGCAGCAGCAGCCCGAACGCCGGCACCGCCACAAGCTCTAGCACCAGCAGATAGGCGAGCAGCGCGACCACCTTCGCGATCAGCAGCGCGCTGCGGTCGACGGGAGCGAGCAGGAAGCCGTCGAAGCCACCCTGGTCGGCGTCCGCCACGAACAGGCGGTTCACGCCGAGCATCGCCGCGAACAGCAGGGTCACCCACAGGATGCCCGCCGCCTCCTGCCCGCTCACGGTGCTCTGGTTGAGCGCGAAGTGGAACACCACGAAGGTCGTCACCGCGAACAGCGCCATGCCCGGAACCGACTCGAACGTGCGCAGCTCCACAAGCAGCTCCTTGCGCAGCAGCGCACGCACCACGGTGAGCGTGCCTGGCGCCTGTCTCGGCATCGCCACGCGTGAATCGGTGCGTTGGGTCGTCGTGGGGGCGCTCACCTGTACAGCTCCGCTATCTCCCCGGCCACGATGTCCTTGGCGGGCTTGAACAGGGCGGCGCGGCCCCCACGCAAGCCGAGCACGAGGTCTGCCTGGGCCAGTCCGCCCGTGGGGTCGTGGCTTGAGACGACCCGCGTGCATCGCGACTCGGCGCCGATCAAAGGCATGACCAGCTCTATCGCCGCCGGGTCGAGATTCGCGTAGGGCTCGTCGAGCAGCAGCAGCTCGGGGTCGTGCAGCGTGGCGCGCGCCACCGCCACTCGCTGCACCATCCCACGCGAGAGCGTCCTGACCGGCTCGTCGGCGCGCCCGCTCATAGCCACCGCCGCAAGCTGCTCCTCGACCCGCTCCTCCCCAACGCCGTGCAGACGGGCGTGGTAGCGCAGGTTCTCTCGAGGCGTCAGCTCGCGGTAGAGCAGCGGCTCGTGGCCGAGGAAGCCGATCCGCCCACGCACCTCCCACGCCTCATCCGGCAGTCGCTTGCCCAGTACCGTCGCCTCGCCCGAGTGTGGGCGCAGCAGCGTCGCCAGCACGCGCAGCAGCGTCGTCTTACCGGCGCCGTTGGGGCCGAACACGACCACCGTCTGGCCTGCCGAGACAGAGAGCGTGACGTCCTCGAGCGCCGCGCGCTCGCCGTAGTTGCGCGTCAGCCCATCTAGCTTTACCACCGCGCCGCACAGGTTAGTGGGACTATCATGGCCATCAGATGCGCGATCTGTTATCATCAAGCATCATGGCACGGACAACCCTCGACATCGACTCCTCGGTGCTGGCACAGTTGCGCCGCCGTGCGCGCGTGGAGCGCAAGAGCATGGGGCAGCTTGCATCCGAGCGGCTCGCCGTCTCTCTTGGGGATGAGAGGGTAGTCGAGGCGCCCCCATTCAAATGGCCGACGTGGCACATGGGTAGGCCCAAGATCGACTTGCAGGACAAGGATGCGCTCTGGCGGGTGCTTGACGGCGATACGAAGTCGCCTTGAGCGTCACGGTCGATACGAATGTCCTGCTGTACGCGAGCAACGGCGACGACCCGCTGCACGGCCGTGCTCGGGAACTTGTCGATCGACTTGCCGGCGGTCCCGATCTGCTCTACCTGTTCTGGCCGACGATCATGGGGTTCCTGCGCATCGCGACCCATCCCACGATCTTCCCGAACCCGGTGCCGTCCGGACGAGCAACGGCCACGATCACGGCCTTGCTCGAACGCCCAACCGTGCGGACGGAGGCCGAGGACGCCGGCTTCTGGGAGACATATCGCGCGACCGCAGGCGACGACACCCGCGGAAATCACGTGCCTGACGCGCACCTCGCGGCTCTGATGCGAGGGCACGGGATCGCGGTCATATATACGCGCGACCGAGACTTTCGCCGCTACGACGGGATCGAAGCGCGCGACCCGTTTGCGTAGCGGGCCTTAGCCAGCTCAGACTGCGGAGAAGCGCTGCTCGTGCTCGGCTTGGCTCCGTGCGATCAGCTCCCGCACGTCGTCTTCGCGCCCTTCGCGCAGCAGCTCGATTGGATCGGGGCCCACCCCCCCGCCGTTCACGATGCCCTCGAAGAACTGCTTGCGGTCCTGGTAGGTGGGGAGCGTGGACTTGGCCCAGCCGCGAGCTTCGTTGAGCAGGACCGCGAGCTGAGCGTAGGGCTCGCCGAACTGCTCTGAGATCTCGCGCTTGATGCGCTTGGCGAGCGCCGGCGAGGCGCCGGCTGTCGAGATGGCGATCGCGAGCGGGCCGGTGCGGACGATGGCGGGGAGGATGAAGTTGCACAAAGGCGGGACGTCCACCACGTTCACGAGCATCGCGCGACGCTCGGCGTCGTCGTACACGGCGATGTTCACGTCCGTGTCGTTCGTGGCGGCGATGACCATGAACACGCCCTCGAGGTCAGCCGGCCCGGCGTAGGGACGCCGCTCCCAGCGGATTGAGCCCTCCTGTGCATAGCGCTCGAGCGCGGGCTCGGCCTCAGGGGCGATCAGCGTGACCTCTCCGTCACACGCCAGTAGACCCTCCACCTTCTCCAAGCCGATCTCCCCGCCCCCCACCACGACACAACGGCGGCTCTTGAGCTTCAGGCAGGCGATGTAGAAGGGCGTGGCGAGCATGTCCGCGACGCAGCTCTGGTCGCAGATCCCCTTGCGCAGCTGGCACACGCACTCCTTGCCTGCATAAGCCTGGGCGGGCATGGCCTCAAGGTTAGCTTGCGTAGGTATTACCTACAGGGCAGAGCAGGTTCGCGCCTCAGCGCCGTCCAGGCACGTCCACCGCCCCGGCCAAATCGAGCGCCCCCCGCGGGGCGCGCGGCGTCCACGCGCATTTGAATGCTTCAAGTTTCGTGAAAGGTTGCCGACAAGGGTTGTCGAATGACGCACTTAGTGACACTCATTACGAACACTCGCGGGTCGCGAGGAGGGGGAAGACACGTGTACAGGACGCTTCATGCGCTGACAGGATTGTCGCTCGCGCTCGCGCTCGCCATCGGCGTGGGCGCCTGCGGAAGCTCTTCGACGAGTAGTGGTGGTACAGGTCCTGTGACGGTGCTGATGGGCACCGCGCCGGAATCGCTCGACCCCGGGTTGGGCGCCACCACCCAGTCCTACGAGGCGACCTGGATCGCGTATACCGGCCTGCTCACCTATGCGCACGCGTCGGGGGAAGCCGGCACGAAGTTGATCCCAGGTGTCGCTGAAGCTCTCCCGACCGTCTCCAAGGACGGCAAGACCTACACCTTCACACTGCGTAAGGGGCTCGTCTACTCCAACGGCGCCCCCGTCAAGGCATCCGACTTCGCGTACACCGTCAAGCGCGCGATCAAGCTCGGCTGGGGCAACAAGGAAATGCTCACCGAAAACATCGTCGGCGGGGAAGCCTTCGATGAAGGCAAGGCATCGAAGATCTCCGGCATCGAAACCGACAACTCCACCGGCAAGATCACGATCAAGCTGGTGGCGCCCTACGGGCCGTTCGCGAACGTGCTCGCCTTCCCGGCGGTTGGGCTCGTGCCCACAGGAACCCCGATGAAGAGCCTCACGAACAACCCCCCGCCCGGGGTGGGCCCATATGAGATCACGAGCGTGGTGCCGAACAAGTCGTTTGCGCTTGTGCGCAACCCCCACTTCACGAGTTCCACAATCCCCGGGGTTCCCACAGGGCACGCGGATGTGAACGTGAAGATCGTGTCCAACAACCAGAGCGAGGCCGAGCAGGTGCTCGGCAACACCGCCGACGTGTTCGACTACAACGACACGATCCCCCCCACTCTGATCTCGCAGGTCGAAAACCAGGCCAAGGGGCGCTACGCCAAGGAACCGACGGTGTCGGGGGAGTACTTCTTCCTGAACACCAAAGAAGCGCCGTTCAACAACCCGCTCGCCCGCGAGGCTGTGAGCTACGCGATCGACCGTCGCGCGCTCGAGCGTCTGGACAGCGGCATGCTCGACCCCGGCTGCTTCTTCCTGCCGGTAGGGATGCCAGGTCACCCCTCCGCAAAATGCCCTTATGGCGAACCTGAAGCGGCGCCCAACCTGGCCAAGGCCAAGGAACTCGTCCAGCAGGCGGGGCTCAAGGGCGCACCCGTGACCGTGTGGGGGGAGACGCGCTCGCCGCACAAGGAGTTCGTTGACTACTACGCGAGTGTGCTCAACGCCATCGGCTTCAAAGCGACTGAGAAAATCGTCGCCGACGCGCAGTACTACGAGACGATCGGGAACCTCTCCAACAAAGCGCAAACGGGGTGGGTGTCATTCAGCCAGGACTTCCCCAACCCGATCGACTTCTACCAGTTGCTCGACGCGCATTCGATCCTCCCCACCGAAAACCACAACCCCTCGCAGGTCAACGACCCGCACATCCAGAGCGAACTGGAATCGCTTGCGCCGACGCCCTCCTCGCAGCTCGACACCGTCGTGAGCCGCTGGCAGGCGCTCGACGAATACACCGCGCAGAAGGCGTACATGCTGACGTTCGGCTACGACGAGGCGCCCAAGTTCTTCTCCGACAGGGTTGACTTCGGCGCAGCCGTCTTCCACCCCGTGTACGGGAACGACTGGAGTTCGTTGCAACTGAAATGACATACCCCCACGCTGGGGTGTGTCGCGATGGGTTGGCTCAAGTGACGACCGGGTCGCGGGCGATGATCACACCATGAGGATCGTCGCCCGCAACAAGGTCGCGGTCGTGTTCGGCGCGCTGCTCGTGGCGGTCGTCGCGCTGTGCCTGCTCGCGCCGGTGTACGCGAAAGACGTGGCGCACACGGGGCCGAACGACAACCACATAACCGACACGGTGAGCGTCGGGGGTAAGCAGGTCGATGTCGTCTCCCCGACGGGCGTGCCGATCGGGCCGACCTGGAAAGGGAGGTTCCTGCTCGGCGCGGACTCCAACGGACGCGACGTGGCGGTGAGATTGCTCTACGGCGGGCGCAACTCCCTGGAGGTGGGGGCGATCGCCACACTCATCACGATGCTGCTGGCGATCGTGTTGGGCACGCTCGCGGGGTACGCGCGGGGGCTCACCGACGGCGTGCTCTCGCGGCTGTTCGACCTCGTGTGGGCCTACCCGGCGGTGCTGCTCGGCGTGGCGCTCGGCGTGGCGCTCGCGGTGGGGGGACTCAACCTTGGATTGTTCACGTTGCACAGCGGGTCGCTGCTGTTGCCGGCGTTTGTGATCGGGGTGGTGGTGTTCCCTTACGTGGCAAAGCCCCTGCGCGCGCACACGCTGTCGCTGCGGGAGCGCGAGTTCGTGGACGCGGCGCGCATGCTCGGCTACCCGCCTCCCTTCGCGGGGGTGCGGATCATGGTGGGGGAGATCCTGCCGAACCTCTCCTCCACGATCGTGGTGTTCGCACCGCTCATCATCGCCAACGCGATCCTGCTGGAGGCGGCGCTCTCCTATCTCGGGGCGGGAGTGCAGGCGCCCAACCCGTCGTGGGGGACGATGATCGCCGACGGCACCCGGTTGATGCCGGGGGCGATCCACCTGGTGGTTGTGCCAGGGCTGATGTTGGTGCTCACAGTGCTCTCGGTGAACGTGATCGTCGACACCCTCCGTGACGCGCTCGACCCGAAGGCCACGCTGCGGGGAAGGCTCTAGATGGCGGCATTCCTCGCCAAGCGTCTCGCGTCGCTGATCGCGGTGTTGTTCGCGATCACGGTGCTCACCTTCCTGATCTTCCAGGCGATCCCCAACGGAGATCCGGCGCTGCGGATGGCGGGGCGGCTGGCGACGCCCCAGCAGGTGCACGACATACGGGTGCAGTGGGGGTTCGACAAGCCGATCTACGTGCAGTACGCGAAGACGATGGAAAAGGTGCTCGATGGGAGTGTGATCTCCTACTCCCAACAGGTGAACGTGGAGCGGGAAATCGTGAAAGACCTGCCGCCCACGATCTCGCTGGCGATCGGTGCGGGGATCATCTGGCTGCTCCTGGGGGTGCTGTTCGGGCTGCTCTCCGCTGTGCACGCAGGCGGTCTGGTCGATCGTGTGCTGACCGCGGCGGCGCTCACGGGGATCTCGATGCCGGTGTTCTTCCTTGGCGCGATCATGCTCTATTGGCTGGGCTACCAGTGGAAAGTGCTGCCGTTGGAAGGGTACGTCCCGCTCACGCAGGACCCGTGGGGGTGGTTCACACACATGCTGATGCCGTGGATCGCGCTGTCGGTGGTGTCGATCGGGGTGTACTCGCGGATCCTGCGGGCGAACGTGTTGGACGTGATGGGGGAGGACTATGTGCGCACCGCCCGCGCGAAGGGGCTGTCGGAGCGGAGGGTGTTGATCCACCACGTGCTGCGCAACTCGCTCACCGGGATCGTGGTGCTGTGGGGGCTTGACTTCGCGTGGGTGATCGGCGGCGGGGCGATCCTCGTGGAGTCCGTCTTCAACCTCGGAGGGGTGGGTCAGTACGCGGCACAGTCGATCGGCCGTCTGGACATTCCGCCCGTGATGGTGGTCACCATGCTGGTGGCCGCCGCGGTGGTGGTGTTGAGCACCGTGGTGGACATCGTGCAGGCTGCGCTCGACCCGCGCGTGAGGCTGTCGTGAACGAGCCACACCTGCCCCAGCCGGCCGCGTCGGCGACACCCCCAAAGCTGCTCGATGTGCGCAACTTGAGCGTGTCCTTCGCGACGTCCGGTGGAATGGTGCAGGCGGTGGACGGCGTGTCCTTCGCTCTGGAGCGCGGCGAGGTGCTGGCGCTCGTGGGCGAGTCGGGGTCGGGGAAGTCGGTGTGCGCGATGACGCTGATGGGGCTCACGCGGGCGCCAAATGCGACGATCGCGGGCGAAGCGCTGCTCGACGGCGAGGAGCTGATCGGGGCCTCGGAGGCGAAGCTGCGGCGGATCCGGGGGGCGCAGCTGGCGATGGTGTTCCAGGACCCGCAGTCCTCGCTGAACCCCGTGCACCGTGTGGGCGAGCAGATCGCGGAGCAGATCCGCGCGCATGAACCGCTGGTGTCGAAGTCGCAGGCGCTGGAGCGCGCCGCCGAGCTGATGGAGCGCGTGGAAATCCCACGGGCGAGGGAGCGGGTGCGCGCCTACCCACACGAGCTCTCGGGTGGGATGCGCCAGCGGGTGATGATCGCGATGGCGCTGTCGCTGGGGGCCAAGGCGTTGCTCGCCGACGAGCCCACCACAGCGCTCGACGTGACAGTGCAGGCGCAGATCCTGTCCCAGCTCAAGCGGTTGAGGGACGAGGAGGGTATTGGCATCGTGCTCGTGACGCACGATTTCGGGGTGGTTGCCGAGATCGCGGATCGGATCGCGGTGATGCAGGCGGGAAAGATCGTCGAGGTCGGTGGCGCGAGCGAGGTCTTGACTGAGGCCAAGCACCCGTACACGCGAGGTCTCTTGGAGGCCCTCCAACCCACGTCGCCGAGGCGCCCGGCGCAGGCTCACAAGGCCCCCTTGCTCCAAGTTGACGACCTCCGCGTGCGCTACGCAATTCACGGCCGTCGGGCGGCTCCGATCGAGGCGGTGGCGGGGGTGTCGCTGACCGTGGGGGCGGGAGAGACGGTGGCGATAGTGGGGGAGTCGGGATGTGGGAAGACCACGCTGTTGCGGTCGATTGCGCGACTCGTGGAGCCCTCCGGCGGGAAGATCACGCTCGCAGGGCAGGACCTCGCGCACGCGTCGCGGCGCGAGCTGGCGAGCCTACGCAGGCAGATCGGGATCGTCTTCCAGGACTCCCATGCGTCGTTGAACCCACGACGGCGGGTGGGCGACACGCTCGAGCAAGCGCTTCACGCACGTGGAGTTGAGGCGGCCGAGGCGCCCACGCGGGCCTCCGGACTTTTGGAGCGCGTAGGTCTCACCTCGCCCCAGGGCAAGCGCTTTCCGCACGAGCTCTCGGGAGGTCAGCGCCAGCGCGTGAACATCGCGCGGGCGCTCGCGGGAGGACCGAAGCTGGTGCTTCTCGACGAGCCGGTGTCCTCGCTCGACGCCTCGCTGCGGCGGGGCATAGTGGAGCTGTTGGGGGAGCTGCAGGAGGAACTGGGTTGCGGGTACGTGCTCGTGTCGCACGACCTCGCCACCGTCGAGGCGGTAGCGGACCGCGTGGCGGTCATGCACGGGGGCAAGATCGTCGAGCAGGGGGACGCCCGGGATGTATTCGAGCGACCTCAGGATTCGTATACGCAGACGCTGCTGGCGGCCAGCCCGCAGGTCCCGTCACTGCCTGGTGGCGTACGATCGTCGGGATGGGCGCAGCCGACGCAACAGAGCTCCTTCAGCGCCTGATCCGCTTCGACACCGTCAATCCGCCCGGCAACGAGCGGGTAGCGATCGAGTACCTGCAAGCAGTCCTCTCCGACGCGGGTTTCGAGTGTGAGCTGCTCGCCGCGGAGCCTGAGCGCCCCAACCTCGTCGCGCGCCTGCGGCCCAACGGCGCCGGCGGGGAGGCCGGCGCCGGTAGATCTTCAGGTCCGACGCTTTGCTACCTCGGCCACGTGGACACCGTGCTGGCGGACGCGAGCGAGTGGACACGCGACCCCTGGTCGGGGGACATCGCGGACGGGCACATCTGGGGGAGAGGGTCACTGGATATGAAGTCGCAGGTGGCGGCGGAGGTGGCCGCCGCCGCACAGCTCGCACGCGAAGGGTGGCGTCCCGCGCGCGGCGAGCTGTTGATCGTGGCGGTCGTAGACGAGGAGACCGGCGGGGAGCTGGGAGCGAAGTGGTTGTGCGAGACCCACCCCGAGAAGGTGCGCTGCGACATGCTCCTCAACGAGGGTGGGGGGCCGTGCTTCGAGCTCGACGGAGGTCGCTACTACGGGGTGTGTTGTGCCGAGAAGGGGGTGTTCCGCTTCACAGTCACCACCGACGGGGCGGCCGGCCACGCCTCGATGCCAAAGCTCGGCGAAAATGCGCTCTTGAAGATGGCCCCCGTGTTGGAGCGCTTTGCCACGCGCCAGCCGGCACTCGACCCGACGGCCGAGCCGCTCGCCTTCCTGCGGGGTATCGGCGAGGACGAGAGCGACCCCGCCGCGGCGTTGCGGCGACTCGGTGAGCGCGATTCGCGGCTGCTCACCATGTTCGAGCCGATGTTCGGTGTCACGTTCGCCCCCACCAAGGCGTTGGCGTCGGAGAAGATCAACGTGATCCCCTCCAAAGCCGAGCTGCGCGTCGACTGCCGCGTGCCCCCCGGGTTGGGCGAGGCGGAGACCCGGGCGGCGATCGTGCAGGTGCTTGGCGGTATCGAGGGCTTGCCGCTGGAGTTCGCCGACGGTCCGGATGGTGCGTCGAGCGGGCCGGCGACCGGCGCGGAGGTTCGTGGCGGCGCCCATACGCGCGGGGCGCTGCGGATCGAGTTCACCGAGCGTGTGACAGGCAATCGCTCACAGATCGAATCCCCCTTGATGGATGTGCTCGGGGAGTGGATCTCAGAGCACGATCCCGGCGCAAAGGCGGTACCCACGATCCTGCCCGGCTTTACCGACTCGCGCCATTTTCGGGCGGCGTTTCCCGAGTGCGTTGCCTACGGCTTCTTCCCCCAACGCCACCAGACGCTGCTTGAGACCCAGGCGTTGATCCACGCCTCCGACGAGCGCATCGACGTGCGCGACCTTGCGTACGCGACCGAGTGCTACCGCGATCTGGCCGTGCGCTTGCTCGGCTAGCCGCGGCTCGGTCGCTGGACGGCTGTCCGCCAGATGGGCACGCGTCCAAATAATAGGACCGGTTTTGAGCCATAATGGGTGCCCCTAACCGAGCCATGGAAGGTGAGGAGTAAGCAAGTGACGGCACCCGTAGCCACTTCGTTCGTGCAGGACATCCAGGAATGGGCCTACCAGTGGTCCAGCGTTGTGATGATCCTGTTCTTCGCTGCGCTCCTCTACTTGATGTGGCGCACGTTGAAAGTGATGCCGCGGGTCAAGCCGCAACAGATCAAGCCCGACTCCAGCCAGTCGGTGGCGTGGAAGGACATCGCCGGGGTAGATGAGGCAAAGGCGGAGCTGCAGGAGATCGTGGAGTTCTTGCGCGACCCCAGGCAGTTCGAGAAGCTCGGCGCGAAGGTGCCGAAGGGGATCCTCCTGCACGGCCCTCCCGGGACAGGCAAGACGCTGCTCGCCAAGGCCGTGGCGCACGAGTCGGGGGCGCAGTTCTTCGCGCAATCGGCGGCCGCCTTTGTGGAGATGTTCGCGGGGCTCGGCGCGGCCCGTATCCGCCGTCTGTTCGCGATCGCCCGCAAGCACGAGCCGGCGATCATCTTTATCGACGAGCTCGACGCCGTCGGTGGGCGGCGGGGGGCTGACTTCTCAGGCGAGAAGGACCAGACGCTCAACCAGTTGCTCGTGGAGATGGACGGCTTCTCCACCAGCGGCAGGTTGGTGGTGATTGCCGCATCGAATCTCCTCGATAAGCTCGACCCAGCGCTGCTCCGCCCAGGGCGTTTCGACCGTCAGATCTTCGTCACGCCGCCCGACGTGAGGGGGCGCACGGGAGTGCTCGGCGTACACACTCGCAACAAGCCGCTGGAAGACGTCGACCTCGGTCTCGTGGCGGCGCAGACGAGCGGCCTCACGGGCGCCGATCTTGCGAACATCTGCAACGAGGCCGCCATCTTCGCCGCGCGGCGGGGCGCCAAGCGGATAACGGGCGCCGACTTCGACCAGGCGCTCGAGCGAGTGATCGCGGGGGTGCAATCCCATCGCGTGCTCAACGCCCACGAGAAGCGCGTCGTCGCCTTCCACGAGGCGGGCCATGCCCTTTGCGGAGAGCTGTTGCCGTCGGTCGACCGCGTGCACCGCATTTCGATCGTGCCGCGCGGAAGGGCGCTCGGCTACACGCTCAACCTGCCCGCCGAGGACCGCTACTTGAAGACGAGGGAGGAGCTGCTCGACTACATGACGGTGCTGCTGGGCGGTCGCGTGGCGGAGCAGATCGTGTTCGGCGCCATTACCACCGGCGCCTCCGATGACCTCAAGCGCGTCGCCGACATAGCCCACTCGATGGTGCACGACTACGCGATGGGAAGCGCCGGTGTTGGGCGCTCCCCCGACGGGGACGTGCGCCTTTCGGAGACCACGCTGCGCTTGCGTGACGAGGAGCGTCGCGAGCTCATCGAGGAGGCGCGCCGGGCGGCGCGCCGCATGATCGTGAGCCACCGCGACCAGCTCGACGCGCTCGCCGGGGAGTTGCTGGAAAGCGAGGTGCTCGACCGCGATGCGATCGAGCGAATCATGGAGGGAGTCCCCCGCCTGGAACGCCGTCCGGGCGTCGGTCTGCGCGTCGTGGCGGCTACGGCGATCGACGCCACACCCGGGGTCGATTGAGCACGCCGATCCTGCGCGGCGGGTCGGCGTTGCGCCCCTTCTCGGACCTATTCGCGCGGCGCGAGCCGCGCGAATAGACTGCTGTCCTGTGTTTGATCGCATAGACCACATCGGCGTGGCCGTCGAGGACATCGAGGCCTCGCTGGTGCTCTACCGCGACGCCTTCCGCATGACGGTGGCGCACCGTGAGATCGTGGAGGAGCAAGGCGTGGAGGCGGTGTTGCTCGACGTCGGAGAGAACCACGTCGAGCTGTTGGCCCCGCTCGGCCCCGACACGCCTGTGGGCAAGTTTCTGACCAAGAAGGGCCCAGGTCTCCATCACGTCGCCTACCAGGTGTCCGACATCGACGCCGTGCTCGATTCGCTGAAGGCGGCGGGGCTGCCGCTCATCGATGAGCAGCCACGCGTCGGCATCCGCGGGTCGCGCGTTGCGTTCCTTCATCCCAAGGGCGCCGACGGGGTGCTCACGGAGATCGTTGAGCCGGCCGCGGGTTTGGGCGGTCGCTGATGCCCACCACCACCGAGAGGGAGGACCGCTGATGCCACTGCAGCACAGGCGCGTGAGCGTCGGTTTCCAAGGCGGGCAGGTGCTCGCCCTGCGAGTCACCGACGAGCAGCTCGAGACGCTCTATAGATCGCTCGGCGACGGCGGCTGGCATGAGCTTGAAACCGAGGACGGGCCCGTACGGGTGTACCTCGGCCAGGTCGTATATGTCCGCGTGGAGGACAGCGACCAGCGCGTCGGCTTTGGCGCCTAGGCATGTCCCTCGATGAGCGTCTGCTGCGGGTAGCTCGCACCCGCGGGCACACCCCCGCGGCTGAGCGCGCAGTGGCACGCTTCTCGCTGCTCGGCGAGCACGCGGGCCTATGGCTCGCGTTGGGGTCCGTCGAGTGGGTGGCGTCGAGGGGAGAGCGGCGCGCACGCTGGCGCCGTGCGACAGGGACGGTGGCGGTCACCTACGCTGCCAACACCGCGCTGAAGTTGGTCATGCGCCGCCGCCGCCCCCAGCTCCCAGACTTGCCGCCGCTCACGAGCACGCCCACGCGATACAGCTTCCCGAGCGCCCACTCCTCCACCTCATTCGCGGCGGCGCTCGCGTACAGCCGCGCCGGCCTGCCCGTGGTCCCGCTCTATGCCTTGGCGAAGTGCTTGGCGCTGTCGCGGTTGTATCTCGGCGTGCACTACCCCTCCGACATCGTGGCGGGTGCGCTGCTTGGCACAGGCATCGCGGCGGCCTGCACCACGTCCGAAGGTGTGTCGACGTGAGCACGCGCATCGGCATCGTGGGGCTACCCAATGCAGGCAAGTCCTCGCTCTTCAACGCGCTCACGAAGGCGGGCGCTGAGGCCGCCAACTACCCCTTCACCACGATCGAGCCCAACGTGGCGGTGGTGCCCGTGCTGGATGAGCGGCTCGTGGAGGTGTCGGACACGGTGGGGGCGTCGAACATCGTGTGGGACACGATCGACTTCCACGACATCGCCGGCCTCGTCGCCGGTGCCCACAAAGGAGAGGGGCTGGGCAACCGCTTCCTTGCCAACATCCGCGAGACCGACGCGATCGTGCACGTCGTGCGCGCTCACACCGACGAGGGTGTCATCCACCCGGAGGGCCGTGTGAACCCGCTCGCCGACATCGAGACGATCGAGACCGAGCTGGTGCTCGCCGACCTCGAGCAGGCGGAGCGGAGAGTGGACCGCGTCGCCAAGCAGGCCAAGAGCGGCGACCGCGTCGCGATCGTCGAGGAGGCTTGGTTGCGCGAGGTGATCGGAGAGCTGCAGGCGGGACGGCCCGCCCGTGGTGTGACCCCACCCGAGGACGCCCCCAACGCGCTGCGCGACCTCGGCTCGCTCACCGCCAAGCCCGTGCTGTTCGTGGCGAACGTGGATGAGGGGTCCGAGGAGATCCCAGCGGAGATAGCCGCCCACGCCGCCGCCCAGGGGGCCGGTGCGGTGGCGGTCTCCTCGCGCATAGAGGCAGAGCTCTCCGAGCTTGACGACGAGGAAGCAGCGCTGATGCGCGCAGAGCTGGGCGTCTCGGAATCCTCGCTCCAGCGGATCGTGCGCGGTGCCTTCTCGCTCCTTCACCTCATCGCTTTCTTCACCGCTGGCGAGGCCAAGCCGGCGCAGTCGTGGCACCTACGCGACGGCCTCACCGCCTGGCACGCCGCCGGGCAGATCCACACCGACATCCAGAAGGGCTTCGTCCGCGCGGAAGTCGTTGGCTGGCGCGAGATAGTCGACGCAGGCGGCTACTCAGGCGCACGCGATCGCGGCACCCTGCGCCTGGAGGGCCGCGACTACGCCATGCAAGACGGCGACGTCATCACGGTGAAGTTCACTCCGTAGCGGTTTCGTCGCCGCGCCGCGATCGGGTCGCTCAGGAGCCGGTCGTCAGTCGCTCGGCCAAGCGATTCATCCCCAGCTCGCGCGCTGCCTTTGCGCCGCCCGTGTAGTCGGTGGGGGTGTCGGGTGGGCGCTTCACGTCGATCTCCACGAGCGTCGCCACCTGCTTGAATGTGCGCAGCAGCTCCGCGTTGTCGCACAACGCCTCCACCACCCGCGGGCGCAGCTCGCCGAAGCCCGCGTTCTCGCGCTGGCGCTCCGCCTCTTCCAGCAGAGCCTCCAGTGTCCCGTACTTGCGCAGCAGCTCCGCCGCCGTCTTCTCGCCGATCCCCGGCGCGCCCGGCAGCCCGTCGGAGGGATCTCCGCGCAGCGCGATGAAGTCGGGCACACGCTCAGGCGCCACGCCATATCTCTCTTGCACGTCGCGCACTTGGATCACCGAGTACGAGGCCCCTTTCCCCATATCCAAAACCGCCACCCGCTCGTCCACAGACTGGTACATGTCGCGGTCGGCGGTCAACAGCAACGCCTCGCCTCCCGCTTGCGACTCCTCGCGCGCGTACGACCCCATCGCGTCATCCGCCTCAAGCTCACCCACGTCCGCCACGATCCACCCGAAGCTCGCCACAAGCCTTTGCGCGCGCTCCCACTGCCAGCGCAAATCGTCGGGCATCGGGTCGCGGTGGGCGTGGTAGGACGCGTACAGCTCCACCCGATAGCGCGCCTCCTCCGCCCCAAAGCACCCCACTACCGCTCTCGGCGACTTCGCCTCGATCGCCGCCAAAAGCGCATTCGCGGTGCCGAGCAGCGCGTTGACCGGCTTGCCGTCGGCGCCCTTGATGGATTTGGGCAGCCCGAAGTAGGAGCGATACAAAAGCCATGGCACATCGGCGATCAGCAGCGGCGCACCCATCTCGCGGCTCACACTAACGCTCACGCCGCGCACGAGCGCGGTCGGCGGGCGACTGGGTCTATCCGGCCGACACGCCGCCTTGTCCGCTTACTCCGCTCGGCGAAGTGTCCCCGGCTGCCGGGCTCGCGGACGATCCACCCGACCCGCCCACCTGCGCAGGTTGCGCCGGCGGAGGCGAGGGAGGCGATACTTTCGATTTCCCGCTTGTGTCCGGCTCGGCGCGCGTCCCGTGCGAGTCCCTCACGCTGAAATACGCCCACGTGTCATACAGCCTCAGCCGCGCCGCGAGTTCGCCGCCGCTCACGGGCGTGCGCCCTTTCGAGCCGAGCACGTACGCTGAGACGATCCGCGGCGAGCTGCCTCGCTTGAGCACCTCGATCCCCTTGAACGACCCGCTCACCAACCCACGCAGGTCCTTCGCTGCCGCCGAGAAGCTCAACGACACGCTCCATTTGCGCAGCGGCCCGTTGTCGTAGGGATCTGCCACTCCCACCAGCCACGGCTGTGGCGAGGAGCCAGGGAACCCGTATTGCACACTCTCGGTGTGCCCCCCGGAATCGGCGTAGAAGTATGTGATCGCGGGCTTTCCCCCGTAGGTCACGATCTGCCCTGAGGTCGCCGCCACCGCCGCGTTCGTACGCGGGGTTTCCGCGGCTTTGCCGAGATACATCTGCGAGCGCGTGTCGGGGTACACGTCGAACTTTGACCCCCCCGCGTGCGCGGTGATCGCATACGTGCGGCTCGCCACCGCCTGTGCCTCGAGCGCCGCCACCGGCCAGCTCGAGGACACCTCGGCCGACACCACCCCCCGCACGTAGGTCTCAAGCGGGACGCGCTTCACCTTGCTCCCTATCAGCACCCTTATCACGGTGTGTTCCGGCGCCTGCCCGATCGCCGTCCCGCGGTAATAGTGGCCGAGGATCGCGTCGTATGACCAGCCGTGTTCCGCATACCCGAGCGCCCCGTCCTGGCTCATCCCTACCCCGTGCCCGTCGCCGGCCCCTGCAATCAGGAGCGTCGAGGCGCTCGCCGACGCCGCCCCGCCAAGGGCGAGACATGCGAGCGCGATGAGGGTAATGCGTCGGATGGCACACTCCATGTATGCCGAATCGGACAAACGCACACCGAGCATGAATCCCGCAAGCCGAGAGGAGCCCACATGACCGGCGTACCCAATCGCGACCTACCCCCAATCGCAGGGGGCTCGCAGACCGGCGAGCTTGCGGGCGCTCGTGAGACTCATGCCACCGAGCAGGCGGTTCTCGACCGGCTCCCCAAAGGGCTCTACATCGGCGGGGAGTGGCGCCCCGCGAGTGGAGGCCTCACGCTTTCCGTCGAAGACCCCTCGACCTGCGAGACCCTGATCGAGGTGGCCGACGCCACACCCGACGACGCGCTCGCCGCGCTCGCCGCCGCCTCAGGGGCGCAATCCGCATGGGCCGCCACCGCCCCGCGCGAGCGGGGAGAGATCCTCCGTCGCGCCCACGAGCTGCTGTTGGAGCGTGTCGATGACCTCGCGCTCGTGATGACCCTGGAGATGGGCAAGGCGCTCTCCGAATCGCGCGCGGAGATCTCCTACGCCGCCGAGTTCCTGTGCTGGTTCTCCGAGGAGGCCGTCCGCATCCACGGTCGCTACATGACCAACACAACCGGGGTGGGACGCATCCTCACGATGCGCCAGCCCGTCGGCCCCTGTGTGTTTGTCACCCCCTGGAACTTCCCCACCGCGATGGGCACGCGCAAGATCGCCCCCGCCATCGCCGCCGGCTGCACGATGGTGGTGAAGCCCGCCCAGCAAACCCCCCTCTCGATGCTCGCGCTCGCCGGGATCCTCGAGGAGGCGGGCCTTCCGGGCGGGGTGCTCAACGTCATAACCGCCCGCCGCTCAGGGGCTGTGATCGAACCGCTTTTGAAGGACCCTCGCACGCGCAAGCTCTCCTTCACCGGCTCCACTGAGGTGGGACGCGCGCTCATCGCCCAATCCTCCGAGCAGATCCTGCGCGTGTCGATGGAGCTCGGCGGCAACGCTCCCTTCCTTGTGTTCGAGGACGCCGACCTCGACGCCGCCGTCGAGGGCGCGCTCACCGCCAAGCTCCGTAATGTCGGCGAGGCGTGCACCGCCGCCAACCGCTTCCACGTGCATGAGTCGATCGCCGCGGAGTTCGCGCAGAGGATGGCTGACCGCATGGCAAAACTGAAAGTAGGTCGCGGCACCGACTCCGATGTCGATATCGGACCGCTCATCGACGACCGCCAGCGCGCCGTCGTCGCCGAGCTCGTCAAGGACGCCGTCGATCGCGGCGCGAAGCTACTCACCGGCGGCGCGTCGTTGTCGGGACCCAGCCACCCCGGCCACTTCTACGCCCCCACCGTCCTCTCCGAGGTTCCCGCCGAAGCGCGCGCCCTACGCGAGGAGATCTTCGGGCCTGTTGCCCCCATCGCCACCTTCTCAACCGAGGAGCAGGCAGTGAGCGCCGCCAACTCCACCGAGTACGGGCTCGTGGCGTACCTCTACACGCGTGACCTCGCCCGTGCATTCCGTGTTTCCGAGGCCATCGAAGCGGGCATGGTGGGTATCAACCAGGGGATCGTCTCCAACCCGGCCGCTCCATTTGGGGGCGTCAAGCAATCCGGCTTCGGCCGCGAGGGGGGTTTCGAGGGCATCGACGAGTACCTCGAGACCAAGTACGTCGCGGTTGCGATATGAGGCGCAAATGGAAGCCGAAAATATGCGGTGATTCGTGTAGCTAGGCTTAAAGGCTCAAGCGATGGGCGAAAACAGCCGAATAGACGATGAGCGAAGAACGGAGCAGGTTTCGTGCGTGGAGTCACAGAGGTTGGCTTTCAACGAACGACCCCTCAGGGGGCGGCGTTGACACGTGGGCTCGTCACGGGCGATCCACCGCCGCCCACGGCCCCCGACGGCTCGGAGTCGCGCAAGCTGCGCGGCCTTGGCCGGCGCAGCGGCCCCGCGGGCGATTCCGCGCGCGCGGACGGTCCCACCCCGCCCGAGGGCGGCGCCAAGGGCAGGCGACCGCTGCGCCGCAAGGCTCCCTTGATGCTCGTCCCCGCGCTCGTCGCGGTCGCCGCGATCGTGGCCGACACGACGGCCTTGACCATCGCCGGCGTGGTGATATTCGTCGTCGTCGCCATCGTGTTCGGCTGGCTGCTCGGCGAGGACCGCCGCAAGGCGCTCCAGTACGAGGTGGACGAACGCAACGACGACCTCCGTCGCGCACTCTCCGAGCTCGAGATCGCGCAGGCCGAGACGGTCCGCCGTCTCTCGATGGCGGTCGAGTTCCGCGACGAGGACACCGGCGCCCACATCGAGCGCATCGGACGCTTCTCAAAGCTCCTCTCCGAGGCGATCGGCATGAGCCCCGACTTCTGCGCCCGCATCAGCCACGCCGCGCCGCTGCACGATGTCGGCAAGGTGGCGATCCCCGACGCCATCCTGCTCAAGCCAGGCGCGCTCACCCCGGAGGAGCGCACGATCGTGGAGACCCACACCGAGGAGGGCCACCGCCTACTGCGTGGCTCATCCTCCTCGATCCTGGACATGGGCGCCACCATCGCCCTCTCACATCACGAGCGCTGGGATGGCGGCGGCTACCCCCGCGGCGTCGCCGCCGAGAAGATCCCCATCGAGGGGCGCATCGTGGCGATCGCCGACGTCTTCGACGCGCTCACCTCTCACCGTGTCTACCGCGACGCCTTCTCGGTTGAGGAGGCCGTGCAGATGATGCTCGACGAATCCGGCCGCCACTTCGACCCCGTGCTGCTCCACGCCTTCATGGAGGTGCTCGACAGCTCCGGCGCCGACGCCCGCACGCGTGAGCGCTCGAACCCCAGCTCGCTGCTCGCGGGCGCCCTGGAGGTGTACACCGACGCCATGCGCCTCGGCGACGCCGAGCTCGCCGAGGGGGCGATAGCCTCGGCGATAGAGGACGGCATCGACCCCGCCACGCTCCAAGACCAGGTGGTGACGCCCGCGATGCTCCGCATCGAGGAGCTTCGCGAGGCAGGGGAGATCGACAGCGAGACAGAACTACGCGCGCTCTCCATCAACCGCCGTGTGATGGCCACGATGAACCGCTACCTGCTTGCTCGTGGCTAGTACGCAGGCGCCGCCTGTCGCGATGTGCGGGCGACTGTGTTGTGTTGTTCTGAAAATGCCTGACTCGCGCGCGCGCGTATAGGCTTCCGCGCGGATGCCCACCCACTCGATCGTCACAGGCGGCGCCGGCTTCATCGGCTCGCACCTCGTAGACACGCTGCTCGCCGCGGGCCACGAGGTGACCGTCATCGACGACCTCTCCTCCGGCAGCGCCGCCAAGGTGCCCGCCGGGGCGCGCCTGTGCGAGCTCGACATCGTCGACCGCCCCGCGCTCGACCGCGTCTTCGAGGAAGTGAAGCCCACCTCCGTCTTCCACCTCGCCGCACAAGCGTCGGTCACGGCGTCGGTCGCCGACCCGGCCCGCGACTGCGCCGTGAACGTGCAGGGCACGCTCAATGTGGTGGATGCCGCCACCAAGCTCGGCGCGTCAGTCTCCTTCACCTCCACCGGGGGGGCGCTCTACGGCGACGACGTGCCGATGCCCACCGACGAGACCAACATCCCCGCTCCGCTCGCCCCCTATGGCGCCTCCAAGCTGGCGGGGGAGGCGTACGTCAAAACGTGGTCGCTCTCCTCTGGTGTCCCCCACGCGGTGTGCCGGCTCGGCAACGTCTACGGTCCGCGCCAGTCCCCCCACGGGGAGGCGGGCGTGGTGGCGATCTTCTCCGAGCACCTCCACACGGGCCGGGCGCCGAAGATGTTCGGCCACGGCTCTCCCACACGCGACTACGTGTACGTCGGCGACGTTGTCTCCGCGCTCATCGCCGCCAACGGGACACGCGGCACCTTCAACATCGCCACCGGTGTGGAGACCGACGTGTTGACGCTCTGGAACGTGCTCAAGCAGGCCGCTGGCTCCGACATCGAGCCCACGCTTGCCGATCTGCGCCCCGGGGAGCTCAAGCGGAGCTGCCTCGATACGACACTCGCCCAGCGCGAGCTGGGGTGGAAAGCGTCGGTGGATATCGCCGATGGCCTACGCCGCACTTACGCTGCGCTCATCGAGGAATTCGAGCGCTCAGCGTAGACGCCGCTGATCCCTGTCGGGGTCGGTAGCGGCGGTCTGGATCGCGCCGCCCACACGCGCGCAAGCTTGCGCCCAGGTGTTTTGTCGTGCTCCATCCGGCCGAAGTACGGAGTATGAGGTTTGCCAGGAAGGCAGCTCTACGGGTCACCGTGGCTCTATCGGTTGTGGCGACGGTTGCGATGTCGGGTCCGGCTGGGGCCTACGCGATCGACTTCACAGGGGGTACATCTGCGCCGGTGGCAGCTATCTCCACGCGCGGCACAGGTGGCGCCGAATACAAGGTGACGCCGCCCAAGCCACGCGTCGTCAAGAAGCCCGTTGTCCATAAGCCCAAACCGAAGGCGAAGCCGCGCAAGCCGGCGCCCAAGAAGGCTCCGGTACCCACCCCCACGCCTACCCCTCCCCCCACAGGGAGCGAAACGCCCCTGTTCCCGGTCGTGGGCCCCCACAGCTTCGGTGGTCCCGAAAACCGCTTCGGCGCCGGCCGCACCGGCCACATCCACCAGGGCCAGGACGTACTCGCAAGCGAAGGCCTACAGGTGGTGGCTCCGCTTGCCGGCACGATCATCACCACGGGCTTCCAGGCGTCCGCCGCCGGCTGGTACGTCGCCGAGCACACCTCCACCACGTTCGATTTCTTCTTCGCCCACTGCCAAGCCGGCTCGCTCGCGGTGGTCACCGGACAGGCGGTACACGCCGGACAGGCGCTCTGCAGGGTCGGCCAGACCGGCGACGCCACCGGCCCCCACCTGCACTTTGAGATGTGGGTCGGCGGCTGGCAGGCCACCGGTGGGCATCCGATCGATCCGTTGCCCTACCTGGAAGCCTGGGATCACTGAGGCCCCAGGGCGTACAGGGTGTGCTCACGCACGACACAGCGTTGGATCTGTGGGATGTCAGCGACGTGAACCCCGCCAAGATCCATATCACCGTGCCACGCGGACACCGCCCGCAGCGAGCGATCCCCAGGGCGTACGTGATCCATCGCGAAGACCTCGATCCGGCCGAGGTCACCGCGGTCGAGGGCGTTCCCGTCGTCAAGCTCGCCCGCGCCCTGCGCCAGTGCGCCAGGGAGCATCTCGGGCGCGATCTGCTCGAGCAGGCCGCCCGCCACGGCCGTTCTCGCGGACTGCTGAGCGCCCGGGAGCACGAGACGCTCATGCGGGAGCTCGCGCTCACGAGCTGAAGACTCGTATCTTCTCGCGCTCATGCCTGCTTACCAACTCCAAACCTAGGACAGATCGTCAGCTCCGAGAACCCGGGTCCAGGGTAGCCGCACCCTCCAAGATCAGCAGACTATGTCGCGAACTCACCGCCATCCCCAAGCAGAGTCTCCGATCAGCCCGCAGCGCTCATTCAAAGGGGTAGAAACGCTAGGATCGGGGGTCGCGGCGAGATAGCTCAGTTGGTAGAGCACGCGACTGAAAATCGCGGTGTCGGCGGTTCGAATCCGCCTCTCGCCATTGCTTGGCCCGGGTTTAGGACACTATCTATAACGTCCGTTTCGGTGAAGATCAGCGACCTCGACGGCGCTCCTACAGGAAGATCAGCGACCTCGACGGCGCTCCTACAGGACGATGTACCTTTCGCCGTGGCAGTCGGGCATTCCGCGGGATCGTCGAAGGTGCGCGTCGCCCCGTCACACGTCACGCATTCGACGCAGCGGTCCTGGGACGGCTTCTGAGCCTTCTCGGCTATCGCATTGATGAGGGCTAGCGGGTCCCTCGGGTGGATGTTTGGTGCGCGTTCGTTGCTCATCGCACACACGTTTAGCTCGATCACGGCCGAAGTTAAGTCCTTCCGGCGGCGGTGATCCGCGGCCTGCATGCGAGGATTGTCGGATGGACGCTGACGAGCGCTTGCGTGCTGGCCGTCTGGCGGCGCAGCGGCTGACGTCGGCAACGGCGTGCAAGAGCGCCGAGGAAGCGGCGTTGGCTGTAATCGGCGTCCAGGCTCAGGATCTGCGCGCCGCGGCTCTTGCACTGCGCTCGCGCGTGCCCGGCCTCACCCGAAGCGCCGTCCGCGCCGCGCCGCTCCTGCGCACGTGGACGGTCCGCGGCACGGTGCACCTGATTGCGGCATCCGATCGTCCCTGGCTGCACGCGCTATTCGCCAGACGAAATGCCCGCGTGTTTGGCGCGCGCTTCGAGCGCTTCGGCATCGTGGAGGAGGTAAACGCCATGCGAGGGGACGTCGTTGAGCTCTGCGGCGAGCGGCCCCGCGACCGGCCGTCGCTGCTGGCCGCGCTGGTCGAGCGCGGCCACCCGTCGCTCCAGCAGGGTCCGATCAACACATTCGTTCCCTGGCTCTCGACGCAGGGGTGCATCGTCACCGACACTGCCAGCCTGCTGCACACGGCCGACCCGCCCCCGGCGGTCGACCCCGACGAGGCACTCACGATCCTCGGCGCCCGTTACCAGGCAGGCTACGGCCCCTGCGACGCATCCGACCTCGCGAAGTGGTCCTCGCTGCCCATCACACAGGCGCGCCGGGCACTCGAAGCCGCCGGGCCGCCGAGCGACGTTGACGCGTTGCCCACCGATGACACACCGCCCTGTCTGCTGCTCGCCGCCTTCGACACGCTCATGCTCGGCTACCGCACTCGCGAGCCATTCGTGGTCGCCGAGCACGACCATCACATCCTGAGGGGCGGCGGGATGCTCAAACCCGTCGTGCTCAATCGCGGAGCAGCAACGGGTACTTGGTCCATCAAGAAGGGCCGCCCCGAGCCAGCGTGGTTCGGGCGACCCACGCCCGCTCCGGCGCTCGCCCGCGAGATCGCAGACATCGAGCGCTTCCTTGCATCCTAGCTGCCTGTAGCTCCATGGAGCAGATCGCGGGGTTCCCGCCTTCGGCCGCTCGCGTGAGATGAGCGCTCCATTGGCAGAGCACCTATGCCGCGAGAACTCCCGAGAAGGTGGCCTAGCCGGCGGGTCGGGGTTAAGATCACGACCCCCGCCGTCATCTTAAACCCCGAGGTTTGGGCCGACGAACCCGCCCGTAGGCCCAAACCCCCCGGAATCCTTGGGTATCCGTGGGCATCTCGGCGGGCAGCCGAAGCAACAGTCCGGGATACTTAACACACGATGTCCGAGGAGTCCACGACCCCCGACCTTGCGGAGCCTGCCGTGCTCTCCCGCAGAGGTTCTCGCGAGCTGGCAAGAGTGGTCGCTGCCTCGGGCGCGATCGCCGCTCTGCTGTTTCTTGCCGCGTTTGGGCTCAGCCCCGGGTCCACGCTTGACTCCGGTTCATCAGGGGTGCTAATCGCACGCTACGCGACCGTCCACCGCAGCCAAATCCTCGTGGGCGATCTGCTGATTGCCCTGGGTCTGCCTGTGCTCATGATCTTCGCCGCAGGGCTGTATCGCATTGTGAGACGCGCCGAGGGCGAAGACGGCTGGCTGGCAATGGCTGCGTTGGCAAGCGCAGTCGCCGGTGCCGGGATCTTTGGGGCGGGCACCGCGGTATTCATGGCCGTTGCCTACCGCCCGGCAGCGGACCCCGCTGTTGTGCGCGCGCTGTGGGACGTGGGCTGGATGGCCTACAACTCGGCTGGGTTCGCGTTCAGCGCGTGGATCGTGCTGGTGACCGTTTCGACTCTTACCTGCCGGGCGCTCCCGTCGTGGACGGTGTGGGTCGGGGTTCCGGTTGCGGCCATCAACGTCGTCGGTCCGCTTGCGGTGAAGGCGGGCACGGGCGCGTTCTCGCCGCAGGGCTCGTTTGCTCTGATCGTCGGCCTCACGTTCGCGGTGTGGGTCCTCGCGATATCGTTCGCCGCGCGGCGATCCGGTCGCGCCACAGCGAACGCCTCCTGACATCGGCCGCACGGGAGCCCGTGGCGACCGGTGGCTTGGCGGCGCGCCGGCGAACCGTTTGCCGAGCGTGTCGGCAAAGGCCACTGAGACTGCTGAGTTGGACAAACTCCAAGCGCACCGGATGAGGATCGGCACAGGGCTACTTGCACCACCGAAGAAGAAGCGCTCATGTTGCCGCGCATCAGACTCGAGCCTCGTCCGCAGCAGGCATGTCGAGCTGGGTCCTCCGCGCGCTCGCTTGCGTGGTGGGAAGCAGCAGCGGAGGAGGGCATCCGGACTGCGCCTTCAGCGACGCACTCGCGGTCCCGCTGCGAGCGCGGGCCGCGAGATTCGGCGTGCGCAGACCGGCTCACGTCCCCTGCGGGATACTGCGGGTGATGTCTGAGGAGTCCACGACCGCCGACTTGGTCGAGCTTACGCGCCGCCAATTTGAAGCTGGGAGCCGCCGTGACCTTGACGCGGTACTGAGCTTCTACGCTCCCGATGCTGTCTGGGAGGCGGTGAGCCTCGGTACCAGCTTCGAGGGCGTGGCGGCGATCCGTGGCTTTCTTGAAGACTGGCTCGGGGCGTACGAGGAGTTTGAGATGGAGCCAGAGGAGATTCTTGACCTCGGCAGCGGAGTGGTGTTTGTCGTGGCCCGGCTCACCGGACGTCCGGTTGGCAGCCGTGGTAGCGCACTGATGCGGCGTAGGCCCTTGGTGTTCATATGGGTGGAGGGCTTGGTCGCACGGGTCACGGCCTCCTCGTGGGGCATCGACGAGGGCCGTGCAGCCGCTGAGCGGTTTGCCGAGTCGAGGGGGTAGGCGGTGTCGCAGGAGAACGTAGAGGTAGTACGCCGCTGGATCGAGTTCTACAACGGGCGCGACACAGATGGCCTCATGCAACTGACAACCTCGGACTACGAGATGAAGTCGGTGTTCGCCGACGTCGAGTCGGGCGGCATCTTCCGCGGCTACGCAGGCTTCCCGTTCGAGTACTTCAAGACGCTGGATGACGCATATGACCAGTTCCAATTGGTCGTGCAAGACTTCATCGACGTTGGTGAGGCGGTCCTGATGGTAGGTCATATGCAGTGGCGCGGAAGGGGAAGCGGCGCGGAAGGGCGCGGTCCACTCTTCGCTGTGTTCTGGCTCCGGGCAGGAAGGGTCTTCCGCGAGGAGAGCTTTACCGACCGCGCCGAAGCCCTCGAAGCCGTGGGGCTGTTTGAGTAGGCGTCAGGTGGTGGTGTCGGTAGGACTGGTCGCTCAGTGTCCCGCCGCGCTGGAGGCGGCGAGCCCTCGGGCACGAACCGCTAGGTGCGCGACCCCGAGCTCCTCGTACTCGCTCGCGGCACGCTTTAGTGATGTGACGGCGGCCCTGCGGTCGTCCTCGAGGAGTCGTTGTCCGAGCAGCAGCTCGCATCGGGCAGCCTCCAGCGGTCGGCACAGGCCCTGCCATGCCTCGCGCGCGCGTGCGAGATCAGCGAGCGCTTGCGGAAGGGGCCCGACGATGCCGGTGGCTTCGATCGCGGCTGCTTCGCCTACTGGGTAGCGCACGCGCTCGGAGAGCTCGACCGCCTCATGCGCGGCCAGATCCGCCTCCTGGTGGCGACCGGCGAGGCGGTGCAGCAGGGCCTGTGCGGAGTTGGCCTGGATGGTCTGCACGATCAGGCCGGCGCGTTCGCACACGTCAAGCGCCTGGGAGAGCGCGCCCTCTGCGCACCCGAGCTCGCCCTGGTCGCGGAGAGTGTTCGAGAGGCCGTAGAGGGCGTCGAAGCAGACCTCCGACCAGCCGATCTGCTCCGCGAGCTCGTGTGCGCGCCTGTAGGAGCTCTCCGATTCCTGCCACTGCCCGCTGCGCCAGCGCAGTGCTCCGCGTAGGGCATAGGGGAGGCAGAGCTTTCCGATCAGCCCCTCGCGCTCGGACAGCTCGGCGCTGGCGTCGCTCGAACCCTCTACCTCCTCCCAGTCCGCGGCGTAGAGCGCGAGCGCTCCACGGGCGGCGTGCAGCTCTATCTCGGCAGGCACGTCGCCGATCTGCTGCGCGAGCGTCAGCGCCTCGCGGTATGAGCTACCGGCAGCCGTGTAATCGCCGTCGGAGCTCTCGAGGTGATGGCCGAGCGCCATCAGCGCGAGGACCGTCTCATGCGCGTCCGACTCGCGTGCGAGCTCGATGGCGCGCTCCAGGTTCTCGCGCGCCTTCACGGTGTCCCCGATGCGCCCGAACACGCGGCCGAAGATGCCATGAGCACGGCTCGCGGCGCGAACCTCGCCGAGGCGCTCGGCGAGCCGCAGCGCCTTCTCTGAGGCATAGATCGCGAGCATGTTGTCGCCCGTCTGTATGTATAGCCATGCCGCCTCCTCATATAGACGCACGAGCGCAAGTGACGGCTCACCGTCCTTTATAAGATTGATGCCCCGCTGGTGGTGTTCGATCGCCTGCTTGCGCTCTCCCTTATGGGCCAATCCGGCGCCGATCTTGCGGTGAAGCTCGGCGACGTGCTCGAGATCCTTGCGGCCACTATGATGATCGAGCGCCCGCTCCCACACGTCGATCGCGGCGTCGACGCGGCCGAGTCGCAGCGCGACATCGCCCTGCTTCTCAAGGAGAGGGGCGACCGCCTCGGCATCATCGCTGGCCTGCTCGAGCGCGGCCTCGTAGTTAGAGTAGGCGTCCGCGTTTGAGTAGAAGGCGGTTGCCGCGTCGCCCGCGGCCTCGAGGTAGTAGAGCGCCTTGGCGCGGTAGGGCGCCATGTCGCCGGGCGCCAGGCCGAGCTTGCTGCCGAGCTCGGCTGCTTTGCCGTAGTGCTCGGCGAGCAGCGCAACGACCTCCTCGACGCGCTCCCCGGCTCGGGCCTCGATAAAGCGCGCGACCTCGAAATGCTTCTGTGCCCGTACGGCCCTCGGTAGCATCTCGTACGCGGCGTCGCAGATCAGCGCGTGCTTGAACGCAAGCTCAGGTTCACCGGCGAGCGCGCTGCCCTCCCCGGCAACGACGATGTCCTTATCCCGCAGCACCCGCAGCGCCTCGGCCAGATCGCCGCCCTCGGTTTCGGCGACGGGTGCCAGTGCGCCCTCCCAGAACGTCCGGCCGATCACCGCGGCGTGCGCGAGCAGACGACGCTGGAAAGGCTCGAGGGAGTCAAGACGCGCCGCGAGCAGAGCCTGCACGGTCGCCGGAAGCTCGGCGGCACTCGCACCCTCCTCCTCTGACAAGCGGCGCACCATCTCCTCGGCGAACAACGGATTGCCCTCCGCGCGGGCAGCCACAGCAGCGACCACGCTCTCGTTGACCCCATCGATGCGCATCAGCGAGGAGATCAACTCACGCGTCTCGCTTTCGCCGAGCGGCTCGAGAAACATCGTCGTGGAATCGCGGCGTACACCTCCCCAGCCGGCCCGGCGCTCGAGCAGCTCTTCCCTGGTGAGGCAGATCTGTAGCACCGGGGCGCGTACCCACTGCACCAGATGTTCGATCAGATCGAGCATCCCCTCATCTGCCCAGTGAATGTCCTCCCACACCAGCACCAGCGGCCCGTCGCGTGCCAGGCCCTCCACACATGAACGCACGGCCGCGAAGAACAATTCACGGGCGCGCTGGGCGTCCTCTTGCTCGGAGAACGCCGGATCGTCGGGTGTCTCGATCCCGAGCAGACGCCCGATCACGGCCGTTTTCGACGCCGAGGAACGGCCTTCAGACTCGGGGCCGTCGAGCAGCTCACCCATCCGCGCCAAGAGCTTCTTCCACGCCACTGCGGGCGGATCGCCGTCGATGATCCCGCACTCGGCGCGAATGACCTCGCCGAGCGGCCAGTAGACGATGCTCGACCCATACGGCAGGCAGCGCCCGTGCCGCACTAGCGGTCGCGAGTGCTGGTCCTGCAGCTCTAGCTCGAACTGGCGCAGCAGCCGCGACTTTCCAACACCCGGGTCGCCGATCACCGTCACCAAATGGGCTCCGCGCCTGCGCTGTACCCGCCCGAGCAGATCATGCAGCTGGGCAAGCTCGGCCGCGCGGCCCACAAGCGGAGCTCGCGCCGGGCCCGCAACCGAGGCGACCGCCGCAGGCTTGCCGTCCGCGGCCAGCGCCTCCCAAGCGGGCACCGGCTCGGTCTTACCCTTGAGCACCAGCGGCTCCTCCAGAGCGCTGAAGTCGATCGCCTCGCGGGTCACACGGTAGGTCGCCTCGCCGACCGTCACGCTCCCCGGACGCGCCGCCGCCTGAAGCCGCGCGGCGACGTTCACGGTGTCACCGATGACGGTGTATTTGCCGTCGGGGTCGTGACCGGCGAGCACCTCGCCCGTGTTGATACCCACACACAACTCGAACGTGACGCCGTGCTGCGCGGCCAGCGGCTCGTTGGCCTCGCCCATCGCCCCCTGCATCCCCAGGCCGGCGCGCACCGCACGCTCCGCGTCATCACCGTGCGCGACCGGAGCACCGAAGATCGCCATCACGTTATCTCCGATGAACTTGTCGACATACCCCCCGTAAGCCACGACCTCCTCGCCGAGGCGCCCCAGAATCCGCTCGAGCTGACGCTTCACCGTCTCAGGGTCCAGCCGCTCCGCGACCGCCGTGTAGCCCGAAAGATCCGCGAACAGGACAGTCACCGTGCGGCGCTCATCAAGCGTGGGCGATGCGAGAGCGACACTCGGCTCATCCGCCGAAGCGCCGCGTGCCTGCGCCCCGGCTGGCTCGCTCCCGGCGCTCTCCGCATTCAGCTGCGAGCCGCACGCCATACAAAAACGTGCCCCCTCCAGCGCCAGCTCACCACACGAGGAGCAACGCCGCTCAAGCGCCGCTCCACACCCCATGCAGAACCGCGCCCCAGCGGGATTCTCTAAAGAACACGCCGAGCAGCTAACCATCGCGCTCAGCTCAAGACCAGGAGAGGATCGCGGACATCGCCTAGCGAGTATCACCGATCCGCCGCACACCGTCTACGCAGCCCGATCCCGACGTTCCCCACGGCCCTCGCCTGCGAGATACTGCCAACGTGACCTCTGAGGAGCCCACGACCCCCGACCCGGTCGAGCTTATGCGCGACGCGTTCGAGGCTGTGAATCGCCGTGACCTTTGACGCGATGATGAGCTTCTACGCTCCCGATGCCCTCTGGGAGTCGCCGCCACTGGGTACCAGCTTCGAGGGTCGTGCCGCGATGCGTGGCTTCGTTGAAGGTTGGATGGACGCTTACGAGGAGTGGCAGGCCAAGCCGCAGGGCTTCTCGATCTCGGCAGCGGAATGGTATTTGCCGTGGTCCGCCATAACGGTCCTCCAGCCAGCACCGTCGGTCACGTTCAGCAGCGGGAGGGGTGGGTGTTCGTGTGGGTGGACGGCCTGATGGCGCATGTCACGGCCCACACCGACACCGACGATGCCGAGTCGAGGGGGTAGGCGATGTCGCAGGAGAACGTGGAGATCGTGCGGAAGGCAATCGACGCTTGGAATCAGCGCGACGCGGACCAGGCGCTCAGCTATCTCGCGCCAGAGATCGAATGGCTGCCTGCTGGTCCTGCTGCGGTGGAGCGCGCCGTCTATCGAGGCTACGACGAGATTGCGCGTGGGTACGCGGCGGTCTGGGAGACCTGGGACGTCTTCGAGTTCCACGAAAGCGAGGTCCGCGATCTCGGAGATTCGGTCCTGTGGCTTGGGCGCGTCAAGATGCGCGGGAGCGCTAGCCAGGTTGAACTCGACCAAGAGTTCGCGGTCCACAGCCTTGTGCGCACCGGCAAGGTCACCCGGACTCTAACCTTTCTCTCGTGGCAAGAGGCCTTCGAAGCCTTGGGGCTGGCGGAGTAGGCGATGTCGCAGGAGAACGCGGAGATCGTGACGCAAGCGATGACGCCTTCAACCGACGCGTTCGGGACCCCCGAGTTCGAGTTGTTCCCCTCGAGGGTAAGGGATGGTCGAGAGCGACAGTCGCTTCTCGATGGCGTGCACGCCATCAGCGAACCCAAGCGAGTTCATCACTCTATCGACATATACCCCATGCAGAACCGCGCCCCAGCCGGACTCTCAGCAGAAACACCATTAGCTGCGACCCAGCGGTGCTCAGCTCAAGACCGGGAGAGGATCGCGCACATCGCTGCAAGTATCACCGATCCGCGCGGCTACCGTCCAGGCAGCCTGATCCCCGACGCTAGTCACGGCCCTCGCGTGCGGGATACTGCTCGGGCTATGTCCGAGGAGTCCGCGTCCCCCGACCTTGTCGAGCTTACGCACGAGGTGTTTGAGGCTGTCAATCGCGGAGACCTTGACGCGTCGTTGAGCTTCTATCGCTCCGATGTCGCCTGGGACGGATCGAGTCTGGGGATCGGCACGTTCGAAGGCGCGGTGGCGTTTCGCCGCTTTGTTGAGGACTGGGTCGCCGCCTACGACGAGTTGAAGTTCGAGCTGGAGGAGATCCTCGACCTCGGCAATGGCGTTGTCTTCATGGTCCACGACCAGACGGGCCGTCCCGTCGGCAGCACAGGCTATGTCCGGCAACGGGGCGCTTGGGTCATCGTGTGGGAACTGGGCCTGATCGTCCAGGTCACGGTCTACGCCGACATCGACGAGGGCCGTGCTACCGCCGAGCGGTTTGCCGAGGAGAGGGTGTAGGCAGTGTCCAGCACGACGTAGATCTGGCTCTGGCTTTCGTCGTCGCCTAGAATGCCAGGGATCTCGACGCGGCAGTTGAGTTGTGCTCTGCCGAGGTGAGTGTGTCTCCAGACGCCTCCATCTTCCCCGAGGCGGCTCCTCTGGTCGGGCGGGACATGTTCTGGCCTTTATGGACGAGACGTTGACTGAGGACGGGTTTGTGCCGCCGAACCCAGCCCCGCGGCACAAACCGACAGGAATCTACGGGTATCCGCGGTACCTTGGCCTGGAGCGCGCCTGTCGAGCATCGCTGACGCTGACGCAAAATGCCCGCAAACATTGGACTTTTGCTACTCTCCGCACGGCGGGTCGGGCAGGTCGCCCCACCACTGAAAATCGTGGTGTCCCCAGTTCGAATCTGGGTCTGGCCATCAAGGTTTTGTCTGCTATTGAGCGGGTCTGCGTCCCCTGGTGACGGATCGAGGCTAGCGGGCCGCAATGCGCGCAAGTGTGTCGCCCTCAGATCCAGCTTCGACGCTTGAACAGGATGTAGAGCATTCCAGACACTGCGATCATCAAGGCAAGCGCGTAGGCGTAGCCGTAGTGCCAGTGCAGCTCGGGCATATTGTGGAAGTTCATTCCGTAAACCGTGCCAACTACGGAGGGGGCAAATAGAATGGCGGCCCAGGCAGAGATCTTCTTGACCTCCTCGTTCTGCCGGTTGGATACCTCGTTGAGCGTCTTGGTCTCCAGCGTGAGGTTTACGCTGAGGATGTTCTGTAGCAGCTGGCGGAAACCGTCAGCCTGCTCTTGGACGCGCAGCGCGTGATCCTGAACGTCGCGTAGGTAGCGACGCTCCTCCTCGTCGACTCCCTCGTCGTCCATTAGTCGCTCGAGCATTGGGACGAGTGGCTTGACCGCGCGTTGGAACAGGATGACCTCGCGGGTTAGGTCATAGATGCGCCGTGACGCGTCGGCACTCGGGTTGAAGACATCGTCCTCGATCTCGTCGACGTCATTCTCCACACCCGCGACAACGGGGCCGTAGTCATCGACTACGCGATCCATGATTGCGTGCAGGATTGCGACGCTCCCACGCTGGAGGAGGTCCGGGCGCCCCTCCAGCTTGCGGCGGACATCACTGAGGTCAGGGGCCTCGCTGTGGCGGACGGTGATGACAAACCGCGGACCCGCAAAGACGTGGACCTCGCCGAACTCAACGGTCTCCGTGTTATCGATGTACCGGGCTGGACGTAGGACGCAGAACAGTGTCTCGCCGTAGCGCTCGAGCTTTGGGCGCTGATGTGCATTGACCGCGTCCTCGACGGCGAGCTCATGTAGCGCGAACTCGCGCGCGACCTCAGCGAACTCTTCAAAACTCGGACGGTACAAGCCGATCCAGGCGATCCCACCATTCGCCGTACAGCTGGCAGCCATCTCGGCGAGGTCCCGGGGCTCAGCGACGCGCTGGCCGTCGCGATAGATGGCACGATCGACGATCACGCCGGAGTACGCTATCGGCTGGTCGCCGAGAAGCGCACTGTCACATGGCTGGAGAGCTTGCCGCCGTGGCTGGGGACGAACACCAACCTGACAGGGATCCTCAACACGCGCTTGCGATGGTGGGCCAGAAAGCGCTGCGTGGTCTTGGTCGGGGTGAGCCTGACCGTTACCGTCCCTGCTTTCTTGACCCTCTTGCTGGTGCGCAAGAGCCCCTTGCCGCCGGCCACGAGCTTCCCTGCCGAAGGTACGCTCACCGTGATCGTCACCACGCCGCGGCGGACACTGTGGCGCACGATCTTGACGGCAGGGGGGCAGTCTCCGACTGTGATCTTTGGGTCTTCTTTGACCACCGCACCGTTCTGGGCGACGATCGTGATCGGTGTGCGCAGATCGCCCACACAAGGATCGCCATTGGCGGCGAGGGCCGAGTTCTTACCCGCGGGCAGATGCAATACAAAGCTCGATACCGGCGCGTCGGGAATATGGGAGAACGTGCTACTGGTGATACCGGCTTTGTCGATGAAGGTTTCCCCGTAGAGGTCGATGGTCACGCCATAGCCTTGCAGCACGATCACGAGTTCGGGGAACTTGGCGCTGCCATTGCTTACGAAATAAGCGGGCCCGGTCATCGGCACGGGCAGAAGCGGTGTGAGGGCACTGGCTGTCCCTACGATCGATTCGACTGGGCAGCCGGCGGGATTGGATTGGAATACGGCGGATGGGCACGCCTTCTGCAAGGTCGTCAAGCGTGAGGGGAGCTGCTTGGGGAGGGTCAGCTTGACCGATCGGGCGTTTGCCTCTCCAGCAACGCCCTGCACGATCTTCACGGTAAAACCGATCCCGTTTCTCCGCGACGGCCGGCCCACGGTCGAGGCTCTGAGCTTTGGGCTGAACGGCAGAGACCCGCAGTTGGTCACCTGGAACGGGGTGGAAATGTCAGTCGCTACGCCCTGAGCGCTTGTGAGGACGCCGGTTATGGATTGCGGTGAGCAGTTGGTTGGGTTGAAGATGAATTCCGGACGGTTGATAGCGATGGTGACGGTCCTTGCCTGAGGAAGGATGCCTTCGACGATGTTGGGGATCGAATGTGGCCCGCTCGCGTCTGTGGCGACTGTGACCTGCCCGGTGACGGGATCGATGTCCAGGGCGGCGCGCACTACGAGCGGGTGTCCCCCCGGGTTGAGGTTGAACGGCCCGGCGACCAGAGGTTCCACGAGAGATAGGCCGAAGGAACCGCCACCGTACGGCCCGGTGAGATACACCTTCCCACCCCTGATCGTGAACGGGTTCGATCCGGCTCCGACCGAGACCGTCGATTCCCCGATGAGGCTGTCCGCGCCACAGGTGCCGAGCGATGCCTGTGGCTCGGGACACAATGCCACTCCCTTGAGGGTTCCCTGTAGGCCCGACGGCGTCGTGATCGACACGCTTTTTATTTCTTGTTCGCCGTCTTGGCGAGCAAGGGTCGTCGTGAACGCGCTATATCTGTTTGCCTGTTTGTTGGCGGTGTCAGACGAAAATGCCGGGTCGAACGCTTTCGCGCACCCCTGATCTATCTGAAGCTTTTCCGTCAGCGGCACTGGCGCCGCGCTATTCCATGGCGTCAGAACGGTGTTCGCGTCGTAACCTCCACATGTCGGAGGCGTGACGAGATCCGATTCGCTCCCGCTTGGGAATTCCAAGTCGATGTCTTCGAAAGGTAGCTGCGGCGCAAAAGCCTCTCCTGTGACGGGATCGGCGCCGATGTGCACGGCTAGCCGGCCGGTTTCCTGGTTCGCGGTTACTTCGCTGGGCAGCTTCACCACCACGCCAGAGGCTTCGGCGACGACGTAGATCGCAAGCAATGATTTAAAAGGGTTCGTTCCTCCGCTGGGCAAGTTGCCCTGTTGCGCGAGATATATGCTGCCCTGCAGTTCTTCTTCGATTATCGGTGTCTTGATTCTCACGCTGCCGATCCTTGACGCCTGGGGGCAGTGTCCCGGTTCACTCGAGCTCAGATTGATCCCTTCCGATCCGTCGAGGGGACAGCCAATCAGGCTGTTGGCTCGTGCCAGGTTCAGTGTCATTCCCGAGGGCAGCGTCACGACGGCGTTCTCGAGATTCGCCTCGGCCGGCCCCGACGGGTTTTCATCCTGGGGGATGTGCACGTGGAGCTTCAGGCCTGTGGGGGCGTCTGCCGTGGAGTTTTCGACCTGTGCATGAAAGGAAGGGCCGAAGTCGAGTTCCTGACAAGCTTCGAGTGGCGTCTCGCTACCGGTGACAGGGTCTGAGGCGGAGGCGGTGAACAGTCCTGGTTCCTGCCACGAGTCGGCGCTCAGCAATGCGGTTGGCGGAGTGAGGCATTGAGTTGGAAGCGTCAGGAACGGCTTTGGTGGGACATTCGCCGGGCACGTGCCGTGGCTCTGTATGCAGTCCCCTCGCTCTTTGTCGTGAGTTGAGTCCACAGGCACACCCCAGAACGTCACGGCGCTACCGAGCACGTGAACGTCCTGGGGCATGCCATTCATTGCCACCGTCAGCCCGTAGTCGCTGCCTGTGCGAACAGACGGCGTCAGGTACACCGCGGCGTTCGCGACTCTGATGCCAAACAGCGCCGGAGAGCCATGGGGCGGTGTCAGATCGTAGATTGGAACAACCGACACTTTGCGTTCGGCAAGTGTCGAAGGAGTGACGTTTTCGACCGCCAGCACTCCGACGGCCGAGGCGTCTGGACATCCGTCTTCACCGGTCCCCGAATTGACCGTTGTAAATTCCTCCACAGCACATCGAGGCACGGCGAGCGGGTCGATCGTAAGGCCCGGCGGCAGCTCCGCCACCAGATCCTGGAGATCGCCCCCTTCTGGCACAAGGCGTCCTTCCAGGTTGGTCGTCGTGTTCACCTCAAAATCTGTCGTCAAGGCATACGGGTGGGAGCCTGCCTGCAGGTCAGGTGAGGCGTCCGCTTCGCTCGCGAGCACGCTCGAGCTTTCAAAGCCCAACACCGGGTTTGCCGCGGCAGCACTCACCATCACGGCGCTCTCGGCCAATCCCAAAACACAAACCGCGGCGCTGACGACCCAAAATCTAAGGCACATGGATTTCCCATCTCCTATCCCCGTGACATCTACGTGTGGGACTCGTGCGGGCCCGATCGATGCCGGAATGCGGCTTTTCCACCCTCGACGATCCCTGGAGTGCCAGTGTACTATGACATTAGCACAATGCCAAATGGAGCGACCTTACAGGTGATCTACAGCAACGGTCTGATTCGCTACGCGGCGCTCGACGAGCCGATCTCGGCAGCAAGCTCCTCCGCGCCGCTCTATCTAGCCGGCAGCCACTTCAGCGACTCGTCGTCCCGGTCGCCACGCAGCTCGACCGGGCCTTTGCTGCGCAGTGCCGCACGAAGCGCGAGGAAGTCGGTTACTTCCGCCACATCGTGCACACGCACGATGTGCGCCCCTGCCGACACACCGAAATCGATTGCCGCGAGCGTGCCCGCGAGGCGCTTCTCGGGGCCTTTGCCGGTGAGCATCCCGATGAAGTACTTGCGCGACACCGCCAGCAGGATTGGACGGTCGAAGCGTCGTAGCTCCCCAAGTCTGCGCAGCACCTCGATCGACTCCCGTGGTGTCTTGGCGTAGTCGAGTCCCGGGTCCACCACGATCTGCTCACGATCCACACCGGCGCTCAGCGCCTGCTCGATGCGCTTGTCGAGGAGCTCAAGCACGTCCCCCACTGGGTCCTCATAGCCGGGGAAGCTCACCATCTTCGGGGCCGCCCTCGTGTGCATCACCACGAGTCCCGCCCCCGTTCGTGCGCACACGTCCGCCATCCCCTCATCCGCCAACCCGCTCACATCGTTGACCAGAGAGGCTCCCGCGGAAATAGCCTCCTCGGCAACGCCACTGCGCCATATATCGACGGAAACCACGATGCCCTCGTCTCCCAAAACTGACACCAGTGGCACGAGTCGCTCGATCTCCTCTTCTTCGGAGATGACCGGCGTGTCGGTCCTGCCCGACTGAACCCCGATGTCGATGATGTGCGCCCCCTCCTCGTGCTGGCGCAACGCGAACTCACGTTGAGCCTGAAGTGTGCGCAGCGAGCGACTGTCCGCAACAGAGTCGTGGCCGATGTTCACTATCCCCATCACGAGCGGCGCCCCAGGCTGGAGCTCGATCGTGTGCCTACCGAGCTTCAGCTTCACGGCGTAGCCTGTGTCGCAGGAAGATGTGAGCTGGAAGGGAGCGCAACCGCCATGATCCGCATCGGACCCTACCAACGCCCCGCCCGCCGCCATCCACGCGGATGGGTACGCCACTACGCGGGGATGATCGCTCCTGCAGGCATCCTCGCGACTCGCCTCTCGCTCGAGCGCGACCGGCGTGAGCGCCTACGGAGAGTCACTGCCGGGCTTGCCACCCGCACCCGGGGCGTTGGCCGCTCACGGGCCCGGATGCGTGCGCTCGTCGCATCTCCCGGCGGCAGGCTGCGCTGGCATGACATCCCCGCGCCCCCACCTCCAGGGCCGCTTGGCGCGGTGGTGCACCCGCTCGTCTCCTCCACGTGTGACATGGACTGCCCGGTGATGTTGGGCGCCACGCAAATCCCACTCCCCCTCCACCCCGGACACGAATGCGTCGCCGAGGTGACCCGTGTCGGATCCGAGGTCACAACCGTGCGACCCGGCGACCGTGTGATCGTGCCGTTTCAAATCAACTGCGGCGTCTGCGCCCCCTGTCTCGCCGGCCGCACAGGTAGCTGTGTCGGCGTGCCACCGCTGTCGATGTACGGGTTCGGGTTCGCCGGAGGCATGTGGGGTGGCGCGTACTCGGACCTTGTAGGGGTTCCTTACGCCGATGCGATGCTCGTCCCTCTACCGGCAGGGGTCGACCCCGAGGCGGCGGTGAGCGTGGCGGACAACGTGTGCGATGCCTACCGCCACATCGGTCCCCACCTGCCTGCGCTGCTCGCGGCCGACCCTCACGCCGAAGTGCTCGTGCTCGGCGCCACCGGCAAGCGCTCGCTCTTCACCCCGAGCTGTCCTCTCTACACCGGTCTCATCGCGCTTGCGATGGGTGCGCGAACCGTCGTCTTCGCGGATGCCCGCAAGCATGTGCGCGAACACGCCCAGCGTCTCGGCATGCGCGCCGTCACCCCCCGCGAGCTGCGCCACATGGATCCGTTTCAGCTCGTTGCCGACGTGTCCGCCTCCGACCTCTCGGCCGCCCTTGCCGCCACCGCCCCCGACGGTGTGTGCTCCAGCTCGGGCGGCCTTCACCGCCACACGCGCATACCTTTGCTCCAGATGTACATCCGCAACGCCACCCTCCACCTCGGTCGCACGCATGTGCGCGCGCTCATCCCCGCGGTACTCGAGCTGATGACCGACAGCGGCCTGCGTCCGGAGCTCGTGACCACTCGCGTCGACCTCCTCGACGAAGCGCCCCAGGTCCTGCGTGAGCACCTGCTCGACGGGTCCTCCGTGAAGACTGTGCTGCTGGCGTAGACCCGCGATCCCCGTCCCATTGCGGTTTTGCCGTTCCCCTGGTTGGGTCTACAGTGTCCGCAACCAACACTCGGCTTCAAGGGAAGGCAGGGAGAGATGGCGAACGTGCTTTGCGTCCTCTATGACGATCCGGTGGACGGCTACCCCCCGTCCTACGCGCGCGACGGGATACCCCACATCGAGCGCTACCACGACGGCCAAACCACGCCCACGCCGCAGGCGATCGACTTCACCCCCGGTGAGCTGCTCGGATGCGTCTCCGGTGAGCTTGGCTTGCGGAAGTTCCTGGAGGCTCGCGGCCACCGCCTGCTCGTCACCGCCGACAAGGACGGCCCCGGATCGGTGTTCGAGCGGGAGCTCCCCGACGCCGAGGTTGTCATCTCCCAACCCTTCTGGCCCGCCTATCTCACCGCGGAGCGGATCGCCAACGCGCCCAACCTGAAGCTCGCGCTCACCGCCGGGATCGGCTCCGACCACGTCGACCTCCAAGCCGCCATCGACCGTGGGATCACCGTGGCGGAGGTCACCTACTGCAACAGCATCTCCGTCGCCGAGCACGTTGTGATGATGATCCTCGGGTTGGTCCGCAACTACATTCCCTCCTACCAACGGGTGGTGGAGGGAGGCTGGAACATCGCCGACTGCGCATCCCGATCCTATGACCTGGAGGGCATGCAGGTGGGCACTGTCGCCGCCGGCCGGATTGGCTCAGCGGTGCTGCGGCGGCTAGCCCCGTTCGAGGTGGGGTTGCACTACACCGACCGCCACCGTCTCCCGGAGGAGGTGGAGCGCGAGCTGGGCGTCATCTTCCATCCCTCAGTGGAGGAGATGGTGGGAGTGTGCGACGTTGTCACTATCAACGCCCCGCTCCATCCCGAAACCGAGAACCTCTTCGACGCGCAGCTCATCTCCAAGATGAAGCGCGGCGCCTACCTCGTGAACACAGCCCGCGGCAAGATCTGCGACCGCGACGCCGTCGCCCGCGCGTGCGAGAGCGGCCGGCTCGCAGGGTACGCGGGCGATGTGTGGTTCCCCCAACCCGCCCCCCGCGACCATCCCTGGCGGACGATGTCCCACCACGGCATGACACCCCACACCTCCGGCACCACCCTCTCTGCGCAGTCACGCTACGCGGCCGGCACCCGCGAGATCCTCGAGTGCTGGTTCGACGACCGTCCCATCCGCGATGAATACCTGATCGTGGACGGCGGCCAGCTCGCCGGCGCCGGCGCCCACTCATACAGCGCGGGCAACGCCACCGGTGGGTCGGAGGAGGCGGCGCGGTTCACGTCGCCATAGCGTTGCCAATTTGTCCATTCGCTTGCGTCTCGCCGCCGAGCACGCTAGACATACAGGCCGACCATGCAACGAGGGGGCCCCATGACGACACCGAGAATCGCCGCACTGCTGACCGGACTTGCAACCGTCGCGCTTGCGATCGTGCCCGGAGCGGGCGCCACTCGCGCCGGCGCCGCGGCGGGGTGCACGCCGGTGTCGAACATCGAGGCCATCATCGACGATTCGGGCTCGATGACCATCACGGACCCCAACAGGCTGCGTGTGTCGGCGCTCGACCTTCTGATCGAAACGCCCGGCAACGAAAACATCACTTTCGGGGCGCTCGAGTTTGGCGGGAACTTCAGCTCGTTCGGTGGTACCCCGCTCGAAGGTGAACCCCCCGCGGCCGACACCCTCTTCCCGCCCGAGGCGATTGGGCCCAACGCCCACGCGATGCAATCGGCGCTCGACGAAAAGATCAAAGCCGACAACGGCCTCACCGACTACAACGCGGCGTTCGCCAAGGCGAAGGCCGACGACCCTGGTGCAAAGGCATGGATCTTCCTCACCGACGGCGGCCACGATGCGGGCGAATACACCAACGGTCACCGCGGCGGTCCCCCCACGTACGTGATCGGTTTCAGTAGCGCCATCACGGGCAGCGACGGCGAACGGTTGCAGCAGATCGCCAACGAGACCGGCGGGAAGTACTTCCCACAGACCGACTCCAGCAACCTGCAGTCGGTGGTGAACCAGATCGGCACCACCCTCACCTGCCAGGGGGTCCCAGTCGCCTTCAAAGACGCCTTCTCCAAAGCGGGAGCCACCAAGAGTCACTCGGTTGCGATCGCCGGCAAAGCCCGCTCAGCACAGCTCACGCTCTCCTGGGGAAGTCCGCTTGACGCCTTCACCATCTCCGGTCTGCACATCGTCCGGAAAGGCAGGACGGTCGCGGTGTCCTCACGCAAGCACAAACTGAAGGTCGTCACACGCCACGGCTCCACCTTCCTCGTGGTGAAGCTCTCGAGCCTCGTGAAGGGCGCCCTTCAGTTCAAGGTGCGCGCCACGAAAATCGGCTCGGGCGCGCCGAAAGTTTCACTCACCACGCAGGTCACGCAGACGGGCTGAGGGCCAACCACCTACGACGCCCCCCCCGACGCTCAGCGCTAGGCCTCCAGCGGGTCGGTCCAGCGCACCCCGGAGAAGCGGCCGAAGTCGGCGTCGCAGGAGCAGAGTTGTGCGCCGTGCTCGATGGCAAGCGCGGCCAGGTGTGCGTCGGTGGTCAGGTTGCCAGCGGTGCCGAGGGGCTGGAGCAGCTCACGTAGGACGGCCGAGTGACGATCGGATGGCGCGACAACAGTGACGCAGGGTTGTGCCAACCACCCGTCGACCATGTCAAGGGCCTCCTCGACATCTAGCGGACGCGCAAATACAGCGGCATGGGTAGACAGGCGTAGGAACGCGAGTAGTACCACCCACGCGAATGCAACCGTCTCTGAGCCGGAGAGCGTCTGCTCCAGCCAGATCCGGGCCCCGTCGTGCTTTGGCGAGGTCTCGTCAACGGCGTAGAGTAGAAGGTTGACGTCCGGCAGCTTCACTTGCGCAACCGCAGCTTGCGCACGATCTCAGCGTCTTCGAGGTCTCCGGCGATGCTCAGCGCTCGGTCGAGATCTACATTCGGCCTCACACCCATAGGTTGTGTCGTCAATCGGTAGCTTCGCGTCGAAGGCTCACCGCCGCTCAGCCCGCTACGCACCGCGTCGTTCAGCACGACCTTGAACGACTGCCCACGCTCGCGAGTGGCTTGGCGCAGCTTTACCTCTACATCGGGGTCGAGTGTAACAGTGGTACGCATGAAAGCATCATAGCATCATTGTATGTGCTGTCAGGATGCTTCAATGATATAATGATTGTGTCATTGCATCATGTGCCTGACATGTCGGTCTACCCCCCTCACGTGACTTGCACGATCTCTACGCCCGCCGCCTCCAACACGTCCTGTCCGTCGAGCACCGCGTACCCCTTGATGAAGTAGAGCTTGGTGATGCCGGCGCCCGCGATCAGCTTCGCGCAAGGGGGGCAGGGGAAGTCGGTGACGAACATGATCGCCCCCTCGGTGGCCTTCCCAGCGCGCGCAGCTTCGCCGATCAGCCGGGCCTCGGCGTGAGTGGCGGTGGAGAGCTCCAGCCCCACGCCCTTGTGGAGGTTCGCGCGCGGGTCGCCGACCGCGTAGGGGCTGAGCGGGTGGGGGTTGTGGATGTTCGTCGCCGACAGTTTCTCCCCACTTGTGAGACGCATCGCGGCGCCCACCTGTCGCCACCAGTCGAGGCTCGCCATCGCGGCGTCGTCGGCGACCCTGCCCAGCTCGGCGACCAGCTCGTCAGCCGACGCCGTGGCGCGCGGGGTTGGGGTCAGCAACTGCACGGTCCTCGTCTTGTCCCAGCGCAAGAACACTGTGTCGAACGCGACTTCGCAGCGGCTGAACCAACGCTCGGCGACCTGGTAGCTGACGTCCTCGGCGGGCATCACGATGCTCGGCGCCCGCTCGGCGAGCGCGCAAGCAGACCGGGTGTCGAGAACGAACACCTCGCTGCACACCCCCCACGCGGCGATCGCGCTCGCCGCCAGCTCGGCGGGGAGCGCACGGATGTCCTTCGCCAACGGCCGGTAGTCCTCGTACAGCTCCGGTCCGATCAAATAGAGCGGGATGCCGCTGGCGTGGCGCTCCAGGAAGCGCCTGTATCCCTCATGGAGGACGGGGATATAGGCGACGATGCAGTCGCTCATCCGCGCTTGAGGATCTTCTCGATCAGGTCGGGCAGGATCTCCGCCAACCGCGGCCCGAGCTGCTCGCCGAGGTGCATGTAGAGCTGGCGGATGCGCTCGCTGGTGGTGACCGCGGCCTGACGCTCCAGCACCTGGACCTCCCCGCAGATCGTCCCCAGCTCATCCAATTCCTCTGGGGAGTAAGAGTGGTCGGTGCTGAGCACGAGCACGTCGGGACGGACGGTCTTGATGAGCGCCCAGCGCTCTTCTTCGTCGGCCTTCAGGTAGATGAGGTCCACCGGTCGCTGGTGGGCGAGCATCTCGAGGCGCTCGTCCTCGGGGACCATCGGGCGATCGGCGCCCTTGCGCTTGCGGATCTTCGCGTCCCCGTCCACCCCCACGATCAGCACGTCGCCGAGCTCCTTCGCCTTGGCGAGGTACTTGACGTGGCCGAGGTGCACGAGGTCGAACGAACCGCTCGTGAGCACGATGCGCAGCCCGATGCCCTTGAGGTGGTCCACGAACTTGCTGAGCCCCTCCAGCGAGTCGATCAGCCGCTCGTCGTAGTTGACGTCAGAGCTGAAGATTCCGCTGGTGATCGCCATATGTCTCCTTCGCGCCCACTGTGCTGTGCGGGGCGCCCGTGTGTTGGTGGTTTAGCTGCTCATCTTTGCTCTCGGGGTCGCGGCTGACCTTGAAACGGACTGTGCTCTCCGGACTCTCGTCGAGAGCGACGAAGTGGACGTGCAGGTGGGCAACCGAGCCGCCGTTGTAGCGCATGTCACCGCTGCGCTCCACCGTGGCGACGGCGAGCGGGGCGAGGCGTTGCTTGAGCTCTCGCTTGAGCGCCCACAGCTCGGCGCCGGCGTCGTCGGGAAGCTCGTCAAACGAGCGCACGTGCAGGTTGGACACGATCAGGTAATGAGCGCGCGTGCCAGCGTAGGGGAAGTCGTTCTTGGTGACATACCAGTGCTCTCCCGCGATCTCGACAGACCCACGGTTGAACGCCGCGAAATGCTCCGGGCAGAAAATGCACACGCCATCGCGCTCCAGGTCTTCCATGCGGCGTAGCTGCTCCTTCCCACGTGCCGCGGGGAGGTGATAAAGGGCGTGGTCTTGGTCTGTCATGAAGCGCTCACGATGGGGTGGGTGTCGTGTCGTCGCGCTCGTACACTCGAAAGACGAAGCGGTGGTCTTTCTCAACCACCGGGTCGGACTCCTCTACGCACCGCCAACCCTCAGGCGAAAGCCCGGGGAAGAACGCGTCGCCTGGAGGGGCGGCGTCAACCTCCGTTGCGTACACACGGTTGGCGATCTCCAGCGCCTGCGCGTAGATCGAGCTGCCGCCGATCACGAAGCAGTCGGGGTGTGCGGCCAGCGCCGATTCGAGGCTCGTGTGCACTTCCACGTCGGGTGGGCGGAAAGCGGGGTTTGCGCTTACCACGACGTTGTGGCGGTCGCGTAGCGGGCGGTGTTGGGGTGGAAGCGATTCAAACGTCTTGCGCCCCATGACAACCGTGCCGCCCGTGGTCAGCTTGCGGAAGCGCCGCAGGTCGGAGGGCAGCCGCCATGGGAGTTGTCCCTTGTCGCCGATGACTCCGTTGGCGCCGTGTGCCACCACGATTGAGATCACAGCGAGTCCTCAGGTGAGGACGGGTATGTCGGCGATGGGCGGATGGGGATCGTAGTCCTCGATCTCGAAGTGCTCGCCGCGGAAGTCATGAATGTCGGTGATCGCCCGCCCCGCCTCTGTCAGTCGTAGCGTCGGGAGCCTACGGGGTTCGCGTGTGAGCATCTCGTCGACCCGATCGAGCTGGTTGACGTAGATGTGGGCGTACTGGATCCAGTGTACGTACTCCACGAGCTCATACCCCGTCAGATGCTCCAACATGAGGCCGAGCGCGGTGTACTGCACCATGTTGGAGGGCACCCCGATCGGCGTGTCCCCCGAGCGCTGGTTGTGCACTAGGTGGAGCTTCTCGCCGAACACGAGCGCGTGCACCCATCCGTGGCAGGGGGCGATTGTGTTGCGCGACTTCACCCCTCCCTCGCGGTGGTTGGCTTGCGGGATCCAGGGGCTCACGACGGCAGTCCGGTCTTCGGGCAGGTCGCGCAGCTTGCGCACGAGTTGCCCGAACTGGTCGAACCCCTCCGGGTCGCCCTCGAAGTCGGTCGTGAAGTGGCGGAAGGCGTGGCCGTAGGAGCCGGGGCCGAGATCGCCCGGTTCGAGCCCGCGGCTCACGCACTTCTCCTCGGTCGCCCACGGCCCCCACCAGTTGCAGCCGAACTCCTCCAGCTCCTCGAGCGTGCGTGCGCCGTTGATGAACGCGCACAGCTCCCCGATCGCCTTCGGCGCAAAGCCCCCAATCGAGCGCTCGGTGATCACCGCCGCCCCCTGCTCCATCGGGAAGCGCATCTGACACCCCGCCAGCGCCAGCGCATCGACGCCCTGCTTGGTTTTGACCCGCTTCCCCGTCTCGCGAATCGCTTGGAGCATGTCGCGGTAGGCGGTGCTGGGGGTGCGTTGGGTGTAGGGGAGGTAGGCAGGCATTTGGGTTGGCAACCTTACGCCCTGTGCCGGGCGGCTATCGTGCTGTCACGATACGTGCCGATACGTGCCGATACGTGTAGTACCCTGTGGCCGTGGAGCGCACCGCACACCGACTAAACGTGACGCTCGACTCCGAGCACGCTGAGCGGTTGGCGCGACTGGCCGAGCGCATGCACGTGCAGGAGGGAACGCTCGCGCGGTCGCTCTTGTCGACGGCTATCGAAGAAGCCGACCCGGATGCACGCACGATCACCGCCCTGCTAAATGGGATACCGGGCGCATACGAGCGCACCATGCAGAGCCTCCAAAGCGCTCGCGAAGGCAGAACGATCTCGCTCGACGAGCTGTAGTCAATGCCCGTAGTCGGGCTGACCGTCGAGGCAGTCGAGGATATCGAGCGGCTGATTGTCACTCACAGCCTGCCCGCCGATACTCCCCAACGTGTTAGGCATTCGCTGCGCGCGCTTGAGCGCTTCCCGAGGAGTGGACGGGAGCTGGACGATCCTTGGCGCCCCGTTCGAGTGATGATCGGACCATGGCCCTGGTTGTTGATGCTCTACTCCTATGAGGAGAAGGAGGACATCGTCCTTGTTCTTGGCTTCCAGGACGCCCGCTCTTACGAGGCGGTCACGTCGCACTAGTGCTTCATCGCTAGGCTCGGCGTCGCATGCCAACCCACATCGTCCTCCTCCGCGGGATCAACCTCGGGGCGCACAATCGCGTTCCGATGGGCGAGCTGCGCGAGCGCCTGTCGGGGTTGGGCTACGGCGACGTGCGGACGCTCTTGCAGAGCGGCAACGTCGTGCTTCACGCGGACGTATCGCCCGAGCATCTGGCGCAGGAGATCGAGAGCGAGGTCGAGGCGAGATTCGGCGTGAAGTCGCCTGTTGTCGTGCGCACGTGTGAGCAACTGGCCTCCGTCGTGGCGCTCGATCCGCTGCGAAAGATCGTGGACAACGACAAGCTCTACCAGGTGAGCTTTCTCTCGGCTGAGCCGAGCGCGGAGGCGGTCGAGAAGCTGGAGGGCGCCGATGTCGAGCCCGAGCGCTTCGTGCGCGTCGGCCGGGAGATCTACGCGTGGCACCCCAAGGGCATCCACAGCTCGCCGCTTGCGCGACTGCTCTCCGACAAGCGCCTCGGGGTCACGGCCACGGCACGCAATTGGAGCACCACAATCAAGCTCCTCGATCTCGCCACAGATCACGAGCAAGGTGCCTGAGCAAGCGATGCGCTTTTAGCTCAGGGCGCGTTGCCGCGGGCTTTGCGGATGGCGGCGAGCCGTGCAGCGAAATCCGCCTCCGCGTCATCGGGCTTGTAGAACCGCTCGCCCTCCACACCTCCGGGCGCCAGCTCCTGGCCTGAGACGTGCCCGGGATGGGAGTGGGGGCTGTCGTATCCCTCGCCGCGTCCGCCGGAGCGCAACTGCACGGGAGGCGGCGAGGCGCCGTGGTCGCGCACGAATCCGCGCGCCGCTCCAATCGCGCGCTTGGCGGCGTCAGACTTCGGCGCGAGCGACAAGTAGATCGCGGCCTGCGCAAGCGCGAACTGGCACTCGGGCAGGCCGGCGTGCTCGACCGCCGCGGCCGCGGCAGTGGCCACCGTGAGTGCCTGGGGGTCGGCGTTGCCGATGTCCTCGCTCGCGAGGATCACCATGCGCCGCGCGATGAAACGCGGGTCCTCGCCGCCCTCGAGCATCACCGCGAGGTAGTAAAGCGAGGCGTCGGGGTCCGAGCCGCGCGTCGCCTTGATCCAGGCGGAGATCGTGTCGTAGTGGCTGTCGGCCTTCTTGTCGTAGTGGACGATTCGCCGCTGCAACGCGTCTTCGGCGTGCTCGACTGTGACGGTTCCGGGGGTCGTCTCGCACGCCAGCTCGAGCGCGGAAAGCGCGGTTCGGGCGTCGCCGAGCGAGCGCGCGGCGAGCAACTCGATCGCCTCTTCCTCTACCTCGACCTCCCCGCACTCACTCCGTTCGAGGGCGCGACGCAGCAGCACGAGCACGTCCGTCTCTGTGAGCTCCTCCAGCTCGTACAGGCGGGTGCGTGAGAGCAGTGCGCGGTTCACCTCGAACGAGGGGTTCTCGGTGGTGGCTCCGATGAGCGTCACGAGTCCTTCCTCCACAGCCGGCAGCAGCGCGTCCTGTTGGGCCTTGTTGAAGCGATGGATCTCATCGAGGAAGAAGATCGTGTCGCGGTTGCCCCGCTTGCGTTCGCGTGCGCGCTCGATCACCGCACGGACCTCCGCTCTCCCCGCTTCCACCGCGCTCAGCTCCTCGAAGGCGGCGTTCGCGCTCGCCGCCACAATCCGCGCAAGCGTCGTCTTGCCGCTGCCGGGCGGCCCGTGCAGGATCATCGAATGGGGCCGTCCCTGCTCGATCGCCGTGCGAAGCGCCGAGCCCGCGCCGAGTAGGTGCTCCTGTCCGACGAACTCCTCGAGCGTGGTCGGGCGCATGCGCGCCGCCAGTGGTGCCGTGTCGGCGTGGGCGGCGTGGTGAGGCTGGGTCTCGATCGGGTCGAACAGGGATTCCATCGCAACAGTGTGGCGCAGCGTGGCCTCTGCCACCGGTGCGCGGGGCGCGTGTCCGTTGCGGACCGCGTCGTTACCTCGCCCGCGCGGTAAGGTCTCGCGCATGGTGACCAGCGGTGAGGAGATCGAGATTCCCCTGGCCGACGGCGGTACGCTCACCTCCGAGCTGTTCCTACCGCCCGCCACCTCGTCTTCTTCTAGGCCCTACCCGGCGGTGCTCGTGTTGCACGAGTCGTTCGGACTCAACGAAGACATTCGTCGCATAGCCCGCCGCTTCGCCGAGGAGGGGTACGTGGCGCTCGCGCCCGACCTGTTCTCGCACGGGTCGAGGATCGTGTGCATGAGCCGCGTGATGACCGACATGGTGAGGGGATCGATCGACCGTGAGATCGCAGACATTCTCGGGGCCCGTGAGGTGCTTGCCGCACGGTCCGAGGTCGACGCCGACCGCATCGCGGTCGCGGGCTTCTGCCTCGGTGGGGGGTTCGCGCTGATCGCAGCCACCAAGCCCGGGTTCAAGGCGGCGGCGGTCAACTACGGCGACGTGCCCAAGGATCGCGCGAAGCTGGATCGAGCCTGCCCGGTCGTCGGTAGCTTCGGTGCTCGCGACCGGATGTACGGCGGCAACATGGCCGAGCGCTTGGAGGCGCATCTCACCGCGCTGGGGGTGCCGCACGACATCCGCACCTACGACGGCGTCGGCCACTCCTTCTTCTCTCAGTACGACGGCTGGCAGGGCTGGCTGGCGCGGGTACCCACCCCGATGCGAGTGGGTCATGGAGAGGCGGCCGCCGAGGACGGGTGGCGGCGCATGCTCGGGTTTTTCGAGGAGCATGTCCGCAAGCCGGCGCCCGCTAGCACCTAGTCGAGCCCGCAAATTCGATCGCACTTCGCGCGGAGCGCTCCGGAGTGTCGGACCCCGACTACACGCTGTGGGCGCAAGCGCGCCTCAACCCCCGCGCTTGGGAGAGTCAGTGTTTGGCGTGGCGGCGCTTGCCGCCGACACCTTTGCGCTTGTGTGCGGTTGCATGGGCTGTGCCACCGGCGACGCGGTAGGCAGCCATCAGGTTTGCGAGCGATTCATGCGAAGTTTGTCCCCAGGAGGGAAGCTCAAAGGTGTGGACGCCGCGGGGCGAGATCCCGATCTCCAGGTGCGGTGCGCTTGAGATCCCAACATCCCCACAACCAACGTCGGCGATCTTCTGGCCGGCGACGACGTGCGCTCCCACAGGCACGAGGGCGGGCTTGGCGTGACCGTAGTAGATGAAGCGCCCGCTGGCGACGCCGCTTTCCACACGCAGCACGGGGGCGTAGCTGCCGAAACCTTCGATCCCCTCCTTGACGATCGTGCCGCCGGCGACCGCAAGCTCCACGAGGTGGGCGCCGCAGTCGTTGTTGGAACCACCGAGATCCACTCCCTGGTCGAGTGACCATGTGCTGGTGGAAGCCACACGGTTGAGCGGATAGAGCGGGAATACCCAGCCTCCGCCGGCCGCGGCCGGATAAGGCCCGATGACCGGCGCCGGGGCAGTGGAGGGCGCGGGCGCTTCGTATGCGCTTCCACCCGTGCCGTTGCTCGCGTTCGCCTGTCCAACCGCCACGGGCGACACAGAAAGCAGCACACTCGTTGTGAACGCCGTCAGGAGCGTCCTACGCAAAAGCCTGTCCTTCGTTTCGGCCTACGGGGTTAGCTGACGGGCTGGCGCCTAAATGGCGCCTCCCGCGGATCACCGCGAGACTCGCCCCAACAAGTTGGGTCCCCCGCTCCCTGGCACAGCCAGAGACTCGGCGTTGCGCGGCAATCTAGCGCATGTGGCGGCGGGTGCGTCGGGGCGGACGGCTTGTGAAGTGCCGAGATTGCGGGATTAAGTCTCCGCAGACCGTCCTTTGTCAGCAACCGAGATCCAGGACTTCCTCGATCAGGGCTCGCATCGGCTGGTTGTCACCCTTGAAGCTTTGCCGAGACGCGTAAACGAGCACACCTGGATCCAACCGCTCCCATGTGAGGGTGTGGTTGGCGTCCTGGGCAAGCTGGCGTAGAAAAGCCCGCTGCGCGCGGCCATTGCCCTCCCGGAAGGGGTGAACCGCGTTGATCTCGGCGTAGTAGTGCGTTAGCCGCTCGGCAAACGGGTCCCTTGGCAATCCGCGCAGATGGTTCTCGCCTGCGAGCTGGCTCAGAACGTCGCTCATGTAGTTCTCGATGTGCTCTGGTAGCGCGAACATGCTTCCGGGCTTCGCGAGTGGGACGCTGCGCAGTCCCCCGGCCCAGGGGTAGATGTCCTGGAAGACAAAGCGATGAAACTCTTGGAGGTGGGTAAGGTCGTAGGCGCCCTCGATTCTCAGCGCTGCGAGTTGCGCCAACCGCAACGTGCTGACCTGGGCCTCGCGCTCAGAAAGCCGGTCCGCGTCTTCTAGCCCGGCGAGATTGCGCAGCACGGTGGTGCCGGGATAGACATAGGGGTCCACGGCCGTGGCTTAGCGACGCTTTCAGACGGTTGGTGAGATGGGCTTAGGGTGGCTGACGAGGTAGGCCACCGACTGCCCGGCTGCAAGGCGTTGGGCGGCCTCCCCCAACTGCTCGGTCTCGATAGCCCCTTCTGCCCAGCGGTCAAGGACGTGGACTACTGTCATACCTGGCTCAAGTCCCTCGGCTCTAACCGAGCCAAGGGCATCTGCGGCTATCTGTGTCCTCGTATCCATCGCTTTTACAAGGATACCCCGTATAGGGGTACACGCTGGGTATGTCGGTGCTGAAATCGCAACCGCAAGCGCCATGAAGGTAGGCTCAGATTTTGGCGTAGGGAGCCGCAAAGCGCGTTAGGCTGAACCAGTGGTTCGTGTTCCAACCGCCCCAGTAGCCGCCGCCTCCCTGATCGTTGCCTACGCCGTAGCGGTGAGCACCGGTTCGCGCCCACTAGGCGGCTTGGTGTTGGCGTTGGGCGGCTTGTGGTGCATCCAAGCCTGGAGGCGTCGTCACGGCACGCGGACCGCGGCGATTCTCGCGAGCGTCGGTCTCGGTGCCTTCATTCTCTCCCACGTGCTTGCGCTCGCCATCGGCGCGTGGCCCTCGGTGCTGTTGGTGTCCGCGGTCGTAGCGGCGGTCGCTTGGCGGGAGGCCGACGCCCACGTGCTCAGCGCGTAGCGCTCTCCTCCGTCAGCGCTCGGCGCAGCGTCTCGTCAAAGGAAGCCGGGGTGATCCCGAACGCCGCGGCGCCGCTCGGGTCAGTGACCACCGTGGCGGTCTTCAGGCCCTCCACGAGCGGGCGCGCGACATTCGTGTCAACGGGCGTGACCAGCCCGATCCATAGCGAGGACAGCCAGGGTGTGATGAGTGGCACGGGCACCATCAGGCGCGGTCGGCGGCCCATCGCGAGCGCCATGCGGTCGAGCATGTCGCCGTAGGAGAGTACGTCGGGGCCTCCGATCTGGACCTCGCGGCCGCTCGACTCGGGCACGTCGGGAGCGCGTCGGAGGTACTCGATCACGTTGTCGATCCCGATCGGCTGGGTGTTCGTGCGTATCCATGCGGGGGCGATCATCACGGGTAGCCGCTCCACGAGATAGCGCAGCGTGCGGTAGGACTCGCTCTGCGCGCCCACCACCATCGCCGCGCGGAAGTAGGTGAGCGGCGGTCCGTGCTCGGCGAGCGTGATCGCTGTCTCGTGCCTACTGAGCAGGTGCTTGGACACGGTCTCGTCACCGAGGCCGCCGAGGTACACGACGCGCTCGATTCCTTCACGCTTAGCCATCTGAGCAAAGTTGCGCGCGCCGTGTTGCTCGCGCTCGCGAAAGCCCTCTCCGCCGGCCATCGCGTGGATCAGGTAGAAGGCGACGTCGATATCTCCTCCGGCGCCGTCGAGACTGCGCGCGTCGATGACGTCACCCTCGACAACCTCGCAGCCCATCGCTCGTAGGTGTCCGGCGCGCGCCTTGTTACGCACCAGGCAGCGCACAGATAGACCGGATTCGGCAAGCGCTCGCGCCAGGCGTCCACCGATGAAGCCTGTGGCTCCGGTGACTAGCGCTTTCCTGTTGGTCGAGTGGCTCGGGATGTTGCGTGATTACCCGGCGCATCGGTTGCCCACCCAAGTCGTGGCCACGATCAGCCCAACGATCCCAACAGTGATCGCGGTGCAGTCGGCCGCGACCAGCAGGTAGCCGCCGTGGCGGTGGGGGTTGACGAAGAAGTAGGGGTACCAGTCGACGATGGCGCCGCGGACGAGGGTGTAGGCGACGTAGATGACCGGGAAGGCCAACCAGACAAGGGTCTCGCGCAAGCGCAGGTGCATGTGAGGGGGGTCGATCAGCCAGTCGAGAGTGACCGCGATCGGGATGACGCGGTGCAGAACCGTGTTCACCCATGGATAGACGGGAATGTGCCCGGAGAGCAGCACGGCGTAGACGATGCCGGTGGTGAGGATGTAGACGACCGCGGCGCCGCGCCACAGCTCGACTATTCGTGAGCGGGGGTGCGGTCGGGAGAGGGTGCCGTACAGGAACACGCCGGCGGCGATCAGGTTGCTCAGCTCGGTGAAGTAGCTGAAGTAGTCGGCGGTGGTGATCCCCTCGCGCGCGAGCCCTTTCTGTAGCTGGTAGGCGATCGCCGCGAGCACAGCGATCGCGCCGACAGCGCGGTAGGCGCGGATCGCGCTCGATCGCGCCGGTCGCGACTGTGAGCGGCGACCGGCGACAGCGACGGTCTCGGTAGGAGAGGACACGTGTCGAGGCTATCTGAGCGCACGCCCCACGATCAAGCGGTTTTACGACGTCACGCTCTGGCGGTCGCGGCGGTGTCATGCGAGTGGTACTCCTCGAGCAGCTCTTCCTCGCGCTGCCTTCTTCGGGAACATGAAGAAGACAAGCGTGGCGCCGAGGGCGATGGCGATGATGCCGGCGGTGTAGGCCCACTGGTCGCCTTTGATGAACGATTCCCGCGCGCCGGCGACGATGGCTTTGGTGTAGGCGGGATAGCGCGAGGCGGTGTCGGCGGCGGAGGAGAACGACTTCTCAAGTTCACCTTCCACTGTGGTTGTGAGACGGGCCTTGTTGGGTGAGCTCGAGATCGCGGTGGCGACTGCCGCCGCATAACCGGCCGTGAGGAGGGCGCCGAAGATCGACTGCATGATCGCCCCGCCGAGGTCGCGTTGGAGGTCGGCGGTGCCCGAGGCCATGCCTGCGCGGGACACTGGCACCGAGCCCGTGAGCGAATGGGAGGCGGGGGTGCCGGCGAAGCCGACGCCGGCGCCGATGAAGGCGTAGCCGAGGCCCACCTTCCAGTAGGAGATGTTGTCCTTCCAGAGCAGGAGCATCGTGAGGAAGCCGAGCATGCAGAAGGCGTAGCCGACGAGCAGGGTGAAGCGCGCTCCGTAGGCGTCAACGAGCTTGGCGGAACGGGGGGCGATCAGCACCATGAACACGGCTGCCGGCAGGATCGCGAGGCCGGCGTCGAGCGTTGAGTAGCCGAGCACGTCTTGGAGGAACTGCTGGCCGACGAACATCGCGCCCACGAGCGAGCCGAACACGATGATGCCGGCGAGGGCGGCCACCCAGAAGACGCGGCGGCTCGCCACTTTCAGGTCATACAGCGGAGCGGGGGCGCGCCGCTGGCGCAGAACGAAGGCGACGCCCGCGACCACGGCGACGATGGAGGTGGCGAGGATGATGCGTTTTCTCGTTGGGGACGGGCGCGAAGTTGATGGCGAGGATGAGCGAAGAGATGGCGATCACAGAGAGAACGCCGCCGAGGTTGTCGACGGCGCCGGTGGTCTCGTTGACGTGGGCGGGGACGTAGCGCCACGCGCCGTACAGCGCTACGAACGCGAGGGGGAGGGTGATGAAGAACACCGAGCCCCAATCGAACTGCGTGAGCAGCGCCCCGGCGAGCAGCGGGCCGAGCGCGGAGATGGCGCCGCCGAGACCCGACCACAGCGCGATCGAGCGGGTGCGCGCCGGTCCCGACCACAGCGCGGTTATCAACGCGAGCGTGGTGGGGAACGCCATGCCCGCCGCCAGGCCGCCGGTGAGACGCGCGACGAACAGGACCTCGATCGACGGGGCGAGGGCCGCGAGCAGCGCGGCGGGGATGGCGAGCGTGGTGCCGATCATCAGCAGCAGCTTGCGCCCGTAGCGGTCGCCGATCGCGCCGAGGTAGAGCACCGAGGCGGCAAGCCCGAGCGAGAAGCCGACAGCGATCAGGTCGAGCGCGGTTTGGGAGGCGTCGAAGGCCTTGCCGATGTCGGGGAGTGCGACGTTGGCGACAGACAGGTTGAGATTGGCGACGGCCGCCACCAGGATCAGCGCGGCAAGCACGGCGCGAGGATGCTCGGGGGCGTGTGCCGACTGGTCGTGGTCGCCCATGGCCAGGTCGAGCGTAGGTCAGGCGGGGAGGACGCGCATCATCCTGTAAAGGTGATCTTCAGGACCCCCTCGCGCGCACGCGAAGAAAGCCTTGCTTCGCGTGCCTTGCTTCGCGTGCGCACGCGAGTCACCCACAAATCTTGTTACCCCACCTTCGGCCACGCCAGCCGGTCGCGGCAAGCTCAGACGCCGCCGTCGTGGCGGATGATCCCCAAACAGCGCCGGTCGAGATAGCGCACGGCGAGCCAGTAGTGGCGGAAGGCGCGGTTGCGGGTCTCGCGTAAGTGGTAGCGGCGATAGATCTGCTGGATGATCGTGGCGAGGCGGAAGAGGCCGAAGACCTCGTAGAAGACCCAGTCGTCCACCTGCAGGCCGGTGCGGGAGCAGTAGTGCGCGACGACCTCCTCGCGCGTGAGCATGCCGGGGGCGTCGGTGGGTTGGCGGCGCAGGGCGCGCATGATGCGGTCGTCGTCGGCTTGCACCCAGTAGGCGAGCGCGGAGCCGAGGTCCATGAGGGGGTCGCCGACGGTGGCGAGCTCCCAGTCGAGCACGCCCACGATGCGCCGCGGGTCCTCGGGGGCGAGCACGAGGTTGTCGAGGCGGAAGTCGTTGTGGATGATGCGCTGCGCCACGTCCTTCGGCTGGCGGTCGGCGAGCCAGCGCATCACGCGCTCGAAGCTCGGCACGTTCCAGGTGTGGGCGGCGCGGAAGCGCTCGGACCAGCCCTCGACCTGGCGGCGGACGTAGCCCTCGCCCTTGCCCAGCTCGGCGAGGCCCGCCTGCTGCCGGGTCGATGGCGTGCAGCTCGACGAGCCGGTCGATCGCCGACTCGCACAGCCCCCGTCACGGCGTGCTCGTCGAGGCCGAGCTCGGAGGGGATGCGGGCGCGCAGGATGGTGCCCTGGATGCGCTCCATCACGTAGAAGTCACCGCCGATCACCGAGGTCGTCGTGGCACAGCGCGACCATCTTCGGCACATACGGGTACACGGGCGCGAGCGCCTCCTGGATGCGGTACTCGCGTGCCATGTCGTGCGCGGAGGCGGCCTTCGTGCCGTGGGGCGGCCGGCGCAGGATCAGGTCGTGGTGGGGGTAGGAGAGCAGATATGTGAGGTTCGACGTGCCCCCGGCGAATTGACGCACTTGTGGCGACTCGGCGAGGCTGTCCGAGAGCCGGGTGGGCGCGTGCTCCCGTAGCCAGTTCGCCATCGCCGTGACATCGAAGGTGTCCTCCTCGCGTACGTCCCTGGCTCCGTCGACGGGAGGCGTGCGCGGGTTGCCGGCGCGGGCTCGGGCCGTCATGGGTGATGCCCGCGCGGAAGGCGCCTACGACGACCATTTCCCCTTGCCGTAGCGGGCGAGCTCCAGGCGGGCGACGACGCCGCGGTGGACCTCGTCGGGGCCGTCGGCGAGCCGCAGCGCGCGCGCCGCTGTCCAGGCGCCGGCGAGCGGGACGTCGTTCGAGAGGCCCGCGCCGCCGTGGAGTTGCATCGCCATGTCGACCACCGCTTGGGCCATGTTGGGTACCGCGACCTTGATCTGCGACACGGCGCCGATCGCCTCGGGCGCCTTCGGTCGACCAGCCACGCGGCGTGGAGCACGTGCAGGCGAGCCTGGTCGATCGCGATGCGGGCGTCGGCGATGCGTTCGCGGTTGCCGCCGAGGTTGGCTATCGGCTTGCCGAACGCGGTGCGCGATGTGGCCCGCTCGCAGGCAAGCTCCAGCGCCAGCTCGGCGAGCCCGATGAGGCGCATGCAGTGGTGGATGCGCCCCGGCCCGAGTCGTGCCTGGGCGATCGCGAAGGCCTGGCCGGCGCCGCCGATGATGGCGGAGGTGGGGAGGCGCACGTCGGTGAACGACACTTCGCCGTGGCCGCCGGGAGCGTCGAGGAAGCCCATCGCCTGGAGCATCCGCTCGACCTTCACGCCGGGGGTGTCCATCGGGACGAGCACCATCGAGTGCTGGTGGTAGCGGTCGGCGCCGGGGTCGGTGAGCCCCATGAAGATGATGGCCTTGCAGTTGGGGTGCCCGACGCCGGTGCTCCACCACTTGCGTCCGTTGACCACGACCTCGTCGCCGTCGAGGATGGCGGTGGCCTGCATGTTGGTGGCGTCGGAGGAGGCGACCTCGGGCTCTGTCATGCAGAAGGCCGAGCGGATCTCCCCGTCGAGCAGCGGATCGAGCCAGCGTTGCTTCTGCTCGTCGGAGCCGAAGTGCCACAGCACCTCCATGTTGCCGGTGTCGGGGGCGTTGCAGTTGCACACCTCGGCCGTGATCAGCGAGCGGCCCATGCGCTCGGCGAGCGGGGCGTACTCGACGTTGGAGAGGCCCGCGCCGCGCTCTGGGTCGGGCAGGAACAGGTTCCACAGACCTTCCCGCTTGGCGAGCGCCTTGAGCTCCTCGATCGCGGGGAGCACGACCCATGGGTCAACGCGGGCTAGGAGCTCGCGCATGTAGGGCTCCTCGCGCGGGGCTGATCTCCCGCTCCTGGAAGGCGGTGAGGCGCTCCAGCAGCTCCTTGGTGCGTGCGGAATGGGCGAAGTCCATCGGCGCGAGCGTACAGTAACGGCACCGACCCGAACTCAAGAGAGACCGAATGGATGCCGTGAACCACATCTTCCGGCTTGCTTCCCGCCCGCAGGGGATGGTGGGGCGTGAGCACTTCGACTACGTGGAGGAGCCGATCCCCGAGCTGAAAGAGGGAGAGGTGCTCGTGAAGAACGAGTACATCTCGCTCGACCCCGCGATGAGGGGGTGGATGGCGGAGGGCCGCTCCTACATCCCGCCGGTGCAGATCGGCGAAGTGATGCGCGCAGGATCGGCAGGCGTTGTGGTGGAGTCCAAGGGCTCCAAGCTCGCCGTGGGGGACCACGTATCGGGATGGCTGGGGGTGCAGGAGTACGCGGTGTGCGACGAGAACGCGGTGTTCAAGGTGGACACGAGCCAGATCCCGCTGCCCAAATATCTGGGAGCGTTGGGGATGCCCGGGGTGACCGCCTATTTCGGGTTGCTCGAGGTTGGGGCGCCGAAAGAGGGGGAGACCGTTGTCGTGTCAGGCGCCGCGGGCGCCGTGGGGAGCGTGGTTGGGCAGATCGCGAAACTGAAGGGCTGCCGCGTGGTGGGGATCGCGGGCGGGGCCGAGAAGTGCGAGTGGATCACGGGTGAGCTTGGCTTCGACGCCGCGATCGACTACAAGAGCGAAGGCGTGGACACCGCTCTGCGTGAGCACTGCCCGGAGGGGGTGGACGTGTACTTCGACAACGTCGGCGGGGAGATCCTCGACGCGGCGCTCGCCCGTCTTGCCCGTGGCGCACGGGTTGTGATCTGCGGGGCGATCTCCCAGTACAACAATCTCGACTCGATGAGGGGACCCTCCAACTACATGTCTCTGCTGGTCAACCGCGCCCGCATGGAGGGGTTCGTGGTGCTCGACTACATGGGTCGCGCCCCTGAGGCCGTGCAGGAGATGGCCACCTGGATAGCCGAAGGCAAGCTGATCGCCCGCGAGGACGTGGTGGAGGGTTTCGAGAGCTTCCCCGACGCCCTCAAAAAGCTGTTTGCGGGGGAGAACATCGGCAAGCTGGTGTTGAAGATCTAGCGGACAGGCAGAGCTACTACGTCATAAAGATTGACACATACGGTAATCTTGTAAACCAAGCTGAACGTGTCGATCTTCTGGAGGTAGCCGCAAGATGAGCACTGTCGAGACACCCATCGTCGAGCAGGCCCCACGCTGGCGTGACAGCAAGCGCTACGCGTGGCTGCTCGGACTGATCGTGCCGCTGCTGCCGTTCATCTCCTGGGGGCTGGTCGAAGCCACGGGGGTGGGCGCGTTCTGGTTCTACGGGCCGCTGCTCATCTTCGCGGTCTTCCCGCTGATGGACATCCTCGTCGGGATGGATGCCTCCAATCCGCCCGACAGCGTCATCAAGTGGTTGGAGCAGGACCGCTACTACCGCTGGTGCACCTATGCGTTTCTGCCGCTCCAGTACGCCGGGCTGATCTTCTCCTGCTGGATGTGGTCGCACGGGGGGCTCTCGACGCTTGAATCTGTGGGCCTCGCGCTGACGACGGCGATGGTGGCGGGCGTTGCCATCAACACCGCCCACGAGCTCGGTCACAAGCGCGCATCTTCCGAGCGATGGCTCTCCAAGGTGGCGCTCGCCCAAACCGGGTATGGGCACTTCTTTGTGGAGCACAACCGTGGCCACCACGTGCGCGTAGCAACCCCCGAGGATCCCGCCTCGGCGCGCATGGGGGAGAGCTTCTACGAGTTCCTCCCGCGCACCGTCGTGGGCAGCCTGCGCTCGGCGATCGAGATCGAATGCGAGCATCTCGCGCGCGACGGTCACGGTTTCTGGAGCATCCGCAACGACATCCTCAACGCGTGGCTGATGTCCGTCGCCCTGTTCGCGGGCCTCGCCGTCGCATTTGGCGCGGTGGTTCTGCCCTACTTGCTCATCCAGGCGGTCATCGGCTTCTCGCTGCTCGAGGTGGTCAACTACCTCGAGCACTACGGCCTCTTGCGTCAGACGCGCGAGGACGGCCGCTATGAGCGCACCGCTCCCGAGCACAGCTGGAACTCCAACAACGTGGCCTCCAACGTGCTGCTCTACCACCTCCAACGCCACTCCGACCACCACGCCAACCCGCTGCGCCGCTACCAGTCGCTGCGTCATTTCGACGAGGCGCCGCAGCTCCCCACCGGCTATGCCGGGATGATCGTCGCCGCGATGATCCCGCCGCTGTGGCGGCGCGTCATGGACCATCGCCTGCTCGAGCACTACGAACACGACTTCTCCAAGATGAACATCCACCCGCGGGCGCGTAAGCGTGTGCTGTCGCGCTACGGCACCCCCGCGACGAGCTTGTGAGAGCGGCTGCGATCGCCGCCGGCACGGAGCCCCGGCGGCCGGGCGGAAGTTTCGTGCCATCCGCGCCAAGCGCCGCCGAGCCGGCCACGCCCTACCGTGTGGCGGCGCGGCAGTTGCTGCGCGACTCGCTGTTCGACGCCGCCCGCACACTGCTTGCCGACCGTCCGTGGGCGCAAATCACGATGTCGGAGGTGGCGCGTGCGGCAGGGGTGAGCCGACAGACGCTCTACAAGGAGTTCGGCTCGCGCGACGATTTCGCCCAGCAGTTCGTGATCCGCGAGGGCGCGCGCTTCCTCGACGACGTCGAGCGCGCTATCCACGCACACCTCGACGACCCCGCCCGCGCCGTAGCGGAGGGCCTGGAGCTGTTCCTCACGAGCGCCTCCGAAGACCCGCTGGTGCGGCTCTTGCTTGAGGACGACGGCACGGGTGGGATGCTCCCGCTCGTCACCACCCGCTCGCGCCCGGTGCTCGACTGGGCCGCGGCTCGTCTGTGCGAGGCGATGCGCGCCGGGTGGCCGGGGGTTCGCGACGAGGACGCCGAGCTGCTGGCCGACACGTTCGTGCGTCTCGCGCTCAGCTACGTGACGATGCCACGCGACACCCCACACCAAACCGCCGAGGCCGCCGCGACCCTGCTTGCCCCGTACGTCGAGCGCGCGATGCTCGGCGCCGGCTGAGCCCACCGGTCGCTCGTCGCGCGGCTATTGGGGCGAGGCGCCGGCTCGCCCTTCCGGGGCTCGCGCTACCCCTTGATCGTGGGCGACGTGCCGAGCACGTTGCCGGCTGCGTCGAGCGCCTGCACCGCCACGTAGGCCGGGGCGCCCGCGACCGACACAGCGGTCTCAAAGCCCGTTTTCGCGGCGCTCGCGACCGGCGTCAACCCCGTGCTCGAAGCGCCCCCCAGCACCCGCCAACTGGCGATCGTCGTGGCGCCGTTCCAACTCGCGTACACGGTGGTTGTCCCCTTGAGTCCGGCGCCCGCGGCCACCGCGGGACTGCCCGTCGGGGTGCCAGACCACTGGAAGCGGTACCCGCGGTAGGACTGGGTCTTTGAAGGCATGTGCGCGTCGAACACGAGCTTGCCCGTGGACGTGTACTCGGAGAAGTAGGGTTGCGCCCCCCACCCGACGAACATGTCGCCCCCTTCGAGCGCTTGCACGTTGCCCTGGCTGTCGGCGGACAGCGGTTTGTTGTGGGCGTATTCGCTCACCAACGTCTCGGTCTTGGCGGTCGGATTGACCGCCACCACGATCGCCCGCGACTGCGGGTGCACACGCGGGCTGCCCCCGTTGTCGAACACGCTGATGTTCCCGTTCGGCAGTTCTTCGGCGTCGTGCTGGAAGGCGGTGGAGGTCCCTTTCCCCCGTTTCAGGCTCCCGTACTTGCCGCCGATCTGCACCGCCACCTGGCCGGTGGCGGGATTGAGCACGTACAGCGCCGAGGTGTCGCGGGCGGACAGCAGCAGCGACCCGTCGTGGCGCACCTGCACCGAGTTGAGGTGGAAGAAGTCGAACGGCAACACCTTCGAGGTGGGCTTCGGCGAGGAGTACGACCGTGTCAGTCCCACGTGATCGAGCGGGTGCCACTCGCGCCTGACGAGATGTGTCTTCAGGTCGAGTTCCTGGAACATGCTGTCGGTCACCGCCCCGTCGGTCGGGCCGCCGATGCTCGACAGGTTGCAGTACACCGGGTCGAACGAGGTCAGCAGAGCCGTGTTGTTGGACGTGATGCGAAAATCGTGCAGGTCCGCCGGAAGGCCGTTTCCGGCGCGGAATCTCATGATCTGTTTGTAGGAGGAATCGGCGATCACCTCTTCTCCCTGGCCGAACCCCTGCGAGGGTATGTACCCCTGCCACCAGGTGAGCACGGGCTTGCCTTCATAGCTCTGCACCCTCAGATTCGCCGCCTCGGTGCCCCCGTGCAGCGGCTGGAACCACACGAGGTTGCCGGCGTTGTCGAAGATCATTGGCCCGTACTGCCCAACCCCCGCGTAGGGAGCGGCGAAGATGTACCCGGGCGCCTGCCCTGGCGCCGAGGTGCCCACCGTGACACGAGGGGGACTCAGGTCCGGGCGTGAGTGGAACGCGTACAGTTCGCTCGCCTTCGCCGCGAGTTTCGCGCTCGAGGGATGGCCGATCGGGTCGCGCAATGCGATCGTGAAGTGGAACGCGAACGGGATCGTTTTGCTGCCGCGCGTCACCTTCCCGTGCACAGTCACCGTCTCTGTGGGGTGAAACGGCTTGGAGGGGAGGAAGCTCGCACCGTCGCCCTGCGAGTAGGCGTCGAGGCGCCCTGGGTGCCCGCCGCTGGCGGATCCGGTCACCGTGATGTTCGAGAGTGCTCCGGCCGGCGCTCCGAGGAAGCTGATCTGCGTCGTGTTGGGGGCGTCAAGCGAGTCGGGCAGGGGTGACACCTGCAGGCCGGTGCCCGGCAGCACGTCCGAGATGTTGAGGTGGGGTGGCACACACCGTGGACCCCCCCGTTCCTTGTGAGCGGAGCTGGTCGCCACCGCGATCCGTTTCGCGGCGAGGGCGAGCGTGGCGGCCGAGCCGAGCGCCACGGTCAGACCGAGCAGTACGAGCAGCCTGCGCATCAAGTGTCCTTTGACGTCGTTGTTTGCAAGGAGATTGCGTGGCATATCGAGGCCCCCTACCCGTCGGGCGCGCTCAGCTCGCCCGGACGTGGTGGAAAACCCTAACGCCCGCACAACATGACTCCCGCCGGGAAGTTGCTGTGCGAACGTAAGAACTTACGAAGTTGGGCTCAAAAGACCGGCGACTCGGTGTACTTGCCGAACACCTGCTGCAGCGACTCGACGATCTCTCCCTCGCTGGCGCTCGCCCGCGCGCACTCGATCAGCGGCTCCATCAGGTTGCCCTCACCGGCAGCCGCCGCTCGCAGGTCCGCAAGCGTGCGCTCCACCTCCGCCCCCGAGCGGCTGGCGCGCACCGCCTGCAGGCGGCCCACCTGCTTGCGTTCCAGCGCCGGGTCGATGCGCAAGATCTCCGGCTCCCCTTCGTCGCCCTCGCAGAAGCGGTTGACCCCCACCACCACCCGCTCGCCCGAGTCGATCTCCTGCTGCAGCGTGAACGCCGCGTCTGCGATCTCGCGCTGGGGATAGTTGCGCTTGACCGCCTCCACCATCCCGCCGAGCTCGTCGATCTTGGCGAAATACTCGTAGCAGCGCTCCTCCATCTTGTCGGTGAGCGCCTCCACGAAGTACGACCCCCCGAGCGGGTCGGCGGTGTTCGCCACCCCCGTCTCGAACGCGATCATCTGCTGGGTGCGCAGCGCGATCCGCACCGCATCCTCGGTGGGCAATGCGAGCGCCTCATCGTAGGAGTTGGTGTGCAGCGACTGCGTCCCCCCGAGCACACCCGCGAGCGCCTCGATCGTGGTGCGCACGATGTTGTTCAGCGGCTGCTGCGCGGTCAGCGACACCCCCGCGGTCTGGGTGTGGAAGCGCATCAACCACGACCGCTCGTTCACCGCGCCGTAGGTCTCGCGCAACTCCCTTGCCCAGATGCGCCGCGCCGCGCGGTACTTGGCGATCTCCTCGAAGAAGTCGATCTGGGCGTTGAAGAAGAACGACAATCTGGGTGCGAAGTCGTCGACATCGAGTCCCCGCGCAACGGCCTGCTCCACGTAGGTGAGCCCGTCCTTGAGCGTGAACGCAAGCTCCTGCTGGGCGGTGGAGCCCGCCTCGCGGATGTGGTAGCCGGAGATCGAGATCGGGTGCCAGCGCGGCATGTGGTGGGTGCACCACTCGATCATGTCCCCACACAGCCTCATCGCCGGGTCGATCGGAAAGCACCACTCCTTCTGGGCGATGTACTCCTTGAGGATGTCTGCCTGGATCGTCCCCGACAGCCGCTCCGGCGCCACCGGGTGGGTGGGTCCCAATCCATCATCGCCGTCCTGCTCGGCCGCCACCACGAAGTAGGCGAGCATGATCGCCGCGGGGGCGTTGATCGTCATCGACACCGACACCTCTCCCAGATCGATCCCGGCGAACAGCGTGCGCATGTCGTGGGTTGTATCCACCGCCACACCCTCTCTTCCCACCTCCCCCATCGAGCGGGGATCGTCGGAGTCGTGGCCCATCAGGCTCGGCATGTCAAACGCCGTCGAGAGCCCCGTCTGGCCGTGGTCGAGCAGGTAGTGGAAGCGCTCGTTTGTCTCCTCGCTCGTGCCGAACCCCGCGAACTGGCGCATCGTCCACAGCCGACCGCGGTACATCGACTCGTACACCCCCCGCGTGAAGGGGTACGAGCCTGGCTTTCCGATCGGGTCGCGCTCGGGATCGCCGATCCCGGCGGGGAGGTCCACGGGCGTGTAGAGCTCGCGGACCGGCTCGCCCGATAGCGTGCGCGCCTCTTGGCCCGCTACATGCGTTGAGGAGGATCCCTTCAAGTGATTGGACGATACCGGCTGGCGACGGTCGCGCTGATAGGCGCCCTCTCGATCTGCGTGTGCGCATGCGGGTCTTCAAAAGGCGGGTCGTCCGCCACGAGTGTCTCTGCGCACGTCTCGCCGGCGCCGCTCAGCCACTCAACCAAGGCCACCCTGATTCTCGACTTCACGCCCAACGCGGTTCACGCGGGCATCTACCGGGCGCTCGCGGCGGGGTACTACAAGCGCGAGAACATCAACCTGAAGGTCGTGGAGCCCACCTCCACCCAGGACACGCTGAAGCTGATCGACGCCGGTCGTGCCCAGTTCGGGCTCGCCGACGGCAGCGACGTCGCCGGACTGATCGACAAGCACGGCGACGCCCAGGCGGTGATGGCGCTCGTCCAACGTCCCCTCGGCGGGCTTATCGCGCTTGCCTCCCAGCACCTGCGCTCCCCCGCCGACCTCGCCGGCAAGAGCGTGGGGGTCACGGGTGTGCCCTCCGACCTGGCGGTGCTCGACACCGAGCTGCGCCACTCCGGCGTGAACCCCTCCCGCGTGAAGGTGGTGACGGTGGGCTTCAACGGCGCCCAAGCGCTCGTCGCCGGGCGCATCGCCGCGTTCACAGGCTTCATCCCCGACGACGGCGTCGCGCTCCAGGTGAGCGGCCACCCGATCACCGCGTTCTCGCTCGACAGCAACGGCGGCCCCGCCTATCCGGGCCTGGTGGCTTTCACCACGCGCAAGCTCATCGCATCCAACCCCCAGCTCGTGCGCGATTTCCTTGCCGCCACCGTCCACGGCTACGAAGACACCCTGGCGCATCCTCCCCGGAGCCTGAATGCGCTCGAGCACGCAAATCCAACGCTCCCACCCAAGCTCACGGCGGCGTCGCTCAGCGCCTACCTGCCCCTTTTTGCCCCTGCGCACGATGCGTCTTTCGGGACAATCCAAAGCCCCAACGTCCAAGCAATGTCGAGTTGGATGACGGGGGCAGGGCTGATAGGCGCTCCGATATCCCCGGCGCGCTACGGCACGAACGCGTTTCTGCCGTAGCCCGCGATCCCTGGTTTGCTTGACAGCAGAGATACATTATGTATCGGGATGCGGGTGATGGTTACAGGGGCGAGTGGTCTGGTCGGGTCGAACATTGCCGCAGTGGCGGCGCAGCAGAGCTGGGACGTGCTCGGCTGCTTCTGCCACCACCCCGTCGAGCTCGACGGGGCGCGCACGCTCGCGCTCGACCTCGCCGACCGCAAAGCCTGCGTGAACGCCGCGATGGAGTGGGAGCCGGATGTGGTTGTCCATGCCGCTCCCAGCGCCTCGCTCACCCGCTACGAGCGCGACCCCTTCCTCGCCCAACTCGACTTCGTCGGCGCCGAGCACACGCTCGCCGCCGCCCGCACCGTCCGCGCGCGCTACGTGCTCGTCTCTTGCGATTCGGTCCACAGCGGCCACATGCCTCTCGGCATGCGCTTCGACGAGCTTGACCTCCCCAACCCCCTCAACGCTTACGGGCGCTCCAAGCTCGCGTGCGAGGAAGCGGTCATGCGCTCCAACACGAGCTGGCTCATTACACGCCCGGGCGAGATCTACGGGGTCAATGCCTCTCGCTTGACGTCGCCTTTGGGTGCGCTCGACGAGAGCGAGCTCTCATGGCTCCCCGATGCCTGGGAGCGCTCGGGCACCGCGCTGAAGCTGGTCAGGCGGATGCGCAACCGCGCTCCTGTTCCCGCCCCCGACGGGCTGTGGCGATGCCCCACCTACGCCCACGACTACGCTCTTCGCCTCTGCGAGCTGATCGCCCAAGGCTGTGAAGGCGTCTACAACATGGGGGGCCCCACACCGCTCAACCGGCGCGAGTGGGCAGGGCTGCTGGCCGACGAGTTCTCCTGCCCGAAAGACCTGGTCAGAGAGGGCGCTCCCGGGGCATTTTTGCGCGCCTGCGGGGAGGACCCGCGCGTGCGCGTTCCCTCGAATACCTCTCTCTCCGACGCCAAGTCACGCTCCGCGATTGGGGTGGCCGCCGTCGCCCCCGAGAAGGGGGTACGGTCGATGCGCGAGCAACTAAGCCGTGTGCTCGTGCCTGCCGGGGTCGATGCGCGCTAGTCTGCGCCACTGCCTACTCACCCAATCGAAAGGAAGCACCTCATGAACAAGAGCCAGCTTGTCGAGGCGATCGCCGCCGACAGCGGTCTCTCCAAGGCGGATGCAGGACGCGCGGTCGAGTCGTTTGTGGCCACGGTCGGCAAGACGCTGAAGAAAGGCGACGACATTGTGATCACCGGCTTCGGCAAGTTCTCGGTGGTCAAGCGCGCCGCCCGCCAGGGTGTCAACCCGCGCACGGGCGAGAAGGTCAAGATCAAGGCGTCCAAGGCCCCCAAGTTCACCCCTGGCGCTTCCCTCAAGCAGACGGTGCACCCGAAGAAGTAACCTCACCCACATGGCGCTTGTCGGCGAGCTGGAGCTGCGCAGCTTCGACTACACCGACCCCTCCCTGAAGGGGGAGCGCTTTCACACGGCGATGCGCGAGCTGGCAGCCGAGGGGTGGCTGGCAGCCGGGCCGTACGGGTACGTGGTGCTCGACCGCGAGGCGGGCGAGTTCTTCCTACGGACACGCTCGGCGATCTTCCCAGGTATGAAGATCGCCGAGCTGTTCGATGTCAAAGAAGGCCCTCTGTGGGAGGAGATGAAGCGCAACATCCTCCACGTCAACGGCCCCGACCACACCCGCCTGCGCGCGCTGGTCAACCCCTCTCTCTCCCCCCGTGCGGTGGAGCGCTGGCGCCCCACGGTCCGCCGCTTCATCTCAGAGCTCTACGACCAGGTGGCCGATGAGGGGCGCTGTGAGTTCGTGAGCGCCTTCGCCAAGCCCTATCCCTCGCAAACGATCGCCGCCGTGATGGGCGCCCCGCTGTCGGATGCCCCCCGCCTGCACCACTGGTCGAACTGGATCCAACGCCAGTTCGACGCGGCGTCGATGATGAACGACATGCCTCTCATCGAACAGGCGGTTGAGGAGTTCTACGAGTACGCCCGCGCGCTGCTTACCGCGCGCCGCGAAACCCCTGGTGAGGACCTCATTTCCACGCTGCTCGCCGCCGAGGAGCAAGGCGACCGCTTGAGCGAGGAGGAGTGTGTCAACCTCGTCCTCAACGTCCTCATCGGCGGCGTCGACACCACCCAGAGCCAGCTCGCCCACGCTGTGCGGCTGCTGGCCGAACATCCCGACCAGTGGGCTGCGCTCGTGGAGGATCCCTCGCTCGCGTCCGCCGCCGTGGAGGAGGCGCTCCGGTACGAGCCCATCACCCCCTTCACCGCTCGCATCGCCGTCGAGGACCTCACCTACAGGGACGTCACCTTTCCCAAGGACACCATCGTGATGGTGTGCGCCTTCACCGCCAACCGCGACATTCCCGGTGGCGCGGAGTCGTTCGACATTACGGTGGCCCGTCCCAAGGCACGGGCCCTGACGTTCGGCGCAGGGGTGCACTACTGTCTCGGCGCCAACCTCGCGCGCCTGGAGCTGGAGGAGGGTCTTTCCTTCCTCGTCCGCAACATGCCCCGGCTCGAGCTCGACGGGGAGCCGGTGTTCGAGAGCATCCTCGGCATCTACGGCCTCGCCGAGCTGCCGATTCGCTTCGGCGCCTGACCGACTCTGCGTTTCTCTCTACGCATACTGCGGGCTCATTCTGGGCATGTGTGTCCGACTATTGGAAAACGCCGCTGATGTGGATGTATACTTTGGGCTACAGGGCGGTGGACGCGGGTCAACCCCGGGCGCGTATTCCACCGATGGGCAGCGAGTCAGAAACATTGGTCCCCGAAAAGCTGCGGGGATGGTTGTGTTCTGGCAAGCTCGCGATGAGGAGGAGGCGCGTAATGCAACGTATCAAGGGAAAAGCCGCTGTCGGACGGTCGCTCGCGGCCTGCGGTCTCGCGCTGGTCAGCGTGGTCGGACTGACCGCACAAGCATCGGGAGGAACCGGTAAGCCGGCGGCAAGGGAGGCCAGGAGGGTGTCTCTGGTCGAGACCGCCCATCTGAAATTCACAGGAGAACATGGTTCCGCTCTTGCGGAGCGAGGGCGAGCGACCGGCACCTACAACGCCCCCGTCACGGTCACGCTGACGCTCCATCCGAAATCCGTGACCGCTGTGGTCACGATCTCTCCCACCGGCGGGTCGATCAGCGGTACCGCGAATGCGAATTACGTCGTGAAAGGCGCCTACGGCTATTTCGGAGGCACCTTTACACTCCGTAAGGGAACGGGCAAGTACAGCCATATCTCCGAGGTCAACGGCAAACCGCTGGGGATCAGCGGGGTCATCAACCGCACCAGCTTCGCTATGGAAGTCAAAGCCCACGGTGACGTCAACCTCTAGCTGCCTGTCGGCGCCCCAGGGATCGACGTGAGGCTCACTCGCGCCCTCGCCTTCGTGCTAGCCGCGTGTGCGTGGCTTGCAAGCGGCGCGGGCGCCGCCCAGACGGCGAAGCTGCGGGTGTCCTTCGACCCTTATCTCCTTGGTCAGCGCACCACCATCAAGCTGTCCCTGCGGGTGAGCGGACCCCACGGAGCACCTCCCGCGCCCGTCACGAGCCTCGCGTTGCGGCTGCCTCCGAACATGGGTATCGCCACCACCACGTTGGGGCAAGCCAATTGCGCACCCGCTCAGTTGATCCTGGGAGGTTTGCGCGGCTGCTCGGCCAACGCCCGCATCGGAGGGGGGGAGGCGAGCGCGGTGGTACCCGTGGGTGCCCAGGCGGTGCGGGAGAAAGCGTCACTCGCCGCGCTCATGGGACCCCCGGTGGAAGACCGGCTTGAAGTGCTCTTCTACGTCGAAGCCCTCTCCCCGGTGTTTGCCCAACTGGTGCTCCCGAGCGTCGTGGAAGAAGACAGCTCACCCTACGGAGAACAGCTCGACACCCAGGTTCCCCTGGTGCAGGCCTGGCCAGACGGCCCCGACCTGGCGCTCGAGACGTTCACCTCCACGATCGGACCGCTCCACCTCACCTACCACCGCCAGGTGGGGGGCAGGACGCTTTCCTACCACCCCAATGGGATTCGGCTGCCGCACACGTGCCCCAAAGGGGGTTTTCCGTTCGGCGCCCTACTGGGCTTTGAGGACGGCTCCAACACCACCGCCGTCTACCACGTCCCGTGCCCGTCGCGTCCGTGATTACCGTCGGGCGAGCGATGTTGGTAGTGGCGGCGTTGATGTTGTGCGGCGCGTTTACGCCAGTCTCCGCAGCCGGCATCGAAAGCAAGCCGTTCGGGATCGAATCCTTCTCCACCCAAACCACCGAGACCACCCCCGAAGGGGTAGGTGAACCGTACATGTTCACCCAAGCTGCCGGCCATCCCTATGCGTTGACCAACTCGGTGCGGTTCGCAAGCGAAGAAGTCGGTGGGCAGATAACAGTCGAGGGCGATCCGAAGGATGTGGTGATATATCTGCCGCCGGGCCTGGTCGCCAACCCTCAAGTCGCCGCGCACTGCTCGGGGCAGCAGGAACACTGTCCCATCGACTCCCAGATTGGTGTGTTTTCGCTTCGCTTCGTCGCAGGCGAACAGCAATTGTTCGCATCAGGGGCGATCGTGAACATGGTCCCTCCCCCCGGTGAGGCTTCCGAGCTGGGCCTCGAAGTGCCGCTGCTCGGGAGGGTGTTGCTGACCGGACATCTCGTATACACCCCACAGGGCTACTCGCTCGCGATCGTCGGACGCGGCCTCCCTGTGCCCAACCTCGGCGGTGGGTTCCCGTCGGCGCATCTCCTGGATATGGAAACCACCTTGTGGGGAGTGCCGGCCGACCCTACCCACGACCTCCAACGCGGCGAGACGTGCTACGGCTTTGGGAACAGCAGTGATTTGAACTGCACCGGGGGTGGGGTCTCAAGCGGTGAGGAAGCGGCATCGCTCTTGACGATGCCCTCCGTCTGCTCCGCCAGTGGGCTAAGGACGGTCGCGTGGGCCGACTCTTGGGAGCGTCCAGGCGTATATCCACAGGCCGAGTCGACCCTACCCGCAATGGCGTATTGCGACCGTCTGCAGTTTCGCCCGGAAATTACGGTGAGGCCTGAATCCTCAAACGCCGACGGGGTCTCGGGCGTGAGCGTCAACCTGAAGGTTCCTCAGATCGAAAGCTCCGCGGCTATTGTCGCCACACCACCATTGCGGAGCGCGACGATCACGCTGCCCCAAGGGCTGTCGATCAATCCGAGCGTCGGCGACGGTTTGGCGGTGTGCGATGCCACCGGTCTCAGTGGGATCAACATCCCCACTGGCTTGAATGCAAGCGGGGAAGCGCTACGACCAGGGGAAGTGGGGTCGGGAGAAGAAATTCCCCCTGAGGGGCTGGGGCCTGAAGAACCCATACTGTCCCAGGGGCACTGTCCCGAAGCTTCGACTGTGGGGACCGCTGAAGCGATCACCCCATTTCTGCCATATCCGATCGAAGGGCGGGTGTACCTGGCGGCGCCCGGATGCGGAGGCCCTTCCCAGAGCCCCTGCTCCGAGCAGGACGCGGTCGACGGGAACCTCTACAAGTTGTACGTGGAACTCGGGGGTAGAGGCAGCCGGCGAAGCAATGGGGTTCTCATCAAGCTCGCAGCAACGGTCCAAGCGAACCCGGCGACGGGCCAGCTGACTGTGCGGCTCTCTGATGCGCCACAGCTACCGATCAGCCAGTTGAGCTTGCGCACGTTCGGGGGTGAACGGTCCCTGCTCGCCAACCCTTCGAAGTGCGGGCCGGCCACCACGACGGTGGACCTCGAACCGTGGAGCGCCCCATACGCGCCAGACGCCGCGCCCAGCTCCTACTACGAAGTGACGGGGTGCACAGATGCGCACACGCCGGCGCCCAAACTGATCGCAGGAAGCTCGAACGTTCTCGCCGGAGCCTTCAGTCCGTTCATTTTCACAGTTACTCGGAGCGAGGGGGAACCCTATCTCTCCCAACTTCAGCTCCACGCGCCCGGGGGTCTCTCGGCGATGCTCTCCAGCGTACCGACGTGCGAAGAAACGGTGGCGAGCGTGGGGCGGTGCCCCGAGAGCTCTCGTATCGGCAGCTCCACCGTGGCTGTGGGGGCTGGATCGCCGCTGCGTATGACCGGGTCGGTGTACCTGACCGGTCCCTACGAGGGCGCTCCGTTTGGGTTGAGCATCGTCACGCACGCCGTCACGGGACCGTTGGATCTCGGATCGATAGTGATCCGTGCTCGCATCGACGTCGATCCCCACACGGGGGGGCTCACGATCACGAGCGATCCCCTCCCACAGATCGTGTTGGGTGTCCCTTTGCGCTTGCGACAGATTGCGCTCAACATCGATCGTCCCGGGTTCATCCTCAACCCGACGAACTGCAACGCAGAGCGGATCGCCGCGACGGTCGCGAGTGTGGAAGGCGCTGTCGCAAGCCCCACCAACCCGTTCGCGGTGGGTGGGTGTAGGGGCCTCGCTTTCAAGCCCACCCTCAAAGTGTCCACGACCGGCCAAACCAGCTACCCGCGAGGGGGAAGCCTCGACCTGAAGCTCGTGTTCCCGAAGGGGGAGGTGGGAACCACGGCGAACCTCGCGCGGATCAAAATCGCGCTGCCCCAGCAGCTCCCATCGAGGCTCACGACACTGCAGGGGGCGTGCAGGGTAAGCACGTTCGAGGTCAATCCAGCGGCGTGTCCCTCCACGTCCGTCGTGGGGGTCGCCAAGACGCGGACCCCGGTGCTGTCGAGGGAGCTCACGGGGCCGGTGTACCTCGTCTCCCACGGCCCCAACGTGTTCCCCTCTCCCGTGGTGGTGTTGCAGGGAGAGGGCGTCACACTGGACCTCTCGGGTTCCACCACCGTACACGGGAGTGGGTCGAGCGTGACGTTCAACGCCATCCCCGACATTCCCGTTCAGAGCATGGAGATATACCTCCCTCAGGGACCCCACTCGCTGCTCAGCGCCAACACAAGGCTCTGCGCGCTGGGGAAGCTCGTGACCGTCACGCACACCGTCACCCGCCGGGTCAACGGGCACATCGTGACCCGCAAGGTGAGGGTCCGCGAACGTGTCGCGACCCTCCCAATGCCCACCTCACTGGTGGCCCAGAACGGGCTTGTGGTCCACAGGGCCGCGAAGATCGACGTGGTTGGTTGTGGTGCGGGCAAGGCGGGCAGCGCGCGAGCGCGCTGACGTCTCACCCGAACATCCGTCGATTTTGACCATCCGAAGATGCCGTGTGCGTAGCATGCTGGCCGTAAGCAGACAGAGCGGCAGCGAATTGACAGGGGGGTGGTGAGCGGCCCACGAGCGACATGTGCTCAAAGGCGGCGATGTGGCCGCCGGAGAACGCTTGAACGAAAGGAATGTGGGCATGTCAAGGATGAGGAGAACAGGCATCGTGCTGGGCGTCGTGACGACGGTAGCGGCGCTCTGCGGGACGGGCGGGATGGTGGGTGTGGGAAGCGTCGAGAGTGCGCACGCGGGCGCGTTCCACCTGTATGGGTGCCGGACGCCGGACGGCCAGGTGGCTCCGACGGATGGGTGGAAAGGGAACGCGGCGGGGGCGTTTGTCTACGACGAAGACAAGTGTGCGAAAGGCGGAGCGCTGATTGCGGCACTTGGTGACGGCGTGGAACACGAACCGTCCGACCTTGCGAGTTGGGCGTTTGATGCTCCGGTGGGAGAGACCTTGACTGCCGCCACCCTCTGGCGAGCGGGCGATGCGGATGGCGGGTCGTCGAAAACGGGAACCTACGAGTTCTGGTTGGCCGGACCTGAAGACAACGAAGCTTTCGACGAGTGTGTATTCAGTGGTTCGCCGCCTTGTGAAGCTGGCAAGGGAGAAATGGAAGAACCCCTCGCTCCCGCAAACAAGCTGGCACTCGCTCAGCCACATCTCGGCTCCCACCTCCACGTCAATGCTGCTTGTTTTGCCCCTCTGGGCTTGTGCAAGAAGGGCGAACACGATCCATCTGGTTACGCTGCCGTTGTGTACCTCTACGCCTCCGACCTGACCCTCGAACAGTCCACCCAACCCACGGTCTCCTCCGTGGAGGGTGAACTTGCGACGGCTTCCACGCTCTCTGGCGTCGCTGACCTCGCTCTCCGCGCGGAAGACTCTGGCTCGGGGGTCTATCAGGCAGTGTTCACCCTCGATGGCTCTTCCGCCGGAGCCACGCTCATCGACGAAAACGGGGGACACTGCCGCGACGTGGGGCAGACCGCGGATTCACTCCCCGCGTTCCTCTACCTGCAGCCGTGCAAGCCCTCGCTCAATGTCGACCTCCCATTCGACACGTCCACACTCACGGACGGCACTCACCACCTGGTGGTCTCCGTGACGAACGCCGCAGACAACTCCACGGTGGCGCTCGATCGCAAGATCACCACTCTCAACCATCCCGGGAGCTCCCCTATCGCAGGGTTGTCCACCCCCGTGGCCCCAGGGCTCACCCTTGCCACAGGGCACGCTACAACGACCCAAAACCAACCCAACGGCAGCAACGCCTCCCCCGCCGCGCACCTGTCCTTGCGCTGGTCCTCCACCGCACACTCTGTGCTCGTGGCTCCCTACGGTCGCTCCCACACGCTCCGTGGCCGTCTCACAGCGCCCGACGGCTCCCCCATCGGCGGCGCCACGCTTCAGGTCCTGTGCACACCCGCCTACCAGGGCGCTTCCTCGCGCTCGCTCGCATCCGTGCGCACATCCGCCGACGGGAGCTTCCAGGTGCGGGCGCCGTCATCCACTCCCTCCTCACGCATCACGCTCGCCTACAGCTCCCACACGGGACAACCCTCCCCCGACGTCACCGCCGCGCTCACCCTCACGGTCCCCGCGTCGCTCTCACTGCGCGTCACCCCCACCGTGTCCCATGTGGGCGGCACGATCGCCTTCACCGGCGCCCTCCGTGGCTCCCCGCTCCCTCGCGGGGGCAAGCAGCTCGTGCTCGAAGCCCACGCCCCGGGTAGCCCCTGGCGCCAGTTCCGGGTGCTATCCACACTCGCCCACGGCCGCTACCGCGCCACCTACCGCTTTCGCCTCCCCGGCCCCATCACCTACGAGTTCCGCGCCACCTCGCCTCATGAGGCCGACTTCCCCTATGGCGCCGGCGCTTCAAAGGTGGTTCGGGTGCGGGAGCGGTGAGGGGCCTGTCGAGCGGCTGCGATAGCTATGACAACGCTGTCTTGTCTACCGGATAAATGACTGGTAAATCAGACATATGAATGGTATTCTAGACATTTCAATGGACCTGTCTCGTCCCCACAGCGCTGTGGCTCCGAGTGTTGAGGGAGATGTACTTGTTGCCCTCTCCGGTACCACTCATCCGCTAACGGGTCGCGGGGTCGCGCGGCTCGTCCAGCGGCGCTCGGTCGCGGGGGTCGCCGACGCGCTCGATCGGCTCGTGCACCAGGGACTTGTCGTGCGACAGGACGCGCCCCCGGCGGCGCTCTACACGCTCAATCGCAAGCACGTTGCGGCGCCGGTGGTGGAGTCCATGGCGGACATTCGCACGCGGTTTCTCACCCGACTACGCGACCTGTTTGCCACCTGGGACCAACCACCGGTGCACGCCTCTCTGTTTGGGTCCGCCGCACGGTCCGACGGAGGTCTCGAAAGCGACATCGACCTCTTCCTCGTTCGTCGCTCAGGGGTGGACCCAGAAGACGCGGTATGGAGCCAACAGCTGGCAGATCTCAGCAGCGAGGTCATGTCCTCAACCGGCAACAACGCCGGCATCATCGACTTCGCCGAGAACGACATCCAAGAGCTGCTCGACGAGACACCCCCCGTCCTCCCGGAGCTCCGGCGCGATGGCATCGATCTCGCCGGCACACCCTTGCGCGAGCTCTTGGGGCCGGTTCCGTGAGTCGCCGGGCGACAAAAGACCCACGCTCTCGCCGTTGCGACGCCACCGACGCAAAGAAGCGCCTAGGAGATGCCGAGAAGTATCTCGAGGTCTCCGAACTGGTCGCCGGCGAGGACTCCCACGAGTCGCACAATGTTGCGACAGGACTGGCGGTGCTTGCAGGTATCGCAGCGTCCGATGCCGCGTGCTGCAAGGCGCTCTACGAAAGCTCTCGGGGGCCAGACCACCATGAAGCGGCAATGTTCCTAAGACGCATCGCCCCAGGCGGTGAGAGCGCGGCTAACAACTTCGAACGGCTCGTGGGGCTCAAGGACAAGGCTCACTACAGCTTCCTCAACGTTTCGGCTCAGGATCGCGTGGCCGCACTTCGTCGCGCAGGCCGACTCATTGAGTTCGCAAGGGCTGTCATGCAGCGATAAGCCTCATCGTGCTACTCCTCCATGACCTTCGACTCCCCGAGCGCCTCGCTCGCGAGCTCTGTAGCGAACGCCATCAACCGCTCTTTGAGCTCCGATGACTTGACGCTGTCGGCGCTTTCCACGATGTGCGCAACCGCGGTCAACCGCTCGAAGGCCGGTTCGAGCGGTGGCACATGTTTGATCACCCACCCCCCACCCCGTGTAGGGATGATTTCGATCCCACCTCCATCCACGAATATCCCGCCGAGATACACAGTCCCGATGTGTCGTTTGCCGTGGCTTGGTTTCGGTATCGGCGACATGTTTGCTCCTAAAGATCGAATAGGTCAGTTGAATAGAACTTGTAGCCAGCGAGCATACGCAGGTTGGCTTGGAGGTCAAGCGGTGCCTAACACTCTGCGTGACGGATGCCTATTTAGACGGTCGTCCTCGCCCGCCTGACCGCCCATCGCTAGGCTTCAACCCCGTGAAGGCAGTGATCTTGGCGGGTGGGTTCGGCTCGCGGCTCAGCGAGGAGACATCGGTGCGCCCGAAGCCCATGGTGGAGATCGGCGGCAAGCCGATGCTGTGGCACATCATGAAGATCTACGCCTCCCACGGGATCGAGGACTTCGTGATCTGCCTCGGCTACAAGGGCTACCTCATCAAGGAGTACTTCGCCAACTACTACCTCCACACGTGCGACGTCTCCTTCGACCTCTCAAACGGCGACATGGAGGTGCACCGCTCCGCCACCGAGCCCTGGAGGGTCACGCTCGTGGACACCGGCGAGAGCACGATGACCGGGGGGCGTCTTGAGCGCGTCCTCCCGTATGTGGGCGACGAGGACTTCTGCTTTACCTACGGCGACGGTCTCGCCGACATCGACATCTCCGCGCTCGTTGCCTTCCATCGCGCGGAGGCCCGCCTTGCGACCGTCACCGCCGTCCAACCCCCCGGACGCTTTGGCGCTCTCGACGTCGACGGCTCCCAGGTACGCAAGTTCGAGGAGAAGCCCCGTGGCGACGGCGCCTGGACGAACGGGGGGTTCTTCGTGCTCTCCCCACAGGTATCTCGCTATCTCAACGGCGACTCCACCATCTGGGAGCAGCAGCCGATGACTTCCCTTGCCCGCGACAACCAGCTCTCCTGCTACCGCCACACCGGTTTCTGGCAGGCAATGGACACCCTGCGCGAGCGCAACCACCTCGAAGAGCTATGGGCGTCCGATCCCCCTTGGAAGGTTTGGGAATAGTGAGCGCCGAGTCCCCGGTCGCGCCGCAGGGATCGGTCGAGTCTTCCTTCTGGCAGGGCCGCCGTGTCCTGCTAACCGGTCACACCGGCTTCAAGGGCGCCTGGCTGGCCCTGTGGCTGCAATCTCTCGGGGCGGTCGTAACCGGCTTCTCCGACTGCGTGCCCACCGAGCCATCCCTTTACGAGCTCGCACACGTAGGAGAGTCGATGGAAAGCGTCATCGGCGACATACGCGATCCGGCCGCCGTCGAGGCGGCCGTCGCCGCCAGCCGGCCCGAGGTCGTGATCCACATGGCTGCTCAATCTCTCGTGCGCCGCTCGTTCACCGAACCACGCGAGACCTACGCCACGAACGTCATGGGCACCGTCAACCTGCTCGACGCCGTCCGCCGCGCTCCCTCCGTGGGCGTGGTCGTGAACGTCACCTCCGACAAGTGCTACGACAACAAGGAGTGGGAGTGGGGCTATCGCGAGCATGAGCCAATGGGTGGCCACGACCCCTACTCCAATTCCAAGGGCTGCGCCGAGCTGGTCACCAATGCCTTCCGTCGCTCTTTCTTCTCGGACCCTGATGGCCCCCGTATCGCCTCCGCCCGCGCCGGCAACGTGATCGGCGGCGGCGACTGGGCTGTCGACCGGCTCATACCCGACATCATGCGCGCCGCCCTCTCCGGTGAGACCCTCCACATCCGCAATCCCGACGCCGTCCGTCCCTGGCAGCACGTGCTTAACCCCTTGAGCGGCTACCTCGTGCTCGCTCAAGCGCTCTGGGAGTCCCGCGAGTACGCTTGCGGCTGGAACTTCGGTCCCACCGACGAGGACGCCCATCCGGTGTCCTGGATCGTCTCGCGCATGGACCATCTGTGGCCCGGGGAGCTTCGTGTCACCCACGACGACGGTCCCCACCCGCACGAGGCGCGCTACCTCAAGCTCGACTCATCCCGCGCTCGCGTCCACCTCGGCTGGCATCCCGGCTGGGGACTCGCCGAAGGGCTGGATGCCGTTGTGAGCTGGTATCGGCGTCTGCGGGAGGGCGATGACATGGGGACCGTCACTGCCGAGCAGGTCCGGGCGTTCCAATACCCTCCCACCCAATGACCGCCACCGAATGTCGATTCTGTTCGGCCCCCGTGGAGGCCGTGTTCGCGGACCTTGGGATGTCCCCGCTGGCCAACTCATACCTACCTCCTGAGCGTTCCAACGCGATGGAGCCGTTCTATCCCTTGCGGGCCCTCGTTTGCGGCAAATGCTTCCTCGTTCAGCTCGAGGAGTTTGAGACTCCCGAGCACATCTTCTCCGACTACGCCTATTTCTCGTCCTACTCCTCCAGCTGGTTGGAGCACTCCAAGAGCTACTCCGAGCTGATGATCGAGCGCTTCGGCCTCAACGGTGCGAGTCACGTCGTGGAGATCGCCTCCAACGACGGCTACCTGTTGCAGTACTTCCATGAGCGCCACATCTCGGTGCTGGGGATTGAGCCCGCCGCCAATGTCGCGAAGGTGGCCCTCCAGAAGGGGATCCCCACGCTCGTGGAGTTCTTCGGCCAGGAGACCGCCACCTCGCTGGCCGGGGAGTCCTCGGCAGATCTGTTGCTCGGCAACAACGTGCTCGCCCATGTCCCCGACCTCAACGACTTCGTCGCCGGCATGAAGATCCTGCTGAAGTCCGGGGGGGTCATCACGATGGAGTTCCCTCACTTGATGAGCCTCATCAACGCCAACCAGTGGGACACGATCTACCACGAGCACTTCTCCTACTTCTCCTTTCTCACCGTCTCCCGCGTGTTCGAGGCTCATGGCCTGCGCCTGTTCGACGTCGAGGAGCTCCCAACTCACGGTGGCTCGCTGCGCATCTACGGTTGTCATGCCGACGACGCTGAGAAGCCCGAGACATCCGCCGCCGCGGAGCTGCGCGAGCGCGAGCGCACCGCCGGCTACGAGCAGCTCGACACCTACCTCGCCTACGGGCGTCGCGTGGAGCAGGACAAGCGCCAGATTTTGCGCTTTCTCATCGACCTCAAGGAGCAGGGCCTGCGCATCGCGGGGTACGGGGCCCCAGCGAAGGGGAACACCCTGCTCAACTACTGCGGCCTCGGGTGTGATTTCATCGACTACACCTGCGATCTGAACCCCCACAAGCAGGGTCATTTCCTACCCGGCTCCCACATCCCCATCCGCTCGCCCGAGGCGCTGCGCGACGACAAGCCGGATGTCGTGTTGATCCTTCCGTGGAACCTCAAGGACGAGATCGTCGATCAGTTGAGCTTCATCCGCGAGTGGGGCGGACGGTTTGCGGCTCGCACGCCGGAGCTCACGCTGCTCTCATGAAGTTCCGCGAGACGCCCCTTCACGGCGTCTGGCTGATAGAGCCTGAGCGGATCGGCGACGAGCGGGGCTGGTTCGCGCGCACGTTTGACGCCGAGGAGTTCCGTGCCCGCGGCATGAATCCGGATGTCGTGCAGTGCAACGCTTCGTTCAACGCTCGCCGTGACACTCTCCGTGGCATGCACTACCAGACCGACCCCCATGGGGAGTCAAAGCTCGTGCGCTGCGTCCGCGGGGCGATCTTCGACGTGGCAGTGGATCTGCGTCCGGGCTCTGACACACGCTGTCGGTGGCACGGTGTCGAGTTGACAGCCGAGAACGGGCTCTCGCTTTACATCCCCGCTGGTCTCGCCCATGGCTTTCAGACGCTCACCGACGACTGCGAGGTGTTCTATCAGATGGGCTCTCGCTATGTGCCGGAGGCCGCCCGCGGGATGCGGTTTAACGATCCCGCTTTTGGGATCGCCTGGCCCGTGCCTCACGGCGAGCGGATGGTGTCGGAACGAGACGCGTCTTACCCGGATTTCGAGTAGCAAAGGGTGAACTATTAGCTCAGAACCCGGATCGAATCTTGCGGCGGATGTCCTAGCGACTCCGGAGGCAGGGCCTGCGGCTGTCAGGGGGGGTGCTTTGCGTGTCAGTGGTTACCTCACCGGCGCGCTGGTTAGCGCGGGCTCCGCAGCGCTGCTCTTTCGCCACCTAGGGGTAGCCGACACAGGCCAGTACACCATCATTCTCGCGTTGGTGGCCATCGTCGGCGGCGTATCAGATCTGGGGCTTACAGCCGTTGCCGTGCGTGAGAGTTCGGTGCGCCCGCCAGCCGAGCGCTCGCAACTACTCAGCGATCTGCTCGGATTGCGCATCTCACTCACGGCATTTGGCATGGCGATCCTGCTTGCTGTGACAGCCTTCAGTTATTCGAGCACGGTATTTTTGGGGGTGCTCCTAGCGGGCTGCGGACTTCTGCTGCAGACCGTCCAAGACAACCTTGCTGTTCCCTTGCTCGTTCGGCTGAGGTTGGGCTGGGTTTCTACGCTCGATCTCACAAGGCAGATGCTCACGATCCTCAGCATCGTCGCACTTGTACTTGCCGGGGCCCGGCTGCTCCCCTTCTTGGCGGTTTCGATCCCTGTGGGAATGCTGGTGTTGGTGTCGACGGCACTGCTGGTGCGCGGCGAGCGCTCTTTGATGCCGTCCTTTAGCTGGAGTCGCTGGCGACCGCTGTTGATGCGTGTGCTCCCATACTCCGCAGCCGTTGCCGCCGCGGCGCTCTACTTCCGTGTTGCGATTGTGGTTGTCTCGCAGCTCTCGGATTCTCATCAGCTTGGCCTGTTCGGTAGCTCGTACCGCATCATTGAAGTCCTGTCCGCAGTGCCGATTCTTCTGGCTGGGACCGCATTGCCGATCTTTGCCCATGCCGCCCAGGCTAACTACGATCGACTCGGCTATGCGCTCGGCCGCGTCTTCGAGGTCGCGCTGATCGTAGGCGTGTGGGTGGCTGTGTCGACTATCGTCGGCGCACAACTGGCAATCGCGATAGTCGGCGGCCCGACATTCGCGGCCGCTTCGGGTGTGCTCGCCATCCAGGGAGTTGCCCTTGGAGCCACCTTCGTCAGCGCAGTCTGGGCCAACGGATTGCTGAGTTTGGCCCTTTACCGGCAGATACTCATGTTGAATGCCTGTGCGCTGCTAGTCAGCCTCGTCATGCTCGCCGCGCTCGTGCCGCCTTACGGCGCACGAGGCGCCGCTGTCGGCACGGTGCTCGGCGAGATTGGCGCGGCCGTGGGAGGTGCGGTCATCCTGATGCGCCATCACGCCGGGCTACGCCCGCCGCTTCGGGTCGTCCCACGCGTCGCCGCAGTCTGCCGCGCTAGGACTTGTCCCACTATCGTTTGAGGGGGTCCCGGTGATACTACGCCTAGCAATTTCGACCGTCCTCTACGCAATCGTCCTGCTGGCAACACGGGCATTCCCCACTGAGCTGCTGGATCTGCTGCCGCGGGGCCGGTTGCACATTAAGGCAAGCGGTCGGTGAGCTCAGTATTGTTGACAGGCGCGCGAGGGTTCGTGGGGTCTAACGCGATAGATCCGCTCTTGGCTGCTGGCCATGAGGTCCACGCGGTCGCACGGTCGACCGGCAAGCGTAAAGACGTGCAGTGGCACTCGGTAGATCTCCTCGACCCGAAGGCCGTCGAGGCACTGTTGGAGCAGATCCGCCCGGAAATGCTCTTGCACTTCGCATGGTACGCGGAGCACGGTCTCTTCTGGAACGCCACCGAGAATCTAGATTGGGTTGGCGCCACGCTATGGCTGGTGCAATGTTTCTCCGAAAACGGCGGACAACGAGCGGTCGTTGCGGGTACATGCGCCGAGTACGGATGGGGAGAGTCGCCTTGCTCGGAGTTTTGCACTGAGCTTCTTCCGGCAACCCTATACGGCGTCGCCAAGAATGCCACCAACCAGGTCGCAAGTGCGTTTGCACGCGAGCGTCGGTTCGAGCTTGCTTGGGGACGCATCTTCTTCGTCTACGGCCCCGGCGAGAATCCGCAGCGGTTGCTGCCTACAGTCGCACGAAATCTGATTGCCGGTCATGTGGCAGACACGACCGACGGAGAGCAGGTTCGTGACTTCATGCATGTTGCGGACGTGGCACACGGATTCGTCGCGTTGCTCAACAGCCCGGTCATCGGTTCTGTGAATGTCGCATCTGGACAGCGTGTCAAGGTCCGCCGTCTGGTCGAGATGGTCGCGGAGTCGGTCGGTGGACCGGATCTGGTGCGGCGCGGAGCTCTTCCCCGGTCACCCGGCGATCCTGACTCGATCGTGGCGGATGTGACTCGGCTCAATGTCGAGGTCGGCTACCAGCCGCGAATCGCTCTGGAGCGTGGCGTCGCGGAGGTTGTCGAGTGGTGGCGAACTCAAAGCGAGCCTCAATGAGCCCTAGGCCCGATAACAGACCGTGCCTGCTCCGCGCCAGGAACATACTCGGCTGGCTGTTTGACAGCGTGGCAGCCCACAAGCAATTGCTCGTCGATTATCGCGCTGCGCGCTCTGCCTACAACGATGAGCGTCTTACGATGGGCCGCGGAACCTACGGTCGTCCGCTGGTTGCAACCTTTCCCGGCGACACGGCCCGAGTAACCGTTGGCTCGTTCTGCTCCTTTGCGCTCGACGTCGTGCTCATGGATGGCGGGAACCATCGGGTCGACTGGGTCACGACCTACCCCTTTCGCGCGCGCTACGCGCTTCCGGGCGCTTATGAGGACGGTCATCCGCAAGGCAGGGGCGACATTGTCATAGGCAACGACGTGTGGATAGGGCGTGGAGCACGCGTTATGTCGGGAGTCACCATCGGAGACGGTGCGGTCGTCGGCGCCTACAGTGTCGTCACAAAAGACGTGCGTCCCTTTGCGATCGTCGTTGGGCAGCCCGCGCGTGAGTTGCACCGGCGTTTCAGCGACGAGCAGGTCTCGGCGCTTCTGACGGTTAAGTGGTGGGACTGGTCGTTGGAGGAGATTCTTCGAGCCGTGCCCGAGCTGTGCAGTGAGAACGTCGACCGCTTCATTGCCGACTATCTGCGCGTTTGAAAGTTGACGATGTGAGTCACGAGTTGTGCGTAGTCCACCTTGTTCGCCGGGGAGGTAGCCAAGAGGCGCTTCGTACATTTATCACCTCCTATCGCAATCATGACCCTGGCGTGCCACATGGTGTGATTCTCTTGCTTAAGGGCTTCCGCTCCTCAGACGAGGCGAGACCTTACACCCAAATCGCTGGATCATTGATAGACGACACAATACATGTGAGCGATGCTGGGTTTGATCTCACCGCTTATGCAAAGGTTGCCCGCAGGCTCGACTGTGGGGAACTTTGCTTTCTCAATTCAAACAGCGCGATCCTCGATTCCGGATGGCTTGCGATGATGCAGTCAGCACTGGCGGCGGATGTCGGCATCGTTGGCGCCACGGGTTCGTGGAACAGCTCGCTCTCGGTCTCGCGGTACTTCCTGCATCTCCCAAGCGCCTACAGCAAGCTATTTCCAGATCGTGCGTGGTTGCAAGCTCAGCTAGACGCACTTCAAGGGATTGAGTTGGCATCGGACGCCCCCCCGGGGTCTCGTTGGTCGAGACTCGCTGCGATTGGAGGCCGTCATTTGACGACTGCATACATTCAGTTCGCCTTCTACCCGTTTCCGGCTCCGCACATTCGCACAAACGCGTTTTTGATCCGCGCTGACGTCATGTCACGCCTCAAGATGTGGTCGATGCAATGGAAGCCTCAAGCATGGCGTCTTGAGAGTGGTCGTGGTGGTATTACCTCGCAGATTGAAGACATGGGGCTCCGGGCGTTGATAGTGGGTCGTGACAGCGTTTCGTATCAGCCGGACGATTGGCACAAAAGCGCCACCTTCTGGCAGGAGGCCCAGCAGAATCTACTGGTGGCTGACAATCAGACAAATGCCTATAGAGACGGCGATGTCGACCGTAGGAGTCTTCTGTCACGCCTTGCCTGGGGTGATCTCGCTCGATTGTGACCATCAATTAACTCATGCGATCGGCCGCGCACGGCCGGAAGGCTAACCTTCGTCCCGCCTGGCCCCGGCCATGCGCGCGAACCGTAAGTACGCACGCCACAGCCATCCCCCCCGGCGCTTCTTGCCCAACGCCGCGAATGTCGGCATCGTCATGTGCCATACCAGCGAACGCCAGCGGATGGCGGTCCATGCAGCTCGGCATGCCAGGAGCGTGCGTGCGTGCGGCGCAAGCCCACGATAGGCAGGTGCGCGCCAGCCGACGTCGGCAAGTAGCTCCCAAGCGATCACGAGGTGTGGAACGCGGTCCTGCCAGCGCGGCAAGCCGAGCGTGGCGGTGAGCTTTGCGAAGTCCGCGCTTGTGCCATCGAGCTCGCGGTTGATCGAGGTTGACGTGAGTGTCGTGGCCTTGCCCTGCGCGACGATTGCAGCTGCGAGCAGCCAGTCGTTGCCGATGACGTTTCGCAGCGGCGCTGCCCTTCGAAGCACATTGCGCGCCATAAGGCCATAGAAGAGACCGTTCTCGTCGACCGCGCGTATATAGGCCACCACGCGTCGGGACGGCGTGTCCTCCTCGAGCTGCATCTCAACTCCGTATCTCACCACCTGGTCGTCGCGCACGTAACGTCCGATCCCGCATGCAAGCACGAGATCGGGGCGCCGTTGCAACTCGGCCAGGCAGCTGGTGAGGTAGTCGGCATCGAGCCAATCGTCGTCTGAGAGCACCATCGTGTAGTCGCCGCTCAACTCGTCGAAGACCGTGTTGAAGTTCGCTGTCGGTCCACGATTCACGGTCGAGCGTAGGTATCTCACGCGCGGGTCGCGCGCGCACAAAGCTCTGCACAGCGCTTCTGTGCGGTCCTCGGAGGCGTTGTCGGAGATCACCAGCTCGATGCTGCGATGGGTTTGGCTCAGCACCGACTCGACGGCCCGTTCGAGCTTGTCCGCACGCTGGAACGTCGGGATGCCGATGCTCACCAGAGGCTCTGCGCGGTCCGCTCCGGGTTGGGGTGTCGTCATGCTCGGGCCGCTCGCTCGAGCGTCGCAAGTGCGATCTCGGCGAAGCGCTCCCACGAGAACGTTTGCGCGCGCGCGCTGGCGCGCCGCCCGAGCTCCGCGCGACGCGATTGGTCGGTGAGCAACCGACGCAGGCTCTCGGCGATCGAGCTGGTGTCACGCGGGTTGACGTACTCCACGGCATCCCCGCCGACTTCCGGAAGCGAGGACAGGTTCGATGTGATGACGGCGGCTCCCGCCGCCATCGCCTCGAGCACGGGCAGTCCGAAGCCCTCCCCGAGCGAGGGGTAGCAGAACACGGCGCAGCGGCGATAGAGCTCAGCGAGGGCCTCATCGGACACGTACCCAAGCATCGTGCAGCGCTCTCCCAGCGACCGCAGCGCCTCGAGGGTCGCTCCGGTCTCCCAGCCGAGCGCCCCCACCACCACCAGTGCGTGGGCGCGTTGAAGCTCCTCATCCAGCTCTGCGTACGCTTCGACGAGCCGTGGCAGGTTCTTGCGGGGCTCGAGCGTGCCCACCGCCAACACAAAGCCGGCTGGCGGCAGGGCCGCTGCTTCCTGCGGCTCGAGCTTCTTCGACAGCGCAGGCGTCACGCCGAGGGGCGCTACGGCCGTGCGACCGGCTGCCTTTGGGAAGCGGGCAATCAGCGCATCCGCCGTGGCCTGAGATATCGCCAGCAGGGCCGTCGAGCGCCTGACGGCCGGTCCGAGCGTCAACCGCTCGATCAGGCTGGAACGGAGGTTGGGACGCATCGACGGTTCGAACGTCACCATGTCGTACACGATCGGCACGGTGGGGATGCGTGTGAAGAGGGTCGTCAAGTAGGAGTTCGATGACAGCAGCACGTCGCACCGCTTGTTGGCGGCCCTGCCCGCGAGCAGGTGCCAGAGCGGATCTCTCACATCGATCAGATGCCACGCGAAGCGCTCGTCGAGCTCCTCGCCCTCCCAGGCTTGGCGTGCAAAGAGGACATACCGGTGTCCGTCGTCCTCGCGTGCTCCAAGCGCACGTAGAAGCTCTCGTACAACCCGTCCCCGGCCTGCCGCAACCTCTGTGGCCGCGCGCGCGTCGATGCCAATCGTAAGTGTTCCGCTCTCAGTCAAGCGCACGAGCCTTGCACAATCAAAAGACGTTGGTTCGCCTGCGACCCAAACTGTTCGTTCACGGACCCGGCGAGCTATGGCGCTCCGCTAGCCTGCGCCCCCAATGCACGTCGGCCTGAACCTCATCTTCCTCGTCCCCGGCGAGACCGGTGGCATGGAGGTCGCGGCGCGCGAGCTGATCCCGGCTTTGGTCAAGGCCGCGCCGGACGTGCGCTTCACCGCGTTTGTCAACCGCGAGGCCGCCGCCGCCAAAGACGGACCCTGGGGGGAGCTGCTGTCCGCGGTGACTGTGCCCGTCAACGCACGCAATCGGATGCAATGGGTGCGCGGCGAGCAGCTGCTCCTGCCCCGGCTGGCTGCGCGTGAGGGCGTGGATCTCCTGCACAGCCTCGCCAGCACCGCTCCCGCCCGGGGGCGCTTCCGCCGCGTGGTGACAGTCCACGATTTGATCTACGCCCGCTTCCCCGAGGCGCACGCCGGCATTCGCGACCTGGGCATGCGCCTGCTCGTGCCGCTGGCGGTACACCGCTCCGACCGGGTGATTGTCGACTCACAGAGCACCCGCCGCGATCTCGTGGAACTGCTGGGAACCTCCGAGGACCGCATCGATGTGGCGCCACTCGGCCTGGGCGCCGTAAAGCGCTGCGAGCCCCTCCTTGAGCCCGAGCTTCGCCGGCGACTGAATCTCGGGGAGCGCGCGGTAGTTCTGAGCCTCTCGGCCAAGCGCCCCCACAAGAACCTGCTCGCGCTGATCGGCGCCCTCGCGTTGATACCAGCCGGCCGTCGTCCCCTACTCCTGCTGCCCGGCTACCCCACCGCGCACGAGGCGGAGCTGCGTGAGTGCGCCCGCACACTCGGCCTGGAGGATGACGTGCGCTTCCTCGGGTGGCTCTCCGCCGAGGAGCTCGAGGGTCTGTGGAATCTGGCCACCGCCTTCGTCTACCCCTCGCTCTATGAGGGCTTCGGGCTGCCCGTGTTGGAGGCGATGGCGCGTGGGGTCCCCGTCGCCTGCTCGAACGCCTCTTCGCTACCGGAGGTCGCCGGCGACGCGGCGGTCATGTTCGACCCTCGCGACGAAACAGCGATCGCCTCGGCCGTCGAGCAACTGCTCTCAGATCGGGCCGCCGCCGAGCGTCTGCGCGTACGCGGCTTGGAGCGTGCGCGTGAGTTCACGTGGGAACGCACCGCGCAGCTCACGCTCGACAGTTACGCGCGGGCTCTGCGGACCGGATAGGGACTGTTCGGCGGGCCGCCGCGCTCGCCAGAGACCCGCGATCAGGTCAGCGCCGGGCGAGCATCTCGAGATCGGCGCGGGTCATCAGTCGGATCAGCTCCTCGAAGCTCGTTTGCGGCTTCCACCCGAGGTCGCGCTCTGCCTTTGCGGGGCTCCCGATCAAATGGTCGACCTCGGCCGGTCTGAGGAAAGCCGGGTCGATCGTCACGTACTGCTCGAAGTCGCCCAAACCGGCCTCGTTGAAGGCCACCTCACAGCATTCCCGCACGGAATGAGCCTCGCCTGTGGCGATCACGTAGTCCTCGGCGCTCTCCTGCTGCAGCATCAACCACATCGCTTCCACGTAGTCCTTCGCATACCCCCAGTCGCGTTCGGCGTCGAGGTTGCCCAGCCGCAGCTCCTTCTCGACACCGAGCTTGATCGCGGCGGCGTGCCAGGTGATCTTGCGCGTGACGAACTCAAGCCCCCGGCGCTCAGACTCGTGGTTGAAGAGAATGCCGCTCGTCGCATGCAGGTTGTATGACTCGCGGTAGTTGACCGTGATGAAGTGACCGTAGGCCTTTGCCACGCCGTAAGGCGAGCGCGGATAGAACGGTGTTTTCTCGGTCTGCGGGACCTCGAGCACCTTGCCGAACATCTCGCTGGAGGAGGCCTGATAGAAGCGCGCCTCCGGGCACACTTCGCGCATCGCCTCAAGCATGCGTGTGACCCCCACGCCGCTGAACTCCGCGGTGAGGGTGGGCTGGATCCAAGACACAGCCACGAACGACATTGCCGCGAGGTTGTAGATCTCGTCGGGTTTCGCCGCTCGCATCGTGTCCACCAGCGAACGCTGATCGAGCAGATCGCCTTGATGGAGGGTTATGCGGCTGCGCAGGTGCTCGATCCGGTCGAACTTCTCGGTTGAGGCGCGACGCACCATCCCGTGCACGTCGTACCCCTTCTCCAGCAACAGCTCCGCCAGGAACGAGCCGTCTTGGCCGGTGATTCCGGTTATGAGCGCTGAGCGTTTGTCTGTCATCGCGCGGCAGATTACATGCCGCCGCACGTGGGCGTGCTCCGCGCGTCGCGGCAAACCCCATAGCGGGGGACACCGGGATCGGGACGGCGGCTCCCGTAATCTGTCGCCTGGTTTGACTTCAATGCCGCTACGTACGATGCCTGTCCCCCTATTCGACACCACCACACCTGTCCTCCCCTTGCGCGAGGAGATCCTTGCCCGTATGCGGGAGGTGGTCGAGGACACTCGCTTCATCCTCGGCCCCAACGTGGCGGCCTTCGAGCAGGAGTTCGCCGTCTACTGTGGCGCCGCCCACGCGGTTGGTGTAGCCAACGGCACCGAGGCGCTCACGATCGCCCTGCGCGCGATGGGCGTGGGTCCCGGCGACGAGGTGGTGGTGCCCTCCTTCACCTTCTACGCCTCCGCCGAGGCGATCCCGCCCACGGGCGCTCGTCCGGTGTTCTGCGACGTCGACCCCCACACCTATTGCGTCACCGCAGACACCGTCAAGGCCGCGCTCACGCCACGCACGAAGGCCGTCATCGCCGTGCACCTGTTCGGCAATATCGCGCCGATTGCTGAGATCGAGGCGCTCGGAGTGCCCGTGCTTGAGGACGCCGCCCAATCCGCCGGCTCTACCTCTCCGCAGGGGCGCCCTGGCTCACTCGGGACTGTCGCCACGTTCAGCTTCTTTCCCTCCAAGAATCTTGGGTGCTTCGGCGACGGCGGCGCCGTCACCACCAACGACCCCCAGATCGCCGAGCGCGTGCGGATGCTCCGCTTCCATGGCTCCCACGACAAGGTCACCTACGACCATGTGGGCTACAACTCGCGTCTGGACGAGCTACAGGCGGCGATCCTGCGTGTGCAGCTTCCCCACCTCGACGGTTGGGCCGATGGCCGCCGCGCTGCCGGCGCCCACTACGAGCAGGCGGGACTCGGCGAGCTAGTCCAGTCGCAAAGGCCCGTCGATGGATGCGATCCGGCTTGGCACCTCTATGTGATTCGTCACGACCGCGTCGAGGAAGTCGAAGCGGCGCTTGGTGCGGCTGGGCACGGCTACAAGGCCTACTACCGCACCCCCATCCACCGCCAGCCCGCGATGGTTGATTACGGGGTGGGCGCCTCGCTACCCGCTACCGAAGAGCTTGCCCGCACACACTTGGCGATCCCCATGAGCCCGGTGTTGAATGCGGAGCAGGCGGCTTCGGTGACCGACGCGATACGCCCCGCTCTCACCTGAGGCGCTCAGGCGCCGTAGGCGACGGGCGCATTGCGTTTCGAGGCGTCCAGCTCGCGCTGCATGCCCTCCAGGATGCGCACCACCCGCAGCCCGCTCTCGCCGTCTGAGAGTGGTGCGCGGTTCTCACGGATGCACTCGATGAAGTGTTCGCACTCCAACCGCAATGGCTCCGAGTTGGGCACGCGTGGCGAGCGGATCTCCCCGGCGCGGGTGATGTACTCGCCATAGCTGTCGGTCTTCTCGTCGAAGCCCTTGTCGTAGATGGTCACCTTGCGCTCGATCTCCATGTCATCGAACGTCGCCATCCGCTTCGACCCCACCACCGTGAAGCGCCGCTCCTTGTGGGGGTCGAGCCAGCTCAAGTGCAAGTGGGCGGCGAGCCCCGAGGGGAAGCGCATGAAGCCGAACACCACGTCCTCTATCCCCTCCCGCATGTAGCACTCCCCGTGCGCGGAAAGCTCAGTCGGCTCCTCTCCCGCCAGCGCCAGCACCACCGACACGTCGTGCGCGCCGAGGCTCCACAACGCGTTCTCGTCGTTTCTGAGCTGACCGAGGTTGAGGCGGTTGGAGTAGATGTACAGCGCCTTCCCCAACTCGCCCGAGTCGAGCGCCTCCTTCAGCAGCCGCACGCCCGGGTGGTACTCCAGCAGGTGGCCCACCATCAGCAGCTTGCCCGCTTCGCGTGCGGCGTCCACGGTTGCCTGCGCGTCTGCCACCGACTGCGCGAGCGGCTTCTCAACGAAGCAGTGCTTGCCCGCCCCGAGCACCCGCTGGGCCAGCTCGGCGTGGGTGGGCACGGGCGTGGCGAGCACGATCGCGTCGAGCCCGGGATCGGCCAGCAGCTCCTCGAGATCGCCCGTGAAGCGCGTCGAGCGGTATGTCGCCGCAAGCCGCTCACGGCGCTCGGGTTGCCCATCGCAGCACCACGCAAGCTCCACCCCCGGCAGCGCATCGAAGTTGCGTGCGAGGTTGGGACCCCAGTAGCCCAGGCCGGCGACGCCGATCCGTACGGTCGCGTCGCTCATCGAGATGTGTGGCGGTGGGTGCCCATGGGTGAGCCCAAGAGGCTAGCGACCGCCGTCCCCGTAACTTGCGAGAACCGTCGTCAGCGAAGACTCGAGCGACAGGCGTTTCGCGTTCTCTGCGAACCATGCGGCGGTGCTCTCGCGCATCGCCATCCCTGCCTCATGCACCAGCACGATCGCCTGGGCGATCGTGTCCGGATCTGCGTCGGGTGCGATCGTGCCGTTCACGCCCTCCTCGACCAGCTCGGTGGCGGCGTTGTCCGGGGCCGCCACCACCACCGCCGGGGTGGAGTGGGCGGAGGCCTCCACCACCACCATCCCGTACCCCTCGCGCTCGGAGGGCAGGAGCACGCACAGGGCACGCCGCATGTCTTCGTCGACGCGCTCGCTGTCGGCAAAGCCAGGAGTGGAGATGAACGAGTCGGCGCGGTGCTCGGCGATCGAGGCGCCTAGCGCCTCGCGCTCGGGGCCGTCGCCGTAGAAGACACCGCGCAAACCCTCGACCCGCTTGGCGGCGGCCGTGACGGCGGCGACCCCGACGGTGACCCGCTTCTCGGGGATCAACCGTCCGGCGAACAGAACGAGCGGGTCGGCCACTCGTGGTATCGCCGGCTCGGTCGAGCCTGCGTAGAGGCCACGCAGGATTTCTATCTCACTGCTCGAGCCCAGCTCGCGCAAGCGTTTGGCGTGCAGCTCGGAGAAGCAGAACGTGCGTTGGGGGACCCGCGCGCACAGCCGCTGCACCAACTCGCCGATGCGACCGCCAACGCCGCCGAGATAACCACGCCAGTAGTCACGGCTCCACACCTCGAACCAGTCGGCGACAAGCCCGTAGCGTCCAAACGGACGCACCAAGGCAGCCGCCAAGAGCGAGAAGTAGGGGAAGGCGCAGGTGTGCACCACGTCGTAGCGCCGCCCGTGGCGCAGCAGGTGCCACCACACGCCCGCGCCGAACACCAGTGGGGGCAGGATGCGCCGGCGGGCGGGTGGGGCTCCTGTATAGAGCTCCATGCGTGGACCCGCCTCCACCACCCGCACGCGCGGGTCGAGGTCCAGTTGCTCGCCACGCTCCCACTGGCGCAGGGTCAGATATGTGACTTCGTGCCCCTCCGCCACCAACCGCTCTGCGAGGTTGCGATACCAACGCTCAGCTCCCCCCACCGTGTAGGGGTAGAGGCAGTCGTAGACGAGGCAAACGCGCATTCCTGCCGGGAGACTGCCAGGAAACTGCGTGACTCGGTGTCTGGCCCTCCGGGCGGTGCGATAGCATCCGAAATTCGAAAGGCGCGCCGGGGAGCGCCACTTTTTGGCCTGTCAGGCGTTTATGTCGATAGACCTAGGCCAAGCGCGCAAGCGAGCAGGGCCCGACAGAGCGATGAGCACCGCAGAGAAGACAAGGCCCACTATCCACGGGGGCGCCGAGGAAGAGCGATCGACGCTCGTGTCGGTCGTCATCCCCTGCCTCAACGAGGCGGAGAACATTGAGGCGTGTGTCACCACGGCTCTCGAGGTTCTCGAGAGCAACGGGCTCGAGGGCGAGGTGTTGGTGGTGGACAACGCCTCCGAAGACGACTCGGCGGCGTTGGCGGCAGCAGCCGGCGCGCGCGTGGTGTCAGAGCCCCGGCGCGGTTATGGCAGCGCCTACCTCGCTGGTTTCGGAGCGGCAAAGGGCAAGTACATCGTGATGGCCGACGCCGACCTCACCTACGACTTCGCCGAGATCCCCCGCTTCGTGGCCGAGCTCGACGGTGGCGCGGAGCTCGTGATGGGCGACCGCATGGACAACATCCAGCCCGGGGCGATGCCCTGGTTGCACCGCTACATAGGCAACCCCATCCTCACGGGGCTGCTCAACTTCTTCTTCCGCACCGGCGTGAAGGACGCACACTGCGGCATGCGAGCGCTCAGACGCGACGTGCTTCCGCGTCTCGATTTGCGCACCACCGGCATGGAGTTCGCCTCCGAGATGGTGATCCGCGCCTCCAAGGAGAACCTGCGGATCGCCGAGTTTCCGATTGAATACCACCCCCGCGGCGGCGAGTCGAAGCTCTCCAGTTTCCGCGATGGCTGGCGTCATCTGCGCTTCCTGCTCGTGCACTCGCCCACGCATCTCTTCATCCTCCCCGGGGCGATTCTCGCGGGCGTGGGTACGCTGATCGTGGCGCTTGTCGGCGGCGGGCTTGACATCTTTGGGCGATCGTGGGGCATCCACGCGCTGATCGGAGGGTCGCTGTTGATGGTGGTCGGCACGCAGGTGCTCGCGCTCGGACTGTGCGCCCACGCCTATGGCACTTACTTCATGAAAGAGCGCGACCCTTGGTTTGACGCGATGCGCTCGCGCTTCAGGCTCGAGCATGGGCTGTTGCTCGGTGGAGTGTTCGTGCTCATAGGCCTGGTCCTTGGCGGGATCATCGTCGGCACGTGGATCTCCCATGGTCTTGGCTCGCTTGCCGATGAACATATGGCGGTTGTCGCCGCCACGCTCCTCATCGTCGGGATTCAAATCTTCTTCTCGTCGTTCTTGCTGAGCATTCTCGGGCTGCGTCGACACTGAACGTGGAGCTGGCCTCAGCCACGCACTCCAAACGCGGCGCACTTGCGGATCGGGCTCCTGTCCCCGCTGGCAGGGGGCCATGGTTGGCGCTCGCCGGCGGACTCCTCATATTGGCCGTAGGGGCTGGCTTGATCGCGGCGCACGTGACGGTTTTCGCGCTTGACGAGACGCTGATCGAGCAATCGGCGGTCCACTACACCAGCGGACTACCCCACACGCTCTTCCACGACCTCGACGCCCGGGCGACCAACCGTCTGTACCCACTCGTGTTGTCGATCCCACTGCGCGTGTTCGACGGCGCGCAGGCGCTGCGGGTCGATCACGTCCTCAGTGTGCTGATGTTCCTGAGCGCGGCGGTGCCGATCTTCCTGATGGCGCGCGTGGTGCTTCGCTCGAGCTGGTACGCCGTTGCGGCAGCGCTGCTGAGTGTGGTCGTACCGTGGTTGACCCTGACCTCTGCCCTGTTCACGGAGAACCTCTCCTACCCGCTGTTCTGGTGGATGATCCTGGCGACTGCGGCTGCGATATGGCGTCCTTCTGCGAGCAGAGACGCGCTTGCGCTCCTGACGATCGCGCTGCTTGTGGGGACCCGGGTGCAATTCGCGGCTGTCTACGTGGGCTACCTGATCGCCATGCTGTTGCGCAGCCTGCAACTTGCTGCCGGGCGGCATGCGCGACCGCTCGATCGCATACGGACCGCGGCGACAAACGTCGTGCGTGGGTATCCGCTGTCAACACTGCTGCTGGTGGGGATTGTCGCGCTGGTCGTCTATGAGAAATCCAGGGGGCAGTTGCGGACGCACGTGACAGCGCTGCTTGGCAGCTACAGCAATGTGGTCACCCGCAACGGTTTGCCCGCGAACATGGGGGAGGGCTTGTCGGTTGAGCTGATCGCGCTCGCGCTCGGCGTGGGGTTGCTCCCCGCGATCGTCTCGGTTGCGTGGTTTGTCAGGCGCATGGCACGTCCTCGACCTGACCGGCGCTGGGTCTATATGGCGGCCTCCGGCATGGTGATGACCGTCTTTCTCGTCCTGACCGTCTACTCGCAGGGCGGTTATCTGGGGCCGATCACCGAGGAGCGCTATTTCTTCTACGTTGTGCCGGCCTTCTGGCTCGGCACATTCGCGGCGCTGGAGGACGGAGACGTGCGGCCGGGCGACCTGCTGTTGGGAGCCCTCGGGTTGGCGTTTCTATACGCGTCGATCCCGTTCCTGTCGTCCCTGAACCAGGAAACAGCTTTTCTGCGTCCGGCCGAGTCGATCGTCCCTCATGTCCTCTCGGGCCGGTTTGCCGAGGTTGGACTTCCCGGGCTGAGCATGCAGGATGCGCTCGCGCTCTTCGCACTCGTAGGCGGCGTCGTCACCGCCTGGCTATGGGCGAGGGGGCGAGCCATACGGCTTTGGTGGACGGTAGGTGTGGCCGCCACGGTCCAGCTGTTGTTGGTCGGATATGCCTTTGCGGTCATCGACGGGGAGGCTTCTGGAATCGCGGGCAGGACCGCCGGCTCGGTTTCCGCGCTCGGCTGGGTCGACGCTCACGCCAACGGGTATGAGGTTGCGTGGCTCGACAACCTCTCGGTCTCCGCCCCCCCGGCCATGCCGGCGTCGCTGTCGGGGGATCAACTTCGCACCACGCTGTTTTGGAACTCCAGTGTGCGCAGCTGGGTGCGTCTTCCCCAGCTCGGGCTCCCACCAGTGGAGGTGCCGATGGGTGCGCTCCCCGGCCTGGAAGTCGCCTCGGTGAACGGGACCACCGGGACGTTGACGCCGACGTCCGCCGGGGTAGGGCTGACAGACGTGGTGGGCGCGACTAGCTCGCCGTTCTTTCAGCTGGAAGGAGTAGCGCTCGCGCATTCTCCCGACGGCGTTCTCACTCTCACGCGGCTGGCGCATCCAGTGCGAGTGGTGTGGGTTGCGCAGGGCTTGCTGCCGGAAGGGGGGGTACCGGCCGCAGGCCGGGTGCGCATTGGGGCGCTCGCCAACGCTCATCAAGCCGCGGCCCCAGCGCCGGCTGCGCTCACGGTGACACTTACCTTCTCACCGCCAGCGCCACCGGCCGGAGCGGCCGCGGGTGCTCGTACGCAGCTTATGGTTCGCCTCGGCAAGGCGAACGCGCGCGTCGCACTCATGGCGGGCGGCCAGCCGGTGCAGGTGCGGCTCACTACGTGTCCCGCCTCCACGTCAGCTTTGGTAAGCGGGACCATCGCCGTACTGTCCTCAGCGTTGCCTACCGGTACCGTGGCGGGCTCTCTACAGAGCGTGTCGCTCACGCATGGCGTTTGCAGGTATGCACGGCGAAGTCGTCCACCTTCGCGCTGACTGTGACGCCTCCCGGATAGGGCACGCTGCCGCGGACGTGAATCCTTAGCCGCGCGATTGGCCATCCGGCCTGATGCTGGACGACGAGCCGCGCTTGCACCGTTCTTGTTTGGGTCGCGGTCAGAGTACCTTGCGACAGCACGTGCCCGGCGTCAACGACGACAAACGGCCACGGCTGCTTGAAGTCAGGAGGCCCCGTGAGGTGAAAGCTGACACAGCGCCTACCACGGGCAAGCGCTGCGCTGTAGACGACGGCTTCGGCCGGTGCGCCCGGCGCCATGAAGCCTTCTTCTGAGGTGCCGCTCAGCTGCCATTCCAATCTCGGGGGTTGATGCAGGCGCTCGAGACGTATGAGTAGCGAAGGGTCGACTTGCGAGCTTTCCGCGTCGAATCCAACCGTTGTCATGCTCACTGCCGGGAGCAGCGCGTAACGCAACAACGGCGGTCGCCGCGCGCCGCTCTCTTTGACGTGGACAGATCCGCTCGCGGTGTTTACCTTCAGGTACAGCACCGTCCCTTCGATCGGTAGCGGAGCGCGGCCGATGTCCAGAGGAGCACCGGGGGTGTTGCTTTCAAAGAAGGCGGTGGCGTCAACCGACGTGTTCCACATCTCGGCGGTCTCCCAGATTGGGGTGAAGTTGAGAGACAGGCCGAGCGACACCGGCACCACTGCGACGTTCGCGTGCGCGGGTACGTGACGATCGACCCAAGATCTGGCGGCTGCGTCGGGACCCGCGCCGGCGGTCGTGACGTACCTGTGGAGGGCGTAGTAGGTCTGCATGGAGCAGAGCGCGAGCACGCCGATACCCAGGACTGTCGCCGCCGGTCGCGCGAGGCGCGCACGGCGGCCGGCGAGCATCCATGCCAGCGCTACAACCAGCACCCCCAGCTGGACCAAGCGCTCCGGAGAGAGGTGTACGAGCGGCAGCGAGATCGTGCTCACACGTCCCAGGAGCACGCGCTGGTAGAAGACCGCAGCCGGGTAGGTGAAGTAGTCGTAGAGGTTCGCAAGGGCGGGCCACGTGACGCTTTCGATCAGGAGGTCGACGGTCACCGCCCCGGCGAGCACGCCGAGCCCCGGTCGTGACGTGAGGCCCACTACGAACAGAAGCGCGATGGGCACCGCGGCGTATGCGGTGTAGCGCTCGTCGGGTCCCGCCGGTATCAGCGAGAGCAGCAGGCACAGCACACCCAACAGGCAGACCACGGCGAGCCCGTGGCGAGCGCCGTCGCGCGGACGTATGAGCGTAAGCAGTAGCCAGGGCAAGCCAATCACCAGCGCGACAAGGCCGGTGCCGGTGGCGTTCCGTGAAAGGAAGTGCTCGTAGCGGTCGAGCAGCGCCTGTATCGCGCCGATGTGGGGGACACCGTATTCGCCTGTGAGCGTGCTCAAGGCAGTCGGCAACAGGCCCAGACGGGCGGCAATGTACAACGCGATGGCGGCGGTCGTGACAACACTCACCAGCGGGTGCCGCCGCCACAGCCGCGACGGCAGCGATCGCATGCGCACGGTGAGGGGCATGTCCGAGGTATCCCAACGTAGCTCTTGCCAGAGGACAGCCAGCGGGAGCATCGGGGCCAGGCTGAGCATCGCCGACCGCGAGAGCATCGCGAGCAGGATCGCGAGCACGGCGAGCGCTTCGCGTGGCAGCGACGGTCGCACGATCGCCGCCCACACGGCGTACAGAGACCATGCGTAGGCGGCGTAGGCGGCCGGCTCTGTAAGGAAAGAGGTGCTCACCACCGCCCACGGGACGACGACCGCCAGTAGCGCGGCAAGCAAACTGGGCCAACGACCCAAGGCGGCGCCGCGAGCGAGCAGGAACGCTGGAACGGCTGTGCTGGCGAACAGTAGGCATTGGATCACGCGGTCGGCTTCGAATGCTCCGGGACCACGCATGACGAAGAACGGCAAGGCGAGCAGGAGCTGGTCCAGTCGCTGCAGCCCACGCGGAAAGATGGCGCTCTGGAACAGCGGGTGAGGAAAGTATTCGGCCACCAGTCGCGCCTCGTGTATGTAGAGGCTCTCGTCGAGCTGGAAGGTCGCCACCCGCAGCGCGTAGTGCGAGTAGACGACGGTCACGACGGCGACGATGGCGCCGAGCAGGATCGTGTCCAGACGCCACGGCGAATCCGGCGAGCGCGGATCGCGCTGCGCGCCGAGACGGGTCGGCGATGCGGTGGGGGATGGTGGTGATTGCATGGTTGAGGTCTGCAACGGCGGCACGTTACCGTGCGTGTGTGTCCGCGCCCGCCACCAGCGCGCGCAATGCGTCATCGAGCTGGCCGGCGGCCCGCCGCCAGGTGCGTTCGCTCACGAGCGCCGGACCGGTGGCCGCGAGCCGTGTTTGCAGTGCAGCGTCGTCAAGCAGCCTCTCCAGTTCCGAGCACAATGCCAACGGGTCCGGCTCGACCAGCTGAAGTGGGCCGGGGCGTTCGAAGCTCGCCACCATCGACTCGCTCGCAAGCTCCACGCATGGCAACCCGCACGCCATCATCTCAAGCCCAATGAGCGAGGGGTTGGTGAGCGAGAACACCATGCCGACTGTCGCCCGGGAGTAGAGGGCGGCTAGCTCCGCGGCCGGGAGCACGCCGAGGTTGGTGTGCTTGAAAGGCACATCCAGCGGGCGGTCTTCGCCAAACAGGGCGATCTCAACGTTGGGCCTGCGGAGCGAGAGCTCGACGAGCGCGAGTAGACCCAACGGCACGGCGCGGCGCGGAGTGACGGCACGTGCGTAGAACACAACCAGGTCGTCCCCGCGGGGCTCGCCGGTAGGCCGGTAGACGTCATGGTTGACAGCCAAATCGAAGTGAGTAGCGCTGGCCCCGTAGCGGGTGCGCAGCAGCTCCGCCAGCCAGGGACTGGCGGCGATGCAGGGGACCCCTTGCCGGTAGGTGTCTTCGGCCAACAGTCGCTCCGCGGAGGCGGGGTAGAAATCGGGCTCGTGGTCTTGCACGAGATAGGCGCGGGCTTTGACGTCTGAAAGCAGCAGCACACGCGCGACCGTTTGCCAGCCGGTGGCAAGCGCGATGTCGGCGCCGCTCCAATCGTCGAAGCCCGCATGAAGCGGGATGTTCTCGGCGTGGAAGAACTCGGCGAAACTGCTCTTCGTGAGCGAGGCGGACTCTTGTGCGTGGCGTCCCTCGCAATCCTCCAGCCACAGCGACATGTGATGCCCAAGCGCTTGAAGCTCGCGTAGGAGGTTGACTATCGTCATGTGCCCTCCGCTGCCGCGGCGGAATGAGGGGATTACGGTTGCGATGCGCAACTGCTCCCCAGGCTCTGGCCGGCTGGACGAGAGGGGGGTGGGGCCGGAGCGTTGGAGTTCGCGCAGCGATGGGGGCAGTCCACGTGGGGCGCTCGCCGCCGGCTGTCGCCCGACGAGTGCCTTGGCGACGCCTCTCAACTTGTTGGACAAGCGGCCGGCCATCGGCTAAAGCCTTCGGCGCAGGCGGCGATACAGGGGACGCAGCGGCCTCAGCGCTCTGCGGGTGAAGCGGTGGCGGCGAAAGGCGATCAACACACGGCCAGGCCTACTGCCGCGCAGGCGCTTGACGCGGCGCTCGAAGCGGGCGGCGCGGTGCGCGAAGTCGGTGCGTTCGCGTAGCTGGCTTCCGTAGATCTCAAGGCCTCCGCGCAGGTCGGCGAGCAGGCGCGCGCTCGGAGCGCTCGAGGCGGGCGGGGGCTGGCGTGCGATGGTGAGCAGGGCATGGGCCATCAGCGCGGAGGACTGCTCCCAGTCGGGCCACCCCCGGGCGGTCTCGAGCGCGTTTGAGCGCAGGAGGTGAAGCAGCTCGCGATCGCGCGCAAGCAGATCCAGCTGGCGGGCGGTGCCGCGTAGGTCGTCCCAGTCGCAGAGCAGCCCGTTGACGCCGTGCTCCACGTACTCCTCATGGCCGGTGACCGGCGTCACGACGCAGGTGGCGCCCTTGTGGAAGCCCTCGAGCGGTGGCCCGAACATGCCCTCGACGCTCGAGAGCTTGAGGAGCACGTCAGTGCGGCTGTACAGCTCCGCCATCTCGGGGTGGGAGAGCGGGCCGACGATCTCATCGGCCGTTACCTCGCCAAGCGTCTTGCGATCGCCACACACCACTGTCACATGGCGCGGCTCGCTCATGGCGGCGGCTGCGTGGATGGCGGAGTGGACGTGCTTGAACCACGCTCCGGGAGACCCCTCGATCATGATGCGAAGCGGTCCGCCGTCTGAGGGCTCCACGCGCTCGGCGGGAGCGAAGATGCTCTTGTCGATGCCGTTGCGCACAAGATGGCAGGGAGCGTCGGGACGGAGCCCTTTGAGGGTGTCGACGATCCAGGTGGCCTCGGTGATGAACGCGACCGGCAGGTCGAATGTGAGTGAGGCGCCGAGCCGGCCGGCTTCCTCGTGGCGGTAGAAGCGGTCCTCGAGGCTCTGCACGAAGTAGGCGTATCGCTCGGCGGACAGCTCGAACAGCGTGAAGGTGGTCTCCCACCACGTTGCGACCGCTACGTCGTAGTGCTCGGCGAGCGCCTCTTCGCGCGAGCGTACGTGTAGGTGGGGGAGGTGCTCGTAGCCGTGCCAGCTCGGCCCGTCGTCCTCGCGGACTTGCACGAGCGTGACGTCCCAGCCGTCCATCTCCGAGAGGCGGCGGCCGTGCTGAACGACCACCCCCACGCCGCCGGAGAGCTGGAGGTCGTTGACGAGGAACGCGACCTTCACGCGTCCGGCCCGACTTGCCCGAAGCTGTGTCTTTCGTGTGTGATTCGCGCTCGTTGGTCGAACATGAAGAGAACCCCACGCCACGGGGCGCCGCTATCGTACCGTTGCCGATGAGCGGTCAAGTCGCACCCAGTGCCACGCCCAAGGTGTCGCGGCTCGGCGGGGAGCCGTTGCGTGTGGCTTTCCTCGGGTCCTCCGTATGGCTTGACGGCTGTTGCCCGTCGGCGCCAACTCGAGATCTGACCCCCTACCGCGTGGATCTCGGCTCTGCCGGTGGCGTGGAGAGTGCGCTCAGCGCGACACGCGCTTTCGATCCGGATGTGACGGTCTTGTTCGTACCCGCGTCTCTACCCTCCGATGCGCTGAATGAGATCCCCGGAGTGACTCTTGGCGTGCTGGTCGGGGACGACCTGGCCCCAGGGCTTCCAGAGCTCGCCTCCGGCTTGGATCGGTTGGTGTCCTTTTTCCCTGCGCTCACGGGGAGGAAGCTGGGGGCTACCGAAGTGTGGCGTGCTGTCCCACCGCCGGTGGCCGACGGGCTGTTCGGTGAGGTACGCCCGCTGCGAGGCAGGCCGCTCGTGATGTCGGTGGGAAGGGCGAGCTTCCATCGCGAATGGATGCTGATGCTCGCCAAGCACCACCACGACCTGCTCCAGGTAGTGCATGGGGTGAGTGGCCCCCCGCTTGTGGAGCTGCTGGGCGGATACGACGTGGGTGTGCATGTGTCGCGCGAGGCCGGCGGCGCCTTCGGGCACCAGGTGGGTATGCACCTGGCGGCAGGCCACCTGCTCATCACCGAGACGCCCACCCCCGCGCACGGACTGGAGCGTGACATCGACTACTTGCACGTCGACTCGCCCGAGGGTCTCGCCTGGACGCTTGAGCGTCTCGGGCGCTTCCCCGAGATGTACCAGCGGATCCGCGTGCGCGGGCGCCTCAAGGCAGAGCAGTACCGAGCGTCGCGGCTCTTTGCCCGCCTGACGCACGATCTGCTGGCGGATGTGCACGCGTTTGGGACCGTACGCTCCCATTCGTCTTGATGTCCTCGAGCGCATCGCGCACGAGCCGCGGATACACCGACGAGGCACGAAAGCTCTCGGCCTGCTCGCGGCCGGCACGCTGCACGTCGATGAACGCGTCGGGGTCTGCCATCAGCTCCTCCACCAGAGCCAAGACCTGCTCGGGGGTCTCGACCTCCAGGTAGTGAACGCCAGGCTCGAGCTCATGGCGTGGGCTGAGCGGCTCCGAGATCACCAGATGACCGGCCGCCAACGCGACACACACGCGGTTCTCAAAGGTGGGGTAGGGGTTGTTGTGGAGGTTGAGCTGCACGTCGGCGCGCTCCAGGAAGCGGATGAGCCGCTCGCCGAAGAGGCCATGGCCGATGTGCACGATCGGATGGTGTTTCTTCACGGGCGCGAGCAGCTTCTCGCGATGCGCGGTGGAGCGCCCGATGAACAGCAGCCGCGGGGGACGCGTGCGGTTGTGGACGTCCATGAAGAGACTGTCACTCACGGGGATCGGCAGCGAGCGCCACACATCGAGCACACTGCTCGCCGTCTCGGCGATCAGGGGGTCGAAGGAGACGATGCGGTCGAAGTTGGCGGGGTCGACTTCTTCGAGGTCGCGCATGCGCGAGGCGAGGTCGGAATGGCTTGCCTTGCGTCCGCGTGGCAACGGCTCGGTCAGATAGCCGATCGTGTGCGCCCTGAGCGAGCTGAACAGGCTCGGAGGGACGATCTCCGGACGGAACACGAGCACCACGTCGGGGTCGAGCTCCTGAAGCTTTGCGATCAGCGGCTCCGGCGGCGCCGTCGCGCGGAAGTCGATGAACGTCGGCGTCAGACCGTCGGTGGGGCGCTCGAGCGAGCACTGCTCGAAGTACACGCCCTGGCCCACGAAGGCGATGCGCAGGTCCGCCACTAAAGCTGCTCCGCCACCTTCGGCGCGCGGCGGTCGAATAGGAGGAAACCTCCGATGATCGTCACGACACCGATGCCGATCGGGATCAGTATCAGCGCTCCCCCACCGATAGCGCTCGCCGCCGTGGGATAGCTGTGGTCGATGAACACATGCCGCGCCTGCTCAAGGATCGCGGCGAAGGGGTTTGCCATCAGCACGTGTGAGATGTCGATCGTCAGCCCGCCCACCGTCAGCGGTGCCAGTCCCGCGATCGCGATGAAGATGCCCGATGCGTAGAAGGTCATCTGCAGCACCACATCCCAGATCGGTCGCACGTCGCGATAGCTCACGTAGGACACCGACAGGAGCATCCCCAGGCCTGCCGTGAAGCCGGCGAGCATCACCACGAGCAGCGGTAGCTCAAGCCAGCTCCAGTGCACCGAGCCACCTGCCAGGAACAGGAAGATGAGCACGGGGATCAGGTTGAGCGAGAGGTTCATCAGCGCCGTGACCACGATCGAGATCGGCACCGCCAAACGCGGAAACTCGATCTTGCGCACGAGGTTCTCGCGGTTCACAAGCGATGTCACCGCGCCCCCGCTGGATTCGCTGAAGAAGTTGAACAAAACGATGCCCAGCAGCAGCGCCGCCGCGTAGTAGGGCTGTTTGCTGGTGGACGCGAGCACTGAGTGGCTGAGTACGAGGTAGATGACGCCGAACAGCAACAGCGGGCGCATCAGCTGCCACAGATAACCCAAGGCGGAGCCGAAGAACGCGAGCTTGAACTCGGTCTTGGCGAGCGCCCACGTGAGATGCCACAGCCGTTTGGGGTCAGAGCCAAGCGCCGACGGTCCCTTGATGGGCTGGCCGAGATCGCGGAGGTCAAGCGTGCCGTCTTGGCCCGATACGCGCTCCACGGTCGCTGTGCCTGGCGTGGCGCTCACACTGCCATCTCTGGGGCAGCGCCGGTGGGAGCACCGCGCTCGATCGCGATCTCATAGGGAAGCTCAAGCAGCGCTTCTGCGCCGTGGGTGCTCGTCACCACAACCGACATCATGCGCTCGCGGCGGTCGATCCACGCGCCACCGTGGCGTGCCACCGCGGCCGTCACGTGGTAGCGGTCGGGTGCGAGCACGTTCTCGAAGCTCACCCTGTACACCACCTGCTCGCCGGCCTTGAAAGTGCCGCAGCGTGGGTCGCTCCACAGGTTCGACGCCGACAGCATGTGGTCGCGGTGGGTGTTGTGGAGGTTCACGCTGAACAGCGGATCCTCGACGTCCTCGTTGAAGCGCACCCGCGCCACGAACGTACAGCGCTGTCCGGTGGGCAGCAGTTCTGCGCGCTTGCCCTGCTCGTTCTCAAACCACGCCTCCACGACCTCCGCCCGCCCGTCGCCGTCGCGCCGCTCGGTCTCTGCGCCCGGGCGCACTTCGATGTCGGCGTCGGGCTCGTCTGTCTCGACGCCAACCGATGCGGAGACGGCAATCGCGGGTGTCGGCTCCACGGTCGGCGGCTCGCCGTTCTCGCCACTTTCAAGCTCGGCCTCGGCCGCCACCTGCTCGGCCGCGCGCGCCTCCTGGGAGAAGTTGAGTTCCAGGTAGCGGTTGCCCACGTGCTCGGGATCTCCCAGCTCCACCGGTCGCCCGTGCTCCAACAGCAGTGCGCGATCGCAGAAGCGCTGGACGGCGGCCATGTCGTGGGTCACGAACAACACCGTCGCCCCGCTGCGGCGGATGCGCTCGAACTCGTCGAAGCACTTCTGCTGGAAGGCGGCGTCGCCCACCGCGAGCACCTCGTCGATCAACAAGATCTCCGCGTCCACGTGGATCATCACCGAGAAGGCGAGTCGCACGAGCATCCCCGAGGAGTAGTTCTTGATCTTCAGGTCGATGAACTCCCCCAGTTCGGCGAAGTCGATCACGCTGTCAAAGCGTCTACGCGCCTCACGCGGGCTCAGCCCCAGCATCGTGGCGTTCAACATCGCGTTGTCGCGGGCGGGGAGATCGGGGTTGAAGCCCACGCCCAGCTCGATGAACGTGGACATGCGCCCGTTCACGTATATGTCGCCGGAGTCAACTCGGTAGATGCCCGCCAGGCACTTCAACAATGTCGACTTGCCCGACCCGTTGCGGCCCACGATCCCGAAGAACTCCCCGGGGGGCACAGAGAAGGACACTCCCCGCAATGCCCGTAGCACGTCGGTGGGGCTGCGGCGCAAGGGGTGCAACACCCGCTCCTTGAGCGTGCTCACCTGCTCGCGCGGGATCTCGAAGCGCTTATGTACCCGGTCGACGACTACCGGGGGCGGGGCGGTCTGATTCATGTGGTCCAGAGAAGGGTATCCGCGCGCGCCGTCTGACCGTGCCGCTCGTCCGTTTGCGAGGATTCGCGCCCTCGCCAGTCGGCCTGCTGATCGATATGCGAGTATCCGCGCCCTTAGAGCCGATGACTCCTCGCAACGATCATTACGCCACGAGAAAGTGCCTGGTTTGGTGAGCGGGCAGTCGGCGGATTGGCGTGTGGTCGTGGCGATTCCGGAGCCCAGCCCGGCCTCATGGAAGCTTCCGCCGGCAGAATTGCATGAGCACACCGGCATCGGCGGTGGCTTTCGCACCCTGCACGAGCTTGCGGTGGCGGTTGCGGCCGGTGGGAGCACCGTCGAGTTGCGTGGACCTGTGTCACGTCCCGTGCTCGATGCTCTCGCCCAGGCCGCGGGTGTCCGTCCCCAGCTTCCCGAAGAAGCGCGCCGCCCAACGGCCAGGGACATTGTGGTCTTCCCTGAGGGCGAGCACGATCCCTTCCGCTTTGCCCGTTGCGCGCTTTCACCCGCACGATTGGTGTTGGCGATGCTTGCGCCCACCGGCCAGTTCGGTTGGCCCTTTGTCTCGCCGTGGGAACCCGAGTCCCCGCTCACCGTCCCGCTTGACGGGCTCGCGCGCCCAGAGCATCTCCGCGCGATCACCGCACTCAACATCGACCTGTGGACCCATATGACACGCGTCCACGAGCTGGCGCTTTCGCTCGGAACCCCCTGTACGTTCATCGGCAGCGGCGATCCCGTCCCACTCCCGCCTGTCCCAGACGTAAAGGACATTCCCGTGGCGTATCTCGAAGCCAACCGTTGGCGTCCGCTTGCCGAAGAGGTCGCCGCCAAGATGCGCGCGCCCGTTCAGATGATCCCCAAGGGGGACCATGAGACGGTGATGGCTGCGCTCGCCCGCTCGCGGGTGCTGCTGTGGCCCTCACGCGTCGAGGGTGACGGGCGTTTGCCTCGCGAGGCGCGCGCACGCGGCGCCGTTGTCGTGGGGCTCTCAAGCAACATTTACGCTACCGGCCTCGACGAGTCCTCAGGGGCCATCGCGGTCGACGATCTCGATCGGATGCCATTCGTCGTAGACGAGCTACTTGCCGATCCCGAGCGCCTGGACACTCTGTCGCGGGCGGCACGGCGCAGCGCCGGCGAGCAGATGGAATGGGCGCCCTACGTCGAACGCGTGGCCGGCGCCATCGCAGCGATCGAAGCGTGCCAGGAAGATCCAGCCGCCAACGCCCGTGCCACTTTCGCAGAGCGGTTGATGGAAATGGATGCCGAACGGTTGGGCGCGATCAAGCGGGTCGAAGAACTTGATGCGCAGCTTGCCGACGCCAGTGCGCGTGTGGAGTTGCTCGACCGCGAACTCGCATCCGCGCGCGACGCCTTCGATGGGCGTCCCCGTCTGCCCGACGATGCGAGTGCGCATGCTTCGGGTCCGAGCGTGCACGCCATGCGAGCCCGTGTGGCTGGCGTGGCGACTAACCTGCGCCGCTCACGGGACTGAACGGCGATGCACGGTTGCACGATCACGAGCTCGCACTACTTGGCCCACACGAGAGTGCTGGTGGAGTCATTCATGGCACAAAACCCTGGAGTGGGTTTCTCGGTGCTGTTGATTGACGACTCGACGGGCTCGCGTCATGAAAGCGAGCTGTTCCAGATCCTGGCTCCGGCGGATGTCGGCATCGACGAGCAAGAGCTCAACCGCAGGGCGACGATGTACATCACGCAGGGTCTGACCACCTCGATGAAGCCGAACCTGCTCTCGGCCCTACTCGAGCAGGGGCACGAGGCGGTCCTCTTTCTTGACGCCGACGGGTGCGTCTTTGATGATCTCTCTCCTCTCGCCGATCTTGCGCGGCATCATGGCTTGGTCCTCTCTCCCCATTGTCTGGAGCCCTATCCGCTCTGGGAGGTCGACAGTCCCGAGCAGACGTTCATCCGGGCCGGCGTGATGAACGCGGGATTGATTGGCGTTGGTCCGCGCGGTCGACCGTTTCTGGAGTGGTGGGCCGAGCGCACTTCGCGTCGCTGCGTGTTCGATCAGTCGCGAGGGCTGTTCCTCGAGCAAACCTGGTTGATGCTCGCACCAGCCCTGTTCGACCACCACATCCTGCGCGACCGCGGGTGTAACGTCGCCGGCTGGAACCTTCACACACGCGATGTGCGATGGGACGGCGACGTGCCCACCATCGACGGTGGTCCACTGCGCCACTTCCACTTCGCGATGAGCTACGACCCCGAGCACCCGGAGCGGTTGACGGCGTCAGAACACGCAGGCTGGTGGCCGCCACTTGAGGAACGACCGGGCGTGGCTCGTCTCTCGAGGGAGTACGCCGAGCGCTTGATCGCACACGGCTACCGCGAGGTAAGACATGCGCCCCCGTTGTTCAACACGATGCCAGGCGGTGCCCCGATAGAACCGTGGATGCGCGCGAGCTACCGGGCTGCACTCATCCACGCGGAGATGAGCGGCGAAGCCGAGCCCCCGAATCCCTTCTCGCATGGCGAAGAGAGCTTCAGGGTCTGGATCGAGCCACGCACGGTCGAGCGTTTGGCCAGCGCTTCGGTGGTGGCGCCCCCATCGCCGGGAGACGAGGGCTCAAACGTCTTGGTGGACGGGGACGCGGGTCGGGGGGAGCCCTTCTCCGCCGACGAAATGGCGCGAGCGATGATGGACACCGGCAACCTGCTTACGCGCATCCGCGAGCTTGAGGGCATCCGCGACGAGGCGGTCGGCTGGGCCGAGCGGGTAACTCGGGATGTCGCTCAGCGCGACTCGACGATTCTCGAGCTCAAGGCCGAGCTCGATCGGATGCAGGGCGTGATGGAAGAGGTCTGGCATTCGCCGAGCTGGCGTGTGACCAGGCCACTGCGGAGGGTGAAGGGACTATTGACGCGGAGCACCAAGCGGCCGACTCGATAGGTGTAGGGATTTCGCGAGCGCCCCCGCCTTGGGGCGGAGCAGGCGAGGCTAGGCGACCCCGGGTGTTGGCTGATGCCACCGCGGTGTCTGGATGGCCGCATCGACGAGCGTCTTGACGCATGCCGCCAACGACTCCACGTCGGGCTCGCGCATCATCGAGCGGTGGGTGCCGCGCACGTGGTGTTCGACCACGCCGGCGCTGTCGAGGAAGCGCCAACGCTCCAGTCCGGGTTGCACGCGAAACTCCTCTGAGCGAATCAGTGTCACGACGCCGCCAAATGAACCGGCGCGATGTGTGTGCCATGCGCGAAGTGACAGCTCCCGTACACGCTCGGCGCGGCGCATCGCGGCGCCATCGCGGCGCTCTCGAGTGAACAGATCGGCCGCCTCGGCGACCCGCCACGTGATGTGATTTTGCACGGTGACGAGGCGCTCGTGTCTGCTTGCCTTCACGGGTGCTTCCCACTCCGGGTTGGCGGCTGGCGGCAGTAGCTTCTCCGTGAGCCCCAATTGTTCGCGACCAGTGGTCCAAGCCCAACCTACGAACCACATCGCATCCTCGCCTTCGAGGTCGGGGTAGGCGTCACGTACGTTCGCTTGCTTCAGATACACCTCGTGCAGGTAGCGGTTGATTGGGGTTCCATCGGCGCCTGCGGTGACCTGCGCGGACAGCAGTTGCAGCAGTCGTTCAGTGCCTGCGGCCGAGAAAACCTCGGAGAGGTCGATATCCCAATCTGCCCGCCGCAGCGCACAGCTCATGATCTCGTCGAAAGGGGTGCCGTCGGCCAGCAGACGTGGCTGCCATAGAGGTCCGCCCGAGTCGAGCGCTACGAGTAGCGAGATCTCCTCCCCGCGTGCCTCCAGGCGGCGGGCCATCTCATAGGCCACGACGGCCCCGAGGCAACGCCCGCCGAGTAGGTACGGGCCGTGGCGCTGCACTCGGCGTATCTCGCGCACATAGTGGGATGCCATAGCCTCGACCGTGCCGTGCAGTCGGGCGCCCCCGTTCAGTCCACGGGGTTGCAACGCATAGAACCGCTGGTCGTTTCCGAGCCGTCGCGCCAGTGCGCCAAAGCCGACTGAGTTGCCGTCGCCGGCGGATACGAAGAAAAGTGGTGGTCTGCTACCCGTGGCTTTCAGCGTCACAAGCGATCCACGCGAGCTCTTCCAGCCCTCTTCTCTCAGCGAAGCCGCAAGGCGCCGCACCGTGGGGGCGTCGAAGATCGTGGCCAGCGGGAGTCTCAGACCGAGCGAGCGCTCTATCGCGTCGAAGACCTCCACGGCGAGTAGCGAGTGTCCTCCCAACTCGAAGAAGTCGGCGTCGGGGTCGATCGTGTCGAGATCCAGCGCGCGCTTCCAGATGTCCATCAGCCTGCGCTCCAGGCGATCGAGCTCGCGTGTACGGATACTCGTGCCACGGTCGTCGGTCGAGGCGTCACCGACTCCTATCGTCGCTTCAGGGAGCGACGCGATATCGAGCTTGCCGTTCTGGGTGAGCGGCAAGAGGTCGAGTTGTGCCCACGCCGCGGGTATGGCGTGCGACGGGAGTCTGTGTGCCACATGGGAGCGCAGCTCAGAGGTCGAAGGGTTTGCGCCCGCGCGCGCTACGACGTAGGCAGCCAAGCCGCGATCTCCGGTGGTTCGCTGGATTGGCGTCACAGCGACGTCCGCGATGTCGGGATGACTGCGCAGGACTGCTTCCACTTCGCCGGGCTCGACTCGAAAGCCGCGGATCTTCAACTGGCGGTCAGCGCGCCCAAGGAACTCGATCGTGTCGTCCCCGCTCCAGCGCGCGAGGTCCCCACTGCGATACATGCGCGCTCCAGGCAGTGACGAGAACGGATCGGGCGAGAATCGCTCCTCCGTGAGTGATGTGTTGTTGGGGTACCCGAGTGCGACCCCGTCTCCACCTATGTAGAGCTCGCCTGTGACGCCCACCGGCGAGGGCTCACGGTTGGCGTCGAGGATGTAGACCCGTGTGCCCGCGATCGGCCGTCCGATCGGAATTGGACCCTCGATCGCTTCTCCTGCCCACATCCTGTGGGCGCAGGCGAATGTGGTCGTCTCGGTTGGTCCGTACCCGTTGACGAGTGTTGCGCCGGGTTGTAGTACGTCCAAGGCGCGTTGCACGTGATCGGGGGAGAGCACGTCGCCACCTGAGAGCAACTGACGCAGGGGCCGAAGCATCTCAGGCCGATCGTCCACGACGCGTCGGAACAGCCCGGCGGTGAGCCACAAGGTGCTCACGCTCTCGCGCTCTACGAGATCGGCCAGCTCGCCGGTCGTAAGTGGTCCCGGCGGGGCGATGACAAGTCGCGCGCCGTTCAGGAGCGCTCCCCAAAGCTCGAACGTCGACGCATCGAACGCCGCCGGCGCGAAGGCGAGCAGCGTCTCATGTGGACCGAGCTCCACATAGTCGCTGTCGCGCACGAGGCGCACGATCGCTCTGTGGGGAATCTCTACAGGGTTTGGGACACCGGTGGAACCGGAGGTGAACATCACGTACGCGGGATCGAGTGGGCCCGCCTCAGAGTCCGGTGGCGTGTCGGGCTCGCGACCCAGGTCGAGTTCGTCGTCCACGCACATCAAGCGGGAAGCCGGCCCGGGCATGCGATCGCGATGACGCCCAAGTGTCAGTAGCAGCGATACGTCGAGCGCTTGCAGCTGGCCATCAAGTCGCTCGGCGGGATCAAGCGGATCAAGTGGCACATAGGCGCCGTCGACCTTGGCGACCGCCAGCAGCGACACGATCATCTCGATCGATCGCTCCATGCATACGCCGACGCGCGATCCCCGGTTGACGCCAAGCGTACGCAGACGATGCGCGAGTCTGTTTGCGCGTCGATCGAGTTGAAGGTAGTTGACCGTCTGGCCTTCGAAGGCCAGGGCCACCGAGTTGGGACTCTCCGCCGCGTGCCCTTCAAACACCTCGGAGATCGTCGCGTCACGCTCGTAGGAGCTTTGGTGCCCGGCGACGCGCCGCTCGAACATGTCTTTCTCGTCAAATCTCAGCGAGCCAACCGAGTGCTCAGCGCCTTCCGCGAACTGCCGCAGCAGTAGCTTGAAATGGTCAAGCATCCGCCCGGCTGTGGCAGGTTCGAAAAGGTCGCTGTTGTACTCCCACACGACCGTCAAGCCATCCTCGGCGACGCGGTCGTAGGCGTTCATGTCGACGCCCGCCGCTCGCTCGCTCTTGCGGTTCACGACGACCACCGAAAGGTCAGCCTTGGAAGAGCCGTTGGCGAGCGCGTCACGTGGGATGAGGGTGGCGCTCAGCAAGCTGAGTGTGCTCACCGGAGCATCGTGAAACGAGAAGAGGGTTTGATACAGAGGGGGAGCGTCGGGTCGGCGTGTAGGAGCAATGTGCTCCACGACCTGCTCAAACGGCACATCCTGGTGATCTTGTGCCTCCATCAGGAGCCGCTGGACACGTTCCACCAGCTCTCGCGGTGTGGGTCCTCCGCGCAGGTTCACACGTAGGGCAACCGTGTTCACGATCATTCCGATCAGACCTTCGCTCGCCAGCGTACGGCGGTTGGCGAGCCCGGAACCCACCACGATCTCCTCCGCTGATCCGTAGCGGGCCAGGAGCGCGCAGTAGGCGGCCAGCATCACCGAGAACGGCGTCGTCGACCACTCCCGTGCTCGGTCTCGCAGAGCCTCGGCAAGCGGGACGGGAAGTGTCACTCGCAGCGTCTGCCCGCGATATGTTTGGCGCGCGGGTCGAGGTTTGTCGATCGGTAGGTCGAGTTCGGGTGCTTCGGCAAGACGTTTGCGCCGATACTCGAGTGTTCGTCGGCCGTGATCGCTCTCGACGAGCGTGTGTTGCCATGCGGCGAAGTCCCTGTATTGGATGTCGAGGGGAGGCAGACTTGCCTCGCTTTCGCCCAATTCCGCGCGGTAGAGCGCTGCCAGCTCACGCAGGAACACGGCCGTCGAGACGCCGTCGTGGACCACATGATGTTCGAGCACCACGAAGGCGTGGTGCTCGGCGGCCAGTCGCGCGAGCGACCAGCGCGCAAGCGGCAGGCGGGCGGGGTCGAGCCGTAGACGACAGGCCTGCTCGAAGTGATCGGCGAGAGCTCGCTCGGGATCGGGCGCACCGGTGAGATCCTCGATCGCCAAGCGCACTGTGAAGGGCTCGTGGACGTGCTGCACCCAGCGACCCCGTTCGCGCTCGAAGCTGGTGCGCAGGATCTCATGGCGCTCCACGAGCGCGGTGAGCGAACGCTCCAGCGCGCGAATGTCGAGCGCTCCAAGGATGCGGTGCAGCGCTTGGCTCTGATACGGCAGGCTCTCTTCGGCAAGCTCGCTCAGAAGCAGTGCCTTCGCTTGGCTTGCGGAAGCGGGTGCAGGTCCGGTATCAAGCCGCGGCCGTAGCGTCGGGAGCGCCTGTGCGGTGCGATGCGGTGTCTTCTCGATCTCTCTCGCGAGCCCGCTTGGGGTGCGCTGATCGAACACGGACGAGATGGCGAGATCCACGTCGAACCGCACGCGCAAGCGCGCGAGCAGCTGCACCGCCCTGAGCGAGTCTCCGCCGAGCTCCAGGAAATCGTCGCGCGGACCTACGTTTGGCACGCCCAGGACCTCTGTGAAGACGGTCGCGACGGTCGCGGCCAACGTGCCGCTTGGCGCTTGCTCAGCGTGGAGCGAGCCGGACGGCGCCGCCGGCGTGGGCAACGCCGAGCGATCGGTCTTGCCGGTTGGGCCGGCCGGAAGCTGGTCGAGCGTGGAGATCGTGTGCGGCACCATGTAGGACGGAAGCCGCCCGCTCAGGAACGTGCGCAGCGCCGCCTCGTCGATCGCGCCGTTGGAGGGCACCACATATGCCAGCAGGCGCGTATGGCCGGGGATGTCGGCTTGGGTCACTACCGCGGCGCGTTGCACTCCCGGGTGAGCCACCAGATTGGCCTCGATCTCGGTGGGGGACACGCGGTAGCCGCTCACCTTCACCTGGTTGTCCATCCGTCCGAAGATCTCAAGCGCGCCGTCCGTGCGCTCTCGCACCAGGTCGCCGCTGCGATATAGGTGCGCCTCGTCTCCGCTTGGATGTTCCACATAGCGAGCGCCGACCAGGTCGGGACGGTGCAAGTAGCCACGCGAGACACCCGGGCCACCGATGTAGAGCTCACCTTGCTCGCCTGACGCCACCGGCTCTCGGTGATTGTCCAGGATCCTCAGGTGTGCGCCCGGTATTGGCCGGCCGATCGGTATCGGATCGTCGCTGTGGACCTCCTCGCCCACCTCGTGTACACACACGAACACCGTCGTCTCGGCCGGACCGTACGTATTGAACAGTCGCGTGTTGGGACACGCGACGCGAAAGCGGCGGGCGTAGTGGGGCATCATCACCTCGCCGCCAACCAGCGCCATTCGTAGGCCGCGAAGGTCATTCGGGCCATGCTCCACAAGCTGATGGAAGATGCTCGTGGCCATCATCGACCATGTGACGTCATGACCTATGACCGTCCTGCACACGGCATGCGGGTCGGGCCGTCCAGGTGTGTGACACACCAGACGCCCCCCGTTCAGCAAAGTCGCCCAGATCTCATATGCCGCGACGTCGAACTGGGGTGCGCAAACGTGCAGCGCGCCCTCCCCGGGGCGGGGGGTCAGCTCGGGAGCGTTCTCCAGCAAGCTCAAGTAGTTGCGGTGCTCGAGCGCCACCGCCTTTGGTATGCCCGTCGAGCCGGACGTGAATATGACCGCGAACAGGTCCTCCGGCTGAATGTGGAGCTCCACTCGCGTCGAGCGCTCACCGGCGAGCGCGTCGAAGTTGCGATCCAGCGCCACGACAGGCGTTGACGTATCGCCAAGTCCATCGATCAGATGGTCCGGTGTGACGACGGCCGCACATCGGGCTTGCGCGACCAGCGAGTGTGTGCGCTGCTTCGGACTGTCTGGGTCGAGCGGGGCGTAGGCGGCCCCCGCCTTGATCGCGCCGACCATCGCCACCGCAGTCTGCAACCCGCGCTCGGCCATCACCCCGACAACATCGCCCGGTTGCACGCCGGTTGCACGCAAACGATGAGCCAGCTTGTTGGCGTGCTCGTCGAGCTGACCGTAGGTGAGGCGCTCAGCGCCAGCTTCTACCGCAATCCCCGATGCCCGACTGTCGACCTGATGCTCGAACCTCTGCGCGACAGATCTCGCGCTGCACGTCGCTCCTAGCGATTCAGGGTCAGCGCGCACAGCAGCCAATATAGGTCAATGCGCCGCGGTGGACTTGGGCAAATGAAGCCATAGACACTCAATCTATTCGCGCCAAGCTATTGACGTGCCGGGCGCTGGCTTGTTGACTATTGCGACACGATGGGCTACCGACGTGCATCTTCATCGCGAAGAGATTGTTTTCAAGCTTGGCTTGCGGTGACCGCCACGCTCCGCGTGAGGCGCTGAGCGATGCCGGCCACTACACGTCAAGTCCCGCGGCGCAGGCGTCCCGGCGCACGCGAGCAAACCGTCGAGATCCAACGCACTCGCATGCTCGAGGCGATGACCGAGATCGTCGCCGACCAGGGCCTGTACGGCACAACGATAGGCGCGGTCGCCGCCCGGGCGCGGGTGTCGCGTGTGACCTTCACCGAGATCTTCGGCAGCATCGAGCATGCCTTCGTGGAGCTCGTCAAGCAGGTCACCTCGTGGCCGGTCAACCAGATCAGCGATGCCTTCGAGCGCGAGACGTCGTGGAGATCGAGCATTCTCGCGGGCCTGGAGGCGCTGCTGACGCTCTTGGACTCGGAGCCGGCGCTCGCTCGCGTCTGCCTTGTGGACGCCCTTGCCGGTCCCCCGGCGGCGTTGGAGCATCGGGCGCAACTGCTCCACCCGCTCGTCGGCCTGGTGGACCGCGCGCGAGACACCCTTCCCCCTGACGCCCAGCCCCTGCCGATCACCGGAGAGGCGACCGTAGTGGCCGTCGCGGGCATTCTGCACGCTCGCCTGGTTGCGCTCCAGGCTCCCCCTTTCATCGATCTGCTCGGGGAGCTGGCGGCGCTCGTGGTGGTCCCGTACCTGGGTCTCGAGGAAGCCAAGGAAGCCGCGAGGATCGGCGAGGCGCGCTCGAAGGAGATCGCCCGAGAGCGCTCCGCCCAGCCACCGCACCTCCGCGCTCCGGTTCCAACCCAACTGCACCACGCCAGGGCCAGTAGAGCGCGTGCGTGTGTTCTTTATGTCGCCGAGAATCCTGGCGCCAGCAACCGGAAGATCGCGATGGGCATAGGGATAAAACACGTCGGCCAAGCTTCCACACTGCTGGCACGCCTCGAGAGGCTCGAAGTGCTCACCAAGCAGACCGGCGGAGCGGGTCGCTCCAACGCTTGGACACTCTCGCCTCACGGCGAGGAAATAGTCCGCTCGCTGAAACGTCCTTGAGCGCTCGGAGGACCGTCGAGTTGGAGACGACGCCTCGAGTCTTTGTGAATTGTTTCTGACTTCCTCGGAGTTCCTGACTACCTCTGCCCCGGGCTAGGGGAAAGGCATCCACGCTTGTTCCACCGTCAGGTTTAACGGTGAGTGCGGTAACGAAAAGATCACACGCGGACGTCGGTTTTGCGCTGGTTGCGCCCATTGCCACACTCGTTTTGTGGCCATGCTCAAGAGCCTTCGGGTCAAGTTATGGCCTTTGGAAGCACCTGCCGAGCAGTCATCCACCACTGACACCCGAACTAATTTTACGTGATGGCAGCTTATCCGATGAGTCTCACCAAATGGCATTGCGTCAATGGCTTCAGTACGATTCTGCCAGATAGATTTGTTGTGGAGAGGACACAAGACAGGGGTCAAGCAGTGTTCATGGATGAGGCGGCGCAGCTACGGGTCGATCGTGGGGTAGCCAATGGCCAATACCCGTAGCAAGGCGCCAAAGCGGCAATGGATGCGTGGAGGATCAGCCTCCATGCGCGGGGTTTTGTTGGGGTTGGTGCTGGAGCGTCCCGGCCACGGTGGCGATCTTGCCAACCGCATGCTCATGCGGCTCGGCGAGACATGGAGGGTGGACACCAACGACGCCTATCGCCTGCTCGAGCAGCTCGAGCGCGAGGAGCTGATCGAGTCACGCGAGGAACCGCGTAAGAACAACGAGCGGCGCACGATGATCGTTTATCACCCCACCCCCAAGACCTCTCCGGCTTTGACGCTCTGGATGGAGACGCTGCTCCCTCGCGAGCCGGTGCGTTTCGGGTTGCACGCGAAGCTTGCGGTCGCGCGCGCTGAGGACGCCCCTCGCTTGATGGTGGCGCTGCGTGACTACGAGCAGAAGTGCCTTGCGCTTGCTCAGCTCGTGACTCCCAACGGTGGCGCACAGCGCTCTTGGCCGGCGCTGTTCATGGACTGCACGAGGGAAGCGGTGTACACCCAATTGCGTGCTGAGATCGACTGGGCGTCGGCGGCGCGCGAACGGATTGCCGAGCACGCGGGCCGCCAACCGCCGCGATGACCCCACTGCTGCGCATTCGGGACGTCAGCAAGGCATACCCAGACGGCAACGGCGAGATCGTCGTTTTTGAGAGCGCTTCACTCGACGTGGAGCCGGGCGCCCATGTCGGCGTATACGGCAAGCGCCGATCGGGGAAGTCAACGCTCATGCGCATCGCGGCGGGCATTGATCGGCCCGACGCGGGCAGCGTGATGTTCGACGGCAACGACCTGACTCGTATATCGGGAGGCTCGCTCGCCCGTCTGCTGCGTGGCAAGCTCGCGTACATCGCGGTAAACGACTGGCGTCCCAATCCGGGCGAAAGCGTCGCACAGCATCTTGCGGTGTCGCTTGGGGGCGATGGTCTCACCGTGCGTCAAGCCGAGAGCAGAGCATTGCGCGAGCTTGACTTCGTCGGAGTGAGCGCCGCTCAAGCCCACTCACAGGCGACGCAGCTCTCGATGGTGGACCGCACACGCGTCATGCTCGCCCGGGCGCTCGCGCGGAAACCTTGGCTGATCGTGATCGACGATCCGGTGCTCTCGCCGAGCGCCACCGAGCGTGACAGCGTCTACAAGTTGGTGCGCGCGGCAGCCCATGAACGCGGCGCGGCTCTGCTCGTCGCCTCCGAGGACTTCCCTGCGCTCCAAGGCTTCGATGTGATCATGTCGATCTCAGCCCGAGAACTCTGCTCCAGCGACGGGACGGCGACGATTGTCCCATTCCCCGCGCAGCAGCTAGATCCGATTCGCGACACTGGGCCATGACCGGACTGGCGCTACGGGAGGTCGTAAAGCGCTATCCGAGCGGTGGGGAGACGGTGTGTGCGGTCGACAAAGTCACGCTTCAAATCGAACCGGGTGAGCTCGTAGCGCTGTACGGGCCCAGCGGCTCGGGCAAGACGACGCTCCTGCTGCTGGCCGCGGGGCTGATGGAGCCCGACAGCGGGGAGGTGCGGTTCGACGGTCGCGACATCGGCGGGATGTCCGCACGCGAAAGCGCCCGCTACCGGCTGCACGACCTGGGGTTCGTCTTTCAGGCCTTCCACCTGATGCCCGGCGCCTCAGCGCTCGATAACGCTCTCATCAAGCTACCTGTGCTCGGCTACACGGTACGTGAAGCACGCGAGAAGACCACACCATGGTTGCAACGCCTCGGTCTGGGCGATCGCCTCGATCATCGCCCTGAGCAGCTGTCGATGGGCGAGCGTCAGCGTGTTGCGATCGCTCGCGCGCTTGTGGGTGAGCCGCGGATGCTGCTCGCCGACGAGCCCACGGGAAATCTCGACTCGGTGCGCACTCGCGAGATACTCGGGCTGCTGCGAGATATCTGCCACGAGCGTCGTATCCCCGGTCTACTCGTTACACACGACGCTGAGGCGATGTCATTCGTCGATCGCACCCTGACCCTTCGCGACGGGCGCTTGCTCGATGGCTTTGACGCCGAGCTCGCCGAGCTTTCCTCGTGAGCAACGTCTTCAACCCCAAGATCTTCGGGGTGCGTCTTTCGATGCTGGTGTTCCTCTACCGGCGCCGTGTCCGCGCTCACCCGGTTCAAGAACTTCTGGCCGGCGCGGGCATCGCGGTTGGTGTGGCGCTCGTCTTCGGTGTGCTCTTGGCCAATGCCAGTCTCACCACGTCAGTGGAGCGACTCGTCCACGGCCTCGCCGGCTCGGCCCGTTACGCGCTGGTTGCGCGTTCCCCGGAGGGATTTCCAGAACGCATTACCCAGACGGTCAGGACACTCCCGGGCGTGCAGGTCGCGACTCCGGTTTTGCGTCAGAACGCCACAATCTTCGGCCCGTCCGGGCGCCGGTCGATCCAGTTGATAGGCGTGTCACCGACCTTGGCATCGTTGGGTGGAATATCCCAGCAGGAGCTGGGCAACGGGGCGCTTCTCCTGTCTGGCGGTTTGGGTCTACCGGGGGGCGTCGCCATGTCGGTAGGCGCCCACAGAGGTAGCACGGTGAGCCTTGTTGGGAATGGCGTAGTGCGTCCGGAGCGAGTGGGCGCTGTGATCACCGGTGAAGCCGTCAAAGCGCTCGCGGGTGTTCCTGTGGCGGTGGCCTTGCTACCTGTGGCGCAGCGTCTCACGGGACGATCGGGACGTGTCACGGAGGTGCTCGTCGAGCCTCGTCCTGGGCAAGATGCGATGGTTGAGAGCGAGCTGCGTGGTGTGGCGCACGGTCGCCTGGATGTCGAGCCGGCGGACGACGAAATCCGGCTTCTCACACAAGCCACCAAGCCCAACCGACAGTCGACCACCTTGTTCTCTGCAATCAGCGTGATGGTGGGTTTTCTACTCGCGCTGAACGCGATGCTGCTCACCGTTCCAGAGCGCAGGCGCTTCATCGCCGAGTTGCGGATGCAGGGCTACGACCCTCGCCAGATCCTCCTGATGCTCGGCTTCCAAGCCGTGATATTGGGGCTGGTAGCGTCGCTTGCGGGTATCGTGATCGGCGATGTCCTCTCGCACACCGTCTACGGTCAGGTGCCCGCCTACCTAAACGTGGCTTTCCCGGTGAGCTCCGAGGAGTCGGTGCACACGAGCGTCGTCCTGTTGGCTGTTGGTTGTGGGGTGCTGGCGACGATTCTCGCCTCGCTCGCCCCGGTGTTCGATCTGCGTCCCGGCCGCCCCGCGGACGCGGTCTTTCGCGAGACCGGGGGCGGGGGAGAGCTCATTCGTGTCAGCACGCTGTTGCGTACCGCTCTCGCTGCGGTCGCGTTGATCGCAGTCGTGGGGGTGCTTGTGGCGTTTGCGCCATCTCTCACGATTCTCGGGGGTGTGGCGCTCGCGCTCGCGACGCTCTGTCTGATGCCAGCGGTGTTGGCAGCGATCGCGCGGCTTCTGCCGCGCTTCACCGACGGGATTCGAAGTGGGGTAGTGATCGTCGCTGTGTCTGAGCTGCGCGCGATCACCACACGCTCGGTCGCTCTTGCCGCGATCGCGGGGCTCGCCGTGTACGGGAGCGTGGCGATCGGAGGCGCCCGTGACGACTTGTTGCGAGGAATTGAAACGGCTACAGATCAATACCACGGGACGGCCGGCCTGTGGGTGACCACAGGGAACGATGTCTTCAACACCAACAGCTTCCCAACCAACGGCGCCCCGACGAGGATCGCTCGAAGTCCAGAGGTGCAATCGGTGAGGGTGTATCAAGGAGGCCTGGTAGACATCGGCAATCACCGGATGTGGGTTCGCGCGAGGCCCGTAAACGATCCGGTGATGTTTGAATCGAGCCAGCTTATTAGCGGGAACTTCGCCCGGGCAGACGCCTTGATCCGCCAAGGCGGGTGGGCCGCCGTCTCAAGCGGATTTGCCGCCGAACGCGGCTTGAAAGTTGGGAGCAGCTTCGACCTGCCGACGTCCTCGGGCATCGTGCATCCTCGGGTGGCCGCAATCACAACCAACTCAGGGTGGCCGGCGGGGACGATCACGTTGAGCGGTAGGGACTACAGTCGCTGGTGGGGCACGACCGAAGCGACCGCGCTGGAGGTTGACCTACGTCCCGGTGTCAACGTGCAGGCTGGAGCGCGGGCGGTTCGCGCCTCACTCGGCAGGCACAGCGGCCTGCTCGTCCAGACCACGGCTGAGAGCGCCGCCGAAGCCGATGAGAGCGCCCGTCAAGGTCTGCGTACGCTTGGTCAGATCGCGACGTTGCTGCTCGTGGCGGCCGCGATGGCGGTCGCGGCGGCTCTCAGCGCGACGGTTTGGCAGCGCCGCACCCGGTTGGCGTCGTTGAAGATCCAGGGCTATGGACCGAGTCAGCTATGGCGTGGTTTGCTGCTGGAGAGCACGGTGATGCTCGGTGTGGGGTCTGCTATCGGCGCCCTGATGGGTGTGTATGGTCACGCGCTTGCCGGTCATTGGCTCACGATCACCACCGGATTCCCTGCCCCATTTTCTATAGGAGCCACTCACGTGTTCCTTACTCTTGCCCTGATTATGGCCATAGCACTGGCGGTAATTGCGCTCCCGGGTCTAGCGGCGGCGCGTGTTCCGCCGCGCGTGAGCCTCCAGGAGTGATTTGGACTTTGTGCCACGACGCAGGTGCGCAATCCTATCCCCGTGGTTGGTGCAATACGTAAAGGCGGACTTTGGTTTGCCAGAGATTTCGCCTGTGCGGCACGTCGCTACTGGCTCTCTGTCTTTCCACGCGTCGCCCATGAGGTCTCCCTCAGGCGTACGCTCGCAAGCCGCATCCCTGACCCCGTGTTGCGTCGCCTGGCGCTGCAGGCGCTCGACCAGAAGCGAGGCAATTTGGAGGGAGCGGCGGCGTTTGCTGCGCTGGTACCCAAAGCCAACCGAGCATTCGTGGTTCGGGCTGTGGTGGGGTGCCAAGCGATATGTGACTACCTCGACCTTTTGGCCGAGCAACCCAATCGCAATCCGGTCGCCAACGGGTACTGGCTCCACGAGGCGCTCCAAGTCGCTACGACGCCAGGTCGCTCTCACGGGGATTACTACATGCGCAACGAGCGCAGTGAGGACGGCGGTTACCTGCGAGGGCTGGTGGAGACAACACGAGAGCCCTTGACCAGGCTTCCACAGCTTGCGCTGATAGCCCCCCCGATGCGTCGCGCTGCCGAGCGCGTTGTCGCCTACCAGGCGCTCAATCACGGAGACACATCGGGCTCCTACAAGCCATTCGAGCGATGGGCGTCAGCTGAAACACTGCCCGCGACCGGTTTGCGGTGGTGGGAGACCGGAGCAGGGGCGGGTTCGACGCTTACGCTCTATGTGCTGATCGCTACGGCCGCCGATCCCCATCTACGAGCCTCCCATGTGGAAGCGATCGAGGGTGCGTATTTCCCTTGGATCGGCGCGCTCCATTCGTTGCTCGACAGCCTCGTAGATCATGATGAAGACCGAGCCACAGGTGAGCGTGGGCTCATCGACTGCTATTCCTCCCCGGTCGATGCAGCCACACGCATGGGGGCGATTGCGCGCGAGGCTCTGGACCGTGCGGTGGAGCTTCCCGATGGGAGACGTCACGCCCTGATTCTGGCGGCGATGGCGAGCTTCTACATATGCGAGCTGCATCGCTCGGTATCGCCCCATGCACGACTTGTGGCGCCGTCGGTGCTCGACGTTTTCGGTGGCTTGGCGGCGCCCGCGATGGCTGTCCTCGGGACCCGTCGCTTACTGCGGCGGAACCCCCCACCCGCCGTCGATCCGCTCCTAATGATCGCCGCCCCACCTCGCGCGGGCGTATCTTGAAAGTCAAGTACCTGACTTTCCTCTTGTCATCACGAGCCGGCGGCGGAAAGATACTGGAGCAATACGAACCGATGCCCATTCGGTCACGTGCCCTCCGGGGGGGCAAGCCGGTTCGCCCGCAGACGCAAAGGCCTTGCGTTTGCGGGCGAACCTGTCGTTCCGGTCCACGGTAGGCTGTCGCGCGTAAGGACCATGTCGGCCGACCATTCGCTGGTCGCCGTGTCATTGCGCCACTCACGATGCAAAGCCTCCCCACCCGTATTCAAGGCCCCGTGCTGATCCAGCCGTCGGTATTCGGCGACGAGCGTGGTTTCTTCGTGGAGACCTACCGGCGCAGCCGTCACGAGGAGATGGGGATCCCTGTGGTTGACGAGTTCATCCAGGACAACCACTCGCGCTCGAGCAGGGGAGTTGTGCGGGGCATGCACTTCCATGTCGGCGCGGGCGTCGCCAAGCTTGTGCGGTGCGGGCGCGGACGGATACTTGACGTTGTCGTGGACTTGCGTCGAGGCTCACCGAGCTACGGCGAGTGGGAGGGGTTCGAGCTCGACGATGAGCTGATGCAGGAGCTGTATGTCCCCGTGGGGTTCGCCCATGGCTTCTGTGTGCTCAGCGAGATGGCGGACGTCATGTACAAGCAGACTGCCTACTACGACCCGCAGATCGAACGGGGCATCGCGTGGGACGATCCGGACGTGGGAGTGCGCTGGCCTTTCCCCGCGGACGAGCTCGTGGTGTCCGACCGCGACGCGGAAGCTCCGCGCTTGAGCGAGATCGCCGCGGAGCTGCCGTTCGAGTTTCGCCCTACAGCTCGGTGACGAGCAGGCGGTAGCCGAGGTCGATCTCCTCGAGATCGACGAGATCCTGGTTGCGCTCCTCCCAGCGTCCTGTGTCGAGATCGTCAGCGAGCTGATCGAGGCCGCCGAGCAGCCGCTGGGAGCCCGAGATTTGGAAGGTGGAGATGCTTGCGCGTGTCCGCTCGTCCAGATAGGCGGCAGGTCGCCGCCAGTGAGCCACGAGGAAACCGTCCTCGCAGTCATGCGGTATGGGAACTGTTTTCAGGTCCACCTCCTCGCCCATCGCCACCCGTTGCTCCTCGATCGGTGGGAAACGTGCGCTATCCAGACGACCCAACTTAGGGAGGTAGTCGCGCAGCAGCCAGAAGCGCTGCGCGCAGGCACGGTCGTAGGTGAAGACGACCACGCGCTTGCGTGCCACCCGTCGCAACTCCTGCACACCGATGCGCCAATCGGCCCAATGGTGGAGGGTCATGCACGCAAGTGCCGCATCCACGCTGTTGGAGGGCAACGGCAGGCTCTCGGCGTGGCCTCTGATGGCGGGTGCGAGCTCCGGCGCCCGTTGCGCGATCATCCGCGGGGAGTGCTCGATGGGCAGCACCTTCCGGTCGAAAGGCTCATAGGCGCCCGCGCCCGCGCCCACGTTCGCCACAGATCGAGCGTCCCCCAACGCCGCGTGTATCCGTCGGGCGATCCTGCGATCTGTGCGCCTGGTGGCGGTGGACCCAATGCCTGGCTCCTCATAGGCATCGCTTTGGTAATCCTCTGTCAGTTTCATGACCTGCTCGTGGTGCGCTGTCGGTGCCGGTCACCCGCAGAACGGCTCCCGGAAACGGTTGTTTCGCCTCAGGGCGTTGTGGTACTCACTTAAGAATAGGTCTGCGGAGGGGAAAGTCGATCGCATACACTTGAAAATCGACACGTACCGCCGAGGCCGAGTATGGGCGTTGGTGGGGAGTCGATGCAATGCTTAGATCCATGGGTAAGCGCTCAGCGCTCATATGGCGGCGCGTCCGCGAGCTCACCGTCACTCCCTCGCAGTACGCGATCGCCGCGTACTGCGCGATGGTCGCTTTCACCGTGATCGCGCTGAGTGGCGCCGCGGTGAGGCTCACTGGCTCGGGGCTCGGATGTCCGCGGTGGCCGCGTTGCTACGGGAAGGTGTATCCGCCGCTGAACACCCATGCGCTGATTGAGTTCTCCAATCGCATGGTCACGGTCCCGGTGACCATAGCCGCGTTCGCGGCGCTCGCGCTCGCGTTTCGCCGTCGTCCCTACAGGCGCGACCTGATGCTCTTGAGTGCACTACTCCCACTCGGAGTTCTCGCCCAGGCGGTGCTTGGTGGGTTGACCGTGCGCGGAGAGCTCGACTACGGCTGGGTGATGGGTCACTTCGCGCTCTCGATGCTGGTGCTGGCGGCGGCGGTGGCGCTCGCGTGGCGCGCAAGCCATGAGCCGGGGGAGCGTCCCAGGACGACAGATCGGGCGCTTGTCCTCGCGGCGCGTGCGACGGTAGGGCTCGGGGGTGTGACGATCTTCGCCGGCACCGCCGCCACGGCCGCCGGTCCGCACGCTGGGGGCTCCCCCGGACAGCGCATAAACAGGCTTGCCTTCGACGGCAAGGGGACGATGGACTTCGTGATCCATCGCCATGGTGAGATCGCGCTTGCATTCGGCCTTGTGGCTGTTGTGACATGGTGGTTGGCGCATCGAGCCAACGCCGCCCACCCTGCCGACAGGGTGGTGCGTCGTGCCAGCACCGCCACCTGCGCTCTGATCGCGCTGCAGGGGTTGGTGGGCCTCGACCAGTACAAGACGCATCTGCCCACAGAGCTGGTTTGGGTACACGTGAGCTTGGCGTCGTTGACGTGGGTGTCGGTGCTGTGGACGGCGTGCGCCGTTGGCCGGCTGCAGCCACGTGTTGTGCCCTTGAGGGAGCCTGAAACGCCCGAGAAACAGGCGTTTTCGGCGTATTCCCCGGAAATAAGGGCCTGAAATGCGGGAAAAGCCGTGGTTTGGGGCAACACCGTCCTTACCACCCGTTAGCCTGGCCACAGCAACGACACTCGAGAAGGGAGTGCCATGACGAAGAACGAGCTGGCTGAAGGGGTTGCGCAACGCACAGGTCTCGCGGGAACGCAGGCCCGGGGTGCGCTCGAGGCGGCGATCGACTTGATCTCCGACGAGCTGGCGGGCGGTGGAGAGGTCGCTCTTGCCGGTTTCGGCAAGTTCAGCGTCAGCAGCCGTGCGGCCCGGCAGGGACGCAACCCGGCGACTGGGGAGACCATCAACATCGCTGCCTCCAAGGCGGCAAAATTCTCCGCGGCGAGCGCGCTCAAGAAGCGCTTGAACTAAGACTCACCTACCCGCCGATCGACGGAGCAGATGGATCTCGATCAGCGGCGAGCCCGCCGTGAGGAGCGCAAGCGTGAGCAGGCGCGCCGACGGGCACGGGGGCTCGCCGCGGTAGCAGCACTGGTCGCTGTGGGAGGGATCGTGGCCGTTGTGGTCGCGTCGGGCGGCGGCTCCTCCAAACCCGGCATCTCCTCGACCGCAGGGGGCGGATCGGGTTCGGGCTCCAGCACTGCGCATGGGGGCTCGGGTGGAGGAGTGACATCGGCGGGCGGGGTGGCGCAGACAGACAAGCTCGTCACCCCCGCACAGGCCTCGCACCGCATACCGGGTGGGGCGTCGGTGCCGATCCTGATGTACCACGTCATAAACCCGCCGCCCGCGGGCGCGAAATTCCCCGGGCTGTATGTGCCCAGGGAAGAGTTCTCAGAACAGATGCAGGCGCTCATGAGGGCCGGATATCACGCCGTGACCATGGACCAGATGCTTGCCAACTGGACGCACGGGACACGGCTTCCCAAGGGAAAGCCGATCGTGGTGAGCTTCGACAACGGCTACCAGTCGCAGCTCTCAAACGCGATGCCCGTGTTGCGCAAAATGGGGTGGGTGGGGGTGGAGAACATCCAGCTCACCGGCCTCCCGCCCTCTCAAGGGGGGCTCAGCCGTGCTCAGGTCGGGGAATTGGTGGCGGGAGGTTGGGAGTTGGACACGCAGGGGATCAGCCACGCCGACCTGATCGCGCTCAGCCCGTCAGCCCTGCATGAGCAGGTTGTGGTGGCGCGTGAAGAGCTGCAAAGGCGCTACCACGTGCCGGTCAACTGGTTCTGTTACCCCTCGGGCCACTACAACGCAGCGGTGATCGCGGAGTTGAAGACCGCTGGGTACGTGGGCTCCACCACGGTGGTGCCTGGCTGGGCGTCGCCAAGTCAGGACGCCTACCGCCTACCGCGGTTGCGTGTGCTGGGCGGTACGAGCGGGCCGGAGCTGGTGAGCGAGGTTGCGGCTATTCGCTCCAACCCGGCTCCCCCCGCCTCCTACAGCGGCGCGTGAGAGCGCGTGCCGCGAGCGGATCGATAGGATGCCGCCGATGAATCACCCGCCTGGATGGGGCTCCTGGAGCTTCGACCCGATCGTCATTCTCGCGCTGGTCGCGGCGTCGTACGTGTACGCCCGCATGTATCGCCGTGCCGCCTCGCGCTCGGCGGCCGTGGGAGCGGGTCACTGGGCGCCCTACGCAAGCGGGATCGTGGTGCTCGGGGCCGCCCTCCTCTCACCACTGGATGCGATCGGCGACGGGTGGTTGCTCTCGGCGCACATGCTCCAGCACGTGCTTCTCTCAGACGTGGCGCCGGCGCTGGTCGTGCTCGGCCTGCGCTCGCCAGTGCTCCAGCTTGGTCTCGCTCGTCCCGCGCTTCGCGCTGTGGCCCCGGGGGGACGCTGGGGGAAGGTTCTGTCGCTGGCCACCTCGCCGTGGGTCGCGATCCCGCTGTGGGCGACAGCGACCTGGGTGTGGGCGATCCCGGCGATATTTGACTTCGCGGCGCAACACCCGGTGATACACGCGCTTGAGCACGCCACCCTCTTCTACACAGGGCTCGCGCTTTGGTGGCTGATCGTGGACCCGCTGCCCCGCGTGCGTTTGCGCCCCAACGGCGAGCGTCTCGCTCTGCTTGGTTTCACGCGGCTCGCCTCAGCGGCGATCTGCGTGCCGCTGACGTGGATGACGAGTGTCCAGTACCCGCTCTACGCGTCCGCCCCGCGCGGCTTCGGCCTCTCGGCGATAGCTGATCAGCAGCTCGCCGGCGCGGGCATGTGCTTCATCGAGTTCCTTGTCTTCGGTATCGCCTTCGCCGCCGTCTTCATCAGCATGCTCGGTCGCGAGGAGTCACGCGTGGCGGTCGCCGAGCAAGCCGCCGCTGGTCGTTGATTCAGCCGGCCGCTTAGCGCAGATGCGCGCGTAACGGTCCTGAGCGCGCAGCCGTTGAGTAGGCCGCTGGCTATCCAGCGCCAAGCGGCCCGCCGTGCGCTCTATCTCAACCGCAGCCGGTGTTGTTACCGCAGACTGCTGCATGTGTAGCAAGAGCCGGTGCGTTGCATCATGCCGCCGCACTGGGAGCAGGCCGGCCCAAGATCCAAGCCTTGCAGCCGGGCGGGGACAACCGGGGGTGAGTCTGTGAGCGCGGATGCCGCTGCCGTTGGCTCGGAGCCGGCGCTCGCCTCAGGTCCGGCCGTGTCCGAGGAGACGACCGACTGGGCTGCCTCTTCGGCAAGCTTGCGGGCCCGCACCGCCGGGGTGAGGATGCCCAGTTCCTCCTGGGCGTCGGTGTCGAGGAAGCGGGAGGCCACCCAGCGCAGGATGTAGTCGGGCATCGACTTGGCGAAGGGGATCTCCGGGTTGCCGGTGATCCCCTCCGGCTCGAAGCGCATGTAGCTGAACTTCTCCACCAGCGTCTCGAGTGGCACCCCGTACTGGAGCGCGATCGAGATAGCCGTCGCGAACGAGTTCATCATGCCTTTGATCGTGGAGCCCTCCTTGCCGATGTCGGTGAGGAAGATCTCGCCGACGGTGCCGTCCTCGTACATGCCGGCGGTGATGTAGCCCTCGTGGCCACCGATGGAGAACTTGTGGGTGATGGACTGGCGCTCGCGTGGCATGCGCTTGCGGTGGGGGCCCGCCTCGGCGAGCGCCTTGGTGACGGCGGCGTCTACGATCGCGTCGACGTCGGCAGGCTCGGCCTTGGTCTTCTGGGCGTCGGTGCGCAGCGCCTGGGCGGTCTTCGAGCCGTCGCGGTAGATGGCGAGCGCCTTGATGCCGAGGTGCCAAGCCTGGGTGTAGGCGTCGGCGATGTCCTCCACAGTGGCGCTCTGGGGGAGGTTGACGGTCTTCGAGATGGCGCCGGAGATGAACGGTTGTACGGCGCCCATCATCTTGATGTGACCCATGTGGGAGATGGCGCGGGAGCCCACCGCGACATCGAATACGGGCAGATGTTCGTCGGTGAGCCCGGGCGCGCCCACGATCGTGCCGTGCTCGGCGAGGTGAGCCTCGATCTGCTCGATCTGCTGCTCTGTGTAGCCGAGCGTTGCGAGCGCGAGCGGAACGGTGCGGTTGACGATCGTCATCTGACCGCCGCCCACCAGCTCCTTGAACTTGACGAGCGAGAAGTCGGGCTCGACGCCGGTGGTGTCGCAGTCCATCAGGAAGGAAATCGTGCCGGTGGGGGCGAGCACGGTGGCTTGGGCGTTGCGGTAGCCGAACTCCTCGCCGAGCTCCACCGCCTCCTCCCACGAGCGGCGGGCAGCGTCGAGCAGCTCCGTGTCGGCGCAAGCCGTATCGGGGATAGCGTGGGAGGCGTCGCGGTGCATGCGCATCACGGCGTTGTGCTCCTCGCGGTTTTCCTCATAGCGCTCATACGGGCCGAGCGCGGCGGCGACGCGTGCCGACTCGCGGTAGGCGCGGCCGGTCATCAGCGCGGTGATCGCCGCGGCGGTGCCCCTGCCCGTGTCAGAGTCATAGGGCATACCGTTGCTCATCAGATAGGCGCCGAGGTTTGCGTACCCGAGCCCGAGCTGGCGGAACGCGCGTGCGTTCACGCCGATCTCCTCGGTGGGGTAGCTCGACGGTCCGACCACGATCTCCTGGGCGAGCAACATGATGTCCACCGTGTGCTCGAAGGGCTCCACGTCCAGCGTGCCGTCGGGGCGGCGGAACTTCATCAGGTTGATCGAGGCGAGGTTGCAAGCGGAGTCGTCGACGTGCATGTACTCAGAGCAGGGGTTCGATGCGTTGATGCGTCCGCTTTTGGGAGAGGTGTGCCACTGGTTGATGGTGGTGTCGTATTGCACCCCCGGGTCTGCGCAACGCCATGCCGCTTCAGCGATCTCCTTCATGAGCTCGCGTGCACGAATCGGCTCACCCACGGGCTTGCCGGTGGCGCGGGCGGTGAGGTTCCACTCGTCGTCGGCCTCCACGGCGCGCATGAACTCGTCGGTGATGCGCACCGAGTTGTTGGCGTTCTGGTACTGGATCGACTTGAACCCGTCGCCGTCGATGGACATGTCAAAGCCGGCATCGCGCAACGCCTCGGCCTTGTCCTCCTCCTTGGCCTTGCACCAGATGAACTCGCGGATGTCGGGGTGGTCGACGTCGAGCACCACCATCTTGGCCGCACGACGGGTCTTGCCGCCGGACTTGATGGTGCCAGCCCAGGAGTCGGCGCCGCGCATGAACGATACGGGACCTGAGGCGGTGCCACCCTTCGCCAGGGGCTCCATCGAGCCTCGGATATTCGAGAGGTTGATGCCCGAGCCCGAGCCACCGCGGAAGATGTTGCCCTCCTTGGTGTTCCACTCGAGGATCGACTCCATGGTGTCTTTCACCGAGAGGATGAAGCAGGCCGAGCACTGGGGTGACTCCTCGAAGCCCACGTTGAACCACACGGGCGAGTTGAACGCCGCCATCTGGTGGAGCAAGATGTGGGTGAGCTCGGACTCGAACGCGGCGGCGTCCTTCTCGGAGGCGAAGTAGCCACGCTCGCGCCCCCATCCGGCGATGGTGGAGGAAACACGGGAGATCATCTGCTTGACCGAGCGCTCGCGCGCGGGGTGGCCGATCTGGCCACGGAAGTACTTTTGGGCGACGATGTTCGTCGCGTTTTGGCTCCAGCTCTTGGGAAACTCGACGTCGGCTTGCTCGAAGGCAACGCGATCGCCGTGGCCGATGCGGGCGTCGCGCAGCTCCCACTCGACCGTGTCGAAGGGGTGGGTGTCAGGCGAGGTGAACAGGCGCTCGACGGTCAGCGCGGCGCCGGCCGTGGTGTCCTCTGCGATCGTGGGGTGCGGGGTTGAATCCATCGGCCTCATCTCCTCTGCGGCGGCATTGTTGCGACGCCCACTCGACTCTGTTCACTTGGGCCGAGAATCGTCTCGCGCACGTCGGACGGACCCCTCAAACCATCAATTTTAGAGGGCTTTTCGCGTAATCCGGGACTCAGCGACCCAACTTGGCCCAGTCGGAGAACTCGGCCCAGGTGGCCGACGCGTGGTAGGTGGCTTCGCGCAGCGAGTGCATCATCGAGACCGTCCAGCGGGGCTCCAGGGCCAGCCAGCGGCCCAGCACCCACACGGCACAGCCGAGCGCGAGCAGGGCGCCGAGTATCGCCAGCGCGAGCGCCCCGGTGGAGAGGTGGGTGCTTGGGGAGGTCGTCTTGCGTGCGACGCCTACGATCGTGGGGGCGCCAGGCGTGGAAGTGGTGGGTGTTGTGGTTATGGGATTCGTCGTGGCGGGAGCGGTGGTGGTGGGCGTGGTGGCTACCGGGGGCGCCGCCGTTGTGGGGACGCTCGTGGCGGGTGTCGTCGCGGAGGGTGTCGCGCTGGGGGCGACAGTCCCCGGTTGGGCGCCACTTGCCGGAGTCGCCGTGGTGGCGGTGGGGGTGGTGGACGTAGTCGTGCTGCCCGCCACGTGTACCGATGCGGGTATTGGGATTCCCGCGATCGTCCGCTGACTCGTTGTGCCGGCCGCGGTTGCTCCCGCCGGGGATGTAACAGCGAGGGCGATCATCGTGCACACGCCCGCGAGCGCGCGACGGGAGTTATGGGCGTGGAAGCTCGTCATCCCCGCACCCATGCTAATCGCTTGGGGGGAGAAGATCTCCGATAGAGGCGAGCGCCAGCTCGAGCACCCGCCCGGGGGGCTGCTCGGCGTCGATCGTGCGTATCCGCTCGGTCTCAGAGAGCGCGAGCTGCTCGTAGGCGGCGGATACCGCAGTGAAGAAGCGCTCCCCCTCGCCTTCGAGGCGGTCGGGGGGTGTGCCTCGCTCGTGCAGACGTGCGAGGGCTCCCGCACGAGTGATGCGGAGCAGGAGCGTGCGGTCGGGGGCGAGCCGGCCGATTGCAAACGCATTGAGGGATCTCACCGCCTCGACCCCGAGATCCCTGCCGGCGCCCTGGTAGGCGAGCGAGGAGTGGACATAGCGGTCGAGTAGCACCCACGTCCCAGCGGCAAGCAGCGGCGTGATGAGCTCCTCAACGAGCTGGGCGCGGGCAGCGGCATACAGCAGCGCCTCGGCGCGCCCCCCAATGCGCACGGAGGGGTCCTTCACGATCTCTCTGACCCTCTCTGAGAGCTGTGTGCCGCCTGGCTCGCGCAGCAGCTCCACCGGCACACTCCGAGCGGCGAGCGCCGCCGAAAGCGCCGCGGCGAGCGTCGACTTACCGGCGCCGTCGAGCCCCTCAATCGTGATGAGCTTGCCTGTGGACACCGACGCACGGTACCTCGGTGGGCGGAAGCGCTTATTCACGCGCGGCGAGTCACCCTTTGCGGACACATGACATCCCGCCCGCCAGAGCCTTCCGGAGCATGTGGACCTACGATGGGGGAGTGCCCCCCGCCTCGACACAGACTCCAGCCGCAGAGGGAGTGCTTGGGGGCATCGACCAGCACCCGCACGCACGTGCGCTGCTGTTGCCGGCGCTGCCCCCAAACGGGGTCCCATCGCACGCGTATCTATTCCACGGCCCGGCGGGGACGGGGAAGCGGAGCGTGGCGAGGGCGTTCGCGGCGGCATTGCTCGCCGATGGGGCGCGTGACCCGGAGGGAGTGGAGGAGCGAGTGGGGCGCGACGCCCATCCCGATCTCACCTGGGTGACGCCCAGCGGGGCCAGCGAAGTGCTCGTTGGCGATATCGACGAGGCGGTAGTGGGGGCGGTCGCGCACACCCCCTTCGAATCGAAGCGCAGGGTATTCGTGATCGAGGCGGCGGGAACAATGAACGACCAGGCGGCGAACCGTCTCCTGAAGACGCTGGAGGAGCCGCCTGAGTTCGCGCACTTGATCTTGCTGGCAGAGCACAGCGAGGATGTGCTGCCGACGATCGCCTCGCGCTGCCAGCACGTGCGCTTCGACCCGCTCGCGAGCGAGGTGGTGGAGCAGCGACTGCTTGCCGTAGACGCGACGATGGATCCCACGCGCGCGAGAGCATGCGCACGGCTTGCGGCCGGGGACGGGGGTCTTGCCGAGAGATTGGCGAGCGAGGGGGGCGCCGCGCTGCGGGAATCGGCGGAGCGTTTCGTGCGCGTGGCTTGCGGTGAGCCTGCGGGGGAGCGGCCGTGGGAGGCGTTGCTCGAGGCGGCGAAGATCGCGGGGAGCGATGCGGGGGAGGCGGCGACCTGCCGTTTGCGCGAGCAGGCGGAGATGTTGCCGAGCAAGGAGCGGCGCAAGCACGAGCGCGAAGGGGCGGACATCGTGCGCCGGGGGGAGCGTCGCGCGCGCACAGAGACGCTCGACCTCGGCTTGCGCCTCGTGGAGTTGTGGTTGCGGGACGCGTGGTGCGTGGCGGTGGGTGCTCCCGAGGTGGTGCTCGCGGGTGACCGCCTCGCCGAGCTCAACTCGGAGGCTGGTGGCCGCGACCCCGATGTCCTGCTGACCGGCGTCGAGCTCGTGCGTGACACGAGGTTGCGGCTGGGGCTGAACGTCTCCGAGGAGTTGGCGCTCGAAGCGCTCTTCTACCGTCTCGGCGAGCTTCTCTAGGGTTTGGCGATAGGCCCGAGGTTGGGGGTGAGACCGTGGGTGTCAAACGCCATGAAGCGTGAGAAGAGGCGATTGTCGGGGCCGTGGAAGTCGGCGGAGCCGGTGCTGAGCATCTCAAGCTCCGCGCAGCGATTGGCGAGCAGCTCTGTCTGCTCGGGGGTGTGGGTGACGTAGAACGCCTCCACCCCGTCGATGCCGAGCGTGCGGAAGCGGCCGATCATGGCGAGTACTTCGGCTGGGTCGGACACGTCCCAGAAGGGGTGCGCCCAGATAGCCACGCCGCCGGCGCCGTGGATGGCGTCGATCGCCTCGGCGACCGTCGGGGTGAGGCGCAGCGCGAAAGCCGGGCGTCCCTCGATCAGGTAGCCCCTGATGAACGAGCCGATGTCATCGATGTCCTCTTCGCGCAAACGCTGTGCGTTTGAGGGGTGAGAGAGCGCGGCTTCGGCCAGGTGGGGACGCCCGATCGGCTCGCCCGCGCTCACACGCGCAGAGATGGTCTGCTCGTCAAGCTCGAATCCGAGGTCGCGCAGGCTCTGGGCCATACGCAGGGTGCGCTGCTCGCGGTCGGCGAGAAAAGCCTCGAGTGTCGCCGTGAACTCGGGGTCGGTGTGGTCTACGAGATAGCCAAGGATGTGTAGTTCGCGCGCCGCGCCGCTCTCGCCGCCGCCGTCGATCGCGGATATCTCTATCGCCGGGACGACTGTGATGTTGTGCTCGGCGCCGGCCTGGAGCGCCTCTGGGACACCGGCGAGCGTGTCGTGGTCGGTGAGCGCCAGCAACTCCACCCCCGCTCGCGCGGCGGCGGCCACGACCTCGGCGGGCTCGAGCGCTCCGTCGGAGCGGGTGGAGTGTGACTGCAGGTCGAAGCGTGGGGGTGCGGTTGAGCTTGGGTCGGGCACGGCGCGAAAGCCTATGGGATCGCTGCGCTTACGCCGCGCGCGGGGCACAACCGCCGGCGCTCTGCCGGCGTTCTTCGCCACGCGTGTCCTCTACGCGCAAGGCTTCCGAGGCCAGCTCCCGCTCTGTCCCAAGCGGGGGCTCGACAAACGGTGTGACCCGCTCTGCCACGCTTCCACGCAGCGCCCGCACGACGGCGTGATAGCGATCCGCCGAACCAGACAGGGAGTCGTGATCATTCGATGTCAGGTGGGTGCCGGCGGCGTCAGTCTCATGTGCCCTCACGGTCGCCTCGCTCCAGGTCGCCTCCAGGTAGGCGAGCGCCGCGCCCACCTGCTCGTCGGGGAGTCGCTCGCGCGATTCGACCTGACGCAACACAGGGATCACTTCGCGGTGAAGCCAGCAGTGCTCCGCGTCAGCGCGCAGCAGCAGCGTGATATCCGAGGGTAGCGAGGGATTGAACGATGTAGACATAATGAAAAGCCTTTGCGAACTGCTCATGGCTTCGGCCCCGCCTCCGTTCGGCTTTAGGACCGTGGTCGCACGTTCCACACTTTTCCGCACGACCGTCCGTGCAAACACTCGCGTCATCGAACAGTCGGCCAGCGTGGTTGGCGGAGGGTAAGGCTTGGGGCGGCGGCACTGATGGAGCGTGACCTGCTCGCGCCTTGAGGGTTGTCCGGCTAAAGATCGTCGTCTTCGCAGGCCGATGCGTGAGTTAGATGTCGATCGTGCACAGCCACATGGTGCGGATCCCAAGGCGCGCCGATCCCGCCTCCCGCGTGCCCGGCCAGCACGCGCGCGCTACGGTCCTGAGGCTGCGTATGCGCACGCTTGTGACGCTCGGCGTGCTGGCGGTTCTCACGACGGTGTTCGGCCGTGCGTTCGGACTACACAGCGCGCTGTTCATCGGCTCCGAGCTGGCGCTGCTCGTCACGATGTTCATGGTGTCGCGGTATGTGCTGCCGCTAGTGGATCGCCACGACAGGGGGGCCATCGGCGAGGAGCAGGTAGGAGGGTTGTTGGAGGGCCTACGGGAGGAGGGGTGGCGTGTGATCCACGATGCGAGCTTTGGGCACGGCAACATCGACCACATCGCGCTCGGACCGGGGGGTTTGTTCACCGTAGAGACAAAGAGCCATCCCGGCCCAGTGCGGGTGCGTGCGATCCACGGCGCGATCCTGCGCCAGGCCCAGGAAGAGCGTGAGACTTTGGAACGGGTGACCGGGGAGCGGGTAGAGGCGTTGCTCGTATTCAGCCGGGCGTGGGTGGACAAGCCGCTCGCCCGCCGTCGCGGTGTGCGGGTGATACCCGCGCGGATGTTGCCGCGCTATTTGGGACGCCACGCCGACGCGCTGACCACCGAGCAGATAGATGGCGCTCACAGTCGTGTTGTGGCGGCCTTGGGTGTGAGCAGGCGGTAACGGTTTTTCGGTGGCGGTAGGCTTGTGGCGTGGCCACCGCCGTTACGCAGCCGGTCTCCAAGCCGGCCGAGCCCCTCGTGGAACCGCCTGCCGAGGAGCTCCCGCCAGGCCCGCGGTTGCCGTCGCTCGCGCTGACTGTCGTGTGGGCGCTGGCCCCGACATGGGTGCTCGACCGCTGTGTGCGACGGTACGGCGACACGTTTACGCTCACCTTCGGTCCCAGTGGCCGCAAACTCGTGATGCTGGCTGACCCCGAGGCGGTGAAGGCGGTATTCACCGCGCCGCCGGAGGTTGCGCCCTCGGCCGCGGGCGCCTCCCCCATCGCGCCGGTGATGGGGCCGAGCTCGGTGATCACGCTCACCGGCCCCGAGCACATGCGCCAGCGCAAGCTCCTACTTCCCCCCTTCCACGGCGAGCGCATGCGCGAGTACACCGACGTGATCGTGGAGGCAACGCGACGCAGCATGGGGGAGTGGCCCCTGCGGCAGCCGATGAAGCTGAGCGAGCGCACCCGGACGATCACGCTCGAGGTGATCTTGCAGGCGGTGTTCGGCGTGGAGGCCGACCGCATGGGGGCGTTGCGCGACGCGATCGGGGGGTTGCTCAGGCCCAGTCAGACGCCGGCGTTGTTGATCCACGCGTTGCGACGCCCCGTCGAGGCGCGCCCCACCGGGTCGCTCGGCCGCGCGCTGGACCACCTCGACGTGGTGATCTACGAAGAGATCGCCCGCCGTCGCGCGCAGGAGGATCTTGGTGAGCGCACCGACATCCTCTCGCTGCTGATGCTCGCGCGCGACGAGGAGGGCGAGGCGATGACAGACCAGGAGCTGCGCGACGAGCTCGTGACGCTGCTGCTCGCCGGGCACGAGACCACGGCCACGTCGGTGGCATGGGCGGTGGAGCGGCTGGTGCGCCATCCCGACAAGCTCGCGCGTCTGGTCGCCGAGATCGACGCGGGCGAGGGTGACGAGTACATGCAGGCGGTTATCTCAGAGACGCTGCGCGTGCGGCCGGTGGTGCCGATGGTGGTGCGTGTGTTGCAGGATTCGCTCGACGTGGGTGGACTCGAGCTACCGCGCGGGACACGCGTGGTGCCGTCGATATATCTCACCAACCTCAACCCGAAGGTGTACGAGGCGCCGCGCGAGTTCGTGCCCGAGCGTTTTCTGGAGAAAGCGCCCGAGACGTTCTCGTGGATCCCCTTCGGGGGCGGCATTCGTCGCTGCATCGGAGCGTCGTTTGCGACGCTTGAGATGAAGTTGATGCTGCAGACGATGCTCGGCGAGCTGAGCCCCAGCCTGCCTCAGCGCGGTGGGAGGTGGACGCGCAAGGGGGAGTGGAACCGCAGACGCGCGATCACGCTCGTGCCGTCGGCCGGCACGCGGGTGGTGTGGAGCAGGCGCTAGAAGGATCTGTCGGGGCGCCCTCAGCGCCCGATGGAAGCGAGGATGGTTTTGCTCTTTTGTGGGTGACTCGCGTGCGCGCGCGGAGAAAGGCCAACTCCGCGTACGCGCGCGAGTCACCCTGCGCGCCGAGTACCGCCCGGAGCGAGGGGTAGCTTCTCGGGGGTGTCAGACTTGAGCACCTCCACGAGCCGTGCGACCCCCGAGCAGTTGCTCGAGCGCTTCGGTTTGCAGGCGTTCAGGCCGGGCCAGCGCGAGGCCGTGCAGGCGGCGCTCGAAGGGAGGGACAGCCTCGTGGTGATGCCCACAGGCGGGGGGAAGTCGCTCTGCTACCAGCTTCCGGCGCTCGCGGGAGAGGAGCTCGTGGTGGTAGTAAGCCCGTTGATCGCGCTGATGGCGGACCAGCGCCGTCGCCTTGAGCAGGCGGGGGTGAGCACGGCGATGCTGGCGTCGGGGATGGGCGACGGCCACAACGAGCAGGCGCTGCGGTTGATCTCCTCAGGGGAGGCGGCGCTCGTGTTGGTGGCTCCCGAGCGCTTTGCCTCGCGAGCGTTTCGAGACACGCTCGGGAAGCGCAAGGTGGGGTTGTTCGTGGTGGACGAGGCGCACTGTGTGGCTGAGTGGGGCCACGACTTCAGACCCGACTACCTGCGGTTGCACGACGCGATCGAGGCGCTCGGCAGGCCGGCGGTGATGGCTGCCACCGCCACCGCGACGCCACGCGTGGCGGAGGAGATCGCCGTGCGGTTGGGGTTGCGTGACTGGTTGGGGGTGCGGTCGGGCTTCGATCGTCCCAATCTCACCTTCGACGTGGTGAGCCTCGAGGGGAAGGGGGCGGTGGAGCGCAAGCGTGGGACGCTGCTGCATGCGCTCTCAAACGAGGATGCGCGGCCGGCGATTGTGTACTGCGGCACGCGCAAGCACACCATGGAGGTCACGGCGCTGCTCGCCGAGCAGGGACTGAAGGCGGTGAGCTACCACGCGGGGATGTCTCCGGACGCGCGGCGAGAGAGCCAGGAGGCGTTCATGAGCGGTGGGGCGGAGGTTGTGGTCGCGACCAACGCGTTCGGGATGGGGGTGGACAAGGCGGACGTCCGCACGGTGGTGCACTGGGCGGTGCCGACGAGCCTCGAGGCCTACTACCAGGAGGCCGGCCGCGGAGGACGCGACGGTCTCCCAGGACGCGCGGTGCTGCTCGCGTCAAGAATGGATTTGGGGCGCTTGATCCGGTTCATCAGGGAGCGCGAGACGAGTGTGGAGGACGTGAAGGGGTACGTCTCAAGGTTGAGAGGACGCGCCGTGGAAGGGGTAGCAGCGATCGGGCACGGAGAGCTCGATGAGCGTGAGCGAGTGCTGCTGTCGATCGCCGAGCGGGCGGGGGCGGTGGAGCTGCAGCCAGGTGGCCCGGAAGGGCTGCTGGTGAGGCTGACAGGGGAAGGTAGCCCGCGCAAGGCGTACGAGGCGATCAAGGCGGCGAGGGATCGCGGATGGGATTCGTATCGCTCGATCGAGCGGTTCATTTCGAGCGGGGATACGTGCCGCAGGAGACAGATCCTCGACCACTTCGGCGACGACGAGCCATGCGCACCTACCGTTCGATGTTGCGACGCGTGCGAGCCGGACAGAGCGCTCGTGGAGGCGTCGGCGCGCACCGTGTCGCGCACACGCAAGTCTCGCGGTGGAAGCCCCACCCGCAGTTCCGTATCGGCCGAGGGAGACGCGCTCAGCCCGGCGGACGAGCGCGACTTCGAAAAGCTCAAGGCGTGGAGGTTGAGCCGGAGTGAAGGCAAGCCGGCATTCACCGTGGCAGCGAACACAACACTCGAAGGCATCCTGCGAGTACGCCCGACGAGCGTCGATGCGCTGATCGAGGTGAAGGGCATAGGCCCCGCCTTCTGCGAACGCCACGGCGAGTCACTGCTGCAGGCGCTGGCAGAGCTCAAAGGTAGCGCTGCCGCCTGAGCCACGCCGTCGCTAGCATCCAGTGTCCGCGCCGACGTAGCTCAGCTGGTAGAGCACTTCACTCGTAATGAAGGGGTCCGGGGTTCGAGTCCCCGCGTCGGCTCTAAAAAGCCCCGCAAATGCGCACTTTTTCGTCTTTGCAATCTTACGTGGACGTAAGACATGTCCCGAATATGTCCCGAGATTGTGGTAGTGTGTCGGCATGGCAAGGATTGCCGATGCTCGACAGGCAGCGCCCCGGCCGCTTCCGAGGCGCCTCGATCGCGGTCCAGTTCATCCCCTCAGTGGCCATGTCTTTCGGGTTGAGCGTAAGCGCGGTCCGACTTGGTACGCCAAGTACAGGCTTCCCGATGGTCGCCAGGTGCAGCGCAAGATCGGTCCGGCCTGGTCGGAGCGCGGTAGGCCGGCGGCGGGGTACTTCACGAAGCGCACGGCGGAGGACTGGCTACGAGACTTGTTCGATCAAGCGCGGCGAGGCACGTTGCCGGGATTGGTGCGGACCGGCGCGACGGTCGCCGACGCGGCAGCCGAGTATCTGCGCTACATCGAGCACGACCGGATGCGCAAGCCTTCCACGGTGCAAGGGTATCGCTGGATCATCGACGCACGGGTCATTCCAGAGCTCGGGACCGTCCGTCTCGAGGACGTAACCCCCGAGCAGATCGAGGCTTGGCTCGCGGCGATGTCTGGCAAGCCGAGCACCCGCCGGAAGGCGCTCGTGCTGCTCCATGGCATCTTTCAGAGAGCGAAGAAGGTGTACGGCTTGCCGACCAACCCAGCGGCTGACATCGAGAAGCCACCACTGCAACGAAGCGGCGACATCGACGTGTTTAGTCCCGAGGAGGTGTGGGCGCTCGTACGGGCCGCGTCTTCCGAGCAGGACTCCGCGATCTTTCTTACAGCCGCCTTCACGGGTCTGCGACTCGGCGAGTTGATCGCGCTGCATTGGCGCGACGTGGACTTTGTGGGTTCGGTGCTGCGGGTGCGCGCGAGCTATGCCGGTGGAGCGCTTACGGCCCCGAAGTCGGGCAAGGTCCGATCGGTCCCACTGGCACCGGATGTCGCAAAGGCGCTTGCTCGCCTCGCCGAGAGGGAGTGGTTCATAGCCGAGGACGATTTGGTGCTCCCAGGCGAGACCGGCGGATTCCTCGACGGCTCGGCGCTTCGTCGTCGCTACAAGGATACGTTGAAGGTCGCCGGGCTGCGCAACTTGCGCTTCCACGATCTACGCCACACGTTCGGTACACGCATGATCGCTAAGGCCGACATTCGGCGCGTTCAGGAGTGGATGGGCCACGCCGACATTCAGACAACAATGCGCTACCTGCACTACGCGCCGCGTCAGGAGGATGCATGGCTTGTGGCCGAGGCGTTCCGTGTGGATAGCGCGGCCGCCGCCATCGAGACCGTTTAGGCGAAGTCTGGGTTTCCCCGCGGTCGCGCCCAGTGGATTGTTCCCCGGATTGTGTGATGGTGTTGGAATCCGCTTCGCGGATTAGAACTGCTCGTCTGTGGCGGTGCGGAACGTTTTGACCGACGCGGACCGTGGGTGCTTTGCGGGATTGGTTTCTTTGTGGGTGGTCCACGTCGGTCAAAACGTTCCACCCCTCGCGTGATCGAGGGACGAGACGGGGTCAATTGGAGAGCGCGATCGTGTGGGTAGCGATGGTCGTTCCCCTGTCGTGTGACGCCGTAACGGGCGTGGCTGGCAGTCCCGGCGCACTGGTGTTCGGTGATCGTGGTCGAGGGACGGAACTGCGGCACCAAGGGGTCGTGATCGGACTCCTTTGGAGCGTTCCCGGCGGGACGGGTTTGATCGTCTTGGATCGTGTGGTGTCCCGTTTTGCGTGGCTGGTCGGACTAGTCGTTTGTAGGGGTTTCTTTACAGACAAGGAGTCCGAGTCATGCAGACAAACAGGGACGCACAAATAGTCGCGTGGATAGGCCGCATAGGCGCCGCCGGCGCCGAGCACGTGGGGCGCAGGTTCGGGATGGGCCGAAGCATGGTCTACCACCGCCTGAACACACTCACGAGAGACGGGCTGTTGGACCATCAAATGGTCCTGTACGGCCGCCCAGGCATCTACACGGCGACCACGGAAGGGTTGCGCTGGCAGCGCCTCGAGCGCCTCCCCGTGTTCAAGGTACGGGCGGGTGGGTTCGATCACGCCTGGCAAGTAGCGCACACAGCCGCCGAACTGCACAGGGCGCTACCCGGCTGGGATGTGGTGGGGGAGCGGGAGATCCGCTTCATCGAGAACGACGGCAAGGACCTGTTCGCCTCCGCGAGCGTCGGGAGGGTCGCAGACCGCCCCGTGCTCCACCGTCCCGACCTCGCACTGGCGCTACCAGGGACCGGTGTAGTCCCGATAGAGGTGGAGCTGTCGGTCAAGTCGGCGTCGCGGCTCGCGGCGATCTGTCGCGGGTGGGCGCGAGCCCGACACATCACAAGCGTCTACTACCTCGCAACACGCCAACCCGCACGAGCCCTGAAGCGAGCGGTCGCCGCCACCAACGCCGCCGACCGCGTACGAGTCCTCGCACTGGACGACATACCGACGCTCGCCGCGGAGCTGCTCACCGAACCAGACAGCCAAGCACCCTCAACCGACCGAACGGAGGTCTACCGATGATCCCGCTAACGCAACCCGAGCTCGGGCCACGCCGCCTCGACGGGCCGCTCCTACGCCCCGAGCAGGCAGCCGAACTGCTCGCCGTGAAGCCAAGCTGGATCTACGACGCCGTACGCACCGGCCGCCTCCCATGCCTACGCGTAGGACGACACATCCGCTTCACCAGGACAATGCTCGAAACCTGGCTCACAGAGCAATAAGCCCTGAACGTACTGCGTGATCAGATCCTTGCGGGCCGGTCTTGGACTCACGGGATCCTTGGTGCATGGGTCTGTAGGCGCCAGTCAAGATGCGCTATAATTCGTGGGAAAGAATTATGAATAAACCAATTTTTTCTATATTATAAACAAATGACAGTAAATAAGCAGGGAACTTATGAGGACGGCGCTGCGCTTCGACGGGAAGTTGAGGCTCACGGCGACTTGCTCACAGTGAGTATGGAGGACATCCGACGGGCGCATGGGCGATTTGGCAAGCTGGGTCCACATGTCCAGATCAAGTTGGCGGAATGGCTGGCAAACGAAGGTATGGCAGCCCTTCCGCAAGACCTCAAGCGCTTTCAGCAGGAGGAGGTCCGCGTTTACCGCGCTGGCACAGACATGGCGGCGGTGATCGAGGCCGTGCTTCGCCCAGGCGAGCGCGGTGACAAGAAGTTGCGGGAGATTGTCAGCGCCGGCGAGCCCACCGCTAGAAGCAAGCTGGACGAAATACGGGCGATCGTCGAGGACTAGGGTGCAGGCCGTCTACTACCGAGATCGGCGTGGCCGCCAACCTGTCCTGGAATTCATTGACGCCTTGCCGTCCAAGCATCTAGCGGCCGTTGATCTTGCGATTGACCGCCTGAACGATTTGCAGCCGCACGAGCCGCCGTTGCCCTTCCCTGCAAGCTCACAGGTCGACGGCGAGCTGCGTGAGTTGCGCTGTCACTATGGCCCTGTGCTTTATCGGGTTCTGTATCGGCGGTCGAGGAATCTCTTTGTTCTGCTGCACATGATGCGCAAGAACAGCGGAAAGATTCCACAGGCAGACATCGAGACAGCGCGTGCTCGATGGGACGACTTCAAGGCACGAATGGATGCTCAACGTCGCGTGCCACCGCGTGCGATGGGCCAAGATGCCCCATGAGAAAAGGACGCATGTCCTTATCGATTTTGATAAAGTAGTCGAGACAGCCCCGATTTTAAGCGAGCGTGGGACCTATGACGAGGCAGGCGAAGGCAACCTCTCCAATCGGAACTCCCCATAGGGAGTCCATGCGCAGGCGCGCACGCGATCCTGAGTATCGAGCCGAGTTTGAACGGCTGGCCCCCTATGAGGCGCTGGCTCGAATCGTGATGCGCCGTCGAAGCCAACTGGGCCTAAGCCAGGCAGAACTGGCAAAACGCATGGGGACTAGCCACTCCGCGATCTCGCGTATTGAGAGTGGCCAACACCCCACGACCGTGCAAACGCTTCGCAGGCTCGCGGAAGCGCTCGACACACATCTCGTCGTTGGCTTCGCAGACGATGTAGCTGGATTGGGGAGCAATGGCGTGGACGCGCGCCAAGCCGATCTGATCGCAGACTGGCTGACAGGCTCGACCGTGGTCACGGCTACGGTCAGGGCGTGTCCCGAAACGTGTCCCCAAACCAGCAAATATGAGGTCATTCCGGGACACATAACTCAACCTGACCTGGCTCAACCAAGCCAAACTAGACTCCAAGAGGCCCACTCGTAATGAAGGGGTCCGGGGTTCGAGTCCCCGCGTCGGCTCTCAACGAGGAGAGGCCGTGCTCATTTCTGGCGCTTGTACGCGGCGCATGCACGGTAGCCAACTGAGAGTTCGGGCATCAAGTCGCTGGAAAGGCGTGGTAGCACTACTGCTACTATGCTGAAAAATGGCGACTATTCCCCAGAAGGAGCTGCGTAACCATGTCGGTGAGGTGCTGCGCCGAGCCGAGGGTGGTGAGCAGTTCACGATCACCGTGTCTGGGCGGCCTGTCGCCGAGTTGGGTCCTGTGCGTGCGCGAAGGTGGGTGTCCAGCGCTGGGCTCGCCGACCTGTGGGCGACGCCCCCGGACCCCACGCTCGAGCAGGATCTTGAGATGCTTGGCGGGCAGCTCACAGACCCCTGGGCCACCACCTGATTCGGGTGGCTGTCCTACTCGACACTTCAGTCCTCATAGCCGCCGACAAAGGACCAGAAGACGATGCGGCCATCAGCGTCGTTTCGCTGACCGAGCTTCACTTCGGTGTACTCATCGCCCGTGATGAGGAAACACGCGCTCTGCGCATGCGCCGGCTTGGCACCATCGAGGACCATTTCGACGCACTGCCATTCGACGCCGCGGCAGCGCGCGAGTGTGGACGACTGCACGCCCTCGTCGCGCAACGAGGTGGAGCGCCACGGCGGCGAGCGCTGGACCTCGCGATCGCCGCCACAGCCAACGTTCATGGCGTGCCACTGCTGACCTACAACACCAAGGACTTCAAGATCATCGCCGACAAGGTCGATCTCCGCGAAGCCTGACGTAGGCGCGTGTGGGTCGGGGTTCGAGTCTCGCGAGCCGGCTGGCGCAAGAGCCATAGGCCAACTGGCTGGCCCCAGAGACGCCAGCAGTCATCACCCCGGGCAGTCGATCCAGCGGTACATCAGGCCGTCGCAGAGCTCGTGGTAGGCGGGCGGGGCCGGTGGCGGGTCATTGGCGAGTTGCTCAATCACCTCGCCAACCCCGTGCAGCTGCTCTTCCACCGCGGTCGTCCAGTGAATGTCGGGATGTAGCAATCGCTCAAGCCGCGCCCAATCGCGACGCTCGATCGCGTCGAGCGCATCGCACACCGCCGGGACCTGCTCAGCCATTTCGCAGCATCCCCTCGAACCGCTCGCTGCGGGGATCGGCCGAGCCCAAGATCCGCTCAAGCCACCCGCGTATCTCCTCACTGTCGAGCTCGTCAACGCACATCAGCATCTGCTCGATGTCAAGCCAGTCCTTGGGGCGGTTGAAGATTGTCTTGCACACGAGCAGGTGCTCCGGGGAGAGAATCGGGATAGTCGTGTCGCCAAAGGGCTCCTTGCGGATCGCCCGGCGCATCGCGTCGTGGAGGTCGTCGTAGGCGAAGAAGAGGTCCACCGGCGTGTCTTCCCAGCGCAAGCGACACTGACCGTCGCGCTCCACGGCCGCCGGGTCCGCCCCGTCGCCCACTCCCAGCTCCGCGAGGTATCGCTCGACGGTCTCGTAGCTGGAAGGCGAGACGAACAAGTTGAGGTCGATGTCGATGGTGGCTCGTGGCTCGGCGTAGTAGGCCAGCGCGAGCGCCCCGCCAAAAGCGTGGGCCGTCTTCGCTCGTGTGAGCCGCTCGTGGATCGCGACCACCTTCTCCGGGAGGCTCGGCGCGGTCCTCACGCCGCCTGAGATTCGATGCGTGGGAAGGACGGCTGCTCTCGCCGCCGGCGACGCGGAAGATGGTCGACCAATAGCAGCAGGTCGCGGAGGGTCTCGCCACGCTTTCGCGCCGGCGCGCCGATCCACGCGGCCGCCGCTTGCGCGTTGCTCGAAGGCGACGTTCGCTCTGCTTGGAGTGACTCGATCAGCAGGCGTGAGAGCGCGGGGCGGGGCCTGCGACCTGCGGCCAGCTCCGCGAGCAGCTCACCGGCGGCTCGGTCTCCGGTGGGCGGAGCCACGGGCGCGCCGGCGCGCCATGCTGCCCTGCGCAGCTCCCCTGCCTCGAGTTGTCGTCCGGCGCGCTCCTGCGCCTGGGCGATCGCCTCCGGCGTGAGCGTTTTGAACGTGACAAGCGTGCGGCTACGTGGCCCTGAGGCGGTGGTGTGCGATTCGCGGATCTCCCATGCCTCGCCGGCGCGGGGAACGACATAAGCCATAGTGGGCAATTCTACCACTACAAGGGCTCCGCCTATGAAGTCGAGCGCTGGAATGAGTTATGTGCGAATCACGGTCTGAAAAAAAAGGACCGCGCGTCCAGGAGCAAGCCAGGGGCTCATCGCGCGACCTCCTCGGCGGTCGTTTCCAGCGGTCGCAACTCCTCGCTGGATGACATGGTTTGGCGCTCCAGGCGCCCGTCATCGCCCACGACGTACGCGCCCATGCTGAGCAACGGCGGCGAGTACACATGGAGCGTCACCGCCGGTCCATCGCCGGTGTGGCGCACCCGGTGTATGTCGGTTGCGGAGAAGTGGAAGCTCTCGCCGGCCTGGAACGCCTGACTTGTGAGTGAGCCGTCGAGTGCGATGCGCTCCTCGCGTACGCGCCCGCTCACCACCGCCACCGCCCACACGAGATGTCGTGGTCATGGAAGCCCGTGTCATGGTCCTCCATCCAGCAGATCAGCCACGCGGTGAGGTGATCGTCACTGAACAGCTCCTCGTAGATGCGTTGGGTCCGGTCGTGCTTGACGAACCCAATCCACAGTTCGGGGCGAACCGCGAGCTCGTCGACGAATCGCTCGAGCTCCTCCCCACACAGGTTGTGTCCCTTTCGTCGTGGCACTCGCGAAAGGTCGGCGATCATCGGCCTGCTCCCCCGAGCACCACCACTCGCCTGGCGCGCGACGTTCTCCGTGGCGACTCGCGTGGCTCATGCCGGGGGCTGCGCGCACAGGCGCGCCTGGTGCTGTCGGCAAGTGAGGCGGCGCTGCTCCGGACGTTTCCGGGAGACGGGTCCAGGACGGGTCGGTCGGAGCCGTAAACGAGTTGTCCTTTGCCTACCGCCTGTTCCATCGTGCGTATCGCACGGGGACCGTAGGAGGACGTGTCGTAGAAGGTCAGTCGATCGCTCCCATCGATCTCCGGGCCGCCTCGCGACAACAGTCGCTCGGCGTGCAGCGGCGCTAGGCCGGCAAGCATCGAGAAGATCACACGCAGCCCGGGGTAGAGACGGCGCGCGGCAGCGACCCACACGAACCATGCGGCTTGCATCTCCGTCACGTAACGTGTGAGCGCCGGCCACCACAACGGGTCGCCGAGAGACGCCTCCCGGCCTGGTAGTAGAGCTCCTGGTCCGGGGTGGACCAGGAGCGACACGTCTCTGCTCTGCAGACGCGAGAGCACGGGAGCGACGCGCGAAAGCAGTTCGATGCTCCCCAGCGCTCCTGCCGGAAGCGAGATACCCAGACACCCGCGAGCGAGTGCTCGGTCGACGTCATCCGGGTCCAGTCCGTCCAGCGCGAGGGCGCCCCAAACGCCGAACGGATCCCCGAGGGCAAGCGCGCCGTCGTGGTAGGCGTCGATCAGCTCCACCGCCTGCACACGTGGAAGGCTCTCGATACCGAGCGGGCTTGAGAGGCACACGAGCGCGCGGTCGATTCCGTCGCTCGCGAGGAGCTCGGCACGCTGAGCGGGGGCTTCGCCGTCGAGGTCCACCACATATGGACGCTCGCCGGCAAGGAAGAGCACCGTGAGGCCGTTTTCGCGTCGAATGAACGGATACTCGCGCCGTCTCGAGAGCGCCTCCACGAGCGGTGGTGTCCAGACGTGTTGATGGGCGTCGATGTTCATTTGATAATTCCTAGATTCTCGATCAAGTTTATGAAGAATAGCATACGAAAGATGGTTCACGAGGCTCACCCAATACGGTTACCTCGTGTCGATCTGTGACGCCCAGTTCCTCGACGTGCTGGGCCTGCGCACCCGGTATGTGGTCCGGGGGTCGGGTCCCGCGGTGCTCGTGCTGCACGGGTGGGGGGCCTCGATCGAGGCGGTCCACCCGATCCTCACGGGCCTCTCGCCCGTGGCGACCGTCTACGCGCTCGATCTCCCTGGCTTCGGCCAAACCGAGCTGCCGCCCGAGCCGTGGGGGGTGGAGCAGTATCAGGAGTTCGTGGCCGCGTTCATGGATACGCTCTCCCTCGACAACCCGACGGTTGTAGGTCACTCAAACGGGGGGCGCATCGCGATCCGCATGGCCGCCACCGAACCGTCGCGCGCGTCGCGACTGGTGTTGGTCGACTCCGCTGGCATTCGCCCGAAGCGCACGCTGCGCTGGTACCGAAGGGTGGGGATGGCGAAGGTGGGCAAGTACGCTGCCCGCTTCCTCGGGGCGCCCGGCGAGCGTTTGCGCAAGCTGCTCGTCGGGAGGGCGGCGTCCGCCGACTACGCCGCCGCCGGCCCCTTGCGGCCAACGCTCGTGAAGCTCGTGAACACAGATCTGCGCTCCTTCATGCCCTCGATCTCCATCCCCACGTTGCTCGTGTGGGGATCGGAGGACACCGATACCCCGCTCTCGGATGCGCGCCTCATGGAGCGCCTCATCCCCGACGCGGGTCTGGTGGTGCTCGAGGGCGCCGGTCACTTCAGCTACATCGACCAACCCACCCGCTTCGGGCGGATCGTGTCCCACTTCGTCGCCCCGGCGAGCTCATCGTGAAGGCGTTTGAGGGTATCGCGACGGTTGTCGCGCTCACCGCGCTGGCCGTCCGCCTCGCCGGCCGCCAGCATCGGTTGCTGCACCTCTTCCAGCTAGAGCACTACGAGCCGGCGCGGCTGATGCTGTGGTTGCGCCGCCGCTCCGAGCTCCTCCACATTCGCGAGCTCGTCGCCGTAGCCCTGCTGTTCACAGCGGCCGTCCTCGCGCGGGCATCGATATCGGGCTGGCTGTGCGGGGTGCTGCTCTTGCTAGCCACCCCCCTAGCGGCGCTCGGCGTCGCCGACTGGAGGCGCGAGGCGGTCAAGCCGCTCGTGCTCACCGGCCGCGCCAAGCGGCTGCTTGCGCTTGCGCTCGCGCCCCCGGTGTTGCTCGTGCTGGCGGCGATCGCCGTCGCCCTCGCCGGTCTGACGACGGTGGTCCTGGCCGCGGTGTTGGCGGTTGGTGTGTTTCTGCTGGCGGGATCCCCCTGGACGCTGGTAACGGCAAATACCCTCCTCAAGCCTCTCCAGAACACGATCAACCGTCGTTACGTGCAACGTGCGCGGCGTTCGCTCAGAGAGTGGGATCCGCTCGTGGTGGGGATCACCGGGAGCTATGGCAAGACGACAACGAAGTTCTGTATTGGGAGGGTGCTGGAAGCCGACCGCCCCACGCTGGTGACCCCCGAGAGCTACAACAGCTTCCTCGGGGTGATTCGCACGATCAACGAGCACCTTCAGGCGCGCCACCGTGCGTTTGTGGTGGAGATGGGGATGTTCCGTCGCGGGGACATAACCGAGCTGTGCGAGCTGGTGCACCCCACCGTGGGGGTGATCACCGCGATCGGTCCCATGCACCTGGAGCGATTGGGCTCGATCGAGGCGATCGTGGCCGCCAAGGGAGAGCTGCTCGACGCGCTTCCCCCCGACGGGTGTTTCGTCACCAACGCCGACGACCCCCGTTGCGTCGAGCTTGCCCAGCGCGCACATGTCCCGGTGACGTTGTTCGGGATCGAGAGCGACTCAGCCCAGGTGCTCGCCCGCGACATTCGCCTCTCCGGCGGTCGCACGACGTTCCAGCTCCACCTCGACGGCCCCCACAGCCCGTCGATCCCCATCTCGGCCGGGTTGCTGGGACGCCACAACGTCTCGAACCTGCTTGCCGCCGCCGCCGTGGGGCATGTGCTCGGCATCTCCCCGGAGCGCATCGCTGTGGGGCTCGGGCAGGTGGAGGCGCCTCCCCACCGCCTGCAACCGATCCACAACCGTCGTGCCTCGATCGTGGTGATCGACGACGCCTACAACTCCAACCCCGACGGCGCCGCCGCGGCGCTCGAGGTGCTGCGCGACCACCCCGCCTCTCGCCGCCTGCTCGTCACCCCGGGGATGGTCGAGCTGGGTGAGCTCGAGGCCGAGCTGAACCGCCGCTTCGGCGAGCACGCGGGGGAGGTCTGCGATGTGGCGATCCTCGTCGGTCCCACCCGCACCGCCCCCATCCGCGAAGGGCTCGCCCACGCCGGTATGGACCCCTCGAGCGTCCATGTGGTGCAAGACATAGGCGAGGCCACCGCCCTGCTCGGCCGGCTCACACGCGCGGGCGACGTCGTCCTGTTCGAGAACGACCTCCCCGACACCTACGCGGAGGCCAACGGCGGCGCGAGCGCCTGAGGCCCCGGATGTCTTACTCGGCCCCTCTACTATCCGGACCCCCAATGGGGGTGCGGGGGGTGCGGGGGGTCCCGCTAATAGGCTACGCCACAGATGCCACCAAGCGGATTGCGTATCGGGGTCGCGTTCGGCGGGCGCTCCGTCGAGCACGATGTCTCCATCCTCACCGGACTGCAGGCCTTGAGCGCGCTCGAGGAGCAGCACGCCCCCATCCCCATCTACATCGCCCGCAGCGGGCGCTGGTACACCGGCGACGCTCTGCGCGAGCTGTCCACCTACCAGCAGGACGGAGGTGATCCCGACGCCGAGGAGGTCAATTTCGACCTGCACAACGGCCGCCTGGTAAGGGCGTCGAGCGGCGGGTCCTCGCTGTTGCGTGGCCGCCGTGGTGCCGAGCCGGTCGAGCTCGATGTGGTGGTGCTCGCCACACACGGCACCCAGGGCGAGGATGGCTGTCTCCAGGGCGCCTTGGAGCTGGCGCGGCTGCCCTATGTCGGCCCCCCTGTGGGAGCCGCGGCTGCGGCGATGGACAAGGTCACCACCAAGGCGATCCTCGCCCAGGCTGGGTTGCCGGCACTCGACCATCTCGCCCTGCGCCGCGCGGAATGGGAAGGCGACAGAAGCGGGGCGCTCGCACGCGCGGGAGCCGCCTTCGACCTCCCCGTGTACGTGAAGCCGGCCTCGCTCGGCTCGAGTGTGGGGGTGAGCCGTTGCGCGAGCGACGCCGAGCTGTCGGACGCGCTGGAGCTCGTGTTCGAGCTCGACCGCGTGTGTCTTGTGGAACCCGCCGTGGAGGGCGGCGTCGAGGTCAACTGCTCCGTGATCGGCCGTCCCGGCGTCTCGCCGCGTGCCTCGCTCTGCGAGCAGGCGGTCGCCGCCGACAGCTTTCTCTCCTTTGAGGACAAGTACATGGCGGGGGCCAAGAACGAGGGTATGAAGGGCGCCCAGCGGTTGATCCCCGCGCCGCTCTCCGACGCGCTCACCGACGAGGTGAAGGAGCTCGCCGCAAACGCCTTCACGGCGTTCGGCTGCGCGGGGGTCACTCGCGTCGACTTTCTCATCGACGCCGGCGAACGGGTGTACGTCAACGAGCTCAACACCATCCCCGGGTCCTTCTCCTTCTACCTGTGGGAGCCCGCGGGTGTCCCGTTCGCCGACCTGATGGACGAGCTGATCGACCTCGCGCTCGACGATCACCGTGAGAAGCTCCGCACCACCACGGTGTTCTCCACCAACCTGCTCTCGCAGCGCGCCTCAGGGGCAAAGACGGGAGACAAGGCGTGAGTCCTGGGGCAGTGGTGGTGGTTGTCCCAAAATGGGTGACTCGCGCGCGCACGCGGAGTAGGGCTTACTCCGCGTGCGCGCGCGCGAGTCACACCGGAGAGAGCACATGACCCAAGCTCCTGCCATCGTCGCGATGGGGGGCGATCGCTGGAGCGCGAGATCTCCCTGCGCTCCGGTCGCCGTGTGGAGCGCGCGCTGCGAGAGCTCGGCTACGAGGTGCACGCACTCGACGCCGACGGCGACTTCATCGAGCGGGTGCTCGCGGAGAATCCCCGCTTCGTGTTTGTCGCGATGCACGGCCGCGGGGGAGAGGACGGCACGCTGCAGGATCTGCTCGAGACGCTCTCCATTCCCTACACGGGATCGGACGCGCTCGCAAGCGCGCTCTGCATGGACAAGATGCTGTTCAAGCGGATGCTCCGCCTCCACTCGATCCCCACGCCCGCGTTCCACAGCTTCAACGAGACCGCTTTCCGCGAGTTGGGCGGCGCCCGCACCTTCCCCCGCTTGCTCGACGAGCTGGGTCTTCCAGTCGTGGTGAAGCCGGTAGCGCAGGGATCTGCCATCGGCATCAAGTTCGTCTCCACACCCGAGCAGCTTCCCAGCGCGATCCTCGGCGCTTTTGGCTACGGGGATCGTGTGCTGGTCGAGAAGCGCATCGTGGGACGGGAGTTGGCGGTCACCGTCATGGACTCGCCGGAGGGTCCGCGCGCGCTTCCCGTGGTCGAGTTGTTCACGCCGGAGAGCTTCTACAGCTATGAAGTCCACTACACCATCGGCCAGCTCCGCATGGAAGTCCCCGCCGAGCTTCCCGACGCCGTGCGCGCACGCGTGGAGGGGGTGGCGCTCCAGAGCTACACACTGATGGGGTGTCGCGACTTCGCTCGCGTCGACATCATTCTCGATGAGCACGATGAGCCGCAGGTGCTCGAGATCAACACCATCCCAGGGCTGACTGAGACCGGCATCACCACCGCCGCCGCCGAGGCCGCCGGAATGAGCTTCGCCGAGTTTGTCTCGGCGATCGTTCGCCGCGTCTCCCAACGCCCCTGACGCCGCCCCAAAGCGCCACGTGCAGGGATACGACCGCACTGTCGTGTAGTGTTTTCGACAACAGACGATTGTACTCTTCAAAAAATTAGTGGCATTCGCTTGTCTGAACGTGCCTTAGCGGGTACATGGAAACCAACATGGCTACGCGGCTGGACCAACGAGGTGTGATCGGGATGTACAAGGAGAGCGGGAGCAAACGTTCGCGAAGAGCCGGCCATGTCGAGAACGGCAAGAGGGATCCCAGTGACGGCCAGTCCCAGACGCGTATCCTGGCGCAGCCGGATCCGCGTCTGTCACGCTCGCTGGAATACGGCGTCGCGATCCTGGAGTGTTACTCGAGCGAGCGCCAGGAGCTCGGAATCGCGGAACTTGCCGACATCGTCGGCATCAGCCGCTCCACTACGCATCGTTATGCGATCACGCTTGTGGAGCTCGGCTTCCTGGAGCAGGACTCCAAACGCAAGTACCGGCTCGCCAGGCATGCGGCGGATGCCGGAGGAGTGGCGGTGGGAGAGCTACGCAATCAGGTGCCCGCCAGCACAGTGCTGGAGGATCTGCGCGACGACACAGGTCACACGGTCAGCATGGGTGTGCTCGACCGGGCGCGAGTGATCTACGTCCATCGCCTGCTCGGCCACCGTCCCGGTCAGTACGCGATCGATGCGGGGCTGGGCGTGGGCGCAAGCGTGCCCGTCTACTGCACAGCGCTCGGCAAGGTGCTGCTTGCGAGCCTCTCAGACGCTGAGCAACGGGAACTGCTCGCGGGTATGAAGCTCGAGCGGTACACCCCCCACACCATCGTTGATCGCAGGAAGTTCGCAAGCGAGCTCGATCGCGTCAGTCCGCGGGGGGTGGTGGTGAGCGACGAAGAGCTCCGTGAGGGGTCGCGCTCGATTGCGGTGCTGGTCCCCCGTCCGCGCAGCGAGCACCCGCTCGCCATCGACGTGACCGTTCCCTCATCCGTGTACACAGTCAACCGACTCGTCAAGGAGATCGGTCCCCGCTTGAAGCGCGCCGCGAAGCTGCTCTCAGGGGATTGAAACGCGCATGCTCAGCCGCCGTAGGCCGTGCGGCGCTCGGGCTGCTCGGAGGTGGCGTAGCAATCGCGGTGGTAGTAGGCCGCGGTGCTCGCTCTCAAGTCCGGCTCGGCGGCGCGGGATGTCGTGCGCGCGTCGCTCCCGTCGTATGCGACAAGCGGCTCGTACACGCCTATTACCTCTCCGCAACCCTGGCAGCGGAAGAACTCCATCGCCTTGCGACCCGGTCGCGTTGCCGCTGCGTCTACGCTCGCCAGCCCTAGCCGGAGATTGGACGGAGACGAACGGCGCACGCTTCGCAGATCTCCCTCCATCGCTTTGCTCACAAACGCAGCAGATCGTGTTGAAGGGCGTAGTGCACCAGTTCCGCGCGCGTATCGAGCCCCAGCTTGCGGTGGATGCGAGCGCGGTGGGTCTCGATCGTACGTGGGGAGAGCCCCAGCTTGCCGGCGATCTCCACGCTCGTGTGCCCTAGTGCGATCAATCGCAGCACCTCGCGCTCCCGTGGGGTCAGGTTGTCGCCATCGACCGCGGGCTTGCCGGCGAGCTTCGCGGCCAGCAGCGGGCTGACGTAGCGCCTGCCCCGCGAAGCGTTGCGCACCGCCTCGGGCAGGTCGGAGTCGGCCCGCTCCTTCAGCACGAGCCCGATCGCTCCGTTGTCGAGCACCCGCCGGGCGAATGCAGGGTCGTCGTTCATCGTGAGCACCACGATGTTCGTACCCCTGGCCTCGCGACTCAAACGGGTCAATGCCTCGATGCCCGAACCGTGGTTGGGCATTCCGAGGTCGAGCACAAGCACGTCGGGGTGGTGCGTGTGGATGTGGCCGACGATGGACTGCAAGCTGTCGGTTTCGGCGAGCACGACGAGATCGGATTCGCCGTCGAGCAACATCCGCAGGCTCTGGCGCATCGCCGCGTGATCGTCGGCGAGCACGATGCTGATTGTCCCGGCCGCCCCCGCCTCCGGCTCCGGGTCAGGCACGGGCGCAAGGCGCAGAAAGGAGATCATCATCTAACGCTAAGTGTGTAAGTGTTTTCTGCCCAGCGGGCAAAGTCACGTATTTGCCGCGGCAAATCCCTGAGTCTCCGCTTATTGCGTAAATCTCCGATCACTAATCGCCCCTATCTCATAAGCTCGCCTCATGTCAACGGCTTCCGTCCCCTTGCCCTTCCATCTGGAGAGCATTGATTCGTAGTGCGTGTGGGGATGCTCACAGGCGGGGGCGACTGCCCGGGGCTCAACGCGGTCATTCGCGCGATCGTGCGTCGCGGGGAGCAGTCTGGCGAGCACGAGTTCGTCGGCTTTCGCTACGGCTGGGCGGGGGTGTTGGAAGGCGATCGCGTGGGGCTCACACGGGCGAGCACCGCTGGGATACTGCCGCGCGGCGGGACGATCCTCGGCACGTCTCGCACCAACCCGCTTGACGGACGCGCGGGCGGGATGGAGCGGGTGCGGGAGACGTTCGAGCGCGAGCGCTTGGATGTTCTGATCCCGATCGGCGGCGAGGACACGCTCGGCGTGGCGTTGCGCCTGGCAGAGGTTGGTCTGCCGATCGTGGGGGTGCCGAAGACGATCGACAATGACATCGGCGGCACCGACGTCACCTTCGGCTTCCACACCGCCGTGCAAATCGCCACCGACGCGATCGACAGGTTGCACACCACCGCGGAGTCACACAACCGGGTGATGGTGGTCGAGGTGATGGGTCGCCACGCGGGTTGGATCGCCACCTACGCCGGCATCGCCGGTGGTGCTGACGCGATCCTCGTTCCCGAGCGCCCCTTCGACGTGGAGGAGTTGTGTGCCCGCATCCGCCGCCGCCACGCGGCGGGGATCACGTTCTCGATCGTGGTGGTCTCCGAGGGCGCCATTCCCCGTGAGGGTGGCGCGATGACGCTCGCCGACCAGCATGCAGCCGATGAGTTCGGGCACGTGCGGCTGGGGGGCATCGGCGTGGAGCTGGCCCACGAGCTGGAGTCAGCCACCGGCTATGAGACGCGTGCGACGATTCTGGGACATGTGCAACGCGGGGGGACCCCCACGGCGTACGACCGCGTGCTCGCCACGCGCTTCGGGGTGTCAGCGATGGACGCGGCGATCAGTGGGCGCTTCGGGCGGATGGTGGCATTGAGCGGCCCCGACATCGTGGAGGTGGGCCTCGCCGAGGCGCTGGGGGAGCCGAAGCTGCTCGACCCGCGTCTCTTCGAGACCGCCGAAGTCTTCTTCGGCTGAGCTACGCGGGTACAGCGACCGGTGGGCTACCGCGGATTGACTGCCGACAGCGATCCCGTCTGAATGTCCGGCAGGCGCTGGATCGGAAAGCGCGCCTCGATCTTCGTACCGCTGCCGGGCGCCGACTCGATGTTGAGCGTGCCGTCGAGTAGGTGGACGCGCTCGTGCATCCCGAGTAGGCCGAAGCCGTCGGAGTGCTCGGAGGGGTCGAAGCCCGAGCCGTCGTCACGGACGCTCACACAGACGTGTGTGTCGTCCTCGTGCACCTCTATCACTGCGCGTTGGGCGTTGCCGTGCTTGGCGGCGTTGGTGAGCGCCTCCTGCGCGATCCGGTACATCGCGGTCTCCACCTCCGGGAGGTGACGCTCCTGCTTACGGCCCTGCTCGTAGGCGAGCTCGATGCTCACGTCCACCTCCATGCCGTAGCGCTCGGCGCGTTCGCCGAGCGCCTGGATCGCCGCCGCGGCGCCCAGTTCGTCAAGCGATGCGGGACGCAGGTCGGTGATGAGGGCACGCAGGTTCGTGATGCCTTCCTCGAGGTGCTCGATCGCGTTGGTCACCGCCAGCTCGAGCGTCTCAGGCTTGCCTGAGCGCTTGGCCGTGGAGAGGCCCACCCGCAATGCACTGAGGCTCTGGAGCGTGTCGTCGTGAAGCTCACGCGCCCAGCGCTGACGTTCGGCCTCGGCTGCGGCGAGACGCTGGCGCTGGCGCTCGGAGGCCACAGATTGAGCCGTGGCGACGGCGGTGGCGGCACTCGCGGCGAACGCCTCCAGCAAGCGCTCATCATCGGTTGTGAACTCCGGTCCGTCGTGGAGGCGGTCGATTGCCACGAGCACGCCATATGAGTGGTTCTGGAAGACCAGTGGCACGATCAAGCCGCCCTCCGCCTGCACTCCGAGAGTACCGAGGCCATGTTCGTCGAAGCGGGCCCGGGTGAGCGGTTCATGCAGGCGCTGTGCCCGGCGGGTGCGCAGCGCGGCGCTTGCGCCAGAGTCGCCCACCGGCATCTGCCGGCTGAGCAATTCAGGTGGAAGCTCTCCGGCGCCGGCGGACACGACCAGCCGGCCGCGCTGCACCAACTCGATCACGAGCAGTCGCGCGTCAACGAGCGCCCGCCCGCGCTTTGCGACGAGCTCGAGGATCACATCGAGATCCGTCTCCGCCCCCACAGCCCGGGCGATCTGAGTGGTGGCGTTGAGAGCGGCCACGGTCCGTTGCAGCTCGTCGCGGTGCTCGAGGGTGCCGGTGTAGCGACGCGCGTGGTCGATTGCGTAGCCGGCGAGCTCGGAGAGCATCGTCACGGCCTCCTCGTCCCCGTCGGTGAACTGCTCGCCGTCGGACTTCTCCGTGAGGTAGAGGTTGCCGAAGGGAGTGCCACCAATCAGGATCGGAACGCCGAGGAAGCTCTTCATTGGGGGGTGCCCGTGCGGGAAGCCGTAGGAGCGGGGGTGTTCTGAGATGTCGGTGAGCCGCAGCGCATGGGGATGGACGATCAGCTCGCCCAGCACCCCGCGTCCGCGCGGGAGGCTTCCGATGGCCTCGTGCTCTGCCTCGTCGATGCCGACCGTGAGGAAGCGCTCCAATTCCGTGCGCGAATCGCCGAGCACGCCGAGTGCCGCATAACGGGCGCCCGTCAACTCACGAGCGGACTCGAGCACGCGGTTGAGCACTACCTCCACGTCGAGCTCGCCGAGCAAGCTGCGGGCGATATCGAGCACACCCTGGGCAGTCCGGTCCATCAGCCTACGCCAGTCTCAGGTGAAACCCGCCAATCCCTGCCCTCAGAAACCTCTGCGGGTCGTTCGCTCGCCGACGTGTGCCCAGCCACCGCGATTCGCATCCCAGATCGTTTCCATGGCCCCTGCAACTAGCCTGAGCCCCGTAGCTTAGCGCAGATTTGCGGGGATTTTCACAGAAAACAATAGTACGATCGACTCGAACTCTTGGAAGGTGAATTACCCCTTGAACGTCGATCCGCCGTGGTCTCCAAACGGCTCGTCGCGTTCACGAACAGCCTCGCGGAAGCCGGCCTCCATCGCGCGTTGCTGGAAGGAATAACCCTCGGGGGTGTGGCGCGCGACGCCGTCGAGCAGCGTGCCGAGCGCCTGCGTTGTGTGCAGGCCTTGGGCGTACAGAGACTGATTGACGAGCAGCTTCATCATGCGCAGCTGGTTGAGCGGTACGCGTGCGATTCGCTCGAGCAGGATCTCCGTACGCTCGTCGAGCTGCTCGGGTGTGGGGGCCTCGATCGCAAGGCCCCACTCGAGCGCCTCCTCGCCCGACAGCGAGTCGCCGGTGAAGAGCAGACGCTTGGCGCGCTGAGCCCCGAGCCGGTGCATCCACATCGAGGTCGTCGGCGAGCCCCACACACGCGCCGGGGGATAGCCGATCTTGGCGTCGGCGGCGATCACGAGCAGGTCCGAGCAGAGCGCCATGTCGGTACCCCCTGCGACGCAGAAGCCGTGCACCTTGCACACCACCGGCTTGCCGCAGTGAAACAGTGACATGAACCCCCGCACGTTGCGGCTCATCATCGCGTAGTCCACCATCGGATCCCAGGTGCCGGCGGGGTCGTGGTTGGCGGCCATCGTCGCCGGGTCAAGCGGCGAGCCGGGGGAGGCGCAACCCTCTCCTCGCCGAGGCCACCCTGCCCCTCGGCGCTCTCGACCAAGTCATACCCGCCGCAGAAGCCCTTGCCGTTTCCCGAGAGAAGGATCGCGTGGACCGCCGGGTCGAGGTCGGCCTGCTCCACGTGCTGTTCCAGCTCCGTGACCATGCGGCGCGTGATCCCGTTGCCCCGCTCGGGTCGGTCGAGCGTGATGCGGGCTATGCGGCCGGTGGTTTCGTAGGTGAGGGTTTGGGAGGTGGGCATCGATTGCCTTGGGTCGGATAGCCGTATGCGCCAAACGAGCGGAGGGGGGGAGATTCGAACTCCCGAGACGGGGGTTGCCCGCCCAACGGTTTTCAAGACCGCCGCATTCAACCGCTCTGCCACCCCTCCAGGGGTGCTGGAAGGGTAGCCGGATTGGGTCTGTCGAGCCAGGGAACCACGGGCAACCCGATCATGACGGCCACCCTGGGCGCGCCGGCGGGAAGCGGAGTCCTTCAATCTGCTCTAGCGTCTTGCCGGTGGTGGGGCTCGGCGTCGTAGACGTGTATATCGTCGAGTTGGATCGTCCCGAGCCGGAGGTTGTCGCGCTGGGTGAGATCCTCTCGCCCGACGAGCGCGAGCGGGTGGGGCGACTCCGCTTCGAGCGCCACCGTCGCCGTTTTACCGTGGGGCGCGCCGCTCTGCGCGAGATCCTTGCGTCTCGCGTGGGAGGCATGCCGGAGTCGGTGACGATCTCACTAGGTGAGCACGGCAAGCCGCACGCCGCGGACGGCCCTCAGTTCAACGTGGCGCACTCCCACGAGTTGGCCCTCATCGCAGTTGGCGCTGGGACGGAGGCCGTCGGTGTTGACCTGGAGCGAATCAGGCCAGATCGTGAGGTCGGGGGCTTGGTCAGCCGCTACCTCTCCCCAGCCGAGCGGGATGAGCTCGACCGGTTGCCCGGCGACGAGCGGGTCACCGCCTTCCATTGGTGTTGGACGGCCAAGGAGGCCTGTCTGAAGGCGGTTGGCGTGGGACTGGCCGAGTCTCTGGACAGCTTCGACGTGTCGGTTGACATGGAGTCGCCTCCGGCGCTGCTGGCCAAGCGTGGCCCACTCGGCGCGGGACCGTGGACGCTTCGTCGCCTCCATGTGCGCGATGGATACGCCGCGACGCTCGCCGTGGCCGCCGAGGAATGCGATGTGCGCGAGCGTCGCTGGACCTTCAGGGGCGTCCACTGAGCTTGGCTACGTAGTCTCAGCGGATGATCGATCGTGACGGCTGTCTGTTGAGCGTCCGGCGGGGGATGTCGAAGCAAGGAGGGTGCGGTTCTTTCGTCTCCCCATTGCCCTGCTTGTCGCCCTCGCGCTTGCCTTTGCGCTCGGAGGCGGCGTGGCGCAGGGAGCGGAATCTGGAGTTGTGCTCAACGGCACCGCTGGCTTCTCCTCCCAAGGCTCGGCATTGATCAGCGGTCTCGGCGTTGGCTGGGTGAGGACCTTCCTCTCATGGAAGGCGTTCGAACCGTCTCGCGGCCACATCGACCAGGGGCAGGTCAGACTGGCTGGAAAGCGAGCTTTCGGGATTGCCGGCGGGTACGAAGGCGATCGTCGTTGTCGTGGACACCCCGCAGTGGGCCTCGGGGTCCTCCAATCAGCTCGACCCCCCACGCGACGCGAACGACTACGGTCACTTTGTTGGCGCGATGGCCAGGCGACTTGCGGGGCGCGTAGCGGCGTGGGAGATCTGGAACGAGGAGGACGCTCCCCTGTGGTGGCCAAGCGGTCCCGACCCGGCCGCGTACACGGCGATCCTGAAGGCGAGCCATAAGGCTATAAAGCAAGCCGACCCGAAAGCTACGGTCGTGCTCGGAGGCTTGACGGGGAACGACTACGAATACCTCGAACAGCTGTACGCCGACGGCGCGGGTGGTTCGTTCGATGCGGTGGCCGTGCACACCGACACCGCGTGCAATGTGGTGTCGCCCTACTCGATCCTCCGCAATGGGCGCACCGATCGGCGCATCAACCGCTGGTCGTTCCTCGGTTACCGCACCGTCCATGAAGTGATGCAGGCTCACGGGGACAGCAGCCCCATCTGGATGACCGAGCTCGGGTGGAGCACGGACTCTCACATTTGCGCCTCAGGCGCGCACGCCGGGCAGAAGCCGGGTGGCGTGAGCCCGCAGGAATCGGCCACCTACCTGCTCCAGGCGTACCACTGCCTCGCCCAGGACAGTTACGTGCAGGTGGGCATCGTGTACGGGCTTGAGGAAGAAGCGTTCGCCACCCATGGAGGCTTTGGGCTGCTCGATACAAGCCTCATGCCCAAGCCGGCGTATGGCGCGCTTGCCGACTACTCGCGCAACGGCGACAGGTTGACCGAACCGTGTGGCGCCGAACAGGGACCGGTCGTCCAACTCGTGCGCCCCAAGACGGGAGTGCGGTACACCAACACGCTGCCGATCGCGGTGACCGCGAGCGACAGTGCCCGCGTGTACGAGATCTCGCTCTTCAGCGACGGACACCTCATACGCAACTTCTACGTCCATGGCGGCCTGCCCACGTTGAGCGGCCAGATGGTCTGGTACGGAGCGAGGCTCTTGAAGCCCGGCAGGCATGTGCTGACGGCGCGCGCCTACAACGAGCTCAACAACGCCGGCTCGACGTCGGTCACGATCGTGCGGGGAGTTACGCACAAGAAGCACAAGCGCAAACACCCCAAGTCGCACAAGCACGGCTGACCGGCGTCGCGGGGAACCCTCGCGCGCACAGATCTCTAGACTGACCTGACGGAGTTCTTGGAGAGGTGGCCGAGTGGCTGAAGGCACTCGCCTGCTAAGCGAGTATGGGGGTTAAACTCCATCGCGGGTTCGAATCCCGCCCTCTCCGTCCAGCATTTTCTGCCGTTTAGGGCTGCTCAGCGGTGCCTTCGCCGCTTGGGCGAAGCTTGTGCTTGGATGCCTGACGTTTGCCTGAGCAGGTGCGCGGCGTACCCGCCCATGTAGCGAGCGGCCATGATTTCGTGGCCGCGTTCGCCGGCGATCACGATGTGTTGGTCGGCCTGGATCGCTACGGCGTTGGCGCTGGTTCCCATGCCGCCGAACACTACGCCGCTGGGGCCAAATGAGCAGTCGAATCCCTTGGGCGTGAGCCTGCGTCAGGAACCAGCTTCCGACTGTGCCTGTGTCTGGGGTGTAGGTGTACTTGGACCCGGCGATGACGGCGTCGCCGCGAGCATCGAAGGCGATCACGCTCGGTACGACACCTTTTGGATCGGTGTAAGAGTGTGGGAGGATCACGTCCTGGTTAACCCATGTCCGGGCGACTACCCCTTCGTAGCCAAACGAGTTATCCGGTCGGCCGGTCTTCGTGTAGCGCAGAACCAGCAGTCGCTTCCGTTTGGGCGGTCCTGCCACATCTTCTCCCGCGGCGAGCACGACGCCTCCATCTCGCGCTACCGCTAGCGTCAGTTCTTCGTAACCGCCGCTTCCGGGCAGAACTACCGTCCCGCCGCGGCCGAAGGAGTGGTCGAGCCCGCCTTTCGTAGTGAGGTGGTTGATGACGATGTGGGCTTTTCGTTCTGCGTTGCCGCTGTTGTAGAGGTAGGTGAGTGTTACTTGAAGCGCTCCTACGCTCGGTATTGTTGGATTGTGCCGAAGCGGCTTTTCACCCATCGACTGATGCGCTTGGCCTTGGGCGTGAATGGGGAGACGTCAGCGATCATTGCGCCTGGGACGTGAGGTCCGTGCCAGATCGCCTGTACTTCACCGAGTCCGACGCCGCCAACTCGCTGATCGCATCCGATCCGATGGCTCTGTTGGTGGGGTTCGTCTTGGATCAACAGGTCACAGTGCAACAGGCGTTCGTCGGACCGCTCACGTTGAGGCAGCGTCTCGGGGCGTTCGACGCGGCAACGCTCGCGAAGGCGGACCTGGAGCCTGTGTTTCGCGAGAAGCCGGCGATCCACCGCTATCCAGGCTCGATGGCCAAGCGCGTTCACGATCTGGCCGTCCATGTCGAGGATCGCTACGACGGCGACGCAGCCCGTGTCTGGACCGATGCGGCTGATTCCGGCGAACTGCGCGCCAACCTGGAGGCGCTTCCCGGCTTCGGGGAGATGAAGGTCAAGTCGATGGGCGCCGTGCTCGCTAAGCGCTATGGCGTCACGGCGGCCGAGGCGCTGGTGCCGTCGCACCCCACGCTCGGAGACGTGGATTCTCCACAGGCGCTAATCGACTACCAGGCAGCCAAGAAGGTGCACAAGAAGGAGTGGAGCGGCAAGCGCTGAACTGCCGGGAAGCTTCCCGGCCTGCCTCTCAGCTTAAGCGGCAACGATCGTTATACTTGTCAGGTATGACAGGGCGGATTGGCACGAAGGGGCAGGTCGTGATTCCGAAGGCGCTACGTGATCGTGCGTGTCTGCAGCCAGGCGACGAGGTCGACTTCGAGTTGCGCGACGAGGAGATCGTGCTCGTCGCTCGGAGGGTTCCCGCTCGGCTCGGTGGTCGGTTCAGGAACACGGGGATGGCCGCGCGTCTGCTCGAGGATCGGGCGCGCGAGCCTAGGTGAGCGTTTGCCTTGACTCATGGGCGATTCTTGCCTGGCTTGATGGTGAGGAGCCTGCGCTCTCGCGCATCGAGGGATTGATCGATACACGGCCCATCGTGAGTTGGGTGAACCTGGTTGAGGTCTATTACCGTGTTGAGCGTGATCACGGACGGATCGCCGCCGACGACACGCTCGCGTCGCTGCGGGCGGCCCTCTCGCTCGATCTTCCCAGCACAGTACGGATGATCGAGACAGCACGCCTGAAGGCTCGTGCACCAATTGCGCTCGGGGACTGCTTCGCAGTTACTACTGCCGCTGCCCACGGACTCGTGTTGCTCACCGGTGATCCCGAGATCATTGAGCTACCGGACTCGCCCTGCACAAGTGAGGATCTTCGCCCCCGCTGATCACAGCCGTGCGGTGTCCTACATAGTCGGTGACCTCGAATGTCAATCCTTACGAAGTGACGCTTGTGTCGCGCTCTAGTCACCCCGAACGTGTGGTCCAAACCGCACATACAGCTCCGGCAGCAACGCCCCGAGGTTGGCGTACTCCTCCGCGCAATGCGTGGCAAGCGCGTGTGGCAGCCGCTTGGGTAGCGCGCGGCGGCGTATCGCGGGTCTGTTGAGTAGCTTCTCGCCGACTCCGCCGAGCGGGCCATACGGGCGCAGTGTGGCGCCCAGCCAGAAGCGGCTGCGCAGCACCACGCCATCGCCCTCCCGCAGGAAGACGTGGAACATCGGGGAGTGGCGTATGTGGAGGCGGTCGTCGCCGGCGTATCCACACACGATTGTCGCCACATGGGGGTTGTCGAGCGCGTCGCTGGTCATGCCCATCTCGCTTGGTGGGAGGAACTTGATGCGGGCGTGCACCATCCCGGTGCCCACGTCCTCGACGGGATGGTGGGTGGTGCCCCAATGGGCCTTCGCACCAGCTCTTGTCGGGTGTTGCACCGAGTTGTCGCTATGGGCCTTGGGGTGCCATATGCGATAGCGCAACGGGTCGCGGGGGTGCCAATCGAACCACCAGTCCACCATCTCGCCGGTCACCTGGGGCATGGGGGTGCGCACGGCCACGTACGCCACCCCGTTGGGCAAAACGCACCACCCCGTCTCGCGCTCGAGCGAGGATGGGTCTAGCAGCCGGTCTACGTCCCTCAGCGCGAGCGCATCCCCCGGGTCAATCGGCCCGCTTGCGATTGCCTCCAGGGTGTCCGTGGCGGGCGGCGTCATCGGCCGCGTGAGGTAATCGCTGAGTGGAGACTCGCTCATTTGCGGGGGTCCGTGGCAGAGTCGATGGGTGGGCTCGGGCTCATTGAGCCTGCGAGGTGGGGAGGCCCATCCACGAGTGGAAGCGCCCTTCCGGGTCGTACTTGGCGCGCAGCGCTTCCAGACGGGTGTGCTGCTCGTCGCCGAGGAAGCGCGCGGGGCGGTTGCCGAGGTTCTCGTCGGCGAGCTGAATACCCGACGAGAACGACTCCATCTCGCGCATCCGCTCCGTCGCCCACGCCACGCCCATATCGTCGTCGGCAGGGTCTTTCCATACGCCGTAGAGCGCGATGTAGGTGTCGTCCTCGACGGAGTACGCCATGTCCGGGCGCGCCGGCTGGACCGTGACCCCGGGCTGCCAGTTCATCCACAGCATGTGGGATGGAGCTTCCGGCATCGTCTCGGCGATGCGGTGCAGGCCCGGCAACAAATCCTCGACGGGGGCGTGCGTCCACATGTTGTCGGCGGAATAGCGGTGGTTGTCGGGGTAGGCGGCGTGGGCTCCCGCGTAGAGGTGGTCGAGCTCGCCGGGCACATATGGGAGGGCGAGCTTCGCGCGGTCGAGCACGGGACAGCTCTCGAGCACCGTGATCGCCTCGCGCGCCTGCTCCTCGGTGTCGACCAGCACCGGCCCGGTGACCGCGATCTCCAACTCCCCCTCTTCGGTGCGGTGGATGAACACCATCATCTCCATCTCCCGCGCCACCCTCGGGCCGATGGCGTGGGCCCAGCGAAACACCTCGTCGAGCACCTCGATCGGGTAGAGGAAGACGCTGTTCGCCACAAGCTTCGGCTTTCGCACGAGCCTCAGGTGAAAGCGGGTGACCACGCCGAAGAAGCCCGGTCCCGCCCCTCGCGCGGCCCACAGCAGCTCCGCGTTCTCATCCTCGTCGGCGTGTACGAGCTCGCCGCTCGCCAGCACCACGTCGATCGCCTCGACGCTCATGCAGGCGGGGCCGTACACGCGGCCGTTCCAGCCGTACCCGCCCTGTAGGAGATACCCGCCGAGGCCCACCCCAGGGCAGTGGCCGGCAGGGAAGAAGAGGTCGTGGGGGGCGAGCATCCGCAGCAGCTCGTCGCCGTGGCATCCCGGTCCGACGACAGCTCTCATAGCGGGTGCGTCGAGCTCGACGGTGCGCAGGCGGGAAATGTCGAGCAGGAGGCCTCCCTCGCGCAGATGGTTGCCAGCCCACGAGTGCCCGCCCGAGCGCACCCCCACCTGCATGCCAAGCTCGCGCGCCTCGCGCACTGCCCTCACCACGTCGCCCTCGCTCTCGGCGAGCACGATTCGCTCCGGGTGGCGTGGGGGAGTGCGGGCGTTCCACACCGCTGCTCGCCTCGCCTGCTCGTAGCGGTCCTCCCCGTGGTTCAGCGATTCACCGTCGTAGCCCCCGGTCATAGCCGCTGCCACAATACCCCCGTGAGTGACCCGGGCCCAGCGAGCGAGCACACCCGCTCGCTACATACCGCCGCGACGGTGGAGCTGCCGTTCGAGGATCGCGAGGACTTCGAGGACGCGCGGCGGGGACTGATCGCCACAGCACCGAGCCTCGTGTTGCGCGACGCGAAAGGACGCGCGGTGTGGGACATGGACGGCTACGTCTTCGTCGGCGAGGGAGAGTCGCCAGACACGGTCCACCCGAGTCTGTGGCGGATGGCGCAGCTGAACGGGATGCACGGGCTGTTCGAAGTGGCGCCCTCGATCTACCAGGTGAGGGGGTACGACCTCTCCAACATGACCCTCGTGGAGGGCGAGCGGGGAGTGATCGTGATCGACCCGCTCATCTCGCAGGAGTGCGCGCAAGCGGCGCTTGCGCTTTACCGATCCCACCGCGGGGAGCGGGAGGTGAGCGCGGTGATCTACACCCACTCCCATGTGGACCACTTCGGTGGGGTGAAGGGGGTCGTGTCCGAACAGGACGTGCACAGCGGGCGCGTGCCCGTGTGGGCGCCGACGGGCTTCTTGGAGCACGCGGTCTCCGAGAACGTGCTCGCCGGTGGCGCGATGCAGCGCCGCTCCGCCTTCATGTTCGCGCCGGGCCTTCCGCGCGGGGTGCGCGGGCAGGTGGACGCGGGCATCGGCAAGACCACCTCGTCGGGGAAGGTCACGTTGATCCCACCCACCCACCACGTGGTGGATACAGGTCAAGAGGAGGACATAGACGGAGTGCGCTTCGTCTTTCAACTCGTCCCGGACAGTGAGGCGCCCTCCGAGATGAACTTCGCCTTTCCGGAGCTGGGAGTCCTCTGCATCGCCGAGAACGCCGTGCACTGCATGCACAACGTGCTCACTCCCCGTGGTGCGCTCGTACGGGATGCCCTACGCTGGTCAAAGTATCTGGGCGAGGCGATCGAGCTGTTCGGCGTGCAAAGCGACACGATGTTCGGCCAGCACCATTGGCCCCGGTGGGGGAAAGAGAGGATCTTGAGGTACCTCTCGTGCCACCGTGACATGTACCGCTACCTCCACGACCAGACCCTCCGTCTGGCAAATCGCGGACTCGTGCCCACGGAGATAGCCGAGCAGGTGAGGCTACCGCCAACGCTCGAGCGAACCTGGGCGTGCAGGGGGTACTACGGCACGGTGTCCCACAACGTGCGCGCGGTGTACCAGCGCTACCTCGGCTTCTTCGACGGCAATCCCGCGCATCTGGACCCGCTTCCGCCGGTGGAGGCGGCGAAGCGCTACGTGGCGCTCGCCGGCGGCATCGAGCCGCTGCTCGCACAAGCACGTGAGGCGGTTGAACGCGGGGAATACCGCTGGGCGGCCGAGCTGTGCTCCCATGCGGTGTTCGCCGACGCAGACCACATCTCCGCGCGCGAGCTTCATGCGCAAGTGCTGGAGCAGCTCGGCTACCAGTCGGAGAGCGCGGTGTGGCGCAACCTCTACCTCGTCGGTGCTCAGGAGCTGCGCGACGGCCCTCCGCCTGCGCCCGAGGGGAGACGGGTGGCGAGCGCCGATGTGGCGCGCGCCCTGTCGATCGAGCAGTTGTGGGACGCGATGGGCGCCCGCCTCGACGGCCCCCGCGCGTGGGACACCACCATCGTGCTCGCCTGGCACTTCACAGATGTGGACGAGCGCTGGACCCTCACAGTCGAAAACGGGGCACTCAGCACGGTGAAGGGGAGGCTCGCCGAGGACGCCCACGCAACCGTCACGCTGACCCGCGCCGCCTTCGACGCGGTGCTGCTCGGCGAAGACGCCACCGAGCTGTTCGCAAGCGGTGCGTTCGTCGTAAAGGGGGATGGCGCGAAGCTCGGGGAGCTCCTCGGCTTGCTGGACGAGGGCGACCCCGTCTTCGCGATCGTTACACCGTAGGTGTCATGTGGGGTGCTACGGGCCTCCCGGTCGCTTCGGCGACGCGGCGCTCAATCCACGCTGAGCACGACCTTGCCTACTGCACGACGCTCGTCAATCGTGCGGAACGCCCCCACGGCGTCCTCGAGCGGGAAGCTCGCCCCAACAATCGGACGTACAAACCCCTCCTCCACCAGCTTCCCCACTGCCTCGCCGATGGCGCGGTTGCGCTCGGGGTTGCCCATCACGTAGGCCCCCCATCCAGCGCCCACCACCGACACGTTGCGCAGCAACAGCCGGTTCACCCTCACCTCGGGGATCGACCCCTCGGTGAAGCCCACCACGAGCACTCTCCCGTCCTCGCGTAGGCAGCGCAGGCTGTCGGTGAAGCGGTCACCCCCCACCGGGTCGAGCACCACATCCACACCCCCCAGCTCCAGCGCCTGCTCGCGCCACGGCCCGTCCGAGCGCACCACCTCGTCCGCTCCCGCCTCGCGCGCCACCTTTTCCTTCTCGTCGCTCGATACGACTGCGATCGTGGACGCCCCGAGCCCCTTTGCCACCTGCAACGCCGCCGTCCCCACGCCGCCGGCGGCGCCGTGCACGAGCACCCGCTCCCCCGCCTCCACCCGTCCGCGTAGCTTCAGCGCAAAGTACACCGTGTGGTAGTTGAGGATCACCGACGCCCCCTGTGCGAAGTCGAGCTCGTCGGGTAGCGGGAAGGTGAGGTACGCGGGCGCCACCGCCTGCTCCGCCATCCCCCCGAGCACGGTGAACGCCATCACACGGTCCCCCGCTTTGAAGCCACTCCCGTCGGGTGCCTGGGTGACGATGCCTCCCACCTCCGACCCTGGGATGAAGGGGAGGTCGGGTTTCAGCTGGTACAGCCCTCTCGTCTGCAGCACGTCGGGGAACGACACCCCCGCGGCCTTCACGTCGACCAGGACGCCCTCGCCGGGGGTGAGCATGTGCGAGGGCTCGGGGGCGGGCGCATCCACCACCTGGATCGCCTCTGGTCCCGAGAGCTCGCTGATCTGCACCGCACGCATCGGCCGCAGAGCTTACGCGAGGCGGTCCGCCTCGGGTTGGTGGGTTGCGCAAAAAGGGGTGACTCGCGTGCGCGCGCGAAGCAAGCCTTACTCCGCGCGCACGCGAGGGGGTGTCGCCACGAACTGCGCGGCCTCACACACAGCGGCTCGCCAACTCACTGTTAAGGGAAGTCTAACCACGCCTTATGGCTCCATTTAGGCCTCACGGTGAGTGTGGTGTCGCTTCTCCCCGCGCCATCGAGGATGACCAACGACCTGCCCGACACCCCTTCTCCGCATCTCGACCCCCGCCTCCGCCGGCGCCGTCGCGAGGCGCAGCGAGCACGTTCACGTCGCCGCTGGGCCATCCCGCTGATCGCCCTTGCCCTCATAGCCGCTGTCGCGGCCGCCAGCGACGGCGATGGCCCCTCCTCTCCTCCCACCTCCGCCTCGCATCCCCCCTCCAGCGCCACCCAACCCGGCGCACACGGCTCCTCCCCAACCACGATCGTCTCCGGCGGCCCGCTCGCGCCCGTCGCGTCCGGCGGCCGGGCCGCGTTGTGGGCCCCTCAGAACATCGTCGGCGCCCAGCCCACCACGAGCGCCACCTACGCAGCGGCGTCGAGGCTCGCGGGCCTCCCCGGCTACCTGCTCATCGCCGACCGCGGCAACAACCGCATCCTCGTCGTCAACGCCCGCCACGAAGTCGTCTTCTCCTACCCAAACACCGCCGATCGCGCGAGAGGGCGCAAGCTCGTGTTCAACGACGACACATTCGTCGAGCCCGGCGGCAAGGCGCTGATCGCAAACGAGGAGGACAACAACGACGTCGTGCAGGTGAACCTCGCCGACCGCTCTCTGCATGTGCTGTTCGGCCATCCCGGCGTCGCCGGCTCGGACCGCACGCACATGCACACCCCCGACGACGCCTACATGCTCCCCGACGGCGCCTTCACGGTCGCCGACGCCTACTCCTGTCGCATCCTGTTCGTCCGCGCCCACCGCATCGTCCGCCAGTACGGCACCTCGGGGGTCTGCCGCCACGAACCGCCCCGCTACCTCGACGCGGTCAACGGCGACACCCCCCTCCCCGGCGGCGGGGTGCTCATAAGTGAGATCAATGGCAGCTGGATCGACGAGATCTCACCCACCGGAAAGCTCGTGCTCGCCACGAAAGTGCCCGTCGGCTATCCCTCCGATCCCCAACCGCTACCGGGCGGGCGCATTCTGCTGGCCGACTACTCCAACCCCGGCCACCTGCTCATCGTCAGCCACCACGGCAAGGTGCTCTGGCGCTACGGCCCTTCGGGTGGGCATGGACGGCTCGACCACCCATCGCTCGCGATGGCGCTCCCCAACGGGAGCATCGTCGTCAACGACGACTACCGCGACCGCGTGGTTGTCATCGACCCCCGCGCCAACCGCATCGTGTGGCAGTACGGCCACACTGACATCCCGGGGACGGGCTCCGGCTACCTCCACATTCCCGACGGCATGGACTTCATCCCCGCCGGCCCCAAAGGGTTGCCCGACTACGCCGCGGTGGCGCACCCCTGAGATGGCATCCCCCCGGACACGTTCGAACACCCGCCGTCGGAGCGCTCGCGCCAGACGCCGGCTCGCGATCGGCGCGGTCGGGCTGGTGGCTGCGCTCGCAATCGCGATCGCCATGCTTGGCGGTGGCGCCTCTCCCGCCCGTCCGGCGAACTTACATGCGGTGGCTCCGCGCGCCACACCAAGCCCGCGAGTGACGGTGACCCGCACCGGCACGCTCCCCTCCCCGGTCCAAGACGCGGCGCGGTGGCGCTCGGGCCCGAGCGCTTCCTCCTGCTCGGCGGCCTCAATCGGGGAGAAGCGTCCGTGGCGGACATCGTGAGCGCCACCTTCACCCAAGCGACCCGCATCGGCAGTCTCCCCACCGCGCTGCACGACGCCTCCGCGAGCAACCTCGGGGGCGCCGTCTACCTGTTCGGGGGCGGGGTGGTGGCGTCCTTCCCCACCATCACCCGCCTTGAAGCCTCGGGTGAAATTCATTCCGTGGGGCGGCTCCCCACGCCGGCTTCCGACGTGGCCACCACGGTCGTGAACGGCACCGTGTACGTCGTGGGGGGCTACACGGGCGTCACACCGCTGCGCACGATCCTCGCGTGGCGCCCGGGCGAAGCCGCGCGGGTCGTCGCCATGCTGCCCAAGCCGCTGCGCTATGCCGCTGTCACAAGCGCCGGAGGGCAGGTCGTGATCGCGGGGGGCACAAGCGGCGAAGTAGCGAGCAGAGACGTCTACCGCCTTGATCCCAACACCCACGCGCTCACAAAGCTTGGGCTGCTCCCACATCCGCTCACCCATGCCGCTGCCGCGTCCATCGGCTCCACGGCGCTCGTGTTCGGCGGCCGCGATGCGTCCTCCACGAGCCAAACGTCGCGCATCCTCGCGATTGCCCCCAACGGCAAGGTCACGGTCGCCGGCCGGCTCCCCCGCCCGCTGTCGGATCTCGGCGCTGTTGCCATTGGCGGGAAGATGGTGCTCGCCGGCGGCCGCGACTCAAGTGGGCGTGTGCGGGACTCGATCCTCACCGCCACCGTCACACCGTAAGTAACGCCGTAGACGACCCGCGCGTGAGCACGCCGGTCGCATCGTTGGGCCGGTGAGAGAAAACATGCACGCCCCCCAACCTCCTGGGAGGGGGGGAGAGCGCGATTACAATCGCTGGGCCAGCCCGTCTTCGTCAGATCCGGCCGGCACCCTCCGATGAGCAGAGCTGCACGCAGCACTCCCCCGATTCTCCTCGCGGGCCTCCTCGGCCTGGCGGTTGTGCTCGTCTTCGGGATGTTCGTCTACGACCACTCCCGTCGCCACCAGATCGCACACGGCGTTCGCATCGACGGGATCGACGTGGGTGGGATGAGTGCCTCCGCCGCCACCTCCAAGATCGAGCATGGCTTGGCCACGTCGATGGAACAGCCGGTGGTGGTCAGCTCTCACGGCCACACCTGGCGCATCTCGCCGCGCCGCGCCGGCGTCGTCGTGGACGTCCCCGGAACCGTCTCCGAGGCGCTTGAAGCAAGCCGTACCGGGTCGATCTTCGCGCGCACCTGGAGAGGGCTGGCGGGCGGGACTGTCCACCGCAACGTTCCCCTACGGGTCACCTACTCCCACGAGGCGGTCACCAGTTTCGTCGAAGACGTGCGCTCGGCGGTGAACACCGAACCCCGCGACGCCACCGTCGAACCAGGCCCGGGAGGGCTCACTCAGGTGCCCGACCGCCCCGGCATGGGGGTCAAGCAGAAGCGTCTCACCTCCCTCGTCACCCACGCCCTCACCACACCGTTCGCCAAGCGCACGGTGACCGCGCCAACGGCTGTACGCGAGCCCCAAGTCACCACGAGCGAGCTGGCCGCCAAGTACCCCGCGTACATCGTGGTCGACCGCGCCACCTTTCGGTTGCTCTTCTACCAGCGCCTCAAGCTCGCGTCCACCTACGAAATCGCGGTGGGGATGCAGGGGCTTGAAACCACCCCCGGGCTCTACCACGTGCAGTGGAAGCAGGTGAACCCCCCCTGGTACGTCCCCAACTCCGCCTGGGCGGGGGCGCTTGCCGGCAAGACCATCCCCCCTGGTCCCGATGATCCGCTGAAGGCGCGCTTCATGGCGTTCAACGGTGGCGCCGGGATCCATGGGATCGACCCCTCCGAGTACTCCTCCATCGGCCACGACGCCTCCCACGGGTGCGTCCGGATGCGCATCCCCGACGTCATCGCCCTCTACTCCCGCACCCCGGTGGGCACGCCGGTGTTCGTGATCTGAGGCGCCTCGCCGAGGTAATTGCTCCCCAAGGCATGTACTCGCGCGCGCGTAGGCGCGAGTGGCGTCAGCGCTCGCGGTTCTGCTGGTGCTCGCCGCGCACGAGCACCGCGATGAACACCACGATCACGTTCACGATCAACCCGATCCCGAGGAACGTGGCGAGCAGACCGATGTCCTTGCTGACGGCTTCGGTCATGGCGAGTATGGCTGCGAGCTCCATCGCGGGAACCCTACCAACGGCGATGGCGCTCGTGTCGTAGCCTTCTACTACCGCTTGCACCGTCGCAAGCCAATGGAGAGGTGCCAGAGCGGTTGAATGGGCGCGACTGGAAATCGCGTAACGGGGGTTGACCTCGTTCGGGGGTTCGAATCCCCCCCTCTCCGTCCACCCCCTCCTGGGCACGAGCCGACGTGGTTACGAGGTCCTTCAGGCCAGGTCGAGAACCAACATGAGTGCGTCTTCGATGGCCTGCATCTCGTGATGCGCGAGATGGCCGATGCGCTCTCCCAACGCGCGCGCGTCAACAGCTCCGGCCATCTCACAAAGAACCTGTGTCGGTTCGTCGAGAACGGTGATCTCCGGGTGGAAGCTGGCGGGGAAAGCCGAGCGCGATGTGGGGCAGATGACGACTGTCGAGAGTGCCAGCAGATCGTCGGCTTGGACAATTACCGCGTAGCGACGGCCGTGCTGAACATGGCCGCGTCTTGCCGGAAGATTGATCTCGTGCAGATCACCGCGAACCACGCAGCGTCTCCATCAGATCGGCTACGTCTCGTGCTTCGTCCAAATAGCGCTCGTCTTGCATGAGGCGCCTTGCCTCATCGGCAAGCCCCCCACGCCTGCGCTCGCGCTCAGCCGTCTCGGTAATCGCTTGCCGAGCAGCTTCAGCACGGCTGATGCCGCGACGGCGGGCGATCTGATCCAGCGCGCTGAGGCCATCGCGTCCAAGTCGGAGCGACAGGGGATGAGGAGCTGACGCCATGGATCATACGGTAGCGCATATTGCACTACGGCAAATAGTCCGACCGAGAAGCATTGACAGGATCCTCCGTGGCCTGCCGAAGAAGCGGCATTGCGAGCAATCGAGCCGCTGCGATAAATTTCTGATCGAACCGCGAGTCAGGGGGAGCCATGAGCACCACCGCACCCGACCCATCGCTGGAAGACAACGAGGAGGCCATCCGCGCGTGGGACGGTCCCCTATACGACCGCTTCGTGCGCTTCCGTGAGACCGTCACCACCGGGCTCGGGGCACACGGGGAGGAGGCGCTGCGGTTGCACCCGCCCCAACCAGGCCAGCGTGTGCTCGACGTCGGTTGCGGCTTCGGGGACACCACGCAGCGCATTGCCGGGTTGGTGGGGCCTTCGGGCGAGGCCGTGGGCATTGACGCCGCACCTCGCTTCATCGAGGACGCGATCCGCGAGACCGGCGAAGCGGGCGTCTCAAACGCGCGCTTTCTCGTGGCCGACGTCCAGGCCGACCTCGGCGGAGAGGGAGGTTTCGACGTAGCGTTCTCCCGCTTCGGCACGATGTTCTTTGCAAGCCCCGTCGCCGCGATGCGCAACGTCCGCCAAGCACTTCGCCCTGGTGGGCGACTGCTGATGGTGGTGTGGCGGCAACGAATCGACAACGACTGGCTCTACCGCGCCCAAACCATCGTGGAGGGCATCGTGGAGCGGCCCGAGGAGTACGACGAGCCCACGTGCGGTCCCGGACCGTTCTCGATGGCGAACGCCGACACCACCAGCGACATCCTCCTCCACGCCGGCTTCACCGACATCCAGCTGCAACGCTGCGACATCCCCATCTCCATCGGCAAGGACCTCGATGAAGCGCTCGAGCTCGTGATGGCGCTCGGCCCCGCCGGCGAGATCCTGCGCTTGGCGGGCGACCGTGCCGCCCACCTCCACGGCCAGGTCGAAGCCGCGCTGCGTGAGGGTCTTGCGGAGTTCGCCACCGACGGCAACCTCATCGCGCCAGCCTCCACGTGGATCGTCACCGCCACCGCGCCGCTTGAGTCGACGCTCGATTGAGTGAGCCCTCCGCTCGCGCGGAGCTACGCGAGTCGGGCCTCGATCAATGCCCTATTTTGATGCCTGGGAGCTGAATCCCGGGGAGGCTCGGGACTTTTACCGGCAGGCTCACGGGCAGTTTGGGGAGTGCGGGAATTTCCACGACAGGGGGAGGAGGCGTCGAGGGTGTCGTGGTCGGAGGCGGTGTAGCCGGGGGTGGTGTGGCCGGTGACGATCCAGTCGCCGGCGGACTTGTCGTAGGCGCACTGGGGGCGGGCTCGCTCGATCCTGTCCCTGTGGTGGTCTTCGGTTTGCTGTTCGTGGTCTGTTTTGGCGCCGTCACGCGGGGAGAGACGGGCGCCCGCCCCCGGTTTCCATGGCGGATGTGCGCGGTAGGACGGCTGCTCCCTGTCTGCCTGGTTCGTTGTGTCACCGCAGTCGTTGGAACCGCCACGGTAGTCAGCCGGCTAGACACGACCGTGGGTTGGCGGTGTGCGCCCTGATTTACCAGCGCGCCGTCACGCGGGCCGGGCGCGAAAGCGAAGAGTCCCGCGGCGCCCACCGCGGGCAGGATCGAGGTTGTACCCACACCCACGCCGATACCCGAAGAGGCTGCCTGTAGTCCCGCGAAGATGCGCTCGGGGATCGCCGTGGCGAAAGCGGCCAAGGCGAGCGAGCGGCGTCCCGAGTAGCTGTGTAGGAAGGCCGCGACCGCGGCGCCATCGAGTTGCGTGCCGGCCTCCCGGGAGAGGATGTCCAGCGCCTTCTTGTGGGTGCTTGCCCGTCGGTAAGCCCGGCTGGAGGTAATCGCGTCGAAGGTGTCCGCCACGGCGATGATCCTGGCCCCAAGGGGTATCTCCGTGCCGGTCAAACCATCCGGATAGCCGTGACCGTCGATGCGCTCGTGGTGGTGGCGCACCATTGCCGCGATCTCAGGATCCCCGACCTCCGCGAGCATGTCCGCGCCGTCGCCGGGATGGAGCTTTACGATCGCGAATTCCCTGTCCGTGAGTCGTCCTGGGTTGTTGAGTATCTCCCTCGGGGTGTAGAGCTTGCCCACGTCGTGAACCGAGGCGGCTGTGCGGATCTTTGCGATCTCGGTCGGCGACAGGCCCATAGTGCGCGCGATGCGCCCCGCATGGTGCGCGACCCGTCGACTGTGCCCATGGGTGTAGCTGTCGCGCGCTTCAAGCCGCTCGCTCAGGCGTTGCAACAGATCGATGCTCACCGCGGGGCCGGCCTTTCGCGCCGAGTCATAGAGCTCTTGTGCCTGGGTGAGGCGTCGCTCGGTCCAGCACCGACGCGCCCACCTCCACAACATGAGGTCGGCGAAGAGAAGGTCGCGCGAGCGGCGTTGCCGGGCCCACCCCGCCGCCTCAACTCTTGCGATGGCCAGCGAGACGACCATTGCCAAGGCAGCGCAGATCACCGTCGAGAACACCCCCCTCAATGGGACGAGGGTCGCCATGATGAGCCCTGGCAAAACGACGACCGAGCCGGTAGTGATCACCGCCAACGGCAGATATCGCCATATGCGCACACCCGCATCACCCTGGCGCTGGGCAGCCAAGTCCATCTGGTCGCCGTGGAGCCGAAGATCAGCCCGTCCTCGTAATAACGCCAATAGATCGAGTGATCCGAACATGGCTACAGGAATCTACCGACGTAAACGCCAAATAGGGGCGGGAAGGACGTATGTTCGATATCCGATGAACAGACGATCGTGCCGCTCGGAAGCTCCCGCTCGGCGTTGTAGCCGAACTCTCATCCAGGCTGGTAACTACTCGTGTGGCCCGATCTTCAGGGTCGCAACCATCCCCGCGTGGTCGGATGGCCAGATGAAGGAGGGCGGCGGTTTGGGGGGCGCGAGGTTGCCCACCAGATGCTCGCTCAGCACTGAGAGGTCTCCACGCGTAAAGATGTGGTCGAGATCCTCGGTGTAGAGATCGTTTGGATCGCTCACTAGGTCATTGGGCGCCAGACGGCAACAGGTGAGCGGCGGCGCACCCAGACCAGCGGCTGTCCAGCTGTCGGTGAGCCCTCCGCCCACGAACGCTTCGTAGGCCGCCGGACTGGAGGTCAAGCCGGAGTTCATGTCTCCGCCGAGGATCACGGGCAAGGACGTATGCGCGGGTCCCGCCAACAGTTCCTGTGCCTGGGGGCCTGACACGGCCCCGTCCGGGGCGAGCGCGTCGAGATGCGTGGTGATGAAGCGGAAGCTCTTACCTCGCAGCTTGACGTCGATCGACTGCCAGCTGTTGGTGAACTGGAAGCCATGAGGGGGATCGGGATCCAAGGGGTTCGGGATCAGCGGGAGGCGAGCGTTGAAGGTTCCCGAGCGGGGATTTGACAGCTTCAGCTGGCCCGGTGGAAGATCGGTGCGAGCAAGGATCACCCCGCTCTCCACCATTCCCACGGCCGCGAGCCCGGTGGGCGTCACCACCGGGAAGGCGAGCGTGAAATTGTCGTCGTGACGGGACGCCACCGCGTAGCGCGCTCCATCGGCCGCAAGCGCTGCGATGAGCACCTGCGTGAAGTCTTCGCTCACCGGCCCCGGCAGCGCGAACGGGTGCTGCGGGTCGAAGGCGCCCGCGTGCCACGTGGCAACCTCCTGAAGCCCGACGAGCGCCGGGCTGTTTTGAGCGATCTCCGCTGCGATCTGCTTCGCTCGGTCGGGGAACCTGGTGGCGAGGTATGTGCCGTAGTCGGCGGTGGTCGCCGCTAGCGCTTCTTCGAGCGTGGGGTTGGTACCAGCGAGCGCCTGAATATGGCGGAACTCGGTGCCCTGGTAGAGGTTCTGGGTCATCACAGTCACCGACCGCTGGTCGGCTCTAGCGACGCTCGCCACGACGACGGTGAGAGCCATGAGAGCGCTCGCGACGGCGAGGGCGATAACACCGGCTCGCATGAGTGTTCGGCGAGGGCTCGAGGGGAACAGAGCCATTGGCCGCTCCACCGCCTTTGTGCTCACGGCGCTCATCTTTGTCGTCTACCCGCCCCACCTGAACCGCTAACCGGCTTAGCCTACGCGGCGACTCGGTGAGCCGGAACTTCGGACGGTAGACTAGGCCGCTCTGCGCCCTTAGCTCAGCTGGATAGAGCGTCGGTCTACGGAACCGAAGGTCGGGAGTTCGAATCTCTCAGGGCGCGTACTTGTCTAGGCCTGTCACCCTGTAGCCAGTGACCACCCTCCCCCCAGGCCCAACCGAGCCGCCGGCCGTCCAGATGATGCGCTGGCTGGTGCGGCCGATTGCTTTCATGGAGTCGTGCAGGCGCCGTTTCGGCGATGCGTTCAGCGTGAGCTTCCCAGGCTTTGAGCGGCCGATGGTGATGCTCTCGAACCCCGACACGATCAGGGCGCTCTACACCGCGCATGAGCACGGGCTCCCGCCGGGTCGAACGATCTCGCTGCTGCCGGTGATGGGCCCCAATTCGGTGTTGCTGCTCGAGGGCAGAGAGCACCTCGCGCGGCGTAAGCTCATGCTTCCCCCGTTTCACGGCGAGCGGATGCGCTCCTATGAGTCGATCATGCGCCAAGCCACCGAACGCCAGATCGACCGCTGGCCCGAGGGGCAATCGTTTGCGCTTCACCCCCACATGCAGGCGATCACGCTCGAGGTGATCCTCGAGGCGGTCTTCGGCGTGACAGATCAAGCGCGCAGCGAGCGCCTACGGGAGCGCCTACCTGTATTGCTTGGGGAGACCTCCTCGACATCGGGTCAGCTGCGCTTCCTGCTTGCCAGCCGCCTTGGTCGTGGCGACCCGTTGGCTCGCATGCGAGAGATAACCGCCGGCATCGACGAGCTTCTGTTCGCGGAGATCGCAGAACGTCGCTCCGATCCCAAGTTGGACGAGCGGGAGGACATCCTCTCGTTGCTGATCTCCGCTCGCTTCGAGGACGGCGCCGCGATGAGCGACCGGGAGCTGCGCGACCAACTCGTCACGTTGCTGCTCGCCGGCCACGAGACCACCGCCACCGGGTTGGCGTGGGCCTTCGACCTGCTGCTGCGCCATCCCTCCACGCTGGCGCGGCTGACAGCCGAGGTAGACGCAGGGGAGGACGCCTACCTACGCGCCGTGACTTGGGAGTCGCTGCGCCTTCGCCCGGTGGTGCCGCTCGCCGGGCGCCGCCTCGCCTCCGAGCTCGATGGCGGCGGTTTGACTCTGCCCGCCGGCACCGACGTCACTCCAGCGATCTGGCTCACCCACACAAGGGAGGACCTCTATCCCGAGCCGTACGCATTTCGTCCCGAGCGCTTCCTTGACGACCAGCCCAGTGGCTACGGGTGGATCCCCTTCGGCGGCGGCGTCAGACGCTGCTTGGGGGCGAGCTTCGCCGAACTGGAGATGAGGGTGGTGCTCGAGACCGTCTTGCGTCGCACCGTCCTCGAGCCTGTGAGTCACCGTGCCGAGCGGGTCACGCGCCGCAATGTCACCTTCTCTCCGCGCAAGGGAACGCAGGTGCGACACCACCCACGGATCGATGTGCCCGCTGCAACATTCCCGGGCGAGGATGCCCTTGAGCGGGAGCCGGCGGTCTCGCTTCGTTGACGGTGAGCTAGTGACGCGGCCTCCCGCTTGCAAGCGGGTGTAGCGTTTGACCATGTCCTCCGAGTGGCCAGCTCTGCCTTACGCAGATTGGCGCGACACGTGCGACACGCTCCACGCCCACACTCAGGTGCTCGGCAAGCTTGCCGCGACGCTCGCCCCACCTGAGCCTCAGCTTCAACACGCCGCGCTGCGGCTGACAACGCGCGGTTGGGAGACGCCCCCGCTGTCCGCCCCCGACGGCTCGGGTGCCCTTGTCGTGGCGCTCGACCTTCACACCCACGAGGCGCTCGCCGAGCACAGCGACGGCCGTGCGCTTCGTGTACCCCTCGCCCCGGATCGGCCGGTGGGGGACGTGACTCGCGAGCTGCTCCACGCCGTTGGCACGCTTGGGGGCCCGGTCGAGATCGACCCCACCCCGCAGGAGGTCTCGTGGACCGTCCCCCTCGACGAGGACCGAGAACACGCCCACTACGACCCTTCCCAGGTGGCGGACTACTTCGCCGCCGCCACCCAAGTGGCGCTTGTGCTTGCCGCTTTCAGGGCTCCCTACCGTGGACGCTCGACCCCGGTCAACGCCTGGTGGGGGTCGTTCGATCTCGCCGTCAGCCTCTTCTCGGGGGAGTCCGCCGACCCCCCGTCGGATGACTTCATCATGCGCAACGCGATGGACTCCCAAGAGGTCGCCATCGGTTGGTGGCCCGGCGACGCCCGCTACGAGAAACCCGCGTTCTATGCCTATGCCCACCCCGCCCCCGATGGGTTTCCTTCCGCGACACTTTCTCCCTCCGCGGTGCGCTGGGAGGGATCGCTCGGCGAGTACGTGCTTGACTGGGAGGACGTCTGCGCAGCCCCCGACCCACACGCCTTCGCGCTTGACTTCACCCGCTCCGCCTTCCGACACGCCTGCCTCGTGTGCGAGTGGGATCCCGTGCTTGCCGCCACCGCCGAAGGCACCCCTCCGCCGGTGGTCTGATCTGCGGCGTCGCGTACGCCGCAGAGCGACCGTGCTCAGCGCTTACTTTTCTTCGATCTGCCCCCTGAACCACTCCGAGGGCTCCACGCTCGCGCCCTCCGCGTGCACGCGGTCTGAAAGCCAGTGATCTGAGGTCACCACCCTCACCAACCCCGGCTCCGGCTCCTGCTTCAGCAATCTCACGATCTCGTCGTCGGCGGAGTCTCTACGCGGACGGGGGGCGTGCTTGACGTCGATCACGGTGGAGCGGATCGGCGGTCGGGGGGCTGCTCGAAAACGACGGTCACGTCCTCCCCGCCCGAGGCCGCCCACATCTCGAGCTGCCCCACGAGCCTCACCATCGCCGCGTGGCGGTCCTTCCACCAGCCGTCGGGCCTGGTCCCGATCACGTTCATACCATCCACCAACCACCGCATCGGTTGCAGCCTATGGGCTGCACAGATGTCACGCCACGCTCAAGCGCTGTAAGGCACGAGCGGCTGCACAGGACGCATCCCGAGCTCCGCCACCGAGCGTACCGAGCACACGATCAGATCGAGCGTCATGCAGTCCTCCAACTCGATCAACAGCTCCGCGCGCGGATTGTCCACGAGCGTGCGCTCAACGTGAAAGAGCGCCGTCCCATCGGTGAGGTAGCCACGGTCGAGCGCGATCCTCTGCGCGTCCTCCGCCCCCTGTGCCTCGTTTTGCGGGTCTCTCTGGTCTACACGAGCCATGACTTGAACCTACCCTCCCGAGTTGGCCCTGCCGTCGGTAGCACTCTGTGGTTTTCCTGCGGAGAATCACCGGTAACGCCGGCCCTGTCCACGTTTCTCATTGTGGGCGCCTACGCTCGTGCGCCAACCCCACCGCACCCACGGAGCACACCACAATGCTGAGCAGCGCCGCCACGATGATCGCCGCGGCTTGGGGCGGAGTAAGCACATGCTCTGACAACCCCAGCGCCACCATCGCCGCCGGTACCCCGAGCTGGGCTGATGCCACCAAGCCCGCCGCACGGGGTAGGCGCACGATTCGCGCCGCCATCACGTGCACCACCGCGTTCAGCCCCGCCAGAGCCCCCGCCAGCGCGATCAGCGTTGGGTCGGAGAGCAGCCCGCTCAGGTCCAGTCGCGCGCCGAGCACGACGAAGAACAGGGGGATGAAGAACCCTCCGGCGATGCCCAGCACCTCGTTGGAGAGACGTTCGGGCCCACCAATCGAAGCCACCATCAAGCCCGCCCCGAACCCCGCGATCAACAGGCTCGCGCCGCTGCGCTCGGTCAGCCACGCCAACCCGAACAGCACGATCAAGGCCAACCGCAAATCCACCGCCCAGCTACGGCTCTTGCCGAGGTGACGCAGCTTCTGCACGTCTGCCCGTCCGCGCAGCCGCCTGGCGATCAAGAGCATTCCCACCGCGCATCCCGCGACGATCGCGCTCCCCACGATCACCCGTCCTGCTCGCTCGGGCGCCAGTACCAGTGGCACCGCCACGGTCGCGCCGATGTCCGCCACAGTCACCTGCGCCATCACCGCCAACGCCGCCGGTCCCGCGAGTTTCCGCTCCTGCAGCACCGGCAGCACCACCGCCGCCGACCCCGACGCCACCAGCACCGCGTACACCCCCGCGTGACCTACACCGTCGATGCGCGACACGAGCAGCCCCGCCCCCACGGCGAGCGCCGCCACGATCAAGGCGGTCTTGGCGCCCACCCCAAGCGACTCGACCATTCCCCGCTCGCGTAGCGGCACGCTCATCCCCGCCGCGAACATCAACATCGCAAAGCCGATTTCCGCAAGGAAGGTGAGCGTGGGGTTGCTCAGGTCGATCGCGTCAAACCCGGTCTTCCCGAGCACGATCCCCGCCAGCAACTCCCCCACCACCACCGGCGCCGCCCCGCCCCCAGCCGCCGACAGCAGCGGGCCGGCGAAGCCGCATACCACGATCAGGGCGAGTGTGCCGAAGCTCATCGTCTTCCATTCTGCTCATATCCGGGGATGACGAGTCGTGACGAAGCGCAACAAAGCGAGTAGGACGCCGTTGGCGGGGTATCCACGCCAACGGTGGCGCGGGCCTGGTCGCTCAGGACCGGCCCGCGCCGCTATGCCCGACGACTGATCCTGCGGGAAACCGGGTAAACCGCAACTGTCGACATAGACACTGGTTGCTACATAGGCGGCGGCTTCGGTCAGCTTCAGGAGGAGGACGGCATGACGTTGGGGACTCGCATCTCGCTTCTAGGGACGGTTGCAGTTGCGGTGCTGGCCATCGCGGCGCCGATGGCGCAGGGGGCTGAATTCGGCGTGGAAAGCTTCGTTGCGGCGAACTGCAAGGAAGGCCACGAAAATTGCGTCGAACAAGCGGTTGGCCCGTTCTCTCTACCCAAGGAACCCACGCTGGCCGAAGCCGAAGAAGGTGGCTACACGCAATCTGCTGGGCATCCGCCTTTCGGGATCACAGCGTTCAAGGTCAACACGGAAGGCACGATCCCCAACGCGGCGCCTGCCGGTATCGGCACAGGCGGCGTTGTCACGCATGTGCGTACCGATGTCGCTCCGGGTGTGAGTACGAACCCCGAGGCCGTGGAGAAGTGCTCGATGACTGAATTCGGCAGCGTGGAACCGGTCCCTGGCACCGGTTTCTTCCCTGCACCGACGTGTAGCGCAGAAACCAAAATTGGTGTCAACAAGGTCATCGTCTGGCTGGGCCCCGAACCGTCGCCGGCGGGAGGCGACCTTCCTCTCGAAGGCACGGTCTACAACCTCGTGCAGCCCGAAGGCCTCGCCTCCGAGTTTGGCGTGGCGCTAGGGCTCCCTATACCGCTCACAGAACACATCCTCAACGGCATCTTCCATGGAAGTCAGCCGGCGATCGAAAAAGCCCAATACTTCGCCCACACCCTGATCGAAGGCAGCGTCGAATGGGCGGGTGACTATCACGACTACTACGAAATCCACGTCTCCACCGCGATCCCACTGATAGCCTCGCGACTGCTCCTATTCGGCAATATCGGCAACACTGGCCTTGGAGGGTTCATCACCAATCCGAGCGCTTGCTCGGCGCCTGGCCCCAAGACCACAAACACGGTTACGCTCAAGCCCGCAGCCGGCCCGGAAGTCTCCAGGCAGTACACCACCCCCATCGGCCCCGAAGGGTGCTTTGGCGAAGGCGAATTCACCACTCCACCCTTCGAACCGGAATTCAAGTTGAGCCCCGAAACGACGCAGTCAGACGCACCCGACGGGGTCACGACCGAAGCGATCGTTCCGCACGATCCGAGTCCAGCCGGCATAGACACATCTCAGGTTCGCACAGCGAGCGTGACACTGCCCGAAGGCATGACGCTCAACCCGGCGGCTGGGCCATCGCTTGAAGCATGTACACCAGCACAGATTGGTATTCACACAAGGGCGGCAGTCGCTTGTCCGGCGAAGTCAAAGATCGCCGATGCGACCCTCGATGTGCCAACGCTCCCGCCTGGAGCGCTAACGGGAAGCCTCTTCCTCGGTGGGCCGGAATCCGGTCCGATTACAGGACCGCCCTTCACTGTCTACCTAGACGCAGAGTCCACGCGTTACGGCATCTCTGTACGAGTCGAAGGCAAGGTCTCGCTCGATGAAAGCACGGGTCGGGTGACGGCGACGTTCACCGACACCCCTGAACAGCCGTTTAGCAACCTCACCCTGAAATTCACAGGTGGTGCGCTGGCGCCGATCGCCAATCCGCTCGTGTGCGGGCCGGCGAAGACTGAAACGACCTTTGTCCCCTACACGGGAACGCCGAACCAGTCGCCGTTCTCCCAGTTCGTGGTTGACAGCGACGGTAAAGGCGGCGCATGTCCGTCGCTGCCGTTCTCTCTCAGTCAGAGCGCGGAATCTCATCCCACGACCGGCGCGGCGGCTACGAGCTTCACGTTCAACATCGCGCGTGCCGACGGCCAGCAGTACCTCTCGCGGGTGAGCGCCACGCTCCCGGCGGGGCTCGTGGGCAAGATCCCCGCGGTACCGCTCTGCGGTGAACCGCAGGCGTCACTCGGCACCTGCACCTCGGCGAGCCAGATCGGGCTGGCCACGGCCACAGTTGGTTCTGGTGGGAAGCCCACTCAGTTCACCGGGCCGGTCTATCTGACCGGGCCGACGAACGGCGGGCCCTACGGCATGACGACCGTCATCAACGCCGCCACTGGGCCGTTCAGTCTCGGCAACGATGTCGTGCGCACCGCGATCGAAGTGGACCAGTTCACAGGCCGTGTGACGGTGGTGGGCGATATACCCACCATCTTCAAAGGCATCCCGCTGCGCCTCAAAGCGCTCAGCGTCGCGATCACACGACAAGGGTTCCTGGTCAACCCGACAAACTGCGGGGTGCTCTCGACGAACACCACGCTCACCTCGTCGTTTGGGGCGACGCAAACGCTGTCCGCGCCATTCCAGGCGACCGGTTGTAGCTCGCTTGTCTTCAAACCGAGCTTCACGGTTGGCACGAACGCGAAAGCAACGAGGAAAAACGGGCCGCCGTTGTTCGTGAAAATCGGCTATCCCGCCGGACTGCAGTCGAACATCAAGTCGGTGTTCGTGAAGCTGCCCAAGCAGCTCCCCTCGCGGCTGAGCACGCTCAAAGAGGCGTGTCCGGAAGCGGTGTTCAACGTAAGCCCGTGGAACTGCCCGCAGAAGTCGAAGGTGGGAGGCGCGACAGTGGTCACCCCTGTGCTCCCGAAGAAGCTCACAGGGCCCGCCTTCTTCGTGTCGCACGGCGGCGCGGCGTTCCCTGATCTGGATCTGGTCATGACGGGCAACGGTGTGCAGATCATCCTGGTCGGTCAAACGAACATCACCAAAGGCGTCACCACCACGAACTTCGCCTCCACCCCAGACGTGCCGGTGACGAAGTTCGAAATGAACCTCTCCAATGGCTCCAACTCGGCGCTGGGTTCGATCGGCAATCTCTGCAAGCCCACGCTCGTGATGCCCACCACCATCACCGGGCAAAACGGCAAGGTGATCAAACAGAACACCAAGATCTCCGTGTCGGGCTGTCCGGTGACGGTGCTCGGTAGCCATGTGAGCGGCAACAAGGCTGTCGTGACGGTCAAGGCGCCGGCCGCGGGACGCGTGAGCGGCAGCGGGCCGAATCTCAAAACGGTCTACAAGCACCCGGGCAAAGCGAAGAAGGTGACGCTCGAAGTGCCGCTTACGACAAGCCACCGTCCCATCACGGTGAATGTGCGCATCGGCTTCATCCCGAAGTCGAAAGGCCCGAGCTCGGTCGCCCACGCGGTGGTCAGCTTCAAATAGGCCTGGGAGGCGGTTGGCGGGCGGCTCTGGTCCGCTCGCCACCGTTTCCGGGTAGCGCGTTGCGACTCGGATTAGACCGCATCCCTGCGGGTATACCCGTGTTGAGAGATAGGACGCTGCATGCACGTGGGTTGGGCGTGCATGCAGCTTGATGTCCACGCTTGGGGAGAGGTGTAATGAGGCTCACGGCTCGTATCTGGCTTGTGCTCACGGTCGGGTGTGCGACGGCGGCGTTGTCCACGTCCACGGCGTTTGCGGGCTTCGGCGTGTCGAAGTGGGAAGCGGGCACTTGCACCGAAAACACCGAAGCGGCTCCTTGCACCGAAGCGACGACATCGAAGTACTACACGCAGGCCGCGGGACATCCCAACTTCGGCATCACCGACTTCGCTTTTAAAACCAACGGGTCAGGCGAACCTGAAGGTCATGTCAAGGAAGTGCGCGTCGACATACCACCGGGCCTGAGCGTCGATCCTTTTGCAACGCCGCAGTGCAAGTTGTCTGAACTGGAAAGCGCTGGAGGTTGTCCAGAAGACACGAAGGTCGGCGAAGTCCAGCTCGACCGCTCGTGTGACGGTAGGTGGGCTCATAGGCACCACGATTGGACCACCCGCCACCGATGCGGCGGTCTACAACATGGAACCGCCTCCCGGAAAGCCGCTGGAAGCGGCCTTCAAGGTGCTGCCTACCGAAATCACGCTTGAACAGACCATAGTGCACATTGTCGGCGGCCTCAGTTCGCATCACGAAGCGGAAGCCGAAGAAATCGGGGTTCAGTCGGGCGACTACCACGAGTTCTTCACGATCAAGGAAATCCCGACTAGTCCTGAACTCATCGACTCACGCCTGATCTTCTTCGGCAAAACACTGGGTCCCGGCGGCACGCTGCAGTTCATCACCATGCCCAGCACGTGCCTCGGACCACAGACAACGTTCCTACACGTCGCCGCCTACGGAGGCGACAAGGACACCAAGTCGTTCACCACCCCGGTCGGTGCTTCGGGCTGCGACAAAGTGCCCTTCGAACCGACCGTGAAAGTGGAACCCGCAACGGCCCAGTCGGATGCTCCCGACGGACCTACGGTGAAAGTCGAAGTCCCGCACGATCCGACCACGCAGGTCGACTCCTCGACGCTCAAGGACGCCCACGTATCGCTGCCCGAAGGGATGACGCTGAATCCGTCCGCGGCGAACTTCATTGAAGCGTGCTCAGACGCCGAGTTTGGCAAGGGCACAGCCAACGAAGTGAAATGCTCCCCTGGGTCGCAGGTCGGCACCGATACGATCGAAACGCCCGATCTCCCCGCTAAAGCGCTCGTTGGCGGGGTCTACGTCGGCCAGCCATTGAGCACCAACCCGCAGTCAGGGGACGAGTACCGGATCTTCATCGACGCCGAGGCTCCGCGCTACGGCGTGTCGGTGCGCCTGGAAGGCAAAGTCTCCGCCGATCCGAGCACCGGACGTCTCACGACCGCGGTGCTCGAAAACCCGCAGGTGCCTTTCAGCGACTTCGTCCTCGACTTCAACTCCGGCAACCGCACGCCGCTTGCGAATCCGCTCGTGTGCGGTCCCGCCACGACAAACGCAATCTTCACTCCATACAGCGGCAATCCGGCGGCTGAACCGTTCATGGCGTTTCCTGTCGACTTCGACGGCAAAGGCGCCGCCTGCTCGTTGCCGTTGCCGTTCGCCCTCAGCCAGAGCGCGGCGGCGAGTCCCACCACGGGCGGGGCGAGCACGACGTTCGCCTTTGATCTGGCGCGCAAAGACGGTCAGCAGTACGTGTCCAAGCTCACCACCACGCTCCCCCCCGGTCTCGTCGGCAGGATTCCAGCTGTAACCCTTTGCGGCGAACCACAGGCGGCGCAAGGCAAATGCACGACCGCGAGCCTCATCGGCACAGCTACGGTCTCTGTGGGCGCCGGTCCCAGCCCCTACACGCTGTCCGGGCCCGCATACCTCACCGGTCCCTATGGAGGAGCTCCGTATGGTCTGTCGGTGGCGGTGCCCGCAGAAAAAGTGGGGCCGTTCGACTACGGCACGATCGTGACACGCGCCACGGTGTCGGTCGATCCCCACACGGCGCGGATCGTCGTGTCGAGCGCGCTGCCGACGGTCGTCGGTGGCGTGCCCCTTCGCCTGAGGACGCTCCATGTGAACGTCAATCGCCCGAACTTCATGCTGGCGCCCACCAACTGCGGGCCACTCACGACCGACACTACGCTCACTTCAACGCTGGGCACGATGCAATCCATCTCAAGTCCCTTCCAGGCGACCAACTGCGGCTCGCTTCCCTTCAAACCGAAGCTCACGGCATCCTCGAGCGCGAAAACCTCGCGCCCGCGGGGGGCGAGCTTCACGGTGAAGGTCGGCTACCCCAAAGGCGCCCAGGCGAACATCAAGTCGGTGTTCGTGTCGCTACCCAAGCACCTCCCCTCGCGGTTGAGCACGCTCAGCAAGGCGTGCCTATCCGCGGCGTTTGAAGTCAACCCGTTCTCGTGCCCGTCGGCTTCGTTTGTAGGGAGCGTGAAGGTCAAGACCCCGGTGCTCCCGGGCACGCTCACCGGGCCCGCGATTTTCGTGTCGCACGGGGGCGCCGCCTTCCCCGATCTCGACCTGGTGCTCAAAGGGGACGGCGTGACCGTGATCCTCGTTGGCAGCACGAACATCGCCAGAGGCGTCACCACCTCGAACTTCGCCTCCATACCCGACGTGCCGGTGTCGAGCTTTGAAGTGAAACTCCCCACCGGCCCTTACTCGGCGTTGGCGGCGTTTGGGAATCTCTGCAAGCAGAAGCTGACGATGCCCACCACCATCACCGCCCAAAACGGGAAGGTGGTCAAGCAGAACACGAAGATCTCCGTCTCCGGCTGCCACGTGAAGCACAAGCAAAAGCCCAAGCGCCACCACAAGGGCCATCGCCGCCACCGCGGAAGTCACAAACCGTCGCGATAGCCCGCTAGATTGAGGCGATGGGAATCGTCTCAGCCGGCGAGGGCGCGCAACGCGGAGTCAACGCAGCCAACGGTCTGCACGGCCTCGACTCGACCCCGGTGCTTGCGGGCGTGCGCCGGCTCACGCTGGCCGCCGAGGGCGCCGACACCGACGAGGCGGTGTTCGCGGCGCTGGCACGCGAGCTCGTTGCGGTGGCCGGGGCCGAGGAGGTTCACATCCACCACCTGCGACCGTCGGGCGAAGAGGAGCCGGTGGTGGTGTACCTGCTCGATGGCGACGCCCGGTTCAGCTACCTGCAGTCACGCGAGGAGCGCCCACCCGGGGTGAGCTGGACGCAGAGCACCGGCCGCAGCTTCCTCGCGGTGGGGCCCCGGGAGCTGACCGCAAGCGTGCCGCGGCTGTCGCTTACGGCGCCTCCCTCCGAGGGGACCGTGGGGTGTGCGTTGCTCACCCCGCTCTCGCTCGGCGGGCAGGTCGAGGCGGTGGTGGTGCTCGTGCGCCGCGAAGCCCAGCCCTACGACGAGCGCTCGATCGACGAGGCCGCCACGCTTGTGGAGCAGGGGGCAGCGATGCTGGCGCTCGTACGCGCTCGCGCCGAAGCGGGCACAGATTCGGTGGCGGGGTGCATGAACCACCGCGCGATGCGCCGCCGGCTGCACGAAGAGATCCTCCGCGCGCAGCGCTCCGGGAGCGTCCTCTCCTGCGTGATCGTGGACCTCGACGACTTCAAGCTCGTCAACGACCGCTATGGCCACCAGGCCGGCGACTCGATCCTGCGCCAGGCCGCGCACGCACTGATGGGTGATTTCCGTGAGTTCGACCGCGTCGCGCGCTACGGGGGAGACGAGTTCGTGGTGATCCTTCCCAACACCGACATCGAGAGCGCCGTGGCGGCGGCCGGTAGGGCATTGCAACGCGTGCGCGACGTCTCCTTCCCCGACGGCTCACGTGGCGTGTCGGCGTCGATGGGGGTGGCGCAGTGGCAGGCGCCGATGACCGTCGATGAGCTGCTGGAGGTGTGCGACGCCGCCCTGCTGAAGGGCAAGCGCGAGGGCAAGGGGAGCGTCACCGGGGCGCTCGCGCCTGTGCCCGCTGGGCTGCGCAGCGTGCCTGAGCCTCCTTCGACACTCAGTTGAGCCCGTCGGGGGCGGCTCTGCGAGACTGAGAGGCGCCCCCGCGAAAACCCGCAAGATCGCCTGGAGAGACCCATGTCCGAGAACAGCTTTGGCGCGAAGCACACACTGAAGGCCGGAGGGAGCGAGTACGAGATCTTCCGCCTCGACGCTCTCCAGGAGCGCTTCGACGTGGCGCGGCTCCCGTTCTCGTTGAAGGTGCTGCTCGAGAACCTGCTGCGCACCGAGGGCAACGGGTCGGTGTCGGCGGCGGACATTGAGGCACTCGCGAGCTGGGACGCCAAGGCGCAGCCGAGCAAGGAGATCGCTTTCACCCCTGCGCGCGTGCTGATGCAGGACTTCACCGGAGTTCCCGCGGTGGTTGACCTCGCCGCGATGCGCGATGCGATGGTGGCGCTGGGGGGCGATCCGCAGAGGATCGAGCCGCTCGTGCCCTCAGAGCTGGTGATAGACCACTCGGTGCAGGTCGACGCGTTCGCCTCTCGGGACGCCTTCAAGATCAACGCCGAGCGGGAGTTCGAGCGAAACCAGGAGCGCTATCGCTTCCTGCGGTGGGGACAGGGGGCGTTCGATGCCTTCAAGGTTGTTCCACCGGATACAGGCATCGTGCACCAGGTGAATATCGAGTATCTGGCGAGGGTCGTGTTCGCCGGCGAGGGCGGTGGGAGCGGGTCGGGATTGCCGCAGGCCTATCCCGACACGCTCGTGGGCACCGACTCGCACACCACGATGGTCAACGGCCTTGGCGTGCTCGGCTGGGGAGTGGGGGGCATCGAGGCGGAGGCGGCGATGTTGGGGCAACCGATGTCGATGCTCATCCCGCGGGTGCTCGGGGTGAAGTTGCACGGCGAGCTGCCCGAGGGTGCGACAGCCACCGACCTCGTGCTCACCGTCACCGAGATGCTGCGCGAGCGAGGGGTGGTGGGGATGTTCGTGGAGTTCTACGGCGATGGTCTTTCGGGCCTGCCGCTTGCCGACCGCGCGACGATCGGCAACATGTCGCCCGAGTTCGGCTCCACCTGCGCGATCTTCCCCGTGGACGCGGAGACGCTGCGCTACCTCGAGTTCTCCGGGCGTCCGAAGAACCAGATCGAGCTTGTGGAGGCTTACTGTCGCGAGCAGGGGATGTGGCACGACGAGCGCTCGGAGGAGCCCACGTTCTCCGACCTCATCGAGCTTGATCTCGGGGAGGTGGTGCCGAGCATCGCCGGACCAAAGCGCCCCCAGGATCGCATCGCGCTCACCGGCGCCCAGGAGGCGTTTCACGAAGCGCTCGGCGGCTACCTGCCCGAATCCGACGGGGAGGACGAAGCGTTGGGGGGCACCTTCCCGGCAAGCGATCCCACCGCCTCGCAGGACCCCTCCAACGGCGAGGGTGCGCGTGTTGCCACCCACGCCGGTGATGTCTCCGCAGAGGGTGACTCGCGCGCGCGCGCGGAGAAGGCCTACACCGCGCGCGTGCGCGCGAGTCACCCTGTTTTGCAAGACCCCACCTCCGCTCGGGACGGGCTGCGTCACGGCGATGTGGTGATAGCCGCCATAACCAGCTGCACGAACACCTCCAACCCGTCGGTGATGATCGGTGCGGGCATCCTCGCCCGCAACGCGCTCGCCCGGGGGCTGAAGAGCAAGCCGTGGGTGAAGACCTCGCTGGCGCCCGGGTCGAAGGTGGTAACCGAGTATCTCGACAAGGCCGGCCTCACCGAGTCGCTGGAGCGGCTTGGGTTCAACCTCGTGGGGTACGGCTGCACGACGTGCATCGGCAACTCGGGGCCGCTGCCGGAAGAGATCTCCCAGGAGATCCAGCGCGAGGATCTCGCGGCTGTGTCGGTGCTGTCGGGGAACCGTAACTTCGAGGGCCGCATCAACCCTGACGTGAAGATGAACTACCTCGCCTCCCCGCCGCTGGTGGTGGCGTACGCACTGGCGGGCACGATGGACATCGACCTCGTGAACGACCCGCTCGGCCAAGACGAAACCGGCGAGGATGTCTACCTGCGCGACATCTGGCCCTCCGCGACGGAGGTGGCGCAGACGATCGAGGGGGCGGTGAAGTCGGACATGTTCCGCTCCTCCTACGCCGACGTGTTCGAGGGGGACGAGCGGTGGAAGACGCTCGACGTGCCCACGGGCGAGCGCTTTGCGTGGGACTCCGATTCGACCTACGTACGTCTCCCGCCTTACTTCGAGGGCATGCCCCCCCAGCCTGAGCCGCTCTCGGACATCCAGGGCGCACGGGTGCTGGCGTTGCTCGGCGACAGCGTCACCACCGACCACATCTCGCCCGCAGGGTCAATCAAGCGCGACAGCCCCGCGGGCCTCTATCTGCAAGAGCACGGGGTGGCGCCCCGCGACTTCAACTCCTATGGCTCGCGGCGCGGAAACCACGAAGTGATGATCCGCGGCACGTTCGCCAACATCCGCCTGCGCAACAAGCTTGCGCCTGGAACGGAAGGCGGAGTCACCACCAAGGACGGCCAGCAGACCTCGATCTACGAGGCCTCCATGAGCTATCAGCAGGAAGGTGTCCCATTGGTGGTGGTGGGGGGCAAGGAGTATGGGTCGGGCTCCTCGCGCGACTGGGCCGCGAAGGGCACAAATCTGCTGGGGGTGAGGGTGGTGATTGTCGAGAGCTTCGAGCGTATCCACCGCTCCAACCTTGTTGGCATGGGTGTGCTGCCGTTGCAGTTTCCGCCGGGGGAGTCGGCCGAGTCGCTGGGCATCGACGGAAGCGAGCGGTTCGATATTGAGGGGATCGCGGAGACGCTTAACGCGGGTGAGCTGCCCAAAACCTGCAAGGTCAAAGCAGGCGAGGTGGAGTTTGAGGCGACCGTCCGTATCGACACCCCTAAGGAGGCCGATTACTTCCGCCACGGGGGAATCCTCCAGTACGTCCTGCGACAGCTGCTCGCCTCATGAGCGGCTTCACAAAGACGCTACGCGAGTTGCTCGATGCGCGGGGGCCTTCCGGCTACGAGACCGCTCCGGTGGGCGTGTGGAGTGCCGCCGCGCAGGCGTTCGGAGCGCAGGTGGAGACCGACGTGGTGGGCACCCCCTCCGCTCGGGTGGCGCCGAGCGCCTCGAGCGGCACAACGAGCAGGCGCTTGATCGTTATGGGCCACATCGATGAGATCGGCTTGATCGTGACCCATATGGACGACGAGGGCTATCTCTGGTTCCGCGAGGTGGGCGGGTGGGACGCGCAGATCCTCGTCGGTCAGCGGGTGGTGCTGGGCACACGGGAGGGCGAGGTGAGGGGGGTGATCGGCAAGAAGCCGATCCACCTGTTGCGTGACGAGGAGCGCAAGAAGGTGGCGGAGGTGCGCGACCTGCACATCGACATCGGCGCCAAGGACGGGGAGCAGGCGCGGGGGATGGTGCGGATCGGCGACGTCGCGGTCATCGACGGCGACCCCGTGGAGCTGCCGAACGGGAGGCTGGCCTCGCGCGCGCTCGACAACCGCCTTGGCTCATTTGTGGCGCTCGAGGCGGCGCGGCTGGTGAGCGAGGCGGGCGGCGCCAACGACTGGGAGGTCGTGGCTGTCGCTGCCGCCCAGGAGGAGACCACTTTCGGAGGCTCGCGCACAAGCGCCTTCTCGTTGGAGCCCGACGCGGCGATCGTGGTGGACGTGACCCACGCCACCGACGCACCCGGGATCGACGTGAAGGAATCAGGTAAGCATGAGCTCGGCTCCGGCCCGGTGCTGAGCCGAGGCTCGACGCTCAACCCCCGCCTCTCCGAGCTGCTCCACGACACGGCGGAGGCCGAGAAAGTGGCGTTCACCCTGGAGGCCATCGGCCGCAACACGGGCACCGACGCCGACGCGGTGCACCTCAGCCGCGGCGGCATCCCCACCGCGCTCGTATCCATCCCGCTGCGCTACATGCACTCGCCCGTCGAGCTGGTGCAGCTGGACGACGTGCACGCGGCCGCGGCATTGATAGCCGCGACCGCGCTGCGGCTCGAGGCGGGAACTAGCTTCGCTCGTTGAACCATGACGGTCTTGACCTAGTCGGCGGATGCCGCCGCATTTGGGCGCTGTAAATCTCCCTCTAAGAGGTTTTCGCGTCGTTCGGCGATCATCTTGCACATGTGCTCTAGTTCTTTCATAGCGTTGCATTGCAGCGTACGCTGGCGCGCGACGAACCATTCGATTTTCGCCCAGGTTTCAAGTGCTTCGGTGCCGAAGTAGCTGTCCACGATCCCGCGGTCGACGAGCTTGCGGTTGTACATACCGCTCAACTCCTCCCAGAAGTTCAGCTCCTGCACGGTTAGAAGCTTGTCCTTGAACGTCATGTCGCGCCACGCGCCGATACGCTCTTCCTCTTGGTCAGGCCTGATCGTGAAGAACTCGTGAAGCCGGACTCGTGGCTCGATGTGGAGATCGCCGTTGTAGCGCTCGAGGTAGCTGTGCGCCCGTGCTTGACGCGTTTGTGACCTGCTTTGAAGGAAGCCGCCCAGCGCGATGAAGGCGGCGATGCAGGCGATTCCCGCCCCTGCCACGGCGCCGATACCGGTGAGTTTCGTCGCCCAATCGGGCCCTTCGCCCGTTGCGAGTAGGTATGTGACGTGTGCGCTCGCGTGGATCACAGGCGCATCGTGACAGCCGGGGAAGACATGAGTCTGAGACTGGCCGGCGCACGCTAATATGAAGGCTATGGCAGGACCTATTCTCCCCCGCTAGCACTTATATGCGTTGGTAGCCGTCGGCCCGTCGGGTCGGTTCGCGGCTTGAACCGACCCGACGGGTGACGGTATGCATCAGTTGCTGGTGCCGTCCAGCGAGGACACCGAAGCAGGAGCCTCCGCGCTGAGTTCGGTGAACTCGACAGCCTGGTAGGGCGCCCCGGGAGTGCCACCGAGCGCGAGCATGCGCAGGCCCTCGGGGCCGGAGAAGACCTTACGCTTGGGGTTGGGGCCAACGCGCACGAACACGTCGGGCTCTAGCTCGACGCGCTCGCCTTCGATGTCTAGCCAGCCTGAGCCTTTGAGCGCGAGGAAGACCTCCTCCTGGCCGCTCTCGGCGTGGTCGTGCAGGGGGTAGTCCTCGTAGTTGGGCGGCATCTGGATCACCTGCATGCCAAAGGACGTGACGCCCAGCTCGGCACGCGCCTTGACGAAGCCGCCGCCGAAAACCGCCTCCATGTCTTTGAGGTGCTTTGAGGTGTAATCGCTCATTACTGCTCCTGTCTGTGGGGGTTGGGTGCTCGAAGCTCGGGGGTTGTGCTCGCCTTCGGCGCCGGCGTCATCGGCTGCGCTCAGGCTCGCCATCGACTACTCGCTCGCAGTGGCGCCGGTAGGCACGGCAGTGCCGCTTGGCTGAAGCACGGGTTTGTCTGTCGGCATGATGATGCCGAGCTGGCGCGATTGCGCGAGCACGGAGCCGTCGGGCGCCCAGATGACGCCGTCCTCCTCAAAGAGGCCATCGTGGAGCAGGCGGGTCTCGAAGACCGAGAGGACGAGCGCGGAGGGGTGGCAGTCGCATTGGGAGATGGGCTGGCGGAAGTGGATCGTGAGGTCGACTGTGGGGCTGATGGCGGGCACGGAGAGCGCGATGAACGAGGGCGGGAACCAGGCGTCGCAGAAGAGGGCGAGCGCGGGGGCATCGACGGGGCGGTCCTCGGGGAAGCCGATCCAACCGCCGATTTTCATCGGCGCGCCGCTGCCTGCGAAGGGGATGGCGCCGACGCGGGCTTGCATGACGAGCTGGCGCGTGAACTCGGGCGCGCCCTTGAACAGCTTCGGCGTGGAGCGCCGCTCGGGGTCGGGTGGCGCGAGATCGGGCATCGGCAGCTCGTTGGCGGAGGGGGCGATCCAGGGGATCGAGAACGCCGACAGCGCGAGCGCCGTGACCTTGCCGTTCTGCTCCATTCGCGCGGAGAGGGTGCTCAGCGAGCGGCCCTCGCGCTCGACGGTCGTGCGAATCTCGATCGGACCCGGCTCGGGTGCTCTTAGGTAGTGGATCGTGAGCGAGCGGGGCGTACGCGAATCGTCATCGACGGTGTCGATGAGCGTGCGGAGAAGCATCGCCGCTAGGTAACCGCCGTGGGGGCCGCGCCCGGCGCGCCAACCCGGTGCGACTGTGGCGCTGAACAGGCCATCTCCCTCGTAGGCGACGGCAGTGTCGCGGTCGAAAACCGTGTCCATGCACGGCGAGCATACCGGACTGGCTGACTGGCCAGTCAGTTACGGGCGAGGCGCTTGTAGGAGATCCGGTGGGGCCGGTCGGCGGCCGTGCCGAGACGTTCGCGACGGGCCTCCTCGTAGGCCTCGAAGTTGCCCTCGAACCAGGTCACTTGAGAATCGCCCTCGAAGGCGAGCACGTGGGTGGCGATGCGGTCGAGGAACCAGCGGTCGTGGGAGATGACGACGGCGCAGCCGGGGAAGGCGAGCAGCGCTTCCTCGAGCGCGCGTAGCGTGTCGACATCGAGATCGTTCGTAGGCTCGTCGAGCAGCAGCAGGTTGCCGCCGGAGCGGAGCAGCTTGGCGAGGTGGACGCGGTTGCGCTCGCCGCCGGAGAGCTTGTCGATGCGCTTCTGTTGGTCGGAGCCCTTGAAGTTGAAGCCGGCGGTGTACTGACGGGAGTTGACCACGCGGTCGCCCACCTTGAGGTGGTCGAGGCCGTCTGAGATCTCCTCCCACACAGTCTTGGTGGGGTCGAGCGCGTCACGTGACTGGTCGACGTAGGCGAGCTGGACGGTGTCGCCGAGTGTGAGCGTGCCCGTGTCGGGGGCCTCATCGCCGACGATCATGCGAAACAGCGTTGTCTTGCCGGCGCCGTTGGGGCCGATCACGCCGACGATGCCTGCGCGGGGGAGGTCGAAGGAGAGCGACTCGATCAAGAGCCGCTCGCCGAAGCCCTTGCTTACGCCATCTGCGACCAGCACCTTCTCGCCGAGGCGGGGGCCGGGTGGGATGTGGATCTGGACCTCGTCGAGCTTGACGTTGCGCTCCTCGGCGACGAGCTCCTCGTAGCGGGCGAGGCGGGCCTTTGACTTGGTGCGACGGCCCTTGGGGTTGGTGCGCACCCACTCGAGCTCGGCGGCGATGGTGCGTTGGCGGCCCTTCTCAGAGCGCTCTTCCTGGGCGAGGCGGGTTTGCTTCTGGACGAGCCAGGAGGAGTAGTTGCCTTCGTAGGGGATGCCCTTGCCACGGTCGAGCTCGAGGATCCAGCCGGCGACGTTGTCGAGGAAGTAGCGATCGTGGGTGACCGCAACCACCGCGCCCTTGTACTCGGCGAGGTGGCGCTCGAGCCAATCGACCGACTCGGCGTCGAGGTGGTTGGTGGGCTCGTCCAGCAGCAACAGGTCGGGGGCGGAGAGCAGCAGCCGGCAGAGCGCGACACGGCGGCGCTCGCCACCGGAGATTGCGGTGACGTCGGCGTCGGGCGGGGGCAGGCGGAGCGCGTCCATCGCGTACTCCAGCTGGGTGTCGAGGTTCCAGGCGTCGGCGGCTTCGATCTTCGCCTGGATCGAGGCGAACTCGTCGGCGGAGTCATCCGAGTAGTTGGCGGCCAGCTCGTTGAAGCGGTCGAGTAGCGTCTTCGTGCCCGCGACCCCGTCCTCGACATTGCCCTTCACGTCCTTGGACTCGTCAAGGTGGGGCTCCTGCTCGAGCATCCCCACCGCGGCGCCGGGGGCGAGCATGGCCTCACCGCGATAGTCCTCGTCCAGCCCCGCCATGATGCGCAAGAGCGTTGACTTGCCCGCGCCGTTGTAGCCGAGCACACCGATCTTCGCGCCGGGATAGAAGGCGAGGGTGATGTCGTTGAGCACCGTCTTGTCGGGCGGGTGGAGCTTCGACAGGCGGTGCATGGTGAAGATGTATTGCGAGGACACTGGAGCGCAGGATATGAGGTCTGAGCGTGACGGTGGTGGGCGCACGCGGAACGCCTTACAGCCGGTGGGGATCGGTAACGTATGGTGGTCATGCCTGGAGTGATTTTCGACATCGAGCAGCAGATGCTCCTCTTGGAGATCGAGCCGCCGTTTGACAAGCGCGACGTGCAGTTGGCGCGACGGCGGATGGCGAAGCGGTGGCACCCCGACATCGCGCCGGCGGGGAAGCAGTTCGAGCACGAGCGCCACCTGAAGGCGATCAACGAGGCGGCGGACCATCTCGAGCGGATGGCGGAAACCTCGCGCGGGGGGAAGGTGTCGCGCAACGCGGTGAAGGTGAGCGCGGCGGCGGCGAAGGCGGCGCGCGAAGAGGCGGGTAGGAAGGCGTACGAAGCCGAGCAGCGGGCGAGGGAGCAGGCGGCGGACCGCAAGCGCAACGACCCCTTCGGCAGCCGGGTGCCCGATCACTCGGTGGTGCACAGGTATGCCCGCTGCCAGTCATACCCCGAGTGGGGAGTGGGGACGGTGGAAGGGATCTACTTCACCGGGGACAGTGAGGAGGACCAGGACGTGCAGCAGTGGGCGCGGGTGAAGTTCTCCCACGGCATGAGGACCGTGCCGGCGGGGAGCATGAAGTTCGTGGACTTCTCAAAGCCCGATCCGGCGGAGGAGCGTGTGGAGCGTTTCATGACGGCGGCGCAACGGGCGATGGCGGAAGGCGAATACGAGCTGGCGGCAAAGCGGCTGGTGTATGCGAGGGACGCGGAACCGAAGAACGTGGGTGTGTTGCGGCTGATGACGCTCGCCTTCTGGCAGGCGGGGAAGCTGGACGCGGCGGCGCGGTCGGTGCGCGATTGGGCACGCGTGGACGGCGAGCGCCCGGCGGCACACCGCTTCGCAGCGCGCATCTACGAGGACATGGGTGCGATCGATCTGGCTGAGGAGGCCGCGCAGAGGGCGGCCGAGCGCGGACCAACGGATGCGGGCGCGTGGGAGCGACTCGGTCGCTTGCGGCTTGCGTTGCTCGACAGGGAGGGCTCCCTACAGGCCTTCGATAGGGCGATGAAGCTGGGCGCGAACGGCGAGGTGAGCGAGCTTGTGAGACAGGCGCTTGCGATGGAGCCGCGCGTGACGCAGCCGGCGTAGGGTCCGCCGAGCGCTGCGTTTGCCGTCGCGTATCCGCGGCGCCGCATCGCCGCCCGCCCAGGGCGGTCTCGTCGCTCAGGCGACCGCGCGGAGGTGGCGGTAGGGCTCGCCGGTGAGCTCGCGGGCGAGGGCGTCGATGACGTTCTCCTCGTCTTCGGGGCGGCCGTCGGTGACGGCGCCGATAACAGCGCGCTTGCGCTCGAGCAGAGTGGCGATGGTCTCGTCGATCGTGCCGGCGGCGAGCAGATACCAGGCGTTGACGGCGTCTTCTTGGCCGATGCGGTGACACCGATCCTCCGCTTGGTCGTGCTTGGCGGGGGTCCAATCCAGCTCCAGGAACGCGACATTCGACGACTGTGTGAGCGTGAGCCCCTGGCCGGCGACCTCGATGGAGCAGACGATGAGCTGGTTGTCGGAGTTGTTCGCCGCCTGGAAGGCATGAAGCGAGGCGTCTCTGGCAGCGTGGGAGTCTTCGCCGAGGATGTGGAGGGCGTGTGGGAAGCGGTCGACCACCGCGCGTTGGATCTCGCGGTGGCGGGCGAACACGACAAGCCGCTCGCCTGAGGAGCAGAAGTCGTGAATCCAGGCGAGCGCGGCGTGGAGCTTGCCACGGGCGGCGAGCTGCTTGAGGGCGTTGAGCCGCACGAGCCGCTCGGCGCGCAGCGCGGCGGCGACCTTGGCGTCGAGCTCTGAGAGGTCGAGCGGACGGGAGCGTAGCCACGCGATGACGTCGTGCTCGGCGAGCCGGTACTCGGCCTCGTTGTCGAGCTCCACAGGTACGACGGCGCGCGTCTTGGGGGGAGCTGGGGGAGCACGTCGGCCTTGAGCCGGCGCACGAAGCAACGGGAGCGCAGGTGCCAATGCAGGCGGACGTGGGCGTCGGGTCCCTTGAAGCGCCGCCCGAACTGAGCGCCCGAGCCAAAATCGGCGAGCCGGCCGATGATGCGTAGCTGCGAGATGAGCTCGGGTGGACGGTTCATCACGGGGGTGCCGGTGAGCGCGAGCACGAGCCCGTCGTTGGGAATGGTGGCCGCGAGACGCGCTACTGCCTGAGTGCGCTTGGCGGCGGCGTTCTTGCAGTAGTGCGACTCGTCAAGCACGAGCGCGCGCGGCCTCATCGCCGCGAGCTGCGGGGCGCGGGCGGCGAGGATGTCGTAGTTGAGGACCGTTATGTCGGAGATTGGCATCGTGCCCTCCGCCACTTCCTCGCCGGGGGCGCAAGCGGGTGGGGCGCCGCTCTCGGTGGGAGCCTCGGGGGAGGACTGCCTCGTGCCGGTCGGGCCCAGTCCGCTGAGCGCCAGAGAAGTGCGGTGGGGAAGCCAGCGGGAGATCTCACGCATCCAGTTGAGCTTGAGGCTCGCGGGGCACACCACGACGGCGGGGTAGGCGTTGTCGGCCTCGAGCGTGGCGAGCGCCTCGATCGTCTTGCCGAGCCCCTGCTCATCGGCGAGGAAGGCGCGGCGCTGGGCGAGCAAGTAGCACACGCCTGCGCGCTGGAAGGGCTTGAGCTCGCCTTGGAGGGTGGGGATATCGATGTGGGCATCGGTGGCGGAGGAGAGCGCGACGAGCCCGGCGGCGCGGGCGTGCTCCTCGCGGATGAGCTGCAGCTCCACCAGCGCTTCCGGCTCGACCCACACTTCCCCGTCGGCGAGGAAGCGGTCGAGTTCCTCCACGCAGAAGGGATCGGCGCGGATCGCGGGGAGGTGGCGGTGCTCGGAGGAGTGCGTGCGGGCGCTCAACTGGGGGGCGCGGGGCCGGCGGGCATGTGGGTGGGTGGCGCCCGGAAGGGCGCCGAAGGCATCAAGTCGAGACGGGTCGTGGCCAGGGGCGAGCACGAATGTGGGGTCCTCGTGGATCGTCGACATTTCGAGCACCGCGGGCGGGGCGGGGCGGCCTTCCTTCAAGGCGGCCACACACCGTCGGGTCGCTGCGCTGTGGGCGCCGCGCAGGGAGGTCTCGATGATGCGCCAGGAGTCGAGTGTGAGCGGCACGGTGACCCCACCGGGGGCGCTTACGGCGCGCTCGCGCAGGGTGGGCGGTAGCCGGGTGGGGTCGCCGAGCAGTAGGAATACAGGCTCCTCCGGGGAGCCAGCCACTTCGATCGCGCCGCGCCAGGTGGTGGCGCGGGCGATCCAGCTCTGCGCGCGGGGGTCGATGCTTGCGGGCTCCACCTGGTCGAGCAGCTCGGCGATGACGTGGGCGTCGCGCTCAACGGCGGCGACGGCGAACGTCCCCTCCGGACCCTCCAGGGCGCGGAGGTCGGCGCGGCCGGCTAGCACCCGCGCGAGCGGGGCGTGGTGGGAGGCGATCAGCAGCCACTGCTCCTTGCGGCGGTCGCGGCGGAGCTCCACGTCGTAGCTCATCGCACCGGGCGAAGACCCGCGTGTGCCAGGACGAGCTTGAGCGGAGCGCCCCTGTGAGATCTCGGTGAGCGCGTGGGCGGCGTCTTCGGTGAGGCGCAACCGGCCGGATGCGGGTGAGAGGCCGTCAACGAGCCGGACGGCACGCTCGTCGAGCGGGATCAGGGCACGGCCGATCGTGGGGAGTTCGATCGCGTCGGGGTGCTCGAGCAGCGCGGCCACGATCTCGGGTGGGCGGTCGATGGCGAAGGTCAGCCACCAGCTCTCGTCCGGTCGCGCGACGTCGAGCACGCACTCGTCGTGGCCGCGGAGGGCGCGCTGGCGCGCCAGCGCGCGCGCGAAGGGCTCGCTGAGAACGGGAGGGAGAGGGAGCGCGTCGAAGAGCAGCGTGAGCGCCTGTGCGCGCTCGGGGTCGAGCGGGACGATCCAGGCGCGCCGAGCCGGATCCCAGCGGCGGCCGGGGAGCGCGCGCAACAGCTTGCGCAGGCGGTCGTCGTAGGGGAAGCAGAGCACCGCGTCGCCGTGGTCGAGCGAGGCGTGGAGCAGGTTGTCCATGAGCTATGGACGATAGGCCGCTACGGGGATGGGAGGGGTGGCGCAAACGCGATGCGCCAAATCGACGCTCAGGGACCAGCAGGTTGTGCGTAGCAAGCTTAGGCCGACCGGTGTTGCTCGATGAGCAAGCGTGCCATCGACTTGCCTCGCTGTGCGGCGTGTGTGTCGCCCTCGCTTGCGGCGACGATTGAGCCCTTCATGAGGATGTGGAAGGAGCGTGCGAGGGACTCGGTGTCGCGCAGGCCGGCTTCCTCGGCGAGGCGACGCACGATCGAGCGGATCTGTTCGAGATGCCGGACGCTGGCACGACCCGCGGAGTGTAGGGGGCCCATCTCAAGCATTACGTTGATGAACGAGCACGCCTCGAAGTCGTCGCGGTGGAACCATTCGTCGAAGATGTCGAAGATGGCGAGCAGTCGCTGCTCAGGGTCAGAGCCGCGGCTGATGGCGCCGGCTTCGATGAAGTCCTTGGTCCAGCGCTGCTCGCGGAGCTGCAGGAACGCGAGCACGAGCTCGTCCTTGGAGGGGAAGTGCCGGTAGAGCGTCGCGGTCGCGACGCCGGCGCGCTCGAGTACCTCGTTGACCCCCACTGCGCGGATTCCGCGCCGCGAGAACAGCTCATAGGAGGCATCCAAAATCCGCTCGCGAGCGCTAGTCCCCCCCTCGGGCGCCTGACGGCGCGTTTCAAGCATGCCTTCAGAGGTTATCACTAGAAAGAACGCTCTCTTTGTGGTAGAAAGAGCGTTCTCTATTCCTCCAAGGTTTGCTGAGCTACCGTTCGGAGTAATAGACCAATCGCGGATCCTTGAACGAAAGGAGGGCCTCATGGGCCTCGTAGAGCTGCTTCTGATCGTCCTGGTAATCGCTGCCGTCGCGGGCGGAATCGGTGTAAGCCCGTTGCTTTGGCTGCTGCTGCTGGTAGCCCTCCTGGTCTTCTTCACAGGAGGCGGGTTCGGCTATCGCAGGGGCGGGAGGCTTTAGCTATGCCTATAGGCACATCGATTTTCCTCATTGCCGTTGGCGCGATCATCCGCTACGCCGTGACGTTTCACGTATCTGGCGTGTCACGTCCGACGATTGGCCTGATCCTCATCATCGCCGGCATCGTCGGTGTCGTGCTGTCGCTGATCTCCATGGCCACCGCTCGACGCCGAGCACCCTACGAAGAACCGCGCCTCTAGCGTCCGTAGTGACGCCCTGTGGGCAAGTGCCGCAAGGGAGAGCTAGTCGCCACGGCCGGCCGCGTCTAGACGTCTTACGTCAGTCGAGTAGTCGTCCAGAACCCAATTCGAGCCAGCTATAGGAGGAACTATGAGCACCGGAACGATCATCGCAATTGCTGTCGGCGCCGTAGTGGTGCTACTGCTCATCGCCCTCGTCGCCCGCGCCGCGAGCCGCAGGCGTGACGAACGTCGTCGCGAGCAGGCGGGCGAGCTTCGCCAGGAGGCCAGAAGCCGTTCGATCCAAGCTGAAAGCGCGCGCGCCTCGGCTGATGAGCAGGCCGCCGAAGCCAAGCGTGCTCAGGCTGAAGCCGAGGAACGCGCCGCTCAGGCGCGGCAGGGACGTGCCACCGCAGAGCGACAGTCGATCGAGGCTGAGCATCTGACTGAATCTGCCCGCGATCGGCACGCGCACGCGCGTGCGATCGACCCGGACGCGAGCGACAGCGGCCAAGACGAGGCACTGGCGATCAACGAACGGTCTGGCCGTGATGGCCGCTGATCCCATGCGTGCAGAACGGCGACGCGGGTAGCGCCCACCCCGTCCGAGTGGAATGATCACGGAGTGGACGATCAACGCAAGCGGCGCTTGGCGCAGAACGAGGCCCTGGCACGTCGCATAAACGATCGGATCGAGTATCAGCGTCCACGCAACGGCGAGTCGGCGGACACCTTCATATGCGAGTGCGTCCGCGTGGACTGCGGCGGGATATTGGACCTCACGATCGCGGAATACGCTCGCGTGCGGTCCCATCCGCGCCGGTTCGTCGTACTCCCAGGGCATGAGGAGCCGGACGTCGAGTCGACTGTCGAGGTTTACCCCGGGTATGTCGTGGTCGAAAAGCGCGGGGTGGCGGGACGGATTGCGGAATCCGAGGCGGGGGGCGGCTAGCCACAGCTCGCGTTCGTGGCGGGCGAGGGCCCAGGCCGACGGAGTAGCGTTCCACAGCGCTCTGTGGCGCTCGGACAGCGTCGGCATAGTCGCGGGGTCGGCCTGAGCTGACCTATGGGGACATCCCCATAGGCGCTCTAGGCGAGGATGTTCACGGCACGAGAGACGATCAATCCGATCGTGACGAGCGAGACGAGCGCTTGTACCCCCATCGTGCTCTTTGCGGCGGGAGATAGCGGCATCGTGTCGGTGGGGGAGAAGGCGGTGGCGTTGGTGAGCGACACATAGAGGTAGTCGATGAACTTCGGGCGCCACTCCTTCGGCTCGATGCGGTCGTCGGACATCTGGGGGAAGAGGAAGTCGGGCGGGCCGTCTTTGCCTGCGGCGCGGCGGCCCGGGCCACCGCGGTCCATCTCCCAGTACCAGAGGGCGAAGATGAGGAAGTTGGTGAGCCAGATGAGTGTGCCCGCGACAACCAGCTCTCGGCCCTCACCCGTTTTGATGTGGCTGTGGAGCAGGAAGTGGGTGAGCGCACCAAGCGAGTAGATGTTGGCGGCCATCACAAATGCCGTAAGGCCCAGCGCTATACGGCGCCGGCGCGGGTGCTCGTCCTCGACCTGGTTGGGGGTGACGACGAACATCCCAACCAGCAGCAATCCCTCTAGAGCCGGGATCAGCCACGATGGGCCCACCGTGAGCCGTGGGGGGAGCGACACCTGTAGAAGGATCGCCGCCAACACAGTTGCCTGGGCGGGCCAGAACGGCTCGCTCGCGGGCGGCGGCGGGTAGGGACGACCTGGTTGGGGCGAGGACTCCTGCGCCACGGGAGAGAGCGTACGAGCAGGACCGGCGGCCGCCTGAGGACCGCGCGTTGTGGCGCACGCTTCGAGTTCGCGTGTCGGGAATGGCGGGGGCGGGCGCCGCTGGCCGCTAGCCTTGAGAAGGCGTGGGAATCGAGAGTCCAGTCCACCTGTTGTTCCTTGCTGTGGTCGCGCTGATAGTGCTCGGCCCCAAGCGTCTACCCGAGCTCGCGCGCGCGCTGGGCAAGGGCATCCGTGAGTTTCGCGAGTCGATCGACGTGGGGTCGCACGACGACGAGAAGTAGATCCGCCCCACCGGATACCGTGCGGCGGTGCGTTTGATCGTCGCCCGCTGCGAGGTGTCCTACATCGGCCGGACCACAACGGTGTTGCCCGAGGCGGTGAGGCTGTTGATGTGCAAGGGGGACGGCACGTTCATGGTGTGGGCCGACGGGGGGTCACCCAACGTAAAGCCGCTCAACTGGATGACACCGCCGACGGTGCTCACCGAGGAGCGCGACGGGGACGAGACGCTCACGCGCCTGGTGGTGCGCAAGCAGCGCGACGATGAGCGCCTTGAGATCGCCGTGGGGGAGGTGCTCACCGACGTCGACCATGAGCTCGATGTGTTGGCCTCGCTCGAGAAGGAAGGTTTGGAGCGCGAACTGCAGGAACTACTAGCCGACGCTCCCCATTGGTGTGGCGAGGGCTTTCGCTTGGTGCGACGCGAGTGGCCCACCGACATCGGGCCGGTGGATCTGATGTGCCGCGACACGCTCGACGAGTGGGTGGCGGTTGAGATCAAGCGCGTCGCGACGATGGATTCGGTGGAGCAGCTCACGCGCTACCTGGAGCGGATTCGCGTCGACCCCGCGATGGCTTCGTGCAAGGGCGTGCTGGTGGCCAAGTGGATCAAGCCCCAGGCGCGGGTGCTTGCCCAGTCGCGGGGAATCGATTGCGTGGAGGTCGACGTGGAAGTCCTGCGCGGCAACCGCGAGCCCGAGCTGCGCCTGTTTGCGGCATAGCGGGCCGCGTCCCCAAGGTGACCCTTGGCGCGGCCGGCTAGTCGCGCTGCGGGTACTCTCCAGCGGATGACCGATGCCGAGACCGCCGACCAGGTGCCCGTCCTCACCGAGCGACGGGGCGGTGTGCTGCTCATCACGCTCAACCGCCCCGATGCCCGCAACGCGATCAACCTCGCGGTTGCCGAGGGCATAGCCGCCGCGCTCGAGGAGCTCGACGGGGAGGACTCGCTCAGCGTAGGCGTGCTCACGGGTGCCGGCAAGGGCTTTTGTGCCGGTATGGACTTGAAGGCCTTTGTGAGCGGTCAGCGGCCGTGGGTTGGCGACAGGGGCTTCGCGGGGATCGTGCGGCGCGCTTCGGTCAAGCCACTGATCGCCGCCGTTGAGGGCTTCGCTGTGGCTGGTGGCTTGGAGGTAGCCCTCGCGTGTGACCTTATCGTCGCAGCGCGCGGCGCCAAGCTCGGCGTGCCCGAGGTGAAGCGCTCGCTTGTGGCGGCAGGTGGGGCGCTGTTGCGGTTGCCGCGACGCATCCCCTACCACCTGGCGATGGAGCTGGCGCTCACCGGCGACCCCATCCTCGCCGAGCGCGCCGCCGAGGTCGGCCTCGTCAACCGTCTGGTCGAGCCCGGCACGGCGGTCGAGGTGGCGCTGGGCCTTGCCGAGGAGATCGCCGCCAACGCGCCGCTCGCACTCGTCGCCTCCAAGCGCATCCTGCAGGAGCAGTGGGATTGGGACGCCGGGGAGATGTGGGACGCGCAGAGCGCCATCTCAGACCCGGTGTTCGTATCCGAGGACGCCCGCGAGGGAGCGACCGCGTTCGCGGAGAAGCGCCCCCCGGTCTGGCGCGGCAAGTAGAACAGTTGAGTACGCCCGTCGCGTAGCGTCCCGAGCGCCCTGTTGCGAGCGAACGAGCGCGTCGCTCGCGCTCAGGCGCGGGTTTTGCGCTTGCGTTTGCGCTGGCGCATGACCATCACAAAGCGTCGCCACAAGGCGCCCATCAGCGCTCTCCCGGTGTCTTTTTCGGGTACTGGGATACCGGCACACCCAGGTCGAGCGAGGTGCGCACGATGCGGCTCTGCTCGGTGATGTGGGCGGCGGGGTAGCCCTCTCCCGGGCTCGCGCGCTCGGGCCGGCCAACGTACCCGAAGTGGATGTGGTCGGGCATGATCTGCATCAGCCGGGGGAACATGTGCGCGCGGGCGCCCATGTTGCGCGGCTCCTCCTGCGCCCAAACCACCTCTTCCAGCTTGGGGTAGCGCGCCATCAGGTCGGTGATGTTCTTCTCGGGGAAGGGGTACAGAAGCTCCACCCTCCCGATCGCCACTCGCTCGCTGCCTTGGCGCGAGGAGTGTCCCGCGAGGTCGTAGTAGATCTTTCCGGTGCACAACACCAACCGGGTCACCGACTCATCCGTCACTCCCGGCTCGGCTAGCACCGGCTCGAATCGGGAGCTCTCGGCGAGGTCCTCCACGGTGGCGGTCGCCTGGGGGAGCCTCAACAGCGACTTGGGGGTCATCACCACGAGTGGGCGCTGCTTGGCGATCAGCGCCTGGCGGCGTAGCAGGTGGAAGTACTGCGCGGGTGTGGTGAGGTTCGCCACGCGGATGTTCCCCTCGGCGGCCAGCGCGAGGAAGCGCTCGAGCCGGGCGGAGGAGTGCTCGGGCCCCGAGCCCTCATAGCCGTGGGGGAGCAGCAGTGTGAGGCGCGAGGTCTGCCCCCACTTGGCGAGCCCCGAGGCGATGAACTGGTCGACGATCACCTGCGCGGAGTTCACGAAGTCACCGAATTGCGCCTCCCACAGCACGAGCGTCTCGGGCGCCTCCTGGGAATAGCCGTACTCAAAGCCCATGCAAGCGAGCTCGGAGAGGGGACTGTTGTGCAGCTCCATCGGCGCGAGCGCCTCGGGGAGGCTCTGGATTGGGCAGAACGCCCTCCCGGTCTTCGCGTCGTGCAGCACCAGATGGCGCTGGCTGAAGGTGCCGCGCTCGGTGTCCTGACCTGTGAGCCGCACCGGAGTTCCTTCGGTGAGCAGCGAGGCAAACGCCAACGCCTCCGCGTGGGCCCAGTCGATGCTTGCCTCGGTGGCGTCCTCGGCGAGCGCGTCGCGGCGGCGCTCCAGTTGCTTGACGAGCTTGGGGTGGACGGTGAACTCGTCGGGGGTGCGCAGTAGCTCCAACCCCAACTCCCTCACGCGCGCGGCGGGCACGGCTGTGTCCACATCGGGGCTCGGCGAGCGGTCGAGCGTGTACTCCCCGGTTCCTTGCTCCACGGTGCCGTGCTCGGCGGCGGCGGCGATGCGTGCCTTCAGGCGCTGGTGGAGGATCGTGAGGTTGTCCCACACCTCCTGCCCGAGCCGCTCGACCTCCTCGCGGCTGACCACCCCGTCGGCGATGAGCTGCTCTGCCCACAGTTCGTACACCCGCTTCTTGGTCTTGATGGTGGCGTACATCTCGGGCTGGGTGTAGGCGGGCTCGTCGGACTCGTTGTGCCCGAAGCGGCGATAGCCGATCAGGTCGATCAACACGTCGTGGCCGAACTCCTGGCGGAACGCCACCGCAAGTCGCACCGCGCTCATGCACGCCGGGACGTCGTCGGCGTTGACGTGGATGATCGGCACGTCGAAGCCCTTCGCCAGATCTGAAGCCCAGCGCGTCGAGCGGGCGTCGTCTGGGTCGGTGGTGAAGCCCACCTGGTTGTTCATGATGAGATGCACCGTGCCCCCCACCTGGTAGCCGTCGAGCGCCTGCAGGTTGAGCGTCTCGGAGACCACCCCCTGGGCGGGGAAAGCGGCGTCGCCGTGGATCACGATCGGCACTGCCGCGTTGGTGTCCTGGTGTGCACGTGGCCCGTTACGCGAAGTCTGTGCCGCCCTCGTCGCGCCCTCAACGACCGGCGAGACGTACTCGAGGTGGCTGGGGTTCGACTCCAGGTTGACCCGGATCGTGCCCCCGTCGGGGAGCTTGTAAGAGCCTTGCGTGCCGTGGTGGTACTTGACGTCGCCGGTACCCCCTTGCGGGATCGTCGTTACGGCCTCGAGCGTGGAGGCACCCTCGAACTCGGCGAAGATCGTGTCGTACGGGCGGCCGAGGTTGTGGGCGAGCACGTTCAAACGTCCGCGGTGAGCCATACCCACGACCACCTCGTGCCCGCCGTTGGCGGCGGCGAGCTGGATCAGCTCGTCGAGCATCGGCACCGTCATGTCGAGCCCCTCGATCGAGAACTGGTGCTGTCCGAGGTAGGCCTTGTGCATGAAGCGCTCCAGCGCGTCCACCTCGACGAGGCGCTTGAGCAGAGCCTTGCGCTCCTCGGCGCCGAGCGGCTGGCGGTATGTGCCCGACTCGATCTGCTCGCGCAGCCACACACGTTGCTTGTGCGAGGAGATGTGCTCGATCTCGTAGGCGATCGTCCCGCAGTAGGTCTGGCGCAGCGCCGGGAGCGCCTCGGCGAGCGTCTCTCCCGGGACGTACATCCTCAGGATGCGCGCGGGGATCTGCGCCATCACCTGCGGGGTCAACCCCTGCGCGTCGGGATCGAGCTGGGGCTCGCCCTCGGGCTCCGAGCCGAGCGGGTCCAGGCGCGCCGCCAGGTGCCCGTGGCTGCGGAAGCGGTGAACGAGCGTGCTGGCGGCTTGCACCGCTTGCAGGATCGCCTCGTCAGGAACGCCCGCCGGCGCGGGCGCGGCGACCGTCGTGACGGGGGCCGGTGGAGTCGGCGCGGGGCCCAAGGCGACGCCCAGCGAGGCGAACACGTTCTCGTAGAAGTCGTGCTCGCCCTGAAGCCTTCCCTCGACCAAAGCGAGGAAGCGTCCGGACTCGGCTCCCTGGATCACACGGTGGTCGTAAGTGGAGGTCATCGTCATGACCTTCTCCGCGCCGATCTGCTCGCCGACGCTCCCCAAGCCCACGGGGTAGGCGATCGAGCCAGTGGCGACGATCGTGCCCTGCCCGGTCATCAGCCGAGGGACCGAGGCAACCGTGCCGATCCCACCGGGGTTGGTGAGCGTGATGTTGCCGCCTGTCAGGTCGTCGGCGGTGAGCGTGTTCGTGCGCGCCTTCTCCACAAGCGCGTCGTAGGCCGCAAGGAAATCATCGAAGGAGAGACTCTCCGCTCCGCGTATCACCGGCACCATCAGCGTGCGCGAGCCGTCCTTCTTCTCCACGTCCACCGCCAGCCCGATGTTCACCTGGCCGTCGCTCACGCGATAGGGCTTGCCCTCTGCCTCCTCGAAATGGTGGGTCATCACCTCCATCTCCCCTGCCGCCTGTGCAATCGCGTAGGCGATCAGGTGGGTGAAGGAGACCCGCTTCCCCGCCCCCTTCAGCTCGCGGCGACGCGTGTCGAGCGTGGTCACGGTCAGAGTCCTGAAGCTGGTGGCGGTGGGGATCGAGCGCGACTGGTCCATGTAGCGGGCGAGCATCGCCGCGCCGCCCTTCAATAGCCGGCGCTCGCCGGCGGGCGCCGCCGTGGCCGCGCCGTTCGTCTTAGCGCCGGCATTATCAGCACCGAGCACGTCCGCCTTGACGATTCGTCCGCCCGGTCCGCTCCCCGACACCCGCGCGAGATCTACGCCCTCAACGGCGGCTACGCGGGCGGCCACCGGAGAGATGCGCGTGCCGTCGGGAACCACACCGTCGGTCGCGGGCTTCGTGCCGTCTGTGGTGGAGTCGCTCGACTCGAGGGGCGTGGTTGAGCCGTTGGCCCCGTCAGTCGAGACTTGGGGCGCGCCGCCGTCCGATCCCTCGTCACCGAGGGCGAGACGGGCGATCACCTGCCCCACGCCGACCGTGTCGCCCTCCTCGGCCAGGATCTCCGTCACCGTGCCGCTCGCGGGGGAGGGCAGCTCGACGTCCACCTTGTCGGTGGAGATCTCCACGATCGTGTCGTCGACCTTGATGTAATCGCCGACCTTGACATGCCATTCGAGGATCGTTCCCTCGGTGACAGACTCGCCGGCTGCAGGGGTCACGACGTCGATCGTCTCGTTGATCGTCGTGCCGGTGGGCATCCAAGCCCACTCTAGCGTGCGCGACCCACGGAACTGAATCGCAACGGGCGTTTCAGTGTCTCTTCACATCCCCTAACAATCGCTCTGCGACGCGTTTGTCTCCAACTGCTCGAATCCGGCGGCGGTCGTCTGCGCGCGGCGTCTTTGCTCTCGCACGAACTCGTAGCTGCCGAAGAACGGTCCGATCCCCCCCAGCACCGCCACCGCCACCGCAAGTCGCAGAGGGACCACTCTCCTGCGCGCCGCCGCGATGCACGCAAGCGACATCCCGATCCACAGGAGACCGTGAGTCCACCCCAGCACGAGGGTCGCGGGTTGTGGTTTGCCGAGCACGAACGCGCAGACGAGCAGTGAGGTGTAAACGCAAGAGTGGAAGAACGAGGTCCACTTCAAAGGCGTGAACGCCAGGGTCAGACGGCTCGTGGGAGTCTGCGGGGCACGCACGAGAACCGATGCACGGTCGGCCTTGACCCGATGCTCGCTCACACAGACAGCCAGCGCGCCATCCTGCGCAGGCTCTCCTCGGCCTCCAGCGGCCACTCGTCGATGTCGCTCGGCCACCACGCGTACTCGTCGTGCTCGTGGTCGGGGGTCACCTCGGCGCCCTCGGGGAGCCATGCCTGCCCTACGAACATCACGAGCCGGTGGGGCAGCCGCACGAGTGCCTCCCCGCGTACCCGCTCGGGCGACACCGACCACTCCTCCTGCAGCTCGCGCACCAGGGTGTCTGCCGGATTCTCGCCGAGGTCCACCGCGCCGCCCGCCCCCAGCGCCCAGCGGCCGGCCCACGAGGAGAGCCACGCCGCGCGTTTGCCCGCCAGCCAGCGCCCGTCCGCGGCGCGGGTCACGCACAGCGCGGCCACGCTCAGCGAGGCGTCGCCCTCTACGAGCCTCAGCGCCCATCTGAGCGGTTGCATCTCCATCTCGATCCCCTGCCCCGAGTCTCTGTAATCGACGAGCCTCGCCGCAAGCCCATCGTGGCTCGGCGACCCGCGTTCGCGCAGTCCCGCGATCTGGGCGTCCGCGGCGGCGGTGTGTTCGGGGGAGGGCTCGAAGTGCTCGGCTCTCCACCGCGTGGTCACCCGCTCCAGTTCCCACGGCCCGCGCGCGAGGATCTCCGGGGTCTCGTTGGTGGTGGGGTGCGCTTGCGTCGCCATCACCCACAGGCTAGTCCTCCGGGGGGAGGGCAGGGTGAAGATGTTCTGAAATCAATGCCCACCCGCCCACTCGCGCGCGGACTTAACGTGATGTCCCGCGCGCGCACGCGAGTCACCCCTTTGAGAGCTACCACCTACACTCGCTCCCAACATGACGACCGCCGCGCGCCGACGCAAGCATTGGGGTTGGGGATACGAGGACGAGCAACCCTCGCCGGAGGAGGTGAGGGACGCCGCTGGGGGTCTTGCGACCCATCTTGGCTTTCCCCCGCGAGAGGTTGAGGACCCGGTGGGCCTCGCCGCTGTAGCCCTGTCTGACCCGCGCGTGACGCCCCCCGCGGCGTTGGTGGAGATCTGCTCCACCGACACTCACGCACGCGCTTCCCATGCGCTTGGCAAGTCCTATTCAGACATCGTGAGGGGCTTTCGCGGACGCTTCGACCACCCACCCGACTTCGTGGCGCACCCGCGCGATGAGACCGACGTGGAGCGGGTGCTCGAATGGTGCTCGTCTGAGCACGTAGCGGCGATCCCCTACGGTGGCGGCACCAGTGTGGTGGGGGGTGTGGAGCCGCGCGTGGATGTCTCCTACAACGGAGCAATCTCGATCGACCTCGGCGCGTTGCGCGAGGTGGTGGAGGTGGATCAGGTCTCCCGCGCCGCCCGCATCCAGGGTGGCGCCACCGGCCCAGACCTTGAGGCGCAACTCGCCACCCACGGGCTCACGTTGCGTCACTTCCCCCAGTCGTTTGAGCTCGCCACGCTTGGGGGATGGGTGGTGACGCGCGCCGCCGGTCACTTCGCCACCGTGTGGACCCACATCGAGGACTTCGTGGAGTCGGTCCACGCGATCACCCCCACCGGGAACTGGGTGTCGCGTAGGCTCCCCGGCTCGGGCGCCGGTCCGAGCCCCGACCGTATGCTCGTCGGCTCAGAGGGCACGCTTGGGATCGTCACCGAGGCCTGGGTGCGGGTGCAGCCGCGTCCCACCTACCGCGCCTCCGCGGGGGTGCGCTTCCCCACGTTCACCGTCGGCGCCGAGTGCGTGCGTGCGCTCTCCCAATCTGGCCTCCATCCCAGCAACTGCCGCCTGATCGACCCCGCCGAGGCGCGCTTCACGATGTCGGGCGACGGCACCTTCGCGCTGCTCGTGCTCGGCTTCGAGTCTGCGGATCACCCCGTGGATTTCCTCATGGACCGCGCGCTTGAAATCTGCGCCGAGCACGGCGGTACCGCGGGTAACCGGCGTAGTTCAGGCGATGGCGTCGCCTCAGCAACGGGCACGTCGCGCGCGAGCGTTGGCTCGGACCAGCCAAGCGCAGGCGATGGGGTGGGTGCATGGCGGGAAGCGTTTCTACGGGCTCCCTACGTGCGCGACATCCTTGTTGCGATGGGAGTGTTGTCGGAGACCTTCGAGACCGCCATCACCTGGGATCGCTTTCCCACCTTCCACGAGCGCGTGATGGGCGCCGCACAGGCAGCCATCGAGGAGCTATGCGGTGAGGGGCAGGTGTCTTGTCGCTTCACCCACGTCTACCCCGATGGCCCCGCTCCCTACTACACGGTGCTCGCGCCTGCTCGCCGTGGCGAAGAGGTGGAGCAGTGGGCCGCCATCAAGGCCGCCGTGTCGGAGGTGCTTGTGAAAGAGGGCGCCACCATCACCCACCACCATGCCGTCGGTCGCGATCACCGTCCCTGGTATGACCGCCAACGTCCCGACCTCTTCGCGGCGGCGCTCCGCGGCGCGAAGGCCGCGGTCGATCCCCACGGCGTGATGAACCCCGGCGTGCTCGTGGACCCCCTCACATGAACATCGCCGTTCTCGGCCCCGGCGGGGTTGGAGGTCTAGTTGGCGCGGCGCTCTCGCGCGCGGGCGCGCGAGTCACTCTCGTCGCGAGAGACTCCACCGCCGCCATGATCTCCGAGCGGGGTGTGCGCGTGCAGAGCGTGTTGCTGGGCGACTTCACCGCCCACCCGCAGGCCGTCGCAAGCCTTGAGGAGCCGGCGGACGTGCTCATAGTCGCCACCAAGGCCGCTGGCTTGCACGAAGCGCTCGACCGCGTCCACGCCACACCGCAACTCGTGCTGCCGCTGCTCAACGGCCTCGACCACATCGCCGTCCTGCGCCAACGCTTTGGCGACGCCCCTGTCGTGGCGGGCACGATCCGTGTCGAGGCCGACCGGCCGGAGCCGGGGGTCGTGATTCACACAAGCCAGTTCCTGCGCATCGACATGGCCTCCAAGCACGCCCACGCTCGCACGCCGATGGAACGACTGGCGGAGGTTCTCAGTGAGGCAGGGGTTCCTGCCAGAGTGGGTGACTCCGAGCCCCAGGTCATGTGGTCCAAGTTGGTAAGGCTGAATGCTCTCGCTTGCACCACTAGCGCCTACGACCTCTTGCTAGGTGAAATACGCTCCACCCCCGAGCTGCGAGCCGACCTTGTGGGCGCGATCGAAGAGGGCTGCCTTGTGGCCGAAGCCGAGGGTGCCTCGATCCCCTCCGGAGACCCGCTCGGGGAGCTCACCGCCGCACACGCCACGCTCGGCAGCTCGATGCAGCGCGACATCGCAGCGGGACGCCCCCCTGAGCTCGATGCCATTCCTGGAGCCGTACTGCGAGCAGCGGCGCGCCACCACATCGACTGTCCCGTCGTCAGCCGCCTGGTAGCGGTTATTGCACAGCGCACGAACGCGCCGCTGCCTGCCGTGCCCTGAGCTTTCTTCTCGCGCTCAGTACTCGCGCGGATACGACTCCGGCGGTCCCGTGGGCGCCACCGAGTGGGTCGAGACAGCGTGCACGACCTCCTCCTCCGTCTCCTCCGCTCCCTCGTCGTGCTCGGCGTCGCACAACACCCGGAAGTTCCCACTCACGCCGCCATCCACCTCCACGCGGATTCCCGGGAGGATCTGCTCCCCCTCCTCCAAGCCCAACCGCTCCAAGTCGAAGTGCGAGAGCCCGATCCCGTACGCGGTGTGGGTGGGGTTCTCGCGGTCGTGCGCCGCCACCGCCTGGGCGAAGCGCTCGAGGTTCTTGGCGATCTTGGAGGTGTCGCTCATGTGGGGAAAGCGTACCGCGGTGCTATCTCATGCGGCCGGGGTGGGGGCCGGTGTGCTCGCCCCGAGCCTCTCCCTCACGATCGGCGCCACCTCCTTCGCGAACAGCTCGGTCGCGTGCATCGCCTTCTCGTGCCCCAACACCCCCACGCTGATGTGTCCCAGGAAGCGATCGTGGTGGAACAGCTCGTGGTGCTTCACGATCTTCTCCGCCACCCCCTCCGGCGTCCCCACCAGCAGGTGCCCCTCCGGCGCGCACCCCGCGTCGAACTGGGCGCGGCTCATCGGCGGCCACCCCCGCTCCCGTCCGATGCGATTCATCATCTGGGAGTACGGTCCGAAGAACTCGTCCCTCGCCCGCTCCGCGGTGTCGGCTATGTACATGTGGGAGTTAATCCCCACCGCCACCTGTGAGTGGGGAGACCGTGCGCGCTGCGACCCGTCCACCTCGCTGTGCTCCGCCCTTTGCTCCTCCCCCCGACGCACCGCCTCGCGGTAGAGATCCACAAGCGGTGCGAACCGCGCGGGCGCGCCCCCGATGATGGCGATCATCAGCGGCAACCCCAACATTCCCGCCCGCGCCACCGACGCGGGCGTGCCCCCCACCGCGATCCACACCGGCAGCGGGTGTTGCAGCGGCCTCGGGTACACGTGCGCTTCGCGCAACTCTCCCCGGTGGCGTCCCGACCAGCTAACGGGCCCCTCCTCGCGCAGCGCCAACAACAGCTCAAGTTTCTCGGCGAACAACTCGTCGTAGTCGTCGAGGTCGTACCCGTACAACGGGAACGACTCGGTGAACGACCCCCTCCCCGCCATGATCTCCGCTCGTCCGTTCGAGAGCAGGTCGAGCGTCGCGAACTCCTCGAACACCGTTACCGGGTCCGCCGAGCTTAGGACGGTCACGGCGGTTGAGAGGCGGATTTTCTCGGTCCTCGCGGCCGCCGCGCCGAGCGCCACGGTCGGGGCGCTCACCGCGTAATCGCTGCGGTGGTGCTCCCCCAACCCGAACACCTCGAGACCGAGCCGGTCCGCCAGCTCGATCTCCTCGAGTAGCTCCTTGAGGCGATCAGCCACGCGCGCCGGCGACGTTCCCGGCGCTACGTCGGCGAAGGTGGCCAAGCCTAGTTCCATGCGCGACCACTATAGGTCGCGTCTAGATCATGCCCCTGGGTCTGGGCGCACGAAGACGGTGTCCGCGACGGCGATGATCTCGTCCGCAGGTAGGTCTGCTCGCGAAGCATGCTCGCGTATCGCCTCGGGACTGGTTGCCTGGTAGATGCAGACCGTCCCCACAGACCCGCCGTCCTCCTCCAAGACGTAGCTGCGAATCCAACGGATGTCGTCCGACATCTCCTCGTCGCCCACCTGGGCCGACCGTGCCGCTGCCGCTTGCAGGTCATCCGGCGACCGCCAGCCGCTGCGCCGAAGTATCACGTAGGTGTTCATAGAGCGCCCCTTCTCTTGGGAATCGTGTCCCTGACTGTACCCGCAATATGGCGGTCAGGAAACGAGTCCGCCGGGTCGCGCTGCCAGGACCTACACCTGCTCGATGATCTCGATCCGATACCCGTCGAGGTAGTGGACGGTTTACAACTCAGGCCGCCGGGACGACCTCTGCGAACTTGACCGTGTCGATGAACTGCCGGAAGCGCGCCAACTTGCCGTCGCGGATATCCCAGACATGGACTGCAGGCTCGTTCAGGGCCTTGCCGGTTGCCTTGCCGGTGCCCGTGTAGCGGACGATCGCCACGACGGTTGCGCCCGATCCAATGTACTCCTCGGGCGTGACCGCGAAGCCCTCAACGTCCGCTGCGATCGGGCCAAAGACATTCTGCAGCACCGCCTCGCCGCTGCGGTACAGGCCCCCGTATGGCATGCCCTCGGCCTCGAACCATTCAACGTCGTCAGCGAATGCTCCGAGCACGGTGGGGATGTCGCCTCGGCTGAATGCGCCGTAGATGCCCTTAACCCACTCGACATTCTGCTCACTCATGGCTCTCCCTCGGTTGACGTACGTTGAAGCACCCTACTCGAACGTCAGGTCTCTGATCCAGTTCAGCAGACCGGGCGCGACCCACGTACTACGGCTGCTCGATGATCTCCACGCGATATTGATCCGGGTCTTTCACAAAGCAAATCCGCGACCCACCCTCGCGCACCGAGTAAGGCGGCTTCTCCGGCTGGATGCCCTGCTCGGCAAGACGGGCGAGTGTGCCGTCGAGGTCTGAGGCCGTGATCGCGATGTGGCCGTAACCGGTGCCGAGGTCGTAGGTGGTGACGCCGAAGTTGTATGTGAGCTCAAGGCGCGGCATGTCACCGTCGCCGGGTTGGTTCATGAAGACGTTGATCGCCTCGTCGCCGATCGGGATGCGCCCGACCTCCTCGAAGCCAAGCGCGTTGTAGAAGGCGATCGAGCGGTCGATGTCGGTAATGCGGTAGCAGGTGTGGATTAGGGGCATGGGCGGAGTCTACGCAACGGGATCCCCAGCCCTACGAGATCCCCTCCAGCAGCCCCGCAAGATCGACCTCAAGCGCGCGGGCGAGGCGGATGAGCGTGGAGAGCCGTGGGTCGCGTAGGCCGCGCTCGATGCGGGAGACCTCGGTGACGTGGATGCCCGAGCGGGTGGAGACCTGGGTTTGGCTCAGGTGTAGGCGCGCGCGGGTGGTAGCTGCGTTGCGCGCAAAGGTTGCGATCTCGTCCATGAGTAGGCCAGCCCTCAGATGTGTGATTTCGCCTCATAGGGGGGATCACATGAGGGGCGATCACAAGTTTTGATACGGTTTGTAATGTGCCGAATAATAAACAGCGCGCCAGACAGAAACGGTCGACTGGAGCGGGACAAGCGGGGCCTCGAAACCGGGCGTTTTCGGCGGAGAGGAAGGGAACTGGGCGCGGGCACGAAGGTCCCTCACAAGGTTTGGTGGCGTGGTGCAGGTTCCTTGTCTTGAACCTTCTATGTCTGGTGTTGATGGGGGTGCTGGCGCTCGCCGCCATACGGGGTTTCGGGGGCATCTTTTTCGGGCCCTCCGTGGTGAGCGTGGCGTTGGTGATACTTGTGGTCGTTCGGTACGAGCCCTGAGGAGATCGTCGCGCGTGTCGCTTCAAACGTCGTCCGGCGCTCTCGAAGTTCGTGGGCATGCAAGTATGCGCTCATGATCGTCGAGCGCTCGCTACACCCGCAGTTCCTCTCGAACACGTATCTGGTGTCCGACGGCGAAGGTGGCCCCGGCTTCTTCGTGGACGCGGGCGGGCCGGTGGAGCCCCTGCTGGAGGCGGCGAAGCGGCTGCAGATCGAGCCCACGCACGTGTTGTTGACCCACCATCACTTCGACCACGTGAGCGAGGTGGGGGCGTTGTGCAAGCGCTGGGGGAAGCTCAAGGTGCTGATCCACCCGCTCGAGGTGGAGCCACTGCAGGCCGGGGGGGCGCTGCCGGGGAAGCTCGAGGTGGGGACTATGGAGGCGGGGCAGACGCTCACCTTCGGGGGGGTGGAGGTACGGCCGCTGTGCACCCCCGGCCACACCGCGGGGATGTTGTCGTTGCTGGTGGCGCGCCCCTCGGGGAACACCCGCCCGAGCGCCGGCGCAGGTCCCGGAGGGTTTCAGGGTGGAGAGGCAGTGGTGTTCACCGGAGACACCCTCTTCAAGGGATCGGTGGGGGGAGTAAGGGCGCCCGGCCACACGACCTACACGGACCTGCGCGACTCGATCATGGGGACGTTGATGGAGCTTCCCCCCGACACGATCATCTACCCGGGCCACACCGACTCCACGAGCGTGGCGCGCGAGTGGGAGCACAACGCCTTCGTGCGCGTGTGGCGCGGACTCGACCCCGAGGGCTCGGACCCGTGTTTGGCGCTCGGCGAGCCGGCGACGTTGATTCTGCTCGGCGACGACTACGACGGGGGCAAGAAGGCGTGGGTGCGGTGGGAGGATGGGAAGGATGACATCGTGCCCGGCTCCCGAATCGAGCCTGTGGCGTAGCGGCCCCTTACACTCAAGAGGGTGGCGCAGGAGAAGATCCCAACATCGAGGGTGCGCCGCACGGCGACCGTGGGTCGGCTCGCGGCAAGCGAGGCGGTGAAGCAGTTCGGGACGCGCGCGGCGAACGTAACCCGTAGCGAGGAGGCGGCGCGGGAGGCTTCCGCCCGCCGCCAGCTAGAGACCGCCAAGCAGATCGTGGCGGCGCTCGGGACGATGAAGGGCGCGGCGATGAAGTTGGGTCAGGTGATGTCGTTCCTCGACGTGGGCCTTGTCCCCGAGGAGCACCGCGAGGAGTTCCAGCGCGAGCTCGCGAAGCTACGCGATGCGGCCCCCACGGTGGGGTTCAAGCAAATGAAGCAGGTCATCGAGGACGACCTGGAAGAGAAGATCAAGGACGTGTTCTCCGAGTTTGAGGAGGAGCCGATCGCGGCGGCCTCGATCGGGCAGGTGTACCGCGCGAGGCTCAAGGAGGATGGCCGCGAGGTGGCGGTGAAGGTGCAGTACCCGGGTGTGGCGACTGCGGTGCGGGCGGACATGCAGAACCTCGACATCATCATGCGGCTGCTCAAGCGCATGACCCCAAGCCTCGATGTGAAGGCGGTGACGACGGAGATCAGGGACCGCATCGCCGAGGAGCTCGATTACGAGCTTGAGGCGCAGAACCAGCGGTCGCTTGCGCGCATCTTCAAGGGCCACCCCTTCATTGTGGTGCCGGAGGTGGTGAGCGAGCTCTCACGCGAGCGGGTGCTCGTGAGCGACTTCGTGGAGGGGGTGGGGTTCGAGGAGCTGAAGGAGTACCCCCAGGCGGAGCGCAACCGCATCGGGGAGATCGTGTTCCGCTTCTTCCTTGGCTGCCTCTACCGTCACCGCCAGTTCTCGGGTGACCCCCACCCGGGCAACTTCCTGTTGCTCGGGGACGGCCGTATCGCGTTCCTCGACTTCGGGTTGTTCAAGCGCATGGATCGCGAGCCGGTGGAGCTGGAGTTGGGGTGTCAACGGGCGGTCACCGAGGGGGACGCGCAAGCGCTGCATTCTCTGCTCGCCGAGTCGGGCTTCCTGCCCGAACCCGACCGCGTGGACCCCGACAACCTGTTGGCGTTCGTGGAGGACGCGATCTGGTGGTACACCACCGACGAGGAGGTGACGCTATCGCCGGAGATCGCCACCGAGGTGATGATCGAGAGCTCCGATCCGCGATCCTCCCACTTCAAGGAGATGCGCCACCAGTCGATGCAACCGGAGCACCTGTTCGGCAGGAGGATGGAGATGCTCACGCTCGCCGTGCTCTCCCAGTTGCGCGCCTCCGCCAACTGGCACCGCATCGCGCGCGAGTGGATGTACGGCGACGCGGCTGTGACAGAGTTGGGGCGCGAGGAGGAGGAGTTCTACGGGCGCACTGGGGTGACCGCGGCGGGGTAGCCCGCCGTCGTGGCCGCGGCCGGCGCGGGTCGAGGAGGCCATCCCGGTGAACGTCGCCCCGGCTTGATCGGGGTGGCTAGAGCACCTGGATCTGCATCAGGCTCGTCGTGCCCGGACGGCCGGAGGGCAACCCGGCGGTGATGCCCACCCGGTTGCCCCTCTCGCACCACCCGAGCTCCACCACGCGGCGGGCGGAGTCGGCGATCAGCTCCTCTGTTGTCTCGTGGCGGGGGATCGAGGAGGCCTGCACACCCCACATCAGCCCGCAACGACGCACAGTCTCGCGGCCGGGGGAGAGCGCGTAAATAGGCACCGTGGGGCGGTGGGCGGACACGAGGCGGGCGGAGCGACCGGAGAGCGTGGGCACGATCAACGCGTCGAGCTGCAGTTCGCGCGCGGCGAGGCACAGACTATGGGCGACGGTGTGGGCGGGGTCGGCTTCGTTGCGGCGCACCCGCGAGGTGTTCCAGCGCTCGTACGGCGCGATCTTCTCGGCCTCGACCGCCACGGCAGCCATCATCTCCACAGCATGGACGGGGTAGGAGCCGATGGCGGTCTCCTGGGAGAGCATCACCGCGTCGGTGCCGTCGAGGATGGCGTTCGCCACGTCCGCCACCTCCGCGCGGGTGGGGCGGGAGGAGGTGACCATCGAATCGAGCATCTGCGTTGCGGTAATGGAGGGGCGGGCGAGGTAACCGGAGAGTTCGAGCAGCTTCTTCTGCACGGCGGGCACCTGCTCGATCGGCATCTCGATGCCGAGATCCCCGCGCGCCACCATCACGCAGTCCGCGGCGCGGATGATCGCCTCCGCCTGTTCCACCGCCTGGGGCTTCTCCATCTTGGCGATGAGCGGGAGGCGGGTGTGCTCGCGCACCGTTTCCACGTCGGAGGGGTTACGCACGAAGGACAGCGCCACCATGTCCACCCCGATCGATTCCCCGTGGCGCAGCAGCTCCAGGTCCTCCTCAGGTACTGACGGCAACGCGTGGGCGGGGCCGGGGATGTTGAGGCCCTGACGCGACGCCACAGCGCCGCCTACCTCCACCTCGGCGTCCACTTCGTTCATCTCCGGGCGCGCGTCTGACACGCGCAGCCTGACCGACCCGTCGGCGAGATAGAGCACCTCGTTCTTCTCAAGTGCCGCCGCGAGCCCGGGCCAAGTGATGGACATGTGGCGCGCGTCGCCCACGCTCTCCAGCCCGCAGGTGAACGTCACCATGTCGCCGGGCTTGAGCTCCACCACATCCTCACGCAGCGGCCCGATGCGGAGCTTGGGTCCCGGTAGGTCCTGGAGGATTGCCACGGGCCGTCCGGCCTTCCCTGCCGCGTCGCGCACACGACGGACGGTCTCCTCGTGCTCTTGGAGCGTCCCGTGGGAGTAGTTGAGCCGCGCCACATCCATCCCCGCGCGCACCATCGCAAGCAGCGTGGCGGGCTCCCGCGAGGCGGGGCCGATAGTGGCGACGATCTTTGTGCGGCGCATTGTCACGCACGGTAGCGGTACACGCGGAGACTCGCGGTTAGGTCTTGTGAATGTGTTCTTGCGAACGGATTGGACCTGTTTTCGTCTTGCCCGGGGCGGGCTGGGGCGCCTCCACCACAAAGGGGGGCTTGACATTTGGGTTCTTCTTCGCTTATATTGCTCGGTACCTGATGTGCTCTAGGTACGCCGGGTAAACATAAGGTCGGGTTTTGGGTCGGTCTTCGTGGCCGGCAGCTAATCGTTTGACGGGGACCTTGGGAGAGGGACCGGGTCGCTTCTGAGAGGGAGTTGTATTTCGCGTGTCTGCTTTGGGGAATAACGTGTTCGAGAGTCGCTGTGCCAATGACGGGTCCGTAATAGGACGCGTCAGCGTCGCTGACGCGTCTCTCTCTCTCTCTCTCTCTCTGGCCGGGCTGGCTCTCAGCTAAAAACCCGTCGGCTCGGCCCTCGCGCTGGACACTACGTCCGGCTTGGTCACTCGCTCGCTGTAGGCGCGCTTTCAGTTTCTTGTCCTTGTGCCGCCGCCGACCTCAGGCCCGTGGCTGTTTTGTCATGCCCGCGATCCCGCGGGTCTTTTCGTGTGGATCGCACTTCTAGGAGGGGATGGGTTTGATGGGTATTCGTCGCGTTGTTGTCCGGGCGTTGGTCCTTTGTGTTGTCGGTGCAGCTCTTTCGGTGTGGTCCGGCGTGGCCTCGGCGAAACTGATGCACCCGTTCGTCTCCTCGTTCGGGTCCTTCTCAAACGTGCAGGGCATCGCCACCGATGTGGCGGGGAACGTGTACGTATACGACGGAGACACCGGTGAAGTCCTGAAGTTCGACTCCACCGGCAAACCCGTCAACTTCACGTTCACCGGGACGAACGCGATCACGGGTGCTGGCTCCGTTGGAGGCGCCGAAGGCGAGATCGCTGTGGACAGCTCATCGGGTCCCGCCAAAGGCGACATCTACGTCGCGCACGGAGGGGGCAGCATCAATATCTACAACGAAGCCGGCGAAAAAATCGGCGAATTGACAGAAGAAACAGGAGATCCCTGGGGCGAGGCCTGCGGTGTAGCCGTGGACAGCTCGGGCAACGTATACGTCGGCCTGTACCCAAGCCACGTCAACAAGTACGCACCCGCCGCAAGTCCTGTCACCAACGGCGAATATGCCTCCTCGATGGCGGGGCTTAACAGCGTGTGCAATGTCGCGGCTGACTCCGCAGGTGACGTGTTCGCAGACAAATGGAGCTCCGGTCCCGTGACGCGCTACGAACCAAGCCAGTTCGGCTCGCTCTCAGCCACCGGTTCGGTCGTGGACACGCAAGGCAGCACGCTTGCCGTCGACCCGACCAATCAGGAACTCTTCGTAGACGAAAGAGGCCAGATCGCACAGTTCGGGCCTAAAGGCGAACCATTCGAAGCGCCTTCGATGGTGCTGGCCAACTCAGGCGAAGGAGCTGTCAATGGGTCGATCGGCGTGGCCGTCGGCCTCTCGAGCCACAACATTTACGCTTCAAGTGGCAACGGCAAAGTCAACATGTATGGACCGGCGGTGGACATTCCGACCGTCATTACCGCAGCGGTGTCGAGCGTCACACACACCGAAGCCACTATCGCGGGCAGCGTTAACCCAGAAGGCGTGACGGTCACCGGCTGTCAGTTCGAATATGGCATTACCACGAGCTACGGCCATACTGTCTCCTGCCCGACTGACCCAGGTTCAGGCAACGCGGCGGTCGAAGAGACGGTGGCCCTTTCGGGTCTCGAAGCCGGCACCGAATACCACTATCGCCTGGCGACCACCAGCGCGGGTGGCCCCGCGGCAGGCGCCGACCGTACATTCGATACAGCCATCGTCTGGCCGGAATCCAGCACCGGTCTCCCAGACGGACGCCTCTACGAATTGGTGTCGCCGCCAAATAAACACGGTAACGAAGCACTCAACTATGAACATGCGGCATTTGTCTCGCAGGACGGTCAGGCAGCGTCGTATGCCGCCAGCGGAGCTTTGGGTGGGACTTCGTCGAACAGTGCCTTCAGCCCGACGCAAGTCTCGGAACGCACGGCGACGGGCTGGGTGACACGTTCGGCCCTGCCGCTACCTGAGGAAGGTACAAACAGCGTGGAAGAAAACGTCGGAATCGGCACGATTCAGACGATCACGGTGCCATCGGCAGATCTTTCGCACATGATTTTCGGTACGTGGACGGGCAAGCCGTATGTCGGACCGCCAGACGAACTTGGCCTTAATCAGATGAATGTCTACGTGGCCGGCCCCGATCCGTTTGCGGAACCCGAGTGGCTGGGACGGCCGCGGTTCGAAAGTGGGGAAAGCGGCGATATCTCTCCGTTTGGCAGCTCGCCAGACCTAAAGACAATCTACTTCTCAGCGGGCGCCGCTCTATACGAATACAAAGAAGGCACTCTAAATGAAATTGGCGGGTTGCCAAACGGAGAAATCAGCCCAGGGCCAGCCGCTCCCGCCGCGCTGCCGTATGAGTTGACTGGTAGACCTTTTGGAGGAAGCACGATCACGACTGCGCCAGCAGGCTACGACAACCAGGTCTCAGACTGACGGCTCTCACGTCTTCTTTGTAAGGAAGGACGAAGCCGGCACGATAGAGCTGTACGCCTATGTGACGGCGCCCGACGGGTCGCATCGGACGCTGCTGGTCTCCCAATCCCAGCTCCCCGGTCACGTCGGCGAGCCTGCGTCTGACGGGCCGCAGGCCGTGGCATCGACCGAGCGGCAGTCGTACACCCAGCTCTACGCGGAAGAAGCCGGCACATCAAGTCAGCCTTCCTATGTGTTCGCATCGCCGGACGGCTCGCACGCGTTCTTCCAGAGCGCTGACCGCCTTACCGAAGCGGCGCCCGAAGACACCAGCGCCAAGACCTACGACTACGACTTGGAAACGGGGATGCTCGAATACCTGCCGGGACTGAAGGGATCGATCGTGACCGTTACTGCCGACGGCTCGGCAGCGGTCTTTGAGAACACAACGACGAGCCCATTCCAGCTTGAACGGTGGGTCGCCGGCCCGGGCGGCGGGACGGTAACGTCGATCGTGCAACTGCCATCGGTCTCGCGCAACGTCTGCGCACCGGCGGCATGCGTCGGGCCGGCCTACACGTCCAGCGACGGCAAGGCCGTCGTGTTCGCCACGGACTCGCCGATCGCGGGCTTCAACGACGGCCGCAGTCACCTCGCTTTGTTCGTGGGTGAAAAAGAAGAACCGGTTGGAGAACCGTTGCCGAACTACGAGATCTTCCGCTATGAAGCCGAAAGCAACGAGTTGAGTTGTGTGTCCTGTCCTCCCACGGGTGTGTCACCCGCGAGCAACGCGATCGCCTCGAAAGACAACTTCATGTTCAATGCGGTGTTCGGGGACGGCAAGGCTGAAATCTTGAGTCCCGGGAGGGCCATGTCTCCCGATGGCAGCATGCTGTTCTTTGAGACGCGTGACCAGCTGCTGCCTCAAGACACAAATGGCACGGTGGATGTATACGAGTGGCACAACAAACGACTGTACCTCATATCTTCGGGCCAGAGCTCGCTGCCGTCATATTTCATGGGGACCAGCGAATCTGGCAACGACGCGTTCTTCATGACGACGGAAAATATCGCGCCGGGTGATCGCGACGGCAGTTACGACGTGTACGACGCACGTATACCGCGACCGGGCGACAATCCGCCACCGGCGGCGGTTCCATGTGAAGGGGCGGTCTGTCAGGGTCCTCCGAGTGTGCCACAATTGCTCTCGCCCCCAGAGAGCGAAACGTTCAACGGCGCAGGCAACATGACACCTGGCGCGCCGTCGAAGATCATCTCGAAGTCGGTTACCCGCAAGCAAAAGCTCGCACAAGCGTTGAGCGCGTGCAAGCGTAGGCACGACAGGCACAAGCGTGTGTTGTGCGAAGGGCGGGCCAGGCACCGGTACGGCGCGAAAGCGTCGCAGATTAACCGAAATCGCCGCCACAACGGGAGGGGCAAGTGATGGTCGTATCTCCAAAGCGCGCGTTGAAGCGCACTCGCATTCTGATGGGGCTGTTGGTCGCGACTGTCGGCGTTGCCGCCGCAATGTCGACGGCAACGGCGGCGTTGGCTGCCGAATCGCCGCGGTGGGAGATCAGCTCGTACGCGACGCCGACGAGCTTGCCGCCGGGCGGAACCGGTGAGCTCATCGTTACTGCTGTGAACGTGGGCGGCGCCGCTTCCGACGGGAGCGCAATCACGGTCGAAGACGCCCTTCCCAGCGGTCTGACCGCCACGGAAGTCTTTGGATATGACACATACGCGGCTGCTGTGGAGGCAGAACTATTCGGCCCGCCTTCGGCGGGGCAGATGAGCTGCACCGTTTCGCCGGCGCCTGTCTGCAGATACAGCGGTCAGGTCCAGGCTGGATCTCAATTGACCATGGTGATTAAGGTCAATGTCCAGGCTGGGGCGTCCGAAAGCGTCGTGAACCATGCGAGCGTGTCGGGCGGTGGCGCCGCGGAGGGTGCGTCTATCGGCTCCCCGGTCACGGTCAGCAGTGAAACGGCAGGGTTTGGATTGGCGAGGGGCAGCACGATCGCCGCACTCTCCTCGAATCGGGCGGGCGCGCATGCGAACGTGACCACGGGCTTCGCAGTGAACACTGCGGAAAAAACGAGGTCGTCGGGCGACCCAAAGGATGTGGCGTTCACGCTTCCGCCCGGGGCTGTGGGAAACACCGTCGGCATGCCGCGGTGTACAGCTGCGCTGGCCGCGAAACTTGACTGTCCGGCTGACACGATCGTCGGTGTCGCGACGGTGCGATACTCATTTGAAGGGGTGTTCCTGGTCACCGTCAAAGTGCCTGTCTACAATATCGCGCCGGCTCCCGGCGAGCCGGCGGCGTTCTACTTCCAACTGATCGCACACATACGCTTGGACACCAGTGTCCTGTCCAATGGCGACTATGCGGTTCGCGTGACCGCTTCGGAAATCTCCCAACAGCTACCGGTGATCTCTACCTTTGTGACGATCTGGGGAGTGCCCGCCGACCATCAAGGCCCGGGGCCGATACCAGTGCTCGGTGATGAAACTGCCGGCGTGGAAAGCGTTGGTGGACCGTTTGGCGCCTCCCGCGTGCCGTTGCTCTCCAACCCTACACAGTGCTCGACACCACTGATGGGCTCTGTGGAAGGCGATGGGTGGCGTAAACCCGGGGTCTTCGACAAATTCGACCTGCCGATGGGCGCACTGACGGGCTGTCTGGAGACGCCGTTCAGCAGCTCATTCACACTGCTTCCCGACACGCTTGAAGCGGGAGCGCCCGCAGGGTATGACTTCGACTTGCGGGTTCCGCAGCAAAATATCGCCGACCAGCCGTCTGGCTCCGACGTGAAGTCAGTGAGCCTGACGCTGCCTGAAGGTGTTGTGGTGAACCCATCGGCTGCGTGGGGACTGAGAGCATGTTCCCCTGCCCAGTTCTATGGGCCAAACCATCCAACGCAGGAAGCGGCGCAAGTTGCGAACTGCCCGCGTGAAGCACAGGTCGGGACGGTGCGGGTCAAGACCCCCGCGCTTGAAGAAGCGCTGGAAGGCCAGGTCTATCTGGCTGAACCCGAATGCCACCCGTGCTCTCCGCATGACGCCGAAGACGGCAAAATGGTCAAGCTGTTCGTGCAGTTGGTCAGCGAAGGCGAAGGCGGGATCGTCGTCAAGCTCGAAGGTAAGGGCATGATCGACCAGAAAACCGGTCAGATCACCACCGTGTTCGATGAAAACCCGCAGTTGCCGTTCAGCGAGTTCAAGTTGAAACTCGCCGGTGGACCGAGGGCAGTCCTCGCCAACCCGCGCAAGTGTGGGACAATCAAGGCGACTGGTGACCTGGAACCGTGGAGCATCCTCGAGGCGCCCGAAGAAGCCGCTTTGATCTCCACAAAAGTTTCGGACTCCAAGCCGTTCTACGAACTGGAAATCAACCAGAATTGCTTCGGCCCGCAGTTCAAGCCGACGTTCGTGGCTGGGATGCCGAACATTCAGGCGGGAGCGTACGGCGAATTCACGCTCGCGTTCGGGCGTGCGGATAACGACGAGTACCTCGGCCGGTTGGCCACCACCATGCCTACTGGGTTGCTTGGGAAGATCTCGGGTATCCCGCTGTGTGAGGAAGCGCAGGCGATAGCGGGTACGTGTGGGTCTGTGAGTCAGATTGGGACGGTTGAAGCATTGACCGGTCCTGGGGCGAACCCGTTCCTGGTGTCGGGTGGTCACGTGTATTTGACGAAGGGTTACGGTGGCGCGCCCTACGGCCTGTCGATCGTGGTTCCTGCAGTGGCTGGCCCGTACACGCTCTCCGGGACGAACGGGACTGGGAGTGTGGTTGTGCGTGCTCAGATCTTCGTGGACGAACACACTGCACAGCTACGTGTCGTAAGTGGTCAGTTGCCGTCGATGCTGGACGGGATCCCGTTGCAGTTGAAAGCGGTGAACGTGAGGATCGACAAGCCGCAGTTCACGTTCAACCCCACGAGCTGCGCGAAGAAGTCGATCGTCGGCCAGTTGACCGCTGTGGAAGGCTTGTCCTCGACGGTCACGGACTCCTTCCAGGTGACGAACTGTGCGAGCCTTGCTTTCAAACCGGCATTCAAGGTCTCAACGACCGGGAAAACATCAAGGACGATTGGTGCGGGGTTGGACGTGAAGCTGTCCTATCCCAAGAACGCGTTCGGGACCTACGCGAACATCCGCTCGGTCAAGGTGGCCCTGCCAAAGCAGCTACCGTCAAAGCTCACGACACTGCAGAAGGCTTGCACGGACACGCTGTTCAATCAGAATCCGGCATCTTGCCCAGTCGCATCCCGTGTAGGCACAGCAACGGCTACCACACCGATACTCGCAGACACGCTCACTGGCCCTGCGTACTTCGTCAGTCACGGTGGCGCGAAGTTCCCCGAACTCGTGGTCGTCCTCTCCGGCGACGGGGTAACGGTCCAGCTGGACGGGGAAACGTTCATCAGCAAAGCCGGGATCACCAGCAGCACGTTCCGTCAGATCCCAGACGTGCCGGTGAGCACGTTCGAGCTGAAGCTACCCCAAGGTCCCAACAGCGCGTTGGCGGCGAACGGGAACCTCTGCACAAGCGTGCTGAAGATGCCCACAGCGTTCACCGCACAAAACGGGCTCGTCATACACCAAACCACACCCATCACAGCCACCGGCTGCCCCAAGCACAAGGCCAAGCACAAGAAGAAGAAATGACATGTCTGAAAGGGAAAGGGCGCCGTCCGCACGGACGGCGCCCGGTGGCCGCACCGCAAATGGTAATGGACAGGTTGAGCGCGTAGGTGAGATCCAGCGCGCACGGATTCTCGCCGCCATGGCAGAGATCTGTGCCGAGCGCGGCGGCGCTAATGTCACCGTGGCTCACGTGGTGGCCCGCTCAGGGGTCTCTCGTCGCACCTTCTACGAGCAGTTCCCCGACCGCGACGCATGCTTCTTGGCGACGCTGGACGAGGCGTTGATGCATGCGGCCGGCTACGTGCTTCCGGCCTACGAGGCTTCGGTTCGCTGGCAAGAGCGGATACGTGCGTCGCTTGTGGCGCTACTGTCGTTTCTCGAGGACGAGTCGTTCATGAGCCGCGTCCTGGTCGTCGAGAGCCTCGGCGGGGGCGCCGCCGCGCTCGAGCGGCGCAAACGCGTGCTCTCGTCTGTTCTTGTCGCTGTGGACAAGGGCCGCATTGTGGCCAAAGACACCGACTTGCCGCCGCTCACGGCGGAGGGCGTCGTTGGCGGTGTGCTGTCGGTCATCCACACGCGGCTGCTCGACCCGGGCGAGACATCGCTACTCGATCTCACGGGCCCGCTGATGAGCATGATCGTGCTGCCCTATCTCGGCGCGGCGGCCGCGAGGAAGGAGCTTGAGCGGCCAATCCCCGCTCAGGAGGACCGGCGAGCACCGAGTCCCGCCAATCCGCTACGCGACCTTGAGATGAGGCTCACATACCGCACGGTCCGCGTCCTGATGTCAGTCGCCGCCAACCCCCGTTGCTCCAACCGCGAGATCGCGCGCGCCGCCGACATCGATGACCAAGGTCAGGCTTCTAAGCTGCTTACTCGCCTCAACAAGCTCGGCCTGATCGAGAACAGCGGTGAAGGTCTCGCGCGCGGCGCCCCCAATGCCTGGGTGCTCACCGAGAAGGGGGCCGAGGTCGAGGCGGCGGTCGGGGTGCGTACCGGCTGACTCTTCACCTCGGCCGCGAAGGCGTCTACCATCGATAGCGATGCTCGCACCCTCGCGACCGCTTCCCCGCGTTGGAGCACGAGCCCGCATCAAGCACTTCGGCGGCCTCGTTGAGCGAGGCACGGTGCTCACCGTCGAGGACGACGGTCGGCGCTTGAGCGTCTGCGGTGAGGACGGCGAGCTGCACGAGTTCGTGCTCAGCCAGAAAAGCGCCCGTTTCGTGTCGGCCGAGGACGCCCACGGGCCGCGCTTGGAGCTACTCGGCGAGCCGCCGGCTCAGGGGTAACCCGGCCCCATCGATCTCCCATAGGTGTCCGCTTGGCCTATGGTGCTTGCACGTCGGGGAAATGCTCCGCGCAGTGTTCCCGCAACGCTTCGCGCACCCACGCGCGCTCCTCCCCGCTCGCCACGCGAAAGCGCGCCAACAGCTCACGTGGGCGCTCGATCGGCGCCCCCTCGATCGTCCAGCGCACTGCCAGGCGCTCGAACAGCAGCTCCACTCCACGCTGCCACACGTCCTCCTGTGTCGCCGATGCGCTCCCCGTCGCCCCGGACATCGTGTCGGCGTACTCGCGTCTTGCGCCTGGCGTCAGAGAGCCGCGCAGCGTGAGCACGTTGCCGTGCTCGTCCGTGTAATCGCTGCTTGGCGCGCTCAGGTCACCGGAAGCGCCTTCCTTTGCCCGTGCACGACTTCGCCTCCCCATGCTCTACCCGCTCTCGCTGTCATCCGTCGTACAGCCCGATGCGGCTCGCCTACATCGTCTCCGCGGCCTTCAGCAGCTGCGAGCGCACGTCCCCCGTCACCGGCTTCGCGTGCCCCGGCCAAGCAGCCGCCGGCTCCATTTCCGCCAGCTTGCGGATGCTCGCCTTCGCCTGCTCGGTGTCGTAGTTGTAGGTCGGCTCCGGCACGTGCGGCGGGCAGCTCCTTCCCCACATTTCAAGCGTGTAGAAGCAGTCGCTCACAAGCGCCAACCGGTCGGATTCGCGCCACAAGCCGATCTGTCCGGGAGCGTGGCCGGGCAGGTGGATCACCTTGAACCCAGCTACGTCGTCTCCCTCGGAGAGGGTGTCTGCGATCTGCACGGGACCGTTGTCCCACGCCCAGCGGTGCATCGCCCGGTGGATCTGTCGTTGCGGTGTCGGCAGCGTCGAGAGGCCCTCCGGCCAGTAGCGAAAGCCCCCGCTCCCTTCCGCGTCCTGCACCTCTTCGGGATGGCACAACACCGGCACTCCGAGCGCCGGCGCCACGCCGCGGTGGTCGGTGTGGCCGTGGCCCAACACCACCCGCTTGATCCCTCCGAGCTTCGCCCCCGCGCTCGCCACCGCCCGCACCATTGTGCGCGCTCCAGCGTCGTACAGCGTCACCCCATCCACGCTTGAGTCCTCGATCAAATACACGTTGCAACGTCCTGGCTGACCCTGTACCACCCACACGCCCTCCGCCACGAGCTTCGCGTCCGGCGCAGACATCGCGGTCACCTTCGTCTTCACATTGAACGCGCCTCTCATGCCCACCTCGGCGGGGCTTCCCTGCAGTGGCATCAACCCGATCTGGCGGGCCACCTCCATCCCGTCGGAGAAGGCGTCGTTTGCCTGCACCTTCCCGTCGCGCACGGTCAGCACGTCAACCCCTTCGAGTTTCAGCGGATGGCCGGTCGGTGCGACACCGCTCAACGATCCAGGTCCAGCGAACGTGCCCGTCAAGGTCCAGTGCACCGCGCAGTGGTCCCCCTCGGTGGTGGTCTTCGCGACCTCCATCTTCATGTCTGGCATCGCTTCGAACAGGCCACCGATGAAGTCCCGCACGCCCTCGGGCGCCTTCACGTCGACCTGGCCGCGCACGTGCTCGCGCCCGCCGTCCGCCCACAGCGCCACCGCCGCGTCGAGGTCGCGCTCCCCGATGGCGCCGAAGTACCGCCGCGCCACCGCCTCGGTGTCGCTGACACTCGCGCCATTCCTGCCGTTCGCCGGCTTGGCTCCCTCGGAGCCTCCACCGCGCGGGGCCGCGGGCCTGTGGATGTTCGCCGCCGCCTCCTGCACCTTGGCGGCCGCCTTGCTCGCCTGCTCTCTGTCTTCGTCCGCCATCTTCGGTCTCCTTAGCTCCGCCGCCGTGATCTATCAGTCTACGGTTCGTCTACCCGGGCCGGTCAGACGCTAGTAGTCTCCGCGCCGGTGACTGAGCCGGCCCGGAAACGCGAGCTTGGACGGGGCGAGCGCGTGCTCCCCGGTGTATTCCGTCTACGCCTGCCTCTGCCCTGGCCCGGCGTCCCGCATGGCAACGCCTGGGCGGTGAAGGCCGGCGACGGCATCGTCCTGTTCGACACCGGCTACCACGAGCCTGGCTCAATGGCGCAGCTCGAGCGGGCGCTCGCCATGTGCGGCTTCGCCGTCGAGGACGTGCGGCTGGTGGTCTGCACCCACGCCCACTCTGACCACTACGGCCAAGCCGCCGCGATCGTTGCCCGCGCAGGTTGCGAATTGTGGATGCACCCCAAATACGAGCACATGTCGATCGGTGAGCAGGACCCCGAGGCCGCGCTTGAACGCCGCATCGAGGTCGCCCGCCAATCTGGAGTCCCCGAGGAGCCACTGCGCCGCTTCGCCGAGGAGCGCAAAAACCACGAATCGGGCATCTCCGCCGTCATCGCCCCTGACCGCGAGCTGCGGGGTGGGCGGGACGGGATCGTCGTCAACACCGACCTCGGCGCCTGGACCGTCCACGAGACCCCCGGCCACGCCCCCTCCCACGTCTGCCTCTTCCAACCCGAGCGCCGCCTGCTCATCTCCGGCGACCACCTGCTCGGGCGCATCTCGCTCTTCTTCGACTTCGGCTACTCCCCCGACCCCGTCGGCGAATTCCTCTCCTCGCTCGACGCGGTCGAACGGCTCGGCGCTCGCCTCTGTCTTCCCGGCCACGGTCGCACATTCACCGACGTGCGCGCCCATATCGACGGCAACCGCACCCTCGTAGCTGAGAGGCTGGAAAAGGTGCAGACCACGATCGCGCACGAACCACTTACTGCCTTCGAGGTGATCCCACGCATCTACAGCGATGAGCTAGCCACCCACGGCGGACCGTGGCTGCTCACCGAGACGCTTGCCATGCTCACGCATCTGGAGGTGCTCGGCCGGGCGCAGCGCCTCCCCGGCGACACCGAGCGCTGGACGCCCACGGGGCACGAAACGGCGTAGGCGCCTCAGCGCCGGAGCTACCAAACCTTCACACAGCTCTGTTAGGCTTCGCCCATGCGGATCGATGAGCTGCTCACGCGCGACGAGCCCGTCTTCTCCTTCGAGTTCTTTCCCCCCAAGACCGACCAGGGCGAGCAGAACCTCTACGCCGCGCTCTCCGAGCTGCGCACGCTCGAGCCCTCGTTCGTCTCGGTCACCTACGGCGCCGGCGGCTCCACCCGCGCGAAGACCATCGAGATCGTCAAGCGCATCAAGGAGCAGTACGGCCTGGAGGCGATGGCCCACTTCACGTGCGTCGGTGCCACCGTCCCCGAGCTGCGCTCCACGCTCGACGAGATGCTCGCCGCCGGCATCCACAACGTGCTCGCGCTCCGCGGCGACCCCCCCGCCGGGCAGGAGGACTGGGTCAAGACCGACGGCGGCCTTGAGTACTCACGCGAGCTTGTCGACCTCATCAAGTCCGACTACCCCTTCGCCATCGGCGCCGCCTGCTTCCCCGAGACCCACATTCACGCCGTGTCTCCCCAGGCGGACATCGACTACCTCGCCGAGAAGGTCTCCTCCGGCGTCGACTTCCTCATCACCCAGCTCTTCTTCGACAACTCCCTCTACTTCGACTTCGTGGATCGCGCTCGCGCAGCCGGCATCGACATCCCCATCATCCCCGGCATCCTCCCCATCACCCAGATCAACCAGCTCGAGCGCATGACGAAGATGTGTGGTGCTTCGATCCCCGAGGGCCTCCGTCGTGAGCTGCACGCCCGCGAGGACCAGCCCGAGGCCGTCATCGACTTCGGAGTCGCCCACGCCACGCTCCAGTGCGCCGAGCTGCTTGCCGCCGGCGCTCCAGGCATCCACTTCTACACGCTCAACCGCTCCCCCGCCACGCGCGCCATCCTGGGCGCTTTGAAGCTCGCCCGGCCGTGGGAGCCACCTGCCTACGCCGCTTCGATCTCGAGCGCCTCTGCCACCCGCGGCGACCCGTCCGCCGCCTCGTAGCGCACGTCCACCGAGTCGTCCTGTTTGTAGGTGCCCACGCCCCAAGCTCCAAGCAGCCAGCGGCGCTTTGAGATCTTGTCCTTGCGTAGCTCCCGCTGGAACATCAGCGTCCGGCCCTTGGCCTGGAAGTCTTCTCCCTCGTGCTGGGGCACCCCGTTGACGAACACCTCGTAGGGCTCCCTCACCCCGGCCGGCAGTTTCACGATCGACTTCGCCACGGTTCGGATTATGAAGCCCTGGACGGTCTTCCTCGGCGGGGGCGAGGGGAGGTGGGGTTTCTCTTTTGGGGGTGACTCGCGCGCGCGTGGTCTACTTAACAAGACAAGTCCTCTTAAGGACGCCGCGCACGCGCGCGAGTCACCCCTTTTCGAACACATCCGCCCGCACCCCTCCGTACTCTGGTCGGGTGGCCGATATCGAGTACACCGTCCGCCGTTCCTCCCGTGCCCGGCGGGTCCGCGTCAACGTGCGTGCCCACACCGACGTCGAGGTCGTGCTCCCCTCCCGCGCCCCCGAGCGGGCCGCCGCCGCCGCTATTCGCGAGCTCGCGCCCTGGATCGAGCGGCGGCTCTCCGAGGGTCGCCGGGCGCTGGCACACGTCGCGGAGAGAGCCGGCACCGTGCCCTATCTCGGTGTCCCGCTCCTGCTCGTCCCCGAGCCGGGCCGCACTCGTGCCCACCGTCGCGGCGAGAAGCTGCTTGTGCCCGACGGCGACTACCGCCCGGCGGTGGAGCGCCTCTACCGCCGGCTTGCGCGTCAAGAGGTCGCCGCACGCTTGGACCCCGCCGTCGCGCAGATCGGCGCCTCCTACAGCGGCCTCTCCATCCGCGCGCAGAGCACCCGCTGGGCCTCTTGCTCCTCCAAGGGCGCCATGAGCTTCAACTGGCGCCTCCTGCTCGCTCCCGAGTCGGTGCTCGACTACGTCGTCTGGCACGAGGTCTGCCACCTCGACATCCGTGACCACTCGTCGCGCTTCTGGGCGCTCGTGGAGAGCCGCTGCCCCGGTTGGCGTGCCCAGCGCGACTGGTTGCGGCGCTATGGGGCGACTTTGGTGCTCTAGCCGCGCTGGTCGATCGGCACGTACTCCCGGTCACGCTCGCCCGTGTAGATCTGCCTTGGGCGAGCGATCTTCTGCTCTGAGTCCTGCACCATCTCAAGCCACTGGGCGATCCATCCGCTCGTGCGGCCGATCGCGAACATCACCGGGAACATCGCCACTGGCAGACCCAGCGCCTCGTAGATGAGCCCAGAGTAGAAGTCCACGTTGGGGTAGAGCTTGCGGGAGGTGAAGTATTCGTCGTCAAGCGCCCGCTTCTCGAGCTCGGTTGCGATGTCCAGCAGCGGGCTCTTGCCTCGCACCTCGAAGACCGCATCCAGGTGCTTGCGGATGATGCGCGCGCGGGGGTCGTAGTTCTTGTACACCCTGTGCCCGAATCCCATCAGCCGCTCGTTGCCGGCCTTCACGCCCTCCAGGAAGCCGGGGATGTTCTCCACCCGCTCGATCCTCCGCAGCATCCGCAGCGCCTGCTCGTTGGCACCGCCGTGCAGCGGCCCGTACAGAGCCGCCACGCCCCCCGCCACCGCCGAGTAGGGGTCCACTTGGGTCGATCCGACGGAGCGCACCGCACTCGTGGAGGCGTTCTGTTCGTGGTCGGCATGAAGGATGAACAACACGTCGAGCGCCCGCTCCAGCCGTGGGTCGGGCTGGTACTTCAGCTCGGTCATCTTGTACATCATCGCCAGGAAGTTCCCTGCGTAGGCGAGGTCGTTGTCGGGGTACACGTACGGCTGGCCCATGTTGTGGCGGAAGGCGAACGCCGCCAACGTCGGCATCTTCGCGAGCAACCTGATGATCTGGATCGCGCGAACGTCCTCGTCGTGGATCTGGTTGGCATCCGGGTAGAAAGTCGACAACGCACCAACCGACGCTACGAGCATCCCCATCGGGTTGGCGTCGTAGCGGAAGCCCTGCATGAAGTCCTTCACGTTCTCGTGCACGAACGTGTGGATCGTGATCTCGTGCACCCACTCCTCGAGCTGCGTGCTCGTGGGCAGCTCACCGTGGATCAGCAAGTAAGCGACCTCCAGGTAGCTCGACTTCTCGCACAGCTGCTCGATCGAGTATCCTCGGTGCTGCAGGATCCCCCGGTCCCCGTCGATGTAGGTGATCGCGCTGCGACACGACGCCGTGTTCGTGTACGCAGGGTCGTACGCCATCAACCCGAAGTCCTCCTCGTCAACCTTGATCTGGCGCAGGTCCATCGCCCGCACCGTCCCGTCGGTCACGGGCAGCTCATAGGTCTTGCCCGTGCGGTTGTCGGTAACCGTCAGGGTGTCCCGCCCGTGGGCGCCATCGGTCGTCGCATCTCGAGTCTGTGTCTCGGCGCCCATCGTTTCCTCCAGTCGGCTGTCGCTCTGTCCACCCCGATTATGCGACACCCGGGCGCCCTACCCGGTGGGTAACTTGTGAAGCGCCCTTTCGGCGCGTCAACGCTGGGTCATTCGACCACGCGCCACGGCGGTGCGCACGCGTGCCGGCGGCACCAGCGGCGGATCTCCGTGCGGCCCCCTTCGCGGTGAGCGCGGCAAGCGTGCGCGCGGGTGATTCGGGTGGAGTGGACCCGGCCGTGGTCCGATCCCCCCGTCCTCGCCCAGCATCTCCTCAGGCACCTGCCGCACGGCCCACCGTACGATCAGGAAGAGAGCCACGATCGGGATCTTCAAGATCACCATCAGCCAGATGAAAGTCCATGCATCCACTCCTGTTTGATCGTATACCCGGTAGGGGGTGGGCACAACCGAGGTTGGAGGGGTTCGTCCTACCCGCCCCGTGCGGCGGGCACAAGTAGCTCAGCCGCGCAGCTGAAGCGGGGCGCCGCTGAACTGGGTGATCTCGCGCAGCTGCTCTACGCGGGCGTGGATCTCATCGCCCGTGAGCCGTTCGATGCGCTCGGTGCCGAACTCCTCCACGTTGAAGGATGCGAGTGCGGTGCCGTGCGCCATCGCACGGCGCAGGAGCTCGTCGGAGAGCTCTTCGTCGGGGTGGGCGGCGATGAAGCCGACGAACCCCCCCGCGAAGGTGTCGCCCGCGCCGGTGGGGTCGATCACGTCCTCCATCGGGTAGGCGGGCAGGGCGAAGAAGCCTTCGTTTGTGACGAGCGCCGCGCCGTACTCGCCCTGCTTTGCCACGATCACGCTCGGTCCACGACCGTCCGCCGATGCTTTCCAGGCGAGGATCTCGCGGGCGGCAGACACGAGGTTGGGCTTGCCCGTCAGCTGGCGCAGCTCGGCGTCGTTGAGGATCAGGCAATCAACGCTCTCGATTGCCTTCACAAGTTGGTCCTTGGCGATGTCGATCCACAGGTTCATCGAGTCGAGCGCCACGAAGCGCGCATTGGGGAGCTGTTCGCGAACCTCCAGTTGCAGGTCGGGGAGGATGTTCGCCAGGAACAGCACGTCGCTTTCCTTGGAGGTTTCCGACAGCTTCGGCTGGAACCCCTCGAACACGCCCAGCTGCGTGTCGAGCGTCTCGCGCGAGTTCAGGTCCCAGCCGTACTCGCCCCGCCAGAAGAAGGTCTTCCCCCCCGCGACGCGCTCCACGTCGGACACGTCCACGCCACGGCTGCGCATCACTTCGAGCTCCGTCTCGCCGAAGTCATCTCCCACCGGCCCGACCACGCGCACCTCCTCGAAGAAGGAGGCGGCGAGCGCGAAGTGCACGGCCGCCCCGCCGAGCATCCGCTCGCGCTCCCCGAACGGGGTCTTCACGGCGTCATAGGCGATAGATCCGACAACGGTGATTGGCATAGCGCGGGGACCTTATAGCCTCAGCTTCCGTGCGTGCGATCCAGATAACCGAGTTCGGTGGCCCCGAGGTCTTGAAGCTCGTGGAGCTGCCCACACCCGAGCCCGCGCCCGGGGAGGCTTTGATCCGCGTCACGCGCGCGGGGATCAACTTCGCCGACACCCACACCCGCACCAATTCCTACGTACAGAAGGCCACGCTGCCGCTCATTCCCGGCGGCGAGGTCGCGGGTGTCGTGGTGAAGGCGCCCGCTGACGCCGCCGTGCAGAAAGGCCAGCGGGTGGTGGCGCTCACCGGCGATGGTGGATACGCCGAGTACGCGACCGCGCCCGCGGAGCGCTGCTACCCGATTCCCGACGACCTCGACGATGGCGTCGCGGTTGCGCTCACGATCCAGGGGCTCACCGCCTGGCACCTATATCGCACAGCCGGCCGTGTCGCTGAAGGCGAGTCGGTGGTGGTCCACTCCGCCGCCGGCGGCGTCGGCTCGCTGGCTGTCCAGCTCGGCCATCCCCTCGGTGCGGGGAGGGTGATCGCCACCGCCTCGAGCGCCGAGCGGCGCGAGGTGGCGTTGTCGCTGGGCGCGGACATCGCGATCGACCCAGATCCAGAGGGCCTCACGGAGCGTCTGATCGAAGCCAACGGTGGTAGAGAGGTGGACGTCGTCTTCGACATGGCCGGTGGGGACACCTTCGAGCGCTCCTCCCGCGCGCTCGCGCACTTCGGGCGGATCGTCGTTTGCGGGATCTCCTCCCAGCAACCGAACGAGATCCGCACCGGCTCGCTGCTGCGCCACTCGCGCACTGTCACCGGCTTCTATCTGTTCCACTGCCTCGAGCGGCCGGAGATGGTGACGGGGGCGCTCGCCGAGCTGTTCGCGCGCACCGCCCGGGGCGAGTTGCACGTAGTTGTGGGTGGCACCTACGACCTCGGAGACGCTGCTCAGGCGCAGGTGGATCTGCGCGAGCGGCGCACCACCGGCAAGCTGCTGCTCGATCCCGTTTCTCTGGGTGCCTCCCGCGGCCCGGGTGCGGCGGATGGCTCTGAGCACGTAAGCTCCCCTCGCGCATGACGAAGACCTTCGCCGAGCTCGGCCTCACCGAGAAGACGCTGCAAGCGTTGCGCGACGTCGGCTACGAGTCACCCTCCCCGATCCAGGAGGAGGCGATCCCGCCGCTGCTGGAAGGGCGCGACGTGATCGGCCAGGCGCAGACCGGCACCGGCAAGACCGCCGCCTTTGGGTTGCCGATCGTGCAGTACATCGACCCATCCGAGCAGGAGGTGCAGGCGCTCGTGCTCACCCCCACGCGCGAGCTCTGCATCCAGGTCACCCAGGCTCTACGTACCTACGGCGGTCATAGCGGCGTCGACGTCGTCGCGGTGTTCGGGGGCGCCCCGATTCGCACCCAGCAGGCTCAATTGCGCGCCGGTGGCCACATCGTCGTAGGCACCGTGGGACGCGTGCTCGACCTCATCTCGCGTAACTCGATCGTGCTGCACGACTGTCGCTTCGTGGTGCTCGACGAGGCGGATGAGATGCTTGACCTCGGCTTTTTGGAGGACGTCGAGAAGATCCTCTCGATGACCCCCTCCGGGCGCCAGACCGCACTCTTCTCGGCGACGATGCCTCCACCGATCCGCAAGCTCGCCGACAAGTACATGTACGAACCAGAGATCGTCCAGGTCGAGGCCACCACGCTCACGATCGACACCGTGGCCCAGTTCCAGCTTCCGGTGGAGACCAGGGACAAGCCCGCGAAGCTCATCGAGGTGCTCAAGGCGGAGCGACCGGATCAGGCCATTGTGTTCGTGCGCACGAAGGTCCGCTGCGACCAGCTCTTTCGCACGCTGCGCGACGGGGGCATGAACGTGCGGGCGCTGCACGGCGACATGTCACAGGGCTCGCGTGACGGGGTGATGCTCGCTTTCAAGGGGGGCCGCGTGCCGATCCTCGTCGCCACCGACGTGGCTGCCCGCGGGCTTGACATCTCGACGGTGACTCACGTCGTCAACTACGACGTGCCCACCTCCCCCGACACCTACGTCCACCGCATTGGCCGCACAGGCAGGGTGGGTCGCTCAGGGCGGGCGATCACGTTCGTGGAGGCCCGCCAGAAGCGCGAGCTGGAGGCGATCGAGCGCCACATCGGCACCTCCATCGCCGCGTGGGAGAAGGGCGCCAAGGCGCCGCCCACGCCCGTGTCCGAGCGCCCGCGTAGGCATTCCAAGCCCCATATCGCCCGCGACGGCTCCGAACCTTCGGTGAAGCTCGTGCTCGCGGGAGGGCGAGCCGCGGGTTTGCGAGTCGCCGACATCGTCTCCGCTGTCACCTCCGCCACCGGTCTCGATGGGGAGGCTGTGCAGGACGTGAGCGTGCTCGAGCGCTTCTCCTTCCTCTCGGTCCCCTCCGCCGAGGCGGACCGAGTGATCGAGGCGCTCGACGGCGAGGCTGTGCGCGGCAAGCCGCTGCGGGCCGAACGAGTCCGCGCCGGCTGAGTGCTGCGGGTCGCTCAGAACGGGCGGGTCACGGACCCCAACGAGGGCGTTCGCTGATGGATTTCGGCTTCGACGAGGAGCAACACCATTTCCAAGAGACGGTGCGGCAGTTCGCCCAGCGCCGTCTCGCTCTGCGCTACGCCGAGGACGACCGCCGGGGTGAGCTCGACGAGCGTACGCGTCCTGACATGGCCTCGCTTGGGCTCACTGGCATCGCCATAGCCGAGCGCTACGGTGGCCAGGGCGCGAGCGCCGTCACCACGGGCATCGCAGCGGAGGAGGTGGCGGCGGCGGACTTCAACGCCGCCTACCTGCTGCTGATCCCGCTGCTTGCCGCTGAGGTGATCGAAGCCGCGGGAAGCGAAGCCCAGCGCGAGCGACTGCTTCCGTCGATAGCCGACGGCTCGACGCTCCCCTGCTTTTGCCTCACCGAGCCGGAGCACGGCTCCGATGCGGCCCGGCTGCGGCTGCGTGCCGAGCGCGATGGCGTCGGCTGGCGCCTTACGGGAGAGAAGACCTCGATCTCGCTAGGCATGGCCGCCGACACAGCGATCCTGTTCGCACGTACCTCCGAGGACGGCGCACGCGGTATTACCGCCTTCTACGTAGATCTCGACGAGCGCTACGTGCAGCGCTCCCCGTTCAAGGACCTCGGCAGCAAGTCGATAGGACGGGCGGCGCTCCACTTCGACGGGCTCCCCGTCGCGGGCGAGAGCATGATCGGCGGCGAGGGCGAAGGCTTCGTACGCTGCATGCAGGGGTTTGAGTTCTCCCGCGCGCTGATCGGTTTGATGTGCATCGCCTGCGCCTCTGCCGGCATCGAGGAAGCGCTTGCCTACGCGCGCGACCGCGAGGCGTTCGGCAAGCCGATCGGCGCAAACCAGGGAGTCGCGTTCCCGCTCGCCGAGGCCGTCACGCTGCTGCGCGGCGCGCGCTGGGTCTGTTACGAGGCGTTGTGGCGTCGCGATATTGGCCTTCCCCACCGGGTGGAGGCAAGCATGGCGAAGTGGTGGGCCCCGAAGGTGGCCGTGGAGGCGGCCCACCAGGCGCTGCTCACGCTCGGGCACACCGGCTACTCCGAGGAGCTGCCTGCCGGGCAGCGCATCCGCGACCTGATCGGCCTTGAGATCGGCGATGGAACCGCCCAGATCGCAAAGCTCGTGTTGGCGCGCGAGCTGCTCGGCCGCGCTTACGCGCCATAATCCGCCCCCCCACGATCCAGGAGTGACACAGATGTCTACCGCCACGATGAGCACCACCGAAGGGACGATCGTCTTCGAGCTGTTCGACGAGGACGCCCCCAAGACGGTTGAGAACTTCCGCAAGCTCGCCTCAGAGGGCTTCTACGACGGGCTCAACTTCCACCGCATCATCAGCGACTTCATGATCCAGGGCGGCTGCCCCCAAGGGACAGGAACGGGCGGTCCGGGGTACACGTTCGAGGACGAGATCAATTCCCACAAGATCGTGCGGGGGGCGCTTGCGATGGCGAACGCCGGTCCCAACACCAACGGGTCGCAGTTCTTCATCGTCACCGCCAAGGCGTGCCCATGGCTCGACGGCAAACACACTGTGTTCGGCCAGGTGCAGAGCGGGATGGACGTCGTCGACAAGCTGGAGGGTGTCCCCACCGACGGCGGCGACAAACCCGTCGAGCCGGTGGGTATCGCGACGGTCGAGCTTTCTGACTAAAAAATCTGGCCGGTCGGCCAATCGGGTGTAGCCTTCTCTACTAGAGGGTGGCGCAGCCGGCCGGTAGGCCGGCCAGCCGGGCCCCTCGTTCTTGAATTGGTGCGAAACGAGCAGGGGAGCAGAGATATGGCGACCGTCGAGCAGGATGTACACGCGCGCAATGGGGCAACGATGGGGGTCAATGGCGCGAACCCCGACATCCCCGTTGAGAACCCCGCCACGGGGAAGATCGTCGCGAACGTCCCCGATCTCGACGCCGCCGCGGTCGCAGCGCTTGCCAAGCGCGCCCGCGCGGCGCAGCCCGGCTGGGAGGCGATCGGCTTCGAGAGCCGCGGGCGCATCCTGTTGCGCGCGCAGAAGTGGCTGATCGACAACTCCGAGCGCGTGATCGACACGATCGTGTCAGAGACCGGCAAGACCTACGAGGACGCCGAGTTCGCTGAGATCGCCTACGCCGCCAACGCCTTCGGCTTCTGGGCCAAGGAGGCGCCGAAATACCTCGGCGACGAGCGCATCAAATCGGCATCGATCATGCTCAAGGGCAAGAAGCTGATCCTGCGCTACCGCCCACTCGGTCTGATCGGCGTGATTGGTCCGTGGAACTATCCGCTCACGAACTCCTTCGGCGACTGCATCCCGGCGCTCGCGGCCGGCAACAGCGTGATTCTCAAGCCGAGCGAGGTCACGCCGCTCACTTCGATGCTGCTCGCCGAAGGGTTGCGCGAGTGTGGCATGCCCGAGGGCGTCTTCCAGGTGGCGACCGGGCGCGGCGGCACGGGTGCGGCGCTCACCGAGCAGGTCGACATGATCATGTTCACCGGCTCAACGCGCACCGGGAAGATGGTTGCCGAGGCGGCCGCCAAACGACTGATCCCCTGCTCGCTGGAGCTCGGCGGTAAGGACCCAATGATCGTGCTTTCAGATGCCGATCTCGAGCGTGCGGCGAACGTGGCTGTGTACTACGCGATGCAAAACGCCGGCCAAACCTGCATCTCGATAGAGCGCGTATACGTAGAGGCGCCGGTGTACGACGAGTTCGTGGGCAAGGTCACCGAGAAGGTGCGCGCGCTGCGCGTGGGTCAACCCAAAGGCCCCGGAACGGTAGACGTGGGGGCGATCACCTTCCCGCCCCAGCTCGACACGATCAAGGAGCACGTGGCGGACGCGGTGGACAAGGGCGCGCGGGTGCTCACCGGCGGCAACTCCGTCGAGGGCGTGGACGGTCGCTTCTTCCAGCCCACGGTGCTGGTCGACGTTGACCACACGATGAAGGCGATGACCGAGGAGACGTTCGGCCCCACGCTCCCCATCATGAAGGTGGCCGACGAGGAGGAGGCGGTGCGCCTCGCAAACGCGTCCCCCTACGGTCTCGGAGCATCCGTGTTCACCCGCGACACCGAGCGCGGCGAGGCGATCGCGCGGCGCCTGGAAGCCGGAGCGGCAAACGTGAACGACGCGCTCGTCAACTACACGGCGCTCGAGCTGCCGATGGGTGGCGCCAAGGCTTCCGGGCTCGGGTCCCGGCATGCTGCCGGCGGCATTCGCAAGTACTGCTCCCAGCAGGCCATCGTGGTCACGCCAAAGCTCGCGATGAAGCGCGAGGTCCACATGTTCCCCTACAAGGCCCGCACCACTCGCATGATCTCGCGCCTGTTCAAGTTCCTGTACGGCCGCGGCAAACGCGACTGAGGTGGACGTGGGCGCTCCGCAGTGGAGCGCCCCACCCCATTAGCCGCTGAGAGGCACCCCCAGCAGCTCTTCAAGCTGGGGGATGGTGGTGTCGGCGGCGGTGTGATGCACCGTCGCCATGCCGAGCTCCTCGGCAGGGGTGAGGTTGAAGGGGAGGTCGTCGACGAAGACGCACAGCTCGGGGGCGACGCCGGCGCGCTCGGCGCCGAGCTCATACATGCGTTTGGCGGGCTTGCGTGTGCCCTCCTCGCCTGAGATCACCACGCCGTCGAAGATATCCGAGAAGAGGTCATGGGGGTAGCGGTGGACTCCCCACGAGTTGGAGACGAGCGCGGTGCGAATCCCCGCCTCGTGCGCAGCGCGGACCGCTTGCACCATCGCGGTGTCGGGCTGCACGCCGGCGAACAGGCCGTCAACGAGTCCGTCTGACTTCACCCCGAGGATCGTGGCGAAGCGCTGCTCGAATTCCGGCTCCTGCATGGCGCCCTTCTCAAGTGCGATCAGCAGCTCGCGAAACTCGGGGTCCTTGCGAAAGCGGGTGCCGAGCTCGTGCGGGTCGATCTCCATCCGCAGGCAGTATTCGTGGAAGGAGGTGAAGAGGTTGGTCGTGAGCACCCCACCCCAGTCGATCAGGAGGCCGGTACGGCCGTTACTTCCCATGCGCCACCGCCTCCGCCTGGCGGGCAAGCTCGAGCACTCCCTCGCCGAACTGCTTCAGATAGGGGTCGTCGGTGGCGCCGGCGATGGCGCGCTTGTAGTTGCCCTCCATGAACACTACCGACTTCCACAGCGCGAGCGTGGTGTACCAGCGCAGCTCTTTCATCGACCGACCCGTGAGGGATTCGTAGCGGTCGATGAGCTCGGCACGGGTGGGGTAGCCCTCCGCGCGGGTGACCTTGCCGAGGTGCTCGCGCAGGCCCCCTTCGGGGTCGGTGGCCTCGGTCCAGAACATGCACAAGTAGCCCAGGTCGGCGAGGGGGTCGCCGATGGTGGCCATCTCCCAATCGAACACCGCCACGAGCTGGGCGGGGGCGCCGGCGGCGAACATCGTGTTGCCCAGACGGTAGTCGCCGTGGACGATCGTGGCTGGGGTGGGTGGGTCCTGATTAGGCATGTGCTCTGAGAGCCACGCGCCAACGCGCTCTACGGCGGGGATGTCGCGGGTCTTGTTGAGATCCCACAGCCCCCCGAAGCGGCGTAGCTGGCGCTCAAGGTAGCCGGTGGGCTTGCCAAAGCCCTCGAGGCCCGCGGCGCGCCAATCGACGGCGTGGATCTCCACGAGCGCGTCGATGAGTTGCTCGCCGATGCGACGGCGCTGCTCGGGGGTGTCGAGCAAAGGGGGAGTGTCAGAGACGATCACCTCTCCCTGTACTCGCTCCATCACGTAGAAGGGACAGCCGATCACCCCCTCGTCGTCACACACGGCGAGCACACGGGGAACGCGCGCGGGGGTTGGCTCCAGCGCTTTGAGTAGGCGCGCCTCGCGCAACACGTCGTGCGCGCTGGGCGGCAGCGGGGGTCGAGGGGGGCGGCGCAGCACGAGCTCCGGACCGTGGTCGCGCTCTATGAGATAGGTCACGTTGGAGTGCCCCTCCCCGATCGGCTGGGCGCGGATGTCGCCCGAGCCGAGGTCGTGCGTGTCGAGGAATCGCCGTAGCGGGTCGAGCACGAGCAGCGGGGGGCGCCCGCCCGGAGCGATCTCCTCATGGGTTGCGACGATGTCGTCCGGCGCGACTGCTGCACTCATCGGCTCGCACGCTACACCGACCGCAACCTTCCCTGCGCCCAGGTGTCTCAACGGTCCATGTTCCGAATCCGCACGTTTCTACTTATCGCCATCGTTTGTGCCGCTTTTGGCGCGGTGGGGGCCGCCCCCGCGGTGGCGTCCCACACCCAGATGACCTTCTTCGAGGCGCCCAGCGACCTGATCTATGTGACCCCCGCCGTTCGCGCCAAGACGCTTGTGAAGCTCCGGGGGCTTGGCGTGAAGGCGTTGCGGGTGGAGCTCGCGTGGGCAGACGTGGCCCCCGCCGCCAAAAGCGCAAAACGCCCCAACTTTGACGCGACCAACCCCGCGAGCTACAACTGGGGGCCGTATGACCCGCTGTTGGCGGAAGCCCAGCGGCTGAAATGGCAGGTGCTTCTCACGGTCACCGCTCCGGTGCCGAAGTGGGCGACCTCAACCCACAAAGACCAGCTCACGCGTCCGAACACGATGCAGTTCCGCGAATTCATGACGGCGGTCGGGCGCCACTATGGCAGCGAGGTGTCGCTGTTCGCGATCTGGAACGAGGCCAATCACCCCCAGTTCCTGCTGCCCCAGTTCAACTCCCGTGGGACGCCCGAATCGCCGCGCATCTATCGCGGCCTCTTCCAGGCGGGCTACGAAGGGTTGCAGGGGGCCGGGATCGCGAAGCCGAAGGTGCTGATGGGGGAAACCGCGCCGGTGGGATACGACAGCGTGAGCAGGAGCGAAATCCGCCGTGAAGGTGCCAAGGCTCTTCTGCATGACGTGGCGCCGCTTGCGTTCCTGCGCGGCGCGCTCTGCCTGGACTCCAAATACCGCAAGACCGGCACCTGCGAAATGTTGCAAGCGGCTGGGTACGCCCACCACGCCTACACCACTGCCGCTGGCCCGTCCTACAAACCGCAAGGCTCCGACAACGTGACGATCGGTGTCCTGTCGCGCCTGACCAGCGCACTCACGAAGGCGGAAAGGGCGCACGCGTTGCCCGCCCACACACCGATCTACCTGACCGAGTTCGGCATCCAGACCAGGCCGAGCCAGCTGGGGGTGTCGCAACCAAAGCAGGCCGAATACGACGCGATCTCCGAGAAGATCGCGTGGTCGAACCCGCGTGTGGCGGCGTTCTCGCAGTACCTCCTTCGCGACGATCCTCGCGGTGGGAAACCCGGCGCGGGTGTGCACGGGGGGACGATCGGTTTTGAAACGGGGCTCGAGACAGTGAGAGGGGCACACAAGCTGCTCTATTCGAGCTTCCCGATCCCGCTCGTGGTGTCAAAGCACGGCCACGGCTTCTCATTGTGGGGGCTCGTGCGCCCGGCCGAAGGCGCCACGACCGTGAAGGTGCTGGTGCAGCCGAAGGGGTCGAAAAGCTACAAAACGCTGAAGACCGTACAGACAGATTCAGCCGGCTACTGGACGCTGAGCTCCTCGACACAAGGCAGTCACTGGCGCGTGAGCTGGCGTAGTCCCACAGGCGTGAGCTACAACGGTCCACCGATCGGAGCCAGCTAGACGGTGAGCTTCTCCGGCGTCGCCCTACGATGAGGCGATGCCAGAGCTGCCGGAGGTGGAGACAACCGCACGCCGTCTGGACGAGGCGTTGCGCGGGGCTGAGATCGTCTCGGCACTCGCGCCCGGGGTGAAGGCGATGCGAACGTTTGACCCGCCGCTGTCGGTGCTCGACGGTCAAACCGTGAAGCGGGTTGGCAGGCGTGGCAAGCATCTGCTCGTGGAGACCTCTGGTGATCTCGTGCTGCTGATCCACCTGATGTCGGCCGGACGCCTGCAGCTGTATGACCGCCGAGCCGGGCCGCGGGATCGGACATCGCGCTTGCTCGTGCGTGTGCTCTTGGATGGTGGGGAGGAGGGGAGTGCCTTGCGTGCGGGCTCCTCCGAAGGCGCTTCGCGAGGCGGCCGGCCGGAGGAGGGGACGCATCGTGCGGAGGGGCGAAAGGAGGCGGAGTTGCGCCTGCGCGAGTTCGGCTCGAAGCAGGCCGCGTGGGTGAAGCTGCTGCGCTCCGCGGATGTGGAGAAAGACGATGCGATCGCGACCCTCGGTCCAGAGGCCTGGCCCGCGCCGCCGCCGCTCGCCGAGGTGCTCGACGCGTCCCGCCCGCTGCACACGGTGCTGCGTGACCAGCATGTCATCGCGGGGATCGGCCGCTCGTGGGTGGATGAGATCTTGTGGGAGGCGAAGCTCTCGCCGTTCAAGCGTGCGGGCGATTTGAGCGATGAGGAGACCGCCGCGCTGGAGCGGGCGATCGTAGGGACCCTCGATGGGGCGATCGAGCACTACGAGCAGAAGGTGAAGCTGCCGATCCCAGACAAGTTGCCGATGCCGCTGAAGGTGCACCGTCACGAGGGGGAGCCCTGTCCGCGCTGTGCCACAACGCTCGAGGCGGTGCACTTCGAGGACTACGTGATCGCGTACTGTCCCGCGTGTCAGACGGGCGGGAGGACGCTCAAGGACAGGCGCATGTCGCGCCTCTTGAAGTAGCCCAGGTGGGCCTAGCGCCCTCTCATGTCAGGCGCAGCGTCGGCCGCGGTCAGCCGCCGCCGCTGAAGAGCAAGCGCTCCTTCTCCTCGGGAGACCCGGCTTGGTAGGCCGCGTTGGTCCACGACGATCCCTCCTGCAGATAGATGGGTTCAGCTGTCGGCTGGCCGGCTTTCACGCCCGCCGCCGGCAGGAGCTCGTTCGGCTTGGCGTTGGCGCGACCGCGCAGACGGAAGTGCGTGAACAGGCGCATGAACTCGCCTAGGTAGATGTCGGCGACACGGGTGTCCCCGCGGATCACGAGCATGTTCTCGTCGTTGCCCGAGGTGGACGCGTCGCTGAAGTTCGCCGACCCTGTGATCACGATCGGGTCCTCTCCGAGCGGGTCGATGAGCATGTACTTGGTGTGGATGAACTTCACGAACCCGTCGAGCCCTGTGAGGGCCTCCTTCAGCCACTGGTGCCAGCCTGTGTGGTTCCCCTCGCCGATATAGGCGCCGCTGGTTACCTCGTTGTCGGGGTTTTCTTCGATCCCGCGTGCCACCGTGTCGATCTTCCCGTTGCGGTTGTCGAGCATCAGGTAGCGCAGGTAGGGCTTGGGCTTGCGGAAGACTTCGTCGAGCTCTTTGCTCACCCCGAACGCTGCCGTGAGAAAGACGCTCGAGGTCGCTCCGTCCATGAGCTTTGCGTACCATTCCAACGCCTGGTTGCCCCCACGGGGGCTGAACACCGTGCCTACCGATGCTGGGGCAGGCCGCGGGTCGGGACTGTTCAGCAGTTCCTCGGGTGTGTGCTTGGGGGGTTTTGTGTCCGCCACCGTCCAAGCCTTGAGCGGGGGCGGATCGGGGTCACCGCTCAGCTCGGTCCAGTAGCCGAGGTAATCGGCCGCGACGTCGGGGGAGCGCACGACGTGACCCACATTGGATTGGCCGTAAATCCCGGCGGCGGTGATGTTGGTGGAGCCGGTCCACACCTGTTGCGGCACACCGTCCTTGAGCAGCACGATGAACTTGTTGTGGGGGATTTGCTTGGTTTTCTCGCGCGGGACACACAACGCCTTTATCCCAGCTGCTTCTATCGCCGCGAGATTCTTGGTCGCAGGTTCTGCCGCTTCGGCTTTGTGGGCGCCTTTCGCCGCCACCGAGTTGTCCACGTGGTCCCACACGATCTTCACGTCAGCCCCCGTTTGGGCCGCCTTCCCGAATGCCTGCAGGACGGGCTCGTACTCGAATTCGTACACCGCGGCTCGCAGGCTGAAGCTGGGGCCGTTGGCTTGGCCGATGAAAGCCAGCAACCCCTCCTCCAGACCACGCGAGAGCCATGTCAACGCGGCGCCTTCCGGGCGCTTTCCCACCTGGTTGGGGAACTCGGTTGAGTAGGCCTGCGAGGCGGCGGCGCCGCGGTTGAAGAAGATGGCGTGATCGCCGGCATCCACGCTCTCGGTGGTCACCGAGAGCGATGCCGCGTCGCCGTCTGTCAAGTTCTCGGGTGTGCCGTAGCGGCAGCTGACGCGGTAGCTGTAGGACTGTCCCGCCTCTACCGAGTAGTCCCCCCACACAAACGCCTGGAAGGGGTTCCTCTCGCTGCTGTGGTCTGAGCTCTGACCCTGGTCGTTGTGTTTGAACAGCAGGAAATTATTGAGGAACTTGGCTTCCCCTCCGGGTTGCTTCGTGCGTTGGATCGAGAAGCCGAGTAGCCCTTTCAGGGCCTCTGGAGTCACGCTGACCCCGAAGAGAACGACGTGTGTTCCGGCGATGGCCTGAACTGTGATGGCGCCGCTTTTCTGTGTGGTGCGCATCGTGCTGTCTCCCGAGCTCGAGTTGACTGACGCGGGTCATCTTCTCAGAAAGATTCCATCAATGGCGATTTCCTCGCGATCTCCAGGCCGGGTTCTATGGCGCGGCGCCTGCTTCGCCGGGAGGACTTCCGCTCGGGCTCCTGACCGGCCGATAGGATCCGCCCATGATCGAGCAAGGCCAGCAGGCACCCGACTTTGAGTTGCCCGACCAGGATGGCGAGACGGTCAAACTCTCGGACTTCCAGGGCCAGAGCGTCGTGGTCTATTTCTACCCGAAGGCAGCGACACCTGGCTGTACGACCCAGGCGTGTGGGGTCCGCGATCATCGCGCCGACTACGAGCATGCAAACGCCGTAGTGCTGGGGATCTCCCCCGATCCCGTGGCCAAGGTCAAGAAGTTCCACGACAAGGAGGGGCTGAACTTTGCGCTCCTTGCTGACGAGGGCCACCATGTGGCTGACACTTACGGCGTGTGGGTGGAGAAGTCGATGTACGGCAAAACCTACTTCGGCAACGAGCGCACCACCTTCGTCATCGACCGTGACGGCAAGGTCACCGCGACCCTGCGCAAGGTCAAGCCCGCCGAACATGACGAGCTCGTGCTGAAGGCGCTTCAAGACGCCGGCGCGCCCGCAGCCTGATCGGGACGACCCCAGCCGTGGGAGAGGCGTGAATCCGTCGCCCACCCGACTATCATCCGCGCGCTCGCAGGGTATACATGGGTAGCCGTTCACATCGCGTCAGAAAGGAGAGCGACATCATGCTTGCAAGCGCAGTCCTCGAGGTGCCGGAGCACGAGTTCGACGACGACGATTGGGATGACGCTGAGGAGGTTGAGGCGGACGATCTCGATGTGGACCTCGACGACGACGATCTCGAGCTGGAAGACGATGACGACGACCTCTAGCCCTACGGTGGGCTGACGGCGCGAGGGGCTTTCGCCCCTCGCCTTGAGGGATCGTAGGCTTGGGGGGTGCTCACTCTCCCCCCGCTCTCTTCGCAGGGCACCGCCCTGACCGCGTCGACCTCGGTCACCCAGAGCTTCAACTCGTTTGTCGAAGCTGCCGGCCAGTTCTTCTCGGATCTGGCCGCGGTTCATTGGGGCGCCCTGATTTTGGGGCTCCTCTTCTTCGGGCTGAATCTCACGCTGCGCTCGCGCGCCTTCTTTCACAGCCTGCGCGCCGCCTACCCCGCCGTCAGCTTTCAGTGGCGGCGCATCTGGGGCGCCTACCTCGCGGCGGTGGGCTTCAACAACGTGGTTCCCGCCCGTGGTGGGGACATCATCAAGCTGTTCCTCACCCGCAGCTCCATCCCCGGCTCCTCTTACCCCACGATCGCCGCCGCCTTCTTCGTGGAGGCCGTCTTCGACATCTGCGCCGGTGTGCTCGTGCTGGTGTTCGCCTTCTCCCAAGGGGTCTTCCCCAAGCCCCCCGACTTCTCAAAGCTCCACTCCTTCGACATCTCCTACCTCGCCTCCCACTTCCGCTTCACGCTCTTCCTGATCACGCTGCTGGCGGTCGTCGGGCTCGTCGCCTTCGCGCTGCTCTCGGCGCGGGTGAAGGCGTTCTGGGCACGGGTCCGCCAGGGCCTCACGATCCTCACCGACCGCCGCCGCTACCTGCGCGAGGTCGCCTCCTTGCAGGCTGTCGCTTGGCTTTGCCGCTTCTTCGCCATCTGGTTCCTGCTCGACGCCTTCCGCGTGGGGGGCTCGGTGGAGAACGTGCTCCTCGTGTTCGGCGTCGGCCAGGTCGCAGGCGCCGTCCCCTTCACGCCGGGCGGTGCGGGGGTGCAGCAGGCGCTGCTGGTGAAGGTGTTCGCCACGAGCGCCCCCACCGCTGTGGTCGCCGCCTACTCCGTGGGCCAGCAGATCGCAATCGCCGCGTTCACCGCCCTCGCGGGTCTTGCCGCGGTGGTGTTCATCTTCCGCTTCCGCTCCTTCAAAGAAGTGATCGCCGCCGGTCGCGCCTCGCGAGACGCCGAGCGCGAATCCGAACGCGCGGGGGAGGGGTTGGCTACTGCAACCCCTCGCGCGCCTCGCGCACGAGTGTGACCGCCTCGGGGAACACCACCGCGATCACCCGCCGGATCTGTTCCGCCTGAGCTTCGGCGTCGCCCTGCACGTTCACGCGGTTCACCGCCGCCACCGTCATGTCAACCGCGAGCTTGATCGCGTTGTCCGCCCACGCGAGCGCCTGCTGACCCTGCATCTGTTCGGCGAACTGAGCGATCCTCCGCTGGAGCTCCTCGGGATCTCCGAACATGTCGCCAAAGCCTCCGCTCTCCATGCTTCGATCCTAGCGGCCCACCTCACCTTTTACGGTCATCCATTCGTCCGGTGTAGTAACAAATAAACACATAGCTGCACTAATGCCTGAACCAGGTCCCCTGGCGCCGGCTCCCCGTCTGGATACCTCCCGTAAGCCCAACTCATAGACTGCCCTGCCCATGGCCACGGCGGCGGAGATCGAGCAGCGCACAGCTTTCGAGAAAGAGCGTCGCGCGCGCCTCGCCGTGCCCGCTGTGGCGGGCGGTGTGCTGTACCTGCTGAGCGGCATCATCCTCAACGCCACGCTCAAAGAACTGCCCACCGTGGGCGTTCTGCAGGGGCTCGAACCGGCGCTGAAAGGCGTCGCCAACCCCCCGGTGAGCCCACGGGCGGCGGAGGTCAAGTTCATCGACCACCACGCCTTCGGCCTCATCGCCGGCAGCGTGCTCACGGCGATCGCCGTCATCGCCCTCACCCTCGTGCTGCTCTTCATCGCCGACTCCACCCGCTTCCGTCGGCCCCAGTCCTTCCCGGCCGCCCGTCCGCTCGTGCTTGCGGGCGGCATCGGCTATGCGTTGCTCAACCTCTTCCACGAGGTGGTGCTGGCGATCGAAGCCCACAAATTCGCCACCGGCCACAACTTCACCAACAAGGCCGTCGAAAAGGCGCTGCTCTCCAGCGGCTCCACCGGGATCACGCTGGGGCTGCTCGGCCTCATCGCCGCGCTCGCGCTCACCGTCGGCATGATCGCCGTGTCCGTTGGAGCTATGCGCGCCGGGTTGATCCCGCGCTGGCTCTCCGTGCTCGGTGTGCTCTCGGGTCTGCTCTTCCTCCCCTTCTTCGCGACCGCCACACTCCAGTTGATCCCCACCTTCTGGCTCGTCGCCACCGGCATCCTGTTGATGGAACGCTATCCCAACGGCGATCCACCCGCGTGGGCTGCAGGCGAGTCGCGACCGTGGCCAACCCAGGCCGAAGTGCGCGCCAAGCGCGACGCAGAGAAGGGTGGCTCCCCACCTTCGGCGGGCTCCAACACCAACGGCGCCGACTCTGGCGACGTCGCTCCCGCGCCCACTCCGGCGGTCGCCGCCGGCTCCCGCCGCAAGCGTCGCAAACGGCGCTGAGCACGCGCTCCCATTGCCTCGGCGGCTTTCCCGCAACGCGCCTAATCGCGCGATTGAGGCGCCTCGTACGCGGGAATAAATAAAGGGAAACCGCAGGTCGGCTCAGGGGGCCGCTGCGATCAGAAGTTCTGCAAAGCGTCAAATGCCGCCCAACCATCTGGGGCGGGCGGCGCGAAGGGAGGGCCCATGGAGGCCGCCTCGATTCATCCTCATCCTGGGCAGGGCGCAGCCCCGCCTGTACCGCGCGAGCGTCCTGTGGCGAGCTCGTGGTCGCCCGCCAACCCGGCCCCGCTCGGTTTGGCCGCGTTCGCGATGACCACGTTCGTGCTCTCGATGTTCAACGCCAACCTCGTCAACGAAAAGGGCACCCCGGTGGTGCTCGGGCTTGCGCTCGCCTATGGCGGCATCGTCCAGCTGCTCGCCGGCATGTGGGAGTTCCGCACCGGCAACACTTTCGGTGCGGTCGCCTTCTGCTCATTCGGCGCCTTCTGGATCTCCTTCTGGGCGCTGGAGGTGTTCTACGCCAAGTCCATCGGCGGCAACGTCGGTCACGCGGTTGGCGTCTACCTGTGGGCGTGGGCCATCTTCACCGCCTACATGACGGTCGCGGCGATGCGTGTCTCGGGTGCGGTGCTGCTCGTGTTCGTGCTCCTTACCGCCACCTTCGTCCTGCTCGCCATCGGCGCCACCGGACCGCACATCACCGTCACCCACTGGGGCGGCTACATCGGTCTCGCCACGGCCGCCGCCGCTTGGTATGCGTCGTTTGCGGTGGTCACCAACTCCACGTTCGGGCGAGACGTCCTGCCGGTGGTGCCCCTCGGTCAGCGGTAAGGGGTTTTCCGACGACCGGTAAAATCAAGACGATCGACACAAGCGGGAGGCTCGGCTCATGACAACCAACACAGACACACTCGACACCGAGCTTGCTCGGATGCTCGAGCTCGAGCGCTTCGAGCCCCCCGCGCAGTTTCGAGAGCACGCCCAGTTGAACGATCCAGCCGTCTACGAGCGGGCTGCAGCCGACCCGCAGGCCTGGTGGGTGGAACAGGCCGACGCGCTCCACTGGTTCAAGCCTTGGGACCAGGTGCTCGACGACTCAAATCCCCCGTTCTACAAGTGGTTCGTCGGGGGTCGGCTAAACGCCTCCTACAACTGCCTCGACCGCCATGTCGAGGCAGGTAGGGGAGACCGCGTCGCGCTTCACTGGTGCGGCGAGCAGGGCGAGCGCCGCGACATCACCTACGCCGAGTTGCTCGCCGAGGTCAAGCGCTTCGCCTCCGCTTTGAAGGACCAGGGAGTCGGAAAGGGCGATGTGGTCGGCATCTACCTCCCGATGATCCCCGAGGTGGTCGTCGCGATGCTCGCCTGCGCCCGCATCGGCGCCCCCCACAACGTCGTCTTCGGCGGCTTCTCCGCCGAGGCCGTCCGTGAGCGCATGGAGTTCTCGGAGGCCAAGGCCCTCATCACGGTTGACGGCGCCGCCCGCAAGGGCAAGACCGCGCCCGTCAAGGACCGCGTGGACGAGGTCATGGGCGACCTGGCGACTTTGGAGACGATCGTGGTCGTGCGCTCCAAGGGCACCCCCTGTGAGATGAAGGAGGGGCGGGACGTCTACTACGACGAGATCCTCGCCGCTGCCGACGCGGAGTGCGAGGCGGAGCCGCTTGACGCCGAGCACCCACTCTACATCCTCTACACCTCCGGCTCCACCGCCAAGCCGAAGGGCATACTTCACACCACCGGCGGCTACCTCACCGGCGTCACCGCCACCCACCGCTACGTGTTCGATTTGAAAGCGGAGTCCGACGTCTACTGGTGCGCCGCCGACGTCGGATGGGTCACCGGCCACTCCTACATCGTCTACGCCCCGCTCGCCAACGGCGCCACCTCGGTGATGTGGGAGGGCGCCCCCGATTACCCCCACAAGGGCATCTGGTGGGAGATCATCGAGCGCTACAAGGTCTCCATCTTCTATTGCGCCCCCACGGCTATTCGCGCGTGCATCAAGTGGGGCCCCGAACACCCCGAAAAATACGACCTCTCCTCGTTGCGTCTGCTCGGCACCGTCGGCGAGCCCATCAACCCCAAGGCGTGGCTCTGGTACCACAAGGTCATCGGTGGGGAACGCTGCCCCATCGTCGACACCTGGTGGCAAACCGAGACCGGCGCCATCATGATCACCCCGCTCCCCGGCATCACCGCAACCAAGCCCGGCTCAGCCACACAACCGTTTCCGGGCGTGGAGGCGCAAGTGCTCTCCGAGTCAACCGGCGCCCCCATCGCCGAAGGGCAGGGGCTGCTCGTGCTCACCAAACCGTGGCCCTCGATGCTCCGCACGCTCTACAAGGAGCCCGACCGCTTCATCTCCACCTACTTCGAGCGCTTTGGCAAGGAGACATATTTGGTTGGCGACGCCGCCCGCGTCGACTCCGACGGCTACATATGGGTGATCGGTCGCATCGACGACGTCGTCAACGTCTCCGGCCACCGCCTCTCCACCGCCGAGGTGGAGTCCGCCATCGTCGCCCACCCCGACGTCGCCGAGGCCGCGGTCATCGGCGAGCACGACGACCAAACCGGTCAAGCCATCGTTGCGTTCGTCACTCTCCAGGGTGATCTCGACGGCGACGACGCCACCGTAGAGAGCGTTCGCGACACGGTCGCTGCCCGCATCGGCAAGTTCGCTCGCCCCAAGCGCATCATCTGGGCCGACGATCTCCCCAAGACGCGCTCCGGCAAGATCATGCGCCGCCTGCTCCGCGACATCGCCGAGGGCCGCGCGCTGGGCGATGTCACCACGCTGCGCGACCCCACCGTGATGGGGCAGCTCGAAGGACGCGTCAAGGAGCTGCAGGCCGAGGAAGCGTAGGACGCGCGCCTCCATCAGACCGCGAGCGCGCGCCGCTCCCGGTCTTCCCATCCCTACTTGGCTGTTGTCCCTATTTGCCGAGGGCGGCCAGGTCTGTCTTCAGCTGTTCCACGTTGAAGCCCTCCAGGTTCTTGCCTTCTTTGAGGTCTTCTTCGGAAATGTAAGTCCAAGCCTCGTCGCAGTACTTTTCGAAGAACGCCACAGTCATCTGCTGAAGCGCGCCCCACGTCACGACGTCGATGTTCGCTTTCTTGCCCACGCAACACACGTAGTGCCCGCCCTCGGGCTCTGGCGCGTTGGGGATCACGTCCCAGGGTTCTTTTTTGTTGAACTGCCCCATCGCGAACTCCGGGAATTCGATGCCGATACCCACCACCTGGAAGAGGTAGAGCGCCTGGAAAATATGGGTGAGGTTTTTCGGCTCCAGTTTGATGAACGCCCCAATCTGGTGGCGTTTGCCGGTTGTGTCCACGATCCCCGTCTTGCTGCGGTAGTCGAGCACCGCGCGCACGTTCGAGCCCTTGTCCGTGGGGTTTTGGCCTGAAGGACCCGCATGTGGGTCGAACCCTGTGCCCGCCGAGTAGTCGCTGAGAACACCCGCGGTGTCGAACGTGGCCGCGTTGCCACCCTCCTTGCTGAGCAGCATCGTCTCGTGCGCCGGACCTGCCCACGCGCAATCGCCCCATTCGTCGTTTCCCAACATCCCCCATCCCGTCGGCGGGAACAGCGATTCGTGGCCGAACTGCGCCGGTGGGGTGGGCAGCTGCGACTCGTCTACGTACTTGGCGAACACGAGATCGCGCGGATCCTTCGTCGCCGGTTGCTTGCCTAGCTTCAATCCGGGCATGTCGCTTACCTTCGCCTTCCTGACTACGATTCGGTAGGACGGAATTGTTCGCCCGCACGCTACATCATCGTCACAGGCCCCGCAACGTCCAGCGTCAGCTTTTACGGAGGCTTCACAACATTGGTGTCGCTCACACCTTGTTGTGCTCAGGAACCCACGCCCCGTCCTCGTGGCGAGTGAAGTCCTGGAAGAGGCCCGGCGCCTCCATCCGCATCGCCTGTGCTACCAGGTCGAACACGAGCCGCAACTCCTCCTCCGCGCCCTCCGCCGTGCGCATCTCGATCACATGACGGAGCGTGCGCGCGTTGGCGGTCCACACTATGTCCGTAGAAAGCCCCATCGGCGCGAGCCGCCGCAGCGCGGAGGTGACCTCCTTCTTGACATGGAAGGGAACCCCCTCCTCGTCCATCCCCAGTGCGCTCGCCGCGCTCACCTGAAGCTCCTCCAACTGCTCCACGATGCTCAACACCTGCTCTCGCATCGGCTCAAGCGCCGGTGGTACGCGGAAGCCGATGTCCGTGAGTCGCACATACCGCAGGCTCTCCTGACTGAACGCCGACCCGGCGCGATGCCGTACGAGCTCGTGGGTGAACGTGCGACTCACGTCTCGCAGCGCAAACGACCAGTTGGCGTGCTCCAGCACGCTGCCGTGAGCGCTACCCAGGATGTTCGCGAAGTACTCCCGCTGGTCGGTACGCACCTTGGTGACGTTCGGGTTCAACCCCGGCGCCCAGCTCCGGTAGCAGGCTCTTCCCGCGAACTCCACGAGCAGCTCGCCCGCCTGCGGTGTGCCGCCGGGCTCGTTCAGACGACGCTCAAGCCACGCCTCGCCGCCGACCTCTGTGAGGTACCGGCGCATACCGTCGAGATCTACCGAGGGCCTCGCGATGAGGAAGACCTTGGGCGTCGTCTCGTGCACCGGACCGGCGATGCTAGCGCTCGTCTCGGCGTCCCCCCAACCACCGATAAGCTCTCCGCTGATGGCGAGCCCCACCGCATCTGCACCCACCGACCCCGAGCTGGAGCGGACAGCCTGGGACCTGTCACCGCTCGTCGATGGCGCGGGCGACGAGGGCGCTCGTGCGCAGCTCGCGGACGCACTGGAGCGAGCGAAGGCGTTCGCCGATCGCCACGCTGGCAAGGTCACCGAGATCGACGCCCCCACGCTCGAGGCGGCGATGCGCGAGCTGGCCGTCATCCAGGAGCTCGCCGGACGCGCAGGCACTTACGCCGGGTTGCGCTTCTCCGTGGACACCTCCGATCCAGCCGCCGGCGCCTTGCTGCAGGAGGTGCAGGAGCGCTCCACCGAGATCGAGACCACGCTCTTGTTCTTCGAGCTGGAATGGGCCTCGCTCTGCGACGAGCACGCCGACGCCCTGCTCTCCGACGAGCGTCTGGGCTTCTGCGCCCACCACCTCTCCAACGTGCGCCGCTATCGCGAGCACCTGCTCTCAGAACCGGAGGAGAAGATCCTCGCGGAGAAGTCCGTCACCGGCGCGAGCGCCTGGTCGCGCCTGTTCGACGAGCTCACCTCCGCGATCGAGGTGGGCGTCGATGGGGAGACGGTCGCGCTTGACGTGGCGCTCAGCCGCCTGGCGCTGCCAGACCGCGAGCTGCGGCGCGCCACCGCCGAGTCAGTTACGAAGGCACTCGCGCCGGGGCTGCGAACACGCGCCTTCCTCTTCAACACACTGCTCGCCGACAAGGCCACCGACGACCGCTTGCGCCGCTACCCCGGCTGGCTGGCGGCCCGCAACCTCTCCAACGAGGCCACCGACGAGTCGGTCGCCGCGCTCGTGGAGGCGGTCCGCGCCCGCTACGAGCTCGCGCGTCGCTGGTACCGGCTCAAGGCGCGGCTGCTCGGAGTCGAGCGGCTTGCCGACTACGACCGCATGGCGGCCGTCACCGAGGACGAAGTCACCTATACCTTCGCCGACGCCCGCGAGATCGTGCTCGACTGCTACTCCTCCTTCTCCCCCGAGCTGGGGGCCGCCGCGAAGGGGTTCTTCGACGGCCGCTACATCGACGCCCCCGTGCGTCCCGCCAAGCGTGGCGGAGCCTTCTGCGCCTCGGCAGTCCCTTCCGTGCATCCCTACGTGATGCTCAACTACACCTCCCGCCGCCGCGACGTGCTCACGCTCGCCCACGAGCTCGGCCACGGGGTGCACTTCGCGCTCGCCGCCAAGCAGGGCGTCTTCCACCAGGGCACCCCCCTCACCCTCGCCGAGACCGCGTCGGTGTTCGGCGAGACGATCGTCTTCGGTCGACTGCTCGAAGAGGACACCTCGCCAGCCTCACGCCTCGCGCTGCTCGCCGAGAACATCGAGGGCGCGATCGCCACCGTGTTCCGCCAGGTCGCCATGAACCGCTTCGAGGATCTCGTCCACACCGCCCGTCGCGACCAGGGCGAGCTGTCGGTCGAGCGCTTCGGCGAGCTTTGGGCCGAGAGCCAAGAAGAGATGCTCGGCGACTCCGTGGAGGTTACCGATGGCTACCGCTCCTGGTGGTCCTACATTCCGCACTTCATCGGCTCGCCCGGTTACGTCTACGCCTACGCCTACGGCCAGCTCCTTGCTTTGTCCGTCTACCAGCGCTATGAGCAGCGCGGCGAGGAGTTCGTACCACGCTATCTCGAGCTGCTCGCCGCCGGTGGCTCGCTCTCACCCGAGGAACTTGGCCGGATCGTGGATGTCGACCTTGCCGATCCCGGCTTCTGGGACGCCGGCCTCGATCTGGTCGAGCGCCAGCTTGAGGCAGCCGAAGCCGCTGCTCGTGACGCTGGGCGGGTTTAGGCGCTGTCCTCTGGGCGCCGTCGCTCGCGCTTGCGTTCGGTGGTTTGGCGCTTGGCTTGCAGGCGGCGCTCTTGCGAGGCCTTGGTGGGGCGGGTCGGGCGGCGGTGCTTGGGGACGGCGAGTGACGCCGCCAGCCGCTCAGCTAGGCGAGTGAGCGCCAGCTCACGGTTGCGTGCCTGCGAGCGCTCGTCCTGTGCGATCGCCACGACCCGCGGTCCGGCGCGTGTCAGCATCCGATCGCGTTGCGCCTCGCTCAACGTTTGCGAAGCGAGTACGTCGAAGCTTGCTTCGACGCGGGAGGCGGTGACGTTGGCGTGCTGTCCACCGGGCCCCGAGGAGCGGCTGGCGCGTACCACCACCTCGGACAGGGGAATGGTCAGCCTACCGGTGACCCTCAATCCCCTCTGAGGTTCTTCCTCAGGCTCGCTCAACCTGCTCGCCGATCCAAGCGTGGATCGCGCGCGAGGGCGTGATCACGGTTCCATCGGACAGCTTCAATGCCGGCAGCTTCGTGCCCCCGGTCGCTTCGCGCAACTCCTCGCGTGAGCCCTTGCGCAGGAAGGGGATCGGGTTGCCGTGAGCGGCGACCACTTTCTCGTACTCGATACCGGCGGCGTGGAGCGCCTCCTGAACGCGCCGACACGGATGTATCCGCGGGCCGCCTTCGTCGCCGTGACAAACGTACAGCGTGGGAGTGTCAGCCATCTTCGTCCTCCGAGGTCGTGGGCTCGGAATGATGTTAGGGGCTGGCTCAGATAGGGAGAGGCGAGCGTCCACGGTTTGCGCGCAGCGCTGTCCACGCGCGCTCCGGTGGGCGCTCGCCTCATGGCCTGCCTCAGGTGAGTATCAGCCTTCGCCTCCCGGGGCGCCCGGGGGCGGTCCGCCCCATCCGCCGGGTCCACCCGGACCGCCTGGACCATGCGGGCCGTCGGCCGGCCTGAAGGACGAGTCGGCCGCGTCGACCCTTGTCGTTTCATCCGAGTTGACGAAGACCACCACATGGTCGCCCTTCTGCAGATCGCCCAACTGAGCCGTCTTGCCGTCTCGGCGGACGCTTGCCCCGGCGGGGATCGTGAGGGTCACGGTTTTATACGTGAGCTTCTTGGTGCCCTCGTCAATCGTCAGTTCCTGACCGGACACCGACTGAACCGTGCCGCTGTCCAATGTCATGGTGTCGAACGCGGTGCCTTCCTTGTTGGGTACTACGCTCACCGAATGCACGGGCATGGGGCCGCCGACGAGCGGGCCGCTGCGTCGGCCCCAATGGCCTGCTTGGGCGTTTGCGGGACGGGTCTTGGTTTTCGTCGTAGCGGCCGATCCGCCGGCGATCCCTGCCAAAGCACCGACCGCCAGGCACGCCACGGCGGCGATGACGTAGGGGAGTCGCTTGAGCTTTTTGAGCTTCATCTGGTTCTCCTGTCGCTGTTGCGTTTGCCGCCGTGGAGCCGGGTCGATAGCTCCTTGTAGGTGGCCTCGGCGACAGTCTCGGTGGTGTGCGTAAGCCGGACGTCAGACGTTTGTAGGAAGAGCGTGAGAGGCACGATCTGCCATACCCGCTCCTAGTCTCTATCCCAACCTAACGGCCAATGGGGTAATTCCCATTTCCAGGGGTCAATACGAGCGGACTGAAGTTCGCAGGACGACGGGCGGGGAGGTCTCGTGTGGGGTGAGGAGCGGTATTTCTTGCCCGGCGTTTCAGTTGTTTCGGTGGTTTCCTTGCTGGCGCCCTTGACCACTGTCTTGGTTTCGTTTTTCAGCGTCGGCGGCGGTTCTTCGGCACGGTCCATGTACAGGCGTCCGAGCATCTGTGTCTGGTGTAACTGCAGGTTTGGGCCTATCGGCTCGAGATGCCCGACACTGACGATGTCCACTTCCGAGGTGGACACCCAGAAGATCAGTCCTGGGCGGTAGCTGGGGTACGGGAGCCGGCCGATGTACACGCGGTCGCTCGTCTGTGTGACGAACACCCCGCACAACCCTTTGTCGTTGTCCTTGCGCAGCAGGGCCACCGGTTGGATTTCCGGGTGATGAAGCGTTTGCGCGATCTGCAACACCGAGCCGAACACAACGACTGAGAAGAACACAGAGACCCCGTACCAGAGGAACTTCTCGGTGCCGTGGGCGATGAACAGATTGGTGATGGCGAGAACCATCGCGACAGCGAGCATGACTGCAATCCAGTAGCCGCCGGTGTGAGCGAGGACGAACGCGACCCCAACAAGGAGGACGATCACCGCAAACGCAACGGCGACTTCAAACCAGGAAGCTAGTCGCTTGCGCAGTTTGCGCGACCTTTCGGCGAGTGCCGTGAGCCAACCTCCCATCTGTAATTCCGTGTCTTCCAACAGCGGCCGCAACTCCAGCTCGCTTGGCAGCGGATCGCTCTGCGCAACCTCCGTCACCTTTTCTCTGCTGGATTCGACGCTTGCCTTCTTTTGCAGCCAGACCATCGTTGAGATCGCGGCTTCCCATTCCGCGAGCACGCGCTTCCAGCGGCGTTGTGCAGTGGCGAGCTCTAGACGACCACTGCTGATGGCAGCGTTCGTCTCGTCTGTTCGATTCCTAACACTGCTAGCCGCCAATACGATGTCCGTCGCCTGTACGACTTCGTTGCGGGCTAAGAGGACTTCGTCGCGCAGTCGTTTGACCTTCCTGCGTCTCGTGAAGTGAGGGGTAAACGCTCCGAACACGAAACCCCCGATGACCCCGACTCCAGCTACCCCGATGAGAAACAGAATCGTGTCCAGGCAGTTCAGGTGAACCACAAACAGGGCGAAGGACGCCTCTGCTGTCGCGACGATGACGATCCCGTGAGCTGTGCTCACGGTCGCGTCTCCTTTGCTGTCGGCCAGATACACCACGAGGGCGGCCACCAGGCCGCCCAGTACGGCCCACGCGAGCTCCCAAGCGCCAACTATCACCAATTCCTGTCTTGGTACCGCCAGTAGCGCTTGCGTAGCCGGCAGGCCGGCGACGTCGAAGCGTAGCCACAGCAGAGCCGCGCCGATGACGGCGACGAACCCGACGAAGCCGACGGCGCTGCCAATCGCCGGAATCGCTTTCCACGCGAGTTCGCCCAGCTTGTCGAGCGACGAGCTCTTGGCGCTCTCGCTGGAGGGCTCGGTCATTCGGGTATCAAATCAGAGGATCAAGACATCGGAACTGACCCAGACTTTTATGAGAGAACAAGGCGCGCCCGCACGGCGCGGTCCATCAGAGCAGCCCGAGAGCGCTGCCCACCCCGTGCACGAGATTGAACAACGGCTGCGGAACGATCCCGAAGAAGATGGTGGCGGCGCCGGCGAGGATTGCCACGAACGCGAGCTCGGGCTGAAGTGGCTTGGCGGCGGACGCGACTGTGGCGGTGACACTGGAGGCAGGTCCGTCGGGATCGTCGTCCAGCTCGGGCGAGCCGCCCGCTATCGCCGGGATCGCTCCGGGTCCCGTCGCGGTAGCCGGCGCCGAGCTCATCCACATCGTTGCAATCACTGGGAGGTAGTACCCGAGCGAGATCATCGACCCGATCACGATCACCACGCCGAGCCATGTGTAACCGCCCGACACGGCGGCATCGATGAGGTAGAACTTGCCCATGAAGCCTGCCGTCGCAGGTATGCCCGCGAGTGCGAGCATGGAGATCGTCATCGGCCACGCCAACCACGGACGCTCGCGGCCGAGGCCGGCCATCGCCTGCACGCTGTCGCCAAGGTCGGTCTCGCGCTCGCGTGCGACGATCACCGCGAACGCCGCTATGTTCATCGCGAGGTACACGGCGAGGTAGAACACCATGGCTTGTGCGCCGAGCTGGGTGGCGACAACTACGCCGGCGAGCATGTAACCGGCCTGCGCCACCGAGGAATAGGCGAGCATGCGCTTGAGCGAAGACTGCCCGAGCGCGCCCACGTTGCCCACGAGGATTGTGATCGTTGCGAGCGCCGCAAGTGCAGGACCCCAGCTTCCGTGGGCTTCGATCAGCGCGACGTCGAACAAACGCAGCAGGACTCCCAACGCAGCCACCTTCGTGGCGACCGCCATGAACGCGGTGATCGGGGTGGGCGCGCCCTCGTACACGTCGGGTGTCCACTGGTGGAATGGGGCGACAGAGGCCTTGAAGGCGAGTCCTGCCACGCACAGCGCGATCCCCGTGAGCAGCATCGCGTTGTTTGCCAGTCCGCTGCCTGTGATGGCGCTTGCGATCGCGCCGAAGTCGGTTGCGCCGGTGGCTCCGTACAGCAACGCGATGCCGTAAAGCAACGTTGCGCTGCCCACCGAGCCCACGATCAGGTACTTGAGCCCCGCCTCCAGCGAGTGCTCGTTGCGCATCTCCGCCGCGCACAACACATACAGCGGGATCGACAGGAGCTCGATCGCGAGGAACAACGCCACAGTGTTCTGTGCAGCGCCGAGCATCGCCATGCCGCCGATGCTCGTCAACAGCATCGCGTGCAGCTCGCCGTGGGCGGCTTCCTCCGCTGCCTTTGAGCGCCAGGCGAGCAACACCGCCGCCATGCCGCCTACCGCGAGAATCAGGTTCAGCGTGAGCGACAGCCGGTCGATGCGCAGAGCGCCAGACACGATCGACTCGGGTGTGTTCCAGCGCCAGATCGTCAACCCCAGCGCCGCACCGAGCGCCGCGAGCGAGAGGGTGGGGACGACCTGTTCGCGTATCCAACGCGAGCCGACCAGGCCCACGAGCAGAACTACGATCGCGCCGCCGAAGAGGGCGATCAGCGGCGACAGCGCTGCGAAGTCGACGTGTGGGCCTTTGAGGTGGGCGGTGGCGAGTAGGGCGATCACCGGTTACCCACTTCGATCGTGCCCGTTTCGCTGGCTGCCACATTTGTTGGGGGTGCCGTCAGCGCGATGTGAGCTGCCTCCACAGAGGTCGTCACGGAGCGTTCAGAGCGCTTCAACGCCCCCTGCGGGTAGAGCGCGAGGAAGAGGATCACAGCCAGCAAAGGCACAAGCACCACGGCGTCCATGCGCGTCAGCTCGCGCGACTTCACGCCCGTGCCGACGCGGTTGTGCATGGCGCGGATGAACAACCGCAGCGCGTATACGCTCGCCATCACGACGCCCGCGAAGGCGATCGCGGCGATCGCGAGCTTTGCTTTGAACACTCCCAGCAAGATCAGGAACTCGCCCACGAAGTTGGCAGATCCGGGGATCGCCAGCGTAGCCAGCGCCACCACCAGGAACACCGTCGCCAGCAGCGGCGCCCTGAAGGCGATTCCGCCCATCTCGCGGATGTCCTCCGAGCCACCCGCGCGGGCCGCGAGCAGCGCGATGATGAAGAAGATCGGCGCCACCACCAGCCCGTGGTTGACCATCTGCAGCAGCGCCCCCTGAGCCCCCTGCGAGTTCAGGGCGAAGATGCCCAGCGTGATGAACCCGAGTTGCGCGACCGAGGAGTACCCGGCGATCAGGCGGGCGTTGGTCTGTGTGTACGCCATCGCCGACCCGTACAGGATCGACAGCAGCGCGATCACCAACATCAACACCTGGAAGTGCGCCGAGGCTTGCGGGAACAAGGGCAACACGATCGCCAGGAACCCATATGCGCCCACCTTCGAGAGCACGCCGCTGAACACCATCAGCACCTCGGTAGGCATCGCGCGATACCCGTCGGGCATCCACCCGTGCAGCGGGAACGCCGGCATCTTCACGAGGAAGGCGGCGGCGAAGAAGAGGAAGATCCATTCCTGTGAGCCCGTGCTGAGCGGTAGTCCCTGCAACTGGGAGAGCACGAACGTGATGTGTCCACCGTTCTGTTGCGCCGCGAGTACGCCGGTGGCGATGGCGGCGGCGAGCATCAACAGCGAGCCCACGAGCGTATAGATCACCAGCTTGATCGTGGCTTTCACGCGCTCCGATCCGGGGCGGGTGGGGTCTCCGATCAAGATCAGGAAGTAGAAGGGGATCAGCATCAGGTCGAAGAAGGCCACAAACAGCGCGAGGTCCTGCGCGAGGAAGGCGCCGAGCACGGCCGACTCGGCGAGCATCATGTGGAAGTAGAAGAGCTTCGGACGGTCGAAGGCCCCGGTACCCGACACAGCCCCCCGGGCTGTGTCGCTTTCGTTTTGAGTGGAGGAGCGCAGGTTCGACGCCAAGATTGAGGCGAAGAAGAGGAGTGCCGTGAGGCCCACGAGCAGCACGTTCAGGCCGCTCACGCCGAGCTTGTAGTGAATGCCGAGTTCTGAGATCCACACGATGTCGGTCACGTCCTTGAGCCCGTGCGAGCCCGGCCCGTACTGAACGATGTAGGCGATCGCGAGTCCGAGCGCAGCGGTGGACCCAGCGAGCGCGAGCACGCCCGGCGTGCTCCATTTGCGAGTTGCCGCAGCGGAGCCGGCATCCGCGACACGCGAGCCGGCCGGGAGCAGGGCGCCGAGCAATCCGCACACAGCGGGGAGCCAGATGAGTATCGAGAGCGCGGGCATCAGCCGATCACGTCTGAAGTAGGAAGTAGAGACCGAGTGCCGCCACGCCGAGTACAACCAGTGCGGCGTAGTAGCGCAGGAGACCGGTTTGCACGGCTCGTACCGACGCCGAGCCGGCGCGGACAAGCGAGGTGGTGCCGCCGATCAGCGCGCCGTCCACGAACACACGCTCGATGGTCGTGTTGGCGAAGCGCCCCGCGGCTGCCGCCGGCCGCACGACGAGCGCGTCGATCAGCTCGTCGAACCACCACTTGTTCACGAACAGGGTGTATGCGTGCTTGAAGCGGGTGCGTGCCGCCACCGCGATAGATGGCTGCTTGACCCAGATGCGCCAGGCGATCGCGATGCCGGCGAGTCCCAATAGCGTGCCGAGGATCAGTCCAAACACGAGTAGCCCGTCGCGCGTGTGCATTTCGTACAGAGCCGATCCGGCGAAGCTCGGCTTCAAGAAATCGTCGATCACGAAGTCCACTTCCGGGATCTGCAAGAGCCCCGATCCCACAGCACCGACAGCCAGGATGCTCATCGCCACCTTCATCGGCATTGCCCGCTCGGCGATCGCGTGGGTGGGGCCGGGGAAGCCCACGTCGGTGTCCTCGACTTCGCCCGTCGCCGGGTTCGTCGGCTCCGCGGCGTGGTAGAGATGGCCGCCTTCGAGCTCGCGAGCCTGCTCCACCGGGTCGCCGTAGAAGGCGCGGAAGATCATGCGGAAGGTGTAAATCGCCGTCATGAACGCGCCTAGGTACCCGAGCACGTAGAGCGCCCAGTGCCAGCCCCCGAGCTCTCCCGTCACGAGCAGAATCTCGTCCTTCGAGAAGAAGCCGGAGAAGGGGGGGATCCCCGACAGCGCAAGCCCGCCGATCACAAAGCAAGCGAACGTGAACGGCATCGCCTTCTTGAAGCCGCCCATCTTGTCAAGCGACTGCTCGCCCCCCATAGCGCCGATGATCGAGCCCGCGCCCATGAACAGGAGCGCCTTGAAGAAGGCGTGTGTCATCAGGTGAAACATCCCCGCGGCGTAGGCGCCGACGGACACGCCCATGATCATGTAGCCGATCTGCGACATCGTGGAGTAGGCGATCACACGCTTGATGTCGGTCTGTGTCAGCGCGATCGTCGCGGCGATCACGAGGGTTGCGCAGCCGATGATCGCGCCGGTGTCCTGCGCGGCGGGCGCGAGTTCGAAGAAGGGGTGCATGCGTGCGATCAGGTACACACCGGCGGTCACCATCGTGGCGGCGTGGATCAGCGCGGAGACCGGAGTCGGGCCCTCCATCGCGTCGGGGAGCCACGTGTGCAATGGCACCTGCGCTGACTTCGCGAACGCTCCTACGAGCAACAGGAGACAGCCGACGACCACATCGGTTTCACCGCTTGTGAATACGTTCGGGGCTGCCTTGAATGCCTTGAGGAAGTCGAGTGTGCCCGTGTGCTTGAAGAGGAAGTACGTGCCCAGCACCAACCCCACGTCCCCAACGACGTTGATCACGAACGCCTTGATCCCCGCTCGCGTGGCGGTGGTGCGCCGGTACCAGAAGGAGATCAAGAGGTAGGAGGCCGCACCCACGAACGCCCAACCAACGATCAGCAGCAGGAAGTTGCCCGCCAGCACGAGCAACAGCATTGAGAAGACGAAGAAGTTGAGGTAGGCGAAGTAGCGCGCGAACCCCTTGTCCTCGTCGAGGTACGACACCGAATACAGATGGATCGTGGTCGAGACACCTGTGACGACGAGGATCATGAACACCGACAGGGGATCCACGAGGATCGACATCTGCGCGTCGATCCCCACCGTGCTTGCGTAGTTCCACAGCGAGGAGGTGAGCTGGCGGTGATCCGCCGCGTGGCCCTGAAGCGAGATCAGGGTCGCTACCGCCGCGAGGAACGCGAGGAAGATCGCGCCCGTGCCGATCCATCCCGCCGTGCGGCCGGGCAACGCGCGGTAGCCGGCCCCGATCACGATCGTGCCGAGCAGCGGGAACGCCAGAACGAGCCAGCCGAAGGTGGTGGTCATCCCTGTAGCTCCCTCAGCTCGTCCACGTCGATCGGCAGTCGCCGGCGGTGAATCGCCACGATCATGCCGAGTCCGATGCACACCTCGCAGGCGGCCACCGTCATCACGATGATCGCGAGGATTTGACCGTCGCCGTTACCCCACATGCGCGAGAACGCGATCAGCGCGAGGTTCGCGCCGTTGAGCATCAGCTCCAGGCACAGCAGCACAACGAGTGGGTTGCGTCTGACCATCACGCCGAACGCGCCCGTGCAGAAGACGATCGCCGACACGGCGAGATACCACGCGATACTCACCATCCACCTCCGCTGGTAGGTGATGTGTGGGCGGTGTCGTCATCGAGATCGGATGCTCCGCGGGCGTGCGCCAGGGCGAGCCCTTCGACACCCTCCACCATCGTGCCGGTGCCGCGTGGGCGCAGGATGTCAAGCGGGGTCAGCCGGTCGCGGTCGTCCTCGTCATCGTCCAAGCCCCCGCGCCTGCGTGCCAGCACGACCCCGCCCACGGCCGCGATCAACAGCAAGAGCGAGGCCGCCTCGAACACGAGCAGGAAGCGCGTCAGCAGGAGGTTGCCGATGTACGCGGGCGTGCCGAACGTCTTCGGCCCGGGAACATAGGGCGCGCCGCTGCCTTCCACCGCCTTCAGTCCGCTGCCGAGCAGCGCGATCAAAAGCTCCACCAGCAGCGCCCCCGCGAACAGCGCGCCGCTGAGCTTGCGCCCATCTGCTCCGCGCGAGCGCGCACGGCGGGTGAGGCTCCCATTCAACGCCTGCTCCTCCCCGCCGACGTAGGCGACCACGAACACGTACAGCACCATCACCGCGCCCGCGTACACCACCACCTGCGCCGCCGCCACGAATTCGGCGCGCAGCAGAAGGAACAGCACCGCCAGCGACAGTAGGTGACCGACGAGCGCGAGCACGCTGTAGAAGGGGTTCGACAACGTCACCACGCCGATCGCCCCCGCGATCACGCCGATCGCGGCGATGAAGAACATGATCGAGCTCACTCCCCCTCCCTCCGCAGCGGCGTTCGCTCGAGCGGCTCGGCGAGCAGCATCTCCTTCGTGAAGATCAGATCTGTGCGCGTGTAATCGGACATCTCGTAGTCGTGGCCCATCGTGATCGCGTCGAACGGGCACGCCACCTCGCAGTAGCCACAGAAGATGCACCGTGAGAGGTTGATCTCGTACACCTCCGCGTACCGCTCTCCTGCGGAGACGCGATGCTCGGGGGTGTTCTCGGCCGCGACCACGCGGATGCAGTCGGCCGGGCACGCGGCCGCGCACAGCGAGCAGCCCACGCACTTCTCTAGGCCGCTGTCCTCGAAGCGGTGCAACTTGTGCCTGCCGCGAAAACGGGGGTATACCGGTGTCTTCTGCTCGGGGTACTCCACCGTCACGGGCTTCTCCAACATCCGCCCGAATGTCGTCTTCAAGCCGCGCAGCGTTTCACCGAAGGCACGGTATGTGCCGCGTGCAGGACCAGGCGCGGGCGTGCGCATGACCTTGACTACGTCCTTGCCGGGATCCCAGGTCATCAGTGCGTCACCACCACGAGCACCGCCGTCACAAGCGCGTTCAGCGTCGCCAGCGGCAGGAGGATCTTCCAGCCGAAGCTCATCAACTGGTCGTAGCGAAGCCGCGGCAGCGTCGCTCTCACCCAGATGAACAGGAACGTGATCAGTCCCATCTTGAAGAGCACCACGATCGGGTCAACCCAGCCGGGCGGGTGAATCCCGAACGGCATCAGCCACCCACCCAGGAACACGGTCGTCACGATGCCCGACACCACGAGCACGTTGAGGTACTCGGCGAAGTAGTAGGAGGCAAAACGGCCGCCACCGTACTCGGTGTTGTAGCCGCCCACAAGCTCCGCGTCAGCCTCGACCAAGTCGAACGGCGCCCTGTTGGTCTCGGCGAAGCCCGCGATCAAGAACGTGAGGAAGCCGAAGAACTGGGGCACCACGTACCACATGCCTTCCTGTGCATGCACGATCCCCGTGAGCGAAAGAGTGCCCGCGGTGAAGATCACCCCCACCAGCGCCAGTCCTTGCGAGACCTCGTAGGAGATCAATTGAGCCGCGCCCCTCATCGCGCCCAGGAACGAGTACTTCGAGCCAGAAGACCACCCGCCGAGCATGATCCCGTAGAAGGCCACCGCCCCGAAGGCGAACAGGTACAGCGGGCCGATCGACACGTCGATCCCATACAGCCCGACGGGCGTGCCGAAGATGTTCTGCACGTCGCCGAAGGGGATGATCGCAAACGCCGCGACGGCCGTCACGATCGAGATGACGGGCGCCAGCGCGAACAGGAAGCCGATCGAGGTGCTGGGCCTGAACTGCTCCTTGGTCAGCAGCTTCACGATGTCGGCGAGCGGTTGCAACGCGCCGTAGGGACCCACCCTGTTCGGGCCATAACGTGCTTGCATGCGCCCCAGCAGCTTGCGCTCGGCCAGCAGCACTACCGGCACCAGCTGCAACCCCACCGCGAAGATCACGATCGCCTTGATGACCTGGATCCACCAGGCTTCGTAGTAACCCACCACAGCGATCATGGCTGTGACACCTCTGCGCGCGGAGCGCGCGCAGGGAATGAGATGGGGGGTTTGGCTGAGATCACGCGCTCACCGCCAGGCCGACGCGGTTTGCCAACTCGTCCAGCACCTGCCGCTCGTCGCGAATCTCGCCGAGGTGGCGCACGGCGCGCCGCACGCGCTGGGGGCGGCCGTCAGGGTGCGTGACCGTGCCTTCCTTCTCCGGGTAAGCCTCGGCGGGGAACACGACATCCGCCTGCTCGCGCAGCGCGTCTGTCAGGAAGGCTGCATGGGCGATCACAGTCCCGCTCCCGCCGGCGGGCGGGTCCACGCCGAGTAGGTAGAGGCAGCTCAGCTCGCCCTGCTCAAACGCGTTGGCGATCCCTTGTGCGTCGAGCCCCTCCTCCTCGACCTCACTGAGCTCGGCCCCACCGTTGGGGAGCACGCCCGTCTCGCGCAGTCCGCGGCCGTTGGCGTGGGCGGGGACTTCGAGCAGCCCGGCGCCGTCGATGTCGGCAAGGCCGAGCGTGGAGGCGAGGTCGAGCAGTCCGCGCACAACGCTCTCGCCTTCGGGGCCCGCGGAGAGGCGCTCGTGCCAGAGCACCACCACCTCCTCGCCCGCCGCGCGCAGCGTGTCGAGCAGCTCGGAGCGCTTGGCCTCATCGAGTATTTGGGAGCGGTCGGCGCGCACGAGCTTCATCCCGTGGCGGCGAACTCCCTTGCGCAGGCGCAGGTCGAGGATCGGGGCGTCGGCGATGGGGTCGCAATCGAGCACCACCACGGCGTGGGCGAACTCGAGGTCGGGGACCGTGGCCTGGAGCTTCGGCTCGGCCAGCGCCCGGTGCAACTCGAGCGGCAACATCCCCGCCATGCGGGAGTCGAGGTGAGGTGAGCCCAGGGCCTCGCGCATCAGGCGTCCCAACAGCAATCCCTCCTCGTTGGTGGCGCCGCCGCCGGCGAGCGCTCCCACACGCGTGCCGGCGCGGGAGAGATGGGAGGCGGCCTCGTCCAGCGCGCGCTCCCAGGAGACGGGGCGCAGCTCGCCACCGTCGCGGATGAGTGGCTCGGTGATGCGGTCTTCGGCGAGCCTCGGGTAGGCGAAGCGGCCACGGTCGCACAGCCAGCCGTCGTCCACCTCGGGGTTGTCGCGCGCCATCACGCGCATGACACGCTCGTCGCGGACGGTGAGGCTGACGTTGCACTGAGAGGGACACAGCGTGCACACGGTCCCTGAGTCCTCCACGTCCCAGGGGCGGGCGCGGAAGCGGTAGTCGCGCGAGGTGAGCGCGCCTACGGGACAGAGCTCCACGATGTTGCCGCTGAACGGCGCCTCGTAGGGGCGGCCGTCGAAGGTCGAGACGTAGGAGTGGGCGCCGCGCTCGAGCAGCACGAGCTGGTAGTCCTCGGAGATCTCCTGGGAGAAGCGCACGCAGCGGTAGCAGAGGATGCAACGCTCACGGTCGATCGCGATCTTCTCCGAGAGCGCCAGCGGCTTGACGAAATGGCGCTTGGGCTCGACAAAGCGCGACTTGCCGGAGCCCCAGCCGAAGGTGATGTCCTGGAGGGGGCACTCGCCGCCCTTGTCGCACACCGGGCAATCGAGCGGGTGGTTGACGAGCAGGAACTCCACCACGGCTTCCTGTGCCGTCTTGACGCGGGGCGACTGTGTGTGCACCACCATGCCGTCCTTCACGGGTGTGGAGCAGCCGGTTTGCAGCTTGGGGATGCCCTCGATTTCCACCAAGCACATGCGACACGCCCCGACGGGGTTGCCGAGCTTGGGCTCGTAACAGAAGACGGGGATCTCTACGTCACCGAGCTTGGCGGCATCCACCAGCATCGCGTTTTCCGGCGCCTGCACCTCGCGGCCGTCGATCGTGAAGGTAATGGTGCGCATCTCGGGTCTAGGCACGCGCGACCTCCCCGAGGACCGGCTCCCCCGCAGGGACGCCGAGGCCGTTGCGGACGCGGGCACGATCGATGTGTTCTTCAAACTCCTCACGGAACTTCGCGATCAGCGAGCCGATCGGCATCGCCATCGCGTCGCCCAACACGCACAGGCAGTTGCCGATGATGTGCTCCTGCACCGAGGCCATGATCTCGATGTCCATCGGCGTGGCGGTGCCCTCATCGATGCGCTCCAGCATCTTCACGGTCCAGTTGGTGCCCTCACGGCAGGGGGTGCACTTGCCGCATGACTCGTGGGCGTAGAACTTCGCCACCTTCAACGCGACGTCGAGGATTGCGGTGGAGTCGTCCACCACGATGATCGCGCCCGAGCCGAGCATCGAGCCGGCCTTCGCCATCGAGTCGAAGTCGTAGGGGAGGTCGAGGTCCTCCTTCTTCAGCACCGGCGAGGAGGAGCCACCCGGGAACCAGCACTTCACCTCGCGCCCCTCTTCCGGGCCGCCCGCGAGCCCGTAAATGATCTCGCGTGAGGGGATCCCCAACTCGATCTCGTAGTTGCCTGGGCGCTGCACGTGCCCAGAGACCGACACGAGCTTCGTGCCTTTGGAGGTGTCGGTGCCGAGCTTCGCGTACTCCTCGCCGCCCATCCTGAGGATCGTGGGCACGGTGGCGAGGGTCTCGACGTTGTTGATGAGCGTCGGTCCCTGGTAGAGGCCCTGGTTTGCGGGGAAGGGGGGCTTCAGGCGGGGGTTGCCGCGCTTGCCTTCAAGTGAGTCGAGCAGGCCGGTCTCCTCGCCACAGATGTAGGCGCCGGCGCCGCGGTGAACGACAAGCGAGAGCGAATGGCCTGAGCCGAGGATGTCCTCGCCGACGTATCCCGCCGCGCGTGCTTCGGCAAGCGCGGCGTCGAGCATGTCGGCCTGGTGGACGTACTCGCCACGGATGTAGATGAAGGAGCGGTTCGCGCCGGCCGCGTAGGAGGCGATCACGATCCCCTCGATCAGCATGTGCGGCGACTTCTGCATCAGTTCGCGGTCCTTGAACGTGCCGGGCTCCGACTCGTCGGCGTTGCACACGAGGTACTTGTCGATCGACCCCTTCGGCAGGAAGGACACCTTCTTGCCCATCGCAAAGCCCGCCCCGCCGCGACCGCGCAATCCGGAGGCTTCGAGCTGAGCGAGCACCTCCTCGGGTGTCATCGCGAGCGCCAAGCGCTGCGACTCGTACCCGCCGCGCTTGGCGTACACGTCGAGCGTGTTCAGCCCGGGCTCGTCGATGTCCTTGAAGAGCAGCTTCACGAGGTCGCCCCTGTGTCGGCGCAAGCCCTCCTCGAAAGCTGCTTTTCCGGCAACACAGGACGACCTGAGCGCAGATCGTCAAGTAGTTGAGGAACGTCCTCGATCGACAGTGGGCCTATATAGGCGCCATCGACCGATGCCATCGGAGCTATGTCGCATGCCCCAAGACACTCAAACGGACGCACGTTGAAATCGGGGTCTGTGCCGGCGGCAGCTTGGACAGCTTGGAAAAGCTCATCGGCTCCGCGCAGCGAGCAGGAGATGTTCGTGCACACGTAGACGCTGTGCTTGCCCGCTGGTTCGGTCTCGAGCATGTCGTAGAACGTGGCGACAGCCGCCAGATAAGCGGGCGTTACTCCCATGATCTCGGCGACCTCCTCGATCGCCTCGGGTGAGCACCACCCGTAAACCCGTTGGGCCGCCTCCAGTGCCGGCAAGGTCGCGGATCGGCTGTCTGGATACAGGGCCATGTGGCCCTCGATCTCCTTGCGCAGCTCCGTGCTCACCGATCGATCCCCCCCAGAATGGGATCGAGCATTGCCAGGGTGGCGATCATGTCGGCAATGTAGGAGCCCTCCGCCATGTGCGAGAGCGCCTGCAGGTTCACGAAAGACGAGTCGCGCATGTGCACGCGCGCGGGCTTCGAGGAGCCGTCGGAGCGCACGAAGCAGCCCAGCTCACCGCGTGGTCCCTCGATCGCGTTGTAGATCTCACCGGGCGGCACCCTGAAGCCCTCGGTGACGAGCTTGAAGTGATGGATCAACGCCTCCATCGATGTCGCAAGCTCGTGGCGCGGGGGCAGCGCCACCTTGCGGTCGGTCGTGATGTACGGACCCTCCGGGAGACCGTCGAGCGCCTGGTCGACGATCTTCACCGACTCGTAGATTTCCGCCACGCGCACAGCGAAGCGGTCGTAGTTGTCGCCGACCGTGCCTACCGGGATCTTGAAATCGAAATCCTCATATGAGCTGTACGGAGCTGCCTTGCGCAGATCCCATGGGTTGCCGGCCGCGCGCAGCAGCGGACCTGTGACGCCAAGGTCGAGCAGCGTCTGTTCGTCCAACGGGCATGTGCCGCGCAGGCGCTCCAGCACGATCTGGTTGGCGTTCAGGATCGCCCCGTACTGGTCGGCCCGTCCGGGCATGACCTTCGTGAACTCGCGCACCTTCTCCACGAAGCCTGCTGGGATGTCCTCCATCACGCCGCCCACCTGGAAGTAGCGCGTGTGCATACGCTGCCCCGAGGACATCTCGAACAGGTCGAGGATCAGCTCGCGCTCGCGCAGGCAGTACAGGAAGATCGAGACGGCGCCGAGGTCAAGCGCGCTGGTGCCGAGCCAGATCAAGTGCGAGGCGATGCGGTTCAGCTCCAGGTGGATCACGCGAAGGTATTGGGCGCGCTTGGGCACCTCCACCTCGAGCAGCGTCTCCACGGCGCCGACGTAAGCCATCGAGTTGAAGTAGTAAGCCAGGTAGTCCATCCGCTCGACGACCGGGATCACCTTCCAATACGCCTTGTCCTCGGCGGTCTTCTCGATACCCGTGTGCACGTAGCCGATGACAGGCTTGATTGAGCGCACCACCTCGCCCTGGAGCGTCACGAGCAGGCGCAAAACGCCATGCGTTGCGGGGTGGTGAGGCCCGAAATTGAGCGTCAGCATCTCCTCGTGGGGGGCGTCTGGGATCTGCTCGCCCACGGCCGAGAGCGTGATGCTCTCCTCTTGGCGGCGATAGTCAGACATTCGGGTGGTCATTGCCTTGTCCCGGTTGCGTCAGCTTCGTTGTAAGTGAAGATCACCGGTTCTCCACCTACCGGGAAGTCGCGTCGCTGCGGATGTCCCTCATAGTCCTCCGGCATCAGGATGCGCCTCAGGTCTGGGTGGCCCTTGAAGAGGACCCCGAACATGTCGTACACCTCGCGCTCCTGGTGATCCGCCGTCGGCCACCCCTTGCCGTCGTCTCCGTCGGCCGTCACCGAATCCACCTCAGGGGAGTCGGTGGGCACGCGTAGCTTGACTGTGATGCGATCCACCGCGCTCATGTCAAGCAGCTCGTAGTGCACGCCCAGTCGCGGCTCGTGTGGGTAGTAGTCCACGCCGTGCACGCTCATCATCGATGTATAGCCACGCTCGCGCAAACGGGCGAGGACCGCGCGGATGGCCTCCGGTCGCACTTCGAGCGTTGCGCTACCGCGAAAGTGCAGCGTGTCGAGGATCGCATCCTCACCCACGCTCTCGACCCCGCGCAGCTCGTTGGCGAGCAACTCCAGACCAGTGGCGTCAGGCACCGGGGAGGGTCTCCTCGGTGCCATGCGCGTCGTAGCGCTCGCGCCAGCCTGCGTCGGGGTCGTCCTGGACCAGCTTGCGCAGCTTGAGGATGCCGTGCATCAAGCCCTCCGGTCGCGGCGGACAGCCGGGGACATGGACGTCGATCGGCATGAACTTGTCGGCGGGGACGAGCGCGTAGTTGTTGAACACGCCCATCGAGCTGCAGCAGGCGCCCATCGAGATCGCCCACTTCGGCTCGAGCATCTGGTCGTAGAGTCGGCGGATGATCGGCGCCATCTTGATCGACACCCTGCCCGCGAGGATGATCAGGTCGGCCTGGCGCGGGGAGGCGCGAAATGCCTCGAAGCCGAATCGTGCGATGTCCATGCGGGGGCCGGCGGTTTGGAACTGCTCCATGGCGCAACACGCGAGCCCAAAGGCGAGCGGGAAGAACGAGTTCGAGCGTCCCCAGGCGACAGCCTTCTCAAGCGTTGTCGTGAGCACGCGTTCGTGGACGTACCGTTCCAGCTCCTCGCCCTCCATGTTCGCGGGGGCGGTCGGTCCCAGCAGCTCGGCGCCGCGCAACAGCTCCTGCGAGTTGTGCTCTTTGACGCGCAGAGACCTGGCCCCGCCTGTCCCGATCGGCTCGCGCTTTATCTCCACTCGAGTGCTCCTCTGCGCCACACGTATACGAACGCCACCATCAGCAGCACGATGAAGGTCACGGTCTCCGCCAGCGCGTAGCCACCGTAGGCCTTGAGCTGGACCGCGATCGGGTAGAGGAACACCACCTCGATGTCGAACAGGATGAACAGCATCGCGATCAGGTAGAAGCTGATGCCGAAGCGCATCCCGCGCTTGACCTCCGAGGGCAGCCCGCACTCGTATGGGTCCTGCTTTTGCTCCACGCGACGGCGAGGGCCAACCATCGTGTTGAGCACCGCGAACAGCCCGCCCACGGCGCCGCCCAGAATGAGAAATACGATCGCCGGGAGGTAGCTGCGGAGCACGCGCGCTGTTATATCACCGCTTGTGACAGACTGTTACATAGTGCTGATCGGCTCGAAGTCTTGGGATGCCTCCGCCCCCCTGGCGGGGGGCGAGGGACCAGACGATGTGATGCTGATCGGCTCGAAGTCGTGACTGAGGTCGTCAGGTTGGCAGCCGTCGCACTGGCGGGGTTGAATGCCCTCCCAGGTGTCCTCGGTGCGTGGTGGTGGTATCGCTGTGAGAACAGCCGTGCCTTCTGGGTTCTACTACGCGTCGGTCAGCTTGGGGCACTCTTGTACGCCGCCTTTGTCGGCGTGCTCGCAGCGGCAGGCCGCTCGTCGACCGAAGAGCTCTTCTACCTATACGCATTGCTGCCACTCGCCGTAGGCTTCGTGGCCGAGCAGCTGCGCGTTACCTCTGCTCAAACGATCCTCGACCAGCGCGAGCTGGTGGACGCACAGGCCGTGGGGGAGCTGCCAGAGCACGAGCAGCAGGAGGTCGTCGCCGCGATCGTGCGCCGCGAGATGGGTGTGATGACGCTCTCCTGCTTGGTGGTCGTGTTCCTGGCCCTGCGCGCAGCCGAAACCGCTCACGGACTCTGACCGATATATTCCGGCGCGCATGAGGCCGTCTATGAAGATGCTCGCCGCCGCAACGACGCTGCTTGCCGCTGCCGGGATCTCCGCCTGCGGTTCGCAGGGCATCTCGGTGTCGAAGACGAGCCCCTACTACAAAGGCGCCGTGCTGTTCCGCGACCACTGCTCCGGCTGCCACACGCTCGCGACCGTCGGCGCCGAGGGCTCGGCGACCTCGATCAAGGATCGCGTGCGGACGAACGGGCCGAACTTCAACATCCGCAAGGAGAACGTCGAACAAGTTCTCTACGCGATCCGCAACGGCGGCTTCTCGGGCGCGATCATGCCCGAGAACCTTGTCGTCGGCCAGGACGCCAAGGACATTGCGTCCTTCCTTGCTGCCTACTCGGGCAAGCAGTCCAAGAGCGTGCCGTCGGTCAATATCACGCTCTCTACCAAATAGCTCTTCTGCTTATTGCAGGGGCGCGCCGGCCTGGGTCGTTGTCCGTCCACCCCGGATAGCCGCTTCGCGGGGGCCGGTCTGGACGGACGACGACCCAGACCGCCGCTGAGCCACAATCCACATAGAGCGCGACCGTTGAACCCGTAGGCGCATACAGGCAAGTAGGCTCCCTTCCGTGCTCGACCTCAAGCTGATTCGCGAAGATCCCGACCGTGTGCGGGCGGCGCTCGCGCGGCGGGGCGACCAGGCCGCCGCCGGTCTCGACGCGGTGCTCGATCTGGACGGGCGTCGGCGAGAGCTGATACCGCTCGTTGAGGAGTTGCGTGCCGAGCGCAATGCCGCCGCGGATGCGATTGCCCAGGCGAAGCGTGCTGGGGAGGATGCGGCCGAGGCGATTGCCGCGCAGCGTGAGGTGGGGGCGCGCGAAAAGCGGCTGAATGGCGAGCTAGCGCAGGTCGAAGAGCGGTTGCGTGCCGCGCTTGCGCCACTTCCGAACCTGCCCGATCCCACGGCTGCGCCCGGCCCCGAGGACGAGCTGGTGAAGACCGTGGGGGAACCCCGTGTGGGAAGCGACGGAGTGCGCCATCACCTTGAACTGGCGGGGGCGATGATCGACATGGATCACGCGGCACAGCTCTCGGGCGCCCGCTTCGCTTACCTGAAGGGCGATCTGGTGATGGTGGAGCTTGCGCTTGTGCGTTTTGCGCTCGAGAAGCTGCGGGGACATGGGTTCGAACCGGTGATCCCACCCGTGCTTGTGCGCGAGCGGGCGCTCTACGGGACCGGCTTCCTACCCGACACCGAGCAGCAGATCTACCGTCTTGCCGACGACGACCTCTATCTGGTGGGCACCTCCGAGGTGGCGCTCGCCTCGCTGCACGACGACGAGATCCTTCCAGCCGAGCGCCTGCCGTTGCGCTACGCGGGCTTCTCACCATGCTTTCGCCGCGAGGCTGGAGCGGCCGGGAAGGACACGCGCGGGATCTTCCGTGTGCACCAGTTCGACAAGGTGGAGATGTTCAGCTTCGTCGAGCCGGATACCTCGATCGAGGAGCACGAGCGCATCCTCGCGATCGAGGAGGAGATCCTCACCGAGTTGCAGCTTCCCTATCGCGTTGTGAACATCGCGGTCAACGATCTCGGGAACTCCGCTGCGAAGAAGTACGACTGCGAGGCATGGCTGCCAAGCCAGGGCCGCTACCGCGAGTTGACATCGTGCTCGAACACAACCGACTACCAGGCCCGGCGTCTGAACATCCGCCTGCGCCGCGACAAGCGCACCGAGACGCTCCACACGCTCAACGGCACCGCGGTGGCGGTTGGGCGCACGATCATCGCTCTACTTGAGAACGGCCAGCGTGAGGACGGCACGGTCGCGCTGCCGGACATCCTTGCCGCATACGGCGCCCCCATCGTGCTCGGCGCCTGAGCAATCTAGGCGAGCCCGGACTCCTGGATCAGTTTTGCCGCCTGCTGGTCGTTTCCGAGTTCGGCCGGTTCGAGAACGGACGGTTCGAGCGAGTCGAGCGGAGGCAGTGCGGGGTTGGGCTTCACGTCGCGTCGGATCGGGTATTCGAAGACGTCCCCGCGGGCGATGATTTCCTGGCCCGCCTTGCTCGTGAGGAAAGCGATGAACTTCTGGGCGTTACGGCGATGGGCGCCCGCGGCGAGCACCGCCGCGCCGGACACGTTCTCAACCGCCCCCACGTCACCGTTCGGGAAGTAGTAGAGCGCGCTGTGCATCCCTCCTGCTCCCATCTCCAACCGTAGGCGGAACCAGTAGTAGTTGTTGGCCACACCAACCGCCTCATCCCCCCTGTTGACCGCCGAGACGACTGCCTCCTCCGACTGATAGATGTGTGAATTGCGCTTGAGCCCGGCCAGCCAGTTCGTCGCCACCGTCTTGCCGTAGGTCGCTAGTACCGCCCCGACAAGCGGCACGAAGTCAGAGTCGGTGGGTGCGATCGCGACCTTCCCTCTCCACCGTGGCTGTGCCAGTTGGAGGATTGAGGTTGGGAGCTGGGACTTTGCCACGAGGCTTGGGTTGTAGGCAAGAGCACTGATTCGCAACGCGATCCCGGTCCAGTTTCCCGCTCCTCCATGCTTTGTCGACTCGTCGAGCGTCGAGCTGTCGGTGCTTGCCAGCAACCCGTGTTCGTCCAGCGTCACGAGCTCTGGGGAGTTCTCTGTCAGGTAGACATCGGCAGGTGAGTGCTTGCCTTCCTGCAGCAACTGGTCGGCCAGCACGATGCCGTCGTCCGTGTGCACCCGCACATCGATACCGGTCTGCTTCTCAAACGCAGCTACCAAATCGTGGGTAAGCTGGGGGTGCTGGCCGTTGTAGAGCAGGATCGAGTTGGCCCCACCTCCGCTCGCGCAACCGCCGCCGAGTGCGGCAAGCACTGCGGCTGTGAGCGCCATCGCCAGTGTGCGCAGACATCTCATGTTTGACTCCTTGAGCGGATGGGCGTCTCCGCCGCGGCGAGGCGTCCGTTTGCTTGCGCCGATGGCGGGTAGACGACGACGGGTCCGCGCACGATCAGCCCCACGAGCTCCCCTGTGGCGGGAGGATCGTGGATGAACGTCCGTGTCTTGACGATCGTGCTCGGATCTGACTCCAGGGCAAATCGGATCACCGTGTCGGGGCCGTAGTAGACCTGGTCGATAACCCTCGCCCCTACGTCCGCTTCGCTCGAGTCGACGCCGGTAGTGCCTCGTGTGAACTGGACCTGCTCCGGGCGGATCATCACCTCGACGGGACCGTTGGCGTCGCTGTCGCGGACCTCCATCTCCCCGAGCGCGCACGTGACTCGCCCACAGCTCGCGTTGCCCGCAAGCACGATGGCTTCCCCTACGAAGCGTGCGACCCCGACGTCGATCGGTTGTCGGTAGACGTCGGTCGGGGTCGCGCTCTGCACTAGGCCCCCGTCGCGTAGCACTGCCACCTTCGTGCCCATCGACAGCGCCTCGGCCTGGTCGTGGGTGACGAGCACCGTTGTTGTCCCCTCCCGATCAAGTGCGCGCACGACTGCCGCGCGCGTGTCCAGGCGCAACGCGGCGTCGAGCCCGGAGAAGGGCTCGTCGAGGAGCACCAGCCGGGGGCGTGGAGCGAGCGCTCGGGCGAGTCCCACGCGACGCTGCTCACCTCCCGAGAGCTCTTGCGGGCGACGGGGGATGAAACTGTCGTCCAACCCAACCAGCTCGAGCGCTTCGGAGATACGGTGGCCCCGACGGCGTTCGGAGCGGGCCAACCCAAACCCGACGTTCTCGCCGACCGTTATATGTGGGAACAGGGCTCCTTCCTGGGCCACGTACCCGATCGAGCGCTTATCGGTTCTGACGTTGACACGTTTGGCGTCAGCCACGGTCGTGCCACCCACCACGATCGTGCCGGCGTCAGCGCCGATCAGCCCCATGACTATCCGCAGCAGAGTGGTCTTGCCGCTTCCGGAAGCCCCGAGTATCGCTGTGAGGGTGCCCTCCTCGACGAGCAGATCGACGCCGCACAACACGGTTCGCGATCCGTAGGACTTGACGAGTCCTTCACAACGAAGCTCAGCCATGGCTCACGAGACCCGATGCGAGCGAATCCGACCGAAGCGGCTCATCAGGATGTACGTGGCGATCAATGACAACGCGATCAGCACGGCGGCGAACGGAGCCGCCGCGGCAAACGCCACAGTCGAGCTATTCGCCTGGAATTCGGTGCCGAGCGTGTACATGTCGGGAGGGAGCAGCACTTGCGCCGTGGAGACGTCGCCGAGCACGAAGGCGAACACGAGCACACCCGCGGCGGCAAGCCCCGGTCGCGCAAGCGGCATCGTGATTCGCCGCAGCACTCCCAGAGGGCTTGAGCCCAACGATCGCGCGGAGTCCTCCAGGGCAGGCTCGATCTGCCCGAGTGTCACCCTTAGCGCGACAACCGCGAAGGGGACGAACAGGATCGCGCCGGCGAAGACGAAGAGAGCGACTCCGCCCGAGAGCGAGGGCGCCCAACGGCTTGCGGCGTACGCAAGCGCGATCGCCGCCACCAGGTCGGGAAGCGCAAACGACAGGTAGGTGGCTCGCTCCAGCACGGTTGCCACCCGCCCTCGGTAGCGCACGATGAGGATCGCAACGGGAAGGGACAGGGCGACTGCGACAAGCGCCGAGCCGATGCCAAGGCCAACCGATGTCAGCGTCGCGGGCCAAAGGTAATTGAGGCTTTCTGAGGCCGCCGAGTAGCCTGCGCTGGTGCTCTGAGTGAACCAGTAGACGAGCATCCCAACCGGGATGCCCACGCCAATCGCCACGACAAGTGCGAGACCGCAAAGCACGAGCGGTGTGCTCCATCCGAGGCGGTAACGGATCGGCGCCCGCCGGGCGCCAGAGGCTACCCGAGTGTAGTTGGCGTAACCCCGGAGCCACGACTCCCCGAACAGCAGCACAACGCACAGAGCGATCGACAGAAGCGACAGGGCGGCGGCGCCCGAGGCGCTGAAGCTCAGCTTGTACTGAGAGTAAACGTCGATCGCAAACGTCTGGAATTTCAGACCCACGAAGGCGTCGTACTCCACGAGCGTGTCGAGCACGACGAGTAGCAGGCCCCCGAGCAGGGCGGGACGAAGCTGTGGGAAAACGACGCGGAAGAAAGTTTGGCGCCCATTGAGGCCCAGCGAGCGGGCGCTCTCCTCGAGCGCCGGGTCAAGCCCGCGTAGAGACACCGCCACGAGCAGGAATACGATCGGGTAGTAGGAGAAGGCGATGATCCCAGACGCTCCCACGAGCCCCTGGAGTGAGCTACTCAGCGTGGCCCACGCGTAGCTCGTCACGAAGAGGGGCACGGTCAGTGGAGCGACGAGCAGCAGGGCCCACAACCTGCGGCCGGGCAGGTGGGTGCGCTCGACGAACCAGGCGCAAGCGACGCCGAGCACGCCGGCGGTGGGCGTGGCGATCGCGGCGACGAGCACGGTGTGCATGAGCAGTTCCTTGGCGGAGGTCGCTTCGATCGCGTGCCTTGCGGCGGAGATCCCGCCTTGAAGCGCTTGAAAGATGGTCACCCCCACGGGGAGCACGACGATTGTGACCGCCAGTAGGCACACGAGCAACAAGCTCGTCGGTATCTTGGCTGCCCGCAGGCCGCGTTTGCGCGACGTCCATTGACGCCCGAAGCGTGGCTTGGCGATTGTCGTCGGATTGCTCATGGACTCGTCCCAGCTCTTGAGACTTTCCCATAAAGTCAACCTATTCGTGCGGTACTCAGCCGAGTTGGATGTGATCGGCCTCGGCGGCGCCGCCGAACGGGCGCGTGAGGCCGAATTTCTCGAGGATCGACTCCGGTACGCCCTCCACACCAGGGGTGTCAGAGGCTTCTCCGCGTGTGTGCGGGTCGTCGGCGAAGCCACCCACCTCGACCGAATGCTGTGGTGAGCGGTAGCCGGAGATGCCGATCAGGTGCAGGTGCAGCGCCTTGCCCATCGTGTTCAGGCGGGACGCTATCTCCGGCTCGTTGCCCACGCTGTAGTTGGTGCCGGGGGCCTGGAAGAACCCGAATTCGCCGGAGGGGGCGCCGACTTCGACAGGTATACCGCCGCTGAACGACTGGTTTTGGGAGTTGTACTCACGGATCTGGATCGCTGAGAGTTCTTTTTCAAGCGACGTACGGTGGGAGCGCAGTTCCCCGAGCTCCGCGCTCTTGCGTTCGCGCGAGTGGACGTAGCGAAGCTGACGATTCACGAGCGCGAGGTGCAGGCGGGCGACCTCGTCGCGCTGCACCAACACAGCGGTCGTCTCGCGTTGATGAGATGAGGTGAGCACCGCGAGGTGCTCGGTCTGGCTTGCGACGGCGGCACGCGTTTCGATCACCTGGTTGGTCGCGGTGGCGTTCTGCCGGCCGATCGCCTTGAGGTCGTCGACGCGCTCGATCAAATCGCCGAAGCCATGCGCGTCGAGTACCACCGTGACGATGCTCGGTGGGGAGACTCGTAGGCGGCGACCACCTGGGCGATGAGCACCTTTCGGTCATGTGCGAGCTGTGTCACCAGCGACGCCAGCCGCGAGCGCGCCGCCTTCAGCTGTGAGCGCAGGTGGGCGAGCAGCCGGCGCTCGGTGGCGAGGCTCGATTCAAGCGCCGACAGGCGCGCTTGGAGGTCGCTGATGTTGCCCTGGAAGCCGGCGATCTTCTGCGAGTCGGCTCGGATACCTGCGCTGACCGATCCCTCCTTCGCGCTGGAAGAGGAGATGCCGCTTTCGAGCGCTCCCTGGGACTGGGCCGCGAGCGCCGGCGCCGCAACCGCAGTCGCGAGCAGGGCCAGCAACGCGAGCGCATACCGCAGACGAATGGGTGGAGAAATTGATGGTTTCATTGGGTTCTCGCGCCGGGGCTCCACGCGTCCGTAAGTCGGAGCGCGCGGTTGGCGTCCTGGCAAGCTAGCCACGCGGTACATAGATCACAAGCTTTGGCGGGCCTCTGCAAACGGACTTGCATCGCCGCGAAGTCCCTGCATCGACACACTTTCGGGGCTGAGTCGACTGCCGTTCCATTTGCGGACGGGGCTCACGCCTTGAGTGGACAGTAGGCAGATGCTCGCCACGAGTAATATCAAGCAAACGCGGAGCATCGGGGGATCCGCTCGAGTACATCGAGCGGACGGGAGCGATCGACGCGATCCAACGTGGAGGAGATTCAGCGATCCAGGATCCTGGGAGCGATGGCCGAAGAGGTGGCCATTCGCGGCGCGTCGTCGGTCACGGTGGCGCGCGTGATCGCGCGTGCCCGTGTGTCTCGGAGGCTGTTCTACGAACTGTTCGCCGACGTTGAGGACTGCCTGCTCGCGACGCTCGATTGGGCGCTGGAGCAGGCACACGCGATCGCAGTGGACGCCTACTCGGCCGAGCAGGGTTGGCTAGAGGGGATCAGGGCGGCGCTGGCGGCACTGCTGCGCTTCTTCGACGAGCAACCACTGCTCGCCCAGTTGTGCATCGTGCACGCGGCCGGTGGCGGACCACGCGTGCTCGAGCGCCGCTCCCAGGCCATAGCGGAGCTATGCGGGGTCGTTGACCGCGGACGGGCGCAGTCGAGCGGAGATCGCGTGCCCGGTCCCGTGGTGGCTGAGGGCGTGGTTGGGGCGGTACTCGCGGTGCTCTACACCCGCCTGCTCGCGCGGGCGCCGGGACCCGTTGACGGCTACGACGAGCCGGTCGAGGAGGGATCGAGGTTGATCGACCTGTACGGGGAGCTGATGAGCTTGATCACGCTGCCGTACCTCGGGGCCGCGGCCGCCGGCAGAGAGCTTCGCAAATCGCCTCCATCGCGGCGAGCGCCGGCGCCGGCGGTGGACCTATGGCCGGCTGATGCCTCGGCTCGCGATCACGGGGGAGCGCGACTGACGTATCGCACCGTGCGGGTGCTCAAGGCTATCGCCGAGCTTCCGGCGGCCAGCAACCGCGAGGTGGCGGAGCGCGCCGGCATCGTCGACCAGGGCCAGATCTCGAAGGTCCTCACGCGGTTGGAGTATCAAGGGCTGATCGTGAACCGGGGGGGCAGCGGGCCCGCGCGAGGGACTCCGAATTCGTGGTGGCTCACCGAGCGGGGGGAAGCGCTCGAGCGTGAGCTTCATGAGCGTCCGGTGACGAGTCGAGAGCCCGGACGTCGGCCGCGGTAGCGCTCGAGCTCGCGTCACCGTGCCACGTGGCTGCTCCACCCGTCGTGGCTCGAGCTTTAGGGGACGTGAATCGTGATCGACCGTGCCCCACCCGGCAGTGGGGTGAGAGTGAGCCGGTAGAGGCCGGTCATTAGCGCGCGAGCGACATGCAGACGACGACGGTTGAGGCCCTCGATCGCGACGAATGTCCGCGATGCTCGAATCGTTTGCCAACGACGGTGTGAGGGCGGGCCGACACGTACCGCGACCGTAGCCCGCACCCTTGCCCGTGTGGTCAGCCTGAACGAGAACGCTACGTCGGCGAAGCCATGCCCGCCGTGGCGCAGGGCGGCGCGAGCGTTGGGGGTCAGAGTGAGTGCGGAGATGTGCGCGGCTTGGCTCCTTTTCGTGGGGGAGGCGATCGAGATCGGCGCGGGTGGGAAGATAGTGCCCGAGCCGTTGCCTGGGAGTTTGCTCGTGCCTCCCCCGCCCAATCCGCTCCCGCCTTCGTTAGTGGGTTCTTCCCCTCCGCCTTTTGATTCGGGTTCTTCGGATTTGGTTTCTTCTTTGGGCGGTTCTTCTTTGGCCGTTTCCACTTCTTCTTCGCCCGGTCCACCTCCGCCTTCTGTGGGCCCTTCGGTGAGCTCGAAGGCGCCTACGCCGCTAGGCGCGCCCACGCCTGTCGGTCCGTCGTAGCCAGCCGCGGCGTTGCAAATCAGCGTGCCGCTACCGCAGTCGAGCAGCGGGTTGGACGACGCGGAGCAACTCGAGTATTCGTCGCGACACCCCCCGTTGCCGCCGCTTGTGACGTCGTAGAGCGTGGACGTGCCGAGGTGCGAGTAGAGGGTTTGCGCCGGATAGGCGACTCCGTGGGCGCCTCCTCCAAGCGCGAACATCGACGCGACGATCGGCGACGCGACGCTCGTGCCGCCGATCGGCACCCAGTGAAGCACGGCGCCGGCTTCGTCTGGCGTGGAGTCATACACAGCTACACCCGTGTATGGGTCGGCGTCGGCGGCGACATCCGCGACAGCGCGAAAGGCGCCGCAGCCGACCGCGCTCCAATGGGGCACTTGTGACTGCCAGCTCGGAGCAGCGAAAAATTCGCTGCAGCCACCTCCACCGGCGCCGTGGTTTTCGCCTTTGCCGTCCGGGTCCTCGTTCCACACGGTCTCGCTTTCGCGTATTCCGCCCGCGAGTGTCAGCTTCGTGCCGCCCACCGCCACCACGTGCGGGGAGGAGGCGGGGTAGTCGGCGCCCGCGTAGTAGTTTCCTGCGCCCGCTTCGGCTGCTTCGGTCCAGTTGCGATAGCCGTCGTCGCCGGATGAGGCGGTGACCACCACTCCGGGGTGGTCGAAGGCGGTCGCGTCGAACCCCGGTTCTCCTCCGCCCCACGAGTTGGAGATCTCGGTGGCGCCCAGTTTCACCGCTGCTTCCTCGGCGGCTTCGAGATCTTCGTAGCGCGGAGCTTCGGCCTCCACCAGCACGATCTGGCAGTGGGCTTGACAGATGGCACGGGCCATCTGCACATCGGTCGATATCTCGACGGCCCAGCCGCCTGCTTCTTCGGCTTCTTCGCGTCTTTTTTTGTTCAAGCTTTTACGGGCAGATTCAAGTTCCGACTTGCTGGCGGGGAAGGGCAAGGGGCTGCTTTCGCCTTTCTGGTTGACCACAGCCAGGCAACCGTTGGCAGCTGTACAGGGAGGCAGCCCGAATTCGCTGTCATACACCGCAAGGTCTGCTTCTATGCTCGGGTCGTTGTAGGCGTCTACGAGCGCAATCGTCTGTGGTTCGGCCGTGGGGGCTTCGGGCTGTTCGCCCGGGAAGTAGGCGTCGCGCAGGTCTTGCGGGCGCAGTCCGTCGCCGCCTTCGGCGGCCGACAGCGGATGCACGGCGCCGCCGGCGACGGTCCTGGATATGCCGAGTGGATGGGTGTGGGCGCGCGCTGCGGTCGTTTGCGGGACCAACCGCAGCGTGAGGCAGCCGGCGTGGCCTGGATGTGGGCGTGTGCAGGCGTGGTGCACCGTGTAGTCCGACTGCGGGAGAGGCGCGACGGTATTGGCGGTTGCATCTGACGCGAAAACCGCGAGTAGAAAGCAGACCGGCAGTGAGAGCAGCGTATGGAAGCGTGGACGCACCACTGCAAGGCTAGCCCCTGTGCTCAGGTGGATTGAGCACGGCCGGTCGTTGGCATACCGCTCGTATGGGCGTCGCTGACTGCAAGCACGTCATATCACTCGGCGATGACTCCGAAATGCTTGAGGTTTTCGCACCGACCCTCGGCGCATCCGCGCAGCTCCGCGGAGATACCCGAGGGGTGTATCGGACTCCCCGCCGTCGCTGCCTATTCGGTGAGCGTTTCGATGGCGGCGAGAAACCTGCGGGCCAGATCGATAGCGTGCGTGGCATCGGCGGTGGGCGCGAACCAAGCGTCGTAGTCGGCCTGCTCGCGCTCAGGTTGGACCTTCTGCACTTCTGCCGCGAGGTCGGCGTCAAGCTCGCCCGTATCGACGAATGTGCGTCGCAGTTCGTGCCAGACACCACGGTGGGTCTTTGCACCGACCTCACGCTCACTGAGCGCCGCCCTCGCGGCATAGAGCATTGAGTAATAGGCTGCGCTCAGCGCTGTCGATGGGTCCTGTTCGACGATCATCGATGCTGCCTCCACACGCCTGCGCGCGGCCTCGAGCAACTCATCGCTGCGCGGACTCACGCGGCTACCTTGTCGCGGTCCACCTCCGCGATGAAGAACGAGCGGATCTCGCGCCGCCGTGCAAGCCACTCAGGCGTGTGGATGTGAACCGAGAACGACCAGGTGAGCGGCTGCAGATTCAGCTCGCGCGCCACTGCTTGAAGTATGTCGTGGATGTTCGACTTCGCCTCCCACGAGTCGTTCTCTACGAGCACGAGCACGTCCACATCCGAATACTCGCTTGGCGGCTCCCCACGCGCTCGGGAGCCAAACAGCCACACGGAGTCAAGGCGATTCTCGCGATTCGAGCGCAACTTCCCCGCAAAACGCTCTAGGAGAGTGCGCTCTTGGATGCTCAGGGATGTCTCAGCGAGTGAAAGCATGGCTCGATTGTAGGGCTCCAGAAAAACGGGGACGAGATCGCGCGGCACGGGCCGTTCAACGTCGCGGGGCTCGATACGGCGACCAGTTACGAGACGGTCACAACTCCTTACAGGACCGTCACATCTGCTCACAGGACTGTCACAGGACGGTTACCTCTGCGTCACCAGCGAGCGCTCGTGGCGCTTGAGGATGAGGCCACGGCGGTGGGGCGTACAGGGCTTCAACCGCATCCAATCCATCAAGGAGCACACATGCGAAATCGAGCACTCGTGGTTGCCGCTCTGCTCGCGACGCTCGCTGTCGGGGCCATCCCGGCGCGCGCGAACCCGCCGCAGGCGACATCGACCCCGATCAAGCATCTGGTGGTGATCTTCCAGGAGAACGTGTCATTCGATCACTACTTCGGCACTTACCCCAACGCCGCCAATCCTGCCGGCGAGCCGTCGTTCACGGCGGCCCACCGCACGCCGAGCGTCAACGGCTTGAACGAAGACCTGCTCACGATGAACCCGAACTCGGCGAACCCATTCCGCCTCGATCGCTCGCAGGAGATCATTTGCGATCAGGATCACGACTACATGCCCGAGCAGCAGGCGTTCGACGGTGGGCTCATGGACAAGTTCGTGGAGTTCACGGGTGGGTGTCCGGAAAAAAACCTGACTATGGGCTACTACGACGGGGACACCGTCACGGGGCTGTGGAACTACGCGCAGCACTTCTCGATGAGCGACAACTCTTTCAATACGACGTACGGTCCATCCACTCCGGGCGTGCTCAACCTTGTGGCGGGACAGACTCACGGAGTGACCCCCGCGTCGCTTGCCGACGTCACCGAAAACGGGACTGTCTTCGGCGATGCCGACCCGACCTATGACGACTGCTCGAAAGGGACCACGATCGCGATGGCGTCGACCGACAAGAACGTCGGTGACCTGCTCAACGCGAAGGGCCTCACATGGGGCTGGTTCCAGGGTGGCTTTGCTCCCACGAGCACCAACGCAGGCAAAGCGGCGTGCGGCGCAAGCCACAAGAACGTGGGTGGCGAAACGGTGGCCGACTACAGCGCCCACCACGAGCCGTTCGAGTACTACCAATCGACCAGCAACCCCCACCACTTGCCGCCCAGCTCGATTGGCATGATTGGCAAGACGGACCAGGCCAACCACCAGTACGACCTGTCGGCCTTCTACACGGCGCTGGCTCACAAAGAGCTGCCCGCCGTGTCCTACCTGAAGGCCGCCAAGTACCAGGACGGTCACGCCGGTTACTCTGACCCTCAGGACGAGCAGGAATTCGTGACACACGTGATCAACGGGCTGCAGCGCTCGCCCGACTGGTCGAGCACGGCGGTGGTCATCTCCTATGACGACTCCGACGGCTTCTACGACCACGCGATGCCTCCGGTCGTCAATTCCTCAGCCTCGGCGCAGGATGCGTTGAATGGTCCAGGTAAGTGCGGAAACGGGACGCCCGCCGGTGGGTACGAGGACCGCTGCGGCTACGGTCCGCGCCTGCCTCTGCTGGTGGTGTCACAGTGGGCGAAGCGCAACTTCGTGGACCACTCGATCACCGACCAGTCCTCGATCCTCCGCTTCGTGGAGGACAACTGGGGTCTCGGCCGCATCGGCGACGGTTCGTTCGACGCGCGCGCGGGATCGCTCTCGAACATGTTCAGCTTCTCGCCGCGCCACAAAGCGGACGGCAAGCTGTTCTTGAGCGAAAACACCGGCGAGCCGCTGTACGGGCTGGGCGCACACGACTCGCGTCGTCACGGTCACTGAAATAGACGAGCAGAAGTAAAGACAGCCGGGGCGGGCGCTTCTGCGCCTCGCCCCGGCTGGCGTTACGCTGGCGTGGTGGCCCGCTACTTTGGCTTCCTGCTAACTCCAGAACCGCCGCCCAAGCGTGTGGGCGTGTTCGTGGCGCTTGCGCTGGTGGCGGTGTGCACGCTGATCGTCTACCCGCTCAAGCAGGCCGCGCCGGTGGTGTCACTCGGCGTGGTGTACATGCTCGCCGTGGTGGTCGTGTCGGTTACCTGGGGCGTGTTGCTGGGCGTTGGGACGTCGCTCGTGAGCGCGCTTGCGTTCAACTACTTTCACCTGCCACCCACCGGACAGCTCACGATTCGTGACGCCGAGAACTGGGTGGCCCTGATCGCATTCCTCGTTGTGGCGATGCTCGCGAGCTCGGTGGCGGAGGTCACACGCGCGCGCTCCCGCGAGGCGGCGGAGCGTCGCCGCGAGGCGGATCTGGCAGCAGAGATGGCACGCTTGCTGCTTGGTGGGAGGCGTCTCTCCGAGGACCTGCCGACAGCCGCCGCGCGGCTCTCGCAGGTGCTGGAGCTGTCCTCGGCGGCAATCGAGCTCGAGGCGGTGGAGGGAGACGAGCGGACGGGTGGCGTTCCCCTTGCGTGAGGGCCCGCGCAGGCTCGGCACGCTGCTTGTGCCCGCCGACAGCTCCGAGGCGACGTTGCGGCGCGTGCAGGAGCGCATCGTGCCCGCGCTCGAGTCGCTCCTCAGTGCGGCGCTCGAGCGCGAGTCGCTGCTCGCGGACGTAGTGGAGACCGCCGCGTTGCGCCGTGCCGACGTGGTCAAGACGGCATTGCTGCGAGCGGTGTCCCACGACCTGCGCTCGCCCCTCACAGCCATCTCCGCGGCCGCGGACGCGGTCGGGTCGGCCACACTCACAGATCAGGAGCGCGAGGAGATGGCGGGTGTCATCCAGGGCGAGACGCGGAGGCTGTCGCGACTTGGTGGACAACCTGCTTGACCTCTCGCGGCTTGAGGCGGGCGCCGCCGAGCCGCGCGTGGCGTGGACGTCAATCGAGGATGTGATCCGCGCCGCGCTTGCCGACCTAACCCCGGCCGAGGACGACTTCAGCCTCTCGATCGACCGCGACATGCCGCTTGTGAGCGTCGATCCCGTGCAGATGGAGCGTGCATTCGTGAACGTGCTTGAGAACGCGCGCCGTCACAGCGGCGGTCATCCGGTGTCGGTAAGGGCGCGTGCGGTGCGCAGTCTCGACCGGCGCCACGGCCACGTCCGGCGCCGGCTCCGAGGAAGACCGCTCGCAGGCTCCGGCGCCACTGTCTGCCTCGGACGGCGGTCCGGCGGGCGATCGCCTGGTGGTGCGTATCGTCGATCGCGGCCCTGGCATTCCCCCGGCGCAGCTGGAGCGTGTGTTCGAGCCCTTCTACCGCGCGGGCACCCCGCAGGGAGGCCATCGCGGCTCCGGCTTGGGACTTGCGATCGCGCGCGGGTTCACTGAATCAAACGGCGGACGCTTGCACGTGGAGTCGCTGCCCGGGTCAGGGCGCCACGTTCGTGTTCGAACTGCCACTGGCCGCGGCTGGTGAGCCCTCCGCGACCGGCGGGGAGCTCGAGTTGCCCGTCAGCCCCGAGCAAGTGTCTTGAGCGAGATCGCCGCCCGCGCAGCGGATTCTGGTGGTGGACGACGAGCCGCAGATCCTGCGTGCGCTGCGGGTGGTGTTGCGCGACGCGGGTTTTGAGGTGGTGCTCGCCGAAACGGCGCCGAGGCGCTGGATCGCGCGGCAGTGCGACCACCCGAGGCGGCGATCGTGGACCTGATGCTGCCCGACGCAGACGGCGTGGAGGTGACACGCAGCTTGCGTGAGTGGAGCGAGATGCCGATCCTTGTGCTCTCGGCGGTGGGGGAGGAGGAGCAGAAGGTGAGGGCGCTGGAGGCGGGCGCCGATGACTACATCACAAAGCCGTTTGGCTCACGCGAGCTCGTGGCGCGTTTGCAGGCGGCGTTGCGCCGGGGTGGAAGGGCAGATAAGGACCCTCGCATCGTGGCTGGTGAGCTCGAGATAGACCTTGCGGCGCGAGCGGTTCGACGCTCAGGCGAAGACATCCACTTGACACCGATCGAGTTCGACCTGTTGCGCGTGCTTGCGCGTAACCGGGGACGCCTTATGACGCATCGCGCGTTGCTTGCTGACGTGTGGGGGCCGGAGTACGTCGATGACGTGCAAACGTTGCGCACTCACATCGCGCGGTTGCGTGGGAAGGTGGAGCCGGAGGGGCAGAGCCCGCGCTTCATCGTCACCGACCCTGGTGTGGGGTACCGTTTTTCCGCATAACAGGATTTCGGCGGCCGTAGGCCGCGGCCGTCACACAATCGTTATGCCGGGGGCGTAAATCGTCATGCGGGTGTGATGCCGTGCGTCACATAGTGAGGGCTATGGACGCCGTAGCGATAGTCCTCGGGATTCTCATGTTCTTGCTCCTGCTCTTGATGGTGAAAGGGATCGAGCGGATATGAGCGTTGAGCTCGTCAGTGGAGCGTTGATCGCCCACATGAGCGCGGCCGACGTGGTCGGTCTCGTCGTCACGCTGGCGATCATTGCCTATCTCTTTTATGCGTTGATCCGGGGAGAGAAGCTGTGACCTTCTCGGGGTGGGCGACGATCGTGCTGTTCGCGGTGATACTCACCGCGTTTGCCATGCTTCTCGGGAGCTACATGGCGAAGGTGTACACGGGCAAGCGCGTGTTCCTCTCACCGCTGCTCGCCGGCCCCGAGCGTTTCCTCTACGCCGTCCTGCGCGTCGATCCCAAGCAGGAGCAGGACTGGAAGGCTTACGCGAAGAGCCTCTTGATCTTCTCGCTTGCAGGCTGGCTCCTCTTGTACGTGATCTTGCGTACCCAGAACGCCTTCTTCGTCCCGCACGGGCTGAACCCACTCGGCTACCACTCGGCGCCGTGGAACGTCACGTTCAACACGGTGTCGTCGTTTGTTACGAACACCAATTGGCAGTACTACAGCGGCGAGACCACGATGAGCTACCTCAGCCAGATGACTGGGCTGACCGTGCAGAACTGGCTGTCGGCCGGCACGGGCATCGTGGTGGCGGTTGCGCTAATCCGCGGGATCGTGGGGCGCAGCGGCAAGGGCCTGGGCAACTTCTGGGGCGACATGGTGCGCACGATCGTTTACGTGCTGGCGCCGATATCGGTGATCGGGGCGATCGTGCTCGTCTCCCAAGGCGTCATCCAAAACTTCACCACCTACCTCACAGCTCACACGATCACTGGTCTCACACAGACCATCGCGATGGGGCCTGTGGCCTCGCAGGAGGTCATCAAGGAGCTCGGAACCAACGGCGGCGGTTTCTTCAACGTCAACTCCGCCCATCCGTTTGAGAACCCTACGGCGTTCACCAACTTCTTTGAGATGTTGCTCGTACTCGTCATCCCCGCGGCGCTCGTCTTCGCCTACGGGCGAATGACCGGCAACCGTCGACAGGGGCTCGCGATCTACGTGACGATGATGGTGATGTTCCTCGGCGCGGTCTCCGTCGCCTACATCGCCGAGGCGCATGGCTCCCCGGCGCAGCACGCGGCAGGCCTTCACACACACGTCATCTCAGGCTCCGGCGGGGGCAACATGGAAGGTAAGGAGCAGCGCTTTGGCATCGCTGGGTCGGCGCTGTTCGACGTCGTCACCACCGTCACATCCTGCGGGGCGGTGAACAGCGCGCTCGAGTCCTTCACCGGCATCGGCGGGGCTGTGCCTTTCGCCAACCTCTCCGCCTCCGAGGTGATCTTCGGCGGCGTTGGCACGGGCCTCTACTCGATCCTGCTGTACGTACTGCTTGCCGTGTTCATCGGTGGGCTGATGGTGGGACGGACGCCAGAGTGGCTCGGCAAGAAGATCGAGGCGCGGGAGATAAAGCTCGCGGGCCTTGGCATCCTCATCACGCCGCTCGCGGCGCTGTTCTGTACCGCTATGGCCACCGCCGGCAAAGGTGGACGCGCCTCGATCTCCGAACTTGGTGTGGGCCCGCAGGGTTTCTCGGAGACCTTCTACGCCTACCTCTCCCAGGCAAACAACAACGGCTCCGCGTTCGCGGGCTACACCGGCTTCATCCAACCCAACGCCGGCAACCTCGGCTCCCACGGCGTCACCTTCGCCGATCTGCTCGGCGGCTTCGACATGCTGTTCGCGCGCTTTGCTCCGATCCTCTTCGCGCTCGCCGTCGCCGGTTCACTCGCGGGCAAGCGCGTCAGCCCCGCGGGCCTCGGGACGATGCGCACCGACAACTCCACGTTCGTGGTTCTCCTCATCGGCGTGATCGTCCTCGTCGGCGCGCTCACCTTCTTCCCCGCTCTGCTGCTCGGCCCGATCGTGCAGGGACTTACAGGACACCTCTACTGACATGCGCCGCGACATCGTCACATCCGCTATCGCAATCGTCGTCTTCACGATCCTGCTGGGGCTTGTCTACCCGTTGTTCATCACGGGTGTCAGCCAAGTGGCCTTTCCCGGCAACGCCAACGGGCAGAAGGTCTATGTCAACGGCAAGCTCGTGGGCTCGAAGATAATCGGCCAGAGTTTCTCCTCGCCGGTGATTGGCAAGAACGGAAAGCCCGAGGAAAAGGAAGAAGAACTCGTCACTGAAGCCGACGCGAAGTATTTCCAGTCGCGACCGTCCGCTACCGAAGGCGGGGCGTACAACGCGGCGGCCAGCACCTTCTCCAATCGCGGCCCCAACGACAAGGCGACCGAGGAAGGCGACGCGGAAAACATCAAGGCTTACCTCGAATTCAACAAGCCTTACGATCCGACTCTCACCGTTGCGCAAATCCCGGTCGACGCGGTGAACACCTCCGCGTCCAACCTCGACCCGGAAATCTCACAGGCAAACGCCTGGATACAGGCGCACCGCGTCGCCGCCAAGCGTGGCCTTTCTCTGAGCGCGGTGAACGACTTGATCGCCAAATACACCGACTCGCGAGGGCTCGGCTTCTCCGGAGAACCTGGAGTGAACGTGCTGGAGCTGAACCTCGCACTCGATCGCCTCACGGGAGGTAAGTGATGTCTGCTGTCAACGCCACCCACGAGCGTCAGGCGATCTCGCTCTTCCAGCGCGACATCGTCAAGCGGGCACTAATCGACAGTCTGGTCAAGCTCGATCCGCGGGTGCAGATCCGCAACCCAGTGATGTTCGTCGTAGAGATCGGCTCTGTCATCACTACCGTCACGTGGTTGATCCAGGCGTTCGGCGGCAAACCGCTCGGCGGGGGTCATGAGCCGGCCTGGTACACGTTTACGATCGCTGTGTGGCTATGGCTCACAGTGATCTTCGCCAACATGGCGGAGGCGTTCGCCGAGGGACGCGGCCGCGCGCAAGCGGACACGCTGCGCAACATGCGCAAGGAGACCGTCGCCACTATGCGTGACGGCTCGATGAAGGCCGCCTCGGCGCTCAGCCGTGGCGACATCGTCGTGGTGGTCGCCGGAGAGTTGATCCCGGGCGACGGCAGCGTGATCGAGGGGATCGCCACCGTGGACGAGTCGGCCATCACAGGGGAGTCGGCGCCTGTGATCCGCGAGTCAGGTGGCGACCGAAGTGCGGTGACCGGCGGCACACGCGTCACCTCCGATCGCATCGTGGTCGAAATAACCCAGGAGCCAGGCAAGTCGTTCCTCGACCGCATGATCGCGCTGGTGGAGGGGGCGGAGCGACGCAAGACCCCCAACGAGATCGCCCTGAACATCCTTCTCGCCGCGCTAACGCTCATCTTCATGATCGTCGTCGCCACGCTGCGGCCGTTTGGCTTGTTCGCGGGAACGTCAATCTCGGAGACCACGCTGATCGCGCTGCTCGTGGCGTTGATCCCCACCACCATCGGGGCGCTGCTGTCGGCGATCGGGATCGCCGGCATGGACAGGCTTGTGCGCCGCAACGTGCTCGCCCTCTCCGGCCGAGCGGTGGAGGCGAGCGGGGATGTGGACGTGTTGCTGCTCGACAAGACCGGCACGATCACGCTCGGCAACCGTCAAGCCTCAGAGTTCATCCCGATGCCGGGCGTGCCCGAGTCAGAGCTCGCCGAAGCGGCTCAGCTGGCGTCGCTCGCCGACGAGACGCCCGAGGGACGCTCAATCGTGGTCTTGGCCAAGCAGTACGGCATCCGAGAGCACGACATGAGCACGCTGCACGCCGAGTTCGTGCCCTTCACCGCGCAGACGCGGATGAGTGGTGTGGACTTCGACGGCCAGCAACTGCGTAAGGGCGCAGGCGATGCGATCATCGGGTTCGTGGAGGCCGAGGGCGGCCAGGCGCCGCCCGAGTTGCGCGAGCACCTTGACCGCATTGGCCGCGAGGGCGGCACGCCACTGGCGGTGGCGCGCGACAACCAGATCCTCGGTGTGGTGTACCTGAAGGACACGATCAAGGAAGGCATGAAGGAGCGCTTTGACCAGCTCCGTGCGATGGGCATCAAGACCGTGATGGTGACCGGCGACAACCGTCTCACCGCCGCCAAGATCGCGCAGGAGTCAGGCGTGGATGACTTCCTCGCCGAAGCCACCCCCGAGGCCAAGCTTGCGTTGATCCGCGAGCAGCAACAGGATGGGCGGCTCGTGGCGATGACCGGGGATGGCACCAACGACGCTCCCGCGCTCGCCCAGGCGGATGTGGGTGTGGCGATGAACACCGGCACCCAGGCGGCGCGCGAGGCGGGGAACATGGTGGACCTCGACTCCAACCCCACGAAGCTGATTGAGATCGTGGAGGTGGGTAAGCAGCTGCTCATCACCCGCGGCGCGCTCACCACCTTCTCGATCGCCAACGACGTCGCCAAGTACTTCGCGATCCTCCCAGCCATCTTCATCACTACGTACGCGACTTCGGCCGGAGGGAAGGGGCCTTTGCACGTGCTGAACGTCATGAACCTCGGCACCCCCCAATCGGCGATCGTCTCGGCGATCATCTTCAACGCGATCGTCATTCCGCTGCTCATCCCGCTCTCGTTGCGAGGCGTGCGCTACCGACCGATCGGCGCCAGTGCGCTATTGCGCCGCAACCTGCTGATTTACGGCCTCGGTGGGATCGTCGCGCCGTTCATCGGCATCAAGCTCATAGACCTGATCGTTCACAACTTGCTCGGGGGATAACCCCTCCACCGGCCGGTGGGAGAGAATGCCTCCCGTGGCCACCGAAGCACCAAACTCCCCGCAACGCGGACACCTGAAGGTCTTCATCGGTATGGCGGCGGGGGTGGGGAAGACCTACCGCATGCTGCAGGAGGGTCGCGCCGAAGCAGAGACCGGGCGCGACGTGGCGATCGGCTACCTCGAGCCCCACGGTCGCGACGAGACCACCGCCCAAGCGGAGGGCCTGGAGCACATCCCGCCGCGGATGGTCGACTATCGGGGCACGCCGCTCGCGGAGATGGACCTCCCCGCCGTGCTCGTGCGCAAACCCGAGCTGTGCTTGATCGACGAGCTGGCGCACACGAATGCCCCGGGGATCGAGCACGAGAAGCGCTACGAGGACGTGCGGGACGTTCTGAGCGCGGGCATCGACGTGTACTCCACCGTCAACGTCCAGCACCTGGAGAGCCTCAATGACCAGATCATCCAGCTCACCGGGACGCGTGTGCGCGAGACGATCGCAGACGTTGCGCTCGCCTCCGCTGACGAGGTGGTGCTGATCGACCTCACCCCGGAGGCGTTGATCGAGCGGTTGCGCGCCGGCAAGGTGTACCCGCACGAGCGTGTGCCGGCGGCGCTCAACAACTTCTTCAAGATCGAGAACCTCTCAGCGCTGCGCGAGACCGCGCTGCGTCACGTCGCGGAGGGGGTGGAGATCAAGCGGCTTGCACCCGGTCCGGTGGTGGTGCGTCGCGACGAAGGGATCGCATCGCCGAGCGCAGCAGGGGGGGCCGGCACTCAAACGATCGCCGAGCGGCTGCTTGCGCTCGTGGCGCTTGCCCCGCATTCCGAGCGGATCGTGCGCCGCGCCGCCCGCTCGGCGGAACGACTCGGCGCGCGCCTTGACGTGCTGGTGGTGCGTCCCACCGGCAGGACGCCGAGCGCGGAGGACCGTGAGCAGCTCGAGTCGTTGCGGCGGCTCACGGCGATGCTCGGTGCGCGGCTGCTTGTAGAAGAAGGCGAAGACGTGGCGGCGGTTGCGATCGGCACGGCACGACGGCTGGGTAGTACCTATGTGCTGATGGGCGCACCCTCCCCGCGGCGCGGCGTGAGGCGCTTCAGGGAGTCGCTCATCACGCGCCTGCTTGAAGGACTGCCGGGTGTGGACGTACGCATCGTCGCCGACCCCACGCTGCGTGAGGACGGTCGCGCGGTCACCGGTGGCGGCGAGACCTGAGTGGCACGAGATCGTGGCAAGCGATACGCGCGCGTAAAGATCGTCGGCGCAGCGCAACGTCTCGACACATAGGCTGTTGCAATGAACATGCTCAAGACTTCCCGCCCACGTACCCTCACCTTCGCCCCGCTCGCTTGCGTCCTCGCTCTCGCGCTGATGGCGCTTGGCGCGGCGAACGTTGCCGGCGCCTCCTCCAAGCAGAGCGCCCGTGCCTCCGCGTCCTACCTCACAGGCATCGGCGATCAGCAGACCGAGATGTTCTCCAACCCCCTGTGGGGGCAGCTGAAAACGAAGATCGCGCGCTACATCGCGCCGTATGACGCTGTGGCGCGACCATATTCGCTACAGCTCGCACAACAGTGGATCGCGGCCGCCGAAGCCCAGCACCAGCAGATCTTGGTGGCGTTCTATCACTCCGAGTACACGCCGATGGCGATGCCGAGCGTCACGACCTATACGCGAGATGTGCAGAAGTTCATCAAGCTCTTCCCGAAAGTCCGCCAGTACCAGGCGTGGAACGAGACCAACCGCGGGACGCTCGCGCACATGTTCAAATCGCCGAGCGCGCTTGAATCCGCCAAGTACTACAAGGCGCTGCGGTCGGTCTGCAAGGGCTGCACCATCACCGGCCTTGACATCCTCGACGGGCCCAGCATCAACCCCACGCTGCGCTACGTCGGCGAATTCAAGCGCGACATCGCGCGCCTGAAAGTGCCGATGCCGAGCCTGTGGGGGCTACACAACTATTCCGACACCAACCGCTTCCAGAGCACCCGCACGAAGGCCATCCTCAAAGCGGCGCCCGGGCAGGTGTGGCTCACCGAGACCGGGGGGATCGTCAAGTTCGGGGGCGCCTTCCCCAACAAGAAAGGCTCCGGCCTGAAGCGCTCCTCCAAGGCGCTCGCCTACATGTTCAAACTCGCAGCCTCCAACTCACGCATCAAGCGCCTCTACATCTTCCAGTGGTCCGGCGGCACCGCCTCAACCCGCTTCGACGCCGGCCTGACCGATGCTCATTACAACCCGCGCCCCGGCTACGTCACGGTCTGTAAGCAGCTCCACGCCGCGAAATGCGGTTTGAAGACGAGTAACCGCTGAGAGCCGCAAGGGTGTGCGGTCGGGCCGCGCCGCCGATGAGTACGTTTGTCGGCGGTATCGTGCTAATGGCTTCGATAATCATGCTAATTTTGGAGCGTATTAGCACGATTATGACATAATTAGCACGATGTATAGCTTCATCGACCTCGATCGCACCCTCAGTGGCCAGCCACGCGAGTTGGGCGCTCTGCTTGCGCGGATCGACACCTCCAGGGGGCAGGAGAGACTGTTCGGGGATCAGATGCCCGAACTCCTCCACAGTCTCTCAGAGCACGCGCGCATCGCATCGATCACAGCTTCAAACGCGATCGAGGGGGTTATCGTCGAGGGCGATCGCGCCGAGCGCATCGCGGAGGGGGGCGGCCGCTTCCGCAATCGCAACGAGCGGGAGTTCGCGGGTTACAGAGACGCGATCGACATGCTCATGCGCCTTCGCGAGTATGAGTCGCTGGGCGCTCCGCTGGTGTTGCACCTCCATCGCCTGCTCTTCCAGCACGCAGACGGGCGCGGCGGTCATCTCAAGATTGATCCGAATCTGATCGTCTCCTACGAGAGCGGTCGTCGTGAGATCGTCTTCACCCCCCCTCCTCCGGAGGAAACCGAGTTCCTCCTTACCGAGCTGCTCACTCGCTACGAGGACGCCAAGCGCGAGGGTCGCACGCATCCGCTCCTGCTGATCGCGGTGTTGATCCTCGACCTGCTTGCGATCCACCCGGTCGCCGACGGCAACGGACGGCTGGCTCGCCTGCTCACAACCCACGAGCTCCTCAGCCAGGGCTACGGGGTGGCTCGATACGTGAGCATCGAGCAGCGGATCTACGACTCCAAGAACTCCTACTACGCGACCCTCTACGAGTCTCAACGCAACTGGCACACGGCCGAGCACGACGTGTGGCCTTGGGCGACATATCTCGCGCAAATCCTCGCCGGCGCATACGACGACTTCGAGCGTCGTCTCGCGCAATCGGGTGGTGACAGGGGAACCAAGCAGGACAGGGTGCGCAATTACATCCTCAGTCAAGCGCCGCCGGTATTTCGCCGCCGTGACGTGGAACGCGCCTTCCCGGGCGTGAGCGTTGGGACGATACGGCTGGTCCTCAACGAGCTCCGCGACGCGGGACGTATCGAGGTGGAGGGGGTGGGCGCCGCGGCGGGTTGGCGCAGGCGTGAAGGCGCCGGCGACTCTCTCAGCTCGTGACAGCCCGGCGGCGAGTAGCGACTCCACCCGCGAACGCGCGGGCGGTGAGCAGGCCGAGCAGGCCGACGCCCGCGGCGAGTGGGGCGAGCGTTCGCAGCGGGTAGCGGGTGCCGTTGTGGAGGGTGAGGTTCAGCGCTGTGTTGTCCCCGGCGTGGACGATCGAGACAAGCCCGCGGTGGTCGATGCCGAGCAGCGTCGGCGCCAGCGCCGCAAACGCGCACCAGCCGGCGAGTGTCGCCACCCCCCACAGCAGCGAGCGCGTGGAGATACGCGTGCGGGCGGTGGCGAGGACGGCGAGCAGGATGGCGCCCCCGGCGCAGAGCAGGAAGGGCCAGATCCCGCCCCAGCCGCGGCCCATGCCGAAGGCCGAGGCGATCGTTGGCTGGAAGAAGCCTTTACCGAGGTAGCGGACGAACACGACCGCCTCGTTCTCGTAGCCGATCAGCGGATGGGTGATCGTCGCGATCACGATCGTCGCGATCGACACGCCGGCGAGAGCGATCGTGGGTCCAGGGAAACGCTTGAGGGCGAGTCCGATGGGCAGCGCGAGGAAGGGGAGCATCGTCATCAGGAAGCGTGGTCCCATGAAGCCTCCGCCGAAGGGGAGGTAGTAGCCGGAGTTGTAGCCCAGGTAGCAAACGCATATTCCCGTGATTGTGAGCGCCTCCGCGCGCTTGCCTCGGCGGTAGAGCAGCCACGTGCCGATCCCCCCCATCGCCAGCACAGGGGAGAGCGTGAGCAGTCCGCGGGAATCGAAGAGCAGCGTGGCCATCACCTTCAGGCCGGGGACGCCTATCCCGAAGAAGCCTTTCTGCTGGCGAGGGATGCTCGAGTAGGCGAGGTGTGTCCAGGAGTGGAAGGCGTAGTGGTTGTAGAGCAGCAACGGGATGATCCCGATCAGCCCGCCGAGGATGAAGGCGCCGGCACGCGTCGCCACACCACGGGGGTTGAGTGAGTCTCGGCGGGAGAGCAGATAGAGGCCGAGCACGAGCGCGACAAAGAAAAGGGGGTACTCCGACACGCCCGCATAGCCGAGCAGTAGTCCCGCGACCCCGAGCAGCCACGGGTTGGGTGGTCCGTCGCGCTCCCACAGCAACAACGCGAACGCGGCGAAGCCGAGGAATGCGGTGAAGATATGGGAGAAAAGCAGCGTGCTCAGCGGGAGGGCGAGCGTGCCCAGCCCGAGGATCACCGCCGTGGCGGCGCCGTAGCCCGGCTCCAGGCGCTCCGCGAGGTGGCCCACCAACAGCAGCAGCAACAATCCGGGCAACACATTCGCCCACAGTCCGATGAAATAGATCATCTCGTCTTCGCCGCGCTGGGCCTTGGAGGAGCGAGCGAGTTTTTCGGCTCCGAGGGCTTTGATGGCGTCGTAGTAGGGGAGCGCGAACAGCGCCAACCCAGGCGCGCGGGCCGAGTACCAGTGGCCCTTGTAGAAGGCCTTGTCGCCGGTGTTTTCCTGGTAGAGGTCGATCGTCGTGCGATCCCTGTCCAGTGAGCGGATCAGGTCGTAGTGGGAGGTCTGGTTCCAGGAGAAGCTCTGGATGAGGGTGGCGTAGGCGACGCCAACGAGCAGCACTGCAGCCAGTGCGAGGTTGCGCTTTGTGAGCAGTTGCCTGGCCCGGGGGCGTTGACTTACGCCTGGCGCGGCAGGCTGGGCGTCAAGTGTGCTCATCAGTGCAGCGCCTTCGGGCCGGGTCCGATTTCGTAGATCACAAGCGAGCCGACCTGCCTGCGCGTGACACCCAAGTCGGCGACCGGCCTGGCGGCGGCGGCACGGGTGTCGGGGGGCTCGGGGATCGCCGGGAGCTTGATACCCGGGAGTGTGGGCATGCTCAGATGCAACACAACTGTCTTTACGCCGTAGTAGCGCAGCTTTTCGATGGAGGCGCGGTCGGGGAAGCCGCTCATACCGCCACGCAGGTCGTCGGTGGCGGGGATGTCGAACGTGCTGTTCCCCAGTGGGATCTTGTAGAAGCCGTTGGTCGAGAAGTACTGCCAAAGGCGGTCGGCAGCGCCGTCAGTCGGCAGATCCAGGAGGGGTCCCGGAAGGCCGATCTCCGCACGCGCGGGCTGGGGGACGACGGGATGGGACATATGTCCTGCCCCTTCGCCCACGACGCCAACCACGAGCAGCGCTCCCACGGTGGCCGTAAGCGCGGCGGCGCCCCGCGCTCCGAATCCCTTGCCCCAGGTGCGCGCCAACTCGGCGATGCGCCAAGCGCCGGCCGCGGCGAGCAGCGCTGTGAACAGCGTCCCCAGCGTGAACACGCGCCCGGGGACGCGCACCCCGTTCCAGCCGGGTGCGAAGTCGTACAGCAGCCGGTATGGGTACCCGGCGCCCGTGAGGCCCATTCCCAGCGCGAGAATCGCGCACACCCCCACACCGCATGCCAAGCCGATACGCAATCGGCGCGTGTAAATGGACGAGGCGAGCCCGATGAGGGCAAGCAGCGCGATCGCGCCGCCGGGGAAGAACACGTCCTCGTTCTTGGAGTGCACGTGTTCGCGGGCGCCCGCGGTCACCCCACCCCAAACGCGGTTCTCGGAGGAGGCGGACAGCCATGCCCACGGGTTGGAGGAGTAGTTCTTGACTTCCTTCAGAGTCCGTTTCGCGGTGGGGTACTCGGACGCCACCTTGAGAAAAGGGCGTGCCTGGTAGACAGAGATGACCCCGCACAGGGCGACGCCGATGCAGGTGATCGCCACGAGGTTACGCGGGAGCGTGGGGCGCTTGGCGCGCCACCACCACACGGCGGCGATCAGCGCGAGGACTGCCAGCAGATAGGCGAACTGCAGGCCGAGTGTGAAGCCGAGGCTCATCTGCCAGGCGGCGACGAGCCAGCCCGCCACGACTAGGCCACGCGAGGAGCGGCGGTAGCCACGCAGCAGCAGGAACAGCGCGAGCGCGATACCCCCGCTTGAGATCACGTGCAGGTGGCCGGCCTCGGTGATGCGGTAGGGGGCGTAGGCGAACGCCACGCCTGCCACGGCTGCGCCCACCTTGCCCACGCCCAGCTCGCGCGCGAGCAGCCATGCGCCCACGAAGCACAGCGACCAGGCGAACAGGAAGAGCAGGTTGTAACGGACGAGCGCCGCCACGGTTCCCGAGCCGAAGAACGCCGCCGGGCCGTAGCCGAGCAGCGAGTCCGAGAAGGCGAGGCTGAGCGGGCGGGGGTAGAAGGCGTTGGAGTCGAACACGTGCAGCGGGCTGTGGAGGAGCGCGTGTCCCACCCATGCCACCTCCCAGACGGTGCGCACCGGGTCGCCGAGGTCGGGCGCGATGCGGGCGCCCATGTGCAGCACGAGTGGCCACGTCGTGAGCAGCGCCAGCGCGACGCCGCCGAGAATCACCCACAGGATCTCGGCGCGGCTGATATCGGGCGAGGGCGCCCACCGCATCGGGGAGCGCTCGACGCGGTGGGTCGAGGGCCTGTCCAGGAGCATGCTCGCCATTGGTCGGGAGCAGCATACGTGAGCCGGCTGGACCGTGGGTGTAATTGGGGCAACTTGACATTTCGGGTAGATTGTGTATATTCAGGCCGACTTGTTTATCCCACTTCGGGGTGCTCAACCGACATAAGGTCGGGTCCGGTCGGCCCATGTGGTCGACACCAACTTGTTTTGACAGGGACCTTGGGAGAGGGACCGGGTCGCACTTCTGAGAGGGAGCTGTTTTTCGCGTGCATTCTTCGGGGGAGAAGGTGCTTGAGAGTCTGCGTGCCATGGGCGCGTCTCTCTCTCTGGCCGGCGGGCGTCTGGGCGTTGGGCCCACTGGCCGCGGCAGGTTCGCGCGGCTCATCGGACGTAAAGCCCGGTTTGACTCTTCGCGCCAGGTAGGCGCGTCTTGTTGTTCTAGTTCTTACATCGCCGGGCGGGTTTCGGCGGTCGTCTTGTCACGCCCGCGGCGCCGCGGGTCGTTCTGCTTGGATCGCTCGTTGAGGAGGGGATTGGTTTGACCTGTGCTCGTCGTTTCGTTCTGGTCTCGTTGCTGCTGTGCGTTGTCGGGGGAATGCTGGGTATGGCTCCGGCGATGGCGTTTGCGGAACCGCCAGCGCTCTTTGAAGTGAAGGTCTTTGGCGTCGGCTCCGACGAAGCGACGCTCAAGGCGGGCATCGCCCCGGCGGGCTCGGATACGACATACAAGTTCGAATATGGGCCTACCTCGGGATACGGGTCGTCGACCGCGATCACCGACATCGGCAGCGGCAGCCCGGTGGCGGCCCAGCAGCGGATCGGCGGTCTCGTGACAGGAGGGACTTACCACTTCAGAGCGGTGGCGACCAACGCAAGCGGCGCCACGACAAGCGAAGACATCGTCTTTACGACATTCGAAGCAACCAGTCTCGGGCTACCGGACAATCGCCGCTACGAAAAGGTGTCTCCCAACGACAACGCCGACGGTAACGTCTACCCGGTTGTGTCTATCAACGTCGAATCCCTCAGCGAAGACATCGGTAGCGGCACAGAACTGCCATTCTTCGCCGCGGCCGACGGCAATGCCTTCTCCTATGTGGCTGACCCCCCCGAAAGCGGAGGAGCGGGGCGCTCTGGCGGTGGCGCCGGCAACCAGTATGTTGCTACTCGGTCGGCGCATGGATGGACGTCGGTCGATGTGAGCCCGGCGTCTGATCGTTTCCGTGATTTCCCTGTCTATCAAGGATTCTCACGAGACCTGTCCGTCGGGTTCTTGACTGACAAAAAACTCACACCGATCGCTCCAGGAGCCCCCTCCGGCGGGTACTCTGTTCTCTACGAGCACAATTTCGGCGGCGGTAGCTACCAACCTCTCATCACCGCCACGCCGCCAAATCGTGGGCCCAAAGAATTCGGTTCCTATGAAACAACGTATAACTCGCCGGTCAGCGGCCTGGAAACCATCTATGCGGGTAGCTCGGTCGACCTCAAACATGTCCTGTACATGGCCAACGACGCTCTCACACCCGACGCGATCGACGGGGGCGAAGAAGACAACAATTTGTATGACTTCACCGATGGGTCACCGAAGCTCGTGAACATTCTCCCGAATGGGAGTCCTGAACCAAATGGCGTCTTTGGTGGGCCTGTTCAAGCTCCGGACAGTCGCGAATACGATTCGCCGACTCTCAATCACGTCATCTCAGAAGACGGGAGCCGCATCTTTTGGACCGGCATGAGCACGGGTGGTCTCTATCTACGTGAAGACGGTACGAAAACGGTGCAGGTCGATGCATCTGTGGGCGGCGGCGGCCGGTTTTGGACGGCGACCCCGGACGGCTCGAAGGCTCTGTTCACAAAGAGCGGCGACCTGTACGAGTATGACGTCAACGGCGCTCAAACGACAGATCTGACCCCGGCCGGTGAAGTGCAGGGTGTGGTCGGCACCAGTGCTGACCTGTCCTACGTGTACTTCGTAGCTGACGCTGTCCTCGCCGCGGGAGCCAAACCGGGAAGCTGCGTCATCGGCGGATTTGGCGAAGAAGACGAATGCAATCTCTACGTCCTTCACGCAGGCGATCCGATCAAGTTCATAGCCCGGCTTGCAAGCAAAGACAACTATTCCTCTCCAACCAGCTTTTACAATAGAGATGGGGCTTGGCAGGGCGATCTCGGCAAAAAGGAAGCACAGGTGACAGTCGATGGGCGCCACCTTGTGTTTGGGTCGGTGCTGCCGCTGACCGGCTACAAGAGCCATTTTACCGAGCAGATCTTTGTGTACGACTACGAAGGCGACAAATTGACCTGCACGTCGTGTAAGCCAACCGGCGAACTACCGACGATCAACTACTCCGCGTATCTCCCGGTAAGCCATCAGGCGACTTTTTCCGAGAACTGGATGTCCAAAGACGGTGGCCGGGTGTTCTTTGACAGCGTGGACGGCCTCGTTCCGACAGACGTCAATGGACAAAACGACGTATACGAGTGGGAGCGAGACGGGGCGGGCAACTGTAGACGCTCCCGTGGTTGTGTATCCCTGCTTTCGGACGGCGCCAGCCAAGAAGGCTCAACTCTGGCTGACACGAGCGAAAGCGGCGATGACGTGTTTATCGTTACACGTTCAAAACTCGTGTCGGAAGATCAAAATGAAAATTTCGATGCATACGACGTTCGTGTTGACGCGCCAAATCCACCGGCTGGTCCACAGTGCACGGGAACCGGATGTCAGGGTGTCCCGGCCGCGCCTCCTGTTTTCGCGACGCCGTCGAGCGTGACGTACAACGGGGTCGGCAACTTCGCGGCGCCGGTGAAGGTTGTGGCGAAGAAGGTCAAGTCCAAGAAGAGGCACAAGAAGCGAAAGGCCAAGGGCGGCAAGGCGAGTAGGACGGCGAATGCCAAGAAGTCGGCCACGAACAACAGGGGGGGCAAGTGATGCGGGGTCGACAGACTGTAAGCTGGACGCGAGGATTTTTGGCGCTGGTGGTGGGTGTTGGAGCTTTCGCGTTGGCGAGTGCCCCGGCGGTGGCCGTGAAGGCTCCCGGTTGGGAGGTCGATTCGCACAGCTACCCGACCAACCTGCCGCCCGGTGGAAATGGTACCGTCGCAGTGAATGTGTACAACGTTGGCGGCGCCGAAAGTGTGGCTGGCGCGACGCTCACGGATACGCTCCCGGCCGGGATAGAAGCGGAATCGGAAAACGGCTGGATCTGCAGTGGAACCCCCGATTTCTGTAGTTACGAATTGCCCGCAATGATAGCGGGCAAGAGACGAGAACTTCTGTTGAAGATAAAAATCAGCCCCGGCATGCCCGAAGGAACTGTCGAGAACGCGCTTGCCGTCTCAGGTGGAGGAGCACTATCTGCCGCGAGTTCATCGCAACCGTTTACGATTAGTGGAACCCCCGCGAAATTTGGGTTTGCCAAATTGAACGCGTGGTTCTCAAACGAGGACGGGACGCCAGATACGCAGGCGGGATCGCATCCTTACGAGTTCACTGCGACGTTTGAGTTGAACGCCGACGCGAAAGCGACACCCGAGGGTAGTGAAGCCCGTAATGTCACCGTAGACCTACCCCCCGGCGTGGTGGGCAACGCCACAGCGGTTACCCAGTGCCCCAGGGCGCAGTTCGATAAGGAACTGTGCCCGACGGGTTCGCAGATCGGTTTGGCGCCGTCGGGTCTCGGGGGCTTCCTCCCCCTGATTACTTTTGAGTTTCCGGTGTACAACATTGTGCCGCCGGCCGGCCACCCGGCTGAGTTCGGCTTTATTCTGTTCGGTAACAGGGTTTTGCTCGACGCCAGCGTGCGTAGCGACGGTGACTATGGGATCACCGAGCACGTGAACAACCTACCGCAGCGGATCATCGCTACGAGCACAGTGACAATCTGGGGTGTTCCCGGCGATCCGAGCCACGACGCACAGCGTACATGTCTGGTTGAAGGAATTGTAAAAGTCGGATGCCCCTCCCCTGCGGGCCGGGTGCCGTTTCTGACACTGCCGACTTCGTGCGTAGGCCCGCAGTCTTATTCGGCTGTGGTCAACGAGTGGTTTGATGCGAGCGTGACGGATCAGACGAGTATCTTGTTTCACGACGAGAATGGTGCTCCGATCGGTTTCACGGGTTGCGATCATTTGGGGTTCAACCCGTCGATCAATATCGCGCCCGATACGGCAGCGGCGGATACTCCCGCCGGTTTGACTGTCGAAGTGAAAGCGCCGCAGGATGCTCTTTTGCAGACGAATGGTATCGCGACTTCTAACATCAAGGGCACGACCGTTACATTGCCTGAAGGTGTCGCGGTCAACCCGGGTCAGGCCGCGGGATTGGCTGCCTGTCAGATGAGCGAAAGCGGTGTTGGTACGCAGGGCCCGCCGTCGTGTCCTGCCGCATCAAAGGTTGGAACAGACGAAATCGAAACACCGCTGCTGGCGAATGGCTTGAAGGGCAATGTGTACGTGTTGCAGTCAGATCCACCCAATCTAAAGCTGCTTGTGGCGGCTTCCGGGGCGGGCGTCAACCTGAAGCTGATCGGTGATGTTCATTTGAACGAAGCGACGGGACAGTTGGTGACGACGTTCGCCGAAACACCGGAGTTGCCGTTCACAACCTTCAGGCTCGCTTTCAGCGGGGGCGCCCAGGCGGCGCTTTCGACACCCACACGGTGTGGGATCTATACGACGACGAGCGACTTCACCCCGTGGACGAGCCCAGACGTGGAGGACGTGTTCCCGACGAGCAATTTCGTGATCGCGACAGGTACCGGAGGCTCTGCGTGCCCGCCCGGTCCGTTGCCGTTCAGTCCGTCGATGGTTGCCGGCTCCACGACCGACCAGGCCGGCGGGTTCACGAACTTCTCACTCTTGTTGACACGGCCCGACGATCAGCAACGCATCGGGAGTTTGCAGTTCAAGACACCCGAGGGCCTGTTGGGCATGGTCAGCAAGGTCCCGCTCTGTCCGCAGGCTGAGGCGTCCGCGGGGACGTGCTCCAGCGCGTCTCAGATCGGCCATACGGTCGTCGAGGCCGGTCCCGGTCCCTACCCGTTGGTTGTGCCACAACCGGGGCAGCCGCCGGCGCCGATCTATCTGACCGAAGGGTATAAGGGAGCGCCGTACGGCCTTTCGATCGTCGTCCCGCTGCATGTCGGTCCCTTCACATTGCAAACGCAGGTGGTACGGGCGAAGATCGAAGTTGACCCCCTCACGACGCAACTGACGGTCACCACAGACGCGTTGCCGCAGATCATCGGCGGTGTCCCCGCGGATCTACGGGCTGTCAATGCGGTGATAGACAAGCCCGGGTTCATGTTCAACCCGACAGGGTGCGCGCCGGGGAGTTTCTCGGGTGTCGCGACAGGCACTGAAGGCGCGACAGCCGCGATCGGTAGTCATTTCCAGATGGGGTCGTGCCGGAGCCTTTCGTTCAAACCGAACTTCAAGGTCTCCGCCTCAGGAAAAACGTCGCGACAGAACGGGGCGAGCCTCGACGCGAAGATCCTCTATCCGACTGGACCGTTCGGTGAAAACCAAGCATCGATCCAGTCGAACGTAAAGAGCGTGAAGGTGGCCCTGCCAAGACAGCTACCCTCTCGCCTGACGACGCTCCAGAAGGCGTGCCCGTCAGCCACGTTCGAAGCGAACCCGGCGAGCTGTCCGGTGGCATCAAGGGTCGGCAGCGTCTCGGCGATCACTCCGGTACTGCCGGTGGAATTGACCGGTCCGGCTTATTTCGTGTCCTACGGCGGCGCGAAGTTCCCCGAACTGGTCCTCTCCCTACAAGGGTACGGAGTCACGGTCTACTTGCACGGTGAGACGTTCATCAGCAAAGCGGGAATCACGAGCAGCACGTTCCGACACGTACCGGACGTCCCGATCACGAGCTTCGAGCTGAAGCTTCCGCAAGGACCCAACAGCGCACTGGCCGCCAACGGGAACCTCTGCGAGAGCAAGCTCAAGATGCCCACCGCATTCACCGGGCAAAACGGAGCAGTGATCCACCAAGCCACACCCATTACCGTCACAGGGTGTGCAAAGCACAAGACAAGGAAGAAGGGCAAGAAGAAGGGCTGAGCACATGGCTGTCGCTGAGCGGGCGTCGTCGATGAAGGCGGCTCTCGCGCGGCTCCCTGGTCAAATCTCTCAAAGTGCGTCACACTGGAACGATGCGCGTGCTCGTGGTTGGAGCCGGCGGTGTTGGTGCGGCGTTCGCGGCGATAGCCCAACGCCGGCCTGCGTTCGAGCAGGTGTCGCTCGCGGACGTGTCACCCGCGCGCGCACACGACGTGGTGGCAAAGCTCGGCGAAGCCGGCCGCTTCGCCGCGGAGCGCGTGGACGCATCCGACCGCGCGGCGCTCGTGAAGCTGATCGAGCGGGTGCGCCCCGACGCCGTGCTCAACGCCTGCGACCCGCGCTTCAACGAGCCGATCTTCGACGCTGCCTTCCAGGCGCGCACGACGTACCTGGACATGGCGATGACGCTGTCCCATCCGCACCCGCAGCGCCCACACGAATTGCCAGGGGTGATGCTCGGCGATGTGCAGCTTGCGCGCAGCGAGCAATGGGAGCAAGCGGGGCTGCTGGCGCTCGTCGGTATGGGCGTGGAGCCTGGTCTCTCGGACGTGTTCGCGCGCTACGCCGCCGACGAGCTGTTCGCAAAGGTGGACCAGGTGGGAGTGCGCGACGGCGCCGACCTGATCGTGGACGGGTACGACTTCGCGCCCACGTTCTCGATCTGGACGACGATCGAGGAGTGCTTGAACCCGCCACTCATCTGGGAGCGCGAGCGCGGCTTCTACACAACCGCACCATTCTCCGAGCCAGAGACGTTCGTCTTTCCGGAGGGCATCGGGGCTGTGGAGTGCGTGAACGTGGAGCACGAGGAGGTCGTGTTGATCCCCCGCTGGGTGCCCTGCGAGCGCGTGACCTTCAAGTATGGGCTTGGACAAGAGTTCATCGATGTGCTGCAAACGCTGCACAAGCTCGGTCTTGACTCGACTGAGCCGGTATCCGTGCGTGGGACGCAGGTCGCCCCACGCGATGTAGTCGCCGCTGCGCTGCCCGACCCCGCGACGCTCGGCGAGCGCATGACCGGTCGTACCTGCGCGGGCACGTGGGTAACGGGCACCGGCGCCGACGGCGGCCAGCGCTCCACCTATCTCTACCATGTGGTGGACAACGAGCACACGATGCGCGAATACGGCTCGCAAGCCGTTGTGTGGCAGACCGCGGTCAACCCCGTGGTGGCGCTCGAGCTGCTCAATGAGGGCGTGTGGAAGGGCACCGGTGTGCTCGGCCCCGAGGCGTTCCCACCTGAGCCGTTCCTTGAGCGGCTCGCGCAGCTTGGCTCGCCACACGGGCAGGTGGAGATGCCGCTATAGGAGTGACGCTACCGTCGATGCCCATCACGAGGGGGTTGACAACAGCGGCATACACGTGTATAAGTAGCTGATGTCTGCTGCGTACATGTGGTGGACAGAACATAAGGTCGGGTTCGGGTCGGTCTCTGGGTCGACTTGTAACCGGTTTTGACGGGGACCTTGGGAGAGGGACCGGGTCGTAACTTTGAGGGAGTTTGTTTCGCGTGTCTGCTTTGGGGATGAACGTGCTTGAGAGTCCGTGTGTCACTGATGGGTCCGTAATAGGACGCGTCAGCGTCGCTGACGCGTCTCTCTCTCTCTCTCTCTCTCTCTGGGCCGGCGCATCTCTAAGCGCTAGCACTCCCCGCCGCTGTAGTGGAACGCGGCTAGCCGGACATAAGAGCCGGCTTGGTCACTCGCGCGTAGTTCACGCGCTTTCAGATTGTTCTTTCGCTCGTCGTGGGTCGTGTGCCCGGGACGGCTTTTTGCTGTGTAGATCCCGATGGGAGGGATGTTGATGTTCTCTTGGATACGTAGGCGCGCCACGTACGCGAACGTCGCTATGACGCTCGCACTGGTGTTCGCGATGACCGGCGGCGCCTATGCCGCAAAGAAATACTTGATCACGTCTACCAAACAGATCAGCCCGAGCGTGCTCAAACAGTTGGTGGGCAAGGCCGGACCGGCCGGCGCTAACGGCAAAGACGGCGCGCCCGGCGCTCAGGGACCTCAGGGTCCGGCGGGAGCAAACGGTAAAGACGGCACCAACGGGGCCGATGGTAAAGAAGGTCCCGCGGGACCGAAAGGCGCCACGGGTCAGACCGGACCGAAAGGCCTCGAAGGGTCGAAAGGCGCGACCGGGCCGACAGGACCGGCCGGTGTGATCAATACCGAAGGGCCGCTACCGGAAGGCAAGACGGAGACGGGCGCGTGGGCTATCGGTACCGTTGACGTTCCAGAGACCAAAGGATTTGCATTTAGCGTGGTTGGGACCGCTATTTCCTTCCCGATTCGGCTCGCGGAAGGTCTCGAAGCGGGCCAAGTTCATGCTGTGAATGACAAAGGTGAAGAACTGGTAGGACTGGAAGAACTTGTTCCCTCCACGGCCTGTCTTGGAAGCGTTGCTGCGCCTTCGGCAGCCCCCGGAAATCTCTGTGTCTATTACGGCGCGCTTTCGCACACCCCCGTCCCGGGTGTACTTATCGCCAATCCCAGCAAAGAATTCGGAGTTACAAGTGCAACGGGTGCTCTGATAGAGATGGTGGCCGGCAAAGAAAACGAACCAGAACCAGTATCAGGTTCGGGCGCCTGGGCCGTGACGGGCTGATCCATGATCGAGCGGGTGAACCCATCCATCCCGGGACGACCAGGCCGTCCGGGATGGTCCGCTCCACTGCCACTGCCATGACCAGCACTTATCTATGTCGGGAGCCTAGGGAGGTCGATCGATGACACACAATGCACAGATCCGTCACAGCTCGCTCCTCGGCGTGCTTGTCACGCTGTTCGCGCTCCTTGCGGTGGCGCCCGTAGCGCAGGCCGCTAAGGCTGTCACAGGTGTTTTCGGCGCTCCCGGCGGTGAAGGAAGCGGTCAGTTGCATGAACCCAAAGGCGTGGCGGTCAATCTGACCGGCGCCGGGGGGGTTAGCGCGGGGGATGTGTATGTGGTTGATCGTCTCAATAATCGTGTCGAGGAGTTCTCAGCCGCTGGCGTTTTTGTTCGTGCCTTTGGCTATGACGTCGTCGCGTCGGGGTCGGATAATACTGGGGTGAATGAGCAGCAGACACTCACTGTCAACGCGACCGGCGGCACATTTGCTCTTACAGTCACTAAGCATGCCGCTGTCGACGCTACCGAAGGATCGAATGTCATAACGCACTTGTACACGCCGACTAGCGCCTTCCATGTCGGTGACGCGGTGGGAGGGGCCTTTCCCGCCGGTACAACGATCACTGCGGTGGGTACCGAATCGCTCGTGCTCTCCGCGGCCGCGACTAGCAACTCTATCGAATTCAGTGCGACCGAGACGACCGCACCCATCCCGTATAACAGCACAGCGGATGAATTGAAAACAGCGCTCGAGGCATTGCCGGCGATCGGCGCAGGCAATATTGCGGCCACGGGAACCGACACGACTACAGGGCTTACCGTCGAATATATCGGCGCTCTCGGTCACGATGACGTGCTCCACACATCGAGTGGCGCATCCGCTTTGGATGGTGTCATAAAACCTATATCGACTGCGCTGACTGGTGGTGTAACGCATACCGCCACCATCACGACTACGGTTCACGGCGGTGCATATGAGGTATGCGAGGCCTCCAGCTCGACCGATGTCTGCAAGGCTGGGCCGCATTGCAATAGGGGCGAAACATCTGTCGAGGCGTGCCAGGAGAGCTATGCAGCCGGATCGCTAAACGAACCAAGCGGAGTTACGATAGACCCAGACACGGGCACTCTCTATGTGACTGATGTGGCTCAGGTGCCAAGTATTTCGAATAATCGCGTCAATGTCTATTCCGCGACGGGGGCGTTCGAAGGCGCGTTCGGCTGGGCCGTAAATGCCGGCGCACCAAAAGAAGAACTGCAGTTCTGTACAACAGTCACGGGCTGTCAATACGGGACGGCCGGTTCTGGGGCGGGGCAACTAAACCCCGCCGACACAAGCTTGCCTGCTATTGGCCCCGACGGTCGTCTCTACGTACCCGATGCCGGACAGGGTTCAGGAAACCACCGTATCGACGAGTTCGCGCCGGTCGTAGGCGGTTCTGAAAAAGTGACGGGCATAAGTTTTGTGGGCGCCCTTGGTTGGGATGTTGTCGCTGCTGGTCCCGATCAGGCAAATGAGATCCAGAATGTGACAGTGAAAGCAGGCGTGGGCGAGTTCAAGCTGGCGTTCAAATCCGTTAGCACGGGCGCCCTTGCGTTCAATGCGCCCGCGGCGGAAGCCGAAGAAGCTCCAGGAGGGCCCGAAAGCGTCGAAAAGGCTCTGGACGCCTTGCCGTCAATCAACTCAGGTGGAGGTTCTGTGAAAGTTACCGGTGGTCCCGGCAGCGTGAGCGGCTCGTCACCCTATAGCATTACATTTGATGGTGCTCCGCTCGGCCATACGGATGTCGCGCAGATCGTAGCCTCGAAGGTTGGTCTTTCCGGCGGTAGTCCGTCAACTCTCCTCAGCGTGGAAACGTACAGTAACGGCACCGAAGGTCTCGAGCACTGCGTTGTCGCGAGAGGGGATGTATGCCAGGCTGGCGGCGCCAGCTTCGCCTCAGAACTCGAAGGCAATTTCAGGTTGGGAGAGTTCACGAGTGGAACCCGATGAGTATCGCCGTTGATCAGGGTGGTGCTCTGTACGGTGTGGACCAGTCAGCTAATCTCAGCTTCGCCCCCGCGCGTGTTTACAAGTTTACCTTTCCGGGACCGGGCGAAGTCTCTGCCAAGGAATTCGCGTCGGAATACCTGACGCAAACAACCGGAGATGGCTCGACAATCGATCCAACCGATATAGCGATAGATCCGGTGAGTCAGCATGTCTTGGTGGCAAAGAAGGAAGGCTTTGGTGCCACAAAGTTCTATGAATTTGATGGCTCCGGCACGCTGCTCGACAAGTCGCCAGCGAGTGAAGCGGGCCTGGAAGCCAGGGCCGACGCTGGTTTGGCGGTGGGGACAGGTGGACGCTTCTATTTCTCAAATGGCAGGTTGGGTTTGATCGATATTTTGGGTCCGCCGCCTGCTCCCACGGTGTCTATCGCGGCAGCGACGGGTGTTGACGTTGATTCGGCCATTTTGCATGGGACGGTGACGCCGCCGCAACCGGTTGAAGGCACTGGTTTCGATACCACTTATCATTTCGAGTATTCGCTTGACGGGATCAAATGGTCGAGTTTTCCGGCCGAAGATGTCGATATCGGCGACGGGTCTGGCTTCGGCCCCCCCAATACCTGTCCAGTGAACAATCCGCCGAGCTGCGCGGTCGAACAGACAGTAACCGGCCTTGTCCCCAATTCGCACTACCTGGTGCGCTTGACGGCTAGCACCGGGACCGGCGCCGTGTCGGGGACAGAATCGTTGACGACCGAGCCCGGGAAGCCGCTGGTCTCGGGTACCGCGGCCGAAGAGATCGTTGAAAGCTCGGTCAAGCTGACCGGTACGGTCAATCCAGTCAACGAAGCCACGACCTATCATTTCGAATGGGGCACTGACACGAGTTACGGGAACCGGGTCCCGGTCGAAACCGAAGGTTCCGCCGGATCGGGCGGCCAGTCGGTTGCTGTAAGCGCGCTCCTTGAAGGCCTCAGAGCAGGAACCATTTATCATTTTCGTCTTCTCGCGACCAATTCTTCAGGTACTACCGAAGGACCAGACCGCGAATTCAGCACCCTCGACAGGCATGGGTTGCCCGACGCTCGTGTTCCCGAGCAGGTATCGCCTAACGACAAGCGCCCGGTTGGGATGGTCGCTCAGATCCTGGAACACAATATTAAGTTTCAGGCTTCAACCGATGGCGAACGCATAATCTATCCGCTGTTGAACGGTTCGGTTGACGCGACTGCCGGTGGCAATGTCGACTATGTCGGAACTCGTGGCGAATCGGGGTGGCAGTCGGCCCAGGTCACCCCGCCGAGCCTGGTGCCGGCAGTCCATGAAGGGGGCGAGACCGACCAGACCGGCAACGTTCTCTATGCGTCCGCGGATCTCTCATGTGAGATCGTCGAGAGCTTCGAGCCGTTGACCGCGGATACACCTGTGGAAGACGTAGCGCACGGGATTAACAATCTTTACCGTCGCAGCGCCGATGGTGCGTACACATTGTTGAGCACCTCGGTGCCCCTGGCCGCGCCCACAGCAACTTATAAAGTGGATTGGACGAGCGCTGACTGTAGCCACGTCTTGTTTGAAACGAGCGCCAGGCTGCTCGAAGAAGCACCGATCGGGACGTCAACGCTCTATGAGTGGGCGGGGGGAGCGTTGCGTATCGCGGGCGTACGTCCCGACGAAGGCGTGGCGGGTGGCGAAAGCGTCGCTGGCGATGCGATAGCCAGCCTGGGCTCAAGCGGTTTGGGATCTATCGGCACGACGTGGAATTCGATGTCGAGCGACGGTTCGAAGGTATTCTTCAGCGCAATAAGTCACGCCGGAGGAGACAAGGGTCATTTGGCGGTGTTCATGCGAGAGAATGGCATGAGTACGGTGGATGTCTCCCAGTCACAGACAGCGACCGCGGGCGGGAATGCGTATTACAGTATGGCCACGCCTGACGGCTCACATGTCTTCTTCTTTGCCGATTACGGTCTGGCAAGAAATGGGACTAGTAGCGGTGCGAGCGTCTGTAGCAATGAAGGCGGTGCAGGTTGCGATCTCTATGATTACGACACTTCTACGAAAATATTGACGGACATTTCGATCGACACGAGCCCGGCTGACGTCAAGGGTGCGAGCGTGATCGGTTTGTTCGACGCGTCCGATGATGGTTCGTACGTATATTTCGCCGCGCGCGGGCAACTGGTTGCCGGCCAGGGTAAGAGTGAACCTCAGAACTTGCGGGGAGACGGCACCTACAACGTTTATCTGATGCACAATGGGACGCTCGCATATATCGGGCTGATCGCCGCCGCCGACGCCGAGGAGGGCAGCGCAAGCGGCGTAGACGTATCCTATGTCTTCAACAAATGGACGGCCGATGCGACTCCTGACGGCGAGCACCTGTTGTTTGTCTCCAAGGCAAACGTTACCGGCTATAGCAGCGAAGGCGTGACCGAGGCTTACGTCTATTCGGCGGCGAGTGGTGAAACGGTGTGCGTGTCGTGCCGGACTGACGGGTTGCCGTCCTTGGGTGACGCAAAGACCGAACCGATCGCTATCGACCCTATCGGCACTGGGGCTGCGGCGGCTAACGAAGTTCTGAGTCGCCGCCGTTCGATTAGCGATGATGGGCGACGAGTATTCTTTTCGATGCCGGATGTGCTGGTGGCGGGGGCGAAGGCTCATACCCACAATATTTATGAGTGGGAGGCGGGACAGGTGTATCTCGTGGTGTCCGGGGAAGAAGGTGGATCGGACTTGACGGAATACGCTGGTGCGTCTGGGAGCGGGAATGACGTGTTCGTGGTGACGAAGACCAAGTTGGTGTCTCAGGATTTCGATAGCACCCCTGATATTTATGATCTGCGGACTGGTGGCGGTTTCGTGGAACCGGAACCCGTGAGGCCTCCTTGCGACTCGTTGGCGGATAAATGTCAAGGCGAAGCGACTCCCCCACTGTTTGAGCCGCCTGGACCCGCCAGCAAAGCGTTCGGGGGTATAGGTAATCCAGCGTCAGCGGTTGTGCGATGCGGAAAGGACTTGGCTCTTGTGCGTGGCAAGTGCGTAAGAAAGAAGCGCATGGTGAAGCATAAGAAGCGCGTGGTGAAGCGGTGCGGGAAGGGTCATGTTCGCAAGCATGGCAAGTGCGTGAGAAAGGCATCGGTCTTCCGCCGGGCACGAGCCGTCGCCAACAACGGGAGGGTCGCACGATGAGCGTGATCGAGGTCTTGCGAGCGAAGGCGTTGCGAGTTGTCTGTGTCGGAGCGGGGGGTCTGTCGGCTGGTCTTGTGTGCGTCTCTTCGGCGACGGCGGTCGTGTCAGGGCCTGTATGGGCGCCGATGGCGATTAGTGGCCCTACTAATTTGCCGCCCGAAGGCAAGGGGACGATCGCGATCTATGTGCAGAACGTAAGCGGGGTCGCCAGTTCTGGTTCTGAGCCGTTGGCGGTGACCGACGTGTTGCCGGCTGGTTTGACGACGGCTGGGAATGCTAAAGGAGACATGACGGCCGACAGTGCTGGCGGTTGGAGTTGTCTGCCGACCGGTGTCGGGGAGAGCACGGTCACCTGCACTCTCCCCGTGTCGTTGGGTGCGGGTTTGACCTCACCGGCGATCAGGATCCCGGTCCTGACGGGAGCGCAGACGGTTCAACCGGAAACGAATCTCGTGACAGCCGAAGGCGGCGGCGCTGCGTCGCCGGCGAGCTATGAAGAGCCCGTCACGATCAGCGCGACACCCGCCAAACCGGGCGTGCAGGTGTTCACAGCCGCGACCTATAACGCGGACGGCTCTGTGGCGTCTCAGGCCGGTTCCCATCCTGCACTGGGGACGAGCGCGGTCTTCGCGAACACGATCATCTCCTCGGTTGGGGACGTGGTGCCTGCGGGTGACCCGAAGACTATCGCGGTCGATCTGCCCACAGGCTATTTGGGCAACCCAACCGCGACGCCACGCTGCCCTGAGGGCTTCAAAGACAAGGCGTGCTCGATCGATACGCAGGTAGGTGTGGTCCAACCGATAACCAACGAATTCGGCAACTCCTCCTCGCCTGATGCTCTTCACAACGTGCAGGCGCCGGTGGGGTATCCCGCGAAGTTCACTTTCAGTGTCGTCGGCGACGCGTTTCAGATCAACGCGATAGCGAGCATCCGCACCGATGAGGACTACGGAGCGACGATCACCTCACCCAACACGGCACAGATCAGTCCGGTGTTCGGAGCTTTCTTCACTATCTGGGGTAACCCCGCCAGCCACAGCCACGACGAACAGCGCTGTGTGGTCGTCGGTTCGCACACCGAATGCGGAGCGAGCGACGTCCAAGAAAAAGCGTTCGTAACCCTCCCCGAGGACTGCGCGCTACAAGTCACCGACCCACCATTCGTGAAGGTGACGTTCGACACATGGTTGATTCCGGGAGTGTTCGATCATCAACAGTTTCCCGCGCCGGCTGTCACGGGTTGTGACCAGTTGCACCTGAACCCAAGCTTCACGTTTGAACCAGACCAGCACGCGGCGGCTTCGCCCGCAGCGTTCAGCAGCGACCTGAAAGTACCCCAGGAAGGGTTGGTGGAACCGGAAGGGTTGGCGACACCAGAGATACGAACGGTCGTGGCAACGCTACCGGCTGGCGTGACGTTGAATCCGTCCTCCGCTGACGGGCTAAAGACGTGTAGTAGCGCGCAGATAGGTTTGCGTGGGACGGGCTTTGCGGAGCCGAACAGGATCAGGTTCACGAAGAGCCAACCGGAATGTCCTGAAGCGTCGAAGGTGGGGACCGTCGAACTGACGACACCGCTGTTGGAAGCACCATTGAAAGGTGATTTCTATTTGGCGTCGCAGGAAGACAACCCGTTCCACAACCTCCTCGCGGGCTATATCGTGATCGACGACCCGTTGGTGGGGATCGTAGCGAAGATCCCGGGGAGGATCGAACCAGACCCCGTGACGGGCCAGTTGACCGCGATCTTCGACGACACGCCCCAACTACCGTTCGATGATTTGAAGTTGAACTTCAAGGGTGGGGACCGCTCACCTTTGGCGACACCGGATACGTGTGGGACGTTCACGACGAAGACGCGGTTCACGCCGTGGTCGGCGCCGGAATCCGGACCAGACACGGTCTCAGACGCGAGTTTCGAAGTCACGAGCGGTCCCGGTGGCGGCCCATGTGTGAACAGCAAGGCTGTACGGCCGTTCCATCCGGCATTCGACGCTGGCACGACCGGTACGACGGCGGGCGCCTACACACCCCTCGAATTCAAAGTGACCCGTAAAGACGGCGAACAGGAGCTCAAGGGCCTCACCTTCACCCTCCCACCCGGACTGACAGGCAGCATCGCGAACGTCGCGAAGTGCTCTGACTCACAGATAGCCACAGCCGAAAGCAAGACCGGTAGATCAGAGCAGGCGTCCGCCAGCTGTCCCGCTTCCTCAGCGCTCGGGTGGATAGATTCGAGTTCGGGGATCGGGGCTGATCCGATTCATGTCGGCGGGAAGCTCTATCTCGCCGGTCCCTATCAAGGTGCTCCGCTTAGCGGTGTCGTGATAGTCCCTGCTGTCGCGGGCCCCTACGATCTCGGCAACGTTGTCCTACGGGCGGCGTTGCACATCGATCCCATGACCGGCCAGATCACGGCTGTGACGGTTGGGATACCGAACATCATGAAGGGGATCCCCCTCTCGATCCGCTCAGCGAGGGTGCTGATCGACCGGCCAGGATTCATTTCGGCTCCCACCTCGTGTGAACGGATGTCGATCGTCGCGAAGCTCACAGGAGCCGGCGGAGACACCGCTTCCAGCGCGGATGACACGACCTCGACCTCTACGGTCCCGTTCCAGGTTGGTGGGTGCGACAAACTCGGCTTCAAACCCTCGTTCCATGTGTCGGTGTCGGGGAAGACGAGCCGCGCCAACGGCGCTTCGCTCAGCGTCAAGCTCGCCTACCCCAAAGCGCCGTATGGCACCCAAGCCAACATTCGCTCGGTCAAGGTCGCGTTGCCGAAGCAACTCCCCTCCCGTCTGACGACGCTGCAGAAGGCGTGTCCCGACAGCACGTTCGAAGCGAACCCCGCGGCGTGCCCCGCCGGATCACGCGTGGGGACAGCAAAAGCGATAACGCCGATCCTCGCGGTCCCGCTGGAAGGGCCCGCCTACTTCGTCAGCCACGGTGGCGCGAAGTTCCCCGAACTCATCGTCGTACTGCAGGGCGAAGGGATCACGATAGACCTGCACGGCGAAACGTTCATCAGCCCCGCCGGGATCACGAGCAGCACGTTCCGCACAGTCCCAGACCAGCCCGTCACGAGCTTCGAACTAACGCTCCCCCAAGGACCAAACTCGGCGCTCGCAGCCAACGGGAACCTCTGCGCGATCACCCACATCATCACCCTGCGCAAGAAGACGACCGTCAAGGCGCACGGGCACAAGCGCACAGTCAGGAAGATCGTGCACAAGAGTGTGCCGGGAACACTGGGAATGCCGACCGTATTCACGGCACAAAACGGGATCGTCATCCACCAGACCACCCCGATCGCGATCACGGGATGCGCCAAGCACAAGACAAAGAAGCCTGTAAAGAAGGCCAGCCGTGGCAACAAGAGCGCCAGGTGACAGGCAGGCTTATGGCCGATTGACCCCGCCGAGCGGGAACGGCGTGGTGCGCGAGCGCGTCGCGGGTATACAGCGCGCGCGACTGACAGCCGCGATGAGCGAGGTCGCGTGCGAGCACGGCGCCGCGAACGTCACGACCGCGCTCGTGGTGGCACGTGCGGGCGTGTCACGCCGCACGTTCTACGAGATCTTCACCGATTGCAACGAGTGCTTTCTCGCGGCATTGGATGACGCGATCGTTCGCGTCACGAGCCGTGTGGTACTGGCATACGAGACCGCGGGGTCGTGGCGGGAGAGGATCAGGCCCGGCCTGATCGCGTTTCTCGGGTTCCTCGACCAAGAGCCCGTAACAGCCCGTGTGTTGATCGTTGAGTCCCTCGCCGGTGGCCCCGAGGCCATAGCTCACCGCTCACGGATCCTGAACGGGATCCTCCCCGCCATAGATGCGGGGCGCTCGGAGAAGAGCGCCAACCCGCAAGTCACCACCATTACCGCCGAAGGGGTCCTTGGTGGAGCGTTCGCCGTCATCCACAAGCGGATGCTCGAAAACACCGGTGAACCCTTCATCAAGCTCGCCGGCCCCCTAATGGCGATGATCGTGCTGCCGTATCTCGGAAGCTCAGCCGCCAACCAAGAGCTGGCCCGTCCCCTCCCGTCGCCGAAGGCTCCAGAGTTGAGCGTTCGCGGGAACCCGTTGGGTGAGCTACCGATGCGTCTCACCTACCGCACCGTGCGTGTGCTCCAGTTCATCGCGAGCAACCCGCAGTCCACCAACAGTCAGATCGGGCGCGCTACGGAGATCGCAGATCAAGGACAGATCTCAAAGCTGCTCGCGCGTCTACAACGCCTGGGACTCACCCAAAACAACGGGCCCACGCCCGGCGGCAAGGGCAAACGCAACGCCTGGGCACTCACGGAGGCCGGGTTGGAGCTCGAGCACGCCATGAGTGTCAACACCACCGGACCCGACTCACAATGAGCGCCCGGCCGACAACGCGAGAAGGGCGGTCGCCCGAAGCCGCACGTCAAGGAGCTCACGTTGTGGAGATGCAGCGCCGGCGACTACTGCTCGCGATCACCGAAACTGTTGGCGAGAGCGGACTGGACACTGCCAGTGTGGGGCACATCTGCGAGCAGGCGGGTGTGTCGCGCCGCACGTTCTATGAGATCTTCACCGACCGCGACGAGTGCTTGCTCGCGGCGTTTGATGCGCAGGTGCAGCGCATATCGCAGATCGTGGCGCCCGCATACGCCGGCACGGGCCGCTGGACAGAGCGGGTTCGCCGTTCTCTCACGCTGCTGTTGGAGCACCTCGACTCAGAACCCGACGTTGCGCGTTTGCTTGTCGTTGAGACACTGCGGACTGAGCCGGCTGTGCTCGAACGTCGGGGCCAGGTGCTGGAGGCGCTTGCGGAAGTCGTTGACGATGGCCGCGCCATGGCGCGCGCGGGCTTTGATCCGCCGCCGCTCACAGCTCAGGGGGTCGTCGGTGGCGCCCTGTCGGTGATCCACGAGCGCCTGCTCACCTCCTCTTCCACTGCAAAGGGTAAATCGCGGTTGGGCGGGCGGCAGTCCGACGGCGCGACGCGGTCTCTGGTGGAGCTTACGGGTCCGCTGATGGCGATGATCGTCCATCCCTACCTTGGCCCGACAGCGGCGCGCAAGGAGCTCACGCGAAAGACACCCGCCAGCGCGCGTCCCAAGCCCCGCTCGGGCGCCGACCCCTTCAAGGGCCTGCCGATCCGCTTCACCTACCGCACCGCCCGGGTCCTCTCCACGATCGCATCCGAGACCGGACGAGGCGCCTACCCTTCCAACCGTCAGATAGCCGACTGCGCCGGTATCGCCGACGAGGGGCAGACCTCTCGGCTTCTCAGACGCTTGCAGAGCTGCGCGTTGATCGAGAACCGCGGGGAAGGCCACACCAAGGGCGAGCCCAACGCATGGGCGCTCACCGCCCGAGGCGAAGCGATCCACGCCGCCATCGCGGTGCAGGCAAATGCGTAGAGAGGCTCGTCGACACGGATAAGGCATCCCTCCTTGGACGGTCCTGGCTGTCGCCGATCTTGGCCTAGCGAGCGCTAGGTCCGCGTCAGCCTGGCCCGGGGGTTGACAACAACGGCATACACGTGTATAAGTAGCTGGTGTCTACTGCGTACGCGTGGTGGACGGAACATAAGGTCGGGTTTGGGTCGGTCTTCGTGGTCGACACCAACTTGTTTTGACGGGGACCTTGGGAGAGGGACCGGGTCGCAACACCTTTGAGAGAGGGTTGGTTTTGCGTGTTTTCTTTGGGGAATGACGTACTGAGGAGTCGCTGTGCCGAGGACGGGTCCGTAATAGGACGCGTCAGCGGCGCTGACGCGTCTCTCTCTCTCTCTCTCTCTCTCTGGCCGGGCCGGCTCTCAGCAGCTAGCCCCACTGGCCGCGGCAACACCGCGCGGTGTCCCGGACATAACGTCCGGCTTGGCTTCTCCTGCGCGCAGTCCGCGCTTTCACTCCGTTCGTTCGCTCGTCGTGGGTCTTACGCCCAGGACGGTTTTGTGCTGTGTAGACCCCGATGGGAGGGATGTTGATGTTCTCTTGGATACGTAGGCGTGCTACCTACGCGAACGTCGCTATGACGCTCGCCTTGATGTTCGCTATGACAGGTGGCGCTTATGCCGCCAAGAAATACTTGATCACGTCTACCAAACAGATCAGCCCTAGCGTGCTCAAACAGTTGGTCGGTAAGGTGGGACCGGCTGGGGTTAACGGCAAAGACGGCGCGCCTGGCGCTCAGGGCCCGCAAGGGCCGGCGGGTAAAGATGGCGCGAACGGCAAAGACGGCGCGGAAGGCCCGGCAGGACCAAAAGGCGCCACCGGAGCAACAGGGCAGCAGGGTGTGAAAGGAACCAACGGCACGAATGGGACAAACGGCGCGACAGGGCCAGCTGGCGAAGTCAATACCGAAGGCCCTCTCCCGGTCGGAAAGACCGAGACGGGTGGCTGGGCCGCCGGCGGTTCCGCTTTCGCCAATGGCTTTCAGGTCGTCATGACAGCGATCTCGTTCCCAATTCGCCTCAGCGCGGACCTGCCGACAGAAAAGGTTCAGGCGAATCCGCCTGGATACCCCACCGGGGCGACCACAGAACAGGAAGAACATTGTCCCGGTAGCGCGGCCGAACCGAAGGCCGCATCCGGTTTTCTCTGTGTCTACACGACCAAGCTGATTAACTCGGCTATACCCGTCCCAAATGTCGAAAAGCTCACATCGCCGCTGATCAGCGAAGCACCTGGCGCTAGTGCCACCGGGGCACAGATGACCGTCCTCCGTCTCAAACCGGAAGAACCAGTGGCCGGCTGGGGAACCTGGGCGGTGACGGGCTAACCCCAGAGGTTTGAGCAGGCAAATCCGGGCGGCTTGTCTAGCCGTCCGGATTACCCGCCCAGTCGCCAACAATCTACTGTCGTGTCCATAATGCCACGCCCACACCGAGCAACCGGGGATGCCTCCTGATGAACCTTCATTTGACAAATAGCCGTGGCGCTGGGAGGTGTGTAGCGCTAGCGCTCCTGGCTGTCCTTCCAATAGCGCCCGCAGCTAAGGCAAGCAAGGCTGTCATTGGCACACTCGGAACCCCCAGTGGTGAAGGTAACGGTCAGTTGCACTATCCTATCGGTGTCGCGGTCAATCACACTGGGGCTGGCGGTGTGGAAGCGGGGGATGTCTACGTCGTGGACAGCGGCAAACCAAACGCGGTCGAACACGTCAACAATCGCGTCATCGAGTTCTCCTCGTCCGGAGCTTTCATTCGCGCCTTCGGCTATGACGTGGTACAGAGCGGCGAGGACAATACGGGCGTCAACGAAAAGCGGACGGTGACTGTAGACGCTACCGGTGGTAGCTTCACGGTAGGGACCGTCAATCGGTCTTTTGCAACGTTTACCGAAGGCTCTAATGTGGTCACCAACATTGTTGCCGCCACCAGTGCTTTCCATGTCGGCGATGTGATCGAAGGAGTCGTCCCTGCGGGAACCACGATTACGGGGGTGGGTACAGAATCGCTAATCCTCTCTGCGGGAGCCACTGCCACGGTGTCCGGTGGCGCCTTCAGTGCGACCGAGACGACCGCTGGGATGTCTTACAACACCACTGCGGGTGTTCTTTCGGGCGCATTGGAAGGTTTGCCGGCGATCGGCTTGGGCAATATCGCGGTGACCGGCGGTCCCGGCGCGAGCAACCCATTCACCGTCGAATTCAAGGGTGCGCTTGGCAACAATGAGATCCCAACCACCTTGGAAGCTGGTTCCGCAGCACTGACCGGGGCTACTCACACCGTCACGGTGGCTACTTCCCTTCAGGGCGGCGGTTCTGAGGTCTGCAACGCCACCTCCATTCCGGCTGACATTTGCAAGGCCGGATCCGAATCTCAGGGCACCGCAGCGGGCGCAATGAACAGGCCCACTGGGATCGCGATCGATGAAACAAACGGCAACGTGTATGTAGCCGACGTCACCAACAATACCTTCTTTAGCAATAATCGTGTGGATGTCTATTCGGCGACTGGCGCTTTCGAGGGCGCTTTTGGTTGGGACGTCAATAAGTCAAACCCCAAACACGAACTGCAGTTTTGCACTGCCGCAACAGGCTGTCAGCAGGGCTCCAGCGGGTCCGGCCCAGGGCAACTAAACTCTGGCTTTAGTTTCCCGTCATTTGGCCCTAACGGTCATCTTTATGTTCCGGACGCCAATAGTAACGCGCATCGTATTGAAGAGTTCATACCGGTATCGAATGGCTCTGGCGAGGTCACGGGTGTAACGTTCGTCGGGGCGTTGGGCTGGGATGTGGTTGCGAGCGGACCGGATCAAACGAATGAGATCCAGAGGGTGCTGGTCAGGGCTGGAGCCGGCAAGTTCAAGCTAACGTTCAAATCGAGCACGACAGGCGAACTACCGTTTGATGCGCCCGCTAGCGAAGCCGAAGAAACAGCGGGTGGTCCTGAAAGCGTCGAAAAGGCACTTAACGCGTTGCCGACGATTAATTCGACTGGCGGATCTGTGAGTGTCGTCGGGGGACCCGGCGACGCCAGTGGCGCCGCGCCATATAGTGTTACATTCGACGGGGGCCCGCTTGACAAAACCGATGTGGCTGAAATGACCGCGACCAAGGTTGGTATGTCCGGCGGCAATCCGTCGACGGTTCTTAGTGTGGAAACGTATAGTAACGGCACTGAAGGACTTGAGTATTGTGTTGTGAGCAGGGGTGATGTATGCAAGGCGGGAGGCAAAGGGCCACACGTGGGAGGAGGAGATCCAAAGCTAAGAGTGGGGGAGTTCAGTGAAGAGACTCCGCGCAGTGTGGTAGTCGATCAAAGCGGAGCGCTATATGCAGTGAACAGCTCAGTCAATTTTGGAGCAAACGGTCCAGCGCGTGTTTATAAGTTTACGTTCCCAGGGCCGGGTGAGGTTGTCGCAAACGAATTCGCACCGGAATTTTTGACGCAAGATAGTGGTATCCCCGGAGCGGTAGAGCCATTCGTTGTGACGGTCGATCCTATGACTCAACACGTGCTGGTGTCTAAGAGAGAAAGCTTTGAAGCTGAAAAGTTCTATGAATTCGATAGTAGCGGGGTGCTGTTGGACCGGTCACCCGGGGGAGAAAGCGGGCTGAAGGCCGGAGAAGGAGGAGCACTGGCGACGGGTGTTTCGGGGCGCTTCTATTTCACAAATTCAGAATTGGGGCTGGTCGACGTGTTTGGTCTGCCGCCCGCGCCCGTGGTATCCGTGAGCGCGGCGACAGGCGTTGGTGCGAGTTCTGCCACTTTGCACGGTACTGTGACGCCGCCGGCGTTGGTGGAAGGAAGAGGGTTTGACACCACCTATCATTTCGAATATTCGCTGGAAGGGACGGAAGTGTGGTCGTCGTTTCCTGTTGAAGATGTGGATGTGGGTGATGGGTCTGGCTCGGGGCCGCCGGATACGTGTCCGGTGAACAGTCCTCCGGTTTGCACTGTAGAACGGACTGTCACTGGTCTGGTTCCGAGCTCGCACTATCTTGTGAGATTGGTCGCGAGCACCGGTACGGTCGCCGTGTCGGGTAACGAATCCTTCGCTACGGAACCTGGTCCGCCGTTGGTGTCTGGCACGGATGTCGAAGATCTTGGGGAAACGTCGGTCAAATTGACGGGTTTTGTCAATCCCACCAACGACGCTGCGACCTATCGTTTTGAGTGGGGCACCGACACTGGTTATGGCAATCGGGCGCCGGTGGCGGATGGCTCAGCGGGTTCGGGTGGCGCTCCGGCGAAGGTGACCGACACACTCGAGGGCCTAAAGAGCGGGACCGTCTACCATTTTCGGCTGGTCGCGACGAATTCGTCTGGTACCGCTACTGGTCCTGACCGTGAGTTCAGTACGCTCGATCGCTACGGGTTGCCTGACGGGCGTGCGGCCGAGCAGGTGACACCGAACGATAAGCGCCCAGTTGGCACAGTCGACCAGGGACTGGAACGCAACATCGATTTCCAGGCTTCGGATGACGGCAGTAGCATCATCTACCCGTTGCTGAATGGAGCGGCCGACGCAACCGCCGGCGGCAACGTTGACTATTTGGGTCGGCGTGGCGGGTCGGGCTGGCTGTCCAATCAGTTGACGCCTCCGACACTTGTGCCGGAGGTAAATATTGGGGTGGGGAACGACGCGACCGGTCAGGTGTTGTATGCGCCACCGGACCTGTCGTGTGAGATCGTCGAAAGCTTGGAGCCCTTGACTGCCGACACGTCGCCTGCGGATGTTGCGGAAGGGATCAAAAATCTCTATCGGCGTAGCGCGGACGGGTCGTACACATTGTTGAGTGCGCCGGTACCGTTGAATCAGGGCGGAGGAATCTTTAAGGTGGATTGGACGAGTGCCGATTGCGCACACATTCTGTTCGAAACGGCCGACAGGCTGCTGGAAGAAGCGCCGGCAAATGGTCCTGCACCGTACGAGTGGGTGGAAGGGACGTTGCGGTTGGCTGGGGTAGTTCCTAATGAAAGCGCGCCAAGTGGCGAAAGTGTTGCTGGGGAAGCGTTTGCAGGACTAGGGAATCACAACTCCGGGGGATCCGTGACGGCGCGGAACTCGATGTCAAAGGACGGTTCAAAGGTGTTCTTCACCGCGCCGAGTCTGGCGGGAGCTGACAAGGGTCACCAGGCCGTATTCGTGCGAAGCGACGGTACGAGCACCGTTGATGCGTCACAGTCCCAGACCGCGACTGTGGATTTGGGCGCGGTTTACGTGACTGCGACTGCTGACGGGTCGCATGTCTTCTTTCTGGCGAATTATGGCCTTGCGACCAACGGGAGCAGTAGCGGTGTAGGGACCTGCGACGGGGGCATCGGTTGCGATCTCTACGATTACGCTATCGCCACTAAAACGATGACCGATATCTCGGTCGATGCGAACGCCGCGGACATAAAGGGTGCGAGCGTGGTGAGCTTGTTCGACGTGGCCGACGATGGATCCTACATCTATTTCGCCGCGCGTGGACAGCTAGTCTCTGGGAGAGGCAAGACCGAAGCGCAGAACCTTGAGGGTAGCCACACGTTTAATGTCTATGCGAGCCATGCCGGAGTGCTCTCTTATGTCGGACTAATTGCCGAAGCGGACACGGACATCGGGGGGGCAGATAGCGGATCGGATGGATCGCTGATCCCCGCTCATTGGGTGGCTGATGCGACGCCTGATGGTAAGCACTTGTTGTTCGTGTCGAAGGCGAACGTGACGGGCTATGACAGTAAGGACGTGACCGAGGCGTATGTTTATTCGGCGACGAGTGGTGAAACCACATGCGTATCGTGCCGGCCCGACGGTCTGCCGTCGCTGGGGGACGGTAACACTGAACCGATCACGGTCAACCCACCGTACGTGAATAGTGGAATACCTTCAAACGAGGTTCAGCATCGTGTGCGCTCGATCAGTGATGATGGGCGACGGGTGGTGTTTACGATGCCGGATGTGCTGGCGCCGGGCGCGAATGCGCATACTCACAATGTGTATGAGTGGGAGGCCGGCCGGGTGTATTTGTTGGCGGCTGGGGAGGAATCGGCTAAGGATTTCACGCGGTTTGCTGATATGTCTTCGACTGGTGATGATGTGTTCGTCGTGACGAAGGCGAAACTTGTCGCGCAGGATTTCGAGAAAACGACCGATGTTTACGATCTGCGGGTTGGTGGCGGGTTCCCGGAACCGGGGCCCGGGGCGCCGCCGTGTGACGCGTTGGCCGACCAGTGTCAGGGCGAAGCGGCTGCGCCGCTTGTGGAAGTGTTGCGGCCCCCCAGCGGATTCTTTTCTGGTCCCGGGAACGTCGCCCCGAGGGAAGTGGTGTGCGGGAAAGGCCTGGTGTCTGTGGGTGGTAAGTGCGTTGGTAAGAAACCGGCGGTCAAGCACAAGCCCGTGCCCAAGCATTGCAAAAAGGGTCATGTGCGTAGGCGCGGCAAGTGCGTAAAGAAGGCTTCGGTCACGCGGTCACAAACGACCACCAACCAGGGGAGGATTGGACGATGAGCGCTACCCGGAGACGAACGCTGTGTGTTTGGTTGGCCGTAGTGGTGGCAGGTCTTGCTTACGTGTCATCCGCTGCTGCGACGGGGTCGGGGGTGGTGTGGGCGCCGGTGGCGGTGACCGGACCTACGAATTTGCCGCCGGAAGGCGAAGGGATGATCGCGATCTATGTCCAGAACGTCAGCGACTCTCTGAGCTCTGGTTCTGAAGCGTTGACGGTCACGGATGTGCTGCCGGCGGGTCTTACGACCGCGGCGACAGCGAAAGGTGACGGGGGTTGGAGTTGCGCGCCGACTGGTGCGGGGGAAAGCGTTGTGACGTGCAGTCTGTCGGCGCCCGTGGAAGAGGGCGTGGCGTCCCCCGCGCTACGGATTCGTGTCTTGGCGGGCCCGGTAACCGTGGTTCCGGAAACGAACTTGGTGACTGCCGAAGGCGGCGGCGCTGTGTCGCCCGCGAGGTTCGAAGAGCCCGTGACGATCAGCGAAACACCCGCGAAACCTGGTGTGCAGGTATTCACCGCGGCGACCTATAACGGGGATGGTAGCGTGGCGGCCCAGGCCGGTTCTCATCCGTCTTTGGGGACCAGTGCCGTGTTCGCGAACACGATCATCTCCTCGGTGGGATCTGTCGTCCCGGCGGGGGATCCCAAGACGATCTCTGTCGATCTGCCCCCGGGGTTTTTGGGTAATCCGACGGTGACACCACGCTGCCCGGAAGGGACAGACGACTTCGATTGTCCGGTGAACTCGCAGGTCGGGATGGCGCAACCGCTGGTCACAGAATTCGCGGCGTCCGGCCCGCCGCAGGCTCTCCATAATGTCGAAGCGCCGGTCGGGTATCCCGCGAAGTTCACGTTCAGCGTGTTCGGCGGGTACCTACAGATCAACGCGATAGCCAGTATCCGCACCGACGAAGATTACGGCGCCACGATCACCTCCCCGAACACGGCACAGATAAATCCTGTCTATGGCGCGTTCTTCAGCATTTGGGGGAACCCCGGTAGCCATAGCCACGACGGACAGCGCTGCCAACAGATCCAGCCGACGCATATCGGTTGCGGTCCGGGTGCGGGGGAAACAGCGTTCGTGACGCTACCCGAGGATTGTGCGCTACAGGCCGCCGACCCGCCCTTCTTGAAGCTTACGTTCGACACTTGGTTGACCGCAGGCTTGTTCGAACACCAGCAGTTCCCCGCACCGGCCGTGACGGGTTGTGACCAGCTACATTTGAACCCGAGCTTCACGTTCGGACCCGAACAGCACACGGCTGCGAGCCCGTCGGCGTTCAGCAGCGAGCTGAAAGTGCCCCAGGAAGGTCTCGTGGAACCCGAAGGGCTCGCGACACCCGAGATACGCACAGTCATCGCGACGTTGCCGGCTGGCGTCACTCTGAACCCATCCTCGGCGGACGGATTGCAAACGTGTAGTAGTGCGCAGATAGGTTTGCGTGGCACGACCTTCGCCGAGCCGAACAGGATCAGGTTCACGAAGAAGCCACCCGAATGTCCCGAAGCGTCAAAGGTCGGGACGGTCGAACTGACGACCCCGTTGCTTGAAGAACCGTTGCATGGCGACTTCTATCTCGCGGCGCAAGAAGACAACCCGTTCCACAACCTCCTCGCCGGTTATCTCGTGATCAATGATCCGCTTGTGGGGATCGTCGCGAAGATCCCAGGGAAGATCGAACCAGACCCCGTCACAGGCCAGTTGACAGCCGTCTTCGACGACACCCCCCAGTTGCCGTTCGACGATTTGAAGCTGAACTTCAAGGGCGGTGACCGCTCCCCCTTGGCGACACCGGACACGTGCGGGACGTTTATGACGAAGACACGGTTCACGCCGTGGTCGGCGCCGGAATCCGGCCCCGACACGACCTCAGAAGCAGCTTTTGAAGTGACAGGCGGCCCCGGCGGCGGCCCGTGCGTGCCAAATAAGGCGGCGCGTCCCTTCCACCCAGGGTTCAGTGCCGGCACGACCGGCACCACCGCCGGCGCCTACACACCCCTCGAATTCAAAGTGACCCGTAAAGACGGCGAACAAGAGCTCAAGGGCCTCTCCCTAACCCTCCCACCCGGCCTGACCGGAAACATCGCAAACGTCGGCAAGTGCACGGACACGCAGATCGCCACAGCTGAAAGCAAGACCGGTAGATCAGAGCAAGCCACTCCAAGCTGTCCGGCGTCCTCCGCGCTAGGCACGATCGACTCCAGCGCAGGGATCGGAAACAACCCCATCCACGTCACCGGCAAGCTCTATTTGGCCGGCCCGTATCAGGGTGCTCCGTTGAGTGGTGTCGTAATCGTCCCAGCGGTCGCGGGACCCTACGACCTCGGGAACGTAGTCCTTCGCGCGGCGCTGCATATCGATCCCGTGACGGGCCAGATCACCGCCGACACCGTCGGGATCCCGAACATCATGAAGGGCATCCCCCTCTCGATCCGCTCCGCGAGAGTGGTGATCGACAGGCCCGGCTTCACGTCGGCTCCCACGTCCTGTGAACACATGACGATCACGGCGAAGCTCACCGGTGCAGGCGGGGACACCCTCTCGACCGCCGATGACACCCACATCGACGCGTCAGAACCCTTCCAGGTCGGTGGGTGCGACAAGCTGGGGTTCAAACCCTCTTTCCATGTGTCTGTGTCGGGGAGGACGAGCAGGGCGAATGGCGCGTCGCTCAGCGTGAAGCTCTCCTACCCCAAAGCGCCCTACGGCACCCAAGCGAACATCCGGTCGGTAAAGGTCGCGCTACCAAAGCAACTCCCGTCCCGTCTCACGACATTGCAGAAGGCTTGTCCTGACAGCACGTTCACCGCGAACCCCGCAGCGTGCCCTGCCGGTTCAAAGGTCGGGACAGCGAAGGCGATCACCCCGATCCTCGCGGTCCCACTCCAAGGCCCCGCCTATTTCGTGAGCCACGGTGGCGCGAAGTTCCCCGAACTCATCGTCGTGCTCCAAGGCGAAGGGATCACGATCGACCTGCACGGCGAAACCTTCATCAGCAAAGCCGGGATCACCAGCAGCACATTCCGCACCGTCCCAGACCAACCAGTCACCAGCTTCGAACTCACCCTCCCACAAGGACCCAACTCCGCGCTCGCCGCGAACGGCGACCTGTGCTCCATCACCCACACCATCACCCTGCGCAAGAAGACAACCATCAGATCGCACGGGCACAAGCACACGATCACCAGGATCACGCACAAGAACGTCCCCGGCACACTCGGGATGCCGACCACGTTCACAGCACAAAACGGCCTCGTCATCCACCAAACCACCCCCATCACCATCACAGGATGCACAAAACACAAGACAAAGAAACCAAAGGGACGGGGGCCTAAGAGGTGAGCCGGATTTCACAAAACCACATCTGGGCGCTTCTGTCACTGCTCTCTGCGACCGTCGCGCTACTCTTCCTAGCCCCAGCGTCGCAGGGCAGTAAGGCCCTTGTCGGTACTTTTGGTGCGCCTGCTGGGGAAGGTGGCGGTCTGGTTGATGAGCCCCGTGGTGTGGCGGTTAACGGCACTGGCGCTGGGGGTGTAACGCCGGGTGATGTGTACGTGGGGGACAGCGGCAACAATCGTATTGACGAGTTCTCTGCTACGGGGAATTTCGTTCGCGCTTTTGGCTATGACGTAGTCGCGTCCGGTGGGGATAACACGGGGGCGAACGAGAAGCAGAGCCTAAAGGTCGACGCGGAAGGGGGCACGTTTACGGTCATAGCCAGGAGAAATACCCTGATCGCGCCGACGGAAGGGTCGAACGTCATAACCCACGTGTACGCTCCGACAAGCGCTTTTCATGTCGGCGACGTTGTGGTCAACGGACCGTTTCCGGCTGGCACGACGATCACGGCAGTTGGGACCGAATCGCTAGTGCTCTCGGCGTTGGCAACAGTAACATGCAATCCCTGCGAATTCGGCGCGAAGGAGACTACATCCGCCCTCCCTTATAACACTACTGCCGGGGAACTGGAATCGGCGCTTGAGGCATTGCCCGCGATCGGCTCGGGGAATGTCGCGGTCACGGGCTCTGCCGCCACTGCTGGGCTCGCGATCGAATACAAGAGTGCTCTGGGTCATAACGACGTGTTTCACACTTCAAGTGGGGCCAGGGCGCAGGATGGCGTCACGCAAGCGATATCGACAGCGTTGACCGGCGGCGTGACTCATACCGCGACCATTCTCAACACGGTCAAAGGAGGAGGGTACGAGATCTGCGACTCCTCTACTCCCAGCGACGTCTGTAAGGGCGGCCCTTACTGTGGAGTCGGCGAAACGTCTGTCGAGTCATGCCAGGAGGCCTCGGCGGCAGGGTCGCTCGATGAACCCTTGGGCATATCCATCGATCCGCAGAACGGTGATCTATATGTCATTGATAACGCAACCGATCGCGTTAACGTGTATTCAGCCACGGGTGGGGTCTACGGAGCCTTTGGTTGGAATGTTAACGCCTCGAGTCCCAAAGAAGAACTGCAGTTCTGCTCGAACGCTACGGGATGTCAAAGTGGAACTTCCGGGTCGGGCGATGGGCAGATAGAGAACGAGCGTTACAGCTCACCCGCACTTGGCCCCAATGGCCACTTCTACATTCCCAACGAAAAACACGGGCACCGGATCGACGAGTTCATACCGGCATTGAACGGCTCTGGTGAGGTCACGGGGGTTACGTTCGCAGGCGCGCTGGGTTGGGGTGTGGTTGCAAATGGTCCGGATCAGGCAAATGAGATCCAGAAGGTGCTGGTCAGGGCTGGAGCTGGCAAGTTCAAGTTGACGTTCAAATCTAGCACGACCGGTGAACTCGTGTTCGACGCGCCGGCCCGCGAAGCGGAAGAAACGCCGGGCAGCCCGGAGAGCGTCGAAAAGGCGCTCAACGCTTTGCCTACGATCAGTTCCGGCGGGGGTTCTGTGACGGTGACGGGCGGACCTGGCGATGTTGGTGGCTCCACGCCGTACAGCGTTACGTTCAGCGGCGGTTCGCTTGCCCGTACCGACGTCGCCGAAATGGCCGCGACCAAGGTCGGCATGTCGGGTGGCAGCCCGTCGACGACTCTTAGTGTGGAAACATACAGCAACGGTACCGAAGGTCTGGAGTACTGTGTTGTAGCGAGAGGCGACGCGTGCCAGCCTGGAGGTGAAGGCCCGAACGTGAGCGGCGGCGCAAAACTGAGGCTTGGCGAGTTCAGCGCAGAAACGCCAGATAGTGTTGCGCTCGATCAGACCGGGTCGCTTTACGCGGTGAACCAATCTCCAAATTTTGCATCGCGTGGCGCCGCACGTGTCTACAAGTTCACGTTCCCCGCTCCGGGCGAAGCGGTGGCGGAGGAATTTGCGCCGGAATATTTGACGCAGGATAGCGGTAATCCGTCGGCGGTGGATCCCTTCGGCGTAACCGTCGATCCGCTGAGTCAACACGTGCTGGTGGCCAAGATGGAAAGCGTTGATTCTGCAAAGTTCTACGAATTCGGCAGCGACGGAGCGTTGCTGGAGCGGTCGCCGCAACAAGGAAGCGGGCTTAAGGCTTTCGCACAGGCATCATTGACGACTGGAGCGTCCGGGCGTTTCTATTTCGGCAACGGAGCGGTGGGTGTCGACGTGTTCGGCCCGCCTCCGGCCCCGTCGGTATCCGTCGGGCCTCCAATGAGTGTTGGCTCGACCTCGGCGACATTGCACGGTACGGTCATCCCGCCGACTCCGGTCGGCGGCACAGGGTTCGACACGACATATCATTTTGAGTATTCGCTCGATGGGGTGGAGTGGTCTCGGTTCCCGTCCGCCGAGGTGGATGTCGGCGACGGATCTGGATCGGGTTCGCCAAACGCGTGCCCGGCAAACAATCCACCGGTCTGCGCGGTGGAACAAACTGTGACGGATCTGATTCCGAACTCGCACTATCTGGTGCGATTGGTGGCGAGCACAGGCACGGTAGCGGTGTCGGGGAGTGAACCGCTTACGACGGCGCAGGCGCCCCCGTTGGTGTCCGGAACAGCCGTCGAAGACCTTGCGGAAACTTCGGCGGAGCTGACCGGGTTTGTCAATCCTGTCAACGAAGCCACGACCTACCATTTCGAGTGGGGAACCGACACAAGGTATGGGAATCGCCTACCGGTCGGCGCGGATGAAGCAGCCGGTTCGGGAGGCGCCGCGGTTAAGGTCGGTGCGCTGCTCAAAGGCCTGAAGGCCGGGACGATCTATCATTTCCGACTGGCGGCGACGAATTTGTCCGGCACGACGGCTGGGCCCGACCGCGAGTTCAGCGCTCTCGACGTCTATGGGCTGCCAGATGGTCGCGTGCCCGAGCAGGTAACGGCTAACGACAAGCGTCCTGTCGGTGTTGTTGCCGCACAGTTGTTGAGCGGCAATATAGAATTTCAGGCTTCGGATAAAGGTGACAATATTATCTATCCGCTGCTAAACGGTGCGGTGGACGCGAGCGCTGGCGGCTACGTCGACTATATGGGTGGACGGAGTGAAACTGGTTGGACGTCGACGCAATTGACGCCTCCGGCCCTTGTGCCAGCTGTTAGTCCCGGGCTTGGGGGTGATGCGACCGGATTGGTTTCGTATGCGTCGGCGGACCTGTCGTGCGAGATCATTGAAAGCTTTGAGCCGTTGACCGCTGACACACCAGCGGTGGATGTGGTGAACGGAGTCAGCAATCTCTACCGGCGCAACGCCGACGACTCGTACACATTGTTGAGCGCGGCGGCTCCGCTGAATGAAGGGAAAGGAAATTTTACGGTCGACTGGACGAGTGCCGATTGCGGTCATATCCTGTTTGAAACGGACCATAGGCTGCTGGAAGAAGTGCCCGAAAACTCGACGGGCTTGTATGAGTGGGTAGCCGGGACTTTGCGGCTGGCCGGCGTGACTCCCGACGAAAGCGCGCCAGGTCACGAAAGTGTCGCGGTTGCTAACGCGGGGTTTGGAACCCCCGGCGGAACAAAAAAAACGGCGTGGAGCTCGATGTCGCGGGACGGTGCAAAGGTGTTTTTCAGCGCGACTAGCCGTGTTGGCTCCGACACGGGTCACATGGAGGTGTTCGTCCGGGAAAACGGCACGACCACTGTCGAGGCTTCACAGTCGCAGACCGCGACGGTGGACGCACGCGCGGTATATGCGGCCGCCTCGGCTGACGGGTCGCACGTCTTCTTTCTCGCCAACTATGGCCTAGCGACCAACGGGACGAGCACCGGGGTGAATAGTTGCACCAGCGCAGACGCGGCAAATTTTGGTCCTGGGTGTGATCTCTACGATTACGACACCGTAACCCACACGCTTACGGATCTGTCGGCGGACACGAACCCTGCGGACGCGCAGGGGGCGAGCGTGCCGAGCTTGTTTGACGTTTCTAACGACGGTGCCTATGTGTATTTCGCGGCACGCGGCCAGTTGATACCCGGCCAGGGCAAGAGCGAAGCGCAAAACCATGAGGGTGACGGAACCTTTAACGTCTACATGAGCCACGCCGGTGGCCTTTCCTATGTTGGCTCGATCACGGACGCCGATACGGAACCTGGGCAAAGCGGGTCGGACTGGTCTACGGGCTTCGTTCGGTGGGTGGCCGATGCGACGCCTGATGGGAAGCACTTGCTGTTCGTTTCGAAGGCGAACGTGACGGGCTATGACAGTAAAGGCGTGACAGAGGCGTACGTTTACTCAGCCGAGGGCGGTGAGACGACGTGCGTGTCTTGTCGTCCCGACGGCCTGCCGTCTGTGGGTGATGCTAGCACCGAACCCATAACGATCGAACCAGCGGGGAATATTAATTCGCCGCAGCATCGGGCGCGATCGATGAGCGACGATGGGCGCCGTGTGCTCTTTACGATGCCGGATGTGTTGGCGCCGGGGGCGAGAACTCGTAGCCGTAACGTTTACGAGTGGGAGGCGGGTCATGTCTATCTTCTGGCGCCCGGGGAAGAATCGGCGAGGGACTTCACCCGCTTTGCGGACATGTCCTCGAGCGGCAATGACGTGTTTGTCGTGACGAAGCAGAAAATGGTGGCTCAGGATTTCGATAATGCGTTCGATGTTTACGATCTGCGGGTTGGCGGCGGATTCCCCGAACCCGGTCCGGGAGCGCCGCGGTGCGACCCCTTGGCGGATCGGTGTCAGGGCGAAGCTGCGCCGCGCCTCTTGGAACCGCTGGGTCCCGCGAGCGAAGCGTTCAGCGGACCCGGGAACCCACCACCCACGGTCGTGCAGTGCGGCAACGGGCTTGCTTCCGTGCATGGCAAGTGTGTTGGCAACAAGCCGGTCGCCAAGCACAAGCCTGTGTCCAGGCGTTGCAAGAAGGGTCGGGTGCGCAAGCACGGCAAGTGTGTGAGGAAGGCGTCTGTCGCACGGGCGCGAACGACCACCAACGGTGGGGGGGTGGCGCGATGAGCGCTGCCGGGAGACGAGTGTTGTGTGTGTGTTTGGTCGTTTTGGCGGCGAGTGGGGTGTGTGTTCGGGCGGCTGTCGGGTCGGGTGTTGGGGTTGCGTGGGCGCCGGTCGCTGTGACGGGACCTACGAATTTGCCGCCGGAAAGCGAAGGCACGATTGCGGTCTATGTGCAGAACGTGAGCGAATCGACGAGCTCGGGTTCCGAACCGTTGATCGTCACAGACATACTACCGGCGGGTCTTAGCACCGCCGCGACGGCGAGCGGGGATGGTGGTTGGAGTTGCGCACCGACGGGTGCGGGGGAAAGCGTTGTGACGTGCAGTCTGTCGGCGCCCGTGGAAGAGGGTGTGGCCTCGCCCGCGCTAAGGATCCCTGTGCTTGCAGGTTCCGCGAGCGTTGCGCCGGAAATAAACCTGGTGACTGCCGAAGGCGGCGATGCTGTGTCGCCCGCGACGTTCGAAGAGCCTGTCACGATTAGCGAAACACCTGCGAAACCTGGTGTGCAGGTATTCACCGCGGCGACCTATAACGGCGATGGTAGCGCGGCGGCCCAGGCCGGTTCTCATCCGTCTTTGGGGACCAGTGCCGTGTTCGCGAATACGATCATCTCCACTAGTGGACAAGTGATGCCAGCTGGGGATCCCAAGACGATCGCTGTCGATCTCCCACCGGGTTTTTTGGGTAACCCGACGGTGACGCCGCGGTGCCCTGAGGGTATCGCGGACAACGATTGTCCAGTGAACTCCCAGGTCGGGATGGCGCAGCCGATCGTCAGTTACTTCGGTGGATCGGGTCTGCCGCAATCTCTCCATAATGTGGAAGCGCCGATCGGGTATCCAGCAAAGTTCACCTTCAGTGCGGCCAACGGTGTGTTGCAGGTCAACGCGATAGCCAGTATCCGCACCGACGAAGATTACGGTGCGACGATCACCTCCCCTAACACGCCACAGATAAATCCTGTCTATGGCGCGTTCTTCAGCATTTGGGGGAACCCCGGTAGCCATAGTCATGACGGACAGCGCTGCCAGACCATTTCGCCTCCTATAGGTTGCGGTCCTGGGGCCGGCGAGATAGCGTTCGTGACGCTACCCGAGGATTGTGCGCTACAGGCCGCCGACCCGCCCTTCTTGAAGCTTACGTTCGACACTTGGTTGACCGCAGGCTTGTTCGAACACCAGCAGTTCCCCGCACCGGCCGTGACGGGTTGTGACCAGCTACATTTGAACCCGAGCTTCACGTTCGGACCCGAACAGCACACGGCTGCGAGCCCGTCGGCGTTCAGCAGCGAGCTGAAAGTGCCCCAGGAAGGTCTCGTGGAACCCGAAGGGCTCGCGACACCCGAGATACGCACAGTCATCGCGACGTTGCCGGCTGGCGTCACTCTGAACCCATCCTCGGCGGACGGATTGCAAACGTGTAGTAGTGCGCAGATAGGTTTGCGTGGCACGACCTTCGCCGAGCCGAACAGGATCAGGTTCACGAAGAAGCCACCCGAATGTCCCGAAGCGTCAAAGGTCGGGACGGTCGAACTGACGACCCCGTTGCTTGAAGAACCGTTGCATGGCGACTTCTATCTCGCGGCGCAAGAAGACAACCCGTTCCACAACCTCCTCGCCGGTTATCTCGTGATCAATGATCCGCTTGTGGGGATCGTCGCGAAGATCCCAGGGAAGATCGAACCAGACCCCGTCACAGGCCAGTTGACAGCCGTCTTCGACGACACCCCCCAGTTGCCGTTCGACGATTTGAAGCTGAACTTCAAGGGCGGTGACCGCTCCCCCTTGGCGACACCGGACACGTGCGGGACGTTTATGACGAAGACACGGTTCACGCCGTGGTCGGCGCCGGAATCCGGCCCCGACACGACCTCAGAAGCAGCTTTTGAAGTGACAGGAGGGCCGGGTGGCGGCTCTTGTGTCAGCAGCAAGGCCGCGCGTGTCTTCCATCCGGAGTTCAGTGCGGGGGTGACAGGAACAACCGCCGGTGCTTATACTCCGCTTGAATTCAAGGTGGCGCGTAAGGATGGGGAACAGGAGCTCAAGGGCCTCTCGTTCACACTCCCGCCGGGATTGACGGGGAGCATTGCGAACGTCGGACGCTGCTCTGAGGCGCAGATCGCCACAGCCGAAAGCAAGACCGGGAAAGCCGAGCGGGCCAACCCTAGTTGTCCCGCATCCTCTGCGCTGGGTGCGATCGACTCGTCAGCCGGGATAGGAAATAGCCCGATTCATGTTGGTGGGAGGCTTTATTTGGCGGGTCCGTATCAGGGTGCTCCGCTGAGTGGTGTCGTGATCGTCCCCGCTGTTGCCGGCCCCTACGATCTCGGCAACGTCGTTTTGAGGGCTGCGCTGCACATCGATCCGGTCACGGGTCAGATCACGGCTGTGACGGTGGGGATCCCGAACATCATGAAGGGCATCCCCCTCTCGATCCGCTCTGCCAGGGTGGTGATCGACCGTCCTGGGTTCATCAGCGCTCCGACGTCTTGCGAACGCATGTCGATCACGGCGCAGCTCATGGGCGCAGGTGGGGACACTATCTCGACCGCGGATGACACGACCTCGATTACGACGGTCCCCTTCCAGGTCGGTGGGTGCGACAAGCTGGGGTTCAAACCCTCTTTCCATGTGTCTGTGTCGGGGAGGACGAGCAGGGCGAATGGCGCGTCGCTCAGCGTGAAGCTCTCCTACCCCAAAGCGCCCTACGGCACGCAGGCGAACATCCGGTCGGTAAAGGTCGCGCTACCAAAGCAACTCCCGTCCCGTCTCACGACATTGCAGAAGGCTTGTCCTGACAGCACGTTCACCGCGAACCCCGCAGCGTGCCCTGCCGGTTCAAAGGTCGGGACAGCGAAGGCGATCACCCCGATCCTCGCGGTCCCACTCCAAGGACCCGCCTATTTCGTGAGCCACGGTGGCGCGAAGTTCCCCGAACTCATCGTCGTGCTCCAAGGCGAAGGGATCACGATCGACCTGCACGGCGAAACCTTCATCAGCAAAGCCGGGATCACCAGCAGCACATTCCGCACCGTCCCAGACCAACCAGTCACCAGCTTCGAACTCACCCTCCCACAAGGACCCAACTCCGCGCTCGCCGCGAACGGCGACCTGTGCTCCATCACCCACACCATCACCCTGCGCAAGAAGACAACCATCAGATCGCACGGGCACAAGCACACGATCACCAGGATCACGCACAAGAACGTCCCCGGCACACTCGGGATGCCGACCACGTTCACAGCACAAAACGGCCTCGTCATCCACCAAACCACCCCCATCACCATCACAGGATGCACAAAACACAAGACAAAGAAACCAAAGGGACGGGGGCCTAAGAGGTGAGCCGGATTTCACAAAACCACATCTGGGCGCTTCTGTCACTGCTCTCTGCGACCGTCGCGCTACTCTTCCTAGCCCCAGCGTCGCAGGGCAGTAAGGCCCTTGTCGGTACTTTTGGTGCGCCTGCTGGGGAAGGTGGCGGTCTGGTTGATGAGCCCCGTGGTGTGGCGGTTAACACCACCGGTGCGGGTGGCGTGAGTGTGGGCGACGTTTACGTGGTGGACAGCGCTAACAACCGCATCGACGAGTTCTCCGCCACAGGCACATTCGTTCGTGCTTTTGGTTATGACGTGGTGGCGTCGGGTCCTGATAACACGGGTGCGAACGAGCGGCAGAGCCTTACTGTTGATGCGACCGCCGGCACATTCACGGTTGCGGTCACGCGTGGAACGTATGCCGGCGTCAGCGAAGGGTCGAACGTGATCAATCACGTGTACGCTCCAACTAGCGCTTTCCACGTCGGTGACGTAGTCAGAGGCGCCTTTCCTGAAGGTACCACTATTACGGCGGTTGGCACCGAATCGCTAGTGCTCTCGGCCGGCGCAACGATCACAGCCACGCCCACAGAATTTAGGGCTACAGAGACGACCGGTCCTCTACCGCATGACGCGACGGCCGGCGAACTAGCAACCGCCATTGAGGCGCTTCCCGCAGTCGGTGCCGGCAATGTCACAGTCACGGGCCCTGACGCGATCGCTGGTCTTAGCATCGAATACAACGGTGTTCTGGGGCACAACGACGTCTTCCACACTAAACGTGGCGCGGGCCACCAGATTGGAGTGATAACGACCGATTCGACTGACCTGACCGGCGGTGTCACCCATACCGCGACAATCATAAACTCTGCTCACGGCGGTGGGTATGAGGTGTGTCAAGCGGGATCGGGTGATGTTTGCAAGGCAGGACCGACTTGCAACAGGGCCGAAGCCACAGCCGAGGCGTGCCAGGAGAGCTATGCGGCTGGCTCGCTCAACCGCCCCGACGGAGTGACAATAGACGAGAAAGGCGGGAACATCTATGTGACGGATATGACGAACAACACCGAAATGAGCAACGATCGTGTCAGCGTATATTCGGCTATGGGCATGTTCGAGGGTGCCTTTGGATGGCACGTAAACGCCAGTGGTCCGAAAGAAGAACTACAGTTCTGCACGACAGCTACAGGGTGCCAGCTTGGAACAGAAGGCAATGGCGGTGGGCAACTAAACGCTGTCTTCGATAGTTTCCCAGCACTTGGTCCTACCGGTCATCTTTATGTTCCTGACGACAATAGTAACGCGCATCGTATTGAAGAGTTCATACCGGTATCGAATGGTTCTGGCGAGGTCACGGGTGTAACGTTCGGCGGGTCGTTGGGTTGGGATGTGGTTGCGAGCGGACCGGATCAAGCGAATGAGATCCAGAAGGTGCTGGTCAGGGCCGGGGCCGGCAAGTTCAAGCTAACGTTCAAATCAAGCACGACAGGCGAACTGGCGTTTGATGCGCCCGCCGACGGAGCCGAAGAAACAGTTGGTGGTCCTGAAAGCGTCGAAAAGGCGCTCAATGCTTTGCCGGCGATCAATGCCGGTGGTGGATCTGTGAGCGTGACCGGCGGGCCGGGCAACGTCACTGGCTCGGCGCCGTATAGCGTCACATTTGACGGTGGTCCGCTTGCCCGGACCGACGTAGCCGAAATGACGGCGACCAAGATCGGTATGTCCGGCGGCAGTCCGTCGTCTGTCGTTAGTGTGGAAACCTATAGTAACGGCACCGAAGGGCTCGAGTATTGCGTCGTGAGTAGGGGCGACACATGTAAGACTGGGGGCGAAGGGCCAAAGACGGTTGACGGGCATCCAAAGCTAAGGCTTGGCGAGTTCACTAGAGGAGAACCCCCCGCCAGCGTAGGGGTTGATCAAAGTGGAGCGCTATACGCCGTGGGTAATTCTGGCAATTTTGAAGTGTACGGGCCAGCTCGCGTGTACAAGTTTATGTTCCCGGGGCCGGGTGAGGTTGTTGCAACCGAATTTGCACCGGAATATTTGACGCAGGATAGCGGCAACCCTCTGGCGGTGGATCCCTTTGATGTCGCCGTAGATCCTTTGAGTCAGCACGTGCTGGTGGCCAAGCGGGAAGGCATCGGCGCCGTGAAGTTCTACGAATTCGATAGTAACGGGGTGTTGCTGGGGCGGGCTCCCGAAGGCGAAGGCGGGCTTACGGCGTCCGAAGGGGGCTTGGCGGCCGGTACGTCGGGCCGCTTCTATTTTGCGAATAGCAACTTGGGGTTGGTGGACGTGTTTGGTCTGCCGCCCGCGCCCGTGGTGTCCGTGAGCGCGGCGAGCGGTGTCGGGATGGGTTCTGCCACTTTGCACGGTACTGTGACGCCGCCGGTGTTGGTGGAAGGCAAAGGTTTTGACACCACCTATCATTTCGAATACTCGCTGGAAGGGACAGAAGTGTGGTCGTCGTTTCCTGTTGAAGAGGTGGATGTGGGTGATGGGTCTGGATCGGGGCCGCCGGATACGTGTCCGGTGAATAGTCCGCCGGTTTGCACTGTGGAGCAGACGGTCACTGGTCTGGTTCCGAGCTCGCACTATCTGGCGCGGCTGGTAGCGAGTACTGGTACGGTGGCTGTGTCGGGTAGCGAATCTTTCGTTACGGAACCGGGTCCGCCGTTGGTGTCTGGCACCGATATCGAAGAACTTGGGGAAACGTCGGTTGAGTTGACGGGTTTTGTCAATCCTGCCAATGACGGTACGGCCTACCATTTTGAGTGGGGCACCGACACTGGCTATGGTAATCGGGCGCCGGTGGTGGATGGGCCGGTGGGTGGGGGTGGCGCCCCGGTGAAGGTGACAGAGACGCTCGAGGGCCTAAAGAGCGGGACTGTCTACCATTTCCGTTTGGTCGCGACGAATTCGTCTGGTACCGCTACTGGTCCTGACCGTGAGTTCAGTACGCTCGATCGCTACGGTTTGCCTGACGGGCGTGCGGCGGAGCAGGTGACACCGAATGATAAGCGTCCAGTTGGCACGGTCGACCAACCGCTGGAACGCAACATTGAATTTCAGGCTTCGGATGACGGCGGCAGCATCATCTACCCGTTGCTGAATGGGGCGGCCGACGCGAGCGCCGGCGGCAATGTTGACTATTTGGGTCGGCGTGGCGGGTCGGGCTGGCTGTCCACTCAGTTGACGCCTCCGACGCTTATCCCTGATGTTCTTACTGGAGTTGGGGGGGATGCGACAGGATATGTGTTGTATGCGTCTGGGGACCTGTCGTGTGAGATCGTCGAAAGCTTGGAGCCCTTGACTGCCGACACGCCGTCTGTGGCTGTTGCGGAAGGGATCGCAAATCTTTATCGGCGTAGTGCGGACGGGTCGTACACGTTGTTGAGTGCGCCGGTGCCACTGAACCAGGGCCGAGGAAACTATAAGGTGGATTGGGCGAGCGCCGATTGCGAACACGTTCTGTTTGAAACGGGCAATAGGCTGCTGGAAGAAGCGCCGGTGAACGGATCAGCATTGTACGAGTGGGTGCAAGGCACATTGCGGTTGGCCGGTGTCACTCCTGACGGAGCTGCGCCGGGTCACGAAAGCGTGTCGGGTGAAGCCCGTGCAGGCTACGGCAACCATCTGGGCGGTACCGAGACGACGTGGGAGTCGCTGTCGCGGGACGGGTCGAAGGTGTTCTTTACCGCGATCAGTCGTGTAGGCGGAGACAAAGCTCACCAAGCGGTGTTCGTGCGGGAAAATGGGACGAGCACGGTCGATGCGTCGCAATCTCACACCGCAGTCGTTGATGGGGGTGCGGTTTATGCGACGGCGTCGGCTGACGGTTCGCATGTATTCTTCCTCGCCAACTACGGCCTCGCGACTAATGGGACGAGCACCGGCGTGAGTAGCTGTAGCAGCGGTGGAGCGCTAGCGTTTAGCCCGGGTTGCGATCTTTACGATTACGACACTGTTACGCAGACGCTCACGGATCTGTCGGCGGACACGAACACGGCGGACGCGCAGGGGGCGAGTGTGCCCGGCTTGTTCGATGTGTCCGACGATGGTTCCTACGTGTATTTCGCGGCGCGTGGACAGTTGGTGGCCGGCAAGGGAAAGACCGAAGCGCAGAACTTCCAGGGGAGCACCTTCAATGTGTATCTGAGCCATGCGGGTGTCCTCTCCTATGTTGGTTCAGTCGCCAATACCGACATGGAAACCCGGCTAAGCGGGTCGGACTGGTCCTCCGATTTCAATCACTGGGTGGCTGATGCGACGCCTGATGGTAAGCATTTGTTGTTCGTGTCGAAGGCGAACGTGACGGGCTATGACAGTAAGGGAGTTACCGAGGCTTACGTGTATTCGGCGGAAAACGGGGAGGCGACGTGCGTGTCCTGCCGGCCCGACGGTCTGCCGTCGCTGGGGGACGGTAACACTGAACCGATCACGATCAACCCACCGTACGTGAATAGTGGAATACCTTCAAACGAGGTTCAGCATCGTGTGCGCTCGATCAGCGATGATGGGCGACGGGTGGTGTTTACGATGCCGGATGTGCTGGCGCCGGGCGCGAATGCGCATACTCACAATGTGTATGAGTGGGAGGCCGGCCGGGTGTATTTGTTGGCGGCTGGGGAGGAATCGGCTAAGGATTTCACGCGGTTTGCTGATATGTCTTCGACTGGTGATGATGTGTTCGTCGTGACGAAGGCGAAACTTGTCGCGCAGGATTTCGAGAAAACGACCGATGTTTACGATCTGCGGGTTGGTGGCGGGTTCCCGGAACCGGGGCCCGGGGCGCCGCCGTGTGACGCGTTGGCCGACCAGTGTCAGGGCGAAGCGGCTGCGCCGCTTGTGGAAGTGTTGCGGCCCCCCAGCGGATTCTTTTCTGGTCCCGGGAACGTCGCCCCGAGGGAAGTGGTGTGCGGGAAAGGCCTGGTGTCTGTGGGTGGTAAGTGCGTTGGTAAGAAACCGGCGGTCAAGCACAAGCCCGTGCCCAAGCATTGCAAAAAGGGTCATGTGCGTAGGCGCGGCAAGTGCGTAAAGAAGGCTTCGGTCACGCGGTCACAAACGACCACCAACCAGGGGAGGATTGGACGATGAGCGCTACCCGGAGCCGACCGTTGTCTGTGCGGCTGGCCGTCATCGACAGGCCCGGTTTCACTTCCGCTCCCGAGCCACGGTGGCGCGGAGTACCCCGAAGTGAGCGTCGTGCTCCGAGAAGCCCGTAAAGAAGGCGAGTCGTGCAGGCAAGAGCGCCAAGTGACAAGCAGATCCATCGCCGATTGACCCCGCCGGGCGGGAACGGCGTGGTGCGGGAGCGTGTTGCTGGTATTCAGCGCGCCCGGCTGGTGGCGGCGATGAGCGAGGTCGCCTGCGAGCGCGGTGCTGCGAACATCACAACAGCGCTGGTGGTGGGCCGTGCGGGCGTGTCGCGTCGCACGTTCTATGAGATTTTCGCAGACTGCAAAGAGTGTTTTCTCGCGGCGTTGGATGACTCGATCGTTCGCGCCACGAACCATGTGGCGCCGGCGTATGAGGCGGCGGGGTCGTGGCGGGAGCGGATCAGAGCGGCTTTGACCGCGCTACTCGGGTTCCTCGACCAAGAGCCCGTCATCGGCCGCGTGTTGATCGTCGAGTCACTCGCCGGTGGTCCCGTGGCGATAGCTCACCGCTCGCGGATCATGGACCAGGTTCTCCCCGTCATAGATGCTGGCTCGGAGAAGGGCGCCAACCCGCAACTCACCCCGATCACAGCGGAAGGTGTCCTTGGCGGGGTGTTCGCCGTCATCCACAAACGAATGCTCGAACACACAAACGAACCGTTCGTAACCCTCACCAACCCACTGATGAGCATGATCGTGCTGCCGTATCTCGGACGCTCAGCCGCCAACCAAGAACTAGCCCGCTCCCAGCCGCTGCCACCAAAGGACTCCGGGCAAAACGCTCGCACCAACCCGCTGGGTGAGCTACCGATGCGTTTGACCTACCGCACCGTTCGTGTGCTCCAGTTCATCGCGAACAATCCGCAGTCCACCAACAGTCAGATCGGGCGGGCGGCGGGGATCACGGATCAAGGACAGATCTCAAAGCTGCTCGCGCGTCTACAACGATTGGGACTCACCCAAAACACCGAGTCCACGCCCGGGAAGGGCAAACGCAACGCCTGGACACTCACAGAGGCCGGGTTGGAGCTCGAGCAAGCCATGAGCGCCAACGCCAATGGGCAGGCCCAGCGATGAGCGCACGCACGAGTACCTATGTGGCTCCACCGCCGCGAGCCTCCAGGCAGGGAGGCCATGTCACCGAGATGCAACGCCGACGGCTGTTGCTCGCGATTACCGAAATCGTGGGGGAGAGCGGACTGGACGCTGCCACCGTGGGACGCGTCTGTGAGCAGGCCGGCGTGTCGCGCCGCACGTTCTATGAGATCTTCGCCGACCGCGAAGCGTGCTTGCTCGCGGCCTTCGACGCGCACATCGAACGGATCTCCGCGATCATGACGCCTGCATACGCTGGTGAGGGTCCCTGGGCGGAGCGGGTACGCGGCTCGCTCACGCTGCTGTTGGAGTATCTCGACTCAGAGCCCGATGTCGCGCGTCTGCTCGTGGTGGAGACGGTGCGGACCGGGCCGGCGGTGCTGGAACGTCGCCGTCAGGTGTTGGAGGCGCTGGCGGCGGCGGTCGACGAGGGCCGCGCGTCATCCCCTGCGGGTAGCAAGCCGCCGCCGCTCACAGCGCAGGGTGTCGTCGGTGGCGCCCTGTCGGTGATCCACGAGCGTCTGCTCGCTTCCCGTCCCGTCGTGGTGGGGGGATCGCGCTTGTGCGGAGGGTCGCCCAGGGGCGCCACGCGTCTGCTCGTCGAGTTGACGGCCCCGTTGATGGCGATGATCGTCCACCCCTACCTGGGACCGAAGGCCGCCGGTAAGGAGCTTGCGCACAAGGCGCCCACAAGCACACCTCCCAAGCCGCGCCCCGGCGCCGATCCCTTCAAGGGCTTGCCGATCCGCTTCACCTACCGCACGGCGCTAGTCATGGCGACGATCGCCTCCGACCCCGGGGCGTCCAACCGACACATAGCCGACCGGGCGGGCATAGCCGACGAGGGCCAAACATCGCGTCTGCTCAGACGCTTGCAGAGCTGTGAGCTGATCGAGAACCGCGGCGAAGGCCACGCCAAGGGTGAGCCCAACGCCTGGGCGCTAACTGAGCGAGGCGAGGCGATTCAAGCCACGATCGCCCGTGCCGCCTCGGCCTGATCGTGTTCGAACGCGTTCATCATTCGCTCGACAGCGGCGCGATCTAGCCCCAGTTCCCGCGCGACCGTGCGCCATCGGCTTGTGGCATCTGTGACATCGCGGAGTGTCGTGTGGGCTTCGTCGGCAGTTAGGCGGAAGTACGGTGCGACCCGCATCAGCGCTTCAAGGCTCGCCGCGGTGCTGTCGTAGTCGATAGCGGTGCTCAGGTGCTTCGGCCCGGCTGCCGGATCTGGGTTGAGGTCGAACGCCGGAGACAGCGACCATCCGGCCGTGCTGTTGCGCAAGAAGCCGTGGTTGCGCAGATGGTCGTCGGTGTTGCTGATCAGGATCGAGAATGCGATCCGCCGCCAAAGTTCCCGCAGGTCTTGCGCGGCGCTCGGGGAGTGGCGCTCGATGACCTCGGCTATGTCGAGATAGCTGCTCTGATCGCCATCACCTGCCTCGAGCATCGTCATCGCGCTCACGTAGCCGATTCGCCGACCGTCATGACGGTCGAAGCGATCAACGATCAGCACGGCCTTCCCGTCCACCTTGTGTTGCGTCCAGCGGGGGACCGAGATGCCCGCGTCGCCCGCCAGCGACAGGGCGACCGCCTCCCAGCGGATCACGTCCCATTCGTCGCTTGTGGGACGCGGGAACTTGGCGATCGCCACGCGGCCAGCTCGATCCAGCACATGGGCCTTTGGTCGAGCGCCGCCGAGCGAGCTACCGCCTCGCAGCAGCGTCCACAGGTCTGAGTCGCTTGCGTCGTCGCGGTCGAGCCGATCGGCCGCTTCGAGCAATCTCGGCAGCTCGATCAAATGTGGAACGCCGGCGCTCTCGTCGGCCACATATGTCGCTACTCCGGGAGGGCGGAAACGCAGCGCGCCCTGACGCAAGTCGTCGCGCACGCCGAGCAGGTAGTCGATCTCGCCGAACCCTCGCTCTGCGCCTCCCTTCTTGCTGACGCGGTGTCGCTCGGCCCGCTGGATGAGCCGGCGGCCCCAACGGTCTGGCGCACAATCTGAGAAGGCTCCGAAGATCTGTCTTGTGGCTGGTGTTTGCAGTGCTCCCGAGGACAGCGGCAGCATCGGATCCAGCTCGTAGGCGCCCTCGCGCGAGAGGTACTCCGTCTCGTAACTGAACGTGGCCGACTCCATGCCGCGCCGGCGGTGTGACCAGAGTCGGCCGGCGAGGACATCCTCGCCTCCGATCTGGACGACCACTTCGATCTCGGTGTCAGTCATCGTCACGGCCTATTAGGCTGCGCGGTCGAACGCGCTGGGGAAGTTGCTCACTCGCTCGCAACCGCCCGATGTCGCTCTCGTAGGGATCCAGGGCCTTGGGCAGGATGTCCAGGATCCCGAGCGCGCGTAGAACCCGAAGTAGGTTCTCCAGGCTGACGCCTCCGTCCCCTCTCTCCAAGCGGGCGAGTGTGTTGCGTGACACCCCGGCACGGTCGGCCAACTGGGCCTGCGTCAGGCCTCGGAGCTTTCGCCAGTGCGAGACGCTTTCCGTCACGCCGGCGAGCGCCCGACGAATCGACGGGGGCACCGCACGCGGCGGGGAGTTTTCAGTATTATGATTCATATATCAATCATTATATCATCTGAGCCCCTATAAATCAGACACTATATGCAAGAAACCTTAGTCCTGACAACAGGGGAACCGCGCCACGCGATTAGCCCATTCCCCAAAACGGGTACTCCCCGCTACATCGGGATTGATAGAGGCGCGCTGACGTCCTATGGTCAGTACATAAAGCCAGCCTAAAAGGGAGCAGTCCGCGTTGAGCGTTCTCGCCAAGAAGCTGCTGGGCATCGGGATCGGGGTCGTGATAGTCGGCGTCCTGATCGTCCTCTACGTCGCCGAGCTGGGCGACGAGCTTCCCCAAGACGGTCACCGCCGTGAGCACGCGCCCGGTGGCGGGCGTGAGCGGGACGCAGCTCACGCTGCAAACGGTGGCGGCGATCGGGCCGAAGTACAGCCCGAGCAATCCCGACTGGGTGTCCTATCTGGTCAAGGAAAAAGGCAAGTGGGTTCACTCCACCGTGTTCAAGGTACCCGCGAACTCGGTAGTGCACGTGACGGTGCTGCAGTACGACGGCGACAGCGGGCTGCGCAACCCGTTCCTCTCGCAGGTGCAGGGCACGCTCGACGGCAAGGAGACCGTGGACGGCAAGCCGGTCGATGCGATCGATCCCGAAGAAGCGTCGCACACGTTCGCCGTGCCCCAGCTGGGCGTCTTCATCCCGCTGCCGGGCGTGCCGGAAGAAGCAAAGAACCAGTGCGAATTCGCGCCGTGCACGCTCGCGCAGGCGCACCGCACGATCACCTTCACCTTCCGCACCGGCAAGAAGGGCCGCTACCGCTGGCAGTGCTTCGTGCCGTGCGCGGCGGGCTGGATCGACGGCAACGGCGGACCGATGCAGACGCTCGGCTACATGGACGGGTTCCTGGAAGTCACGTAGCGATGACCCGCTCCGCTCATCCGCCAGTGGAGATCGCCTAGCGATGGCGACCGAACCAGCGCACGGCGGACACGAACCGAACCACGCGCGGCGCTTCGGGACGATCTGGATCGTCGCCTCACTGATCGTCACGCCGCTGGTGGTGCTGTTCGTAGGGCCGATCATGCCACCTGGCAACGGCTCTGCACAGGCGTCGGGCCACGTCACCGACAACACCGTGCTGATCGGCATGGCAACGCCTGTGCTGCTGCTCGTGCTGATCTACCTGATCTACGCGATCGTCTACTTCCGCCAGCCCAAGGGCGCTGCCCTCGAAGGCCCGGCGATCCGCGGCGACCTGCGCATCCAGACGACCTGGATCGTGGTCACCTCGCTGCTCGTGCTCTTGCTTGCCGTGTACGGGACGGTGCGCTTGGTGGAAGACGGAGCGGGAGCGGGTCAGGGAGCCTCGGCGGCGTGGCCCGCGAGCGGGAAGAAGCTGCCGGTGCAGGTGATCGCGCAGGAGTGGGCGTTCACATATCGCTTCCCCACCTACGGCGGTGTCGAGACGACCCATCTCGTGCTGCCCGTGAGTCAGACGATCGAACTTCACGTCACCTCGCTTGACGTGATCCACTCTTTCTGGGCCTACCAGCTGGGGGTGAAGGCGGACGCCAACCCCAATGTGGACAACATCGTGTTCGTCAAGCCCACAAAGCTCCAGACCTTTGAAGTGCGGTGCGCCGAGCTGTGCGGCATCTGGCACGGCTACATGTTCGATCACGGCCGCGTCGTGCGCCCAGCCGTGTTCCAGGCATGGATCGCAGAACAGCAGAAGCGGTTCGCGGGCGGCAAGAAGTACCTGCCGCCCTACAACACCAAATACGTCCCCGAACCGGCGAGGAGAGGCGGATGAGTACCGCAGAGGCGCTTGCCCCAACCCCCGCACGGCGTCCCCTGTGGCGCAGGCTGGTCGGTTTCAACCTGCTAACCGCGGTTATCCTCGGCGTGGCGGGGTACTACGTCGGCTGGTTCATTGGCCACCAGATAAAAAGCGCGAGCTTCGAATTCCAAACCGAAACCGACGAGAACGACGTCGCGCTGATGCTCGCCTACCTCGGCGGCGTGATCGGCTTCTTGGTGGGGCTCGGCTTCGCGAACTACCCGGTGTCGCGCATGCTCGGCAAGCCGGCGTCCCTGCGCGAGAAGGAGGACGAGGGGATCGGACGCTACTTCGGTCTCTGCACCGACCACAAGGTCGTCGGCATCCAGTACCTCGTGGGGATCGGCGTGTTCTTCTTCGTCGCCGGGCTCAACGCGATGCTGATTCGCACCGAGTTGCTGCACCCGACGCCGGCGACGATCGGCCCCAACCAGTACCTCTCGCTGGTGGGGATGCACGGGGCGATGATGATGGGAATGATGAGCTCGGCCATCCTCGGCCCGTTCGCCAACTACTTCGTTCCGATCATGATCGGCGCTCGCAGGATGGCGTTCCCGCGCATCGAGGCGCTCACCTTCTGGCTTTTGATGGCGGCGGGGTTCATCCTCACCTCCACGATCTTCTTCGGCGGGTTCCCCACCGGATGGACGGGGTACGAGCCGCTCAACGAACAGGCGGTGATGGGGATGGACTCCTACATCTGCTTCTTCGCGCTCGTGGGCCTCTCGATGACGCTGCTCGGGTTGAACATGATCGCCACGATCGTGGCCCACCGCGCCCCGGGGATGACGTGGTCGCGGCTGCCTATCTTCGTGTGGTCGGTGCTCGCGACCGCGGTGCTGATGGTGCTCTCCGCGCCGATGCTGATCGGGGCGCTGCTGATGGCAGCCTTCGACCGCACGATCAACACCGGCTTCTTCATCGCGAGCTCCGGCGGTAGCCCCTACCTGTTCGAGAACCTGTTCTGGTTCTTCGGCCACCCCGAGGTGTACATCCTCGCGCTCCCCGGCTTCGGCATCGTGCTGGAGCTCCTGCCGGTGTTCACGCGCAAGCCACTGTGGGGTTACCGCCTGGCGATCTCAGGGATGCTGGGAGTGACACTCCTGAGCTTCTTCGTGTGGCAGCACCACCTGTTCGTGAGCGGCATTAACGCCGCCTTGCGGCCCTTCTACATGCTCTCGACGGAGATTATCTCGATCCCGACCGGATTCATCTTCCTCTGTGTGATGGGCACACTGTGGAAGGCTCGTGCGCGCTTCACCGTGCCGATGCTGTTCTGCATTGGGTGGACGTTCAACTTCCTGATCGGCGGGCTCTCGGGGGTATTCCTCTCTGACACGCCGAGCGACACCGACACTCACGGCAGCTTCTTCGTTATGGCGCATTTTCATTACACGATCATGGGTGGGCTGATCTTCACCTTCTTCGCGGCGATCTATTACTGGGCGCCGAAGATGTTCGGGATGAAGCTGAACGAGAAGCTCGCAAAGCTTCACTTCTGGTCGCTCTTCATCGCCTTCAACTCGACGTTCATGCCGCTGTTCGTGCTTGGCATGAAGGGTATGCCACGGCGGGTATCCGCCTACAACCCAGACCTGCAAGGGCTGAACGTATGGGTGTCGATCTCCGCGTTCGTGATCGGTCTGTCGATGTTGGTGTTCATCGCAAACGTGATCCACTCGCTGATAATCGTGCGTGAGCCCGCCGAGGCGAACCCGTGGAGCTCAAAGTCGCTGGAGTGGCAACTGCCGACCCCGGTGCCGGTGAACAACTTCGACGTGATCCCCACGATCGACCACGACCCCTACGAATACGGCACACCACTGCCGCCGCCGCGTGGAGCGCCGGGCGCGGTGCCGGCGGGAGGTTGAGATGGAGAGCTCCGGCGCAGGCGTACCTCTGAACCCGGGCGTCCCCGGTGTTCGCCCCGAAGTGGCGATCCCGCCCGAGCCACCGGAGATCGGCGCGCGGTCGCTCTACTTGGCGGGACGGTTGATGGCGGGTGCGACGACCTTCTTCTTCCTCGCCTACCTGTTCGCCTACTTCTATCTGCGGTCGTTGAACGAGAGTCACATGTTCAAGCCTGCGCACGTCAAACCCGAGCAGGGATATGGATGGGTGATTGTCGCGTGCGTAGCGTTGAGTGCGGTCTCCGCCGTGCTCGCGGGTAGGCGAATGCGCTCGCATGGACGCTCGTGGGTCTCGTACGCAGCGGCAGCAGTCATCCTGGGGCTGGCGGCGGTGTTGGCCCAGTGCCTGGAGTACACCACCCAACACTTCGGCCCCACCGACGGGGGGTACGCAAGCGTGTTCTGCGCATGGACCGGGCTGTATGCGGTGGCGGTGCTGGGGACCATGTACTGGCTGGAGACCCAGGTCGCCACGGAGTTGCGCGCCCGCCGCGCGCCCGCAGCGAGCGAGGGGGACATCGCCGAGGCCGACAAGCTGATCGCGCCCGGGCTCGATGCGGCTGTGTTCTACTGGTGCTTCCTGGCAGCGATCGGCGTGATCACATGGGTCACCCTGTACCTGCTCTAGCGCTCGCTCTCGCGCACGCGTTGACCGTCGCCGACGCGGTGAGCTGGGGAAGCTGGTCGCTCGACCCGCCGGTTATCCTCGCGCTCTTCTTCGCGGCCCTCTACTGGTGGAGCAACCGCCACACGGTCGGCCCGGCGCGCACACGCACCGAGCGCCGCTGTCGCCACCTCTATTTCTACGCGGGGATAGTCGTCGTGCTCGTCGCCTTGGCCTCGCCGCTCGACGCCTTGAGCGAGCGGCTGTTCTGGGCGCACATGACCCAGCACGTGCTGCTGCTCGTGGTGGCTCCGCCTTTGATCGTGCTCGCGCGCCCGTGGGTGCGCCTATGGCGCGTGCTCCCTCTCCCGGTGCGTCAGTCTCTTGGCCGCTCGCTCGCGCGCGGGCGCCTCACCCCACTGCGGCGCCTTGGGGCTTGGCTCGGGGCGCCGCTCCCCACCTTCATCCTGTTCTGTGGGGTCGTGCTCCTCTGGCATGTCCCCACCCTGTTCGACGCGACGCTCGAATCCGAAGCGCTGCACGCGGTCGAGCACACGCTGTTCTTCGCCACGGCGCTCATGTTCTGGAAGCAGGTGATCGACTCGCCGCCGCTGCACTCTCCGCTCAGCGAGCCGTGGCGCATGGTGTACGTGGTAGGCGCGATGGTGGTCATGTGGTTGCTGGCGATCGTGCTCGCGCTCGAGCCGCACGCGTTGTACGCACCCTACGTTCACGAGACGGCACGCCCGGGCGGCCTCTCGGCGCTCGCCGACCAACAGATCGCAGCAGGCGTGATGTGGGTGCCAGGCTCGATCACCTTCGTAATCCTCCTGTTCGTCCACTTCCACCGCTGGCTCACCCCAAGCGAGCCGGCACTGGCAAGGAGCTGAGCCATGCCCCAAGCAGCCACAACTGTCCTCGCATCCTCGCTCTCAGCTGCCTCTGCGCTCACACTAGTGCTCCCGCTGGGAGTGCTGATCGCGGTGGTCGTCTGGTACGTGTGGCTGTGGTGGCGCGGCGCGGGAGAGCGCTGACCACTCCTACAACGGTCCTTCCCCTACTAGTGGGTAGACCTAGTGGTAATCTAGTGGGTATGGCATACGTCGTCGCCCGTCGCGGCGGGCGGTTCGAGATCCGGGAGTCGCTTCACACGGCGAACGGGCCACGTGCGCGTACCCTCGCCGGCTTCGGTGTCCTAACCGACGACATCATGGCGGCGGCTGCAAAGCGGGCACAACGACCGTTCGACGCCGAGGCCGTGATCCGCTCGGGTCGGCGCGCGGGGGCGCGCGTCCTAGTTGCGACGTCCGGCGCGAGTCGCGCCCGTGATCGCTTCCTGGCGGGCTCGCGGAATATGGCGAGCGCTCTCGGGAAGCCGTCGGCTGCGGTCGCGCGGGCTGATCCAGGTGTGGCTCTGATGGAACTGCTCAGCTTCGCCGACATGGTACGGGCGAGTCAGCCGCCCCGGCCGTTCGAGCCGCTCGCGTTCCCCTCGCTGTCTCACCTTGCCGAGCAGCGCTCCGGCGTGGCCGTCGCGTAGTGAGCGTGAGCGGCGCCGGCAGGCTCGACGGTCTCAGTTCGCGGATCGTGAGGGTCCACGAGATGCTCGACTCGATGCGTGTCCCGCACCAGTTCGGCGGAGCGGTAGCGCTGGCCTGGTATCGAAGCCCGCGTGCCACCACTGACATCGATCTGAACATCACGCTCTCGCCGGAGGAAGCTGAGCCGGTGCTCGGGGCTCTGTTGCATATCGGCGTGAGTGTCTCGCCGTCTGAGCGAGCCCTGATCGAGCGCGAAGGCCAGGCCAGGCTCGACTGGGACGGGTCCTACCTCGACCTTTTCTTCGCCACGCTCGAGCTGCACCGGGAGATGGCGTTGAGTTCGCGCGAGGTCGACTTCGGCCCCGTGCGCATACCGATCCTCTCGCCCGAGCACCTGATCGTGTGCAAGGCGATTTTCGACCGGCCCAAGGACTGGGTGGACATCGAAGAGATCGTGAGTTGGGGGACGAAGGTCGATGGCGGAACGGTGCTGCACTGGATTAACGTGCTCCTAGGCGCGGACAGCGACCAGCACACGCGGCTCGCACGGTTGCTGACACCGCAATAGCCGCTAGGAGCATCACCACGCGATAGCCCATCCCCAAACGGGTACCGAGCGCGGAGCGGCGGTCCACGAGGCGATCGAGGTGCGGGGTAAAGAACTCAGCAGCCGGAGGCGGCCGAGAGTGCCGAGCAGAGCTCGCTGACCCGGTTCGGTGCCAGCGTGGTGATTCGTTCCGCGAGCAAGGCGCGTGGCACGGTGCGAAGGTTGTCGAGGCTCACGGCACACTCTTCCGGCATGCCATCGTCGGGCGCGAGCCGTACCTCGCTGGGGATGTCGCGGACTGTTTTGGTGACGAGGGCTACTACGACGTTTCTTAGTGCAGGGATCGCCTCGTCGCGCGTGATTACGCATACCGGACGGCGGCCCTCCTCGGCCAGTTCCAACCAGCACACGTCTCCCCGAGCTACCACCGCTCTTCGCGGACGGCGTCGCGGGCGTTTGCTCGGGCCCATGCGTCTTCCTCGGCGGTCTGCGGAAGGCGTTCGTAGCCCGCTGCGATGGCCTGGCCGAGCGCGGTGCTCGGATTCTCGTGCCTGGCAACCACGAACCGCAGGGTCTCATCGGCCTCCGACTCGCTCAGCTCGTCCACGAGCTTGTGCAGTTGTTCCTTGGTGGTCATGGGTTGGATTGTAAGGGGCATCTCCCACTAATCCGACAGGTCGCCGGAAGTGGGACAGAGCTTGCGAAATATGGGCTCGAAAGCGCAGCGCCCGGCGCCTAGAACCGAGCCGGCGCGTGCTCCACGGGCTCCTCGAACAACCCCGGCTTCACCGTTTCAAGCTTGCGTGAGAAGAACTCGCGGAAGAACGGTCGCGAGACGAGCATCAAGACCACACCGATCAGGAGGCCGCCGATGCCCATCCAGATCGGAAGGGTGATGCCGAGGATCGGTTTGGATTCGACTTCAGCGGCGTGACCGTAGGCGATCATCGCCTTGATGAACACTCCGAACAGCATCAGCCCGCCGAGCAGCGGGGCGAGACCGAGCAGGAGGAAATCGCGCACGCTGTTTTTCAGCTCGTGGCGGTAGTACACCGCGCAGGCGATGCCGGTGAAGCCGTAGTAGAAGCAGATCGGGAAGCCGATCGCGGTGATGGAGTCGGAGAGCGCGCTTTCGGAGACGTTGAGGATGATGACCGTCCAGAGGATCGACACCCCTCCCATCAGCAGCGTGGAGAAGCTGGGGGTGAGGTAGCGCTCGTGGACATTCCCGAACGCTTTGGGGATCGATTTCCACCAGGCCATCGACAGCGTGGTGCGGGCCGTGGGGAGGATCGTGGTCTGTGTGGAGGCCGACGCGGAGGTGAGCACCGCGATGATGAGCAGCTTGTCCCACGGTTTGCCGAACACACCCGTGCCGAGCACGCTCAGCACGTCAGATTGGTTGGCTTCGTTGGTGAGTAGCGCTGTCCCGCCCCACGCCTGGCCGGCGGAGGAGACGATCACATAGATGAGGACGAGCAGGATCGTGGACATCACCGCGGCCCTCCCCGGACCCTCGTTGGGGTCTTCTGACTCCTCGTTCACCGCAACCCCGGAGTCCCACCCCCAGTAGATGAACAACCCGAGCAGCACTCCGTCGATGAGCGCCCCGAAGTTCAGCGCGAACGGGTTGAACCACGCAAGCGCCGGCTCGATCGAGCCGGCGGGGTGGTTGGCGTAGACCTTTATGAAGGTCACGACTGCGAACACCCCAAGGATCGCGATCTCGGCCGACAACAGGACCTGCTGGATGCGGGCGGAGAGCTCGATCCCGCGGTAGCAGATCCAGGTCATCACGGCGATCCAAATCACCGCTGCCGCGACGATCGCTCCGGTGGATTCGGCGGCGGAGTTCCAGTCGAAGAGCTTGAAGGTGTAGATACCCGCAATCTGCGCGAGCGAGGCCATCACGAGCACGTCGGCGAGGAAGATCGCCCATCCGTTGATCCAGCCCGTGGTGGGCCCGAGCGCACGTGTGGTCCACGCGAACGTGGTGCCCGCGTCTGGGTCTGCTCGGTTCAGGCCCCTGTAGGCGCCTGCGATGAGGAGCATCGGGATGAACGCCACCAGCAGCACGGCGGGCGCGTGGACGCCCACTCCCTGGACGGCGACGATGAACCCGAGCGTCGCCGCAAGTGAATAGGCCGGCGCGGTCGACGCCACGCCGATCACGAGGTTCGAGAGGTAGCCGATCGCGTCTTTCTTCAGGCCCTTGTCTTCAATCTTGCCCGTCGCTTGGCGGGGGCCCTCTCCGGCGGAGCTAATGGAGGCCATGGCGGCAACCCTCTCTGTCGCCGGTCCCCAAGCGGTCGCCCGCGACGGTCAAGTTGTGATCGTTACAAGCAGCTTGAATCAGCGTAGGACCGAATCGGCGCATACACAAGGGTCACAATCGCCAACAAGTCACAGTCGGTTTGTACGTCTCGTACAACGGGTAGACGAAGTGTTGAACGAGTAGCGCATTGATGGGTACATGTGCGGGCGGTACCGTTATCCGTGGTGTCTATGTCCACAGAAGTGCAACATCCCACTTCATCGGTCGGTACGGGCGACCTGCAGGCGCTGGCAAAGCGTCACCTGTGGATGCACTTCACACGGATGGGCGCCTACGAGGACCACGAGGTGCCGGTGATCGAGCGGGGGGAGGGGTGTTATGTGTACGACACCCACGGCAAGCGCTACCTCGACGGGCTGTCGGCGCTGTACTGCGTGAACATCGGCCACGGGCGCGCCGAGCTGGGGGAGGCCGCAGCGGAGCAGTCGAAGCGGCTCGGGTTCTACACGAACTGGAGCTATGCTCATCCGCCGTCGATCGAACTTGCGGCGCGCATCGCACAGCTCGCGCCAGGAGACCTCAACCGCGTGTTCTTCGTGTCGGGGGGCTCGGAGGCGGTGGAGTCGGCGTGGAAGCTCGCCAAGGCCTACCACGCCGCCTGCGGGGAGCCGCGTAAGCACAAGATCGTGTCCCGCAACCTCGCCTACCACGGCACTTCGATGGGGGCGCTCACCGCGACCGGGCTGCCGCCGCTGCGCGAGCCCTTCGAGCCGCTCACGCCGGGCGGAAGGCACGTGCCCAACACCAACTCCTACCGCTGGACCGAAGACAGGGACCCGCTGTGGGCGGCGGACGCGATCGAGGAGGCGATCGAATTCGAGGGCTCCCACACGGTGGCGGCGGTGATCTTGGAGCCGGTGCAGAACGGGGGTGGGTGTTTCGTCCCCCAGGACGGCTACTTCCAAAGAGTGCGCGAGATCTGTGACCGCCACAAAGTTCTGCTCATCTCCGACGAGGTGATCTGCGCGTGGGGGAGGCTTGGGCACTGGTTCGGGTGTGAGCGGTATGGCTCCAAGCCCGACATCATCACCACGGCGAAGGGGATGACCTCCGCTTATGCGCCGATGGGCGCTGTGATCACAACCGACCGGGTCGCCGAGCCGTTCTTGCACGAACGGGCGATCTTCAACCACGGTTTCACCTTCGGGGGGCACCCGATGGCGTGTGCGGTGGCGATGGCGAACATCGACGTGATGGAGCGCGAGCAGATCAACGAGCACGTGCTCTCCCACGAGGGCGAGTTCCGAGCGATGCTGGAGGGCCTGCGCGATTTGCCGATTGTGGGTGACGTGCGTGGCGCCGGCTACTTCCATGCGATTGAGCTGGTGAAGGACAAGGACACGAAGGCGACGTTCAACGCGCACGAGTCGGAGGAGCTGTTGCGGGGCTTTCTCTCGGGGGCGTTGTACGAGCGGGGATTGATCTGTCGCACCGACGATCGCGGAGACCCTGTGATCCAGCTCTCCCCGCCACTGATCGCCGGCAGCGAGCAGTTCCAGGAGATCGAGGGCATCCTGCGCCCGGTGCTCACCGAGGCGTGGGAGCGGCTCGTGAAGAGGAGAGGTCCGGGCGATGTTGACCGTCGAGAGCCTCGTCTCCGAGCTTGATTTGACCCTCGCCACGGGCGAGGAGAAAGCGAACACCCCTGTGCGGTGGGTGCACTCGACCGAGCTGGTGGACCCCACACCGTGGTTGCGCGGGGGCGAGCTGCTGCTCACGACGGGCCTTCAGCTCACAAACGCAAAGCTCCAGCGCGAGTTCGTGGAGCGCTTGGCGGAGCAGGAGATCGCGGGACTCGGTTTCGGCACCGGTTTCGCCCACAAGAAGGTGCCGGCGGCGATCCTCAACACGGCGCGCAAGCGCGATTTCCCGCTATTCGAGGTGCCCTACGAGTTGCCGTTCATCGCCGTCACCGAGAGGGTGTTCGCGCAGCTGCTGAACGAGCGGTACGAGCTGTTGCAGCGCAATATGGCGGGGGACGTGTTGGCGGAGGCGCTCACAGGGAGGCTCTATCCCGAGGAGCTTCAAGCCCGTTTGCGGCCATTTGGCATCGGCGAACAGGCGGCTGTGCTTGCGTTCGCGCTACGCGAGCCGGGCGCCGCGGCGCAGGCTCTGGAAGGGATCCTCGAGCACGCTGGAGCGCACAGCCTTGTGGCGTTGCGCAATGGGTTGTTGTGCGCGGTGGTGGACTGTGAGAGCGATATCGCAAACGGAGGCCCCCTCGCGCGCGCGCGCGAATCATCCCTTAATGGAACACCCACAACAGACCCGGTCGAGTTGGCGAGGGGCGTGCGCGAGGAGCTGCGGGGACGCTTCGGGGAGGTGCGCGCGGCGGCGAGTCGGCCCGCGCCCACGCACATGCTCAGACGCAGCTTCCACGAGGCGCGCTGCGCGCTGGAGGCCGTGCGGCTGGCGAACGGGACGGCTCCGGAGGTGGCGACGTACGAGAACCTCGGCGCCTTTCAGCTCTTGCTCTCGCTTCAGGACGACGAGGCGCTCGCCTCCTACTGCCAGAGCGTGCTCGGACCGGTGGAATCTGACGAGGGGGAGTACGGCGACGAGCTGTTGCGGTCGCTTGACGTGTTCATCGAACAGAACGGCCATTGGGAGAGGGCGGCGCAGGCGTTGTACTGCCACCGCCACACGTTGCGGTACCGCATCAAGCGCGTCGAGGCGCTCACCGGCCGCGATTTCTCGCACGCGCGCGACCGCATCGAGTTCTGGCTGGCGCTGCGCGGCAGGGAGCTTGCGCGATGAGATTCACCCTTTTTGGGAAAGACCCCTCGTGCCCGGTGTCGAGTGGAGGGTGACGGAATGAGAATTGGTGTGCCAACCGAGATCAAGTCGGACGAGTACCGCGTGGCGATAACGCCGGCGGGCGTGAGGGAGTTGTGTACGCGCGGCCACGAGGTTTTCATCCAAGCCGGCGCCGGTCTCGGCAGCGCGCTCTCGGACGATCAATTCCGGGCGCAGGGGGCGACGATCGTGGACGACGCCCCGACGGTGTTCGAGCATGCCGAGTTGATCCTCAAGGTGAAGGAGCCACAACCCGTCGAGGTTGACTTGCTCGAGGAGAGACACACCCTCTTCACCTACCTCCATCTCGCCGCCGAGCCCGCGTTGGCGGAGGGGTTGCGCAATTCGGGGGCCACCTGCATCGCCTATGAGACTGTGGAAGACGAGGATGGCCGACTGCCGCTACTGGCTCCGATGAGCGAGGTGGCGGGGAAGATCGCCACGCAAGCCGGTGCGTTCATGCTGGAGAAGCCGCTTGGAGGGAGGGGAATCCTGCTCGGCGGGGTCCCCGGCGTGGCCGCCGCCACAGTGCTCGTGATTGGGGGCGGCGTGGTGGGGATGAACGCCGCCTTCATCGCCATCGGGATGCAGGCTGATGTGTTTGTGTTCGACCGCTCCATCGACCGCTTGCGCGAGCTGGAAGTGGCGTTCGGGGGACGGGCCTCCACTGTCTTCTCCTCCACGCTCGCGATCGAGGAGATGCTGCCGCTCGCAGATCTGGTGATCGGCGCGGTGCTCGTTCACGGGGGTCGCGCCCCGCGCGTGATCACCCGCGAGCAGCTCTCGCTGATGAAGCGCCACGCGGTGCTCGTGGACGTGTCGATCGATCAGGGGGGGTGCTTTGAGACATCCCGCCCCACCACCCACTCAGACCCCACCTTCGAGGTGGATGGGATCACCCACTACTGCGTCACGAACATGCCGGGGGCGGTGCCCATCACCTCGACCTATGCCCTCACCAATGCGACCCTTCCCTATGTCATCGAGCTTGCGGCAGGAGTGGAGCGGGCGCTCGCCCGCCGCCTCGAGCTGCGCGCCGGCGTCAATGTTCATGCTGGCGAGATCGTTCACCCGGCCGTGTCAAACGCCCTGAAGGAGCTGGTATGACCGACACCTTGCGCAACTTCATCGACGGCGAGTCCGTGAAGGGCTCTGGTGGGGAGACGATGGCGGTGCTGAACCCCGCCACGGCGGAGGAGCTGTGGCGCGCGCCGGTGTCCACCGCCGAGGACGTCGAGGAGGCGGTGAAAGCTGCGCGCCGGGCCTTCGAGGGTTGGTCGCAGACGACGCCCGCTGAGCGCTCGACGGCGCTGCTTGGGCTGGCGGCGGCGCTCGAAGAGCACGGCGAGGAGATCGCGCGGTTGGAGGCGCTCAACGCGGGCAAGCCGATCGAGGCGGTCTCGCGCGACGAGCTGCCGGTGATGGCCGACAACCTGCGCTTCTTCGCGGGCGCGGCGCGCACACTGGAGGGGAGGGCCGCCGGCGAGTACATGCAGGGCTACACATCCTTCGTGCGCCGCGAGGCTGTGGGTGTGGTCGGTCAGGTGACGCCGTGGAACTACCCGCTGATGATGGCCATCTGGAAGATCGCCCCTGCCTTGGCGGCGGGCAATACTGTGGTGCTCAAGCCCGCCGAGACAACCCCGGTGACGACAGTGCGAATGGCGGAAATCGCCGCCGACGTTCTTCCCAAGGGGGTCTTCAACGTGGTGATGGGTCCCGGCGAGCCCACCGGCCAGGCGCTGCTTGAGCACCCCGACGTGGACATGCTCTCGCTCACCGGTTCGGTCGCCACCGGAAAGCACGTGGCGCGGACCGCCGCCGACACGCTCAAGCGCGTCCACCTCGAGCTGGGTGGCAAGGCGCCCGTGATCGTGTTCGACGACGTCGACATGGCGTCAGCCATGGAAACCATCGCGGGCACCGGCTACTACAACGCCGGCCAAGATTGCACCGCGGCCACTCGTGTGTTGGCGGGCGCGAAGGTCTACGACGACGTGGTGTCCGGGTTGGCAGAGCAGGCAAGAGGGCTTGTGATCGGCGATACGCTGGCCCCCGATACCACGCTCGGGCCGGTGAGCTCCGAGCGTCAGCGAAAGCGCGTGGAGGGCTTTCTCGAGCGTCGCCCCACCCACGCCGAGGTGGTGACAGGCGGTGTGGAGCCCCCGCGCGAGGGCTTCTACCTGGAGCCCGCTGTGGTGGCGGGGTTGAGCCAGGAGGACGAGATGATCCGCGACGAGATCTTCGGCCCTGTCATCACCGTCCAGCGCTTCACCGACGAGGCGGAGGCGATCGCCTGGGCCAACGCCACCCGCTATGGCCTCGCCTCATCGGTGTGGACCCGGGACGTGGGGCGGGCGCTGCGCGTCTCAAAGGCGCTGCGCTTCGGCTGCGTCTGGATCAACGACCACATCCCACTCGTCTCCGAGATGCCCCACGGCGGTTTCAAGGAGTCTGGCTACGGCAAGGACCTCTCTGTCTACTCGCTGGAGGACTACACCGTGGTGAAGCACGTGATGGCTTCGCTGGAGTAGTCAGTCTGCGACGGGGTCTTGCCAGCGTCTGGTAGATCGACACGAACTCGGTCCTGAAGATGTTGCGCGCGGAGCGCAGGTATAGGCGCCACACGCGCAAGCGCTCCTCGCCCGCGAGCTGCTCGGCGCGCACGAGGTTCTCGTCCAAGCGCTTGATCCACTCGGTGAGCGTGTCGTAGTAGTCCTTGCCGAACTCCTCCACGTGCTCTGTCACGAAGCCGGCGCGCTCGAGTGCGAGCTGCACTCGCGATAGCTGAACGGGATCGCCGTCGGGGAACACGTAGCGCTGAGTGAAGTCGCCGTGGTAGCCAACGCTTGGATAGAGGTGCGCGATGCCGTGGTTGAGCAGGCGGCCTTCCTCGCCGAGCAGGTTCCGCAGTTTCTGCGCATAAACGTCGATGTTGCTTTCGCCCACGTGCTCCACCATGCCGATGCTCGCGATCGCGTCATACCGCTCGCCATGCAGGTCGCGGTAGTCGGCCACTCTCACCTCCACCCGGTCGCTCAATCCAGCTTCGGCGATCCTTCGCCGCGCGAGCTCGGCCTGGGGCGGCGAAAGTGTGATGCCAACGGCCTTCACGCCGTACTCGCGGGCCGCGTGGATCACGAACGCGCCCCATCCGCAGCCCACGTCGAGGACGCGCTCACCCTCTTTCAGCGCAAGCTTCTTGCAGACGAGGTCCAGCTTGGCGAACTGCGCCTCCTCCAGGGTCTTGGCCCCGCGCGAGAAGATTGCGCAGCTATAGGCCATCGACTTGTCGAGAAACAGTTCGAAGAACTCGTTCGACACGTCGTAGTGGTGGCGTACCGCCTTGGAGTCGCGCTCCTTGCTGTGGCTGCGGCCCTTCAGCCTCAGCTCGCCCTTGGGCGCACGCGGTGGGAGTGTCAGTCCGCAAGCCCTCACCGCCGCGATCGCAAGGCGCGCGCGTGTGGCTCTGTCGATCCGAGGCTCCTCGAAGTCATCGATCAGGTCGATCACGCTGTCGAGGTCGTCCACTTCCAGATCGCCCGCAACGTATGCCCTGCCGAGCCCCAGCTCCCCAGGTGCGCGCACGACGTGCGCCACTGCCTTTGGCGAGCGCACGGTAAAGGTCGGTCCCCGCCTCCCGTCCCCGTTGCCGGGGTCTCCATTACCCGCACGACCGTTCGTGGCAGGTAGTTCCGTGCCGTCCCAGAAGCGAACGGTGAACCCGCGCTCTGGAAGCGCGTCGGCAAGCTCACGTCGCAGCGGCTCAGTCTTGGCGAATGGCATCGGCTCTCCAGCCAGTGTCTCGTGGATCGTTAAGCGGGAAGATACCGATGGTGTAGCGGCTCGTCACGTCATACTGGCGTGGTAGCTTCCAGGGGCGATTACACCGATGAGCACCGATTCTACCCAGCGCCCCGTGGCCGCCCGGCAGGGTTCTGAGGACGCCCACGTGCAGCGCTCCCCCCCGCTCGACGGCCCCGCCCGAGACGGCCCGACGCTGGACGACGTCCAGCCCGTCGCCTTCGAGAATCTCGACCGCTTTCTGACGGGACTGATCACGGTCGGCCCGATGGTGGCGCTTGTGTTCGCCGGTTGGCAGCTCTGGGACGGACTGCTTCACGGCTCCGATTTGGTGGTGTTCGCGGTCATGTACTTGCTCACGGGACTTGGTGTGACGGTGGGTCTCCACCGTCTTTTTACCCACAGATCTTTCAAGACATCCCCCGCTGTTCGCTTCGTCTTCGCGGTGCTCGGCTCGGCCGCGATCGAGGGTCCGGTCATCTCCTGGGTCGCCGACCATCGCAAGCACCACGCGTTCTCCGATCGCGACGGCGACCCGCACAGCCCTCACGTCGACCACGGCACGGGTTTGAAGGGAATCATGCGTGGCTTGCTCCACGCCCACGTCGGCTGGCTCTTCATCCACACCGCTCGTGGCCACCGCGAACGCTACGCCCCCGATCTCATCGCCGACCCGGTGGTGTCGTTCGTCGACAAAACCTTTTTCGTGTGGGCCATTGGAGGCCTGCTGGCCGCCTTCGGGCTCGGCTGGCTCATTGGCGGCACGCTCACCGCTGCACTCACAGGGCTCTTGTGGGGCGGTGCGGTTCGCATGCTCGTGCTCCACCACGCCACCTATTCGATCAATTCGCTCTGCCACTTCTTTGGGCGGCGCACCTATGAGACCGGCGACCATTCTCGCAACCTCGCGTGGCTCGCCCCGCTCACGCTTGGTGAGGCGTGGCACAACAACCACCACGCTTTCCCCACTTCCGCCTTCCACGGCTTCTCCTGGCGCCAACTCGACATCTCCGCGCTCGTGATTCGCTCCATGGAGTCGGTCGGCCTCGCCTGGGACGTGGTTCGCGTCGCTCCCGAGCGTAGAGCCGCAAAGAGTTTCGCAAGCTGAGCCCGCGGCGACTGCTACGGTTCAACCACGGATGACAAACGTCATCCGCGAGGTTCTTGTCTTTGTTGGTGTCTTCAAGGCACGGATGGGGCCAGTCGAATCTCCATCCGTAGGGCGGCCACAGGGTCGCCGATGAAGGAGCACCACAACATGAAGTCCGATTCTTTCGCCGACCTCGGCGTGTCCGAGGCTGTCTCGCGCGAGCTTTCACAGCGCGGTATCGATTCACCATTCGCCGTCCAGGGCATGGTCATCCCCGACGTGCTGGCAGGCCACGACGTGCTCGCCCAGTCGCCCACGGGCTCTGGCAAGACGCTCGCCTTCGGTGTGCCGCTCGTCGAGCGCCTGCGCGACTCCGACCCACGGCCCTCCGCGCTCGTGCTGGCGCCCACGCGCGAGCTGGCGCTACAGATAGTCGAGGACCTGCGACCGCTCGCCCACATTCGCGCCCTCTCCATCGCCGCCGTTTATGGTGGCGCGGGGATTGTCAAGCAGGCACGCATCGCCTCTCGCGCCCACATCCTCGTGGCCACACCGGGCCGGCTGCTTGATCTGATCGATCGCAGGGACATCTCCTTGAAGCAGGTTCGCCTACTCGTGCTCGACGAGGCCGATCGCATGCTCGACATGGGCTTTCGTCCGGTGGTGGACCGCATCGTGAAGATGACCGCCCGCGAGCGCCAAACCCTCCTGTTCTCCGCCACGCTCGAGGGTGAGGTGGGGCGCATCGCCGCTGCCTATACCTCCAGTCCGCGGCGCCACGTGCACGCTCACTCGGCCGAGCGCAAGGGAACCGTTGAGCACCGCTTCATCCCGGTCTCCCATGAGGGCAAGGTGGATCGTCTCGTCGCCGAGCTGTCCGAGCCCGAGCGTGGGCTCACGCTCGTGTTCGTGCGTACCAAGCGCGGCGCCGACCGGCTGGTGAAGCGTCTCTCCGCCAGCAGCGTCCATGCGGTGGCGATGCACGGGGACAAGTCGCAGTCCCAACGCGAGAAGGCGCTCGCGCGCTTCGAGTCCGGACAGGTCAACACGCTTGTAGCCACTGATGTCGCCGCGCGCGGCATCGACGTCGCAGGTATCACCCACGTCATCAACTACGACATGCCCGCGACCCGTGAGGACTACGTCCACCGCGTGGGCCGTACAGCCCGTGCCGGCGCCTCCGGTGTGGGGGTCACGTTCGTGCTCCACGACCAGGCGCGCGAGTTTGCCGGCATGGTGGGCGAGCTGGGCCTGCACCGCGAGCTGGAGCTCGGCGGCTTCCCGAGCGATGCCACACGCAAGCGGCCGCCCTCCCGGAACAATCAAGGGCGCTCTTCGCGCAATCGCAACTCGCGTCGCTCCCGTGCGCGCGTGAGCTGAACCAGGCGCCCGTCTCAGGGCACCCGGCACGCATGGATGCGTGCGGGTGAGCCGATCTGGGCGTACCCTCCTCAGCATGGCCGATGTCCTCCCGCCTGTCCGCGACATCCTTGCGGGCAGGGCAGGCGAGGAGATGGCGCTCAACGACGCCCACCTCAACCCCCAGGTGGGTCGCATCGTGCGCACGCTCGGTTTCGACAAGAGGTGGGTCAAGGGCGAAGGCGCCCACCTGATCGACGCCGGGGGTAGGCGCTACCTCGACCTGCTTTCCGGCTACGGGGTGTTCGCGATAGGCCGCAACCACCCCGAGGCGATCGCCGCGGTTGAGGCAACGATGGAGGCCCATACCGCCAATCTCCCACAGTTGGGCGTCACACTGCTGAACGGGGTACTCGCCGAGCAGCTGCTCGCGCGCGCCCCTGGCTCGGTCGCCGCGATGGTGCCCGCCAACAGCGGCACGGAGGCTGTCGAGGCCGCCATCAAGATCGCCCGTGCCGCCACCTCGCGCCCCCGCATCCTCTACGCGGAGCACGCCTTCCATGGCCTCACGCTCGGGTCGCTCTCGCTCAACGGCAACGACGAGTTCCGCGAGGGCTTCGGACCATTGCTCGTGGACTGTGACGCTGTCCCTTTCGGCGACGCCGAGGCGTTGAGGCGTGAGCTGGAACGCGGCGATGTCGCCGCGTTCGTGGTGGAGCCGGTGCAGGGCAAGGGGGTCAATCTCCCACCCGACGGCTACCTCCAAACCGCGCAGCGACTGTGTCGCGACGCGGGCGCCCTGTTTGTGTGCGATGAGGTGCAAACCGGGCTCGGCCGCACCGGTCGCTTCCTCGCGCTCGAGCACTGGGCGCTGGAGCCAGATCTCATCTGTCTCTCCAAGGCGCTCTCCGGCGGGTTGGTCCCGATCGGCGCGCTGCTTGTCTCTCGCGCCGCTTTCGACACTGTCTTCGACGGCATGGAGCGCGCAGTCCGCCACGGCTCCACCTTCGGTGGCAACGACCTCGCGGCCGCCGCCGCGCTCGCCACTCTGCGCGTGATCGACAACGAGGGCCTCGTCGCGCGCGCCGAGCGCCTGGGCGCCCTTCTGCTGGAGCTGACAACGCCGTTGGTGGAGCGCTACGAGGTTGTCTCCGACGTGCGCGGCCTGGGCTTGATGTGGGCGATCGAGTTCTCCGCGCCCCCCTCGGGCGCGCGCCGCTCGATCTGGAGGGCCGCCGAGCGCGCCCAGCCGGGCATCTTCTCCCAGCTCGTCGTCGGTCCGCTCTTCCACGAGCACAACATCCTCTGTCAGGTGGCCGGACACCGCATGAACGTCGTCAAGGCACTTCCCGCATTGGTGATCGAGGAGGAGGAGATCTACCGCTTCGCCGACGCGGTTGACCGGGTCGTGGCACGCGCGCAGCGCGTCCCCTCCTCATTTGCGCGCTTCGGCGCTCGTATGGCGACTCGGGCCCTCACCGCTCGCAAATAGACGTCCCAGGGCACGCTGCCCGCGGCCGCCACCCCACACCCACTACCCTGCCTTGCCGTGCCTACTCCCCGCGAGGACATCCGCAACGTCGCCATCGTCGCCCACGTCGACCATGGCAAGACGACGCTGGTCGACGCCATGTTGTGGCAGTCGGGCGCCTTCCGCGAGGGCCAGGACGTGGCCGATCGGGTGATGGACTCGATGGACCTGGAGCGCGAGAAGGGCATCACGATCCTCGCCAAGAACACCTCCCTTCACCACAACGGGGTGAAGCTCAACATCGTCGACACCCCCGGCCACGCCGATTTCGGTGGCGAGGTGGAGCGCGGGCTCACGATGGTGGATGGTGTGCTCTTGCTGGTCGACGCCTCCGAGGGGCCGCTCCCGCAGACTCGCTTCGTGTTGCGCAAGGCGCTCGAGTCGCGCCTTCCGGTGATCCTCGTGGTCAACAAGATCGACCGCCCCGACGCCCGCGTTAGCGAGGTCATCGACGAGGTGTACGAGCTGTTCCTCGATCTCGACGCTGACGAGGAGCAGATCGAGTTCCCGATTGTCTACTGCAACGCTCGCGCCGGCATCGCCACGCTCGAGTACGAGGCGGGCGCCCCCACGCCCACCGAGGGCACGCTCGCGCCGTTGCTCGACCTGCTGCTCGAGCACATCCCCGCGCCGGTGTATGAGCCCGACCACCCGCTGCAGGCGCTCGTCACGAACCTCGACGCCTCCCCCTATGTGGGGCGTCTCGCCATCTGCCGTGTGCGCAACGGCGAGATCAAGCGCGGCCAGCAGGTCGCCTGGTGTCGCGCCGACGGCTCCATCGAGCGCGCGCAGATCTCCGAGCTGTACGTCACTGAAGCGCTCGACCGCGTCGATGCCGCGCAAGCCGGCCCGGGGGAGATCATCGCCATAGCGGGCATTCCGGAGATCACGATCGGCGAGACCCTCGCCGACCCAAGCGATCCGCGCCCACTACCGGTCATCACCGTGGATGAGCCATCGCTGTCGATCACGGTCGGCATCAACACCTCCCCGCTCGCCGGCAAGGACGGCTCCAAGCTCACCGCCCGCCAGGTGCGCGAGCGCCTCGGTCGCGAGCTCATCGGCAACGTCTCGCTGCGGGTGCTCGACAGCGACAAGGGGGGTGGCGATCCCAACCAGTGGGAGGTGCAGGGACGCGGCGAGCTGCAGCTTGCGGTGCTCGTGGAGATCATGCGTCGCGAGGGCTTCGAGCTGACCGTTGGGCAACCACGTGTGCTCATTCGCGATATCGACGGCAAGCGTCACGAGCCATTCGAGCGCCTCTCCATCGACGTGCCCGATGACTATGTAGGCGTAGTCACCCAAATGCTCGCTTTGCGCAAGGGCAGGATGGAGCACATGACAAACCACGGCACAGGTTGGGTGCGGATGGACTACATCGTGCCCGCCCGTGGCCTCATCGGCTTCCGCACCGAGTTCCTCACCGAGACACGCGGCACCGGCCTCATGCACCACGTCTTCGACCGCTGGGAGCCATGGGCCGGCGAGCTGCGCACCCGCCCCTCCGGCTCGCTCGTGGCAGACCGCCCGGGCGCCACCGCCACCTACTCGCTCACGAGCCTCTCAGAACGCGGCATGCTGTTCGTGGGTCCTGGCGAGGAGGTCTATGAGGGGATGATCGTCGGCGAAAACTCGCGCTCGGAGGACATCGACGTCAACCCCACCAAGGAGAAGCATTTGACAAACATCCGCTCCTCCAACTCCGACGTCTACGAGCGCCTCGCCGCCCACCGCAAGCTCACGCTCGACGAAGCGCTCGAGTTCGTCCGCGATGACGAGTGCGTCGAGGTGACCCCGGAGACGGTCCGCGTGCGCAAGGTGCAGCTGGGCAAGACCGACCGCTTGAAGGCCGCGCGGTTGCGGCGCTGAGGCCGGCGCCGCAGGAACCGCGCGGCGACTGTCCCTCGCGCGCTCAAGACTACGGGCTCTGCCGTGGGTGGCGCACGTGTCGGGGTTGGCCGATAGGGTGGCGGCCATGAACAGATCGAGCAGAAGATTGAACACCGTACTTGGGGTCCTGTGTGTCGTATTCGCCGCCATAACACTTGCCCTGCCGGCGGGCGCCGCGACGGTTCACTTCGAAAAGGAGACCCTCAAGGCCTACGAAGGACAGCTGCACCATCACGAAGTGCATGCCGTCACCTTCCACTCCGGCAGCCCCACAGGTCATCTGCACATCTCGCTCAACAATGGTGGCCACATGACGGTCGAATACCCCTCTGCCCAGCAAGCTGCGCTCGTCGCCGCTGCCGAAGCCGCGAACACGCGTGTGAAGGTGGCCACCGTCAAAGTGAAGAAAACGACGGCGGTCAAACACAAACTGCGCTACATAGCCGGCGGGCTCTTGATCCTCGTGATCGTTGTGGTGCTCGTGGTGTTGCTCATCGGTCGTCGCCGTGCGCTCGCCGATGGCGATCCGCATGCGTCGCAAGGGGAGAGCGCGGCGCCGTAGGTGACCTGGCCGGGGGGCATGCCTGCGTCCCTCCTGGCAATAATGAGACTCAGTCTTATGATAAGTTCGGCCGGTGATGAGACGGCCAACGAAGTTTGGGCTGCCGAGCCTTGCGGTGGGCGTTGCGATTTGCGGCGCTCTGCTGGTGGCCGGCTGTGGCTCCCCTGAACCCAGCGAAGAGATCGGTTCGGGCAAATTGAGGGTGGTGGCGGCGGAGAACTTCTGGGGAAGCGTCGCCCGGCAGCTCGGTGGCGAGAAGGTGGAGGTAGAGAGCATCATCGTCAACCCTGCCACCGACCCGCACAGCTATGAGCCCACCGCGGGAGACGCGCGGACGATGGCGACGGCACAGCTAGCGGTAGTCAACGGGCTTGGATACGACGAATGGGCTTCGAAGCTGCTTGCCGCCGGCCCGTCCGACGGGCGTCTCACGCTCGACGTTGGCGACGCGCTGGGTCTCACCGTCGGAGACAACCCCCATCAGTGGTACTCCCCGGCGAGCTTGCACGCGGCTGTCGCAGCCATCGTCGCCAACTACGACAAGCTGCGTCCGGCCGATGCCGCCTACTTCTCCCAGCGCCAGGAAGCCTTCGAACACGAAGCGCTCGCCCACTACAACGCGCTCATAGCCCGAATCAGCAGGCGCTACCGGGGCGTGCCGGTGGGCTACAGCGAGACCATCTTCCAGCCGCTTGGCGAAGCGCTCGGTCTGCGGCTGCTCACGCCTGCGAGCTTCGCGAAGGCAGTGGCGGAGGGCGGGGAAGTGAGCGCGCGCGACAAGCAAACCGTCGACCGGCAGGTCACCAACCGAGAGATCAAGGTTTGGGTGTTCAACAGCCAGAACGCCACCCCAGACGTGCAACGCGTGAATGAGCTCGCTCGTGCCGCCCACATTCCCGTGGTCACCGTCACCGAGACGCTCTCACCGGCCTCCGCCACGTTCGAGCAGTGGCAGGTAGCCCAGCTGGAAAAGCTACATGCGGCGCTCCACGAAGCGACGGGCCGGTGAGGGGACAGCCGGCGATCGAGCTGTGTGGCGCGAGCGCGAGCATGGGGGGACGCGAGGTGTGGGGCGGCGTCGACCTGCGTGTGTGCCCCGGCGAATTCGTGGCGGTGCTCGGCTCCAACGGGAGTGGCAAGTCAACACTGTTGAAAGCCATCCTCGGCCTGATCCACACACCACCGGGCACGGTGAGTGTGCTTGGTGGCCCCGCCGGTTCCGCCAATTCACACATCGGCTACCTCCCGCAACGCCACGGCTATGACACGACGCTGCCGATTCGCGCGATCGACCTCGTGCGGCTCGGTCTCAACGGATCCAAGTGGGGCTTGTCGCTGAACCCACGGTCGGCCTCCCGCCGCGCCGCCACCGTCCGGGTCGAGGAAGTGATCGAGCTCGTGGGGGCGACCCCCTACGCACAGCGCACGCTCAGCGAGCTCTCGGGCGGGGAGCAGCAGCGCATCCTGATCGCCCAGGCGCTGGTACGACGACCGCGGATCTTGATGCTGGACGAGCCGCTCGACAGCCTCGACCTGCCCAACCAGGCGGCGGTGTCGGCGCTGGTGCAGCGCATCTGTCGCGAGGAGGAGGTGGCAGTGCTGCTCGTCGCCCACGACGTCAACCCGCTGCTCTCATACCTCGACCAGGTGATCTACCTCGCGGGCGGGAGGGCGCTGCAGGGGCAGGTCGAGCAGGTCATCACCGGGCCAAAGCTGAGCGACCTCTATGGCGTCCCCATCGAGGTGCTGCGCACCAGGGACGGACGACTGGTGGTGGTGGGCCAGCCGGAGGCGCCCCACATACACGGGCACAGACACGACTGATGGTGGACGCCACGCTCTCCTGGAACCTCGTCTCTGACGTGCGCGGGCTGTTCGACTTCCCGTTCATGGTGAATGCGCTGGAGGCGGGCACGATCGTGGCGGTCACGGCGGCAGTGGTGGGGTGGTACATGGTGCTGCGCCGCCAGAGCTTCGCCGGGCACACGATTGCCGTGATGTCATTCCCGGGCGCGGCCGGCGCGGCGCTCGCGGGGCTGCCGACCGCGCTCGGCTACTACCTGGCATGTGGGGCGGCGGCGCTCACGATAGGTCGCTCCGGCGGCATGGGGGGGCGGGCTCGTGGAGGCGAGTCGGCCGCGATTGGCGTGGTGCAAGTGGGTGGTCTGGCGCTCGGGTTTCTCTTCCTGAGTCTCTACAGCGGGGTGCTCGAGCAACTGGAGACGTTGCTGTTCGGCACCTTCCTGGGGATCGATCGCGACCAAGTGCTCACGCTGCTGCTGGTGGCGCTCGCGGTATTGGGGGCGCTCGCGCTCGTGGGACGTCCCCTCTTGCTTGCCTCGCTCGACCCTGAGGTGGCGAGTGCGCGGGGCATACCCGTACGCGCGCTCGATGTGTGCTTCCTTTTGATCCTTGGCCTCGCGGTGGCCGCCACGAGCCAGATCACGGGGGCCCTACTTGTATTCGCGCTGTTGGTGGCTCCCCCCGCGGCTGCACAGGCGCTAACACCGAGACCCGTGTTGAGCCTGGTGCTGAGCATTGGGTTCGCGCTGCTCATCACCTGGGTGGGGCTCGCGATTGCCTACTACTCGATCTATCCGCTCGGCTTCTTCGTCACCTCGCTTGCCTTCGGTCTCTATGTGATCGCCCGCCTCGTGTGTGCCCGCGCCGCGTGATGTTGGCGCACGAATTCGTCCGCAACGCATACCTCGCCGGCACGGGCGTGGCCGTGGCCTGCGGGTTGGTGGGCTGGTTCACCGTGTTGCGCGGTCAGGTGTTTGCGGGGGACGCGCTCAGCCATGTCGCCTTCGTCGGCGCGATCGCGGCGGCGGTGGTGGGGGTGGACGAGCGCATGGGATTGTTCGCGCTCACACTCTCGCTGGCCGCCGTGATGGCGGGGTTGGGAAAGCGCGCGCAAGCCGACGATGTGACGATCGGGGTGCTGTTCTCGTGGGTGTTGGGGATCGGGTTGCTGTTGATCGCGGTGCTCTCCACAAGCGCCGCCGGCGGGGAAGGGTTGATTGTGGCCCACACGCTGTTTGGCTCGATCTTTGGGCTGAGCGCCGGAGAGAGCGTGGTCGCCGCGGCGATCGGGCTTGGTGTGGCGCTAGCAGCCGTGGTGATCGCGCGTCCGCTGCTGTTCGCGACAGTGGAGCCAGTGCTCGCGGCTCTGCACGGCGTGCCGGTGAGGGTGCTCGGGTTGGTATTGCTGCTCTTGATAGGTGTCGTCACCGCCGAGGGGACGCAGGCGATCGGCGCGCTGCTCGTACTCGGCTTGATCGCCGCTCCCGCGGGCGCCGCGCTTCGGCTCACCTCCAAGCCTTATCTCGGGATGGGCTTGTCTGTGGCGATCGCCTTGGTGGCGATGTGGGGAGGGATCGCGCTCAGCTACACCCTGCCTTCGCTGCCACCGAGCAGCGCCATCATCGGCCTTGCTATTGGTGCGTACGCACTTGCATCCATCTCTACCATCGCCCTATGAGCATTCGCGCACACGCCCACCCCGCGACCACCGGTTCCGTCGAGCCTGGGCGAAGCAGCGACTGGATCGAGCACGCGGAGAGTGAGCTGGCGGCCGCCGGTCACAAGCGTGGTGGTGCACGGCGCTCGGTGCTGGAGCTGCTCGACGCTCAGCGTTGCGCGCTCACGGCGGTGGAGATCGAGGACGCCCTGCGTGCCGCGAAGCGGAGGGTGAGTCGCGCGAGCATCTACCGCATCCTCGACGAGCTGGAGCGGCTGCGATTGGTGCAACGGGTTGAGACAGGCCAGGCGATGGTGCGCTACGAGCGGGTGTGTGGACACGACGAGCACCACCACCATCTCGTGTGCGACTGCTGCGGGCTGGTGATGCCGTTCGCCGACGAGGCACTCGAGAAGGCGATATCGAGTCTCAGCCGGAGGGTGCCGCTGACCGTCTCAGAGCACGAGATCGTGCTGCGGGGCGAGTGCCGGGATTGTGCGGCGTGAGCGTCTCCTCCACCGGCTTGCCCCACAGATAGGAGAGCACGCAGCTCGAGCATGAGCACGGCGACGACCAGCAGGACGGGACCCGAGTCCTCGCTGAGCGCGCCGATCACACCTGCGGTGAGGCCGCCTGAGAGTGCCGCTACCCACGCGGGATCAGAGTCGACCGGGGAGCACACACGCTCACGTTGCCAGACGGCGAGCGCGGAGAGCAACAGCGCAACCGCTGTCGCGAGGGGCATGAGGTGGTTGCGTAGCTCGTCCCACGCAGCGCCGTAGCGTCGTTCTACGACGTCGCGGATGTCCCCGGCGGAGCGCGCGTCGAGGATGCTCCCGGTGAAGTGGCCGGAGCCGCGGGCGGTGATTAGGTCGAGCGCGGCGAGCGCCACGAGCGCGACGACCGGCGCCGCCATGACGACGAGGACGCGTTTGCGATTTACCCCGCCGGGCAGCAGCATCACCGTGGCCACGGCGGTGCCGGCGGACACAAGGATCACGCCGCCCACGCCCGCGCCGATGCGCGCTGAGCCCTCGACGATCGCCAGCAGGATGCCCGCGCCCGCCATCGTCGCCGCTGTGCGGCGCGAGCGTGTCGCCGGGTAGAGCGCCGCCGCGACCGCCGTGAACACGAGCACAGCGAGCCCCGACTTCAGCTCGTTGCCGATCCCGTAGAAGCGGGCGCCGAGAATCGGGTTGGGGCCGAGCAGCGAGCGGATCAAGAGCTGTGTGCCGGCGAGTGCGTCGATGCTCAACGCGAGTACCGCCACCACAGCGGGTGCAAGCGGCGCGCGAGGCCACGGGAGTACCCGGTCGGTGAGGGTGGCGAGAGCGAAGCACAGACCGACGAGCAGCGCGAACTCGGCGGTGCGGGTGGGCTCGATCGCGGCGGGGACCAACTCGGCCGCGGGGAGCCAGAGGATCGCAAGCGCCCCCGTGCGTATTGCCCAGGCGCTCCGCGTCTTGCGCGCAACGCTCGACCCGATCGGCAGGCATGTGGTCGCAAGCAGCAGGACCCACACGGCGATCAGCCAAGCCAAGGCAGGAAGCCTGCGCGAGCTGATGATCCCCAGGCGAGCCTTCAGCGCTTGCAAGGACGCGAGGTGGAGGGGGCCGTCGGTGTGGATGGGCTTGCCACGCATGTCCGGGGGAACCGCCAACCCGAGGTGGTGGAGGATCGTGGGGGCGATGTCGATCGCCGACACCAGCCCGTTCTGGTTGGTGGTTTGCGAGGTGAGCGTGCGCCCTCCTCCCAGTCCGGCGAATGAGATCCAGAGCAGTTCGCTGCCGCGCTCCTCTCGTGCGCTCTGAACTACAACGAGCATCTCGCTGGGCGGACGCGAGGCAGCTAGGGCCCGCAGGTCGGCGTAACCCGGGGCGCCGGACGGCAGATCGGCGACCACCAATCTGTGAGCGGTGCGCAGCTTCTCGATGCGGGCAAGCAGCGTGGAGGGCGCCCCGAACGAGACGGCGGCGATCTTGCCTGAGCGGTCGGCGGCGAGTGGCCAATCCACCGTCCGGGGACTGGTGTCGCGGGTGGAGATATCGACTGACGGTCCCACTGCCTCGGAGGCATTCACGCCATATGGGGCGGCATAGGCTCCGCCACCCGGGATCGATGACGCGAGCAGTCCCGGGTCGAGCAGCTGGGGCGCGCTCTTCGCTCGCTCGAGGACGGCAGGCCACTCCTCGACGCGTGCGCTCGGCGGGGGGCCAAACGACAGGAAGGACAGGTTCGGCGGATATGTGGGGCTGTAGGACGAGTAGGCGACGCGCGCTCCCTGCGTCATGTCGAGCAGCATCTGATCGGCCACATACTTGCCCTGCGTGGCGCTCAGGATCGCGGTCGAGAGGCTGGGCACAGAGCCGAGCTCGTTCGCGATCGTGTCACTTTCGACGCGGCTGGAAGAGGATCCCCCCGCGGGGAGGAACACCACCAGCGCCGAAGGCGATTCGCTCGCCCGTACTCCGGTCGACCGTATGGATTGTCCGTTCGTGCCCTGTGGCGCGACCCGGCTCGCGGCCGCCGCCGGAGAGGGCGTGGCGGTGAGCGGGACGACGCACAGGAGGGCCGCAATGACCGCTCCCCGCGCGGTGCTCAGTCTGTCTCTCCCCACGTGCGTCCCCGCTGGGATCCGACCGTCGCCGGCGATGGTCGCGAGCTCCTTTTCCTCGTCGGGGGGCAGGCTTGTGGTGGTGCCCTCGATGTTCAGGCGCGGGAGCAGCCGGTCTAGCCACGAGGGGATCCACCATGTGGTGCTCCCAAGGATGTTGAGCACCGCCGGAAGTAGCAGACACCGCACGACGACGGCGTCGAGGAACACGGCTGTCGCGAGGCTCAGGCCGAACTCCTTGATGACCCTGCTTTCGCCGAGCACGAACGAGAGGAATACGCAGATCATGATCGCCGCGGCGGCTGTCACGACGCGCCCCGTGAGCGCGAGCCCTTCGCTGACAGCGCGGCGGCTGTCGCCGCCCTTGGTCCACTGCTCGTGGATACGCGAGACGAGGAATACCTCGTAGTCCATCGAGAGACCGAACACGATCGCGAACAGCATCACAGGCAGGAACGACTCGATCGGGCCGGCTTTGATGCCCATGAACCCGTCGAACCAGCCCCACTGGAAGACGACGACGATCACGCCGAGCGAGGCGCCGATGCTGAGCAGGTTCATGAAAGCCGCCTGTAGCGGGATCGCCAGCGAGCGGAACACCACCATGAGCAGCAGTGCTGAGAGCAGCACCACGACGCCGATGAACAACGGCAGCTTCTTGGCGAGCACGTTGGCGAAGTCAACCGCGCCTGCGGTGATGCCGCCGACGTAGACATGCATGCCGGTCTGTGCGACGACCGGCGGGATGGTTCCATCGCGCAGCTTCGACACGAGCTGGGTGGTGGCGTACTCCTGTGGGGAGGAGGTGGGGTAGACCGAAATGGTCGCGACGTTCCCGGCGGGGTTGAACTTCGCCGGCGTCACGGCTGCGACCCCAGGTACGCCGGCCATTGCCGCGCGCAACTGTTCTACGTCCGCCTTGGCTGTGCTCGACGGCGGCGCACCCTGCTTGGCGGTTTCCTGGCCGGTGGTGGCGCCCGGTGCTTGCACCACTACCTGTAGCGGGCCGTTGAAGCCCTTGCCGAAGCCCTCGGCGAGCAACTGGTAGGCCTTGTAGGTGGTGAAGTGAGTCGGGTCGTTGCTCGCGTCGCTGGAGCCCAAACGCAGCGCGGTGGCGGGCGCCGCGACCAACAGCAGCGCGAGCGTCGCGGCGAGGGCGATCGGCCAGGAGTGTCTCTGCACGAAGCCGCTCCACCGCAGCCACATCTGGCCGTGACGCAGGTCTGTCGCCTTCGCCCCACGGCGTCGCGCCCGGCGGCTCGGCCGTACCAGGCGTTTGCCCGCGATCGTGAGCAGGGCGGGGAGCAGCGTGAGCGAGGCCACCATCACGAGCAGCACGCCGATCGACGCGGAGATGGCGACGCCGTAGAGGAAGTCCACGCCGAGCAGCATCATCCCAAGCAGGGCGATCACGACCGTGCAGCCGGCGAACAGGACGGCACGCCCGGCCGTGTCCATCGCCTGCACCACCGACTCGCGCACGTTGCCAAATGTCGCGCCGGGCGTGGCATACGCCTCGCGGAAGCGGGTGACGATGAACAGCGAGTAGTCGATGCCCACCCCGAGCCCGATCATGGCGGCGAGCTCTGAGGAGAAATCTGCCGTGTCGACAACATGCGTGAACAGGGCGATCAAGCCGAGACCGGTTCCCAGCCCGAACAGGGCGGTGACGATCGGTAGCCCCATCGCGACGAGCGAACCGAAGGTGATGAGCAGCACGACGATCGCCGCCAGTAGGCCGACAGCGGTGGTGAGGCCGAAGCCTTCCTGTTGTGTCTGCTCGATGGCCTGACCGCCCAGCTCGATCTGTAGGCCGGGGACGCGCGCCGCTTCGGCGGCGGCAACCACTCCTTCGCCGGCGCTCTTGGGCAGGTCGTTCGCCTTTTCGTCGAACACCACGGTGGCGAAGGCGATGCGTTCGTTGCGGGATATCGCCTTGCCCGCCGTCCGAGGGTCGTAGGGACTGACGACGCCCGCTACGTGCGGTAGTCCGTTCACCTGGGCGAACAGCGCGCTCATGTGCGCCTTCACAGATGGGTCGTTGACGGTGCCGCTCGACACCTTGAAGACGATCGTGTCGCGGTCGCCCGCCTGTGCGGGGAAGCTCCGCTCAAGCAGATCCGAGGCGCGCTGCGCGTCGGAGTTGGGGAGCGTGAAGTTGTTCGAGTAGGACGGTCCCCCGCTCGACTGGGCGACGGCGTTGACGCCAATCAGTAGGAATACCCAGCCGATCGCGATGTACAGGCGGTGGGTGGTGGTCCAGCGGGCGAGCTTGAGCATGAGAGGAGAGCTTAGAAAGCTCAGCTGGAGAACAGGTCCAGTCGGCCGTTGAGCAAGTGGTCGTTGGCGTTGCCCTCGGGCTCCACTACATGACCGTCGACAACGATCGGGCTGTTCCAGTGACCGGAGTCGCCTGCCAGTTTGGCGATCGGATGCCCCGAGCGGGGGCGATAGACCTCGATGCCGCCGCCCGAGGGGTCATAGACGTACAGCAGTCCGCCCGCGAGCACAGGGCTCGTGCCAGGCGTGGAGTTCTGCCAGACGAGGCGCAGTCTCCCGGAGGAGAGGGTGTAGGCGGCGGTGGCGTGTTCGGCGCCCACGAACACGGTGGTACCCCCCGGCGTGCTCCACACAGCGGGGGCGGTGAACAGCTCGCCGCCACCCGGTAGCGGCAGGCGCTGCACTTCGCCGCCGAGCTTGCTCGGGCGCGAAGGCGAGTGACCGTCGAGGTGAGAGAGTGAGAGCACGCGCATGAGGCCATCCTTACCCGCGATCAGCACGCGGTTGTGACCGAGCAGCGTGGGCGCGCTCGATCCCAGGTCGGTGTCGCTTTCATTCAGTTCGGCCTGGTTCTGCGGGGTGAAGGCTTGGCGGAAGCGCAAGTCCGGAAGGGTCAGCTCAACCACGCTGTCGCCGAAGTCCGTGCTCCCGTTCCAGGGGGCGTTTCCAGTGGAGAGCAGCAGTCGCTTCCCTCCAGGCTCCACTACGGCTCCGCCGCGCGAGAGAATCGCCGAGTCGCTCGAGGAGCAGCTACTCGGGACGATCACTTTGCGGCGGTTCGCGCAGAGCGTGTTGAAGACGCTTGAGATGTGACCGCTCGAGCGGTCGATCGCCACGACGTGCCCCTGGTAGGGGGGCGCATCGCCAAAGTAGCCGCCGGTGGCCACGAGCAGGTAGCGCCCTGAGATGTTGAGCGCGGCGGCGAGCTTCTCGTGCGTGGCGTCGCGTGTGATGGAAACCGGCCAGCCACTCACCTCGCCGCCATCGGTGAGCGAGAGCTTGTGGACAAGCCCGTTGGGCGACGCCGCATAGACGAAGCGCCCGCCCGGATCGACAAGCGGCGAGGCCGTGGTTATCTGAGCGCTACCAGCCCAGCGCGAGTAGCCGGGCGGCGTGAACGTCCACAGAATGCGACCGCTCGTTGCGTCAAGCACGAGCGTCTTGCCGTAGGTCGTCGTCACCACCACAACGCTGTGGGCAGTCCTGGAGACCGTCGCTTCGTGCATATAGACCGGCGACGAGTCGACCGTGCCAGGCAAGTTGACCGTCACGCGATGCAGGTGCGTGACGTTGGTCGCCGTGATCCCGGTCGAGAGCGGGCTCACGTCCGTGCGCTGCGGGTTCAACCCGAACTCGGGCCAGTCGAGCAGCCGCGCGCTTGAAGTGTGCGCCGGGCTCGGGATCGCGGCCGTGCTAGCGGTCGGCGCCGATATGTCAGCAGGCGCGCTACCTCCGCATGCGCTCAGCAATGCACATGCTGCGAGTACGGTGGAGAGGCGCGAGGAGCGGCGGGGACGAAGCATCACCCGAGGTTGTAGCGCAGGCGAGGAGAGTCAGCTCGGAGGTGCCGAAGTCGACGGCAACCAACGGCGAGCGTCGTCGAGCTCTTGCTTTGTGAAGGGCCCTCCGGTTTCGTGCGCGATTTCCTCCGCTACCACAAGCAGCAGCTCAGAACGTTGTTGTGACGACACCATGTTGGCAGGCTGGTCAGGTTGAGCCATACCACAAATATACGACTCGCATAGGACGTTTGTGCAAATCATGCCGGTATCCTGATCGCGCGGCATTACCTAGCCAAGAAGAGGAGAGGAACATGGCCAAGACACCACGCGTGGGCGAGCAGGCGCCGGACTTCGAGCTTCAGGGCACGAGTGGTCCGTTCAAGCTCTCAGAGCATCATGGGGAGCGGGTGGTGTTGCTCTTTTACCCGGGCGACAACACGATGGTGTGCACGAAGCAGTTCTGCTCCTACCGCGACCGCGCGGAGGACTTCGCTTCGCTGAACGCCACGGTGGTGGGCATCTCCTCGCAGAGTCTCTCTTCGCATGAGGACTTCAAGGCAAAGCATGGCCTCAATGTGCCGCTGTTGGCTGACGAGGACAAGGCTGTGGCGAAGGCTTACAGCGCGACGAGGCCGGGCGGTATGACCGCTCGCGCTGTGATCGTGATCGACGAGCAGGGGGTTGTGCGCCACCGCCACGATCACCGTCTCGGGCTCGACTACCAAACGGTGGATGAGCTCAAAGAGGCGCTCGATACCCTGTCCGCTCCGGCCGCCTGAGAGTCGCATTGTCCCCGATGGCTTAACCAAGTGCCTGGGGGCGGCGATGACCAACTGATCCCAGCGAGACTCACCGAAGCCTTGGTCTGGCACGGCGGCGCCGATTCTCATCAGCAGTGCGTTCGAGCAAGAAGGCAGGGCCGGGGCGAGGTCCTGAGGGCAACGCCCGTGCGCCCAATAGCAAAGCCAGTAGCGTGGCCCCGCCAACGGCTACATAGAACCATTTTGCGCCGCTCGTACCAGACGGCCGGATCGAGAATGCCGACTGGCTCGCCTGCTTGCGTGCCTTCTCCTTACGCTCCGCTGCCGAGGGGCTCTGGGCGTAGCCGCTGGCGCCCGGTGGTATTGGCTCCACCGGGGGAGTGGCTGCCGGCAGGATCGCCGGCGACGCCCCCACGCTTTCAGTCGGCGCCGGCGGGAACGGTTCCACCGGCGGCTTGACCGTTACAGGCATGGGCGGACCGGGTGGCTTGGAGACCCCAAGAGGCGCAGGCGCAGGCGGAATCGCGGCGAGCGCCGTCGGGAATGTGCTTGCTGGCGCCGGCGAAGGGGGAGGCGGTGCTGCGGCCCCACCCACCCGGCCCTGCGTCTGAGCCGAGCGCACTCTGATCACCGTCCCGACACCGGCGCGGTAGACCGTGCCGCATGGCGATCCGAACCCGCCCGGCTTGACCGTGACGGGAAGCGAGTAGCTCAACAGGCCGGTTGTGATCGAAACTACGGTTGTTCCCGCGTTGTACGCACAGAACAGGTTCGATGTGGAGGACGGGATCGGGTGCCCGCCACTGTCCAGCTTGGGAAGCGGCGAGCCGGGGCCACTGGGTTCCACGAAGGCGCCGATCGTCGGGTCCGAGCTTGTGAATGCGTAGCTTGGCTGCACACACGGCCTCGAGCCGCAGCTCGGTGCGGGGATCTCGACGTAGTTGTCGTAACCGGGAAAGGGTTCGCCTGGTTCGCTCGGCTCTTCCGTGCGTCCGGCAATCGTCGCTAGCGTGCCCGGCGGGCGGCGAGCGACCGCTTCGAACTGCAGCGTCAGGCTCCTGGCGACGCTCAGTCCCTGCAAAGGCTTGAGGGCGAGCGACTCGATCACGGGCACGGCAGCGACATGAACCTCTCGCGCTTTCGTGTCGGCCGAGACGAAATACCACTTTACTCCGTTGTTCTGGGGCTTCTGGTAGCCGAGCGAGGCACCCTCGTACTCGGGGATCTGGGGCACCCCAGAACTTGGGTGTTCGGGGATGAGGCGGCGTTCGTCCAGTCGTCGCTCGCTGGTGGTGAACACCGCCAGCACGCCTGAGCTCGCGAGCAGCGCGGCGACCGATTCTCCTTCCTTGAGGCTTTGCAGCGGGGTGGCGGCGACTACCAGCGTCGGGAGCCCGTGCTGGTGTGCAGTGGAGAGTTGTTCTTCGAGCCAACCCCGCTGCCCGGTGGTCGTCGCGCCGGCTTCGAGCTGGCCTTCTGCGTCGTCGAGCACGATCACGCGCAGCGTCGCGCCATTCTGATCGACGTCGAAGGCGTAGTAGCGATGGATGTCCCCGTTCGGCGTTTGCGATCCCGAGGAGACCGGCGCGATCCCGACGGCTGGTGCTCCGGCGCCAAAGGGCTCAGGGGCCTCCGCGAACGCTTCCGAGAAGGACGTTTCATATGGCTGGTCGGAGCGGCCTATCGCAGCGAACGTCGGCAGGCCGCCGAGCGGCGCGAGCAGTTCGGGCAGGTGGGCGAAGTCAGCCGCCGGTTCCGCGCCTTTTTCGTGTTCCAGCGGCCCGACGGCGTTGCCGCCGAGCATGGCAAACGCCGGCCCGCCCGGCTTGGCGGCATAGGTCGCGATCTGTTTGGCCGCTGCGCTCAGGTTCACGTCGGGCTGGGCGTTGGGGACCGCCGAGCACCGCACCTTGCACTCGGGGCTTGTGAAGAAGGCGAAGGAAACCACTCCTGGCTTGGCTGGAAGGCTCGGTGCCGCGGATGCCAGGCCGGAGGGTTGGGCGTTCCCCGTCGTGTCATAGCGCCAGATCGAGGCGGTCCTCCACCCGGCGGGACGGGCGGAGAGGACTTCGGTTGTCCCCTGGTGGGCGGCGTCTTCGGTGCCATCGTAACCGCCGGCTATCCAGGCGTGTTCGCCGGTCTGGTCGGAGGCGACCGCGAGCACGGGATCGCTCTTGATCGTTCCGTCGCCACTGATCGCGTTGCCCGCATACTGCGAGCGGCTCAGATCCTGCCAGCCGCTTTCGGTTTGTCGCAGCAACTCGCCGTCGCCGGGAGGGAAGCCGGCCACTTCGGCGCTCAGCTCGATTGACCGGTGGCGCGACTGACACATAGGCTCGCAGCTTGCCGGCGGCGTCGCGGAACGGCGCAAGCGCGACGGCGATGCCCGACAGGGGCTGTTCGGCGTATTCGAAGCCCTTACCGGCCCCGTCGCGCACGAGCATGATCGAGCGTCCCGCCGCGATCACGCCCCCGTCGGGAAGGCCGGCAACCAGGCGCAGCTGGTGGGACGCCGGTTTTGGGTCGCTCGGCAGGAGCGATTCGTCGACGTCCGTCCAACCGCCGCCGGGCCGGCGCTCGATCAGGTTGCCGCCTGCGACTGCGAACGCTTCAGTGCCTGCCACGGCCACCGAGCTGATGTTCTCCCCGGACTCGGCGGGCGGAGGATCTTCGATGCTCCAGCGTCCTCCGTCGTAGTGCAGGATTGTGCCGTTGGTTCCCACCGCCCAGCCTTCGCCGTCGGCGGCGAACGCCACCGCGTTGAGCTGGGACTGTGTGAGCGAAATCGACTGTGGATCTTCAGACCAGGAGGTGCCGTCCCAGTGCAGGATGACACCGAACTGTCCGACGGCGAAGGCGCTGGAAGGACCGTCGAAGGCTACGCCGAGCAGGTTGAGGTGGTGGGCGCGCGGGGCGGCGGGCTCCACTTGCCAGCCGGTTGACGCGTCATAGCGCAGCGTCGCGCCGTCCAGGCCGACCGCCAGCGCACCGGATTCGCTGGTCGCCGCCTGGCTGCCTGGCGCCAGCGCCACGCTTGTGAGCGGCGAGCGGTCGGGCAAAGGCCACGGTGTGAGCATGCTTGAGCTCTCCTGCGCAGACCATTGCCCGAGAGCCTTCTTGCCACCAAGCCAGCCTGCGTTGGGCCCGGTGAACGCATCTCCACCTTCCGGTCCGTGCCCGGGCGCGAGGACGCTCGTCCACCGGCCTCGGGCGTAGATGTCGACGACTTCTTGGCGCAGCGAGAGCGCAACCGGTCCGCTTTCGGTCGCGAAAAACGCGTCCGGCACCGCGGCCGAGCCGAGTGGTTCTTCGCAGGAGTTGGCCACCGGCAGCGTGCACCACGAATTGGTGACGGTGCTGGTACCGTCGTCGTAGCGCGCCACTACGTGGCCGGCTTCGTGGTTTTCGATGAAGACTTTCGCTCCGATCCACACGGCAGTGCCGTTGGGTTCAACGTTCAACGCTTCCGGTTCGATGTGGTTGCCGTGACCGGAGAGGACGCCGCCGAGGTCTAGTGCGTCGAGGCCGACGCCGCTCGGGGGGAAATGCCATTCGTGGTCGTAGAGGTGGCCCAGGATAAGCCCATGCCCTTGAGGGTTGGCGAGCGAGAACGCGCCCCAAGCTTCGTCGGGGCCCTCCACGTCGCCGGCTCGGAGGGTCATCTGTTCGCCGCCGGGGACACCGGAAGGCCGTTGCAGTGGTGTTTCCAGAGTCCACGCGCCTTCCTTCAGGAGCGCGTATTCCGAGGTGTTCGCGGTCGCCATGCCGTACACGTGCCCTTCGGCATCCTGGCCGAGGCGCAGTCCGTGCGCTGCCCGATTCCAGCAGGGGCGCCGCGGTTTCCGTGGCGCCCCTGTCGTATTCGAACAAGCCACCCGGGCTTCTGTGGAAGAAGCCGATCCTCTTGGCCCCTTCGCGCGGGGTCTCGACCAGAGCCAGCCAGGCCTCGCCAGAGGGCGTCATCGCGCCGGTCATCTTGATCCCGCCACCCGCGTTGACGTTGAGCTCATTGGCCGGCACTAGCTGGAACGGCGTTGCTCCGCCGGCTTCGCGCGGTACGTCGGCGATCTGCCAGCCGCTCTTCTGCGCGTAGTGCAGCAGCACGATCTGATGGCCGTCAGCGGTGTATTGGAGGCGCCCGGCGCCTGTCGCCGCGGGTGGCGCGCGCGTGATGCCGTATGCCCAGGTTTCCGCTTCGTCGTGTGGGCTCGACCCGGCGGCGACGGTGCCGAGGATCGTGACGTCTTCGGCTGGCGCCACCACGCCCGTGATCGATGGCGAGACTGCGGGCGCCGACACTGGGTTGGCGACTTCGATTTCCGTTTCCCGCGAGCTTGCCTGGTTGCCGGCGGCGTCGAGAGAGCGCGCGCGGAGTCGGTAGCGGCCGTTCTCCAGGATTTCGGTGTGCAACCGGTGGGTGTAAGTGCCGGTGCCCGAAGAAGAGGCAATCGTCACTTCGCCTCCGGGGAGCCGCGTCCAGGCCGTGCTGCCGGCGCGGGCCCGTTCAAGGATCACAGCTCCCACGCCCGAGCCTGGTTCCCCATTTGGGAGGGCGGGATCGTTGGCCGTAGCTTCGAGTGTGACGTCGCCGCTCAAGGGTGAGCCGGGCGGTTTCAGCTCGACTTGCCCGACCTCGGGCGGGGTGTTGTCCACCAGTCGGCCGCGCACGGGGAGTGAAACAAAGCTTTGGCCTTCCCCATCGGCCGGCACGACGCGGAAGTCGTCGCGACCGCTCGGCGCTTCGCTGGCCGCGGTATCGAAGCAGGCCGTGGTCGCCGTGCTTTCACAGCTCGTGGGATCGTCTCCGCTGGGCAGCGCCGGTATCGGCCTCCAGGCGCCCGTGCCCGAGGGAGCCCATTCGAAGCGGATCGGCTGGATTTCGGCGCCGTGAGGGACTCCGGCCTGGAGCTTGACGACGCCACGCAGCGGCGATTCGGGGACGGCGAGCTTGACGACAGGCGATTCGCCGATGACGATCAGCCGTTCGATCGCCGGCGATTCATATTGGGTGTGGGTTGTCTTTTCGGTGACGAGGACGCGTAGTTCATACGCTCCGTCCTGCGCGATTTCTTCTTCGGGGCGCAGGAACGCATATGGCTGAGCAGGGCTCTTCGTGCTTTCGATTTCCTGCCAGGTTGCGGTGTCCTCGGGTCGAATCTCGAACACGATGGATTCGATCGATCCGGCAGACAGCGTCGTGTTGAGCTTGAGGGTGACGAGCGATTCGCCTGTGAATTCAGGCCCCGCCGGTTCGGTTTCCAGAGTGACCGCCGGCTGGGGTTGCAAGGATGCTGGGGAAAGCAGCGCCGCTTCCGGCACGCTCGCGTCGGCGAGAGGGGAATCGAGGCTCGGCAAGCTGCCGGGTGTCGACTGTCCGCCAGGAGTCGCCGCCTGACCGGCCGGTCCTGTGGCTTCGGAGTCTCCGAGCGCCGGCGGCGGCAGAGCAGGCGGCGAGGTGGCGGCCGGCGCGGGCGAGCTCGGGGTGTCAGTCACCGCGGCGCCGCTCGGTCGTCGCGGCACGTGCGCTTGGGGCAGCCGCCATATGCGGGCGATGAGCCTTGGCCACTGCGAGCTGCCCAGCACCGGGCCGGACCGTGCGGCGCTCCGGGGGAGCTGGGTCGCCGCCAGCTTGGCGACCAAACTCGCACGGTGGCCCCTGCGGATCGAAATGCCCTCCAGCGCGGCGATCGTCCGACGCAGCGCTGAGTCGAACAGCAGGCGGGACTCCAGCTGGCGCTTGCTCATCAGCCGGACCTCGTCAATGAGTCCGTCGCGTGCGTTCGGGCCGAAGAGCGGCTGAGAGCCCCGCTGGGGGTGACCCTGCGTTTGGCCGAGTAGACGCCAGGCGTAGAGGAGTGGGCGCGGATCGATCGGCCCGGCGCCCGCCGGTCGGACCTCGAAGAGGAAGTGCACCCGCGCGCCACGCGAGCTGCCCGCCGCGCCAGGCGAACGGTCCGCGACGTTACCGAGCACGGTCCCGGGCGCGACCCATGCGCCCGTACGCAGTGGCGCCAGTGGCGTGCTGGCGGATCGGGTCCCACGCCCGCGTGGGGGCATCGCCGAGCCGGCAACTCGTGGGATTGGAGTGAGCCTGTAGAGGCTGAGGATCCGGCCGAGCCCGGCGTAGGTGTACACGTCGCCGTAGGCGTCGCGCAACTCTATGAAGCGACCCAGCTTTGCGCTATGTCCGATGCCGATCACCTCGGTGTACTGGACGGCGATTACGGGTGCGTCCGGGGCAGCCGCGATGTTCGCTCCAACGACTGTCGGCGTCAAAGTGTGAGCCCCCGGGGCGGCGGGGACCTTGGCCCACGCAGCCGTCGCTGTATGGCCGCCGGTGCCTCCAACGGGAACGCGCCCATCAACGATCGCCTCCAAACCGTTGATCATCGACCGCGGTGTTTCCCCGAGCAGCCGGGCGCGCAGCAGCACCGATTCCACGTAGCCTGACGAGTGGTTGTATGCGTAGATCGCCCCGCGCAAGTCGTGAGCGGCGCCCGCGGCCTGGAGGTAGCGGGCGGCCGCGAAAATCGCGTCGGCTGGGTTGTAGGGATCGCGCACCCCGGCGCCGTTGGCGTCCACGCCGTAGACGGACCACTCTTCCGGCAGGAACTGCATCCATCCCTCCGCGCCGGCGCTCGAGACGCTGAGGTCGCGGCCGTAGTCGCTCTCGACTTCGTTGATGGCGGCCAGGACCTGCCAGGGGACCGCGTAGCGCTCGGCGGCGGCGAGGTAGATGGGCAGCAGGAAAGGCGGCGTGCGGTAGGTGTCGATGAAGAAGCTCAGCACCGGGCTCGCACCCGAGGCCGTCAGAGCCGGCGACGGTATGAACGGTTCGAACGCACTCGGATTGGGCGCGGCCGACGGCGTTTTGGCGAGTTGTGACGGTGAGGGCGTCCCCGAGATCGCGCCGCCTGTTTCGCCGCCCGTGGCCGGTCGGCCCTTGGCGTGCGTCTTCGATGAATGGCGCTTGTGGGTGGTTGTCTGGCGGACGCGTGAGACCGCCCTGGGGGGTTCGGTCGCCGACGTTGTGGGGTTTGTGGACGCGGCTTCCGGGACGTCAGTTTCCGAGGATTCAGCTTCCGGAAGTTCGATTTCCGGGATCCTGGGCATGGAGGCCGGCGAAGGCGAAGCTGAAGCGGGAGCGTGTCCGGTCTGCGTTCTGGTGCTCGCCGACGCGCCGCTGTCGGGTGGGGCGGCGGCGATGGTGCTTGCGAGGAGCGCAAGAAGGAAGAACCTCCGGCAGTCCTTGCTCATGCGACGAAGCGCACCTTGGTCGGCCAGCGCTTGCGGTCGAGCTTGAGGATCAGCAGCCCTCGGTGACCGGTAAAGCGCCGCGGAGTGACTTCGCTGACGATACGCCCGCGCCGGAGAGCCTGTGCCCCGACAGTGATCGGACGCCGTACTCTAAAGCTCAGGTAGAGACTAAATCTGTGCTTACCGTGCAGTCTGGCTTTGACGCCGTATATCGCGGGCGGCAGCTTAACCCTGTGCACCGTTGTGACGGCCGCGGGCGGTGGTGGCGGTGGTGGTGGCGGTGGCGGTTCGAGCACCACGATCGGCGGATCGAGTTGGAGTTCCAGCGGCCGTTCTTCGAGGTCGTCACCTTCCGGCGCGTCCGGGTTGGCTCCGTCGGTCAGCCGGTAGAGGTGAGGGGGTTGAGCCACGGAGGTCAAGGCTCCGCCGGAGCCTGTTGTCAGCGACCCTGGCGTTGTGGCTGCCCATGCATCATTGGTCGCGTTGGCGGCGATCGCGCTCACATAGCCTTCGCGGTCGGCTGGCGCGAGCGGCTTTGGTGGGGACCCTGAGTAGGTTGGGTCTTCGACGTGAAAGCGCGTCACCGTCGTGGTCCCATCGCAGGCCGCTTGGGCGATGACGGGTTCACCTTCGAGCGGTCTCGCGTTTGGGTCTTGCTCGGCCCCTTCCTTGCGGGGGAGCAGGCTGCCGCCCGCAAGCGCTTCCCCCGACCCCGGGATGACCGCGATCGAAGACCACAGGAAGGAGTTGGGAGGTTCGACCGGGTTGAAGGCGGGGGGCGTGAATGTGAAACGGCCTTCCGCAGGGCCCGCACAGGTTGTGCTCGCCCCGGATGTCGACACAGGCACGAGCGGCGAGGGCGGCGGCGGAAGCGATGGCGAGGCGGGCCGGAATTCATGCCTGGAAGCAGCGCGCAGCCCGGCGGGGTTGCCCGCGACCCAGCCCTCGCCCGCGGCGTCGAAGTCGACCGCGACGAGGTCGGTCCTGTAGGGATCGTGTTCCTGTTGGCTCGTGGGCGGCGTAAACGGGAGCGGCGCGAAGGGCCCACCGTTCGAAGCCTGCATCTCGGGTGGGGGTGCTCCTTCGTGTTCTGAGAGGACTTCGCTCATGGATGAGGCGTTGTGGAATTCGGCCGTGGCGCCGACCGCCACGCCGAACGAGTTGCCCCGCGGATCGCGGCGGGCGACCGCGGCCGTGTATTCGCCCTGGAGCCACTTCAGCGAGGGGTCTGGCGAGGCGTCGCTGAGTTGGGTCCCGTCCCAGTGCACGACTGTGCCGTAGGTGCCGAAGAACCAACAGTTGTCCCAGGCAAAGCAGGCAGCGGAGGTGATACCACCAGGTCTGCGCCGTTCTTCGCTGCCCGAGACCACGGTCACGTGCTGCCTGGTCGCCGCCGGTAGTTCGAGCGACTCCCATTCGAGCGTGGCGCCGTCGAAGCGACACAGCCGACTCCACCCCACGTCGGAGGGCCCTCCGATCAACCAGTAGTCGAGCTTGCCCGACCACACAACCGCATGACCAGGACAGACGCTGTAGCCCGGAAAGCCAGGGCTCGGATACCAGGAGGAGCCGTTGAAGATCCAGATTCCGTAGGGATTGTTCGCATCTACCCCCGGCCCTTCGCTCGTGTCGGTAGCCGCGAGCCCGCGGTTCCAGGCCCTGAAGGCGATAGAGGTCACCGTGAGAGCGCACTCGCTCCCTGGTGGGGCTTCTCCTTTGAAGACGGGCGAGCACCGCTGGGGAGCGCTCTTGATGGGAATGCCTTCACTGCCGAATGGGTACGGATCGACGTCCACCCAGCATGGGTTGCCCGACGTCGGGCCGGCGGGAGGAGAGGTAGCGGCGACTTCGACGCCCACCGCCGTGGTCGTCGTCGTGGTTGCGCTCTGCGTGCAGGTCACCGTCGAGCCGCTTTCGGCGGCGTCGGCCGGAGGCGACCCGGCGAGGGCAAGAACGAGGATGCTTGGCGGTAGGGCGAGCAGCCCGCGGCGGCGGCGCATGGCGGACGATGCTAACCGCGTGGCCGATCCTGCATGTCGAGCGTTCACAGGAAATTCACGATCCGCCCGGACAAGATACACCTGCGCAACAAGTCACTGGTGCGATTTCTGGTTCACACCCCTATTTGCCGATTCACGTTTTCACGCTGTGGTGACACGCGCTTCACCCTGGCGTAACGACGTTCACCAATAAGACACAACGATCTTCACCGGGGGGCAACACCGGCCTCGGCTCCAAGCGAATAACTTGGGCTACTGCCTGGGAAGCTTCGCAGCCAGGGGGCGGGTGTCTCTTGCTCGTCACGGTGGCGTGCCACTGAGAGGTGGACGACCATGACCATGTACCAGATCGGAGCAACTAGGCCAGTGATCGTCGTTATCCTCGATTCCACCAGCAAGGGGAAGAAATATATGGACATCGCAGTTCGGAAACGATTCATCTTGGCCCCGCTTGCCGCACTGCTGCTCGGGCTCAGCATGATCTTCTGCATGGTGCTCGCGGACACAAGTTCCGCAGCGGCTCCGGCAGGCATCGGTTGTCAGTCATCCGACGGCAAGATCAACGGACGTGGCTCCACCTATCAGAATATCCTACAAAAAGAATACATAAAAGTCTTTGGCGAAGACTTCTGCGGAAACGTGGCGGAACAATTCGCGGGAGACCCAGCGGGCACCACCATGATTGCCTACAACTATGCAAAAGCGGTTGCTGCCAGTGCCACCGGTTCAGGCAACGGGGTCAAGGCCGCGAGCTGCCGCACGGATGCCTTCGCGGGCACGGACATTCCGTACAGCCGGGTGCAGCTTGAACAGCTCAACGGAGCCCCTGGCGCGACGGGTGGCTGCTCGATCACGTTCGAACCGCCCTTCGCACCCAACACCTCGCCTTTCCCTGGCGCCAACGACATCCAGGCCAGCGTCATGTCTTTCCCGATCGGCGGTTCCTCGGTGACAGTTGCCGTGCACCTCACGGGCGGGGCCGGCGGTAGCTGCCCGACAGGTACGGTACCGACGAGCCTGAAGTTCACCCCGAAGGAGGTTTCGCGTATTTACGGTGGTGACGCTCAGACGTGGAATGACGCCGAACTCGTGAAAGAAAACCCGGGCCTGTCGGCCTGCACCGGCCCGATCACGCGCGTCGTGCGCTTTGACTCGTCCGGAACGACCAACATCCTCAAGCAGTATCTGATCCGCGTTGACAACGAACGCACCGGCGCAGTATGCAAGGGCGAAGGCAACACGGTCGTCCACAACTGGGAAGCCTATTTCACGAACAACGTCGAATGGCCAGGCAAGCAGCACTCGGGTGAAGAAGGCACCTGCAGCGCGATCATCACGGGCACCGCAAGCGGTGGCCCGGAATTGATCACAAAGGTCAAGGAAACGGCAGGCGCGGTCGGTTACGTCGACCTCGCAGAAGCTGTGGGCCAGCCGGGGATCGTGCTCGCGAGCGTTCAGAACGCGACGGGTACGAAATTCGAAGCGCCCAGCATCGGCGGTGGACCCGCCAACTGCCTCTACAGCGCACTACCGGCTCCTCCTGGCAGCAGCAACAACGACGCTGTCGGCCTGAACGCGGAAGACAATTGGAGCAACGACAACGAAGGATACTCAAGTGCGCCCGCCAACCACGAGAACGCCACGGATCTGGGCAGCAAGTACCCGATCTGTGGTCTCACGTTCGACATGGTCTACACGGGCTTGAACAGCAACAACGGAGAAGGAAAGAGCGCCATCAGCCGACTCACGGTTGACCAGCGGCGGACTCTGTTCTCCTTCTTCACGTTCATCCTCTCCTCGGCCGGACAGGAAGTCCCCGGGAAAATCCACTACGCGGCACTTCCCGCGAGCTGGCTGCCAAAGCTCGCACAGGGATTCCAGTCAAACTTCTAGACGAGGACGTCTAGAAACGGCACAGGTAGTGGTTTCGCGGGCAGAGCACCTGCCGCGAGGCTCCAAGTGATCGGGGGACCGGCTCAGCCGGTCCCCCCGATTGCTTAAGCGGGCCCGTCTACCCGATGTATCTCAAGTGTGAACATTCTCCTACCAAATGTGAACATTCGTCTTCAAACACTTCCCTTGTCACAGATGCTCTGGTAAATAGTCAAGAAATGAAAAATGCGATGAAAAGGCGATGAAAATGAGGCTGCGCAATCTCGGGTTGGGTCGGTACCGCCGTGCCCTAAGACTGACTGTCGCGACGGCGTGCCTCGGCATGTTGGCGGCAGGTCCCGCGAGCGCCGAAACCTTTAAAGTGGGTACCACCAAACAACTCGAAGAAGCGGTCACCAAAGCCAATGCAAATGGCGTGGCGAACACGATCGAACTGACGGCCGGCACCTACCTTCCGGGGAAAACTCTGATCTTCACCAACACCGGTGGCGCGCAGACGGTGACCGGCCCGGCGGGCACGATCGGTGCGGCCACGCCTGGCGCGCAGATCAACGGTGGAAGCGTCACGCCGGTTAATGGGGTATCTGAACACGAACTGTTTCTCATCCAGGCGGGCGTGACTGTCACGCTCAAGCATGTCGTTGTCACCAGTGGTGGCGGCGAAGGGAACTCAGGAATCGAAGATGCCGGAACTCTGAACGTCGAAAACGCGACGATCTCCGGCAACCTCGGTACACAGATCTTTGTTCAGAGTGAAGCCACCGCCAATCTCACCAACTCCACGCTCTCCGATGGCCACGAATTCGGACTCGAGGATGAAGGTACGGCGAACTTCTTGAACGTGACTGTCGTGCACAACGCGCTTGACGGCGTCGGGGGCACCGGGGCGGGCACGTTGAACTTGACGAACACGATTGTCGCTCTCAATGGCGCTCCCCAGTGCGGAAGCAACACCATCACGAACGATCACAGCCTCATCTCTGATGAAAGCTGTGGTGGCGAAGCGGCATTCAAGAACAAGACCCCGTTGCTGCAGTCCTCGCTTCTGAACGATGGTGGTTCCACGACGCTCTATTCGGAGAAGGCCGGCAGCCCGACGATCGATGCGGGTGACCCCGCCAAGTGTCCGGCGACCGACCAGCGCGGCTATCCGCGTCCCGATATCGCCAGCACAGCTTGTGACATCGGCGCCGACGAGTACAGCCCGACACCGCCCCACATCACAGTGCCCGCGGAAATAGTGACTCCCGCCACGGGCCCCTCGGGAGCACCTGTCAACTACAGCGTCGAAGCGACCGACTCCGACGCGCTGGTCAAGTCCCTGAGCTGCCTGCCCGCATCGGGCTCGACGTTCAAAGTGGGCACGACCAAAGTCGAATGCACCGCCGTGGACGGGCACGAAAACAAAGCGACCGCATCCTTCAACGTGACAGTCACCGCCGCGGCTGAACCCGAACCGGTCCTTACGGCTGTTGTGCCTGACGAAGGTCCGGAAGCGGGTGGGACGACTGTCGCGATCAAAGGTGAACATTTTGAAGGGGCATCCGAAGTCAAGTTCGGTGCGACCACTGCGACCGAATTGAAAGTGGTCAGTGGTAGTGAAGTCACGGTCAATTCTCCGGCTCATGTGGCTGGTACTGTTGATGTGACGGTCAAGACCACGGCTGGGACGAGCGCGACGAGCAGCGCGGATCACTTCACCTACCAGGCACCTCCGCCACCGCCGGCACCTGTGGTCACGAGCGTTGTCCCTGGTGAAGGTCCGGAAGCTGGTGGTACGACCGTGACGATCAAAGGCGAACATTTTGAAGGGGCATCCGAAGTCAAGTTCGGTGCGAACGCTGCGACCGAATTGAAAGTGGTCAGTGGTAGTGAAGTCACGGTCAAGTCTCCGGCTCATGTGGCTGGTACTGTTGATGTGACGGTCAAGACCACGGCTGGGACGAGCGCGACGAGCAGCGCGGATCACTTCACCTATCAGGCACCGCCGCCTCCTCCGCCGGCACCGGTGGTCACGAGCGTTGTCCCTGGTGAAGGTCCGGAAGCTGGTGGTACGACCGTGACGATCAAAGGTGAACATTTTGAAGGGGCATCCGAAGTCAAGTTCGGTGCGACCACTGCGACCGAATTGAAAGTGGTCAGTGGTAGTGAAGTGACGGTCAAGTCCCCCGCGCATGCAGCGGGCACGGTCGACGTTACGGTCAAGACCGCCGCCGGGACCAGCGCGACGAGCAGCGCGGATCACTTCACCTACCAGGCACCGCCGCCACCGCCGGCACCTGTGGTCACGAGCGTTGTCTCGAATGGAGGTCCGGAAGCGGGCGGGACGACCGTGACGATCAAAGGCGAACATCTAGAAGGCGCGACCGAAGCGAAGTTCGGTGCGGCGGTCGCGACTGAACTCAAAGTCATCAGCGCGAGCGAAGTCACGGTCAAGTCGCCCGCGCATGCAGCGGGCACGGTCGATGTGACGGTCAAGACCTCCGCTGGGACGAGCGCGACGAGCAGCGCGGATCACTTCACCTATCAGGCACCGCCTCCTCCTCCGCCGGCACCTGTGGTCACGAGCGTTGTCCCTGGTGAAGGTCCGGAAGCTGGTGGTACGACTGTCGCGATCAAAGGTGAACATTTTGAAGGGGCATCCGAAGTCAAGTTCGGTGCGACCACTGCGACCGAATTGAAAGTGGTCAGTGGTAGTGAAGTGACGGTCAAGTCCCCCGCGCATGCAGCGGGCACGGTCGACGTTACGGTCAAGACCGCCGCCGGGACCAGCGCGACGAGCAGCACGGACCACTTCACCTACCAGGCGCCACGAGCCAGCTCGCCCGAAGCCATGCTGCGTGTGCTTCTTCAAGAAGTCATGTCGTCAAAAATTCAGCACCACATTCATAGTGAGCTCTCGTGTCTGTTGAACGATGCGTTGCACAGCCTGGCTGGGCCGGGCGGCCATAGGCGTTCGAGGTGCGCTGTGGCGCTCTTCTCGTCTCGAGCGGCGAAGACAGATCGAGGGAGGGGCACGCAGTCCAGCGCCTGTGAGGACCTTGAACAGTTCATTGACGTGATCGGGAATGCCCAGCACAAGCGCAAGTCGAGGATCCCCGCGAAGCTCGCTAGGGCGTGGAGTCAGTCAGCCCACAACATTGAGGCTTCGCTGGGCTGTATGCGTCACGGAAAGCAGTCTTCCCGCCATCCCAGCCGGCCTGCCCCCGGGCAGCACGGTGGACATCGTTCCGGCGGCCGGTGAGCAATAACTGGACAGGTTCGCGACTCCGTCGATCACGGGGTTTGCGCTGAATGTCGAGTCTGCGCCTTCGAAGTAGCTCTGGGCTGCGCTTGGCCCTGACCGCGGCTTTGACCGTGGGTGCGGTGGTGGTGGGAGTCGTTCTGCTCGGGAACGGCCATGGCTCGCACCGCTCGGTGCAGCCGGTCTCTCGTAACGAATCCCACGTTCAACCCGTCCGCTCGCCAAAGGGGGACGCGGCCGTGACGCGGTCGCTTCGCCACGGAGTGATGGTGGTGGCGATCGATCAGTCCTCATCCGGTTCGTTCGTCGAACAGAATGCGTCAATCGCACAGGGAGCCACCGTCGCGGTCGACGAGCTCAACGCCGCGGGTGGACTTGCCGACCGGCATATCCGGATCAAGCTCGTGCCCCAGGACCTGGAGGGCATGTCGGCCGAGGCGGTGGAGCGCCGACTGCACTCCGAGGCCGCCGCGGCCCTGATCCTTCCGTGTGACACGGACTCGCAACTGAGCCTGGCAGCGGAGGCATCTCGTTACAGGACGCTCATGCTCGCGCCATGCAACCCCGATCCCTCGGCAGGGCGGCGCTACTCGACGTACTGGCCTGTCGGGATGAAGCCGAGCGACGAAGCCGCGGGGCTGGCCGGCTTCATGCACACGGTCGGCTACGGAAGCGTCTTCATAATCAATGCGCTCGGCAACCACTATGCCGAGCTGATGACGGGCTATTTCCGAGCTGCCGCGCGGCGTAAGGGCATACGAATCGTGGGCAGCGCTTCGGTTGGGGCGACGATGGGCGGCCTCTCCAGCCTGGCGCATGCCATCGCGTCGGCCAACCCGCGGCCGTCCACTATCTTCACCGCGCTTGCACCCCCGTTGGTCAACCAGTTGGCGGCTGGGCTACAGGCACAGGGCGTGACCCAGAACGTGGCGGGTACCTCGGCCTTGGATACTCGGCTCACCTTGATAAGCAACGTCTCTGCGCTCGAAGACGCGGTTTTCCCTTCCTACGGCTTCCCGCGTGAAAGCGCGCCGGCGCATCGTTTTGCCAGCGACTACAAGAAACGGTTTGGCGGTGAGCCAGTGGGTAGCTTCCCCGGTCTTGGATTCGAAACGATCCGCCTGCTCGAGACCGCGGTGCGCCAGGCACGCTCCGCCGAGCCAAACGCCATCCAGCGGACGCTCTCCCATGGACTTGCTCTGGCAGGCGTCGCGCTCGCGGAACGCAGCTACCAGTCGGGCGGCGATCACAACCCGACGGGAACCGTGGCCATCGAAAAGATCGTGTCGGGCCACTTCGAACCGGTCTTCGCCGCAACGCCCTGAGAGCATCGGGTCATTTCGAACCGGTCTTCGCCGCCACGCCTAAGATACGTGGAGGGGCGAAAGGGGAGAGAAAGCCGCAACGCGTGACCCCGCCGGGGCCGGTTCGATCAGTAAACCGAGAGCACGTGCATGGTTGTACGTGCGTCGCGATCGTTCATGTAACGGTAGGTGCCTTTGAGCAGGTGAATTCCCCAGAGGGCCACGCCCGGGATCTTCGATTTGGTGACCGAGTCTACGCTCGGCCCGCTTAGGTGGAAATCCGCTCCCGCGGCGTTGACGGTGACGAATATCGTGTACCAGCCATTGGGCACGCGGGTGAGGGTGCGACCGCCCGAGTCGGTCAATGTCACTTCCGCTCCAGTGCTGCTGACAGACGCGAGGAGTTTGTTGCCAGGGCTGGGCGTAGTCGCCGCCGTCGAGATGGCTGCCTGCTTTGACACGGCCGTTTGCGTTGACGCGGTAGTTTGATTTGACACGCCGGACATGCCACTGCCGCAACCGCCACCGGCGAGCACAACCGCGACTCCGGCGATGGCCAGGACCGCACGGCTGGTCGTGTGAGAGGTGGGACGGTTCACAATCAGTCAGGATCCTCGGCACGGGAACCGTCGAGGTCGCCGACGCCGACTGCTTCTCTCAAGACCACCGGTGGTATGTGGCCGTTGACGCCATTCACCAACGGTCGTTGCCATGGGATGACAGCCTCGAGGAACGCATCGAGCGCCGGCCCGCTCAAAGTCTCGGCGTCGAGGAGCGTGTTGGCAAGCTCCTCCAGGATCGCCCTGTTCATCTCGATGATCTGCTTTGCGATGTCCTCGGCCTCGTGTGTCAGGCGCCGCGTCTCGCTGTCCACCAGTTCATGTGTGGCGGCGGCGATGTTCGATGTGTTAGCCAGTTCGCGGGCGATGAAGATCTCGCCGGGTTTCTCGCCGACCGTGACGGGTCCGATAGCCTCGCTCATGCCCCACACCGAGACCATCGCGTGGGCGGTCTTCGTCGCTTCGTCGAGATCGTTCTCGCCGCCGGTGGAGAGCATGCCGAAGACGTAATCCTCGGCCGCCACTCCGGCCATGGTGGTGATCAGATTCTTCGTCAGGTCGAGGTGCGTCAGCATCAGCTTGTCTTCGCTCGCATAGACGGTCGCGCCACCCCGCCCGCGGGCACGGGCCACTACCGAGAGCTTCTGCAGCGCCGCCGAGTTGTCGATCGCGCGAGCGACGATCGCATGTCCTGACTCGTGCACAGCGATCCGCCACACCTCATCCCGGGAGAGCACGTGGCTCTTGCGCGCGGGTCCTGACAGAACCCGGTCGATCGCCTCCTCGAGCTCTTCCTGCTCGATCAGCTGCTTACCGGCGCGTACGGTGAGCAGTGCGGCCTCATTGATGATGTTCGCGAGGTCCGCGCCCGTGAAGCCCGGCGTCTGTTCGGCGATGACCGTGAGATCGGCATGGGGCGATATCGGGCTGCGGCCGGCGTGCAGTTCCAAGATTTCGGTGCGTCCGTGCACATCCGGGACATCGACGACCACCTGCCTGTCAAAGCGCCCCGGTCGCAGCAGTGCGCTATCGAGGATGTCCGGCCGGTTGGTCGCCGCCATGATCACGAGGCCCGACTCCGCCCCGAACCCATCCATCTCAACAAGGATCTGGTTGAGAGTCTGCTCGCGCTCGTCATTGCCCTGTCCCATGCCCGCGCCTCGCTGGCGGCCGACGGCGTCGAGCTCGTCCACGAAGATGATGGCGGGCGCTGCTTCGCGCGCCTGGCGGAAGAGGTCGCGCACGCGGGCGGCTCCCACACCGACCAGTGACTCGACGAACTCCGAGCCAGATAGGGAGAAGAAATTGGCCTGCGCCTCGCCGGCGACGGCGCGCGCCAGGAGTGTCTTCCCCGTGCCCGGCGGCCCAGTGAGTATCACTCCCTTGGGCGCCTTGGCGCCGAGGTGTGCGTAGCGTCCCGGGTTCTCGAGGTAGTCGCAGACCTCGCCCAACTCGATCAGCGCCTCGGGGGCGCCGGCCACATCCGCAAAGGTTGTCCGGCCCTCGCCCGCCTTCTGTCCGCTCCCGGTCCACTTCGAGAACGTCGCAAAGGCTCCTCCCTGCTCTCGCACGAGTGTCATGAAGAAGGCGAACAGCGTGACGAGGATGAGGATCGGCAGCAGAAACTGAACGGTCGCGTGCAGGGTCGCCTTGCCCGACTGCGGGTTGACGGTGGTGGGTACGTGCTTGCGCTGAAGCAGAGCGATCAGCGTTCCCGTGTAGGAGTCCGAGTGCGGGTAGGTGGCCCAGAGCGCCTGACCGTTGTTTGTGCGCAATTCCATTCGCGCGTCCTGGTCGAGAAGCGTTACGTGCGCTACGCGTCCTTCGGAGATCAATTCGGTGGCGTTGGTGAGCGTTGTCTGCTGCCCGATCGAGTGCGGCGCAATGATCGACAGGCCGAGGAAGAAGAGCACTAGCAGCAACACCGCCGTCGCCGCCAGGCCCGTCAGCAGCGGGCTCTCTGTGAGCACCGCCCACACAAAGGCCCCGCCGCGGCGCAGCCCCGCAAAGCGCGACCTCCTGAAAGCGGCGGCCGTGGCGGCCGCGCTCGTCGCGGAAGAAGTTTTTGTAGGCGAACTCGTCACTGGATGACCGGGAAGCTGGCGGGATGGCGGGTGCGCCTTGGGGCGACCTTCACACCGAGGTGGGGCATTCTCTGGCATCGAGCGGAGCCGGAAGTGAACGACCCGTGAACGAGCAATTCTAACCACGGCAGTCGCTATCGAGGAGCTCTCCGCTGTTCGGCGGAGTGCCCGCCATGAGCCATTTTCAAATCGCCCGCATAACTTACGCGCGGGAAGAGCTCCAGCGGGTCGTTACCGCCCAACATTTAAGAGAATGACATACCGATAGTACGCTCGTGAACAGAATGTCATGTCGAATTGCACGTTCGTGAACAGAATGTCATCGCAGGCAATCGTGACCATGCGGTAAACGGGCGTGACCATGCCGTAAACGGCCTTGCTTTGAGTCGCGAGAGATTGATAATTTCGACCCGCTCTACGTTGAGTAGCTGTGCTTTGGTTGGCGACAGGCAGGGCACGGGCTCGACGATTTCCTGATCCATAGCTGCCCGACCTACTGGAGGAATTTGGATGAATCATGCATGGCCGGAGCGTTTGTGGCGCCACGCCGCCGCGCTCGCGTTGGTCGCGACGGCATCGTTTTTGATGCTGGCCGCCGCGGCGAATGCCGAAACTTTCAAAGTGAGCAACACCGCACAGCTTGAAGCAGCGGTCGCCTCAGCCAACGCCAACGGCGTGGCTAACACGATCGAACTGTCGGCAGGTACCTACCTGCCCGGTCAGACGATGATCTTTACCAACACGGGTGGCACGCAGACGGTGGCGGGTCCGGCGGGCACTATCGGTGTCGCCACGCCTGGCGTGACGATTAACGGAGGCGCCGTCACAGAAGTCAAAGGTATCTCAGAAAAAGAATTGATCACCGTAAAGACCGGCGTGACGGTCACGCTCAAGCATGTCGTTGTCACCAGTGGTGGCGGCGGAGGGAACCCTGGAATTGAAGATGGGGGGACTCTGAACGTCGAAAACGCGACGATCTCCGGCAACAGCGGTAGTCAGATCTTCGTTCAGGGTGGAGCCACCGCCAATCTCACCAACTCCACGCTCTCCGATGGCCACGAATTCGGACTTGTCGACGAAGGGACGGCGAACTTCTTGAACGTGACTGTCGTGCACAACGCCTCCAGCGGCATCGGCGGTACCGGGGCGGGCGCGGTGAATCTGACGAACACGATTGTCGCTCTCAATGGCGCTCCCCAGTGCGGAAGCAACACCATCACGAACGATCACAGCCTCATCTCTGATGAAAGCTGTGGTGGCGAAGCGGCATTCAAGAACAAGACCCCGTTGCTGCAGTCCTCGCTTCTGAACGATGGTGGTTCCACGACGCTCTATTCGGAGAAGGCCGGCAGCCCGACGATCGATGCGGGTGACCCCGCCAAGTGTCCGGCGACCGACCAGCGCGGCTATCCGCGTCCCGATATCGCCAGCACAGCTTGTGACATCGGCGCCGACGAGTACAGCCCGACGCCGCCCCACATCACAGTCCCCGCAAACATCACTACAGAAGCGACCAGTCCCTCCGGCAAGGTCGTGACGTATAGTGTTGAAGCTAGCGACCCCGACGCGCTGGTCAAGACCTTGAACTGCCTGCCCGCATCGGGCTCGACGTTCAAAGTTGGCACCACGACGGTGAACTGCACCGCGGTGGACGGTCATGAAAACACCGCAAGCAGTTCGTTTACGGTCACGGTCACACCCGAAGTACCGAAGCACACCCTCACCGTGACGGTCACTGGCGAAGGCACCGTGACGTCTACTCCCGCGGGCATCGAATGCGGGCAGAGCCACACGAAATGCAGCGCTGAATTCCCCGAAGGCGAAGCCGTCAAATTGACGTCGACGCCGGCCGCGAATAACTTGCTCGAAGCGTGGGGCGGAGCGTGCTCGGGCACAGGAGCATGCTCGGTCACGATGAGCGCGAACGAGTCGGTCACGGCCAAATTCATCGCCAACCCGGTGCCTCTGAACACCGGTCTGCCGGTCATCACCGGGACGCCGCAGGGTGGGCGTACGCTGACGGTGAGCAACGGCACCTGGAGTGGGTCGCCGACCTCCTACACATATCAGTGGGAGGACTGTGACTCCTCAGGCGCCTCGTGCGCGGGCATCATCGGGGCGACGGCAGGCGAATACACGCTGACCGAAGCTGACCTCGGTCACACGATCCGCGTTGCGGTCGTTGCGCACAACACGAGTGGCGAATCGGCTCCGGCAGCATCGGAACCGACCGCGGTTGTAGAAGCGTCCGTAGGGATCGTCGTGGAAGGCAAAGTGCCGTTCACGCAGACACTGGCAACGACGTGCTCACCCGTGGTGCTGGGCTCGTTCATTCCGGGCAAAACGCAGGAATACAGCAACACCTGCGGTCTGAAGGCCACGAGCACGGCCGCCGAAAGCAAGCTGGTGGCCGAAGACGCGAGCGCCACCGACAAGGGGCACCTCGTGCAGGTATACACTCACGGTGGGTTCAAAGAAACCTACGAACTGCCAGCCCCGCTCGAAGCCAATGCAACATCAACGCAGGGTGGAATTGGCAATGTCCTCACGTCGCTGGTGACACCTGTGACGCTGTTGACATACGACAAACCGTTCAGCGAAGATGCGATGACGGTGAAGTTCAACCAAAAGATCGGGCTGCACGATCATCTGCACACCGGCACTTACGCCAAGACGATCACGCTGACCCTGTCAACCACCACCCCGTAGCTCAGCAGTGAGATGACACAAATCGGGCGCACGTCAAGGCGCCTGAGGAGCACCACCGCCGCCGCGGCCGTCATGGTCGCGGCGGCGGTGCTCGTTCCCTCCAGTGCCCAGGCAACCGTGACAATCAAATCTTCATCAACCACGCTCGACGTGCATGACAGCACGCCGAGCGGGTCTGTCGGCGGGGTAAGGAGCCCCGCCGAAGCGGGCTCGACGATAAGCCTCACGATCGACGCCGGCGACGCGGGCTCCGGCCTGGCGAGCGCGCGGGCTTCGATCGATGGCAACACCACGTCCGTGAGCCTGTGCTCCGTGCCTCCGTGTCCCGAAACCGTCTCAGACGTCCCACTCTCGGTCGATGTCGGCGGTGCGGGCTTACACGTCCTGCTCGTAACTGTCACCGACGTGGCCGGCGACACCGCCACGCTCCTCGAAACACCGATCGAAGTCCTGGCCCCTGTTCCGTCGGGCAGCAATACGGTCACGGTCGGGATCTCAGCCAGGCACGATGGTCCACCCACAGAAGGGCCACCTGAAAAATCAGGCCACAAACATCCGTCCGAAGAAGGGGCGTCAAAGCCCCCCGTCTGCCCGTCGCCGATGTTGGAAATAAAGCTAGCGTCGAGGCCGGTGGGCTATACGCGTCAGGGCGTGCCCCTGCTGCGCCGGGGTCGGCTCTACCGCTTCACGGGCGCGCTCACGTGCCTGCGCGGCCGCCGCCGCGTCCGGGCTCCCGACGGCACGCCCGTCCACGTGCTCTACCAAATCGGACGGCGCACGTCCACGGCCGGGCGCCACACGATGATCGTCCACGGAGGCAATCTCAGCGCGATGCTGACGTTCAAGAGCGCACGCACGACGATCTTTCGCTACAGCCAGACCGGCGGTGAAGATGTCGAGGTGCGGATACGCACGGCGATCGCGCACAGAAACCGTCACGACCATCGCGCCAAGAGGAGAGGTGGAGTTTAAATGAACGTCGCGACACGCCTGAAGTGGCTGGCTCTACTCACGGCGGCGCTCGGCCTGCTTGGTGGCGCGCTCGGCGGTGGGCCCATCGCGCAGGCCGAAGGTGGCACGCCCGTGGGTGGCGCGGTGGAAAGCACGCTCGCACTCTCGCTGGGCGAACCGAGCCCGTTTACGCAAGTGCGCGCCGGCCGCGGGCGGAGTGAATACGACGCTACGATCGCCGTGGCAGTGACCGCCACCGACGCGCCGGTCAGGCTGAGTCTCGCCGACGGCGAAGCTGTCTCCGGCCCCCGTCGCGGGCACATGGTGCGAGGGCACTCCATGCTCCCGGTCGCGCTGCAAGCCGCGGCCGGTCGTGGCGGCCTCCAATCGCTCGATGCAAGCTTCGATCCATTGCTCGAGCAGTGGAGCGAACCGGTCTCGCTGGAAGAAACCACGATCCGACTGCGCCAGGCGGTGCGTGGCGCCCACCCCCCACAGGTAGGCGGCTACCACAAGCTCTTGCTGGTGACCGTCAGCGCCGCTGGACCGTGAGGCGTTTTGCGCGTCGAAGGCCCATCGACACAGCACACTCAACCACTAGAGAGGAACAGCGATCATGAGACTTCACAACATCAGGCGATCCATGTTCGCCGCGACCCTCGGGATGCTCATCGCCGCCGGCGTAAGTGTCGCGGCGGGCGGTGGCATGTCGATCTCACCCGGCATCGTCGAGCACGTCGCCAGCCGTGGCAGCGTCGGTTCGATCAAGATCTCGAACACCACCGGCACGTCGATGGCGGTGAAAGTCACGCTACGGCCGTGGCTGCAAGCGCGCAGCGGCGAAGTTTCGCCAAACCGGAGTGCGACTCTTGGGGAGGTTGGCGTGAGTCTGCGCTCGTTCACGCTTGGTGCCAACGCGTCGCGGTCTGTCAGCCTCTCGCTCTCGCGTACACCTACCCAACGCTCGATCTACGGCGCCCTCGAAGTGACCGGTCTGCCAAGCGGACGGGTCAGCCGGGGGTTGAAGGTCGCTTATCGCCTTGTGAGCAGTCTTCGACTTGACTCGCCGAAGAACGCGCAGACCTTCCACGCTCAGCCAAGCGTGCTCGTAGAGCAGGGAAGCGCACGGCATGGAACGTTGCTGTTGGCAGTACGCAACACGGGTAACACGATTGCGCCGATCGGTGGCGCGGTGGTAGTCAGCGGGCAGGGACGCTCGCTCCGCACCACGGCGGGCACGAAGACGATCGTGCCGGGACAGACCGTGAACGTGCCGCTTGTCGAGCTGTTGGGTTCGCTGCCCGCCGGCCGCTACACCGTCACGGTCGCCCTCACCCAGGGCGGCCACAGCCTCGGGACGGTCAGGCGTACGATCGCACTGCATTAGCCCATGGGGGTCATTCCCCGTGACACAACCGGCATCATCCGCTCGACGCGGAAGTAGCCTCGCGCTCCACCGGCCGCGCTTCGGCGGCGCGGCGGGCGTGGAGCTCCATCAGCTCGACCTGCATGTTGCGCGGGCGCTCGCCGGGACCGGGGGAGCGCCGTCGCCAGGCGCCGTCACCGTGTAGCTCCCACGAGCTCTGGTTGTCAGCGAAGGCCCGTTCGAGGGTGTCCATCAGCTCGGCCCGCAGCTCGGGCGAGGAGATCGGCGCGGCGAGCTCCACGCGGTGGTCGAGGTTGCGGGGCATGAGGTCGGCGGAGGCGATGTACACGGTGCGCTCGCCGCTCCGCTCGAAGGTGTACACGCGTGAGTGCTCCAGCAGCCGCCCCACAACCGATACCACACGAATGTTCTCGGAGATCCCTGGTAGCCCGGGGCGCAAGCAGCAGATGCCACGCACGTTGAGGTCCACACGCACGCCCGCTCGCGAGGCACGGTAGAGCGCGCGGATGCAGTGGCCGTCCACGAGCGCGTTCATCTTCATCGCGATCCGCCCAGGCGACTCGGGCGTGTGGGCGGCGATGGTGGCGTCGATCTCCGCGATCAACCCCTCGCGCAGGTGGGCGGGCGCGATCAACGCCTTGCGGTAGCGCAGTGGTCGGCCATACCCGGTGAGGTTGTTGAACATTTCCGCGACATCCGCCCCGATCTCCTCGTCGATCGTGAAGAGCCCGAAGTCGGTGTACAGGCGGGCGGTGGCGGAGTGGTAGTTGCCCGTGCCCACATGCACGTAGTTGCGCACCCCATCACCCTCTCGGCGCACCACCAGCACGCACTTCGCGTGGGTCTTGAGCGCGGGCTGCCCGTATACGACGTGAACCCCCGCCTCCTCCAGCGCCTTGGCCCAGTGGATGTTCATGCGCTCGTCAAAGCGCGCGGTGAGCTCCACCAGCGCCACCGCCTGCTTACCGCGCTCGGATGCGGCGATCAGGTCCGGCACGAGCGGGGAGTCGTCGCTCGTGCGGTACACCGTCTGCTTGATGGCGAGCACGTTGGGGTCCGCGACGGCCTGTTCCACGAAGCGCTCCACCGAGGTGGCGAACGAGTCGTAGGGGTGGTGCACGAGCACGTCCCCCTCACGCATCGCCGCGAACACGTCGGGGCGCTCCCCCTCGTGGCGTAGCAGGCGCGGATGCGTGACCGGCGCGTACGGTGGGTTGCGAAGCTCGGGCATGCCGGGGAGCTTTGCGATCTGCCAGAGGGCGCCCATGTCGTGTAGCCCCCTGACGGGATACACCTCGTCCTCGCGGACCCCCAGCAGTCCCACGAGCTCTTCGCGCAGACGCTCAGAGCAGTCGGCGCCGATCTCCACGCGTACGATCTCCCCGAAGCGCCGGCGGCGCAGCTCGTCCTCGACCGCCTGGAGGAGGTCGGCGGCGTCGTCTGACACCTCCAGGTCGGCGTCGCGAGTGACCCTGAAGACGTCGTAGTCGACGATCTCCATGCCGGGGAAGAGGGCGTCGAGATGGTGGGCGATGACGTCCTCGAGTGGCACGAGCGTGGTTCCCTCGGAGGACCGCACGGTGACGAAGCGGGGGAGGATCTCGGTTGGGACCTTCACACGCGCGAACACAGTCTCGCCGCTGGTGGGATCGCGCACGAGCACCGCGAGGCTGAGCGAGAGGTTCGAGATGTAGGGGAAGGGCCGCCCGGGCGCCACCGCGAGGGGGGTGAGCGCCGGAAATATCACGCGACGGAAGTGTTGGGCGAGATAGGTGCGCTGGGGATCGTCGAGCTGCTCGAAGCTCACAACCCGCATGCCGTGCTCGAACAGGGCGGGACGCAGGTCCGCTTCAAAGCACTTGCTCAGCCGCTCCCCCAGCTCGAGCACGCGCTCGCGGATCGCCTCGATGGTCTGCGTCGGCGTGCGCCCGTCCTGGCTCGGGTTCTCCACCCCCGCGTCGATCTGGTCGTGTAGGCCGGCGACGCGCACCATGTAGTACTCGTCGAGGTTGGTGGTGTAGATCGCGCAGAACTTGACCCGCTCGATCAGTGGCGTCGAGGAGTCCTCGGCGAGTTGGAGCACCCGCTCGTTGAAGTCAAGCCACGAGAGCTCTCGGTTTATATAGAGCGTGGGGTCGTGTAGCCGGTGGTGGTGTCCGTCGGCGGTGTGCCCGTCGCGGCCGTGGTGCTCGTGTTCTTTGCTCATGGTGGCGTTCAAGTTCATCTATGCTCGCAGAACCGATGGCAATGGCCCGTCAGCTCTGGCTGCTTCGTCACGCCGACGCGGAGCCCCACGGCACGCGTGCGGACGCCGGCAGGATGCTCACCGAGCGCGGAAAGCGCCAGGCTCGCGTCGCCGGACAGGCGTTCGCGCAGGCGAAAGTGGAGTTTGCGGCGGTGCTCGCAAGCCCGAAGGCCCGTGCACGCGAAACGGCCGAGCTGGCGCTCGCCGAGATGGGCGACACCCAGGGGGGCTTCGAGTTGCACGAGCCGCTCGCCGGTGGTTTTCGCGCGGAGCAGGCCCTGGAGGCGTTCGCGGACACCGGGGTGGAGGGATCGCTGCTGCTTGTAGGTCACGAGCCCGACCTCTCGAATGTGGTGGGGGAGCTTACGGGCGGTCGCGTGGACCTGAAGAAGGGGGGTCTCGCCGTCGTGAAGCTAGGCGGAGGCGGTGGTGAGCTCGTACTTCTGCTGCGTCCCGTCGAGCTCGCCTTGATCGCGGGCGCCCGCGGCGTCGCCGTCTAGCGCACCGGGCTCCTCAGCAGCGGGGAGTTGAGCCTCGGCGGCGACGCCGCTTGCGGGCTCGGCCGCGAAGCGGTAGCCGATGCCGAAGTGGGTGTGGATGTAGCGCCAGTCGGGGGATGCCTTCTCGAGCTTCTGGCGGAGCTTGCGCACGAACACGTCCACCGAGCGGTCTCCTCGCACCATCGCGTAACCCCATAGGCGAGAGTAGATCTCCTCACGCTCGAGCACGCGGCCTTCGCCGCCGGCGAGCAGCTCGATGAGCTCGAACTCACGGCGGGTGAGCTCGAGGCTGCGCCCGGCCACGAACGCCTGGAAGCGGTCGGAGCGGATCTCCACCTCTCCGGCTGACATCGGCTTTGATGAAGTAGTGCCCGCCCTGGTGCGTCGGCGCCGGCGTACAAGCCCCTGCACGCGCGCGATGACCTCCTCGGGGTGGCAGGGCTTGGTGATCCAATCGTCCGCGCCGAGCCGCAACCCGCGTACGCGCTGTGCCACTGTGGAAGGGCCGGTGCAAACCACGATGCCGAGCTCAGGGAGGGTTCCGCACAGGCGCTCCAACCATTCCCACGCTTGTGGTCCAAGCACTGTGAGATCAACCACCAGCGCGCTGAGGCGCATCGAGGCGATCGCGTCGGTGGGCACCGGGGACGCCAGCACGCGATGCTCCCAGCCAAGCCGGTCCATGCGCTTGGAGAGAACCTGAATGAAACCGCTGTCACGGTCGAGCACCGCGATGCGCAAAGCCGCTGCGCCCCCTGCGCTCGAAGCGACCCCTTCATCCTTGGCGAGGATGCCCGTCGTCATCTCGGCACAGTGTATATGTGCCGGCCACCTGAAAGGCAACCCTTGCAGACGATGGTCACAGGATGTTCACATGCGTTTGTCGCGTTTTGCGGGGCCATGGGACCGTTGCCATGACTGTGCTCGCACAGTCGGGCCGGCGGCCGGCTCGAGCTGGGCAGTGGGTTCGACTGGTCTGAGAACTCGCGGAAGAGGCCGGTGACGACGAACGCCACCTGCTCGCCCACATCCACGGCGTTGTCGCCGATGCGCTCGAGCGCGCGGGCCACGAGGATCATGTGCATGGCCCACTCGCGGGTGTCCGGATCGTCACCTATCTCAAGCGCCGACCGGAAGATCTCACGGTTGAGGCGGTTTATCTCCCGGTCTTGGCGGGCCAGGTCTTCGGCGAGCCCGAGGTCGCGGCCAGAGAAGGAGGCCTTGCACTGCACGATCTCAGAGCGCGCGTAGGCGCCCATCTTGAGGATCGACTCGAGCACCTCGGGACGTACCGGCGGCTCGTAGCCGGAGAGGGGGATCAGCTTGGCGATGTTCACGCACTGGTCCCCCATCCGCTCGACGTGCACGATTACGTGCAAGAGCGCCGCCACAAGCCGTAGATCGCCCGCCACGGGCGCCTGGGTGGCGAGCAGCGAGAGGATCCCCTGGTGCACTTCCAGGTAGCGCCCGTCCACACGGTCATCGTCGGCGATCACCATCTGGGCCAGCTCCACGTCCTGATGGGCGAGCGCCTCAAGCGTGCGGTCAAGCTGCTCCACCACGACATCGAGCCCGCCGAGAGCGCGCGACTCCAGCTCCTGCAGTTGCTGCTGGAAGTGCTGCCTGCCCGCGAGCCCCGTCAAACGGGTCGGGGCGTTGGAGCTTGCCTCAGAGCCCACGGGGCGAATCCTCAGCCGAACTTTCCGGTGACATATTCCTCGGTCCTCGAGTCGTCGGGGTTGGTGAAGATCTTCTGCGTGGGCCCCACCTCCACCAGCTCGCCGCCGAGCATGAAGGCGGTACGGTCGGCCACACGGGCGGCCTGCTGCATGTTGTGGGTGACGATCACGATCGTCACGCGCCGCTTGAGTTGGTCGATCAGCTCCTCGATCTTCAACGTGGCGATCGGGTCGAGCGCCGAGCAGGGCTCGTCCATGAGGATCACCTCCGGCTCCACCGCCAGCGAGCGGGCGATACACAGGCGCTGCTGCTGTCCGCCGGAGAGCCCGGCTCCCGCCTCGCCGAGACGGTCCTTGACCTCCTCCCACAAGCCGGCCCCACGCAGCGCCGACTCGACCTTGTGGTTCAGGTCGCCCGCTTTGCGCGCGGTCAGCTTCAGGCCGGCGGCGACGTTGTCGAACACCGACATCGTGGGGAAGGGGTTGGGCTTCTGGAAGACCATCCCGATCGCACGCCTCACCGCCACCACGTCGACCGCCGGGTCGTAGACGTCGAGGTCGTCGAGCAGCACCTTCCCCTCGGCGCGAGCGCCGGGGATCTCCTCGTGCATGCGGTTGATGCAGCGCACCATCGTCGACTTCCCACAGCCCGAGGGACCAATGATGGCGGTCACCTCGCCGGAATGGAAGTCGAGGTTGATGCCCTTCACCTGTTCGGCCTCGCCGTAGAAGGCGCGCAGCTTCTCGAGCTTCACGCTCAACCCGGGCTTGGCGTGGGCTTGGGCGTGCGCGTCAACCGCCGCTCGTGGGGAAGCGGTGTCGGTGGGATTGCTGGGCTTTGGCTCGAGCATCTCGGGTATTGGTCTCTCGGCGCTCATGCCAGGCTGCTCCTGCGAGCGACCAAGCGCGCGACGAGGTTTAGCAGGAGGATCATCACGACGAGCGTGAGGGCCGCTCCCCACGCACGGTTTACCACGGCTGTGGTGGGAGATGTGACGTCCGTGTATATCTGCACCGGTAGCGAGTTCATGAATCCACCCAGCGCGAAGCTCGTCTTGAGCGTGGCGGCGGCGGTGAACAGCAGCGGCGCGGTCTCACCCGCTGCGCGCGCTACTGCGAGCAGCACCCCTGTCACGAGCCCTGGCAACGCGGTGGGGAGCACGATCTTCCAGATCACCCGCCAGCGGGGCGCTCCCAACGCGAGCGCTGACTCGCGCAGCGAGGCGGGGACGAGCATCAGCACCACCTCAGCCGAGCGCGTGACAACGGGGAGCATCAGCAGGGCGAGCGCGAACGACCCCTTATAGGCGGCGTAGGAGGTGCCCGTCCCCACAATCAGCACGATGTACACAAACAGGCCGAACACGATCGAGGGCACGCCGGTGAGCACGTCCACGAAAAAGCGCACGAGCGAGGCGAAGCGGCTGTCGCGGCCGTACTCGACCAACCACACCGCCACCCCCACGCCGATCGGCACCGCCAACGCAGAGGCGAGCGCCACGATCTCGATCGTGCCGAGGATCGCGCTCTTGATCCCACCGATGGACGCGTTTGCGAAGAACGTGTTGCCCGTGGGGTCGGTGGTGAAGAAGTCGATGCTCCACGACCCCAGCCCCTTGGAGAGCAGGTAGTAGACGATCAGTGCGAGCGGCACCAGCGCCACGCCCGTGCCGAGCACGATCCAGCCACGTGCCAGCCGGTCTTTGCGTCGGCGAGCGGGGCTCACCGTGAAGCGCTCAAGCATTTGCGCGTTTGCGCTCATGCGCCCATCGCCGTGCCGATCACCGAATCTGTCTCTGTGAAGTCACGTGCGGTGCGCTTGGGCTTGGCGGTCTTCGAGGCTCTCATCACGAGCACGCGCGCGATGACATTCACCAGCAGGGTCAACACGAACAGCACGAGCCCGGCCGCGAACAGGGCCGAGCGGTGCAGTTCCTGCGCCTCGCCGAACTCGTTCGCAATCACGGCTGCGAGCGAATACCCCTGGCCGAACAGATGTCCGCTCAGCTGCGGCGCGTTGCCGATCAAGATCGTCACGGCGATGGTCTCGCCGATCGCCCTTCCCAGACCGAGCATGGCCGCGCCGGTGATGCCCGTGCGGCAGTAAGGGAGCACCGCGATGCGGATCATCTCCCAGCGCGTGGCCCCAAGCCCGAGCGCCGCCTCCTTGTGGTCGGAGGGCACCGTGCTCATCACCTCTCGCGAGATAGAGCTCACGATCGGGAGGATCATGATCGCAAGCACCAAGCCCGTGATGAAGTAGTTGGGGATCGTCACCACCCCACCGCCCACGAACGGAATCCTCGAGAGGCGGTCGGCCACCCACTGCTCGGCGGGCTGGAGCTTGGGCGCGAGGAAGAAGATCCCCCACAGGCCGTACACCACCGACGGCACGGCGGCGAGCAGCTCGATCAGGACGGTGACCGGGCCGCGGATGCGCCGTGGGGAGAGCTCGGTCACGTACACCGCGGTGGCCACCGCCACGGGCACCCCCATCGCGAGCGCGAGCGCGGAGGTTATGAGCGTGCCGACGAGCAGCGGCAGCGCGCCGAAGTGGTTGGCGTTGACGTCCCAGTCGTTGCCGAGGGTGAACCCAAGCACGCCTTCCTTTGCGAAGGCCGGCTTCGCCTCGCCGACGAGCCGGATGAAGAAGTAGACGATCAGCGCGAGGATCGCCGCCGCCAGGGCGGTCAACCCCCACTTCAGCAGACGGTCGGGCAGTCGCGCGAGCAGCGACCGCTCCAAGGTCGAGCGGCGTGGGCCGGTCAGAGTTGCGCTCTCCACCTTGTCCTACCTAGCCGGATGCCGGGCCACGCCTTGCGTGACCCGGCTCCATTTTCATCGTCAAATCCACGATGATCGGACTCTATCCGGCTGCGATCCAAAGGCTTGTGCTCAGCCTGTGATCGCGGCTCCGTTGCACTGCAGTTCCGTCACGGCTGCCTTCGACTTTTCGAGGATCGCCGCCGGCAGCGTCGCGTAATCCGCCTGGGCGAGGATGCTCTGACCCGAGCCGAGGCCGTAGTTCAGGAAGGCGACGACGCCCTTGGCGGCGCCTTCGCCGCCGGGGATGCCTGCCTTGCACATGTCCTTGTACACCACGATGAACGTCTGCGAGGTGATCGGGTACGCGGCCGGGGAGGAGGGGTTTTTGATTTTGAACCCGAGATCCGCCGGCACTTCCACGCCTTCGGCGGCGGCGCTTGTCGATTCAAGCGTCGGTTCGACGTACTTGCCCGCCTTGTTCTTCACGCTTGCGGTCGTGAATTTGTGCTGCAGCGCGTATGCCTGCTCGACGTAGCCGATCGCGCCGGTCGTCTGTGCCACTGCGCCCGCAACGCCCGCGTTGCCCTTGGCGCCGGTGCCCGTGGGCCACTGCACGTCCTTGCCTTCACCCACCTTGCTTTCCCATTCCTTGTCGGCCGCTGCCAGGAAGCCGGTGAAGCCGGCGGTCGTGCCGGAGGAGTCGGAGCGGTGGATGACGGTGATCGCCGTGCTCGGTAGCGACACTTCAGGGTTGAGCGCCTTGATCTCGGCGTCATCCCAGCTCTTGACCTTGCCGAGATAGATGTCGGCGATGGTCTTCGCGTCGAGCTTCAACCCGCTCTGCACACCCGGCAGGTTGTAGGACACGGTGATCGCGCCCAGGAACATCGGGATCTGCTGCACCGGGCCGACCTTTTCAAAGGCGGTGATGTCTTCGGGCTTCAGCGGCGGGTCGCTGGCGCCAAAGTCGACCGTCTTGCCCTGGAGCGCTGTGATGCCCGCGCCCGAGCCGACTGCCTGGTAGTTGACGGTCATGCCGGAGCTTGCGCCCCACTGCGTATAAACCGGTGCGGCGAATGTTGAGCCGGCGCCGGAGATGGTCGCGGACGAACTGCTTCCGGTCGAGCTCGTGGAGCTGGATTTGCCGCACGCGCCGACGGTGAGCGCAAGCAGCGCGCAACTTGCGAGCGCGCCGATCTTGTTCTTGTTCACAACTTCTCCTCTGACTGGATTTTTGGACGGCGCCGCGGGCATGTAGGACCCCGCGCCGGCTCAGTGCAGGAGCAGTCTCTTCAATCTGCGGGGTGCCCGTTGTGAAAATCTCGTGAAAGCTCGGGAGGCGTTCCCCAGGGCTGCGGTTGGAAGCGATAGCCGAATCCGGGGTGGGTGTGGATGAAGCGCCTGTCGGGCATCGCCTCCTCCAGCTTTCCGCGCAACTTGCTCACGTACACGTCCACGGAGCGGTCTCCAGGGCGTAGCTCCCCGCCCCACACGGCGCCATAGAGCTCCTCGCGCGTGACGATCCCCCCGGCTCTGCTCGCGAGCGCCACGAGCAGCTCAAACTCGCGCACCGACAGGGTGAGCGCGCGGCCGACCGCGAGCACCAGGCCCTCGCCGAGCCGGATCTCGAGCTCGCCAGCATGGAGGATGCCGTCCTGTGCGGAGGCACCAGCGTTGTCTTGGTGCACGGCCACCGCCCGAAGCGTGCCTTCATACACGTCATTGTTGCGTTGCCAAGTCGTGATCTACTCGTGAAGAAGTCGTGAAGCGCACGACGCGACCAGCGGCGTGCGCATACCCTTGTCGGATGGGCTTTTTGCGGCGCTCGGCCGACCCTACCCTCGTCACACTCGTGGAGAACGCAGGCAGCAACATCCTGCGATCCGGTTTGCTGCTGCGCGAGCTGCTCGCCGAACTGCCCGAGCACTCCGGGCTCGTGGAGGATCTGAAGGCCTACGAGCAGGAGGGCGACCGCATCACCCACGACATCATCCACCGCCTGAATCGTATGTCCCACCCGCCCGGACGGCGTCTGCGTAGACCTTTCGATGCGGGCGATGGCTACGCTCTTGCCACCGCGCTCGACGACGTGCTCGACCACACCGAGCAGACAGCCGCGCTGCTCTACCTCTATGGGGTGGAAGCGCCGATGGAGCAAGCCGTCGAGCTGGCCGACGTGCTCGTCGGCGCCGACGAGCAGATCGTGAAGGCGCTCGAGCGTCTTTGCGCGGGCGCCGAGCCGGGGCCGTATCTGGTGGAGATTCACCGTCTCGAGAACGAGGGCGACCGGCTGCTTCGCGACGGTGTCGCCTCGCTGTTCGCCGGCGGCGCCGCCGACCCGATGGTGGTGATCCGCTGGAAGGACATCTTCGAGTCGCTCGAGGCCGCGGTGGACGCCTGTGAGACGGTTGCCCACGTGGTGGAGGGCATCATGCTCAAACAGGGTAAACGTCACGGCTGATCTTCCCAGTGCATGTCAGCGTACGGCGACAATGAGTGTTGTCGTCGTACGCTGACATGATACGCTTGTAATCGTACGGCGACATCACCGTCGTGTAAGCGTACGACGACGAGGTGCCACGATGCAGATCAACTCAATACGCGATCTTGTGGTCGCGGCGCGAAGCCGTCGACGGGAGCTTGGCCTCAGTCAGGAAGAGCTGGCCGCTCGAATGGGCGTCTCTCGTCAGTGGGTCAGCGCATTCGAGGGTGGTCGTCCGAGGGCCGAGTTTGGTCTCGTCATCCGCCTGCTCCATGCGCTCGACCTTCATATCGAGCTACTTGACAGGGGCGACGAGCGCAACTCTCCCATGCGCGGGTCGGTGGACCTGGATGCCCTGTTGAGCGACTATGGCGACGCATGACAGACACGCTGCTCGTCGTCTTGGAGGATGCGGTGGCGGGGACGCTCTCGCGTCTACGCGGAGGGCGGCTCAGGTTCGAGTACGACGAGCAATATCTTGCGCGTGCCGGCGCCACCCCACTGTCGTTGTCGATGCCGATTCGCGACTCCTCACACACCGACCGTGTCGTGGCCCCATGGCTGTGGGGTTTGCTCCCCGACAACGACGCGGTACTGGCGCGTTGGGCTCGACACTTCCACGTATCCGCGCGCTCTCCCTTCTCGTTTCTCTCCACGCCGGTCGGCGAGGATTGCGCCGGCGCCGTGCGCTTCGTGGCACCTGAGGGTCTCGACCGTGTCTTGGCGCGAACCGGTGAGGTGGCATGGCTGACCGACGAGGACGTGGCGGAGCGCCTGCGAGAGCTACGTGAGGATTCGACGGCCTGGCTCGGCGAGTCTTTCACGGGCCAGTTCAGCCTCGCCGGGGCGCAGGCAAAGACCGCTTTGCTCCTCAAGGACGGGCGCTGGGGCGATCCGACAGGTGCTACGCCCACTACCCACATCCTCAAGCCGGCGGTAGCCGGACTCGACGATCACGACCTGAACGAGCACCTCTGCTTGGACGCCGCGCGACGCGCCGGTCTACTGGCCGCTCGCAGCAAGGTGGCTCGTTTCGGAGACGAGACCGCGGTTGTGGTCACTCGCTACGACCGCGTCCTCGACGGGGATGTTCAACGGGTTCACCAGGAGGATGTCTGCCAAGCGCTGAGCGTGCCGCCGGCTCGGAAGTACCAGAGCGAGGGCGGGCCTGGTGTGGGCGATGTGAGCAAGCTGCTGCGGGAAGTGATGCTCCCCGGCATCGCTGAAGAGGCCACATGGAGGTTCGCCGACGCGCTGATCTGGAACTGGCTCCTCGCCGGGACCGACGCCCACGCAAAGAACTATTCGCTGCTCCTGGCGGGGGATCAGGTCCGTTTGGCGCCGCTCTACGACATCGCCTCGGCGCTTCCATATGGCGCCCACGAGCGCAAGCTTCGCTTCGCAATGAAGATCGGAGGCGACTATCGCGTGTACCCACAACGCAACACGTGGCCGGCCGCCGCTCGCGAGATGGGGCTCGACAACGAAGTTCTTCTGTCTCGCGTGCTCGAGTTGGCCGAGGTTGCGTCCGACGCGTTTGCCGATGCGTCCAAATCGCCGGAGGTGACGATCCTCAAACGCGACCTCCCCGGTCGGCTGGTGGATCTTGTGGCCGACCGCGTCACGCGGTGCACTGAGCTTCTCGAAAGCCCGCGCGTGCCGGTATAGGTGTCGTTCTCAGAACGTTGTAGGCGGGGCGCTGGTTTCAATCTGTGCGCCCTTCGGGTCACCGATGAAGTAGACCTGGAAGGGCATCGTCGCGCCTGCTGCGACTTCGGGGATTCCCGCGCGTCCGGCCGCCACGATCTTGCCTGCCCTGCGTGCCACGGCGTAAACCACGAGGTGCTGTTGCGCAACCATCGAGCCGTTCGTAACGTTCCCGGCCGCGCCCGCTTCGCCGCCTTCTTCGGTGGGGTGGGTCCCCGAGGCACTCACTCGGGGGGCGCTGCCAGAAGCGCGCGTGCCTTCGCCCACGCGTGTGATCGCCGAGGCGGGGGCGCCGGTGGTCTGCACCTGGTCGTCCACCCACACCTCTCTCTTGCCCGGCGGTAGCAGCGACACGGTCGTCAACGCCCGCTCGGCGCCCGGCTGGTTGTTCTGGAAGAGCACTCCTCCCTTCGCATTGCGCACCGTGATCTCGATTTGTGCGTTCTCGATCGCATGCGAGGAGGTATTGCGCAGTTCCACCACCACCGCGGTGCCTTCGCTCGAATGGACGACGGTGCTAGCCATCACCTCCACGTCCGGGCTCTCCTTGGTCACCGACACCGCCTGCAGGGTGAGCTTCTCGTGTTTGGCGTGCTTTTCGATCTCCGCGCTCTTTTCCGCCGTTGACATGCACCCTGAGCACGCACACGCGATGGGTATTGCGAGGAGAACCCCCAGTACCGCCCGGTACGAAGTTTTCATCAAAAAAAACTCATCCGAACGCGCCGCTCACGTACTCGCGCGTGCGCTCTTCGCGCGGACGGTCGAACACCTGCGAGCTCGACCCATACTCCACCAGCTCGCCGAGGTGCATGAAAGCGACGTGGTCTGCCACTCGCATCGCCTGCTGCAGGTTGTGCGTGACGATCACGATCGCCACGCTCTCGCGCAACCCCACGATCAGCTCCTCGATCGTCGCCGTGGAGATCGGGTCAAGCGCCGAGCACGGCTCGTCGAGCAGCAGCACCTCGGGCTCCACCGCAAGCGCTCGCGAGATGCACAAACGCTGCTGCTGTCCGCCGGAGAGCCGAAGCGCCGGGTGGTCGAGGTTGGCCGCGACCTCCTCGTACAACCCCGCCCTGTGCAGCGCGTCGATCACCTTCGGCTCGAGCTCCTTGCGCGAGTGTCTCCCGCGACCACGTTTTGGGCCGTGCTCCTCGCGGATCGCATACGCCACGTTCTCGAAGATGCTCATCGGGAAGGGGTTTGGCTGCTGGAACACCATCGACACCCTCCGTCGCAGCGAGTTCACCTCGATCTCGCCCACCTCCTCACCGTCGAGCGTGATCCTCCCGGCGCGCGCCGCCCCGGCGGTGATCTCGGTGAGGCGGTTCAGCGAGCGCAGCAACGTCGTCTTGCCCGACCCCGACGCCCCGATCAGGGCCAACACCTCGCCCTTGCGCACCTCCACGCTCACGTCCCTCACCACCCAGCGGTCTCCGTAGGCTAGCCATACAGATTCCACGCGCATGCGCTCCACCACCTGGCTCACCGCCGGGCGCTCGAAGCGGGCGCCGCCTCGGTCTTGCGGGGACGCTTGAGGCACCACCCCGCTGGACGGGGGCGCAACCACCGTCGGCGGGTCCTGGAGTGCTATCCGCCTCACGGGCGGGGGCATCAACGGGTCCACGCCCTCACCTCGCCCCCCGCAGGCTCGACACGATGGCGCGTAGGCGGCTCCCGCCGCCGCTACCACCCACGCTGAGCCTCATCACGATCACGTTCAACCCCAACACGATCAACAGCAATACGAACGCCGCCGCATACGCCTTCTCGTGCGCGTTCCCTTCGCCGGCGGGCGAGTTGTAGCGGACGTAGCTCGTCAAAGTCCCCCCCGTCCCGCGCAACGTCGACACCACCGGTCCCCCACCGCCGCCTTCGGTGTGAAGTCCCGCGCCTAGCAGGATCACGATGATCGCTGTGTCCCCGATGATCCGCCCGATCCCGAGCGTCATCCCGCTCGCGATACTCGGCCTCACCGAGGGCAGCAACACACGCCGGATCGTCGTCGCCCGCGTCTTGCCGAGCGCGTGCGACGCCTCCCGCATGTGCGCCGGCACCTGCATCAACGCCTCTCTTGTCGCCGTCACCACCAGCGGTAGCGCGATCAGCGACATCATCGCCCCCGCAGTGAGGAACGACTTGCCCGACACGGTCCCTCCGGCCGAGGTCTGTGACATGAAAGCGAGCGCCGGCCGCGCGAACACCACCAGCCCGAACAGCGCCAATAGCACGCTCGGCGCGCCGGAGATCATCTCCACCGCCGACTCCGCGCTGCGCGCCAACCATGCCGGGCGCTGGTACTCGGACATCCACACCGCCACCGCCACCCCCATCGGCGCGGCGATGGCGATGCCGATCGCGGCCACCAGCAGAGTTCCCTCGATCGGGTCGAGAAAACCCCCCGAGGTCGCCTGGTCCTGTGAGGCGCTCGGCGATTCCAACAGCAGTTTCAAGTTCAGGTAGGACAGTCCCTTCACCATCATGAACAGCACGATCCCCGCTGTCACCGCGCACAAGCCGATCCCCACCGCCCAGCAAGTCACATACGCCAGTCGGTCCACCAGCGGCCACGTTCGCACCGAGTCGCGCCTGCGGCTCATCCGCACAGTCCCCGGCGGGGGCGTCAGCCCGGGCCTTGTCGTCAACGCCTGCGTTGCGCTCGCCATCGCCTACGGCCTGATTCCGTAGCGCTTCATCGGTTGCTTGGCTGCCCACCCAGCCAGTGACAAGAGCCCGCAGGAGACGAGCAGCACCGCCGTCATCGCGTACAGGGTCTGTCCAAGCGGCACCACCGAGAGGCTGTCGATGTAGTCGATGATCGTCGCCGCCAGCGGTCTCACCGGCTCGTAGAGGAACGTCAGCCCGTCCAGTGGGTTCGGCGCGAAACCGCGCGACCCGCTCACCATCGAGAGCATGATCGACTCTCCCAGCGCCCTCGCCGCCGCCAGCACCGCCGCCGCCACGATCGCCGGGCGGACGGTGCGCAGTGACACCCTCCACATCGTCCTCCACCGGTTCACCCCGAGCGCAGCCGACCCCTCGGTCCACGACTTCGGCACCGACTCCAGCGCGCTCACCACGATCGCCACCATGATCGGCACGATCATCAGGGTCAAGATCAACGTCGCCACGCTCAGGTTCGCGCCAGTGAGCTGTACCACGTACTCCACCGACCGCTTGCGCTGGGTGGAGATCAGGTTGTGTTCCACCCACGGCACGATCGCGAGGATCCCAATCAACCCGTACACCACCGAAGGCACTCCCGCCAGCAGGCGTATCACCGGGTCGATCACCGTTCGCACCCCCCCGGGGGCGAACTCCACGATGAACACCGCCGCCATGATCGACACTGCCATCCCGAACAGCACCGCCAGCCCCGATGTCAGGAGCGTCCCCCAGATCAGCGGCCACGCGCGGAAGTTGTAGACGTAGTGCGCCGGGTCCTTCGGCCCGTCGATCATCGCCCCGAGCTGCGTGTCGGCGTCCCCACCCGACCCGAACCACGCGAGGCCGTTGTGGGAGAACGACGGCCATGCTTTGGAGAACACGGTCACCGCGATCAGCGCGATCGTCCCCAACAGCGCCAGCACGAGCGCCCGGTGGGCGAGCTCCACGCGCCGCTCGTGCGCCGCGGCGCCCGGCCGCCAGAGCTCTGCCAGACGCGCCCTCATGAGTCTATTTCGCTCACTTGCCGGACGGTGGGTGCGGGTTGTCGGTTCTCATTTCGGCACCCCTCGCGCGTACACGCGCGAGGGGTGGTCCCTCTGGCTAGTGGATCGGGATCCACTGGGAGGAGATGATTTTGCGGGCGACCGCGTTTTTGGAGCTGATGATCCATTCGATGAACTTCTTGGCCGCGCCTTTTGGCGCACCTTTGGTCACCATCCAGAAGTTACGCACTCCCTGGTACTGCCCCGACTTCGCGTTGCGAAGCGTGCAGGGGATGCCCTGGTAGCCCACTACGTTCACGCCGCCTGTGAAGGCAAACGACACGAACCCAATCGAGTGTTCGTCGTTTTTGACCTTGTTCTGCACCAGTCCGTTGGTTTCCTCGGCGTTGGCGTTGGGGGAGATCTTCAGGGTCGGCCCCAAGAAGATGTTCTGGAAGGCGTCCTGTGTACCGGAGGAGGCGATGCGGTCCACGAGGTCGATCGGGCCGGTCATTTTCGAGCCCGGCACTTCGCTCCATTCGCGCACGTTCCCGGTGAAGATCGCCTGCACCGCCTGCTGGTTGAGGTTCCCGATCGGGTTTTTCGGGTTGGTGATCATGCACACCCCGTCGCGCGCGATCTTCGTGAACACGAGCCCTTTCGGGTCCGAGCCGATGATCGGGTCGCGCGAGACGTCGCCGATATCCACGCGGCCCTTGCTCACGTCGTTCACGCCCGCGTCGGAGGTGCCCTGGCCCACTTTCGGGGTGGGCTGGTGGGTGGCTTTGTGGTAGGCCGCGGCGAGCTGGTTCATCAATGGGAACACAGAGGTGGAGCCGTCGATGGAGAGGGCGCGCGCGCCCGCGGCGGCCGGCGCCACGAGCATCAATGCGGCTACTAGCGAGAAGATCAAGGTGCGGGTGGTGCGCACGGGAAATGCTCCTTTTCAGAAGGGGACCGAGCCAGTGTCCGTGGGGCCTGCACCCGAAACGTGAACAAGATGTGTTCAAGTCGAGAAGAATCCGTGAACGCAACGGGCGTTATCGATTCGTTTACAAGATCGACGCCGCAGACAAGTCAGGCTTCCGCTGGTGCTTCGCGCGCTTGCACTCGCCACTGTCGCGCTGGCGCTCGTCTGTGCCTCCGCCGCCCACGCCGAGATCTCGGCTGTGGCGCCCATCGACGGGCCCAGCGCCGAGATCGTCGACTTCGGCGGCGCCGCGATGGCCGCCGACGGCACCGGTGGGATCGTGTACCGCAAGCGCGTGGAAGGCCGCATCCACATCTTCGCCTCGCAGTACACGGGCGGCAAGTGGAACCCTCCCCAGAGGGTTGACGTGGGGGAGACCTTCGACTCCTCCTTCCCCGCCATCGCCGCCGGCGAAGGGGGACGGCTTGTAGTGGTGTGGGCCAACCACTACTCCTCCACCGCCGACGGCCTCTTCTCCGCCACGATCGACCCGGGGTCGACTGGCTTTCAGCCGCCAGTGCCTGTGGACCTCAACATCGGTCAAGCCACCGGCACCTACCCCTCGGTGGCGATGAACCTCGCGGGCCAAGCGCTTGTCGTCTATCGCGTCGTCACCGCGGTCTCCGGTCCCTCCACACCCAACATTCCACCTGGGTATGTGCTGGCGGACATCCGCATGGCGCGCTTTGACGGCCAGTACTGGTCCTCCTTCGGGGTGCCCCTGGAGCGCAATCCCGCCCAGCCGGTGCTTCAACCCACGGCGGCGAATTCTCCAAAGGTGGCGATCGACCTCACCGGGCAGGGGCTGATCGCCTGGCAAGAGCCCGACGACTCGTTCGTCAATCGCGTCTACGCGCGGCGGATCTTCGGGATGGTGCCCGGCAACCTGCTTCAGGTGAGCCCCTCCACGTTCAACAGCCATCCACTGAACGGCCCCGTGGACGAGCTCTCACTCGACGTCGCCGGCTTCGGTCAGGGGGCGGTCGCCTGGCGCCAGCAGCCCGCGCCCGGCTCGGGCTTCTCCCATGCGCGCGTGTTCGAGGCGGAGATACCCACCTCGTTCGACCCCCACGGCTCGGTGTTCGGCCCCGCAAAGGCGGTGGACGGACCGGCGGGCGCCGACGGCCCGAACGCCCTGGGCCAGGTGAGCATGGCGGTGGACGGCAAGGGTGGCTTCGACGTCGGCTATGGCGCGGGGGTCCAGAGCTTCGACGTGGGGGGGTCTACGACCGCCATCGGCAAACCCGTGAGGCTCGACAGCGGCTCGGAAGTCCCCGGCGACCCCGTCCTCACTCGTGCCGACGACGGCGCGCTCGCGGCCGCCTGGAAGGTGCAGTCGCACGGCGCGGGCGCCGTCGCAGTGCTGGAGCGTCGCGCTGACGGCACCCCCAATCGCTCGCTCATCGCTGCCCCCCACGGCGGCGCCGTCCACCAGCTTGCCATCGGCGGCTCCCACCGCGGCGACGCCATCTTCGGCTTCCTGCAAGGCGACGGGCCCAACGCTCAGATCGCCGCCGACGTGGTGCGCGCCCCCCCAGGCGAATTCGTCACCTCCGCCCCCTCCTCATGGGTTACCTCACGACGCTTTCCGTTGCAGTGGGAAGTGCCGCTGGCGGGGGCTGGGCGCATCACCTACTCGATCCTCGTCGATGACCAGGAAGTTGCCGAAGAAGTCACCGGCAACGAATACACCCTCTCCCGCGAACAACTCTCAGACGGCGTCCACACGCTCCAGGTCGAGGCCACCGACTCGCTCGGCCAGGTGGTCGACTCGGTGCCCGCCACGGTCAAGGTGGACCGCACCGCTCCTCGCGTGCGCGTCCGGGTGCGGGGCACGAGCGTCACCGTGCGGCTGGTCGACGGCGCCCGCGGCCAGTGCTCGGGCGTCCGCACCTCCTCGGTCCGCGTCAGCTTCGGCGACGGCCACACCGGTCGTCGACACACCTCGTTCACGCACTCCTACTCGCGTGCTCGCTCCTACACGATCGTCGTCACCGCGTCTGACAAAGTCGGCAACAAGCGGACCGTTCGCAAGGTGGTAAGGGTGGGATAGGCGCTTGTTCAGTGTCTCGCTGCGAATATCCATCCTCGGTCAGGGACGCAGAGCGCCGATCGGGATGACCTTGATGTCGTCGTCACGGGTGTAGCCGTAGCCGGTCCCAACGATCACACCGAGGGTGGCCGGCTCGCCGCACCGGTCGGTGTCGATCTGATTCGCGAATCTACGAAGATTCATGGCTGCTTGCTCGATCTGGTTTGAGCCGAGCTTGATCTCAAACGCCGCCCAGCGGCCGTCAGCGGCTTCGACGATCGCATCGATCTCCAGGTCATTGCTGTCTCGGTACTGAAGCACGCGAGCGTCGGCTGCCTGTCCATATACGCGCAGATCGCGTATCACCAGCGACTCGAACAGAAAGCCCAGTAGCTTCAGATCGTCAAGGAGTCGCGCGGGCGTCGAGCGCAAAGCCGCAACGGCGAGCGAGGGATCGACGAAGTGCCGCTTCGGTGCGCTGCGCAGCACGTACTTCGACCGCAGGTGGGGCGCCCACGCCGGTTGATCCTCGATGACCATGAGGCGCTCAAGCGCTTCTAGATACTCACGGATCGTGTCGTCCTTCATCGGTCCGTCAGCTCCGCCGGTATCACGGGCAAGGGTAGTCGCGGCGGCGTAAGTCGCGACGTTGCGGGCGAGGCTGCGCAGTAGCTGCCCGACCTTGATGGGGTCGCGTCGCCTGTCTTCGACGCGCCCCACATCGACCCGACGGATCTCCTCCAGGTAATCGCGTACGGCGCGTAGCGCAGGCTCAACCGGCAGGCCGCGGAACCCTGGCCAGCCGCCGATCGAGACCTCTCTCACCAGGTCGGGGACAGTCAAGCCAGGGTCAGGAGCGCTGACGGGCTCTTTCCCGAGCAAGCCGTCGAGCGAGATCGTGCCGCTGCTCGTTCCGCTCTCCCACAGGGTCATAGGCCGCATGCGCAGTCGTGTGATCCGACCGGCGCCGGTATGCCGCGTGATGTCGTCCGGGGGCACGGCGGAGCCGGCGAGCACGAACTGACCCGGCTGTCCACGGTCATCGATTGCGCGGCGAACGTGATTCCAGATCGCAGGCTCCAGTTGCCACTCGTCGATCAAACGGGGCGTAGCCCCGTCAAGCACCAGAGCGGGATCCAGGCCGGCTGCCTCGCGCGCGTTGGCATCCACGTCCAGAAGCACCTCGCTGGCCGCGACCTGCCGCGCGGTAGCGGTCTTCCCGCACGCCTTCGGTCCCTCGATTGCGACAGCGCCGGCCGATCTCAGCTTGGAAGCGAGCTCGCTATCGACGACTCTTTGCTGGTAGGAGACGGGCATTTCAGTAGGGCTGGTTTGGACAACGGGGAGATTATAGACTATTTGGTGGGGATAATATAGAGCTTTTGGTGGGGATAATATAGAATCTTTAGCGGGGAGATTGTAGAAGCCGATCGGGTGCCCGCCTGGAATCCGCCCGGGAGCTTCTCCACCCTCTATCTCGCGCTCGAGCTCGAGACGACGATCGCCGAGCTGTATCGCCTCGCCTCACGGCAAGGTCTCATTCCCGACGACTTCCTGCCGCGGCACATGTACCGCTACGAGGTGGCGCTCGCCGCTGTGCTCGACCTGCGCGAGCAAGCGGCACGCGCTGCGCTCGACCTCAGCGAGGCGGAATTGAGTTCACCTAACGCCACGCGCTGCAGATTGATCGGCGAAGCCGCCAACCAGCTTGGCTACGAGGGCGTTCTCGCACCGTCGGCGACAGGCACTGGGACAGTCCTGGCCGTCTTTTCCGATCGGCTACACGCTGATTCGACTGTGCGCGAGATCGATTACCAGGTCTGGAGTGCTCCGCCTGATTTCACAGTTCCAGCGGGGAGAATGTAGAAGCCGATCGCTTCGCGTGTGCGTAGAGTGTCTCGGGCGCTATGTCGGCGTCGTTGGGCCAGACGATTGTGCCTGCCTCGGCATCGGCGTGCAAGCGCGCAAAATATGCCGGATCGCGCAGCGGCTCGAAAACGCCTCCATAGCCGAGCAGGTAGGAGAGATCGACATCGGCCGTTGTGCCGTCCTCAAACCGGACGTGCACGGCGTATCCGTCGAGCGGGTGGGCTTCAGTGAGGATTGGCGTGCTGCGCATCACCGCAAATGGTAGACCGTTCATCGCAGCGGCTCGATAGGAAGGAGAGGCTGGTGGGCGCGGGCCCGGAGCCAGTTCTCACGGAGCTCGGGTTGGTGCGAGTCCACTCGATCACCAAGCGCCGCGCGCGAGGGGAAAGGCTCCCGGCCAGTATCTCGAAGCTCTCCATATCGATAGTTGCCTCGTCCTCCCCGTACTGAGCGTGGAAGTGCGGACGCCCGCCGTGGTGGGACTCGTCGTGATACATCCAAATCACGATCCCGAAGAATGTGCTGACTCGTGGCATCAGATCTCCCGCGTCATCAGCTTCTCCGGGTGGCCTCCAAGCTCGATGACGTACCTAGCGTCATCGCACCGGTGTGCCGCCACTTGGTCACATACCTCCTCCGCGAGCGTGGGTATGTCGTCCAGGGCGAGCACGCGCACGTGGTCGGCTGCGTTGGCGGCGCTCGCCGCGCGCTTTACGGCGCGTGCGGTCTTCGGGGTTGCGAGGTAGTAGACGCGGTCGATGTGGCGGGCTCTTGCCCAGCCGCGGCAGATCTCAAAGCGACCCGCCACATGCTCGACGCCCACAGGGCCGATGCGGCCTATCCACGCGACTATTTGTCCATCCCTGTCCGTCAGCATGATCGGACTCCTTGTGTAGAAACGCTTACAGACGACTAGTCCGACCAACCGTGCAAAACGGGACAGATCCGGTTCAGTGAGGCTGAATGTCCCCATGTCTCAGACAAAAGTCATATCCAAATACAGCCGGTAACTTGTCAATATGACGCCGAATGGCTAGTATCGGACTATGACTCTCGCTTACGCCGAAGAGGCGATACACATCCATGACACCGGCCATCTCTCCGATCGTGAGATCGCACGCGCTACCGGAGCGGCTCCGAGCACCGTGCGCGAATGGTTGGCGCGACGCAGCGCCCCCACAGGAGTACGCGCCGAGCGTTTGGCTGAGCTCTCATCGCTGGTCGAACGCCTTGCCCGTGTGATCCGCCCCACGTACATACCGGTGTGGCTGAGCAAGCCCGTCCCGGCACTCGGAGACGACAAGCCGATCGACCGCATCGCCGCCGGCGACTACCGGACCGTCGCGCGGCTCATCTCCGGTCTCGAGGACCCAGGCGCAAGCTGACGTGGGGCTGGATGTTGCGGCGGTCGCCGTGCGCGGCCACTGGGTCAGGCACGCATATCGGGATCACCACCGTTGTCGGAGCGCGAACCCCGCCCGACAATCGCTGGCAACAGGTTTCAGGTGCCGATGCTGGCTGTCGCGTCGGGATCTGGGTGTCCGTTGTGTGGCAGGAGGATTTCTGCTGCCTCGTCCGGTGTCATGTCCGGGTAAAGCGCTCTCACGGCGAGGATTGCGCAGGCGCCACCGATGAGCTGCGCGACGATGTATCCCGGTACGGATGCGGGCGCGATGCCGGCGAACGTGTTGGAGAATATGCGCCCGACACTGATTGCCGGGTTGGCGAAGCTGGCGGAGCTGGTGAAGAAGTAGGCGGCGCCGATGTACGCGCCGACGGTGGCCGGAGCGATGTGTGCGCGTTTGGTGCGCGCGAGCGAGAAGATCACGAGCAACAGTCCTGCGGTGGCAATTACCTCGGAGAACAGGTGGGCAGGCGAGGCGCGGTGATGCGTGGAGATGCTGATGGCGGCCAGAGAAAACATGCCATTCGCCACGACCGCACCGAGCACACAACCGACTACCTGCACGGGGATATAGGCGAGCGCATCGCGCCAGCGGATACCGCCGAAGCTAGCGTCGGCGAGCGAGACGACCGGGTTGAAGTGCCCACCGGATATCGGGCCGAACATGAGGATGATCGTGAACAGTCCTGCGGCCGTGGCGGCGGCGTTCTCGAACAGCTGGAGGCCAACGTCGTTCGGTGAGAGCGTCTGTGCGGCGATGCCCGATCCGATTACGAGCGCGGCGAGGAACGCCGAGCCAAGTAGCTCAGCGAACAGGCGGCGGGCGAGCGGCGGCGTGTCGGTCATGCGGACGAGATGAACGTCAACGCCGCCGACCGGGAAGTGCTCATGTCGTTCCTCCCGTGGCGATCAGGGCGCACGTCTCGCGGCGTAGGCAGTCGCGGACTTGCCGGTAGGCGAGCGCGAGGACGTGGGAGCGCACCCGCGCGCCGCTGAAGCCGTCGAGCACGGCCTCCGCGCAGGCGCGTATTTCCTCGGCGGGCTTGACGCCGCCGAACTCGCCGTCGAGCATCGTCACGAGCATCCCGAGCCGCTGATCGTGCGCGGTGCGCCCTGCGCGTATCTCCTCCAGCCGCGTCGCGATCAACTCGCGGACGCGTGCCTGGATGCCGTCTCGGATCGCGCGTACCTCGTCGATCGGCCTCCCGGCTGGGTCTGGGATATCCCAATCCTCCACGGTGGTCGGCACGTATGGGCAGGAGTCCCCGCAGCCCATCGTGATCGCCCAATCGGCGTGCAATTGCATCTCGACCGTGAGCTTCTCCGGCTTGCGTCCGGCCAGGTCAATCCCGACCTCGCGCATCACCTCGATGACCGTGGGCCATATCTCTGCTGCTGGCTGATTGCCCGCTGACTCGGCACGAACATCATCGGGGCCATAACGATCGAAGAACGCTTGCGCGATCTGCGAGCGCCCGGCGTTGTGGTTGCAGACGAACAGCACGTAGCGAATCGGCTGCTCGTCTCGCTGCTCCTTGCCGGTCGCGCCCGCGGTGGTCATGCACGAGATCGTATTACATCGACAGACGTAAGTGTTATTGATATAAGTAGATTGATGCCCGTCGATTTGGAGCTATCCCCCAAGCAGAAGCGCCCGGCAGGCGAGCGCTGCTGCGAGCCCGTCGTCTACCCCGACGTGCAACGCGACCACGCGCTGCGTATGGCCGAAGTCGCCAAGGCACTCGGCGACCCGATCCGCCTGCAGCTCGTGGACGTGCTGCGCAGGCACGCCGGGAAGGTCTGCGTCTGCGAGCTGGTGCCGCTGTTCGACATCTCCCAGCCCACGCTCTCCCACCATCTCAAGAAGCTCCGCGACGCCGGGATCGTGGACTCCGAGCGACAAGGGCCTATGGGCCTACTACTACGTCATCCCCGACGCACTAAAGGAGCTATCCGCATGGCTGAGCTGATCGCCGCCGAGACGACCGCCAATCCCTGTTGTGCCCCCGAGCAGCAGGCCGATTGCTGTGAGCCGAGCGCCAAGGCCGATTGCTGCGACCCCAGCCACACCGAGGGCTGCGGCTGCGCCGCCGGCACCACCACCGCGACGCAAACGAGCAACGTGCGCGAGCAGGTGCGCGAGCGCTACGCCGCCGCTGCCGTCCAAGTGACGACGACCGATCCCGGCGCCGGCTGCTGCGCTCCGAGCGAGACCTTCGACGGTGGCAGCGAGGTCTTCGGCGCTGCGCTCTACGCGCTCGGCGACCGCGAGCAGCTACCCGACACCGCCAAGCTCGCCTCCCTCGGCTGCGGCAACCCCACCGCCGTCGCCGAACTGCACGAGGGCGAGACCGTCCTCGATCTGGGCTCCGGCGGCGGGATCGACGTTCTGCTCTCCGCCAAGCGCGTAGGCCCGACCGGCAAGGCACACGGACTGGACATGACCGATGAGATGCTTGCCCTCGCCCGCGAGAACGCCCGAAAGGCCGGCGTCGAGAACGTCGAGTTCCACAAGGGCTACATCGAGGAGATACCGCTACCCGACGCGAGCGTTGACGTGGTTATCTCCAACTGCGTAATCAACCTCTCAGGAGACAAGCCGAAGGTGCTGCGAGAGGTCGCGCGGGTCCTGCGGCCGGGCGGACGCTTTGCCGTCTCCGACGTGATCGCCGACGAGGACATGGACGACACGACCCGCGCCGACATGCAGGCATACACGGGCTGCATCGCGGGAGCGCTCACCCATCGGGAGTTCACACAGGCGCTCTCGGACGCCGGGCTCACCGACATAGAGATGCGCGAGACCCACCGCGTACACCCACAGGCAGCGTCGGCGATCATCCGCGCCCGCAAGCCAATCGCGCCTCCGGTATGAGCGAGGCGACGCACGAGGTCCACCTGCACGATCCGCAGACGCTCTATCGCCATTGGCAGTTTGCCGGACCCAGTTCTCCCTGGCAGCTCCGGCTAGATTTGCGAAGCCTCCTTACTATGACTATAATCCTGGTCAATGTCCGAAACCCTGCCTCTGTCGTCGGTCAAGGCGCATTTCTCGGAGTTGGTCGATCGCGTAGAGCGTGAGCATGATCGTGTCATCGTTACGCGCAACGGCATCCCTACCGCGGTGTTGATCAGCCCAGACGATCTGGACAGCTTGGAGGAGACTCTCGAGGTCATGTCCGACCCGGAGTTGATGGCTCAGATACGCGAGAGTCGCGAGGCTCTGGATCGGGGCGAGGAGGGCATCTCGCTCGAAGATCTCCGGGCACGACTGGGTCGTAAAGCGGCGGCGTGAGCGGGACGCCGTGGGGCGTGAGGGTCATGCCTCCCGCTCAGCGTGGCCTCGAGCGGTTGCCTGAGCGCTATGCGACGGCGATCCTGGATCTACTGCCTACTATCGCGGCCAATCCGAGGCGTCTCGGCAAGCCGCTGCACTCGGAGTGGCAGGGCTGCTGGGTCGCACGCCGCGGTCCTTACCGTGTGATCTATCTCATCGATGAGTCGGCAAGGATGGTTCGCGTCCTCGCCGTCGCGCACAGGGCCGACATTTACCGTCGACGCTGAGGCTGCTTCCCTTCAGTTCGCGGTTCGCGAGATCGACTACCAACTCTGGAGCGCTCCGCCGGACTTCACGGCTCGCTAGAGCTGGGACGGATGTGTCGGTTTTGTAAACGGGCATTGCGCTCTCGGGCTCGGCTCGTGAGACTCGCGTGCTATCGAGATCGGTCTTGAGGACATTGGTGTCGCGTTCGCGGCGGGGTGGCGCGCGTGAGCGGATCGACAAGCTTTGTGCGTTCGCATGTCGTGCGCAAGCTTCGCCCTGTGCGGGTGGTTGCTGCTTGCGTGACGCTCGGCCTGACGAGTGTGGGCATGTTCGCGGGGGAGGCCCATGCGATCTACGGTCCTGCCGCAGGCGGCTTTGGCGCGGACATCGTCTCGGTCGACAACGCCTCCAACGAACAGAGTAATGCCTCTACGACCGACGCCGATATCTCCGCAGACGGGCGCTATGTGGTGTTTCAGACGCGCGCTACGAACTTCTTCGAAGACGATGGGGGAGTCGTAGAAGGCGGGGTGTCGAAATCTGATATCGAACCGCCGGGGACCTTGCGCGAAGGCGGGATATTTCGCTACGACCGTGTCACGGGAGCGCTTCAACTTGTAGCGGACGGCACGGAGGTCCACGCCGAAGGGCCTGAAAAGGGCGAGCAGATCTTCCAGGGAGCCCAGAACCCATCTGTCAGCGCCGACGGACGCTACGTGGCTTTCTCCACGGTCCAACGTCTTGTTCCGCAAGACGCGAACGAAAATGTCGACGTTTACGTACGCGACATGTCGGTGCCGCTGACTGCCGACCGCGCTGACTCGGGCGCCTATAAGCTCGTGTCGGCGAAGAACGGAGGGAACGAGCCGGCGTCATACGTCACTCACGGCCCGCCCGCTCCCGGCGCTGAAGCGGGTGCCGAAATATGGCCGAACACATCTATCAGCGGCGATGGGAACTACGTCGTCTTTCGAACGACCGAAGCGACGACAGATCTCCCCGATCACGCTGCAGTCGATACCGCGCCTGAACAACTGTTCGTCCGCGACGTCCACGCCCAGACGACGACGCTCATAAGTCGCGAACCGACGAACGCCAAATATGCGAGCGGAGACCCTGCGGGCGGCGCGATCGGACCGGCCGCGATCAGCGGGGACGGCTCTACGGTGGCTTGGGTGTCCACAAACGCGCCAGCGCAAACCGCCTTTCTGCCTGGCGAGCCCCAGAACTCCAGCGAGCCTTTTTACCTTTGGCGTCGCTGGGCGGATGCGGCGCCGGTCACGCGTCGCATCACCGGGATCGCAGATCCAGACGATCCTGAATGTAAAGCCGGATCCGTGACACTTGGTCAAACCGCTGAAGGCCCCTGTTATGGGCCACTGAGCGAGCCTGAGTCTAGCCTCGCCAGTATTGCGCTCACCGCACCGAGTCTCAGTGGCGATGGCTACACGGTTGCGTTTCTTGCCGGAGCTGCATTACGCCCAAACATCACAAAGTCATTCGGCCTGGATGTCTTCCTAACCAGCATGGCTCCACATGTGACGCGCAAGCAGGGCACACGAGAGTTGACGCTGGGTGTCCAGTCTGGCAACCTCGGCTCCACGCCCTCGATCGAATCTGTCTCGCTGTCCTCGGACGGATCAACGATCGCGTTTACGTCGTTGCGTGATCGGTTCGTTCTTGCCGAACCGCTGCCGGTCGGCGTCTTCCGGCCAGTCCCGACGGCAAGCGATCTCTATGTGATCAGCCTCGCCTCAAATACGCTCGAACGCGCTGTCGTCAACTACGAAGGCAGTGACCCGGCGGGCTCCGTTTTGGTGGATCCCACCTTGAGTGGTAACGGTACGACTATCGCATTCGCGTCAGCCTCGTCCGACCTAATTTTCGGAGATGCCAACCAATCATCCGACGCGTTCACGGCCAGCCTCCAGGCTCCAGCGGGCATCACCCCGCCACCGGCCGAAGTGAATACAGCCCAGGGCAATTTTACATTGAGCACCTCCGAGACCCCGGAACTTGGTCTGCACGTTAAGCGTGCGAAGGATGGCGGCCTGATTCTGCTCGCCGAGACACCCGGCCCGGGCAGGCTCACCGTTCAGGCACGCGGTAGGATCGTGACGCGAGGCAAGAAAACGAGCAAGCGTGTCGTTCTCGCACGCGTCTCCGGTGTCGCCCGCGCCGAGGGAACCACAACGCTCACACTCCATCTCGCGCAGAAGTACTCGAAGGAGCTCAGGCGCGCTGGCAAGTTGAAAGTCCTGATTACCGTCGACTTCTCGCCGCCTGCACCGGCGGAAGCTTTGTCCGCTGAAGCGAGTGCGACCTTTACTCGGCTACAGCACCGCTAGTTGTTACCAGTCTGTTACCGCACAGAGATTATCTCGTGAAAGCTTTCCCACGGCGTATGACGAACATGTTTCACTGCTGTGACCAACATGTGTCGCTTCTGTAAACAAGGATTGCGCCTGGCCAAGCGCGCTGTGAGACTCGGCCCCGCTCATGGGATCTCTCCCTTGAGCTACTCCGAATCTCTTTGAAAGGACATCTCACGCTCATGCGCGTAAGCCTTCCCCTGACCGCCGGCGGCGGTCGTATCCGCGCCATTGTGGCGGCACTATGTGCGGTGACCCTCTTGGTCATTGTTGCCGCTGCACCGTCGGCGCACGCCTCGTTCACGGTCACACACTGTAAAGGTGCCGCAATCGAAGGTCAGGGCTCCTCAGCCCAAAAGGAAGCCCAGCTCGAATTCTGGAGCACTACGGTCTTCCACGGCTCAGAAGCACAGGGAGGCTGCACAGGTAGCGCGCCTCATGTCGAATACATCCCCAATGGGAGCGGCTGTGGCATAGCCTCGATCGGCGGCGCAAAGGCCGCCAACTGCTCTGGCTTTACAGAAGAACAGTCTGGCCCCGGCTTCCGGGCACCCGGGACCCGTTTCGCCGGAAGCGATGCTCCTCTGTCCGTTGTTCAGCAGACAGCTGCGGACGCAGCAGGCGGGCCGAAACCTGGACTCATCCATCAGATTCCAGTTGCTTCGTTCGCTGTCGCGATAATTGTCCACTTCCCCGACAGGCTGCAAGATCATCGACCCAGGCACGGGCGCCGCCGCCAACGGGGTCGGCAGCCTCAACGGCGATACGAGCACGGGTGGACCTAACGATCCTCCTGGGGGAGCAACTGGCGACACGGCAGCCAACGAATCGCTGCGTGTGCATATCACGGCTGAAGAGATGGAGAAGATCTGGGATGGTACTGCTCAGACCTGGGGCAATATCGTTCCTGAAGCGGACTTCGAAGGTACGGGTCCGGAAAAAACGGCATGCGCGGCAGTGCCTGTCTCGCGTATCGTGCGGTTCGATGGCTCAGGTACGACGTACAACTTCAAGGCCTATCTGAGCCTGCTGCCAACAGCCCCCAACGGTCTCTGGACAGAAGCGCCCGTCGCCGGCGACAAACAAAGTTGGCCGGAAACCTTCAACGCCGAAAAGAAACAGCCGGTAACCGTCAACGGGACCACCAAGGTGTGCGAATCGACGAATCACATCTGTACAGCCCTTGCGGCAGGTGGGGGTCCGCTCACGGAAGCCGTCACAGCTACTAATGGGTCGATCGGCTATGCCGACCTCGCGACTGCTCGGAAGCACAGCTTCTACATGGAAGCGAAAAAAGCCGACCACACATACTGGATCCCGATGCAGACGATCAGCCCCGAAAAAGGCAACGAAGTAGGCGCGGTCTACGCCGAGCCGAGCGAAGTGCCGACTTCGAATCTGGTTGCCTCGCCTGAAGGCGCCAACTGCACGGCCGCCGACTACCGCAATTACCCGACAGAAGGGGCCGATCCTACTCTGGGCGATTGGGAAAAAGCGATCGCTACAGGCGGTACGGCTACCGCGATTGCAACTGAACCGACTCATGCGTACCCGGTATGCGGACTGACATACGACTTCGCATTCGATGACGATGCGCCTGTGTTCGGGGAAAGTCAGGCCGAGCAGGAAAAGGCTCGGACCGTCAAGGATTACCTGGAAGCCGTCGAGTCCCAGAAGGGTCAGTTCCAGCTAGCGCTGCACGACTACGGCACGCTGCCGTTGAGCATCATCCAGATCGCCCAGAACGGAGTCAAAGCGATTGACTGGAAAAAGGAAGCCGGCTCCGAAAAACAGAAAGAAGAAGTCAAAAAAACCCCGCCGGTAGAAGAAAAACCGATCATCACGCCGATCATCGTCCCGCCGAGCAACGCGTTCTCAATCGCGGGTGCGAAGGTCAAGGGCAAGACGATCGTGTTGTCGCTCGTGTTGCCGGGCGCCGGCAAGGTGCAGATCAAGGCGACCGGGGGCGGCGTGACCGTGGCGAATGTCACGGCGAGCGTGTCCGGTGGCAAAGGCAACGTGAGTCTGTCGCTGTCGAAAGCGGCGTTGAGCAAGCTGGCCAAGATCAAAGGTCACAAGTTCAGCGTGAAGATCACGATCGCGTTCACCCCGACCGGCGGGAGCAAGGCGAGCAAGACGAAGACGCTGACGCTCACGCAGGCCGCGGTCAAGAAAAAAGGCAAGAAATAAAGGACAAGCGGCTGACAGCCCTCGTCTGAGCGATTGACGGCGTCCGGCGCCCTTTTGGGGCCGGGCGCCGTTGGCGCGATATGCGAGGGGTTTGAAGCTCCACACGAACATGACTGACGACGACACTAATTCCCAGCACCCACAAGGCAACGGCCGTCCCGCGACCCCGGGCCGGCCCGCCCGTGCGCAGGTGCGGTCCGGTCTTGCCCAGAAGCGCAACCCCGCACTCGTGACGCTCGGCGCGTTCGCCGTGGGCGCGCGACGGATCGTCCTTCGCGACAAGATCGCCTTGTTCCTCGTCGTCGCCTCGGTGGCGCTGCTGATCACCTTCTTCTCACTGCTCGGCGCGATCGGACCGTCAAGCCGCGGCTCGCAGCTACCGATCAGCCGTGTGCTCGAGCTGGCTCAGCACGGCCAGGTCGGGACCGCCACGCTGCTCGACCACGACAGCCGCGTGGAGATCACGCTCAAGGCCCCGACTGGCACCACGGTGCCCCCCGCCACGGTCGGCCCGCCCAGCGGCGAATACTGGGCCGCATACCCCGCCTCGGGTGTGCAGACACAACAGCTTCTGCAGAGCCTCGCCCACGCGGGCACGGTGGTCACTGTCAACCAGCAGGCAGGCAAGGCGCCGCGCGCGATCCTCGTCCAGTTCTTGATCCCGATCGTGTTGCTCGTGTGCCTGTTCGCGCTGTTCATGCGCTTCGGCGCCGACGGCGGCGCCGGCGGGATCGCCGGCTTCTCCGAGTTCACAGGCAAGGGCAAGCGCAAAGGCAAGGGCACCGGCCACCGCGTCACCTTCGGCGATGTGGCGGGCGCCGGCGACGCCGTGGCCGAGCTCAGGGAGATCCGCGACTATCTTGCCGACCCCTCCAAGTACCTCGCGGTCGGCGCCGCAGCCCCCAAGGGCGTGTTGTTGGTCGGTCCTCCAGGCACCGGCAAGACGCTGCTGGCGAAGGCGGTCGCCGGCGAGGCGGACGCGTCGTTCTTCTCGTTGTCGGGCTCCGATTTCGTGGAGTCGCTCGTGGGGGTCGGCGCGGCGCGCGTGCGCGACCTCTTCCGCAAGGCCCGCAAGGCGGCCCCCGCGATCATCTTCATAGACGAGTTCGACGCCGCCGGGCGCAAGCGCGGCGCGGGCATCGGCCAGGGCAACGACGAGCGCGAGCAAACGCTCAACGCGCTGCTCGTGGAGATGGACGGCTTCTCCGGCGACGGCGGGCTGGTCGTGATGGGCGCCACCAACCGCCCCGACATCCTCGACCCCGCGCTGCTGCGCCCCGGGCGCTTCGACCGGCAGGTCACCATCGACGTCCCCGACGTCCATGGGCGCCTCGAGATCCTGCGGCTGCACGGTGACAAGCGTCCGATGGCCCACGACGCCTCGCTCGAGGAGATCGCGCAGATGACCCCCGGCTTCTCGGGTGCGGAGCTCGCCAACGTGATCAACGAGGCTGCCCTTCTCAGCGTGCGCGGCGGCAGCGAACTGATCGACCACGCAACGCTCGAGGAGGCGATCGACCGTGTTGTGGCGGGTCCCGCCAAGAAGCACATCCTCAGCCGCGAGGAGCGCTGGCTCATCTCGATCCATGAGGCCGCCCACGCGGTCGTGGCGGACGCGCTCGGACAGGCCACCTCCTCGCGCAAGCTCTCGATCGTCGCGCGAGGGCGCACGCTCGGCACCGCCGCCCACATGCTCACCGACCGCGACCAGTTGATCCAGTCCGAGGACGACCTCCAACAGCAGCTGATCGTGATCGTCTCCGGTACCGCCGGGGAGCGGATCGCTTTCGGGCGGCTCTCCACGGGTGTGAGCGACGACCTCCACGCCGCCACCAGCCTCGCCCGCACGATGGTCACCTCCTACGGCATGTCCGATGCGCTCGGCCCGGTGACCATCGGCGAGAAGGGGGGAGAGGTATTCCTCGGCGCGTCGCTACAGGACCTCGGCTCGGTCGGGCCCTCCACGCTCGACCTGATCGATCGCGAAGTGGAGCGGCTCGTCGGCGACGCCGAGGCCAAGGCTGCGGCGATCCTCGACCGCAACTGGCAGGCTGTCGAGGAGACCGCCAACGCGCTACTCGAGCAGGAGACCCTCTCCGGTGTGGCGCTCGACGCGGTGCTCTCCACCGTGCGGGAGATCGACCTGCACGATCTGGACGGTGTGCGGGGTCGCAGAGCACCCGAGCAGGACCCGAGGCACGGGCCTTGAGAAGAGGGGCGACCGGGACTCTGCTGGTCGGGGTCGCCGTCGCCACGGCGATTGCCCTGGTCAGCTCGGCCGTCGCGCAGGGCGAAGCGACGTGGCGCCTGGAACAACCGCCGCCCCCCGCGGGCGCGCGCTTCAAGGCTCCCCTGGGAACCCCCGACGACATGCAGTTCTTCGCTCCCAACGAGGGCCTGCTGAGCGTCGAGGGCAACGCGGTGGTCCCCACCGGACTGTTCTTCTGGAACGGGCGCACCTGGCACCAGCTCTCCACCGTCTGCGGGGGCTCGGGCGAAGCGTCGCGGATCGCCTGGGCCTCGCCGGAGGAGTTCTGGACGATCACCGAACCGAGCGAGCCCCGCGTGGGCTCCGGCCTCGCGCTCTGCCATTTCAAGGAAGGGGTGGTGGTGGGCTCTTACTCCACCCCGCTGCAATCCCCAGACCCCTTCCGCCCGATGGACGCCGCCGCCTGCAACGGCCCGAACGACTGCTGGTTCGCGGGGATCGCAAGCGAGGACCCCAGCGGTCAGCGTGTTGGCGCCTTCCACCTGCACTGGGACGGCGCCAACCTCACGACCTCCTACCAACCACAGGGACGCGGAGTGAGCGGGCTCGCCGCCTTCGACGGCGGGTTCTACGAGAGCACGCTCGTTGGTGTGCAGGCAGGCGACAACACCCACCCAGTCACGCTCGCCACGCCCGAGCCCTTCGGCCCGATCCTGATCCACAAGCTCGTCGGCGACACCTTCACCGGCGCCAACTTCCTCCCGTTCCCCTATCCCGGTCTGCCCGCCGAAGGCGTGGAGCTGCTGTCGGCGAAATCCGACGGCACCGACCTGTGGTTCTCGGGGGGCGGCGCCGCGTCCGGCCCGGCCGCTCCGCACGACGGCTCCGTGCCGAGTCCCCCGCTCGCGGTCCGCTACAACGCACCGTTCTTCCAGCAGGCGCCGATCGACACCTCGCTGTTCGGAAGCGAAGACCGCTTCGTGGATATCGCACCGGTGCCGGGAGAGACAAGCGCGTGGGTCGCCGATCAGGCGCTCTCAGAACGTGGCAGCGCCACCGGCCACGCCAAGGTCGCGCTCATCGGCGCTGACGGCAGCGCCACGCTCGACACGCTCCCCGCCTCGGGCGCCGGACGCGGGAGCGCTCAGCTTGTGGCCGCCACCGGTCCCGAAGAAGCGTGGATGGTCACCTCCGCAGGGTGGCTGTTCCATTACACCAACGGCACCTTCCCTCCCGAAAACCCCGACCCCAACTGGGCGAGCACGATCACCCAGCGCCCCAATGAGTCTGTCGCCCAGTTCGTCTCGGACACTCCGCCCCCCGACGACTCGACTCTGTTCGCGCCACCCCCGGTTCAGGTGGAAACAAAAACGACCGAACCCGTTCAGCTTGTGATTCCCGCGCTGTTGAAGAACATCAAGGTGTCCCGCCGTGGGCTGACGGTCACGATCAGCTTCCAGCTCACGCGCCTTGCCAAGGTGCAGTTGGTGGCAAAGCTGCACGGCAAGGTCGTCGCGCGCACCCCCAGCGAGCGGCTGAAGCCCGGCAAGCGCAAGCTCGTCTTGACCTTCAAGCGCCGTAGCTGGCCGGACGCGCTCAGCTTCAAGACGAAGGAGCTCACCAAACCCAAGCCCGTGCCGGCGACGGGCTCTGAAGGCCAAGCGAAAACAGGCCCCACGGCCATCGGCACGAGCGTGCGCAAACATGGCTGATCGCCTGCGCCTTGGCCGCATGCGAATCCTGCTCGCCCTACTCGCGCTCGCGGTGGTCGCGACACTCGCGATCCGCGCGACAGGTCACGGCGCGCGCGCGGCCGGACCGGGGGGCGCCGCGCCGACGCCGCAGCCCGCGCTCGGCACCGCGGAACGCTCCACCGTGCTCATGGGAGCCGCCACCGAAGGGGCGCCGGGCGAGGCGTGGGCCTACCGTGTGCTCCCGCTCGACGTGCCGCCGCCCAGCGTGTCCTCAGGCGATGCTGCCTTCGCCACGCCTCCCTCGGGTGGAGCGGCGCCGCCGGGGCAGCTCGTGTTCGAGCGCACCACCGACGCCGACCCCGGTTGGACGATCCAGGAAACCCCACTCGACACGGAAGGTCACCTATACCGCGGCATGGAACCGAACCGGCTCTCCGTGCGCATCACCCCGCATGGTGGCGGGCTGCTCGTCGGTGACGATCCCTCACGGCCGAGCGGCAAGCAGACCGTGGTGCTGGCCCGCGACCCCGGCGGGCGCTTCCGTGTCCTGCCCGATCCCACCGCCGGCGTGCTGCTCGGCGCGGGCGAAGGCGGCGAACCAACCGCGGAGCTGCTCGCCGAAAAGGAAGGCGGGGGCGCGGTCGCCGACGCGGCGGTTGAGAACGGCAGCCACACCGAAGCGTATTTCGGCGTGCTCGGGCGCACCCGCGATCTCGCGGTGATCCGCTGGGACGGCGAACACTGGACGCGCGAGCCGGTAGAACTTCCGAGCGGCTACAGCGGGGGCTTTCAGATCGTGGCGATCGCCGGCAGCTCTCCCCAGAACATGTGGCTGTTGGGGGAGCCGAGCCAGAGCAGTGGCCTGGGGATCGTGTTGTTCAAGCGCGAAGAAATCACTCCCGACGAATACCGCTGGGAAGCGGTGTCGCTCGGGTCGGCGCTGTTCTCGGCGGCTGAAACCCCGGTTGACGAAGTCACCAAGCTCGGTCCGCTCACAGGCTCCGCCCAGCCGCTCACAGTCACCGCCAAAGGGGTGTGGGTCGACGGCAATCTGCAGGCGCCCGGCGGGGGCGAGGACGGGTACGACTTCACCCTCTACTACGACGTCTCCGAAGGGAAGGTGACGGGTAGCTGGTGTGACGTAACCGGTGACCCGCCCGAAGCGCTGTGCGAACACCCCCTCGGTGCGCGTTTCGGACGGCTCGCCGGTTACCGCAGCTTCGCCTTCGACGGCCCCGGGTTCGGCACGCGGATCGTCACCAATCCGCTGCTCCCCGGGGGGGATGACACCACTAACTTGGGCAGCTACCTGCGCTTTGAAGGGAGCGCTTTCACGCGCATGCCGGGCGCGGGCGAGAACAACTCTCCGGGAGGTGCCTTCTACAGCCTTGACGACGGCTGGCTGGAAGGGCCGGTGCAGATCACCAAGTCCCAGCAACCCTCCCGTCTGGTGTCCTGGCCCGTATCCGCCCGCGCGCCGCTGACCGCGGTCGCCCCCGCGCCCGGCACCACGCCCGGCGACCTGGGCGCGCAGGCACTGGCGGTTGGCGCCGAAGGCGCCGTCGCACGCTACACACCCGGGCACGGGTGGGAACGGGAGTTCCTGCTCACCGGCAGCGGCGCGGTGAGCGCCCCGACCTTGCGGGGGGTCGCCTGGCCGGACGCCAACCGCGCGTTCGCGGTCGGAGACCTTGGTGCGATGTGGGTGTGGCGCGCGGAAACCGGGCTGTGGGAGAAAGATCCCGCCGCGCCGCTGAACGGCTTCCAGGGGAACCTACTCGGGATCGCCTTCGACCCCACCAACCCGGCGATCGGCTACGCCGTCGGGCTGGGGGGTGTGCTGCTGCGCTACGGCAAGAGTTGGAGCCAGGAAGAAGCCCTGCCGAGCGGCTTCTCAGAAGCCGACTTCACTTCCGTCTCCTTCGCGGGCTCGCAGGCGCTGGTCGCGGCCGAACACAACCTCCTCGTCAACGACGGCACGGGCTGGAAGGTCGATCCCGAAGTGCACGCGCTGCTCGCGGGCCTGCCGAATGCCCCGACTTTGAACGTGGTCGCCGGGCTCCCAAATGGGGGGGCGGTGGCGGCCGGTCGTAACGTGGTGATCGAGCGTGACAGCGCAAGCGCGCCGTGGCACTTCTCAGAACAGCCGATAGTCGATGAGACGGCAATCGCGGCCGCCCCGATCCTCGAAGGCTCGAAAGTGCGTGCGCTGTTGTCGGTGGTGCCGGAGTTCACCTACCCACCGCCGTTGATCCTGCCGCCGGTCGATCCCAACACGCCCGGTCCCCTCATCCCGCCGAACCCGCTCCCCGGGGACGGCTACATGCTGCGTGAAACACCCGCCGGATGGGAGGACGAGGAGCGGGCGGCCTTTGCGGGGGACACTTCTGACAAGCCGATGAAGGCGGACCCGATCGACGCGCTCGACGTCGGGACCTCGGGAGCGGGTTGGGCGCTCGGTGGCTGGAGCGGCCACGCCGATGACGCGGGACGCGGCAGCGACGCGAGCGGTTCTGGCCAGGCGGTGAGAGCGGAAGTGCAGACAGCGGGGATCTATAGCTACGCGCCTGCCGGCAACCCGCCCGGTCCGCCGGGTGAGCTCGCCGGACCGATCCCGCTTCCCGCCGGGATGGCGACGTTCGCGGTGGGGGGACACGCCGAGTGTGTCGATCCCTGTGCGTCCCTCTCTGACGAGGCGATCGCGCCCGACCGCAACCTCACTTCCGCGCTGGCGGTCATCGACGGGCTTTCCACGCAACCAAATGGCCCCCGCATGTTGCTCTACACGGGAGGGCGTGAGACCCCGGGGCAGGGCCCGGAGTCGATCGCCGAGGCCGACCGCTTCGCGCAACTCCTCTCCTCAGGGGGCAGCCTGCCTGTGTATCCCACGCTCTCCGAGGGCGACAGCGAAGGGGGAGCGGCGGGAGCGTTTGCGGCGGCCTTCGGCTCATTTGCGGCTCCCTTTGGCGAAGGCGCGGCGCCAGGTGGGGTAAGCATGGCCGACATCCCCACGGGTCCCGCTTCAGGACCGGGCGCCCGCACCCACTACGCCTTCGACAGCGACGGGCCGGCGGGGACTGTGAGGGTGATCGTGATCGACAACTCGCGCGGGTCGCTTGCGGCGAGCGATCCTTATCAAAACCCCGCCCAGGCGCAGGGACCGTGGCTTGAGGGAGTGCTATCTGACGCCAAGGCGAGGGGCATTCCCGCGGTGGTGGTGGGCAGCCGCGAGCTCAACCCAAGCCTGCCGCCCGCCTTGAACGTCGCCACCGACGCCGCCGAAGAGGCGCAGATCATGGTGGCGGGGGGGCTTCCGCCTACCTCTACGAGCGCCCCGAGGAAAGCCGCACGAGCCGCATCCCTTCCGGGGCGGCAACCACGATCCCCGAGTTCGGCACCGGAGCGCTCGGCTACCGCTCTTCGATCTCCGGCTCCTTCAAAGCAGGCCAGCCCGATGCGCTGTTCGGTACCACCGGCTACCTGCTGTTCAGCGTGGACGTCGCCAAACGCGATCCCGCCACGAACGTCGCGCCGGTGAGCGCGCGGTTGATCCCGCTGGTGCAATCGGTGTCGCTCGACCCGGTGGACGGGACGCTGCTACGGCGCAGCGCTCCCGCCCTGTTCACCGGCATCGGCAGGCGTCCGCTCTCGGGCGATCGTTGGGGGCCGGTGTCGGCGTCCGACGGCAACCCCAACCCTCCGGGAGCCGATCCCTACAGCGAATTCCCGCCGAAGCTGTGCGTGCAATCGGACTGCTCGAGCGCGATCGAGCCGGAATACACCTTCACTTCCTCAGAACCCGAAATCGCGAACTTCGTCGAGCAAGACCCCAACTCGACCAACCTGCGCAAGCCCCTGCAGGATTCTGCGGGTCACGTGATCCCCGACCCCCATTCGGCGATCCTGTGCGCGTTCAACGCGGGCACCACCACGGTCACGATCTCCGCCGGGGGGCTCTCCTACTCCACGCCGGTGACGGTGCTCGACGGCAGTGTGCAGCAGCCGTGCGGGACGGTCCCACTGAGCCCGAGCCGCTTCAAGCACGGGGCGTCCGAAGCGGCTGCCCCACCCTCCTCGCCACCCCCCTCGCCGGCGCCCGCGCCCGCGCCGATTGCGCCGCCTCCGCCTCCACCGATCGCGAAGGCACCCGCGCCGAAGCCTGCGCCGAAGGTGGTGTTGCCGCTGGCGATCCTGCCGATCGTGAAGCTCCCTTCGAGTGGAGGGGTGCCGGCGATCCCGCCGCCCCCCGCCGCCGCGTTCACCGATCCGATCCCCCCCGGTGGCGCGAGCGTGCGTGTGTTTGAAGAAAAACGCGAAGAGGAGGCCGCCCCCGAGTCCTCGCAGGCGTTCGCGCGGTACCTCCCCGCCCGCTACGGGCTTCCGCTCGGTGCGCTGATCCTGCTCGCGGCGGCAGGAGCTTCGATCGGGCGCGACCGGCGTAAGCCGCGTCGCACCGCGATGGCACGACTTTCCTTTCAACAACCATCCCCACGCCCAAGGAGGCGAAAATGAGAGAGCGAATTTCCCGCCACAGTGGTGTGGCTGCCCTGGCGATTTCGATGGTCGCCCTCGTGGGCTCGACTACAGGGCTTGCGAGCGCGGCACGTAAAGCTGTGGTGAGCGCGATCGGGGGTCACCCGATCAGCGCCAAGCCGCGCCCCAACGGCCTGCTGTTGTTGGGTCACAACAAGAAGTTCGCGCCGTCGGCGATCCCCACCGTGAAGAACGCGACGCACCTCGGCGGTAGGGCGCTGGCGGATGTGGAGCCGAGCTGCCAGCCGACGACGGTGGACCTCGGGACGTGGTGCCTGATGACCTCCTTCTACCCGCTCACGAACGCGCAGGCTGGGCAGAACAACTACTTCTGGGCAAGCCAGGCGTGCGTGCAGATGGGCGGATACCTGCCCACTGCCGCGCAGTTGATCGGAGCGGCCGGCCGCGTGAAGCTGGCGGGGACGATCCACGACTCGCAACTCACCTCCACGATCTCGCTCGACCCCAGTGTGGGGTTGAAGGACTTGCGCGAGATGAGCGCCACGCTCGTCACCACGGCAGCCGGATCTGATGCGGCGGGCTCTGAGGGTGTGAGCGTGGGGTCCACGGGAGACCCACGCACGGGAGAACCGAACCCGGTGTCGCTCCCGGCGGTGCCCGCTCCCTCGACGTTGCAATACGTGACCGTGTACTCCAACGGCACCAAAGGCGGCTTCGCAGGGTCAGAGCCTGTGTCGACGCCGGAGAACTTCCGTTGCGCGTTCAACATGGTGCCTGGTGCGAACTCGGCTGCCAATGGGTAGGGGAGCCAAACGGGCCGTTCACAGAATCGTCACGAGTAGGGGACGGTTAGGGTGGACCATCCAGCGGTGACCGAGCCAGCTGCCGCAGGAGGCCAGGCGTCGGCCGTTACTCAGTCGATGCCGGCCGTGGGTGAGGCGTGCGCGAAGTGCGCCGCGCCGCTGGCTGCCGATCAGCGCTACTGCCTGCACTGTGGCGAGCCCCGCCCGCACGTGGGGGGACCGTTGTCGGGTAAGCCGGCAAACGACAACTCACGGCAGTCCTCGCCGACCCCGCCCACACCGCCGAGCCTGCCCGGGGCGCCGGGGGGAGCTTCGGCGTCACGCAATAACAGCGTGGCGTTGATCGCGGGAGTAGGGGTGCTGCTGCTGGCGATGGGCGTGGGTGTGTTGATCGGGCGCGCGAGCTCGGGCGCCGCGAAGGCGCCTCCCGCTCAGGTGATCTCCCTTGGCGCCGCCGCCGGGTCAACGGGGGCGGCCACTACGCCCACGACGACGACGCCTGAAACGCCCGCGAAGACGAACACGAAAGAAGCAAAAGCCAAGGAATCGAGCGTGAAATCCTCGATCACCAAACCCGCGCCGCCGAGCACGGCGGCGAACCTGCGGTCGGGGGGGAGCGGGCAGAGCTACGAGCAGCGCTCCAAGAAATTGCCGAACGTGGTGTCGACCGGATGAGCGTTGTACACCAGATCTACACGCACGACCCTGAGTTGCGCCGTCGTCGCGACCGCCTCGCGGAGCGAGTGGCGGAGCTCCAGTGGAATCTCGGGGGTCTCACCTATGAGATGGCGATCCGCGACCACTTCCGCCTCGACGTGTTGGTGAGCCGCGCCGCGATGCTTCAGGACTGCGAGATCGAGCTCGCCGAGATGGATCGCGTGCTGCGCGGCAATGCTTGATTCGCTGTACCGCTGGGAGCGGCGTATCGATGAATTGCCAATGCCTTCGCCGCTCGTGTGGTGTGTGCTGATCGCGGGGTTTCTCGGATTCGGGGTGCTGATGGGGAGGGCTACCGGTCCCGATTCCCCGGCTGCGCTTGCGTCCAGTAGGGCGCCGTTGAAGCTGTTGGTTGCGCAAGGGACCCCAGGCGGCGGAGCTCCGACGAGCCCGGCGGCGAGCCCGCCCGCGGCAGAAGAAGAACCGACTCCTGAACCGTCGAGTGGCACGACGGAACCCTCAAAACCGACCCCACAAGCGGAAGCGAGCAAAAGCTCCTCTTCTGGATCGCCAAGCGCGGAAGGCGAAGAATCCTCGGGGGGCGAAGAATCCGCCAAAGGATCGACCAAGCTACCGGCGATAAAGCACGTGTGGGTGGTGATGTTGAGCGACGAGCCCTACGCCACCGCGTTCGGGCCCGCCTCGCCCGCGCATTACCTGACGGGGACGCTTGAGAAAAAGGGTGAGTTGTTGGTGCGCTACTACGCCGTCGCCCACGAAGGTCTCGCCGACGGGGTGGCGCTGCTGAGCGGGCAGGGACCGACCGAAGCGACCGCGGCGAACTGTGCCACCTACACCGGCATCTCCGCCACAGGCGCGGGCTCGGACGGTCAAGTGCTCGGTGAGGGGTGCGTATATCCGGCCTCCACGAAGACGCTGATGGGACAGCTCACCGCCAAGCACCTCACATGGAAGGCGTATGTAGAAGGGATGGGCGAAACTGGCGTCGGGGCGTGCGCGCATCCCCAGGTGGGGGCCGCTGATCCGAGCGCGAGTGCGGCGAGCGGCTATCAGACATGGCGCAACCCCTTCGTGTACTTCCAGGGAATTACGAGTTCTGCATCGTGCGCTTCGCACGATGTGGGCATGAAGTCTTTGCAGGGTGATCTGTCGAGTAGTGGGAGCACAGCGAATTTCTCCTATATCGCGCCCGGGGCGTGTGACGACGGGAGCCCGCAGGCGTGCTCGGCGGGAAAAACAAGCGGGATGGCGGGGGCCGACACGTTCTTGAAGAAGGTGATCCCGAAGATCCTCGCCTCGAAGGCCTACAAGAAGGACGGGTTGCTGGCGATCACGGTGGACCAGGCGCCCACAACAGGTGAATACGCAGATTCCAGCTCCTGCTGCGGGCAGCCGAAGTTCCCCAACCTCCCTGCCCCCACGGGTGCAGCGGCACTTGCGCCACCTGGGGGAGGTCAGGTGGGAATGTTGCTGCTCTCCCCGTTCATCAAGAAAGGCGGCGGGCTCGCGCAGGACACCTATAACCATTTCTCGTTCCTGGCCACGGTGGAGCAGCTCTTCGGCCTCTCAAAGCTCGGCTATGCAGGACTCTCCGAAGTGAAGCCGCTCAGCCCGTCGCTCTTCTCAGGGGGGTAAGCCTGTGTCTTGGACGTGGCGCTTGCGCTCCTGAGCTTGCCACCGAGTTTCGTCCACGGTGTTGCGTATTGTCGTAGCATGGCCCAGTTTCCGTCCCTAAAGGCGAAGCGGCTTTTGCGAATCCTGACCTCGCATCCCTTGAGCTACAAGGTCACGCGTCAATCTGGCTCGCATCGACGCCTTCAAGCAGATGGACGCCCTGCGTTGACGTGGGCGTTTCACGACGGTCGGACGCTCGCTCCCGGCGAGGTTCGGCGCGTCCTAGTGGACCATGTTGGGCTTGCCGAAGACGAGGCTTTGCGGCTACTCTAAATGAAGCTCATGGACACCATCCGCATTCTGCACCACCACACTCCCGGCTATGGTTGGAGCTTCGAGTCCCCCGACGTTCCGGGGCTGACAGGCGGCACCAGTGCATACGATGCGCCCCACGCTGAGGAAGCGGCCAGGTTTGCTCTCGCATGTGGCGCTGAGGAGCGTGGTGTCCCGGCGCCCACCGATCTGGTCTTCGAGCACTATGTGCCCGCCGGCGTCGCCGTTGCTGCGTAGCCGAACCCTCGATCGACTGTTCGGCCGGGACATGGCGCCTGAGCATCTCTCCGCGGCGGTAGGAAGCGAGGTCGAGTTCAGGAGGCTCGAGGCTCAACAGGGTCGTATTCAGAAGCAGATCGATCGCTTCAGTGCTCGCGATCGTCTCGACCGCGAGGAACTGCACGAGCGGTAGTCTGCGGACTCGCTTATGGTCTCGGCCGTGGATCAAGATCTCTGGACCTCCGTCGACGAATACATTGCGGATCAACTGCTCCCAGAGGACCCGGTATTGGACATGGCTCTTGCTGCAGGCGAAGCCGCCGGTTTGCCGCCGATCGCGATCACGCCCAACCAGGGCAAGCTGCTTGAACTGCTCGCGCGGATACACAAAGCGGAGAGCATTCTCGAGCTGGGGACGCTTGGCGGCTACAGCACTATCTGGCTCGCCCGTGCGCTGCCGGAGGGCGGACGTCTGATCACGCTCGAGCGCGATCCTCGCTACGCCGAGGTCGCCAGCGCGAACATCTCAAATGCTGGCGTGGCGGACCTGGTGGAGGTTCGTGTGGGTCCGGCGCTGGACACGCTGCCCGAGTTGCACGAGGAGGGCGCTGGTCCCTTCGACTTGATCTTCATCGACGCCGACAAGCAGAACTACCCGGGGTACCTGGAGTGGTCGCTCAAGCTCTCGCGCGTTGGCACGCTGATCATCGGCGACAACGTGGTACGCGCTGGCGCGATCCTCGACCCTGAGGCAGACGATCCCGGCTTTGGAGACGGTGGGACGGCGGCCGGTGTGCGGCGCTTCTACGAGATCCTCGCGGCTGAGCCGCGCGTGAGCGCGACCGCGATCCAGACCGTCGGCGCCAAGGGGCACGACGGCTTCGCCGTCGCGCTGGTGACGGCACTGTGAGCCCGTTGCAGCCGCGCTGATCGCGGGAGTTCGTCCCAGGCGATCCATAACCATTTGGTTGGGTATGATGTCCGCGTGGCAACTGCACTGCCGGTGATAAGCGAGCGAGAGCGTCAGCCTGGCGGTTGTTGTACCCCGCTGGTCGAGCCCGACCTGTCCAGCGATGAAGCCGCGAGCTTGGCGGTATTGGTGAAGGCTCTGGCCGATCCCACGCGGTTGCGGATCGTGGACGCGGTCCGCAAGGCGTCCCCGGAGGCTGTCTGCCAGTGCGAGCTCTTGCCACTGTTCGACATCTCCCAGGCGGCGTTGGCAAAGCACCTCAAGGTGCTGGTCACCTCGGGTCTGCTCGGTGCCGAGCGGCGCGGGCTGTGGGCCTTCTACTTCATCGCCGGAGAATCCCAGTGGGAGGAGCTGAGAACGTGGCTGGGTTGAGAAGACCCGACCTGCTGCGCAGGTCCGTCGCCGAGGCGTTGGGAGCGTTCGCGCTCGTGTTCGCGGGCTGTGGCGCCATCGTCACCGACGCTCACACTCATGGAGCGCTCGGGGTGGCGGGGGTGAGCCTCGTGTTCGGGCTCGTCATCCTCGCTGGGATCGCCGCCCTGGGGCACGTCTCAGGAGCGCACTTCAACCCGGCGGTCACGTTGAGCTTCTTCCTGACGCGCCATCTCCCCGGAAGGGATGCGCTTGCGTACCTAGCTGGGCAGCTTGCGGGCGCAACGCTCGCGGCGTTGTTGCTGTGGGCGATCTGGCCCTCCCAGCCCGCCGACCTCGGAGCGACGGCGCCAAGCATCGCGGCTGGGCGGGCGGTGATTCTGGAGGGCGTGATGAGCGGTCTCCTGATGCTCGTGATCCTCAGCGTCGCCACCGATACCCGTGCCCTTGGAGCCCCAGCAGCCATCGCGATCGGCGCGACGATCGCGCTTGACGCGCTGTTCGGCGGGCCGCTCACAGGCGCGTCGATGAACCCCGCCCGCTCGTTCGCGCCGGCGCTTGTGAGCGGGCAGTGGCGCGACTTCTGGGTGTACCTCGTGGGACCGCTGATCGGGGCTCCACTCGGAGCGTTCGCCTACCAGTTCGTGAGGGGCGAGCACGCGGGCTTGCCTGCTCCCGTTTCGGTCGCCGAGGAGGTGTGATGGCGAGCGTGCTGTTTGTGTGCCTGCACAACGCGGGCCGCTCACAGATGAGTGCCGCGCTCCTCCAGCGCGAAGCCGCCGGTCGTCATACGGCGCTATCCGCCGGCACGACACCCGGTGAGCGAGTGCATCCGGAGGTCATCGAAGCGATGCACGAGCTCGACATCGATCTCGCTGACCGCAAGCCACAGCTGTTGACTCGCGAGATCGCCGAGCAAGCCGACGTGGTCGTGACGATGGGCTGCGGTGACGAGTGCCCCTACATCCCGGGCAAGCGCTACCTCGACTGGGACCTACCCGACCCGAAGGGCCGACCGATTGCCGAGGTCCGTGCCACCCGCGACGAGATCGCACGCCGAGTGAGCAGGTTGATAGCCGAACTCGACGCGAGCTGAACTCCACTTTGGGAGCCCATCTCATATCGTTTTGTGTATAATATCGGGATGGATATCGCAAGTCTTGTGAGAGAAGCGCGTCGCGACGCAGACATTGCACAGGCTGAGATGGCACGCCGCGCCGGTACCTCCCAACCGGCGGTCGCGGCGTACGAGAGCGGAGCGCGCACCCCGAGTGTGGAGACCCTGCAGCGTCTGATGAACGCGTGCGAGTGTGATCTGGAGTTGTCTGTGCGTCCCCATGTCCGACGCGGTGCGGAGTCGCTCGAGGAGCTCGCGCGAATCATGCGAGAGGACCTGAACAACGGCCAGGAGGATGACGCGCTGCGGCTCGTGTTTGGTTTCGCCGACGACTTCAGGGGCTCCTCACGCCCAGGACAGATCGCCCTACTGAGCGAGGAGCCGCCGCCGACAGGCGCGCCACGCTTCGACGCTGCGCTTGCCGGCACGGCGGAGTTTTTCGCCCGTGAGGCCGGGATCGTCGCGCCGAGCTGGGTGGAGGGGCCGGGGCGTTTTGTTGAGCCATGGTGGTTCGTGAGCAGCCGGCCCGCGCTTGACGCGTATGTCCTCCAACACACTCCCGCCGTGTTCGCACGCCACGGTGTGTTCATCGCCCGCGAGGTCTTCGACCGTGCCTGATACGCCTGCCCGCGAGTTCACGCGAGCAAAGATCGTCAAGGCGCTGCAAGCACTCGGCGACGAGCTTTCCAGCCGGGGAGTCCGTGGGCAGATATTCATCGTCGGCGGCGCGGCCGTCGCACTTGCATACTCCACGAGGCGGGTGACGAAGGACATCGATGCTGTGTTCGAGCCAAAGGCCGTCATCTATGAAGCCGCCGCGATCGTCGCCGAAGACCTCGGTCTGTCCGAGGACTGGTTGAACGACGCGGCAAAGGCCTACATGCCAGGAGAGGATCGCGACGCGCGCCCGCTACCGGAGGTGGAGGAGATCGAGATCACGACGGCGTCGCCCCGTTACCTACTCGCCATGAAGTTGATGGCTATGCGTATGGGAGAGGACGATCGCGATGTGGAACTGCTACTCCGCGAGTGCAACATCACGAGCACCGAGGATGCATTGCAGCTATTGCGACTTATGTATCCGGCACGAGAGGCGCCCCTGAAGACGCGGCTCTTCCTCGAAGCCCTCTTTCAGTAGGGAGGCCGGTGACCACTCTCCTGAGCTGCTGTTGAGCTTGCAAGCTCGTCGTAGGTCACGGCGCCGCTGAGCGATATCCAGGCTTCGAGTCATGGCAAAATGTATGGTGCGTGCCACGCAAAACGTATGGTACGTATCGGTATTTCTGTATGATTCATCTTGGGAAATGTGTATGATAGATCCATGTTGAGGCGTGCGATCGAGGGCCGTTACCGGGACACTGTCGCAGCTCGACGGGTGACGGTCGTCACGGGTCCACGGCAGTCGGGCAAGACGACCCTCGTCCGTAGCCGACTTGGTGGGGGGGTAATGCGCAGCTTGGACGACGAGGGTGTGCTCGCCGCCGCCTTGGACGATCCGGTGGGGTTCATCTCCACGCGCGACACACCGCTGGTGATCGACGAGGTCCAGCGAGCCGGCGAGCCATTGGTACGGGCGATCAAGGCGCGGGTAGACCGCGATTCGAGCCCTGGACAGTTCGTCCTCACCGGCTCGTCCAATTTCTTGACGGTACCGACGATCTCGGAGTCGCTTGCAGGTAGGGCCGGGTTCGTGGAGGTGTGGCCGTTCACTCAGGGCGAGCTTATGAGTGGCGCGGATCGCTTCGTTGACACGATCTTTGCCGGAGTCTCCGATCTCGCTGCCTACCGGCCGAGCGGTCTTTCCCGCGACGATCTGATCGAGCGTGTTTGCGTGGGCGGCTATCCCGAGGTTTACGCGCTGCCGGCGAGTCAACGCTCGGCCTGGTTCCGCGATTACGTGCGCACCACTATCGAGCGTGATGTGGTCGAAATATCCGGCATCCGCAAGGTCACCGAGATGGGTCAGCTACTGCGGCTGCTCGCCGCGCGCTCCGGATGCGAGCTGGTGATGCAGAGTCTTATCGGCGATTCGGCGCTTGAGCGTCAAGCCGTCTACGACCATCGGGCGTGGCTTGAAACGATTCATCTCGTCGCGACGCTGCCGGCGTGGTCGCGCAACCTCACACGTCGTGTCAAGAGGAGACCCAAGGTATTCATCACCGACCCGGGTCTGGCAGCCTGGCTTATAGGCAAGACGCCGTCCGCGCTCGCGGACCCCACCGATCCGGCCACCGGCAGGTTGGTCGAGACGTTCGTCTTCGTCGAGCTTCGCCGCCAACTGACATGGGCCGCCACGGAAGCAAGCCTTTTTCACTGGCAGGACGTGAAGGGCGCCGAGGTTGACTTCGTGCTGGAATCCTCTGATGGTCGCATCGTGGCTGTGGAGGTCAAGGCAGGGCAGACCCCGAAGCGAGATTGGTTTCGCTGGCTGGGGCATATGCGCGATGTCCTGGGCGATCGCTTTGTCGGCGGTTTTGTCCTCTACGGTGGCCAAGATGTGCTCCCGTTTGGTGACCGCCTCCTGGCGGCTCCGATTTCAGCCCTGTGGGAGGTGTCAGCCTCTCACCCTGACCGGTTCGACTGCGATTGGATCGAGACACGCCTTGGTCGGCTTTGACGCCAGCTGCTCATAGGTGACCGCCTCGCGCGTGGAGGCGGCGCGTTTGAGCACCCACTCGAGCGCGAGCATGTGGCTTGGGTGGTCGAGGTCTGAGGGGTGGAGGTCGAGCCGCAGCGTTGTGCCCGAAGCGAGCGCTCCAGCGCGTAGGAGAGCGGGGGAGATCGTGCGGCCCAGCCTGCCCGTGTTCGACAGTGAGATCGGTGGGCCGAGCAGCTCACGACGGCGGGTACCCGGGCTCGTTTGCCTGCGTGGCCATCTCGGCGACAAACCGGGAGCGCCGTGCGCAAGCGGCATGCCAGCGGGCTGAGTACGGTGCAGGCCCAGCAGCGCCGCCCACCACTGGAAGCGCTCGCTGAGGGTCTGTCGCAATGCGGGGGTGTAGGCATAGCCAGGGGCCACGAAGCCGCGTGGCTCGATACCAGCGAGCTTCAGCACACGCCTTCCCGCGTCCACCGCGCGACGGGTCTCGTGTGCGTCGAGCCCCACGAACTCGCTCTCGCGGTCGGCGCCGAGCGTGCGTAGGGATTGATAAGCCCCGCCTGTCCGCCCCCGTGCCCGCTGGGGGCGCAGGTGCTGGAAGCCGTGCTGGGCGATCGCGTCACCGGAGCGCTCCCGCTCGATCAGCCACTCCACCATCTCGGGGGAGCGCTCGGCCAGCGGGTGCAGGTCGCGGGCGGGGATCACGAGCAGGGTCGCTCGTCTCACCCCGTGGTCGTAAAGCCAGTCGCGGATCAACGCGCAACGCTCGAACGTCGCCGGCTCGATGTCGTGGAGAGCTACGGCGATCGTGCGCTGCGCGGAGCTCATGCGACCAGACGATCGGAGGGGAGTGGCAAGAGCGTGCCGGGTGTGCCCGTCGCGGACGCGGGAGGAGCGGCCACGCCGGCGCGCTCCTCAGCGGTGGGAGCAAGCGCGCGTCGGTAGCCCTCGGCGAGGCGCTCGAGCGCGCGCTCCCATGTGCGCTCGCGCACGGCACTCAGGGCGGCGCGAGTGAGGCGCTCGCGCAGAAGCGGCGAACTTGCCAGCTCCACCACCGCGCCCGCGAGCGACTGGGCGTCGGGGTCGCACAGCAACCCGTTCACCCGATCCTCCACGAGCGTCAGCGGACCGCCCGCGGCCACGGCGATCACCGGCAGTCCCGAGGCCTGCGCCTCGAGGATCACCTGGCCGAAGGTGTCGGTGGCGGAGGGGAACAGGAACACGTCCGCCGACGCGTACACCTTCGCCAGCTCCGCGCCGTGCAACCAGCCGAGGAACGTCGCGTGCTCGCCCACCCGCTCGCGCAGACGCTCTTGCTCGGGGCCGCCGCCTGCGAGCACGAGGCGCAAGCGCGGGTCGCGCGCCCGCGCGGCGAGGAACGCCTCGGCGAGCAGCTCCGCGCCCTTCTCGCGCGTGATACGACCTGCGTAGAGCACGTTGATCGGCTTCTCTCCATCCGCCGCGCCCACGGCCACTTCGCGGGGACCTCCGCTCACCGGTCCCGTCCAGCTCGCCGCGAGCGACTCGTCGCGTAGCGCGGGATCGAAGCGGGAGGTGTCCACCCCGCGGTCCCACCGCAGCACCTTCTCGCCCGCCACACCCATTCTCGCGAGCGCCTCGTCGGAGGCCGGGCTGGGGGAGAGCACCAGATCGCACGCGTTGTAGAGCGCTCCCACCGCCATCTCCATCGCGGCAGTCACCCGCGGCTTGCCCGCTCGCAGCTCCGCGTAGGCGGTGAGCTCGGTGTGGTAGCTCCCCACGAGCGGCAACCCCAGCGCCCGTGCCAACAGCACGCCCGCGATCCCCGCCGGACCGGGGGAGCAGACGTGTATCGCGTCAAAAGCTCCGTCGGCGAGCGTCTGTACGGCTGCCGCCAAGCTCGGCACGCCAATCCGCAGTCCCGGGTAGAAGGGCACGTCGAGCTCGCCCACCGCCGAGAGTCGTCGGTCCACGTTGGGGTCGGTAGCCACGACCTCGATCTCGAAGCCCGCCACGCCGCGTGTACGTATCTCCTCAATAGTCCTGCTCACCCCGTGGGTCGATCCGATGCCGTCGGCCACGATCGCCACCCGTGGGGGCTCTCCGTCCTCGCTCCTGGTGTCGAGCTTCGCCTGCTCTTTGGCCAGGAACACGGTCGCCGGTGCGTAGGGGATCGCCGCGATGCAGCTCTCGAACACCCCCGCCGCCGCGGCCCCCACCTCGCTTTCCTGCCCCTCGCTTGTGGCGGCCCGCACCGCACGCTCCACCGCGGCTCGCAGCTTGCGCTCGTGCAAACGGCACGCACGCCTATAGAGGTCTGAGTGGCTGAAGTCGTCCTCCTGCATGTACGCGATCAACCCTTTTGCGTCGAGGTGGTCGAGCTCCACCGCCGACAACCACGCGCTCAACAAACAGCGTGCGTCCGCCGGGTTGAGGTCACTGCCGGTTGCGCCGCTACGGGCGTCGCCCTCTGTGAGCACCCTCTGCGCCATCGTCATCACACGCATGGGGTCGGGGGCAAGCGTCGCGGCGTCACCCTCCTCGCGCCCCAACGAGCGGGCGGCGAGCGCTATCGCCGAGTGAGCCCACTTGGCGGCGCTTCCCTGTTTGCCTTTCGCGCTCACCCTCCCCGCGCGCATGTGGGCGAGGAACTCTTCCGGCGTGCTCGCCGCCGGCGCCTCGGTCCAGGTGCGACCGATGTCAACTCCCGCGTGATCGTCGCTCCCGCCGATGCCGGTGCCGTCGAGCGTCGCCACGTACACCGCCGCCGGGCGGTTCAGCTCGCGTGCGCGCGACCCGTTGCGGGTCTCCCAGATATCGAACAGCTCGGCCAGCCTGCGGCGATGGCGCGCCGTGAGCGGCGCCCCCACCGCGTAGTAGGGGTGCGCCAGCGCGCACGCGATCTCCCGGTCGTAGAGGTACATCGCGCACAGCTCCACGTCCCCGCTGTTTGCTTGCAACCATTCGTGGTCCTCTCCCGTGATCCCGTAACAGAGCACGTGCACCGCCTGGGGCTCGCCGCGAAAGTGAGCTGTGAGCTCCTCTGACACGAATACATCGGGGCGGTCGGCGATCGTGAGCACCCCATCGATCGTGTCGTGGTCGGTGATCGTCACGAAGTCCATCCCCCGCCGCTTCGCCAGCTCGTATACCTCCTCGGGAGGCGTCGCGCACTCCGGCAACCCCAACGCGCGTTGCACCCCGAGCTTTGACACCTCTGACGCGGTGGAGTGACAGTGCATATCGACCCGTGTGGTCGAACCGTTCATTTCTATTCCTCTCGGTCTCTTTTCATATACCGAAAGGTTCTCCCTGCAAATGCCCGCTTTTGTGACCAGTCGGGAATTATCGTGTGAAAGAGGCGTGAAGGTCAGCCGGGAGTGTTCGCCCCCGAGCAACGGGAGAGCAGCGGCCCTCACTCGCACGATGTCGCCAAGGGAGGTCTCGGTCCGGCGTGTCTGCACGCGGACCTGCAGTGTGCGTGGGCCGCCTCCCATATGCTCTCGCCGCGGTGCACGAACCCATCTCCTATTTCCAGGCGATCGTGCTCGGCCTCGTGCAGGGCGTGGCGGAGCCGTTCCCGATCTCCAGCCTCGGCCACGGGGTGGTGTTGCCGAGCCTGTTCGGGTGGAACATCCACCAGAACGACAAATACTTCCTCACGTTCCTGGTGGCCACGCACATCGCCACGGCGATCGTGTTGCTCGGGTTCTTCTTCAAGGACTGGGTGCGCATCGTGAAGGGGATACTGAGGTCGTTGCAAATGCGCGAGATCCGCGAGGACGACGTCGACGCGCGCCTCGGGTGGTTGTTGATCGTGGGCACCATCCCGGCGGGCGTCATCGGACTCGTGCTCGAGAAATCGCTGCGTTCGCTGTTCGCCTCCGCGTCGTTCGCCGCCGCCTTCCTGATCGTCAACGGGGTGGCGCTGCTCCTGTTCGAGCGTCTGCGCAAGCGCCCCCCACGTCCCGGCGACTATTTGGGGGACGCGGACGTGCGTATCGCCAAGCTCAAATGGACCCAAGCGATCGCGGTAGGGACCTCCCAGGCGGCGGCGTTGATCCCCGGGATCTCCCGCTCGGGCTTCTCGATGGGTGGGGGGCTGTTGGTGGGGCTCTCAAACGAGGACGCGGCCCGCTACAGCTTCCTGCTCGCCACCCCCATCATCTTTGCTGCGGGCCTCTTGAAGCTGCCCGAACTGCTCGGCTCCACCGGCGACGGCGTGCGCGGACAAGCGCTTGTGGGGGGATTGTGTGCGGCCCTCACCACATTCTTCGCCGTGAAGTTCCTCTTGAAGTGGTTTCAAACCAACACACTCACCCCGTTTGGGATTTACTGCATCGTGCTGGGCGTTGTGTGCACGCTCACCTTCGCTCTTTAGCGGGAGGGTAAGCGGGGAGTGGGAGCCCTCAGGAGGAAGCGGTCTTGGGGCCCGACTGGAACCACGCGAAGGCAAAGCAGCCGAGCGCTACCACCAAGGCCGCGATCCCGTGCTTTGCGTGGTGATGGTTGGCTTCGACGCCTGAGGCCGGTTCGTGTCCGGGGAAGAAGGAGGGCAGCGAGTGCGCCGGCTCCACGAAGTACACGATCGCCACGATCACCAATACGACGCCGAGGACCACGGCCGGGATCACGAGCTTTTTCAAGGTGGTGGCACTCACAGCCGCCGAAGGGTAGATGATTCCGCGGATGGCTCGTCGCACAAGGACCCCACCCAAGATGTTCGAGACGCGTAGCCAGGCGTGGCGTGAAGCCGGCCTGTTGCGTCATGTGAGCCCGGGCGCGGTGCGCAAAGCGCGCTTGGAGGCGGTCGTGCTCGTGCCACTGTTCATCGGCGTGGTGGTGCTCTACGAAAACCGCCACTCGCTGCTGGGGTTGAGTGAGGCAGGCAATGGGGAGCTCTCGTGGCTTGAAACCCCGGTGCGTATCGCCACGGTCATCGCGCTGCTTATCCTCGGTTGGGCGATCGCGCGGGATATCGGGCGGGCGCTCGGGCCGGCGATGTTCAGACGCATGGATCCGGCGATGGCAGGCACCATCGGGTTCGTGGTCAGGCTCGTCACGGTCGCGGTGGCGTTCGTCGTGGCGCTCAGCGTGGCCGGGGTGGATCCACGCACGCTCGCGCTCGGGGGGGCCTTCACGGCGGTGATCGTGGGTCTCGCCGCGCAACAGACGCTCGGCAACGTGATCGCGGGAACCGTGCTGCTCAGCGCGCGGCCCTTTCGCGTGGGCGACCCGGTGCGCCTGCAGGGAGGGCAGATCGCGGGTCAGATCGAGGGCACCATCAGCTCGCTCGGGCTGCTCTACACGACGTTCGCCACCGAAGAGGGCTCGATCCTCGTGCCAAACAGTGTGGTGTTGAGCGTGGCGGTGCTCGCCAAGGAGCGCCGGTCCGGCGGTGAAGGCCCTCAGGACGGCGCGAGCACCCTGTAGCGCAGGAACAGGTAGGAGTCGTGCTGGCTCACCCCAAGCAGCTCGAGTGTGGCTGGAGGGTCGAGCTCGGGGCCGCTTAGGATGCGTAGCGCCTCGCTCATGACGTCCCCCCCGGCGAGCTTGGGGGAGAGAGTGAGGAACAGCTCATCCACCAACCCCGCGGCCAGCAGATGCGAGTTCAGATGGGGTCCTCCCTCGCACAGAAGCGTCCGCACACCGAGGCGCTCGCGCAGCTCTCCCATCGCGGCCTCCAGGTCGAGCACCCCGTCGCGGGCAGCGCGGACGTAGTCGATGCGCGCGCGGCACTCCAGTGGGAGGCTTGCTTGCGACGCGGTGACTATCGCCACGCGTGCTTGGGGGTCGGCGAGCAGCGGGATCTCCTCGTCAAGCGCGAGCCGCCCCGACACGACACACACGAGCGGCTCCGCGGAGAGGCCACGCGCACGGCGGATCTCCCGGTCGCGCTCCTCGCAAACAAGCCGTGAATAACGCTCCTTGCGGACCGTGCCGGCGCCCGCCATCACCGCGTCGACAGTGGTGCGCAGGCCGTGGAGCAGTTCCGAGTCCGCGCGGCCCCCAAGCGGTCCCGAGCGGCCCCCGAGCGTGGCGCGACCGTCGGTGCTCGAGATCATGTTCAGCACGAGATACGGCCGCGAGCTTGGCCCGGTGGCGGCGCGCTCGAGGAGATCGAGCTCATCCACGAACCGCTCCACGTCTACTTCCGCGCCGGGTGGAAGCAGCCGTCGCAAGCTCGGAGGGGGCGCGGAGGGGCCGTCGTGCGGGCTGGTGGGCATATACCACTTGCTAACACACTTGACCTGTGACGTGCTACCGTCGTGCGGTCTGGCCGGACAGAAAAACCCGGCGAAAAGCAGTGCAAGCGCTCGCAGGTCGAAGCTCTAGCAGCATCCTCCGCGTAGCAGCACGCACATATCGTGGAGGATGAATCACATGCCTACCGGCACAGTGAAGTGGTTTAGCGACGACAAGGGGTTCGGCTTCATCACACCCGATGATGGCGACAAGGACCTGTTCGTTCACCACACAGGGATCAACGGCGAAGGCTACCGCTCGCTCCAGGAGGGCACGAAGGTGTCCTACGACGCGGAGCAGGGCGACAAGGGTCCCAAGGCCGTCAACGTGACTACGCTCTGAGCCTCTGAGCTCACTAAGCGTAAGCGAGCGTGTCATCGGGGCCCTGCGGGGTCCCGTCGACGTTCTGGGGGCGCGAACGCGGACAGGGAAGGGCGAGACGGGCTCGCGGTCTGTGAGCGAACCCCGTGTCGCCGGCGTGCGGATCGGGGCGGGCGCGCTGATCCTGATCGTGTCGTGCGTCGCGCTGCTCGTGGTGGCGGCGGCGAACCGTCCCAGCGTCCTCTCAGCCACGACCACACTTCATTTCTTCCCGCGCTGGATGGCGGGACCGCTCGGGGGTCTGTGGCCGTCGCTCACGCGTAACGCCCTGGGTCTGCGCTACCTCTTCACCGTCACGGTGGCGGTGATGTACGCGAGCTACCTGTTCGCGTTGAAGTACGCGCCGCGACTGCGCGCGCGCTGGGCGATCGCGGCGGTGGTGGGAGTCCACGTGATCGTCTTCCTCGCGCCTCCGATGGCGCTCACCGACATCTTCAACTACGTCAATTACGGGCGGATGGAGGTCTTTCACCATCTCAACCCCTACACCACCACACCGATACTGGAGCCCCACAACGACCCGAGCTACGCGCTGAGCAACTGGCATCAGCTACTCAGTCCCTACGGGCCGCTGTTCACCCTGATCACGTTCGCGGTGGTGCCGCTCGGTGTGGCGGCTTCTTTCTGGACGCTGAAGGGGCTTCTGATGGTGGCGAGCCTCACCACGATCCTGCTCGTGTGGAAGTCGGCACGGCTACTCGGTCGCGATCCCGTCGCGGCGATCGTGTTCGTGGGGCTGAACCCGATCGTGCTCGTGTGGGGTCTCGGTGGGGACCACAACGACTTCCTGATGATGTTCTTCGTTGTGCTCGCCTTCTACCTGCTGCTGCGGGCGGGCACCATGCCGGGAGCGGTGGCAAGGAGCGAGGATGTCCCCTCGCAGACGCCACCGGAAGGCGCGTTGCCTCCCGCTGCCACGGCCGTCTCGGATCGCCGGTGGGCGCTACTTGCGGGCGCGGGCGCGGCTCTCGTGGCGGCCGTCGCGATCAAGGCGTCAGCGGGAATCCTGCTGCCGGTGGTGCTCGCCTGTTTGCTGCGCAAGAAGCGCGACCTGATCCCGATCGGGCTCGGCATGCTCGGCACTGCCGTGGTGCTGGGGGCGTGCAGCGTGATCGCCTTTGGCGCGCACTTCCCAGACCTCGCCACCCAAGGCCGGGTGGTGACGATGGTGAGCCTCCCCAATCTGCTTGGGCTTTTGATCGGGGATGGCGGCGAGACCAACACCCTGCGGATCGTGCTGAGCGGGTTGCTGCTTGTGATCCTCGCGGCGTGCTCTGTCCTTGCGTGGCGCCGTCGCGAGGCGGTGAGCGGGGCCGGGTGGGCCACTGTGGCGCTGCTGGTGACGCTCAGTTGGGTGCTGCCGTGGTACGTGCTGTGGGTGCTCCCCTTCGCAGCGCTCTCAGGCTCGCGACGGTTGCGTGTGGTGGTGCTGGTGCTCGGGGTGTACTTCATCGCCGCCTGGGCCCCCATCACGGGCACCGTGTTCAACGCGATCGGGTTCCATCCCGACAAGACCCCGCTCGGACGGTTGCACCAGCGCTACGTCAAGGAACTGCTGTTCTGATGGCCGACGTGCGCGCGCCGCTCACCTCTGACGAGGAGCTGCTGGGGGCAGAGCAGGGGATCGTTGAATGCACCCACACCGACGAGGAACGCCTGGAGCGGATGCGCAAGGAGATGGGGGAGGGGTTCACGGCTCTCTCGGGCATCACCCGCGGAGTGTCGCTGTTCGGCTCGGCCCGCACCCTCCCCGATGACCCCGGCTACGAGCAGGCGCGCGAGGTCGCGCGGATGTTGGGAGAAGCGGGCTTCGCGATCATCACCGGGGGAGGCCCGGGGATGATGCAGGCCGCCAACCAGGGGGCACGCGACGCGGGCGCGATATCGGTCGGCTTGAACATCCAGCTCCCGTTCGAGCAGCACTTCAATCCCTACGTGGACATCCCGCTGCGCTTCCACTACTTCTTCACGCGCAAGGTCATGTTCGTGCGGTATTCCTGCGCTTTCGTGGTCATGCCGGGGGGATACGGCACGATGGACGAGCTGTTCGAGGCGCTCACGCTCATCCAAACCGGCAAGATCCTCCACTTCCCGGTGGTGCTGCTGGGCAACTCTTACTGGAACGGCCTGCTCGACTGGCTGCGAGAGACGATGCTTTCCGAGGGGAAGATCTCAGCGCCGGACATCGAGCTGTTGCATGTGGCCGATAGTCCCGAGGAGGCTGTGGCGATTGTGGAGCGCGCAGCCACGCGTCAGGCGCGCGGCTGAGTCACCTCAGGCCGCCCCTGGAGGCCCGCTGACACGCTGCTCGCCGTCGGGGAGCCGGCCGTCGCGGCCCACGTACCCGTCCTTGCCACCGGCGCACAGGTACACCGCGTCGCCCTCGCCAACGTTGCGCACCTTGCGTAGTGTGGCCGCGTCCACCCGCGCAGAGCCCCCCTCATCGAGGCGATGGACCGCGCCGTCGCCGAACTCCATCTCGATCGTCCCACGGTGGACGAAGTACAGCTCCTCTTGCTCGTCGTGGAAGTGGCTCCCGGATTCGAAACCCGGGGGCATCGAGATCACGTTGACCCCGAACGCCGTCACCCCCAGTCCCTTGCGCAGCTTGCGAAAGCCGTACCCCTCCCCAAGCGCGTCGAGGTCGCCGGCGACGGCATACCCCTCGCCAACGGTCACCTGCGGATACTCGGATGCCTCCATGTCGGTCTCCTCTCTCGATCTTGGGTCAGTGGTCTGCGACGCTGCCGCCCTCGGGCGAGAGCGGCCGGTTCTCGTTTGCCCATCGCACCAGCCCTCCCGCCATCGAAAGCGCGCGGTAGCCGGAAGCGCGAAACGCCTGGGCCGCCATGTCAGAGCGGGCCCCCACCCGGCAATAGAACACCACCGGGCGCTCCCGGTCGATCTCTCCTGCCCGTGCCGTGAGCTCGACCAGCGGCATGTGGGTGGTGCCGGCGATGTGTCCCGCCTCGCGCTCGTAGCTCTCCCTCACGTCCACCACCTGCAGCTCGGGGTCTTCCACCATCCAATCCGAGAGCTGCCCGGGGTCGACGTCGGTCTGTGTGGAGTCCACCGGCGCGCCCATAGAAGCATGAGCGTAGCGGGGCTGGGCGCACCGGCGACTTCGCACCACCCCAGCGCGGTCACTAGGATCATCAGACCATGCAAGACACCCTCACCGACGTCTACACCATCCCGCAGGAGCATCTCGACTTCTGCGCCACCATCAAACAGATCGCCCAGGAGAAGATCGCGCCACGCTCGGCGGAGATCGACGAGCACGCCGAGTACCCGTGGGACATCCGCAAGGTGCTCGCCGACCAGGACATCCTGGGCCTGCCGTTTCCCACTGAGTACGGCGGCACCGGCACCGGCACGCTAATGCTCAATATGGGGGTGGAGGAGATCGCCAAGGTGGACGCCGCCTGCGCGCTCATCCTGATGGTGCAGGAGCTCGGCACGCTCCCCATCCAGCTGTTCGGCTCGGATGAGATGAAGGCCCGTTTCCTGCCCAAGTGCGCCACCGGCGAGTGGTCACCCGCGTTTGCGCTCTCAGAGCCCGAAGCGGGGAGCGACCCCGCGGGGATGCAAACCACCGCGGTGCTGGACGGAGACGAGTGGGTCGTCAACGGCACGAAGAACTGGATCACGAACCTCGGTGTGGCTGACTTCTATGTCACCTTCGCCGTCACCGACCGTGAGAGCAAACGCATCACCGCGTTCGTGGTGGAGGCAGATCGTCCCGGCTTCAGTGTAGGCAAGCTCGAGCACAAGCTCGGCATCCGCGCCTCGCCGACAGGGCAGCCGATCTTCGAGGACGTGAGGATTCCGCAGGAGAACGTGATCGGGGAGGTGGGCAAGGGCTTGTCGGTCGCCCTCGCCACACTCGAGCGCACCCGCCTCGGCGCCGCCGCGCAGGCCGTGGGGATCGCCCAGGGAGCCACCGACTATGCCGTGTCCTACGCGCGGGAGCGCAAGCAGTTCGGCAAAGCCATCAACGAGTTCCAGGGGATCCAGTTCAAGCTCGCCGACATGGAAACCCGCACCTCCGCCGCCCGCGAGCTGCTCTACAAGGCGTGTGCGATGGCCGACCAGGGGCATCCCTTGCGCGCCAAGTACTCCTCAATGGCCAAGGTGTTCTGCTCCGACACCGCGATGGCGGTGACCGTCGAGGCGGTACAAGTGCTGGGTGGCTACGGTTATGTAAAGGAGTACCCGGTGGAGCGCATGATGCGAGACGCGAAGATCACCCAGATCTATGAGGGCACCAACGAGATCCAGCGGGTCGTGATCGCCCGCACGTTGAGGTAGGGGTAGGCAGTGCGCCCGTCCGCACCCCACCCGTATCCGGTGCAGTCAGGCGCTCGCTCCTTCACATCCCGGGCGCACAAGTAGGTCTGGGATGCGTGCGTCGAGGCCCCCAGGCGCCTTCGGCCACGCCCGCCGTGTCACGGTGGCGGCGCTCGTCGCGTTGTCGGTTGGGCTCGTGGTGCTGGTGGTGGGCCAGGGGTTCAGCACGATCGGCATGGTCAAGGCGGTCGAGGAGATCCTGCTCGGCGCGATGGTCGTGGCCGTCATCGCCGGCGGCGTGGCCTACGTGGCGGTGCGCCTCGCCGACTGGCGCAACCCTGAATCTGAGGCCGATTTCGAGAAGCTCGTGCGCCACTCCGAGGAGTTGGCGCGCGAAGGTCTGGCGGTCGATCCCGATGAAGCGGAATTCATGGAGCTCGACCCGCTCGACGACGCCGACTTCGAGGAGCTCGTGCGCGATGCGCTTGACGATCTCCCCGATCTTCTGCGCAACGCGCTTGCCCATGTAGCGGTGGTGATCTCCGACGGAGGACGCGCCGCAGGCGCCTACGGGCTCTATCAGGGCGCGACGGTCGCCCGTGACGACGTTCACGACCGCATCGTCATCTTCAGGGACACCCTGCGACGCGACTTCGGCCACAACCCCGACGTGCTGCGTGAGCAGGTCACGAGGACCGTCCGCCACGAGCTCGCCCACCACGTGGGCTTCGACGAGCTGGGCGTCTCTCGGCTCGATCTTTAGGGGGGCTCGTCCCGATCTCGCGTAGGATTCGCGCTGCTCCCGCGCCGCGCGGGGCGGGTGGAGGGTCCGTCCCCGCCAAGTAACCCACAAGGAGAAGCCACATGCCTGAAGCTGTGATCGTCGACGCCGTACGCACGCCCATCGGGCGGGCCGTGAAGGGATCGCTCAAGACCGTACGTGCCGACGACCTCGCGTCGATCCCCCTGAAGGCGCTGATCGAGCGCAACCCAAAGGTCGAGCAGACCTCGATCGGCGACGTGATGATGGGCTGTGGATACGGAGAGGGCGAGCAGGGCTACAACGTCGCCCGCATCGCCTCGCTGATCGCCGGCCTCGACTACCACGTGCCCGGCACCACCGTCAATCGCTTCTGCGCCTCCTCCCTGCAGACGATCCGCATGGCCTTCCACGCGATCAAAGCCGGTGAGGGCGACACCTACATCTCCGCCGGTGTCGAGGCTGTCTCACGCGCCGGGCGCGGCGGTGGGGGCTTCGAGTTCCACCCGCTCGTGGACGGTTCGGAGGGATCGCTCTACAACGTGTACATCCCGATGGGCATGACCGCCGAGAACGTCGCCGAGGAACGCAAAGTCTCGCGCGAGGCGCAGGACGAGTGGGCGGTCATCTCCCAAACGCGTGCCGTCGAGGCCCAGGCCAGCGGCCACTTCGACAGGGAAATCATCCCCGTCACCGTGGCCGCCCACAAAGACGTGGACAAGGAAGGCAACGAGATCGACGTCCCGGAGACGGTGGTCACCAAGGACGACGGCCCCCGTCCGGGCACCACGCTCGAGAAGCTCGCCTCGCTCCCGCCCGTCTTCAAGGAGGGGGGCACCGTCACCGCGGGCAACGCCTGCCCGCTCAACGACGGCGCCGCCGCGGTGCTCGTGATGTCAGAAGAAAAGGCCTCCGCGCTCGGGCTTCAGCCGAAGGCGCGCATCATCGCCTCCACCGTCGCCGCGATCCGCCCCGAGGTGATGGGCCTCGGCCCCATTCCGGCGATCAAACAGCTGCTGGAGAAGACCGGCATGAAGATCGAGGACATCGACGTCGTCGAGATCAACGAGGCGTTCGCTGCTCAGATCGTCCCCTGCATGGGCGAGCTCGGCATCACGGAAGAGCAGCTCAACCCATTCGGCGGCGCAATCGCCCTAGGTCACCCCTTTGGCATGACCGGCGCCCGCATCATGACCACGCTGCTCAACAACCTGGAGACCAAGGGCGGCAAGTACGGCATCGAGTCCATGTGCGTCGCCGGCGGCATGGGCATGGCGATGCTGGTGGAACGGCTCTCGTAGGCGAGGGACGGGAGTTGCCGCACGCCCCTTGCGAATCTACATATTCCTGGTAAGCTTTGTGAGCAATAGGAGTACCTCTTCCTCTGCCTGGGAGGCCCCCATGCTTCTCAGGTCCCGTCCACGGGTGGCTGGGTCGAATCCCCCTCGGCCCAGCCACCTGATTTTACGTAGGCTCGGTCGGGCTCAGAGCTGTGCGAGCGCATCGGGGATGCCCTCGCGGAAGCTCGGGAAGCGCGGCTGCCAGCCCAGCTCATCCTTGATCTTGGCGTTGGAGGAACGCGCCGAGCGCACCACGGCGTCGACAGCATTGCGTCCGGCCACGAGACGCGCCAGCGAGGGTGGGATTTTTCGCGGTGCTCCGACCCCGAGCGTGAGGGCGGTGAAGCTCATGAAGTCGCCGTATGTGACCGGCTCGTCGTCAACGACGTGGTAAGTCGAGCCGCTGGGAGCGCTCTCGGCCGCCAGCGCCAACGCCGAGACCACATCGTGTACGTGCACCACGTCCCATAGGTTCTTCCCGCCTCCGATCACGGCAAAGCGCCCGGGCTGGCGCAGGCGAGGCACGAGCTCCTCGACATACCAGCCACCGGGGCCATAAACGTGGGAGGGACGCACGATCGTCGCGGGAAGGCCTGATATCAGAACGAGTCGCTCGCCCTCTTGCTTTGAGCGTCCGTAGGGTGTGGTCACGGGCAGTCGAGCGTCCTCTGTGAGCAACGCGCCACGCGCGTCGCCGGTGACGACCGTGGATGCAAACACGAAGTGTGGGGCGCCGGTGGAGCTGGAGCCGGTGAGGGCGACACACCCGTCGAGCAGTGCTCGCGTGCCTTCCACGTTCACCGAGTGCACCTTCCGTGCGTCGCGCTGCGAGGCGATCTCGGCGGCGAGATGGATCACGCAGTCGGGCTGAGCCCTCGCAAGCGCCTGGGTGAGACTGGCGGGGTCGGTCAGGTCGCCGGTGGTGGCGCTCGTTCCGTCCGGCTCCGATCCCGGGCGTCGTACAAGCACGTAGACCGTATGGCCACGACGAAGAAGATGCGGGCACAGGGATTGGCCGAGAAAGCCACTGGCTCCAGTGACAAAGACGCGCATCGACGGGACGGTAGCGGAAGACGCACAGCGGCAAATGGTGTGCGAACGGGTGCGGTCAGTAGACTCGCCGCCACATCGGCGGCCGTCCAACCATCTGAAGCTAGGAGTCGTGGGTATGAGAAAGACTGGAGCAGTAATCGTGTCGCTCGTGGCACTAAGTGTGGGGCTCGGGATGGTGGCCCTGTCCGCGGGCGCCCATCCGGTGGCCCAGGCGAGCAGACTGCGCGTTTGGCAAAGAGGCCAAAGGCTGCAAGCTCAACGGGACCGGCTACGGGGACTTCAAATCACGACTGTTCATCAGCTTCCCGGCTTCGGTTTCTCCCAAAGGGACCGCCACGGAACTGTCGATTCCCGTCTCACAGATCTGCCCGCAGATCACTGAAGAAGTCAGCCTGTTTGCCAAGGGTAAAGGAACTGCGAAGATCGGCGCGACGATCAAATTCTCGGGAAAAGCGGCTATCAAGTCTTCGACCACGCTCACGGCGGTGCCATCAAAGGTGAAGTCCGCCAAGGTGACGGCCACGTTGACGCTCACCAACGCCAAATCGGCCAAGCTGTCCGGCAAGGCAGAAGTGACGCTCGAAGGCGGCTCGAAGTGCAGCAAGAAACTCCCGAGCAAACTGCTGCGCATCCTCGGCGGCTGATCGCCTCACAGACTTGAGGTTGGGCGGGCCGTCGGTGGGTAGCCATCGGCGGCCCGTATTGGCTCTCCGCGCCGAGTACCGTCGCAGGCGCGGCCTACTCTGCGTCGTCGGTGGGACGACGACAGCGAGAAAGTGATTTTAAGAACCTCAGCGACGACGAGGTTTCTCGTCGCGCTCGGGATAGGACCCTTCCGCGCGCGGAACGTCGCCGCTACCAGCGCGAGGAGAAGTTTCGCGGTCTCAGAGACAGGCGTAAGCAGCGATGAGAGGGCTACCATGACGAGCATGAGCGGCGGCCGTTATCGAGTCAGGGCGTGGTTGCGCAGGCGACTGCCCAGAGGCATGTCCAGCTTCGTTCCCAAGGGGCGTGGTGATTGTGGTGCGCATGAGTGGTACCGCGCCGACGAGCAGACTTGGCGATGCTATTACTGCGAGTCTGGCGTTACTAGCTCGTCTCCATGGACCCGTGAGGAACAGTTGCAGCACACGCTCGGTGGGATCAACTCGACGCTACGGGCTGTCGTGGCTCGTGGCGAGCCAGGTCATGAGGAGATGGCCGAGTTGCGTCGGCTAATCGGAGAGGCGCTCGCCGCGTTGCCCGAGGAGGAGCAGCGCCTCGAACGGCTGGCGGCGGCTCCAGCCAAGGAGCTGCCCGGGCTGGCTCAGGCGTTGCAGGCGGGCTGATCAAGCTCAGCGCGGCGGCATGCGCAGTGCGCCGTCGAGGCGGATGACCTCACCGTTGAGCATCCGGTTCTCGACGATGTGGCACGCGAGCTGGGCGTACTCGGCGGGGGTACCAAGGCGCTGGGGGAACGGTACTCCGGCGCCGAGTTTCTGACGCGCCTCCTCGGGGAGGGCGGCCAGTAGCGGGGTGTCGAACAACCCCGGGGCGATCGTGTTCACGCGGATTCCCTGCGTCGAGAGATCGCGCGCCGCCGGAAGCGTCATCCCGACGATCCCACCCTTGGAGGCGGAGTAGGCGATCTGGCCGATCTGACCGTCGAACGCAGCCACCGAGGCGGTGTTGACGCACACGCCCCGTTCCCCGTCTTCGAGGGGGTCGGCGGCGATCATCGCCGTGGCCGCCAAGCGCAGCACGTTGAAGGTGCCGACAAGGTTGATTTGGATCGTCGTCTCGAACGGCAGAAGCGCGTGGGGTCCCCTCGAGCCCGCCACCTTCTGGGCCCAGCCGATACCCGCGCAGCACACAGCGATGCGCAAACCTCCATCCACCGCCGCGGCGCGATCCACAGCCGCCTGCACTTGTGACTCCTCGCGCACGTCGCACGCCACGAACTCCACGCCAAGCTCCTCGGCGAGCGTCTTGCCCTTCTCGGCGTTCACATCCGCCACCGTGACCACAGCACCTCGTTCGTGAAGCGCGCGGACGCTTGCCTCGCCGAGACCCGAGGCCCCTCCCACGACAATCGCCGAGCTCCCCTCGATTTGCACGCAGGGAGAGTATCGACAAGCCCGACACGAAGCGGGATCGTATGGGGCGTCAGCTCGTCAGCAAGTGCACGATCGCGGTGACGCCCACCACCACGATAAGCGCCCGCAGAGCGTTTGGGTGGAGCCGCCGACCGTAGCGCGCCCCCACTTGGGCGCCAAGGATCGAGCCACCGGCGATGATCGCCGCCGGCTCCCACTCGATGTGTGCGGCCACGATGAAGAACACCGCCGCAACACCGTTCACAAGGCCCGCAAGGACGTTCTTCAAAGCGTTCGTCCGGTGTAGATCCTGCGGGAGCGCCAAACCGAGGATTCCGAGCAGCAGGATGCCCTGGGCGGCGCCGAAATAGCCGCCATAGACACCCGTGATGTAGAGAGCCCCAAAGGTCAGCACACGGTGGCGTGGTCCGGGTGGTGCCGGGCGCCTCATGAGCGCTCTGGCGATAATCGGCTGCACCACCACCAACGTGAGCGCGATCGCTATGAACACAGGCACGATCGCCTCGAACGCCGATGACGGAAGCGACAGCAGCAATACGGCTCCCGTGATTCCCCCCAGCACCGACGCGACACCCAGGCGCATGGCCTGGTCTCGCTGGCCATCCAGCTCACGCCTGTATGCGATCGCCCCCGACACCGACCCCGGGACGAGTCCGACGTTGTTGGACACGTTGGCCGTCACCGGCGGATACCCGAACGCGAGCAGCACAGGGAAGGTGATCAGTGTGCCGCTCCCCACCACCGTGTTGATTGCGCCCGCAGCGATTCCGGCTGCCGCGATGGCGAGCGCCTCCTCGATGCCCATCTAACGCTCAGGCGGGGAAGTCGGCGATGGACAAGGAAGGAGAGGCGACGACGCTCAGTCGGACAGAATCGCGTCGGACGCTTCTGCAACGGGTCGTGAGAGGGTGAGAGCGAACAGCTCCTCCGGGTCTGTGAGCCAGCTCACCAGCTCCAAGCCGGCCGCAGACAGGTCTCCCTCGATGCGGTCCCGCGTGAACTTCGCGCTGATCTCTGTGCGCATCTCCTCGCCCAGCTCGAAATGCACCGAAAGATCGAGGTCTCGCACGGTGGTGGTGTGTGCTCGTCGTGCTCGCAGCCGCATCTCGATCCACTCGTGCTCGCGGTTGAACACCGCCACATGGTCGAAGTCGTCGGGGTCGAAGTCGGCACGCAGCTCGCGGTTGAGCACGGTCAAGAGATTGCGGTTGAACTCGACTGTGACTCCCTGCGCGTCGTCGTACGCCTGCGTGAGCACGTCAGGGTCCTTCACCAGGTCGGTGCCCATCAGCAGGTGGTCGTCGGGTCCCAGCAAACGTCCGATCTCGCGCAGGAAGCGCCGGCGGCTGCCAGGCGGGAAGTTGCCGATCGTGCCGCCCAGGAACACCACCAGGCGCGGACCCGCGGGCTCGGGGACACGGTCGAGGTGGCGTTCGAAGTCGCCGATCACTCCGTGTACCCGCAGCCCCGGATACTCGTTCGTGAGCTCCTGCGCGCAATCGCGCACCATGCTCTCGGTGACGTCCACCGGGATGTACAGCTTGAGCGTGCCCGCGCGGTGCAGCGCATCGAGCAGCACCCTTGTCTTGGAAGCCGTCCCCGAGCCGAGCTCCACGAGCTCAGCCGCCCCCGTCGTACTTGCCAGCCGCTCGGCCGACTCCTGCAGGATCAAGCGCTCGGTGCGAGTAGGGTAGTACTCGGGCAGCTCGCAGATGCGGTCGAACAGCTCCGCCCCACGCGCGTCGTAGAAGTGCTTGGGCGGGATTTCCTTGAAAGGTTGAGTGAGCCCGTCGAGCACGTCCTCCGCCAGCGAGCGCTCCTGGCCCTCGTGGAGGTAGGAGTCGATTGTGATCGCGTTCTCCGGCGCGGTGACGGGCTCCATCAGCTCACGTCCCGCGCAAGTCGCACGCCGGCGAATATCTGACTGCGAACCGGCAGGTCCCAGTTGCGGAACGTCAACGTCCGCACTCGTGGGCTGGTCGCCCACGAGCCACCCCGCAGCACGCGGTAGTCCTCGCCAAAGAACACTTCCGAGTACTCGCGGTAAGGGTGCGCCACAAAGCCCCGATAACCGTCGAAGTGGGTGCTGGTCCACTCCCACACTTCCCCTACTCCCGAGAGAACACCGCTCTTGGCCGCCTTCTCCCACTCCGCCTCGCCAGGAAGTCGCGCGCCCGCCCTCTTCGCGAACTCCTCCGCCTCGAACCAGCTCACGTGGCAGACGGCCACGTCAGGGTCACCCGGTCTCGCCTCGCCGAGGACACTCGCCCATTCCCCATTGGTCACGGGCCGAGCTGCGATCTCGAACGCCGGCACCTCAACGGTGTGTACGGGGCGCTCATTGTCGTAGGCGAACCCATCGGCGCCGGCGCCCATCTCGAACGGGCCACGCGGCACTTCTACCCAATCGTCTCGCCCGGTGAGCGGCGCCAAGCGCGGCTCACCCTGGGGCAACAGGTCGGCGAGCGCCATCGTCTGTCGCATCGTCTCTGAGTGCTGTAGCTCGTGGCGCAACACCAGCTCGTAGATCGTCCCATCACCTATGCCTCTCCTCGCCAGCGCCTTTGCGCTGCGTGTGCGCACCTCCTCCATATAGGTCCTCGCATCGCGCGGCCCGAGCAGCTCGATCTCGCCTCTCACCGTCCGGGGCGTCTCGAAAGCGTCGTACATCTCCGCGAGATCAGGGCGCAAGAGCTCCAGTCCGCCGTGACGGTGCGCGAGCCAAAGATCCTCGTACGCCGCGATGTGCGCGAGATCCCACACCAACGGACTCATGATGGGGGAGAGCACGCTGCTCAACTTCTCGTCGCTCAGGTGGCCGACGAGCGCCAGCGTCTCTTCTCTGACGGTGTCGAGCGCCGCCAGCGCCTCCTCCGGTGCGTCCGGGAGGGGGTGTCGGGGAGCGATGGGGTCGCGGTGAGCGATCGTAGCCATAGCTTCGCCCGACTCACTGTAGTGGCTCTTCTCGCCGACCCGGAATTTTCTGTCGTTCGTCTCGTCGGAACCGTCGTCTCCCTCTCTGTGCGCTCGTGGTCACCGCTGAGTGTGTGGTGGAGCGCTAAGGCGTCATCGCCTCCGCGGCCTCGAGCGCCGGGCCATAAGTGGGGTCGCGCAGCAGCGACTGGCGGATACCCTCGCCAAGGATTCCGCTCTCTCCGCGCGATGCGCCGAGGATCGTCCATTCGCGTTCCTTCCCTTGGGGGCTACGAGCGCGCGCTCGGAGTCCTCCCGGTCCGCGCTTCAGCCCGAGGCGCCTACCGTCAGCGGTGGCGATCGCCACACTCTCGAGTCCCCGCACCTCCTGCTCCGGCGCCGGCTCGAGCCGGATCGCCACAGACGACCCGCCGCGGGCGGTGCCCGTCAAGACTCCCTCGTTTGCGCTCAACCTGCCCATCTCCCAGCCCAAGCGTGACCCCAACCAGCCCACCAACAACATCGCCGCCACGGTCGAATCTGGGTGGTGGCGCACCGCAACCGTCTCGATCTTCAGTAGCTCCGCTCGCATCGCCGGCGAGTCGAACGCCGCTGCGACCCGCTCGCGCCATGGAGTGCTGCGCAGCCACGCCAGATCCACCACATAGGCTCGTCCGCGTAGCTCGCAGGCATGCCCGATGGCCTCGCGCCAGGAAGGGTCATCGAGCGAGTCCACAAGCACCGTCTGGGAGACCTCAAGTAGTGCGTCCACCGCCTCTGGGTGGCCGTGGGGCGACCACAAGAGCGTCGTCAGATCGGTCACAACGAGCGGGTCCACGATCGTCACGAGATCGTCCAGGTGGCGCTCGCCGATCTCCACCGTCACCGTCTCGCGCAGCAAGCCCAGCTCCCCCTCCGCCGGGTCGCCATCGGTGGACACCACCGCGCGCGCGTCCAAACGCATGCGATGTGGGTCGTAGGAGAGCACCACCAGGCGCGAGGCGTGATAGCGCCCCACGCCCGACAAGCGGTTGGCGATCTCGCCGCTGTAGCGGCTCTCAACGAACACGATCATGTTCAGCGCTCGCGCCGGCGCCAACCCTCCGTTTTCGCCATGACGCTGCTTCACCAGCTCGCGCAACGCCGCTTCGATTGCGTCGGGCGTCGTGCCTTCCGCGCTCCACACCGCGTCGGGCAGGCTCAGACCGCTCGCCACGACTGCTCCGCAAGCAGGATGTCGGCTGCCTCCTTGGGGCCCTGCGAACCCGCTTCGTACTGCGGCAGCGGCCCGCTCGCGCTCTCCCACGCCTGCAAGATCGGGTCGCAGATACGCCACTGCGCCTCTACCTCGTCATCGCGGGTGAACAGCGTCGCATCCCCCCTCATCGCGTCGGTTATCAGCCGCTCGTACGCCTCCGGCGACTGCGAGAGGAACGCCGTCCCATACAGGAACTCCATGTGCACCGGGCGGATCACCATCCGTGATCCTGGGATCTTCGCGCCGAGTCGCAGCGATACTCCCTCGTTGGGTTGCAACGTGAGGATCAATTGGTTGGGCAGCACGCCCAGCGAGCCATCTTGGCTGAAGGCGAGGTGGGGCACCGGCTTGAGCGCCACCGCGATCTCCGTCACTTTGCGCGCCAGCCGCTTGCCTGTACGCAAGTAGAAAGGCACTCCCGCCCAGCGCCAATTGTCCACTCCCAAGCGCAACGCCGCGAACGTCTCAGTAGTGGAGTCGGGGGGGATGCCCGGCTCCTGTAGGTATCCTGCCACGTCCTCGCCGCCTGAGTGCCCCGGTCCATACTGCGCCCTCACCGCCATCCCAGATATCTCGGCCTCCACGGGCTGCGCGATCGACTGCAGCACCTTCACCTTCTCGTTGCGTACCTCATCGGCGGTGAAGCTCACCGGCGGCTCCATCGCCACGTGGCAGAGCAACTGCAGCATGTGGTTCTGGATGAGGTCGCGCAACGCGCCCGCATGGTCGTAATACCCAGCGCGCGTGCCGATCCCTATGTCCTCCGCTGCCGTGATCTGCACCTGGTCGATGTAATTGCGGTTCCAGAGTGGCTCAAACATGCCGTTGGCGAAACGGAACGCCATCATGTTCTGAACCGTCTCCTTGCCGAGATAGTGGTCGATGCGGAACACCTGGCTCTCCTCGAACACCCCCAGCACGCGACGGTTGAGTTCGCGTGCCTCCTCAAGCGAGGTGCCGAAAGGCTTCTCAATGATCACCCTCACATCGGCGCTCTCGTGGCGGTCGAGACCCTGTTTGCCCAACGCCTCCACGATCACGGGGAAGAACGCCGGCGCGGTTGAGAGGTAGAAAGCTCTGGCCAGCGGCTCCCCCGCGTGCTGCTCGAAGCCGTCCAGCGCCATCCCGAGCTTGGCGTACGCCTTCTCGTCGTCAAAGGTTCCCGGGATGTACTTGACGTGCTCGAGCAGGCGCTTCAGCACTTCCTCGTCGGGCGTCCGACGCGAGAACTGCCTGATCGCCTGTACACACTCTTCGCGGTAGTCCTCGTGCTTCTTTTCCCTGCGCGCCACCCCGATCAGGTGAAAGCGCTCGGGGAGCGCACCATCGTGCGCGAGGTTGTATAGCGCGGGCAGCAACTTTCGCCTGGCGAGGTCGCCCGTGGCCCCGAAGATCACGAGGGTTGTGGGGGCGACCGGCAGGCGCTCCAAACCGGCCGTAAGCGGGTTCTCCGGCTCGGTCGTCGTGACGGCCGCCACTTTGCTACCGGCGCTTGTCGCTCTGCTTCGAAGTCGAGCCGCTCCCGTTGAAGGGCTTGGCTACCGGCGCCGCCTTCACCGCGTGGCCGCCGAACTGGTTGCGCAGCGCCGCCAACACCCGATGTGCGAAGTCTCCGTTGCCGCGTGAGGAGAGTCGCTCGTAGAGGGAAGCGGTGATCACAGGAGTGGGCACGTCTTTGGCGGTGGCGTCCTCGATCGTCCAGCGTCCCTCGCCCGAGTCAGCGGTGTATCCCTCGATTGCCTCCAACCCGTTGCCGTCTGCTTCGAACGCCCGTGCCGCCAGCTCGCACAGCCATGAGCGCACAACCGAGCCCTGGTTCCAGAGGTGCGCGATCTTGGCGTTGTCGAGCTCGTACTCGGACTTGTCGAACACGTCGAAGCCCTCGGCATACGCCTGCATCAAGCCGTACTCCACGCCGTTGTGCACCATCTTCACGTAATGCCCCGCGCCCGATCCGCCAAAGCGTAGCCAGCCACGCTCACCGATCGCCCCGATGCTGTCGGCGCTCGTCGGCGGCGCCAACACATCGAGGATTGGGCTCAGGCGCTTCACCGCGCCCGGTGGCCCGCCCACCATCATGCAGTAGCCGACGTCGATGCCCCACACCCCGCCTGAAACGCCCACGTCGACGTAATGGATGCCAAGCTTTGAGAGCTCCTTGGAGCGACGCTTGTCGTCGGTCCACTTCGAGTTGCCTCCGTCCACGATCGTGTCGCCCTTCTCGAGCAGCTTCGAGAGCTTCTTCACGGTCTGCTCGGTAGGGTCGCCAGCGGGTACCATGATCCACACGATCCGTGGGGCCTCGAGCTTCTTGATGAGATCCGCGAGCGACTTCGCTCCCCGGGCACCGTTCTTCACCGCCGCAGAGACGGCGCCCGTGTCGAAATCGAACGCAACCACTTCGTGCCCCGAGTCACGGCGGATACGGCGCACCATGTTGCCGCCCATCTTCCCGAGTCCGACGAATCCGATCTCAGTCATCCCCGGGGATCCTAGTCGGCTCGTGTAGGTTTCCGTCTCGATGACCCCCGACACCGATACGAAGCCGGATCGAAACCTCGCGCTCGAGCTCGTGCGCGTCACCGAGTTCGCCGCGCTCGCCGCCGCCCCTCTGGTGGGCATGGGCGACAAGGAGGCAGCCGACCAGGCCGCGGTCGACGGCATGCGCTTCGCGCTTCACTCGATCGCTATGGACGGCACGGTTGTGATCGGCGAGGGGGAGAAGGACGAGGCGCCGATGCTCTACAACGGCGAGCGCATCGGCGACGGGTCGCCCCCCGAGGTGGACATCGCTGTAGATCCGCTCGAGGGCACAACACTCGCCGCGCACGGTATGCCCTCCGCGCTGGCGGTCATCGCGCTCTCAGAGAAGGGCACCATGTTCGACCCGGGCCCCTGTGTGTACATGGAGAAGATGGCCGGTCCCCCGGAGATGGCGGACCTACTCGACCTCGACCGCCCGCTGTCTGAGACCGTGAAGCTCATCGCCGCCCGCAAGGGCCACCCGATAGGCGACGTCATGGTGGTTGTGCTCGACCGTCCCCGCCACGAGGCCGGCATCCGCGAGATCCGTGAGGCCGGGGCGCGCGTTCGCCTCATACCCCACGGTGACGTCTCCGCTGCCCTGCTCGCCGTCACCGAGCGCTCCACTGTCGATCTGCTGTGGGGTATCGGCGGCACACCCGAGGGAGTCATCTCCGCCGCAGCCATCAAGTGCCTCGGCGGACAGCTGCTCGGCCGCCTGTGGCCGCGCGACGATGATGAGCGCCAAGCCGCGCTCGACGCAGGCTACGACCTCGACCGCATCCTCGACCGCGACGACCTCGTGGCCGGCGACGACGTCTTCTTCTCCGCCACCGGCATCACCGACGGCGACGTGCTCCAGGGCGTGCGCTACCCCTCTGCCGGTGGCGCCACCACAGAATCGCTCGTCACCCGCTCGCGCTCGGGTACCGTACGGCGCATCCGCGCCACCCACGACCGCGCGAAGCTGCGTGCGCTCGACAGCGACGGGCGCTTCGGCTAGACGGCCTGGTGGGCTTCGGCTAGACGGCCGCTAGACGGCCTGGTGGAGTACTACCGTGAAGAGTGACTCGCGCGCGCGCGAATAGGCTCATCGTTGTCGGGCTCGTCCGGAGGCGTCGTCCCCTCCCCGCCGGCCAGCCGCCCCACCTTCGACTCCGCCAGGTCCAAGCGCGCAAGCGAGCGCAGGAACCCATTCGTCACGAACACGTGGATGCGTGCCTGGGTTGCGTTGTACACGCGCCGCCCAAACCCCGACGCGATGGCAGGGTGGAAGTTCGCCACTTCCACCTCCATGTGCACCTTCGCCTCGCCCGCGGCCGGCGCGGGCAGGCGGCGCACCTCGATCTGCAAGTGGCCGTGGCCGCCGCGTCCGTGCCTGGCCACCAGAAGTCCCCGCTCGATGTGCCAGCGCACCACTCCCCGCTCCCCGTCGAGCTCGTATTCGGGTGGCTTGAAGGTCAACAGCTTCAAGGGACGCACGAGCAGTACCACCGAACGGCCCGACTCCCCGTACACCACTCTCACAAACCCCAGGGTCACTCGCGTGAGGAAGCGCCAGTAGGTGCGCGCGAGACGCTCCAGGTGCATCGGCGACCAGAGTTCTGTAAGTGACTGCTCGGGCAAGCTCATGTCTGCCGCTTGCACCGACCGCATCGCACCGCTTGCCCTGTCTTCGGAGGTGTGGTCTTCGAGCTTCTCGATCGTCGCGATCTTCGGCCTTCGGCTCACCGCCCCAAGGCTATCCCTTGCAGGGAGTCGCCGACAATATGTCTCAAGATACTGCGGGAAAGTGACGATAATCCGTGTCGTGTCCTTTGCCGGTGATATCAACCGCCTGTGAGAGACCAACCCGACCGATCGTCTCCGGGCGGATCCTCCTCCACTGAGCGGCTCTCCCGTGCGGCACGCGCCGCGCAGCAGCTCTGCGACGTTTTGTGGGAGGCGATGCACGAGGAACTGTCTCGCGCCGATGCCTCGCGTGCACGCGCGCTGTCAGAGCGTCTCGCCGAGGTGTCCTCGACCGTTGCGATGCTCGCCGGCGCTGTTCCCTTCGACACGACCGCCGACGCGGCGCCGCTCGATACGTCGGCTTCCGCGCGAGCGGGCTCGACGGCGGATGCGCCTGGCGGAGCGCCGCGGGTCGAGCGTCGCACGCCGCCGGCTCCCTCCCGACCCGAGCCCCATGGCTCGGACCCCCGTCCGCCGGATCTGAGGCTCGCCTCGCACCAGCCCTCGGAGATCGAGGGGTCTGTCGCCTTCCAGTCCACCACCACACGGACGGGCGATTACACGTTCACGAGACTTGTCGATGAGCAGGAGCCTCCCGTCGTCGCTGAGACGCTCGCCTCGGTCGAGCCCATCCAGCCGGAGATCGCCATCCACGATGTTCGTCGCGAGGAGGGACCATCGGCGTGGGTGTCCTCGGTCGGTCGACTGCTCTCACGTCACGCTGAGGATGGGCTCCCGTTCGCAGTGCTGTTGGTGGAGATCGTGGATGTCGCGCAGCTGGAGCGCTCTTCAACTCCCCATGACATGCACAGTCTCGTCGCGCAGGTGGAGAGCGCCATCGGACACGCCATGCGCGCCACGGACCACCTGTCGCGAGAGACGCTCGGCCGCTATTGGCTCGTGGCGCCTGAAACCAACGGCACGGGCGCCCGTATGCTCGCCGAGCGCCTTGCCCGCCTCGTGCGGACCTCCGCCACCCATCGTGGAGTGCCATTGGAGGTGGCTATCGGCATAGCTGTCTGTCCCGACGACGGCACCGAGGCGCCTGCGCTCGCCGCCCGGGCAGACCTTGGGGTCTACTCGGCGCGCGCGACAGGTCGCTCTGTTGCGCACACGGATCCTCCAGCCGCCGGCTGAGGCCGGGACTTGTCGATCAGCCAGCGGCGGTTGTGCCGCCGCTGGCCGCCGCTTCGGCCGGTGGCTTCACTTCGGCAGGGGCGCCCAGCAAGGGATCGTTCTTCGCCTTGCCCACGATCTTCGTCTTGACACGTACCGTGTCCTTGATCGTGAGCGCGCTTGCTGCACCCCAGGTGAGGTCCCACATGGCGCCGTTGTGCGCATAGGGGCCGCGGTCGATCACCGGCACCGTCAGTTTGTGACCTTTGTAATTGACGAGCACCAGGGTCCCGCAGGGGAGTGTCCGCGACGCCACCCCCACCACCACAGGCGTCATGGTCTGCCCGCAAGCCGTCTTCTGGCCGTAGAAACCAGGGCCGAACCAGGTGGCGATCTGAGCCTTCGTGCTTGCCTTGGCAGGCTGTGTTGCTCCGGTGGGCGCACTCGCACCGCCCGTGCTCGCCAGTGCGACCGAGCACGCGCATCCACCGCACACGAGCGCGATGGTTACCACAAGCAGCGTCTTGTTGGCGAAAGTACGAGTCATCTATCGATCGACGCCTACGGGGTGAGCTGACGGGCTCGCGCTGAGCTTCTGCGCTACGGCCCTTATCGGGCCGATTCGCCCCCGCGGCCCGCTCTCGCGGTCCGCAATGGGTCCCCCGCCCCTCGCGACCTGAATCGCAAGGGCTCGGCGTGAGCGCGAGTATACAGGCCCCTCCTCCGGATCGGCCTACGCCATGCCTTGGCGGTTTTCCGCACTTTGCGGAGCTTTGCCACCTGCGCTGGCAGAGCTTGGGTGTCGTCGGGCCGCGACCGCAATAGCGGTCAGGGTCGCCGCAAGATCGAGAAGGCGTCTTTCAAGATGCGCCCGCTCGCTGTCAGGCTGCTCCCCGCCAGCTCGCTCACGATGTCGGTCAACGACTCCAGTAGCTCGACGCCGCTCGGCGGGTTCACCGTGCCCCCCAGCTCAAGCTCCTCCTCTGGCTCATATCCCTGCCGTGGCGCCGGTGGTTCGGTCGGTTTGCTCTGTCGGGGTCGCTTTGCGGTCGCCATAGGGGTGCGCTTCGGGGATATACGAGAAACAGGCTTGCTCTTCTTGGTCGCCGCCTTTGCCTTGGCGGTCGGCTTTGTCGTCTCGACTTGCTTCGTATCGACAGCAGTGGCGGCTGTTTCTGACTTCGTCCCCTTCCCACGGGCGGCTGCTCTGCGTGCGCTTGTGCGCTGAGGCCGGGTGCGCGGTAGCGCCGCGAGCACTCCCCCCTCGAGCACAGGGTCGTTTGAGCCGGCGTTTGAGTTGTCTGAGGGGCTCATCGTCTCGCAATCATGGCGCACCCGCCCGCGCGATGCACCGGAGTGCGATTTTCGTCTCTCGAGGGTCGCGACGCGTTAGGATGGGCGGGTACATCTGAGTTGTACTGTCGGGCGGGCTTCGGCCACAACCCCGGCTAAGGTAGTCCTCGAGCAGCATCCCAAGTGGTCCCGTCGCTGATGTGCGGGTCCGGCGGGAGTCCCCCGAAGGAAACGGAAGAACGCATGTCAGTGGTCGAATTGCAGGAGCTCGAAGAGGTCAAGACGCTGCTCGCCAAGGGTCAGCAGGTCGGGGTCCTCACCTTCGCCGAGATATCGGTCGCCACCTCCGATCTGGACCTCGACGAGTCCGACGTCGAGGAGCTGCACGGTTACCTCGAGAAATCGGAGATCGAGCTCGTTGAGGACATCGACCCCGCCACGGCGGCCGCCTCCGAGGTCGAACGGGCGCCCGACAAGCGTGGTCGGCGGAAGGCAAAGACCGCGCTCGATCTGAAGCCGGACATGACCACCGACTCGCTGCAGCTGTTCCTCAAGGACATCGGCAAGGTCCGTCTGCTCACCGCCCAAGAGGAGGTGGATCTCGCCAAGCGCATCGAGCGTGGAGACCTCGACGCGAAGCAGAAGATGGTCGAGTCGAACCTCCGCCTGGTGGTGTCGATCGCCAAGAACTACCGCAACCAGGGTCTACCCTTCCTCGACCTCATCCAGGAGGGCACGCTTGGATTGGTGAGGGCCGCGGAGAAGTTCGACTACCGCAAGGGCTTCAAGTTCTCCACCTACGCCACCTGGTGGATCCGCCAGGCGATCGCTCGTGCGCTTGCCGACAAGGCCCGCACGATCCGCATCCCCGTGCATGTGGTGGAGAAGCTCAACAAGATCGGACGCGCTGAGCGCAAGCTCGTCACCGAGCTCGGCCGCGAGCCCACCGCCGATGAGATCGCGGAGGTCACAGGCATCGATCCCGAAGAGGTCGATTCGATCAAGCGCTCCGCCCAGGCCCCCGTGTCGCTGGAGAAGCCGGTCGGGGACGAGGAGGAGTCGGAGTTCGGGCAGTTCATCGCCGATGAGCGCGCCGAGTCGCCCTACGAGCGAGCCGCGGAGATCCTCACCAAGGAGGCCCTGCGCGAGGCGCTTGAGAACCTCTCCTACCGCGAGCGGCGTGTGCTCGAGCTGCGGTACGGGCTCGGCGGCGAGCATCCACGCACGCTGGATGAGGTGGGTCGAACGTTCAACGTCACCCGCGAGCGCATTCGCCAGATCGAGAACCAGTCTCTCAAGAAGCTGCAGTCACTCGCAGAGGCCCAAAAGCTTCGCGACGTGGCGTAACAGCTGGTCCAACCGCGCTTGCGCGGTTCAAGTGAGCAGGATCCGCGGCCGATGAAGCTTGCATGTTCGATGTGCACTCAGCGCTGCGCGAGCTTGTGGCTCGCGGTGGCTCCGACCTCCACCTGAAGGTTCATTCCGCGCCCTTGTTCCGCGTCCAGGGGGCGCTCGGTCCCGAGGCAGGCGTTGCGCCGCTCACCGAGCAAGACACCGAAGACGCGCTTCACGCTCTGCTACACGACCAGGCGAAGCTGAAGGAATTCGGCGAGGAGCATGAGGTTGACTTCTCGTTCGAAATCGCCGGAGTGGCGCGCTTCCGCGTGAACGCCTTCCGCCAGCGCGGGCTCATCTCACTTGCCTGCCGTGCGATCCCAGCCAAGATCTCCACGATCGAGGAGCTCTCGCTGCCCGACGTGGTGCGCGATCTCGCCGAGGAGGAGCGTGGGATCGTGCTGCTCACCGGCACCACCGGCTCGGGCAAGTCCACCACGCTCGCCGCGATGATCGACCACATGAACGTGACGATGAACAAGCACATCGTCACGATCGAGGATCCCATCGAGTTCGTGCACCAGGACAAGCGCTCGGTCATCAACCAGCGCGAGGTGGGGATGGACACGAAGTCCTTCGAGCGCGCCCTCCGCCGCGTGCTGCGCCAGGACCCCGACGTGATCCTCGTAGGGGAGATGCGCGACGAGGAGACCGTCCGCACCGCGCTGTCGGCCGCAGAGACAGGCCACCTCGTGCTCTCCACCGTCCATACCGTGGACGCCTCCGAGTCGATCAACCGCCTGCTCGACTTCTTCCCGCCCCACCAACACAACCAGGCTCGCTCGATGATCGCCGGCACCATCAAGGGCGTCATCTCCCAGCGGCTCGTCCCTGGCGCCCACGGTGGGAGGGTCGCTGTGTGCGAGATCCTGCGCATGACTGGGAGGGTCAGGGACATGATCACCGACCCCAACCAAACCGGCCAGCTCGGCGAGGCGATCTCCGCGGGCGCTTACTACGGGATGCAGACCTTCGATCAGGCGCTCTTCCATCATGTGAAGGCCGGGCGTGTCAGCACCGAGGAAGCGCTACGCGTGGCGTCCTCGCCGCATGACTTCAAGCTGCTACTGCAGTCCGACGGGCGCCAGGGCACGACCATGGAGGATGTTGCCCAGGCGCAAGCCAAGCGCGAAGCTGCGCCTGTGGCGCAAACTGTACCCTAATCTCATTCACCCACATATCGTTAAGGCACATTAGGGATGAAGGGTTGACTTCTTAACAGAGAACTGTGTACGGTCCGTCTCTGTCATAGCAAGTAAGGCTGGCGGTGGCTTGAACGTGGATCAGCGTCGCCGGCTTCTATCGGGGGGTCGTGAGACATGCGTCTTTCACGCGGGTGGTTTTGTGCGGTCGTCGCTGTTCTCTCAGCGCTTGTTTGGTGCGGAGGGGCGTCGAGCTGTCGAGTTGGTTACAACGACGGACGGTCGGGCCTATTCGCGCGACACTGCGCTGGTCATTCCCAACGCGCAATGGCTACTCGGCTACGAACAGATTCAGGCCCAAGTCGAAGCTCAACACGCCAACCCGCAGGCGGCAGCTCTCCGCGAATCGTCGCAGTCGCAGTTTGAGGGCCTGCGCGCGGGCGACGCCGCGAAGCTTGCCGAGACCGCATTTCCCACGCTGGTTGGTCATCCGGCCGGACGCCCTCCGCTTACGCGCGGAGAGCACATCGCTCGTTATGTGAGCGAATATGCCGCGGCCGTGACTATGCCGGGAGGCAAACGTGCGGTGATAGCGTCGGGCGAACCATTGGCGACTAAGACACGGTCCGGGCAACGGCCGATAGATCTACGTCTACACAGGTCCCGAGAGGGGTTCGCGCCGGCTGTACCGGCCAACGGGGTGCACCTTCGTATCCCTTCGCATGTCTCAGCGGGCGCGGGCCTTGCCAATCTCGGTATCACCTTGACCCCAGTGGACTCGCATGGGGCTGCGCTCCACGGCGCTACGGGAGTTATCGACGGCGCAACAGCGTTCTACGGAAACACAGAACGCGCCGCTGCCGGCGTACTCGATACGGACACGCTCGTCAAGCCAGAAGCCACCGGGCTCAGCGTCGAGACGATTCTACGCTCAGAACGCTCTCCAAAGAAGCTCCACTTCAAGGTGGGCTTGCCAGGTGGCGCACGCTTGGTTCATGCGCACGGATCGAGCACAGTCGAGGTTTTTCGTGGCGCCCGTGCAATTGCTAGCATCGCGGCGCCTACCGCTCAAGACGCCGAAGGAACCGCGATCGCGCTCTCGCTAGGGGTGATCGGGCATGTACTGACTGTCACCATGGATCGTCGCCCAGGCCAATACAGGCTGCCAATTGTGGTTGATCCGAAAGTAACAGATTGGCAGCTCAATGTGTCAGGAGTCAAGCCAACCAACTGGCACTTCGAACACACCGGAGGCAGTGGGTTTACGGCATCGGAAAACACCGAAGGCAAAGGCTGGACTGAGCACATCTCAGCAAGCCACGGCGAACATGAAACAGGCGAGTTCGTCTATACGACACAAGGGACGTCGTACATCACAAAACTTACCATGGAAGGGATCTGGAACGATACCTCTACAAATGTCGAAAATCTCCTTCTACTGGTTTCGCCAAGCGGAGTCGCCGAAGGAACATCGTCGATGCCCGCCTCATGGAGTTCAGGAGGCACGTGGGGCGTGTGTGCGCCGCAGCCGGAATGCTTTGGCAAAAAACCGGCGGCCGGCAATTCGGCCGAGTGGTTGCAGACGAGCCTCGGAACAGGTACGGCAGCCGGCGAAAATACGCTTCAAAAAACAACGATCCTCATCGAACAACCAACTGGACCGGAACTCTCGTTCAACAAAACGAGTCCTACTCTCGAAGGCGGTCTGACAAACATCCTGTACGGATCAGGGGCTTGGCTGGGTCCGGCAACAGGCTTTGAAGCGAACGCCTACGACCCCGGTATGGGGATCAGCTTTTTCGGGATCTCCGGTGGCATGAAAGGCTACGGTGAAAAATTCGCTATTTTGGAAAACGGCGAATGTCTGGGTGGGGTCCAGTGCGAACAGCATTTCAATCAAGTGCTTGGCTATAGCCCACTGCTCCCCGACGGCGAAGTGAGCTTGGAAGCGTTTGCCTATGACGCCTCAAACAGCTATGCCATGGTCTGGCCGCTGAAAATCAAGGTTGACGGCACGCCACCTCACAACATCGTCCTCACTGGGCTGCCGGAAGGCAACGAAATTGGCTACAAATCCTACACACTGAAAGCTGAAGCGTCGGACGGGTCGACCAATCCGAGCTCGGGAATAAAGTCGATCGGTCTCAAGGTGGACGGCCATGAAATCGGGACTGCCTCCGGGTCGTGCTCGCCCGGTCCATGCACCGCGAAAAGTTACTCCTGGACGATCAATGGCCAGGAATACGCGGCCGGACTGCACACGCTTGTTGTCACGGCTACCGACAACGCCGGCAATACGGAAACCGAAGAATTCGCGGTCACCGTCCGCGTCACGAGCCCGGTGGCGCTCGCGCCCGGGGAAGTCAACCCAAGGTCGGGCGAGTTCAGCTTGGGCGAAACCGACGTCTCTCAGGGTGAAGGCCTTACGATCTCCCGCAGCTACTTGTCGCAGCACCTGAAAGCGGGCGTCGCAGGGCCGCTGGGACCGCAATGGGCTATTGGCATGGGCAGCTCCGAGTCGCTCGAACCTCAGCCTGAAGGGGGTGTGGTGTTGACTGACGACAATGGTCTCCAGGCTATCTTTGCCGCCAACGGCTCAGGCGGATTCAATTCCCCACCAGGTGACAGCAACCTGACGCTTTCTTACCACGAAGCCGGCGGGACCAAAGAATACATACTCGCCAACGCGGCGAAAAAGACAAGTACACGCTTCACGCTTCCATCGGGCGGCGGCACCCTCTGGATGCCCACCGTTCAGGAAGGCGCGTCAGCAACCGACACGACGACCTACACCTATGAAACGGTCGAAATCAGTGGTAAAAAGGTCACACGGCCTGCGCTCGCGCTGGCTCCCGTTCCGTCCGGCGTGTCGTGCTCCCCGGAATTGAAACGTGGTTGCCGTGCGTTGACATTCAATTACGCGTCCTCAACCACTGCCACGGGCGAAAACGAAAGTCAGTGGGGTGATTACAAAGGGAACTTGACGCGGGTCTACCTCACTGCATACGAACCGACCGCGGGCAACATGTCGACCAAGACCATCGCTCAGTACTCCTACGACTCCCAAGGCCGTCTGCGCGCCGAGTGGGATCCGCTCGTGTCGCCTGCCCTCAAGACGATCTATGGTTACGACAGCGAAGGTCATGTGACTGCGTTGACGCTGCCGGGCCAGGAGACGTATGCGTTCACTTACGCTCAAGCGCCTACAGACCTCGTGAGCGGACGCATCCAACGGGTGACTCGTGCTCCAGCGTCGGCCTCTCTATGGGCAGGAACTATTCCGGCCAACACGGTTGCGCCGGCTCTTACGCCCGCGGAACCGGCCCTGGGTATCACGGTCAGCGTTTCGACGGGGACATGGAGCGGAAATCCGGTGGCGTATCGCTACCAATGGCAGCGCTGCAACGCCTCGGGTGGGGAATGCGTCGCGATCCCCGGTGCGCGTAACGAAGCTTACAAGCCTATGCTTGCGGACGCAGCTCATTCGCTGAAGGTGGAAGTCCAGGCGACAAACGGCGGAGGAAGCATCGTCGCATACAGCGCCGCGACGAAGGTGATCGCCTCTGCGCTTTCCTATCAGTCCAAATTCGGCACTTCGGGCGAAGGTAACGGTCAGTTCAAATGGGCTCAGGGCGTGGCTGTGGACAGCTCGGGCAACGTGTGGGTGGCCGATACGTTCAACAATCGCGTGCAGGAGTTCAATTCGTCGGGTACTTACACTCGACAATTCGGCACGACTGGAACGGGCAACGGCCAATTCAAAGAACCCTTTGGCATCGCCATCAATTCAGAAGGCAACCTTTGGGTCACCGACGCCGGCAACAACAGGGTGCAAGAGTTCTCATCTACCGGGACCTATATCAAACAGTTCGGGAGCATCGGTAGCGGCGCTGGACAGTTCTCATCGCCACAAGGCATCACCATCACACCTGAAGGGAATATATGGGTGGCCGACACCAAAAACAACCGGATCGAGGAGTTCTCATCGACCGGTACCTACGAACGGGCGGCGGGGTCATCGGGCAGCGGCGCCGGGCAACTCTCGGGTCCTAAAGGTGTCGCATCGGATGCAAGCGGAAACATTTGGGTGACGGACTCCAAAAACAACCGTGTCGAGGAGTTTTCGACTACGGGTGGATATGTGCGCCAGTTCGGCTCGGAAGGCTCGGGGCACGGACAGTTCAAAGAAACGAGGGGCATCACGGTCGATTCGACCGGCGTTCTGTGGGTCACGGACAAGACGAGCGGCAGGGTGCAGGGATTCAACGCCAGCGGCGAATTTCTGACTCAGTACGGTGGCAGTGGGCAGTTCAACGAACCGGAAGGAATTGCCGTCACCGGCTCCGGCACGATCTACGTCGCCGATACCAGTAACCAGGCCATCCAGATGCTACATCTTTCGAACTTCACCCCGCTCAGTTATGCCTCGAAATTCTCAGCATATGGAGGTGGAGTCGAACCGACATCCTGGCAGCAGGACCTCGTGTTCGACGCGTCCGGCAACGTCTGGGTAGCCGATGCGCTCAACAACCGGATTGAGGAGTTCAACGCCGCGGGTACTTACCTCAAAGCGATCGGCTCCGCCGGCTCGGGCAACGGCCAACTCAACACGCCCTCGGGGTTGGCATTGACCTCCCAAGGTTATGTGTGGGTTGCCGACACCTACAACAATCGCATCGAGGAGTTTGAACCAAACGGCAAATATATCCGCCAATTTGGTTCTGCTGGCTCCGGCGAAGGGCAGTTCAATCTTCCTAGAGGCATCAGGATATTTCCAGGGACAGGCTATATAGCGGTTGCGGACCAAGGCAACAACCGCGTTCAGGTGTTCAATACGACGGGCGGATTCATCCGTGAAATAAAAGGAACCGGCTCGAATCAGTTGAATACGCCCGAGGCATTGGCGATCGACGCCGAAAGCCATCTCTGGGTGGGCGACGCTGGACACAATCGCATCGAGGAGTTCTCCTCGACAGGTGAATACATCCGCCAGTTTGGTTCTGCCGGTGGCGGTCGCGGCCAGTTCAACGGCCCCTCTGGCTTGACGGTGGACGGCTCCGGCAATGTCTGGGTGACAGACACGTTCAACGACCGTCTTGAGGGCTTTACTTCGACGGGCGAATTCCTCGCTGAATACGGCGGATGGGGTACCGGCAACGGGCAGTTCTACGATCTCAATGCAGTCGCTGTGAATAGCACCGGTGTCTTCTATGTGCTCGATTCCGGTTGGGGTCGCGTACAGGAGTTCACTGTCCCTGTGAGCACGTCTGAACCGGCAGCCGCGCCAAGTACAGGGAGCGCCGCCCTTACAACGGTTGCCTACAATGTTCCGGTTTCAGGTACTGGCGCTCCGCAGGCATTGAGTTCATCTGAAGTTGCGAAATGGGGACAGTACGACGATCCGATGGAAGGGGTCGCAATCTTCCCGCCCGACAAGCCGGAGGGATGGCCGGCACCGGAAGCGGACTACAAACGCGCGGCGATCTACTACTACGATCAAAACGGACATATCGTGAACGTAGCGGCGGCGGCCGGCGGTGTTGCCACCACGGAATACAATGAAGCAGGGGACGTCACACGAGAACTCAGTCCTGTGAATCGCGCCTCCGCCTTGGCCGAAGGCGCGAAAGCGGCAGAAGTCTCCCATTTGCTCGATGATCAGCACACCTACAGCACTGACGGTACTCAGTTGCTCAGTGATCTTGGTCCACGGCATACGGTAAAGCTCGCCAATGGTGAAGAAATCGCGGCACGCCAGCACACCGTCTACAGCTATGACGAAGGTGCACCCGAAGGCGGACCGTACAACCTCGTAACCAAGGTTACTGACGGAGCGCAGATCGAAGGAAAACCCGAAGCTGACGTCAGAACCACAACGACTTCTTACTCCGGTCAGGAAGGCCTGGGCTGGAAATTGCGGGAACCGACGTCGGTGACGACGGATCCGTCAGGGTTGAAATTGACAAAGACTTACGTGTACGACTCAGCTACAGGCAATTTGCTTGAAAGTCGCAAGCCCGCCAGCGGCGGCGAAGGCAATGCGCATGACGTAAGGACGGTCTATTACACAGCGGCGGCCAACGGAACCTACCCGACCTGTGGGGAACATGCCGAGTGGGCAAACATGCCGTGTGAGACGCTGCCTGGGGCCCAGCCTGAAACGAGCGGTATCCCCAACCTGCCCATAACGACGACCACATACAACTATCTGCTACTGCCGAGTGTGACAACTGCGACGGTTGGATCTGATAGTCGCACGACGACAAACACCTACGACGAAGCGGGACGCCTCACAAAAGCGGCGATCAGCTCGACTGTCGGCACTGCGCTGCCAACGGTCACTGACGAATACGACAGCAAAACGGGTCTACTTGTAAAAGAAAAGACGACCGTCGAAGGCGTGACGACGTCACTGCTCGACAGCTATAACGCTCTAGCTCAGCTCACGAGCTATACCGACGCTGATGGCACGAGCGCTACATACGAATACGACGTTGATGGACGCACGACGTCGTCCAACGACGGCAAGGGCACGCAGACCTACAAATACAGTGCAACCACTGGCCTTGAGACGGAACTAGTAGACAGCGCCGCGGGTACATTCAAAGCCACATACGATGTGGCAGGCCATATCCTCACGGAAGTCGCGCCCGACGGGATAACGTCTCGCTACGCTTACAACGCCATCGACGATCTCGTACAGGTAGAAGACAAAAAGACCACGTCGTGTGGAAGTAGCTGTACATGGTTCAACGATACGATGGTGCCGTCCATTCACGGCCAGGAGATCGCGCGCACCAACACGCTTGCCGTGGACAGCTACAAGTATGACGAAGCCGGTAGGCTCGTGGAAGTAAAGGAAACGCCGGTTGGTCAGGGCTGCGTCACGCGTCTTTATGCCTATGACACGGAATTCAATCGCACGAGCCTCACGTCCCGTGAACCGGGAGCGGAAGGGAAATGTGCGACCGAAGGTGGCACTGTCGCCAGTAAAACCTTCGATTCGGGCAATCGACTCACAGATACGGGCGTGAAATACGACGCGTTGGGTGATACGACCGTAATGCCGGCGGCCGATGCCGCTGGCTCCGAACTGACAACCACGTTTTACAGTAATAGTCACCTGGCTAGCGTGACTCAGGCTAGTCAGACCGTCAGTTACCATCTCGATCCTGCGGGACGAGCTCGCGAAATAGTGTCGACCGGAACAGTCTCCTCGACCGTCGTGAATCATTACGCAGGAGGGGGTGACTCGCCTTCGTGGACTGTGGATTTGGCTGGTAAATGGACGCGCAACATCTCTGGTATCGCCGGTGAACTTGTCGCGGTTCAGACGAATGGCGAAGCTCCGATCATGCAACTGACGGATCTTGTGGGCAATGTGGTCGCCACGGCATCGCAAAGTAAAACGGCTACCGCACTGCTTTCGACGATTCGGAGCACGGAGTACGGAGTGCCGACCACTGGCGCTCCGCCAAAGTATTCATGGCTTGGCGGGTTCCAACGGTCGACCGAACTAACGTCGGGAGTGGTGGCAATGGGTGCACGCGGCTACGTGCCGCAGATCGGCCGATTCCTTCAGGCCGATCCGGTGCTCGGGGGCTCTAACAATCCCTACGCTTATACAGACGGCGATCCGGTCAACTCCAGTGATCTGGGCGGTGATTACGTCGAAAATGATTATCTCGAAACATTCAATGAAGAAGAAAACGAACGTGCGATCGAACGGGAATTGGCGCGTCAGGAAGCCGCTCGTGAAGAAGCTGAACGTAAAGCTGAAGAAGCTGCAGCTGCAGCGGAAGAAGCGGCAGAAAGAGCAGCCGCTAGTGGCGGCGGCAGACATCATGCGACTGCGCGGCACGCCCGGCGCGGCGGGAAGACGTTCGCGGTAAAGCGTCTCAGTGCCAAACTTTGCGAATCGTGTAAATACGGAAAGCTAAAACTGGTATGTGATGCAAAATGCCACAAGCGTAGGAAAAGGGAACTGAAAGAAGAACAGGAAAAAAAGAGGAAAAAAGAAGAAATAGAAAAACAAGTCAAAGAAGAAGAGGAATGTGGGGAAGTTCGGGCTGACTACTCCGGTCGAGCAGGCTCTGATTTGAATGATGGCGTGTACTATCCTGGACATGAGAAACGTCTCGGTATTGTTTGCGTAAAAGAGCCCGGCCCGGGTGTCGATCCGCCCTGCCCATTCGGGTGTGATGGTGGGTTGGAGGCGTGGCAGCAGTGGCCCGGCGAGGAAGGGATCGATCCTCGACAGCGAAGCTTGTCTCGCGGGTCTGCGAGGACTATCAGGGTATAACCTGATGCCCAGTGTCGGGGCGTGAATATGGAAACCGTGCGGCTGTTTGGATAGGGGCACGGTGGGTGTCGGGCTATTTACCGACCGGTGTCCGTTGTTCCCTAATATCATTCAGCGACATATCGTTAAGACACATCAAGTATGAAGGGTCCCTTCGGTGACACGAAGTAGTTCGACGGCTACTGCGCTACTGTCAACGACACGCAATACTGAGTATGGGGTACCAAACGACGGGTTCGCCAGCTAAATATTCATGGCTGGGTGCGGAGCTACGTCCTGTCGAACTGCCGTCAGGCGTTGTTGCGATGGGTGCCCGCGGCCATGTGCCTCAGCTCGGCCGTTTCGTGCAAATGGACCCAGTGGTTGGGGGCTCGGCCAACCCGTACGGCTACGCCGACGGAGACCCGATCAACTCGTCAGACTTGACCGGTGCGTATGTCGAAAGCGGCTACCTGGACGAATTCAACAGCGAATGGACAGTAGAAAGCCGAATCGCTGAAGAAGAAGCGGCGAGGGAAGAAGCCGAACGGAAAGCCGATGAAGCGGCAGCTGCGGCAGAAGCGGCCGCAGAAAGCGCCGCTAATAATAGCGCGGCAAAAAAACGTGCGAAAGGGAAACCGGCTGGAAAAGGCGGAAGAGCGCAGGCAAAAGCTTCGATCGGGTGCCCCGCTCTATCGTGTTATCCCCCCAAAGGGATGGCGCCCCACGTGGTCTCGGGGCTGGGGTTGAAGGCGCTCGTGGACTATTGCGGAGGTTCGAGAGCCTGTCCCCCGGTGGGCCTCGGCGCCGAGTCGGAGAAAGTAGTCCCGCCTACTTCACTTGGTATAGTATTGGATGAGATGGCTGTCGATGACACCTGCCCCGTCTGTCGAACCGCCGAGATTGTGTGTGGAAAGTGGACACTGCTGCTCGTGCGCGATCTGGCCGAAGGGCGCTCCCGCTTCTGCGAGCTGGAGCGCTCGCTGGCGGGTATCAGTCCCCGCACGCTCTCGTTGCGCCTAAGGGCCTTGGAGGAGGAGGGCATCGTCGAGCGCCACACCTACCCTGAGGTGCCCCCACGCGTGGAGTACGCGCTCACCGAGAAGGGCGAGGCGCTCGTGCCGCTGATCGACGACATGCGCACCTACGGGGAGCGGTGGCTGGGCGGCGACTGCGAACAGGCCGCCAAGGCGGCGCTGGGCGGCGGTATCGCCGTCGCAGCGGCCTGAGCTTCGGGTCGGCGGGACACCCGCCACAGCCGGTCGAGCGATCGCGGAGACGGCAACGCAGCGTGCACCGAGCAGGACGGAGGCGGCGCGCAGCGAAGTCACCGCTATGCGCTCCCGTCAACTTGAGACCGCCATCGAAGAGTTCGCCGAGCAGGCCGCCCTGCGCCTACAGGCGCATTTGGAGGCGGGCGAGGAGGTCCCCTTCGAGCTCGACTCTCGCTCCACGCGCCGAGGGTCCTCGCCGCTGTACTGCTATCGGCCGTTGACCGGCGCTTTCATCGCGAAGCGGATGCCCGCGTTGCGTGCGCTCCCGGCATACGCCAAGGCGGAGGCGTTGTTGGATGAGCACGACGCCCTCGACCGCTATTTGGCGTCCTCTGAAGAGGAGAAGCCGCGAAGCGGCGCTCGCGATCGCGCCGACGTCGCGCTTCTGGCTCTGTTGAGCGACATCTTCGAGGAGCAAACCGACTTCAAGCTTCATTCCGAGCGCCTGGAGCGCGCGCTCGACCGGCTCGACGGGCCATCGCTAGTCACCGCGGGCGAGGTCACGCTTGTGGCGACTCTCCACGGTCTCACTATCTCCTCACCCGAGCTACAGCTCACACGAGGTCTGTTGATCGCCCAGCCTGACGCGCTTCAGGGTGCGCCTGAGCAGGCATTGCCGGCGCTTGGCGCCCGTGGCGAAGACGACCATATGCTCGTTGTGTTGACCGCCCGCGACCTGGATCCCCGTGAGGCGATCGCCCAGGGCATGGATGTGGTGCGCGAGCTGCTTCGCGCCCTGCGTCTGTTTGGCGACGGCCGCATCGCCCTCGGCACACGCGCTTTCGCTCGCGTCGGCCAATCCCCATGGGACACGATCGCGTTGGGCCACCACGGAGGTCGTCCGCATGGGATGTTGGTCGTCACCGCCGACCAGGAGGACGAGCTGCGCGGGTTCTGCAACCTCGTCTCTCGCCGCGCCCCCCACGCCAACCAGATCGCGTGGGCGCTGCGGCGCTTCGAGCTGGGTTGTGAGCGCCCGAGCGATTACGAGGGTGTCAGCGACCACCTGCTCGCTCTCCGTGCTCTCCTTGGCGCCCCATCGGATCTGGAGCCCGACGGCGCCCCCGACGGACTGCTCGCCGGCCGCCTCGCGGCGCTCTGTGCCACACCTGACAACCGCGCGTCGCTCACGGAGCGCACGCTCTCAGCGATCACACTCGAGCGCGACGTCATTGCCGGTACAGCCGTCGAGCACTCCAACGGCTTGGCGCTCACCCGCGACATCTCAAACCACCTGCGGGCACTGCTGCGGGACGTCATCTGTGGTCACCTCCCCTCCGACCTTGCGTCCCTCGCCGACGAGTTGCTGCTCTCCGGCGAGGAGCTCACGGAGGAGCCGGCTGAGCTCTTCGCCGCGGTCTGTTGAGCGGGAGCCCAGTCGTCAGGAGAAGAGATGCTCGGCGACGGCCGCGAGCCCGCTGAGGTCCTGCACGTCGCCGTCGAGGTGAGGGACCAGCATCGGGTTGTCTTCCTCCAGTGCGTCCAACAGCGCCGTTACGCTCTCCCGGTCGCGCCGGGTGAGCACGTCGAAGTCGGCGAGATTGCTTGCCACACGCCCCGCAAGGGCCTCTCCCAGCTCCTCTGACAAGAGTCCCGCCACCTGCTCGGCACTGCGCCCCTCAAGCCCCAAGTTGTGGGTGCGGTTGACGATCAGCCCCGCGAACCCCATCTCCTCGCGGGCGAGCTCCGCGTGCAAGAACACCGCCTCCCGTGCGGGCTCGTGCTCAGGGGAGGTGACAATCAGAAAGCCGGTGGAGGGATCGCGCAGCAGTTTCTCCACATCCTTCGCCCGCTCGCGAAAACCGCCGAGTAGGCCTGAGAGCGAGCCGAAGAACCCCGACAGCTCTCCCACCAGGTTGACGCCCGTGACTCGGGCGAACACCGAGAGCATGAGGCTTGTGGAGCGTCCGATCAGTCCCCGTGTGAGGCCTCCCGGTGCGAGCAACACCTTCAACGCCCTCCCATCCAAGAAGCGTGTGAGCCGGTCGGGTGCGTCGAGGAAGTCGAGCGCGTTGCGAGAGGGGGGTGTGTCGAGCACGATCACATCCCACTCCCCCTCGCGGTGAAGCTCGTAGAGCTTCGCCACGGCGGTGAACTCCTGCGACCCCGCCACCGCCGAGGAGAGCTCGCGGTAGATGCGGTTGGCGTAGATCTCCTCACGAGCGCGCTCATCGGGTGCAAGCCGCCCTATGAGGGCGTCGAAGGTGCCCTTGGAGTCAAGCATCATCGCCCACAACTCCCCCCGAGACGCTGTGTTACGGCCAATATCCCCATAATCTCCCTCAAGTTGGGAGCCCAAGGCGGCGGTGAGCGTGGTTGGGTCGATCCGGTGAGGGTCTCCCGTCAGCTCCTCCAACCCAAGCGCGGTGGCGAGCCGCTTGGCGGGGTCGATGCTCACCACCACCACCTTTCTCCCCCGTGCCGCCAAACCGAGCGCCAGCGCCGCCGAGACGGTGGTCTTGCCCACGCCCCCCGAGCCCACGCACACGAGCACGCGCTTCCCCACGAGGCGCTTCTCCAAAGGAACGTGACGTTTGGGCACCGGGGGATCGTAGGGCGGAGGGCCGGCGGGGGAGTTGGTGTGTTGCAAATCGGGGTGACTCGCGCGTGCGCGCGCGAAGGAAGGCCTACTCCGCGCGCGCACGCGAGTCACCCCCTATCGGGATACCTCCAGTCCTCGCCGCAACTCGATCCGCTGCCCAAGCAGGAATCGTGTGCTCCCCTGCGAATACCCACGCGACACCTTTCGATCTCAACATCGACCATCGGAGCCTGCCGTGACTTCTCGGGCCAAGGTCATCGCGTTCGCCAATCAGAAGGGCGGGGTGGCAAAGACAACGACGACCCTCAACCTCGCCGCCGCGTTCGCGGAGGAGGGACACCGGGTGCTGTGCGTCGACATGGACCCCCAGGGCAACCTCACGATGTCCCAGGGCATCGACCCCGACACGATCGAGCTGTCGATGTACGACGTGCTTACCCAGAAAGCCACGATCCGCGAGGTCATCCGCAAGCGCGAGATCGACGTCGCCTGCGCTTCGATCGATCTCGCGGGCGCCGAGATCGCGATGTCAACGATGATCGGCCGCGAGCGCTCGCTCCAGAAGGCGTTTGAACCGATCCGCGAGGACTACGACTTCATCTGCATCGACACCCCCCCGAGCCTGGGACTGCTCACCATCAACGCGCTTACCGCCGCCGACAAGGTTATTGTGCCCGTGCAGTGTGAGTATCTCTCTATGCGTGGCCTCATACAGCTTCAGAACACCTTGGCGATGATTCGTGAGAACTTGAATCCAGACGTGGACATCGAGGGTATCCTCCCCACGTTGGTGGACTCGCGCACGATCCACGCCAAGGAGGCGATCGAGATCCTCGAGGAGAACTTCGGGGACCGGGTGTTCGCCTCGCGAATCCGCAAGACCGTGCGCTTCGCGGAGGCGCCGGTGAAGGGGATGTCGGTGCTCAAGTACGAGCCTGATGGGGTTGCCGCCCAGTCCTATCGCCAGTTGGCGCAGGAGGTATTGGCTAATGGCAAACCCTAAGCGCGCGTCGATGCGAGAAGGGCCGCTCGCGGCCCTCTTCCGCAAGACCGAAGATCTTGAGAAGGGTGCGGGCGCGGAGCAGGATGCCGCGCCCGACGCAGCTACACAGGCGGGAGCCTCCGAGCCTACGCCGCAGGCGAGCGTTCCTCAAGCTCCCGTGACGACAACACCCGCTGCTCCAGTCGAGCCGGCTTCTGCCCGAGTCGAGCGTCCCCGCGACAGCGGGGTGCCCCACCCCTCGCTGCGACCCAATCTCGACGAGGAAGTCACACCGCGCGTACCCACCCCCCAGGAGCGTCTCCGTAACGCTTTCTCCTCGGAGATCCCCGAGAACCTGATGGACCGGCCGGCGCCCCTATCCCGCCGCGCGCAGGTCGAAGACGTGCGGGTGCATGAGTCGGCACGTCCGTTCGGGCAGGCGATGCCAGTCGCCCACCCGGTGATCCGTGTGGTGGGCGTGGGCGGGGCAGGCACCAATGCGGTGAACCGCATGGTGGAGGCGGAGGTGGAGGGTGTGGAGTTCCTCGCCATCAACACCGACCTCCAATCGCTGCAACAGTCAACCGCCGACATCACCCTTCACATCGGCGCCGAGCTCACCCGAGGGCTCGGGTCGGGGTCCGATTCCAATGTGGGCAGACAGGCGGCGATGGACGACTACGACCGCATCAAGTCGCTCTTGAAGGGGTCGGACATGATCTTCATCACCGCCGGAGCGGGCGGTGGGACGGGCACTGGCGCCGCCCCCGTGGTGGCGCGCATCGCACGCGAAGTGGGGGCGCTCACGGTGGCGATCGTCACCAAGCCCTTCGGCTTTGAGGGGTCGCGTCGCGCCGAGCAAGCCGAGCACGGCGTGGGGGCGCTTGCCGAGGAGGTGGACACCCTCATCGTGGTGCCCAACAACCGTCTTCTCACGGTGCTCGACAAGCAGACCGCGATGGTGGAGGCCTTCCGCGTCGCCGACGATGTTCTGCGCCAGGGGGTGCAGGGAATCTCCGACCTTGTGACCCTCCCCGGGCTCATCAACCTCGACTTCGCGGACGTCCGCACGATCATGTCCGACGCCGGCAACGCTCTGCTGGGGATCGGGATGGGCTTCGGCGAGAACCGCGCTCCCGAGGCGGCGATGCAGGCTGTGGCGTCCCCGCTGCTGGAGACATCGATGGATGGGGCACGCTCGATCCTCCTGTCCATCACCGGCGGGAGGGACCTCTCTCTGTGGGAGGTCAACGAGGCCGCCAAGGCGGTTTCCGAGGCTGCCCACCCCGACGCCAACATCATCTTCGGGGCGATGGTGGACGAGAAGCTCGACGACCAGGTGTGGGTGACTGTGGTGGCCACCGGGTATGGCGCCAAGGCCGCGCTCCCACAGCTGCGTGAGCCGGCGGGAGAGCCGCGCGTCAAGCGCACCACCCCCGGGCGGGAAGGTCGCGAACGAGACATCGGTCAGCGTCGCGGGGGACTGTCCGTGAGCGACATGGATGTGCCCGAGTTCATCCCGAACTTCTGAGCACGCTCAACGCCTCGCATACCGCCCGTCCGGTTGACGGCACGCTGAAGACACTCATGTCAATCTGACCTGTATGAGCGTGGGTGAGAAGGGGGTTGTGGCCGCGGGCCATCCGTTGACCGCCGAGGCGGGAGCGAAGGTGTTGCGCGAAGGTGGTAACGCCGTGGACGCGGCGGTGGGGGCGATGTTGACTTCCTTCGTCGCCGAGCCGCTGCTCACCGGGTTGGGCGCAGGTGGGTACATGATGGTGGCGGGCGCCGGCGAGGAGCCGGTGTTGCTCGACTTCTTCGTGGAGGCCCCCGCGCGTGCAACCGACGGGAGCGCCGCCGAGCTGGAAGCCGTGGACGTGTCCTTTGGGGACGCGGTGCAGGTGTTCTACATCGGTCCCGCCTCCTGTGGGGTGTACGGGACCCCGGCGGGGGTGTGTGAGGCGGTGTCACGTTGGGGCACGATCCCCTTGGCGGACCTCGTCGCGCCGGCCGCCAAGCTCGCCCACGACGGAGTGGAGATCAGCGGGGAGCAGGCCTACATCGTGGAGATACTCGGCGAGCTGCTCAAGTCGACGCCAGAGTGCGCCGCGCTGTGGGCGCCGGAGGGGAGGGTGTTGAGGGAAGGCGAGGTATTGCGCAACCCCGACCTGGGGGAGGCGCTCGTGCGATTGGGGGAGGAGGGGGCGAAGCCGTTTTACAGCGGCGACATCGCCCACGCGGTGTGCACGTGGCTGGAGGAGCGGGGCGGATCGGTGAGTCGAGAGGGACTTGCGGGGTACCGGGCGATCGAGCGCGCGCCGCTCACCATGAAGTACCGCGACCGTCAAGTCCTCACCAATCCGCCCCCCTCGGCGGGTGGGACGCTGCTCGCGTACTCGCTGGGATTGCTCGACGCGCAGCCCTCACCCCCGACGCTCGAGGGGGTGATAGCTGCGATGGAAGCCGCCCAGGGGGAGCGCACCCCCGAGTTTGTGGAAGGCCTCTCAGAGGAGGGATTTTTGGAGTGCTTCCTGTCGTCAAGACTTGGATCTACCACCCACATATCCGTGCTCGACGGGAACGGTGGGGCGTGCTCTGTGACTTGCACGAACGGCGAGGGGTCAGGAGTAGTGGTACCGGGGACGGGAATGCACCTCAACAACGTGATGGGCGAGGAGGACCTGAGCCCACACGGCTTCCACTCCCATCCCGCCGGGCGGAGGATGCCGAGCATGATGGCCCCCTCGATCGTCACCCACCATGATGAGGTGGAGCTGGTGTTGGGGAGCGCGGGGTCGAACAGGATCCGCTCGGCGCTCCTGCAGACGATCGTGGGGGTGGTGGACCGCGGCTTGCCCGTGCGTGAGGCCGTGAACGCTCCACGGGCTCACTTCGAGGGCGGCATCATCTACCACGAGCCCGGCATCGAGCCAACGCTCGAACCTGCGTCTCCCTCGGCAGGGCCTGCAGCGTCAACTGGGTCGACGCGTGAGGTGGTGCGTTTCCATGGGCCCAATTTGTTCTTCGGCGGCGTACAGGCGGTGCAGTGTCGCGATGGCGAGTTGACCGGCGCCGGAGACCCACGCCGCGGCGGGGTGGCGGTATCGGCATGAGGGGTATACGTGCGAGGCGACCTCTAGCCAGAATGATCGTCGTGGCACTGCTCGTCTACGCGGGATTGAGCGCGAGCGGCTGTGGGGGCGTGCTCTCCCCCGATCTGTTCATCGTGTACCGCAGCGGGAACGTCCCCGGTGCGAAGCTCACCCTGCTCGTAAACGAAGAAGGCGCGGTGCAGTGCAACCCGAATCGCGCCCACCCCGTCGTCTACCACCTGAGCGATGCCCAGATAATCGAAGCGAGGACGATTCAAGAAGACCTGCACGATCCCGCCTCGCGCAACGAATCGTTTCCCGCTGCAAGGGGGTCGGTGCTCAGCTACTACGTGCGCGACCAGGATGGGAGCGTGCGCTTCGCAGACAACTCTCCCTCCCAACCCGCGGTGACGCGCAAGCTGGCGGGGTTCGTGCTGAATGTGGCGCAGGGGGTTTGCCGGCTGCCGCAGCAGGGCGCTTGAGCCGTGGCCACCGGCGGGACGTCCGGGGTGCTACTACACTTCCGCGGATGGAGAATGACCTTGTGAAGCGAGTGATGTGGTCGGGCCTGCTCACCGCCGTGGGGGCGTTGGCGAGTATCGTCACGCAGCGCACCGCCGGGTACCTGTGGCGGCGCATGTTCGACGAGGAGCCCCCCGAGTGAGCAGCGACGGTCCGGGCTCCGAGGACAGCCGGAGCCCGCAGGGCATAGCTTCGGCGATCACTGAGGTCTCAGAGCGCGCGAGCCTGCTGGTTCGCGAGGAGATCGAGCTCGCGAAGACCGAGATCTCCGAGAAGGCGACGCGCCTGGCCAAGGGTGCCGTCGTGGGGATCGTGGCGGGGGTGTTCTTTTTCACCGCCCTCTTCTTCGTGCTGATTGGGTGTGCATGGCTGCTCTACTACGAGCTGCCCATCGGCAATGAGTTCACCTACTTCTGGGGCTTCTTCGCGATGGCGGTGATCCTGGTGGTGCTGGGAGTCATCGCCGGGTTGCTTGCCGCCAAGGTGGTCAAATCCGGTGCGCCGCCCACACCCGACATGGCGATCGAAGAGGCGCGCAAGATCCGCGAGACGGTGAGCGCCGCGTCCGAGTCGAAGCCCCCCGCCGAGCCGGTGAGGCCGCCGATCCCGGTTCCTTCGCCGCCGCCCAAGAGCACACCTTCAGACAGCGACCTTGGAAGAGGGGGCAGCAGTGGCACAACGCTCGGCGGTTGAGATCCGCAACTCGATCGAGTCAAACCGCGCGGAGCTCGCGGTGTCGCTCAACAGGTTGCACGGCGAAGTGGCGCGCATCACCGACTGGCGCGGGCAATTGGAGCGCCACCAGCGCGAGGTTGCAATCGGTGTGGCGGCCGTCGGCGTTCTGCTGTTGGGGCGTCGTCGCCGCAAACGTAAACGCCTCGGCTAGCCGGGCGGGTCGCTCTCGGCGAGCGGCGGTGTGGATCAGGAGACCAGTGCGTTGGGCAGTGCGCCAACACCTAGGAGCCCCGGGCCGGTGTACGTGCCGATCACCGGTCCCACCTCGGAGGTGAAGATTGGCTCCGAGTCGAAGATCTCGCGGCAACGGTCCATCAGGCGGTCGGCCTGCTCTTGGGCCTGGATGTGTTGCACCACCCACCTGTCGGCGCCGCCTTCGTGGAGCTCCTGAGCGTATTGCACCATACGCTCAAACGCCCGCTTGGCGGTACGCACCCGCTCGACAGGGGTGATCTCGTACTCGAGCGAGAGGATCGGCTTGATCTTGAGCGTGCCTCCGATCCACGCCTGCGCCTTGCCCACGCGCCCACCTCGGCGTAGGTACTCCAACGTGTCGACGCAGAACCAGATTTTCAGGGCCTTGCGCGCGTCGCGCACGCGCGCGGTGACAGCGTCCTTGTCGGCTCCCCCACGGGCCGCGGCAGCGGCAGCCAGTAGCAGCAGGCCGGTTCCCCCGCAGGCGGTTTCCCCGTCCACCACCTCCACGCGGTCTCCCAGCCCGCGCTCGCCGAGCAGGCCGTGGGCTTGGCGTGCCGACTCGCACGTGCCGGAGATCCCTCCCGCGAGGTGGACCGAGACGATGTCCTTCCCTTCGTCGAGCAGCGGTTCCCACACGGCGAGGAAATCGCCGATCGAGGGCTGGGAGGTGGTAGGCAGGTCCGGGTCGGTGCGAAGACGCTCGTAGAACGGGTCGAAGCTCTCCATCTCGATCTCCCGCTCCGGCTGACCATGCCACCCGACGTAGAGGCTGACCTGATGGATGCCTTCGCGATCCGCCAGTTCGCGCGGTAGGTAGTTGGTCGTGTCGCTGACGACCGCTACCTGCTCACCCAAGGCGGTTCTCGATGGGCGTGAAGCCCGCGGACTGTGGCTCGGCGGCTAGAGGCTCGCTCTGCGTGTCTTCGCGGTCGGGTAGGTCGAGCGCCTCGGAGAGCTCGCCCGACTCGTACATTTCGGTGACGATGTCACAGCCGCCGATTAGCTCGCCCTTGTGGAAAAGCTGGGGGATCGTCGGCCAGTTTGAGATCGCGGAGAGCTCCTGGCGGATGCGGGGGTCGGGGAGGATGTCCACCGCCGCGAAGGGGGCCTCCAGCGATTGCAACATGGCGACCGTGCGGGCGGAGAAGCCACAGGCGGGCGCCTCGGGGGAGCCCTTCATGAAGAGGATCGTCTCGTGCTCGGCGATCGCCTCGGCGATGGCGTCGCGGATGGGGTTTGATTCGCTCTCAGACATTGGCTACTCCTGTCGTTGCGTCGGCGTGCGCTTGCACAGCTTCGGTCTTCAGCGACAGCGCATGGATCGGCCCACCGATCTCTGCGCCGAAGACGTCATACACAAGCTTGTGCTGCTCGATGCGGCTGCGACCGGCAAACGCCTCCGCCGCCACTATGGCGCGAAAGTGGTCGCCGCCGCCCGTGTAGTCCTCCACCTCGGCTTTCGCCCCGGGGATGGCGGCCTCGATGCGCTGCTTGAGCTCCTCTGCGGTGGGCATGGCTCCAGCTTAGCCAAGAAGGGCCCTCGCTATACTTTGGAAAGCGATGATCACCATCACCGACAAGGGTGCGGAGAAGGTTCGTGAGTTCCTCGACGCCCAGCAGGCCGACATCACTCTCGCCGGGTTGCGTGTGGGCGTGCGTGGCGGAGGGTGCTCGGGCTTCCAGTACCAGCTCGCCTTCGACGAGCAGCGCGACAGCGATCTCGTGTTCGAGGACCACGGGCTCAAGCTGCTCGTGGACAAAGAGAGCCTCCAGTTCGTGAGCGGCTCAATCATCGATTACCAGGAAAGCCTCCAGGGGGCCGGCTTCAAGGTCGAGAACCCCAATGTGGTCGCCGCATGCGGCTGTGGCTCCTCCTTCCGCGTGGCCGAGGAAGAGCAGGTCTCAGCGGTCTGACGCGTTAGGCGGGTTCGTTGTTCAGCGACCGCCACAGGTAGCGGCAAGCGAGCGTGCGGTGTGGGCGCCAGCGCTCCGCCAGCCGCTCCATCGTCTCGCGGTCGGGCTCTTCAAGCGAGTAGGCGCGTTCGATCGCGCGGCGGATGCCGAGATCTCCCGGGGCCATCACGTCGGGGCGGTGAAGGTGGCTCATCAAGAACATGTGGGCAGTCCACTCGCCGATGCCCTTCACCGCGACGAGCTCCTGCATGACCTCCTCGTCGGAGAGCGAGTCGAGCCGGTCAAGCTCGAGTTCGCCGGAGAGGATGTGCTCGGCGAGCGAGCGCATGAACCCCACCTTCGAGCGCGACAACCCCACCGCGGCACGCAGCTCTTCGGGGTCATCCGCGAGCAACTGCTCGGGTGTGGGCGTTTGGCCGAAGCGGTCGGTGAGCCTGCCGTAGATCGCGGCGCCCGCCTTCACCGATAGCTGCTGGTTGACGACCGCGTGTAGTAGCGCCCCGTAATGCTCTTGCGGGTCGGCTCGCTTGCGGGGAGGGCTGGGGAGGACCCCACACTCTTCGATCAACCCCGCCATTATTGGGTCGGCGGCGCGCAGCTCCTCAACCGCCGCCTTCTGCGAGCGAGCCATCCGGTTCAGCTCGCCCGCGATGCCTGTGCGTCAAGGGCGATCGGCTCGCCATCGAGTGCGTTGAGGGCGCGCTCCAGCGAGCAGGCGATGCAGGTGAAGCTGGGTGTGTCCCGTACCGTGAAGCGGGACGCCTCGGTGGTGCGTAGGCGTTGGACGAGGTCGAGGAACGTGCCCACGTCGTCGGTGTCGAACGCCACCACGAACTCCTGGTCGTCGAGGCCGAACGAGTAGGTGGTGTGGTTGTCGACGCCCGGATATTCGCGCCCCACCGTGATGTGACCCTGCATGATCCGCCAGCGCTCATCGGCGGGTAGGGCATACCACTCGCGCGACTTCACGAAGGGGTAGACGAACACGTATTTGCCTCTGAACCCCCGCGGCTGCACGCGCTCGTCTTCGGAGTACTCAGAGCTCTTGCGCATCCCCAGGAACGAGTAGGGCTGAGAGGCCCACTTCATCAACCCGCTTTGCGCGAGCACCACGTGGAACTCGTGGATGCGGTCGAGGTTCTCGGCCTCTGCGATCAGCATCAGCTCGGCGTCCCCGCGGGTCCCCACGAGCGAGAACGACTGCAGGAGGTGACCGTCGGCGAAGTCCTCGCAGGCGGCCATGAACTCGCGCTTGTGCTGCTCACGCGCCTCTCCATCGAGGCGACGCCAAGCCGGGTCGAGCTTGAGGAAGGTGTACTTGACGAAGTGTCGCTCGGCCATCGGCAGGCCGATTATATGGCCGCCGGTCAGCTCGCCCTCCTCACCACGCATGGCTACCGGCGTCTTTCTGGTGGTGCCGCGCCGGTAGCGGTTACAGTTCACTTTGTGCGGATCGCTCTCGTTTCGCCGTACTCGTGGACCTACCCGGGCGGCGTCACACGCCACATCGAGGCGTTGTCGGCCGAGCTTGCAGCGGTTGGCCACGAGCCGCACATCCTTGCTCCGTTCGATCCCGACGACGCGGTCTCGCGGCGACTGCACCGTGGCGCGCGCCCGCAGCGGGTCGAGCCACCGGAGAACTTCGTGGCGCTGGGGCGCACGATCGGGATTCCCGCCAACGGCGCCGTCTCGAACCTGACGGGCACCCCCCACTCGGTTTTCGCGATCCGGCACGCGCTGCGCACTGGGGGATACGACGTGGCGCACATCCACGAGCCGATCGTCCCGCTGGTGGGCTTCGATGCGCTCATGTCCTCCGGGGACCTCCCGCTTGTCGGCACCTTCCACACCTACTCCGAGAACCCCGTGTCAAACGGGATCGGCGCCGTTGTGATGGGGGGCGGCGTCGCATGAACCGGCTGCATGTCCGTATCGCCGTCTCCGAGGCCGCGGCGTGGACAGCGAGGCGCTTCTACGGTGGTCGCTACCGGATCGTGCCCAATGGTGTGCGACTCGCCGAGGAGACCGCCGATCCCGAGGGCCCGGGGCGGATCGTGGAGGAGGGCGCCCCGCTGCGCATCCTGTTCATCGGCCAAGCTGTGGAGCGCAAGGGGCTACCGGTGCTGTTGCGCGCGTTCGAGGCGCTACGCGACCACGTCCCCGCCACGCTCACGCTCGTTGGAGCAAGCGCCACTGAGATCGCGCCGATGCTGCTCGACGATCGCGGGGTGCGCGCGCTCGGGAAGGTGTCCGAGGAGGAGAAGCACGCCGAGCTTGCCTGCGCCGAGGTGTTGTGCGCGCCGTCGCTACGGGGGGAGAGCTTCGGGATGGTGCTCACCGAGGCGTTCGCTGCCTCAACGCCAGTGGTGGCGTCTGACATCCCGGGCTACCGCGACGTCGCCCGGGACGGGGTCGACGGCCTGCTCGTGCCCCCTGGAGACGCACTCGCGCTCGCCGAGGCGTTGCGCGCGATGGCGCTCGATCCTTCGCGACGTGTCGCCATGGCAGCGGCCGCCCGTGAGCGTGCCGAGCGCTTTTCGTGGGCCCATGTCGCCGAGGAGGTCGCTGATTGCTACGAGCAGGCGATCGCGGTTGGGCAGCCCTCCACACGCCTTGCTCGCGTGGCTGTCCGTCACGGCTTCGCCCCGGCTGACCTGCGTCCACGTGTCCATGCGCGGCGGCTACCGAGCCTTGAGCCCTCGCGGCCCGTAAGACACCGGGCGCTGCGAGTGCTCTCTCGCGCCGCGCTCCTGCTGAGCTCGCTCGCGGGTATTGCGCTCGCATTCCTCGCGCTGCAGAAGATCGGGGTCACGAATGTCGCCGCAAGCCTTGTCGCCTCAAGTCCCGGCCTCGTGGCGGCGGGAGTGGGGGTGATGTGCGCGTCGATGTTCGTGCGCGGGATCGCCTGGCATGCGATCCTCAAGGCCGCTCCAACCTGGCGCGTCGCTCGACGCCGCGACGCTCTGCAAGGGACCTTCATCGGGGTGCTCATGTCCGCTACTCTGCCCGCCCGCCTGGGCGAGCCTTCGCGGGCGTTGATCGTGGCGCGTCGCGTGGGTCGCGCCCGCGAGACCCTCCCGGTGGTGCTCGGCACGATGGTGTCCCAGACGCTGCTCAACCTGCTCGCGCTGGCGATCCTCGGTGGGGTGATGTTCTCGAGCGTAAGCTTTGCCGGCAACCACACAAGCGCGCTGCTTGCCGTGGCTCTCGCTCCGCTCGCGGTCCTTGTGGGGCTGTTGCTGGCGCCCGTGGTGGTGCCGCGCGCAGCTGTATCTCGCTCGCAGCGACTCGGACGTCTGCTTACGAATGTGCGCGTGGCACTCGTCCGCGTGCGCGCGGGGTTGCGCGTCTTTCGCAACCCGCGTCAAGCGTCGGTGGCGACGGTGTTGCAGCTCTCGGCTTGGGCGCTGCAATGCCTCTCCTGCTGGCTCCTCTTGATGGCGCTCGGGCTCGACGCGAAGGCGGGTGTCGGCGCCGCCGCCGCAGTTCTGTTTGCGGTGAACGTTACGGCCGTAATCCCAGCGACTCCCGCCAACGTCGGCGTCTTCCAGGCGGCGTGCGTCGCGGTGCTCGCCGGCGCATACCACGTGTCCACCGCCGACGCGCTTGCCTACGGCATCGTGTTGCAAGCGGTCGAGGTTGCCACTGCGGTTGTGATGGGAGTGCCGGCGCTCGTCAACGAGGGCCTCTCCTGGAAGGACGTCCGCATGCGCACCATGCACGCTTCGCCGGTGAAGCTTCCCCCGCTGCCTGGCGCCGCGCGGCGCTCGCCCTCACGAGTCCAGTCCTGAGCGAAGAGCGCTGACGCGCAGGACCCGGGGCCGCTCTGCCGAACCGGTTTGTATGAGCGACGCCTGGGTCTACATGCTGCGCTGCCGCGATGGGTCGCTCTACACAGGCTGGACCAACGACTTGGAGCGCCGTTTTGCACGGCACGTCGACGGAAAGGCAAGCCGCTACACCGCCAGCAGGCTGCCTGTCGAGCTGGCAGCGGCGTGGCCGATGCAGGACCGTGGCGCGGCGATGCGCGAGGAGGCTCGGATCAAGCGGCTATCTCGTGGGGAGAAGCTCGCGCTACTGAAACGCAAAGGCGCTCAGGCGCTACCGGCTGTCGCCGGCTGATCCTCTGCCTCTACGGCGCCGTCAGGCGGGTCTACATCGTCGAGCTCCCCGAACAACGAGGGGTCTCGGTAAGAGCCCTTGATCACGTCATCCGGTGAGCCGGCGGGCAGCAGTCGGCCTTGGCGAGTGCCGAAATAGATCGCCTGCGGATGATGGGCGACGAGCGCGAGCGTTGACTGCTCGGGGATCGGGGCGTAGCCGTCCGAGATCTCCATGCCGATCCGATTGAGGCCGAGCAGCTTCTCGACCTTGAGGTGCTCCGATTGCTCGGGCACGGCGGGGTAGCCCCATGAGTAGCGCCTGCCTTGGGTTGCGGGAATCGCGAGCATCTCGCGCACCTTCCAGTGCAGCCACTCGGCCAAACCCTCGGCGGTTTGGACGCCCAGGCCATGCACGAACAGTTGCTCGGCGAACTCCCCGTCTGACTCCAACTTCGCCATCAACTCGGTCACCTCCGAGCCGACGGTCACCGCCTGCACGGCGATCACGTCGAGTTGATTTGGAGGCCCACCCGTCCTGCCGTCGACGGCAGGACGGAAGAAGTCGGCGAGGCAGATACGGTCGCCCTTCGGTTGGCGGGGGCACACGAAGCGGGTCAGCTCGGCGGTCGGATCGCCGGGATCGAGCCCGGAGCCCGGGTCGACCACACGCGGCTCGAGCACAACGATGTCGTTGCCCTGTGCGTAGCACGGGAAGAAGCCGAGCAGTGCGCGCGGGTGGAGGTAGTCCTGCTCGGCCCACATGCGTTCAAGGCGCGGGCGGAAGTCTCCGTCCACGAGCTCTCTCCAAGCCTCGCCCTTCACGCCCTTGCCGCCCCAGTGCAGCTTGAAGAGCACATGGGTGTCGAGGTGGGAGTACACCTCGTCCATGTCCACCGGCACCTCCTGCACGCCCCACCACGGGGGTGTGGGTATCGGGTCGTCCGTGCTCACGCCCGAGCGCACGGTGTCGTCGGCGAAGTTGAGCACCTCTTCCGGCTCCTCGCCCTTCTCGCGGAAGGCGGTGGCCCCGGCGCGAAGCTTGTCGAGCAGCGCTTCGTGGGCGCTGTCGTCGATCAGTTGGTCCATCACCGATAGGCCCTCGAAGGCGTCCTTGCAGTAGAAGACTCCCGGCGCGTACTGCTCGTCGGACTCCTTGCCTCCCGGGTACAGCGCGCGGTATGAGAAGGCCCTGTTGATGGCGGCGCCTCCGATCAACACCGGATACTCCATTCCCTTCGAGTGAAGCTCCTGGATGCAAGCAGGCATCTGCTTTGAGGTGGACACGAGTAGTGCGCTCAGCCCAATCGCGGTGGCTTCGTGCTCCTGGGCGGCGTCGAGGATCGTCTGGATCGGCACCTGCTTGCCGAGGTCCACCACGGTGTATCCGTTGTTCGTGAGGATCGTGTTCACGAGCGACTTGCCGATGTCGTGCACGTCGCCGAACACGGTCGCGAGCACTACGGTGCCCTTCGTGTACCCCTCGATCTTGTCGAGGTAGTTCTCCAGCCGTGCCACAGCCTTCTTCATGACCTCGGCCGACTGCAACACGAACGGGAGGATGAGTTCCCCCGCGCCGAACTTGTCGCCCACCTCCTTCATCGCAGGCAAGAGCACGTTGTTGAGTGTGGGCACCGCCCCGATCTTCTCGACGGAGGCGTCGATCCAATCTTCCACGCCCTCCTTCCGGCGGCGCAGGATATGGAAGTGAAGCGCCTCCTCGGGCTCCATGCCCTCGGTGGGATTGGCGCTCGTCTGTGCCTCCTCCTCGCCCTTTGACTCGAAGTGCGCGATGAACTTCTCCAGGGCGTCCTCGCGGCGATTGAACACGAGGTCGTCGGCCAGCTCGCGCTCCTCGTCTGAGATCTCCGAGTAGGGAGTGATGTGGTTGGGGTTCACCATTGCGAGGTCCAACCCCGCCTCCACGCAGTGGTGGAGGAACACCGAGTTGAGCACCGCCCGCGCGCCGGGGGAGACACCGAAGGAGACATTTGACACGCCCAGGGAGGTCTTCACACCAGGGATCTCCGCCTTGATGCGCCTGATCCCCTCGATCGTCTCCACCGCGGAGGGTCGCCACTCCTCATCGCCGGTGGTGAGCGTGAACGTGAGGCAGTCGAAGATCAGAACCTCGGGGTCGAGACCGTGCTCGTCGCAGCACAGCTCCTTGATCCGCTGGGCGATCTCAACCTTGCGCTGGGCGGTCTTCGCCATCCCGACCTCATCGATGGTCAACGCGATCAGCGCCGCACCGTGGGCGAGCGCAGCCGGTACAACCCGATCGAGCTTGTCGCGGCCTGCCTCCAGATTCACAGAGTTGACGATCGCTCTACCGGGGATCTGGTCGAGCGCTCGTTCGATCACCTCCGGCTCGGTCGAGTCGATCTGGATCGGAGGCTCCTGGGTGAGGGAGATGCGCTTCGCGAGTTGGCGCATCTGCTCGTCCTCGTCGGTTCGCTCGGTGAGCGCCACGCACAGGTCGAGCACGTGCGCGCCGCCCGCCACCTGGTCCTCGGCGATCTGCACCAACCCGTCGTAGTCGTCGGCGAGCAGCAGTTCCTTGGCCTTGCGCGAGCCCTGACTGTTTACGCGCTCGCCCACCATCGTGGGGCGGGGCTCCTGGACGAGCGTGGTCGCGGCGATCATCGAGGAAAGGTGGGGAGCACGGGGCGCCGGACGCGGCCGCACGGCACGGCTGCCGACGCGCTGGGCAATCGCGCGGATGTGGTCGGGGGTGGTGCCGCAGCAGCCTCCAACGACGCCCACGCCGTAGCGCTCCACGAACTCCTCGAGCGCCTCCGCCAGTGGCTCGGGCTGCTCAGGGAAGATCGTCTCCCCATCAGGGCCCTGCAGTGGCAGACCCGCGTTGGGGATGCACGCCACTGGCACCGGGCAGTATTCGCCGAGGAAGCGAATCGCGTCACGCATGTCCTGCGGGCCGGTGGAGCAGTTGAGCCCGATCACGTCTACCTTCAACGCCTCGAGTGTGCACAGGACGCTCGATATGTCGGTTCCCAACAGCATCTTGCCGCCGTTGGGGAGCAGCGACACCGACGTGTGGATGGGCAGTGTCTTGCCGGTGCTCTTGAACGCCTCTCGCGTTCCGAATATGGCGGCCTTCACCTCGAGGATGTCCTGAGCCGTCTCGATGATGATGAGGTCGGCGCCCCCGTCGATCAGTCCCGCAGCCTGCTCGGCGAATACCTCCACCAGTTCCCTGAAGGAGATCTGTCCGAGCGTAGGGTCGTCGGAGGCGGGGAGAAAGCCTGTGGGGCCGATCGAGCCCGCCACGAAGCGACTCTCGCCGGCTGCCTTGCGCGCGATTTCAGCTGCCTTGGTGTTGACCTCTACCGTGTAGTCGGCCAAGCCCCACTCGTCGAGCTTCAAGCGCGAGGCCTGAAAGGTGTCGGTCTCGACCACTTCCGCGCCCGCCTCCAGCATCGAGGCATGCACTCCCTCGATCACGTCTGGACGGTTGAGTACGAGCGCCTCATGGCACTTGCCTTGCAACCCGCCGTAGTCCTCGGCGGTCAGGTCGAACTGCTCGAGCGTCGCGCCCATGCCGCCGTCGTACACGACGACTTTCTTGCGCAGAGCTTGGAGATAGTCGTGGGCGCTCATCCGAGCGGATGCTAGCAGCGTTGGTCCAACCTTGACACGATCGTGTCAAGGAGGCGTATCGAATGCCGACGTCTGAATGATGAGCGAATAGACCACACGAGATCGGGTGAGCTCACGACCACGCTCCCGCCCACTCCACGATCTGGTGTACCAGTTGTTCGAGCGCCGCCTGTGGCGTGCAGCCCTCCGCGCTCGACCACACCAGGTGGGTAACCTCGACATTGCCGACCGGGAGCGTTTTGAGCCGCGGTGTGGGCTCAGCTTGGAAGTCGATCATCGCGGCGTGGCCCACCTCGAAACCTGTCGCAAACGTCACCAATTGGTTCAGATCCACTCGTCGCCATTTATCCTCCGAACCCTTGTACTTCACGTCTGCGATCGCCTCACGGCCAAAGACCAGGTCAGGATTGAGTTTCACTTTTGTGCCCTTCAAGGTCAAAGGGGTCTTGCTCGGCCTCAGTGCAGGTGGCAGGGCCTCCACAAGCGCGTGACGCAAACCACGCTCCACAGCTTCCGGTGTCCTGACCAAGAATGTCCATACCTGCTCGTCGCCGACCACCAGCTTGCGTCCGATACCGTTGATCAGATGGTGGGCGAGTAGGACGGCATCGCCGTAGTAGCTGGTGCGCCTTTCAGGCAGCGCTCTTAGGTCGCCGATCTGGAACGGCCCGACATCCTTCATCTGCAGCACGGCCCGTCCCATTTGTGCGCTGATGTCGGCCGATACGGCGGTGTGCTTGATAAGCAGTTGTGCTGCGCGCAGCAAGACACGGTTGAGTGGCGTATCGAAGTCGAATTCCTGGTAAGCGCTGGATATCTCGATACGGCCCTGGTAGTAGCGGCGAGCCGTCGGCAGGACTTGCACGCGTCCGCGTGCCGTCGGGAGTTTGCGTAGGACAGGGCGGTAATCTTGAGCGAGCCCTTCCTTGAGCACTCGATCGAGGGCCGTCACATACCAGCGAGCCACAAGATCGAACAGTGTCCGATCTGCAGCAAGGGTCGCTCTGGCGCTGTGCATACGAGGAACCGGTGCTGCGTGATCGAGCAGGTACACAACATGCTCGTGTGGGATCTTCGGTAAGACATCCAGAATCAAGGTTGGAGTTGCAATCACCCCAATAGCGTTGTCGATCCATATCTCACAGCCGTCGGCGTTGACTCGTTGGAAACGTATGAGATTCGACGGCCGGCGTCTGTTCGGTTCGCTGCCGCGGCGGTCGTTACGGGCGAGCATCTCGCCAAGTTCCCCGAGGAGTTGTTGCTCGGCTCTCGAGGCATCGAGCCACGTCCAGCAAGACTCATTTACAGGTATGCGGCGAGGCTCAGAGATCGGGCCAGAAGCGCTCGAGAGTAAACGACTCTGCCAAGTCTGGCTGGTCGAACAGATAATCTTCGATGAGCGGTGCGATTTGGCGCTTCCAGGTGCGTCGTAGCTCCTGCACCCCGTACTCCTCCCTCATGAAGTAACACTGCCCGATTGCGTGGTGACGATCAAGTTGGTCGACGAGGGCTGCATTCAAAGCCGCGAAGCCGGCCACCAAGCCGGGTACTGTCGTGTTGTGCTCGGGCGAGTCATAGTAAGCCTGCAGAATCGATGCGTCCGCAGGGCACTCAAAGATCTCAAACCTGCGCCGTAGGGCAACGTCGATGCTGCGGATACTGCGATCTGCCGTATTCATCGTGGCGATGATCTTCAGGTTCTCCGGCAGCTGGAAGTCGCGACTGTACTGAAGATCGATCGCCCTATCGCGATACTCCAGCAGGTACATCAGCTCGCCAAAGACGACCGGAATGTTTGCGCGGTTGATCTCGTCAACGATCAGGACATGCGTAGTTGTCGTCGCTTCGATTTCGTCGACAAGTTGCTTAACGACGCCTGGGACAATCTTAAATGTGAGCAGATTATTGTTCACGGTCGGACGCAACCCCTCGACAAACTCCTCATAGCCATAGTTCGCGTGAAATTGCACCGTGCGCAACTTAAGCGGTTGATCTTGCGTGAGATAACGAGCGACATGCTCACCGACCCAGGTCTTTCCCGTGCCGGGCGGACCGGCGAGAATCACTTGACCGCGGGTTTGGATGGCATCCAGCAACTCCCGTAGATCAGCTTCCGGCCAGAGCGTGCGTTCGACCAGCCACTCCATTGTGAGCGCCGTTTGCCCGGGTGTCTGCTTGCGGGCGTCGGGCGGAGTCAGACGCTCATATACATACAGTGGGTTCGTTTGATTTCCGAGCGCTCCCCGCGTCCTTGCCGGGTCGGGCACGCTTGCAAGGACAATGTGCTCCAGAAGCCAACCGTCTTCCAGATCCTCGAAGTCGGTCAGCCGGAAGAACAGGTTGCAGTCGCTCTTGGGGTAGTACCCCGGCAGTCGATCGTCATCGACCTCGTCGGGGTCGTCTGTTATCTCCAGGATCTGGGTGCGTACGGTTCGCGATCCGCCGTACAGAAACCCATAGGTGGGGGTCCCGTCGCTGAGTTGTTCGCGCAGCATTCGCAGCCGCGCAGCGCTGATCGCTTTACCGGTGCCGAAGCGGCCCCACCAGACCGATCCTCGCTCGGCGGCTGTAGACCTGTGTCGCTCAACCGTCTGCCTCTCAAGGTCCGCCGACCACTTGAGAACCACGTGCATGGGCTCTCGCTCGGATGGGATCACGTTCTCAGTGGCCATCTCGCAAGCCTATGCCTCGCCCCGGTCGACAGTTTTCAGGCGTACGGGCGCTCACGGCCCGCGAGAGCACGAGAAATCTCGCGGGCCGCTTGTGTCCCTACTTGATGAACAGCATCTCCGAGTACTTCGGCAGCGGCCACAGATCGTCGGCGACGATCTTCTCCAGCCGGTCGGCTACCTCCCGCACGTCTTCCATCGCGAGGATGACCGTGTCGCGCATGTACTTTGCCCACTTGTGGGCGCCATCGGGCTGGTTGTCGGCGAGGTTTGCGTCCTCCAGCTTCACGAGCGCATAGTGGAGCTCCTTGACGACCGGCTCGACCTCGGCGACGAGCTCGTCCAGCCCAGTGGCCTTCAGCTCGTTGAGGTGTCGCACCGCCGCCGGTAGGATCATCGTGCGGGCGATCGAGGCGGCTGTCTCGGCCTCGATGTTCAGCGTCACCGCGTATTGCTCGGTGAACACCTCATAGCGTGACTCAAGCTCCCGCTTGGAGAGCACCTTGTACTTCTTGAAGGCCGCCACCGTCTGCTTGTCTACTAGCCACGGAAGCGCGTCGGGCGTCGTGGGCAGGTTTGCAAGCCCACGCTTCTCGGCCTCCTTGTGCCACTCCTCCGAGTAGCCGTCGCCGTCGAACACCACCTGCTTGTTCGCCGACCAAACCTCCTTGACGACCTTCGTGACAGCCTTCTCGAGCGTCGCACCAGATGCTTTGAGGGCGGTCTTGAGCTTGTCTGTCAGCTCGTCGATTGACTCCGCCACGATCGTGTTCAGCACCGTGTTTGGCAGCGCCGGGGACTGGCTGGACCCAAGTGCCCTGAACTCGAACTTGTTGCCGGTGAACGCGAATGGGCTGGTCCTGTTGCGGTCGCCTCCATGCAGCGGGAGCGGTGGCAGGACTGGTGTGCCCAGACCCAGGAATGACCCGGGCTTGGATGGCTGCACCTTGCCCGCCTCGATCGCGGTGAACACCTTCTCGAGGTCCGCGCCGAGGAAGATCGAGATGATCGCCGGGGGCGCCTCGTTCGCACCGAGCCTGTGATCCTGGCCGGCATTGGCGATCGATGCTCTCAGCAGCGCCTGATGCTTGTTCACAGCCTGGATCACAGCCGCGCAGAAGAACAGGAACTTCAGGTTCTCCTCGGGGGTGTCGCCCGGGTCGAGCAGGTTCAAGCCCGTGTCGGTACCCATCGACCAGTTGTTGTGCTTGCCCGACCCGTTCACGCCCGCGAATGGCTTCTCGTGCAGCAGGCACATCAGCCCATAGCGGCGCGCGGTGTTCTGCAGGATCTGCATCGTCAGCATCTGGTGGTCGGCGCCCACGTTGGAGTTCTCGAAGATCGGTGCCACCTCGAACTGGTTGGGCGCGACCTCGTTGTGACGTGTCTTGATCGGCACTCCGAGCTTTGCCAGCTCGACCTCGCACTCGAGCATGTACGCAAGGATGCGCTCCGGGATCGACCCGAAGTAGTGGTCGTCGAGCTCGTGTCCCTTCGGAGGCTTGGCGCCGAACAATGTGCGCCCCGTCGTCAGCAGGTCAGGACGCTCGAAGTAGTACTGCTCGTCGATCAGGAAATACTCCTGCTCGCAGCCGATCGTTGTGAACACCCGGGTAGCCTCGTCGGTGCCGAGCAGATCGAGCGCACCCATCGCGGCGCCCGACAGGGCGTCCATCGAGCGCAGCAGCGGGATCTTGTTGTCGAGCGCCTCGCCCGTCCAAGAGGTGAACGCTGTGGGGATGCAAAGCAGCGCACCGTTGGGATTCTCGAGGATGAATGCCGGGGAGGTTGGATCCCAGGCGGTGTACCCACGGGCCTCAAAGGTCGCGCGGATGCCCCCCGTGGGGAATGAAGACGCGTCGGGCTCGCCCTGGATCAGCTCCTTGCCGGAGAACTCGGCGATCGCGGTGCCGTCGCCGGCGGGACCGTAGAAGGAGTCGTGCTTCTCGGCGGTTGATCCCGTGAGCGGCTGGAACCAGTGGGTGTAGTGGGTGGCGCCCTTCTCCATCGCCCATTCCTTCATCGCCTGTGCCACCGCGTCGGCGAGCGTCGTGTCGAGCGCCTCACCCCGCTCGAGCGTGCGCTGCAGCGCCTTGAACACGTGCTTGGGCAGGCGGCGGCGTTGCACCGCCACGCTGAAAACGTTCGACGCGAAGATCTGGTTGCCGGGAAGGGTGAGGTCCATCGAGCCGAGTGCGCTCCCGTTGGCGCTCCACTGCGCGGCTGTCACGTTCGTCTGGCGGGTCCTTGGCATGAGTGGGCTCGATTCCTCCTGGTCAAGTTCTTTGCGGTCCGGGCAGCTTCCCCTCCGGACCTTTGGCTGCTTGGCATTGGACTGAATCGCATCGTAGCCCTCAGCGCGCGCTCGAGTGTCGCTCAAGTGGCGAAAGCTCGCCTGATTTCTTTCGACACCCGGCCAAACGGCCGCAAGGGACTCCTACGGAGCCGCGGGCTGGGGCGTTACCGGCACCGGGTTGCGCCCAGGCACGACACGGCCTGTTTCCGGGTTCACATGCGTGGGGGGAGGCGCTGGTGCCACCGCAACGACGAACTTCCCAGCCGCCAAGCCACCACCTTCGAGTCGTGCTAGCGCCTTCCCGTCGAGACCCGCCGACACTGCGTAGCGAACCTTGTGCACGCCCGCCTTGACTGGTGTCACCTTCCACACGAAAGCCTTGCTCGTGCCGGGTGCGAGCGCGCCGAGCGCCCAAGTGCTCACGTATGCGGTTTCCCCCCCTCCGGGCGGGTTGACCTGCTCGCTTTCCACGGGCCTCGCCGACACCGCTCCGGGACCAGTGTTGACGACCCAGACCGGGCGCTGGTTGGCCGACAGGTGGGGGTAGTTGCTTGCATAGCTGAGCGAGTCCAGGGTCACCGCTACGTTGGGGATGGTGGCGCTCCCGGAGTTGCGCACTACAAGTGCGAGCTTGGTGTCGCGGGCGATCTCCTGCTTGGCAGAGAAGCGTGCCTTCACGATTTCCACCTTGTAGGTGGCCGCGGTTTCGCGCGCATTACGTGTCGCTTCGCCGCACCCGCTAACGAGCACGCCCATGAGCGCGCCGCACACAGCGAGCGATCCGACCGGAAGCAGCTTTCCCATCCCCACAGCGCCGGCCACGATATCAATGCGGATGGCGCCACCTCCGGCCCCTACCACCTTCGTGCTGTCGTCGTCGCGCTCGTACTATGCCAGTGGCGTCCGGCCTGCGGATGACGTAGAGTTGAGCACGCGTTCACGATCCTCGCCTGAGGAGGGGTATCGAGATGGTTCGCAGCGCTGCTGAGCGGGCTTTCCTGCCTACCAGGAACCTGCTTGAGGAAATAGGGGACATGATGATCCTGGCCGGCAGGACGATCTCCTCTGCCCTGAGGCCCCCCTACCCGTACGGGGGCGAGTTCGTCTCGCAGTTCCTCTTCGCCCTGCGCCTCTGCTGGTTCCCGCTGCTCATCTCCACGGTCGCCATCTGTTACGCAGCGCCCGGCCTACAGGCAGCGAACTTCCTCACGATCTTCGGCGCTCTGGATCGTCTCGGCGGGATCTTCGTGCTCGCCGCCATCCGCGAGATCGGCCCCAACGTGACCGCCATCGTGCTTGCCGGAGTAGCAGGCACAGCCATCACCGCCGACCTGGGCGCCCGCAAGATCCGCGAGGAGCTCGACGCGCTGCAGGTGCTCGGCGTCGACCCGGTCAAGAACCTTGTGGTCCCCCGCTTCCTCGCGCTGATGCTCGTGACGGGGCTCTTCAACGTCTACGCGATCCTCTTCGGCCTGTTCGGTGGCATTCTGGCCGAGCTCGTCAACGGCCAGCCGCTCGGCCCCTTCTGGGACACGCTGTTCGCCAACGCCTCCACTACCGACCTGTGGGGCTCGGCGCTGAAGACCACCATCTTCGGCGCCATCATCGCGATCGTCTGCTGCTACAAGGGCATGACCGCCTCCGGCGGCGCTGAGGGCGTGGGGCGCGCGGTCAACCAAGCGGTCGTCATCACCTTCCTTGCGATCTTCTCCTTCGACTACGTCTACACCCAGACGCTGCTCGCCACACACCCGAATATCTTGGTAATCAAGTGAGCACCCAAAGCGAACTGCTCGTCACTCCGCGCGAATGGCTCGCCGCGACAGGCGAGATCGGCCGCTTCTCAGGCAACATCGTGCGCGACGTGTGGGGTCTGCGTGTCTTTCGCTTCTTTGGCGAGGGCCTGCGCCAGTCGGGCATCTTGATCGTCTCCTCCACGCTCATCATCTGGTCGCTGATGTTCGTGCTGGGGCTCGAGTGCGGAATCGAGGGCGCCTACTTCCTCGAGGCCCAGGGCGCCCCCGCCTACGCGGGCGTGTTCACCGCATGGTGTGACCTGCGCGAGATCATCCCCTACGCCTTCGGCTACATGATGGCCGCCAAGGTCGGCACCGGCATCGTTGCCGAGCTGGGTGCCATGCGTATCTCCGACGAGATCGACGCGCTCGAGGTGATGGGGATCGACTCGCTCACCTTCCTCTGTGCCACCCGTCTGCTCGCCGCGTGGGTGGTGCTCCCGTTCATGTACCTCGCCGGCGTTGGCGCGGCCTTCCTGGCTTCCTACATCGCCGTGGTGCAGCAGGTCGCCACGGTCTCCGCGGGTGGCTACTTCCTGATCTTCTGGCAGTTCCAAAATCCACCCGACTTCATGTACAGCCTCATCAAGGCCATGTTCATGGCCACCGCGATCGTGCTCGTGGGCTGTTACTACGGCTACAACGCCAGTGGTGGGCCTGTAGGTGTCGGCACCGCCACCGCGAAGTCAATGGTCTTGAACATAATCTTGGTGCACTTGATCGGAATGGTCGGCACCCAGGTCTTCTGGGGCGCCAACCCGAAAGCCCCAATCGGGGGGTGAGCTGTGTCCACGGACGAGCAAGAGGCAGCTCCAGTGGAGCGCGGGGGCGGGGGGGGCACCGAGTTCGAGTTCCACTCCGGCCAGAACCGCCCCACCGGCGTGCCCGACGCGATCGAGTTCGTAGGTGTCCACAAGTCGTTCGGCTCCAACCACGTGCTGCGTGGCCTCGACATGAGCCTGCCGGAAGGCCAGATCTCGATGATCATCGGCCCCTCGGGCACGGGTAAGTCGGTTTGCATCAAGCATATCGTCGGGCTGCTCTACCCCGACGAGGGCGATGTGATCGTGCAGGGCCGCTCGATCCCCAGCCTCCCAGACGCCGAGCTGTTCGAGATCCGCAAGAAGTTTGGCGTGCTCTTCCAGGATGGCGCCCTCTTCGGTTCCATGAACCTTTACGACAACATCGCCTTCCCGCTGCGCCAGCACACCGAGAAGGGCGACGAGGAGATCGCCGAGATCGTCCGCCGGCGCATGCGCGAGGTCGGTCTCGGCGACGCGGGCGAGAAGATGCCCAACGAGCTCTCGGGGGGCATGCGCAAGCGCGCCGGTTTTGCCCGCTCGCTCGTGCTCGACCCGGAGATCGTGCTGTTCGACGAGCCCGACTCCGGCCTTGACCCGGTGCGCACCGCGCTCCTGTGCGAACTCATCAAAGAGGTCCACGAAGAGAACGGTGGCACCTACGTGGTGATCACCCATGACATCATGTCCGCCCGTCGCGTCGCCGAGCACATCTCGGTGCTGTGGCGTGGGCGCATCGTGGAATCCGGTCCCGCCGCCGAGCTGTTCGAGTCCGAGAACGCGTTTGTCCGCCAGTTCCTCTCGGGCGAGTCTCAGGGTCCGCTTGGAATGGAGTAGCCGCTGCCGTCCGGCGCGTAGCCACCGGACGCAGCGCTAGCCTCCTTACGTGACCTCAGGGAGGGTTTTCTCGGGTTTGGCACTGGGTGCGGCGCGCAAATCGCTGCTCACGCTTGGCTTGCTCGCCGCGCTCGGCGTTGGCTGCGCCGTCGCGGCGCTTGGCCTGCGCCCCACCGCTGCCACCGACACGCTGGTCGGGCGCTCGAGCTCCGCCTACAAAAGCACCCAGAGCTTCTATTCGCGGTTCGGGGAAGAGCCAGTCGAGGTGCTGATCAAGGGCGACCTCCGCAAGCTTGTGCTCTCCTCCGACATCGATCGTCTGGTCGGACTGGAGGGGTGCCTCTCGGGCAACGTCCCCGCCTCCGCGCTCACACATGAGGGGGGAGCCGGCGGTCCGTGTGGCAGGCTCACTCGCGCCAAAGCGGTGAAGGTGGTGTTCGGCCCGGGCACCTTCCTCAACGAGGCCGCCGTCCAAATCGACCAGACGCTCACGTCGAGGAGCGCGCAGGCCGAAGCCGAAGCCAAGCGCGCGCAGAAGACCGTCTACGCCAGAGCCATCGCCCGGGGTCTCCCAGCGCCGGAAGCCACCACGCTCGGCGAGTCTGCGCGCAAGGCCACGATGGCGGGCTTTGCCGCGGAAGTCAGCGCGCTCGCGATTCGTTACGGCCTCAACAAACCGCCGACGCTTGACGACCACGGCTTCGTCTCCACGGTGGTATTCGATTCCTCCAAGCCCTCCGGCACCCCCAAGCAGCGCTTCGCCTACCTCTTCCCAAGCCGCACCTCGGCGCTCGTGTCGGTGCGCCTGAAGGCCGGCCTCTCAGAAGCGCAGCGCTCACACGCGATCGACTTGATCCGCCAGGCGGTAGCCATGCCCCAGTGGCGCCTCCAGAACGGCGGCAGCTACCTGGTCACCGGCGAGCCCGTAATCGTCGACGACCTCACCGGCTCCATAACCCGCTCGATCGAGCTGCTTCTCGTTGCTGTGCTGCTCGTGATGGCAGTCGTGCTCTCGCTCATCTTCAAGGGCCGCCCGCGTCTGCTTCCACTCGGCATCGCATTGCTCGCCGCCGCGCTCACGTTCGGAGCGCTCGCGCTGTCGGGCGCGTCGCTCACGATGGCCTCGGTCGCGGTGCTCCCGGTGCTCATAGGCCTCTCGGTCGACTACGCGATCCAGTTCCAGTCGCGTATCCACGAGGCCCACGCCGCGGGCGCCGTAGGCACGCTCGACGCGGTGCGCCACGCCGCGACGGAGGGCGCCCCGGCGATCGCCACCGCCGCACTCGCCAGCGTGGGTGGGCTGCTCGTGTTGATGCTCTCCCCGGTGCCCATGGTGCGCGGCTTCGGACTGCTGCTGGTGGTGGGCGTCGCGCTGGCGTTCCTCTGTGCGCTCACAGCCGGATCGGCGGCGATGGTGCTCGCCGCGAGGGGGGAGGGTGGGGTATCTCCGTTGGGGGGTGACTCGCGCGCGCGCGCGAAGAAAGCCTATGTTCGCGTGCGCGCGCGAGTCACCCCTGATCGCGCATACCCACGCCTCCATCGCCGGCTCGACCCAGCGTGGCAGGGTGCGCGGGAGATCCTCACAAACAACGCCTTCACCCGGCTCGTGTCGCGCCTCGCGCTCGACGTCTCCGTGCGCCGGCCCGGAAGGGTGCTTTCGATCGGGCTCGCATTGGCGGTGCTCGGGTGGGGGCTCGACACGCAAACGCACGTCCAAACCGACATCGCCAAGCTTGCTCCCCAGAGCCTCTCCTCGCTGCACAACCTCACGGCGCTCGAGCGCGCCACCGGGGTGGGCGGCGAGATCGACCTGATGGTGAGCTCCTCCGCGCTCACCAAGCCCGCCACGATCGAATGGATGACCCGCTACGAGAGCGCTGTGCTCAAGCGCTTTGGCTACAGCCCCTCCTCCGGCTGCGGACACGCGCGGCTGTGCCCTGCCTTCTCGCTCCCCGATCTCTTCCAGAGCGAAGGCTCGCTCGCGAAGCTCAGCCAGAAGCGCGTTCGTGGCCTGCTCGCGGCGATCCCCCCCTACTTCTCCCAAGACGTCATCAGCGCAGACCGGCATGTCGCCACGCTCGCCTTCGGCATCCGCCTCATGGGGCTACAGCAGCAACAACAGGTCATCGACGGCATGCGAGCGTCTCTGCACCCCCCGGCGGGGGTGAGCGCGCGCCTCGTGGGTCTCTCGGTACTTGCCGCGCAGGCCGGCTCGCAGGTTGCGTCGCCGTGGCGGCGCATGCTCATGCTACTCGTCGCGCTGGCGGTGGTGGCGCTCATTCTGCTCGTCGCCTTCCGGGGCGACCGCCGTCGAGCGCTCGTCCCCCTCGCTCCTATCGTGCTCGCCACCGGTTGGTCGGCGCTGGTGCTGTTCATGCTGCGCATCCCGCTCAACCCGATGTCGGTCACGCTGGGGGCGCTCGTGATCGCTATCTCCACCGAGTTCTCCGTGCTCATATCCGAGCGTCATCGCCAGGAGCGTGCCGCGGGACGCTCGACCGTGGAGGCGCTGCGCCTGGCCTACGCCCACACGGGCGCCGCCGTTGCCGCCTCAGGCGTCACCGCAATCGCAGGCTTTGGAGTCCTCACGCTCTCTGACATCGCCATGCTCCGCGACTTCGGCTTTGTCACACTCGTCGACCTCTCCGTGTCGCTCGTGGGTGTGCTCGTCGTGTTGCCCGCCGCCGTGGTGCTCGCCGAGGGGGAGCAGCCGCTTGCGCTTCGCATCCGTAACGGCGCTCGCTCGCTGATGGCGCTCGCGCCGAGGCGACGCCGCCTCACCACGCGATGAACAGCGGCTACGGCCGCTACGTCGCGCTCTTCGGCGTGCTCCTGGTGGTGGTGTTCTCGCTCCACACCGCCTTCAGCTCGCACAAGAAGGCCTCGGGCCTGAAGGCCGGCGACCCCATACCTCCCTTCGCCGCGCCGCTCGCGATTGGAGGTCCACCCGGCGAAGTGAACGTCGCCACCCGCGCCGACGAGGGAGAGGCCGGCAAACGCCCCGCGTGCCTGGTGCGCGGGATGGGGATCCTCAACATCTGCCAACTCTACGAACACCGTCCAGTGGTGCTCGCGCTGTTCTTCGACGCCGGCTCCTGTGTGGGTGTTCTCGACGACCTGCAACAGCTCGCCCCGCTCTACCCCCATGTGGCATTCGCCGCGGTGGCTGTCAAGGAAAACGCCGGCTCGGTAGCGCGTATCGTCCGCTCCAAGCACCTCACCATCCCCGTGGGGGTCGACACCGACGGCAGGCTCGGAGGTCTCTACACGATGATCAGTCTGTCCCCAAATCACATTCGTCCGCCCCGGCGGAACGCTCCAAAGCGCTCCTCTCTTGAGCAGAGCGCCACTGAACACGCTGCGCACGCGCGTACAACGGCTGGCGGCCTCCTCGCAAGCCCCGGGCCCACAAGCGCCGTGACGCACGACGAATCTCCCCCCAATGGTGAGCCCACCCGTGGGTGGTGCGACCACGAAGTCCAGCGGGAGCTTCCCGGTCTCGGTTTGATGTTCACCAGCTTGGAGGTCAACCACGAGCTTTCGCTCACCGGTAAGTCCACCCCCGCCGTGCTTGCTCGTCTACGCGATCTCTCCAACCGCTGGCGCGGGGCGCGTGCGGTGAACGTGCGCCAGGAGGCTGTTCCTGCCGCCTATCGCGTGTTCTTCCGCCACATCGGGTTCGACCCAGATGTAACGCGCACCCCCATCGAGGCGGCGGTGCTCGAGCGGATGCTCGACGGTGGCTTTCTCTCCGAAGGGCTGCTCCCTGACGTGCTCACCCTAGGTCTCATCGACACGGCGGTGCCTGTGTGGGCGCTCGATGCTGACACCATCAATGGTCCGCTCGGCATCCGCCTCACTCGCACCGGTGAGCGACTCGGCAGCGGCAGTGAAGGCCCCTCCCTGGGAGCGGGTAGGCTCGTTGTCGCCGACGCCGACAACCCGCTTGCGATCTTGTTCGACAATCCCTCGCCTGCGCACGTACCCACGTCTTCCACGCGTCGGCTCTCGCTCTATGCGGTCCAGGTGGCAGGGGTGCCTGCGCTTCACGTAGAAGAGACGCTGTGGGCGTGCCGCTCCGCACTTACCCAGGCCGGCCGGTAGGTAGGGGGTTACGCCAGACGCAAAACTGGACCTTGAAAGAGCGGGCGCCCAGCAGCGATAGCCACTGGGCGCCCATCTAGATCACGCGACTATTTGTAGTAATACCCGTTGAAGTAACTGGTGAAAGTTGCGTGATTGTGAATGTAGGGTTCGGCTTCGACATCAAAAGGCAGGGTGATGCTTCCTATTTCCCCTGAGTTCTGTGGGCAGTTGAGCCCGACCCCCCGAACCCCGGCACACCCGATCGCCGTCCCGTAGGGGGCAGTCTGCGCGATATAGAGCAACACGTAAGGCCCGAAATAGTTCGCGCCGCCTTCCACTTTCACGTGATTCACATATTCGACGGCCTGGGCCCCGGTCACCCCGAAGGCGCCGAAGCATGCGACGGCTGCGACCAGCGCAGTGATTCGCTTGCGCATTTTCATCCTCCCACCGGAATTGACTGGTAGCCTTGGGGCTCGCCTTCGGTCTCTAGCGCCCACGCATTGTCGGTCACGCCGACTGTGGTCGTCTTACGGTCGGCGAGGGTCACCTTCACAGAACCGACGCTGCTCGGTACCACGCCCGCCACGTAAACCTTTCCGGGCGAGTCGGGGAGTTGGGAAAACTGGGTCGTCGCACCCCTACCGAGTTCTTCCGAGCTTGTCGAGCAACTGGATGCGATCGCCGGGACGCTGTCTGCGGGTTGATGTGCCCACAGCAGCACACATATTCCCCCGCCCATCGACTTGGCGATCCACACCGACACTCCCGGATCCCCAACTCCCACGGGGCGAATCGAGGCCGCGACCGGCCAGCCGGGTTGTATCCCTTCAGGCGCCTCCATCGGCCACGTCGGCCCGCTTGCGCCCGTTTCATGGGAGGCGCTACGCGAGCTCACCAGTGGGAGCCCCGTTGGAGCGTTACTTTCCAGGGCCGGGTAGGCCGCGTATTCAGACGCTTCGTTCGCTCTCGCGGTCGAACCGTTCTCATCCAGCAAAACTGCAACCGTCGCCGCGACGGCTATCGTCACTGCCAGTCCCACGATCACACGTGGACTGGCGATCCCCCGCACGATGCCTTGTGCACGATGCATCAAAACCCCCTTCGTTGCGGTCATCAAAGTGCCTTGACCGGCCAAATCGTTGGACACCGGCAAACGACTACCGTTTGTGGTGACTAAACAACAGAACCTGGCCGGTGGGTCGAACACTACCAGCAGGGGTTATGACGCATTCAAGCTAGAAAGCCGTACGATCTCCGTCTCTGTCGACCGCCGGCGACACGGGCCACGCTTCGTCGTCGGCCCGCTCCAAGAGGATCACCCATGTTCGCCAGGTCGATGCCGCTACCACCGGCCTGCGAACCTCCGATGTGACGATCTTTGTGTCAGTCGCCTTGGTGGCTGCCCCACGACGCGGATCATCCGACATGACTGTCACCTACGCCAACGCACGACGGGGCGGGATTGCGGAAGAACCCATAACTCGTTCCCACGGCTGTCCCGATTTGCTTGGCGGAAATGACCAGCGTGTCGCCCTGTGGGATGAGGCTTGGCTGGATCGTAAAGCCCTGTTTCGAAGGACGCACGAGGTTGGAAACAATCGTTGGCGGGATCAACACGATCTGACCTTTCGCCGTGCAACCGGCTTCCACGATCGCGACCTTCACTTTCACATGTAGCTTGGCGAGCTGCTGATTTGCGCCAGCCACACCAATGAGTTCGTTGAGTGTCACGCTCACCGTCCCATCCGAGCTCTGCGACACCGCGTAGGCGACAGACGGGCTCGTCCCGGTGGTGGCGGTCAACGCCACGGCCGCGATCGTTCCCGCCAGCGCCACCGCTCCGATCGCGACCGGACCTCGCCGCGAGCGATGCGCAACCTCTACTCGCGTCATCGTCGCGAGTTGTGGCCCGTGGTCGAGCACAAGCTCCGACCACAGGCGATCCTCGAACCTAGACATTGATCCCGTGCTCCTTTCTCAGCCGGGCTCTCGCCCGGGATAGCCGTACGCGCAAGCCACCTGAGGACACTCCGAGCACCTTCGCCGCTTCCTTGGGCGTCAGTTCCGCCAGGTCCACGAGCTCGATCGCCTCTCGGTCGAGCGGTGGGAGCGCACCGAGGCGTTCCACGATCTCGCGGCCTCTTCGTGCCGCATCGATCCGTTGCTCGAGCTCCTCCGTCTCGTCGGGGTCGAGCGAACGGCTGCCGGCATGCCGTGCAGCCGCGTCCCGCTCACGGGTCCCACGCTCGCTGTGCCGTGCATACACATGCCTGGCGATGGCGAACAGCCACGGCCGCACGTTCCCACGACGGGGATCGAACGACGCGAACGACCGCATCGCCTCGAGGAATGTGTCGGCGGTCAGGTCCGCCACCGTCTGCGGGTCACGGCTACGCCGTGCGAAGTACGCCGTAACCGACCTCACCTGCGATCTGTACAGGCGCTCGAAGTCCCTCAGCAGACCACTGTTGGGACTCTCCGCGCTGCGCTCTGTGCTCTCCCCAGCCAAGAGGCTCACAATCAGTAGTTGCCGTCCCGGCCTCAGAGCGTTACACGTCGACCGCGAAATCCCGCAGCGGCGCCTTTACCGCGGCTCCTCCGCCAGCTAACATCGCTTGTGTCTTTTAGCGGGAGGAGCAACGTATGGCCCATCTCGAGCAGCTCACCGTCGCACGACCCGACCTCGGGGGTGTTTTCGGCGAGCGCGTCACCTATGGCGAGGTTGTCGCCCAAGACGCCGAACTTGCGGCGCGCGAGGCGCTCAGAGCTCAGGTGAGCAAGCTCGAGCGTGAGCTCTCCGGGCTTGTGGCCCACAAGTTCCCCCACATCTCGCCAGGCGATTCCGCGGGGGAGAGCTTCAGCGGTCCACGCCTGCTCACCCTTGCCGAGCTCGAGCGCCTACGCGATCGGCTCGCGCTACGGGTGGGCGAGGTTCACAGCCAGGTGACCGAGCGCGTCGCGCTGGAGCGCCGCTCCCGCGAGTTGCTCAAGCGAATGAAGTTGGAACCTGGGCGCTACAAGTTCGCGCGCGTCCCCGTCGCCGACCTCGGCGACGGGCACTGCGGGGTGTGGGAGGTGCGTCCCCGTTTGGGCCTCATCGGGATGCTCGCCGGCTGGTGGCAGGTGAAGCTCTCCTCCGGCTGCCCGTAGCTGCGTCAGACCCTCACCGCGCTGCTCGCCGCCGAGGACCCAGACTGGAGCCTCCGCGCCGTCACCCACGGGCTCTGGATCGTCACGGGCCCCGTCGCCGTTAGCATTGCCGCGAGTGTGCGGCGCTGACGCTCGGTCATCGACCCCACCGTCTTCTGCTCGGACATCGGGATCTGCGAGAGGAACTTGCGGCAGCGAGTCTGACCCCACCGGCGCTGGCTTGTCAGCAGGTCGGCGACAGCCATGCTGTCGGCCTCCCACGGACACTCGAGGATCACCTCCGCGACGCTCACGTCACCGCTTGCGATGCGGCGCTTGAGATCGGCGCGGGCAAGCCTCACCTTGTTGGCGCGTTCGAGCGCGCGCATGTGCTGTGGGCCGGCAGGGGCAATGGTCGCTGTCGCGTTCATGGGTGCTCACTCCCCGCCGCTCCCGCGGTACCCCCGCGGCGAGCGACATATTTGGCTGGTTGACGAGTAGGCGCCGCCCGAGCATCCATGACTCTCCTTCACGAGGCCTGTCGTGAAAGCTTCCGGCACCCCTCTACCGGTTGCTTATAGGCGAGTCTCGGACGGTCGTGCGTTGCGTCTTGAGAAGCTAGCCGGCCAGGGGCCCGCGGTCAACAGCTTTTGCCTCAAACGTTCGCTAGAAGCGGGCTTTTTTCAACTTGTTTTGGCTTGTGAAGAAATGGACAAGCGCTCGGCTCCCTCTACGCCATCCCGGCCAATCGAAGCGCTCGGCTCAGCTGTCGTCCGGTGAAGGGAGCGGGCCGTGCTCGGCCTCGAACTCGCGCTTCACCGTCGCGAACACCTCGAGTGCGCGATCGAGCGTGGGGCGATCGTGAGTGGCCATCACGCTCGTGCGCAACAGCGCCCCTCCCGGAGGCACTGCCGGATGGAGCGCGCAGTTGGTGAAAACGCCACCGTCATAGAGCGCGCGCCAGAGTAGCGCAGCCTTCCAGTCGTCGCCCACGAGCACCGGGACGATCGGCGTGACGATGCTCTCCACCGGGCTCTCCGGTCGCGGGGAGGTGCGCACCGGCTCCCCTCTCAGGGTGCGGTACCCGAGCGTGGTGAGCCCGTCGGCGAGATACCGCGCGTTGTCGAGGACCTCCGCGAGGAGCGCCTGGCCTTCGGGTGAGCGGATGATGCGCAGCGCCGAGAGCGCTGCCCCGAGCGCCGCGGGGACCGCCGAGGCGGTGAACAGGAACGCGCGGCTCGAGATACGCAGGTAGTCGATCACATCTGCGGGACCCGCCACGAACCCCCCGCACGCGGCGAGCGACTTCGAGAAGGTCCCCATGCGCAGGTCCACCCGGCCCTCCACCCCGAGCAGCTCCGACGCGCCCGCCCCACGCGCGCCGAGCACTCCCGCTCCGTGCGCCTCGTCCACCATCAACCGCGCCCCATACCGCTCGCACAGCTCCACAATGTCCACGAGTGGCGCCACGTCCCCCTCCATCGAGAACACCCCGTCCACCACCACCAGCACGCCCCCGCCGTCCTCCTCGGCGCGCTGGAGCGAGCGCTCCAGCTTGTCCATTCGGTTATGCCTGAAGGGGCGCATCTTCGCCTTGGAGAGCAGAACGCCGTCGAGGATCGAGGCGTGGTCGGCGGAATCCACGATCACGGTGTCTTTCGCGTCGAGGATTGTCCCCAGCGTGCCCACGTTGGCCTGGTGGCCGGTGGTGAACACGAGCGCGTCGTCCGCCCCCATCCACTCGGCGATCTCCCGCTCGAGCTCGAGGTGCAGGGGGGTGGTGCCGTTCAGCAGCCGCGACCCGGTGAGCCCGGTGCCGTAGCGCGCCAGGGCGTCGCGGGCGCCCCCCATCACGCGCTCGTCGCCGGTGAGCCCCAGGTAGTTGTTGGAGGCGAGCATGATCCGCGGCGCCCCCTCCATCTCCACGACGGGCATCGCGGGCGACTCGACGGTGCGAAAGTAGGGCATCAGGCCGGCCTCGCGCGCCGCCAGCAGGAGCTCCTCGCGCTCGTGGCCGTGAACCTTGGCGAATACGTCCGTCGATGTGTGCATATAGGGTCCCGGTTCTATGGCGGTCAGCGTCAAGGAGGTCTCAGGCCGGAGCGACCTGAAAGCGTTCATCGACCTCCCGTTCCGCCTGCACTCTAACCACCCCCTGTGGGTCCCTCCGCTGAAGATCGAGCGGCGGTTGTTCCTGAACCGCAAAATGAACGCCTTCTTCACGCACGGGGAAGCCGAGTACTTCCTGGCCTGGCGCGAGGGACGCGTGGTAGGAAGGATCACCGCCCAGGTGAACCACGCGTTCGACGACTACCAGAAGAAGAATTGGGGCTGGTTCGGGTTCCTCGAGTTCGAGGACGACCAGGAGGTGCTCCAGGAGCTGCTCGCCGCCGCTGAGGCTTGGTTGCGCGAGCGTGGCAAGGAGCGCATGGTGGGACCAGCCGACTTCGCGATGAACGACGAGAGCGGCATATTGATCGAGGGGTTCGATCTGCGCCCGATGATCCTTCAGCCGTGGCACCCCCCCTACTACCAGCAACGTGTAGAGCAGGCGGGGATGACCAAGGCGATGGACCTCTTGATGTGGAACCTGGAGGTGACCAACCGCGACAAGGTGATGCCTGTCATATGGGAGCTCGCGGAGAAGGTGCAATCCGAGCATGGCATCCGTGTGCGCCCCATGCGTCGTCGTCAGCTACGTAAAGATCTCGATGCCTTCGCCGAGGTCTACAACTCCGCGTGGTCGAAAAACTGGGACTTCGTTCCGTACTCGAAGAAGGACCTGGATGCGCTAGCGCAGGAGCTCCATCTGGCCTTTGACAAGCACTGGTTCATGATCGCCGAGCGGGAAGACACCGGCGAGGTGGTAGGGATGGCGATCACAGTCCCCGACCTCAACCAGGCGCTGGAAAAGATGAAAGGCAAACTGTTCCCGCTGGGTTGGTGGCACTTCCTGCGAAAGGGCCGCATCATGGATCGCGTGCGGGTGGGCTTTCTCGGGGTCAAGCCCGAATACCAGCACACTGGGGTCGCCGCCAAGCTGTATGAGGAGCACTTCGACGCCGCCGAAGCCCGTCGGCAGAAGGGTGGGGAGATGGGTTGGATCCTCGAGACCAACACCGCCATGAACCGCGGCATGGAAGCGATGGGCGGCAAGGTGGTCAAGCGCTACCGGGTGTACGAGCGCGTGCTCCAGACAGCCTCCTCGTCCTAGCTTCATCCCCCGGGCAGGGAAACCGGCGTTGTGGTCTGACGCGCCCTTTACACTGAGCCCAGTGATCGAGAGGAGCGATACGGAGGAGGTCGACGCCCTTCCGGTGCTCGTGACTGAGCCCAAGCTGCTCGCGCTCGCCCCCCGCTCCGTCGCGCCGGCCGTGCAGACGGCGGCGGTCGCCGCCGGAGGGTTCGTGGCGGGGGCGGTGGTGGTTGGAGTGCTGGGCAGACGCCATCAGCGAGCGCTCGCCACCAGGGCTCCTCGTCGCCTCACCCGTCGCAAGCGCGCCGCCGGAGAGCTCATGGAGATCGTCAGCTCACGCTCGCTGCTCGTGGATGTCCACCTGCTCGGGTCGCCCGCCAAGGGCCGTTGAGGCCCGCCGCCCGGAGCGCTCTTCCAGCGCACGAGGCGCGCGCATGCGATTTGCGGCGAGATCGGATACCCGCGACGACCCGCGGTGTTCGTGAGCTGCGTGTGGAGGTAGCTCCTCGCTCGCCCTATCGCCTGCCGCTCGTTGGGGGTGTGGACGGTGTGTTGCGCCGTCGTGGGAGTGTGCTGGAAAGGCTCCTCCACTATGGCGAGGAGCCCGTGGTGGTGCGTATCGCCCAGACGGCTCCCGACGCGGTGATGTTTGGCGCGAGGGCCTGCACTCCCGAGGCCGCGCAACACGGGATCGAGCGGATGCGCTTCGCGCTCGGGGTGGACGACGACCTGAGTGCCTTCTACGAGGAGTTCGCGCACGACCCGCAGATCGGACGGTCGGTGCGCAGCAGGCCGTGGCTGCGCGTGAGGCGTAGGCCCGAGCCCTTCGAGGCGCTCGCGTGGGCCATATGCGAGCAGCTGATCGAGTTCGAGCGTGCCGCTGCGATCCAACGGCGCATCGTGAGAGCTTTCGGGCCGCAAGGCGAGGGATGGGATGGCCGAGAGGGCACGCTGCGCGACGTGCCCCCGCCCACGACACTTGCTGATGCGGCGCCGGCGCGCCTCGAGTCGCTCGACCTCTCCGAAACACGGGCCCGCCTGCTGGTGCGGGTATCGCGCGAGGTGGCGAGCGGGCGGGTGGATCTTCACGACACCGACCACGAGCGAGCGTGGGCGAGATTGCACGCTATCCCCGGCATCGGGCCGTGGACAGTCGAGATGCTCGCGTTGTGCGGTCAAGGCCGCCACGACCAGTTGCCCGCCGGCGATCTTGGGTTGCTCAAGCATGTCGGGCGGAGGCTCAGTGGGGGCGATCCGCGCGTGCGGGCCACAGAAGAGGATGTTCGTTCGTGCTTTGCGCCTTACGGACGCTGGGCGGGCCTGGCGGCAGTGCACTTGGGCGCCATATAGGTGACCCGCTGCGCGCGTGTCTTGGCGCAGATCAGCGCCGGCGTTCGCGCTCGACGAGCAAAGCGAAAGTGGGGCAGGCGAGCGCGGCGCGTTGTGCGTGGGATGCCAGCTCGGGCGAGAGCGGGCTGTCGTCGACGATCGGGTATCCCCACTCGTCGAGGGTGATCCGCTCGGGGAGCAGCTCGGCGCACATGCCATGCGCCTCGCAGGTGATGGGGTTTACGCGTACTTTTTCCGCCATAGATCAATGAGCCGGGGTGGATCGGGCGCCACCCCCGGCTTGGGACAGGCGGATGGGGAGGGGCAGCTCGGAGGGACGCGCGCACGCGTCGCACCTTCCGTGGCGAGCGTGGTCGGCGAGCTCCTCGGCGAACACCTCCATCGCGCTCATCGCAAAGCGCACCGTGCCATCGGGGTGGCCGCAGGCGCCGCGGCGGCCAACCAGCCCCGCGAGCTGCTCCACACGGTCGGTGGTGTGGTTGGCGTGGACGCCGAGGGCGATCTGCTCGAGTGTCCCGGCGAGCGCGTCGAGGCCGTGCACGCACGGGCCGCACTGGCCTGCGCTCTGATCGGCAAGCCAGCGTGTCACGCGCGCGGTCTCGGCCACGGGACACGCGTCATCTGAGAGCAGTAGCACCACCCCCGCGCCGAGCGAAGCCCCATATGGGGCGAGATGGGCGGTCGAGAGCGCTATGCGCGATAGCTCACGACCGTCAACCCACGCACCAGCATAACCACCGAAGAGAGCCGCGCGCACGCGCGTGGTGGTCCCACCGGCGGCTTCCACGAGCGAGGACAGCGAAGCCCCGAACTCGACCTCATACACACCCGGGTAGAGCGAGTGGGCCTGACAATGTCACGAGCGTCGATCCAGGCTGGTCATCGAGCCCGAGCTGGCGAAACCAGCGCGGGCCGTGGCGCGCGATCAACGCCACGTGGGCGAGCGTCTCGGCGTTGTTGACCAGTGTTGGGTGGCGGCGTACTCCTCGCTCGAAGGGCATCGGCGGCGTGAACGTGGGCTTGGCGGGACCACCGTTGAGGTGGTTTACGAGCGCCGACTCCTGTCCTACCACGTACCCCTCGGGGGCGGCGGTGAGCACGATCCGTGGCCAGTGTCCGGGCATGCGGTCACGTTCGGCGATCGCTCGCTCCGCACGCTCATATCCAACCCCTGCCGACTCGCACACGCACACGATCGCCTCATCCGCCCCGATCGCGCGGGCGGCGAGCGCGGTGCCGTCGAGCACGAGATGGGGGAGGGTCTCGAGCAGCGTGCGGTCCTTCAGGCTCGCGGGCTCCCCCTCGGTGGCGTTCACCACCACGATCGGCTTGCCCCCACCGCCTACCACCGTGCGCATCTTCCTGGCCATCGGGAAGCCGGCGCCACCGCGACCGCCGAGCCCCGCCTGCTCGATGTGGTCGATCAGCGCCCCTACTCCGCGCCGGTCGCGGCGCCTGGCGGTGGGTAGTTCGCCATGGATTTCGAGGTGCTTGTCCAAGCTCATGGCGCCCTGGGCGGGCACTCCCTCAAGCAGGCGGGGAAGCCCGGACTTGCCCGCGCTATCGCCGGTTACCAGATCAAGCTCGGGAGCATGTATGCGCTCGTTTACCGTCATCGATTTGCTTCCGTGGCGTTCGAGGAGGAGGAGGCGTGGCTTGAAGAGTGGGGGAGCAGATTCGACGGTGTACCCGACCGTCGTGCCCATTCTTTGCCGAGCGGTCCGCTCGGCAGCCACAGGAGCAACCCGAGCGTGAACACCGCCGCCCCGCCGAGCGCCGCGCCGCGCTGTGCGAGGCGGTCGGGCCAACCCAGTGATATGCGCACCAGCACCGCAGCAACCGTTGCGACCAAGCACCCGATGCTGATCGCCAAGAGCCAGGTGCTTTTCACGTCGCTGCCGGTTCCGAGCCCGTGCAGCAGGGCGATCGGCCAACTCGCGTAGGAGAGCCAGTGGACCGCCCTCCAGGTCGAGTGGCCCATGCGCCGGCGCAGCAGGCTCGTGAGGATCACTGCGAGCATCAGGTCGAAGGAGAGCGCGCCCAAGCCCAACCAAAAGGGTCGGTAGGAGCCTGTGAAGGGGATCACCGAGTTGACGAGCGAGATCGGAGCGAAGCTGTCCAGTACAGCGGTGAGGATGTGAAGCCCGAGGAAAGCCAGCGCGAGCAGCGAGGCGTTGCGGTGCAGCGAGTCGATCACGAAACGCGGCCACCCCTGTGTGCTCCACCGTCCCACGTCCACGATCCCGAGCACGAGCGCAAGCGTGAGCAGCACGAGCGCCACCGTGCCGCTGGAGCGCGTGAGGTACCAATAAGCGCTCGGGCCCGCCGCTGCGATGACCGTATTCACGAGATCTCGCCTTCGGTTGGCCACGATCCGACCGTGAGCACCTCGCCGTCGTGGGCCACCAGTCGTGCCGGTAGTCCGAGCTCGACCAGCCACTCTGGGGCGCGCGATCCGCGCACAATCGCGGCGGTCGCGGCGACGTTGGCGTCCACGCAGTCGATTGCCGCCACGCTTACCGTACGCCACCGCCCCTCCGCCGGGGCGCCCGTGGATGGGTCAATGATGTGATGCATCGTGCGGCTCTCTTGCCGCCACTGTCTGACTGTCGTGCTTGAAGTGGCAAGACCTCCGTTTTGGATCGCGATCTGTCTGGCCGGGGGCGTCGGGGCCGCTGCGGTGATCGTCGGTGACGTGGATACGCCAACCCTGCTCGGGGCTCTCTCCGGCGGTAGATATGTCGCCGCCGAGGCTCACGAGCACGCTACAGCCCGTCGCGACGTGAACGGCTCGGCCCGCACGGTCGGCGGCCCATGCCTTGGCGGTGGCGCCGAGGTCGAGCTTCACGCCTACGGGAATCCGCAGTGTGGCGCGATCGCGGTCGAGCTCGACGGCTTGCCAGCCGGGGCGGATGCTTGCGGACACTCGAAGACGCCTGGACAGCACGTCGCTCGACGACGTGTCGCCGTTGTGGCTCTCTACAGCCGCGGGCGGGTGTCCCGGCACCGGGGGACGGGCGAGCAGGCGCCAGTCGCGGTCATACCCCGCCAGCTTCAGCGCCATGCCCACGGTGGGGTCGACGTCTCCATCGGTGATCTCCGCGGCGCGCAACGCCACCTCGACCGCCTCGATCAACAGGGGGTTGGTCTCCACGGTGCGCCCCGCGCGAGCGTTCACACGGGTGAGCTCGGAGTCCTCGCGGAAGCGGCTGCACGCGCGGTCGATTGCGTCGAGCTCGCCCTCCACGATCGCGCGCGCCTGTGCGAGCGCGTCGCCGTCTGTCACGACAAGCTCCACGCTTGTGCCGAGCGCTTCCCAGCTCGCCCGCGATATCGGTGCGGTAACCGTCGTCACGAGCCTCCCGATACGACGGGAGGAGACGATTCCTGTACTGGAGCCGATTCCTGTGCCGGCGCGGATTCCTGGGTTGGAGCGGCTTCTTCGCGGGGCGCGGATTCTTGGGAACGTGTCGATTCTTCGTGGGCTTCCGACGCCGAAGTCGATTCTTCGGCAGGCGTGGCTTCTTGCGAGGGTGACACTTCCGGCGTAGTGCTCGCCTGAGGCGCCCGTGTAGGTGGCCTGAGCGAGCTCGAGTTGCCAGAGGACGCTTTCGAGTTTGCGCTCGTCCGTTTGTGAGAAGCCTTCGCGCTCTTCGCTTTGACGGTCTTGCCGGGGAAGGCGCTGGCGGCGACCTCGGAGAACACGGCTGTGAGCGCAAGCGACCCCGCCACCATCCAGCGGTTGGCCCGGCTCAGCCGGCGCAAAGCTGCGTCTCGTGCGGATATGTGTCGTGGTGACATCGCTAACGGTTTAGGCGGAAAGCCTCGTAGTGCGACCAGCCACCGAAGTGAGGGATGAGCACGGTCGCCAAGATCACGCCGCCGAGGAGCGCACCGACGAGTGCGATAGTCCGTCCAGTTCGTCCGGCGGCAAGATCGTTGTACTCCACTCGGCCCTCGTGTTTGGTGAGAAAAGTCTTTTGTATGTCAGGAAGGTGTCCGAGCACATGCAACGACGTGACGGCGATCCAGGCGATGAAGCTCGCCTTGTGCAGACCGCGCAGCGTGCCCGACCCGTCAGGTCCCACCGCCAGCAGGGCGACTCCAGTCGCGAACACCGCCAAGCTCGTGAGCACCACGATCGGCGCCATCAGGCGCAACGCCATCGATGGGGCGCCGCGTTTGCGGTAAACCGGGTCGGAGGTGTAGTAACGCACGAACCTGTATCCAGTGCTCGTGAGCTTGAGCGCGATCGGGGGGATAAGCAGCAGTCCGATGAACAGGTGCTCGGAGATCAAGGGGCCAATCCGCAGGATTGTCACCCCGAGCGCGGCGAGCAGCGCGATCAGCAGCAATCCAGTGGCGGCTGTCAGGCGCTTGTTGCCCTCTACGCCTCCTTCTGTCAGTCGCTGTCGCGCGCCCCCACCGCCGGCGCCCACGAGGTTCGTGGTTCCATGCGGACGTTGTCCGAGGAGAGGTTGCGTGTTACGCCGCAAAGGCATTTGCTGGCGGGCTGTCACTGACGAAGAGTGTGTGACTCGTTGCTAAGTGTTCGCTAACAGAAAGATGAGAAAAGTCATCGAAAAGGCGCATCTCTGTCGCTCCTCCCCGCCACCCGTTCACCTGTTCTCGTCTTATTTGGGAGGCGAACTGCATGAATCCGGCGGCGCGCCGCTTATCCTGACCCCATGCCCGATCTGGCAGAGCCGATTGCAGACTCCGCGCTCGCGCCGTCGATCCTGTTGGTGGAGGACGAGCCGGGGATCATCGACTTCCTCAAGCGCGGGTTGCGGGCCGAGGGGTTCCAGGTCGAGGCGGCGCTCGACGGCATGGAAGGCGAGCGGCGGGCGCTGGGCGAGAGCTTCGACATGGTGGTGCTCGACCTGATGCTTCCAGGGGTCGGAGGTATGGAGGTGCTCGCGAGGCTGCGTGAGGCAAAGCCCGACCTGCCCGTGATCGTGCTCACCGCGCGCGCGGAGATCGAGGATCGCGTCGCCGGTTTGGACGCCGGCGCGGTGGACTATCTCGTGAAGCCCTTCTCGCTCGCCGAGCTGCTCGCCCGTGTTCGCGCGCAGTTGCGCGTCGCGGCCCAAACGTCCACAACCACGCTTCAGGGCGCCGACATCGAGGTGAACCTGCTGACGCGCGAGGCGCGCCGCGGGGGCAAGGCGGCGGCGCTTTCCACCACCGAGTTCGAGTTGCTCGTGTATCTGATGCGTCACAAGGGTGAGGTGCTCACCCGGGAGCAGATCTTGAGCACCGTTTGGGGTTACCAGCACGACCCCGCCACCAATGTGGTGGACGTGTACGTCGGTTATCTGCGTCGCAAGCTTGGTCGTCCCGGCAACCCCGCTCCGATCTTCACGGTGCGTCGAGTGGGCTACCGACTCGGCGACGGCGGCTAGGTCATCATGCTCGAGGAGAGAGACGCCCCGTCGTCTCCGATCGTGTTGAGTGGTGCCAGTGGTCGCCTGATCCCTGGTGGGCTGCGCTGGCGCCTGGGAGCTTGGGTTGCGCTCGTGGTGCTCGTCTCCTCGGCTATCACGTTTGTGGTCGTCTATCGCGGCACGGGCCGGGAGCTGCGCCATCAGATCGACCATGAGATATCCGGAGACGCGAGCGAGCTCGCCCGTGCGGTGCGCTCCTCCCATGCGGGTAGCCCCAAGCAGGTGGCGGAACGCGCCACGCGCTACATCCGTAGCCAACCCTTCAAGGCCAGCTCGACACTGCAATTCGCGATCGTGCCGGGCGCGCCCACGAGCTCCAACCGTCCGGAGCTGTTCACGCATGCGCGGGTAGACAACGGCGAGACCGCGGTCGAGCAGGCTCGCGAGAATCGCCTCGCGGCGAGCCTTCAAATAGTCAAAGACGGGTATTCCACGGTCGATCTCCCTGACGTGGGCGCCCTGCGACTTGTGGAGCGCAGCTTCACGCTCCCCGGTGGCCAAAGAGTGACGGTGGGTGTCGGTGAGCCGCTGGCGGCGGTGGCGCACGCGCAAGGGAGCGTCGCGCGCGCCTTCATCCTCGCCGGCTTGCTCGCGCTCGCGGGCGCTCTCGTCGCGGCTTATGTGGTGGGCGCCCGCGTGTCGCGACCGCTGCGTCGGATGGCGGCTGTGGCGGCGAGGGTGGACGCCGGAGATCTGCATCCGCGCATCCACGACGTCTCTCGCGAGGCGGGCGAGCTGGGCGTGCTTGCGGACGCCTTCAATCACATGCTCGACCGTCTCACGGAGGCGTTTGCCGGACAGCGGGCATTTGTGGCTGACGCCTCGCATGAGCTGCGCACGCCTCTAACCGTGATTCGCGGTCAGCTCGAGCTTCTGGCTGCGCAATCCAAGCCCTCCGAGCAGGAGGTGCGGCGCGTGGAGGGACTCGTGCAAGCCGAGATCGGACGTATCACGCGACTTGTCGATGACCTGCTGCTGCTCGCGAAGGCCGAGCAAACGGAGTTCCTGCGGGTCGAGGCGATAGATCTACCAGAGTATGTGAGAGGGCTGTGGGATGGGATTAGCCTGCTCGCCACCCGCCGCTTCGAGATCGGGGATGTACCGGAGGGAGTGCTGAGGGCGGACCCAGATCGTGTGGCGCAGGCACTTCGCAACCTGATCTCCAACGCGATCGACCACACCGCGGATGAGGAGGGGTTGGTGTGTTTGCGCGTGGATGCTCCCCGAACGGGCTGGGTTCGCTTCGCGGTCGAAGACGATGGCCCCGGTATCTCCGCAGATCAGCGTGAGCGGGTGTTCGATCGCTTCCACCGCACGGATGCCGCCCGTGACAGGGCATCGGGGGGGACCGGTTTGGGACTCGCGATAGTGAGAGCCATCGCTGAGGCCCACGGCGGGCGCGTCACAGCGGCTACCGGCGGGCAGGGCGGAGCGCGCATAGAACTTGAGCTTCCTGGATTTCGTGCCATGGGAGCGGCGATCGATGCGAGCGAGCTTCTACCGGAGCGTGGTCCTGTACCTGCCCATTGAAATTGTTCCGTACAAGAACACTTATCCTCGCGATCTTGCATACTGTGTCCAATGCCAACGGACCGTGCGAACTAAGGGATAGCGCAGGGATGTCAGCCAAGAACGCCGTTCTGGGACTTGTGATCGAGCGTCCGGGCTACGGTTACGATCTTGCGCGCCGCCTTCGTGAGAGATTTGGCTCGTTTGACTTCGCGCCTACTGGGGTCTACTCGGCGCTCGACCAGCTCAGCTCCGAGGCGCTCGTGCGCAGCGCAGGTCGAAGGGCCGGCGCCGACAAGACGCGAGTTGTCTACGAAGCCACCCCAGAGGGGATCGAGCATTTCGAGCAGTGGATGCTCGACTCCTCCTCGCTCGCGCCCGTGCGCGACGAGCTCTACATGAAGCTCGCGCTCTCCAAACCTCACAATCTCTCGCGCCTGATCGAGCTTGCCCAGGTGCAAGAGGAGGACTGCCTTGGTCGTCTGCAAGAGCTCCGGCGTCCGGCCCCCGGGGCCACGGCAGCGCCAAGGGCATGGTCGGATGTGGCTGGGCTGCTGGTGCGAGACGCCGAGATCAAGCAACTGCAAGCCCGGGTCGAGTGGTTGCAGAAGGCGCGCTCCATCATGGTCAAGCTGAACATGACCAAGGGCATCGTTCGAGGAGCTCCTGAGGCCGTCTCGACGAAACTGACCGCCGCGCGGGGAGGAGGGGTGAGTTGAGCGCCCAAGCATGGCTCGCCATGGAGCGGGTGAGCAAGAGCTATTGGCGTGGCCCTCACGAGACCGCCGTTCTGAGCGGCATCTCCCTGTCGGTGTATCCGGGGGAGTGTGTAGCGGTGTGGGGCCAGCGCGGCTCGGGCAAGACCACCCTCCTCAAGGTGGCCGCCGGCCTGGAGGCGCCTGAGCGAGGCGTGGTGAGCTTCAGAGGTCAAGACCTGCGGCGCATGTCAAAAGCCGCGCTCGTGAGGCTCCTGCGCGAGGAGATAGGCTGGGCGCGGCGCGCCGGTCCCGAGAGCGACGAGCTCGAGATGCTCGACTATGTGGCGCTGCCGTTGCTCAAACAGCACACTCTGCGCCGTGCCCGCCGTCGCTCGGCCGCGGCGCTCGCTCGGGTGGGGGTGGCGGAGTGCTCGAAAGGCCGCTGGGAGGACCTCACTGACGGTGAGCGCACATTGGTGTCGATCGCCCACGCGATGGTGCGCAAGCCGAGCTTGCTGGTGGTGGACGACCCCACGGCGAATCTCGACGTGCTCCAACGCGAGGAGGTGATGGGCCTGTTGCGCAGCACCGCCGAGCAGGAGTGGATCGGTGTGCTTCTCACGGTGCCCGACATGCCCTCGATGGTGCACGCCCACCGGATCGGGTCGCTCAGCGACGGCCGTCTGCTCGTCCCCTCGGGGATGTCTCCCGGGCGTGACAATGTGGTCGACTTCCCTGGCCGTGGGCGAGCGGCCCCCGGGGGGTGAGGGTGTGAGCGCGGATCCATCCACCGACGGTACGCTGCGGAAGAGCTCCGAGGAGCCGCTGGTGTCAGTGACCCTCTCGCGCAACCAGGTAGATCACGTCGTGCGGGCGGCGCTGGGGGAGGGCGCCGCGCCGAGCATGTCGGCTCTTGTGGCGGGGGCAGGTCTTCATCACTCCTCCGCCAGGGTGGCGCTGAGCGCGAGGTATCGCATGTTGCAGGACAACCGGCGGCTGTCGCGCTCGCTGCTCGCCGGCCTGCTCGTGCTCTCCTGCTTTCCGCCGGAAGGGGTGGATCTCGGGATCAAGGACATCTCCGAGCAACTCGACCTGAACACGAGCACGGTGCACCGCTATGTGGTCACGCTGGTGGCGGCGGGACTGCTGGAGCGTGACCCCGACACGCGCCGCTACCGGCTGCTGCCGGAGTAGTTTCGCCGCCATTTTTCCTACTCGATTTGGGTAGGCGCTAGAGCTGTGCTCCGAAGGAGCGGTCGCGCGAGGAACCCTTCTTGGCTCCTCGCGCGACCGTTTTCCGTGGCGTCCAGGTAGGGAGTGCTGGACGTCGACCTGTCCCGGTGGATGATGCGCCGTCTCCACCGCCCTCGGGTCGGGGGGCGGCGCTGAGACCGCGACGGCGCGTTCGGGGCAGCTGGAGAGCCTTCGCCGGGTTCGTGTGCGGACCTTGGAAGGCTGATGTCGAAGTGGGTGTGTCGGCGCGTGCGGTCATGCGGCCTTGCTCGCACGCGCTTCCAGCTCGGCGCGCAACTCGCGCACCTGCTCGGTGAGACGCCGGTTGTCGATCGTCAGCCGCGCCGCCTGGCGACGGGCGGAGGCCATTTCCTGCGCGAGCACAGGCAGCACGCGGCGAAGGCTGCTCAGGCGATCGATCAACTTGTCGCGCTCCCACACCTCCGAGCCGATCTTGTGGCCCGGAAGGCGTGGCCCCGGTGAGCCGGCGCCGCTGAGTGGCAAATGCGGTGGGGTTACTGCGGTAGCTAACACTTGAGGTTCCTCTCTGGTGTTCGTCCGCCAAGCATGCTCCCTGTCATGCCCCACGCGGTCATCCGCACCCACCACCCGCCCCTCTCGGGGATTTCCCACACGCGGTTCTTGCGGAATTCCCTCCGCGCACACCTGCGTGTGCGCGCCGATGGATCAGGAGGCGTTGATGAGCCCGCGTTTGAGCGCGTACGCCACGAGCTCAGCACGTGAGGAGAGGCTGAGCTTCTGTTGGATGTGTGCGCGATGGGTCTCCACGGTGCGCACCGACAGGTAAAGCCGCTCGGCGATCTCGGCGTTGGTGTGGCCGAGGGCGATCAACCGCAGCACGTCCACCTCGCGCTCGCTCAGGTCGTCGGGGGGGCCGGGGGCGGGCTCGGAAGCCAGCCGCGCGCCGAGGCGCGGGTTCAGATAGCTCTCGCCGCGAGCAGCTCTGCGGACCGCCTCCACCAGCTCATCGTCGGCGGCCTCCTTGAGCACGTATCCGATCGCGCCGGCGCTCAGCGCGTGGCGCGCGAAGGCCGGCTCCTGTTGCATTGTGAGCATCACGATCTGCGTCTCAGGGTTGCTCTCACGGATCGCTGGAATCGCCTCGAGGCTCGAGCCGCCGGGCATGTTGAGGTCGAGCACGAGCACCATCGGACGGTGGCCCCGCACGTAGCGCTCGGCGCTTTCGATGTCGCCCGCCTCTGCCACCACCTCGAAGTCGGCCTCGCTCTCGAGCAGCATCTTCAGCCCGCTGCGCACCACCGCGTGGTCGTCGGCGAGCACGATGCGAATCGTGTCCGGTGCGGATTTGGTTGTGCCTGCCGGACTCTCGGCTTGCTGACCCGGACCTGTCATGTTCGGGACGCTACAGCTTGGCACTGACGCTCGCTCGCGGCAAATTACGGATGTTGACGCGGGGCGGTACGGATTCGGCCGCTACAAAGCTCGTGCCCAACTAGTGCTTCGGACTAGATCCCTTGGCCCGGCAGGAACTCGTTGGTGAACGGAGGCAGCGCGGCGCCGTTGGGGTTTGAGTGGATCAGCTGGTGTGCGAGCATCCATCGCCCAAAAGTCGCCCAGGCGCTGGGATCTTGCCAACCGTAGGGCTTCGAGTTGTCGGCGGGGAGGGTCGCGGGGAGCGTCTTCTGGAGCGACGCTACCTGTAGCTTCAACTGCGCGTCAGGGTTGGCGCTCACGATCAGTGAGGCGGCGGTTTGAGGGTCTTCTCGCACCTTTTGTTGACCGTGCGTGAGCGCTTGGAGGAAGGCACGCAAATCCTGGCCGCGGGCGCCCGCCTCGTCCTCGCGCACGACCAATACCAGCTCGTCGTATGTGGGAACACCGGCCTTGTCGACCGGGATCACCACCGGGCGCTTGCGTAGCTGTTCGAGTTGCACCCCCTCGTAGTTCCAGAAACCGCCGAGCGTGGCTGCCACCTTGCCGGAGAGCATCGCCGGCACGAGGTTGAAGCCGACGTTGGCTTCCTGAACCGTGCTCGGATCGACCCCAGCCGCGAGCAGTGCGGTGTGAAGCTCGGCCGCCTGGTAGCCGATGCCGGCGGTCCCCACGCGCTTGCCCGCAAGGTCGGCGACCCTACGCACGTGTGATCCAGGAAGGGCGATGATGGAGGTAAGCGGCCTTTGCACAAGGGCGCCGATCGAGACGAGCTTCAACCCCTGGTCGCGGGCGAGCAGGAGCTGGGGCTCATAGGAGATCGCCATGTCCACCTTCCCGGCCGCGAGCAGCTTCAGCGGTTCCTCGGATTCGCCCGGCACGATCGCACGCACGTCGAGCCCGCCGCTCTTGAAGTAGCCGTCGTGGATGGCGGTGTAAAGCGCGGCATGATCGGCGTTTGGGAACCAGTCGAGCATCACCGTGAAGGGCTTGCTGCTCGACGCCGACAGGGCGTCCTGCTTGGAGCCGCAGGCGGCGAGCGACACGCAGGCGATCAGGGTAAGGAGCAGGACAAGGGCGTATCGCGGGGAGGGGCGTCTGGGCAAGTGGGATCTCCTCATGTGCGGTGGGTCCAGGGGGCGAGCTTTCGCTCGGCGATGGTCAAGGCGTAGAAGCAGGCGATCGCGAACACGAACAGCACCGCCGTGGCGGCATATGCACGCGGTGTTTGCAGTGCGGTCAGGTCGGAGGTGATCTCTCGCCCGAGACCTGCATAGGGTCCGGAACTGGGGGTGGAGGTCTCCGCGATGAAAGCCCCGATCACACCCACCGCAAGCGCTATCCGCGCCCCGCTGAGCGCCGCTGGGAGCGCCGCCGGGAGCTCCGCGAAGCGGAAGGCTTGCCAGCGCGAGGCGTCGAGGGTGCGCAGCAGCTTGAGCTCGTCGGGGTCTACGGCGGCGAGTGCGTCCACGGTTGTGACCACCACCGGGAAGAAGCAAATCAGGGCGATCACGAACAACTTGGGGAAGATCCCAAAGCCCCACCAGAAGCACAGGGGGGCGGCGATCACCGCAATCGGCACCGCTTGGGAGCCCACGGTGTGTGGGTAGACCGCCCGGCGTACCGGCCCCCACAAGTGGATCGCCACAGCCATCGAAAAGCCCGCGATGAGCGCGAGGGCCAGTCCGAGCACCACCTCCTTGGCGGTGATGGCGAAGTTCGACCACAACAGCCCCGCGTTGCTCCACAGTTCGCGGAACATCGCGTGTGGAGGAGGTAGCAACAGGGAATCGACACCACGCGCGTCCACATAGATCTCCCACAGGCCCAGGAACGCGAGCGCGAGCAGCAACGGGGGCAGCAGATGGGAGAGGGAGCGCCTCACGTGGTCCTACTCCGGGCGAGCGTCTCAAGCGCCTGCTCGCGCAGCGCAATCACCTCGGGATCGGTGCGGGTGCGGGGTCGTGGCAGATCGACCGTCAACTCCGCCAGCACTCGCCCCGGGCGGGGGAGAGCACCACGACGCGGTCGGCGAGCACGATCGCCTCCTCCACATCGTGGGTGACGAGCACCACCGTGCGTGGCTCCCGCACAAGCGCCCCCGTGAGCCATTCCTGCATCTCCTGGCGGGTGATCGCGTCAAGCGCGCCGAAGGGCTCGTCCAGGCACAGCACGGGCTTGCCGGAGAGGAGCGTGCGCAGGAACGCCACTCGCTGGCGCATCCCTCCCGAGAGCTCATGTGGGTGGGCGCCCTCGAAGCCCTGCAGGCCGAGCTCCGCAAACATCTGACTTGTGCGCGTGCGCGCGCGCGGGCGCGAGTCACCCGCTATGCGCAAAGCCAACCCAGCGTTGTCGAGCGCAGTGAGCCACGGCAAAAGCAGGTCGCGCTGGGGCATCAACACGGCCGGCTCGCACTTCACCACCCCCGAATCGGGCTGCTGCAACCCGCAGATGAGCTCCAACAGAGTGGTCTTTCCGCACCCGCTCGGCCCTACGACGGCTAGCACGGTACCGCGCGACGTTCGAAGCGACACTTCCGAGAGCGCCTCCACGTTCGCGTTCGCGCGGTCGCGGTAGGCACGGCTGACGCCTTCGAGGATGACCCCGTGGCTCACATCACTCGCCCTGGACGAGAGGCGGTGGTGGGACTGCAGTTGGATCGACACGAGCTCCCTCCGCGGGCATTACCCCACAGGTTCGAAGGGTCGGCGTCGGATCTGGCACCATCTCAGCCGGCTTCCGCCAGCTCCCCTGTTTGTGACGTCGATGCTAGCGCGGGGCGGCGATGACCGGGCGGGTGAGCGCCTTGACGAAGTCCTCCAGCTGGGCGGTGGTCCAGCACTCAAAGGCGGTGCAGTATTGCTCGTAGGCGGCGATGACAGAGTCGCCGTAGTTCCAGTAGAGACGTGGCTCAGGGTTCAGCCAGAAGGTGCGGCCGGCGCGCGTGGCGACTTGGCCGAAGAGGTCGGCGCGGGGGTCGCGGCCGTTGGTGCGGGCATCGCCGAGCACGATGATCGTGGCGCGGGGGTTCAGATCGTCCTGGATGAGCTCCAGCAGCTCCGACCATACGCGGCCGTAGTCGGTGTAGCCGGAGATGTCTGCTACGCCTGCGTCGGAGGAGATGCGGTCGGACACAGCACGGAAGTCGCGCTCGTGCTCGAAGACGTCGGTGACCTCCGAGATGCGCTCGATGAACACGAACGAGCGCATCTTGCGAAACGAGTCGTGCAGGGCGTGGAGCACGGAGAGGAAGAACACCGAAGCGGAGGTGACCGAGGTGGAGACGTCGCACAGCACATATATCTCTGGGCGGCGGGGGCGGCGGGGGCGGTAGCGCAGCTCCACGGGAACGCCCCCGGTTTGCAGGGAGGCGCGCATCGTGCGGCGCACATCTACATGGGCATGGTGGCGGTGGCCGCGGTTCTGCTTGCCCTGCGTCGCCAGCCGCCGGCGCAGCTGAGCGACCACCCGATGCACAGCCGCGAGGTCGGCCAGCGGTCCGGAGGGGAGCGCGCGGTCCATCTCGCCCAGCGGGCGCGAGGGGGGAAGGCGCCCTGAGCGCTGCACCTGTGAGCGTTCGAGCTCCCGTCGCATGAGCGCCTCGAAGCGGCGCAGGGCGTCGCGGGGGACCCCGTCGCGGCGTGGATCGTCCTCGGGAAGCTCCGGTTGGGGCTCGGCGCGCAGGCCAAGGGAGCGGCGGATACGCTGCACATCGACGCCGATCACGCCTGAGCCCTGCTCCTGTTGGCCGAACGTTGCGATGGCCATGCGCGCGAGGTCGCGCATGGCTCCCTCGGCGCCTTCGCGCAGGGCGGCGGCGATCTGGCGGCGAAGCGCGTCGAGTTCGGTTTCCGATAGCTCGCTCAGGTCGGCGGCGGCGGTGCGGTCGCCTTCCTCGACGCCCTCGCGCACCGAAGCAAGCTCCACGGCGCGGAAGAAGAAGCGGTCGAACACCAGCTCGAAGATGCGGCGGTCGTCCTGGGACTTGGCGAGCGTGGCGGCGAGCGCCTCGCGGAAGTCGCCCTGGGAGGTCCAGGGGATCTCGCGCAGGACCGCAAATGCGTCGAGCAGCTCGGAGGTGCCGACAGCGACTCCCTCTTCGCGGAGCTGCTCGCCCAGTTCGAGGAGTCTCGCGGCCATTCCCTCGGGTGCGGGCACACCCGGCTGGCTAGGGGGGAGGGCCAGGCCTTCAGGCCGGCTGGGCATCCCGATGCCTAGCCCAACCTAGGCGCAACCTCTTCGGTTGCGTCCCTTTGTGAAAGTTGGAGGCCGACGCGCTCGGCGACGATGTCCATGTCGGTGCGGTGCTTGACGATGACCGACATCGTTTCATTGAAGGTGGAGGCGTCGATGTCCTTGGCGCCGAGCAGCAGCAGCGCGCGGGCCCAGTCGATCGACTCGGCGATGGAGGGGGGCTTCTTGAGGTCGAGCTCGCGCACCATCCCCACCACCTCGACAAGGCGCCGGGCGACCGCCTCGGGCAGGTCGGGAGCGTGGAGCTTGACGATCGCGAGCTCGTGCTCGAGCGCGGGGTAGTCAAGCCACAGGTAGAGGCAGCGGCGCTTGAGCGCCTCGGTGAGCTCGCGGGAGTTGTTGGAGGTGAGCAGCACCACCGGGTGGGTGGTGGAAGTTACGCGGCCAAGCTCGGGGATGGAGATCTGAAAATCGGAGAGCACCTCCAGGAGCATCGCCTCGAACTCCTGGTCGGTCTTGTCGATCTCGTCGATGAGCAAGACCACTGGCTGCTCGGAGGCGATGGCGGACATCAGCGGGCGAGCAAGCAGGAACTCCTCGCCGAAGATGTCCTCCTGGACGGCCTCCCAGCCGGTGCCTGACGCCTCGGCTTGGATGCGAAGGAGCTGCTTGCGGTAGTTCCACTCGTATAGCGCCTTGGCCTCGTCGAGGCCCTCGTAGCACTGCAGGCGGATCAGCTCACGGTTGAGGTAGCGCGCGAGCGCCTTCGCCAGCTCGGTCTTGCCAACACCGGCGGGTCCCTCCACGAGCACGGGCTTGCCGAGCTTCGTCGCGAGGAACGCCACGAGCGCGGTGGAATCGCTCGGCAGGTAGCCCACGGAACGCAGGCCCTCGGCGACTTCGGTGGAGGAAAGGGGTCCCTCGGCGGGCATCGTCGGGGGAATGATAGGGGTCCCGGGGAGCGGTCTTTGCTCAATCACGATGCGCGAGCGATGAATATCGTCAGGTCTGTCCAGTCGGATGGCTCGGGGCGAGCAGAGATCTCGCGCGAGAGGACATCGAGGACAACGCCGAAGTCGCCATGGTCAATTCCGACGACGATGCCGAGCCCGGCGGGCGCTCGACCTGTCTCAGCCCAGCGCCTGGCGATCACCGTGAAGTCCTTGACGTCGAAGGTGATCATGGCTCGCGTCTCAGTTGTGGCCAGTTCGAGCAGTTGCTCGTCCGCTAGGCCGTCGAGCTCGCGCTCCTCGGCGATGGCGCGAACGTCATGGCCGAGGTTGCGCAGAGGCGTAGCAATGCGCCGTGAGGAGATGTGCGCGTCGAGGAGCAGTCGCACTTTGTGAGTTGTCAGGACTACTCAGACGTCAATGTGGCTGACGGCAATGAACGGGAATTCCCCTTCCAGCTGGTCGAGCGGGCGCCTGTTTTCCGCGATGGCTTGGTCGATCTCCTCGGGGAACTGCTTGTAGTAGGCGAGAGCGAGCCGGATCTGGCGCTCGCTGGCCGAGCCGTCTTCGGCCATGCTCTCCACCGAGCCGATGTCCCGATGGGCTTCAACGATCTGCCACACATCGAACGCTGTCCCCATCACCCACGCGCGCCGGTCCCAGTCGGTGCCGCGAAAGGCGATCCCGGGGAACAGGCGCATGCGTAGAGCCTCGTCGGCGAGCGCCTCCACGATGGCGCCCTTGCTGCGGCCCGTGCGGCGTGCTTCGTTTTCGACGAGGGTCTCCATGCTCTTTGAGATGCGCATGCTGAATGGGGCGGACTTTGTAGCCATACTCCAATCGTAGCATGGAGATTACGTTGTAATTATCAGTGGGTATCCCGCTCCGGAGGGGCGTCCTCGAAGGAGAGCTGGTCGGAGGGGGAGGGGGGTAGCGGGGGCGCTTGCGCGACGGGCTGCGTTGCACGGAGGGGGTTGGCGCCGGCGTGGACTCCGCGGGCGCCGATGAGACGGATGCCGTGTCTGCAGGGGGTGAGGATTTCCCCGTGCTCTCTGGAGCATGTGCGCCCTGGGCTGCCGGGGTGGCCGGCCGGGGGAGCTGGTCGACGCGTGCCGGGACGGGAATTGCGCGCTCGGGGCGCGGGGGGGAGGGGGCCACGACGGTGACGTCCTCTTGGAGTGGCGGCCGTCGGCGGCCGCGGGGACGCACCAGAGGGGGTTCGGGGGCGCTCGTGGCGCGCATCCGCCAGCCGGCGTAGGTGAGCACGCCGCCGGCGACGAACGCAAGGAAGAAGCCCCATTGGATACCGACGGGATAGCCGTGGCCGGCGGGGCGGGAGAACACGCGGTAGAAGATCAGGAGCGTGGCCCAGCCGCCGGCGAGCATCACGATCGTGCCGTCACTGCCTGGCATGTGGAAGTCGCGGCGCTCAGCGCGTGCGAACAGCAGCGCGATAACGCCGGCGGCGACGAGGAAGACAGCGGCCTCGACGAACGAGACGTCGCCGAAGGCGGAGATGGAGTGCGAGTTGATGACGTCGCTCTTGCGGTTCAGCGACTGTAGGTCGTACCAGGGGAGGAACATCGTGACGAGCAGCGCGAGCGCCGCGATCACGGCGATGCGTTGCTCGGGCGCAAGCGCCCCCCAGGCGCGCGAGATGCGCGTCATGCGCCTGCGCTGGGGGCGTCGTGTGGCATGGGTCGATTGTATGGCGTGCTCCAGCGCGACCCGTGGGGTGGGGATTGTTAGCGAATACGCTAACATCTTGGTATGAGCGCTACTGTCACCGTCGCCGCAGACTTGATCGGCGAGATCCGCGGACGCAGCGGTTTGCGGCCGGCCGAGCTTGCTCGTAGGGCGGGCCTGCCCAGGTCGGTTGTGAGCGCATATGAGCACGGGCGTCGTCAACCGGGTGTCGATGCGCTGGCACGCCTTGCCTCGGCCGGTGGACTGGAGTTGCGGGTCGGGCCGGCGGCTCCCCCGGTCGATCCCGTGCGCGCCGGGCGGATCCTCGCTCAGGTTCTCGACCTGGCCGAGGCGCTCCCTTCGCGCAGGCGTGGAGCGCTTGAATATCCATCGCTTGCCCGGCTGGCTCGATGAGTCTGCTCGGTGAGCGACTGCTTGCCGTGCACGATGCGCTCACCGATGCGGGGCTGCCGCACGCCTTCGGCGGTGCGATCGCGTTGGCTTACTGCACCGAAGAGCCACGCGGTACCCGCGATCTCGACGTGAACATGTTCGTGGATCCCGTGAGGGCGAAGGAAGCATTGTCCGCCCTCCCCGATTCGGTAGTTGTGTCGGATGTGGATGTGGCGACAGCGGCACGCGATGGCCAGGTGCGCGTCTGGTGGGACGACACCCCAATCGACGTGTTCCTCGATGTCCACAGATTTCATACCGAGGTGGCGGCGGGTGTGCGGTCGGTTACATTCGAAGGCCGCACGATTCCCGTGCTCGACTGCACCGCGTTGGCGGTGTTCAAGGCCCTGTTCGACCGCACGAAGGATTGGGCCGACATCGAGGAGATCGTGGCCGCTCGTGCGTTGGAGCTTCCGCAGGCGCTCATGTGGCTTGAGCGCATCGTTGGGTCCGATAGTCCCGTCGTGGCTCGACTGAAGTCGCTCACAGACTGAGACGCGAGGGCTTGGTTGACAATCGTCAGGCGTGCGTCGAGGCAGCGGTGTGCATTCGCTTCAGCAGCAACTTCACGTCCTTCTCGCCAACCGTCCGCAGCTGTCCTTGGAAGGCAAGCTTCCAGTGCTCGGAGGGCCACTTCTTGATGTGGTCGAGCTTCGTGGCAAGCGTTTCCGCTGGAACCCACTCGTCTTCCTCAAGCACGATCTCAGGCTCGGTGGGGAAGCGCCAGGGGTAGGCGTCGGCTTTGCCGGGCTTGCCCGGCCACAGCTTCTTGCGGTCCTCATACATGTCGCCGGTCACAACGATGCTGCCGGCGAAGGACATCACCTTCGTGAGGTAGAGCACGATGCGGTCGCCCGGCTCGATCTGCAGCGCCCGCGCCCGGTTGCGCTCCTTGATCCCGATCACCGAGAAGCCGTGCTCGCTCGTCGCTTCGTGGTTTTCGGGCGAGGCGGTGAGGATCCAGGTTTGAGGGGTGGAGGTTGCCATCGCGGGGATTGTAACCGGCAATAACTCCGTCCCTTATGTGTGGTTATATGGTAACCCCCAATAAGGAGGGCTCGTGTCACGGGTTATTCGTCGTCACTGGATGGCCGACTTCTCAGCACCCTCTCGTAGGGAGCGCCGATCGTGCCACTACGAGGCGTACGTGCCCGATCCACTGGTCTCGCGCGAGTTCGCTCTTGACGGGGAGGTTGCCGCTGAGATTGCCGACGCGGAAGCCGCGATCTCGCGGCTCAACGTCGAGGCGTCGAGTCTTGTTGACACCGAGGCCCTTGCCCGTATCCTGCTGAGGGCTGAGTCTGTCGCCTCGTCGAAGATCGAGGGACTCCAGGTCGGGGCTCGCCGACTGCTTCGTGCGGAAGCGGCAAGCCGTCTCGGTGACGGCGCGACTGACGTCACCGCCAAAGAGGTTCTCGGCAACATCGAAGCGATGGTCTTCGCTGTCCAAAGCGTTGGAGTAGGAGACTCGATCACCCTGGAGATGCTTTTGGAGCTTCACCGACGGCTGTTGGCGGGGTCCTTTCTGGAGCGTCATGGCGGTCGTTTCCGCGAAGTCCAGAACTGGATAGGCGGCAGCGATTACCACCCGTGCGATGCCGCCTTCGTCCCGGCTCCCCCAGAGCTTGTCGGGGAGCTTGTCGACGATCTGGTCGAGTTCTGCAATGAAGACTCTCTGCCCGCCGTCGCCCAGGCGGCGATCGCTCACGCACAGTTCGAGACGATCCACCCCTTTATCGACGGCAATGGACGGACAGGACGCGCTCTCATCCACATGATCTTGCGCCGTCGTGGTCTCGCGCCGCGGGTGCTCCCCCCGATCTCGCTTGTTCTCGCAACCTGGTCGAAGGACTACATCAGCGGCCTTGCCGCCACTCGGTATGAGGGGCAGGCAAGCTCGCGTGAGGCCAACCGTGGAATGAACCTTTGGATTGGTCGTTTCGCTGGAGCGGCCAAGCGTGCCGTCGACGATGCTTCCTCGTTCGAGCAGCGGGCACTCGGCATCGAGGCGGAGTGGCGGGAGCGGCTCGGCCGGGTCCGCGCGCGATCCGCCACAGATCTGCTCCTCAAAGCACTACCCGGAGCGCCTATCGTTACCGTCAATAGCGCCGCCGATTTGATTGGGAGGAGCTTTCGTCCTACGAACGAGGCGATCACGAGGCTTGTTCAGGCCCGCGTTCTCAAGCAGGTCAGCGTCGCGCGGCGCAACCGCGCGTTCGAGGCCCCCGAGATCATCAACGCGTTCACCGACCTCGAACGTCGTTTGGCAAGCCCTGATGCGGATACCCGCGCCTCGCCACCGGCACGACTGGTTCCGCCACGGACTTGAGCGGTCAGAGCTTCGGCAGCCGCCGCGCCGGCAGTGAGATCCCCTGCACCCGCGCCACCCGTGCGCTCTTGCGGGCGTGCTTCGGCGCCGCCTTCACCGTGATCGTGCCACTCACCACTTCTTCGTTGCCCGCCAGGTCGGTGGCCCGCAATTCGACCGAATAGAGCCCGGTCTTCGACGGGGTCACCCACAGCAGCCGCGGCTTGCCGCCTTCGACGGTCACGGTGTTCGTCCACACAGTCTTTTCGCCGAGCTTGATCTTCATGCTCACGGTTGAGATCTTCGAGAGCTTCATTTGCACCCCCGCGCGTTCCTTCGCGTGCACGGTGTGCGTGAGCAGTTCGATGGCCGGCGGCATCTTCTCGTCTTCGCGGAAGCGCTTGGCGGTGGTGCAATAGATCTCATCCCCCGCGATCTGGCCTGCCGTGGGTGTCAGTGGCTCGCCCTTACTCGTGCGTTCGCACAGATGTTCGAGGAATTCCGCGAGCAGCTCGTGGTAGTTGAGGTTCGATTCGCTGCTCTGGTCGTATAACGACCATGCGCCCGTGTCGTAGGTGGGCACCTCAGCGCGCCCCTCTGCGTCGCCTGCTTCGAACAGTTGCTGTCCCAGCGGGTCGCCGGTCAGCTTTGCGTATTCGTACAGGCCCACAAGGCTTTGGATGAAGCCGTTGAGGATGCGCTCGCTCGGGGCGTATGTGTACTCAAGGTAATGCGCACCCGCCGGCGTCCCCACGCGCACGCCCGTCGAAGGGTGGGTCTTGAAGATCCCGAGCGCTTCTTTCGCTGCGTCCAGGAATTCGGCTTCGTGGGTTCGCGAGTACGCCCGTGAGAGCGCCTGCAGCGCGGTGCCCTGCGACAGTCCGCTCGTCCACGGCGGGAGGCCCCCGTCGAACTGGAACATGTACTCCCACGCGATCCCTCCCGCGCGGTGAGTAGCGAGCGCGATCGCTTCACTCAGCACTTCCCGAAGCGCGGTGGTCTGATGGGAGTTGTAGTACCCATTCGCCTCCCCGAAGGTACCCAGCCACTGGATCTCGATGCCTTGGCCGGGGTAGTACTCCCACACGAGCCGGCTCCCGGTGAAGCTCACGCGCTGACTCCCTCCGGGGAGCGCCTGCGTGGTCCACCACTGCCTGTTGCGTTCCACCGTGGTGAACACCACCGGCAGCCTTGACGGGATGAGCTGTCCCTTCGCCGCCATCGCTTCCACGTTCGCCAGCACCGCCCCCAGTTCTTGCCGTCGCGTGCCTGACAGGCGGCGCAGCGAGGTCTTCGCCGCCACGTACACCCCCTCGTACTGGCGGTAGACGGCTTCGGTTATCGCCCCGCTGCGCTCCAGGCTCTGCAACGCGGCTGTGACGGTCACGCGCTTGGTCGCCGCCCCTGCGGGCGCCACCAGCAATAGCGACACGACGGCGACCCCAAGCGCGAGCACGGTCCTGGGCGGCCGTCTCCGCGATGGGGCTTGGGATGGCAATGGCTTATTGGGCATCCGCCTGATGCTAGGCTCGTCTCTGTCCGGTCCTGCAGCGCACGTTGCACGGCGCCGGCCGGGTCTCAGCGTTGAGGGCACTCCTGAAGAACACCACTCTCCGTACGGCAGTTGCGCTGCTTGCACTCGTCGGCTGCGTCGGGTTGCTCGCGGCTTGTGGGGGCTCATCAGGCAGTCCAGAGGCGCTGCTTGGTGACACGTTCTCCGGGAAGACGGCGATCGAAAGCGGTCAGGTCAACCTCTCCTTCGACATTTCTGCCGCCGGTTCCAGTGGCGCGACCAAGCCGCTGGCCGTCAAGCTCTCCGGCCCATTCCAGGACGCCGGGACGGGGAAGCTCCCGCACTTCTCGCTCAAGCTCGACCTCGGCGCGGCCGGCCACACGCTCGGCGCGGGCGCCACGTCGACCGGCTCAGCCCTCTACGTCGAGCTCGCCGGAACCTGGTTCTCCACGCCTGAAAGCACCTACAAGGCGATTGAACAGGGCTACGCCCAGGCCACCAAATCGAGCTCCACCGCCAAGGCCCGCTCCACGTTCGCCTCGCTCGGGATCGAACCGGGGAAGTGGCTGTCAGACCCCACCAACGCGGGCGAAACCACGATCGCCGGTGACCCGGCCATCCACCTCACAGCGAATGTCGACATCCCGGCGTTTCTCGCCGACGTCTCCAAACTCTCCCAGGCAAGCACCTCGCTTGGACTTGGCTCGGGATTGACCGGAACCCCCACCCACCCGAGCGGCGGCGCGCTCTCATCCACTGTGATCGACGAACTCGCAAAATCTGTCAAGTCGGCGCATGTGGATGTGTACACCGGCAAGGACGATCATCTTCTGCGCCGCCTGGAAGTGACCGCGACTATTGCCGGCACCTCCCAGACCGAAGCCCTGCTTGGCGGGTTGAAGACGGCTGAAGTGAAGGTCAAGCTCGAATTCTCAGATCTCAACAAGCCGCAGAGCATCTCCGCACCGCCGAATCCCGAATCCTCCTCGCAGCTGCTCCCCGCGCTTCAGCAACTCGTCGGAGTGCTTCAGGGCGCCGGCTCGAGCTCCGGCTCTGGCCTCGGTACGCTGGAATCTCTCACCAAAGGCTGAACGCCAAAGCCGCTGTCAGCGTCCGTCTGGGTCTAGTTCATCCAGGGTCCGCTGCACCTCTTCCTCGACATCCATCGGCTCTTCGTCCCTGCGCACCCTCCGTTCGTTGCGCGCCATCACGAGCTGACGCACCTCTTCGGTGAGACCGGGGTCGTGCTTCCCCACCGACTCCCCACCCGGCTGCTCCAGCAGCGCAAGCTCCGCGTCGATGTCGAGCGCCTCCCCGCCCATTCGTACCTGGCGGTCGCTGCGCGCTTGCAGCATCTGGCGGATTTCCATCTCGCGCTCCGCTCTGGCCATCGGCGAGCCGGCGGGAGGTCCGCTCGGGTGGGTGGGGGTTCCGGTTGATAGTCCACCCTCGCCGATCTTGTCGTAGAGGCTCCCACCGGCGAGGAAGGACCCCACGCCCACAAGTACGAACAGCACAACCGCGCCCACCACCACGAGCGTGAATGGTTCCATCGCTTGATTGTGCCCGTTTTCGGATGAGGTTGGGCTCCGCGCGAGCGCGCTCACGCGCGGAACCTTCCGCTACCCTTGAGCGGTCGAGATTGACTGACCAGTCAATCTACTATCCGCGTCACCCTAGGAGACTTAGACAATGGTCGATTTCACGCTCACAGACGAGCAGAAGAATCTGCGCGAGATGGCCCACGACTTCGCTGAGAAAGAGATTCGGCCGGTCGCCTGGGAGTACGACAAGGACGGCGCTTGGCCCGCCGACATCATCCAGAAGGCGTGGGATGTGGGTCTCATGAACACCCACATCGAGGAGCAGTACGGTGGACCCGGGGCGGGCTACCTCGACGGCTGCCTCATCGAGGAGGAGCTTTCATGGGGCTGTTCCGGTATCCAGACCTCGCTCGGCTGCAACGGCCTCGCCACAGCCCCCATCGCGCTCGGTGGCTCCGAGGAGGTCAAGAAGAAGTACCTGGGGATGCTCACCGAAGCTCCCAAGCTCGCCTCCTTTTGTCTCACCGAGCCCGACGCCGGCTCAGACGTCTCCGGGATGCGCACCACCGCCGTCAAGAAAGGCGACAAGTACGTCATCAACGGCTCCAAGTGCTTCATCACCAACGGCGGGTATGCCGACTACTACACGGTCTACGCCAAGACCGACAAGGACGCCGGCCACCGTGGCATCTCCGCGTTTGTCGTCGAGCGTGACTGGGGTGTCGTGGTGGACAAGAAGGAGGACAAGCTCGGACAGCGCGCCTCCAACACGGCCACGATCTCCTTCAACGACGTCGAGGTCCCCGAGGAGAACCTACTGGGCGAGGAAAACGCCGGCTTCAAGCTCGCGATGATGACGCTCGACCGCACACGTCCGGGTGTGGCGGCGATGGCCACCGGTATCGCCCGCGCGGCATTCGAGTTCGCCACCGACTACTCGCGCGAACGTGTCCAGTTCGGCGTCCCCATCGCGATGCACCAGGCGATCCAGTTCATGATCGCCGACATGGCCACCGAAATCGAAGCCGCACGGCTGCTCACATGGAAGTCCGCGACGCTGCTCGACCAGGGCCGGCGCAACACGCTCGTCTCTTCCCACGCCAAGCGCTTCGCGGCGGATGCCGCGATGAAGATCGCCACCGACGCCGTCCAGGTGTACGGCGGCTACGGTTTCATCAAGGAGTACCCGGTCGAGAAGCTCTTCCGCGACGCGAAGATCATGCAGCTGTATGAGGGCACCTCACAGATCCAGCGTCTCGTGATCGCGCGCGAAACGCTGCTCCCGCGCCGCGTCGAGGAGCCCGCGGCCGTATAGCCATCTTCGCGGCGGTGGTAACCGCCGCGTGTAAGCAAAGCGCTCGCGCCGCCCGCCCTCCCATAAGCGGGCGGCGCAAACCGCGCTCGGCGCTCAGAAGCCGAGCGCTGCTTGACTCCCTACCTGGCGATCAGCGGCGCGCTGTAAGTCGAGACGAGGGGACCGCTCGTGAAGTGAACGAGCACGTGGTAGACCCCACCTCGTTTCACTTCCACAACTCGACTGAAGCGCGAGCTGGTGGCTGTGGCATGACGGAGGACGCTCCCTTTCACGAACACCTCGTGTCCGTGTGTCTCGTGCATGATCGCCACCCCCACGCCGTCGAGCGCAGGGCTCACCGTGCCGAAGAAGAGCGCCTTCCCGCGCGGCCCGATCCGCCCCATGCGCGCTTTGATGCGCACCGCCACCCCCTCGCCGGTTATCGGGCTCACAACCGGCGGGTTGGTGGTGGTGACAACCCTGTACTGCGTCGCCTGGGTCAGGCCCAACACGGCGAAGCTGAAGCCGCCGGTCGCAGTGGTGAGCTCAGGGTTGCCGATGTTCACGAAGCCAGCCGCGAAGGGGAACCCGTTGGCTTGCAACACCACCTCACGGTTTCCGTTGCCGGTGCCCGAGAGACTCCCCTGCACTGTTATCGCACCACCCCACACGACCGGGTTGGGGGAGGCGAGGATGGCAAGCGACAGCGGCACCTTCTTGGTGAGGAAGGTTTTGTCGGCGCCGATGGTGGGGCCGCTCGCGTTCACCGCCACAAGCCGGTAGTGGTAGACGGTGAGTGGTTGCAACCCACCCACGGGGGTCGCAACGGGCACGCCGTGCGTTCCCGCGCCTGCGCCGAGGATCGTGGTCTGTAGGCCGTAGCCTTTCGTCAGTCCGTACTGGAAGTAGTAGGAGGTGTCAGCCCCTTTCGGGTTCACTGACCCTTTGAGCGTCGACGAGCCAAAGCTCACCGCGCTTGCGTTCCCGGTTGACACGGTTGGCGCTGCAGCCTGCGCGACCGCCGGCAGCGCCAGCACGAGCGCCGTCCCCAGCGCGACCGCGACTGCTCGCCTGCTCGTATGTGTGGCAACTCCTCCGCTCACCTCAGGCTCCTCTCGATGTCGGCTCATCAGGTAACCGCTCCCACGTCCCTATAAACACGGGCGACCCCCAACCGATGCGCTGTGCGGCCGGGAAGGCGCCGGAGGATAGCGCTCGTGAGCTACGCTCCCGCAGCCCTTCCGGGCTCGCCAACCGTCGAGAGATCCAGAGGAGACCAGTATGTTCGTGTTCAAGGCAGCCGTCGTCGGGGCGGGCACCATGGGCGGTCAGATCGCTCAGACGATCGCCGCCGCCGGGTTCCCGGTGGTGCTGAAGGACATCAACCAGGATCTCGTCCAAGCTGGGCTCGACGAGGCTCGCAAAGTGACCGAGGGTCAGGTCGGCAAGCTTGTATCCAAGGAGCGCATCACCGCCGAGCGGGGGGCAGCGCAGATCGAGGAGATCCTCGGGCGTATCCATGGCACCACCTCCTATGAGGGGTTCGGCGACGTGGACTTCGTCATCGAGGCGGTTCCCGAGCGCATGGACATCAAGCAGGCGGTGTTCGCCGAGCTCGACGCGGTCACACCCGGGCACGCGATCCTCTCCTCCAACACCTCCTCGCTGTCGATCGCCGAGATCGGCGAAGCGACGCTTCGCCCCGACAAGGTGGTGGGCTTTCACTACTTCTACCCCGCCTCGGTGATGCCGCTCGTGGAGATCGTCGAGGGAGATGAGACCTCCGCGGAGACGGTCACCGCCGCGCTCACGTTCGCCCAGGCGATCCGCAAGCAACCGATCGCCTGCCTCGAGGTGCCGGGGTTCGTGGTCAACCGCATCCTGATGGCTTCCATGTCCGAGCTGTGGCGCGAGCAGGAGGAGAAGAAACTCTCGATCAAGGCGATGGACGAGGGGATCGGCGCCGCAGGGGTGGTGCCGATGGGCCCCTACTTCCTCGTTAACCTGCTCGGGCTCGACACAGTGCTACACGTGGCCGAACACGTCGCCGACGCCTACGGGGAGGAGCGCTTCTACGTGCCCAAGGGCATGCAGAAGCTCGTCTCCGAAGGCAAGCTCGGGGCGAAGACCGGCGGCGACGGGGTGTACTCGCCCACAGGCGAGGCCAACCTCAAGGGCGACGCCGACCCGGATATCGCCGAGCTGGTGGAGCTGCTCACGCTGAAGACGTTCGTGGAGGCGGCGCTGGTGCTGCAGGAGGGTGTAGCCACCCACCGCGACATCGACTTCGGCATGATGGCCGGCGCCGGCCTGGACCCCCGCAGAGGGTTGATGCCGCCGTTCATGAAGGCCGACGTGGAAGGGTTGGACTCGGTGCTTGAGCGCTTGGAGAACGCAGCCGAGCGATACGGCGAGCGCTTCACCCCACCCGCGATCCTGCGCCGTCTCGTCGCGCAGGGGAGGCTCGGACAGAAGAGTGGCCAGGGCTTCTACGCCTACCCCCAGCCCGACGCAGAGCAGCCTGCCGAGGTGGTCAAGCTCCAAACGTGGAAGGACTCCTCGCGCGCCGATGCGGCGCGCGAGGGTATCCAGTGTCCCGAGGGTGTCGCCATCGCATGGCTTGCAAACGGCCAGATGAACTCGATCTCCCCGCAGGTGATCGAGGATCTCGGCAAGGTGTGGCAGGCGGCCAAGGACACGAACGTGAGGGCGCTCGTGGTGGCCTCCTCCAACCCCTTCCTCTACAGCGCGGGGGCTGACATCAAGGCGTTCACCTCGATGGACGCAAGCTCCGGCGAGGCGCTCATCCACGCCGCCCACGCGCTGCTGCGCGAGTTCGGCTCAGACGGGATCGCCACGATCGCGGCGGTCAACGGTCTCGCCTTCGGTGGGGGTTGCGAGCTTGCGATGGCGTGCGACATGCGCATCGCCGCGCGCTCGGCCAGCTTCGGCCAGCCGGAGATCAAGCTCGGGATCATCCCCGGCTTCGGTGGCACCCAGCGGCTGCCGCGACTGGTGGGGGAGAACAAGGCGCTCGAGATGAACCTCGTCGGCGACCCCATCCTCGCTGAAGAGGCGTTCGAACTCGGCCTGGTGAACCGCATGGTGGACGATCACGAGCTGCTCGACACCGCGCTCGCATGGGCGCGCAAGCTCGCCTCCCAAGCACCGGTGGCGCTGGAGCAGATCAAGCGGGTGTCGGGCGCCGGTGACCTCGACGAGGGCATCGAGGCGGAGAAGCGCGGTTTCGCCACCGCCTTTGGCAGCGAGGACGCCAAGGAGGGCATCTCCGCCTTCCTCGGCAAGCGCGCCCCGCGCTTCCAGGGCCGCTAGCGCAAGCGCGTATTTGTACCACTGAGGTCCTGGCGCCGGGATTGGCAGGCGACGCTCAAGGTATTCGAGTCGAATGCCGACACCTTCGTCCATGTCGGTCTCTTCTGACGGGTCAAGCGGGGAAGCGTCCAAGGCAACCGAGGCTCAAGGCCGGGTGGGGAACATCTCAAACGAGCAAGTGACTCCATCTCCTGCTGCTCGCATGGAGTTCGAACGACATTTGCGGAGCCTCGGTAAGACGCTCAACGAGCGAACCGACGAAGTCGTCAATGGGATCCGCAGGCGCAACGACGAATCGGGAATCGTGCTCGAGCCGATCGTCGAAGAGAGCTTTGTGAAGGTCGGCACCGTCTCCACCGTCGCTGTCGCAAGGTGGATGGCTGGTGAGGGCGCAGAGGTTGCGCGCGACGTCGGCCAGGAGTCATGGAGCATCTTTGGCCAGCTTGCCGCGCAGCGGGCGGCGCCGCTCAACGAGGTCACCAAGCGCTGCCTGCGCTGGCGTGACGCCGCCGCTGACGTCGTCGGTGAAGTGGTCGATGAGCTCGCGTTGCCGGCAACAGTGCTCGAGCAGGCGCTCTCGATGTTGCAAAGGAGCCTCGATGTGACGCTCGTGCGCATGTGCCAGTCCTTCGAGTCCGAGCGCCAGCGCGCGCACGAAGAGCTCAGCCGCCGCCAGGACGAGCTTGCCTTCATGGCCACTCACGACGCGCTCACAGGCCTGCCCAACCGCACGTTGATCCTCGACCGCGTCGAGCAGATGATTGTGCGGGCGCGTCGCAGTCAGACACCGGTAGCTGCCCTGTTCGTGGATATCGACAACTTCAAGAGCATCAACGACACGTTTGGGCACGGCATTGGCGATCAGCTGTTGTGTGCCGTTGCGGCCCGGCTGGAGGGAGTCGTACGCGACATCGACGCGCTCGGGCGCCTTGGCGGCGACGAGTTCGTTGTGGTCGCCGAAGGGATGTCCCTGGCGGCCGGCCCCGAGTTGATCGCCGAGCGCCTGCTCGCGGCGCTGAAGCAGCCCTTCAAATTGAAGGGTGCTGAGAATCAGCGGTTGGTCGTTACGGCCAGCGTTGGAGTCGCGATGGGCGACCGCTCCACAGCCGAAGAGCTTTTGCGCGACGCCGACATCGCCATGTACCGCGCCAAGTGGGAGGGCAAGAACGGCTACGTAGTGTTCGAGTCGGGAATGCAGGATGCCGTCCAGAGCAAGATGGAGCTCGAGATGGACCTACGCGACGCGTTTGAGAAGGAAGAGTTCTTCGTGGTGTATCAGCCCACGTTTGACTTGCGCAGCATGGTCCCTACGGGCATGGAGGCTCTGCTCCGCTGGAGTCATCCCCGGCGCGGTGTCGTCCAGCCCGACGACTTTGTGCCCTTGCTGGAGGAGACAGGGCTAATCGTGGACGTGGGGCGATGGGTCTTGGGCGAGGCGTGTCGTCAAGGCGCCGAGTGGAGGGCTGCCGGTCGTGCAGTCGGCGTTGCGGTCAACGTTGCCGCTCGACAGCTCGACAGGGACGAGCTCGTCGCGGAAATCAGCGAAACTCTCAGCGACACGGGCCTTGAGCCGGAGGCGCTCACGATCGAGATCACCGAGACCACGATCATGGCCAACGCCGAGGAGACGGCTGGAAGGCTTGCTGCCATCAAGGAACTCGGGGTACGCGTCGCGATCGACGATTTTGGGACCGGCTACTCCTCACTCGCATACCTACAGCGCTTTCCGGTCGACGCTCTGAAGATCGATCGCTCGTTCATCGCCAAATTGCGCGAGGACTCCGAGGGTGAGACCTTGATAAAGACACTCGTCCAACTTGGCAAGTCATTGTCGATTGAGACACTCGCCGAGGGAATCGAGCAGGCCAACGAGCTCTCGTTGCTCAGGGCGGAGAGCTGCGATACCGGGCAGGGCTTCCTGTTCGCCAGGCCGCTCGACATCGTTGAATGCGAGTCGTTCCTGGAGAACTGGGCTGAAGCGTCGACACTGACCGTCGAGCAGGCGCCAAACCTGACCACTTGAGCTTGGTCGTCTGGTCTATATGCCTCGTGCTCCCAAGCGAGGAGGCGGGGGCTAACCGAGCTTGACGAGGTCAACCCGCGGGGCGATGTTCCAACGTGCCGCCAGCTCGCTCGAGGTTTTCGCTGAGCTCCCAGCGGTCGGCGAGCGGAGCGCCCTCGTATTCGACGTTGGCGCCCTTCAACACCATCGAGCCACGGTTGTCGCCAATCTCTCGCAGCTCCTCCACCTCGGTGGCGGTGAGCGGATTCTCAGCGGGGAGTCCCGCCAGCTCCGCGCGCTTCTGCTCGATCGGTCGTGCGCCCTCACCGCTCTCTTGGATCAAGGTGGGCGCGACGCACTCCACTCCCTTGTGCGCGAGGTTCCACTCGCATGCGAGCTGCAGCGTCGTGAGCCCGTGACGCTCGCCGTAGGGACGCATGTGGTCGAGACGCTCCACTCCCGCCTCCACCCATCCGTCGGGGCGGAACTTGCGGTGGTCATAGACCGCGAATGTGTGCCCGGGTCGCACGTCGCCGTGGAATACGCCCCCGTAGTCAACGACACGGGTGATGAGCTTCACTCCGTGGCGCTTGGCGGCGTCCAAAACCAGTTCGCCGGGCCATGGCTCCATCGGGCTGAGAATGATCATCGCCCAGTCGAGCAGCTCCCCGAAGCGCTCGATGCAACTGATCAAATCGAGCGTGAACCCGTTTGCCGGACCTGGCGCTACCCCGAGCAGACGGGTGTGGCCACTGTCGCGCACAGCCTTCATCCCCTCCCACACGGCCTCGCTTGTGTAGCCCGTGCGGTCTGGGTTGTGGAGCATCAGCAGGTCGAAGCGATCCGCTCCTATCCGTTTGAGGCTCTGCTCGGTGGCCATGCGGATGTAGTCGGCGTACTCCCCCTCGCCTCGCAGGCGGGGGTCGGTGAAGCGGGGGAAGCCCTTCGCGCCCTCGCGCTCCCCCTTGTAGAAGTCATGCCCGATCGCTCCCACAAGGCAGAAGTCCTCGCGTGGCACGCCCTCGATCGCGCGCCCCAGCAGTCGGTCGGCCTCGCCCGCGCCATAGGCGTCGGCGCTCATCACGGTGTCGATCCCCCTTCCCGGACGGAGAAGCGGGAGCAGGCGCTCGTCCTCCAACGGCTCGCCGAAGTGCATGAAGCGCCCGCCGCTCCAGGTCCCGATCATCGCTCTCGTGGGGTCCATCGCCTGCACTCTACGACGAGCCCCCCGGGCAGCGCTCGCTTCGCGAGGGTCAGCGCGGTGGGGTGACGCCGGAGGCGGTGCGCGCGCGCAACGCCGCTTCCAACCGCTCGAGCGCGTGACGTGTGGCCTGCGCGTCCGGGTCCCCGCCCTCGCCCGTCAGCGGCCGCTCGCCTGTCGCGGTGGTGGCGGAGGTGGGCTCGGGGCTCGCCGCCTGCTCCACCCGGGGCTTCGTTGGCAGAGCGAGGCGAGCGTTGCGCTCTACGCCTTCACGCAGGGCTTCCAACTCCTCCAGGCGCTCACGCAGATCTGCGCGTTCTTCCGCCGGCAGCTCGGTGAGCGCGGCCGTGTACGCGCGCTCCAGCTCGATCGCTGCGAGCGCGAGGCGTCCCCCGTCGAGATCCAGGCGGGTGCGCAGCACCAGCTCCTCGCACAGCAACACCTGTCCGCGACCCGACAGCAGCACCGCGAGGCGCTCTTGCGGGCGCAACACGGTCGCTCTCCTCCCGCTCCGCGCGTGTGACAGCACCAGCTCGCGCGCGTCTCTCCACAGACCGTCCGCCACCTGCTCGCCCTCGCCGTAGCCCGCTCGCACGACTACGGCTTGGCTGGGGGACACCTCGTGGATGTGTGGCGTGGCTGTGGCGATGCGGTGGGCGAACAGCATCCGGTTGAGAGCCTCCGTTGCCTTGGATGCCTCGCGCTCGGGGTCGAGATCTCCCAGCCACGCCTGTCCCTGCGCCTCTGTCGACAGGGACACGGGGTCCACAACCGTCGCTCTAGCCACCGGCACAGGCGCGGGCTCGGCGTCGGTGGGCCGGGTGTGCGCGCGCCTGCGCAACCTTCCGCGACGCTCTGCTCCCACGGTGCCCAGCACCACGACGTGCTCGGGCTCGTTGCCCGCGACACCCTCGGCCTTGCGCAGCAGGTAGCGCCCGTCGGCGGGGCCGAGCTCCCAGGCGAACTCCATCTGCACGAAGGTGAACAAGCGCTCTCCCATTCCCGCACGGTACTCTGTGCCTGATGTCTGAAGGCACCAGAGCGGCGGCTGGTCTGCGCGAGCGCTTGACCAGCGGCACCGAGGACAAGCTCGGCAAGGCGATCACCGACCTCTTCGAGAACCCGCTCGTCTCCGGCACGATCGGCCGCGCCTTCGACGCTCGCGAGCGCGCCGCCCAGGCACAGGAGCTCGCGCTCAGTGCGCTCAACATCCCAACCGCTGCTGATATCGAGCGCCTCACGCGCCGTCTGCGCTCTGTCTCACAGCGCCTCGAGGGCATCGAGGATGGCGTCCACCGCATCAACCGCGCCCTCTCCGACGGCGGGGTGGAGCGGCGTCTCGCTGCGATGGAAGAGCAGCTGAAGACGCTCTCCGGCAAGCTCTCGGGCGCTTCCGCTCCGAAGAAGCCCGCGGCGGCGAAGCGCCCAGCGGCGAAGCGCGCCGCTCCCAAGCGCTCCACCGCGGCATCAAGGGCCAAGAAGAGCGCCTGACTACACGGCGAGCGCCTCTGCGCTGGCTCTGCCCATCGTCTCGGCAGCTTCGAGTAGCGCGTGGTCGTCGATATGGGTGCGGTTGCCGTTTGCGTCGAACGTGTCGCTCACCGCGAGTAGGCATCCCACCTCGATGCCCGCCCGCTCCCCGACGGCGAACAGGGCCGAAGCCTCCATCTCCACCGCAATGGCCCCTTCGGCGCGCCACTGGTCGTTGCGGCCTTCCTCCGGGTCGTAGAAGAGGTCGGTGCTCACGATCGTCGCGTCCTTGTAGGTGTTTCGCCCGTATCCGGCAAGGGCGTGGTGTATTCGATTTAGGAGGGACTCGCGCGCGCGCGTACGCGCATATGCGCCCGTGCGCTCGAGGCTATCGGTCGTCGCGTCCACCAATGCGGCGCTCGTCCCGTCGGCCGCAATCGCCTCACGCGCCACCACGAGATCGCCGAGGTTGAGCGCCCGGTCGAGCGCGCCGCATGTCCCCACGCGAATCGCCCGTCTCACGCCGAGCACGATCAACTCGTGCAGCACGATCGCCGCGCTCGGCCCACCCATCCCCGTGCTCTGCACGGTCAACAACTCGCCGTCGGCCGCCTTGCCTGTATACCCCCACAGCCCGCGGTTGTGGTTGAACATCAATGGCTTCTCCAGCAACAGCTGCGCCAACGCCAGCGCCCGTCCCGGATCGCCGGGCAGCAACACCCGCTCGGCCAGCTCCGCCGTGGGGCGCAGGTGGATCGTCTCTGGCGGGCTCACGGCGCCAGACCCTAGACGGAAGGCGTCTACGTCACCAGTTTGCTGGTCCTAGGCGACCGTTATGCACGCCTCTGGACTACCGTTGTGCACGCTCCTGGGCTTCCGTTTTGCACGGCGCCGGGTCACGAGGCAAGCAGGCACTCGGCGCGCTCGATGACGTATCGCGTCAGCGCCGAGCCTGATCCGAGCTCGACAGCCGCCTCGCGCAGACGCTCCGCCGTCTCGGTCACGACCTTGCGTGCCCGCTCGCGCGGGTGACGCCAGCTACCCGCCTCGTCGAGGAGGTTCTCGACGGTGATCGATCCCAGGTCCCAGCGCCCGGAGATGCTCATCGCTCCCCGTTTGCGCAGCTTCGGCCAGAGCACCGTCGGGACCGTGTCGTACAGCGGCGCCAACTCGATCGTCTCGGGGGTGGGGTGCAGCAGAGCGAGATTCTTGCCATGGACATCGGCGTTGCCGATCAACACTGTGAAGGTGACGGCCGCGAGTAGCCGGTCGAGCTGGTTCTGTGGCTTCGCGGCGTAGCGATCCAACAGGTCCGCCGCCTCTCGCAGGGACGGTCCGCCGGCGTCTTGGTACTTGCCACGACCTCTCGCGGCATTGGGGCTGCGCGCGAGTGCTTGGCAGAGATCCTCTTGGTGGATTCGCCTCACACTCCCATCGGCGTCGATCCCGCGGTCGAAGCGCGATACGACCAGGCACGACCGCTCGGCGATCGTGTCGAGCTCGACCTCGATGTTCGTCAGCCCCACACGGGCGGCGAGCTTCAGGCATTCGGCCTCCGCCGCCACGAGCCCCGGTCGCAGCGGGTCGTCGACCTTGAGGATGTGGCTTGAGGGGTAGCCGTGCGTCGGCCTTCCCCAGCCTCCGTCGGACATCCGCACGAGCAGCAGCTTGTCCTGTAGCCCCGCGATCGACAGCTCGCTGTCATCGTGGATCGCGAGCGGACGATTGGGGAGGTCGATCACCTCCTGTTCCAGCGAACCGCGCGTGTAAGGGATCGCCTCGGGAGTGCGCTCCGCGGGCTCCTCGGTGGCGATCACGAGTGCTCCGGCGACATCGCGGCCGAAGCGTCGCAGCAAGGAGTAGATGTCGTTCGTCGCCACCTTCAGCTCGGCGCTCAGCGCTTGCCGGTGCTGTCCCTCGGGCAGCAGTCCGTCGGTGAACACACTCGCGTTCATCCGCCTCTTCTGCAGCGGGAGCGAGCAGGAGAGCACAGGGGAGAGGCTCTGCCAGCGCGCCAACGCCTCGTCGGTATACCGGCAATGCAGCTCCCATGGGTGGCGTGGTGTCAGCTCAGCGACGAGCAGCCCGTCCAGCCATACACCAAGTGGCTCAGGTCTCGCCATCGCCGTCTTCCGGCAGGCTGACAGTCACAGTGGCGCCGGAGCGGCGTAGCGTTCGCATTATGTGATCGAGCGACTTCGAGGTGCGCCCTGCCTCCAGGTGCGCGAGATAGTCGCGACTCAGACCTGCCTGTTCGGCGAGCTGCGCCTGGGTCAAGCCTTGTCGGCGGCGCATGTCGGCGATCGCTCTGCCGAAGTCCGAGCCCGAGTGGATGGTCCAATGCGCCACGCCTCTGCTCCTTTATCTGCGACGTATTTGTCGCATAGCAAAATAATGATCAACTGCGACAATATCGTCACAATAGCATTTCTCCTCTATTTGCGACAATATCGTCGCAATACAAAGCACGTCACTCCGGCGCTTCGCGGACTTTGCTGCTTTACAAGAGCCCGCGCTGGCGTGCCCGAGGGTGCGCCTCTTACACTTGAGCCATGAGCTCGCCCTTCTCATCCTCACGGGAATTCAAGGAGGTCATGGACCGCCTGTTCACGATGATGAGCGAGGACGAGGAGATGGGGCCGGCGCTGCGCGACGCCGATGTGCCGCAGCGCTTCGAGTTCGAGGACCTGGATCTGGTGATGAACATAAGGGCGCGCAAAGGCGACGAGGAACAGAATCTCCACTGGGAGTGGACCGACGAGGTCGCCTGGAAGCCGCGCGTGCAGATGAAGATGTCCTCCGAGGTCGCCAACCGCTACTTCCAGGGCAAGGAGAACATCCCGCTCGCGATCGCCCGCCGACGGATCAAGACCGGCGGAGACATCAAGGCTTCACTTGCCCTGATTCCCATCACTAAACCGGCGTACGCCCGCTACCGGGCGATGATCGCCGAGTCATACCCCCACCTGGTGGTCTGAGAGAGGTGGCGCGTACGACCAGGCGCCGCGGCCGCTCGCGCCGCGGGCGAGACCGCGTTGATGAGGAGCCGCTACAGGACACGCAGCCGTTGCTGCAGGACGACGGGGAGCCGAGCGACCAGGTTGCCCAGAATGGCGGCCCGGTGGGCTCCGAGTCGGGCACGCCGACGCTCGCACGCGTAGCCACTGGCGCGGGCGTCACCCCGGCGACGGTGAGGCGCTGGATCAAGGAGGGACTGGTACCGCAGTACGACGGTGTTTGGACCCCGGCTGCTGTCGCCCAGGTGCGCATCGTGGGACGCCTGCGCGATCGAGGCCACACGCTGAAGGACATCCGCCGTGCGCAGGAGAGCGGTCAGCTCGCGGGGTACGTGCAGGGGATGTTCGCGCCACCCGAGGGCCGCTATACGCTCGAGCAGGCCGCGCAAGAGGCGGACATCGACCCGGCGATGATCGAGCGTCTCTACATGAACCTGGGCCTGAGCGCGCTCTCGCTCGACTCGATGGGCGAGGAAGACATGGAGATGGTGCGCTACATCGCCGCCATGCTCTCCGCCGGCATGCCCGAGGCGGTGCTCTTGCAACTCGCCCGTGTGTACGGACAGACGATGGCCCAGATCGCCGACGCGGAGGTGCGGCTGATCCACATCTATGTGCACGAGCCGATGATGCGCGAAGGGCTTCCCGGGGCCGAGATGGCCGAGGCGATGGAGGGCCTCGCGGGCGACCTCCTCCCGTTCGCGGCTCCCTTCATGCGCTACCTCCACGGCCGCTTCCTGGGGCACTTCATCGAGCAGGACGTGATCGGGCACATGGAGGCGGAGTTCGCCGACTCCATCCCCGAGGAGGGGCGGATGCGCGTGGTGATCGCCTTCGCCGACCTCGCCGGCTACACGCGCCTCACCGAGGAGCGCGGCGACGAGGAGGCCGTAGGCGTAGTGGAACGCTTCGTGGAAGCGGTCGAGCAGACGCTCCCAATCGACGCCCGCGTCATCAAGACGCTCGGCGACGAGGTGATGGTGATAGGCGCCGACGCCGTCGCGCTCACGCAGTGGGCGGTGGGCTTCCAGCAGGAAACCGCACCCGACGCGCCCGCGCCGCGCATCGGCATCCACTACGGCGAGGCCATCTACCGCGACGGCGACTACTACGGCCGCGACGTCAACCAGGCGGCACGGGTGGTCGCGCGGGCGGCCGGGGGAGAGGTGCTTGTGACACGCCGGGTGGTCGATACCGCGGCCGGTGTGGACGGGCTGGGCTTCGAGCTGATCGGCGAAATCGGGCTCAAGGGGTTCTCGGAGCCGATCGAGCTGTTCCACGCGCTGTCCGTTGAGGACTGAGCCGGGCCGTCCCTCGCCCGCTCCCCATCACGGTCTTGTGATGAGGTAAGCCCATGACGGTTGAGGAGGTACGCGAACTGGTACGGGCGGGCGGACTGCTCCTCCCCGGCCGGGCGGTCGTGGCGATGCTCTCCGGCGGGCGCGACTCGGTGTGCCTGCTCGATGTCGCGGTGGCGTTGTGTGGCACCGAGCGTGTGAGGGCGCTGCACGTCAACTACGGGTTGCGCGCGGAGTCAGACGCCGACGAGGCGCACTGCCGCGCGCTGTGCGGGGAGTTGGGGGTCGAGATCGAGGTCGTTCGTGCGGAGCGCGAGCCGCAAGCGAGCGGCAACCTCCACGCCTGGGCACGGGATGTGCGCTACCGCGTGGCCGGTGATCTCGCGGAGCGCCAGGATGCTCTCATCGCCGCCGGGCACACCGCGACCGACCAGGTGGAGACGATCCTCTACCGCCTCGCCGCCTCGCCGGGACGCCGGGCGCTGTTGGGGATGCTCGTCAGCGAGGGCAGGTTGGTGCGTCCGCTGCTCGGGATCACCCGCGAGCAAACCGCCGCCTACTGCGTGGAGCGGGGCCTCTTATGGCGCGAAGACCAGAGCAACGACAACCCCGACTACGCCCGCTCCCGCGTGCGCCACGGCCTGTCGAAGGCGCTCGACGTGGTGCATCCAGCCGCGCAGGCCAACGTGCTGCGCACGGCTGCGCTCCTGCGCGAGGAGACAGAGCTGCTCGACGCGCTCGTAGATGCTGAGCTGAATGGCGGCTCAAGCATCGCGATCGCACGGCTGGCCGAGCTGCCGCCAGCGCTCGCGCGACTGGTGGTGATCCGCCTCGCCGAGGACGCTGCCGGCACGTTCGTGCCCCAGGCCGGGGAGCGCGTGGCGGAGATTCTGGCGCTCGCCGAGCGCGGCGGACGGGCCGAGCTGCACGTCGGCGGCCTCGCCGGCGCAGTGATCGAGCGGGGCGAGCTGCTCATGGTGAAGATTCCCCCGCGATCCTAACTGACCGGGTACGTAACCCAGCTCGTAAACCGCAAACCCTTGCGGTGACATGCGAATCGCAGGGGGTGTCACTTTAACCCGTGTGCGCCACCTTTGTCACGCCCAAAAGGGTAAAGGCGAGTGCCGTTTTGTCACTAAAACGAAAATTACGTGAAAACCCTTGACAAGGAATAGTCACGCTGTATAGGTTCTGCCCAACCGATCGGGCCTGGGTCGGTCGCATCGAATTCTCTTTAGTGAATCTCGGGGGAGGGAAGAGCTCGTGCTACCCATTCGGCGCTCGATTGTCGTCCTGCTGTCTGCCTGTGGTCTGTTTGTGGGCGTCTTGGGCTTCGGGCCCGGTGGCGCGTCCTCCTATGCGGGCGACGATTCCGCGACATCGCGTCTGTCGCTCGCGCGCAACCCGCTCGCCGTGCCGGGGGTGGAATGGTTTGACGGGGGTCAGCAGGCAAGCGATCAGGCCGTCGCTGAGCGTGTCGATCCGCAGGCGGTGTTCGCGCGGGAGGTGTCGCGCACCGCCTATTCCCATCTTTCGGCGGCGCGCGTGAGGCAACTGCTGAGCAAGACCTTTCCCGCCGCGATCGACCGTCCCACCGGCGGCGCGTCGGCCGTGCCGGTGGGAGCTCGCGTGCTGGGCTACCCGAGCGCTCACGCGATCGACATCTCGCTGCCGGGCCATATGCGAGGCATCGTCGAATCCTCTTCGCCTGTAGCCAAACGTGGCGCTCATGGGCGTTTCACGCCGATAAACCTCGCCATCGCTCCAGCGGCGGGCGGCTGGGCTCCCGCCAACTCGACGCTAGCGGTGCGCATTCCCAAGCGGATCTCTTCCGGTGTGAGCATTCCGGCCAATGGCGTAACGCTTACCCCGGTCGGCTCGAACGGGCGGCCGCTGGGCGGCGCGGGATCTGCCGTGCATGCGAGTGTTGTGTATGCGAACACGCAGGCGGCCACCGACACGGTGATCAAGCCGACGGCGACGGGCTTTCAGATCGACGCGGTGCTTCGATCGAGCGCGAGTCCGCAGCGGCTCTACTACCGGGTGGGCGCACTCGTGGGCTCAAAGCTCGTGCTGGATCGCAGCTCGGGTGCCGTCGGGGTGGTGCGTGGCGGCACTACGCTCGCAAAGATTATGCCCCCGGGCGCCGTCGATGCCGCCGAAACGCAGGTCCCGGCGTCGATGAGCGTTGTCGGGCACACGGTTGTCGTGAGCGTGGCGCACCGCGCGGGCAGCTACCTTTATCCGATCGACGTGGATCCGGAAGTCAACGACAGCCAGTTGGCGGAAACCACCGCTAAAAAGCGCTCGAACTGGGGATTCAAAAGCAGCAACGAAACCAGGTTTGGGCACAAAATGATCTACGAAGGAGCGGGCAAAGAACGTCTGGAAACTACAGGTACCGCTCAATATGTATCGACCGAATTCGGATACTGGGCCTATGAAACCAAAGGCAACTCCAAGATCTACGAGTTGAAAACGAAGACATCGGCGAAAAACAAAGGCGCAAAGATCGAAAGTTTCCTTGAATTCCAGGCGGGGGCTACGCACGAAAACAAGAAGATGCTCTCGAACGAAACGGAAGAACCCGAATACACCGAAAAGTCCTCGACAATCTGTGCCTGGAATGCTTCAAAAGTCGAAGAATGCCTGCCGGGCGCGGGCAAAGAAAAAAACGCTATCCGTTTCCAGCAGTCGGCTACCACACCGCCGGGCTCAACCTACGCATTCTCCGACACTATGAGCGAAGGTATCGTCTCGATCTCTGAGGCCGCAGGGGAGCATTCGACCACCAGCTTCAACACGACCTCGCCGGAAGTCGAAGGCGAAGTAATCATCGAAGGCAAAAAAGTTGTCCAGAAACGTGCCAACGCGCTATACGGCTCGGGTATGTGGCTGACGAATACCAAGGGTGCGCTCCAGATGATCGCCAAAGACCCCGGCATCGGCGTCTCCGCGACGCACCTGGAATACGAAAAATCGGCCGGCTCGTGGGAACGGCTCTCAGAACACAACTATTTGGAAGCCGAAAACGCGTGTCAGGGCGTCCAGTGTTACGCAGAACACGCCGAATACTGGACGCTCGATCCCAAACTCCCCGACGGCGAAGACAAGATCCGCTACCGCGCCCAGGAGGCAATCGCGGGCACCGAATCGCTGCCCGAAGAAACGGAAAGCACGAAGACGATCAAGATCGACACTGCCAAGCCGCATGGCATAGTCCTCAGTGGCTTGCCATACGGAAACGAACTGAGCGAAAAGCCCTACAAACTCGTGGCGACTGCTGTTGACGGCACAGGCTCGACCGTAGCCAGTTCCGGCGTCAAAAAACTTGCGTTGTTCGTTAGCGGCCATGAAGTCTCCGAACTGGGCACACAGACTGGTTGTTTGGTCGCGAAAGGCGAATGTACGGCTAAAGCGGAATGGTCGATCAACGGCGCTGAACTCGGCGCGGGTCATCACGCGATAGTGATCCTGGTAACGGACAACGCAGGCAACGAAGCGCGCGTGGAAGAAACCATGTCCGTTCGACACTCGACGCCGGTCGCGTTGGGACCGGGTTCGGTGGACCTGCAGTCCGGCGACTTCAGCCTCGGTGCAACCGATGTCGCGATGGGCTCAGGCCTTACGGTTGGCCGCAACTACAGTTCCCGGGCGCTGGAGGCCGGGCAGGGGCCGCTAGGACCCCAGTGGAGCATGAATCTGGGTACCACAGAGTCACTCACCGAAATGGTCGATAGCAGCGTGCTGCTGACCGACGCCACTGGCGAGCAAGTCATCTTTGCGAATCTCGGCGAAGGTAACTTCGAAGCGCCAATCGGCGACTCCGGCCTGAAGCTCACGCTTGAAGAAAACAAACCAACCAAAGAAAAGCTTGCGTACTACCTGGAAGATGTCGCCAAACACACGAAGTCGAAGTTCACCCTACCGAGTGGCAGCGCCAGGGTGTGGGTGCCCACCAGGCAGGAAGGTACCGTCGCGAGCGACACGTTGACCTACACATATCAGACAGCGCCTGGAAGCACCGAATATTCGCTGCCTGCGAGCAACGGTGCCGAAGACGTCACTAGCGGGCCGGACGGTCAGTTGTGGTTCGATCGCTACGAAGTGGCCGGAGAAAAAGGGTATGTCGGGAAGATTACGACATCCGGAGGACCGATCACCGAATACGCATTGCCATCCGGTAGTGCGCTGTCCGTCACGGCTGGACCGGATGGCAACGTGTGGTATACGAACTCCGAATCTACCCTAGGAAAGATTACGCCGTCGGGGGCGATCACTGAATATCCGTTGACCGAAGGCAATCCACACGGGCTAACGACAGGACCGGACGGGAATCTGTGGGTCACCGAGCCGCAAGTGAGCAAGATCGCCAAGAGCACAACGTCCGGTGTCATCACCGCATATTCGCTCCCGACAGGCAGCTATCCGGATGAAATCACTGCCGGCCCTGACGGAAACCTATGGTACACGAACAGCGGCCAACACAAGGTAGGAAAGATAACGACTTCGGGTGGGGTCACCGAATATGTCGTGGCGAGCGGCACTCCTGAGGGGATAGTCACCGGTTCGGACAAAAATCTCTGGTTTGCGGACTGGGGCAAGATAGGAAAGATCACGACATCGGGCGCGATCACTGAATATTCACTTCCTACCGGCAGTAGCGCGACACGAATCACCGCCGGTCCGGACGGCAATCTCTGGTTCACGAACTACGGCAAGAATAGGATCGGTAGGATCACAACGTCCGGCACAATCACAGAATACTCATTGCCGGAAGGTAGTGGTCCGATCGGGATTTCCGCTGGTGCTGACGGGAAGCTGTGGTTCATGAATCGCGACACGAGCAAGATCGGAACGATAACGACATCTGGTGTGATCAGCGAGCCGACGGAAGTATTGGCGCCTGTGCCGGCGGGTGTGTCATCATGTGCCCCCGAACTGAAAGCCGGATGTCGCGCCTTGAAGTTTAAATACGCCTCTGGGACGACCGCGACCGGAGAAAATCAGAGTGGATGGGGTGAATACAAAGGTCGTTTGACACAGGTATTGCTTGATGCCTACAACCCCACGAGTAAAGCGATGCAGGAAACGGCGGTCGCTGAATACAGCTATGACACGTTGGGTCGTCTGCGCGCGGAGTGGGATCCACGGGTGTCGCCAGCTCTGAAGACAACCTACGGCTACGATGCCGAAAGCCATGTCACAGCGCTTACGCCCCCAGGGGGGGAGTCGTGGGCCTTTACTTATGGTGCGATCTCGGGCGATGCGGGCACGGGACGGTTGCTTAAGGCCATGCAGGCGCCGGCGTCCACCGAACTGTGGAAAGGCGAAGCAGTGTCAGTCACTGAATTGCCTCAGGTCAGCGGCCCGGCCACCGAAGGCGTGAGATTGGCAGCGTCACGTGGCAAATGGAGTGGGAGCCCGATCGCCTACGGCTATCAGTGGCAGGACTGCAACTCGTCCGGCACCGGATGCGCTTCCATCGCCGGGGCAGCGAACCCCAACTACACACTCACGGCGAACGATATCGGTCACACGATACGCGTAAGAGTCTCCGCGACGAACGGGGACGGGTCGGAAAGCGGGTCAAGCGTAGCAACCGCCGTTGTGCAGACGAAAGCGTCGCGGTTTACTGAATACAGCGCCGCTGCCACTACGCTGCAAATCGCCGAAGGCCCCGACGGAAACCTCTGGTTCGTTGAGTCAAATGGCAAGATCGCCAAGATCACGACATCGGGTGCCGTCACCGAATACGCGCTACCCGTGGGCTCTGAAGTACAGGGCATCGTCGCCGGCCCAGACGGCAACGTGTGGTTCACCAATAGCTCTTATAACAAGATCGACAAGGTCACGACGAGCGGCGTCATAACGGAATACGGTATACCCGGCACCAGCCCACAGGGCATCGCGGCAGGTCCGGATGGCAACCTTTGGTACACGGACAAAGGCAACGGAAAGATCGGCAAGATCACAGTGTCTGGGGTGGTAACCGAGTACGGCTCGGGTATCGTCGCCGAATGCATCACCGCCGGTCCTGACGGCAACCTGTGGTTCGGTGACAGCGGCAAACTTAAGGTCGGGAAGATTACGACGGCGGGGGTCATTACCGAGTACACGGTGGCAACGGTCGGATTCCACGACTTCGCAAGCATCGTCGCCGGTCCCGACAACAATCTCTGGTTGACCGACGTTATCGCCAATAAGGTCAACAAGATTACGACCTCTGGCGCGGTGACGACCTACGCCGCGGGCGTCAGTCCGTCTTCGATTGTCTCGGCGTCAGACGGCAACCTCTGGTATGTGGCTGGAAATGGTCTGACCAGGATGACGACAGCGGGTGTGACCAGCAGCTTCTCGGTGCCAGCGGGCCAAACCAACGCAGTCTCGCGCGGCCCAGACGGAAACTTGTGGTATACGACATACACTGCACACAAGGTCGGAAAGGTGAACCCGGCGATGCTCGACAACACGGAAGCGAAGTCGCCCGAGCCAGGTGTCGCCATGGTCTACAACACGTCGCTTGGCAGCGGCAGCGGCCGCCCGGATATGACATCGACGCAGGTCGCTAAATGGGGGCAGACGGATGTGCCAGTAGAAGGGACCGCGATCTTCCCGACCGACGAACCGCAGGGCTGGCCTGCGTCCAGCTACAAACGAGCAACAATCCACTATCTGGATGCGCAGGGTCGCGAAGTCAACGTCGCTGGTCCAAGTAACGCGACGTACGGTTCAGTGTCCACCACCGAATACAACGAAACGAACGACGTCGTGCGGACGCTTTCGCCTGATAACAGACAGTCTGCGCTTGAAGCAGGCAGCAAATCCGTGGACGTCGCGAAATCGTTGAGTACTTACATGTCGTACCGGGGAGAGTGCAGCAAGGAATCGGAAAACCGGCACGAAACGGAAAGTAATGCGTCTGGGGCGCGGTTGTGTGATGTGGAAGGTCCGCAGCACACGATCAAGTACATGGCAGGCAGCGAACAGAAAGAATCGCTCGCACGACTGCACACCAAGTACTTCTATGACGAAGAAGCGCCGGGTGGCGAAACGTACAACCTGCAAACGACTTCGGTGACTTTGGCGGAATTGAGCAACGAAGCCAAAGAAGAAGTCGAAGGGCGAGTGACGAAAACTTCGTATTCAGGACAAGGCACTCTCGGCTGGGAATTGCGAGCCCCGACGTCGGTGACGGTCGATCCGGAAGGCAAGAAACTCACCACGACGACGCTCTACAACTCAGGCACCGGGGCGAACCCCGGGGAGATTAAGGAAACGAGGTCTCCAGCGGGCGCCGGCGGCGGTTCCGCGCACGACACGAAGTACATTTACTACACGGCGGAAGCGAACACCGAAGGCTACTCTGCCTGTGGTGTCCATCCCGAATGGGCTGGGTTGCTGTGCGAGACGTTGCCGGCAAAACAGCCGGAAACGGGCGGGGTGCCGAACCTTCCGGTTACGACGACGACGTACAACATGTACAACGAGCCGCTCGTGATCACGGAAACGTTCGGGTCGACCGTGCGCACAAAGACGAAGACGTACGACGCAGCAGGCCGGCTGGCGACCAGCGAAACGACCTCCACGGCAAACACGGCGCTGCCGAAGCTGACCGACGAATACAACTCGAAAACGGGCGTGCTTGAAAAGCTGAGCACGACAGTCGAAGCGAAAACGCAGACGATCACGAGCAAGTACAACACGGTCGGCCAGCTCACCGAATACACGGACGCCGATGGCAACATCACCAAATACCGCTATGCAGGTCCCGAAAACGACGGGCTGCTCGAAGAAGTCGCGGATGGCAGCAACTCCGGTACGGGCAAACAGACCTACTCGTACAACTCCACGACCAAGCAGCTGGAAGAACTCACCGACTCGGCTGCGGGCGTCTTCAAAGCGTCGTATGACGCTGAAGGCAGGCTGACGAGCGAGGTGTATCCGAACGCCATGTGTGCGGACAACACATACAACGAGGTCGGCGAAGCGACGAAGGTCGAATACCTAAAGACCACGAACTGCTCGGAACACAGCGCGCCAGTATGGTTCAGCGAAACGCGCAACCCGTCGGTGCGGGGCGAAACGCTCAGCCGCTCAAACACGCTCGCGAGCGAGAGCTATGCCTACGATTCGGTCGGTCGTTTGACCGAAGCAAAGGAAACCCCCGCAGCGGAAGGCTGCAGCGTCAGGTTGTACGCGTACGACGAAGAATCCAACCGCACGAGCCAGGCCACGAGGGTGCCCGGTGGCGGGGGAGCTTGTGCGACCGAAGGTGGCACCGTTCTGAGCCACACTTATGACTCTGGCAACCGCTTGACCGACTCTGGTGTCGCGTATGACAGCTTTGGGAACCTCACCAAAGTGCCTGCCGCAGACGCCGAAGGCCACGAACTCTCAAGCAGCTTCTACGTGAGCGGCGCCGTCGCGAGCCAGACCCAGAACGGGGTCACCAACAACTACTACCTGGATCCCGAAGGAAGGATCCGTGAAACGGTCAACGGGGCCAACGCCACGATCAGCCACTACGACGGGTCAGGACAGACGGTAGTGTGGACGAGCGAAACGGGCGGGAAATCGACCCGCAACATCCCGGGCATAGACGGGTCTCTGGCGGCCGTGCAGACCAACGGTGGAACACCGGTATTGCAACTGCACGACCTGCAGGGCGACATCGCGGCCACGGCGGCGCTAAGCCCGAGCGAAACGAAAGTGCTCTCGACCTATAACAGCACCGAATTCGGTGTGCCCAACAAAGAAAAAGCCCCGCCCAAGTTCGCATGGCTCGGAGCAGGCGGCGTTGCCAGCTCACTCTCCTCGGGCGTGATCACCTACGGCGCCACGTCCTACGTGCCCCAGATCGGGCGTGCGCTACAGAGCGAAGTCGTCGAAGCGCCTGGAATAGCGCCAGGCGGCACCGGCGCAGGCGCTGCCTATGTCTCTCAGGAGGAACCATGGGTATTCCAAGGTGCAGCCGCAGAGGCCGCGGAAGCGCCGGGGCTCGAAGCAGCGAGAGAAGAGGCGGCGCTCCGAGCGGCGTTGGCGGCCGGGGATCCGCCAACCTATGAGACGTTTCACAGATTGGCGGCGCGGAAGGTTGGCAAAGAACTAGATAGCATTGGCACTATTGGCGAATTCCTCAATCTCTTTTTGGACCTTCCGAAAGAGGCGATTAGTTTTCTCGAAAAAAGCCTTATCGATGAATTCGAGCATATACAGGAGGCTCTGGATTGGTTCCATGAATCGGGCAAAAAGCTTATGAAGTGCGGTTACAATAAATCCGTCTTCCTTCGGATATGTAAGCTCGAGTATGATGAGTTCAAGTTTTCGGCTTTCGGTGTGACTTTGGAGTTTCCGAACCCTTGGGGGATGCGACCGATAGTTCAAGAGTGTTACGACCTAGGCGACAATAACATGGACTGCGTCCACACGGTTGAGATTCCGCGACCGCCGGAGGGATAGTGGGGTCAGGGCAAATAATGTTGGCATCGGTGTCCCGCCCGGTGCCTAAAGTCTTGGGCCGCACCTGAGGACTTGACAAGAACGGTATGCCCTGCTATTACTACGGTCATCCGTCGCAGTAGACGCGGTCGGGACATAAGGTCGGGTCTGGGTCGGTCCTCGTGGTCGACGCCAAACTGTTTTGACGGGGCTCTTGGGAGAGGGACCGGGTCGAATCTTTGAGAGGGAGTTGTGTTTCGCGTGCTTTCGTTTGGAAATGACGTGTTGGGGAGTCGTTGTGCCCGAGGCGGGTCCGTAATAGGACGCGTCAGCGGCGCTGACGCGTCTCTCTCTCTCTCTCTCTCTCTCTGGTACGGCTGCCTAAGTAGCGCCTGCTCTAGCCGTTCGAGCCTGACGGGCCGTTCGGCCGCCTCCGCGGGGGGGTGGGAGAACTGATGGCCGCGAACGGTTCGCGCCCGTCGCGTGGTGTCTCACGAAGCCTTGCGAAGTTGGCGCGTGCCGACGCCCGACGCGGTTTTGCGCGCGAGCAATCGGGCGATGACGGACGGTCGAAGGTCGCGGAGATCCAACGCTCTCGCTTGCTGGCGGCCGCGGTCGGTGCTGTGGACGAGCTTGGCTACGACGGGGCATCTGTGGCCCGCATGACGCAGCGGGCACGAGTGTCCCGGCGCACCTTCTACGAGCAGTTCGACAACCGCGAGCAATGCCTGCTCGCGGTGCTTGAGAGGGCGATCGACCAGATCAAGGCAGATCTGGCAGCCGCCGGCCTGAACGGTTTGCCTTGGCGCGAGCGCATGCGCGCCGGCCTGTGGACAATCCTCTGCTTCTTCGATCGCGATCCCGCGCTGGCGCGAGTGTGTGTGGTGCAGGCACAGCGCGGTGAGGTGAAGCTGCTCGCGCGCCGCCAACAGGCACTCGAAAGCCTTGCTGTGGAGATCGATGCGGGCCGGAGTGAGAGCGCTCGCGGCGGGGGTCTTGGCTCTCTCACCGGGCAAGCGCTCGTCGGCGGGATCGTGGCGGTGCTCCACGCGCAGCTTCTGGACGCCGAACCTCAAACGTCACTGGGCGAGCTGTACGGCGAGCTGATGGCGATGATCGTGCTTCCCTACGCCGGGCCCGAGGCCGCGCGTCGCGAGCAGGATCGCAAGCCGCCCTCGCTCCCGTCGCCGATCTCGCACGACGGCGCGAACGGGGCGTCCGTTCCAACGCGCTCTGACCCGCTCGCCGAGGTGCCGATGCGACTCACCTACCGCACCGCACGTGTGCTGCAGGACGTCTTTGACCACCCCGGTTCGAGTAACCGTCAGATAGCCGAGCGGGTCGAGATCCACGACCAAGGGCAGGTGTCGAAGCTGCTCGCGCGTCTGACGCGCATTGGCCTACTCACCAATACCGCGAATGGCGCCCCGGCGAAGGGCGATCCCAACGCGTGGCGCCTCACCGACCGCGGCCAACAGGTCACCAGCACGATTCGCGCTCACTCGATCTCCACCATTTCAACAAAAACCGCGTCCGCCGCGCTGAGCGCTGGCACGCCTGACTCCCGGGAGGGGAGATAGTCCGATGCTCACAGCAATACGCAAACGCATGACCTACGTCAACGTCGCGATGACCCTGGCGCTCGTGTTCGCGATGACCGGTGGCGCGTACGCCGCCAAGAAATATTTGATCACGTCGACCAAACAGATCTCGCCGAGCGTGTTGAAATCGCTTGTGGGCAAGACTGGGCCTGCGGGCGCTCAGGGTCCGGCTGGGCCTGCTGGTCCGCAGGGCGCTGTCGGTGCGGGTGGGTCGCAGGGCAAAGAAGGGCCTGCCGGCAAAGAAGGCAAAGAAGGCTTGCAGGGCAAAGAAGGCAAAGAAGGTAAAGCCGGCAAAGAAGGTTCTGAAGGGCCGCAGGGTCCACAGGGTGAACCTTGGACGGCTGGGGGCACACTGCCGGCAGGCAAGACCGAGACAGGCGCCTGGTGGATGGTGCTCAGGGAGACCGGTGGCGAAGAACCCAAAGTCGAAGGTCGCGCCGCGATCTCTTTCCCAATCCCACTAAAAGCCACGATCCCGTACACCAAGGAGGAGATGATCGGTATAGGGCAAGCGGCTCCTCCAGAATGCGAAGACGAATCGCATCCGGGGATTGCGAGTGGCGCCAACCCGGAGGCCAAATCTGGATTCCTCTGCGTTTACGCCAGTGATCCTGACGGCCCGTTTGGACCCGAAACGGGTTTTGCGCCGGACTTTGGTCTTAGTCCTGGCGATGGCTCCACCACGGAAGCATTCTTCGGTACCGCCACGACTGGAGCGTTGCTGGTGAAGCTCAGCGGTACGGCTAACACGGAAGGGACGGGCACGTTCGCCGTCACAGGCTAACCCTAATGACACTGGTCCCGGCGGGTGCGTCTCGCTCGTCGGGACCGGGCTTTCCTATGAGACACCAAAGGCAATCTGAAAGGCGATCGGTATGAGTAGAAGAAGCTCAGGGCGAACCGGCGGCGTGCTCGCGATCGCGCTCACTGTGGTGCTCGCGGCGCTGGCTTTGTGCGCTGCGACCAGCTTGGCCGACAGCACCGTCTGCTCTGACGGTCCCGGGGCCGGTCAGTGCCGTAGTCCTTTTGGTGTCGCGGTCGACACGGAAACCGGTCGAATATATGTGGGGGATTCTGGTAACAGTCGGATCGATGTGTTCCAGGCGAGCGGTAGCTCGGAAGTCAGTTTCGTTTTTGCGTTTGGTTGGGGCGTGGCCGACGGTGTCTCGCATGAACTGCAGGTGTGCACCTCTACGTGTTTTGCGGGGATCCCGGGCAGCGGGACAGGACAGTTCGGGGAAAAGCTGTCCACGGGTATCGTTGGCATCGCGGTTGACAATCAGGCTGGGTCGAGCGCTCGGCACGACCTATACGTCTCAGAAAAGGAAAATCGTCGGGTTCAGAAGTTCGATGACACCGGCAAATACATGCTGACAATCGGAGCCGGCGAACTCTCGGGGGCCGGCCTTACTCCCCAAGTTGGCGTTGGCCCGTCCGGTGATGTTTATGTGGTCGACGCGGCGCCTCAGGGACCCTTCGGATCCAAAGAAGACAAAATTACCTTCAGGAAGTACGACTCGGCAGGGTCTCTACTGTTGACCATGCAACTGGAGGAAGGGCTTTTCGGTCCGAACTCGACTGCTGTGTCCTCCGACGGCAGCTTCTACGTGTCTTACGTTGGCACCCTTAGCTTGGTGAAGTATGATGCGAGTGGGAATCGGGTCAAGGAATGCAATAGTGGCATTAATGCCAAGGCATTGGCAGTGGATGGTTCTGACGACTTGTACGCCGAGCAGGGACTCGGACCTTTCCTTCCGATTACGGAGTATGGGCCCGACTGCACGACGATTATTCGTCGCTTTGGGTATGGCGCGTTGGTCCCTATTGTCGGAAGCAGTCTCGCCTCGTTTTCTTCGGGTGCTGGTGACGTGCTCGTCAGCGACGAAACAGGTGGTGTGCGGTATTTGGCGTTTCCGTCTTCGGGACCGGAGTTGGCTCCGGTGAGCGTTGAAGAAGTGGGGAATTCGCGGGCGCGGTTGAGGGTTCCTGTCAATCCGGAGGGCGAGGCGAGCGAATATCAGGTCGAATATGTGGACCGCAAAAGCTTTGAAACAGAAGGTGGTTTCGCCAGTCCGAAAGCGAGGACAACTGGTTTTGTGCCGGTCGGGGCAAGCGATTTCGAACTGCACAATGTGAGCGTGGTGGTTGGTTGCGCCGACCCGACCAACCCGGCGGAAGTGGGCAACTGCCTGGTTCCCGAAACCGAATATCGTTTTCGAGCCAAGGCGAGAAACCCATCTGGGGAAGGCAACAGCCCAAAGGAAGGTCCTGCTTTCCTGACGGCGCCGCCGGTGGAAATTGTGGCCGCGTGGTCCAGTGAAGTGGGTACCGATAGCGCTCGGTTGAGCGCGGAGATCAACCCATTGGGTATCTCGGCGTCGGGATATTTCGAATATGTCGATAACGCAAAGTTCCAGGAATCCGGTTTCGCCGATGCGATCAAGGTGCCCGATACCGGTACCGGGGAAGCCGCGATCCCGCTTGGTGCGGGCGAGACGCCGGTGACGCGCAGCGTGACGCTCGCGCTCAAGGAAGGCACGACGTATCACTACCGGTTCGTCGTCACCGACGCCTTGATCTCTCCGAGTGAGGTTCGCAGCGAAGGGCACACCGTGGGGACTTTCAAGGGTGAGGCGCCGGTGGCGTGTGCGGCTAACGAAGCGTTCCGTGTTGGTCTTTCTGCGAGCTTGCCGGACTGTCGTGCGTATGAGATGGTCTCACCGCTGGAAAAGGACGGTTCGGACATAATCGTTTCCCCCGAAGTCGGCGCAGCGCTGCCAGCCACGCTCGACCAGAGCTCGACGGACGGGTCGAAGCTGGCGTACGGGTCGTATCATCCGTTTGGCGATGCCTCGTCGGCGCCGTTTACTTCGCAGTACATCGCTTCGCGGGGCGCCGGAGGGTGGCTGACTCATTCGATCTTGGGGCCGCGCGAACGGCTGAACCTGTCGCTACTGAATGATCTGTTCAGTGAAGTCACTCTGTTCTCCGCGAATCTTTGCGAGTCGTGGTTCAGGGCCGTTGCGGAACCGCCGTTGACGGCGGGGGCGATCGCGAAAGAACCGGACCTTTACCGCCGTGTGGATAGCGAATGCGGCGGGCCCTCCTATGAAGCGATAACGACCGCGCAACCGTCGGACCGGATGGTTGACATGGAACTGGTGGGCGCAACTGAAGACGGCGGCGCGGAGGTCTATCAGGTGCGCGGCAACATGCCTAAAACGGGCGCGCCGCCGGCTGGTAGCGAAAGGCTAGGTGTGTATTGGCGGGCGGCGGGGGAAGAAAGTCCGACGCGGTTTGTGTGCGTGCTGCCAGACGGGACGGCGTGGGGCGACTCGTGCACGGCGGGTATGGGAGATCGCGGTAATGGTCAGGTACGCTACGCGACGGACTACCGAGCGGTCTCCGCGGACGGGCAGCGGGTGTTCTGGACCGCCGCAGAGGCTGGGGCAGGCAAGATCTATCTGCGGGAGCATCCCGGGGAAGCGCAGAGTGCTTTCAGTGCAGGGAAATGCAGTCAGCCGAGCAAGGCGTGCACGATCGCGGTCTCTGAAAGGGCCGAAGAATTGTCGGGAACGAAAGGATCGCGGTTCTGGATCGCCGCGGTCGACGGCTCGAAGGTGTTCTTCAGCACCGAAGACGCCGCAAAAGGAGTCTCGGACCTTTACGAGTTCGATGTGGATACCGAAGCGACGACATTGGTCGCGCACAAGTCGAACGGGGTGATGGGAGCAAGCGAAGATGGCGCCTACCTCTACCTGGACTCCGAAGAAGTCCTTTCAACCGCGAACCCGCAGGGCTACTCGCCGGTGGCTAACAAAGATAACCTCTACCTTTTCCATGAAGGGGTCTTTCACTTCGTCACGTCGCTCGTGAGAGCCACGGGTGCGATGCGTTTCTTCGCGGCGGTCAGCGCGGTACCGGTTGATCGCACTTCGAGGGTGACGCCTGATGGGTTGCATGCGGCGTTCATGAGCACGAGGTCGTTGACGGGCTATGACAACACCGATGCCGTCAGCGGCCAGTCCGACACCGAGGTCTACGTTTATGACGCCGGCGCCAACGGTGGTCTAGGGAGGTTGGTGTGTGTGTCGTGCAACCCGAGCGGGGAGCGCCCAACGGGGACACTTGTCACGCTGAGCGGGACGGTTTCCGAAGGGCAGGGCAGCATTTGGGCTGCCGGCCGGTTGCCGGTGTGGCAGAGCACGCTGTATCCGGGGCGCGTGTTGGCCGACAACGGCGGTCGAGTGTTCTTTGAGACGACGGATTCGCTCTCAGCGCGGGACTCAAACGGTCGCCAGGACGTCTATCAGTGGGAGGGGGTGGGGATGGGTGGTTGCGAGGAAGATCACCCCGACTTCTACATGTCCAACGGTGGTTGTGTGGACTTGATCTCCTCGGGGCAAGGTGTCGATAATGCGACGATCGCGGATACGAGCGCATCGGGCGAAGATGTGTTCTTCACGACCGCTTCGAGCCTGGTGTCCCAGGATTATGGGCTGATCGACGTGTACGACGCGCGGGTGAACGGTGGTTTCCCCGCGCCCCCGGGCCGGTTGGCGGGTTGTGAAGGGGAAGCGTGCCAGTCACCTGCGGTCGCGCCGCTTGACGCCACCCCGGGATCCTTGACGTTCTCCGGGCCCGGCGATGTGTCGGGAGGGTCTTTGGCGGTAGTGAAATCAAAGACGGGAGGGTTGACCCGTGCACAACAGCTCGCCAGGGCGCTACGTGTCTGCTCCTCCAAACCAAAGAGCAAGCGCGCGGTTTGCAGGGCACGAGCACGCAAGAGATACGGGCCGAAAGCCAAGAACACCACCATCAAGCAAAGGACAAACAAGAGTGGGAAAGCCACCGGTGGACGGGGGGTTGGACGATGAAACGCCTTCTCACACTCTTGACGGTCGTGCTGGTTTGTGGCCTGTGCTCGCCTGTCGGGGCGCAGGCGGGTTTCGGGTTGAAAAGCTTGGACGTGAAGTTCGTCGGTCAGGGTGGGGAAGTATTGACCCAGGCCGGATCACACCCCTACGCGATGGTGACGTCATTCACGGTGAACACCGAACCGGTCGGTAGCGAAGAATTCCCGGTCGAGCCCGCGAAGGACATCGAACTTTTTCAGATCCCAGGGCTGATCGGGGACCAGACCGCTGTGCCGCAATGCGCGATCACGGAATTCTTCACCGAAGCACCGGAAAACGCGACTGGTTGCGCGGACTCCACGGCAGTTGGTCTCATAAAGACCACGATCGGCACCGGTGAAGCGACGGATGTCATCGTCTCACCGCTCTATAATCTGATCCCCTCACCGGGCAAGGTCGCAAAGCTTGGTTTCGTCGTCGTGGACGTCCCGGTCACGATCGATATCAGTGTCTCCGCCGATTCGCCGCATGAGCTGATCGCGTCTTCGCGGAATATCAGTCAGGTCCTCGAATTCTTCAGCGCTGAAGTCACGTTGTGGGGTGTTCCCGCCGATCCCGTCCACGATACGGAACGCGGATTGTGTTATTTGGGTGGGTCGAGTTGCACCGCGGGTGTGCCCCCGCGACCGTTCCTGACGATCCCCCGCGCCTGTCAGGGACCGCTATCGACTACCTATGCGACAGACTCCTGGAAGCATCCCGGGACCCGTCTGTCCAACGGGCTACCGGACCTGAGCGATCCCACCTGGATCACAGGGGAAGCCCTCACCCACGACGAAGCTGGTAACCCGCAGGGGATGACCGGCTGCGGACGGCTCGGGTTTGCGCCGTCGATCACGGCGCAACCGACGAGCAGGGCCGCAGAGAGCCCGACCGGTCTCGACGTCAGCCTCGACATCAACGACGAAGGCTTGAAGAACCCGTCCGGTTTGGCCCAGTCTGACATCAAGAAGACCATCGTGACCCTGCCGGAAGGAATGACCGCGAACCCCTCGCTCGCTGTCGGTCTGGGTGTCTGCACCGAAACGGATCTCGCGCGCGAGAGCGCAACCTCCGCCCCCGGGGAAGGTTGCCCCGACGCTTCGAAGATAGGCACCGTGGAAGTGGAAACCCCACTGCTCGAAGACCCCTTGAAGGGATCCCTGTATATCGCCGAGCCCTATGCGAACCAGTTCGACTCGCTGCTCGCTGTGTATTTCGTGATCAAGGACCCCGCACGCGGGATCGTCATCGTCCAAGCCGCCAAGGTAGAACCTGACCTTCAGACCGGACGGCTCGTCACGACCGTCGAAAACATCCCCCAACTTCCCTTCAGCCACTTCAAACTGCACTTCAGGGAGGGATCACGCAGCCCGCTGGTCAGTCCACCCGGGTGCGGAACATATAACGCCACAGCCGAATTGACACCTTGGTCGGGTGGTTCACCGATCACCACGACGTCCGCGTTCCAGGTCATCACCGGTCCCGACGAAACGGCCTGTCCCGCCGGTGGTACCCCGCCGTTCGCTCCCGAAGCGGTCTCGGGCACACAGAACAACAATGCGGGCGCCTACTCGCCGTTCTACCTACGGATAGGACGCAAAGACGGCGAACAGGAGCTCACGAAATTCACGACCAACCTACCCGCTGGCTTGACGGGCAACCTGTCGGGGGTCCCGTTCTGTCCCGATGCTGCGATCGAAGCCGCGAGGCTGAAGACCGGAGCGCAAGAGACGGTTCAACCGTCATGTCCCGCCGCTAGCCGGATAGGGCACACGCTCGTTGGCGCCGGCGTGGGTGGGGTGCTTGCCTACGCCCCAGGCAACGTGTATTTGGCCGGCCCTTACCACGGTTCGGCGCTGTCAGTCGTTTCGATCACCAGCGCGACTGTCGGCCCGTTCGATCTTGGGACTGTCGTGATCCGTTTCGCGTTGCGGATCAACCCGGTCACGGCCCAGGTCGAAATCGATTCGAATGGGTCAGATCCGATCCCCCACATCATCCAAGGGATCGTGGTGCACGTCCGCGACATCCATGTCTATGTGGACCGCGAAAAGTTCATCCTGAACCCCACGAGTTGTAACGCCAAGTCGATCAACAACACGGTCACCGGCACGGGCGCCGATATCACCAGTCCCGTCGATGACGTGTCTGTTGCCACTAGCAACCGTTTCCAGGCAGCGGACTGCGCGAACCTGACGTTCAAACCGTCGTTCAAGGTGTCCACCAGCGGGAAAACGTCCCGTAACAACGGCGCAAGTCTCTCGGTCAAACTGACCTATCCCAACACGCCACTGGGCACCCAAACCAACATCAAGTCCGTGAAGGTGGACCTACCAAAGCAACTCCCCTCACGTCTGACGACACTGCAGAAGGCGTGTACAGACGCGCAGTTTGAAGCCAACCCGGCCGGGTGTCCTGCCGCATCACGCGTCGGGACCGCGATAGCGACCACACCGATCCTGCCCGTACCGATCACAGGACCGGCCTACTTCGTATCCCACGGTGGCGCGAAGTTCCCCGAACTGATCCTTGTACTGCAGGGCTATGGGATCACGATCGATCTGCACGGCGAAACGTTCATCAGCAAAACAGGCATCACAAGCTCGACGTTCCACGCCGTTCCTGATCAGCCCGTGACGAGCTTCCAACTCACGCTCCCACAAGGACCCAACAGCGCACTCGCAGCCAACGGCAACCTCTGCGCGAGCACGCTGAAGATGCCCACCCAGTTCACCGGACAAAACGGGGCGGTCATCAAACAATCCACACCCATCGCCGTCACCGGTTGCCCCAAGAAGAAGCCCAAACACAAGGCCAAGAAGGCCCGCAAGGCAAGCCACCACCACAAAAGGCACGCGCACAAGGAAAGCTGAGCGCATCCGTGCGGCCGCCGCGCCTTCGGGCGGGGGTGGCCGCACGGGTAGACTCCGCCGCCGTGCCTACCGACGAGCGCATCCACGGCGAGCCGACCGACGCCGTCTCGAAGGGCACGAGTCTCGCTGCTGGAAAAGACGCCATCGGTGAGACGCTGGTCGTCTCCGATGCGCTCCAAGCTCGTGTGGCCGATCTTGCCGCCGCGATCTCCACCGACTACGCCAACAAGCGCCTGCTGCTCGTATGCGTCCTCAAGGGCGCGGTCTTCTTCCTCTCCGACCTCATGCGCCACATCGACATCCCTGTCGAGGTGGACTTCATGGCGGTCGCCTCCTACGGCTCCGCCACCGACTCCTCGGGGGTCGTGCGCATCCTCAAGGATCTCGACATGCCGCTCGAGGGTCGCGACGTGCTGATCGTTGAGGACATCGTCGATTCGGGGCTCACGTTGCAATATCTATTGCGCAACCTCGGCTCGCGCAACCCCGCCTCGCTCGAGGTGTGCTCGCTGCTCACCAAGCCTTCCCGCCGCAAGGTGGACCTGCCGGTGCGCTACGTGGGCTTTGAGATCCCCGACCGCTTCGTCGTGGGCTACGGCCTCGACTACGACGAGCGCTACCGCAACCTGCCGTACATAGCCGCGCTTGAGCTGTGATGTGGATGCGCTCGGGGTCTACTCGGGTAGCAGTTTCAGTGTCTCGCAGTGGCGCGGCTTGACCGCCCGGAAGTGGCGGTGGTCGAGCGTGGCCACGTATGGCGTATCCAGCCGCTCGGCGAGCGCGACGACGGAGGCGTCGGTCGCGCCGAGTGGGAAGTCCGCATAGCGTCGAATCAGCTCGGCGATTCGCTCCCACTCCGGTGGCGGGGGCGCATCCACGTCGAAGTCTGACAGGGCTGACACGAACTTCGCCTCGACCTCGGCGCCGAGCCGGGTGGCGGCCAGGTAGCTCACCTCGGCAACTACGAGCGCGGGTATCACTGGACGCAGGTTTTGGCGCCGCAGCAGTTCCGCGCAGGCCTCGTGGTCGTCGTCGTCGCGGTCGAGCGCGGCGTACAGCGGCCCCGTGTCAAGGACGACGAGCATCGCCCCACTCGCGGGCGAGGATCTCCTCGGCGCGGCGGGCCGTGTCGCGGCGGCCGCTGCCGCCGATGCCGATGAACGCGACGGGCTTGGCCGCGGCGGCGTCGATGTGCTCGCGCAGTGCCTCGCGTGCGATGTTCGAGATCGACACGCGCCGTCGCTGCGCTTCGCGCTTGACATCGCGCGCGAGATCGTCGGGTAGGGTAATCGTGGTGCGCATCACCGCTGCATCATAGCACCGCTTGGCAGCTTGGCAGATGAGCTCGAAATGCAGAAATATCGGGTTACCTTCATACATAACCGCGCTGGAGTTCCGATCCGTTTCGCGGCGTGCGCCCGCGGCGCGCGCGGCTGCATGGGACCGCCCAGAGGCCGCAAACAGCGGGATGAGACCCCTCCCGTGGTACCCTGGGGGACCTGGCGGCGACCCGTACATCCGGCGCCAGAGCACTCGAGATCTGAGCACTCCGCCCGACCTTATGAGCCGATTCTTCAAGAGCGCCGCCTTCCCGATCCTGATCGTGGTGATCATCGCCTTCTTTGCGGCGAAGCTCATCGTGCCCAGTTCGCAGAAGGGGCCGGTGCACAGCTACAACACGCTCGTCACCCAAGACATCCCCAAGCACCGGGTCCAGTCGGCGACGCTGAAGGTCAAAGACAACTCGGTGGCCGTCACGCTGAACGTCAACAAAAGCGAAAAATACGAAGTCGGCTTCGTCGACCAGCAGGTGCCCAAGCTCGAAGAAGAACTGCGCAAGACGGGGGTCGCCTTCAACATCGAATCGAACAAGACCTCGATCTGGCCCTCGCTGCTCACCTACCTGCTCCCGCTCGTCCTGATCCTCGGCTTCTGGTTCTTCCTGATCAACCAGGTCCAGGGCGGCGGCTCTCGCGTAATGAGCTTTGGCAAGTCGCGCGCCAAGCGGCTCTCCGCCGACTCCCCCAAGATCACCTTCCGTGACGTCGCCGGGGTCGACGAGGCCGTCGAGGAGCTCCATGAGATCAAGGAGTTCCTCGAGAACCCCAAGAAGTTCCAGGCTCTCGGCGCACGCATACCCACCGGCGTGCTGCTCTACGGCCCCCCCGGCACCGGCAAGACGCTGCTCGCCCGCGCGGTTGCAGGAGAGGCCGGTGTGCCCTTCTTCTCGATCTCGGGCTCCGACTTCGTGGAGATGTTCGTCGGCGTCGGCGCCTCGCGCGTGAGAGACCTCTTCGAGCAGGCGAAGCAGAACTCCCCCTGCATCATCTTCATGGACGAGATCGACGCCGTCGGCCGCCACCGTGGCGCCGGGCTCGGCGGTGGCCACGACGAGCGCGAGCAAACGCTCAACCAGCTGCTCGTCGAGATGGACGGCTTCGAGGCGAAGGACAACATCATCATGATCGCCGCCACCAACCGTCCCGACATCCTCGATCCCGCGCTGCTCCGCCCCGGCCGCTTCGACCGCCAGATCGCCGTCGACCGCCCAGACCGCAAGGGCCGCGCCAAGATCCTCGAGGTCCACACCCGCGGCAAGCCGCTCGCGAAGATCATCGACATCGACGCCCTCGCCGGCCAAACCCCCGGCTTCACCGGCGCCGACCTCTCGAACCTCATCAACGAGGCCGCCCTTCTATCCGCCCGCATCGGCAAGCGCGAGATCGGCCAGGAAGAGCTCGAGGAGGGGATCATGCGCGTGATCGCCGGCCCCGAGAAGAAGACACGCGTCATGTCCTCCAGGGAGCGGCTCATCACCGCCTACCACGAGATGGGCCACGCGATCGTCGGTCACTTCCTGGAGCACTCCGACCCCGTCCACAAGATCTCCGTCATCTCCCGCGGCCAGGCGCTCGGCTACACGATCTCCATGCCCCAAGAGGACCGCTTCCTCACCACCCGTGCTGAGCTCAACGACACGATGGCGATGACCCTGGGCGGGCGTGCCGCCGAGGAGCTCGTCTTCGAGGAGATCACCACTGGCGCCTCCAACGACCTCGAGAAGGTCACCGCCACCGCAAAGCAGATGGTGATGCGCTTCGGCATGTCGGAGAAGCTCGGCCCCCGTGTGTTCGGCCACGAGCACGGCCAACCCTTCCTCGGCAGGGAGTTCTCCTCCGAGCCCGACTACTCCGACGAGATCGCCCGCGAGATAGACGACGAGGTGCGCCGCATCGTGGAGGCCGCCCACCAGCGCGCCAAGAGCATCCTCACCGAGCACAAGGACCACCTCACGAAGATCTCCGAGGTCCTCGTCAAGCGCGAGACGATCGAGAAGGAAGAGTTCCTCGCGCTGCTCGACGGCAAGTCAGAGCAGGAAGTGTTCGGCGCCGAGGAGCCCCCCGCGCCCGAGCTCCCGATCCCGCCGACCCCCGCCGACCGGCCTGGTCGTGAAGCCCCGCGTCCGCTCCCCCGTCCGGGGTTGGCCGGCGGCACCGCCGATATGCGCAGCTCAGATCCCAGCGGGCCGTCCGTAACCTGAGCTTGTCCTACCGTCTCATGGGGGTCCTCAATGTGACCCCCGACTCGTTCTCTGACGGCGGGCTCTACCTGGAGGCCCAGAGCGCCATCGCTCACGGCGTGGAGCTGGCCAACCAGGGCGCCCACATCCTCGACGTCGGCGGCGAATCCACGCGTCCGGGGGCCGACCCAGTTGATGAGCCCACAGAGCTTCATCGGGTCATTCCCGTCATCGCCGGGCTCGCGGATGCTCTCCCCTCGACACCCACCCCAGTGCAGATCTCGGTCGACACCTCGAAGACGGCGGTCGCAGAGGAGGCGCTTCGTGCCGGCGCCACCCTCGTGAACGACGTCACAGCCCTTCGCGCCGACCCGCTCATGGCGGGCGTCGTCGCCACCATCGGCGCAGATTGCTGTCTCATGCACATGCGGGGAACGCCACGTACGATGCAACGGTCCCCCTCGTATGAGGACGTCGTCAGCGAGGTCAAGTCCTTCCTCGAAGAGCGGCTCTCATTCGCCGTTTCCGAGGGCATCGCGGAGGAGCGCATCCTGCTCGACCCCGGCATCGGCTTTGGTAAGACTCCCGCTCACAACCTCACGCTGCTGCGCCGGCTCGATGAGATCGTCGCGCTCGGCCGCCCGGTAGTGGTCGGCACTTCGCGCAAGAGCTTTCTCGGGGCTATCGCCGATGGTGGTGACGATCGCCTTCCCGGCACCATCGCCACGAACGTGCTCGCGCTGGAGCGCGGCGCCACGGTCTTTCGCGTCCACGACGTCGCCCCGCTCGCCGCCGCGCTCGCGGTCACGGCTGCTACCTTGAGCCCCACGTGACCTCCCACCGCGACGACGAGCCCGGCGACGAGGACCCCCCCGACGAGGACGACCGCGACCTCCCCGAAGATCCTGACGAGGAGCGCTACGACGCCGACGAGGAGGACGACGAGGAGGGCTTCGAGACCGTCACGATCGAGATCAACGGCCTCTCCCTCTACACCCACCATGGCGTCACCGAGGCCGAGCGAGAGATCGGCCAGCGCCTGCTCATCGACCTCCGTCTCGACGTCGGCGAAACCGACGCCACGGTCACCGACCGCGTCGAGGACACCGTCGACTACGCCGAGGTCTGCCAACTCGTCGCCCTCGTCGCCCAGCAACGCTCCTACAAGACCTTGGAGCGCCTCTGCTCCGCCATCGCCGACCGTCTGCTCGGCGACTTCGAGCTGGATGGTGTCTGGGTGAAGGCCGCCAAGCCCGAGCCCCCGATTCCGCTGCCGGTCGATGATGTGTCGGTGGAGGTTTGGCGGGAGGCGGGGGAGTAGCGACGTCCAGTGGATGTCGCGAGCAGCCGAAGGCGCCCGGAACCCGCGATAAAGTCTGTGTATGACCGTGCGCCCGAGCGATCCGCCATGCCCACCAGCCCCTCCTCTCAGGGCCGGCTACGAGGCCGAGTGGGCGCAACTGAATCGCGAAGAGGCCGAGCAGCTCCGCGCCGACAATATGGCGCTGACCCCTTCACAACGACTCCAGGTAGGTCAGAAGCTCTCCCAGCAGGCGGTCTCACTGCTTGCTGCCTCGATTCGCGCGGGTCATGCCCCAAGACGAACCTACTGGTCCTGATCTCGAGGGCGTCATCGCGGACGCCAATGCGGTTGGGCTCGAGTGTGTAGTGATAGGGGGTTTCAGTGTGATCTACCACGGCCACATTCGCGCCACCAAGGACAGCGACCTGCTGGTGTCTGACGGTCCCGAGGTGGACGAGGCGATCATTCGTTTCCTCGACCGCGCCGACGCGACGCGCTTGTATGACGGCAAGCGGTTGACACGCGAGGACATAGCCGACGCCCACCATCTACGGGTCAACAGCCGCCACGGCATCATCGACCTGATGCGTGGCGGGCTCCCCCCTTTGGACTACGACACCGTGGCGGAGCGCGCCGAGCGGGCCGAGTGGGACGGACAGCCCGTCCGTGTCGCCTCGCTGCCCAGCCTTGTCGGCTTCAAGCGCCTCGCGGGTCGCCCCCAGGACCGGCAGGATCTCACCGATCTCGAAGCCATCTATGGCGAGCTTCCGATCGAGCCGATCCCTGGCGTGGACACCTAATTGCCGACGGAAGCGCGGGAATGGTGTCGAGTCTGAACGACGCCCTTGACAGATTAGTTAGCAGTCACTAAGCTGCCGCACCATGGGTTGGCCACGTAGCCAGGATTGCCGGTGATAGCACGTCTCACAGACCTCGCCGTGGGGCACTCGCGGCGCACGCTGCTCATCTCCGGGGCGGTGTTCCTGCTCGCCGCTGCCCTCGGTGGGCCGGTGGTGTCGCTGCTCAAGAGCGAGAACTCCGATTTCCAGGACCCCGCCTCCCAGAACCAACAGGTGCTGAAGGCGATTGAACACGCCACCCACCAAACCGCCACGTTCGGCCTCGTCGCGCTCGTGCCGAGTAGGGGAGACGCACGCACCGATCTCGTCGCCCAGCGGGAGAGCACTCGCGTGCTCTCCCTGCTCGCCACCCAACCCGGCTTCCAGCGCGCGATCGACTATCCGAAGACCCACCTCCCGCTGCTCGTCTCCCGCGACGGCCACCTCACACTCGTGCTCGCCGCGTTCGCCAACCGCGACTACTCCACCCGCGCCGTTGAGCGCGTCCGCGCCCAAGTCGCCGGTAGTGGCGTGCGCTTCGGCGGCAACGACGTCGCCTTCAGCGAGATCAACAAAACCACCTCCTCCGACCTGCAGCGCGCGGAGATGTTCGCCTTCCCGATCCTCCTGCTGCTCTCCTTCTGGGTGTTCCGTGGTCTCGTCGCCGCCGCCCTCCCGCTGCTCGTGGGGGGTTTTGCGATCGTCCTCACGTTCCTCTTCCTGCGCCTCATCGACCAGTTCGCCGGAGTCTCTGTGTTTGCGGTCAACCTCGTCACCGGTATGGGCCTCGGGCTCGGCATCGACTACTCCCTGTTCGTTCTCGCCCGCTACCGCGAGGAGCTTGCCTCCGGCGCCGACACCCGCGAGGCGCTCCTCCGCACACTCCAAACCGCAGGCCGCACCGTCCTCTACAGCTCGCTCACCGTCGCCGGCGCCCTCGCCTCGATGCTCGTCTTCCCGATCCGCTTCCTCTACTCGATGGGCATCGGCGGCTCCATCGTCGCGCTCGCCGCCGGCTTCGTCTCGCTGCTTGTGCTACCCGCCGTGCTCGTCGCGCTCGGCCCCCGCATCAACGCGCTCTCCCCGGCCCGCCTCCAGCGCTCCGTCGCCCGCACCGCCCAATCCTCCGAGCAGGGCGGCTGGTACCGGCTCGCGCGCGGCGTCATGCGCAGGCCCGGGCTCGTCGCGCTCTTCACCGCCGCTCTATTGCTGCTCGCGGCGATCCCATCGCTGCGCCTCTCCCTCACCCCGGCCGACGCACACGTGTTGCCTGGAACCTCCGAAGCCCGCAAGGTCGCCGAAGACCTCACCCGCCAGTTCTCCGTCGATCCATCCCAGACGGTCACCATCGTCGCGCGCTCGGCGGCCCCGGCTAGAGCCAAGCCTGGTCAGCAGGTCACAGCCACCGCTGTAACGGCTCCGGTGGCCGCAATCGCCACCCGCGCCCGCCAGATAGCGGGCGCCCAAGCTACCGAGGGCCCGCCGCGCTACGTCGGCGGAGGCGTGTGGGAGATCGAACTCCAACCCCGCGGCGTCAGTGGCTCCGCCGCCAACCAAGCGCTTGTCAAGAACCTCCGCGCGATCGGTCCCGCACCCGCGCTGCTCGTGGGTGGCGCCACCGCCTGGTTCGTCGACCAGAAGGCCGCCATCGCCGCCCACCTCCCGCTCGCGCTGCTCATCCTCGCCCTCGTCACCGCCGGCTTCCTGTTCCTGATGACAGGCTCGCTGATCCTTCCGGTGGTCGCGCTTCTGATGAACCTCCTCACAGTCGCCGTCGCCGCAGGGCTGCTCGTGCTCATCTTCCAGGACGGCCACCTCGGCGGCCTGTTCGGCTTCACCTCTATCGGGGGTCTCGAGGAGTCGAACCTCGTGCTCCTGTTCATCCTCGCCTTCGCCATGTCCACCGACTACGGCGTGTTCTTGTTCGGTCGCATCAAGGAGGCCCACGACGACGGCCGCCCCACCCGCGACGCGATCGCCTACGGCCTGGAGCGCACCGGCCGCCTCGTCACCGCCGCCGCACTGCTCTTCTGCGTCGCGCTCGGCGCCTTCTCCACCTCCCACATCTTCTTCGTCAAGCAGCTCGGGGTCGGTGTCCCACTGGCAGTCGCCATCGACGCCACCATCGTCCGCGCCCTGCTCGTCCCCGCGATCATGGGCCGCCTCGGCGAGGCCACTTGGTGGGCTCCGCGGCCTCTGCGGCGACTGCACCGGCGCTTCGGGTTGCGAGAGGGTGGCGTGGCGGAGCCGAGCCGCGCGTAGCACCCGCTAGCGTTTCGCCGCGATGCCCACCCGTAGTGGCCTGCTCGGCCTTGGATCCAATGTCGGCGACCGCCGCGTTCAGCTGCAGGCGGCGGTCGACGCGCTGCCCTCGGTCGGGGTGCGCGTTACGGCTGCCTCCTCGGTCTACGACACCGACCCGGTGGGGGAGGTGCTCGACCAGCCGAGCTTTCTCAACGCCTGCGTGCTGGTGGAGACGGAGCTCGAGCCGCTCGAGCTGCTCGACGCCGTCAAGCGACTGGAGGCCGAGCTTGGTCGCGAAGGCCAGGAGGTACGCCACGGGCCGCGCGCCATCGACATCGACATCCTGTTGCTTGGGGATGTGGAGCTCTCGCACGAGCGCATGACGCTTCCCCACGAGCAAGTGCTCGCGCGCCGCTTTGTCCTGATTCCCGCTTTGGAGCTGGACTTCGAGCTCGCCACCCCCGACGGCCGTCGCCTCTCCGATGCGCTCGCCACGCTGCCCGTGAGCGAGGGTGTGCGCGTCGCCGGGCCATCCCTGTCGGTGTAAACGCCAGCGTTCTAGATCCCGACGGTCGGGAAGGGATCGTGTGGAGACGGCGTCTTACCTGCTGACCCCACCTTCGGGCGGACAGGTCCCCTGTACGACGTCAACGACCGTAGGAGCACTCATGAAGACACGAACAACCGGCCTGATCGCCGTACTGGGCATCACCGCCCTGATCGCGGCGGGCTGCGGCAGCTCGAAATCCTCGAGCTCCACCTCTGCCGCCTCGGCCTACCCCTCCGAAAGCGAAAAAACCGCAAGCACAGCTGCGACCACGCCCGCCACAACGACCACCCCGGCGAGCGGCGGGGGTGTGACGGTGACCGTCAAGCACGCCTCGAAACTGGGCACGATCCTGGCAGTCGGGTCGAAGAAGATGACCGTGTACATGTTTGAGGGCGACAAAGGCGCCGCGTCGAGCTGTACTGGCGCCTGTGCGTCGGTGTGGCCTCCCGTCACCACCAGCGGCGGTCCCACGGCATCCGGCGCCGCGAGCTCGGCTGACCTGAGCACGATCACCCGCTCCGACGGCGCCACCCAGGTCACCTACAAGGGCCACCCCCTGTACTTCTTCGCCAAGGACAAAGACTCCGGCGACGCCTACGGCCAGGGTGTCCACGGCTTCGGCGCCGACTGGTACGTGCTCGCGCCGAGTGGCTCCAAGGTGGACGAGTCTTGAGCGGCCGTACGCTCGCAAACACCTGAGGCCAATGACGGCCCGGGGAAGGGGCGGGTCGGCAGCGGGGGCGGCTGGCTCCCGGTGGGCCCGCCCCGAACGTTGCGCCGCGCGGGTGCCCCTGTCCCGCGCGGCGCTTCCCTTTATTTGACGACGATCCTGCCGCTCATTTTCGGGTGCACCGTGCACTTGTAGGCGAAGCTCCCGCTGCGAGTAAACCGCACCGTGAACGACCCCCTCGACTGCACTTTCGAGCGAAAGCCACTCGCCACCACGTTGTGGTTGACTTTCCCGTCCCTCCACGACCACGTCACCGTGTCCCCGCGGCGGATCGTGAGCGTGCCGGGGATGAATTTGCTGTGCTCGATCACTACCGTGTGTCCGCTCGCCGCGTGACCGCCCGCCAGCGCGAACGCGGGGATCGCTGCGCACCCGGCCAGGGCGAACGTCGCGAGCGTGCCTGCGATTGCTCTCGATCTCATCTTCCACGCTCCTCTCGGCGGGACCGCTTCCCGCACTGTCGCTTACCTGGAGAGACGCCGAACCACCGTCCCGCCTTCCCGCTCAGGCGGTTTGCAGCCTCTTCGTGCCCCAGCTCGCGAGGTTCACGAGCGTGCGAGCGCTCACTCCGCGGCCGGCCATCACACACAGGTGGCCACCCCGCTGCCACGTCACCACAGTGGCGCCTTCGTGGGTGAGTACCCGATATGACACCCCCCAGCGCGTGATGGTCTCTCCGCCGCTTGTCGCGGGAGCGCTTCCCGACACGATCGCGTAACCGATTCGCCGGCCTTGGCTGTTGGTGTAGAACACGGTCGTCACAGCCCGTCCGGCGAGCCGGTCGTCGCGAGCCCCGCTGCTACGCCACCCGAAATGCTCCTTCCAGTAGGGGAACGCCACCCCGTCGACAGAAGCGGAAAGTTGAGTGCGGTGCGCCTTGCTCTCCTCTGGTGCGGGAGTCGTGGCGGGGCTCAGCGCTAGCTCGGCCGCCTGTTGCACGTTCGGTCGAGGCGACCCACTGCCTGAGAGGGCGATCGTCGCCGCCACGACAGCCGTCGCTGTTGCGAGAGCTCCCGCGGCAAGACCCAAGCGAGGGATGCGGAATGTGGGACGGCCGGGAACCTGCCGGTCGCGACCGGCGGCGATCATCGCCTCCACCTCACTGCGCAACCCCTCCGGCGCGCGAACGTCGACCGCCGCCATCATCTCCACCGCCCGCCGTTGCTCGGCCAGCATCGCCTCGAGTCCTGGCGATTCCCGCACGCGCTCCAGCGTCCGCTCGCGAAGCTCGGGTGCGAGCGACCCGTCCGCCAGCGCGGCCAGCTCAGTCTCTATGTCCTGTAACGCGTCGCTCATAGGTGTCCCTGCTCTGCAAGACGCTCATGGAGGGTCGACCCTTCCCGCGGGGGGACTCTATTCTCGTGTGTCTCCACCTTCCGCGGGGGAGGCTCGTCGCCGAGTGCCCTCACCACCTGGCCGCGTGCCCTGTACAGGCGCGTAGTGATCGTCGCCTCCCGCGTACCCAACGCGTCAGCCGCCTCGCGGTAGGAGAGCCCGAGGATGTCCACTGCTACGAGCGCCAGCCGGAAGTCCTCAGGCAGCTCCGACACCGCGGTGTACAGCTCCCTCACGTCGAGCGCCTGCTCGGGCTGGAAGGTCGGTTGCGGGTCGGCCACTGCCACGTCCTCGATCGAGGCGCCCGTCACGGGCCTTCTCGAGGCAGTCCGCCGGGAGGTGAAGAACGTGTTGCGCAACACCCTCATCAGGTACGCGAGATCGTCATCACCCCGCAGGAGCCGCCGCTTGGAAAGCACCCGCGCGAAGGTGTCCTGCACGAGGTCCTCCGCGTCCTCACGCGACCCGCATAGCGCCCAAGCCGCGCGATAGAGGCGGTCAACGTGCTGAGTGAGCGACTGTGGGTCCAGGGCGCGCATGGCTCGGGGTTGGTTTGCCGCGCGGTACGGAGCGCTCCCCGAGAAGCGTTCTTTCCCGCTCGATCCCGTCATGCGACTGTAGCGCCCCGCCGCCCCTCCCGTGTGGGTCGGCGAAATCGTCGGGAAGGATCGCCGCGCGGTTGGGGTCCTTGACGAATAAGGCGTGCCGCAGGCACGACGGAGGGGCGCTATGTCCCGGGGGTCCATCGAGCGGAAGGCGGTAGGGATCATGAGAAGGCGCTTGAGCTATCTGGCACTCGCCGCTGTGCTTGGGGTTGGCGTGGCCCTCCTTCCCGCCCTGGCGGCCTCGGAATCGCTGCCGGTCGAAGCCGTCAACGAAGGGCTCTATTACCACCACTGGTCCAACCCGCTGCAAACCGTCATCGCGGGCGACACCGTGAAGTTCTCAAACCCCGGCAACGAAGTGCCCCACGGCTTGAAGTTCACGACCGGTCCCGCCACGCCAAGCTGTACTGGCATCCCCGCCGCGGCAACCGAAGAAACCGGCGCCACCAAATGGCACGGCGAATGCACGTTCTCCACGCCCGGCGCCTACGCGTTCGTGTGCACGGTCCATCCGGGCGAAATGAAGGGCACGATCACGGTGAACTCCAACGGGACCACCACAACAACTACAACCACCACCCCGACGGGGACGACGCCCGGTGAAACGCCCTCCGGCTCGCCGCTGGTCGGCAGCCCGTCTGTCCGTGCCAGTCAGCATGGCGGCGTCGTCAAAGGCGCGCTCGAGATCTCCCAGGCCGGCGCCGGTAACCGCCTCGAAGTCAATCTGTTGGCGAACCGCGCCTCGCTCATGACTGCCGCGAAGGCTGCGCGCGTGACGGTCGGACACCTTGCGATCGCCTCGGTCAAAACCGGCCGCCAGACTTTCTCAGTCAAGCTCTCCGCCAAAGCCAGGCGGGCGCTCCATCGCCGCAAACGCCTGCCTTTGACCGTCTCGATCGTGCTCACGCCGCCCCACGGCAAACCCACGATCGTGACTCGCTCTGTCGTGGAGCACTCGTGATGCACGTCATGCGACAGAGCGGGGGAGAGATGACGTTGCGCACAATTCGCCTTGCCGTGACGGTCGTGGTTGGGATGGCGGTAACGATGGGACTAGCGACGAGCGCGAGCGCTACACCGCTCATCTCAGCCTTCAACGAACCTCTCTACTCCGGCCACTACTGGAGTCCATCGACCGCGACTGTCGCGCCCGGTGGGGCCGTGAAGTTCGCAAACCCCTACCCATCCACCTACCACGGCCTGAAATTCACGGGCGGATCGGCCGGCGAAGCGCCTGTATGTGTAATTCCCTCGGCGGCGGAAGGGCCGATTGGCGCCTTCAGCTGGGAAGGCGAATGCAAATTCACCAAACCCGGCACCTACACGTTCATCTGCACGGTTCACCCGCTCGAAATGACGGGCACGATCACCGTCACCAACGGTGAACCCACCGTCACAACCAACACGGCCAGCTTGGTGGGGGAAACCGAAGCGACGCTCAACGGGACAGTCAACTCGAACGGGAAGTCAACGAAATACCACTTCAAGTGGGGTGAAACTGCAGCCTACGGGCATGAAACCACCCCGCCTCCCGCAATAGGAGGCAGCACCGACACGCAGGTGTCGGCCAACCTGACCGGGCTCACCCCCGGCACGCTCTACCACTACCGGCTCATCGCCGAAAACGAAGGCGGCTCCGCCGAAGGGGCGGATCGCACTCTCACCACCCTCACGCCCCCCGGCCCGCCGACCGCGACCACGTCCGCCGCGAGCGCCATCGGCGAACTCACGGCCACGCTCAAAGGCACGGTCAACCCGAACGCTCAGGCCACCGAATACTGGTTCGAATGGGGTACCACCGGTGCCTACGGCGAACAAACCGAACCGCTGTCCGTGGCCGCCACAGACCGCGCATCTCACGCAGAGTCCCTTCAGCTCACAGGCCTGCTTCCCGGCACTATCTACCACTTCCGGCTCGTCGCGGAAAACACCTCCGGTCCCTCCGACGGCCTCGACCACGAATTCAAGACAACCTCCCCGCCCGAAAAAGAACCGCCCCCGTCGTTCCCTCCACCACCAGCGACGACACCTCCGCCCACTACCACGCCACTCGTCACCCCGCCTGCGCCCGAAGAAGGCTTCAAGCTCGGGCCGGCCTTGCTCGCGGGCTCAGCGAAGCTGACGGCGCCTCATCACGCCTCCACCGTGCGCGGCTCGGTCGAGGTCGCCCAGGCCGGCGCCGGCGGACGCCTGGAGGTCGATTTGACGACCAAGGCCGCCTTCATCTCAAAAGCGCACGGCTCGGGCTCCAAGCACGTGCGCGTCGGACGGCTCGTGCGTCAAGCTGTTCCCCTCGGCAAGGTCTCCTTCGCGGTCTCCCTCACAGCGCAAGGCAAGCGTGCGCTTGCGCATCGCCACTCATTGCCCCTCACGGTGACCGTCACGCTCACGCCCACACAGGGGTCCGCGAGCGTCATCACACGGAGCATCACGCTGCGCTCCTGATAGCCAAGGTTCATGCGCCCCATCGCTTTGCGATGGGGGAGGGACTCCGCTAAGCCACCGCGGGCATCGCCAGCCACTCGGCAGGCAGCGTCCCCGCGGGCGCTTCGCCCGCCTGTGGCTCGAACCACCGTGTGAGCCGTAGGGCCGGCCGGTCTTCGAGCAGCGGTCGTACGTCGGCGATCGTCATCAAGAGCCGGATCGAGCTGCCGATCTGCAGGTCCGCGGCGTTGGGCTGCTCGCCGCCAAGCACCCCGTCTGCGATCCATGCATCGATGTGGTCGAGCTGGGCCGCCAACGCCTCCAGGTCGGCCTTGACTTTGACATCGTCCGCCTTGTTGAGCTTCGCCATCATCTTCGCCGTCAAAGGCAACGCTGGGCGCAACATTGTGCGAGGCAACGGCATCTTTGCATCGCCCGCGTAGCTCTCCATGCAGCCGGGGTCCCGCAGGAAGGCCGCGTCGAGGATGCGCCTGGGCACGCTCTGCAACACCTCGTCTCCCCACCGCTCCGCCTCCAACACTCGCGCGCGCGCCACCGCGTCAGACGGAGGCGGCAACAAGGCAGGCTCGGTAACCAAGGCGTCCAAGCGGCGCATGATCGTCCGCGAACCCGCCAACCGCTCCTTGTCGATCTTCAGCCCCGGCACCGTGTTTCCGCCGTAAAGCAGTGGTCCTACCGCCAGCTGTGTGAGAGGCAGCAGATCTACCCGCTCGTATTCGATCGACTTGCACCGCAACGCCACCTCCACGGCGGCGCACGGGTGTGACCCGGGCAGTGCGTACAGCTTCACCTTCACGCCCTGGAGCATAGGTACATCCCCGCTCGCGTGCGTCCTGGCTGGCTCGCCGACCAGTTTCTGGCGGGCCTCGACGCAGCGCGGAGCTCAGGCGCCCATAATCCACCGCCATGCTGCTTGTAGTCGACGTCGGCAACACCCAAACCCACTTCGGCACCTTCCGCGGGGACGAGCTTGTCGAGCACTGGCGTTTCGCCACCGTCCGCGAGTCCACCGCCGACCAACTCGGCGCCGCGCTCGGCAACCTGCTCGAGCTGCGTGGCGTCTCCTTCAAAGACCTCTCCGGCTCGATCGTCTCCTCCACGGTCCCCCACCTGGAGCCTGAATGGTCGGCAATGGCCGAGCGCTATCTCGGCCACCAGATGCAGGTTGTCGGCCCCGGCCTGAAGATGGGCATGGCGATCCGCTACGACAACCCCCGCGAGATCGGCGCCGACCGCCTGGTGAACGCCGTCGCCTTGCGCGAACGCTTCGGTGGGCCGGCGGTATGCGTCGACTTCGGCACCGCCACCACTTTCGACATCGTCTCCTCTGCGGGCGAGTACATCGGTGGCTCGCTCATGACCGGCATCGAAGTCTCGCTTGACGCCCTCACCACCCGCGGCGCACGCCTGCCCAAGGTCGAACTGGCCCCGCCCAAGACCGTCATCGCCAAGAACACGATCGATGCGATCCGCTCCGGTGTCGTGTTCGGCTACGCGGGCGCCATCGACGCGATCCTGCGCCGCATCTACGACGAGCTGGGCGCACGCGCGAGCGTCGTCGCCACAGGCGGACTCTCGAGCCTTGTCGTCCCCTTCACCGAGGAGATAGAGCAGGTCGACGACCTACTCACCCTCACCGGCCTGCGCCTCATCCACGAGTTGAACGCCGACTAGGCACGGCGGCGCGGACCGGCAGGCCATAACCCGTCCCCTCCCCACAGGGCACGAGGCCATCCCTCACAATAATGAGACGATGGCAACCAGCCTCACCGACTCCTGGCAGCTCGGGCCGCTCAAGGTCCCCAACCGCGTCATGCTTGCCCCGCTGGCCGGCATCGGCAATTGGTTCGTGCGTCTGCAAGCCAAGCGCTACGGCGCCGGCATGGCCGTCTCGGAGATGGTCTCCTCCCACGCCATCCTCCACAACAACGAACGCACCTGTGTGGAGATGCTTCGCATCGACCCTCGTGAGCGTGATCCAGGCCCGTCCGCCGTGGGTGGGTTCGGTGGGCCTGTATCAATCCAGCTCTTCGGTCAGGACCCCGACGTCATGCGCGTCGCCGCCAAGGCTGTCGCCGCCGCGGGCGCGGACGCGATCGACCTCAACATGGGCTGCCCTGTCCCCAAGGTCTGCAAGACCGGTGCCGGTGCCGCCCTGCTCGACGATCCCGACGTCGCCATCGCCGTCGCCCGCGCCGCCCGCGAGGGCTCGGGCCTGCCGGTCACCGTCAAGCTCCGCTCGGGCCGCCGCCCCGGCGACACCTCCGGCTTCGATCTCGCCCACCGCCTTGTAGATGAGGCGGGCGTAGCGGCGATCGCCTTCCATCCCCGCTCCGCCGCCGTCCACCACAAAGGCATCCCCGACTACGACCTCGCCGCCCGCCTCGTCGCCACGCTCGACGCCCCGGTGATCCTCACGGGCGGGCTCTCCGACGCCGAGCACACCCTCGCCGCCTTCCGCCATACGGGCGCCTCCGCCGTCATGCTCGCCCGTGGCTCGCTCGGCAACCCGTGGCTGTTCGCCCAGGTGCTCGGTACACGCACGCACCCGCCTACGTGCGAAGAGGTTCTCCAGGAGCTCGACTGGACGATCGACCGCGCCGTCGAGCACCTCGGCGAGCAGCGCGCCACCCGCTACCTGCGCAAGTTCTATCCGTGGTACGTCCTCCGTCTCGGCCTCGAGAAGGGCCCCGCCAAGCAGCTCGGTGAGTCGCTCCAACAGGCCTCCTCATTGGAGGAGGTCAGGGAGCTGCTGGCTGGGGACCCTTCCGTGGTCCTCGCCGCCGCCTGATCGCGTGCAAAGCGCGTCTCAGTAGCCGCCATCGCGCTCGCTATACTGCTGCGCTCGCCGCGTGCTCTTCGCGCTGCGAATCCCCCGCCCACGGCGGGTTTTTCATCGCCAGGTCCACACACCAACCCCGCGGATCCGAGTGCCCATGCCCAAGGACGTCATCCTCACCCCCGAAGGCCTCGAGAAGCTCAAAGACGAGCTCGAGGTGCTCTCCACCGCCAAGCGTCGTGAGGTCGCCGAACGCATCAAGGAGGCCCGTGAGTTCGGCGACATCGCCGAGAACTCCGAGTACGACGACGCCAAGAACGAGCAAGCCATGCTCGAGTCCCGCATCGCCACGCTCCAGGAGAAGCTCCGCATGGCCACCGTCATCGACTCCAAGGAGATCTCCACCGACGTCGTCGGTGTCGGCTCGGTCGTCCACGTCAAGGATGAAAAGACCGGCAAGTCAGTCAAGTACACGATCGTCGGCTCCGCTGAGGCCAACCCCGAGGAGGCCAAGCTCTCCAACGAGTCTCCCGTCGGCCGCGCTCTCATCGGCCACAAGCGCAACGACGTCGTTGCGGTCCAGGTCCCCCGCGGCCCCGCCCGCAAGCTGAAGATCACGAAGATCGACGTCGGCCTCAAATAGGCTCTCGCCTGTGAGCGAGCACGATGACGAGTCCCCGGCCGAGGTTGGGGGTGGCGAGCACTCCGCCTCAGAGGCTCCCCCGCGCGAGTTGGGGGGCGCCGGGGAGGGCAGGGCCGGGGAAGGCAGGGAGTACTCCGATAAGGGGGGACTCGCGCGCGCACGCGAGGGGGGTTCTGACGAACAACACACAGCCCACGGCCTCCCGGCGCTGATCGCCGAGCGGCGCGCCAAGGCGCAGCGGCTGCGCGAGACCGGCGTCGACCTCGCGCCCTACTCATACCCCTCGGTCGAGCCCATCGCCGACGTCCGCGCCTCGTACGAACGCCTGGAGGTGGGGGAGGAGACCAACGACCCCCACCGCGTCGCCGGCCGGCTCGCCGCCCGCCGCGGCGCCGGCAAGGCGGCTTTCCTCGATCTTGTCGACCGCACCGGCAAGATCCAGCTCCACGCCCGCACCGACGTGCTCGGCCCCGAGCGCCTCAAGCAGATCCAGTCGCTCGACCTCGGTGACCTGCTCGGCGTCGATGGCGCCCCGCTGCGCTCCCGCCACGGTGAGCTCACGCTTCGGGTTGACAACTTCCAAGTCCTCGGCAAGGCCCTCCGCCCGCCCCCCGACAAGCACGCCGGGCTCATCGACGTGGAGACTCGCCACCGCCGCCGCGAGCTCGACCTGATCGCCAACGAGGACTCCCGCAAGCTGTTCGTCGACCGCGCCCGCATCGTCTCTGCCGTGCGCGCGTATCTCGACGCCGAGGGCTTCCTGGAGGTCGAGACCCCCGTGCTGCAACCGCTCTACGGCGGCGCGCTCGCCCGTCCCTTCACCACCCACCACAACGCGCTCGACCGGGAGCTCTACCTCCGCATCGCCACCGAGCTCTATCTCAAGCGCCTCATCGTGGGCGGCCTGGAGCGCGTGTACGAGCTCGGCAAGGACTTCCGCAACGAGGGTCTCTCCACCAAGCACAACCCCGAGTTCACGATGGTGGAGTGGTACGAGGCCTATGCCGACTACACCCACGCCGCTGCCCGTCTGGAGGCGATGGTCTCTGGCGTCGCCGTCGCAGTCGGCTACGAGGGCGATCTCGACTTCTCCCCGCCGTGGAAGCGAATCCGCTTCGTGGAGGCTGTGCGGGAGGCCACGGGTGTCGATCTGAGCGCCCACCGTGATGCCCCCTCGCTGGCCTCCGCGATCTCCGAGCGCAACCTCCAGATGCCAACCGACGGGCTCACCTGGCCCCAGCTCGCCGACGACCTGCTCTCCAAGTACGTCGAGCCCACGCTCACCCAATCCACCTTTGTCTTCGACTACCCCATCGAGCTCTCCCCATTCGCTCGCGCCCACCGTTCCGAGGAGGGGCTCGCCGAGCGTTGGGAGGCGTTCGCCGGGGGCATGGAGATCGCCAACGCCTTCTCCGAGCTCACCGACCCCGACGAGCAACGCGCCCGCTTCGACGCCCAAAGCCGCCTTGCGCTCGCCGGCGACGAGGAGACCCAACCCCACGACGAGCTGTTTCTGGAGGCCCTCGAACAGGGAATGCCCCCCACGGGAGGCGTCGGCGTCGGCATCGACAGGCTCGTCATGCTTCTCACGGGACGCACCTCCATCCGCGAGGTCGTGCTGTTTCCCGCGATGCGCGACTGAGAGGTCCCCGAGGCCGCAGAGCCGGTTGGTAGACTGCCTGAAAGGCGCCACAGGACCGCAGAGCGAGGCGAGCGGACCGCACAGGAAGGAAGCACCCATGTTCGAGCGATTCACAGAACGGGCCCGGCAAGTGGTCGTTCTCGCGCAGGAGGAGGCGCGCACGCTCAAGCACAACTACATCGGCACAGAGCACATCCTGCTCGGGCTGCTCCGCGAGGAGGAGGGTCTTGCCGCGCGTGTGCTCGAGTCGCTCGACATCACCGTCGAGCGGGTCCGTGCGCAGGTGGTCCGCATAGTGGGCTCCGGCGAGGAGGTCACCTCCGGCCAGATCCCCTTCACCCCACGCGCCAAGAAGGTTCTGGAGTTGGCCTTGCGCGAGGCGCTTTCGCTCGGCCACAACTACATCGGCACAGAGCACATCCTGCTTGGGCTCGTGCGCGAGAACGAGGGCGTCGCTGCACGCATCCTGCTCGACTTCGACGCCGACTCCGAGAAGATTCGCAATGAGGTGATCCGCATGCTCTCCGGTCCCGGCGGCCGTCGCCAGGGGCAGGGCTCAGGCTCAGGCTCGGGTTCCGGTCCCGGCGAGGGCAAGAAGTCATCGAAGCTGCTCGACCAGTTCGGGCGCAATCTCACCAAGCTCGCCGCCGACGGCAAGCTTGACCCCGTGGTGGGCCGCGAGACCGAGATCGAGCGCATCATGCAGATCCTCTCGCGCCGCACGAAGAACAACCCGGTGCTCATTGGCGAGCCCGGCGTGGGCAAGACCGCCGTGGTGGAGGGCCTGGCCCAGCGCATCACCAACGCCGATGTCCCCGAGCTGCTCAAGAACAAGCAGATCTACACGCTCGACCTGGCGGCGCTCGTTGCCGGCTCGAAGTATCGCGGCGAGTTCGAGGAGCGCTTGAAGAAGGTGATGAAGGAGATCACCCAACGCGGCGACATCATTCTTTTCATAGACGAGCTCCACAATCTTGTGGGAGCCGGAGCCGCCGAGGGCGCCATCGACGCCGCCTCGATCCTCAAGCCCGCGCTCGCCCGCGGCGAGTTGCAGACGATTGGCGCCACCACGCTTGACGAGTACCGCAAGTACCTGGAGCGCGACTCCGCCCTGGAGCGCCGCTTCCAGCAGATCCGCGTGGAAGAGCCCACGATCGACCAGTCCGTGGAGATCCTCAAGGGGTTGCGCGACCGCTACGAGCAACACCACAAGGTGCAAATCACAGACGAGGCGCTGCAAGCGGCCGCTGACCTCGCCTCACGCTACATCTCAGACCGCTTCCTGCCCGACAAGGCCATCGACTTGATCGACGAGGCCGCCTCGCGCATGCGCATCAAGTCGATGACCTCTCCGCCCGCCAATCGCGAGTTCGAAGAGGAGATCGAGTCGGTCCGCCGCGAGAAGGAGGCGGCGATCGAGGCGCAGGAATTCGAGAAGGCCGCCGCCCTGCGCGACCAGGAGCGCAAGCTCGCCGGCAAGAAGCGTGAGCTCGAGGAAGAGTGGGAGTCTGGCGAGTCCGCCGAGCGTCCCGCCATCGGCGAGGAGGAGATCGCCGACATCGTCTCCATGTGGACCGGCATCCCCGTGTTCAAGCTCACCGAGGCCGAGACCCAGAAGCTGATGCGCATGGAGGACGAACTGCACAAGCGCGTCATCGGCCAACACCCCGCCGTCGAGGTCATCTCAAAGGCCATCCGCCGCTCGCGCGCCGGCCTGAAGGACCCCAAGCGACCCACCGGCTCGTTCATCTTCCTCGGCCCGTCCGGCGTCGGCAAGACCGAGCTTGCGCGGACGCTCGCCGAGTTCCTCTTCGGCGACGACGAAGCGATGATCCGCATCGACATGTCCGAGTACATGGAGAAGCACGCCGTCTCGCGGCTGGTGGGGTCTCCTCCCGGCTACATCGGCTACGACGAGGGCGGCCAGCTCACAGAGGCCGTGCGCCGCAAGCCCTACTCGGTGCTGCTGCTCGATGAGATCGAGAAGGCCCATCCCGATGTGTTCAACATCCTGCTGCAGATCCTCGAGGACGGCCGCCTCACCGATGCCCAGGGCCGCACCGTGGACTTCCGCCACGCCATAGTCATCATGACCTCGAACATCGGGGCCGCCGAGATCGCGCGCAACACGCCGCTCGGGTTTGCAGTGTCCGAGGACGAGACAGGCATCACCTACGAAGACATGAAGAACCGCATCATGGGCGAGCTCAAGAAGGTGTTCCGTCCCGAGTTCCTCAACCGCATCGACGACGTCATCGTCTTTCATAAGCTCCAGAAGGAGGAGATCCGCCAGATCGTGGAGCTCCTACTCGTGCGTATCCGCGAGTCGATGGCCGAACGCGAGCTGCAACTTGAGCTCACCGACTCCGCCAAGGACCTGCTCGTGGACAAGGGCTGGGATCCCGCGATGGGCGCCCGCCCGCTACGTCGCGCGATCCAGCGCTACATCGAGGACCCGCTCGCCGACTTCGTCCTGCGCGAGGAACTGATGCCTGGCGCGACCGTTGTGGTCGATCCCGCCCCTGAGGGCGATGACCGCGACGTGCGCCTCACGATCGTCAAGCCCAAGAAGCAGAAGACACCGGTGGGTGTGGGCGCGGGCACCAGCGAGTCCGAGCTGAGCGCCGAGCTACCGGCCGGTGACAGCGACGAGCATCACGACGGCGACGAGCACCCGGCCGAGTCTTAGGCCGAGCGAGCCGCTGAGCACTCCGCACCGCATAGTCTCCACCGACACAGAGCGCGTAAGCGTCGCTCCGATGAGCGCCGAGGATTGGCCCGCCGTCGCGCGCATCTACCAGGCGGGCATCGACGCGGGCAACGCCACCTTCGAGAGCGTCGTCCCGGGCTGGGAGAAGTGGCGTGCCTCGCGCTTGGCCGAACCGTGTCTGGTGGCACGCGGGGAGTCCGGCGAGGTATTGGGCTGGGCTGCGCTCACAGCCGCCTCCACCCGCTCTGTCTACCATGGTGTTGCCGAGATCAGCATCTATGTCGATCCCGGTCATGCGCGGCGGGGTGTCGGCCGAATTTTGCTGCTGGCACTCGTCGACTCCTCGGAGCGTGCCGGGCTGTGGCTACTACGTGCCGGCATCTTCCCCGAGAACGAGGCATCGATCGCGCTGCACGAGAGCTGTGGCTTTCGTCTTGTGGGCACCCACGAGCGGATAGGCCAGATGCCCGACGGGCGCTGGCGCGATGTGGTGCTCTACGAGCGTCGCAGCGGGGTCGTCGGGACCGGCTCGTAGTCTGGCTGGGTGGCTCGCCCCCAAACCCTCCACGTCTGCTCGCAGTGCGGGCTGCAGTCGGCCCAATGGCATGGTCAATGTCCCGGCTGTGCCGCGTGGAACACGCTCGTTGAGGAGCGTTCGGCGGGGGGAGGGGATGTAGCTCGAAAAGGGGTGACTCGCGCCCGCGCGCGTGAGGGCGCGGCGCTTGTTCCGCTATCCCAAGTCGCGGCCGCCCCGGTGGCGCGCCTACAGACCGGCATCGGCGAGCTCGACCGCGTGCTGGGTGGCGGCCTCGTACCGGGCTCGCTCGTGCTGCTAGGTGGCTCCCCCGGCATCGGCAAGTCGACGCTCACCAACATGGCCCTCGGCAACATCGCCGGCGCCGGCCACAAGACGCTCTATGTAAGCGGCGAGGAGTCCGCCGAGCAGGTGCGCCTGCGTGCTGAGCGCCTCTCGGCCAGTGCGCTTGAGGTGCCCGTGCTCGCGGAGACGGACCTCGATGCGGTGCTCGACGCGATCGCCTCACACGCCCCGAGCGTGTGCGTAATCGACTCCGTGCAAACGCTCCGCTCCGCCGACCTCTCCGGAGCGCCGGGATCGGTGGGCCAAGTGCGCGAGGTGGCTGCCCGCATCATGGACCTCGCCAAGGCCCGCTCTACCGCGGTGGTGTTGGTGGGGCACGTCACAAAGGACGGCGCGCTCGCGGGCCCTCGCGTGCTCGAGCATCTAGTGGACTGCGTGCTCCAGTTCGAGGGTGAGCGAGAGCGCCCCTACCGCGAGCTGCGTGCGCTGAAGAATCGCTTCGGCTCCACCAACGAGGCGGGACTGTTCGAGATGCGCCAGGGCGGACTCGTGGAGGTGCTCGACGCATCCGCGCGCTTTGTCGCCGAGGCCACTCGCGCCCCCGGGAGCGTGGTGTTGGCGGCGATGGAGGGCTCGCGGCCGCTGCTCGTGGAGGTACAGGCGCTCGTTGCTCCCTCTGAGCTCGAGCAGCCGCGACGCGTAGTGTCGGGGCTCGACCGCAACCGCCTTGCGCTGGTGCTCGCGATCCTCGGGCGGCATGGGGGCATCGGCGTCGCTGGTCACGACGTGTTCGTAAACGTCGTCGGCGGCGTGCGCGTGGACGAGCCCGGCGTAGACCTCGCGATTGCGCTCGCGGTGGCGTCGGCCTCGCGCGGTGTGGCGTTGGACGGCGCCCCGTGTGGATGCTTTGGCGAGCTTGGTCTCACCGGAGAGCTACGCTGGGTGGGCCATCCCGAGCGCCGCCTCGAGGAGGCTTCGAGACACGGCCTCTCGGGCGTGCTCGCGCCCTCCGGTAGTGGTGAGCAGGCGCGGGAGGCGTCCACGCTGCGCCAGGCGCTCTCATTCGCGCTCCCCGCGGGCAGGGCGCGACCTGCGACGGTCGCCGCCTGAGCTCCAGGCAGCTCAGCGCCCGATTCGCGCTTTCGTCCTCGCCTCGAGACTCGAAGACAATTCGCCTCCTTAGACTCCCGGAGGCGCACGATAAAAAATGGCTAAATGCCCTAGAATGTCTAGTCGTGGCCTCACGATCCGGCGAAGATTTCGACACGGACGCGCGACCCGAGCCCGGTCTTGTCAGGGCGTTGGAGATGGTGGCTCCAGGGACCGCGCTGCGGGAGGGTATCGAGAGCATCCTGCACGCTCGCACGGGCGGCTTGATCGTGATCGGCGACCCCGAAGAGCTCAATTTCCTCTTCTCGGGCGGGATCAAGCTCGACATCGACTACACCCCCGCCTTCCTCTACCAGGTGGCCAAGATGGACGGCGCCATCATCCTCAACGCCAACGCCACGAAGATCTCGATGGCGAACGTGCAGTTGATGCCCGACCCCACGATTCTCTCGCACGAGACGGGCACCCGCCACCGCACCGCCGAGCGCGTCTCAAAGCAGACAGATGCGCTTGTAATCGCCGTCTCCCAACGACGCGAGGTGGTGTCGCTGTACGTGGACGGCATCAAGTACATCCTCGAAGACATCACCGTGGTGCTCTCCAAGGCCAACCAAGCGCTCGCCACGCTCGACAAGTACCGCACCCGCCTCGACCAGGTCTCCACGCGCCTCACCGCGCTGGAGTTCGAGGGTGGGGTGACGCTCCACGACGTGCTCACGGTGCTGCAGCGCTCCGAGCTCGTGACACGAATGGCCGTGGAGATCGAGCGCTACATCGTGGAGCTAGGCAGCGAGGGACGCCTCATCGAGATGCAGCTGGAGGAGACGATCCTCGGCACCGCCGCTGAGAAGGCGGCGCTCGTGCAGGATTATCTCGCCGACTACTCCGACGAGGCGTTCGCCTCCGCGCTCGACCAGATCGGCCGCCTTCCTCATCAGGACCTGCTCGACTTCGGTCGCATCGCCGAGCTGCTTGGCTACGACCGCAAGCTCAACACGCTCGACTACCCCGTCGCTCCCCGCGGCTACCGCATCCTTGGCCGCATTCCGCGACTGCCGAAGCTCGTAGTGGCCCAGATCGTCAAAGAGTACGGCGGCTTGGACGAGCTGCTCGCGTCCGGCGACTCAGAGCTCGAGGCGATCGAGGGAGTGGGAGAGATAAGGGCGAAGGACATCCGCGAGGGCCTGCGTCGCCTGCAGGAGATCAATCTCGTGGACCGCTACTTGCAGACTTGACATACCTGCCGGTCCCATTGCCGGCGCAACGAAGGAGGACACCATCCCCGCACAAGCAATTGAAGACGCCACATCGTTCATCGAGGAGCTCGAGGCCACCCGTGAGGTCGAGCAAATCGAGTTCGAGCTCGGAGACCACGTCGTGTACCCCCATCACGGCGCGGGCAAGGTCTTGAGCAAGGAGGACATGGAGGTGCTCGGCACCACCCGTGAGTACCTCACGATCAAGATCCTCCACAACGACATGACGGTGAAGGTCCCCACCGAGAACGCCGCCCTCGCGGGGCTGCGCCGGGTGATTGACGAGGAGACCGTCCAGAAGGTGTTGGGCGTGCTCCAGGCCGAGGTCTCGGAGATGCCGAAGAACTGGAACCGCCGCTTCAAGCACAACCGCGACAAGATCAAGACAGGCGACATCTACGAGCTCGCCGAGGTTGTACGCAACCTCGCCCTCCGCGAGAGCGAAAAGGGCCTGTCGACCGGTGAGAAGCAGATGTTCACGCGCGCCAAGAAGATCCTCGCCTCCGAGCTCATGTACGCGCTCGACAAGGATGAGGACGAGGCCGAGAGCTACCTCGACGAGCTGCTCGCGAGCTCTGCCTCCAGCCAGATGGCCGCGGCTGCCAAGTAGTCACGCTTGGCCATTGCGCTGATCGTTGCCGCCGGGCTCGGCGAGCGTCTTGGAGCTTCACGTCCCAAGGCGCTCGTCGAGCTCGCGGGACGGCCGCTCCTCCAGTGGAGCGTCGACACGCTGTCCACGGTCGTCGCAATTGAGCGGATCGTCGTGGCGCTGCCCGCCGGTGTCGAGGCTCCCGCCGGCACGGTTGGGGTGGAGGGGGGCACCGTTCGCTCGGAGTCGGTCCTCCGAGCCCTGGCGGCCGCGGGACCTGGCGATCCGGTGCTCGTGCACGATGCGGCGCGGCCCCTCGTCACCGCAGAGTTGGTTGAAGGCACGCTTGCAGCGGTTGCCGGTGACGGCGTGGACGCCGCCATCGCCGCCACGCCCGTCACGGACACCGTCAAGCAGGCCGACAGCGGCGGCCTGGTGACGGGCACGCTCGACAGGTCGACCCTGTGGGCGGTGCAGACACCCCAGGTGTTCCGTCGCGCGACCCTGGAGCACGCGCTGGACGTTTCAGCCGACGTGCTCGCCCAGGCCACCGACGATGCCTGGCTGGTGGAGCGGGCGGGGGGACGTGTGGTGGTGGTCTCCGCTCCGAAGGACAACCTGAAGGTCACGACTCCGGTCGATTTGGCGCTTGCCGAGCTGTTGCTTGCAGGTGGCACGGCATAGTCGTCACCGCCCTGCTTGACTAGCCCCATGCTCACCGACTATCACCTTCATCTACGTCTGGACGATCTCGACGCAACCGCCGCCGAGCACTTCACCACCGCCAATGTGGAGCGCTATCGGGAAGCGGCGAGTGAGCGTGGCATCGCCGAGCTCGGCGTCTCAGAGCACGTCTATCGCTTCACCCAGGCGTTGGACGTGTGGGGTCATCCCCTCTGGCGCGAATACGCGCATGACGACCTCGACGCGTACTGCGGGTTCGTGCGCGAGAGCACCGACCTGCGCTTGGGCATCGAGGCCGACTTCGTCCCGGGCGCCGAGGATCGTATGGCGAACCTCCTGGAGGCGCGTGACTTCGACTACGTGGTGGGCTCGGTGCACTTCCTGCGCGACCACGCGCTCGACATGGACGACTACAGTATTTGGAGTCCCACCCACCCCGGACGGTCGGCCGAGGAGATCTGGCGGGAGTACTTCCGCACGCTCGGCGAGGCTGCCCGCAGCGGCTTGTTCGACATCCTTGCCCATCCCGACCTCGTTAAGGTGTGGGGCCGTGAACGTCCGCTGCCCGAGGGAGATTTGCGGCGCTACTACGAGCTTGCGATGGACGGGATAGTCGAGTCGGGGATCGCGGTTGAGGTGTCCACCGCCGGCTTGCGCAAGCGCGCGCAAGAGATCTACCCGGCGCCCGCGTTCCTGGAGATGTGCCTTGAAGCGGGTGCCCCGGTGGCGTTGTCCAGCGACGCCCACCGTCCCGAGGACATCGGAGCCAACTACGATCAGGCTCTTGATCTGCTTGACAGGTTCGGCGTGAGGGAGTTGTGCGTGTTCGACCGCCGCGAGCGACGCCTGGAGCCGATCACGCCGGCGGTTTCCCCCGATGACGTGGGGCACATTCCCCATGACGGGGGACAGGCAAACGGGGCCGCTGTCGCATGACCACGCTCACCGGCATCGGTTACGACTCTCACCGTCTCGCCAAGGGTCGCCGGCTGATCCTCGGCGGCGTTGAGATCCCGGGCGATCTCGGCCTCGACGGCCACTCCGACGCCGACGTGCTAACCCACGCCGTGATTGACGCCCTGCTTGGCGCCGCCGGGTTGGGGGACATCGGCGAGCACTTCCCCGACAGCGACGATCGCTATCGCGACGCCGACTCGATCGAGCTGCTGCAGACCGTTCTCACCCGCGTCGTCGCCCAAGGGCTGGAGTTGGTGAACGTGGACACCACGGTTGTGATGGAGCGCCCCAAGCTCACACCCCACCGTGAGGCGATCCGCGAGCGGCTGGCGAGCGCGCTCGGGGTAGCCCCCGGGCGGGTCAACGTCAAGGCGACCACGGGCGAGGGCATCGGTTTCGTCGGACGCGGCGAGGGTGTGGCTGCGCTGGCCGTCGTGAGCTTGCGCATCGCCGACTGAGACACACCGTCCCGTTCTGCCCGTCGAGGCTGCCCTACTTGAGGGCCTGTGGCAGCACCGGGCGCTACTGTTGCCCGGCTATGCGAGAGATCGAGCTGCACGACACGCGCACGGGGAAGCCCCTCTCGCTCGAGCCGCGTGATGCCGGCAAGGTTGGCATCTACGCGTGCGGGCCTACCGTTTACAGCCGCATCCACATAGGGAACGCGCGGCCGTTTGTGGTGTTCAGCCTGCTCAAGCGCTTCCTCACGCACGAGGGCTATGAGACGACGCTCGTGGTGAACGTCACCGATGTGAACGACAAGATCTACGACGCCGCGCGCCCCGCCGGGCGCCCGAGTGCGGAGCTGGCGGCGGAGATGACCGCCCATTACGTCTCTGACACAGATTCGCTCGCCCTTGGGCGCCCTGACCAAGAGCCGCTGGCCTCCGAGACGATGGACGCGATCGTCGCCTACATCGCCGCTCTTGTCGACTCAGGTCACGCCTACGAGAGCGGGGGGGACGTGTACTTCCACGTGCGCTCAGACCACGGCTACGGCTCGCTCTCACACCGCCAAGTGGACGACATGGACCAGGGCGAGGATGGATCAGATTCCCACCCACCCACGGACCGCAAGCGTGATCCGCTCGACTTCGCCTTGTGGAAGGCCCACAAGGAGGGGGAGGACACCTGGTGGGAGTCGCCGTGGGGGAGAGGTCGCCCGGGCTGGCACATCGAGTGCTCGGCGATGGCGGAGAGCCTGCTGGGCGTCGGCTTTGACATCCACGGTGGCGGGTCCGACCTGGTGTTCCCCCACCACGAGAACGAGGCCGCCCAGACGCGGGCGGTGCGCGGGGAGGAGCTTGCCCGCATCTGGATGCACAACGGCATGATCCAATTCACCGGCGAGAAGATGGCGAAGTCGGTGGGTAACATCGCGCTCCTCCACGAGGTGGTCGAGCGCTACGGTCGCGACGCCGTGGTGATGTATCTCGTCAGCGGCCACTACCGCCAGCCGCTCGCATTCTCAGAGCAGACGCTCGAGCAGGCGGGCGCCAACGTGAACCGCATCCGCGAAGCCGGACGCCGACTGTCCCCCGGAGAATCTCCTGCGGCCCTCGACCCGCTGCGCGAGCGATTCTTCGCGGCGCTCGCACGTGACTACAACACCCCGGAGGCGCTCGCGATCCTCAACGAGTGGATACGCGAGGCCACCGGTTCCGGTGACGCCGGCGACTCGCACTTGCGCGAGATGCTCCAGGTACTGGGTCTCGAGAGGCTGCTTGCGCCTCTGGCGCAGGCGCCGGAGGAGATCCACGAGCTGGCGCGGGCACGTGAGCAGGCGCGCGCCACCCGCGATTTCGCCGCCGCCGACCGCCTACGCGACGAGATCGCCGCCCTGGGCTGGGAGGTCCGCGACGGGGCCGGTGGGTTCGAGCTGCTCCCGCGGTGATCCTCTACGGCCGCAACCCGGTGCGGGAGGCTCTGCGTGGGCGGCGTGCCCACGCCCTCTCGGAGGTGTGGGTCACAGCCGGCGCGGCAAAAGAACCCTGGCTGAAAGGCGTGAAGGCGAGGGTGTGTGGGGCGGAGGACATCGAGCGTCGCTGCGGCTCCCCCGTCCACCAGGGGGTGTGCGTGGAGGCGGGCGGCTACCCCTACGTCGCTGCTGAGGAGCTCCTTGGGGCGCCGGATCCCTGGATCGTGGCGCTCGACCAAGTGCAGGATCCTCAGAACCTCGGCTCGATCTGTCGCACCGCGGAGTGTGTGGGCGCCACCGGGGTGATCATCCCCGAGCGTCGCTCCGCGGAGATCACGCCCGCGGTATGTAAGGCGTCCGCCGGCGCGGTTGAGCACATCCGTGTGGCGCGTGTCCGCAACGTCGCCGACTTTCTTATCGAGGCCCGACAGGCAGGGTGTTGGTCCTACGGAGCCAGCGCCCCCGTGGATTCGTCCGGTGGGAAGGGCCCGGAGAGTGTTGTGTACACCGCCCCGGATTACTCAGGGGGGATCGTGCTCGTGCTCGGGAGCGAGGGCAGCGGATTGCGCCCGCGGGTGGCGGGCGCATGTGACCAGCTCGTGGCGCTGCCCCTGCACGGGTGCATGGAGTCGCTTGGGGTGGCGGCCGCCGCCTCGGCGCTGCTGTACGGAATCTTGCACGACCGCGAAGCACGCCTTGACAAGGCTCCATAACTGTGCGAAGCTGCCGCCACATAACGCTCAACCTAAGGTTGACTCCATAGCAGTTGGCGCCAGGGGAGGAGTGCGCCACTGAGCACGTTTTGGCTGCATATAGCCAAGAAAGGATCTGCTCGTGGCACGAATCTCCTATAACTCTCAATCTGAAGTCAAGGTTGATGATGGCTTTTTGATCGCCCTGGCAAAGCAGGGAGATCGCAACGCCTACGATCGTCTGGTGCGTCGCTACTACGGCTTCGTACGTTTGAAGGCCTCTTCGTACTTCCTCGCCGGTGGCGACTCCGACGATCTCATCCAAGAGGGCCTCGTTGGTCTCTACAAGGCGATCCGCGACTACCGCACAGATCGCGAGTCCTCGTTCCGCAACTTCGCGGAGCTCTGCATCACGCGCCAGATCATCACGGCCGTGAAGACCGCCACCCGCAACAAGCACACCCCACTCAACCAGTACGTGTCGTTCTCCTCTACGCCAGCGGCGGCCGGCGATGATGTGCCCACGCTCGACCAGACGATCGCCGGCCCCTCCGTCAACGATCCGGTGAACCGCGTGATCTCCTCCGAGGAGTTGCGTTCGCTCGTAGGCTGCCTGTCGACCGCGCTCTCGGAGCTGGAGAGCCGCGTGTTGTCGCTCTACCTGGACGGTTGCTCCTACGAGCAGGTGGGCGAGCGGCTGGGGTGCGACACCAAGACGGTCGACAACGCGCTACAGCGGGTGAAGCGGAAGGTGGGCGCGCACCTGCGCACGCGCCTGATCGCCTCTTGAATCCCCGCCCTTCCCGAGGCGCCAGTGGAGGAGCCTCGCCGCCTCAAGCGGGCCGGTAGGGCCCTGGCTTGCTCCGCGGCTTGCCACCGGGGAGCGCCAGGCGCAGGATCGTGCGGTGCACGCTGCCGAGTTGCTTGTGCAGGGGGCCCGTGTTGTAGGGCAACCCGTACCGCCGGCACACGTCACGCACACGCGGGGCGATCTCCGCGTAGCGGCTGGAGGGCATGTCGGGGTAGAGGTGATGCTCCACCTGGAAGCTCAGGTTGCCCGCCATCAGGTGGAAGAGCGGTCCTCCTTCGATGTTCGCCGAGCCGAGCAGCTGGCGTACATACCAACCTCCCCGGGTCTCGTTCTCGACCTCCTTCTCGCTGAAGGTGTAGGTCTGATCCGGGAAGTGCCCGCAGAAGATGATCGAGTACGCCCACACGTTGCGCACGATGTTCGCGGTGAAGTTGGCGGCGAGCGTCGACTTGAACGCGCGCTTTGCGCGCCCTCGGCCGCCCTGCTTCACGGCCGCTCGGGGGGCCGTCTTCCGAGCATCGGGAGCGGCCGCGGCGACGGCCGCCGCGAGTAGTGGGAAGGCGATGTAGTCCTTGACGATCTGCCTACGTGCCTTCACTCCGATCGCCTTCAACTCGTCGGCCACCTGCTTCTTTGACTTCTCGCCGGAGTGGATCGCGTCGAAGTTGAGGTCGTGGAGCGCGACCCCCCACTCGAAGAACCCCATCAACAGGAGGTTGTAGAGGGGCTGCAGCAGGTACACGGGGTGCCACCGCTGGTGGGGATCGATGCGCATGATCTCGTATCCCAGGTCGCGATCCTTGCCGCGAATGTTCGTGAAGGTGTGGTGCTCGTAGTTGTGGGAGTGCCGCCATGCGTCCGCCGGTGAGGCGGTGTCCCAATCCCAGTTCTGGGAGTTGATGTCGGGGTCGTTCATCCAGTCCCACTGCCCGTGCATCACGTTGTGGCCGATCTCCATGTTCTCGAGGATCTTCGCCACCGACAGCGCGGCGGTACCGCCCAGCCACAGCGGCTTGTAGGGCGACCCCACCAGCATCGCTCGTGCGGCGAGCACGAGTTGGCGGTGAAGCTTGATGGTGCTGCGGATGTACCGCGAGTCGTTGTCGCCCAGATCGGCGAACACCTCATCGTGGATGGCCTCGAACTCGCGGCCCAGCTGCTCGATCTGCTCGGGGGTGAGGCGCGCGAGCGGGCTCTCGGGCTCTTCCCCGCGGGGCGGCTCCCACTGATCGTGTTGGGCGACAGAAGGCTTCTCGGTCTGGGCGGTGGACATGAACGGTCTCCTTCTTGTCTGTGGATCAAAGCTCTATTTCGACCGCGCCCTCGGGCGCGTTGATGCAGGTACGCAGCATTTCCCCTGGCTGCCCGTGCACACGACCTGTGCGCAAATCGCGCACTTGGCCCGCCCTCAAACGGCCGACACAGGTGTGGCAGATGCCCATGCGACAGCCATATGGCAGTCCCACGCCCGCGTTCTCCCCGGCTTGCAGAATGGGCTGCTCGCCATCGCTCATCGCCTCAGCGCCACTGGAGCAGAAGCGGATCGTGCCGCCCGTACCACGCTCACCGTCTCCCACCCTCGTCTCAGGCTGAAAGTGCTCAACGTGCATCCTCGTTGGGTCGCCGTCGCGCTTCCACCTCTCGCCCATCGCTTCGAGCAGGCCCGCGGGTCCACACACAAACGCCTCACGGCTCGCCCAGTCGGGGCAAAGCCCATCCAGTTGATCGGGCGTCACACGACCGTGTTCTCCGGTGGCGCGTATGTGCAGCCGGTAGCCGGGTTGGGAGCGATCCAGCTCGCGGAGATCTCTACCGAAGATGACCTCGTCGGCGGTGCGTGCGCAGTGGATGTGGACCACATCCTCAATCTGCCCGCGTGTGGCGATGCTACGCAACATGCTCATGATCGGCGTGATCCCGCTTCCCGCGCTGATGAAAAGGATGCGTTGGGGTAGGGGGTGGGGGAGCACGAAAGTCCCTTCCACCCCACCCAATCGCACGATCGCCCCAGGGCGCACACGGTTGAAGAGGAACGGTGAGACCTTCCCGCCTTCCACCAGCTTCGGGGTGATCGAGATGCGGCCGTCCGTTCGCAGGGGGTCGGAGGTAAGCGAGTAGGCGCGCCAATGGTGGACGCCGTCAACCTCGATCCCCAACCGCAGGTACTGGCCGGGGAGGTGTCCCTGCCATTCCCATCCCGGCTTGATCGTCACGGTTACAGCGCTGTGCGTCTCGCGCTCAACTCGCTCAATCCGGCCGCGCATCTCGCGCGTGGACCACAGTGGGTTGACGAGCTCCAGGTAGTCGTCGGGTAGCAACGGCGAGGTGAACGACCGCACCAAGCTCAACATCCGGCGGCGACGCTCGGACACGGGTGGGGGGGCGCCGCGCTCAGCCATCTACGCGCCCGATCTGGGTGCTCAAGGGGCGAGGCTTGGGGGAGGGTCCGGTTGGCAAACGCATCTGACCTGGATCAATGTTACCTCAAATGAGGTTACATGTAAACTGGTATCTTGAAACGAGGTGACCACGACCACGATTGACATGGACGGGACGGCTTCTGGCGAAGGCCTCACGATCGAGCAGCTCGCGGCGGAGGTGGGGATGTCGGTGCGCAACATCCGCAACCACCAGTCGCGAGGGCTGCTTCCCGCGCCGGAGGTACGCGCGCGCGTGGGGTACTACGACGCGGAGCACGTCACTCGCCTGCGCTTGATCCTCGATCTGCAGGCCGACGGGTTCAACCTCGCCGCGATCGAGCGGCTGATGAGCTCCTCGGGGGGCGCCGCCGGCCGGTTGTTGGGTTTGCGAAACGCGATGACCACACCCTTCGAGGGCGAGTCTCCGGAGGTAGTCACAGGCGAGGAGCTCGCACGGAGGTTCGGCGAAGTTGACGCCAAGACCGTCGAGCGGATCCGCAAGCTGAAACTACTCGTGCCGCTCGGGGAAGACCGCTTTGAAGTGCCCTCGCCGGCGCTCATGAAAGCCGCCGAAGAAGTGACTGCGCTCGGGATCTCCCTGCACGCGGCGCTTGCGCTCGTCGAGCGGGTGAGTCGCGATTGTGAGTCCATATCGCGGGCCTTCGTAAGACTGTTCCTCAAAGAGCTGTGGGATCCCTTCGAGGCGTCAGGTCAGCCGGACGAGCGGTGGGACGAGATGATCGGCGCGATCGACGCTCTCCGGCCGATCGCCTCCGAGGCGTTGTTGGCTGTGTTCAAGCAGCGAATGACCACCCAGGTGGAGCGGGCGTTTGGCAAAGTGCTCGAGCAGCAGGCCAAGCGCTCAGGCTAAGAACGCCGATCGCTTGGGGCTCCAAGCGAAATTTCTTGCAGGGCGCATCAAACACGGGGCCGTGGTGTTCTCATCGGCGAGACCAAACTCGTCGCAAAGGGAGGCGTCGATGTATTCACGCAGGTTCACACCGGCCGTCACGGCCGTCATCTCGCTGCTGGTGCTCTTGCCGTCGAGCGCCTCCGCGCACAAGCACCCAAGTCCCAGCGGAAAATGCAGGATCAGCATGACAGTCGCCCCACGCCAGATCGTGGCGGGCGAACCCATCGTGATCTTCGGCCAGTTGCTTTGCGCCAACCAGGCGGACTCCTCGGGGCGGGAAGTGGTGCTCTACCACCATCTCGCTGGTATTGGGGGTTTTGGCATCGTGCAAAGCGTCACAACAGACGCCAACGGCTTCTATTCGATCGCGCCCGCGGATGGGGTGGTGGAAACCAACCGCTCCTTCTACGTGCGCTCGCTCGGTGCGCGTAGCGCCACCAAGCGTCTCGCGGTTGCGGCACAGGTGACGCTCAGCGGTCCCGCTGAAGGACAGCTCTTCACGGGCTTCCCCAACCGGGTCACGTTTACCGGGACGGTCAACCCCGCGGACGCGGGGGCGCGGGTCATCTTGCAACGCCAGAACGCCTCCACCGGCAACGACTGGCATCGCATCGATCGTGGGGTTGTGGACGCGAGCGGGAACTTCACGATCGTGCACCGCTTCATCGTTCCCGGGGATGCCAACATCAGGGTGTTGGTGCGTAGCCGGCGCAGAAACGCGCCGAGCACCTCGAACGTGCTTGCTTACTCCATCTCGCAGGCTCAGAACCCGGCGCTCACGATCCAGGCCTCCGCCGACCCGATCGCTTTCGGCGAAAGCGTGACGATCAGCGGGAAGTTCGCGTCAGGGCCCAACCAGCCGGTCACACTGCTGGCTCGCGGTAGGCACCAGCATGGCTTCGGCCGTATCGCCCAGGTCGTGACGAACTCCGCCGGTGAATACAGCTTCCCGTCGCAAACGCCTGTCAACAGCACCTTCTACCGTGTGATGTCGAGCCCTGTTTGCCGCCATCCCCGTGGACGCCGTTGTGCGCCGTTCCCGTCTTCGGCGGTGCTCTACGAGGGCGTCAAGGATGTGCTCACCGCGCAAGTATCCGCCACGACGGTTCAGGCGGGCCAGAGCGTGACGTTCTCAGGGACGGTGGCGCCGGACCACACCGGCCACGTCATCTACCTTGAACGTCAGAACCCTCACGGGTCGGGCTTCCATGTGATCCAGGTGTCCTTCGTGGGCGCCGGCTCCACCTACTCGATCGTCCACCGACTGTACGACCCCGGTGTGAAGGTGCTGCGGGTGTTCATTCCCGGAGGCCCTGAGAACCAGGGCGCCGCGAGCCCGCCGTTCGCGATCACCGTCACGCCTGCCCCCGCGGCCAGCCTCACGCCCGAAGCGCCAGGGAACACCACGGTCCCGCCCGAAGGGCAGTCCTAGCAAGCTTCACTCAGGTCAGCGTAGGCGGCCGGGCCCTGTGCCCGGTCGACTTACGATTGCTCGCCGATGCGGTCGCGTCCGGGCAGGGGCAATCTTTCGGACGAGGGCAACCGTCCGGGTGAGCGCCTCCCTCGCTCCTCCAATCGCTCGTCGGAATCGAGGCGCGACTGATCCAACGGAGAGTTGCAACTCGGGCAGCAATCCCCTGCCGCCCAAACGAGCAACGCGTCAGTCCAATGATGGCAGTGCGGGCAACGCACGCGCTGGTGCATCAGCAACCTATCCCCATTCCAGACTGGAGCATGCCCGAATCCTCCTTGCTCCAAACCGTCCTCGCATCCGGGGTACGCCACCCGGGGGCGTGGTGGACTACCCGGCGCCGGCCGCTCTGCACGGCCGGCGCCCGCTCTTCGACCTCAGGCTTTCGGAGCTTTCGTCCCTGGGGCGTGGAACACGATCTTGCGGATCGTGGTCGTCGTTTTGAATTCGGTCTGATCGCACTTCTTCGCAAGCGTCGTGATCTTGCCGATCAGATGTGTGCGGTCTCCCTTGACGAGGTCATCGACGCCGACGCTCCCGTCGCCGTTCGTGTCGGCGAGCCCGAACGTCACGTGTACGTTCACGACGGTGTAGGTCACCGTTTTACCCTTGTCAGCCGCCGCATGGTGGTTGGTGTGCGTCACTTCCACCACCACTTCCCCGCTGTAGGTCCCGTCGGCGTTCTTGGTGAGCGTCTGGCTCACCAGCGTCCCACTCGCTACGTAGCCCACCTTGTGCGCCACGCACTTGTGGGATTTGCCGTGAGTCGTCCCGCTACTCCCGTGCTGGGCGCCGGAGTTGCCTTTGGAGCCGGAGTCACCCGAGCCTTTGTGCCCGTTTCCGGTCGCTTTCCCGGAATGGCGGTTGGCGCTGCCGGGGTTATTGGTGTTGTTGGGGGTCGTGCTCGGCGGACCCACCGGGGTTGTGGCCGGCGCGTGTTCGGTGCCCTGGTTGGATGGTGTTTGGCTGGGAAGCGCCCACGCCGGCGTGCTCATCAGAGCGGCCGCTCCGGCGGCGAGCAGGATCTTGCGAATCATCTGCATCTCCTTGCTGTGGCTTTCGCGGTCTCATGAAGCCGCACTTGAAGGGTCCGCCCCGCCAAACCCGTTCAGGGACGGACCCATGGCTCACAACGCGCGCACTCCAGCGAAGTCAGGTCCTATTCGCGCGGTGGGGGCGCCCCTTGTGCCGCTTCGCTCGTGTGCCCCGCCTTTTCACCGCCACTCGCTTCGCGTTGCGAAGGGTGGCTTTCGCTCGGTGTGGAGGCGCCGTGGCTGCCGCCGCCGGCGGTCCCCGACTGTCCGTGCGTCGCTTGTGGCTGCCCTCGCTGCTTTTCCGTGGGATGCGTCGGATGGGAGCGCGCGTGCTGTAAGCCGGGCTTTACCGGGTGTTCGTGCGCGTGGCGTGCGGGAGGGGTCACGGTTACGTGGTGTGCCTTGCCATGAGCCATCCCCCCGCCATTCCCTCCGTGAGTCGCCTGCCCTTTGCCGTGGTTCACTGTCGCTGCCTGTTCAGGCGGTGTCGATGAAACCGTTTGTGTCGCAACGCCGGCGGTTGAGGCGGGACTTTTACTTGCTCCAAGAGTCGCCCCGGCCGGGTGACGGTGCGCGGCGATCCTCCTCGCCTGCCGCGAAGTCACCGTCGAGGTGGGGGAGCCTGTGCTCTCCCCGTGCTCGCGAGCGCTTGTGCGATGACCGCGCGAATGCCCCGCCGTATCCGCGTGGTGCTCGATGGTCATCTTCGCGGTGCCCGCGGCGGCGGCTATCACCGCCATGCCCACAATCCCCTTCGCGAGCAGTGACCCGGCCGCATGTCCCCCCACGACGGTTGCTCCCGATGCCGCGGTCCCGCTCGCGTGCCCTCCACCGTGTGCGAGCAACTGTCCGAGCATCGCGCTCGCGGTAACCGCGGGCAGGGGTGGGGAGAGAACCCTGAGATCCGCGCTACGGACGCCGATTGCGGTGCCGAAAGCGCGGCACTCCTCGCAATCGCGCAGGTGTGCCCCGATGCGCCGTCCACGCAGCACACGTCCGTCCCTGCGCGAGATCGCCTCCCGTACCAGCTCACATTCCATCTCTCGCCCCTCTGTCATTTCGTGCAACGAGCTGCGTGCCTCGAACAGCGTCTGCTTTGCCGCACCTCGGGAGATGTCGAGCGCCTCGGCGATCTCCTCGATCGACAATCCGCTCAGCTCGCGCATCACCAGTGCAGCGCGTTGGCGCTCGGAGAGTTTCTGCATGTCTGACACCAGCAGCGAGAGGCGTTGGCGCAACTCCAGCGTCTGCTCCATTCCAACCGGGTCCTCCAGATCCTCCTCGATCGTCTCCCTCGGGCCTCGCTTGCGAGTTATCGAGATCGCCTCGTTGTGGGCGATGCGAAACAACCACGGTCGCACCGCCAGATCGCGCTCCCGCGTGCGCAGTGCCGCATACGCGCGCATCATCGTGCTCTGCAAGGCGTCCTGTGCGTCGTGGTCGTTGCGCAAGATCGACCTGCAATAGCGATATATAGCCTGGTGGTGGCGCTTGTAGAGCGCCGCAAACGCCCGCCCGCTTCCCTTCCCGGTGAGCTTTGCGAGCAGCTCGTCGCTCAGCAGTCGCTCTGCCCGCGACAGCTCCGGTATTCCGCTGTTGGGGAGCGCGATGTCTTTCATGCCTCACATATCGACAACGCCGTCGATACCGAGAGGTTAGGACCTACCGCCTCCTCGTCTCGCTTACCGCTCAGCCGGCAACCCCTATGTCGAGCGCCAAGAGCGCCGTCACGATCGTGGTGGTCACCATCATCACGAGCTGCAACCCCGCCAATCCAGCGACGTGCTCTTCAACGCCATCCATCCGTATGGCCACAGCACCCTCTCGCTCGGAGGTGAGGCCGGCGACGGCGACGCTCACCGACAGCGCTCCGACCGCGCCGCAACCGACGCCCCACCAAGCCAGCGAGAGCGGCGCCCCATCGCACACCGCGATTGTCAGGCCGAGCCCGCCGATCGCCGCCAGCGCTTGCACTCCAAGCGAGGGCCTTCCGTAGGCCGCTCCCACAGACAGCGGAAGCGCGACCGCGGTGACGATCGCCCACAGAGTCAACGCCAACCATTGCACGGTCAAGGCTCCTCAGGCCGCCGCCGCCCCGCTGTGAAGTTCTTCCTGGAGCTCGCGTTGGGCGTCGTTGGAAAGGGATGACTTCAACACGGTCCCCCCGAACTTGCTGAGCGCCTCGATCGCCTTGTCAGGGGTTATCTTCTCCACGATCAAGAACAGCGCCGAGTTCCCGGGCTTGATCATGTCGCGTACCTGCTTCTGGAATTCCTTGTCGATCCCCGTCTTCTCGATCTTCCCGAACAGCGCTCCAAAACCAGCTCCGATCGCCAGCCCGAACACCGGCACGAAGAAAAGAAGCCCGAACAGCAATCCCCAGAACATCCCCCACGTGGCGCCTCCGCCAACGAAGTGGTGGTTGGTGCTCACGTGGTAGTCACCATCCCTGTCCCTCACGATCGTCGCCACCGCGTCGGGCTGGATGATGAGGTCGCTCGCAAGTCTTCTCACTTCCTCGGCCGCCTTAGCGGCTGTCTCTTCGTCGTCGTAGCCGATCGCGATCAAATCCGACATGTCGGCCTCCTCACGTTGTCGATACCTCTCCACGCGGTGCCCCGCGTCGGCGCCCCGCTCTTCGGAGGCTCGAAATCACGCTAGGGCCGGTCGACTCGCGACACATCACCCCAAGTGGGTGATTGCGATGAAGATCACCCGCTTCGGAGGATGCGCCCAGCCCCTGCCGCTCCTAGCTTGCAGAGTGTCGGAAGACAACTGAAGGCTCTTCCGCGTCAAGGCCTGTCGGTAACAACAAGGAGGCAGCGCATCATGGACAGTGGCTACGACACACCGTCAACCACCGGGTCATCACGGGGCGTCTCGGGCTCGGGTGGCGACTGGTACGAAGGCGAAGGCTGGGTCACGTTCGCGGGCATCATGATCGCCATCGTCGGGATCCTCAACTTCATCTATGGGATCGCCGCGATCTCCAAATCACACTTCTACACAAGCGAAGCCACCTACATCATCAGCGATCTGAACACCTGGGGCTGGGTCATCATGATCACCGGCGTCATTCAGTTCTGCGCCGCCGTCGCCATCTTCGGGCATGCCGAGTGGGGACGTTGGGTGGGGATCCTTACGGCCTCAGTCAACTCGATCATCATGTTGATCTTCATCCCCGCCTACCCGTTGGGCGCCCTGGCGATGTTCGCGATCGACATTCTCGTCATCTACGGCCTCGTCGCCTATGGAGGGCGTCAGGGTCGCACAGTTTGAGCTGCGCTCGTGTTCGCAGACCCACCGAAACGGAGGAAGACCCATGGCAGCCGTCACAATGGATACGCAACGCACGCTCGAGGGCATCTCGGCGGGTGAGCTTGACATGCTCGAGACGGCTGTCGGGCTCCGCGAGGTCGACCTCGCCGCAAGCGGTCTCGACGGGCGCACGTTCGCGCTCGTGAAGATCGCTGCGCTCGTCGCGCTCGACTCGCCACCAGCCTCGTATGCGTGGCAGGTGCCCAACGCCCTTGCCGAAGGCGCCACGCCCGAGGACATAACCGGGGTATTGCGCGCCGTCGCGCCGCAAGTGGGAGGTCCTCGTGTCGTGGCCGCGGCGCCCGAGATCATGCTCGCGCTCGGGCTCGAGCTGCCCGAAGCCGACGGCGAATAGGGGGTGGTCGCGTGCCGATACGACGCCGTCGACCTCTCCTGCGCGCCGCCGCCGTCGGCGGTGGCGCTTACTACGCGGGCAAGCGCCGCGCCGAGGCCCAGGCGGGCGCGCCCCCTCCGCCTGAGCAGGCCGCGCCGCCGCCTGCTCCTTCCGCCGAGTCAAGCGGGATGAGCGCGGAAGCCGTCCAGCGCCTGCAGGAGCTTGCCGAACTCCACAAGCAAGGGGTGCTCACCGACGAGGAGTTCGCCGCCCAGAAGGCCCGCATCCTCTCCTGAGCGCTTTGGCGGTCACGGTCGCCGAGACGGTTGGCGCCGTGTCATTACGCATTTCCTACGTACCCATCATCCGTAGTCATAGCCTCGATTTGCGCCTTAGGGCGGATAGGCGAAAGCCGCATCGCAGCGTACCTTTGAGCGATGCCGCAAGCCATCAAGGGCGGCCGGTCGCACTCGCCCGAAGGGCTCGTGCGGCGACCGCGTGTGCTCGCGAAGCTCGAGGAAGGACGAGATGCGCCTCTCGTCGTGATCGTCGCGCCCGCCGGCTACGGCAAGACGAGCGTCTTGGCCGACCTGGCCGCCACCGACCCACGTCCCAACCACAGGCTGACGCTCGACGCATGGCACGACGATCCAATCCTCCTCCTCCACGACCTCGCCACCTGTCTGGAAGATCTCAAATGTGCCCCGGCGGTTCTCCACGAAACGCTGGATCCCGCCAGGTCGGAGTCAGAGCTCGCCGCGCTGCTGCCCTTGCTCGCCACCACGCTCGAGCGTACGGTCGATCCGTTCCTCTTGGTCCTCGACGACGTCCACCATGTCACCTCGGCCCCCGCACTCGCGGTGCTCACCACCATCGCAGAGCATCTCCAGCAGGGATCCCAGCTTGTGCTGGCCTCCCGCACCCGTCCAGCCCTTCCGCTGGGTCGGCTGCGTACCCACCGCTCGCTCCTGGAGCTCGACGCCGCCGACCTCGCGATGACGTCCACCGAGGCGGCAGCACTGCTTGACGCTGCCGGTGTGCCGATGGGGCCGGCCGAGCTCGAGATGTTGCTGGATCGCACCGAGGGCTGGCCGGCCGGCCTCTACCTCGCCGCTCTCTGCACCCGCGATCAGTCCGATCCCGCCGAGGCGCTCGAGTGCTTCGCCGGTGACGATCATCTCGTCGCCGACTACATGAGAGACGAGTTCCTCTCAGAGCTCAAATCCGAGGACGTCGAGTTTCTGGAGTCCACTTCAGTCTGCGAGCAACTCTCCGCTCCTCTCTGCGACGCAATCCTGGATACCACCGGCTCCGCCCGTACGCTCGATCGTCTCGCCTACGGCCCGTTGCCACTCACCCCAGTCGATCGCACTCACGACACCTACCGCCTGCACCCGTTGCTACGCGAGATGCTGTTGGGTGAGCTGCACCACTCACATCCCGACAGCGAGCAGGCGGCCCATCGGCGCGCGAGCCTCTTCCAAGCCCACACGGGAGACCTAGACAGCGCGATCTCTCACGCTGTCGCCGCCGGCGACGCCCCCCGCGCCGGCGAGCTCCTCTGGGTGCACCTCCCCAGCTACGTCACCGTCGGGCGCAACGACCTCCTGCAAGGCTGGCTGCGGCGCTTCTCCCCCGCCCAGGTGTCCGCCAACGCGCCGCTCGCGCTCACCGCCGCCCACAGCGCTCTCGCGCTGGGCAACTTGCGCGAGGCAGAGCATTGGGGACAGATCGGCGCCGCCGCTCTCGCGCGATCCACCATTCCTCCGAGAGTTGCTTCCCTGCCCGCTGGGGTGGCCGTCATCGAAGCCGCCGTCTCGCGCTCCGGGCTCAGCTCGATGGGCCGCTCCGCCGCCCAGGCCTTCGAGCTCGAGGAGGAGGGCAGTCCGTGGCGTCCGATCTTCTCGTTGCTCCAGGGTGTCGCTGACCACCTCACCGGCGACCGGCTCCAAGCGCGGGAGCATCTCGAAGAGGGGATCCACCGCAGCTCCGTATCGGCGCCTCCCATCGAGACCCTGTGCCTATCTCAACTCGCGATGATCGCCATCGAAGAGGGTGACTGGGAGCGTGGGGTGGACCTCGTCGCTCGCGCAGTCTCCCAAATCGAGCTCCACGATCTCTCCTCGTATCCAAGCTCGGTACTCACTTTTGCGGTGTCCGCAGACGTTCACTCTCACCTCGGTCAAGTCGACGAGGGCAAGCTCCACGCGCGCAAGGCATCCCATCTGCTCGGTGGTCTGCGCGACTTCATCCCCTGGTATGAGGCCGAGATACGCATCACCCTCGCCCGCGCCGCACTGCGGCTGGCCGACATCCGCACCGCCCGGACGCTGCTCGCCGAGGCATCGCGGCTTGCGCGCCGCATACCCGACGCGGTGCTCTTCGCCGGCTGGCTCGACGAAGTCTGGGGACTGGTCGACTCGGCCGCCGGCGAGGCCCTCACCGGTCCCTCCACGCTCACCATGGCCGAGTTGCGAATCCTCCGCTTCCTACCCACCCATCTCTCGTTCCGGGAGATCGGCGACCGCCTACACGTCTCCACCAACACGGTGAAGACCCAAGCCCATGCGGTCTACCGCAAGCTCGACGTATGCTCTCGCTCTGACGCCGTCACCCGCGCGTCGGACATCGGCTTGCTCGACGGTTGAGCGCTACGACGTGAAGCCGAGCTGGGCGGACATCTCGGCGGCGCTAGCCATTACGAGTGGCGCCAGCTTCTCCCGTGCCTGAGCCCTGGAGTAGCGCGACTTGAGCGCCGCCACGTCCACCGCGGCGATCACCTCACCGGTGCGCGATCTGATCGGCGCCGCCACACACAGCTGACCCTTCACATGCACCTGGTCTGCGATCGCGAAGCCCTTTTCTCCCACCCGCTTCAGCTCGTCCATCAGCTTGTTCTTTGATGCGCCATCGTCACTTGTCGTCGTGGAGCTTCCCGTCTCGACCGCTTCGTCGCGTTCCTGCTCAGAGAGCTCCGCGAGTAGAACCCTTCCCATCGCGGTGTCCTTCGCGGGCAAGCGCGAACCACGTCCGAGTCTCGCCGCCACTTCGCTCTGCCCCTGCCACGCACTGCGCGCACGGTCGATATACACGATGTCCCGACCGTGCAACACCGCAATGCTCGCCGTACACGCGCTCGTATCTCGCAAGTCGGCGAGGGTCTGGTGGGGGAGGTTGCGAAGGCTTGTCGACCCAACCGCCGACCTTCCCGGGTCGCCGGCCCGCATCCCCAACCTGTACTTGCGTCCCGGGCCTTGCTCGAGATAGTTGAGCGCCACCAGCGTCGACGCGTACCTGTGAGTCGTTGGACGGCTCATATCGAGCGCTTCGGCGATTTCAGCGATGCCCATCCACGGACGATCGGGTGTAAATGCCCGGAGGATCGCCAACCCGCGCTCGAGCGATTGCGAGTAGCGGCCCTCGTGAGATGTGGGCAGATGCAAAACCCCTCCGCGTATGGGGGACATGGTTGTCATAGGTTGGGCTTCCCTTCCCGGCGCTGCACTCGCCTGCTCATTGCTCCCCGCTCACCCTCCAGTGGACATAAGTGTGGCCAATTGGACCCATTCGAGCTAGTCAGCCCTGAATTTTTCAGCGCTGAATCGCGGTATGGGCGTCTTCGAGCGGCAGTCCTTCCAGTCGCTCGCGAACGCCCCTCAGCCATTCGATTCGTGCGTTCCAAAACGCGAGCTCCGCGTCGCGCGACACCACGGTCACCATGCGGTCCCACTCGGTGCGCTCCGCCTCGCCCTCTTCGCATGCGCGCTTGAGGTCTTGCACTCGCCCCAAGCACACGAGCTCCTGCCCGTGGATCAATTCGATCATCCGCGCAGCGTCGTGGGGGCGGCACAACGCGATCCTGAAATGCAAGTCGTCGCGCAGGGGGGGCTCTGCGGCGGTGGAGAGCAACCACTCTTCAAAGGACGCCACACCGTTGGGGGTGGCTTCGTATATGGCCCGCCTCCCCCCCGTCCCGTTGAGGGGTCTGCCGTTCTCGTCCACCCTCCGCACCAGCCCTTCGTTCTCGAGCTTCTCGAGCGCCCAATATGGGTAGGAGTCGGCGAGGTCCGCAAACCGCAACTGCCTGCGCACCCCGGAGGCGATCCGGTAAGCGTAGCCTGGTTGCTCGATCACGAGCCCAAGCACAGCGTGCTTAGCTGACACCGGTCTCGGCCCTGTCTTCGAACCAATGGACTTTGTGCAAGTGTGTGACAATAATCGAAGGGCGTCTCCGAAAGACGGCTTTCTGCCGCAATGCTCGGCATCTCTGCGGAAACCGATCTTGTAGCGGGTGGCTCCCTTGTGCGACACCTCCCCTGTTTGCAAGGCCCCTGCTTGCGATCCGCCTATCGGCCAATTGCATTGCCACCTGCGGGACAGCTCGAGAGAGTCGGAAACATTGAGGCTCTCAAATTGGCTCTCTGGCCAGTGGGCTCGTATCAAGGCTGCTTTTGAACGTACACAAGCCGCCCGTCGCTGAGGCGGTAGACGGTGCCTACTGGCTGGCCGTGACCGCTTGTGGCAGGTGCGCTCGAGGACGGTGATGGCAGTGTTTGGGTGTGTTGGGGGGTCGGCGTGCGTGCTTGCAGGCGGTGAGTGTGCTGGTCGAGTGTCAAGCCGAGCCCGGCGATCAGGAACGCGACGGCGAGGACGATGCCGATGTCGAACAGGTTGACGAGGCCGTCGAGTGGGTCTCCGACCGCGTCTTCGATGCGGCCGTGTCGGCCGAGTCCTGTGCGGCGATTCATGGGTCGGTTCCCGGTGGGAGCGGCGGACCGGGTTGTGTTGTAGCGAGTGTTTGCGTGACGTGTGCTTGCGGAATCGTTGTACGCATCTGGACCTGATCTGTATAAGCCGGTGGAGAGGTTGCGGGAGTCGCCGCCCGCTCCAGTGCTGTGAGGTCTTCGCTGTACATACGGGTGCGGGTGAGCGTCAGCGCGAATGCGACTGTGCCGGCGAGCAGCCCGATCGTGGTCGCGGCGAACGCTGTGCGCAGGTCTGCAGCGAGGGCGCCCACTTCGCCGCGACCGAGTGCCGCGAGTCCTGGCGCGAGTGGGATCAGGGTGCCCATCAACCCGAGCGCCGGTCCGGCGCGGACGAGGATCCGGGTGTGGTCAAGGCGCCGTTGGACCGCGAGCTCGTAGTCGGCGAGCGCGTGCTCGATGCCGGCCTCTTCACCGGCCAGGAGGGCTCGGGCTATCTCCAGGAGCGCGTCTCTCGAGAACGAGCTTGGCGCCCGTACTGAGAGTGCGGCGGCCTGTTCGGGATTGCCCACGATCTGGCGTGCGAGGCTACGTAGCGCGCCCCGTCCCGCGCGTGCGCGAGACCACAGCTCGATCGCAAATCGTCCAACCTCGACCGCGCAGACGAGGAGCACAAGCAGCGCAAGGACGAGGACGGGGATGCGTAGGGACGAGGCGATCCGTGCCAGCGCTTCGGCGAGGCCGTCCGTGGTCGCGATCGTGCTCACAGGACCATCTCCGGTCGCCGCCGCTCGATCTGTGTGCCGATGAGGGCCGACAGGAGCAGAGCGCCCGCGATAGCAATCGCCGGCCACGGAGTCTGGTTTTCTCCTGCGCCGGCGCCACGCAGGCCCGGAGCCCCAGGTTCCAGCGCACCGGCGGGCGCTCCGAGCAGGATCCCTTTGACCTCTTTGCCGCTGCTCTGTGCTCCGCCGCCTGCGCCGGTGCCGGTCAGCGCGACTCCGCCTGTGCCTTTATGGCTGACCGGATCGTGTTTCTTGGCGGGGTGGACACTGGCGGTAGTGGCCGTCGGTACGGGTGTTTTGTGGGCAGGGCCTGGGTTGTGGTGGTGCTTGGTCGTGTTGTGGTGCTGCTCCTTGAGTTGTCGCGCACCGCCCGGTGTGTAGCCCTTGCTGCCGGGTTGGGGACGGCTGAACAGCGGTGCGCCGTTGCCGCCGCCGCCTGCGATCACGCCGCCTCCTGGCTGAGGAGATACGCCGCTATTCCCGGATTCTCCGCTGTCGGGGGGCTCTAGAGGGAGGGGAACATAGGGCACTTCGGGGATCGGAAGTGGGTTGCCGGTGAATGCGGGAGTGACGTAGGAGGTCATCCACATGCCATTCAGGTCCTCGCTTGCCTCGTAACGAATGTGCCCGTCGGGCTGTTGCATCGAGACGAGATAACCGAGCGGTTCATCGCTTGCCAGTCCGGGAGCAGTCGCCCATGCTTCAGGGTTGATCCCCGCAGACCACATCGCCTGCACGACCCAAGCCGTGGAGGCTACGTTTGGTTCCTTCGGTTCCCTCTCAGTGAGGAACTCTACGAAACCACCGTTTGGAGTCTCGCCTTCACGCAGGTATTCAAACGCCTCCCTCTCCTCCGGGTCTGGATGTTTGACGGCGTTCAGCGCCTCGAGCGCGGCGCCTGTCATGTCGATTTCGCCTCCTCCTTCTCCCGGTAGCAGCCGACTTTCCTTTGGGTTGCAAGAGCTGACCCTGTGCCTATACATCCAGTACCAGCTACCGTCGCACTTCTGCTGTGCTTCCAACCATTGCGTGGCTCTGCCGACGGCTTCTTCGACCGCTGGTTCGTGGATCGGGCTGAGCGAGAGGATCGCGAAGATCGTGTCGTTGACCCCCGGTGTCTGGGAGCCTGCTACGTGTGGGAAGGCGCCCGCATTGCCACCGGTGGCGATCTGTCGTTTGAGGATTTCGCCGGCCAGGTCGACTCCGCCGAAGTTGTGTGGCGAGGTGCCGGCGGCATCGACGACGAGCAGTTCGCGCTCGAAGTCGGTTGTCAGCGATGTTTTGTGTGCGTTTTCGACCAGGTAGGTGTAGGCGCTGTGCCCGCCCACCCAGTGCTGCGGCTCGATTGTCTGGTCGCGCGGGTTGATCCCGGCGGCCGCAAGCGCCAGCGTGATCCAGGCGGTGAAGTCCGATTCCGGTTCGGTGCCCGGTTCGGCAAAGCCACCATCTTCGCGCTGCACGTTCTGCAGATAGCGCACGGTCGCCTCCAGGTTGGGCTGGAACTCCGGATCGCGCGCCGTGACCGCGTGAGCGGAACGGGCAGGGGAGATCAACAGAACCGCGACCATCACGACTGCCCCCAGCGCACCGCAAGTAGCCGCCGGTCTACCGTTCGACCGCGGCGTTATTGTGCCCGGGAGTGCACACCGGCTCATGGTCGTCTGCCGGGCACGGCCAGTGTCTTGACAATGGTTGTGGCGCCGGTGAGGCTGATGCTCACCCGGTAGCTGCCAGCGGCCAGTCGCGGCAGCTTGACCTTGAGTGTTCCCGCCTTGCGGGCTTTGACGGTGATCGTCTTCACGGCCTGCCAGTAACGGCGATGTCCCTTTCTGCGTAGATGGGCGATCTTCACGGTCGCCACTCCTGGTGCGGCGAACTTCAACAACAGTCGCTTGGATGTGATGCTCTCGAGCGCCATGAGCGCAGCGGGAACGCTTCCATCATGCACGGGTATCGGTGTCGAGGTAACTGGGAGCATGACGCCCGATCCATCGCCAGGCTGCCCACCAGATTTATTTCCACCGCCGGGGGTTTCCGGAAGCGTTTCGTGGTGTTCTTCTTCTGTTTCTCCCGTGAAGGTGGGTGGTGTGCGAACGTCGTCTTCGGCTGGCAGGAACCCGCAGCCTGTTTCGCCGTGTGCGGGTACGCAGACGTCGATGCGGTTTGAGCGGATCGCTTCTTCCTCGCCTTCTTCATCCAATGGTGATCCCGCCTTGATCCTGTGCCATCCGGGCGTGCTGAAGGTGATGCTTGCCTTCCCTTCTGAGTTCGTCGTGACGGCGGCGGGGCTCGTGGTCTGGACCCGCTCGAAGCCCTTGGGCGATGTCAGCACCGGGGAGACCTCGGCGCCTTCATAGGGTGTGGCGTCAGCGCGGTCGGGTTCGGCTAGAGGGTTGTCTTCCTCGTCGTCGCCATAGCCCTCAACCTGCACTTCAAAGGGCTGGCCCAGCTGGGCGATAGCTGTGAAGGGAGGCCTGGAAGCAGTGTCGTCCGCGGGAAACAGAGCCAGGTTCGCCCTTTCCTTGAACGCGTCATACACCCAAAGCACTTCGTCGTTTTCGTGCAGCTCGTACTGGCAGCCCCCGACGTTTGTGAAAACGTCGTTGACGAGAACCCCCCAGTAGGCGGCTTCAGCAGGGTCCTGCTGGCCTGGACCCCAGCGTGTGATGAAGTAGTCATCGTAGCCGGAGTACCACTCACCGTCGAAGGTTTCGCCGACGATGCTCATCGCGTCCACTGACGCGGCGGTGGGCGTTGGGCCAGGAGAGGTGTTCTGTGGGTCGAGCGGATTGATCCCGTCACACGAGCGTCTCTGGGCGTCCGAGGATGCCCTCACATCGTGGCCTTCGGTCCAGATCGGACCCTCGAACAGGGTTTCGCTCTTGCCCTCGATCCGCACGTTGATCTGCGTAGGCGACGCTTGCGCTACAGACGCGATTAGTGTCAGAAAGGCGACGATGAGCAACGTTACGCAGGTGCGCATGTGGGCTCTTTCCAAGAGTGGGTTCATCAATGTCGTTGGCAGACCGGTTGCCCCGCCCGCTCTCACGGGCAGGGCAATGGCCGGTTTCCTTGGTTCAGCAGTGTCCTCCCGAAGCGTGTACGCAGACCGCGACACTGGCGGTCGGCGCGAACCCACTCTTGGTTCCCTTCAGGTGGGCGGTCCCGACGGTGTTGAATTTGACCGTCGCTTGACCGAAGGCGTTGGTTGTGACCGTCGCTTCGCCACCTTTCACCGAAACGCCATTCGCGGCGCTGGCGACACCCGCGGTGCTGTACTTGTTGACTGTCACGGTGGCCGATTCGCCTTGGGTGATTTCCGTGGGCGCTCCGCTCAGCTCAAGCGGCAAGACGGTCGGTGTGTATTCGGGGGCGGTGACTTTGTCAACCAGAAACAGTAGTCGGTCGCCTTCTTTCATCTGGAGTGAGCAAGCGCCTTCTTCCGCGTATTTGTCGTTGATCCAAATCGCCCAGTAGCGAGGGTCGCCCATCGTCCATTCGTGCGTCTCGCCAAAAATCGTCTGGATGTATTCTTCGTGATCCCAATTACCTTCGGTAGCGAGTTGCAGGGCGCCCGCGGCGGTTGTGCCCGGGCAGTTCCCCGGCGGCGGTGTGGGTGTGTTGTTCGTGGTGACTGTGGTCAACGGCACCAGCGTTGAGGTGGCTCCCTCGACTCGCACGCTCACGGTCGCGGGCGTACCGGCTATCGCTGGGGCGCTTGCCGTGAGTAGAGCGAGGGCAGAGGTAACGGCAAGAGTCACAATATGTCTTCTCTGCATGGTTCTTACCTTTCTGGGTTGATCGGTTGATAAAGCGAGGCCCAGGAGGTGTTGATGCGATCTCTCCTGTGACGATTTGCGGGAGTCCGCTCGACCTGACGTGCATCAGCGCAGGACAGTGGATGCCATTGAGTCGTTGCTCGCGCCGGAGCTTGGGTCGCGCATGGCCGCCCCGATCCATGCCACACGGTCATCGTGCGTGCGTAGCGCTTTGAGCACCGAGGTGCTGAGGTTGATGGTCACGGCGCCCAAGGTGCCTGCGGCTATGTGAACTTTGGCTTCGCCCGCTACACGCCGGCGTACGGGTCCTCCGCGCCGTGCTCGCAACGCGACGCGCACGCGGACCACGCCGGAACAGCCTGTGTTCCCCGCCTTGGGAAGGCAGGTCAACTCAACCGTAAGGTGCCCGTGGTGCACCCGTGTAAGCGGCCTGACCCGCACCTGTAGATGGTGGGTGGGGGTATGTGCTGTCTCTGCCTTGGTCGTGCTTGTTGTAGGTGAGGGCGGCGATGGGGTCGGCGTCTGCGGGGTCTCGCCGTTCGGGACGAGCTGCACCCGTACAAGCTCACCGAGCCCGACGGTCCCGTTGGTTTCCAGTTCGTCACTACCTCCTTCCCTGCTTATCTCCCACGCTGTTTTTCCGGGTTCGGCGCTGACGCCGTTGACCCGAGCTATCCGTCCACCCTGGAGCGAGAGGTCCGAGAGGCAGTAAGAGGGCAAGGAGGCTTCGCTTGCGGCCGTGAGCATCTGGGCGACCGTCGCTCCCACCGGAGCGATGATCTTGCACATGCGGATCGAGCTGCCACCCGTGACGTGCCCGGCGCTGTCGATCACGAGCGTCATCGGGACAGGGATGCCGGTCGTCACCGTGGGGGCCGGTCGCACCGTCGGCTGTCCGACTTCTTTGCGCGATGGTGGTGGTGCGATGAACCCTGTACCGCTGAGTGCCCGCACCGCATCTTGGGTCGAGTAGAAATCCTCTTCTTCGTCGTGTGCGTGGAGTTGGAAGCTGCCGTCTTCGTTCTGTTGAGCAATCAGGAAGTCGATCGGCGTCTTACTCGCAGTGGTCGTCCATTCGGCTGACTGGGGGTCAATCTTGCAAGCATCGAGCCCACTCACGACCCAGGCCGTCGAGTCGGTATTGACCCCAAAGTTGATGAACCCGCCTGTTGCAGTGTCTTGGACGGAATGCAGATAGCTCTCGGCCTGAACGATCGCCGGGTCCGTGTTGGGCGCTCCGGCCGCGCAAAGGGCCGCAAGCGCGGCGCCCGTCAGGTCAGCTTCCGATTTTTTCGTGCCCGCCGCGAAGTTCCAGCCACCATCGGCGTCCTGCTGTTCGCGCACGGTCTGGGCAAGTGTGTCGATCACGTCACTCGGCGCGCCAACCGCCGCGAGCGCGAGCACCCCGAAGACGTCGGCGTTGGTTGCGCCCTTTTCGCCGAGTTCGTGCCCATTGAACTGGGCGGCGAGATCTGCAACGAGGTTCGTATGGGCATTCAAACGCGAAGGTTCGAGGCCACCCGAGTAGCCGCTGAGGATCGCCCGCTCGAAGTCGGTCGCCGAGAACAGCGCCGGTGGCTCGTCCGTCCATAACGAGAGATAGAAGTCCTGGGCGCTGGGTTCAGTCGGCGATATGCGGACGTCCGCCGCATTTATGCCCAATGACGCCAGGGAGATCATTGACCAGTCGCCGCCGAAGGAGGCCAGTTCGCCGCTGGGTTCCTGCAGCAACGTGATCCACTCCGCACCGTGTTCAGCAGCAGCGAGCTCTTCGGCTTGAGTGACCGCCGCGGCAGCGGGCGACGCAGTCTGACCAAATGCGGCCAATCCAAAAAGAACGAATGCCGCAGCCAAGAGCGCCTTGGCGTTGAGGGGGTGATTCATGTCGCCGTCTCCTTAATTGGGGCGGCGACACGCACGCATTCATAGGCGGCGCACCGGCCGCCTATACGCGAGGCTTACCATCGGGCACTGCAAGCAGGGCGTATTCGGGCTCGGGATCGACCTCCCGGATCTCCTTCCCAAGCCATCTGGCTCAGTGGAACCACGATCCGTTCGTCACCCACACCGCTGCGCGTCAGCCCCGGAATCACACCGGAGTTCCGCCACCGCAAGCACCCGCAAACATACACCAAGTCAGGCGTGGGTGCTCACCTCCATCAGCTTGACTCCTTCTTCGGCCAATACCGTTCTGAGTGACCGCATTGTCGGGTCGGCTCTTACGAGCGCGGTGATGCGATCGCGGGTGGACGCATGGCCGATTGCGTCGCAGAGGCTCCATGCCGCCTCTCGGTCGGCATCAGAGACAAGGCTCAGATCGAGCAGAATCTCTGCATCAGGAGGTGTCTTGCCGAGCTCGGTTTCGATCTCGAGTATTGCGGGATAGTCAAGTGGGCCAGACACGCTGATCGTTGGGTTGTCGTAGTCGTCGTGAGTCGTCGTGATGGTGGAGCGTTTGCCTGACGTGTCGGGTCCGTGGTGGCGTTCGCGCCAAGTCTGGATCTTGAGCGCGACTAGGAGCAGCAGCACAGGTCCCATGAACACCGGCAGCGATACATACCAGTGGCCGAGGTGCGCAAGGGGCGGTGCGGGCATTTGTCGCTCAGCCTACGCCGAGTGCCTGGCTTATTCGGACCGGTGCGTTCGTCGCGAGGCCACCAATGCCGCCACGCCGGCGAGCAGGCCGAGCGCGCCAAGAATGAGCGCCGCGATCCCGAGTCCCTTGCTCGCTGTATTGCCAGCCGGCTTGGCGGCGACGATTGCCGTCGATTGGCCTGTGGTCGCCTGGTCGGCTTGCGGCCCGGCCTCGTCACCTGCGATGTCCTCGATCACGCCTCCTTTGGCGGTGACGTTGATCCGCGGTGACGGATGATCGCCATCCAGCGACGGTTCGATCCAGTGCACCACTTCGTCGTTGCTGTAGGTCTGAACCGTCCTGAATTCCAGCGCCTTGCCGGCCGCGTTTTCCGGGATCGCCACCGACAGCGGGAATTGGATGAACTGGCCGTTGTTTACCTTGCCAAGCGGCCCGGTCCACGTCCACACGATCTGAGAGACCCGGGTGTCAATCGGCCCGTCGTCGCTCTGGATCGGTTTGGCGAGTTTGCTTTCGATCACCTTCACGCTCCAACCCGGAACGTTTTCGTAATCGACGCCCGTAAAGCCCTGCGGGAACAGCACATCGACCTTCTTGATGTAGGCGCCTTCCGCCTCTCCCGGAACGCGCACGTTGAGCGTCGCGAACGCTCCGGCAGGGATCGTGTCGGGGTGCAGGCTGACGTGCGCCCGGGCGGTGGCCGGGGCAAGCAGTGTTCCCGCTGTGAGAAGGGTCGCGACCTTGGTTTTCATTGTTTTCGTGTTCTCCTAAGTGGAATGAGTTGTGCTGCGGTATCTGGGAGGTTTACACCTATTTGATAGGTATTTTCACTACACGGTTGTACTGTTGAAATTCAGACACACGGTCGATGATTTCGATGTCCCAAGCGCCAACGGGGCTGAGCACAGCTGAATTGAGGACGTAGTGTCCCGGCCCTGCGAGGTTCGCCTTCAAGGGCAGCGGGCCGATGTTCTTGGAAGGCAGCCTGGCGGTGACGGTGAGTTCCTTGGTGGGGGTGAATTGCGCACCCGTCTTGGCGTCAATCAGATACAGATGGATCGTGTTGAGTCCGGCCTTCGCCGGTTCGACGGTCATCTCGAGCTCAGCCGGTCCGATTGTCGTGTTGATCGAGAACGGTCCCGATGCAGCGTCGATTGGCGGCGTGTAGCTGACTAGCGCGGCGGTCACGCCGAGTACGCAGAGCATCAGCGCAAGCTCGCTTCGCATCGTGCGCCGAGCCAACACCCCAATACCGCCAGGCGAATTGTCTTCGCCCACAATCCGTCTCAGTGTGGGGATCACCCTTTCGCGGTTTACCCATCCCAGTCCGATCAGTGCAATGAGGAGGATTACCTTCGCGATGACGAGCGCGCCGTAGGTCGTGTGAAACAGACCGTTGAGGCTGCGCACGTCGATGTATGCCTGGATAACACCGGTTGCGGCTATCGTAATCACAGAGGCGAGCGCCAGCGGCGAGAACCTTGCGAGCGTTGTTAGCAACAACCGGCTCCGCTCTGCTCCCTCGAGCTGTCTGGTAGCCCCTGGCAGTGCGATCAACATGCACGCGATCCCTCCGACCCAAACGCTTGCAGCCAGCACGTGTAGTGCGTCGGAGGGAAAGAACACACCGGTTGGGCTCTCGACACTTGCGTGACCGGCAAGCGCAGGCGTGATCGCCAGATACGCGCTCCCCACGGCGAGCAGCAGTAGGAAGATCGCCGTGGGTGGTCGTCGAACTCGCGCAACCCCGGCGGAGTTGCTCGCGTCCGAGTCGAGCACGGGGATCACGGTTGCCCCGGTGGCCTTTGATGCCAACAGCAGCACACCGAGCAGTACCCAGTCGATCACGCGAGCCTCCCACACCTCGCCGAAACGGCTTTCAAGGGTGTCGTTGACGATTGAGCTCTTCAACGAGCTCCACAGCGACACTCCTGCCGCACTGGCGCCTTGAAGGAGCACCCCGAGCACGCTCACGATCACCCCGAGCACGATCGCTACCCAGAGCAGCCTCAACGAACGCGACGCGAACACTTGCGAGGCCACCGACCAGCGCCGCTCGATACCCGCGGTTCGGGTCAAAGCTGGAAGCCACGCCAGGAACACGAACGTCAGCCCGCCGATCATCAGTGCGATCGTCAGATAGTCCAGGCCGCGCACGACACCAGACGCGATCCGTGTGATCTTGCCGCTCTTGTTCTTTGCGATGAGACCGGCAACCGTGAGCTTGGGCGCGACGCCCGCGTGACCCAGGTTGAACACCAGTCCGCCATAGACGATGTGCGTGTCGGCGGAGATCACGCGATAGGTCGCCGTATAGGTCCCGTCCGGCAGATGGGACTTCAGCCCGACGCCCATCCAGCGCTCATCGCCGTATGGGTGCGAGAGGTTCAGGTTGTCTACCTCGTTTCCCTGTGCGTCATATACCCGCACGGCGCCGAGCGTTCCGCCGACATCCTGGTTGAACTCGAAGATCACCGATTGTGGTTGGACTGGCACTGTGGAGCCCGCGGCTGGAGATGTGCCCAGCAACTGTGCATGCGCCAACGCTGAGGGCGTCTGGGCAAGCTGGCAGGCGCAGCCGACTACCGCCGCGACTGCCAGACCCAGCCAGCGGCGGTTGGAGCAGTGTGCGGTCGCGCCGTGTCTGTGGAGATCGCGGTCTCTCACCACGCCTCTTTGCGCGCCGACGGCTCACCCGCCTGCGTAGTGCCTGGGTCGGGTGGGGAGGAGTCTGCTCGGCGGCGACGCACCACGAAGACGATCGCTGCTCCGAGCAACACAATCACGACCAGCGCAACGATCGCGCCGGCCGGTGTTTTGGAGTTTTGGGGAACCCAGAACAGTTCGCCGTGGATCGTGCCCGCCTGCCCGCCCACTTTGATCGGGACGCTCCAGTTGAAGATCTTGGTGCGCTTGCCTTCGTCTGTGACCTCGGGTGGCTTGACGGGGCTCATCCAATGGATGCGATGGTCATGCCATTCAAGCTCGCCTGTACGGTCCACAACGACCCACTTCGGTGGCGCGCTCGCGCTCGCCGAGGAGGGCACCGCCACGCTCGCGTAGAAGTTGGTGTTCAGGTACACCGCCGGGGAGCGCACGTTCTGTTCGGTGGTGCCATCGGCCCGAACACGGGCGTATGGCTCCCCGGAATACCCAGATATCGTGACGGTCTGTCCGGTCTTGTTGCGCAACAGCAGGCGATCTGCGAACTCCAGCACTTCCACTTTCAATCCCGGCGCGTGCGGCGTGATCGTCGTTATGTAGGTGCGGTAGTGGTAGCTACTCCCTTGATCGTTGATCGGGTTGCCGCTCTCAGACGGCGCGCTCGCGGCGCGTGCGGCGCCTGCCGGCGCCGGCAACGCGACGCCGAGCAGGAAGATCGCAAGACGACAGGACATGGTGAACTCCTCGCTGTACGGGATTCGAGAGGACGCGCGTATCTCACACACGCTGAACTCGCGTGCGCGTAGCCGTGGCGAGCAGCCGCCGCATAGCGGCGTGCGTCCTTAGCTGCCGGCCAGGACGGCGGTCGGTGGCGGACGGACCGCCAACGACCGTGCCAGCAAAAGTCCCCCGCGCGCGACCACACGCACGGCCTGTCGTGTGCGCGGCACGCTGGAGCGAGGATGCCCCCAGGGCTGAGATCTTGAGTGGCGCAGAGCGGTGATCATCCGCTCGCCCGGATAACGGCGCATCAAAAGCGGTACGACAAATGCGAGCGCTGGCACGAGGCACAATGCGGTCGGGTCCACAACCACAACACTCACCAATGCGATGGAGCCGAGCAGCGCTATCAACAAACCGCGTCGTAGCGGCCTCCGACTGCTCGCGTTCTCCCGCGTACGCATAACCCGAGCAATCCTACCCCTGCACCCGATCGCGCGAGCCTCCAGCGCGAGAGCCTCGCCGACTGGACACGGTGCGACCGCTAGGACACGGCTGGTCTCAGGTGCCGACCGCGGAAAGCAGCCACAGGCCGAAACTCGTGAAAGCGACCATCACCGCCAGCATCCAATACTGCGAGCGGATCGCTTCCTGGGGATCGCGGTACATGCTCAGTGCACGGTCGTGCGCGAGCGCAAGCCCGCTGACGTGGCCGCTGACGAGCGCTGCGACTTGGACGTACCAGATCGCTGCGTAGGAGATGATCGCGTAATCGATCTGATACGAGCTCGTCCCGAAAATGTTCGCGCCGTTGCCGAGCGGGTCGGACGCCAGGTACCCGATCGCCTGTCCCTGCCAGATCAGCAGCGAGAAATAGTGCGCCATCACATAGGCGAACCCGATCGGCACAAGCGTGTGCGCAAAAGTCCGAGACAGGTCCTCCACGCTGTAGCGATCGCTGACGCTGCGCACGCCGGCGATCCCAAGCCTGTATATCCCGGCGACAAGCGCCACCGATGTCAGCAAACCGAGTGTGTACGCCAGCTCGAGCGAAGACGTCTGATGAAACCCCAGCCCCGAGAACAGGCTTTGCAGGTGCGGCTCGCTGGTACGCCACACCGCTCCGTTGCTGAGACCGTCGAACGTCGTCGTGCCGATGACGGTGCACACGAGGGCGACCGTGCCCGGCAAGACCGGCATGTCCGCCAGGCCGCTCAACGGTCGGCGTGCGTACACGGTGCCGAGCTCGTCGCGGCATAGGATCGACATGCGCGAAAGCAGGTTGAAATAGACGCTGAACCCGTCCGCGCGCCCGGACCACTCCTCAACGCCGAACAGGGTCATCCCGGCAAGCATCACGAGGAAATATCCGAGCGACAATCCCGCGAGCGTCGAGGGCTCATCGCGCGCGACATACACAAGCTCAAGCCAGGCGAACCCAATCAAGTACGCCACAGCCGGCCATAGGCCGAGTCTTGGCGGGTAGCGCACCAAAGGGCGCTTGAACAGTTCAGGAGCCATCCGCTGTCCAATCCAGCGGATCGCCCGTGCGCACGACCGCCACGGGTTGAGCACCGCGAACACGTCCCCGAACAGCACACTCGCGACCGGCATTCCCACCCAGAACACGACGTAGACGAATGTCACAGAGAAGTTCGAGTTGGCGACCTGTGCCCCCGCGAAACCGCTGTAGATCACCAAAGCGAACAAGCCAACGCCGATCGCGCTTGCTACCCACGCGACCGGATCTGGCATCCGAGAGAGCCGTTTGCGATGCTCGCTCTGCAATTGCGGAGCTCGCCACAGGGTCGACAAAGCGACGAACGAGACCACCAGCACCACGGCCGCTGTCCAGCTGAACAGCCACACCGGGATCGGCAAGTCGGCCTTCCCGACAATCCCATGCGCGTGCGCCGCCGCTGGGAACACCAGCGCCGCAAGACCTACACCACCGAGCAAGTGTGGCAGCAGACGACGCGGGAGAATCATGCGACGGGCCAGTCTATGCAACCGCTATCTCATCGTCGCTACCAACTTGCTCGTTGCACGGGCATCCTCCTTGCGCAGCTTGCCCTCGTCACGTTGAGCTGCATACTTGCGGGAGGCTGCGCAGATCAGGCAACCGGGCGCGATAGGTTGGCTTCGGGGCGGACGAATATGTTCGCGCGCGAGATCGAAAGCTCGCGCCGAGCGGGTAGTGGGCCGCGCTACAGGCCACCATTGCGCGGCTTTCGTGCCAAACACGGCTTGATGGTCGACGGTATGAGCTGCCGAGCTCGATCGCGCGCTGTCTCTGCCGCCCACGTCGAGCTGTTCGCCTTCGACCGGGTTGTGATCGTGCCGCCGGGTATCGGACTGAGGCCACCGCTGCGCACTCAAGGCGTTTTCGTTCGTGACTGGCGCTGCGCATACCCGCTGCGCACCCTTGACCCAACAGGCCTGGTGCTGCTTGGCTCGGGTGGGCCATATACGCTTGGTGACCTGTTCGACCTTTGGGGGCAACCCTTCAACGGCACAGTCATGGCGGGTTTTCGAGCGTCGGCGCACGAAAATGTCTCCATCTTCATAGGCGGTAGACGCTGGAGGGGAGATCCCCGGAGAGCTCCGCTCGCTCGCCACTCACAAATTACTATCGAGGTTGGCGCTCCCGTGCGACCGCACTCCAGTTACGTGTTTCCCTCGCTTGCCTGGACGGGCTCTTGAGCGCGAACGCACGATCACCGCAGAAACCGACCCGTCGTCCCGTCGCGAGCCGTCTCGCGTGCCATGTTGCGATGAGCGCCCTGATCGCCGCGACACTGTTGGGCGCCGTCGTCGGATCGGCACGCGGGGACGGCGATCCCGCAAGCGACATCCTGCTGGCCCAAAACGCGTTCTATCCATATCAGCCACCTGTTCCGCCGAAGCTGGAAGCGGCTCTGAACGCGCTCCTGGCCTCGGCGTCGCGCGAACACATGCCGCTGAAGGTCGCGATCATCGGCTCACGCGAAGACCTCGGCGCGGTGCCAACCTTCTTCAGGTACCCCCAGAAGTACGCCGAATTTCTTCATCTGGAGATCTCCTACAACAAACCTCAGCCACTGCTCGTCGTGATGCCCTCCGGCTTCGGACTGGTCTCTGTAGGCCCACGCTCCGCACTCGCGCACCTCACGATCGACGCCCACGACGGCACATACGGCCTTACCCGCACCGCGATCCGAGCCGTGACACTGCTTGCCCGCGCCAACGGACACAAGCTCGCGCCTGTTCCCATACCCAAAGCCACTCCGGTTGCGCATCGTGGGCCACCCACAGCGCTCCTGTTCAGCCTGCCGGTAGTGCTGTTGATCGTCGCTGGGGTAGCGATCCGAAGAAGCGGCAAGCGGGGCGATCCGCAGCAACCTACGCAGAACGGATAGCTGTGCGCATGAGGCGCACCGCCTCAATCCCGCGCTGCTCAGCTTGATGCAAGGAGCGGGGCGTCGTGGACGATTTCCTGCGGCGTGAGGTTTGCCGCATACACCGTCGTGATCTTGCCGCTCGCGCTCACTCCATACACAATCCCGGTGTGATTGACCAATTGTGGCTGTTGCGCGTCCTGCTCAGAGCCAACGCCCCAAGCTTCCCATGCATGTGCGAGTTCGTGCGCGGAACCGATCAGATACTGCATCCGTCCGCTCATGCCGTGGCGCTGCAGGAACACTCCGACAGACTTGGGGGTGTCCCCACGTGGGTCCACCGACACCGCGACCACCTGCACCCTCGACGCCTTTGCAGACCCCATCAAGTTCAGCGCGACCCCAAGGTTTGAAGCGATTATCGGGCAAACATCGGGACATTTTGTGTAGAGGAACGTCACGAAAACCGCCTTGCCGCGGAACTGCCCGATATTCACCGCCTCGCCCTTGTAATTGCGCAAGTGAAGCGGTGGCTCAGGCTCCGCCGGAGAGGCAAGCGAGCCGCTGAAACGCGACGAGGCCACGCTGTGAGCAACCCCGGTGCTCGGGCCAGAATTGCTGCCGCCCGTCGTCAGCACAGCAACACCACCGGCGATGACCACGATCACGATCAGCGCAAGCAGAACCTTCAGGCTCAACCCACTACCGGACCCCTGCCCTGGAGGGTCGACGGGGGGAGACGACTGCGAGGCCATGACCAGCCGAACTCTAGCGCCAGCCGAGATCAAATGGGGCACCTCCAGATCCGCTGATCGGCGCTTGTCCGCGGCTACGTGTGCACGATAAGTCCGACGGCAGATCTGGAGCGGCCGGCCAGCGCTACGATTTCAAGGCTCTCATCTGCCGACGTAGCTCAACTGGCAGAGCGCCGCTCTTGTAAAGCGGAGGTTGCCGGTTCGATTCCGGCCGTCGGCTCTGGCGGGTGCGGTGCTCTATTGGCTGTAACGTGGCCTGCTCGCACGGGTATCCCCTTATATGGAGCCAAGCTTGCCAGCGGCCTGGCGCGGAGCGGGGGAGGGGGCGCCTGCTAAGTCGCCTGTCACCTCGGCCGTCGCGGCTGACCACGGGTCGAAAGGCGCCGCTGTGCCGGCAAACGCTATGGGCCTGGACGCCTTCCGTGAGCGATCGCTTTCCCGTGGCGTCAATCCCGTGCTCTATCGCGTAGTCAGGGCGGTGCTGTTGCCCCTCTTCCTGCTCTACTTCCGTCTCGAGCGCGTTGGTCGTGAGCACGTACCTGGCTCGGGACCGGTCCTGCTGGCGGCCAACCACCGTAGTTTCCTCGACCCGTTCGTGATCGGGGCGCTCACCAAGCGGCCTGTCTACTACATAGCCAAGCGCGAGCTCTTCGAGCGGCGTTGGCAGGCGTGGTTGCTCAACGGCCTTGGCGCCTTCCCGGTGGATCGGGGAGCGGGGGATGAGCACGCGATGGACACCGCCCGAGCCATCCTGGAGCGGGGTGATTGCGTTGTCATCTTCCCCGAGGGCACTCGCGTGCGGCCGGGCCCGCTCGGTCGTCCCCACCGCGGTGTCGGCCGGCTGGCGCTGCAAACAGGCGCGCGGGTGGTTCCGATCGCCGTGATGGGCACTGAGGACGTTCGCCGCGGCTGGCGTATCCGACCGCGCAAGGTGACGCTCCGTTGCGGGCCCCCGCTGGGCTTCCCGATGAGTGAGCGCCCGTCGCCATCGATCGCGCTGGGTGTCTCCGAGCGCATATGGGCCTGCGTGAGCCTTCAATGGGAATGGCTCGGTGGAGTTGGTCCCGCCACCGCCGAGGAGGCACTTGGCGACTCCTCCGAGCGCCGTGCGCGTGCGGCCTGAGGACGTGGACCGCATCATGGGGAGGGTAGGGTGCGATGAGTGGCACACCAGCAACCGCCGGAGTCCAAGGCGCGGCTCGACGCCGACTTCTCAGAGCTCTACCGCGCCCATCTGCGGGATGTCTACAGCTACGCCTACTACCGCGTCGGCAACCACCACGATGCCGAGGACCTCACCGAGCAGACCTTTCTACAGGCCTACCGCCACTTCGAGCGAGCCCAGCGCGAGTCCCACGGTCGGCCGCTGCGCCCATGGCTCATCCGCATCGCCCATAACCTCGCGGCCAACCTCTATCGTGATCGCTCGCGGCGTCCGGCCTCGCCGATCGACGACACCTCAGAGCTCATGGCATCTCATACGACCGAGGATCTCGTGGAGGGCCGCGACGAGCTCTCCCGTGTGCTCGACGGTGTGCGACGTCTCCCCGATGACCGTCGCGAGGCTTTGATCATGCGCTTCGCGCTCGGCATGGACAACCGCGAGATCGCTCGTGCAATGGGTCGCTCTGACGGCGCCACAAAGGTGCTCATCCATCGCGCCATCAAGCAGCTGGAGGACATGGTGGACGTGTCGGGAGGGGGGTCTATCGATGAGTGACGCGTCATCATTCGAGGGCCTGCTCCACCAAGCCCTCTCGCCGGTCGAGCCGCCCGAGGACCTCGGCAGGCGTCTAGAGAGCGCCCTTGTGAGCATCACTGAGAGCGCCGTCGAGGAGCTCGAAGCGTGGGAGCTCTTGGCGATGAGGGATCCGCGCAACTGGGCTCGCCCCGCGGCCGCGGTTGTGGTGGGGGGAAGCGCAGGCGTGGCGCTTGTCCTGCTCCGTGCCCGTCAACGTGCTCGCACGCAGGAGAGTGGCCTAGCCGGCGCCCGTACGGTCGCAGAGCGCGCGGTGGGTGATCTGCGTGAGCACACCCGCAGGTTGCTCGGCGACCGCTAAGCCCCCTTTCCACGACCGCTCGGCGAGATTCCCGTCCGATTTCCCGCAGGGAGCGGGCTCATCTCGTAGCGTCGCTTGCAATCCCGCGACATAGCCTTCACAGTGTGTCCTACGGAATTATTCCGACTGTCAGGCACATGGAACGTTTGGGCGACAAAACGATTTGGGTGGGGCGCCTCGCCGACGATGCGCTGATGGCACGCGTAGCCGACGATGATCCGCACGCGTTCGCGCTCCTTTACCACCGTCACTCCCGCGCCGCCGCGTCGCTTGCCATGCGAATGTGCCCGAGGGCGGTGATCGCCGAGGAGGTCGTGCAGGAGGCGTTCCTCTCCTTCTGGCGCTCCCGTCGTCGCTTCGACCGCCGACGCGGCAGTGTGAGAGCCTGGGTGCTCGGGATCGTGCGTAATCGCGCCATCGACGTGCTACGTCAGGGCGTCGCGCACGAAATCGCCGGATCGACCGACAACGGCGTGGAGGATGTCGTTCCATCACTGGAACTCACCGACAGGGAGGTCGCACGGCGCGAGCGTTCCCGCGAACTGCTCGCCGCCCTCGACGGGCTACCACCTGAGCAGAGTTGCGTCATCACGCTTGCCTATTACGGGGGCTGCACCCATACCGAGATCGCCACGATGCTCGACACCCCGATCGGCACCGTCAAGGGCCGCATGCGCCTCGGTCTGCGCAAGATGGCGAGCAGCGTTCCCGACACTATCTGATCTACTGCTGGACGCGCCCGTGGCGCTGCTAGCGTCTGCGAGCCTCATGGCTACCTGCTACCGCCATCCATCGCGCGAGACGGGAGTCGCGTGCTCCTCGTGCGGACGTCCCATCTGTCCCGATTGCATGACCGTCACCTCCGTGGGGATGCGCTGCCCGGAGTGCTCGAAACAACGCACGAAGGTGGTGCGGATGCGCGACATGACTGAGATACCGCGTGTTACCTACGGCCTGATCGCCCTCAACGTCGTCATCTACCTCATCGAGAAGATCCACTTCGGAGGCGGAGAGACGCTCTACTTCAGGGGGGCACTGCTGGGCAGTCCGGAAGTGCCCGGGATCGAAGAGGGGGTCGCGTACGGTCAGTGGTGGAGGTTGGTGGGCGGCGGTTTCCTGCACGCCAACCTCCTCCACATCGGGTTCAACATGCTCATCCTCTACTGGCTCGGTCGCATGCTCGAGCCGGCGATTGGCTCGGTGCGGTTCGCTGCCGTGTATGTCACTTCACTGTTCGCAGGCGCCTTCGGTGCGCTGCTGGTGACCCCCCATGCCTTTACGGTGGGCGCTTCAGGCGCCATCTTCGGCGTGGCGGGGTGCGCGGTGGTGGAGATGCGCTCACGCAACATCTCCGTCATGGAGAGCGGGCTGGGAATGCTGATCGGCGTCAATCTGCTGATCGGCTTCACCTCGTCCGGCATATCCGTCGGTGGCCACATCGGCGGTCTGATCGGTGGTGCGCTTGCGGGATTCGTGCTCCAGTTCGCCGATCGGCGCAAATCGCTCGCTCTTGCGCTTGCCGGATGTGTGGCGCTGAGTGCGGCGTTCGTCGTCGCTTCGGAGGTCACTGCGCACTCCAGCGAGGTGACTGGTGGCGGCGAACAGCAAATCCTGATCCCGGGCGGATAGCACTCCTTCGATCTGGGTAGCCTGCTGCTCATGACGCTCCTCTCCGAGCAGGAGATCGACGCCAAGGTGGCCGCCGGCGACTGGCGTCGAGACGGCCACTCCATCGTGCGCGAGTGGGAGTTCAAGGATTTCGGAGCCGCGATGGCGTTTGTCAACCGTGTCGGAGACGCCGCCGAGGCGGCCAACCACCATCCAGATATCCATCTGCACGGATGGAACAAGGTTCGCCTGGAGCTCTCCACCCACTCCGAGGGTGGCCTCACTCAGGCAGACTTCGAGATGGCAGCCCGTTTCGACGATCTCGCCTGACGGTGCTCTCAGTGCCGACCACCTTCCCTGCTACGGTTGTGCGGTCGGCACCCGATGAAAGACGACGACAAACCTCCCCGAAGTAGCTCGGCCGGTCTGCTGGCTCGTTTGGCGTGAATGGGCTAAAGCTCATCCTGGCGGTCGTGCTCGTCGCGATCAACGCCTTCTTCGTCGCCGCCGAGTACGCGCTTGTGCGCTCCCGCAGAGCACGACTCGAGATCATGCGCGAGGAAGGCTCTCGTGGAGCGGCGCTCGCGCTGCGTCAGCTCGACCGCATCAACGAATACATCTCCGCCGTGCAGATCGGCGTCACGATGACCTCGATCGCCATCGGCGCGCTCGCCGAGCCTGCGCTCGCCGAGATTCTCAAAGGCGCTCTCGGCGACACCCCCAGCCATGATGCGGCGATAGCCATATCGGTGATCGTGGCCTTCCTGCTCATCGCAGCCACCCAACTGATCGCCGGTGAGATGGTGCCCAAGCTCTACGCGATCGACCGCTCGGAGACCATCGCTCGTCGTATCGCCCGACCGCTTGAGGCATTCAGCGTGCTCTTCCATCCGGTCATCATCGGCCTCACCGTCGTCTCAGGGCGCATCCTGCGGCTCTTCGGCGTGGAGATGAGTGGTGAGCGCGAAGGGGGATCCCCCGACGAGCTCAAGCGGCTCATCGCCGAGTCATATGCCGGTGGCCACCTCGATCCTGGAGAGGCGGGCATGCTCACAGGTGTCTTCCACCTCCACGAGCAAGAGGCCCGACAGGTGATGACTCCCATTCCCGCCGTTGTCACCGTGGACGCTTCCCAGGACGTGCAAACGGCGCTCGAGCTGTGCATCTCAAGCGGCCATACGAGACTTATCGTGATCGAGGACGACGATCGCGACCGCGTACGCGGACTTGTACATGCCAGCTCACTCGCTCGTCGGCTCATGCATGACGGTCCGAATGCCTCGATTGAGCCGATCATGCACGATGCGCCTATCGTTCCAGAGACGAAGCCACTGGACGACCTGTTGGCCGATCTTCAACGTCGGCGCACATCCCTTGCGGTCGTTGCCGACGAGTACGGCCGGGTGGTAGGCATCGTCACGATCGAGGACATCATCGAGGAGGTAGTGGGGGAGATCGCCGACGAAACCGACTCTGCCTCCGGCGAGGTTCGTCGTCTCGCCGACGGTGACCTGTTCGTGCGCGGGCACGTCTCCATTGCTGATTTGCTCGACTACGGTGTGGAGCTGCCGGTCGACAGCGACGCCTACAACTCCGTCGGTGGGTTCGTGTTCGCCGAGCTGGGGCGGCTCCCCCGCCGCGGCGACACCATCAGCTCGGGAGACTTCTCGATCCGGGTGGAGTCGGTCCACCACAACCGTGTGGAGGCGGTCCGCATCCGTGAGCGCCGACCTGTTCGCGCGCGCGAGGAAGACCGTGTCGAGGAACTCCGCCGGGAAGCTCCTTCGGGGGGTTAAACGTCCGGCCCGCGGGGGGTGCGGGCCGGACGTTTGCACTGGGAGGAGGCGAGAGTGCATGCGAACAAGTCGCATCTCCAAGTATCCCCGTCTTGATGAACGAAACCTAAAAGTCAGCTCAGCGGAAATGAAATCTCACTCAGTAGGAGAGGAATCCCCTCTTTGTCTTGCGCCCGAGCGCTCCCTCTGAGATCAACTCGTCCACTCGCGGCGGGATCGCCTCGCCGATCGTCTCCCCGATCGCCTTCGAGACGTCCAGCCCCACGAGGTCCAGCAACGCGAACGGACCCATCGGATGTCCGGCTCCGAGCTTCATGCAGGTGTCGATGTCATTCGCGTCCATTCCAGTCTCTTCCAATAGCCTCACAGCGTTGAAGAGGTAAGGGAAGAGCAATCGGTTCACAACAAACCCCGGCACGTCGGGGACCTCCACAGCGGTCTTCTCGAACGCTTCGCACAACGCGACTGCGCGACTGCGCGTCTCAGCGGAGGCGGCGGCCGGGAACACGAGCTCCACCAGCTTCATGCGGGTCACCGGGTTGAACACGTGCAAGCCGAGGAATCGCTCAGGCCGGCCGCTTGCCTCGGCGAGGCGCTCCACCGAGAGTGAGGAGGTGGTCGAAGCGATGATCGCCTCTGGGTCGAGGATGCCGCCCAGCTCGGCGAGTATCGGAGCCTTGATGTCGTGCTCCTCAACCACCGCCTCCACCGCGAAGGACACGTGTGCGAGCGTGCTTATGTCGGTGACGACCTGGATGTGCTCGGGGTCGACCTCGGCTTCCATGCGGCTGAGCGTCTTCTCTACGGTTGCCTTCGCGCGCTCGGCCGAGCTCTCCGAGCGGGCAAACAGGAGTATCGGATCCCGCCCACCCCCGTGATGGGCGGCGGTCGCGGCCAAGCCGCAGGCGATCGTCCCGCTGCCGATTATTCCAATGCGTTCGTTCAAGGTTCCTCGCTCCTGTGGCGATACGTCGGGCGTTTGGTTGACTGACCAGTCAATCTATGGGTGCTGAGCGATACAGTAAAGGGAGCGAGCACCGTCCGCGTTCCTGAGATCGCGGCCCCGGCCTTCTCGTTCCCCAAGCCAGGCTCCACGCCGCGGCACACCTGCAACAGACGAGCAAAGGACTTCCATCATGAGGCAAGCAGACGGCCGTGAGGTCGTGATCGTCGAGGCGGTTCGCACACCGATCGGTCGCGGCCACCTGGAGAAGGGCTACTACAAGGACATCCACCCCAACGCGCTGCTCGGCAAGGTCTATACCGAGGTGATCTCGCGCGCCGGGATTGAGCCTGGGATAGTCGAGGACGTTGTAGCCGGCTGCGTGCAGCAGTTCGGCGAGCAGGGCTTCAACATCGCTCGCAACGCCTGGCTGCAGGAGGGCCTGCCGATCGAGACCCCCGGAACGACTGTCGACCGTCAGTGTGGCTCGGCCCAGCAGGCGGTGAACTTCTCTGCGGCGCTAATCGCGGCCGGTGTGCACGACACGATGATCGGTGGGGGCGTAGAGCACATGGGCCACTTCCCGTTTGCCGCCGGCATGAAGACCCAGCAGGAGTTCGGCTTTGCCTTCACTCCCGAGTTGATGGCAAAGCACAACATCGTCGGGCAGGGCCTTGGCGCCGAGATGATCGCCGATCAGTGGGAGATCTCACGCTCAGAGCTCGACGAACTGGCGGTGCGCTCGCACAAACTCGCCCACCAAGCCACCGAGGAGGGCCGCTTCGAGCGTGAGATCGTGCCGTTCTCAGTCAACGGCGACACCTACGTCACAGATCAAGGCATCCGTCCCGACACCAGCCTCGAGGCGCTCTCGCAGCTCAAACCCGCCTTCAAGCCTGACGGAAAGATCACGGCGGGCAACAGCTCCCAGATCTCCGACGGCGCGGCGGCGGTGCTGTTGATGTCGGCTGAGAAGGCCAAGGCGCTCGGTCTGAAAGCCCGTGCTCGAATCGTGGATCAGACGACCGTGGGTTGTGACCCGGTGAAGATGCTCGAGGGTCCGATCCCCGCAACCGCGAAGATCCTGGAGCGCAACAGCATGACCATCAACGACATCGACCTGTTCGAGATCAACGAGGCGTTTGCTCCGGTTGTGGCGGCTTGGAGGCGCGAGCACAACCCCGACATGGACCGTGTCAATGTCAACGGTGGCGCAATGGCACTCGGCCACCCACTCGGCTCCACAGGCGCCCGCCTCATCACCACGCTCCTGCACGAGCTCGAGCGCTCCGACAAGGAGATCGGCTTCGTCACGATGTGCTGTGGCGGAGGTCTCGGCACTGGTACGCTCATTCAGAGAGTTTGATCCTGGCGGTTGGCAGGAGCCAACGCTGATCGCCCAGAGAGCCCGGCGCAAGTCGGGCTCTCTTTTGCGTTTTGGCGCGGCGGGTAAGGCTGGTCGGAGGAGGGCCGGGAGCTATCCCTTTGGCCCTGTACCGGTCCAATCGACCGCCACCGGCGCCAATGCCAACAATGCCTGCCAGGTGGCCGCGTCGGTGTGACCGCTTGCTGGGATCGCGTGAGTAGCTTGGAACTGCTCCAGGTTAGCCTTAGTGGCGGAGTCGAAGATCCCGGTGGTCGCCTGGCCGGGGATCGCGCTCGCGAGATGCTCTTGCATCCACAGCACCGGGTCTCCTTTGCTGCCCTGCGACAGTTCTGACCAGGCTGCATTGGGTGTCACCCCGGTCAGCTGAACGAGTGGCGCTCCGAGCCCCGTCCACCCGCTTGTGGACGTCTCCTGGAAGTCCCAGAAGGAGATCCCGCCGGCGCCGTAGAGCGGGGCCTCCTCGCGGAAGCGCAGGAGATCCGCCGAGGAGGGGTTTTCGTAGGTCTGCCCAAGCGGCACGATCACACGGCCGTAGGGGCGGTTTGAGATGTAGGTGTTGGCGTACACCGTGTCCACTGAGTTCCCTATCGCCTTCCAGTACATCTGTGGCGCGTCGAATTGGGCCCCGTTCGGGCCGAGGAACACAGAGAAGGGGAGGGAGGTGTGGTAGTAGACGTACGGGAACGACGCCAACCCCAGCGGATAGGAGGCCCCGATCTGTGCCCTCAAGTCGGCGACGTAGGTTTGTGCGGCACCGTACTTTCCTTCGTACTCCGCCTCCGCATCGATCGCCAGGCAGTCGGCCCCTGCCGCCACCGCGCGAGCCCCGAGACTCGCCTCGCCGGCTGGATTGGTGCCGTACACGTACTGCCACGCGCACACCCGCAAGCCGTTTGCGTGCATCTGTTGTACGAACGCGGGGCTGAACTGGCTCCAGTAGTTGGTTGACCCGTCGGAGCTCTTCACGAACAGCGTGCTAACCCCGGCGGTATGGGCCTGAGCCACGATCGCAGCGAGGTCGCCGTTGTCGGATTGGCTCACATACCAGATCCACATCCCCTGCCCGTCGAACGCCGTGCCGCTGGGGGCGGCCGTCGAGGGCGCCGCCGGCGGTGATGGGGGGTGAAGCGCGTAGCGCACTACCTGGATCGGGCCGTAGGAGTTGGAGTGTCGTCCGTGGCCCAGCAGAATCATGATGCGCCCCGAGTGGGCTCTGCTCGGCACGTGTACCACAAGCCCCATGCTCGAGCTCGATATGTGGGCGGTGGGTGAGTTGCGCGCGATGCGTGCCCCATAGCTGTGAGGGAAGGCCACCACCATCCCCTTGCGCACAGATCTGCCCTTGACGAGCAGATCTCCGCGCAACGACACCTGGTGGGGGTTGGTGGAGCAGTGGATCGCCGGTATGCACGTCGCGCTCAAGATCTTTACCGTGCCGGCGTTAGCTTTGGTGGGAGGCTTTGGCGTGTGTCCCGGCGCTTGCGCGCCACCCACTCCTGTGTTCCCGGCCGCTCCGACCACGAGAAGAGCCGGCATCGAGCAGGCCAGGCTGAACGTCAGGAGGGCGCTCCTGACGTATCTGGGGCTCGATCGCTTGTGGGCTGCTGTTCTTGCCAAGAACCCTCCTTACAGGCTCTCGCTTCGACCCGCTTGAGTCTGGAGCCTTACGAGCGCCGCACCCCCAACACAGGTCTGAGTTGGAGACGCTCGACGTTAGCGCCTCTGGCCTCCCCAACCGACAGACGACAGGGAAGTTGCGTCGAGGCGATGTCCTTATTTCACGGGCTTTACGCTTGGTCTCTATCTCGGTTAGTCGATTCTCAGCGAATGCGTTCGATTGTACGCACGCTTTCGGATTATCGGAACTAGATGGATTCAGCATTTTCCGCTTGACATATTCGGTGCTTTCCTATAGAACCGCAGAGTCACGCAGTGTTCTGACTGATGCGATCCGCCGCACATATGGATCGATAGCAAGGAACATGGCGGAGGCTACTATCAAGCCAAATTCGCGTCGCGAGTTAGGCGTAATGACGTCGCGGTATTGACCTGAATCCCGACGGTGTGCTGTGCTGCCCGCGGGAGTGTCGTGATAGTCGATGATCGCGCCGTCCTACCAAACCCAGGAGGATGGATCTAGATGACCATTGTGGGCATCACTCACAAGAGGAGGGGAGCGCGGCTCTTGGCTTCCCTTCTTACAGCGGCCGTCGCGTCGCTTGCCGTACTAGCGTTTGCGTCGTCGGCGCTGGCTACGAAACCGACGGGAGAATGGGCACAGTTTGGAGATTGTCCGTTGAGCAATCCAAAAGTTACTATATGTGTCTTTGCGCAGACGACGAGTGGCGAATTCAAGATCGGCTCAACCTCTGTGCCGCTGACAAAAACGACCACACTCCAGGGTGGTCTGGAAGTCATCGAAGAAGGCAATAAAGAGGTATTCATCAACGCCGCCGACGGCAATACCCTCTCGAAAACGCCGCAGACCGTTCCCGGCGGGCTACTGAAAATCGTGGCGCCAGAATTCTTTGGCGAACCACTGTCGAAAATATTCAACGAATTCATCAACAAAGGCATCACCGGCGTAACGGCGACGACAGAACTCGTTGGTCAAGTAAAACTCGACGTCAACAGCATTATCGGCAAATCCGGTACGGGGTTGTCGCTCCCTGTCAGGGTGCATCTTGAAAACTCGTTCCTCGGAAGCAAATGCTTCATTGGTTCAAGTGCGCACCCGGTAACGGTAGACTTCACGACCGGCACCACGAGCCCGCCGCCGCCGAACACGCCGATCACCGGGGCTACCGGCGCATTCGGAGAAAAAGGCGGAGGCACGATCCTCACGCTGACCAACAACTCGCTCGTGAACAATTCGTTCGCGGCGCCCGAAGCGGAAGGTTGCGGCTCGCAGATCCTGTTCGGCTTGTTCACCGGCATCATCGATTCAGCGGTGGACTCCCAGCTCGGGCTGCCGTCCGCCGCCGGACACAACACGGCGATCCTCAACGGCACGCAGGAACTGGGCGCTGCCGAAGCCGTGTTAGCGAGCGAAAAATAGACATCGCTCGTCAGTAGGGAAACACGTTTGAAGCCGTAGAAGTGGGCGGCGGGGCCCGGCAGTTTGTGGCCCCGCCGTCTTGGCTTCGCGGGTGCGGTCGGGTACCGCGAACCGCCGCCTATCCACCGCCGGCGGTCGGATGGCTGTCAAAGTCGAGCTTGGCGGTGCTACTCCCAGCGAAAGCCGCTCGCTGAAGGAGAAGGGGAGAGCGGACTCTGAGGCAGGCCCGCTGGAAGCTCCGGAAGGTTGTAACCGGTGGGCGCCACGTCGTTCGGCGCATCCGCGTGGAACAGCGAGGCGAGATATTGGATCTGCCCACGCCCCACCCCGAGCTCGAACTGCCCGCCACCGTAGTTGCCGATACCACGCTCCGTGCAGTAATCGAAGGCGTCGAGCAAATTGCGCAAACCACCGAGCCTAGACGGCTTGATGTTGACCATCCTCGGCGGATACTTCAGCGCTTCGATGTCCTCCACCGAGTGGATTGGGGCGTCCCAGGAGAAGCGCTCCCTGTGCCCCTCAAGCGCTGTCTCGGTCTCGAGTGTCAGCGCGGGATCCTCGATCCAAGCGTCAGGCAACGCCTCCACCACGCGTCTGTACAGCACTGGGTCTGGAGCTTGATCGACGATCGACCCCGAGTAGTACGCCTTGAAGTCCACTGACTCGACTGCCTCTGTGCCAACGAGCTCGGCGATCAGCTCCTCGCTCCAGGAGCTTGTCGGGTCGAGCTTGAAACGCAAGTCTGGGTACATCTGAAGTCGTCGTTGCAGCGGCTCGATGCTGGGTGGCTCTCCCAAACGCAGAGACACCACGAAGCACACCGGCTCAGGCGTGCGTGCGAGCGCCTCGTGCAGGGTCGTGCCTGCCTGTCTCAACGCCAGGTCGAGCGCGGCCGACTCATACGCCCACACCCGATACCTCCGCGATACGTCCCGCTCGGGCTTCTGCGGGAAGAGGTCGAGTGAGCCGATGTGCTCGGAGAACGACCGGATCGTCCAGCTTCCAGCCAGCGGCAGGACGGGTCCGGCCGCCTGCAATATCTCGTGATCTACGGCGTCGTAGGTCACGTCCTCGCCCAACCCCACCTCGTGGCCGCCGGCCAGGTGGATCACGGTGCTCTTGCGCTCGAACTCGCTCGACACCAACGCCTGCAGCGGCTCCAGCTCATAGGAGTCGATCTGAAGCGGAAGGCCGGCGAGACGATCCCAGGTGCTCGATCGTGCGTTCACAGCGCGATCAGCTTAACCGCTTGGAGGTAGGATCGAGCGATGCCCTTTCCGCGACTTCGACCCCTCCCATAGGCGATGGCAAGCCACACCAGGGGCCCACGCGGTCGGCGCAAGCCACGTCCGGTTGCCCAGCGCTCTGAGACGGCCGCGGCCGGGCCACAGGCATCTGAGCGACGCCGCCCCCCCCGCGACGGCTCCCGAAAAAAAGAGCGTGGGTCGCGCACCCGTGTCCCCACAGCGGACTTTCGGCGAGCGTCCCAACGCCCCGTGGCATCCACTGCCGCTCTCTGAGATCTTGATCCTGGCCGGCGCCGTCGCGTTCGTTCTCGCTGTCTCACGCTTGCACCAGGGGCCCACTTCGGCCGGGCCGTTGCTACTCGCCGGGATCGCCGCCGTATCGCTTGGCACATTGGAGGTCACCTGGCGCGAGCATTCGAGCGGCTTTCGCTCGCACACGCTCCTACTCGCGCTGCTCCCCGTCATCGTCCTGCACTCCGCAGTCGTGCTGGGGTGGGCATTCGTCGCGAAACCGTCTCAGGTAGTCAACGTGGGCATGTTCGCAGTGGACATCGCCCTGTTCGTGCTGCTCTTCAGGTTGCTCCGTGCCCGCTTCCTGGACGCTCGCGCCCGCGCCTCTGTCAGAGGCTGAGCGACGCCAGCGGGAGCTCGCCCTCGTTGCCACCCTCGCCCCGGGTCTCGCCGCTCACCCCGAGGCGCTCCAGACGGGCGATCTCGCGCTCGCCTTCTGCTCTCGCCGGATCTCCCTCCGGGAGCCCCGCGATCAAGCGCGCGATGCGGTTGCGCAACTGCAACGCGAAGTGGGGGGTTGATGCGCCCATCAGCTCGCGCACGTCCTCCAAGCTCACCTCTCCCTCGCATCCTCTCTGCAAACGGCTCGGCTTCTCTGCCTGGCTCATCACGGTCCCGTCGGTTCGCCGCCCGTTGTCTGCGAGGCGGGCGTGGGTTCGGTCGCTTCCTTGGGCGATATCTCCAGCGTTGCGTCGATTCGCGCCTGAGTAGTAGCGGTTATCGCGCTCTCATCGCCCATCACCCAGCCGTGATTGTAAACACCATGCACAGGCCCTGACGGTGGTGTCCCAGGCTGTAGGTCTGTGAGATATGACCCCAACGCCGACCCCAGCCGCGCTGGGCCTTCGAGCAGTAGAAGGGGCGCGTAGTCTCCGGTCGCCGCCAGTGGCGCGGCCGCGGGACCATCGAGCGGTCGGCGTGGGTTGGCGAACACCAGGCCGTGCCCGGGTTCCACGACTCCCCAACCGAACACCCCGTCGCTGAAGCGCGCGACGGCGACCGCGTTGCTTGAGGGGTCAGGCCCCTCGATGCGGGTCACTTTGCCGAGACCTTCGAGTTCTCTCATCGCCGTTTCGCTCACCACGCTGCTCGGTCCCACCACGTAAATGGAGGGCCGTCCCAGCCTTTCAAGCTCGTTTGCGGTCGCTTTCGGCACCCTCGACCGCCGCACGAACAGGATCGGCGCTCCCGTCTGCGCCGCCAAACCCGCTGCGGGTGAAGTCATCGCGGGAGCGCCATCCGAGGCGGTCACGATCACCTCCCGGGGAGCGTGTTTGCGCAGGCTGCTCGCAAGCTGCTCCACCGCCACAGCCAACGCCGCTGAGTCGCGCCCCGTCACAGCTCGCGCCACGTAGCCCGTCGGTGCTGTCGTCTGGCCTACTCCCACCACCTGTGCCCCTTCCAGCGCGCCCGCGCCGGTCGGGCGTATCGCTCCAAGCACCTTGGCGGACGCTTCGGGAAGCACGGCTCCCTCGCTGAACAACAGTGGCGCGTGCAGCGGCCGCCCCGCCAGCGTTGAAGCCGCCAGCGCCGCCGGCCAGTTGCCCTGGTCCACGAGCACCACTGCCTGGGGACGGGTCGCTGGGGTCAGTCCCGGGTACACCGCCACCGCCACCGCCGCCGCGTCCACAACGCTCGTCGCCCCCCCGAGTCGGGTGGTGTTCTTCGTGGAAAGACCCCCAGCTCCGTGCTCTCCCACCGCTGCGACAGGTCCTTTCCCGCTTTCGGGTGTGTGCGCGGGCAGCCCCTTGCCACAGCCGTACACGGCCGTGCACGCGATCGCGATCGCCGTGGCTACGCCTCGGGTGGGTGTACGCATCCTCGCCACGCTACCCATCCACCCCGACGACTGCTCGAAAAGGGCCGTGTTTGCGGGAAGAAGAGGGTCGAGCGGGCAGGGCGAGACCGCGCAATCGGTGCAACCGTCATTGCACTTTGATAGCGTGCCGCCCCGAACGCCGAATCCTTGGCCAGAAGTCAAGGAACGGGGGACCCAAATTGTTGGGGCGAATCGCGCGGTAATCCGTGAGAAGCGCAGGCTCTTTCAGCGCTAGCCCGTCAGCTAACCCCGCAGGCCGACGAAAGAGGTTGTCGCTGTGCGGTTCCGAGCTATTTGCTCAGCGGTTTTCAGCATGTTCATCCTGGCCTGCGCGCCCGCGTTGGCGACCGCCACCACCGGTGGTGTTTCAGCCGGCGGGAGCTCCGCCGGGCATACCTCCTCCAGCGCCGGAGGAGCGGCTCCGACGGGCAAATCACCCGTAAAGAAGCCCCAGACCGCCCCGGTCACCTCCAACTCGACGAATCTCACCTACAACGGCCCGGTCTACCAAAAGACTCCCACGGGCCAGATCGTTCCCTACGTCTCCGCTCAGGCCTCCGGCGAACTGAAGTCGGTCACCGGCGGCGCCGTTGCGGGAACTACGAGCTCCACCAAGCCGGAGCTGCTCGTCCCAGGCCACACCGCCCGCCTGATCGGCGGTCTCGCCGCCGCCCCGATGTCCGCGCCGTTCGCCATCCAGAAGATCATCTGGGCCGGCAACCAGATTGTCGGGCTTCCATACATCTGGGGCGGAGGTCACGCGTCGTTCATCTCCCCGGGGTACGACTGCTCGGGCACTGTCTCCTTCGCGCTCCACGGCGGCCACCTCCTTTCCATTCCCGAGGATTCCTCCGAATTCATGGGCTTTGGCTCTCGCGGGGTTGGGACGTGGGTCACGATCTTCTCCAACGCCGGTCATGCCTACATGACGGTGGCCGGGCTGCGGCTCGACACGAGCGCTGCGGACGACCCCACCAATCAGCAGGGCCCCCGCTGGCGTCCTTTGCGGCCCGCCAACAGCGGGTTCAGGGTTCGCCACCCGACGGCCCTGTAGCCGATCGTCGGCTACGCTTGTAGCTCACGTCCCCGCCCCACAGGAGGATCAGATGGCCGGTTTGACCGGGCGCATGTCAACCGTGGTGAAGGCCAAGGTGTCCAAGCTCTTGGATCGCGCCGAAGACCCCGCCGAGACGCTCGACTACAGCTACCAGAAGCAGGTCGAACAGCTGCAGAACGTCAAGAAGGGCATCGCCGACGTGGTCACCGCCAAGAAGCGCCTCCAATTGCAGGAGACGTCGCTTCAGCAGCAGGTCGTCAAGCTCGATACCCAAGCCCGTCAAGCGGTGTCCTCAGGCAAGGAAGACCTCGCGCGGATGGCACTCGAACGCAAGAACGTCGCCCAGACCGAGCTACAGGGCCTCGACACCCAGGTCACAGAACTCGAAGCCCAGCAGGAGAAGCTCACGGACTCCGAGCAGAAGCTGCGCGCCAAGATCGAAGCCTTCCGCACCAAGAAGGAGGTCATCAAGGCGCAGTACTCGGCGGCCGAGGCACAGGTGAAGATCTCCGAAGCAGCCACAGGCGTCGGCGAGCAGATGGCAGATGTCGGGCTTGCCATGCAGCGGGCTGTAGACAAGACCGAAAACATGAAGGCCCGCGCCGACGCCGTGCAAGAGCTTGAAGCGGCAGGCACCTTTGACGACATCACGGCGCTCGGCCCCGGAGAAGACGACATCGACCGCCAGCTCAAATCGCTCTCTTCCAAGTCGGCCGTGGACGATGATCTGGCCAAGCTCAAGGGCGAACTTGGCTCAGGTGCCCCATCCGGCGCCGGGGAGCTTCCCGCCGGGGCCGGGGGCGATGAGGCCAAGGAGCAGTCGGCATGATCGTGCGCATCTCAGGGGAGGACCAGTACCGGCTGGATGACTCCCTCCACGCTCAGCTCAACGAGCTCGACTCCACCGTGCTCGCCGCCGTAGATTCCGGCGACGAAGCCGTCTTCACGACCGCCTTCTCGGACCTGCTCGGCTTCGTCCGCGCCAATGGCTCGCTCGTCGGCGACGAGGAGATCGTCACCTCCGACCTGATTCTCCCCCCCGACGACATCACGCTCGCCGAAGCAGGCGCGGAGTTCACCGGCGAGGGCTTGATCCCGGACTAGATTGGGATCCCCCACAAAGGGAACCATCGCTCCAGTTCCGGCTCGATCGGAAGCTCGGAGGCCATCTGGGCCTTGAGTTGCAGCTCGCGCTCGGTCGCACGCTCGGTGGGCTGGGTAGTGCTCGATGTGGCGGTTCCCGAGGCGGGCACGAACGGGTACCAGTAGCCGCGCTTGTAGTTGTAGATGAAGTACACCGGACGCCCCCTCGCATCCTTGAAGGCGAACACCGCGCACAGCAATCGCTCGCCGTGGCCGGCCGTCTCGATAGAGCCGGACACGGCGTTGATGCCAACGGCGAGGTCTTCGATTGAGCTGTCGCGCAGCACCATCCAGCGGTAGCCAAAGCTGTCGTCCTCGGTGTGAACCTGCGTGTCGTTCTCCCCGCCGGTGGCCACCACCACTTCTTCCATCTCCTTGATGACACCTTCAAACTCGCTCGTTTGAAGCGCCTGGAACACGATCGCGGCGGCGCCGGCCGGCTCGATCTGGTGCTCGGCTTGAAGCGTCACATATGCCGTTGAGATCGCGAACAGCCGGTCGGGGGCGGGCCCCTTGACCTCGTGGCGCCCGGTGAGAATGTCTCTGAGGCCCACGGGTCAGGCGGCGCTCTGCAGCTGTGACTCCAGCCGGCTGAGCGCATCCAGGCGCTTCTCAAGCGACGGGTGGTCGGAGAAGAGGTTCATCAATGACTTCTTGGTGCGCGCGGGAATGATGAAGAAGGCGCTCATGCCTTCCGCCCTGCGCATGTCCTGGCTGGGGATGCGCTCCATCGTTCCGCTGATCTTCAAAAGCGCTGAGGCAAGGGCGCTCGGTCGGCCCGTGAGCACCGCCGAGCCGCGGTCGGCGGCGAACTCGCGATAGCGCGAGAGCGCCTGCAACAACAGGAAGGAGATCGCATACACGAGCACCGACACGAGCAGCACGATCATCACATCCTCCTCCTCTTCGTTGGAGCGTCCGTACCCGCCGCCGAACCCGCCCCCGAAGAAGAGCGCGAACTGCGCGATCAGCGCAGCGAGGGTCGCGAAGAAGCTGGCAAGCGTCATCACCATCACGTCGCGGTTGATCACGTGCGTGAGCTCGTGCGCCATCACGCCTTCGAGCTCTGCCGTGTCGAGCATCTGCAGGATGCCCGTCGTCGCGCACACCGTCGCCTTCTTCTGTGAGCGGCCCATCGCGAACGCGTTGGGCATCGATGTCTCCATCACGCATACCTTCGGCTTGGGCAGGTCCGCCTGCACGCACAACCGCTCGATGATCCCGTGCAACTCGGGCTGTTCTTCGGGCGACACCTCCTTTGCGCCGAGCGTCGACAGCGCGATCTTGTCGGACGCGAAGAACTGCATGAGCAGCATGAACACCGCGATCACGATGATGAAGCCGGCCGCGGCTCCGAGCGCGAACAGCACGCCCACGAACACCACATACACCAGTCCCAGCAGGAACATGGTGAGCAGCATCCGCACCTGCAGGCCGCTGTCTTTGCCGAAGTTGGATCGCCGCGTCGTCATCTGAGTTGATTGTAGAGTCACCCGGTGCCGACGTCGCCGCCAAGGGATTTCTCGTGAAGCCCGAAGTCGTTGTCTTCGGCATATCGATCAAGACGTTCGGCGTCACCTTCGCGCTCGGCTTCCTCGCCTGCGGCATGGTTATCGCCCGGCGTCTGCGCGAGCTCGACAAGCCGGTGGACTGGGCTTACGAGATCGTGTTCGCCGCGCTCATAGGCGGGTTGGTGGGTTCCCGCGCGTACTACCTCATCCAGAACTACAACCAGGTGAAGGGGGACCTGGTCGGCTCCATCTTCTCGGGCTCTGGACTGGTTTGGTATGGCGGTGCGATCGGCGGCGCGATCGGGGTGATCGCTTGGATGGTTTGGCGCAAGGCGCTCAACCTTGTCACGGTCGACATGTGCGCCACGGTGCTGGCGCTTGGCTATGGCATCGGGCGTATCGGCTGTCAGGTGTCGGGCGACGGTGACTACGGCATCCCCTCGAAACTCCCATGGGCGATGGGCTATCCGCATGGCACGGTCCCCACACCCTCGGGCGTGACCGTGCAGCCGACGCCGATCTACGAGACGCTCGCGATGTGTTTGCTCGCCTACTTTCTGTGGAAGCTGCGCGACCGCGTGCGTCCGGGTGTGATCTTCGGTCTGTATCTGCTCTTCAGCGGCTTGGAGCGGTTGCTCGTAGAGTTCATCCGCCGCAACAAAGAGGTGCTCGCGGGTCTGACCGCGCCGCAGGTGGAGAGCGTTGTGCTGATGGTCATCGGCGCGGCGTTGCTGTTTGCGCTGATCCCGCGCGACCGGCTTTCGCTGTCTGCGACCCAGCCGCCATAATCCACACATGGCCACCGGCACGAGCCTTTCGCATGTGTTCCCACTAGGGAGTCGCCTCAACGAGCGTGGGCACGTCGAGGTGGGGGGGTGCGACACGATCGAGCTGGCGCGCGAGTTCGGCACGCCCGCGTATGTGGTCGCCGAGGACGATCTCCGCGCGCGTGCCCGAGCCTTCACACAGGCAGGTCCCCAGGCGGGTCACGAGGACTTCCACGTGGTGTTCGCCTCCAAGGCATTCCCTTGCACCGCCGTGCTTGCGTTGCTCGCCGAAGAGGGCCTTTGGTGCGACGTGGCCTCGGGGGGCGAGCTTCACCTGGCGCTCGCTGCGGGCTTTCCCCCTGAGCGCATCCTCATGCACGGCAACGCAAAGTCCCTTGCGGAGCTCCGCATGGCCTTGGAGCACGGAATCGGTTTGATCGTGATCGACAACTTCGACGAGATCGATCGGCTGGAGGAGATGGGGGAGAGGGCCGATAACCCTCGCCAAGCCGTCCTACTACGCGCCACTCCTGATGTGCGTGGGGACACCCATGAGAAGATCTCAACCGGCCAGGCCGACTCGAAGTTCGGCTTCTCGATGGCCGACATTCCTGCCGCGATCGAGCGGGTGCAAGCGATCGCCAGTCTCGACTTGCAAGGCATCCACGCCCACATCGGATCCCAGCTGCTCGAGCTGGAGCCATATCGCCGCGAGGCTGCTGCGCTCGCTCGGATCGGCGAATTGAGGGTGGGCGGGTTTTCCGTCTACGACCTGGGCGGGGGGCTCGGTGTGGCATACAGCGAAAGTCAGCACCCGCCTGAGATCGAGCAGTGGGTAACCACCCTAGTCGAAGCCGCCCACGATGCAGGCATTCCTGCCGACGCGCGCCTGCTGGTCGAGCCCGGTCGCGCGCTCACCGCCAACGCCGGGGTCACGCTCTACACGGTGGAGTCCGTCAAGCGCAACGTCTCCACCTGGGTGGCGGTGGATGGTGGTATGTCAGACAACCTCCGCCCAATGCTCTACGGAGCCGTCTACGAAGCCCATGTGGCCGACCGCCTCGGGGCCGGCGGCGCCGAGGCCACGCGCTGCGTGATCGCCGGCAAGCACTGTGAGTCGGGCGACGTGATCGTGCGTGAGGCGCTGCTCGACGACCCCAAGCCGGGCGACGTGATCGTCACTCCCACCACCGGCGCATATGGGTTTGCGATGGCGAGCAACTACAACGGTGTGCCTCGCCCTCCGGTGATCTTCTGCAAAGACGGTGACGCTTGCGTAGTGGTTCGGCGCGAGCGCTTCGAGGACCTGACGGCACGCGATGTCGGTTAGCGAGACTCCACCCGGCGAGGTCTCCGCGGAGGCCATGCGTTCAGCCGCATTCGCCGCCACCGGTCCCTTCAAAGTGGGCCTGCTCGGCTACGGCACGGTCGGCTCGGCTTTCGCCGCGCTGCTGGAGGAGCGCGCCGGCGAGATCGAGCGCATTACCGGGCGAAAGCCCGAGCTGAGCGGCACACTCACCACAAGTCGTGGCAACTTTCAAGAGATCCTCGACAGCTCCGAGCTGATCGTGGAGCTGATCGGCGGGATCGAGCCCGCTCGCGAGTATCTGCTCGCCGCGCTCTCCGCCGGCAAGCACGTGGTCACCGCCAACAAGCAGTTGCTCTCCCAACACGGCGAGGAGCTCTTCCAGGCCGCCCGTGCCGGTGGCGCGCAGTTGCGCTTCGAGGCGGCGGTGGCGGGGGTCGTCCCGGTGATCCGGGTGCTCTCGGAGTCGCTCGCCGCCGCCCACGTAGAGCGGGTGCACGGGATCGTCAACGGCACCACCAACTTCATCCTCACCGAGATGACGGGGGGATCGAGCTACGGGGAAGCGCTTGCGGAGGCCCAGCGTCAAGGGTTCGCCGAGGCCGACCCCTCCGAAGACGTCTCCGGCCGTGACGCCGCCGCCAAGATGGCGATCCTCGCGCGGCTTGCGTTCTCCACGCCCGTCCACCTGGATGACGTGCCCCACGAGGGCATCGAGCACCTGCAAACCGACGACATCCAGTACGCCCGCGAGCTGGGGCTCGGCTTGAAGCTGATCGGCACGGCCGAGCGGCGTGACGGCGGGCTCTCGGTGCGGGTGCACCCCGCGTTCCTCTACTCAGGTCACCCACTTGCGTCGGTCAACGGGCCGTTCAACGCGGTCACGGTCGAGTCGGAGGCGATCACCGAGATAACCATGTCCGGTCCGGGCGCGGGGGGGAGGCAGACGGCGAGCGCGGTGCTCGGCGATCTCGTCAGCGCGATGCTCCCTCCCCCGCTGTCTCCACCCCCGATCGACCCGCTCCCGCTCGTGCGGGACGTGGAGAGCGGCTTCTACATCCACATGGAGGTCGCCGACCGGCCGGGCGCGCTGGCGGCGGTCGCCCAGGTGCTCGGCGAGCACGGCGCCTCCATCAAGTCTGTGGTGCAACGCGGCCTCGGCGAGCACGCTCGCCTCGTGATGGTCATCCACCCACTTGCCGAATCTCGCGTGCGAGAAGCGCTCAAACGCATCGCCGCGCTCGACTTCCTACGCTCCACCCCGAGAGCAATAAGAGTCATCGAAGAGGAGTTCATGTAATCCCATCCTCCCGTGAAACGGGTTATGAGGCATCCTGAGAGAGGTTCATGTGAGCAATGCGATTTCTATGAGCAAGACCCACGTGCCGCTGATCGAGCGCTATCGCGACCGCCTGCCCTTCGACGAGGGTGACCCGATCGTGAGCCTGCAAGAGGGGTCAACGCCATTGCTCCGTGCCCCCGTGCTCTCAGAGATGGTGGGCGCAAGCGTGCGCCTCAAGCTGGAGGGAGCCAACCCCACCGGCTCGTTCAAGGATCGCGGTATGACTTGCGCCGTCTCCGCCGCCGTCCGCGACGGCGCCAAGGCGGTGATCTGCGCCTCCACCGGCAACACCGCCGGGAGCGCCGCCGCATATGCCTCGCGAGCGGGCATCACCTGTGCGGTGATCGTCCCCGACGGGAAGATCGCCGAAGGCAAGATGGCGCAGACGTTGATCCACGGCGCCCGCGTGATCTCGCTTGCGGGCAACTTCGACCAGGCGCTGCGGCTTGTTCGCGAGCTTGCCGAGTCCCACCCCATAGTGCTCGTCAACTCCGTCAACGAATTCCGCATCGAAGGCCAGAAGACAGCGGCGTTCGAGATCCACGAGGATCTCGACGGCGAGCTGGAAGCGCTCTGCATACCGGTGGGCAACGCCGGCAACATCACCTCCTACTGGCGTGGCTTCCGCGAGATGGGAGCCACGCCCAAGCTGTTCGGCTTCCAAGCCGAGGGCGCCGCTCCGCTGGTGCTCGGCCATACGGTCGAGCAACCGGAAACGGTTGCCTCCGCTATCCGCATCGGCCACCCGGTGCGCGGCGAGGACGCCATCGCCGCCACGAGAGAGTCGGGTGGCGCCATTCGAGCGGTCAGTGACGCGGAGATCCTCACCGCCTATCGCCTGCTGGCCTCCAAGGAAGGCATGTTCTGCGAGCCCGCTTCGGCCGCATCGGTGGCGGGCCTGCTCAAGTATGGCGCCGACGGCGCCAAGCAGGTCGTGTGTGTGCTCACCGGCCGCGGCATCAAGGATCCCCAGACCGCCATCGAGCACAACGGTGGCAAAGTGATCTCCTGCCCCGCTGAGATAGCGGCGATAGAAGAGGCGGTCCTTGGGTGATCCGCAGGCGCGTCGTCCGCGTCCCGGCGTCCTCGGCAAACCTCGGCCCCGGCTACGATTGCTTCGCCGCTGCGCTCGGTCTCCATCTGGAGCTGGAGGTGATCGAGACCGGCAGCTTCGCCGTCGAGACAGACCTGGCTGTGGCGCGGGGGCTGGAGAACTTATGCGTCCGTGCCTTCGCCTTCCTGCACCCCCCGGATGACTTCACCTTCCGGATTCGCTCCTCCATCCCGCTCTCCGGTGGGCTTGGATCGAGTGCCGCGGCGATCGTCGCCGGCCTGCTCGCCGCCGACCACCTCTTCGAGCTTGACATCGATCTGCTCGCCGGCGCCACGGAGATCGAGGGTCATCCGGACAACGTCGCCGCCGCGATCAACGGTGGCTTCGTGGTGTGCGCCGACGGCGGCGCCACCCGTTTCGATCCCCCCACGGGCCTTGAGGCGCTCGCGGTGGTCCCCGAGCAGCCCGTCCGCACCGCTGACGCCAGGCGTGCCCTCCCCGCGCGTGTGCCGATCGAGCAGGCGGTCTTCAATGTAGCCCACGGCGCCCTGCTCACGCTCGGGCTCGCCCGTGGCGACTGGGACCTCGTAGCGCGCGGCCTCCAGGACAATCTGCACGAGCAGCGTCGCTCGCACCTATTTCCGCGCTCATATGACCTTGCACGACGGGCACGGGAGTTGGGTGCGCTCGGCGCCACCATCTCCGGTGCGGGACCCACGGTGCTCGTGTGGTGCTTCTATGAGCAAACCGGCGCCGTGGTGGAGGCGCTCGCTCCCGCCCTCGAGGGATGGGCGACGCTCCTACGAGCCCCCTTCGAGTTGCAGGGCGCCTACGTCGCGGAGATGTAGCCTTAAGCGATGACCCACGACGACGACTATTTTCCCCGCGACACCTCCATCCTGCGGATGGTCCACGAAGAGAAGGCCGTTGGGCTCATGTATGGCCAGCGCGCGCTCTGCGTTGGAGCGGTCAAGCCCCTCAACTACGTCGGCACGAGCGAGCACACGCGCAACAAGCGCACCCCGTTCCGTCGCATCACCCACACGGGCGGGATGTTCGAGGCGGTGTTCTTCGGCGCACGCGCCCAAGCCGACCGTGTGCTCACGGCGGTAGACGTCATGCACGAACGGGTGCTGGGCGAGCTGCCTGAAGACGCCGGGCCCCACTATCCCGCGGGCACGCCCTACTCGGCGTTCGATCCCGAGCTGATGCTGTGGACCGTTGCCGTCATCGCAGATTCAGCCGAGTGGTTCTACAATCGGCTCGTGCGGCCCCTCACAGCCGAGGAGCGCGAAGCACTTTGGCAGGACTACATCTACTTCGCCGAGCTCTTCAAGATGCCCCGCTCGGCAGCCCCGCCCACGTACCGTGAGTTTCGCGACTGGTACGAGCAACAGCTCGCGGGCGACGATCTCCATCTCACCGACGAGGCGCGTTTCATGGGTCACGCCTCGGCGTTTGAGATCCCGATGCCCTCCAACCGCCGCCCCGCCAAGTCCCTGCACGATCTCGTGATGCTCGGCTCGCTCCCGCCCCGCGTGCGCGAGCTCTATGGATTGACCTACACGCCGGCCCAACGGGCGGCGTGCGCTGCGGTGCTCGCCTCCGGGCGCTTCGCGCGCATGCTCGCGCCCCGCTCACTCACCCACGGCTCCTGCGTCCCCGAGTTCGAAATGGTCGCCGCCACCGAGCGCCGCCGCATCGAGAACGGACAGCCCACGCCACAGCTGGCGGGCTGAGGCCCGTAGCGCTCGGGGCGCGGCCGCGAAGGGCGCTCAGGGCAAGCGCGCCAACCGCTCGCGCGCCGGCGCCATACCAGGCAGCCGCTCGAGCAACTCGCCTGCCACCGCGAGATAGTCGGCGCCCAAGTCGGGGCGGTAGTCGAGGATCGAGACCGCCCGCTCGGCTGATTCTGCGTACGCGATCGAGGAGCGAACCGCCGTATCGAACACCTTCTCGCCGAAGCGCTCTTCAAGCGAGGCCTTCGCCTCGCGTGAGTGCACGGTCCTCATGTCCGCGAGGTTCATCAGCACCCCCACAAGCTCCAGCTCGTCGTTGAGGGTGTCCCTGGCGACTTCGATCACCTCCATCGCCTGCTCCACGCCCTGGAGGGCGAAGTACTGCGCCTCGGCGGTCACGAGCGCGTGGTCGGCCGCCACGAGCGCGTTCACAGTAAGCAAGCCAAGCGAGGGAGGACAGTCCACAAGCACGATCTCGTAGTCCTCTTGCACCTCTGCGAGCGCGCGACGGAGGGTCATCTCCCGGCCCATCTTCCCGCCGAGCATCAGCTCGGTCTCGGCGAGATTCAGGCTCGCCGGGATCACGTCGCCGTGGATCGCCTCCCTTGCGCTTGCCGATCCGCCAAGCACGTCGGCGATCGTCGGCTCGCTCTCAGGTGGAACATCGAAGTAGTCCGACAGGTTTCCCTGGGGGTCGAGATCGACCGCAAGCGTTCGCACATCGATCCTCCGCAGCACGTCCGCGAGCGTGCGCACAGTTGTGGTCTTGCCCGTGCCGCCCTTCTGTGAGAGCACCGCGATCGTCTGCGCCATTCCCGCGCATAGTACGGGGAATGCGCGGCGCGGTGTGCGGCTCAGCCGACAGCTTGAGCCGGTGCGCCTGGCTCGGGAACGGCGCTTGGTGTCCGCAGACTCACAAACGTCAGCCTGTACCGGCCGACGACGATCTCGTCACCGTCCTCCAGTGCCCTCCACTCGATGCGCTCACCGTTGACGAACACTCCGTTGAGGCTCCTGTCGTCGAGCACCTTCACGCCATCGGCCTGTCGCACCACGAGTGCGTGACGTCGCGACACGGTGGGGTCGTCGAAGCGGACATCCGCAGCAAGGCTGCGCCCGATGCGTGTCCACTCGCGTGTCAATGCCACCGCCTTGATGTCCTGTCCGTCCTCGTAGAGCACGTACTCGCCGGGGGCTCTGAGTGCCATCCTCGCGTCCTCCAGCCAATCCCGGCTCGGCTCAGCCTCGTCGACTTGGCGCGTCGGCGTCTCGGCGGTGGCGCGAGCTGCGCTGAACAGCGAGGCTCTCACGAAGTCGCGCCCCCCGCATCCAGGGCAGTCGCGCAGGGCGTCCAGCGACGTGAGCGTCAGCACATATCCGCACCGCTGACAGCGAAACGATCCGGTCCCGGCCATCGTGCCTGAAGTAAGCGACTCCATGCAGCGCATCCCCTTCCTCTCATTCCCGCATTGTCGGGAACTTTCAGCAGGCTGGAATCTGGCGGCAATCATAACCATCAATTCGCAATAAGTTGCTAAGAAATCGCCACCTGGCTTTGGCCCAGCCGAATGGGACGCCTCAGGTCGCGTAGTTCGAGCCTACCCGGCTCCATCGGGCGCCAAACCGGGTACCTGGAAGAACCGTGATATCCCGCCGACGCGCTCGGGAGGAGCCCGCGTAGCGCCGCCGAAAGTAACCCCATGGCCTCCACCCACGCCGACGTCGAGCAATTCGAGCGCTACCTGCTCAGGCGCGGGGTCCACTCCCTCACAGCCGATCGCGATCGCTGTGTGGATTGCGCTCGTACACCCTTGGTGGGGGAGCGCGTCCACCTCTACGAGCGCCTCTCCGGCATCGTCTGCGAGCTGTGCCGCCCACTACGCCGTGACGAGCCTGCCGCCACCGAGTTCGTGCGCCACTCTGAGTTCGGCCACACCGTGCGCCTAACCGTCCGCGCCGCCTGACCGCAAGCTCGCGCGCCATCGGAAAGAACGCCCGGGTCCCGTCGACGCGCAGGCGTCAATCAATAGACTGCCCCGCCGTGGACCCCGTCACAGTCTCCACCATCATCAGCGCCTCACGCGAGCAGGTGTTCGACTACCTGCAGGACATTGCCAACCACGCTGAGTTCACCGACCACTATCTCGTGGACTGGCATCTCACGCGCGAGGATTCGGTTGGCCGCGGCGCCGGCGCCCGCTTCCGTGTGAAGGCTCCGGGGAGCCGTTTCAGCTGGGGTGACGCCACGTTCACCGAGGTTGTTCGTCCGCACAGGATCGTCGAGGTGGGGCGCACAGGCAAGGCCAACCGCATCCGAACCTTGGGCGTCTACGAGCTTGCGCCCGCTCCCGGTGGCGCTACGCGCGTGCAGTTCACGATCGAGACCCAAGCCTCTGTGCTCTCCGACCGCCTGCAGGAGGCACTCGGGGGGCGCGCATGGTTGAAGCGCAAGAACGAGAAGGCCATGCGCCGCCTGCGCTCCATCCTCGAGCGGGGTCAGGGCCGCGGAGAGCGTGTCAGCCTCGCGGGCGGATAGACTGCCCGCTCGCATGACCCCCACCGACGTGACAATGACCCGCCCGCAACGAACCTCCCGCCGGCACGGAGTCCGGGCTTTGGCGAGGCTTTCGCTGCTCCCCGTGCTCGTGGCCCTGGCGGTTGGGCTCAGCGCCTGCTCCGACGATTCGCACACGCGGGTCACAACCGGCACCTACGCCGGGGAGTCAGGCCAGAATGCCCCCTATCTGAACGTGGGCCCGCTCATCTACGAGGTTCAGCTCTCACGGGAGCTCAATCCCCACGACACCGAGGACGCTTCCTACCTTACGGGTCTCACGCCCGCCCAACTCAGACTGAAGCCGGGCGAAGAGTGGTTCGCTGTCTTCGTGCAGGTTTACAACGAAAGCTCAACTCCTCACCTGCCGGCAAAGGAACTCACGATCAGCGACACCCAACACAATGTCTACATCCCGACTGTGCCGCAGCCGACGAATGAATTCTCCTACCAAAGGTTCGCCTACAGTGGGCCTCTGGCGGCAAAAGCTCGCATCCCGGCCCTCAATACGGTGGCCGCGAATGGGCCCACTCAGGGCGCGCTACTGCTCTATAAGATCAAGGTGGTCTCACTCGACAATCGGCCGCTTGAGCTCAATATCATCGATCCGCTTGATGTGTCGATAACCGCCTCCGCCGAGCTCGACGTCTGAGCAGCTTCACGGCGATCGGTGAAGCAGGCGCCGACGCCGCTAGCGCAATCCCGCTTCGAGCACCTCGCGCGCGACCGGCGCGGCAGTGTCACCGCCCGCGCCGTCTTTGACGAGCAGCACCCCGACCGCGATCCTTGGTTTCAACGCGGGGGCGAACGCGGCGAACCAGGCATCGGTGTTCTGCGGGTCTTTGCTCCCGCTCACGCAGTCTTCGTTCGATGCCCCCTGCGCTTCTTCGCTCCCCACGTCGCCTTCTTCGGAGCTGGATTCGCCCTTTGGGCAGCGTTTTTCGCCCAGTTCGGCTGTGCCGGTCTTGCCCGCCACCGTCACCCCGGAGATCGCCGCCGACGTCCCGGTGCCCTCGCGCACCACGTCGATCATCAGACGCCTCACCGTGCGGGCCGTAGATGCCGCGACTACACGCGGGCGCGTTGCCGCTCCGGCCTGGAACTTGGGCTTTGGTCGCCTGCCTCCGTCAGCGATTGTGGCGGCGACGGTCACCATTTGAAGCACGCTCGCCTGCACCTGCCCCTGGCCGATGGCGGTGGACCCGAGGTCGAGCTCGCCCTGTATCTCGTCCGGTTGTGGCAGCGTGCTCTCGATCGCGCTCCCCAAGCCGGGATCGTGGTTGAAGCCAAATCGTTCCGCTGTCGCCACCAAGCGGGCCGCGCCCACCTTCACTCCCAAGGGCGCGAACACCGAGTTGCACGACACCGCGAACGCGAGCGCGAGGCTCCCTCCACACGACTCCCCATTCGCGTTTTCGAGCTTCACGCCGTCGAGGGTCGTGGAGGTGGCATAAGGGAATACGCTCTTCACGCTTGCCGCTTTGGCTTCCAACGCCGCAGTCAGTGTCACCATCTTGAACGTCGATCCCGGCGGCTGGAGGTCGTCGATCCCCAGCCCAGCCACCGCCAGGATGTCGCCGCTGGTCGGGTTCATCGCCACGATACCCCCGAGTTGGCCTCCAAGCGCAGCAGCCGCCGTGCGCTGGAGCGGCGCAGAGATGGTGGTACGTACATCTGTGCTCGCCTTCGGCGTGACACTCGCCAGCACCCGTCCTCCCGCGAGCAGCTCGCCACCGGGCGTTCCGCGCAGATGCGCGTCGAGCGCGCGCTCCAAGCCTGTGGCGCCCACGATCGCGCCGGCAGGGACGCCTTCGGCTTCGAGCTCCCCTTGCCGCGAAGCCGGGATTGGCCCAACTTCCCCGATCGCCGCATTGGCGGCCACTCCAAGGGGCGAGCTCCTTGTGCCGGCTCCGCTCGCTTCACCGTCTGCCAGCACTGAGCCGTCGCGCGCCTCCAGCGCCGCGCGTGGGGGTAGCGTCGTCTGCCTGCTCAACGTCTCGCCCGCTCTCAGGCCCGGGAACACGAGCGCTCGCGACCACCTCACACGCGCGCGCCCTTCCCCTTCGGCGACCCGCATCCGCAACGGCTCGTCAAGCTCTCCCCACAGCCGTGTCCTCACGCGTACCGGCACCACGATCGTGCCGTCCGCCTGCGTGCGCGCTCCCCCCACCACGCTCATGCCGGTTGTCGTGGCGGTTCGCGCCGCCTCTCGGTAGGCGCTCGCCAAGGCACTCGCCGGCAGCTTCCGCTGGGAGGAAGGATCGATGTCCGCGTACATCGCCCCGTAGTCTTCGCGCGCCCACGCCTTCGCGAAGCTCTCCGCCACCCGTAGCCGCGGCGAGCCTTTGTGCCCCGACCCGAATATCGCGCCCAGCACGAATGCGATCACTGCGAGCGCGAGGACAGGCATTGCGCGTCGGGCGCGCATGCGGCGCTCACTGGGGCTTTTCACAGCACGGGACGGTAGAACATGAGAGGTGTCTCGGCTCGACTGGATCATCGTCGTGTTCGCGGTCCTGCTCGCCTTCTTCGGGTTTCGACGCGGCTTCATCGTCGCCGCGCTCTCCTTCGGCGGTTTCGCCATTGGTTCATTCATCGGAACACGGCTCGGTCCTCTACTGCTCTCGCAGGGAAGCTCTTCGGTGTACGCCCCCGCATTCGGCCTGATCGGCGCATTGCTTGCCGGTGCGATCCTCGCCACCGGCTTCGAGGGGGTGGGTCTGAGGCTGCGCCGCACGCTCGTCCTGCCGGGGTTGGGGATCGTCGACGGCGTGCTTGGTGCGCTGCTGAGCGCAGCGCTCGGCCTCGCCATCGCCTGGATCCTCGCCGCCGTGGTGCTCCAGGCGAGGCCGGCCGCCCAGCTGCGCGCTGACATCCAACGCTCGGAGATCCTGCGCGAGCTCAACCAGTTGCTGCCCCCGACCGGGCCAATCCTCAACGTGCTCGCGAGTCTCGACCCGCTGCCGTCGATATCCGGGCCGCTGCCCAACGTGGGACCGCCTCCCGCCGCCATCGCCCGCGACCCGGCCGTGCGCACCGCCTCACGTAGCGTCGTGCGAGTGCTCGGCACTGCCTGCGGTCTTGCCATCGAGGGCTCAGGGTGGATCGCGGCGCCCGGGGTGGTCGTCACCAACGCCCACGTTGTCGCAGGCGAGCACGACACAACCGTCGAGCCGTTCGGTCGCGAACCAACGCTGCGGGCCTATGCGATCGCCTTCGACCCCACCGACGACATCGCCATCCTGCGTGTTCCTGGCCTCGACCTCCCGACTCTCTCGCTTGCCTCGAAACCACCATCCGGGCGTGCCGGCGCCGTGCTCGGCTACCCAGAGAACGGTCCCTTCGATGCACGTCCGGCGCGTATCGGCGAAACCCAGCCCATCGTCACCGACGACGCGTATGGCCGCGGCCCGGTCTCGCGCTTGCTCACGCCCCTGCGAGGGCTCGTGCGTCCCGGGAACTCCGGGGGGCCACTGGTGGATCGCACAGGTGCGGTCCTCACCACTGTCTTCGCCTCCACCACCGGCGGCGGCAAGTCGGGGGGCTATGGGGTTGCGAACGCCACCGTCGCCGACGTCCTGTCCCACGCGGGACGCATGGTGGGCACCGGCGAATGCAGCGCCGGGTGATTGGCTTGCATCAGGCCGTCGAGGGGCGAGTGCTGGGCCTCGGCCGGCCCTTCCTCGAGGCGCCGGGTGAGTCGATGCGCGTGGTCTCGTGGGCGCTCTTTGCAGTCGCGCCGGCGTGTGCTCGCTCGTCTGCCGGCTCGCGGCTCGCCTGCGTCTCCATCCGCGACTCCGCTTCAGCCAACCGCCGGATGAGCTGACCGCGGACCTGCTCCAGATCCTCCACGCTCAACAGGCGCGGTCCGGCGTGCCGCGAGGGCTTTGCAGGCACGGGCATCAAGCCGGGATTGAGGGCGAGCATCTCCGACAGCGTCCCCTCCAACGCGGCGATCTGGGCGCGTAGCTCACGGCGTCGCTCGCCCGCGGTCACAGCATCCTCGGCCGGCTCCCCGGTCATGTACAGCGCGGCAGCCACCTCGCGCGGGTCGACGCCGGTCCGTCGCGCCTGCCGGGCAGCGTCGGCCGCGATCTGACCTACCGCCGAGGGCTCCTGTGTGACGCTTGCGACAAACGTGCCGGTGCCCTGCCTGCTGTCGATCAACCCCTCCTGCTCGAGGCGCTGGTAGACGGCACGGGCCGTGTTCGCGTTGATCCCCACGAGCTCCGCCAGCTCTCTCAAGCCGGGCAACCGCTGCCCGGGGGCGAGGCGCCCGTCGCCGATCCGCGCCCTCAGCGCCCACGCGAGCTGCACCCCGATCGGCACCTCGCCATCGCGGTTGATCTTCAGATCGTCGAGGTCTATCTCTGATCCAGTCACACCTCAAGAGTAGTTGCTTCCATCACCAAAAACACAAAGTGCTAGTGAACTAGTACATTGTGCCTATGAACGGGTCGCAGGGCGAAGAGCTCAGGGCGGACGGCATCGGCGCAGTCGGGACGGATCTCGTCAAACGGGCCGTGCTTCCTGCCCGGAACATGCTCGAGGAAGTCGGCGACATGATGTTGCTCGCAGGTCGTACGGTCTCCGCCATCCTCAGACCGCCATACCCGTACGGAGGCGAGTTCGTGTGGCAGTTCCTGTTCGCGCTGCGGGTCTGCTGGCTGCCGCTGCTGGTCTCCACCTTCGCGATCTCCTATGGGGCGCCCGGTCTGCAGGCGGCCAACTTCCTGACGGTGCTCGGCTCGCTCGACCGCCTCGGCGGCTTCTTCGTGCTGATAGTCGTGCGCGAAATCGGCCCGCTCATCACCGCGACGATGCTGGCCGGCGCCGCCGGCACCGCGATCACCGCCGATCTCGGCGCCCGCAAGATCCGCGAGGAGCTCGACGCGCTACAGGTCTTGGGGGTGGATCCGGTCAAGAACCTCGTCGCGCCCCGGTTTCTCGCGTTGATGATCGTCACCGGGCTGTTCAACATCTACGCGGTTCTCTTCGGCATCTTCGGCGGCATCCTCGCCGCCCTCGTCCACGGCCAGCCGCTCGGGCCGTTCTGGGCCACGTTCTTCTCCAACACCTCCACCACCGACCTGTGGGGCTCCACCCTGAAGACCGCTGTCTTCGGCGCCATCATCGCGATCATCTGCTGTTACAAGGGCATGACTGCCTCCGGCGGCGCCGAGGGAGTCGGCCGGGCGGTGAACCAGGCGGTCGTCGCCTCGTTCATCGCCTTCGGCTCGTTCAACTACATCTTCACGCAGCTCCTGCTTGCCACGCACCCCAACCTGATTGCGATCCGATGATCCGCGGCTATACCCAAAAGAGCCATATCCCCGTACGGGGATATGGGTTTGGGGTGTGCGAGGGGGCGATCCGATGACTGAACCGGCGCCCGGCCTACGCGAATGGCTTGCCTCCACGGGCGAGATAGCGGGGTTCACGGGCCGGATCGTGCGCGATGTGTGGACGCTCCGCGTGCTGCGCTTCTTTGGCGAGTCAACGCGCCAGGCCGGACTCATGATTGTCTCCTCGACCGCGGTGCTCTGGATCATGGTGTTCATCATCGGGCTCGGCCCGTGTGGGATCCAGGGCGCTTACTTCGCCCAAGCCCAGGGAGCGCCGAGCGTCGCGGGCGCGTTCGCCGCATGGTGCGATCTGCGCGAGGCGATCCCCTACGCGTTCGGCTACATGATGGCCGCCAAGGTGGGCACCGGCATCGTCGCCGAGCTTGGCGCGATGCGCATCAACGACGAGATCGACGCGCTCGAAGTGATGGGTGTGGATTCGATGGTGTTCCTGTGCGCGACGCGCATGTTCGCCGGCTGGCTCGTGTTGCCCTTCATGTACGTAGCCGGCATCGGGATAGGCTTTCTGGCGTCCTACATCGCGGTGGTGAAGCAGGTCGGATCGGTCTCCTCAGGCGGATACCTGCTGATCTTCTGGCAGTACCAGAACCCGCTCGACTACCTCTACAGCGTCATCAAGGCCATGTCGATGGCGACCGCCGTGGTGCTGGTGTCCTGTTACTACGGCTACAACGCCTCGGGCGGACCGGTGGGCGTGGGCAGGGCAACCGCCAAGTCGATGGTGCTCAACCTCGTGCTCGTCACCTTCATCGGGATGCTTGGAACTCAGGTCTTCTGGGGCACCAGTCCGCGCACCCCCATCGGTGGCTGAGCAGGGGGTCCCCTCGCGCCGCCGAGTCCGCCCCCTTGCGCGGCCCGCTACGCTGGGCGCCATGTCCAAGACGCTGGTCATCGCGGAGAAGCCCTCGGTGGGGCGCGACCTCGCGCGCGTGCTCACGGGTCCGTTCGCCAAGCAGGAAGGTTGGCTCGAGGGTCCCGACCACGTCATCACCTGGGCTGTCGGGCCACCTCGTGCAGCTCGCCGACCCCGACGAATACGACGCGAAGTACAAGCGCTGGCGGATGCCAGACCTGCCGATCGTCCCCTCCAAGTTCAAGCTCGTGGTGCGCGACGAGCGCTCCCGCAAGCAGATGTCCGTCGTCACCGCCCAACTTGGCCGCGAGGACGTCGAGAAGGTCATCAACGCCTGCGACGCCGGCCGCGAGGGGGAGTTGATCTTCGCCTACCTCTACGAGAAGGCGAAATCCAAGAAGCCCGTCCAGCGGTTGTGGCTGAACTCGATGACCACCGCCGCCATGAAGAAGGCGTTCGAGGCGCTGCGCCCGGCCGAGGACTACGCCCTGCTCGAGCAGGCCGCCCGCTCGCGCTCTGAGGCCGACTGGATCGTCGGCATGAACGCCACCCGCGCCGCCACCATCCGCTTGAAATCCTCCTTCGACGGGGCGGTGTCGCTCGGGCGCGTGCAAACGCCCACGCTCGCCATCGTCGCGCGCCGCGAGGAAGAGATCAAGGCGTTTGTGCCCGAGCCCTACTGGCTGGTGGACGCCAAGTTCGATGCCGGGCCACCCAACGGCGAGGCCCCTGACGACGAAGGGTCCGACGGTGCCCGCGCTTACGGGGGTCGCTTCCACATGGGCGCAAAGCCCCGCATCGCCACGGAGCAAGAGGCACTCGCGATCGTCGAGGCGTGTGAGGGCAAGCAGGGCACGATCACCAAGCTCGAGAAGAAGGAGCAGCGCGAGCGCGCCCCGATGCTCTACGACCTCACGAGCCTCCAGCGCGACGCGAACACCCGTTACGGCTTCTCGGCGCGCCGCACGCTCGCCGCCGCCCAGCGCCTGTACGAGGAGCACAAGGCGCTCACCTACCCCCGTACGAACTCCCGCTACCTCACGACCGACATGGTGGAGGAGATCAAGCCCACCGCCGAGCTGGTTGGTGGCCAGAGCGAGTACGCGAAGGCTGCCGCCTACGTCACCGTCCTCGACGTGCTCCCACTCGCGAGGGTGGTGAACGACGAGAAGGTCACCGACCACCACGCCATCATCCCCACCAAGGCCCAACATGACGTTGACCGCATGGGCGACGACGACAAACGTGTCTACGACATGGTGGTGCGACGCTTTCTCGCCGTCTTCCACCCCGAGGCGGTGTTCGAGAACACCCGCGTGGAGACCACGGTGCTCCCCGCAGGCGCCGACGCCGGCGGCTGCGTGTTCCGCACGCGCGGCAAGCTCCTGCTCGTGCCCGGCTGGCGTGGTGTCTACGGGCAGATGCCCTCGGAGGCGAAGTCCGCCGCCGAGGAAGACGAGGGCGTCGACCAGCAGCTGCCGAAGCTCGAGAAGGACGAGACGGTGCAGACGCTCGAGATCGCCTCCGAGCGCAAGGAAACCAAGCCGCCGCGGCGCTACAGCGACGCATCGCTGCTGGGCGCGATGGAGACCGCCGGCAAGCTCGTCGATGACGATGAGATACGTGAGGCGATGAAGGAGTCGGGGATCGGCACCCCCGCCACCCGCGCCGCCATCATCGAGCGGTTGATCCAGGTGGGCTACATCGAACGCGAGGCCCGCTCGCTCGTTGCCACCGAGAAGGGGCTGAACGTGGTGCGTCTGCTTGGTGAGCACGCGCTCACCTCCCCAGACATGACCGGCCAGTGGGAGCACCGCCTCGACAAGATCGAGCGTGGGGAGGACTCGCGCGAGAAGTTCATGGGCGACATCGCCGGCTTCGCCGAGCTCACCGTCAAAGAGCTCGACGAGAAACTCAAGGACGTGCGTATCCCGCGCGCCAACCTTGGTCCCTGTCCGGTGTGCGGGCACGACATCAAAGAGAACCGCAAGGGCTACTCCTGCTGGGCGCGCGACGATCCAGGGTGCGGGTTCGTGATCTGGAAGGGCAAGTCAGGCAAGCAGCTCTCGATCGCGATCGCACGCGAGCTGATCGCAAGCGGCCAGACCGCACGCGCGGTCTCGGGCTTCAAAGCGCGCTCCGGCCGCTCCTTCCGTGCCCATCTGGCGCTGAGCCAGGACCCGGAGGGAAAATGGCGCGTCGAGTTCAACGAGCCGTGGGCCAAGGAGGGCGCCAAGCCGCCGGACGCCGAGGTGGAGGCCGAGGCCGAGGTGGAGGCCGTGGCTGAGAGCTCGGGCAGTGAGGAGACCGTGGCCGCGAACGCGGCGTAGGGCAAGCGGTAGACCTGAGCGGCTCGGCGGGCGCACCTGGCCCGGGCTGGGTTGGACCCGCGCAACGGTCGGTGTACATCAAGGGGCCATCAAGGCGAATCGGGCGCCGTCGGGGGTGTGCGGGAGGATGGGTTGTGTGCCCATCTCCCTCGTAACCGGACCCGCCAACGCAGGCAAGGCGAATGTCGTGCTGGAGGCCGTGCGCGCGCACGTCGCCCACGGCGAGACCCCCTTGCTTGTCGTCCCCACCCACGCCGACCAGGCCCGCTATCGGCGCGAGCTGGCGGAGGCCGGCCTGGCGCTCGGTGTGCGGGTGGAGCGCTTCGAGGGGCTCCTCGGCGAGCTTGTCTCACGCGCCGGTCTCGTCGAACCCGTGATCGGTCCGCTTGCGCGCGAGCGGTTGTTGGGGCGTATCGCCGACGCTCGCCCGGGCCTTGCGAGCGCGCTCGCGCGGCTGGTCGCCGAGCTCGAGACCCAGCGCGTCACGCCTGCGCGCCTGCGCGGCGCACTGCGCGCGTGGGGCGACGCTCCCGCCACGCTCGAGCGGGTGTGCACGATCTACGAGCGCTACCACGAGGCTCTTGCAAAGATGCGCCGCGCCGACCGCGAGCTGCGCGTCACCCGCGCGCTCGACGCGCTGCGTCGCGAGCCCAAGCGGTGGGAAGCCACCCCGGTGCTGCTGTACGGTTTTGACGATCTCACCGAGCTGCAGCTCGATGCGATCGACACGCTCGGCGGGGTGGTCGGGGCGCCTGTCACTGTGTCGCTTGCCTACGAGCCGGGAAGGGTGGTGTTCGCCGGACGCGCCGCCACGTTTCAGCGGCTCCGGCCGCTCGCCGACGCGCACACCGAGCTTGAGCCGCGCGCGGAGTATTACGCGGAGGACTCACGCGAGGCGCTCCACCACATCGAGCGCTCGCTGCTCACCGACAACCCCGTGCGCGTGGCCCCGGGGGACGCTGTGCGGCTCTTGGAGGGAGGCTCTCCCAGGGCCGAGCTCGAGCTGGTCGCGGGCGAGGTGCGCGCACTGCTCGACGATGGCGTGCCCCCCGCCGACATCGCCATCGTCCACCGCTCCCCGGAGAAGATCGCGGGACTGCTTGGCGAAGTGCTCACGGCGTTCGACATCCCTTACTCGATGCGCCACCGCGTGCGGTTCGCCGATACCGCGATAGGGCGCGGGCTGCTCGGGCTGCTGCGCTGCGCGCGAGGAGACGGCGAGCTGGCCGACCTGCTCGCGTGGCTACGCGCCCCCGGTGTGCTCGACCGCCCCGAGCTCGCCGATCGGCTGGAGGCGAGCGCGCGCCGCGCGGGCGCGCTCTCGGCCGCCGGCGCGCGGGAGATGTGGGAGGAAGAGCGCTGGCCCTTGGACCGGATCGACCGCGTGCGCGAGGCGTCCGAAGCAGGCGTTCCAGCCCTCGCCGACGTGCTCGTGGCCGAGCTGGAGCGACTCTTTCACGCCCCCCGCCGCTCCATCGCCATCGTGCTCGCTGAAGACGACGAGCTGTACGAGGCCCGTGCGCTCACCGGTGGCAGACGGGCGTTTGAGGATCTGCGCGACATCTCCCGCGCTGTGCCTGGGCTCGCTCCCACGACTACGGATCTGATCGAAGCGCTGGAGCGTCTGGAGCTCGATGGTGGAGAGCCCCCGGGGCCGGAGCGGGTGGCGGTCGTGGATCCACTCTCCTTGAGGGCGCGCCGTGTGCGGATGGTGTTCGTCTGTGGCATGCGGGAGGGGGTGTTCCCCGCTCCCGCCACTCCCCACCCGCTGCTCGCCGACGAGCAACGCCGCGGTCTCGCCGAAGCCTCGGGGCTGGTGCTGCGGGGTGAGCCCGATGCGCTCGCCGCCGAGCGATATCTGCTGTACGCGCTCGCCTCGCGACCGGAGGAGCGTCTCACGCTGAGCTGGCACGTCGCCGGAGAGGACGGCATGCCGCTTGCCCCCTCGCTCTTCTTGGAGGACATCTGCGACCTGTTCGACCCCGCGTTGGGAGAGACCGTCAAGCGCCGCCACGCGGGCGCCGCCGGCTGGCCGGGGCCAGGCGAGCCGGCGGGGACGATGGCCTCGCGTGAGGTGGCCCTCACGGGCGCATCGCAGGGTGTGCGTCCCGCCACGATCGACCCCCTGCGCCACGAGGCGGTGCTCGGCGAGCTGGGAGCACGCGCGCTGTGGTCGGCGTCCTCGCTCGAGAGCTGGACTGGATGCCCGGTGAAGTGGTTCGTCGAGCGGTTGTTGCGCCTTGCCGACTTCGACCCCGACCCCGAGCCGATCGCGCGCGGAGCGCTCGCCCACGCAGCGCTCAAGCAGACGCTTGAGGAGTTGCGCGCACGGACGGGCTCCGCCCGGCTCATGCCGGCGAGCGTGGGCAAGGCAAAGCGGCTGTTGCGCGATGCCCTCGTGGAGCTTGAGCCCCAGCACCCGCTCACGCGGGCCCCGGAGCGCCTGGCGGGGGCGCGCAGACGGCTCGGGGTGGACCTCGAGCGCTACCTCGACCATGCCGCCGAGCAGGCGAGCCCGCTCGAGCCCACCCACCTCGAGCTTGGGTTCGGCTTCGAGGAGGGGGATCTCCCACCGCTCGATCTCGGCGAGGGGGTGATGTTGCGCGGGCGCATCGACCGCGTTGACACGGGCTCGGACGGGGAGGCGGTGGTGTACGACTACAAGGGCCGCGCCGCCCCGCCGGGCGCGAGGTGGACGAGCGACAATGCCTTCCAGGTGGCGCTCTACATGCGCGTGGTCGAGCAGCTGCTCGGGGCACGCGCGGCGGGGGGCTTCTACCAACCGCTGGCTGGCAGGGAGCTGCGGGCGCGGGGGGTGCTTGACGCCGACAGCAACGTGGAGCTGGAGGTGGTGCGCACCGACAAGCTCCCACACGAGCAGATGGAGGAGATGTTGGAGGCGTGCGTCACGGCCGCCCGCACCGCCGCCGCCGAGGCCAAAGCGGGCGGGCTCGAGCCACGGCCTGACAGCTGCGCCTACAACGGTGGCTGCTCCTATCCCACCATCTGCAGGTGTGAGCAGTGAGCGAGCGCACGCTCACCGACGAGCAAGAGCTGGCGGCAGAGCGCCGCCAGGGCTCGCTGCTGCTCGCCGCGGGGGCGGGCAGCGGCAAGACCTCTGTGTTGGTGGAGCGCTTCGTGCGGGCGGTCCGCGTCGATGGGGTCTCGCCAGGGCGGATCCTCGCGATCACTTTCACCGAGCGTGCCGCGGGGGAGCTGCGCGAGCGGGTGAGAGCACGCCTGCTGGAGCTTGGCGAGCGCGAGGCCGCCCGGGACGCGGAGGCGGCATTCGTCAGCACCTTCCACGGCTTCTGTGCGCGGTTGCTGCGCATCCACCCCCTCCAGGCTGGGGTGGAGCCGGGCTTTCAGATCTTGGAGGAGAGCTTCGCCGACCGCCTGCGCACCCTCGCGTTCGCAGACGCGCTCACGAGCTTCGTCGCAGGGGATCGCCCCGAGGCGGTGGATCTGGTGGCCGCCTACGGCCCCGACCCATTGCGCACGATGGTGATGGGGGCCTACGCCCAGCTGCGCTCCCAGGGGCAGGCGCAGCCACGACTGCCCCGGGACGGGCGGACAAAAGCAAGGGTTTTGGAGACCCCCGTGCAAGCGCAACTGTGGCAAGAGGAGCCGGCGTCTTCGACCGAACGCGAGGACGAGGCGGAGAAGGTGTGCGAGCTGATCGGCGAGCTCGTGAAGCGCTTCGGCGACACCTACACCCAACGCAAGCACGCACGGGGGGTACTCGATTTCGACGACCTCGAGCTGCTCACCCGCGACATGCTCCACCGCGGGGACGTGCGCGAGACCTGGGCCACCCGCTTCGAGCTGTTGATGGTGGACGAGTTCCAGGACACCAACCCCCGCCAGCTGGAGATCCTCAGGGCGCTCGACCGTGACAACCTCTTCACAGTCGGAGACGAGCTCCAGTCGATCTACAGCTTCCGCCACGCCGACGTGAAGCTCTTCCGTGAGCGCCGCGCCCAGCTTGGGGAGCGGGGGGCGAGCCTCGCGCTCACCGCCAACTTCCGTAGCCGTCCGGCGATCCTCACCGCGGTCGCTCGCCTGTTCGCAACGCGCATGGGGGAGAGGTTCATCCCGCTTCGCACGATGCGGGTATCCCAAAAAAAGGAGGACTCCCCCATCGTCGAGCTGTTGCTCTGCGACAAGCGCGGTTGGGAGTCGCTGCCGGTGGACGAGGAGCTTGAGGGACTGCCCGACGCCACGCCCTGGCGCCAGGCGGAGGCACGTTTGCTCGCGGCCCGTATCTCAGAGCTGGTCGGGGGCGGGGAGGCGCGGGCAGGGGAGATCGTGGTGTTGTTGCGCGCCCTCTCCGACATGCCCGTGTACGAGACCGCGCTGCGCCGGCTCGGCTTGCGCACGCTCGCGGGGGTGGGGGGCTTTTGGAGCCATCAGCAGGTGGGGGACTTGGTTGCGTGGCTGCGTGCGCTCGCCAACCCGCTCGACGAGCTCGCGCTCTACTCCACCCTCGCCTCCCCGTTGGTGGGCGTCTCAAGCGACGGCCTCGCGCTCATCTCCCGTGCCACACGCGAGAGCGGAGGAGGGGTGTGGCAGGCGATGGTCGACTCCTCGGAGACGCTCGACCGTGTGCTCCCGGCGCAAGACCTCTCCCGCGTGGCCGCATTCCGCGAGCTGTTCGTCGCCGAGCGCTCCACCCTGCCGCTGCACCCCCTCCCAGTGCTTTTGCGACGGGTTGTCGCCGCCACCGGGTACGAGGCGCACGTGCTCACCCTCAACTGGGGAGAGCGTCGCCTGGCGAACATCCACAAGCTCATCCGTCTCGCACGCGACTTCGAAGCGCGGGAGGGCCGCGATTTGCGTCGCTTCCTCGATCACATCGCGCACGTCGAAGGCGCGCTCGGCGGTCGTGAGCCCGATGCTCCTGTCGCCGACGGAGAGCTCGACGCGGTGCGCTTGATGAGCATCCACGCGGCGAAGGGGCTGGAGTTCCCTGTGGTGTGCGTCGCCGATCTCGGCCGCGACCCGAATCTGCGCCAGCCCGACCTGCTGGTGGACGCCGCCACCGATCGTGTGGGGCTGCGGCTGCTCTCGCTCACGACTCCCGAGCCCGTGCCCGCGCTTCACTACGAGCAGCTGCGGGACGAGCGCCGCGCCGCGCAGGAAGAGGAGGAGGACAGGGTGCTCTACGTCGCCTGCACCCGCGCCGAGAACCGCTTGCTGCTGAGCGGCGCCGTCCCCTTCGAGCGCTGGCCCACCCCGAAGCCGGGTGTCGCTCCGATTGCCTGGCTGGCCCCCGCGCTCGTACCCGACGCCCCTTCGCTTGCGGCCTCAGTGGAGCGTCCGGGCGCCCTCGAGGTGGATTTGGGGGATGGGTTGCGCGTGCGTTGTGTCTTCAACGCACCCACCCCCTCCGACCAGGCTCCGCTGTTCGATCCCCGCGAAGCGGCCACAGATTCCCCACCGCCCCTCGCGCCCGTGGCGCAGGCGACCCCACCCACCACGAGCGAGTCGGGCTCCTTGGATCTCGTGCCTTCGTGTCCCTCCGCGAGCTCGCCCGTGGCGAGACGGGAGGGGCAAGCTACGCGGGGGAGCCTCCCACCGACCCCGCTTGACGATCCAGATTCCACTATGAGCTACAGCTCGCTGGCGGAGCTGGAGCGGTGCGGCTACCGCTACTACCTCGAACGCGTCCTGCGACTACCAGAGAGGCGCGCGGTTGCGGGCGCGGGGGACGATGAGGACGGGTTGGAGGCGCGGGTGCGCGGCACCATCGTCCACATGCTGCTCGAGTCAGTCGATTTCGCTCGGCCCGCCCCCCCATCCGTGGAGGATGTCGCGCGCGTCGCACTCCGCCTCGGTGTACACATGGGAGGTCGGGAGCGCAAGGAGATCGCCATGCTCATCGCCGGAGCGCTCGCCGCTGAGCCCGCACGACTGCTGCGTGCGACCCGGCGTGCGCGCCGTGAGCACCCCTTCGCCTTCTCGCTCTCCCCCTCTGAGCCGCTGGTCACAGGTTTCCTCGACCTTGTCGTGGAGCAACCCGGGGGCGCCGTGTTGATCGTGGACTACAAGAGCGACAGGCTCTCCCCCGACGAGGACATCGAGGCGCTCGTTGAGCGCGACTATGGCTTCCAGCGCCTGCTCTACGCGCTCGCCGCCATCGAGGACGGCGCCCGCGAGGTAGAGGTCGCGCACTGGTTTCTGGAACGCCCCGAGCAGTGGGCGACGGTGCGTTTCCTCGCAGACGAGCGACACGAGTTGCGCCAACGGCTGCTCGCGCGCGTCGAGGAAGCGCGCTCGCGCGGCTTTGCCGTCACCCCCTCGCCACACCGGGAGATATGTCTCACGTGCCCCGGTCGTGGCGGTTTGTGCTCGTGGGGGGAAACCCACACGATGCGTTCGCAATCCGCCACATTGGAATCTGGCCGATAAGGGGATAGGCTCAAGACTCCGAATCGCAGGGCTCCGCACTCGGGCGTAGCCCACGAGGCAGGAGGAGTGGATGGCCACAGCTACGCAAAGGTCAACCTCAGCCGACACCCAAGCGCTGTCGGTCCTGCCCGACCGTGAGCTGTTCGTCCGTATGCGCTCCGGGGGCGACGCTCGTGCACGCGAGCTTCTGATCGACCGCTACCTGCCGCTCGCCCGCCGTCTGGCTCGTCGCTACCAGCACACCGACGAGCCGATCGAGGATCTCATCCAGGTCGCCTCCATCGGCCTGCTCAAGGCGGTCGATCGCTTCGACTGCTCCCGTGAGGTGATGTTCTCGAGCTACGCGGTCCCCACCATCCTGGGCGAGCTCAAGCGCCACTTCCGCGACCGCACCTGGTCGGTGCGCGTCCCTCGCGACCTCCAGGAGCTGGCCCTACGGGTCGACCAGACCGTCACCCGCCTGTCGCATGGCCGCCGCCGCTCCCCGTCGGTGGGGGACGTGGCTCGCGCGGTTGAGGTCTCCGAGGAGCAGGTGCTGGAGGCGTTGGAGGCGATGGGCGCCTACCGCGCCTCCTCGCTCGATGTGCCCCGCTCGTCGCGCGAGGACGAGAGCGAAAGCGTCGCCGAGACGATCGGGTCGACAGATCAAGGCTACGACCGCGCCGAGGAACGCGCCACCCTGGAGCCGCTGATGGCGGGTATCACCGAGCGTGAGCGAACAGTGCTGCGGTTGCGCTTCTCAGACGACCTCACCCAGGCCGAGATCGGCGAGCGCATCGGCGTCTCCCAGATGCAGGTCTCCCGTCTCATCCGCCAGGCCCTCTCCCGCCTGCGGGTGAGCGCCGGCTCCACGGCCTGAGAGACCGTGGAGCCGGCTCGGGTGGCGCGGCCCAGCGCGCCGGGCCAGCCTGTTGACCATAAGGCTTGACATCGTCTCATTTAGGAGTCAACATGTACCCAGATGCCAAGAGCAATGTGGATGGGGACGCTCAGCTTCGGCTTGGTGAGCGTCCCGGTGAAGCTCTACAGCGCCGTCACGCGCAAGACGGTCCGCTTCCACCAGATCCACGCGCTCGACTCTGGGCGCATCCACCAGAAGCATGTGTGCTCGCTCGACGGTGAAGAGATCCCTTTGGAGGAGATCGTCAAGGGCTACGAGATCGCCCCCGACCGCTACGTCCCCGTCGAGGCGAGCGAGCTTGCCGCGCTGGAGCCGCTGTTCACCCGCACGATCCAGGTCGAGGACTTCGTCGAGCTGGAGGAGATCGACCCGATCTACTTCGACCGTCCCTACCACCTGGTGCCCGGCCCCGGCGGAGCCCACCCCTACCGACTGCTCCTCAACGCGATGCGCGACACCCACAAGGTGGCGATCGGCCGCATCGTGATGCGCTCCAAAGAACGGCTCGTCGCGATCCGTCCGCGTGACAACGCGCTGCTGTTGCTCACGATGAGCTATGGCGAAGAGGTCAACCCCACGATCGGCCTGCGCGAGTTGGAGGCGGTGGAGGGGGAGGTTGACGAGCGCGAGCTCGAGGTCGCTTGCCGGCTGGTCGCCTCGGTGGCGGCGCCCTTCGACATCGACCGCTACCAGGACGACTTCCGCGAGGCCGTGCTCGATCTCGTCGACCGCAAGGCCGCCGGTGAGCCACTGCAGCTGGGGCCCAACCCCGAGCCCCCGCCCGAATCCGGAGACTTGATGAAAGCGCTTGAAGCGAGCCTCGAGAAGGCCTCCGTGCACTCCGGCGAGGACCGCGTGGGCGTCGGCGCTAGCTCGAGCTGAGCGCGATCACGAGCTGAGCGCGTGCGCTGTCCTCATCGGCCCGCACCGACACGCGATCCGCGACCTGCTCCAGCACATTGCCCACCACCGGCAGCATCGTGTCTCGTAGGAGCGCCTCCGCGTCCTCCCGGTCGAGGTCGTGAACGCGCAGCTCTGCTTCCCACTCGTCGGCCCGAAGGCTGAACGTGAGACGCCCGTCGCTCCCGTACGCGGGCGCGTGAGCGCACAACGCATCGCACACCAACATCGCGTCGTCGAGCCGGTCCACCGGCCAGTCGGCGCGGGTGAGCACCATCGACACCACCCGGCACAGCACAGGTCCCAGGGCGGGGCCGCTCGCCAGACGCAGCCGGGTTACCCCGCCGGCGGTAAGTCGCTCTCGCTCGCGCGTGGTCAGGCCGTTCACGCGGGCTGTCCGTTCAAGCTGGGCGCCACTCCGGTCAAGGACATGGCGTCGTCCAGCGCGAAGGTCATCCGTACCTCTGTGTGCTCCTCGTTGTCTTGGCCGAGCTGCACCTGCTCAGCGAGCGCCGCGATCAAAGACAGCCCCAAGCCGAGCCCCGGGCTGTCAGAGCGGGGCCTGATCCCCCGTCCCCGGTCGCGCACGAGCACGGTCAACTCCCCCTCGTCCATGCTGGCGAGGATCTCCATAGGGCCCTCCTCGCCGCCCGGGTAGGCGTGCACCACCACGTTCGCGCAAGCCTCCGTTACGGCCAGCCTGATGTCCGCGAGCTTGGGCTCCGATACCGCAAAAGCTTCGCCGAAGCCGCCGAGGGCGTGGCGAACAATCGCGATGTTCTCCGCCCGCGCCGATAGCGCGAGCTCCATGTCAGGCGTCATTGCCTCTCCGCGGCGGTCTGCGTTGCCGGTGTGGCTTGCTGTCTCGCCAATAATGATCCCCGCCACGGACAGATTTCACACCTCCAAGTTGACTTCCTGGGCCGTCGCGATGCTACGCTTTCCTCTCCGCCTCAGGTGCCGACCCCTCATGCCCGAGATGGCGCCGCGATCCCCGTGGGGACGCGTTGCCCGAAGGCAGCACTCATATGACTTCGCAAACATTGCCATCACAGGCCGCTGGACTCTACGACCCTCGCTATGAGCACGACGCGTGCGGCGTGGGGATGGTCGCGCGCCTGGACAATCTCCCAACGCACGAGGTGGTCACGCGTGCCCTGCGGGCACTGGAGAACCTCGAGCACCGGGGTGCCTCCGGCGCCGATCCCCTCACCGGCGACGGCGCGGGGATCCTGATGCAGATGCCCGACGAGCTTTTGCGGGCTGTAGCGGGCTTCGAGCTGCCTCCGGTGGGCTCCTACGGGGTGCTGATGTGCTTCCTCCCCACCGACACCACCGCGCGCGAGCGGATCGAGGGGCTGCTCGAGCGGACCGTGGCCGAGGAGGGGCAGCGCCTGCTCGGCTGGCGCGACGTACCTGTCTGCCCTGAGAACACCGGTGCGACGGCGGCGGCCTGCCGCCCCCACATCCGCCAGCTTTTCGTGGGGGCGCCCGAAGGGCTCGACCAGGACGCCTTCGAGCGCAAGCTGTATGTGATCAGGCGCGTGTGCGAGCAGGCGGTCCACGCCTCCGAGGACGTGGACGCCGGCTTCTATGTCACCTCCAGCTCCTCGCGCACCCTCAACTACAAGGGCATGCTGATCTCAAACCAGCTTGCCGCCTTCTACCCGGATCTACAGGACGAGCGCTGCAAGAGCGCGCTGGCGCTGGTGCACTCGCGCTTCTCCACCAACACCTTCCCCAGCTGGGAGCTCGCCCACCCCTATCGCGTCATCTGCCACAACGGCGAGATCAACACCGTGATGGGCAACGTCAACTGGATGCGCGCCCGCGAGTCCGAGATCTCGAGCGAGCTGTTCGGGGATGACCTCAAGAAGATCCTCCCGGTCGTGACCCAGGGCAACTCCGACTCCGCCACGTTCGACAACGTGCTCGAGCTGCTCATGCTCGCCGGCCGCTCGCTCCCGCACGCGGTGATGATGATGATCCCCGAGGCCTACCGCAACAGGGACGACCTGCCGGATGAGCTGAAGGGCTTCTACGCCTTCCACTCCTGCCTGATGGAGCCATGGGACGGGCCCGCGTCGGTCGCCTTCACCGACGGCCGCGTCGTGGGCGCCACGCTCGACCGCAACGGCTTGCGCCCCGGCCGCTGGGTCATCACCAAGGACGGTCACGTCGTGCTGGGCTCGGAGGCCGGGCTGCTCGACGTCCCACCGGAGGAAGTGGTGCGCCTCGGACGTTTGCAGCCCGGAAAGCTCTTCTTGGTTGACCTCGAGCAGGGCCGCGTTGTAGATGACGGCGAGGTCAAGCACCGCATCTCGACCCAACAGCCCTACGGCGAGTGGTACGCCCGCAACGCGGTCCGCTTCGCCGAGATGGAGCCCTCCGAGCAGGTGACGCTCTCAGACCAGCCGCTACACACCCGCCAGCGCGCGTTCGGCTACACCCAGGAGGACCTGCGCGTGCTGCTGGAGCCAATGGCCCGCGACGGTGCCGAGCCGATCGGCTCGATGGGCAACGACTTGTCGCTGGCGGTGCTCTCCGACCAGGCTCCGCCGCTGTTCTCCTACTTCAAGCAGCTCTTCGCCCAGGTCACCAACCCTCCGATCGACCCGATCCGCGAGGAAATCGTGATGAGCCTCTCCACGAGCCTCGGCACCGAGCGCAACCTCTTCGACGAGACCCCCGAGCACGCCCACAAGCTCGAGCTCGACCAGCCGATCCTGCTCAACCGCGAGCTCGAGACCCTGCGGCACATCTCTCACGACATCTTCTCCTCGCGCACGCTTGACATCACCTGGCGCGTCTCTGACGGCCCCGCCGGCATGGGCAAGGCGCTCGAGCGGGTCTGCCGTGAAGCGCACGAGGCGATCGCCGAGGGGGTCAACATCATCATCCTCTCCGACCGCCTCGTGGGGCCGAAGCGCGCGCCGATCCCCTCGCTGCTGGCCGTGTCCTCGGTTCACCACCATCTCGTGCGCGAGGGCACCCGTCTGCGCGCCGGCATCGCGCTCGAGTCGGGCGAGCCCCGCGAGGTCCACCACTTCGCCACGCTCATCGGCTATGGCGTGAGCGCCATCAACCCCTACGTGATGCTCGAGACACTTGACGAGCTCGTGGCGCAAGGGCGGATCGTGGTGCCCGCCAACAACGGCACGCCTGCTGCGCCGCTCTCCCCTGAGCAGGCCGCCCAGAACACGGTGAAGGCGATCGGCAAGGGCCTCCTCAAGACGATCTCCAAGATGGGGATCTCAACGATCCAGTCCTACCGTGGCGCCCAGATATTCGAGGCGGTGGGCCTGGAGCCGGCTTTGATCGATCGCCACTTCACGGGCACCGCCTCGCGCATCGGCGGCGTCGGGCTCGACGTGCTCGCAACCGAGGCCCTGGAGCGCCACGCGCGGGCCTATCCCGCTCCGCATGACGATCTGCTTCCCGTGGGTGGCGTTTACGCATGGCGGCGCGACGGCGAGCACCACATGTGGAACCCCGAGACGATCGCGCTCGTGCAGCACGCGGTGCGCTCCGCCAACGGCAACGTCACCGCCGCGCTCGCGGGCGACGCTCATGCAGGTAGCGAGGTGCGCGACAGCCCCGCCTTCGCCAAGTACCGTGAATACGCGGCCGCGGTGAACGACGACGCGGCGCGGAAGGCCACGCTGCGTGGGCTGCTCAGGATCGGCGCCGGACACTCGGAGTCAATCCCGCTGGAGGAGGTCGAGCCGGCGAAGGAGATCGTACGGCGCTTCTGCACCGGCGCGATGAGCCTCGGCTCCATCTCCCGCGAGGCTCACGAGACACTTGCGATCGCCATGAATAGGCTCGGCGGGCGCTCCAACACGGGCGAGGGTGGGGAGGACCCCTCCCGCTTCACCCCCGACCCCAACGGCGACCGCCGCCGCTCGGCGATCAAGCAGGTCGCCTCCGGCCGCTTCGGGGTCACGATCCACTACCTCGTCAACGCCGACGAGCTACAGATCAAGATGGCCCAGGGCGCAAAGCCGGGAGAGGGTGGCCAGCTGCCCGGCCACAAGGTGGACGCCTACATCGGCTCGATCCGCCACACCACCCCCGGCGTGGGGCTCATCTCTCCGCCGCCCCACCACGACATCTACTCGATCGAGGATCTAAAGCAGCTGATCTACGACCTGCGCTGCTCCAACCCCAGCGCGCAGGTATCGGTCAAGCTCGTCTCTGAGGTCGGCGTGGGAACGGTGGCCGCGGGCGTCTCCAAGGCCAACGCCGACCGTGTGCTCATCGCCGGCCACGATGGCGGTACCGGCGCATCGCCGCTCTCCTCGATCCAGGCGGCGGGCGTCCCGTGGGAGATCGGCCTCGCCGAGACCCAACAGACGCTCTTGCTCAACGACCTGCGCTCCCGCATCGTGGTGCAGACCGACGGCCAGCTGAAGACCGGCCGCGACGTCGTCATCGCCGCGATGCTCGGCGCCGATGAGATGGGCTTCTCCACCGCCCCCCTGATCGCCACCGGGTGCATCATGATGCGCGCCTGTCATTTGAACACCTGCCCGGTCGGTATCGCCACGCAGGACCCCGAGCTGCGCAAGCGCTTCAAGGGCCGCCCCGAGCACGTTGTCAACTTCTTCTTCTTCGTCGCCGAGGAAGTGCGCGAGATCCTCGCCTCGCTCGGCTTGCGTACCCTGGACGAGGCGATCGGCCGCGTCGATCTGCTCGGCGCGCAGGACGCGATCGAGCACTGGAAGGCCCGTGGCGTGGACCTCGCCCACATCCTCGCCCACATCGAGCTTCCTGAGGGCGCTCCTCGCCACCGCATCAAGCCTCCCCCGGCGGTGCTTGACGACGCGCTCGACTGGGAGCTCGTAAAGCGCTCACAGGCTGTCATCAAGGCTTCCGGCAACGAGGCCTTGCTGGCGGAGGCATCGGTTGATGGTGTTGCGAAAACGAGTGATTCGCGCGCGCGCGCGAGGGAGAGAGTGGAGATAGACCTGCCGATCCGCAACGTCAACCGCTGCGTGGGGGGCATCCTCTCAAGCCACATCGCCCGCGCCCGTGGCGCGCAGGGACTTCCGCCCGACTCCATCCACGTCCGCTTCCGCGGCTCGGCCGGCCAGAGCTTTGGTGGCTGGCTCGCCCCGGGCGTCACCTTCGAGCTGGAGGGTGACACCAACGACTACACCGGCAAGGGCCTCTCCGGCGGCGTCGTCTCGGTACGTCCATCACGTGATGTGGGCGAGCATTTCGTAGCGGAGGAGAACGTCATCATCGGCAACACAGTGCTCTATGGGGCCACATCCGGTCGTGCCTTCTTCCGGGGTCTCGCCGGCGAGCGTTTCGCCGTGCGCAACTCGGGCGCCACCGCCGTGGTGGAGGGCGTGGGCGACCATGGCTGCGAGTACATGACCGGCGGCCGCGTGGTGGTGCTGGGTGCCACTGGGCGCAACTTCGCCGCCGGCATGAGCGGCGGGATCGCCTACGTGCTCGATGAGAACGGCGAGTTCCCCTCGCGCTGCAACATGGGCATGGTGGGCTTCGATGAGATCTCCCAAGCCGACGCCATCGAGCTGCGGGCGACGATCGAGGAGCACGCCCGTCGCACAGATTCGCCGGTCGCCCGTGACGTGCTCGACCGCTTCGAGGCGCTGCTCGCAGCGGGCGCCTTCGTGAAGGTGATGCCCCACGACTACAAGCGCGTCCTGCGCGAACTGGCCGAGGCCGAAGAGGAGTCAGAGGGAGTGGCGGCCTGATGGGCAAGCTCGGCGGGTTCCTTCAGATCGAGCGCCACGGCGTCACTTACCGCGACGCGCGCGAGCGCGCTGGCGACTACCGCGAGTTCGTCGCCGAGCGTCCGGTCGAGGAGCTACGCGACCAGGGCGCCCGCTGCATGGAATGCGGTGTCCCGTTCTGCCACAACGGGTGCCCGCTCGGCAACCTCATCCCCGACTGGAACGACCTCGTTTACCGCGACCGCTGGCAGGAGGCGATCGCCCAGCTTCACGCCACCAACAACTTCCCCGACTTCACCGGCCGGCTATGCCCCGCTCCGTGTGAGGCCGCGTGTGTGCTCGAGATCCGCGAGGGCGACTCGGTCACGATCAAGCAGATCGAGCACTCGATCATCGACCGTGCCTTCAAGGAAGGGTGGGTCAAGCCTGAGCCCCCCCGCCGCGAGACCGGCCAGTCCGTGGCGGTGATCGGGTCGGGTCCCGCCGGTATGGCGGCCGCCCAGCAGCTGCGCCGCGCGGGGCACAAGGTGACGCTGTTCGAGCGCGATGAGGCCGCCGGCGGGCTTGTGCGCTTCGGTGTGCCCGACTTCAAGATCGAGAAGACCGTCGTTGAGCGGCGCGTGGAGCAGCTCATCGCCGAGGGCGTGGAGCTGCGTTGCGGCGTTGACGTCGGCGTTGACATTACGGTCGAGGAGCTCAAAGACCGCTTTGACGCGATTGTGCTCGCCACCGGCTCGCGCGTCCCCCGCGACCTGCCCGCTCCCGGCCGGGAGCTGGGGGGGATCCACTTCGCCATGGACTATCTCTACCAGCGCAACCGCTGGGTGGCGAGTGAGCATGGTCCCGAGCCCACGGTCGCCCAACCGGTGGTTGGCGAGCAGATAACCGCGAAGGGCAAGCACGTGGTGGTGATCGGTGGGGGAGATACTGGCGCCGACTGTGTGGGCAACTCGCTGCGTGAGGGTGCCCTTTCAATCGTCCAGCTCGAGCTCCTCCCGGAGCCCCCCGAGCATCGTCCCGACGAGCGCACGCCTTGGCCGGAGTGGCCGCAGAAGTACCGCCTCTCCTACGCGATGGAGGAGGCCCGTACGGCGGGAGTGGGGGAGCAGGACTACTCGGTCACCACCGCCCGCTTCACAGGCGACGAGCACGGCAACGTGTCCGCCCTGCACATCGCCGAAGCAGAGCCCGCGCCACCGTTCGCCGCGGTGCCTGACACCGAGCGCGAGCTCCCAGCCCAGTTGGTGCTGCTTGCGATGGGCTTCCTGCACCCCGAGCAGCCGCTGCTCGACCAGTTCGGTGTGGAGAAGGACCCCCGCGGCAACGTGAAGGCGGTCAAGCCCTATACGACTTCGGTGGAGGGTGTGTTCGCCGCCGGCGACGCCCGCCGTGGCCAGTCGCTGATCGTGTGGGCCATCAACGAGGGCCGCCAATGCGCCCGGATGGTGGACCGCTATCTGGCCGGCCTGCGAGCAGATCCGGCGTTGAGTGCCGCTACGAACGGCTCGGTGCCGCAGGACGGCGGCCTCGCTGGTCATGCGGACGCAGACGAAGGCCCCGAGGGCCCGCCGCAGCACGTCGGGCCTGGCGTTCCCGCGGAATAGCGGCGATCTCAATCGGCCGAGTGTGGCGTGTCGAGGTCCCCGTGGGCGCTCACGGGCGCCCTGCCGGCAATCCCTTCTTACGCAGCGCGCTCACGAACAGGGCGAATTCCTTCTGGATGTGAGTTAGTGCGAGTCGATGTCCAGCGCCATCGGCGGCGCTTGACGGGCCGCCCGTGGCGCTCACACGCCGTTCCGCGCGCGACCTGTTGCGCCACGTGTCGATGACCGCGTGCAGGTCGTCGTGCGCGGGGATGTCGTCGCGTGGTTTGTCCTGCAGGAGCACACCGAGATCGGGAGCCGCCTGCACGCGCGCGGGCATCTTCGCGAGCGCCTGCTGTGGGTCGGCGGCGAAGCGCAGCAGAATCGTTTTTATGAGCGAGGTGTGATCAAACAGCTGATGGGACACCTCCCGCTTGACGCGGGGTCCGATCGCGAGCGCCGGTACTCGCACCCCGTAGGTGGCGTATGCCGAGCCGTCGTCCACCGACGGAGGGTTGACGTGGTCGTAAAAGCCGCCGTGCTCGTCGTAACAAACGACGAGAAGTGTGTCGTCCCAGTCCTTGGTCTTCGTGAGGGCGTCGTACAACTCCAGCACGAGCTCTTGGCCGGCGAGGATGTCCGATGGCGGGTGGTCGTCGTTTGAGAGAGGGTCGAGCGTGTGCAGGTTGACGAAGTTCGGGTCGATCCACGACACCTCCCGCAGACCCCCGGTCGCGGCGTCATCGATGAAGCTCGCGTGCGATGTGATCGGGCTCTCGAGGACTTGGGTGAGCTCGCTCACCAGCTTGCGGTCGAAGAAGGCGAAATTGTCGCGATGCAGGTCGAAGCTGCGGTAGTGCTTGTCGGCGCCGCGCAGGGTGGAAGGGTCGTCGGAGTACCAGCGCCACTGCTCGTCGGCAAGCAAACGCGTGAAAGCTTCAACCTCGAAGATCGGGATGCTCGGTACTTTCCCTGTGACGAGATCGGCCAGCTCTTCGAGCAGGCCGAAGTGGACTTTGGGGCCTTCCTTGCCGGCGAGCGAGTAGAGACGATTTGGCCAGGTGTCGCCGGGGATCGAGCTGTGCCACCGGTCGCACACGCAGAACTGGCGCGCGAGGAAGTCGTAGACGGGGACAGATTCGGCGGTGTAGTGGCCCATCGGCAGCCGTCGCCACTCCTCCGGGGGTTTCTTCTGCTCTATGAAGTCCTTGACGAACCCGCCCGGCTTGATCCCTTGGAATTCGGAGAGCTGCTCGGCCACGCACGAAGGCGAATGGCAGGGGTCGAGGCTTTCATCGAAGGGTTCCCCTGGCTTGTGAAAGGCGGTTTCGTTTGGGCCATACGCGTAGGGCTTGTATTCGTTCCCATCGGCGTCGAAGTTGGCGTGGGCGTTTTGAATGCCGTCCACTCCCCCGATGCCACCCGGCAATCCCAGGTACCCGAGCATGTGGTCGAACGAGCGGTTCTCCATCATCAGCACCACGATGTGCTTGATGGAGTCCAACGGACCCGAAGCTGTGCTCATCGCCGATCCTCCTTGGGGTGGTTGGTTGGATTACGACTGTACCGCCGCTGAGCCGGGGCGATAGACTGGCTGCGTGGCCAGCCCCTCCGAGAACGGACGCGTGATTTCGAGCAATGGCGATGGCGCCGGGGGCGCCCTGCCGCGTGCCTGCATCATCGGCGCGGGCTCGTCCGGTATCGCCGCCGCCAAGGCGCTGCTGGACCGCGGAATCCCCTTCGATTGCTACGAGAAGTCAGACCAGGTGGGGGGCAACTGGGTGTTCGGCAATCGCAACGGGATGTCGGCGGCTTACCGGGACCTGTTCATAAACGTCTCGCGCGAGCGCATGGCCTACGCGGACTACCCGATGCCCACGTCCTACCCCGACTTTCCGCACCACACGCACATCAAGGAGTACTTCAACAAATACGTCGACCACTTCGGCTTGCGCGAGCACATCGTGTTCGAGACCGGCGTCGAGCACGCGCGTGAGCGTGAGGACGGCACGTGGGAGATCAAGCTCGACAGTGGCGAGACGCGCTCCTACGACGCGCTGCTCGTGGCCAACGGCCATCACTGGGATCCGCGCTGGCCCGAACCGGCTTTCCCGGGAGCCGACACATTTACGGGGAAACAGCTCCACGCCCACTCCTATGTGGACAACTCGATCTTCGCCGGCAAGGATGTGGTGGTCCTTGGGATGGGCAACTCGGCGATGGACATCGCGGTGGAGTCCTCCTACGTGGCCGCCAACACCTACCTCTCGGCGCGAAAAGGGGCGTGGATCATCCCCAAGTACGTGTTCGGCAAGCCGGTGGACCAGCTGCCCAACAACCCACGTGTGCCGTTTGCGATCCGTCAGCGCATGATCCACCAGACCATCAAGACGATCACCGGACCGCCCGAGCGCTACGGGCTGCCCAAGCCGGACCACAAGTTCGGCGAGTCGCACCCCACCGTCTCGGGGCGCATTCTCGACCGCATCGCCCACGGCACGATCGCGCCGAAGCCGAACATCGCCTCGCTCGACGGCGACAGCGTCCGCTTCACCGACGGCAGCGAGGTGCACGCCGAAGTGGTCGTGTACTGCACCGGCTACAAGATCACGTTCCCGTTCTTCGACGACGATTTCCTCGCCGCGCCCGACAACCACATTGAGCTTTTTCGCCGCGTCTTCCATCCCGACATATCGGGTCTCTATTTCATCGGCTTGCTTCAACCGCTCGGTGCGATCATGCCCTTGGCAGAGGCCCAGAGCGCTTGGATCGGCGACCATCTACGCGGCGAGTATGCCCTGCCGGCACCAGCCGAAATTCGCCGCGATATCGCAAGCGACCAGGCCGCGATGCGCAAGCGCTACGTCGCCTCCAAGCGCCACACGATCCAGGTGGACTTCGACGACTACCTGCACGCGCTTGATGCCGAGCGCCGGGCCGGAGCCGAGCGGGCGCGGGCGTGCGGTTATGCGCTGCCGGTCTCCGCGCACCAGGCTGCCGGAGATAGCGCTTTCGCTCGCTAGCGTTAAGTGCGTGACACAAACGTTCTGCCGCCACAACCGCTTCATCCAGCGCTGCCCGATCTGTCGCGAGACCGTGCCCGGGCAGGAGTCCGCGCGACAAGCCAAGCCCAAGCGCCAGACGGCTGTCGGTGGTAGGACTGGAGCGACCTCGCCCGCCGGGGTCGGCACGGCCGGAAGCGCGCGCCGCACATCCTCGCGTCGCGCACAGGACTTGCGCGTGCGCCGCGAGCAGCGCTCGGAGGACGACGGCTATCGCTGCGAGCTCGTCCCAGGCCTGCACTCCTCTCAGGACGCGAAGCGGCTCGTGCGCGAGATCGGCTTCGCCTCCGGTCGGCTGCTCACGCTCACCGCCGCGCCGCCGAGCCTGTACTCCGAGGCGCGTGACTGTGGCGACATCGAGCAAGCCACGTGGATGTGCTTCCTCGCGGCCTACCTCTCCCCGCTGCAGGGCTCTCAATCATTTGTGGGCGTCCGCCAGGCTCTGCTCTCCAGTTGGGAGTCCGGCACACTGCCGGACCTCGAGGACGTACCGCTCGGACCTCGCACCTCCCATGACCCGGCCCGTGGGGCAGAGACGCTGATCGCCTACCGGCGCTTCGCCGAGCATGTGGGCTCACAGGAGGCGGCTTTCGCCGGCGAGACCGTCTGGACGCCTCAGCGGCGCTTCGAGCGTCTCTTCGAGCGCCTCGCACTGCCCGGCTTCGGGCGCATGGGACGCTACGACCTCCTGATCACGTTGGGACGCCTTGGCTTGTACGAGCTGCGCGCCGACTCGCTACACCTCACCACGCGCTCCTCCTCGCTTGTGGAAGATCCCACTCCACAGGCCGCCAAGCGCGTGTTCGGGATCGGCGATCCGATCCACATCGAGCGCCGCGCCGCCACTCTCGCCCAGGTGCTGTCCACCCCGATTGAAGCGCTCGATCTGGCGTTTGCCAACTGGTCCTCGGAGGAGCGTGTGACGCTCGGCTTTCCCGCCGACACCAACGACGTCCACGCTGTCGAGCGGGCCGAAGCGGCGCTCGAGGTCCGATCGGTCTCATCGGACTGAGTCTGTCTGCCCGCCGAGGGGCTGGTTGGTCATGGTCTATTTGGGGTGCCTCGCGAGCGCGAGCACGCAAGTCGGGCATTTTTGCCGTCCACACCGACGCCTAAAGTCCTGCGTGTCACGTCCCCGTTTCGCGCAAACCAGGGAGCCGCCATGCCGCTGTGCTTCATAGAGCCCCACGACGCCATCCGAGTCATCGCGGACTCCGTCGGCCGCGAGGCCCGACGGCAGCTCCTGGGCGAGGTGGTGCGTGCGTGGGTCGACGACCTCCCCGACCAGGAGCTATCGCTGCACTATGCCCGCGCGATCGCCGACCTTGACGACGACGACCTACAGCTGCTCGCGGCCTGGCACGCATCGCTCGAGGTGGGCCAGCCGATTCCCAACACCGACTTCCTCGTCGGGGTGTTCCCGAGCCTTGGCGAAAACCGCCGCGAGGCGCTGAAGATCGCCGCGGGCTTCAAGGGCGAGGAAGCCTTTGAGGCTGGGGTTGCTGAGGACACGGCGCTCGACACGGTGCTACCCCACCTCTCCCGCGAGCGGGCGATAGACCTGGCGGAGGAGTGCATCCAGCTGTACCAGTGGGACCGCCTCGGCTCGTATAACTAGACTGAAGCGATGTCCGAGCCAACCGTAACCGTCGATGACGTGATGGACGCCCTGTCCAACGTGATCGACCCAGAGCTGGGCCTCGATTTTGTCGAGCTTGGGCTCATCTACGGCGTAGAGGTGAGTGGGGGAGACGTGCAGGTCACCTTCACGCTCACAACCCCCGGCTGTCCGATCGGGCCTCAGGTCACCGAACAGATCGAAGAGTTCGTGGGCGAGCTCGAAGGTGTCGCGTCGGTTGAATCGGAGATGGTGTTCACGCCTCCGTGGACGCCCGAGAAGATGAGCGAGGACGCGAAGTTCGCCTTGGGCTACTAGGCGCCTTCTTGGTTGCACCGCCGTTCTCCGAAGCGTCGTCCGCTTGAGTCTTATCGGTTTGCCTCTCGCGGGCAAGCTCCACGAGCGTGGCCAGCTCCTCGGCGATGCTGTCGCCGATCTGCTCGATGTCGGGTAGCGCGTCGAAGTCGCCGAGCAACCCGAAGTTCATCTCACCGGCGTAGGACATGATCGCCACCGCGAGCGCATGGTTTTCGGGCAGGAACGCCACCGGGAACACGCGCTCCATGCGACGGCCCAGCACGTAGAGGGGGAACTGTGGCCCCGGCACGTTGGTCACGATCAGGTTGAACAGCCGCGTGGAGAAGTTCAGGCGCGAAGCCTGCGCGAGGATCGTCGGCGGGGCGAAATTCTGGGCGCCCGCGATTACCTCGGCGCCGAGCGCCTGCTTGGACTCCTTCAGACCGTCCATCGCGTGCCTCACGAAGCGCAACCGTTCCAGGGGATCTTCGATGTACACGGGCAGCGGCCCCCTCATCACGACGATGCGGTTGCCTCCCTCGTGGCGCTCGCCCACCGTGCGCACAGAAACGGGCACCAAGGCACGCAACTCCAAACCCTCCGTGCGTCTCCCTCGGGCGATCAAGAATGAGCGCAACGCTCCTGTGACGACCGCTAGAACGACATCGTTGACTGTGCCGCCAAGCGTGTTCTTCACAAGCTTGAAGTCGTCGAGCTTCGCCGCGACACCTACGAAGCGCCGGTGCGGGCCGATCTCTACGTTCAGGGGTGTGGCCGGCGCCGGGTTCAGACCAGCCCACACGATCTCGCCGATGCCCTCGGCTGCCTCTCGCGCACGCTCGAGCGAGCGGTCGGGATGTGTAAGCGCGCTCATCGCCCCACTCACCATCTCAATCCCCGCGCGCACCGCCCCGCGCAGGCCCGCCGCCACGAGCTCGGTGGTGGGGGGCTCAGGGTTCGGTTTCCACGCTCGCCCAGAGTGGCGCAATGGCGGCGGATCGGGGGAGAGGTCGAACAGCACGGTCGCGAGGTCGACCCCTGCGATCCCATCGATCAGCGAATGATGGGTCTTTGAGATCAACGCGAACTTGTTGTCCCACAACCCCTCGATCAACCACATCTCCCACAAGGGCCTCGAGCGATCGAGCGCCTGCGAGAAGATGCGTGCCGTGAGGTTGCGTAGCTGTTCCCAGCTGCCTGGCTTCGGCAACGCCGTGTGGCGCACGTGGAACTCGAGGTTGAAGCTGGGGTCGTCCACCCACACAGGCCTTCCGCTGTCGAGTGCCGTATAGGCGAGCTTGTGGCGGTAGCGTGGCACCAGGTGCAGGCGGCGGCGGATCTGTTCCAGGAACTCCTCCATCTCCGGTGGAGGTCCCTCAAGCAGCGTGAGCCCGCCGACATGCATGTGCGAGCTCTCTCCCTCCTGGTGCAGGAACGAGGCATCGACCGCCGTGAGCCTGTCGAGGTGACGCTGTGGCATTTGCCAAGGGTACTCGCCAAGCGGCCGGCGTTCGTGCCAGATGTACCCACGAGCGGATCTGTCGCAGAGCCGCCTCTACAATGTGTGCGGTGCCAACTGACACGGCAACAGCGCCGAACACTGTCGAGAAGCTGCTGCTCGCCGCGCCGCGCGGATACTGCGCGGGAGTGGATCGCGCGGTGCAGACGGTGGAACGGGCGCTCGACCTGCACGGGCCGCCGGTGTACGTGCGCAAGCAGATCGTCCACAACAAGCACGTCGTCGAGCTGCTCGCGGCACGCGGTGCGGTGTTCGTGGACGATGTCAACGAGATCCCCGAGGGCGCCCTCACGGTCTTCTCGGCTCATGGTGTGTCGCCGAAGGTGCGTGAGGACGCACAGGCGCGCAACCTCGACACGATCGACGCCACCTGTCCGCTTGTCACCAAGGTGCACCGGGAGGCTGTCAACTTCGCACAGGACGGTTACACGATCGTGCTCGTCGGCCATGAGGGCCACGAGGAGGTGCAGGGCACGATGGGGGAGGCTCCTGAGAGCATCGTGCTCGTGGAGAACGAGCAGGACGTGGACGAGCTCGTCGTCGAGGACCCAGAGCGGGTTGCGTACGTCACGCAAACCACGCTCTCGGTGGATGAGACGAGCGCGATCGTCGCTCGGTTGCACGAGCGCTTCCCCAAGATCACAGGTCCCCGCACCGACGACATCTGTTACGCCACCACCAACCGTCAGGCCGCCGTCAAGCAGATGGCAGGCAAGTGCGAACTGATGCTGGTGATCGGCTCGCGCAACTCCTCGAATTCTGTTCGTCTCGTGGAGGTGGCGCGCGACTGTGGCACCGAGGCCTACCTCATCGACCACGCCGGCGAGGTGCGCGAGGAGTGGCTCGGCGGTAAGCGCGTCGTGGGTGTCAGCTCTGGCGCCTCCGCTCCCGACGATCTTGTCCAGGACCTGCTCGACTTCTTCCGCGAGCGAGGGGTACAGGACATCTCCGAGTTTCACGTTGTGCGGGAGGATGTCCGCTTCATGCTCCCCAAGCCGATCCGTGAGGCTGTAGCGGCAGCGTCATCTTGACGCGTACGCTCGTCGTCTCAGACCTTCATCTAGGCGCCGGTTCCGGGGCCGACGTACTCCGCCGTCCGGCCGCGCGCGCGGCTTTGATCGAGGCGCTTATCGACATCGACCGGCTTGTCCTGCTCGGCGACGTCCTGGAGCTGCGCCACGGTCCGCGGCGTGACGCGCTAGCGGTGGCGCGGCCGTTCTTCGAGGAGCTGAGCAATGCGTTCGCCGGGCGCGAGATCGTGGTGGTGGCCGGCAATCACGATCACGCGCTGGTTGAGTCGTGGCTTCGTCATCGCGACGAAAGCCCTACGGTGGAACCGCTCGGACTCGAGCAGCGCTTCTCCGCCGGCGAGGCATCGTCGATGCTGGCGGCGCTCGCCTCGTGGGCGCAGCCAGCACGCCTGGATGTCGCCTTTCCCGGGTTGTGGTTGCGCTCGGACGTATACGCAACCCACGGCCACTATCTCGACTGCCACCTCACGATCCCCACGATGGAGCGGCTGGGAATCGGCATGACCGCTCGTGTGTTGCGCCTGCGGGCCGAGGAATTCGCGAGCCCGCTCGACTACGAGGCTGTAACTGCTCCGGTGTTCGCATGGATCGACGCTGTGGCTCGCCAGACGCCTGCCAGTTCGCCCTTCGATGGGCAGACGACCGTGCGCGCGTGGCGTACGCTCTCCGGTGAGCGTGACGGCTCTGGGCTGGATCTGCGTTCTCGGACTCTGGTCGGGGCGTTCCCGTTCGCGGTCGCGGCGTTGAACAGGGCTGGAATCGGCTCGTTCAAGGCCGACGTCTCCGCAGACGAGCTGAGGCGTGCCGGGTTGCGCGCGATGGGGGAGGTGGCGTCGCGGCTCGGGCTAGGCGATGCACATGTCATTTTCGGTCATACCCACCGCGCGGGTCCGCTAGCCGGCGACGACCCTTCTGAGTGGAGCGGATCCGGTGGTGCGCGGCTGCTCAATGCGGGGTGCTGGACATACGACGGCTACTTCGTTCGAGGTGCGCCTGGTGAGAGCCCTTACTGGCCGGGGGGCGCGGTGCTGGTCGAGGACGAGGGCCCTCCCACGTTGCTACGGTTGCTTGATCGCTGCTCGACCGAGGAGCTTGCCGCCGCGAGGGGATGAGTCGCCCACGGCCATGGGGTGAACGGGAGTCCGGCCACTCACGCAACTCCTGGGGTGAAGCAGGTCGCAATGCACTCCACGCCTGTGCCTATCTCCAGTTCGACGATCCCGGCTGTGTGGCGCTCGTGCTCGATGACTGGATAGGCGCCGGCGTGCTCGATGGCGAGAATGTCACCGTTGACCGCGATCGTCCCCGCGCCGTCCAACACCGCCCACACGCTGCCCGCTTCGTACGGACCCGACCAAGCGCCGTCGCGGTCGGGGGTTTGCATGGCGAGCTTGGCGTCATGCGCGTCCTCGAGTCGTAGCGGGGTCATTGGTTCGCGCTCGAGCTCCAATAGCTCTTGGATCGCCAGCTCTGTCTCCAGATAGCCGCCCTCACCGTAGTGGTAGTCGAACAGGCGCGCTCTGCCGTCGAACAGATAGCGCGCCGGCCAGCCGCGGTTCTCATACTCCCGCCACACCTCGAACTCGCTGTCGATGAGCACGGGATGGGCGATCTCCAGGCGCGCTACCGCATCGCGCACAGCCTGCTCCTGGCGGGATGGGGGGAAGCCTGGGCAGTGCACGCCGATAACGCGCAACCCACCCTCCGCATAGCGTTCATGCCACGCCTTCACGTAGGGGAGCGTGCGGATCGAGTTGGGCCGACAGAAGTCCCAGAACTCCACCAACATCGGCTGACCCCGCTTGAGGATGCTGGCTTGCGAGCCGTTCGTGTTCACCCACGGCAGCTTCGTGGGGAACAGCGGCGCCGCGATCGTGTCAACAGGTGCGCGCAAGGTCGCGACGCGCTACCCGATGCTTCCGACCATCTCCAACTGGATGAGCCGGTTGAGCTCGACCGCGTACTCCATCGGCAGCTCCTTCGTGACAGGCTCGATGAACCCGTTCACGATCATCGCGGCGGCCTCATCCTCGGTGAAGCCGCGGGAGCCCATGTAGAAGAGCTGGTCGTCGGAGATCCTGCCGACGGTCGCCTCGTGCGCGACGGCCACGTTGGGGTTCTGGATCTGGATGTCAGGCCACGTGTCAGACCGCGATTCGCCGTCCATCATCAGCCCGTCGCACTGCACCCTTGCCTTGGAGCCGGCGGAGTTGTGGCCCATCTTCACGAGACCGCGATACCCCATGATGCCGCCGTCCTTGGAAATCGACTTGGCGAGGATGTTGGAGGTGGTATTGGGCGCCAGGTGCACCACCTTCGCGCCGGTGTCCTTGTGCACTCCCTTGCCCGCCACGCCCACGTTGAGGTGGTCGGCGCGGGCGCCCTCGCCCATCAGATAGGAACCGGGGTAGAGCATCACGTACTTCGCGCCCATCGACCCGCCCACCCACTCAACTGTGCCCTCCGCGTCCACCACGGCGCGCTTGGTGTTGAGGTTGTAGACGTCCTTGGACCAGTTCTGCACGGTGGTGTACCGCGCCTTGGCGCCCTCGTGCACGAAGATCTCAACCACTGCTGAATGCATCGAATTGACCGAGTAGGTCTGGGCGGTGCAACCCTCGATGTAGTTCACGTCCGAGCCCTCGTCGGCGATGATGAGCGTGTGCTCGAAGGTGCCCTCGCCGGCGCCCTCCATGCGGAAGTAGGCCTGCAGCGGGAGATCTACCTTGACGCCCTTGGGCACGTACAGGAACGACCCACCCGACCACACCGCGCCGTGGAGCGCCGAGAACTTGTTGTCCTGTGGGGGGACACACTTGTTCATGAAGTACTTCTGCACCAAATCCGGATACTTGGTGATGGCGGTATCCATCGAGCAGAACAGGATCCCGAGCTTGGCGTACTCTTCCTTCAGGCCCTCATACACGGGCTCTTGGCGCCAAACGCCAACCACGCCCGCGAGGTGCTCGCGCTCGGCCTGGGGGATGCCGAGGTCCTCATACGTTTTCTTCATCTCCTCCGGCACGTCGTCCCACGAGTTGAAGCGCCCAGCGGTGGGGGGTGAGTAGAGCACGAGCTCGTCGAGGTTCAAGCCGCTGAGGTCGGGACCCCAGGTGGGCACGGGCTTGCGTTCGTAGATTTCAAGCGACTTCACGCGCTTCTCGGCCATCCAGTCGGGCTCGCCCTTCACCTTGGAGAGCTCGCGCACCACCTCGCGCGAGATGCCTTTGCGCGCCAAAAGCTGGCCCTGCTCGTCCTCGACGATGGGACTGGGCTTTGCGATCTTGGTGCGGTCTAGCGTCGCCATATGGCTCCCTTTGAGAATCCTGTGCTTTGGACTAGGAATTGTATCGAGGTCAGCCGGTTGCGCTCACGGGCCAGCTGTTATCGCCCGTGACGGCGCCCTTCACGACCTTCAACCCGAGTAGCGCGCACTTGCGGCGCGTGGCCGACACCGGGATCCCGAGCAGCTCTATCGCCCAGTCGGCGTCCAGCGCGGCGACCTGCTCGACGGGCATGCCCATGAGCTCCTCGGAGGCGATCGACGCCGACGCTTGCGAGATGGCGCAGCCGTGGCCGTGGAAGCGCAGGTCTTCGATCTTGCCGTCCTTCACGCGGATGTGCACACCCAACTCGTCCCCGCACAGGGGGTTGTGCTCGAGTCCCTCCATGTCGTGTGGGTCGAGCTCGCCGAAGTTGCGCGGGCGCTTGTAGTGGTCGAGGATGTAGTCGCGGTAGAGGTCGTCCATCACAAACCGAACACCTTCATGCCGGCGAGCAGTGAGTCGATCAAAGCGTCCACGTCCTCGCGCTCGTTGTATACGCCGACGCTTGCCCTCGCGGTGGCTGACACACCGAGGTGGCGCATCAGTGGCTGGGCGCAGTGGTGACCCGCGCGGATGCACACCCCGCCGCGGTTCGCGAGCTCCGCGATGTCGTGAGCGTGCATGCCGTCGATCGTGAATGAGAGGATCCCGCCGCGACTTCCCGCCTCGGGTGGACCGACGAAATGCAACCCCGGCACTTCCCTCACGCGCTCGATCAGGTAAGCGGTGAGCTCGCGCTCGTGGCTTCGGACGCGCTCCATGTCGAGTGATGCCAAATAGTCCACCGCGGCTCCCAACCCCACGGCCTCGGCGATGGGGGGAGTGCCTGCCTCGAACTTGAACGGCAGCTCGTTCCAGGTGGCGCCCTCGAAGCTCACTGAGGAGATCATGTCGCCGCCGGTGAGGAACGGTTCCATCTCGTCGAGGAGCTCCGCTCTACCGTGCAACACGCCGATGCCTGTCGGTCCGAGCGCCTTGTGGCCGGTCCAGGCGTAGAAATCAGCGCCGATAACGCCCACGTCCACCGGCATATGGGGTACTGCCTGTGCGCCGTCCACGAGCGAGATCGCCCCTGTCGCGCGCACGCGTGCCACCATCTCCACCACCGGGAGGATCGTGCCGAGCACGTTTGACACGTGGGTGAACGCTACGAGCTTCACGTCGCCCTTCGCAAGCTCGCGGTCGAGCTGCTCCAGCGAAATCTCCCCGCGCTCGTCCACCTCCAGGTAGCGCAGCTCGGCTCCCTTCTCGCGGCAGAGCTGCTGCCAGGGCACGATGTTCGCGTGGTGCTCCATTTGAGTTGTGAGCACCGCGTCGCCCGGGCCCACGTTCGCACGTCCCCAGGAGTACGCCACCAGGTTGATCGCCTCGGTGACGTTCTTGGTGAAGATCGTCGTCCTCGGCTCCCCGCCCACGAACGCCGCGATCTTCTCGCGCGCACCTTCATATGCGGCGTCTGACTCCTGGGCGAGCGCGTACACGCCACGGTGCACGTTGGAGTTGTGCTCACGGTAGTAGGCGTCCATCGCCTCGATTACCGACTGAGGCTTCTGGGTAGTGGCGCCGGAGTCGAGGTACACGAGCGGCTTGCCCTCGAATTCACGCGAGAAGATCGGGAAGTCGCCGCGCACGTTCAGCGCGGTCACGGTCGTCCTCTCGCTCTCAAGCGTGCTCATCGGGCCGTCGCGTAAGCCTCGATGTCCTCACGCGCCGCCGCCAGCTTGGCGGCGATCTTCCCGCGCACGAGCTCTTCCAGCGGCTCGTCCTCGAGCTGACCGAGCACCGGCTCGAAGAAGCCCTCCACAAGCAGCCTCACCGCCGAGGGACGGTCGAGGCCACGGCTTGCCATGTAGAAGATCGAAGCCTCGTCAAGCTCGCCCACCGTGCCTCCGTGTGAGGCCGATACGTCGTCGGCCGACACCAGCACCGAGGGGATCGCGTCGAGGCGGGCCTTGGGCGAGAGCATCATCGTGTGTATCTGTAGGTAGGTATGCGTCTTCTGGGCGCCCGGGTCGATCTGGATCAAGCCCTCGAAGCTCGCCCGGCTCTGTCCGGTGGCAGCGCCGCGCCAGTGCACGTCCCCGCCTGAAGGTCCGGTTTCATGCAGGTCAACCGCGAAGGTGTCGAGGTGCTCCTCTGCCTCGGTGAAAAAGAGGCCCCTGAATGCCATGTCCCCGCCTGGCTCACTTACGGCAAGCTCTAGATGGTGGCGCACGAGGTGGCCGCCCAACAGTGCCGGCAGCCAGTGGCAGTAGGCGTCGCGACCCACTCCCACGAAGCGGGTGCTTGCGTCGAACACGTCGCCGCTTTTCCAATCCTGCACCTGTGCAAGGCGGCAGCGGGCGTTGTCCTCGAGGTACAGCTCGAAGGCGCCCGCGTGAAGCGATTGGCCCTCCTCGAAATCCTCTGCGAGGTCATGCTCGTGCACACGGAAGTCACTTGAGACGCCGCCCACCACGAGCGTGCGGCCGTATTGAGCCACGCCTGCTCCGCTGATCGCATATACGACCTCGAACGGGTCCCCCACGACCAGCCCATCCGGGACATAGAGGAATGCCCCGCCGCTCCAGAAAGCGGCGTTGGCTGCCTCCAGCTTGTGGCGGTCGATCGTGAGGCGCTTGGAGTACCACTGCTCGAACAGCTCTTTGTGGTCCTCTGCGGCCCGCTCCAGTGAGCACAGGATCACGCCCTGCTCGGCGAGCTTCGCGTCAAGCTCGACATACACGATCGAAGAGTCGAGCTGCACGATCCGTCCCGCCCGCGGGCGGTCGGGAATCGCGTTCGTCACGAACTCGGGAGCGCCCTCGTCGCTTGCATGCTCGCGCGTGGCGAGGGCGTCCAGATCGAGCTCCCCAAAGGTAGTGGTCCAGAAGCCCGACCTACGCCACACGGGCAGCTCGCTCTCTTGGAACACATGCTCCGCGTCGGCTCGCAGCTCGACAAGCGTTCGTCCGTCGCCCGCGCCTGCGCCTGCGAGCGCGTGATAGAGCGACGCCTCGCGGTGGCGTCCCGGCTTGACCGCAACCGGCGAGGCCCCGTTGGTTGGCGCATCTACAGCCTCAGGCGGCACCGGCGCCCACCTCCTGGCGGATCTGGTCGTAGCCCTCGCGCTCCAGTCTCTCCACGAGCTCCACTCCACCCTCGAGCACGATGCGACCGTCCATCAAAATATGGACGAACTCGGGCTTCACGTAGTGCAAGATGCGCTGGTAGTGGGTGATGATGAGGGCGCCGAGTCCCTGCTCGTCGTGGAGCCTCTGTACGCCCTCGGCGACGGTACGCAGCGCGTCGATGTCAAGGCCCGAGTCGGTCTCATCGAGGATCGCCACATCCGGCGAAAGCATCGCCATCTGGAGGATCTCCGCGCGCTTCTTCTCGCCGCCTGAGAACCCGTCGTTGAGGTGGCGTGAGGTGAACGCGCGGTCCACATCAAGCAGCTCGATCGCGTGCTGGAGCTGCTGGCCGAACTCCTTCACCTTGATCGGCTCCTCGCGTTTGGCGTTGATGGCCATGCGCAGGAAGTTCGCCACCGACACCCCAGGGATCGACACCGGGTACTGGAAGGCGAGGAACAGCCCCGACTTCGCCCGCTCGTGCGGCTCGGCCTCGGTGATGTCCTCGCCCTTGAAGACGATCTTCCCCTCGGTCACCTCGTAGGAGGGGTGGCCGAGCAGCGTGTTGGCGAGCGTCGACTTGCCCGACCCGTTGGGGCCCATCAGGGCGTGGATCTCGCCCTTGTCGATGGTCAAATCGACACCCCTCAGGATCTCGCGATCCTCGGTGCGTACGTGCAGATTGGTGATTTCGAGATCAGCCATGGTTCCTTTGCTTTAAACGGTTACGGGTGACGGGATCAGGTCAGCAAGTGTGGTGTCTTCGAGTGTGCTCACGATCGAAAAGCGCACCTTGGTCCAGAGCAGCTTCGTGGGGCACACGTGATTTGGATCGGACTCACGAGAACACACGACCTTGCCGTCGGGTCCCTGCGAGATGCAATCGATGGGGGCGATCGAGCCCTCGAGCGCTTCGACGATCTCGGCCGTCGTTATCTGCTCGGCCGGTCGCGCCAGCAGATAGCCGCCGCGCGATCCCCTCCGACTGTCGATCAGGCCAGCCTTTCGCAGTCGGGCCACGAGGTGCTCGAGATAAGCGAGCGGCATACCATCGTGCTCGGCGATCTCCGCTAGCGGTACCACCAATTCGGGCGTCTCACTCGCCCGTCGGGCCAGCTCCACCATCACGCGCACGCCGTACTCGGCCTTGGTTGAGAACATCATCGGTCAAATACCTACCTGAGAGCTAGGGTATCAGGCGCTCAGAAGCAGGCGGATGTCGTGAGCAAGCCCTTCGGGTGTGATCTGTTCGATACCGAACGCCACACGCTCGACCCCTGTGCGGTTGATCAACAGCACTGTTGTCCCATCTTCGGTGGCTCTCACTTGGTAGGCCCGCCAAACGCGCTTCAGATCTCGTCGAGATCCCGTCAGGTAGACGGCTCGACCGGTCAGCGATGTGGCGTCTAGGAAGCGTTCAACCCTGGCCGGCGTGTCCGTAAGGGGGTCGGTGCTCACGAAGATCGTTCTCACCCCAGGTGGAGATCCGAGTTCGTCCAACGCGCCTCGAATCTGTTGGGCGACGAGCGTGCACGTCCTGCAATCGCTTGAGAGGAAGGTCAGCGCTACGACCTTGCCGCGGTAGCTGCTCAGTGAGTCGGGGTGGTCTTGCTGGTCATGCAGCGAAAAGTCAGGGGCAAGGATGCCCGGAGGATAGGTTGCGCCGTCGAAGCGCTCGGGTCCGGCGGGATGGCCGCCCGCGCAGCCCCCCAGGGCGAGCATGAGCAACATGAGGGGAAGCGCCACACGCGGTTGACGAGCCATCGGCAGGCAGGGTAGGCCACCCATTCAAATATCGCGCCATCGACGCTACACTTTCTGAAGTCCCATGAATTCCGACCGCGATTCAGGAGTTTTCAGATGAGCCCGTCCAGCGCGGACCTGTTGCGCCAGGTGAAGAGCGAAATCGAGGAGATCGACCCCTCCGAGGTCAAGGAGTTGCTGCAGGAGGGTGCGTTCATCATCGACGTACGCGAGACCGAGGAGCTCTCCTCGGGGCTGCTCCCCGGCGCAAAGCACGTGCCGCGCAGCTACTTGGAGACTCGTATCGAGGGAATCGTGCCCGACCGCTCGGCGCACATCATCCTCTACTGCGCCTCGGGTAACCGCTCGGCTTATGGCGCCCGCACGCTCGAACAGGACATGGGCTACGAGCACGTCGAGTCGATGAAGGGTGGCATCACGCTCTGGAAGGACCGTGGCTACGAGGTGGACGTGCCCCGTACGCTCACGCCCGAGCAGCGCGACCGCTACTCCCGCCACCTGCTCATCCCCGAGATCGGCACTGACGGCCAGCAGAAGCTGCTCGACGCCAAGGTGCTCTTGCTCGGCGCCGGCGGCCTCGGCTCGCCTACCGCGCTCTACCTCGCCGCGGCGGGGGTGGGCACGCTCGGGATAGTCGACGACGACGTCGTCGACCTCTCCAACCTCCAGCGCCAGGTGATCCACTCGACCCAGCGCGTCGGCATCCCCAAGGTGGACTCCGCCGAGGAGACCATCCACGGGCTCAACCCCGATGTGAACGTCGTCAAGTACCCGGTGCGCCTCGACGCCTCGAACATCATGGACATCATCGAGGGCTACGACGTGATCGTGGACGGCGTGGACAACTTCCCCACGCGCTACCTGCTCAACGACGCCACCGTGCGCTTGAAGATCCCAGTGGTGTCCGCCTCCATCCTCGGCTTCGACGGTCAGCTCTCCGTGTTCAAGCCCTATGAGGGGCCCTGCTACCGCTGCCTTTTCCGCGAGCCGCCCCCGGCCGAGCTGGCGCCCTCCTGCGGCGCCAACGGCGTGCTCGGCGTGCTCCCCGGCACGATGGGCTTGCTGCAGGCCACCGAGGTGGTGAAGCTGATCCTCGGCATCGGCGATCCCGCGATCGGCCGTCTGCTGCTCTACGACGCGCTTGCCGCCACGCTGAGCGAGGTGAAGGTCCACCGCGACCCCGAGTGCCCGATCTGCTCGCGCCCGCCGGATGAGATCTCCGACGAGGAGATGGGCGTGTTCCCCGACTACGAGGCATTCTGCGCGGCCGCAGGGTAGTGTGCCGCGAGCTCATGGCGACGATCAAGATCCCCCCGGTTCTGCGCGCGTCGGTTGGCGGCGAGCGTGAGGTGTCGGCTTCCGGCGAGAACGTCGGCGAGATCCTGCGTGACCTCGCCGGCTCCCATCCCGCCACCGCCGACCAGCTGTTCGCTGCCGACGGCGAGCTCAACCGCTACGTCAACGTGTACCTCAACGACGAGGACGTTCGCGTGCTCGACGGGCTCGACACCGCTGTGGGCGACGGCGACACCGTAGTCATCCTGCCGGCGATGGCCGGCGGGCGCTGACAGAGCCATCACGGTTCTTTTTTCCTCGCAAATTGCGGGTTTTTAAATGCGCTTGAAGTAGTCGCGGGGTTAGGCTCGCCCGCCGTCACCTGAGACGTGACAGAGCGCTGTATAGCGGCTGCGGGGAATTGCCGATACATGGAGAGACGATGAGATTGCGTGCGCAAATCACACGGCTCCGAGTGCTCGTATTCCTCACGAGCGTCCTCGTCCTGGCCTACTGCGGTCTGGCTGCCGGCATGGCCGACCACACGGGCTGGCCACGCATCGGACACCACAAAGGTCACCCCAAAAACGAAAGCGGCACGATGCGTGGGTGGAGGCACGTCCACAACGAGCTGCTCGGGGGCGCCTCGAGCGACACGATCTACGCCGGCGACATGGGCGACGTGATCTGGGGCGACTCGCACGCCGGCGACCAACCCACCGGCCAGATCGACCGTCTCCACGGAGGCCCCGGCGAAGACTGGCTATACGCCAGCCACGGCTACAACCACATCTGGACTGGCGCCGGCAAAGACCACGTCGCGCTCGTCTACGGTCACGGCATCGTCGATTGCGACGGCCCTGGTCGCAAGACGTTCGTCATGCGCTACCTCCCGCGGAACCGGCCGTGGAAGCTTGTCGGCTGCACGAACGTCGTGATCGTGCGCTACCGGGCTTGAGCGCTATGCGGCCGCGGCTACTCGGTCTGTGTTGGCCATCCCCGCCGCGGGCATGTGGCTCATCGCGTGCTCCGCGAGCGCTGTGATCGTGAGGCTTGGGTTGACGCCCACGTTTGCGGGGATCGCCGAGCCGTCACACACGAGCAGGTTCTCGTAGCCGAACACGCACTGGTGGGCGTCCACGACGCCGTGCTCCGCGTCCGCTCCGATCACCGCGCCGCCGAGGATGTGGGCGGTGGTGGGGATGTTGAACACCGCCTCCGTGATCGAGCTCTGTGCGATGCCGCCGGTTCGCTCGGCAAACCATTCGGCCGCCTTGTTCGCCACCGGGATGAACGTCGGGATCGGCCGCTCCGGGTCCTGTTCGGTGCTCAGCCACAAGGTTTTGAACGGCCCCTGTTTCGGACGCAGCGCTATCGCGTTGTCGAGCGTCTGCATCACGAGAATGATGATCGTGCGCCGCGACCAGTTCTTGGGGCGCACCACCTGAATGAAACGCTTGGGGTGCCTCATGATCTGGCCGAGTAGCTTCAGCGGGCGCGTGTAGCGCGTGCCGTCGCCCGTCAGCAGCGTGTTCAGGCGGCTCATCGAGTTGCCGTCGTTGCCGTAGGTGACGGTCTCGATGTGAGTGTGTGCGTCTGGGTAGATACTGGAGGTGATCGCAACCCTCTTGATGAGGTTCTCCGGATAGTCCTCGGGTACCGTCACCGCCAGGATCGCCTCGCTGTTCGTGCGCACCAGCTCGCCGAGCCTTGAAGAGATGCGCGGCAGCGACCCACCCAAACGGCAGCGCTGCAGCAGCGTGTTCGTGCCGAGCGGTCCCGCCGAGACGACGACCCCCCGAGCGCGCTGAACCTGGCGTTCGCGTCTCACCCATGAGCCGGAGCGAATGCTTTCGATCTCATACCCGTCGCTCCCATCACCGGCGCCGAGCGGCCGGACGTCGACGACGGTGCGTTCCGGGCTGACCCGCGCCCCGCGCTTCTCCGCCAGGTACAGGTAGTTCTTCACGAGCGTGTTCTTCGACCCGTGGGGGCATCCCACCATGCAGCGCCCACACAGTGAACAGGGGGTCCGATCTGGGCCCTCCCCGCCGAAGTAGGGGTCGCGCGTAGCTTCGCCGGGTTCACCATTTACGGCGCTCGCCGTCCTTCCGGGCTCGCCGAAGTACACGCCCACCGGAGTCTTTTTGTAGGTGTCGGAGACACCCAGCTCCTCACCGAGCTCGCGCAGAAGCGCGTCGGCGGGGTCGTCGTAGGGGTTCATCGTCACGCCCAGCATCCGCTGCGCTTCCTCGTAGTGAGGAGCGAGCTCTGACTCCCAGTCGGCGATCTCCGACCACTGTGCGTCCTCGAAGAATGGCTTTGGGGGCACGTACAGCGTGTTCGCGTAACCAAGGCTCCCACCGCCCACACCGCACCCGCTCACGACTGAGACATCTTTGAAGGTGGTTAGCCGAAAGATGCCCTTCCAGCCGATCTTCGGGCGCCAGAAATAGCGCTTGTAGTCGCTGGTCGACTCGGGGAACTCGTGGTCGGCGAAGCGCCTCCCGCACTCGAGCACTCCCACCTTGTAGCCCTTCTCCGACAGACGCAGCGCGGACACACTGCCGCCGAAGCCCGAGCCGATCACCAGCCAGTCGTAGTCGAAGTCCCCTGACATCCCGTCCATCAGCATATTCGCTTCTTGGCGCTTCGGCCAGACACCGCTATATTCCGTGAAGTAATGGCTGTTGAGCGGGTCGGTAACAAGCCCTGCGGAGGGCGCTACGGGGATATCATCCAGTCGATCGGCAACACGCCGCTCGTGGAGCTTCCACGTCTCTCACCCAAGCCGGGTGTGCGCATCTGGGCGAAGCTCGAGTCGCGCAACCCCACAGGCTCGGTCAAGGATCGCGTCGCCCGCGCGCTCATCGAGGACGCCGAGGCCCAGGGCGCGATCATGCCTGGCCAGACGATCCTCGAGCCCACGTCTGGCAACACCGGCATCTCGCTCGCCATGATCTGCTCGCGCAAGGGCTATCGCCTGAAGGTGGTGATGCCGGAGAACGTCACCCCTGAGCGCACCCAGCTGCTTGAGATGTACGGAGCGGAGATCGTCTACTCCGAGGGCTCGAAGGGGTCGAACGGAGCGGTCGAGAAGGCACTCGACATGGCCCAAGCCGACTCCTCCTACTACATGCCCTACCAGTACGGCAACGTCGCCAACCCCAACGCCCACTACAACGGCACGGCGCTCGAGATCCTCGAGGAGCTGGACGAGGTGTCGGCTTTCGTGGCGGGCCTCGGCACAGGCGGCACCTTGATGGGAAACGGCCGGCGCTTGAAGGAGACGTTCGGCGATGCCTGCAAGATCGTCGCGGCGGAGCCGATGCAGGGCGAGCCTGTGCAGGGGTTGCGCTCGCTTGACGACGGCTTCATCCCACCGATCATCGACATCTCGCTGCTTGACCGCAAGATCTTCGTCACCAACCGCGACGCCATCATCTGGACGCGCAAGCTGCTGGACGAGGAGAGCGTCTTCGCGGGCGTCTCCTCCGGCGCGATCGCCCGCGTAGCGGTTCGCATCGCCGGCGAGCTTGACGAGGGCAATGTCGTTTTCGTGGTCGCCGACGACGGTTGGAAGTACCTCTCGAGCGGCATCTACACGCTCCCGGTCGACGAGATCGAGAACCTCGACGCGACCGTGTGGTGGTGAGCCGCGATGGACATCTCCCCGCAACAGCTGGAGCAGATAGTCGCGCACGCGCGTGAGGAGGCCCCGAACGAGTGCTGTGGCGTGGTCGCCGTGGCGCAGGGCGCGGAGGTGGGGGAGGCGCGAGCGATGAGCGTGTACCCCACCCGCAATGTGCACGCGTCTCCCAAGCGTTTTGAGATCGACGGCCGCGACGTGCTGGCCGCGATGAGCGAGTTCGACGCGGAGGGGTGGGATATCGGAGCGATCTACCACTCTCACACCCATACCGCTCCCTACCCGTCGCAGACCGACGTCAACTTCGCCGCCAACTGGCCGGGAGTGGAGTGGATCATCGTCGGGCTCTCCGATGCCGAGCGCCCCGAGGTGCGGTCATATCTGATTGAGGAGGGGGTCGTCCGTGAGGTGGCCTTGGAGACCGTCCCGGTCTGATCGCACCAGACGCGGTGACCCGGCGACTGCCGGCGAGTTGACGAAGACCGGCGAGCTGCAACTGGTGAAGGTGGCCTACGCGAACAACCTCCCCGAGGCCGAACTGATCCAGAGCCTCCTGCGCCAGGAGCACATCCCCAGCATGGTGCGCCGCAACGGCGGCTTTGACATCCCGGACTTCATCGCCGCCGGCCCGCGTGACGTGCTCGTCCCCGTATCGCAGGCCGATCGTGCGCGGGAGCTGTTGGCCTAGACTGACGCGCTCAGACCAGTACTGGCTGGCCCATCGGCTGGCCGGCTTCGCGCGTGATCGCCTCGATCTCTTCGGCGGCGCGCTCGAACTCGCCGTCGGAAAGCACCGGCGTGCCCTCGAAGGGCAGTTCGCGCTGGAGCTCCAGCCATGAGCTGCACACCCCGTACTCGTCGCGCACCTTCACGGTCACCGGGCGGGGGATGCGGTACGTGCGGAGCAGCAGCACGTGCAGCGGATGACGCCGCTTCCATTCCAGCCGCTTCTCCGCATAGTCGGGGGTCCACACGTAGAACGGCGACAGGGCGTCAACGGCGCGGGGGTCTGAGATCGTGAAGTGACCCGCCACTTCCGCCCACGCGCGGATGCGCACCCGCTCGGGTTGCTGGATCCCTCCTTCGACGCTGAAGGCTTGCACCGGCGGCTCGCCGTCGTTCCACACACCTTCCTCCAGCGCCCTGCGCAGCTCGGGCTGGTGGGATTCGCGCACGAGATCGTTGCGCTGGTGGTCGAACGTGGGGTAGAGGAAGAAACGGTCGTGCTCGAGCTTGAAGTGCTTTTCGGGCTCGCGTATACCGCCCTTGCGCAGCGTGATGAGCTGCTCGCCTTCGGCGAGAGCGCGGACGGTGACCGCCCATTCCTTGAGAGCAATTGGCATTTTGGGATGACCTGAATAAGAGGGATCGTCAGAAAACCGCGCTACCCCGTCCGTGCTGCCTCAAACAGGCCGAAGGCACGGGGCGTCGCTCCCCTTAAAGATACCGAAATCCGAGCGAAAATCCCAAATCCCCTGCAAATGGCGGGTTTTTTAGGGATTTTTCTGGTTACGAGACGTTCACAGGCGCCGCCCCGCAAGGCCCTCGGCGGCCTCGATCAGCGACGCGTAGTCGTCGGCCCCGTGGCCGCGTCCCATCGTCGCCGCGAGCACGTCGCGGGCGTGCGCGGCCGCCGGGAAGGGCACCCCGGCCGCCTGGGCTTCCTCGAGACAGAGGCGCACGTCCTTGAGCAGATGCTCGGTCTTGAAGAGGGTCGTGTAGTCGTGCTCGCGCATCGGCCCCGACTTCATCTGCATCTGCGCTGAGGCCCCCGAGCCGCTTTGCGTCACCGCCACGAGCGCGTCGAGATCTACGCCCGCAGCGTCCGCCAGCAGCAGCGCCTCGGCCACCGCCGCGGCGTTGGCCGCGCCGAGGGAGTTGTTGATCAGCTTCAACATCTCTCCCTGCCCGAGCTCGCCGACGTGCACGATCAACTCACCCATCGCCTCCAGCAGCGGCTTCGCACGCTCGAAGTCCTCTGTCTCGCCGCCCACCATGATCGTCAGCGTGCCCGCCTCCGCGCGCGGCGAGGAACCCGTCACGGGTGCATCGATCATGCGTATGCCTCGCTCCGCAAGGCGCACGGCGATGCGGCGCGTGTCGGTTGGGGCGATCGTCGACATGTCCACGCACAGCAACCCCTCCTTCGCGCCCTCGGCCGCTCCGCCCTGCCCGCAGAGCACGCTCTCCACCTGCGCGCCGTCGACGACCATGCTCACCACGACGTCGCTTGCCGACGCCACCTCCGCCGGTGTGCTCGCGACGCTAGCGCCGTGCTCGGCCGCCCAGCGCTCGGCCTTGCCCTCCGTGTGGGTCCATACGGTCAGCTCATACCCCACCTTGGCGACGTTGGCCGCCATGCGCGATCCCATGATCCCCAGGCCGAGGAACCCGATCCGCTCAAGAGCCATATCCGCCGCCTCCGGGGGTTTCGATGCGAAGTCGCTCACCTGCCTGCAGCGTACCTGTCGTCTTCGCGGGCAACTGTCGTAACTCGTCATCGACGCCGATCAGCCAATCCCGGCCAGGCTTTCCTGCTTGACCTCCCGCCGCTCCTGGTGGAGCATGACGTCGGCGCTCCGCTATCAGCGAGAAGATCATCTCGCTCAGCGCCTCCAGCTCGCGCACCACGCCGTCCCCGCCCCGGTGCTCACCAGCGCCGCCCGATCCTCTCCGCAGTGCGTACTCGGTGACTCGCAACGGCAGTTCGCGCTCGAGCGCCTCGATTGGCGTGTTGAGCGTGTTGCTCATCGCCACGTGTACCCCGCTCGGGCCCTCCGCGTCCTCGCACGCCCCCTGACCGCCCCCGAGCGTCTCGTAGTAGGTGAAGTTGTCGTTGCCCAGGGTCAGATTGTTCATCGTGCCCTGCCCCAGCGCCTTCCCGAAAGCCCCGAGCACGAGGTCCGCCACGCGCGAGGAGGTCTCCACGTTGCCCGCCACCACTGCCGCGCCTGGCTCCGCGTTCAGCAGACAGCCGGTCGGGACGATCACCTCCACCGGCCGGTATGCCCCCGAGCACGGTGGGATATCTGGATCTGTCAGCACCCTCACCGCAAACCAACATGCTGACAGCGTCACCGCCAGCGGGCAGTTCAGGTTGCCCTCGTGTCTCCCCGCCGAGCCCGTGAAGTCGAGCGTCAGCCGCTCGCCCTCCACGGTCGCCTTCAGCCGCAGATCGAGGTCTCCCGCGACGGCCTCCAGCACGTCGTGAGCTTCGCGTACCCCGTCCTCCAGTGCGGCAATACACCCGCGTGTACGGCGCTCGGCGTAGTCGAGCACCGCGCCGGTCGCCGCCTGGAGCCGGTCCACGCCCACGCGTGTTGCGAGCTGGGTCAGACGCAGCGCTCCGGCGCGATTTGCCGCTAGCTGCGCGCGCAGGTCGGCGCGCCGCTCTTGCGGCTGGCGCATCCGCTCCACGATCCGCTCGATCGCCTCCTCGGTCATTCTCTGTGGCGAGATCACCACGCCCTCTTCCTCAAGGCTGTGGCTGTCCGCCGGCATCGACCCCGGCACACGTCCGCCCACGTCAGCGTGGTGCGCGCGGCTTGCCGCGAAGCCGATGAGCGACCCCGCGAACACCGGTGTCACCACGGTGATGTCGGGCAGGTGCGTCCCGCCCTCGTACGGGTCGTTCAACACCCACGACACGCCCTCCCTGTGCTCTTCGCCCACGACCGCCCGCACCGCCGCGGGCATCGAGCCGAGGTGCACCGGTATGTGCTCCGCCTGCATCACCATCTCCCCGTCCCGGTCGAACAGCGGCGGTCGAGGCGTCACGGCGCTCCTTGATGTTCGCCGAGTGGGCCGACCGCACCAAGGTTGCGCCCATCTCCTCGCACGCCGCCCTCAACGCGCCCACGATCACCTGCAGCTCGATCGGGTCGAGTGCGCTCACGCGACCCGCTCCAACACGACGGTCCCATGCTCATCCACGCTCCCGCTCCATCCGGGCGGCACGAGCAGGGTCGACTCCGGCATCGCGCACAAAGCCGGCCCTTCGATGCGCGCGCCGACGGGCAACTCGCCGCGCCACAGCCCCGCCTCGACTCGCTCTCCATTGAACACAATTTGTGTGGTGGCTCGCGCGGGCGGCTCTCCTTCGGCCGCTCCCAGCGTCAGTGGCGGGCGCGCTCCCCAGACCGACACGCGCACGTTCACCAACTCAACTTCCGCCTCCACGTCGCGGTACCCGTAGCGCTGCTCGTGGGTGTCTTCGAACGCGGGGCGAAGATCGTCGATGTCGGCTTCCACGCTCAGCTCGAAGGATTGACCCGTGTATCGCAGCTCGTAGCGTGTGCCGATGCGGTCCGCCGGCTCGCCGAGCTCAGCCGTGGCTCGCTCGACCAGAACACGACGCTCTTCGGCGACGCGCTCGCTTGTGAAGGTCTCGCCGCTGAGCATCACGGTGCGCGCCGCGTCCCGCCGCGGGGCCGCGGCAGCCAGGCCGAGCGCCGAGAGCACCCCGCATGCGCGCGGGCACAGCACGCGCGTGATCCCCAGCTCCGACGCCATCGCCGCCGCGTGCAGCGGGCCGGCGCCGCCGAACGGCATCAGCGCGAACTTGCGTGGGTCGATGCCTCGCTCGATCGTCATGACTGCCGAGCGCCCTGCGCATCTCGGTCTCGGCCACCTTCACGATCCCCTCAGCGCACGCCATCGGCTCGATCCCAAGCTCCCGCGCGAGCGCTTCCACGGCGCGCTCAGCGGCCGTCGCGATCCAGGGTCACGCCGCCCGCGAGCGGCGCGTCCGCGAGCAGCCTGCCGAGCACCAGGTTGGCGTCTGTCACCGTCGCAAGCTCTCCCCCCAGGCCGTAGCAGGCAGGGCCCGGGTCGGCGCCTGCCGACTGGGGTCCCACGCGCGAGCGCCCCACCCTCGTCGCGCCAAGCAATAGACCCGCCGCCCGCACCCACCGTGTGGATGTCGAGCGCCGGCAGAGCCATTGGACGACCGGCCACCTTGCGCTCCGCGGTCTCCGCCACCTTGCCTTCCTCGATCACGCACACGTCGCACGAGGTGCCGCCCATGTCGAAGCACAGCACGTCCCGCTCCGCCGCCGCCCCGCTCAGCAGCAGCGCTCCGCCCGCGCCTCCCGCCGGTCCGGAGAGCACCGTCAAAGCCGCGTGTCCCGCCGCCCTGCGGGCGTCGGTGAGCCCGCCGGAGGACTGCATGATCTGCACCTCGGGCAAGCCCTGCTCTGTCGCCTGCGCTCCGAGCCGGGTCAAGTACGCCGCCAGCAGCGGCGAGAGCGCCGCGTCGATCTCCGTGGTCGACGCTCGCTCGTACTCTCTGAACGTCCCCACCAGGTCATGAGAGAGGGACAGGTGAGCGTCTTTCAAGCGCCTCGCGATCAACTCGCCGAGCCTCTGCTCGTGCTCCGGGTGGGCGTAGGAGTGCAGCAGCACCACCGCCACCGCCTCGGGTTTCGCTTCAACGAGGCGCTCCACCAAGGCCTCCGCCTCGTCTTGATCCAGAGCTCGCAGCGGGCCCTCCGGGCCCATTCGCTCGGGCGCGCCGAAGCGCAGCTTCGCGCGGAGCCAACGGCCTCGGACCCGTCTCGCACAATCTGTACAGGCTCGGCCTTGCCTGCCTGCCCAACTCGACGATGTCCGTGAAGCCCTCGGTGGCCACCAGCGCCGTGCGGGCGGGTGGGCGGGACTCCGATGTCTCCAGCAGCGCGTTCGTCGCCACGGTCATGCCATGCGCGAAGCGCTCCACCTGTCCCGCGTCCACGCCTGCCCGCGCCAACACCGCCTCAACCGCTGCCATCACCCCGATCTGCTGCTCCCCAGGCGTGCTCGGCGCCTTCGCCGTGCACGTGGTCCCGTCGGGCCCCACGAGCACCGCGTCGGTGAAAGTCCCGCCTACGTCTACCCCGAGCAGCATCGCCCGGAGAGGCTACTCACGCCGCGGCTAGGCGCTCGGTGTGCTCTGTGTCAGCGAGATGCTGGTGGGAGGGGCAATAGCCGTTGTGCGGTAGTGGCACACGCTGGCAGCCTGAACCCTTGCGGGTCGTGGCCCTACAGGTGGGCGGCTCGTCGGTGAACGCCGCGTGCGCCGCCACGGGATCCTCGATCAGGAATCTCTGCGCCAGGCCGATATAGCGTACGACTGTCTGCAGAACACGCTCCTGGGCGCTCATCGGGAAATACGTCCTGATGTCGTAGAACAGGGTCTTCGCCGGCTTGGCGAAGTAGTGACGGTCGGTCGCCAACCGCTCCAGGGCCGCCTCGCACGCGTCCAGCACCTGCTTGTGGTTGGACACGTGCTCGGCGTCCACCCGCCCCTCGGCGATGTACGGCGCCAACTCCCTGTAAATGGCTCGACTGAACTGATACATGGCTTACTCCTACTCAACACCGGCGCAGTCTCAAAAGACCGGGTGTGTCGAGTATCCAAGCCATTCCTAAGGCGTACAGAAGTAATTCATTAAGCCTGGGTTAGCTTTCACTCCCAGGTTTCCCAACAAAGCTCCTCGTCCAGATCCCGCCGGCTTGCGCCGGCAGGGCTATGTTGGGGAGGGTGGCGGCTCGCGCCGGAGGGGGTGTGTTCGGTATGGCGCGACACGACGTGCTTTCCGTCGAGCGTCCCGTCCAAATCGGGGTGATCTGTGCGTGCGTGCGTACCCCTGCTCTCCTCCCGCTTGATCGCCGCTCGTGCGATCAAATCTGGCCAGCGGGTGCCTGTCCTGGAGCAGCTTCCTCAACCCCTCCGCCGAGCGTTCTATTCCCGCGTGCTTCCACAGAGCTGCCTGCGTCTCGCGCTCGACCCCGACGAGCGGGCTTGACGGCGCCTCCGAAGAGGGCTTTGGCGGGACAGTTGGCCAGGGCTCGTCGAGTGCCGCCAGCGCCGCCCGTCGCCCGAACACGAAGCACTCGCTCAATGAGTTCGACGCCAGCCGGTTCGCCCCGTGCAACCCCGTGCACGCCGTCTCGCCCACGGCGTACAGTCCCGGAACAGCCGAGCGCGCGTGTAGGTCCGTCACCACTCCGCCGATCGTGTAATGGGCGGCCGGCGCCACCGGCACCAGCTCGCGCGTCGGATCGAGGCCGGCGTCCCGTAGCGCCCCCACCACGTTCGGGAAGAGAGCAGGGTCGATCTCCCGCATGTCAAGGCTCACCGAGCGGCCCCCGCTCTCACGCAGACGTGCCTGGATCGCGCGCGAGACCTCGTCACGCGGCGCCAACTCGTCCACGAAGCGCTCCCCGCTCTCGTCATGCAGCGTCGCCCCCTCGCCTCGGATCGCCTCGGTGATGAGAAAGCCTTCCCTGCCCTTCACGCCGATCACCGCAGTCGGATGGAACTGCACGAACTCGAGGTCCGCCAGCGTCGCCCCGGCCTCGTACGCCAGCAGCAGACCCTGACCCACAGAGCCGGGTGGGTTGGTCGTGCGCGACCACAACGCCGCCGCGCCCCCGGTGCTCAGCACCACAGCCCGCGCCCTCAGCATGTACGCCGCCGTCCGCGCCTCGCCGCCGTGTCCAGTCGACGCGCATTCCACGCCTTCGCAGTGCCCCCCCTCGCCCAGCAGCAGGTTCGACACCCGCGCTCCCTCGATCACGCTCACGCGTTCGTGCGCCACCACCAGCGCCGACAGCTCGCGCAATAGGCGCCTGCCCGTCGCGCTCCCCCCGGCGTGCACGATCCGCCTGACAGAGTGCCCACCCTCCAACCCCAGCGCCAAGCGCCCCCGCCGATCCGCGTCGAAGTGGAACCCCAGCCGCTCCAGGTCGCGCACGCAATCCGGCGCCTCGCCAACGAGCGCTTGCGCCGCCGACCGTCTGACTGCGCCTCGCCCCGCGCGCTCGGTGTCTTGTAGATGCAACTCCTGGCTGTCGTCGTGCGCGAGCGCCGCCGCGAGCCCCCCTTGAGCCCAATAGCTGGCCGTCTGCGCCAGCGGCATCGCCGACAGCAACGCCACGCTTCCGCCCTCGCGCGCTGCGCACAGAGCCGTATACAGCCCCGCCGCGCCAGCTCCCACCACCGCTACGTCGACATCGGCGTGGCCGTTGCCCCCCGCTGTGGTGGAGCTCATCCCGCGAGCTTCACCAGCGCCGCCGTCAATACCCCGAGGGCGAGCAGCACCACGACCAGTAGAGCTACTACAAGCGCCTTCCATTTCGGTTGTGCCGCCAGCCGCGTGCGCGCCGCGGCCCCACAACGCATGCACCAGTCCTGCTCGCGCTTCAAAGGGGCGCCACACAACGGGCACAGCTCACGCTCCACCCCTCCCTCCGCGGTCGCGGGCGTAGGCAGCGGTGTGGTCGCGTTCACGCGCCCCTCGCCGGGGGCCGCAAGATCTGGGTCGGCTCGTCATCCAGCTCCCGCTTCTGCTCGCCGTTGTCGGTCGACCGAGACGGTGAGGGAGTAGAAGAGGGGGGAGTCGTGCTCGCGGGCGCGCCATCGCGGGGCGTGCCCTCCGCGTCAGGCTTAGCCGACTCCGGCGTGGAGTCCAGCGACGGACGTGACAAAGCCGGGAAGGCAGGTCTTGCCGCCACCGGCGTCTCGGTGGGTTTGAGGGGCGGCGATGACTCGACCGGCGTCGCGGACGCCGCGGGCTCGACGGGAGCCTCAGGGCGGCCGATTGACAACTCCGCCGGTCGGGTGGCCGGAGTTGCGCTGCCGGGCGCAGCCAGGGAGGTGGGGTCAGGTGCTGTGGCTACCTGAGCGGGCCCCGTCACGGGTGCGGTCGAAAGCGGACGGTCGGCGCTCATGTCGAACGCCAACCCACATCCCGGGCAGAAGCGGTCGTCGCTGCCGTGGATCGCCGCGCACCGCGGGCACGCTGCGATCCCGGCTTCCCGCAACACCGTGACAGGCCGTATTTCACGCAAAGCGCCTTCGAGCGATCGCAACTCGGCGTCGATGTGACCCAGCGTCGCAAGCTTCGCAAGCACCACCTGGTCGTTGCGCTGGCCGAAGCGGTGCAGGTCGAACACGAGCCCGCCGAGGTCTCGATACGCGAGCTCTCGAGCCCTGCGCAGGAAGCGCGCCCGCCGGCGCATCCGCCCGCGCTCGCCGAACCCGGGCGCCTTAGGCGCGGGGTCGGTGGGCTGCTCGCCCTGCGTGCTCGCCGGCACAGGCTCCCCCGGTTTCTGCTCAGGCGCCTGCGGGGTCTGAGCAGGTGCTTGCGGTATCTGCCCAGCTTCGTCCGCTCCTGCCACGTCTCCAATGCTATCCGGCATCAACGACGAGCGAGCAGTATGCCTCCGCTACCCGCTCCGCCATCCGCCCGGCCGAGAACCGCTCGGCGTTCCCTCGACCCTCCACGCGAGGGTCCGCAACGGCCAGATGCGGGGCGAGCGCCGCTCCCCAAGTCTCCGTGTCGAACTCCGCGCACAGTGTCCCAGCGACCCCCTCCAGCGCCTGTCGATGGACGCCCACCGGGGTGCTCAGCACGGGTACATCGCACGCCAACGACTCAAGCGCCGCCAGCCCGAACCCCTCTCGCTCGGACGGCACGAGCACCGCGTTCGAGGCGTTCATGAGCAGAGGCACGCGCTCTGGCTTCACGCCCCCGAGGGCGAGTAGCGTCGCTCCGGCGGCTTGCGCGAGCGCCTGAGCGCGGTCGTAGCGCTTCTCCGGACGAGCCGGGTCTGCTGGGAACAGCAGGTAGCGAGCATCCCGCTCCAGTTTCAACTCCTCTCGCGCCTGCGCACGAGGGATTTGCCTGAAGCGCTCCATGTTCACCCCGCAAGGGAGCACCACCGCACGAGCCCGGTTGCGACTTCCCGGGATCTGCCGCACGAGCGACTCCGATACCGCGGCGAGCAGTCCGATCCTTGGCAACACCGCACGGGTCACCATCCTTGTGCGAGGGTGGCTCAGGTCGGTGCCATGCACAGTCAACGCCCGTCCTTGAGCCCTCACCGCGAGCGCCGGCCAAGCGGTCAAGCCGAAGTGGGCGTGCACAATGTCGAAGCGCTCCTCGCCGTAGCGCTTACGCAGGTCGCCCGCCGCGCCCGCGAGCCCGCTGCCGCCTGGCATGAACTCGTACAGCTCCACATCCAAGTCCGGTAGTCCACGCAACGCGTCCACCTGGTCGCGCACGAAGCTCCCGCGCTCGGGGCGTCCCTCGTCAGCCTTCATGTTCGATACCACGAGCGCCCGCATCCGCGCTGACGGTAGCGCTCTGGAATGATGGCCTGCGTGACGAGTGCCTTCCCGAGCGACCCCGCCGTGGCCGGCGCCGACCCGCGCACCCGTCCCATCGGGGTGTTCGACTCTGGTGTCGGCGGGCTCACCGTGCTGCATGAGCTGCTCGTGCGCCTGCCTTACGAGGACTTTGTCTACCTCGGCGACACCGCCCGCTTCCCCTACGGCGAGCGCGCCCCTGAGGAGCTAGCCCGCTTCTCCTCGGAGATCGCCGAGGAGCTCCTGCGCCGCCGCGCGAAGCTGCTTGTCATCGCCTGCAACTCCGCCACCGCCGCCGCGCTCCCCATCCTCGAGCGACGCATGATGGAGACCACGCTCGGCGTCGACGTGCTCGGCGTCGTGCGTCCCGAGGCGCTACGCGCTGTTGCCACCACCCGCAACGGCCGCATCGGCCTGCTCGCCACACCCACCACGGTTGCCTCCGGGAGCTACGAACGCGCCGTCTCCGCCGTCGACCCCCATGTCACGCTCCACCCAGTCGCCTGTCCTGAACTGGCGTCGATCATTCAAGCCGGCCACCAGTTCGACGATCGTGCCGTCGCCTCCGTCCGCGAAGTCTGCGCCCCGCTGCGCGCCGCCGAGGTCGACACGGTCATTCTCGGCTGCACCCATTATCCGCTCATCAGCCCGATGCTCCAGCGCATGCTCGGCCCCACTGTCACGCTCGTCAGCTCTGGTGGCGCGCTCGCGCGCCAGGTCGAGCACGCGCTCTCCACGCGCTCCCTGTCAAACCCGCGCCAAGACGGCGAGGGCGACTATCGCTTCCTCTGCACCGGCGACACAGACGCTTTCCGTGATCTGGGCACTCGCTTCCTGCAGATGCCGCTTGGCGAGGTCGAGCACGTCGATCCCCAAACCGCTGGGATGCTCGCGTGAGCGCCGACGTCGAGACTCCCGTGGCCGGCGTGCGCAAACGCAGCTACGCCCGCGGCATTGGAGATCTGCGCCCTGTGCAGATCGAGCCGGGCTTTGTCCGCACCGCCACTGGCTCCGCGCTCATCTCGATGGGGGAGACACGTGTCATCTGCACAGCCTCGGCCCAGGAGCAGGTGCCGCGCTGGATGGCCGGGAAGGGGCGTGGCTGGCTCACCGCCGAGTACGGCATGCTTCCCGCCTCCACCGGCGACCGCAAGCAACGCGACATCTCCAAGGGCCGCCCCGACGGGCGGGGCGTGGAGATACAACGCCTCATCGGCCGCTCCCTGCGCGCCGTCATCGACCTGAACAAGCTCGGTGAACGCACCATCTACCTCGACTGCGACGTCCTCCAAGCCGATGGCGGCACCCGCTGCGCCTCCATCACCGGCGCCTACGTCGCCCTTGCGCTCGCCTGCGCGGAGCTCGAGCGCAAGGAGCGCATCGAGTCCTCCCCGCTCACCGGCTCGATCGCCGCCGTCTCCTGCGGGATCGTCGAGGGCCGCGCCATGCTCGACCTCGACTACGGCGAGGACTCGACCGCCGAGGTCGACGCCAACGTCGTCATGACCGGTGACGGTGGCCTTGTCGAGGTGCAAGCCACGGCCGAGCGCACCCCACTCTCACGCGCCTCACTCGACGAGCTGCTCGCGCTCGCCGCCGATGGCATCGAGGCATTGCGGGGATTCCAGCAGCAGGCACTACGCGACCTCTAAAAGAGGCGGTCGTGTCGCAAGCCCCAAGCGATCCTTCCTCCGCAAAGCACGCGGAAAATCCCTCCTCTTTGCTCCTCTCCACGCGCAACGACCACAAGCGCCGCGAGTTCGCCCGGTTGCTGCCGGGCTTCGTCGTCGATGTCCTTCCCGACGACGTCACGCTCCCACCTGAGACCGGTGACACGTTCGAGGCGAATGCGCTCGGCAAGGCCCGTGCGGCGGCCGCCGCGACAGGTCGCGTCTCCATCGCGGATGACTCCGGCATCGAAGCTGAGGCTCTTGGCGGCGCCCCCGGTGTGCGCTCGGCCCGCTATGCCGGCGAGCACGCCACCGACGAGCAGAACCTCGCCAGGCTACTCGCCGAGGCGCCCGCCGGCAGTCCGCTCGCTTACGTCTGCGCGCTCGCCTACGTCGATCCCGTTGGCGGTGTCGAGCGCGTGTTCGAGGGGCGCTGGACCGGTCGTCTGGGTGACCGTCCGCGGGGCGAGCGTGGCTTTGGCTACGACCCGGCCTTTCTGCCGGATGAGCACCCCGAGATGACAGCGGCTGAGCTCTCCGACGACCGTAAGGACGAGCTCTCCCACCGCGGGCTTGCGGTCCGTGCGCTCGACGCCTGGCTCAGGTCAGGTTGATCGCCGCCGACGCCCCCACGGCGAAGCTGAGCGCGGCGTACCCGGTGTAGTCGGACAGCAGCAACAACACCGCCGTGACCAACGCCACGAGCACCGTCACGATCCACGCCACCCGGGAGAGCTCCATGCTTCACGTATTCTTCCCTGTTGTGAGCGTACCTGCCACCTCGCCTCCCACCACGGTCGCTTTCGGGGACCGGCTGGCCGAGCGGGTGCGACTTCGCGAGTCGCAAATCGTGCTCGGGCTCGACCCCGATCCGATGGCGCTGTGGCCTGGCACACACGTCGAGGAGGGCGGCTCCGCGGCCGAGCGCGCCGCCGCCTCCGTGTTCGCGCACTGCCGCGCGCTCATCGATGCCGCCGGACCTGCCTGCGTTGCGATCAAGCCACAGCTCGCCCGCTTCGAGGCGCTCGGCGCCCCTGGGTGGAGGGCGCTCGAAGCCGTCGTCGCCTACGCTCATGAGGCTTCGCTGCTGGCGATCGCCGACGCAAAGCGCGGTGACATCGACGTCACCGCCCTCGCTTACTCCCGTGCGCTCATGAGCACCCTCGATACCCCCTTCGGCCCGGTGCGCGGACTCGGCGCCGACATGATCACGGTGAACCCCCTGATGGGAGGCGATGCGCTTCAGCCGTTCGTCTCAACAGCACGCGAAGTGGGGGCCGGCTTGCTCGTGCTCGTCCACACCTCCAACCCCGGCGCCGCCGACATCGAGGATCTCCAGGTCGAGGGCGGGGGCGCCGTGTGGGAGCGAATCGCCTCACTCGTCGCCACGCTTGGGGGCGGCGGGGTGGGGGAGAGCGGGCTCAGTGACATAGGGGCTGTGGTGGGGGCAACCGTTCCACACCACCTAGCGCGTGCACGCGAGCTGATGCCCCACGCGGTGTTCCTGCTTCCAGGAGTGGGCGCCCAGGGTGGCCGTGTCGAGGATCTCGCTCCCGCCTTCGCCCCCGGACGAGCGGGCGGGCTCGTCACCGCCTCGCGCTCCATCGCAAACGCCCATCTTGCCGGCGGAGGCCCCCACGATCCGGCCACCGCGGCGCGCGTCGAGGCCGAGCGCCTGCGCGACCTTGCCTGGAGACTCGGGTAGTTCTTCTCCACCTCCACTCCCCGTCCGCTAGCCTCTGGGGAGCGTGAGCGACCGCCGTTCCGGCGCGACCTCTCGCAGGAAGGTCGAGGTGACATACAGATGATCATCACCGTCACTCTCAACGCGGCCATCGACAAGTCGCTCTCGGTCCCCAACTTCCGGATGGGGCGTCGCCACCGCACCGTCGAGCAACGCACCATGGCGGGCGGCAAGGGCGTCAACATCGCCCGTGCCCTGAAGGCGCTCGGGCAGCCCGTCATCGCCACCGGCCTCGCCGGCGGCGCCACCGGCACCCACATTGTCGAGCAGCTCACCGAGGAGGCCATCCTCAACGACTTCGTCCGCATCCGCGACGAGTCCCGCACGAACACCTCTGTGCTCGACCCCACCAACGGCGAGCAAACCGAGATCAACGAACGCGGCCCCTCCGTCACCGAGCAGGAGGTCGAGCTCTTCCACGAGAAGCTTCTCTACCTCGCCCGTGGCGCCGCCATCGTGGTGCTCGCCGGATCGCTTCCCCGCGGGGTAGAGCTCGATCTCTACGCCACCCTCATCCGCGAGCTACAGAAGGTGGGTGTCGCCACCGTCATCGACGCCGACGGCGACCCCCTTTTGCATGCGGTCCGTGCTGAGCCGGATGTCGTCTCCCCAAACGTGCTCGAGGCCGAGGAGCTCGTCGGCCACGAGTTCGCCTCCGAGGAGGAACGTCTCCTCGCCGTTCGTGAGATCGTCGAGCTGGGCCCCCGCGAGGCCATCATGACGATGCCCGACGGCTGCGTCGCCGACGTCCTCGTCGAAGGCAAGTCCTCGCTCCGTCGCGCCCGCACAGAACCCCGCGAGCCAATCGCCCGCCGCGGCTCCGGCGACGCCTTCCTCGCCGGCTACGTCGCCGCCCGCTACGAGGGCCGCTCCCCTGACCAATGCCTGCGCTTCGGCGTCGCCTGTGGCGCGGAGTCAACTGGCCGGCTGGGGGCAGGCCTGATCGACCCGAAGGAAGCCCGCCGTCTCATGGGCGAGGTCGAAGTCGGGGCTGTGGAGCTGCCGGCTGAGGTGAGCTGAGGCGGCTACTTGTCGGTCTTGGAGGGGTGCCCGAGCGTAACCTCGACTAGCCACACACGACGCTTTGCATCATCAATGAGGAACCACACTCTGCCAGCGCCGGTGACCTCGTATTGCCACTGCTCGAGCATCTTCCCATCGTGCCCTTTGCTGGCAAGCTCACCCTTGAGCCTGTGATGACGATCGGGGTTTACGCGCCCTCGCGGGTCCGTCGTAAGTCGAGTATGCATCTCGGCGCAGTTCCCAGCCGCGATGTTGCACAGCTTGGTCCAATGCGCGGCCGCCTTCTTGTTGGCGAACCGCAGTTCCCACTCACGCCCAACAGGTGGGCGAGCTACACGATCTCCGCGTCCGCTCACCGCGGCGAAGGGACGAGCTCATCGAACTCGTCGCTCGCGTGGTCCATCTTCAGGGCAGCAACTGTCGCCGGATTCGACCATGCGTAGGCCGTTTTGCGCCATTCGTCAAGCAACAGGCCAAGTCGGTCGAAGGAGCCAAGCGACCCACACGCCTCGGCGACTTCGACGAACTCCCTTGTGAACTCTTCGAGGTCACCTTCGGGCAATAGTCGCAGCCATGGCATGGCTTCTGGCAGGCCTCTAGCCATATCCGTCAAATGCCGTCCCACCATACGAGCAAGCACGCTTGAAGCCACGCCAACCGCATCCCGTACAGTCTCCTCACGATCGGCTCTGACAAGCAACAGATCGTGACCGTCCCTGCGACGCAGCAGAACATCCTGCCGGTCCACATCATCCAACACCTCACCGGACTTGCGCAGCAAGTCAGAGAAGCTGCGTTCGAGAGCGACGCTCGCCATACGGGGATTATACAACACTACTTCTGAATTATTGGGCCCCTCCCGCTGTCGGAAGGCGCCGCTTACCCGCCAGCCACGTCGCGACGGAGCAAAACGAGATACGCCGCAAGCAGCGACGGCACTGCGTAAAGCGCGCAGACCCACAGCGAGTGCAGGACCGGCGCCCAGTCGGTCGGGGTTCGCAGGAGGCCGTGCCAGTTCTCGTACTGTTCGGTGAGCAGGTAGGGCTTGATGCCTTCGAGGCCCGGGATGCCGGAGATGATGAAGAGCAGGATCGTGAAGCCGATCGTGCCGACGACGGCCGCTGTGCTGTTGCGGGTTGCGGTGGAGAGCAGGACGCCGATGCAGACGACCGTGAGCAGTGGGATCAGGTAGCAGGCGTTTGCGGCGAACACCAGGAGCAGCGCTTCGGAGGCCGACACCACGCTGCCGGAGAAGGTGGTGATCGAGTTGAAGCCCCACGAAGCGACGCCCCCGACGGTCGCCACGGTGGCCGAGAGGAACACGGCGATCGCCCCGTAGGTGAGCGCGGCGAACACCTTGGCGGCGAACACCTGTCCGCGATTCACTGAGCGCGTGAGGATCGTCTTCAGTGTGCCGTTGCCGTCCTCCGCTGCGACGATGTCACCCGCCACGAGCGCCGCGATCAGCGGTAGGAAGAACACCGACTCGAACAAGAGCATCAACACGGGCGTCGCCAATCCCGACTGGGCGATCTGTGCGGCGAAGATGCTGTCCCCACCATGGCCGTGACCGTGGTCTTGGCGGATGTTCTGCACCACCAGGAAGATCGATGGCAAGATCACTGCCAGCCCTAGGCCCATGTAGGTGCGCTTCTGCGATACGAGCTTGCGCAGCTCCCAGCGGTAGACGGTGAGCGTCGAAGGGCGTCGTGGGTGGGCGGCTGTGGGCGTCGGCAGGGTGGGGGAGGCGGCGACGGTGCTCATTTCGCTCCCACCAACGACCCGGCCGGTGGGGGAGGCCAGCCATCGACTTGCGTGGGCTCGGCGCCGTCGCCCTCGGTCAAGCGGAAGAAGAGGTCCTCCAGGGTTGCCAGCTCGGGGGTAAGGGCGAGGATGCCGATCCCCGTCTGCCCGAGCGCCAACGAGAGTGTGCCTACGTGGTGCTCGTCGGCCTGGAAGGTCAACCCGTGCTCGCCCGCGGTCGCATGCGTGACTCCCTCCTGGGCTTGCACCACTGGCAGCGCGATGGTGTCGTCGGTCGTGCGTAGCCGGTAGCCCGCCCCACCCTGGCGGCGCAGGTCGGCGAGTGCGCCCTCGTACACCACTTTGCCGCGGTCCACGATCGCCACGCGGTCGCACAGTTCCTGTACCTCGGGGAGTTGGTGGCTCGAGAGCAACACCGTCATCCCTTCGCCCGCGAGCCGTCGTATCAGGGCGCGCATGTCGCGCATACCGGCCGGGTCGAGGCCGGTGGCGGGCTCGTCGAGGATCAACAGGCGTGGTTGGCGTAGCAGCGCGGCGGCGATCCCCAACCGTTGACGCATCCCATGCGAGTAGCCCCCCACCTTGTGCTTCCCACGTGGAGCGAGCTCCACGATCTCCAGGACCTCCTCGATGCGCTCCGAGGCTCCTCCGCCGTCGAGGGCGGCAAGCATCTCCAGGTTCTTGCGCCCCGTCATATAGGGGTAGAAGCGCGGCGCCTCCACGAACCCGGCGACTCCCTCCAGCGCACGAGCTCCCTCGCGTAGTGGGTCGCGCCCGAACAGCTCCACCGTGCCCTCGGTCGGCGTAATAAGGCCGAGCGCCATGCGTAGCGTGGTGGTCTTCCCCGCGCCGTTGGGCCCGAGGAAGCCGTACACGTCCCCCGCTCGCACATTCAGGTCGATGTGATCTACCGCGAGAACCTCTTTGTAGCGCTTCACAAGCGCGCGCGCCTTGACCGGTGGCGCCCCTGTGTCGGTCACGCTACAGGCCCCGCGCGAATGTCTCGATCGCGGAGGGTGTCACCGAGCCGACGAGCAGGTAGCGCATGCCGGCGCGCTCGAAGATCAACACGGTGCCAAGCTGTGTGGGCAGCTCCGAGGCTTTCGTGCCGTTGATGTCCACCTGCTGTAGCCCTTCGAGCTGGGAGGCGCCGGATTCCTTGCTCCCCACCTTCACAGGGCTTTCAGCGAGCACGATCGCACCGAGTCCCTTGCCGTGGACGGTCACCTTTGGCTTGTCTTTTCCACTTGCCGTCGAGTCGGGCCCAGCCGCAGGCGTCGGCAGCGCGACGTCCTGGACCTTCGCGTCGGCGGGGGGTTTGAAGTCGAGCGTAGAGCTAGCCACCGGACCGTAGGAGATTTCGGTGGCCGCAAGTTCGATCACGGGCGAGGTGTTTGTGGTGGAGTACACAGCGGCGCGCAAAGGCGACCCGTGTGCGGCGTCCCACGACAGCTCCGCCCCGCCGATCAACCCACCGTTTTCCTTCGGCGAGACCCGCACCGTGTAGGCGGCTTGGCCGGCGACGTCGGTTGGCGTCGCGCCGGAGATGTCCGCGTGCCTCGACGCCTTGGCGAGGTGTTCTTCGATTTCCGCCACCGACGGCGTGGCGTCCCCTTCGTCGTGCGTCGCGCAGCTACCGCCGACAGGCCCTTGCGGACACTGGCGAGTGCCTTCGTCGGCGGATTCGCGCTCAGGTGTGTAGCGGTAGAGCGTGTTCGTCGAGGCGTCGTACATCGACACGTTCTGCCCGTCGTACAGGATCTGCGTGTCGCCCTTTTCAGACTGGAGTTCCAGGCGTGCGCGGCCGTCCGAGCCGATCCACAGACGACCGGAGGCGCCCGAGATGAGCGGGCTGGAGGAGAGCTGGCTTGCTTCTCCGCTCCCACTGCTCGCCAGGTTCGCGCCTTCGAGCAGGTGGTTGGTGAGCTGGATGCGCGCGCTCACGCCGTCCACCTTCGGCGCCGAGAGAGCGTCGTGAACCGCCTCGGCAAGCGGCTTTGGGGGTGGGGTGGGGCCCGACCCCACGGCCATCGCGAGCGCTGTGAGGCCGATCCCGACTGCGACAACGACGCCGCAAAGGAGCAGCAGACGAGACAGCGGGATGCGACGCAGAAAACCGGTCACGTCATGTCAGGGTAGCGCTCCGATATTGTCTCGCGCGCCAATGATCTACGGGTTCGTCATCTTCTGGGTGGTTCTCGGCCTCGCGGTGTTCTTCATCGCGATGCGCGGCGGGCCGCGTGGTGCACGCGAGTCGCTTCACACCGAAGCGAAGGCCGGCCAGCGGGCCATCATGGTGCTCGTGGCGATCGTGTTCGCCTTCGGCTTGGTCGTACCCGCGCTGGTGTTGGCGTTCAACGGCGCCAACAAGGCGTCCGTGGGCTCCGGTGGTGTGCATCTCAACGCCGAGGAGCAGCATGGTCGTGTGCTCTTCTCCGAGTCGTGCGCGGTGTGCCACACGCTCGCCGCCACGAGATCGCAGGGCCACATCGGCCCCAACCTCGACACCAGGCTCGGTTCGCAGATAGCGACCGAAGCCGGCCGCAAGGCGCTCGTGTTGAGCGCGATTCAGGAAGGCCGCGCGCGCGGCCTCGGCCAGATGCCGGCGCTGCTCTACCAGGGCAAGGACGCTGAATCCATCGCCGATTTCCTGGCCGCCGTCGCCGGGCACTGAAGTCTTCTCGGCCACTCGGCAACCACTCCTCCCAAAATGGGGAAGGCAAGAATCGATGCGGGTCGTTGCCGCCGAAGCCACTGTTAGGATCGCTCGCCGATGCCACGAGCAGCCGAGGCCCGTGAGTGGTGGGCCGACGTCGAGGATGTGCGTGAGCGGATCGAACGCCGCCGCGAGCGTGAGCGAAGCGCACGCGGCAGCGCCCGCTCGGCGGCACCCCCGCCCCGCAGCGAGGGGTGCGTGAAATACGGCCCGGACGGCGCCTCGTGGTCGTCAGCGACACTACAGCGGCTCCATTGCCGCGCGACGCCCGCAGGCGGCCGCGCAGGCGCATTCTGCACGTCGTAGGGCCGCGACCGGATCGCGTGGCGGCCTGGGCGGTCGCGCTCGGGTTCCTGCTGGTGCTCGCTGCCATTCTCAGCGCGCACGGATAGTTCACCAAACGCGAGTTTGGCCATCCGTCCAAGGCGGACGGGGGGTTCATCTACTACGCTCCGCCTGACATGGTCGGGACTGAGCAGGCGAAGAGCACGCAGGACGTGAAGGCGCTCGTGGAGGAACGCAGCATTCGCTTCATCCGCTTCTGGTTCACCGACATCCTCGGGCAGCTGAAGTCGTTCTCGATCAACTCCCAGGAACTCGATGACGCTTTCGAGGAGGGGATGGGCTTCGACGGGTCTTCCATCACCGGGTTCAACGCGATCGAGGAGTCGGACATGATCGCGATGCCCGATCCCTCCACCTTCGCGGTGCTCCCCTGGCGCCCGGAAGAGCAGGGGGTGGGGAGGATGTTCTGCGACATCATCACCCCCGAGCGCACCCCCTACGAGGGGGATCCCCGTCACGTGTTGCGCCGCGCGGTGGAGCGTGCGAAAGCGATGGGGTTCGACACCTTCAACGTGGGCCCTGAGCTCGAGTACTTCCTCTTCAAAGATGCGAAGTCCACCGAGGTGCTCGACGAAGGTGGGTACTTCGACCTCACCACACTCGACGCCGGCACCGACGTGCGCCGGGAGACCGTGCTCGCGCTCGAGCAGTTGGGGATCCACGTCGAGTACACCCACCACGAGGTGGGTCCCTCCCAGCACGAGATCGACATGCGGTACGCGGACGCGCTGAAGATGGCGGACGACTGCATGACCTACCGCATAACGGTGAAGGAGTACGCGGTGAAGTACGGGTGGCACGCTACCTTCATGCCGAAGCCCCTCTTCGGAGAGAACGGCTCCGGCATGCACACCCACCAGTCGCTCTTCACCAATGGGAAGAACGCCTTCTACGACGCCGACGATCCGTACTTCCTCTCCGATGTGGGTAAGGCGTTCATCGCCGGGCAGCTCAAGCACGCGAGGGAGATCTGCTCGATCTTCGCCCAGTGGGTGAACTCCTACAAGCGCCTGGTTCCGGGGTACGAGGCGCCGGTGTATGCCGCATGGTCGCGACGCAACCGCTCGGCGCTGGTGCGTGTGCCGCTCTACCACCCGGGCAAGGAGCAGGCGACGCGGATGGAGCTGCGCTGCCCTGACCCAGCCTGCAACCCCTACCTCACGTTCGCCGCCCTGCTGCAGGCGGGGTTGGAGGGGATCGAGAAGGGCTATGAGCTACCCGACCCGATGGAGAAGAACCTCTACCACCTCGCAGCCGAGGAGCGCCGTCGCCTCGGCATTGAGCAACTGCCGGAATCGCTGGGCGAGGCGATCGAGATAACGGCGGAGTCGGAGTTGGTGCTGCGAACGCTCGGCGAGCACATGTTCAATCGCTACGTCGAGATCAAGCGCCAGGAGTGGGAGGATTACCGCGTGCAGGTCACCCAGTGGGAGCTCGACCGTTACCTGGCAATCCTGTAGCGGATTGTACGCGCGTGCCCAACGCAGGAAGTCGACTCCCGTCCGTGGGAGTGGTTAGGATGCCGCCACCATGCGTCTGCGCCCTCTCCAGCTGACCTGCGCTTTGCTCGTGCTTGTGCCGGCGGCACTGGCCGGTTGCGGTGGTTCCTCCTCGAGCTCCTCCGGCAACGGGGTGGCCTCCAAGAGCGCCACCGACATCGTCAACGAAGCGAAGACCGCTGCCGACAGCGCCGGCTCCGTGCACGTGTCCGGCTCGGTCAAGAGCGCCGGCGCCCCGGTGACGCTCGATCTCAACTTGCAGTCCGGCAAGGGCGGCAAGGGGGAGATCTCCCAGGGCGGTTACACCTTCAAGCTGATCCTGCTCGGGGACACCGCGTACATCAGCGGCGGCTCCTCGTTCTACAAGCATCTCGGCGGTGCGGCCGCCGCTTCGTTGCTTGCCGGCAAGTGGTTGAAGGTGCCGGTGAACACCGGCGAATTTGCGTCCTTCAGCTCGCTCACGGACATGCGCAAGCTGATCGACACCACACTCGCGAGCCACGGAACGCTCAAGAAGGGCTCGACATCCACCGTGGGCGGCCAACAGGCGATTGCCGTCACCGACAGCACCAACGGAGGATCGTTGTATGTCGCGACCACCGGCAAGCCATATCCGCTGCAGCTCTCCAAGGGCGGCTCGGAAAGCGGCAGGATCTCCTTCAGTGACTGGAACGCGCCCGTCACCATCGAAGCGCCGGCTCACTCCGTGGACTTGGCCGAACTGAAGGGTCTCAGCGGCGGCCAGTAAGGTCCCGTACGGCCGTTAGGGGCCGGGGCGGGATGCTGGGATCGCGCAAGCGATCGGGCGCATCGGGGAGAGCTGCCAATGCATGGCCTGCAAGAGGTGCCCGAATGACGTCGGGTGTCTCGGTGCGATCGTCTTCAGCAGGTCGATCGCTCCGGCGCTGTGGCGCTCGTACTTCTCCTCACCGGTGAGCTGTGCGAGCCGCAGCAGCCCCATCGCGGCGCTCGATCCACCCGCCGGAATGGGGGAGTCCTCGAGCTCCTTGCGCCTCACGATCAGCTCTTCCCCATCCGCTGCGGTGGAGAAGAAGCCGCCATTGTCGGGGTCTGAGAAGCGCTCCACCAGCGTGTCTGCCAACCCGCACGCCTCGGTGAGCCAGCGCTCCTCGCAAGTGGCTTCAAACAAGGCGAGCAACGCCTCCAGGAGGAAGGCGTGGTCCTCCAGGTAGGCGGTAATCTTGGCCTCCCCTTTGCTGTATGTGCGCAGCAGCCCACCTTCTCCGTTGCGCATATCCCGCAGCACGAACTCCGCGCACTCAGTCGCAGCGTCGAGGAACGCTTGGCCCCGCTCCTGGACATCAAGGGAAAAGCTGGACGGCTCTGGCGCCCCGTCCTTTGAGGGGCTCGGCTCGGAGGCCATCGCGAACAGGTGCGCTCCGACCTCCGCCAGCGCAGAGATCATCAGTGCATTCCAACTCGTCAAACGCTTGTCGTCGAGGCCCGGTCGTGTGCGCGTGGAGCGTTCCCCAAGCAACTGCTTCGTGATCCGCGCGCGGGTCTTCGCGTCAGGTCGTGGGCCGCGGTCCTCCAACACGTTCAAACCGGGCTCAGCGTGATGCGGGTCCATGAAATTCCCCTCCCCGCTTGCGCCCAGCCAGCGGATTGCAGCGCCGGCATCCTGGCCGAGCACGTGCTTCAGCTCGGCGATATTCCACACGTAGAAGCGTCCCTCGACCCCCTCTGAATCTGCATCCAGCGCCGCGTAGAAGCCCCCCTCGGGGCCTCTCATCTCGCGTAGCGCCCACTCGAGGATGTCGACGGACACGCGCAGCAGCTCAGTGTCATTGGAAAGCTGTGCCCCGTGCAGGTAGGCGCGCGCGAGCAGCGCGTTGTCGTAGAGCATCTTCTCGAAGTGCGGCACCGTCCATGTGTTGTCCACCGCGTACCGGTGGAACCCTCCTCCTACCTGGTCGCGGATGCCACCGCCCGCCATCGACCGCAGTGTGTACAGCGCCATCTGCGTCTCGATTGCGCCGTCGCCGTGGGCAGCGGCTCTGCACATCAGGAACTCGAGCACCGAGGCCTGGGGGAACTTCGGCGCCCCGCCGAAGCCCCCGTTGACCGCGTCGTAGGAGTCGCGCAGCCGCTCCACCGCCGCCGCGAGCATCGCCTCCTCGACGGGCTCCGCCGCCGGTTTCAGCAGCGCGCCGCCCGCGAGACGCTCACGCAACTGCTCGCCGCTTGCCCGGATCTCCTCGCCGCGCTCTTCCCACGCTTCGCTCACCGCGAGCAGCACCTGCGTGAAGGAGGGCATGCCGGGACGCTCCAGCGGCGGGAAGTAGGTGCCTCCGTAGAACGGCAACCCCTCGGGCGTGAGGAAGACGTTCAGCGGCCACCCTCCGTGGCCGGTCATGCCCTGCACGGCCTCCATATAAAGCGCGTCCACGTCGGGGCGCTCCTCGCGGTCGACCTTTACGCACACGAATCCCTCGTTCATAACCCGCGCGGTTTGCTCGTCCTCGAAGGACTCCCGCTCCATCACGTGGCACCAGTGACAGGCGGAGTAGCCGATCGACACGAGCAAGGGCACATCGCGCTCGCGCGCCAGCTCCAGCGCTCGCGACCCCCACGGCAGCCAGTCAACCGGGTTGTGCGCGTGCTGGCGCAGGTAGGGGGAGGTCTCGTCGGCCAGCGCGTTTGCCATGCCGCTCAGCGTAGACGCGCCGGCCTGTCCGCGCCGGATCGGAGCGCCGTCAACGCAAACCCGCGAGCGCGGGCTGGGGAAAGCTCAGTGTCAACGGCATCGTGCTTGCGCTTGGGGCGCCCGCGCGCGAGAGGCGCACTTTGGCGAGCGCGACACTGAAGTGACGGCCGCCGAGCGTCCCGGTGACCTTGGGCGCGCCCACCCTCACGCTTCCCCTCGCCGCAAGCGTTCCTTCGACGCGCAGGTTGGCGGGACGCAGGTGGCCTCCCACGATCGTGAAAGTCCCGCTGATCTGCACTCCCGGCACGAACGAGAGGCGGTGCAGTCGCAGCGAGGAGGAGCTGATTCGCGCATACCCACCCCGCAAACCGCCGAAGCTCGATCCGCTCGGCAGCGCGTGCGCGGCCTGGAGCGTCGCGCCGATCACCTGCCGTTCGAGATCCACGATCGTGTCGAGCACCACCGCGAGCGTGCTTCCCGCGCGGCCCCTCACGCCTCCCACGGGTTTCACGAACGCGAGCTTCCGCGGTGTTATCGGTGTCGGTGAGAAGGGGTTCTGGGTCATGGTGCAAGCGGTCGTCGCCCCCGTGGTGAAGAACGCCTTCACGGCCGTCTGCGCGCAGCCGCTGAAATCTGCGCCTATCACAGAATGGCCCGTGTACGGGACCACCACGAGTTGCGCTCCGGCGATGCGACTCGCCACCGCTTCGGCGCCTGCCGTCGGCGTTCTCAGATCCTGGGCGCCTGAGAGGATCAAGGTCGGCACGCTTGGCAGCGGCACGATGACGGGCGGCGGTGGCGCCACGTCAGGCCACTGCGCACACCCGGGGAGCACGCTGTCGGCCCACTCCACGCTCGGGTTGAACGGATAGAAAGCCGACGTCGGGAGGGCGCGCAACGCTCCTAACGCTTCCCCCACGCGCGTCGCGGGGGCAGCGGAGCGCTGCCACGGAAACGCCATCTCTTCGCACGTGGTGTCGACGAACAGCGCTTCGTCGATCCCATCCGAGCTCTCATCCGCTTGGCGGGTCACTCGGCTGGAGCCGACGGCAGACGCCGTCGGCGTCCCAGGCAGATTCGGCGCCAACCCCTCCGAGAGCAGGTTGAGCCGCAGCAGAGGATCCGGGTCCCCTCGCAGCGCCGATTGCACCGACGCGGGAAGTAGCGCGCGCAAAGCGGGGTTCAGGTCGCCTGCCGCGATCAGGTTCAGCAGGCCCACGTCGGACATCGCCGTGCGGCGCCGTTTTCCCGACCCGTCGTACACGTACCCGTTGAGGGCGTGTTTGTGGAGCTTGGCCACCAGGCGCGCGAGGTCCGCCAGCGGATTGTCGGTGATACCCGCACACGCCCTTCCCGCGCACAACTCTTCGAGCACGGGCTTCATCGCGGCGAATGTGGAGAGCGCGAACGGGTCGTTCTTCTCTGGCGGCACCACCGAGTCGAGCAGGAGAGATTCCACATCTTCGGGGTACCGTTCGGCGTAGCGCAACGCCACCTTGGTGCCGTAGGACACCCCGAACAGCACGAGCTTCCGATAGCCCATCGCTTGGCGTAGAGCCTCGATGTCGCCCACGGATTCCGTGGTCGTGTAGGAGCCCCGTCCCACGCCGATTTGGAGCGCGCACCGTTCGAACGCCTGGCCGATCGTGGCGAGCCCACCTTCGCCTTCCAGCGCCCGGCACGCAAGCGGCCCGGAGGCGCCGGTGCCGCGCTGGTCGAACATCACAAGATCACGCCCGCCGAGCGCCGGTGCGATCGCGGTCGCCGTGTCGCTCGCGAGCGGGATCGCCGCCTGGCCGGGGCCTCCCGCCAGCGCCACCACCGCGGACTGGCTCGGGGTCGCCGCAGCCTGAAGGCGCTCCACCTTCAGAGTCACCGTGCCGCCCACGGACCCGCTGCGGTCCAGCGGCACCGTGAGGGTGGCGCAGGAGAACCCGTGGTTGTCAGAGCAAGGTGTGAATGTGAGTGCGGCCGCCAACTCCACGCGTGTCGCGAGCGCCATCAGGACGAGCGGGCCGCCCAGCACCAATATCAGGATCCGCCGCGCCACTCGCACAGACGTTATCGACAGATCTCAGCGGCTCGGGGCGGATACTTCTCGCAGGAGCGATCCGGGTCCTTGTGACCACAGGGTCGCCAGTCGCTCAGGGCTCGCCACCAGGCTGCTCAAACGAGAGGGAGCCAAGCCAGCCGAGCTTCCCAGACCAACCTTCGTCGCTTGTGACCCGTTTAGGCTCACGCGACGCCCTCCGAGTATCCCGCTGAGCGCGCCGTTGGCGCTCACCTTCACCGTTCCGTCCGCCGCGGCAGAGCCGCCGATTCGCAGCGTGCTGCGGCCGGCGCTTGTGATCTTGCCCGACACGGTGACCCCCGGGACGTAGGAGTAGTCGTGCAACGTCAGGTGTCCGTGGAGGAACCCGCCCCACCCGGATCGTAGTCCACCGACCTGCACCGAGCCGGATCCGAACAGCACTTCGCCGAGGTTTTCTATGACCGCGAGCAACATCTGGCGGTCGAAGTCGCCGAGTGTCATCTCGGTGGCTGCCACAGTGCGGCCGGCCAGGCCGTGGTTGTGCGGCGCGGGGGTCACTTCGGAGATCTTGCGCGGTGGCAGCGGCGTGGGCAGTAGCAGCGGCGAGGGAGGGGCCGTCGCTTTGCAGGGCATCACCGGCTTGTTCCGGAACAGCGCCTGGAGCGCGTTGTGCGCGCACGAGGTGGGATCTGCACCGAGCACCGAGTGCCCTGTGAAGGGCACCACCAGCAGTTTGGAGTCGGGTATCTGCGCCGCTACTTCACGGGCGTTCGCCGTGGGTGTACGCAGATCGTCGGCGCCGCTCAAGATCAAGGTCGGCACATCCGGGAGTGGGGCGTTGTTCACTTCCGGGCCCCCGGTGAGCGGCCAGCCGGCGCAGTCTGCAACGTCGCTCAACGCGAGCGCGTTGGAGGCAGTGAACGGAGCAAACGCGCTGGATCCCGCCGCTTTGAGCGCGGCGAGCGCTTCGCGAAACCGTTTGCTCCCGTTCACCGCGCGGTTCCAGGGGAAGGTGGTCTCATCGCAGATCGTGGAGAAGTAGAGCGGGATGTTGAAGCCCTCCTTCAACCCTTCTTCGCTTTCTTCCCCTTCTTCCCCGCCTTCAGCCCTGGCCGCCAGACGGGCCAGCGCCGCGTCGTCTCCCCTCACGGCCGAGCGCACCGCGGCAGGGAATTCGGAGCGCAGGATCGGGTCGAAGTCGCCCTCCATCAGGATCGACAGGAGGTCGTCCGAGGAGACGTGGGTGGTTTCTGCTTTGCCTTTCCCGTCGATCAGGCGTCCCCGCACAGACCGGCCGCCCATGCGCTTCACGAGCCGCGCCAGACCACGCACCGGGTTGTGGGTGATGTGCGCGCAGGCTCCCCCTGAGCACAGCTGCCTCAACACGCGACGCACGGCGGCGAAGGTGGTGTTGTCGAACGCTTCGGGACCATTCGGTGGCACCACGGAGTCGAGCACGAGCGCCTCGACGCGGCTCGGGTAGTCCTGCGCGTAGCGCTCAGCCACCTTCGTGCCGTAGGAGGTGCCGTAGAGCACGAGCTTTTCATAGCCCGCGGCCTGGCGGATGGCCTCGATGTCGGCTGCCGTGTCGGCTGTCGTGTAGAAGCCACGCGCGCTTCCGATCTGTCCGCCGCAGATTCCCACTGCGGTGGGGGAGAGCCCCCCTTTGATGTGTTCGAACGCGGCACAGGAGAGGGGGTGGGAGAGGCCGGTCCCGCGCTGGTCGAACACGATCAAGTCGCGGGTGGAGAGGATCGGGCCCAACAATCCCCCGAACTGGTTCACGAAGGGGAGCGCCGTCTGTCCGGGTCCCCCGGCGAGCGCGATCACCGCGTCTTTCGCTTCCCCCACAGGTGCAAGATGGCGCCGTAGGGAGAGCGTGATCGTGCCCAGCGTGGGGTCGGTGGGGTCGAGCGGCACCGGCAGCTCGGCGCATGCGACGTTGTTGGAATCGGGGCACGGCTTCCACGCGATGCTTGCTTGCGCCACGGCGCACAGGAGCGCCGCATACGCCACAACCGCCAGGAGCGCGCATGTAAGTGTCCTGGCCGGTCGTTGCACCAGTCGGAATCTAACGTATGTGGCTGGTTGGGTCGCACCGATACGACGCTGGTGTAGGCTCGCGCTCGGATGGCACCAGATCGTGAAGCGATCGCCGCACCAGGCGCCCCGGCCGCGATCGGCCCCTACAGCCACGCGGTGCGTGCCGGCTCGTTGCTGTTCTGCTCCGGTCAAATCCCGCTGCACCCTGCCAGCGGCGAGATCGTCGGGACCACTGCCGCCGAGCAGGCACGTCAGTGCCTGCTCAACCTCACCGCCGTGTGCGAAGCCGCCGGCGCCTCGCTTCAGGACGCGGTTCGTCTCACGGTCTACATGACCGATCTTGCCGCTTTCGCCGAGGTGGGGGAGACGTACGCGTCGTTCTTTCCCGACTCTCCTCCCGCCCGTGTGGCTGTTGGCGTGGCGGCGCTCCCGCGCGGCGCCCAGGTCGAGATCGACGCGATCGTCGCTGTAGAGCCCAGGTGAGCGAACCCGCACAGACGCGGGTCGAAGCGGTCTAAGCCGAGTTGACCTGTGCGCCTTTGCGCGTGATCAGCACGTGCAGTGAGCTCCCGCCATAGCGGTGATTGTGGTCTGCGCATGCTCCCGTGAAACTCAAGGCAAGCGAGTCCTTGTGAGTCGAGTAGTAGCTCGCGAACATGCTCACCGTCCCGCTCGTCCCGACCGGACAGGCGCTGTCATCGCTCGCCGACACCTTCACTTTCAGCGCCAGTTCCACTCCCAGCAGACCAAGGCGCTTGACATGAGGAGAGAGCTTGGAGGCGCCCGCCATCGCGAGCACGAGGTTCTGAGAGCCCTTACCGCCCGTGAGGCTGTCGGAGTGACAGACAGTCCCGGTGGCTTTGCCCCCCTGCCAGCGGCCTTTGCCGTGGGTGTAGGAGGAGGCGATGCCCTTGTGCGCTCCACTCGGCGCCGCCGACTTCGTGAACGCCCATTCAACCGGGGTGGAGGAGCTGGAGGCTTTGATCGGACATTTCACCTTGGCGGTCGTGGCGCCTGGCGAGCCGCCCGCCGACGCGACAAGCGCAAGCGAACAGACGGCCAACACGGTTGCCGTCAGCCAGGTCCGAGCGCTCATGAGGACACCGTAGCTCACGACTGCTCCTCGCGCAGCTCGACGCGCTTGATCTTGCCGCTCGCGGTCTTCGGCAGCTCGCTCGCGAACTCCACGATGCGCGGGTACTTGTAGGGCGCTGTTTCGCGCTTGACGTGCTCTTGCAGATCGCTCACAAGCGCCTCCGACGGCTCGTACCCGTCGCGCAACACCACGACCGCCCTCACCACAGATCCGCGCTCCTCGTCGGGCGTCGCCACCGCCGCCGCCTCCGCCACAGCCTGGTGAGCCACGAGCGCCGACTCCACCTCGAACGGGCCGATGCGGTACCCGGCTGAGACGATCACATCGTCCGCGCGACCCTCGAAGCGCAGGTATCCGTCCTCGTCCTGGCACACCCTGTCGCCGGTGTGCCAAGGGCCGCCATCCCTGCGGTCATCGACCATCCAGCTCCCGTCGACGGCTCGCTGCACCCCCTCGCCGAGGTAGCCCAAGAAGAACGTCGGCACGGTCTTTGGGTCTGCCACGAGCTCACCATCCATCACCTCTAGTTCGACTCCACTGAGCGCCCTTCCCATCGACCCAGCACGGGCAACCATCCCAATATCCATGCCCGTCATCTGTCCCGTCTCGGTCTGTCCGTAGCCGTCGCGGATGTCCAGTCCCGTCGCGTCTCTCCATACCTTGAGCACCTCGGGATTGAGCGCCTCGCCGGCCGCCACCATTCCCTTCAGGGAAGGCAGCGCTCGCAGCGTCACGCGCTTGGCGATCACGCGGTACTCGGTCGGCGCCATACACAGCACATTCACTCCCTCCCGTTCGATCAGGTCGAGGCGCTCATCGGGGTCGAAGCGGGCGTCGTGCAACAGCGCGCTCGCTCCCATCAGCCACGGCGCGATGAAGACGTTCCGCGCCGACTTGCTCCATCCGCTTGCCGCCGTGCACCACACGAGGTCTCCCTCGCGCGCCCCCAGCCACAGTTCGGCCTGTGCGCGCTGCCCGTAGAGGTACCGCTGCGCGTGCACCACTGCCTTCGGCTCTCCCGCCGTGCCGCTCGTGAATGTGATGAGCGCCGGGTCATTGGCTTCGAGGTCGGTGTAGGTGTCTGATTCGGGGGTGACTCGCGCGCGCGTGCGGGACTTCACGTCAAGTCCGCGCGCGAGTCCCCCCTTGGGGGTGTCATCCCACAGCGACTCGTCGGGCACCCACACCACCGGACAATCGGGCGCCGCCGCGTCGAGCTCCACCCGGTTGCGCTCGTCCGCCACTATCAGGGTGGGGCGCGCCACCTCCAATCGCAACCGCAAGTCTTTCGCGCGTGACTGCTCGGTGCACGGCAGCACCACCGCGCCGATGCGAAAGCACGCCATCATCGTCACCACCCACTCGGGCCGGTTTCCGATGAGGGTCAGCACCACGTCCCCGCGGCCCACTCCGAGCGCTCGCAGTGAGCTCGCCGTCGCCGCCGCACATTGCTCCACCTCGCCGAACGTCCACTCTCTCCGCTCCCCCTCGCGGGTCAGCTCCACTAGAGCGAGCCCGTGTCGCGGCTTGTCTTGGAGGACGTCTCTGGCGAAGTTCACGCGGTCGCAGTCTGCCATCTCGCCCTCCCCGAGTATCCTGCGGTGACCAATAACGAAAGCCGATTCCTACCCTGGAGCGTTGCCGACCATGGCCGTAGCCCCCGCCCCCTACACCGAGAAGACCGAAGAGCAGAAGGCCATCACCGAGATGGTCCACCAGTTCGCCGACGAGCAGATCCTCCCCAACGCCGAGCACTATGACCACGAGGACCTCTTCCCCGAGCCCATAGTCGAGCAGATGAAGGAGCTCGGCCTGTTCGGGGTCACCATCCCCGAGGAGTACGGCGGCATGGGGCTCGATTTGACGACCTACGCGATGATCGTCGAGGAGCTCTCCCGCGGCTGGATCTCGATCTCCGGGGTCATCAACACCCACTTCATCGGCTCCTACCTGCTCATGAAGTTCGGCTCGGAGGAGCAGAAGCAGAAGTACCTCCCTCGCATGGCCACCGGCGAGATCCGCGCCGCCTTCTCACTGTCCGAGCCCGAGCTCGGCTCCGATGTGCAAGCCATCAAGACAGCCGCCAAGAAGGGCGACGACGGCAAGTACGAGATCAACGGCCAGAAGATGTGGGTCACCAACGGTCTCATGTCCGACCTTGTGTTCGTGCTCGTCAAGACCGATCCCGACGCCCAACCGCGCCACAAGGGCTTCACCTGCTTCATCGCCGAGAAGGAGGGTGGCGTCTCGCAGAACACCGGCGACTACGCCGGCCTCAACGTCCCCCCGAAGCTCAAAAAGATGGGCTACAAGGGCGTGGAGTCCACCGAGCTCGTGTTCGACGGCTACCGCTGTCCCGCCGAGAACATCCTCGGCGGCGAGGACGCCGGCCTCAATAAGGGCTTTGCCCAGATGATGGATGCGCTTGAGGTCGGTCGCGTCAACGTCGCCGCCCGCGGCGTCGGCATCGCCCAGCGGGCGCTCGAGCTCGGGCTGCGCTACTCCCAGGAGCGCAAGACCTTCGGCAAGCCCATCGCAGAGCACCAGGCGATCCAATTCAAGCTCGCCGACATGGCCACTCAGGTCGACGCGGCACGCCTGCTCACGCTTCGTGCAGCACGCCTGAAGGACGCGGGTGAGCGCTCTGATCTAGAGGCAGGTATGGCCAAGCTGTTCGCCTCCGAGGCGGGCCGCTTCTGCGTGGAGGAGTGCTTCCGCATCCACGGTGGCTATGGCTACTCCAAGGAGTACGAGATCGAGCGTCTCTACCGCGACGCCCCACTGCTTTTGATCGGTGAGGGCACCTCGGAGATTCAGCGTATGGTGATCGGGAAGAAGCTTCTCCAGAGGCACAAGATCTGATGTCCGAGGACGCGAAGGTACTCATCGAGAAGGCGGCGCGGCGCTTCGTCGAGGAAGTGCCTGCGCTTGCTCCCATCACATTGGTCGTGAGCGTGGAGCTGCAGGGGCGCGGCGACGTCCAGTTCTTCCGCCTCCAGATGCCCGATTTCGGGGTCACGAAGGGCCCTGCCGACGACGCCCGCATCAACGTCGAAATGCGTCGCGAGTTCTTCAACATCATGGCTGCTGAGGGCAAGGTCCCTGATTGGATCGAGGCTTTCACCTACGGCAAGGCCAAGGCCACCGGCCCCTCACAGTTCCTGAAGCTGATCTCAACCGTCGTTGACAAGCAACAGGAACGCGAACGCCTGAAGACTGCTCGCAAGCACTCCTAACCTCCCGTTACGACGACGGGCCGTCTAGTGGTAGGCGAGGATCTGCTGCGCCAAGAACGCGAGCGAGGCGAGCATGAAGAAGCACATCACGATGAGTGAGAAGTTTTCGCTCACGGTCCCCATACGATAGCGCTGCGCGCGGCCTCCCGTTGGCTCAGGGGACGCGCAGTGCGGTGGAGCTGCCAAGCACGTTCCCGTTCGCATCCAGCGCCCGGCTCTCCACGTAGAGGGCGGCGGCCTTCACGTATACGGGGGTCGTGAGCGCTGTGGCCGTCTCGAAACCGGCCTTGGGCACAGTCGCGATCGGTACGAGAACGCTCGGCGATTCGCCTGCCAAGAATTCCCAGGAGGCCACGTCGGTTGCGCCGTTCCAACTTGTATTCAAGGTCACGCTGGAGGCCCCACGCGTCGCCGCGATCGCTGGGGGTGTCGTCGGGTGTCCGCTCCACAGGGATAGGTAGGTGCGGAAGTTCTGCACTCCCTTCCCGAGCGTCCCGTCGAGCAGCACTTCGCCGCTTGAGCTGTACTCGGTGAAGTTGGGGTCGTTTCCATACCCCATCAACCAGTTGCCGCCGGGGAGACCCAACATGTTGCCCTGCGCCACCGCCAACAGCTTGTGGGTGGGGTTCGTGTACGCCTTGGAGAGGGTCACGGTCTTGTTCGCGAAGTTCGGCTTCAACAACACTCCCCGCGACTGCTTCTCCTTCGGGGGCGACGCGCCGTTGTCGAACACAGAGATCAACCCTCCGGGCTGCCACTCAGCGTCGTGCTGGAAGTACGTTTTCGCCCCTGGCCCCAGCTTGAAGGTGGAATGCTTGCCGCCGAGCTGCCAGTTGAAGCCACCCGTCTTGATGTCCACGTCATACAACGCGCACATGTTGCGCGAGGAGAGCAACACGTTTTTGAAGTTCCCGGGGTCGATCGAGTTGACGTGGATGTAATCCCAGGGATACGTGCTGTTGGGCGGTTTGAGGGTCGAGTCGGTGAGTGGCACGTGACCGAGTGCGTGCCACTCCCACATCACGAGGCCTGTCTTCACGTCGATCTCCTGTACCACCCCGTCGGTGAGGATCCCGTTCTTGGCGCCGTGCACCGAGCTCAGATTCATGTGGATCGGGTCGAACTCGTCGATCCACACCGTCCCCTGGGAGGTCAGCCTGATCTCGTGCAGGTCCGCCTTGTAGCCGTTCCCCGCGCGGATCGTCGCGATCTGTTTGTAGGAGCTGTCGTACACCACGTCTTCGCCCTGGCCGAATCCAACTCCCAGGATGCGCCCTTGCCACCAGGTGAGCACGGGCTTGCCTTCGTACTGCTGCACCTGGAAGTTGGTCGACTCCTCACCCTTCGGCAGCGGGTGGAACCACACCAACGCTCCGTTTTGTTCTGAGATCATTTGCCCGGGCGTGCCTTCCCCTTGATAGGGCGCCAGGAACAGGTCGCCGCTCGCGGCTCCCGGCTTGGCGGCCATCGTGACGGTCACCGTCGATGGGGTGAGGCTCGGCGCCGACGCGTAGTGCTGAATCGCACGCTTGTCCCCTGGTTCTTTGGGGAACTCCGCTTGGTTCACCGAAGCTTGATGGGCGACGGTGAAGACGGTGGTCACGGGCTTGCCTGGTGTGTCGGTCCCGAGGCCCACGAGCGCGTGCACGGCAACCTGCTCACCCGCCTGGAAGGGCCTGTTGGGGACGAAGCTCGCGCCCGTTCCGGTCGAGTAGAGCTTGATTTTCCCAGGGTGGTTCCCACTGCGCGATCCCACGACGCTCACGTTCGCCACTTTCGTGCCCGCTTCGCCGAGGAAGCTGATTTGGGTGGAGGGCGAGGCGTCCTCAGTGCCCGGCAGCGGCGACACCGCCACGGAGTTGGCGCGCGCCTCGGCGATCTCTTTGGCCGGCGTGATCGTGTCGGCTGCCGAGGATCCCGCGTCGCCGCACGCGCTCAGGCCGACACACGCCGCCAACGCGGCTAGCAAGGTCGCGCGGATCGTCATCGGGCGGTTTGGGGGCTGAACCGTTGTGAAGCTCCGATCACATGGCCTTCACCGTCGAGGGCCTGCAGCTCGAAGCGCTCGTAGCTCGCCGGCATTGGGATCTTGGTCTCGAAACCGGACTTGGGGATGCTCGTCACGGCCGTCAGCCTACCGGTGGCGGCGCCGGCGAGAACCCGCCAGGAGACCACTCGGGTGGCGCCGTTCCAGCTCGCGTACACGGTCGTCTTGCCGGCGGTTTGGACAGCCGCACCCGCGGGTGGTGAGAGGGGCAGGCCCACCCACGGCTCGAGCGTCGCCCTGTAGGTGAGGTCCGGCCACGGGAATTCACCGTCCAACAGCAGCTTGCCTGAGCGGGTGTACTCCGAGAAGTACGGTTCCGAGCCCCACCCGACGAACACGTTGCCGTCGGGCTGGGGTTGGGAGTCGCCCATGTAGTCCGCGGCGAAGTCGCTTTCACGGACATACTGCGCGGCGAGCGTCGCTGTGCGCTGCTGTGTGTCGAGCTTCAGCTCCAGGCCACGCGACGGCCCCGTGGCTTTGACGTTGGTCCCCCCGCTTGTGAGCTGGCAGCAGTGATCGTCGTACATCGTCACTGTCCCCCCATGCCTCAGCTGCACGTCGTGCTGCCACTGGAACGCGGCGCCCTGACCGAGCTTGAAGCTCGTGTGCCGGCCTCCGAGAGTCCATTCGATCTTGCCTGTGTCGATGTTCACGAGATATGCGGCCCAGGTGTTGCGCATCGACACGAGGAAGCGCCCGTCTCCGGTCAGCTGCACGGAGTTGACGTGGTAGGCATCCCACGGGAATCCGTTGGTGGGCAGCGTCGCGTATGACTGGTCAAGCGGGATGTGATCCAGCGCGTCCCACGTGCGCAACAGCTTGCCGGTCCTCAGGTTGTACTCCTGCACGGCCGAGTCGATCATCGCCCCGTTGTAAGCGCCTCCGTATTTCGACAGGTCGATGGCGATGTTCTTGTTGGCGGTCACCCACGCGTTTTCACCGTCGATGAGCATCTCGTGCAGAGTGAGTATCCAGCCGTCCGCCCCCTTCAACCGCGCGATCTGACGGTAGTGCTGGTCCACCACGATGTCTTCGCCGCTTTCGGTCTGGCCCGTCTTCGTGACCACTCCCTGCCACCAGGCAAGCGCCGGCTTGCCCTCGTATGCCTGCAAGCTCAGGTTGGATGCCACAACGCTTTCGGGCACGGGCTGGAACCACACCGGCTGCAAACGGCGGTCGAGGATCAGCGGCCCGCTCTGGCCGATCATCGGCGGTTCGTTGAGAGAGTAGAAGTTCGTCGTGAAGATGTATCCGGGCGCCGGCTTCTCCACCGCCACTGTGCGGTCTGTGCGCCTCACAATCGGAGGGTGCAGCTTGGGGGCGGAGACGTAGCTGTAGGCGCCGTCTGTCGTGTACGCCCCTACGGGAGGTCCGTGCGAGCCGGCGAATGCGAGGTCAATTGCCACGAAGCCCACCACGACGACAGCGATGGCGGCTGCGAAGCGCCGTGCTCCTGTTCCTGCCGTGGCGGGCTTGGCCATCGTGGTGAACGTCGCCAGCGCCGCTGCTCCGGCCAAACCCGCACCGATCAGGTAGGCGAGTCGGAAGCCATCGGTGAGCGCCTGCGGCACCCCCACGCCCGTGCCGATCAGGTGCGAGGTGCGCTGTGTGGCGAGTGTCACCAGGATCGCCAGTCCGAGACCCCCGCCGATCTGGCGTGAAGTGTTGACAAGCCCCGAGGCGAGTCCCGCCTGACCCTCCTTCGCGCCCTGGGTTGCCGCGATTGTGGAGGGGACGATCGACATCGCGATCCCCGCCGCCGTCAAGAGGCCGGGGATCATGATGTACACGATCGGGCTTCCGCTCGAACCGATTCGGGCGAGCAGCAGCATTCCACCGGCGAGCATGATCAGCCCGCCGCCGAGCACTGCACGCACACCGAACCTGCTCACCAGCTTGCCTGTGCGCGAAGCCACCACCCCGATCATCGCCGTCATCGGCAGGAAGATGAGACCCGTATCGAGTGGGGAGAGGCTCAATACCTGTTGCAGATAGAGCGAGCTCACGAACCACATCGGGAACAACGACGCGCTGAACAGCAGCACGATGTTGTTGGCGGTCCGCAGCGGCTTTGTCAGCTCCTTGAAAGGGATCAACGGCTCAGAGGCGAACCGCGTCTCGATCACCCCGAACACCGCCAGCAGAGCGATCCCGCCAAGGATCGGGCCAAGCGCCGCCGCCGTGTCCCAGCCGGCCAATCCCGCTTCGACGACACCAAACACGAGCACCATCTGGCCGATGGTCAGGGTGAGCGCCCCGGCGATGTCGAAGCTGCGTCCAGGTGCTCGACGCCGCTCGCTCACTACGGCGTACGCCACGGCCGCTGCGGCGATCCCGATGGGGGGGTTGATGAGCAGCACCCACCGCCAGCTGAGCACTTCGGTGATGACCCCCCCGAACAGCATCCCGGCCGCCCCGCCGAGCCCATTCATGGCGGCCCATGCCCCGATCGCGCGATTGAGCTGCGGTCCCGGCGCAAACGAGGAGGTGATGATCGCCAGCGAGCACGCCGCCATCAGCGCGCCGCCGATACCCTGGCCGGCACGGGCGATGACGAGCGTCGTACGGTCCACTGCCAGGCCGCCGGCCAGTGAGGCGAGCCCAAACAACAACAGCGCCAGGACGAACATCCGACGCTGCCCGAAGTGGTCCGCGGCGCGTCCCCCGAGCATCAAGAAGCCGGCGAACGTGATCGCGTAGGCGTCCACGATCCACTGAAGTTCGGGCGGCGAGAAGCCGAGATCCAACTGGATCGAGGGCAGCGCCACGTTGACGATGCTCAGGTCGAGGATCACCATGAACTGCGCCGCGCAGCATACGGCCAGCAGCCAGCCCATGCGCGAGGTCGGCTTGTGCTCCACCGGGGGCGAAGCGGTCGCGCCGGAGCTTGCGGGCGCCACCGCGCTCATGTCAGATCCCTCATTGTGTGATCCTCAGCCGGGCGAGTGCATTGGTAGGGTGGGCCCCGAGTTCGCACCCATCCGGGCCCCCTTTGCGGGCCAGGCAAGCACACGAAGACAGGAGACCGGCCGATGAGACGAGCGCCACTGGCCGCCATGCTAACGCTACTGGCCGCCCTTGCCGCCACTGTTGCGGTAGCCGGGTGCGGCGGGAAATCGACGAGCACGTCGACCAACACCAGCACCACGAGCACGACGCACAAGCAGCCCTCGCACGCACCGGCTTACTGAACCCTCACCGCGAGTGAGCTGCCGAGCGCGCGTCCCGTGCGGTCGAGCGCCTGCGCCTGCACGTAGGCATACTTCTTGGGCAAGATCGTCGAGCTCTCGAAGTCGCTCGCCGGGATCGTGGCCCGAGTTTGCAGCACGCCTGGGCGATCACCCGCGAGCACTCGCCATGCGACCACGTCTGTGGCGCCGTTCCAGCTTGCGTGCACGACCGTCTCTTCGTGGGTGCTGTTGAGTTCGGCGGCTATCGCCGGAGCGTTCAGCGGGTGGCCGCTCCACGGGAAGCGCACGCTGCGATATGAGGACATGACGAAGGGAAGATGCGCATCAAACCGCAGCGTCCCGTCTTTGGCGTACTCGCTGATCTCGGGGATCGCGCCGTAACCCACCACCGTGTTCCCGTTGGAGAGGGTCTGCATGTTGCCCTGGCTCACCGACAGCAGCGGGTTGGGGTGGGTGTGCACCGACCGCAGATGCGCTTCGTGCGCCTTGAAGTCGAGAGCGATCCTCACGGCCCGCGACTGCTGGTGGATCGGGGGGTTGGAGCCGTTGTCGAAGAAGGTGACTTCGCCGCTTGAGAGGACACGTCCATCGTGCTGCCACGCGGTCGTCGTTCCCGGGCCCATCTTGAAGGAGCTCTTCAGTCCGCCCAAACGCCAGAGGATCGTCCCGCCGCCGGCTTGCAGCTGATATCCGGCCCAGGTGCTCCGCGCCGAGATGAAGACGTTCCCGTCGGGCTGGACGTCGATCGAGTTGAGGTGGAACCAGTCCCACGGCGTCCCTTTCGGTGGAGTGGTCTGCGACTCTCCCACCCCCACGTGGTCGAGGCTGTGCCATTCCCAGCGCACCAACCCGCTCTTCATGTCGATCGCCTGGACGGCGGTGTCGAGAATCGTGCCGTCACGCGTCCCTTCCACTCCTGACAGGTCGCAGCGGATCGGGTTGTACGCCGTCGTGTATGCGACCCCGTGGGGGGCGATCTGAAAGTCGTGAAGGTCCGCCTTCAGGCCGTTGCCGCCGGAGACTCGCGCCACCGTCTGGTAGCGGTCGTTCAGCACCACGTCTTCGCCCTGACCGAAGCCCAGCGAGAGTACCTTTCCCTGCCAGAAGGTGAGGTCGTGCCGGCCTTCGTAGCGCTGCACGCTCAAGTTCTCGGCGCTGAGGTCCCCGGAGAGCTGGTGGAACCAGACGAGGCGGCCCTGGGAGGTGTAGACGAGCGGGCCGTACCGTCCTGCGCTGGGGCCGTTGCTGGTGAGGATGTCCCCCGCCTCCGGATCGCGGTCCGCCACTGTGACGCTCAGAACCGGGGCCTGGACTCCCGGCAGGGTGGCGAAGCTCTGGTAGTCGGCGGAGGGCGCCTGTGGGTTGGGAAAGGGGGGGACGCTCGTCGTCGAGTAGGGGGTGTCGACACGAAAGCCGAACGCCACCTGCTTGACGCCCCCGGACTGGCCGACCGTGGCGTGGACGGTCACACGCTCGCCCGCCTCAAAGGGGGTGTCGGGCACGAAGCTCGCGCCGTCACCCTGCGAGTAGCTGTCGAGGCGACCGGGATGCGGACCGCTGCGCTCGCCGGTGGCCGAGACGCCGTGAATGTCGGTCACCGGCACCCCCAGGAAGCTGATCTGCGTGCGAGGGTTGGCGGTGCCCGTTTCCGGGGCGGGCGACACGTCGACGGGCAACCCCGCGAGCTTGGCGCTGTGGTTGAGCGTGGTGGGCAGACACGCCGGTGAGGCGGTGACGCTCGATGTGCTTTTTCCCGACGTGCCCACCGCCAGCACGACGATCACGGCGATGATTGCCGCCGCGGCGCCAACCAGGGCGAGGGCAAGGCGTGATCTACTCATCCGGGACGGCCCTCGCGCACGGCGCGAGCCGAAGACTGCGTACCTGACACCGACTACGCCGTCGCGGAATCCAGCGCCTCGGCCTCTGCGGCGCGCCATGTCCGCAGCGCGGCGAGTCCCCCGTCGATCACGCGCCCGAGGAAGGTCTCGCGGTCATTGACGTGAGGGAGGGGCTCAGCCGGCACCGGCACCTCCAGGAACTTGCACAGCGGCTCCCACCCTTCGGTGACGCTCCACACGAGCAACCGCTCCGGGGGCACGTTCGCCTTGACTTGCTCGTTGTGGCGCTCGAACTGCTCCATCAGCTGCTCGGGTGTCTCGTGACCTGCGGCAAACGTGCCCTCACCGCTCCAGAACATGCGGTCCACGAGCTCCAGATAACGGCTCCACTGCGGATCGACCTGGCCGCGGGCGCTCGAGATCAGTCGTATGAGCGACTCGCCGAAGCACATATTCCAGATCGTCTCGCGGAAGCTTGGCTCCCACTTCTCGGCGTCGCGCACGCTCAGCAGCACCTTGGCGTCCGGGTAGTGGTCCATCAGCTCGCTCCAGAAGAACCCGCCTGGCCAGTCAACGGTGGCCTGGAAGCCGTCGAACACCTCATCCCAGGGGCCCTCGCCGTCGAGCGCGCGGTTCCACACGCCCACCTGGTCGAGGTCGGCGATCACGTTGACCCAGTGGTAGCAAGGCTCGAAGCCGAGCGTCTCCAGTGCCACCTTCTGTGTGAGCGTGCCCGTTCGCGGCAGGCCGGCGCCGATAAGTCTCATCCTCGTCCCTCCAGGGTCATGGCTGTAGTGGTTCCTCCAGGCTAATCATGGACGCCTGTCGAAGAGTTGATGAAGAAGCGTGTCGATAGGATGAAGAGTCTATGAAGGAAATCCGACGGACGTCCGCTCTTTCGCGGATGCCGACGGGTTGCTCAAATATCCTCGGGTTCGACCGACAGACCGCCCTCACGATCAAAACGACCCTGGAAGGGCCAGCTTGAAAGCAATAGGCGTCGACTTTCCCACAGTTTCGCAGCTGCACCAAGTCCAATCCGACGTAAGCCCGCAGGCACCCGCCTGGGAGCGGACGGCGCTCACGTTCGCCGACGATCCGACGATCTGTCGTCCGCGCATCGCCCGGCTGGCGCTTGCGCACCCCGAGACCTCGTTCTCCCAGGACGAGGTGCTGGCGCTGTTGGGGCTCTCGAACGACGAGTTCGCGCAGCGGATCTTCGGTCGCTGTGGGGTCCACCGCCGTCGGCTCCACGTGGGCGAGGATTTTCGTTCAACCACGGTGCAGGGTCGCACGCCGGCGATCGAGGAGCAGCTCCTCGGCGATGCGATACGGGCCATCGATGAGCTCGAGATCGATCCTGCCGAGATCGGAGTGGTGGTGAGCGCCACGCTCTACTCGCTGGGCGGTCCCACGATCGCGCACAGGCTCGTCGAGCACTACGAGATGGATCCCTCCACCGACAAGTACCACGTAGTGGGAGTGGGCTGCGCGAGTGCCGTGCCGCTCTTGCGGCTCGCCTCGCAGACGCTCAGCGCGCACCCTGGCAAGAAGGCGCTGGTGGTGGCCGCCGAGAGCATGGCCGGCATTCTGATGGGCGCAACTGAGCACGACGAGCGCAGCAAGACTGTCGGCTCCTCTATCTTCGGTGACGGTTGCGCCGCCGCGCTGGTTGAACTTGACGACGCACCCACCGTGGACCGCGAGGGTCCGAAGGTGATCGCCTCAAAGGTGCACCAGGTGGGGGGGACGCTCGACGCGGTGCGGATGCAACTCTCCCCCGACGACAGCTACTTGCATCTTGTCCGCGAGCTCCCTGACCTCGCCGCCGACGGTCTGTGCGATCTGGTGGACGACTTCCTCGGCACATACGGGGTCGAGCGCGGAGCGATAGACCATTGGCTCGTGCATCCCGGTGGGCGGCGCATCATCGAGAGCATCCAGGAAGCACTTGGGCTCTCGCGCGAGCAGGTGGCCGACAGCTATGAGGTGCTCTCAGAGCACGGCAACATCGGCACGCCCGCGATCTTCTACGTGATGAAGACGATGCTCGATCGCCGCCCGCCCCAGCGCGGTGAGCTGGGGCTGATGGTTACCGTGGGCCCTGGGGTCACAGTCGGGTTGATGCTGTTGCAGTGGTGAGGACAGACGGTGTGAGGTTTCCATCCAGGAGTCCCACCACCGCGTCCACCGCCGCCGGGACGGGCAGGTCGGGAGTGAGCTGCAGGTCAGGGCGCCGCGGCGCCTCGTAAGGGTCGTCGATCCCTGTGAAGCCGTTCAGGTCGCCGGCGAGCGCGCGTGCGTACAGGCCCTTGGGGTCACGCTCCGCGCAGAGGGTCACTGGCGTGTCCACGAACACTTCATAGAATGGGAGACCGTCTTGCTCGTGCCGTTGGCGAACCTCGGTGCGCATGCGCTCGTGGGGGGAGACAAGCGCCACGATCGCCACCGCGCCCGAGTCGGCGAACAGACGGGCGAGCTCACCTACGCGCGAGACGTTGGCTTCACGGTCGGTCATGCTGAAACCGAGATCGCCACAGATGCCGCAGCGTAGATTGTCGCCATCGAGCAGATATGCGCCGCGACCTTGCGCCACAAGTCGCTCCTCGACGGCCGCCCCGAGCGTCGACTTGCCCGAGGAGGGCAGGCCCGTGATCCAAATCGTCGCGCCGCGAGCGTCCAGCGCCTGCCAGCGCCTCTCGCGCGAGAGGGAGCTGTCCTGCCATGTCACGTTGGGGCTTGAATCCATCGGGGTGGGAAGCTCACCTGCCCGAGCTTTGGGGAATCGTTAGGGCACGGTTAGCGTCTCTAACATAGCGGCCTTACCGGAAGTTTCGGCGCCGTCCGTAAGCCGGGCTAAGAGCCCGCGAGCGCTCAGGCAGGCGCCAGTGCCGCTTCGTCGTCGTAGAGCTTGATGATCTTGAGCGGAATAGGGTCCCGCCCACCCCGCTCACCCGCCGCCGCGAGGCACAGGCCGCAGAGCACGCACTCGTCGAGATTGCGCTCCACCAGCTCGAGCGAACCACCGTCCGCTTGGGCGAAGATGTCGACCGGGCAGGCTTCGGTGAGCTTCGCGGCAAGCGCCGCGTCGGAGGAGGCGGCGTCAGACACCTCCACGGCGATGAAGATCCCATCTGCTCTCATGCCGGGCTCCCTTCGTTCGTGCCTGCTCTCTCAGAGATCTTCGCGCGGATCATCTCCGGGATGTCCTCGATCCGCTCGGCCACGGAGATGCCGGCCTGGGCGAGGCGTGCGATCTTCTCCCCGGCGGTGTCCTCCTTGCCTTCCACGATCGTGCCGGCATGGCCGAAGCTCATGCCTGGCATCTCATCCATGAAACGACCCGCCATGAACGCCACGATCGGAAGGCGCGAGTTGTTCTCGGTAACCCACCGCGCGAGCTCGGCCTCCATGCGCCCGCCGGGCTCGGTATAGATGACGATGCCCTGGGTTTGCTCATCGGCCTCGAACAGCGGCATCAGCTCGGCGTAGCTCGATCCGATGATCGCGTCTCCGCCGATTGACACCGCGGTTGACTGACCGAGGCCGGCAGCGGAGAGGGTTGAGGACATCTCGGTGGTCATTCCTCCCGAGCGGGAGATCACACCGATGGGGCCGGGCGTGTAGGCCTGCGCGGCGTTACGCGCCGGGCCGCCGATGCCGCCCATCTTGATCACGTCGGGGACGATGATCCCGAGGCAGTTGGGGCCGATGATGCGTGCGCCGCGCAGCGTGGCAAGCTCCACCATCTGCGCCACATCGCGGCGGGGGATGCGCTCGGTGACGATCACGATCAGCTTGATGCCGTTCTCGATCGCCTCGAACACCGCGTCCTTGGTGAAGGCGGGGGGGACCGTCACCACCGAGCCGTAGATCGGTGCTCCGTGGTGGGCCACGGCCTGGGCGACCGTGTCGAACACTGGCACGCCGTGCACCTCGCGGCCGAGGCGGCCCGGGGTCACGCCACCGACGACCTTCGCGCCGGCACCGTAGTCAAGACACTCGCGTGTGAGGTTGACGGCCTCGCGACCGGTGATGCCTTGGACGATAAAAGTCGTCTCTGCGTCGATGAGGATGCTCATGTCGCAACCTCGGGTGGGTGGGGTTTTATCTTCTCGACCGCGCGGCGGGCGGCCTCGTTGAGGGACACCGAGCGGTCGGCGTAGTCCACTTTGTACTTCTCGAGGATCTTGAAGCCCTCCTCCTCCCACGCACCGGGGATACGGAAGATGGCGATCTTCTCCGCCGGGTCCATTCCCAGCTCGATACAGGCCTTGATGACTCCACGCGCGACGATGTCCACACGGGTGTTCGACACGATCGACATCATCACTGCGATCTTGTCCACGCCGGGCTTCTGCAGCACGAGCTTCGCCAGGCCGCAAGCCTTCGCTACCGACGGGTTGCCACCGATCTCGCAGTAGTTGGCGGGCTCGCCTCCGTGGGCGCGCACCGCGTCGAACAGGGTGAGCGAGCCGCCGCCGGCGCCGATCACGAGGCCGAGGTTGCCGTCGAACTCGGTCACGTTGCCCGCCACACCGCGGTGATCGGTGGCGTCGACTTCCTCGCCCGCAAGCTCAAATGGGGTTGCCTCGCGCGCTTGGCGGGTCTCCTCGTCGCCCACGCCGAGATCCGCGAGCAGCTTCTTGTGGCGACCGCGCGCCTCGTTCTCGATGTCCATATGCGCATCGAGCGCTATGAAAGATCCGTCCTGCAGGCGCCCGAGCGGGTTGATCTCCGCGAGCGTCATGTCGTTCTCCACGAACAGCTTCGCCAAGCGCGTCACGATCGGAACGAGCTTGTTCAGCGCCGAGCCGGTGACGCCGGTGGAGGCGATCACCTCCTTGGCCTGGAAGTCGCTGAGCGGGAGGATGTTCGAGAAATGCCGTCGCCCGACCTTGTCGGGTTGCTCCTCGGCGACCTGCTCGATGTCGATACCACCAACCGGGGAGAAGATCATCACCGGCTGCTTGCGCGTCCCGTCCCACACCACTCCCGCGTAGTACTCCTGCTCGACCTCCGCCTTCGGGTCAACCAGCACGCCACGCGGCATGTGTCCGTTGATCTCGAGCGCGAGGATGTCCCGCGCGTGCCCTTCGGCCTCCTCGGGGGTGTCGGCGAACTTCACGCCCCCCGCCTTCATACGCCCGCCGGTGAGCACCTGCGACTTGATGACGGTCGGCCCGCCGATGCGCTCGGCGATCTGCTTGGCCTCGGCGGCGTCGGTAGTGAAGCCGTAGTCGGTTACCGGAATGCCGGCGCGCTTGATTACCTCGCGCGCCTCAAACTCAAAGAATCTCATTGCGTCCTGGGGTCGTTGCTGGGTTGGAGCGTGGGAACCCTACCGGGACGGCCGCGCGCGTGTGTGCAAGGCGACCGTCCCGGCCCGAGACGCACGGTTGCTACATCACATCGATCGTCTCGTACACGTCCACTTTGCCGCCGCCGGCAATGATTGGGCAATCTGTGACGAGTGCTGCCGCCGCGTCGAGGCTGTCGGCCTGGATGACCGAGAAGCCGGTCAGGCCCGAACCCGCCGCGCCGTTGCTCCCGGAAGCGGTTACGGACGTGGACGCTCCCACGGGATTGCCGGCCTGGACCACAGCAGGGCCGAGCTTGCCAAACCATGCTCCCCAAGCGGCCATCGCAGCTTCGCGCTCCGCCTCCGTCGCAGCCATGCCGCCGCCGGTGTATGCCAGCAAGTAGTTCGCCATTTTGCTTCTCCTTGTTTGGGTGTTGATCTTGTTGTGAGGTTGTTCTTGTGCGCGAGTCACTGAAGACTTCGCACTCGTTACGCGGCTGCGGAGAACCCACGTTCGCCGAAGATGTCCATGCACGCCGTCCAGCCTTGGGCGTGCCGGTCGCGCGACTCGGCGTCGGGCAGGCCGGTGTGTTCGAGCACGACCTCTGTGCGCTCGCCACGCTCGTGGAATTCGACTGTCACCGTGCTCGCCGGCCCGAGCCCGCCGGCATCGAGCTCCCACTGCCAGCTGTACACCAGCCGGCGGGGGCAATCGATCTCCATGTATTCGCCCTGCACCGTGTGGCGTTCCCCGTCGGGGGACTCCATCGATAGGCGGTAGCGCCCGCCCACACGCAGGTCCACCTCGGCGACTGGCGTGCTGCCGTCGGGGTGCACCGCCCACCAGCGCCTCAGCACCTCGGGGTTGGTCCAGGCATTGAACACCTCCTCGGGGGAGGCCTTGTAGCTGCGCTGCACGCGCAGGCTGGTCTCACTCGTCATCACCGCGTCGGCGGTGTCGATCGTCTCGGTCATCTCGCCTCCTTGTCTTGATTGTCGCTCGCCGCTTGTGGGCCCTTGTGCTCTTTCTGCTCCTGCTGCTCGCGCAGGTATTCCTCGACCGTGTCGAACTTGCGCTCCCACAGCTCACGCTGCCTGCTCATCCAGGCGTAGGCCTCTTCCAGCGGCTGCTCGCGCAGGCGCAGGCGGTGGGTACGGCCGTCGATTACACGCACGATCGTCCCCGCCTCCTCGAGCACCTTCAGGTGCTTGCTGATCGCCGGCTTCGACACGCCGAAGTCGCGCGTCGCCTCGCCAACCGTCAGCTCACCATCGCTCAGCCGCTCCAAGATGCCGCGGCGGATCGGGTGCGAACAGGCCGCAAACGAGCGGTCGAGGGCCGGGTCGAGCACTGCATTGTTAGCCATATGGTTAACAATAGCGCATATCCGCGCAGGAGCGATCGCGAGCCCCGGCGGACCCGTTAATTTGCGACCGACTGTCGATCGTTTACGCGCTACACCCGCAGATGGCGGGCGATGTAGCGTCGGAGGCCGCTAGGCCCCAGCAGGCACGAACCCGTAGGCCTCCGCCAGCTCGGGATCCTTGCGCGCAAGCATCTCGGCGAGTTTGACCATCACCTGACACTGCTTCCAGGTGGCGTCGTCCTGCATCTTGCCGTCAATCATGTGCACGCCGCGACCGTCAGGGATCGCCTCGATGACCTTCTTGGCGAAGATCACCTCCTCGGGGTCCGGCGAGAAGACCTTCTTGGCGATCCCGATCTGCACGGGGTGCAGCGACCACGCGCCCACGCATCCGAGTAGGAATGCCGCTCGGAACTGCGTCTCACAGCCAAGCTCGTCCTTGATGTCGCCGTAAGGGCCATAGAAGGGGAGGGCGCCCACCGCCGTGCACGCGTCCACCATGCGCGCGATCGAGTAGTGCCATGGGTCCTGCTGGTAGCTGGGGCGAGGCAGCTCGGGATCGTCGGCGTCTGGATCGGCGATCGTGCGGTACCCGGGATGGCCGCCACCTACGCGGGTTGTCTTCATACGTCTTGATGCCGCAAGGTCGGCTGGACCAAAGCTCATCCCCTGGATGCGTGGGCTTGCGGCAGCGATCTCCTCGAGGTTCGCCACCCCAAGTGCCGTCTCGAGGATCGCGTGCACGAGGATTGGTTTGTCGATCCCCGCCTTTGCCTCCAACTGTGCCAAGAGACGATCGACGTAGTGGATGTCCCATGGGCCCTCCACCTTCGGCACCATGATCACCTCGATCTTGTCCCCGATCTCCGTCACGATCTCGGTCAAGTCGTCGAGCACCCACGGCGACTCCAGCGAATTCACGCGCGTCCACAGCGCCGTCTCGCCCATGTCCATCTCGCGGCCCACCTTGATGAGGCCGTCGCGCGCGGCCTCCTTGCGATCCACTGAGACTGCGTCCTCGAGGTTCCCGAGCAGGATGTCCACCGTCGGCGCGATATCCGGCACCTTCGCCACCATTTTCTCGTTCGAGAGGTCGAGGAAGTGGATCATCCGGGACGGCTTGAACGGGATCTCTCGCGCCGGGTCGGGCGCGCCGATCGCAAGGGGCTTGTCGAAGGCTCTGGGGTTGCGCAAGGTCGATCTCCTGGTCTCCGGCGCGCTGCCGGCGCCGTGTTGAAGTGCACTTATGAACGCTATCGGGTTGCTCCACACTAGAGTTCCTACGAGGCCCGCATGCTCGGGCCCGGACGTGGAGGCAGAGACGCCCAGCGCCCTAACGCCCACTTCGCACCACAGGAGATCCACCCCACCCATGAGCAACGCCCCCGTCGTCGTCCCCACCGTAGAGACCGACCAAGCAGCCCGCGAGTCATCCGGCGCCCACCCCTACGGCCGCTACCTGGAGGAGTTCGAGGTTGGCGCCACCTACAAGCACTGGCCGGCCAAGACTGTGACCGAGTCAGACGACCACCTCTTCTGCCTCATCACGATGAACCACCACCCGCTGCACATCAACGATGTGTACGCCTCCAAATCCCAGCAAGGCCGCAACGTGGTCGTAGGTCCGCTCGTCTACTCGCTCGCGCTTGGCATGTCCGTATCCGACGTCTCCGGCAAGGCGATCGCCAACCTCGCCACCGAAGAGCTCAAGCACCCCGCCCCGGTCTTCCACGGCGACACCCTCTTCTGCGAGTCGGAGGTTCTGGAGAAGCGGGAGTCGCAGTCAAAGCCCGATCGCGGCACGGTGAAGGTGCACACGCGTGTCTACAACCAGGACGGTGTGCTCGTTGCCGAGTTCAAGCGGCTCGTGCTCGTACCCCGCCGCAACCCCGGCGGGGTCGGGGCCGAGGGCAACGTCGAGTAGGCGCTGCGCACGGGCGGCGCTACGTATCGCTCCCCGCCCCGTGCGATAGGCTGCAAGTTCGCGCCCCCAAAGGGCGTTTTTCCGTTCCCTGGCGGGAATCAAATCCCACCCACCCGGCGGCGCCACCGAGCGCTCGCCACCCGCGACACCGAGGAGCCGCCCGCACGTCATGGAGACCACCGCCGCCGCACCAAACACCAAGAACAAGCGCCTGCTCACGTGGGTCGAGGAGATCGCCGCGCTGTGCGAGCCCTCCTCCATCCACTGGTGTGACGGCTCGGCCGAGGAGTACGACCGCCTCTGTCAGGTTCTCGTGGGCTCCGGCACGTTCAAGCGCCTCTCTGACGCCAAGCGGCCCAACTCCTACCTTGGGCTCTCCGATCCGGGCGATGTGGCCCGTGTGGAGGACCGCACGTTCATTTGCTCCCCCCACGAGTCAGAAGCCGGTCCCACCAATCACTGGCGCGACCCCGCCGAGATGAAGGAGGCGCTCAAGGAGCTCTTCACCGGCTCCATGCACGGTCGCACGATGTATGTGATCCCCTTCTCGATGGGGCCACTCGGCTCCGACAAGAGCCAAATCGGAGTACAGCTCACCGATTCTCCCTACGTGGCTGTCTCCATGCGCATCATGACCCGCATGGGCGCAGGCGCCTTGGAGGCGCTTGGCGAGGACGGCGACTACATTCCCTGCTTGCACTCGGTCGGCATGCCACTCGACGACGGCGCCACGGATGTCCCTTGGCCCTGTAATGCCGACAACAAGTACATCGTTCACTTCCCCGCCACCCGTGAGATCACCTCCTACGGCTCCGGCTACGGCGGCAACGCGCTGCTCGGCAAGAAGTGCCTCGCCTTGCGTATAGCTTCGGTGATGGCCCGCGACGAGGGTTGGATGGCCGAGCACATGCTCATCCTCAAGCTCACCTCGCCCGAGAAGGACGTCAAGTACATAGCCGCGGCCTTCCCATCCGCCTGCGGCAAGACCAACCTGGCGATGCTTATCCCCACGCTCCCCGGTTGGGACGTACAAACCGTCGGCGACGACATCGCCTGGATGAAGTTCGGCGAGGACGGTCGCCTTTACGCCATTAACCCCGAGGCGGGCTTCTTCGGTGTCGCTCCAGGAACAGGCGATGACACCAACCCCAACGCCGTGCGCACCATCGAGAGCAACACCATCTTTACCAACTGCGCCCTCACCGACGATGGCGACGTGTGGTGGGAGGGCCTGACCAAGGACACCCCCGCGCACCTCACCGACTGGCGGGGGAACGATTGGACCCCCGACTCAGATACGCCCGCCGCTCACCCCAACGCTCGCTTCACGGTTCCCGCCGCCCAGGATCCGGCGATCGCGCCAGAGTGGGAGGACCCCGCCGGCGTGCCCATCAGCGCGATGCTCTTCGGCGGACGGCGCTCCACGGTCGTTCCGCTCGTCACCGAGGCAATCGACTGGGAGCACGGCGTCTTCCTCGGATCGGTCATGGGATCGGAGAAGACTGCTGCCGCCGCCGGCACTGTAGGCGAGCTGCGCTTCGATCCCTTCGCGATGCTCCCCTTCTGCGGCTACAACATGGCCGACTACTTCGCCCATTGGCTTTCCATCGGGCGTAGGGCAGACCCTGAGAAGTTGCCGAAGATCTTCTATGTCAACTGGTTCCGCAAGGACGAGAACGGCCGCTTCCTGTGGCCGGGGTACGGCGAGAACTCGCGCGTGCTCGCCTGGGTGTTTGCGCGTTGCGCCGGCCACGGCGCTGCTCTGGAGACCCCGATAGGTGTCATGCCTCCCGTCGGCCCCGAAGGGCTCGACACCACCGGGCTCGACATTTCAGACGAAGACATCGCGGAGCTCTTGCGCGTGGACATCGCTGAGTGGAAGGCTCAACTTCCCCACTTCCGCGAGCACCTCGGCAAGTTCGAGCGCCTCCCCAAGGAGCTGCACGAGCAGCTCGAGGCGCTCGATCGGCGGCTCTCCGCCTAGAGGGGCTCTGCCGCCGGCTCTCGCCGGCGCCAAGTGAGGGTTAGCGCCACCCCCTGGGTGATCAGGGCCGCGACCGCCGCCAGCAGGAAGCTCTCGGCGATGCTGAGCGATTCCAGAGACATCGCGAGCGCGAAGCAGAACAGAGCGTACGCAACCAACCCCACCACGAACCCCCTCATGATCCGCAGCAGGTCCTGCTCGCCGTGCTGGGCGTGGGTGAACACCGCCAGCACGCTGGCGATCACCGGGAAGGGCGCCAGCAGTCCGCTCAATTTCGCGCCGAGTTGACCCGCGAGCGCCGTCAATGCCAGCACCAGCGCGAGTGCGCTCAACCCCCGCAAAGGCAAATCCCAGGCGGGATGGTTAGCTGCGCTGAGTTGCCTACCTCTCACCTGGGGTAGCACCAGCAAAGTCAAGCCAACCGCCGCGAGCACCACCACCAGCGCCGGATCGACGCCAACAGTGATAGTGCTGAGTATCGCTGTCATCGCAAAGAACGCCCCCCATCCCATGATCAAGCTCGCTCCCCATCGCACCCTCCCCGCCACCCGTGCGTACACAACGATGAAGGCGAGCAACGACACGATTCCCAGCAGCGTTCCAGCCGCCGCGTCCGCGGCGAAAGCGCGCCCGTGGTTGAGCGCGAACACGAGCAAGATCGGTCCTGCCACCACAGGCAACCCGCCGACGAGCCCACCGATCCTCGCGCCGTAGCGCCTCGCCGCGAGCGAAGCGCCCATCACGAATGTCGGTGCCAGCAGTATCTTCGCCGCAAGCACGCTCACCAGTCAGATGATGACCGGCTACTCGTGTTCGTGGGGTTCCCCAGCCGATGCGGGTGGACGTGACTCCTCGGCGAGTGAGGTGATCGTCAACGCGCCTCTCGCCGCCGACTCCAGCACCTCAGTGGCCTCCTCAAGCGAGCGGGCGTAGAGCTCCACCAGCAGGTGCACCACTATCTGGTCGTCCTCGTGCTTGTGGAAGCGCACATGGGTGAAGAACTCCCTCACTCCGTACTCTCCGAACGCGGCATAGGAGAGCGCGTCGCCCGCCTCCGGCCCCGAGCAGCTCTCCACGTCGTCGGCCTCCACGGTCACGGTGCAGGACGCCACCCACGGGGTCCCCGCGATCATGCGTTCCCAGCGGTCCTCGATCGGCTCGACCCTGCCGTTTGAGAAACCGAGGTGAGGCTGGTCGTGCATGCAGTCCAAGCACTGCACTACCGCCTCCTGCAACTCGTCAACCACTTCCGAGCGCTCGCCTGTGTCGGCGTCGATCTTGTGGATCCCCTCATAGTGCACCTGCACCTCGAGGTTCTGTGACCAGCAGCGGTAACAACGCAGCCACGCGCGGGCGGTCGTCTCAGGGGCAGGTCCCTCCATATCGCTCATTGTATGCCCGCCTCGCGCGTCCGTCCTAACCGAACGTAAATGCATAGCCAGATATGCGTGGAGCGAAGCGCAGAGTGAGGCGATGTTGTTGGTCGCCGGACAGCGACACCAACGAGTACAACCGCTGGGAGGTTACGGTCACCGCGCCGCCGTGAACATCCGCTCCTGCGTGCGCGGTGGAGATCGACTTCCCGTCGAGCTCCACCTGCACCTTGCGCGGCTCCCCAGCTTCTGAGCTCAGCACCAAGTACACGTTCTTTGCCTCGAACTCCACGTCCACACCCGCCCCGGAGAGGGCCGTCGCTGGCTGCCCGCCAATGTTCCAAGTGCCCGAGAACGCGAATTCGTTGAGGCCGAGCCGCGCAGGAGGGCTCGCGCCATAGTCGTGAACGCCGCTGTGCGGTCCGTCCCGCCAACCCTGTGCACGCTCGGTCCCGAGATATGTCTCAGGTGTCGCTATTTCGCTTGGTGTGACGATGTCCTCGGGGTGGCTCATCGAGCCGACATTGCTCCCCGCTTCGGCAAGGAGCGCCCTGATCGCGGTCTCCGTCTGGTCGTAGTCACCCTCGCCTGCGGCCGCATAGCGCACGTGGCCTTTGGCGTCGATCAGGTAGTCGGCCGGCCAGTACTCGTTCCCATAGGCGTTCCAGGTGCCCATGTCGTTGTCCTGCGCCACCGGATAGCGCAAGCCGAAGCGTTTGACCGCGCTTTCCACGTTGCCTGCGTCGTGCTCGAAGGCGAACTCGGGGGTGTGCACTCCCACGATCGTCAACCCGTCCTTACGGTAGTTCGCGTCCCACGCCTTCAAGTACGGGAGCGTGCGGATGCAGTTGATGCAGGTGTAGGTCCAAAAGTCCACCAGCACCACTCTCCCGCGCAGCGACTTCAAGGTCAGCGGGCGACCGCCAGGGGTGTTGAACCAGCGCTCGGTGTCGGCGAATTCTGGTGCTTCTCCAAGGTTTTTGAGCCCGCGCGCATCCGCCAGCAGGGTCGCGTCGCCGGCGTTCTTCGGCGCCACCTTGGGCTTGGTGGTCTGCGCGAACTTCGCGCCGTGCCCTGTGAGTTGCGGCAGGCGGCTCTCCACCACGTGCGATTTCTCAAGGCCCGCAGTCAGGTTCACCTGCGGGATGTGTTCTGCCACGTACTGGTCGAAGCTCACATCCGCGCCGCCCACGATCGCAAGGGCGGTCACCAGCATCACGACTCCGAGCGTGCGTTGCAGTGCCGGCCCTCTTCCGGCCGCGCGCACACGATCGAACAAGCGCCTCCCTCCGAGCGTCAAGGCGAACAGCACCGCGGCGCTGCCGAGCGAATAGGCGATTGCCACCGCAACCGTCCGTCCGCTCGCCGCGCTCACAGATATCACCGCCGCGAGGATCGGACCCGCGCACGGGGTGTACACGAAACCGAGCGCTCCGCCGACGAGTAGGCCTGAGCGAAACCCATCGCCCCTGTTTCGCGCTCCGCGTGCCCCGAGCGCCGAGATTCGCGACATTCGCGCCTCCAGGCGGTCGGCGAGCCCAGGCACGACCAACGCCAAGCCCGAGGCGAGCAGCACCGCCACCGCCAGGTCGCGCAGTGGATCGGACCCGAGGCCCACGCCGTCCACCACACTCGCGATTCCCACGATCGTCACGGTGAAGGTCACGGTCAAGCCGATCACCACACCCAGGGGTCGGCGCCTACCACCCATGCCGCCCGAGGCCAACAGCGCCGGCAGCACCGGCAGCACGCACGGCGACAGCGCTGTGCCCGCGCCTGCCAAAACCGCGAACCCGATCAGGATCAGCATCGTGTGCAGAGCCTACGACGAGGCTCGGCATCCGTGCGCCGGTGTCAGCGCTTGAGCATTACCCATACGACGCTCCCCGCGAATCCGATTTGGCCGAACGCGAGCGCCGTGCCGAGGTTCACCGCGCCGAGCGCTCCCGCGAGCGCGGAGGCGAGCACGAACGCCCCGAACATCGTCGCCAAGTCGCGCGCCACGGTCTTAGTTCTCCCGTGCGGCCTGTTCGAGCGCGCTCACAAGCGCTTGTCCGTCCATTCCGGGATCTAGCTGCTCGAGCAGGCGTTCAGCGGCACGGCGACCGCCGAGCGCGCGTAGCCCGCGCTCGCCGTGCTCCTCGGCGAACTCCAGCAGGGCGCCCGCGCGCCTTGCCCGTAGGCGTCTCTCAGAGACATCGAGGCTCTGGCGATGGGCGTCGAGCTCGGCCACTAGCTCTTCGATCCCTTGCGGCGGCGGGAGTGAGCTCACCGCGAGCACCTTTGTGTCATTTCCCCCGAGCGACCGCAGGGCTGCACTGAGGTCGCGCCTGGTGGCGAGCGCGATCTGTCCGAGATCTGCCTTGGTGACGACGAGCACGTTCGGAGTCTCCATGATCCCTGACTTCAGGAACTGCAGTACGTCACCGCTTCCAGGTTGCACCACAACCGCCACCGTGTCCGCGACGTCCGCCACCTCCGTCTCGGCTTGTCCAACCCCAACCGTCTCGATCACCACAACGTCAAATGCCGCCGCGAGCGCTTGCGCGGCGGCGCGTGTCGCCGATGCCAGACCCCCAAGGCGGTCGCCCGCGGCGGTCGAGCGGATCAGCACGCCCTTGTCGGTGGGGTCGAACTCGATGCGTGCACGGTCCCCGAGCAGTGAACCTCCCGAGCGGCGCGAGCTGGGGTCGACGGCGAGCATCGCCACCGTCTTGTCCTGCGCTCTCCAAGCGTGGAGCAGTGCCGAGAGCAGAGTCGACTTGCCGGCCCCCGGCGGGCCGGTGACACCCACGATGTGACCTTTGGCCTCACCGCCCAGGATCGCGGGGGAGACCTCGCGCAGGAGTGCCATCGCCTGCATCGCGGTCGGTGGGGGTGCTGCTCTCAAGCAGGTTCAGCGCAGCCGGCGCCGCACCCACATCACGTTCGCGCAAGCGCGCGCCGAGGGCGGCTCCCTGGTCGCTCACGTGGCGCCGTTTGCGGAGGAGCCGTGTCCGTTCGCCTCGGCGCCCACTATCCCAACGATGTCGCGCATGATCCGCGTTATGTCGAAGTCCTTCGGCGTGTACACCGCCGCTACTCCGGCCTTCTTCAGCGATGCAACATCCTGCTCGGGGATGATCCCGCCCACTACCACCGGCGCGCTCACATCCGCGTCATGCAAAGCGTCGATCACGGCAGGGATCAGCTCTCGGTGTGACCCGGAGAGGATCGACAGTCCGATCACGTGCACTCCCTCCTGCAACGCCGAAGCGGCGATCTGGGCGGGGGTGAGGCGGATACCTTCGTACACCACGTCCATGCCCGCGTCGCGCGCCCTCACTGCGATCTGCTCGGCGCCGTTGGAATGGCCGTCCAATCCGGGCTTGCCCACGAGGATCTTCGGCCGACGCCCGAGCTTCTCCTGCAGTCGCGCTACCTCCTCGCGCAACTCGGAGAGCTCCTCGTCGGCTGGCGCCGCGGTCGCCTCGCCCACGCCTGTGGGGGCGCGGTAGCCGCCGAACACCTCCCGTAGCGTGCGGGCCCACTCGCCGGTGGTGGCGCCCGCTCGCGCCGCGGCGATCGTGGGGACCATCAGGTTCTCTTTCGCGTCATCCGATGCGGCTACGCGGGCCAGCTCGGCGAGCGCCTTCTCGACAGCGTCCTGGTCGCGGTCAGAGCGCCAGCGACGCACAGCCTCGATCTGCTCGGCCTCAACCGCGGGGTCAACGACGAGGATCCCGCCCTCGGCGTCGGCGGTGAGCGGTGACTCCTCGCTCTCGGTGAAGCGGTTCTGGCCCACCACAATCTGCTCGCCCGACTCGATCCGCTGGATGCGCCGGCGGTGGGAGTCGACGAGCGCCGCCTTCATGTACGGCACCGCCTGTACCGCCCCGCCATGCTCTGCCACGACCGCCATCTCGGCGCGGGCGCCCTCCAGCAACTCCTTCACGAGCCCTTCCATCACCTTTGACCCCTCAAAGATGTCGGGGTACTCGAGAATGTCAGTTTCATAAGCGAGCACTTGCTGAATGCGTAGCGACCACTGCTGGTCCCATGGACGCGGAAGCCCGAGCGCCTCGTTCCACGCAGGCAGCTGGATTGCGCGGGCGCGAGCGTCGCGGCCGAGTGTTACCGCGAGTGCCTCGAGCACAATGCGCTGCACGTTGTTCTCGGGTTGAGCCTCGGTGAGGCCGAGCGAGTTCACCTGCACTCCGTAGCGGAAGCGCAGGTGGCGCTCGCTCTCAACGCCATAGCGCTCTCTGCCGAGCTCCTCCCAGAGAATCCCCATCGCGCGCAGCTTCGCGTGCTCCTCGACGAATCTCACGCCCGCGTTCACGAAGAAGGAGATGCGTCCGAACACGTCGCCCATCAGCTCGTCCGCGCGGTCGCCCAGGCGCTCGCGCGCAGCGTCGAGCACGGCGATCGCGTTGCTCATCGCGTAGGCGATCTCCTGTACAGGCGTTGCGCCGGCCTCCTGCAGGTGGTAGGAGCAGATGTTGATGGGATTCCACTTCGGCACGCTCTCCACCGTGTAGGCGATCATGTCGGCGATCAAGCGCATCGAGGGGGCCGGTGGGAACGCGTAGGTCCCGCGCGCCAGGAACTCCTTGATGATGTCGTTCTGCGTGGTGCCCTGTAGCCGGCTCTGCTGGGCGGGTGGGTCCTGATCCTCGGCCGCCACAATGTACAGCGCCAGTAGCCACGCCGCCGTGGCGTTGATGGTCATCGAAGTGTTCATTTCCCCGAGCGGGATCCCCTCCATCAGCGCTTCCATGTCGCCGCGGTGGACGACCGGCACGCCGACCTTGCCGACCTCACCGCGCGCCAACTCGTCGTCGGGGTCGTGCCCGGTTTGGGTAGGCAGGTCGAACGCCACTGAGAGCCCGGTCTGGCCCTTGGCGATGTTGCGCCGGTAGAGCTCGTTCGATGCCTTCGCGGTGGAGTGCCCCGCGTAAGTGCGCATCATCCAGGGACGATCGCGCTCGGGCAAGTGGGGGGAGTGCTCGCTCACCGCGTCAATTGTATGTTGCGGTCTATCCTGGCGCGGTATGAGTGAGACGATCGAGCTACCGCGCACGGGAGGACCCGGCACCGGCATGGGTGGCTCATGGCGTGTGATCGTCCGCAACGACGACCACAACACCTTCGATCATGTCGCCCGCACGCTCGCTCGCTTCATCCCGGGTGTCACGCTCGAGCGCGGTCACGAGATCGCCGGCATCATCCACAACTCCGGTCAGGCGATCGTCTTCAGCGGCCACAAGGAGCCCGCCGAGCACTATTGGGAGCTGTTGAAGGGGGCGGGATTGACGATGGCTCCGCTTGAGCAATGCTGAGCCGATTTACGCGCTGAGCGTCACGCTGTCCCTATAGCCTTCACCTCGTGACACGCACGCGACCATCGATTCGCAAGATCCTGCTGTGGGGTGTGCTCGCTCTTGCCGCGATCGTGGTGGTGCTCAACTGGACGTGGGGGCGGCTGCCTGTCACGCCCAAGCCGACCGGGAGCTTCTTGCAACTGGCGGGCGTGAAGCTGCGCTACCTCGAACGACCCGGACCGGAACCGGCGGTGCTTCTGATCCATGGTCTTCCGGGCACCGCCGAAGATTTCGAAGACGTCACGCCGCTGATCGCGGGCCACCGCACGATCGCGATCGACCGGCCAGGCTTCGGTTTCTCCACCGGCGGGTACTTCAGCTTCGGTCGTCAGCTCCAAGCCGTCCAAGAAGTGATCGAAAAGCTTCATCTCGGAAGGCCGGTGCTGGTGGGGCACTCATACGGGGGGACGATCTCCCTCGGCTACGCCGAGCGTCATCCGGGGGCGGTGCGCGGCTTGGTGCTTGTGGACGCTGCAGCCGGCGATTGTCCGCGGCATGATGATGCGTTTACGCGAGTCCAGGCGCGCTTCATTCAAGCGATAGAGCTGCCGGTCATTGCCCAGGTGGCCGACGTGACCTTCTCTCAACTGGTGCGCACAGCGTCGGCCGAGCCGGCGGAGAGCGAAGCGTTCTCGCCAGCGCCGGTCAATCCGAAGCACCGCCATCGTGTCCTTGCGATCAACCTCAAGCACGGCAACCTGGAGGCTTACGCCGGGGAGGTCCTCCACGCCAACAAAGAAATCGAAGTGGTCAATCGCAACCTTGGAGGCCTACGCGTCCCCACGATCGTCATACAGGGGGCGCAGGACAAGCTCGTCAAGCCGCAGTGCGGGCGGAGTATCGCGGCAAGCGTGCCCGGCGCGAAGCTTCAGATGGTGCCGGGCGGCCACATGGCGCCCTACATGCACCCACAGGCGGTGGCGGCCGCCGCGACCTCGCTGTCGCGGTAGGCGCTCAGTGTCCAGCGCGCCCAGGGTGCGTGCGGGCTATTTGAGCCCAAGCCGGCGCCAACAGCGGGTCGGAGCCCCCGGGTTGGGCGGGTCGATAGCCGCCTACGAACAGCTCGGTGACGCTGGCGCCGTGGATCGCCGCTCCCATGACCAGCGGTGCTTGGAATGGGGCGAGGATGTTGTCGCGGTGGCCCCAACAACCGCTATCTCCGGGATGTACGCAGTCGAGGTTTCCCGAACCGGCGCCGTCGTCGTACATCCACACGAAATCGTCGAACAGCGGCGAGCGTGCGCCACCGGCCCAGTTGCTTGCCCATGAATACCCGTCGGGACCGATCGGATCGCCTTCCAGCAGCGCCCCTTGGTGGGCCGCGGTGTTGAGCGCTCGGGTAAGCCCCAGCGCAGGTGGCAGTCCGCGGTCGAGGCGCTCGAGATCCGCGGTGGCCAGTAGTCGATTGGATGCCGACAGCGCGCCATAGTCCTTGGGCAAGGACATAGGGGGTAGCCCTTCGCTGCGGCGTGCGCGAGAGATATCGGCGAGGGCGTGGGAGTCGCAGCTGTGTTTGTTGCCCGCATGCGTCAAGCAGGCAATCAGTGTCGCTCGACTTGGTCGCCGATTGTATGAAGGGTTGCTCGTCTTGGGGTTCGGGGCGCCCACCGCGGTGGTGGGGGCGCAGAGCGCGCACTGAAGGATGACGGCCGCGACCAGGTAAGAGCGCACGCTCACACGTTACCGGCATGCCCAGAGCCAACGGACTTCTATAGAGTCCATTCACCAGAACTGATTGCGCTCTAAGAATCAGGCAGACCTGGAAAGGCGGTGCGCTCTCGATGAGCCGGTTGATCGAGGTGCCTCTATCGGCAGGCGGATCGATCACCGTGGAGGTGGACGAACCCACGGGTGGGCGCACGATGCGTGGGGGCGATCGGGGCGCTGATCTGGTCGAACGTGGCGGTCGCACGCTGGAGGAGAGCCTTGGCACGATCGCACCGGCATTGCAAGAGGTACTCGACAAGCTGCGTGGGGTCTCCACCGAGCTGAGCCAGATCGAGGTCGAGCTGGGTTTGAAGCTCACAGGGGGAAGCGGGCATGGTGGTCGCGCGAGCGGGAGCGGAGGCCAACTTCCGCGTGCTCGTGCGTTGGCAGCGTCCGCGGGACGGTGACGGGCAGTGATCGACTACCGCACTTTGAATGTGCGTATCGAGGCGCTCTACGGGGACCGCTACAAGGCGATCGTGAGGGGCCCCGATGGCGACGGACAGGTCGAGTTCGAGTTGACCTTTGGCGAGGGCGACCTTGATGCACTCGCGTCCGCAGTAAGCCGCCCGCGGTCTGCCCGACGGCGGATAGAAAGCGACGAGTCCGCCCGTGCGCGCGAGTTCGGTGGCGAGCTCTTCGAGCTGATCTTCAAAGACACCGCGCGCGACGTGTTGAGGGCTTCCTTAGCGCAAACGCGTCGCGACAACCAAGGCTTGCGATTGCTGCTCCAGCTTGACGGGGCTCCACAGCTGCGTAACGTGCCGTGGGAGCTGTTGTGGGATTCGCCCAGATTCATCTCTACATCGGCGTACACCCCGGTGTTGCGCTACGTGGACATTCCCGCACGACCTCTGCCGTTGGCACTTACCCCGCCGCTGCGCATTCTCGGAATGGTGAGCAGTCCCAGCGACATGCCCGCGCTCGATGCCGAAAGCGAGCGGGAGCACCTCGCGGAAGCGTGCCGCTCGCTGACAGACAGAGGGCTGCTGGAGATCGACTGGGTCGAAGATGCCACGCTCGGCGGCCTACTGAAGATGCTCAATGAAGGCGACCACCACATCTTCCATTTCATCGGACATGGCGACTTCGACGAGCAGGCCGAAGACGGCGTGCTTCTGTTCGAGGGTCGGGCGGGTCGCAGCCACCGCGTCACCGGTGTCGAGCTTGGGACGATCCTGGCCGACCAGCACACCCTGCGGCTTGCCGTCATCAACGCCTGCGAGGGTGCACGCGTGGCGCTCGACTCAAACGGGATAGCCGCGAACCTGATGCAGTACGGGCTGCCCGCGGTCATTGCCATGCAGTTTGAGATCAGCGACGAGGCGGCGATCTCCTTCGCCGCGCACTTCTACGGGTCGGTTGCGCGAAGCCACCCGATCGACGAGGCGCTGGCTGACGCGCGCCGTGGGATGTTCGCCGACGGCCACGGTTTGGAGTGGGCCACCCCGGTGCTGTTCACGAGCGTCGACGACGGGCGACTGTTCGACGTTGGCTTGGACGGTCACCAGCCAGTCGGGCTTGTAACCGAGCCTGACCCAGACGGGGACCAGGACGACAAGCCCAAGGATGACAAGTCCAGGGTTGGCGAGCCCAAGGATGGCCAAGGCGCCAGAGATCTGTCGCCAAAGGTCGGTGCCTTCGCGGCGGCGCTCGCTGTGGTCATGATTGTCGTGCTGGCGATTGCAGGAGTCTTCTCGGGCGGTTCGGGGCCAAGTGTCGGGCGGGCTATCTCGGTCGGACGCAGCCCGGTGGGGATCGCGGTGGGACAGGGTCGAGTTTGGGTCACGGGTTCGGACGTCGGCACGCTGAGCTCGATCGATCCGCATACCGGCGCTGTCCGGAGGGAGGCCTACCTCGAAGGAGAAGACCCCAACTCGGTTGCAGTTGACCCGAACGGGTATGTCTGGGTAGCGCTCCTGAAGGAAAAAGGGGAAGTCGCTTGGGTCGATCCTCGGGGGCACAAAGTCGTGGACCAGCGCTTTGTGGGCAGCAAGCCGAACACCATCGCTGTCGGGCTGGGCGCGGCGTGGGTAGCCAACTCAGGGGATGAATCGGTCAGCCGGATCGATCTCCGCACCCCCCATGATGTCACCACGATCGAAGGGACAGGGAGGCATGCCAGCGGCATCGCGGTGGGACTGGGTGCGGTCTGGGTTGCCTGCTCGGGAAGCCGCACGATCGTGCGGATCGATCCCGAAGAAGAAAAAGTCACGCAAACGATCCCCGTCGGACGCAGCGTTCAATCAATCGCGATCGGAGACGACGCCATCTGGGTGACCGACCCGCTCGAGAATACCGTCAGTTGGATCAACCCTCACTCCGGCAAGATTATTAAGAGGATCCCGGTAGAGCCTCACCCCAAGGGAATCGCCGCGGCGTCGAACGGGATCTGGGTCGCAAACTCGAGCGGAAGCGTCAGCCACATAGACCCAAGCTCCGGCAAAGTCCTCGGCAAGCCGATCCCGGTAGAGGGACGGCTGAACGCGATCGCGGTAGGGCTCGGCTCGGTATGGGTCACGAACCTCTTCGACAGCACGGTCATACCGATCAAACCGTGAGGCGCCTGATTCGCCCTGGGCCGGGCCGACGTCAGGCAGGCTTGCCGGCAGGCGCGCCGTTTGAGTGCCCGTTGGGCGTCTCAGCGGTAGCGCGCTCGCCGTTGATGCTGCCCGTGGCGGTGCGGTCCCACCAGCCATAAAGCACCGGGATCTGGTACCAGCCGGAGTGGCGGGTGCGGAAGTCGGTCATCTCCGGGCCGTCCCAGAAGCGCTCCCAATCGGCGTGGTTGTCGAAGTGGGCGAGCTGCTGGAAGCGGTAACGGTCGTCTTTGGCGCGGTACACCGTGTAGGAAGTCGCCCCGTAGCGGAGCGCCACGGACGCGACCTCGTTGAGTGCCTCTTCAAAGCTGTCTCCCCTGAAGCCCGTGGCATACCAGGGGACGATCACCATGCCCGCCATATCAACCTCCAACCTCGGCGTGTATAGCCCCAGGGCCGTCCGTGGTCTTGCCCTCCTTGTCGGACTCGGCGCCGACGAGGATCGAGATCTTGCCCAGGTGCTTGTTTTCGAGCATCAACTGGTGTGCTTCGGCGACGCCCTCGAAGCCGAGTGTGCGCCACAGGACCGGGCGGATCTGCCCTGACTCGATTAGCTCGTTGGCCTTCATGCACTCGTACGCGTTGGCGAAGTGAGAGCCAACGATTTCCTTCTGCTTCATCCACAGGTAGCGCACGTCGAAGTCGAGGTTGAAGCCCGTGGTGCCGGCACAGATGACCACCTTGCCGAACGGCTTCACGGTGAACACCGAGGTGGGGAAGGTGGCTTGGCCGACGTGCTCGAAGACGATGTCGGGAGCGTCGCCGAGGATCTGCTTCACGCGCTTCGCGAATTCGCGCGAGGCGCCGAAGCGGGCCTTCTCCTCTTCGGGCGACTCGCCGCCCTTGCGCATCATGCCGGCGAACTCCGCGCGGTCGATGTAGTCGACGGCGCCGAGGCGCTTCACGAGCTCGCCCTTCTCGGCGGAGGATACGACGCCTACGCAGTGTGCGCCGGCCGCGGCGCAGAGCTGCGTCGCAAACACTCCCAATCCGCCGGCGGCGCCCCAGATGAGCACCTTCTGGCCGGCCTGGAGTTTGCAACGGGTGATGAGCATGCGGTAGGCGGTGAAGTACACAAGTCCATAGGACGCGGCCTCCGACCAGCTCAGCGCTTGGGGCTTGGGGAGCAGTTGCTGGGCCTGCACCTTCGTGAACTGAGCGAACGACCCCCAGGTCGTCTCATAGCCCCAGATCTTCTGCGAGGGGGCGGCCATCGGGTCGAGGCCGTGCACCTCCGGGTCCTCGTAGGAGGCCTGGTTGCAATGCACTACCACCTCATCGCCGGGCTTCCAACGGGTGACGCCCGGGCCCACCTTCCACACGATCCCGGAGGCGTCGGATCCGCCGATGTGGTGGCCGAACTGGGGGTGGTCGCCGTACTTCATCACCGACACCGGCTTGCCGAGGGCGGCCCACACGTTGTTGTAGTTCACGCCTGCCGCCATCACCCGCACGATCACCTCGAACGCGGCGGGCTCGGGAACGTCGATCTCCTCCAGCTGGAAGGCGTCCTTCGGTTCGCCCTGGCGCTCCTCGCGGATGACCCAGGCGGCCATTGTGGAGGGCAGCTCGCCCGGCTCTGCGTCCACCTTTGAAACTCGTTGAAGATCGATTGCCACGGTGCGTCTGAACCTCGCGTGTAGGGGATAAGTGTGGGCCGCAATCCTACCCGGCCAGGCGCGCTTGGGCGTGGCGACCGCGCGAACGGACTGGCGAGGATGGCTACCCGAAAGGCAGCTCGCCCAAGATCGCTCGGGTGGGGCCATCGCCCACGATGAGCTCATCGCCCACACCAGCCTCGCGGCGTACGAGCGCCAGTCCGATCGGTCCGAACGCGGGGGAGAGGACACTGCTGCCAAGGTGCCCGACTGAGCGCTCCCCTAGACGCAACTCAGCGCCCGGTTCGACGGCCCCTGAGAGGCGCAGTCCGCGCAGATGACGGTTGGGTTTGCCTCTGTAGTGGAGACGCGCGACGGTCTCCTGCCCGACATAGCACCCCTTGGTGAAGCTCACCGCGCGCTCGTTCAAGCCCGCCTCCTGGGGGATCGTGCTCTCGTCGAGGTCGAGTCCGTAACGGGGTCGTCCGTGCTCGACGCGCACGATCTCAGCCGCCGCTTGGCTGACCTCGACGGCGCCGGCCTCAAGCACGGCGGCCCGAACTGCGTCGATCGCCGAGGAGTCGAACAGGAGGTCGAATCCGATGTCGGTGCGGATCACGCGTATCGCGGTCTGGCCGAGGATTACGAGCAGATGATCGTGCTCTTCCGGGGGGAGATCACCCGGGTCCACAGCGAGCGTGTTGGCGGCCAGAGCGTCGGCGGTCGGACCGATCAATGACAGGAGCGAGCGCTCCACGGTGCGCTTGTGGAGATCCACCCCGTATCCCACCTTGAAGCGGCGGATCATGTCGAACAGCGCTTGAAGCGCCACCCGCTCGGTGTCGAGCAGCAGTTCGCTTGGCTCTCCGTCGGGGCGATCGCTCACCGCGAGGATGCGCAGGTCGCCGAGCATCTTGCCCTTGTGGGTGAGGAAGACCGCATAGCGGCCTTCGCCGGGCTTGACGTCGCCGAGCTCGTTGGTGACCTGACCGTTGAGGAACTCGACGGCGCCCGTGCCGGTGAGCGCGAGCTTGCCGCGCTCGGAGCGGTCCACCAACCCGCAGCGCTCGATCAACGTCGCATACTCGCCCACCAGCGCTGTTGTGTCGGTAGTAGCCACAGTGCTTTCGAGCATAGCCACGCCAAGTCCGCGTATCCCCACGCTAGGCTTCACGCAAATGGCCCTTGCCGACACCTTCCAACAGATCCTCGACGCGCTTCCTGACGATTGGACGGATCTCGAGCTCGACCTGCGGATCGCGGACGAGTCGCGGTACATCGACGCGTGCGTGTACCTCGTCACGTGCAACGCCAGGCCCTACTCCCACCACGATTGGCACTGGCGGCTGCTGGTGGCGCACCGCTTCGGTCACGCCGCCTCCGCTCCCACCACGCACGGGGCGCTGCGCCTGCTCGACGAAGCCGGGATCGAGGGCGAGATCGTCCTGCGCGAGCAGAGGGTGGGTCGCGTGGAGGTCACCCAGATGTGGGGTCGTCCGCATTCGGTGCGCGAGGAGTTCGCGCGCCTGCGGGCGCAGTAGCGTCCTCGGGCCGGTCGGTCAAATGGCGCGTGTCGTGGCGTATATCCCGGATCTCCTGTTCGGCTCACAGGTACTGGGCAGCCTACGCGCAGCCGGTCATGAGGTGGATCTGATTGGGGATGAGAACCGCGTGGCCGGCGCTCTGCCCGGAGCGGCGGTACTCGTAATCGATCTCACCGACGAGTGTGCGCGTCGTGCCGGGCTTCTCAAGTCACTCCCACGTGAGGACTTGGAGGGCGTGCACACGCTTGCCTTCTACTCCCACGTGGATGTGGAGGCCCGGCGTTTGGCCGAGGACGCGGGCTTCGACTTGGTGGTTCCCCGCTCGCGCATGGCGCGCGAGGGGGCTGAGTTGGTCACGCGACTTGTGGATGAGCCACCTAGTGGATAGGGCGCGGTAGACGCTTGTTGTCATGGCGTTTCTTGCGGGCTTCGGCGATCCGAGCGATAGGTATTCCTCTCGTCGGAGACATCATTCGGAAGACGGTAACCGCGGTAAGGCACAGCCCGACGCTGTAGTACCAGCCGAGCGAGGCGCCGGCGACAGTGAGCGCGATGTCGGCAAGGAACGTCAGGATGGCGAAAGCCAGTAGGCAGGCGACGATCTGAAAAATGCGGTCCATTGTCTGCATCCTATCAGTGGAGTGTACGGATCACGAAATAGGCGAGGAAAGCGGCGAAACAACCGCACGCGCTTCCCGCGGCAGCACCCAACACGAGGTTCTCCAGTGATTGGCGCAGCGTTGTGCGATTCACGATCAAACCGATTCCTCCGCCCGTGACGCTGCCTGCGGATCCGAATACCGCAAGAAGGTCGGGCAGCGGGTAGGCGCTAACAACCGCATCGAGCATCCGGCGATTGTGAGCGGCGTATGCGACGGTATTCTGCGCGGTAGCCGATTTCCTACTCTCGCGGGTGACTAGCTGGGCGGCAACGCCTCGCCGCCACCCAGGTCCACCTGCTCGGCCTCTATGGGATCGAGCGGTACGAGGGCGGCGTTGGGGACTCGCTCGGCGAGCGCCACCTTGTGGCCGGCGCGCTGGTAGAGGGCGATACGGATCACGACGCCGTGGCACACCACGAGCGCTGGGAGGTCTCCCTGCTCGATGTCCGCCAATGCGGCGGCAACGCGCACACCCTGCTGGGCGAACGACTCCCCGCCCGGGAACGCGAAGTCGGGGCGGCCTTGGATGAAGCCGGCGAACCCGTCGGGATCTTCGGCTTGCACGTCCACGAACAGCCGGTCGGTCCAGTCGCCGGCGTCGGTCTCCATCATGCGCGGCTCCTCGCGTGGAACGAGGCCGATGCGCGCGGCCACGATGTCAGCGGTTTCTCGCGCCCGCAAGAGAGGGCTGCACCACAGCGTCGCGAACTCATGTCCGCTTGCGCGCTCGGCTAGATCGGTGGCCTGCTCCAGTCCGGTCTGATCCAGTGGCACCGGCAGGTGGCCCTGGAAGCGGCGCTCAAGGTTGTACGCGGTCTGACCGTGACGGGCCAGATAGACGCTAGCCGGGGTCATGTATCTCCCTGCCGTGCACGGCGTGCACGCCGCCCAAGGCCGGGCCTAGCTGCTTGCAGCCGCTTCGGACTCGGATTTACCCAGGAAGAGATAGTGGTAGAGCAACGCCGCCACCGCGCCCCCGAGCAGCGGACCCGCGTACCACACCCAACCATTTGCCCAATGGTTGCCCACAAGCTGCGGCCCGAACGCGCGCGACGGGTTCATAGCGGCCCCGGTGAACGGTCCGCCGAAGAGCACGTCGATCGCGATCGTGAGGCCGATCGCAAGTCCTGCGATCGATCCTGAGGGGCCTCGCTTGTCGACCGCCACGCCGAAGATCACGAGCACGAGGAAGAAGGTGAGGATCGCCTCGAGCAGGAAGCCCGAGCTCGCGTTCACGCCATGACCGAGCGCGGGCACGCCGAGGCTCACGGCTTCGGTGGTGGCGCGGGGGAGCAGCTGCCTCACGAACAGGGCGGCGAGCGCCGCGCCGCCGAGTTGCGCGATCCAGTAGACCACCGCGAGCGCGGGCTTGATGCGACGGGTGATCAGGAAGCCGAACGTGACCGCTGGGTTGAAGTGGCCGCCCGAGATGAATCCGAGCGCGCTGACCATCACGCCGATGGCCAGCCCGTTGGCGATCGCCACGCCGATGAGCGAGCTGTCTGAGATGACGCCGGCGGCGGCCGCCGCGCCCACGCCGATGAAAGTGAGAGTGAAGGCGCCAACCATCTCGGCCACGGCGCGACGCAAGGTATCTTCGGACATGGCAGGGAAATGTAGGGGTTGTTCCGGACGGCACATGTGCCGTCCGGCAGAGAGGCGCATGCGCCTCTCTGTTGTAGGGCCGCATGCGGCCCTACACCGGGGAGCGCATGCGCTCCCCGGCCCACCGGCGCATGCGCCGGTGGGGACCCCTTCGGGGTCATAGACTCCAACGATGCGTCGCCGGGTCACCTTCTCGCGCAACCTCACGCTGTCGCTCTCGCGCACGTGTCGCTGCTACTGCAAGTACTGCGCGTTCGCCACCCACAAGGCGCACCTCTACGCACCCGAGGAAGTGATCGAGATCCTCGACGGCACCGCACGCAGGCAGGTGAAGGAGTTGCTCGTGCTCACCGGCGAGCACCCGGAGGTCAACCCCGAGGTGCGTGAACGGCTCGTCTCCTACGGGCACGATGACTTCACCGCGTACGTCGTGTGGACGTGCGAACGGGCGCTTGAGCGTGGGCTTCTGCCGCACACCAATCTCGGCGTGCTCTCGCGAGGTGACCTCATGCGATTGCGCGAGGTCACCGCCTCACAAGGACTGATGCTCGAGTCGGTCTCCGAGCGTCTCATGCAAACGGTTCACGCGGGCTCGCCCACCAAGCACCCGGCACGACGGCTGGAGACGATTCGTATGGCCGGCGAGCTTCGTATTCCCTTCACCAGCGGCATCCTCGTCGGCATCGGCGAGACGCTCGAGGAGCGCATCGCCTCGCTGGAAGCGCTTGCTGCGTTGCACGCCGAGCACGGCCATATTCAGGAGGTGATCCTCCAGAACTTCGTCCCCCATCAGAGCTACTATGGGCAGGAGCCCGCCCAGATCGCCGATGCCGCCGCCGCCGAGTACTGGCGTACTGGGGTCTCCGACCACCGCCCCGATGTGCCGCTGCCGAAGTGGGCCACTGAGGGAGCGGGGCCGGTTTCGATCGAGGACATGAAGCTCTTGATCGGCGAGACCCGGCGCTTGATGCCGGACGTGGGCATCCAGATTCCTCCCAACCTCGCCGACTGGTGGAGCGAGCTCGTGGCCGTCGGCGCCACCGATCTCGGCGGCCTCTCAGCCAATGGTGACCACATCTCCCCCGAGCACCCCTTCCCCTCGCCTCACCAGGTGCGCAAGCGACTGCAAGCCGACGGCTTCGCGCTCACCGAGCGTTTGTGTGTCTACCCGCAGTACATCTCTCCCGAGTGGGTCGCGCGGGGTGTGCTCGACACGATCAAGCTCAAGTACTGGAGCTTCATCCCCAGGCGTGGCTCCGGCCGTACCGACCCGCCGCGTCCAATCCGACCGGAGTTGGTGAGCAAGGCGATCGAGAAGGGCCGCGACGGCGAGTCGCTGGATGCCGAGGAGCTGACGGCGCTGTTTGCCGAGACCCGCCCGGAGGCGATCGAGCAGATGCGCCTCGCCGCCGACGAGCTGCGTGCGGAGATGGCGGGGGACACGGTCACGTTCGTGGTGAACCGCAACATCAACATCTCAAACGTCTGCACGGTGGGCTGCGCATTCTGCGGCTTCGGGCAGTCCAAGCGCTCTCCCGACGCCTACGAGCACGACGAGGCCGAGTTCGTGCGCCGCGTGCTGGAGGCCATCGACTACGGCGCCACCGAGCTGTGCATCCAATCGGGCATCCATCCCGACTGGGGGCTTGATGATTACCTGGGGTGGCTGCGGCTCGCCAAGGCCACCGCTAGTGATGTCGGTACAGAGCTGCACTTGCACGCCTACTCGCCGATGGAGATCTCCCACATGTGCGACATCTCCGGGCTGCCACCGGTGGAGGTGTTCGCGCGCCTGCGCGACGCCGGCCTCGACTCCACCCCGGGCACGGCCGCGGAGGTGCTGCACGACGGGGTGCGTGAGCGCATCTCGCCCAACAAGCTTCCTGTCGCGCGCTGGGTGGAGATCATCGAAGCCTCCCACCTTGCCGGTTTGCGCTCCACCTGCACCGTCATGTTCGGCCACATCGAGGAGCCCTGGGAGCTTGCCGAGCACATGCGCGTCGTGCGCGAGCTTCAGGAACGCACCGGTGGCATCACCGAGTTCGTGCCGCTCTCGTTCATCCCTTTCCAAACGCTGCTCGGACGAACACACGGGGTGGAGGAGATCTCACGCGAGGAGAATCTCAAGCACACCGCCGTCTTCCGGCTCGCGCTCGGGCGCACGATCACGAGCCTTCAGGCCTCGTGGGTGAAGATGGGCCTCGACGCCGCCACCGAGTCGCTGCGCTGGGGTGTCAACGATCTGGGGGGCACCCTGATGGAGGAGTCGATCTCGCGGCTCGCGGGCTCCTACCACGGCACCAAGCTCGATCCAGCTCAGCTCGTCGCCGCGGCCCACGCGGCGGGACGCCCGGCGGCCGAGCGCACGACGCTGTATGACATCGTCCGCCGCTATCCGCTCGACGGCTCGGTGGACCCCGCCGCCGCCTTGGCGGCGAGCGCCTGACCTTCGCGTTCGATCGTCGCGGCGAAGCGCTCGAAGATGGCGATCATCTGGCGGTGGTATTCGATGCCCCCGAGCACGGTCGTTTCCGGTCCCCGCCACTCGTCCTCGCGCCGTCCCTCAACGCCCTCTTTCAAGTTCGCGAGATATCCCTCCAGCTCGGCGAGCTGCGCGCGGTGCCACTCGATCCTGCCCGCGAACGCCGCTTCGGGGTCGGCGCCCGCGAACACCTTCAGCATCGCCTCGTCGCGATACTGCGACGGGGGAGATCCCGGCGCGTCCGTCCACGCCTTCAGGGCCTCCTTGCCCTCCTCGGTCAACGCGTAGCGCTTGCGCCGGCGCCCGCCCTGCTCTTGACTCTCCGACAGATACCCGGCCTTCGCCAAGCGCGTCGGCTCGTCGTAGAAGGTGGTGTGGGGGATCGGCCAGAAGTGCTCGATCGAGTTCACGAGCATCTGCTTGAGCTCGTACGGCGTCGCCTGTCCGGCGAGGTCGAGCAGGCACAGCACGGCGTATGAGGTTGTGGTCAAACGGATCGGCTTGCGTTCCATAGTTCGTCCTGTATAGTTCGCCTCGTACTATAGAGAGTGCGTCCCCATCCCCAAGGGCGCACGCCTGCGCGAGGAGCTTCCCCCATGGCCGATCAACCGCATTCCCAGGACATCCTCCCCGAAGGCTCGGACTCCCGCGAGCCATCCTCCCAAGCCGCCCCGCCGCCCTCTGTGCCGGCTGTGAAGGACTACGACGTCGCCATCGTGGGCGCGAGCCTTGCGGGCTGCGCCACCGCGATCATGCTCGCTCGCACAGGCGCACGCGTGGCGCTGGTCGAGAAGTCCCCCGACGCGAAGGCGTTCAAGCGCATCTGCACGCACTACATCCAGTCCTCGGCCGTCCCCACACTCGAGCGGCTGGGTCTGCTCGAGCCGATGATGCGCGCAGGGGCCCTGCGCGCACACGCCCGCCTCTGGACCCGCTGGGGTTGGATCGCTCCCCCCGCCGACACCACCGCCCCGGCCGGCATCAACCTCCGCCGCGAGAAGCTCGACCCCTTGATACGCGAGCTGGCCGCGCAAACGCCCGGTGTCGAGTTGATGCTCGGGCACACCGTCGACGAGCTCCTGCGCGAGGGCGAGCGGTTCACCGGTGTGCGAGCGCACGATTCCCATCAGCACACCGTCGAGCTTCGTGCGCGCCTCGTCGTGGGCGCGGACGGCCGCGACTCGAAGATAGCCAAGCTCTCAGGCGTCCCCACCAAAACCGCCCCCCACGGGCGCATCGCTTACGGCGGCTACTACGAAGGTCCCGAACCCGTCACCGCTCCCGACGCCGCGCTATGGCTGCTCGACCCCGACATGGCGGCTGCCTTCCCCACAGATGGCGGCCTCATCTTCTACGCCACGATGCCCAGCAAGGCGCGGCTGCCCGAATTCCGCGCCGATCCCCAGGCGGCGCTTGAGAAATTGGTGTCAACCATCCCCGAGGCGCCGCCCATCGCGCAGTCGCGCCTGGTCGGGCAGGTGCAGGGCAAGATCGACATGACCAACGTCATACACACCCCCACCGCCCCCGGCCTCGCTCTCATTGGAGACGCCGCCAGCGCGGTCGACCCGCTGTTCGGTGTGGGTTGCGGCTTCGCGCTGCAAAGCTCCGAATGGCTCGCCGACTCTGTCGCACCGGCCTTGCAGGGTGCGGAGTCAATGGAGAAGGGCCTCAAGCGCTACCAGCGCCGCCACGCGCGCGGCCTCGGCGGCCACACACGCGTGATCCTCGAGTACGCCAGTGGCCGCAAGATGAACGGCGGGGAAAAGCTGCTCTTCTCGGCGGCCGCCACCGATGAGCGCACCGCCAGGGTCTTCGAGGCCTTCGGCTCGCGCAACATCGGGCCGCTGCGGATGTTCGCCACGGGCATTCCGCTCGCGATGCTCGCCACTGCACGCCGTTCGCTTTCGCGCCGTACACGGCCGGGCTCAGCGGAAGAGGTCCTCGTCCAAGGGCCGTAGCAGCGCGCCCGCGCCTGGCCCGTCATCGTCGCCGACGAAGCGCTCCAAGCCCTCCACGATCACCACCGGCTCGCGCGAGTCCTTGGCTCGCGCGAGGTCCGCGAGCGCCGCGATCGCGTCCGCCACCGCGAGCCATGTGGCGCGCAACTCCATGCCTTTGCTGTCCTTGCGCCCGCGCCAGTCCTCGAGGGGGGCGATCCCGGCGCAGCCGATCGCCACGTCGCACTGCCCATGACGCCAAGCGCGCCCGAAGCTGTCGCTGATGAGCACACCCACGCTCGCGCCGGTGAGCTCGCGCAGGCGCGCACGGATTCCTCGCGCTGACGCGTCAGGATCGCGGGGGAGGGTTATCAGCGTGTCGGCGTCGATCGAGTTGGAGGCGTCCACACCCGCATTCGCGCATACGAAGCCGTGGTGGGTGCGGCAGATCAGCACCCCGTTTGCCTCGCGAAGGATCTCCGCGGACTGGTCGAGCACCACCTGCACGACGCGCGGGTCCTTGCCTTGCTCCGCGGCGATGGCTCTTGCGCGCTCGCTTGGAGCGACACCTCGCAAGTCCACCACCGCGCCCTCCGCCTTCGACACGACCTTGTGGGCGATCGCCACGATCTCACCGTCACGCAATGGACGCGACGGTTGCTCGGCGTCGATCGCGTCGGCGATCAGCTGCACCACGTCGGCGCCGGCGACGACAATCTCCGGCAGTCCTGAGAGGCTGCGCGCGCCGAGCTCGCTCACGACGTCAAGCGCCCGCGGTCCGTTCGGCGCTCATCGCAGGTGCATCGGCTTGACCGAGCGTGCGCTCCTGCTCTGTGGAGTGTCCGAGCACCGCGCGTGTGCGGGGCGCCCTTACCGTCTCGCCCGCCAAGCGCTCGCGCAGGACAGCCAGGTCCTCGCCTGTATCGATGTCGAGCAGCAGCGAAGCCGGCCGCTCGATCCGCCGGCCGGCTCCTACCTCGTCCGCGAGCCGCTCGTGACGCTCGCGGCTGTCTGGGCCGAAGCTGGGGGAGACCGCGTCGGGTGGGGTCAACAACAGGCCGTTGGTTCCACTGCCGTGGCGGTCGGGCACGATCACGACGCCCGCGGTCTCCGCTTCGAGCAGTGCTGTCAGCTCGGCGGGGTCGAGCGTGGGACAGTCACCCGGCACGCACAACGCCCGCTCGAACCCGTCTTCGAGTGCGCGTGCCAGCCCAAGTGAGGCGGCCGCGCTCTGACCGTCCTCCGCGACGTCCTCCACGACGGTCGCGCCGATGTAGGCGGCGGCCCTTGCTACGGCCGGCTCGCATGTCACGACGATAGTCGTGTCGATCGCCGGGCAGTCGCGCAGCGCGCTCAACACGTCTCCCACCATCGCCCGCGCGAGGTCTGCGCGCAGAGACTCGGCCACGCTCTCGCCGAGCCGCTGCTTGGCGATCGGGAAGCGCTTGACGGGGAGGATCGCGGCGGTGCGCATCTCGGTCACAGAGGCTATCCGGCGAGGGATTCGGCGAACGCGAGCGTTTTGCCGGCGACGCTCGCGCGCGTGGCGGTGTCGCGCATCGTCGTGTCCATCTCGAGCGTCGTCACTCCGGCTACCGGCTCATCGGCCACGATCCCGTCGAGCAGGCCGGGGTGAATCGACTCGTAGAAGGACGCCACGCCCGCGGCGCTCGCCGGCTGGTCGTAGGCCCCGAGAAACGCCTCGGTCGGGCCCTTGAGGATCTCCCCGCCCACGACCGGGCTGACACAGACCACCGGAGCCGTCACGCCCCCGAGCGCGTCGGCGAGCACGTGCAGGATCGGCCAGATCGAGATCACCGGGTTGCTCGGACCGACGATCACGACGCGTGCTCTCGCCAACGCCGCACGCACCTCCGGTGTGGGGACGGGTGGTGTGTCACTCGCGCGGAACTCCACCTCGTGCACCGGTCCTTCTGCCCGATCTCGGATCATGAACCGCTGGAAATCTCTCCAACCCGCATCGGTTCGCACCCACGTGCGTAGCGGCTCGTCGCACATCGGGAGCACGCTTGCGTCTACGCCGATCGCCTCGTTCAGATGTGCCAATGCCTCGGTGGGTCGCAGTCCTTCGTCGGTCATTCGCCGTCGCTCCAGACACCAGGCAAGGTCGCGGTCGCCAAGGTTGAACCACACATCGGCGTGGAGCTTGCGCAGCGCGTCCATGACTGTGAACGTGTCTCCCTCGATGCCCCACCCACGCTCGTTGATGAGGTCGGCGAGCCAGAACGACACGAGGTCGGGGTCCGGCGAGACGTGGCTTCCGTAGATGTCGATGTCATCGCCGGTGTTGGCGATCACCACCAACTCCTCAGCGCCCACCACGTCGAGCATCCCGCGGGCGAGCTTCGCGCCGCCCGTGCCCCCGGCGAGCACCACCACCTTCGAGGCCGCCGCGCCGCCTTCGGCCGGTGGCGCGGACGAGCTGGGTGGCTCTACTCCCACGAATCGTCGGGCAGACCGGTGATCTTGATGCCCGCGTGCGTTTTGTGCTTGGCGTTGATCGAGATCATCATCGCTGTCATCGACTCGGCAATGCGTGCCATCTCGAGTCGCCCACAGTCCACACAACGCAAGCCCTCGATCCGCTCGATCAGGAGCGCCGCCTGGCGCTTGTCATCGCGCGAGTCGCCGCACACGAGCACATCCTGAGCGAGGTCGTAGTCGAGGTCCGTCAGCGAGGATGCGCTCACGGTGTGCAAGGCGGACACCACTTTCACGCCGTCCGGCGCCATCTCCTGCGCCGCTTGCGCGGCCGATCCCTGCCACACCCCGAGCATGCGTGTCGCGCGCCCGCCCACCGCCGCCGCGAGCGGCACCGTAGCGTCGATGAGCAGTTGGCCTGCGCGCAGCGATCCCTTCAGGTTTTTGAGCGTCTCGGACTGGCTGCGGAAGGGGACGCTCAAGATCACGGTCTCCACGTTTTCCACGGCCTGGGCGTTCTCGGCACCGCTGAACGCACCCTCCGGCACCGCCTCACGGGCACGCTCCGCCGCTTCCACCGCACGGTCCGCGTCGCGCGAGCCGATAACTACAGGCACGCCCACACGCCCGAGGCGCACCGTCAGGCCGAAGCCGAGCGCGCCCGAGGCGCCGACGATCGCGACCGGATCTGTGGGGGAGGGCACCACGGCGGCGGAGTATATGAGCGACCGTCAGGAGGCCGGGCGTCGCCGGACCTCGCGCCCGGTTACGCTCTGCCGATGAGATTCGACGGCACGACTGCGCTGGTCACGGGCGGAGCTTCCGGTATCGGCGCCGCAACCGCCCGCCGGCTCTCGGCCGAAGGTGCGCGCGTGGCGATCGGTGACGTCAACGAGGAGGGCGCCCGTGAGGTGGCCGGCGAGCTCGACGGCTTCGGTTGCAAGCTCGACGTCACCGACACCACATCCGTGCGCGCCGCCGTCGCCTCGATCGAGGAGCGACTCGGCCCGATCGGGGTGCTCGTCAACAACGCCGGCACAGACCTCTTCTCGTATTTTGTCAACACCGACGAGGGCATGTGGGACTTCGTGCTCGGGGTCAACCTACGTGGCGTCCTTGCGGTCACACATGCCGTCCTTCCCGGTATGCAGGAGCGCCGCTCGGGCTCGATCGTGAACGTCGCCAGCGAGGCCGGGCGTGTGGGCTCTCAGGGCTCCTCGATCTACTCCGCCGCCAAGGCGGGTGTCATCGGCTTCACGAAGGCCATCGCGCGCGAGTCCGCGCGTTACCGCGTCCGCTCAAACGCGGTCGCTCCCGGCCCGATCGAGACGCCGCTGCTGAACGCCGCGCCCCAACTGCTCGGCGAGCTGGGGGAGCGGCTCAAGCAGGGGATGGTCAACCAGACGGTCCTCGGTCGCTCAGGCGAGCCCGAGGAGGTCGCCGCCGCGATCGCCTTCCTGGCTTCGGAGGACGCCTCATATGTGACGGGCCAGACGCTGAACGTCAGCGGTGGCCTCTCCATGTGGTGAGACAGCCCGATCTCTTGGGCGGGTGCAGGCAAGGTGTAAGCTATACACATGGCACGCACAAATGTCGAGGTTGACGAGCGGCTTGTAGGACGTGTGATGAGCCGCTATGGCCTGAAGACCAAGCGGGCGGCGATCGATCTGGCGCTGCGACGTCTCGACATGGAGCCGATGAGCACACGCGAGGCGCTCGATATGCGTGGCAGCGGATGGGAAGGCGACCTCTACGAGCAGCGCTCTGGATGGCTGCCGCACTCCCCCTGATCCTCGTCGACAGTTCGGCTTGGATCGAGTATCTGCGAGCGACCGATAGTCCAGTCGATCTATGTCTCCGAGGATTGTTGAAGGACAAGCATCCACTCGCCACAACGGGCGTCGTCATGCTCGAGGTGCTCGCCGGCGCGCGTGACGAGTCCCATGCCCGCAAGCTCTCGCGTCTGCTCGGCCGCTGCAAGCTACTTGCCTGCGAAGAACCGTCCGACCATGAGGCCGCGGCGGCCCTCTTTCGCGCCTGCCGCCGCGAGGGCGTCACGATCCGTCGCCCACCCGACTTGCTGATCGCCACAATCGCGATTCGCGCCGACACGCCGCTGCTGCACCTCGACGCCGATTTCAATGCTATCGCGAGTCACGCGTCACTCCGCGTTGTTGAGCCATGACAGAGCGCTTATGGCAATCTGAGTGTCATGGTTGAGATGCCGCAATCGGTTCATATCCGCGAGGTGGGTCCGCGCGACGGCTTTCAGAACGAGCCCGAGATCATCCCCACCGAGCGCAAGGTCGAGTTGATCGACTTGCTCGCTCGTACGGGCCTTCAGCGGCTGGAGGTCACAAGCTTTGTCCGTCCCGACGTCATCCCACAGCTTGCCGACGCTGCCGAGGTGCTGGAGGGCATCGATGTCCCAGAGGATGTGGCGGTCAGTGTCCTGATCCCAAACGAGCGGGGACTCGACCGGGCGCTCGTGCTGCGCGACCGGATCTCCCGCTCACGCCCCGCGTTCGATGAGATCAACGTTTTCCTGTCAGCGTCGGAGACTCACAACCGCAAGAACGTCAACCGCTCGATCGAAGAGTCGCTTACTGCCCTGGAAGTGGTGCTCGTGCGTGCGCGCAGAGAGGATCTGCGCTGCGAGGGCGTTATCTCCACGTCGTTCGGTTGTCCCTATGAGGGGCACGTACCACCCGAGCGCGTGCTCGACATCGCTACCCGCCTGCGCGACGCAGGCGCCCAGGAGATCGGTTTTGGCGACACCACCGGCATGGCCAACCCGGTTCAGGCCGGAGAGTTGTTCACGCGCTGGTTGACGGAGCTGGGTGACATTCAGCTCACGGCGCATTTCCACAACACTCGCGGTCAGGGGCTCGCCAATGTGCTCGCCGCCCTTCAGGCCGGCATCACGAGCTTCGAGTCCTCCTTCGGCGAGCTAGGTGGTTGCCCGGTCCCGGCGGGCGCCACAGGCAACATCGCCACGGAGGATCTTGTCTCGATGCTGCATGAGATGAACATCTCCACCGGCATCGACCTCGACGCCCTGCTTGCCTGCTCACGGCGTGTTCAGGAGGTGCTCGGCCGTTCGCTTGGCTCCCACACGCTTGTGGCGGGGCCCGTGGCGTGGGGCGTACGGTGAGTGAAGTGTAATGGGGTAAACACTCCTCGATTACACTTAACTCCCTCGCACATTACACCTTATTCTGGCTTGTTTGATCCGGGAACTGGCGGCTACCGGGCTGAGCTCGCCCCCCTCTATGTAGTCGCAGCCGCCTCCGCCTCGCGCGCCTGCTCGCGCATGCTTGCCACGCAGTACTCCTGCACCGACACCTCCATCTCAAGTGTCTGTGCGAGCGCCGGGCGGGCGGAGGCGTCGATCACGCGCTTGGCTCTTCCCACGGCGACGTGCGAGTTCGCGAGCAGTTCCTCCACGAGCGTCTCGGTTGCCTGCTCTAGATCCTCTGGTGCCACCACCCGGTTCACCAGCCCGATGCGCTCGGCCTCGGCGGCGTCGATCGTGCGAGCGGTCATGATCAGCTCCTTCGCACGCCCTAGACCAACCACGGCGGGTAGTCGCGTCGAGCCACCCACGTCGGGGATGATCCCGAACCTCACCTCGGGCAGGCTGAACTGCGCGTCGCTCGATGCGATTCTCAGGTCGCACCCCAGCGCCACCTCAAGCGCGCCGCCGACGCACGTCTTGTGAATCTGGCACACGACCGGCTTGGTCATCTCTTCGGCTGCGTTCGGGCAGTCAAGGAACACCTGGCGGAAAGGCCGTAGAACGCCAGGCTGGCCTGAGGAGGCCGCCAACTCAACCAAGTCAACTCCCGCGGAGAACACTGGCCCTTCGCCGCGCAGCACGACGCATCGCACCGACTCGTCAACCGCCGCCTGGCGTAGCGCTGCCCCAAGCGCGAGCAACAGTTCCTGGCTCATCGCGTTTCGCTTCTCCGGCCGGTTCAACACGATGTGGCGGACATGTCCACGGTCTTCGGTTGTCACGATGCTCATACGAGCCTTCCTTTCGTCTGGCTCGACCGTCGAGCGCTTTCCCCGAGTCCACGATTGAACTACATTCTCGACTATGGCCGATCCTGGACAGATACGCGTATCCGACGCCGATCGTGAGCGGCTGGTGGAGGAGCTGCACGAGCATACGGTCGCGGGGAGATTGACCGCCGCGGAGTATGAGGAACGCCTGGAGGCGGTCTATGCGGCGCGCACCCGCGCGGATCTCGATGCACTACGGACAGATCTGCCCGTCAGCACCGTCGCCGCTCGGGCCGCGCTCGTGGAGCGGAAGTCGCATTTGCGTCGCCGCTTGGTCCAGGAGGCGGGTGGCTCAGCGACCGCATCGCTCGTGTGTGTCGCGATCTGGATCGCTAGCGGCGCTACCGGCGCTTTCTGGCCGATCTGGGTGATCATCTTCACGTTGCTCCCGCTGCTGCGCGATAGCTGGCGTCTGCTCGGACCTGGCTCGGATATCGACGTGGTCGAGGCACGCTTGCAGGCCCGCCACGAGCGCCGTCTCGCGCGCGACCACCGCCGCTCCAGGTACCGCAGGCTGCTGCCATAAGACGCATACCGTCCGGGGTCTACCGATAGGCTCACCAACCGATGGCCGATCTACATGAAGCGGTTGACCGTGCTTTCGCCGGCGGGCCAGAGCGCCACCGCGAGAAGGCGCTCGAGCAGGGCAAGCTGCCCGTGCGCGAGCGTGTGGCGCTGCTGCTCGACGAGGGCTCTTTCTCCGAGGAGGCGCTGCTCGCGAACTGGGACGGCGATGGCCTTGGCGCCGACGGTGTCGTCACAGGTGTCGGAATGATCGAAGGACGCCCCGTGGCGCTTATGGCCAACGACCCCACCGTCAAGGCGGGGTCGTGGGGGCCGAAGACCGTCGAGAAGATTCTCCGTATCCAGGAGCGGGCTTACAGCCTGAGCATCCCGATGGTCTACCTCGTCGACTCCGCTGGAGCGCGCATCACAGAGCAGGTCCAGATGTTCCCCGGCAGGCGCGGCGCCGGGCGCATCTTCTTCAACGAGGTTCGCATGTCAGGAGTGATCCCACAGGTGTGCGTCCTCTTCGGACCATCCGCCGCCGGTGGCGCCTACATCCCCGCCTTCTGCGACATCGTGATCATGCATGACGGCAACGCCTCGATGTATCTCGGCTCGCCCCGCATGGCCCAGATGGTGATCGGCGAGAACGTCACCCTGGAGGAGATGGGTGGCGCGCGCATGCACACCTCGGTCTCCGGATGCGGTCACCAGCTCGTAAAGAGCGACGAGGAGGGCATCGCCTTCGCGCGCCGCTACCTCTCCTACATGCCGACGAACTGGGAACACTCCGCGCCGTCCGCGCCGGCCGTGCCTGCCGCCGCGGTCCCCGACGGGGGTGACATAGGTGGGTTGATCCCCGCCGACGAGAACAAGCCGTTCGACATGCTCACCCTCATCGACGCCGTTGTCGACGAGGGCTCGCTGCTGCAGATCCATCCGCGTTGGGCCAAGGAGATCGTCGTAGGCTACGCCCGCCTCGACGGCCGCGCGATCGGCATCGTCGCAAACCAGCCCAAGCACAAGGGCGGTGTGCTGTTCTCCGACTCCGCCGACAAGGCCGCCCGGTTCATCCAAACCTGCAATGCCTTCAACATCCCGCTGCTGTTCCTCGCCGACGTCCCCGGCTTCATGATTGGCACCCAGGTCGAGCGCCAAGGCATCATCCGTCACGGCGCCAAGATGATCAGCGCCGTCTCGGAGGCCACGGTCCCGAAGATCTCCGTCATCGTCCGCAAGGCCTACGGTGCCGGTCTCTACGCGATGGCTGGACCCGCATTCGATCCCGACTGCTGCGTCGCGCTCCCCTCCGCCTCGATCGCGGTGATGGGCCCCCAGGCAGCCATCAACGCGGTCTATTACAACCAGCTCGTCGCGATCGGCGATGAGGCGGCTCGGTCCCTGAAGACGGAGGAGTTGCGACGCGAGTACGCGGCGGATATCGACCTCCTCCATCTAGCCTCAGAGCTCGTAATCGACGCGGTGGTCGAGCCCGATGCGCTGCGCGCCGACCTGATCCAACGCTTCGCCCATTCCGCCGCCAAGCGTCGCGAGTGGCCCTCCAAGCGCAACCCTGTGACCCCGGTTTAGGATTACCTCGATGAACGCCACAGATCTAGCGTTCGCGGGTATAGCTCGGCAGGCCGAGTTGATCGCGGCGGGGGAGGTCTCCTCGCGCGAGCTCGTCGAGCTGTATCTCAAGCGCATCGATCGCTTCGATGGCGAGCTCAACGCCTTCAGGGTTGTATTCGCCGAACGCGCTCTGCTTGAAGCCGACCAGGCAGACGCGCGCAGGGGCGCGGGTGGAGACCGTCCGTTGCTTGGCGTTCCGATGGCAGTCAAGGACGACATCGACGTCGCGGGGGAGGCCACCGCGCTCGGCACCAACGCTCACTCCGGTCCCGTCGCTGCGGACGCCGAGGTGGTGCGCCGGCTGCGCGAGGCAGGCGCGATCGTCATCGGCAAGACCAATGTCCCCGAGCTCTGCATCTGGCCCTTCACCGAGACCCCCACGTTCGGCGTCACCCGCAACCCCTGGGACCTCCAGCGTGCACCGGGTGGCTCTTCGGGTGGCAGCGGCGCGGCGGTCGCCGCCGGCCTCGTGGGCGCCGCGCTGGGGTCCGACGGCGCCGGCTCGATCCGCATCCCCTCGGCTTGGTGTGGGCTATTTGGGCTGAAGCCTCAACGCGGACGCATCTCGATGGCGCCCAAACCCGAGGGGTGGCACGGCATGTCGGTCAACGGGGTGCTCTCCCGCTCGGTCACCGACACCGCGCTCTTCCACGACGTTGCATCGGGATCGGCAGTCGTCGACCGCGATCGCCCAGCTCCGCCGGCGCATTCATTCCTCTCCTCGGCCCGCACCCCTCCCGGGCGGTTGCGGATCGCCTACTCCACGAAGATCCCCCCGCTCGTCATCGCGCGGCTCGACCATGACGCACGTAGCGCGCTCGAGGAGACGGTCGAGCTGCTTCGCTCGCTCGGTCACGAGGTCAAAGAGCAGGACCCCGATTACGGTTTCGACACGATGCCCTCGGTGCTGATGCGCTTCCTACGGGGTATCCATGACGAAGCTGAAGCCCTCCCTCATCCTGAGCGTCTCTCGCGCCGTACCCGCTCCATGTCCGCGATGGGCGCGCTTGTCCCACCCGGTCTGTTGGAGCGCTCGCGCGCCGCCGAGCATGTGCTCGCCGACAAGCTCAACCGCGTGCTCTCAGACCATGATGTTCTGCTTACACCTACCACTGCCCAGCCTCCGCCTCGCATCGGTCAGTACGACGGCCGCGGTGGGCTGTGGACATTGAATGGGGTTGTCTCTCTCGTGCCCTACAACGCTCCCTGGAACCTCACCGGTCAACCCGCCGCCTCCGTTCCCTCCGGCTTTGGCGCCGACGGGCTCCCCCGTGGCGTGCAGATCGTTGGTCGCCCCGGAGACGAGACTGCGCTGCTTTCCCTCTCTGGTCAGATCGAGGCCGAGCGCCCGTGGGCGCAGGATCGGCCCTCCGCGTTTTCGTGACCGCTCACTCCAAGGGCACGTCGTCCAACCCAAGTCCCGTCAATACCGGCCAGCACGTCTCGTCAGAGGCGGAGCTTCTGGATCTCGCCATCACCGTCGCCCGCGACGCCGGCACGCTTCTGTTGGAGCGTTTCGACGCTGGTCGCGAGCGGGCGCTTGAAAGCAAGTCCACTCCCACCGACCTCGTCTCCGAGGCCGATCTCGCCTCCGAGCGGCTCATCCGCGATGCTCTCGCCCACGCCCGTCCCGAGGACGGGTTTCTTGGCGAGGAGGGTGGGGGAGAGGAGGGCACCTCCGGTCTCACATGGGTCGTCGATCCACTCGACGGCACAGTCAACTTCCTCTTCTCCATTCCTCAGTGGTGTGTCTCAGTCGCGGTTCGTGACCACCAAGGCGTGCTTGCGGGCGCTATTTTCGACCCTTGCCGCGACGAGCTGTTCACCGCCACGCGCCACGGGGATTCGTTGCTCGATGGCAAGCCTCTCGTGCCCTCCGAGTGCTCGGATCTGGCGACCGCCATGGTTGCCACCGGCTTCGCCTACGACGCATCCGTTCGTGCCGCCCAAGCCGAGGTGCTCACGCGTTTGCTGCCACGCGTCCGCGACATCCGCCGCTTCGGCTCCGCCGCGCTCGACTTGGCATGGACCGCCGCCGGCCGCTACGACGCCTACTTCGAGCGAACCGTCAAGCCTTGGGACATTGCCGCCGGCACGCTGATTTGTGAGCGGTCCGGGCTCAGCGTGGTTGAGCTGCCTGAGCGGAAGGGATTGCCGTTCGGGGTACTTGCCGCTACGCCGGGGCTTGTCGAGACATTGCTTGATCTCGTGGGTTGAGCCGTCGCACCGCCTAAGCGGCGTGACGGTGCCGACCGTCACCACGGGTGCCAGATCTGACACGGCTCGAACGCACGATCTTGCCAGCATCGTTGACAAGGCGCACCTCTCCGCCACCCTCGCGTCGTACCACCTCACGGGCTCGAGCGAGCGCGCGCTCCTTCGTGTCGACACGGACCGCAGCGCGCCTGTCGCCCTCTCTCAGGACGCCCCAGTCGCCCGATGCGTTTCTCTTGACGTCTCGCTTGGTAGCCATCAGACATTCCTAGTCTCGGTGTCGAAGCCATCATAGGAGCATCTCCGGATGGTGGTGTATCGCCTGTGGTCACCGGATGCAAATCTACGCAGGTTGGGAGACCCTGAGGGTCGAAGCCCCGAGCGGATGCGTCGTTGCGTCAAAGAATCGCAGCTCGTCTGTCTCCAGGCGGGCGTAGATGTCCGCCTGTTGCGCGGCGAGGGTTCGCCGCTTATCGGGGAACAGCGAGACCGCAACCGCTCGCCGCGGATACTCGTTGAGGGCCTCGAGTAGATGGTCGTCCTGTGTGCTGAGGCTGCTCCCGAACACAACCAACGGCAGGTCGATGGAGCGAAGTGTCTGAAGCGCGTGGGCCAGGTAGACGTTGCCCTCGATCGCTCGAAGCTTATCGCGAGCGGTCCCCTCTGTTACGAGCAGCGGACGAGCGTGGGGATCACCGTCGATCGGCTCTCCGAACTGGTCGAGTACCGTCTGCACCGCGCCGCGACGCAGCTTCCAGGTGATGCCGGATCCGCTGACGACCAGGTGAAGGGCACCGTGGAGGAAGTACACGGGAACTTGATCGGCGTAAACGTCGGCATGAGCAGGATCAAACTCGAGTCGGGGACCACGGAAGTGATCGATGAACGGCTTAAAGCTGCCGCCACAACCCATTGCCCAGTAGAGCAGTAGATCGTAGGAGGTACTGAAGATCCACTCGTAGCGGAGCATCTCCTCCCTTATTGTCTTCAGCGCCGCGTCCGGGATCTGACTGCGTAACAAATGAACCGCGCGGACAGCATGGCCCAGGCCTCGCTGGATGCTGCGGTATCGCTCATAGATCGAATCGGTTGGCTGGTTGAGCGTCTCGTTCACTCGAATGGCAGTGCTGAGGTCGCTCATGACGCGCTCGAAGTTCTCAGTCCTGCTGAACAGCGCCAAATCCTTCGGTGTCAAGCCATCATCGTGCGCGTGGTCGAACAGGGATTCGTACCCAAATGCAGGCCAGATGTTGACGCTTAGGCCGTTGCCACACAGGAGTGCGGCTTCAGAGAAGTGGGAGGTGAGATCGGCCCAAACCTCGAGCGAGCCATCAAGATGCGGTGTTGACATGTCCGCAGAGTCCTATCAAGCGGTTCGGCTCGACTTGAGAGGGCTCGACTCTGGATGCAACTGGCGGGCTTACAAATGCGGCGGGTGGGAATCGAACCCACACGCCCTTGCGGACAATGCCTTTTGAGAGCATCGCGTCTACCGTTCCGCCACCGCCGCTTGTCCTGACAGTCTAGACCCCGACCCGGTTAGCAGGCTTCATGACCATGCCAGACGCCGGTCTCTTAGGTCGCGGCTCGCCGAGGCTGACCTTTGTTCTATGCCGTTTTACGCCGAACCGGCAAGCACGCCAGTGTCGGCGTCTGGGTCGAGCTGCTCCATCTCGATGTTCCAGCCCTGGGAGAAGCCGCGCATCGCGAAGGCGATGAGGAGGATCTGGACGGGGATGATGGCGAGGGTCATGACGCCGAGCAGGCCGGCGGGGAGGTTTGGTTCGGCGAAGCCCGCCTTGTCGCGGGCGAACCAGCTTGGGGCGGCGACCAGCGCGAACACGAACAAGAGCAATGCGAGTGCGGCCGCCATCGGCAGCACGCCGCGGCTCCAACGCGCCGCAAAGTACGCCATCAGCAGGTAGACGATCGCCCATGCGAGCAAGATGGGGATGTCGCCCGAGAGTGTTCCCCACCCGCCGATCGTCACGATCAGGATGAGCGCGGCGGAGGCGATCAGCAGCAACACCACGGTGAGGCGGGTCGCTTGCACCACCGGCTTGCGCCGATTTGGGTGCGTCACGATCACGCCTGCCTGCCTCGTGCTCCCCGGAGTGGTGGACATCGCACCTTTGACCATACAATCTCAAGCGGTCCCTGTGGGGTCTCACGCATCAAGCGGACGTGGTGGAACTGGTAGACACGCTGGCCTTAGGAGCCAGTGGGCTTACGCCCTTGAGGGTTCGAGTCCCTCCGTCCGCATCGTCGCGACCTGTTCGCTTCGACGCAAATCCCGACTGCTGTGGTAGAAATTAGGTGATCCTAACTATGATTGCCGAACGCTGGAGAGCTGGATGAGTCTTGCCGAGACCGCCGCGTTGGGAGCAATAGCGGGATTCACGATCTACATAGGCCTGCCACTGGGCCGCATGGAGCGTGTCAACGACCGTATGCGCGTCGCCCTGGCGATGTTCTCGGTGGGGATCCTCGCGTTCATCTTCATGGACGTCACCACCAACGGTCAGGACATCGTCTCCGAAGCTCTTTCTTCCTTCAAGGACCACAAGGACAGCTTCGGCCACGTGCTCGGCCTGTTCGCGCTGCTCGCTGTGGGCTTCACCGTGGGGGTTGCCGGCATCTCGGTTGTCGAGCGCCGTTTGCGCGGACGTTCTACCCCGCCCCCCATCGCGGGTGGTTCGGCGACGGAAGTCGCCGTGGCGCCGGCGGGACTCGCCCCCTCGGCTACCGTCACGGATGAGGCGCGTCGCCGTGCTCTTCACACGGGCATGGTGATCGCCATCGCCATCGGTTTGCACAACTTCGCTGAGGGTCTCGCCATCGGAGTGTCGGCGAAAACCGGCGCCATCGGTCTCGCTACCGTGCTCATTATCGGTTTCGGCCTACACAACGCCACCGAGGGCTTTGGCATCGTGGGACCCCTCGGCAGCGTGCGCCCCACCTGGAAGTGGCTTGGGCTGGCCGGTCTCGTCGGAGGAGGACCCACGTTCCTTGGGACCCTGGTCGGCTATCAGGTGGACTCGGCCCCGCTCGAGCTCCTCTTCTACGCGCTCGCGGGTGGAGCAGTGCTGTACGTGATCGGCGAGATCTGGAACGGCATGCGCCGTTACGGTTACCGCACGCTTGGCCTCTACATGCTCTCGGCGGGATTCCTGGTTGGCGTGGCCACAGACCTCGTCGTGTCGTACGGCGGCGCCTGAGGGACTATTCCCTAGACAAGCGCGGCGGGTCGCGCGAGCGTCTCTTCGGCGGCACGCACCGCATCGACAAAGATCTCAACGCCCGTGAGCAGCAGATCACGGGTGATGACGAGCGGGGGGAGGAAGCGGGCTACGTTCCCGAAGTGGCCTCCCACCTCGATGATGACCCCCTTGCGGAAGCACTCGGTGCGGATCTGTGCCGCCATCTCCGGCCACGGGTCCTTCGTGTCGCGGTCCTTCACCAGCTCGATCCCGATCATGAGTCCCCGTCCGCGCACGTCGCCCACGGAGGGGAGGGTGTCTTGAGCCTCGCGGAGCAGCCCCAGTGTGAGCTCGCCAAGCACCGCTGCGTGGTCAGCAAGGTTGACTTCCTCCATGAACTCAATCGCCGCCAACCCCGCCGCCATCGCGACCTGGTGGCCACGGAAGGTGCCGATGTGGGCGCCCTGTGTCCAGGTGTCGAGGGTCGAGTCATAGGCGATGCAGGAGAGTGGGTACCCGATTCCGCCGAGCGCCTTTGAGAGGGTCATCACATCGGGAGTCACACCGTCGTGTTCGACGGCGAACATCTTCCCCGTGCGGGCAAACCCAGATTGAATCTCGTCGCAGATCAGTGGGACATCGTGCTGGCGGGTTATACGGCGCACCTCGGTGAGGTACCCGTTGGGGGGGACAATCGTGCCGCCCTCGCCCTGGATCGGCTCGATCAACACCGCCGCGGGCTTTGGGATTCCGGCGTGGGGATCTGAGAGGGAGGTGTCGAGCAGCTTTGCGCACGCCATCTCGCACGAGTCGGGCTTCAGCCCGAGCGGGCAGCGGTAGCAATAGGGGTAGGGCATGAAGTGCACCGGCGTGCTTGTGGGGCCGCCAAAGGAGGTGTCGCTGGTGAGCGACAGCGCTTCCTTGGTCATCCCGTGGTAGGAGCCCTGGAAGGCGATCACCGCCTCGCGACCGGTGTGGGCCCGTGTGAGCTTCAGCGCAGACTCGATCGCGTCCGATCCTGTGGGACCCCCGAAATGGAAGCGTGCGCTCTCGCGCAGGGCTCCGGGAAGCAATGAGCGGAGCTTTCGCATCAAGCGCAGCTTCGGTCGCGTGGGAAAGTCCAGCGCGTGGACGAGCTTCTGTTGCTGCTCGCTCGCGGCCTCCAGCACGGCCGGGTGGGAGTGGCCAACGTTGAGCACTCCTGCGCCGCCAAAGAAGTCGATGAATGTGTTGCCGTCGACGTCCTTCAACGTTGCCCCCCGGCCCTCTTCGATCGCGACTGGCACAGCGCGGGGGTAGGAGCGGGCGCTTGACTCCAGCTCGTCCTGTTCGGAGAGCATCTCGCGCGAGCGGGGCCCGGGCACCTCGCCATCGAGCGCCGGCGCGGGCGTGAAATGTAGCTCCTCGAAGTGTTGCTCCCCGTTGGTCATCGCTCAGGTCTGAAGCGACTATAGCTTTCCGACCGCTGTCGCCTAGTTGGAATCGGCGGGGGCTGAGCGCAGCTCCCGCATAACGGGGAAGGGGGCGACCTCGCGCAGGGTGTCGTGGCCGGTGAGGAGCATCAGCAGGCGGTCAACGCCCATGCCACCTGAGGCAGATGGCGCGAGACCGTACTCCAGCGCCCTCACGTACTCCTCATCGTGGGGGTGGGGGGCGTCGTCGTCGTCCGCCCGGCGCTCCTTGCGCTGCGCGACGAACCGCTCCCACTGCTCGATCGGGTCGGTGACCTCGGAGTCGCCGCTCACGAGCTCGATGCCCCCGATGACCGCGTCGAAGTGCTCCGCAACGCGCGGAATCTCGGCATGGGCCTTGGTGATGGGGAAGGAGTCGAGCGGGAAGTCGTACACCATTGTTGGCTGGTTGAGGGTGGGCTCCACGAGCTTTGAGTACACCGCTTGCACCACTTGAGCCCAAGTTGCGTCCGGGTGAATCCGGTCGTCGAGCAGCTTCGCAAGCTCGTCACGGTCGGAGTCGAGGAAATCGACGCCGGTGACACGCATGATCTCCGCCTGCATAGTGGTGGTGCGCCACGGCTTTGCCAGGTCGATCTGCTTGCCCCCACGTTCGATGAGCGTGGTACCGAGCACACGTTGCGCGACGTACGCCACCATCTCTTCGGTGAAGCGCGCGACGTCGGTGTGGTTGGCGTACGCCATCAACCACTCCAACATCGTGAACTCCGGGGAGTGGCGGTAGGAGATGCCCTCGTTGCGGAAGCACTTGCCGAGGTCGTACACGTTCTCGAGGCCCCCGATGAGGCAGCGGTTGAGGTAGAGCTCGACCGAGATCCTCAGCGACATCTCCTGGTCGAGCGCGTTGTGGTGAGTGAGAAACGGTCGCGCCGAGGCGCCACCCGCGAGCGCTTGCAGCACTGGTGTTTCCACCTCGATGAACCCCTTCTCGCCCAGGAACGCTCGCAGCGCGTCGATGGTCTTCGCCCGGGTCACGAATAGCTCGCGGGTGGTCTCGTTTGCCAGCAGGTCCAGCTCGCGGTAGCGGTAGCGTGTGCCGGTGTCACCGAGGCCGTGGTACTTGGCGGGCGGGGGGCGTAGCGCCTTGGTGAGGAGCGTTCCCTCATGGACGCTCAATGCGAGCTGTCCGCGCTGGGTGACGTAGATCGGGCCGGAGGCTTCGATTATGTCGCCGATGTCGAGGTCGAGCATGCGCGTGTAGGCGTCCTCCCCAAGCATGTCCTCGTTCACCCACAGTCTGGATCTGACCGGAGAAGTCGCGCAGATCCATGAAGGTCGTCTTGCCGTGCCCTCGTCTTGAGATCAGGCGCCCGGCGATGCGGAACTCGAAGCTGGGGTGCTCGCCCGCCTTCAGCTCCGCTGGGTCGTGGGTGGCATGCAGTTCGGAGATGTCCGTGCGCTCGCCCGCGCGGATGTGCGGGAACGGCTCGATGCCCCGCTCGCGCAGGCGCTCTGCCTTGGCGATGCGCTCGTGGGTGACCGCATCGTCAAGCGTCTCATCGAACATCCCAAATCACCCCGGGAACTTAGCATCGTGCCGGGTGGGGAAGGTGTGGCGTGTGGCGCGTCGCGACGTCGCGAAGCGCCTTTGAGTCGATCCTGGAGGGTGGTGCGAGCTCAGTTGTGTTTTCACCGTGGTGTTTCTGTAGGCGAGCCGGGAAGATGCGCTCGTGAGACACACCAAGGACCCCCAAATCGACGATCAGGTGCGTGCCTTTGGTGAGAGGATGCGTGCTGCCCGAGCGGCCGCTGGTCTCTCCCAGGTGGCGCTGTCGGAGGCCACCCAACTCGACCGTGCAGCCATCAGCTTCCTCGAGCGGGCCGAGCGCTGTCCAGATCTATCGACGCTCGTGCGCGTGGGCCGCGCGCTTGGTGTCACCCCGTCTGAGCTGCTCAAGGGTGTGGGGGAGGGGACGAGGCGGTTCGAGAGGCCCTCATACGAGGGCATACCGGCTGAGCCCGCGGCGCGGCTGGGAGCGAACCTCCGCGCGGCGCGTATCCAAACTCGCCTCTCCCAGGAAACACTTGGGTATGAAGCGGAGGTGGACCGCGCTGCGATCAGCGTGTATGAGCGTGGAGGGCGAGGACCGAACTTGCGCACGGTGCTAAAGCTCGCCCGGGCACTGGGAATGCGCCCCACGGCCTTGCTCGAAGGGGTGGAGTAGCACTCAGAAGCTCAGCTCAGCCGCCCGGATCGCCGGACGGGTGGGTCGGTAGAGGTCCGTCTCGACCGTCGCAAGGCCATCGTCGAGCAGGATCGCTAGCGCTACTTCGATTTCGCGCTCTTCACTGGGGTGGTTGGGACTGCGCTCGCACGCGACCGCGACCTGCGCGACGGTCATGCCCTCGCGGCCTTTCGACACGAGCGTGTGGAGCACCACCGCTGCGAGCAGGTCGGGGTCAGGGCACCCCGTGCTCTGTTGTATATTCGCCACATGTTGAAACTACACGACGGAGCGGTTGGATGGGCGCGAATGGCCTAGACATTCACTGACCAGTGGGGAGGATCCTGAAGCTGTTTCGCGTCGATGCGGCTCCAGCGGAGATCGTGAGGTTGTGGATCGCAAGCGAGTCGAATTCCAGGTTCTCGCCGCTCGAGCCGAACAGGATGCCGCCGGCCCCGTCGACGATGATGCCCCCGACTACGTTTCCGTTGCCATGCAGGATGACCACTTCTTCTGCGCTTTTCTGGAGATTTGCGGCATAGATGATGCCGTAGTAGGTGGCGGTGCCGCTTATTTCGAGCGTGCCGTTGGCGATGACGAGGAACCCGGGGTTGGCTTCGGTGTTTGCCGTCCCGTTGGCTTTGATGCTCAGTGACCCACAGCCTTCGACATATACGGGCGCTCTTGTGCTACTCGACAGCGTGGGCCCTCCCAGTTCGGTCATGCTCGACGGGCAGTGATAGGGAGAGGTGGGGGAGTAGAAGGTCGCGTGTGTCTGCGCTTCGGACTTGACGGTCGCCAGCTGGCTGGCGGTAAGCGTAGTCGCCGAGGTGACGGGGTGTTCTGAGATCGGCGGGGAAACCTGTTCCTTGGATGCATCGTATTCTTCGCATTTCCCCGAGGCTCGCGACCGCGGCGGTTCGCAGCGCATGCCGACCTGAGCGGCTTCGGCAGCTTTGCCCTTGCGGTCGACGATCACCTTGTTGCCTTTATTTGTCGTGGCGAACCAGTTGCCGACGATCGCGTCTTCGGGGAGAACGAGGGAGACGCGCAGCCTGGTGACGAGCGTGACCACGGTCACGGGGTGGCACTGAACGACGCCGACCGAGCGCACCCACAGCGCTCCGCCTTCCGATGCGGCGTAGGAGGGTTCCGGCTGCTCTACCGTGGAGCTGAAGAGCGAGCTTTCACCTATGTCTCGCCGCACATACGTGGTCCACTGATTGCTGAGCGGCGATCCCCATGCGTCGGTACCCGAGCATGTCGTCGAACCGGTATTGGGATCCAGTTTCACATCCGTGGGGCTGGGGCAGCCGTTCGTTTCGGTGCTCGTGCCGGTGGTGGTACAGTCTGCGAGGCATTTCGGTTTCGGTGAGGGGCCATTTGCGCGAGAGCTGGCCGACCTGGGCGTTGAGCGCCGCCTCGGCGACGTTGAAGGCCGCCTCGCTCGCCTGCTCGCGCGCGGACGCTTTCTGCTGGGTGTCGGTGAACAGCAGCAGTCCCAGGCCGAGGGCCATGATCACGGTCAGCAGGACAATGGCCGAGACCACCGCGAACCCTTCCTCGTTGGGTGTGCGCCTCATTTGATCGTCAGTTCCTTTTCTATGTGAGCGGAGAGGCCTCCGGGGTTGATGACTTCCAGCTTGAATATGTGTTTGCTTTTGAATGACCTCGCCGGCGTGATGTACTGCTGAGAGGTGGTGAGGAGTTCTTCGCCGTTGTCCCACCATTTGTATGTGAGGGACAGGCCGTCCGGGTCGTATGAAGCCGACGCGTTGAGGTGCACCCGATAGTTGCCTTCCTCGGTCGCGGTGAATTCCGCAGCCGGACGGCGATTGGCGTTGCGTAGTGAGACCCCGCTGGTGAGCTCACTGTCACCCGGCCGCGTCTGAGTTGGATTGATGTTGATGAACAGGTCGGCGTTGACCGAGAGGATCTCGGGGGTTTCTTGCGCCGAGTAGATGAACAACTTCCGACTTTTGCCGCCGTTGCGGTTTGTGACGTGCTGGACGACCTGCGTCAATGTGTTCCAGTCGCCGCTGGTGTGGTCGGGGCAGGACGTCGAGCTGGGGAGATTCGGCGCTTCGGCTGTTTCCCAGCGCCGTACCTCTTCCCACAGGATCTCGTTTTCGGGGTTGGAGTTGTCCAAGCAGTAGCGCACCCTCATCGCATTGACTGCGTTTGCGCCGCTTGTCGCTTTCGTGGTGTCGATCGTCTGAAACGTCACCGCGTATTCTTCGGCCTGCTCGAGCGCTCCTGGTACGGCCCCGCTGGAGGTTGTGCGCGCGACGATGTTGCGCAGTTGCCTGGAGAGTCGGTCGAGGGTTGTGCGGGCGGTGTCCTGGTTTTCGTTGCGCAACTGGTCGAAGCGGTTGTTGCTCTGAAAGACATCCAGGACCGAGAGTGTGGCCCCGAAGACGACGGTGGTGATAGCCATCGCCACGAGGAGCTCGATCAAGGTGAACCCTCGCTCATCGCCGACGCTTCTCATCCCGCCACCGGCCCCAGGAACGCGGATTCGACCAGGTGCGAGCTGACGGCTGTGACCCAGTATTCGTGGGTGATCGTCGCGTCGGTGTCCTTGTATTCGGTCAATGTCGTTTCGCCGTAGCGGCTCGTGTAATCCGTCGATCCGCGATAGATCCGGTAGAACGATGGGGCGGAGCCGCCAGTGGGCGCTTGCCATTTCAAGGTGATGGACCCGTCGGCGTTGTTTGTGAGAACGAGATTGGTGGGGGCGTTCGGCGCCGTGCTTGCGGCGCGCGTGACTTTGATCGTCCCTGGAGAGCTCTGCGCCACTTCTTCGGCGGCGTTGCGGTATAGGGCGACGACGGTGTACGTGCGTTCCGAGGGTTTGCCGGCGGGTACGTTGAAATCAATGCAGGATGTGGTGGTGCTCAGCGTTTCGAGGCTTTGGGGACAGAGGAGTTCACTGCTGGGGCCAAAGACCCGGTAGCCGATCACGTTGCGCTCGGTGTTGGCTTTCCACTGAAGCTCCGCCACTTCGGTTGCGATTCCGCTGCTGTAGAGGGTGTTGAAGCCACCTACGATTTCGCCGGGCGCGGCGGGTACCCCACGTATGAGACGTACCGAGATCGAGATCGGTGGGCCGATGACTCCGGTCGAATCGACGGCCTGCGCGGCGATCTGGTAAGTACCGTCGGAGACATAGATTTTCGGTCCGGATTCATTGATCGTCCAAGAGAACGTCAGCGACGTGGCTTTGCTCGCCGGCGTCAGTTCTTCCTGCTTGGCGCCTTCCAGCGACCAGTCGACGGCGGTGGTGCCTTCAGGGAAAGAGACGGAGAAGGTCAGCGTTTTTGTAGCCGCTTCGGTGATCACCGGCGTGGTCGGCGTGGATTCCGCGGCGCCGGTGTTATAGGGGCTGGTGATTTCCAGTTTGGTCGCGATCAGTCCGATCGCCTGTCCTGCGGCCGTGAGCGTCGAGACCTGCTTGACCGTGGATGTGCGCCCCCGCACAGTCCAACTCACTTCGGCGGTTATCCGCTTCAGGTCTTCCGGCGCCGTGTCTTCGGTTTCGCCCCCTTTCCATTCCTGCTGTCCTTCGCAGAACGTGCTGCCGTGGGTCTTTGCGACACCGTCCTTGGGGTTGTCGATCGCGCACTCTTTCGCCGTCACCGTGAACGCGAACCCACGCCGTTCGATCTGCCAGCCCGAAGCGGACGAGTCGTCGGCTAGTTCGTTCATCGCTTGCAGTTGGTTTTGGATGGACGTGGGGATGACCTGCGCGTAGGGGATCGTGCGAGCGTCCTCGATGATCTCGCGTCCCAGGCCCGTCGCTCCCTCTCGTGCTCGTGTGGATGCGCTCGCCTTGACGGACACGTCGAGTAGGCCCAACAGCCCGATCAGACCGACGACCAAGATGACAGTCGCCATGAGCGTCTCGATCAGCGTGAAACCGGCCTCCGAGCTCACGCGTCGGGGCTTCGACCTTCCGGAGTTTGTGCGAAACGCTACAAGCATTGGAGTGCCTAACCGAACACCGGTGGTGTCGGCAAGACGACTCGCTTACTTGAGCGTTGCTACTGGCTCAAAGCCAGGGTTTCGAGCAGCATGTCCCAGTCTTCCATGCCCCTGCCGATTTCGAGTTCTTCGAAGCGTAAGGCGAGGGCTTCGGCTTTGGCGACGAGTCCCTTGTCGGCGGGCTGCACGAATGGTCGCAGCAGGTTGCGTGGGATTTCTTTGACTTCGATGTCTTCCACGTGGCGCGCGTACTGTGTGGTGGCTGGCGTGACGGCGCCAAAGCCACCCGCGCTCCATGCCCGCACGTCCCCGCAGAGATCGGGCACCTTCAGCGCCACCATTTCCTGGAGGCCCTTGAGATACCGATGCGCGGCGCGGTTGATCTTGGGGTTGCTCCACCGCAAGGGACTCACCGCTTTCACGAACTTTCGCACGATGTTCGCATCCGTGTCATAGCCGGTAGCCCACAGCGCGCCCGCCGTCTCAGTAGCCAGCTTCTGCTCTTCTTTGCTCTGAGGAGAGCCGGCGCCCACTTCGGGGCATTCGGCATGGAACTTGTGGTTGAGCTTGCGGATGTTCGCTTCCACCGTGGGCCAGGTTGTGACAGTGGCGTGTAGTGCGGCATACCCGGCGACCACATAGGCGCGCGTGGAGGCGATGTCCTGGGATGAGGCGGCCGCATTGTCAAGCTCGCCAACCGGCGTAAGCCAGATGGCGAGCACAGCGCCGATGATCCCCAAGCGTCCCAGCATCCCACCCAAGAGTATCCTAAGAGACGGTAAGTGGGTGCGATGTCCGAGGGTCTGGCCGGCACGACTTGCCCTATAGTCGGACACGCGTGCGGGGCGGTCGCCTCGCGAGCAACAAAACAGCCTGCAAATAGGCCATTTTGGGAGACTGGTGTAACGGTAACATGGGGGTCTCCAAAACCCTTGCTCGAGGTTCGATTCCTCGGTCTCCCGTTTCTTCGGCACGGGCAATCCGTCCTGCGATTGGCCCTACACTGCTAGCTCGTAGAAGCGAGCTCCGCTCCTCTCGACCACACGCCATGACTCGCATCCTCGCGTGACAAGCCGGCAAGGGTTGGCGTCTCGTCACCCTCGCCGCGCAGACGCATGTAGGGCCACACGACATTGCAGTACGCGAGCACCCTTCGTCGGTCGTTCTCCTCGCAGTCGACGATGGTCGCTCCGATGCGCCAATCGCCGTCGTGGGCCATGCACGAGCGGATCTCCACCTCCATCCGTGTGGGTGTCGGCTCGGCCCCCACACCCGGCAGTTGGACTGTGAGGCTCGCGTGAGATCCCACTGGAAGTGGTCGCGACAGCTCGAAGCCGACGCCGCTTGTGGTCATGTCGCACATGCGTGCCAGAAGCGAGGGGCCGCCGTCGGCGATCTCCTCTCCCGGCAGGAGCACGGCGGCGGCGGTAAGCGGTGTGCGGTACTCACCGCGTAGCTGCCTGCGCCGGCCCACCTGAATCAAGGTGCGACCTACTCGTCGCAACTCCACAGCTCCCAGCACCGGCACGAACCACGCCGCGAAGCCGTGCATGGGCGGCAGCGGTCCAATGCCGAAGTCCTCCGCCACTCGCAGCAACAGGCCTATCGTGAGCACTGCGGCAAGCGAGATCAGGACGCGGAACTGACGCACCGCCTCCCATCCGCCACGGTCGATCCCCTCCTTGGGGGTCACCTTGAAGCTGGTGCGCCCGGGCCGTACAACGCAACGCAACGCCCTCGTGAAGATCTCCGCGGTGCAAAGTTCGTAGTGCGTTGCCTCCCCGCTGCCCTGCTGGCCGCGACAGAGTGCTGAGCCGGCGAGCACCATCAGCAATGTCGCCGGCGCCCAAAGTGTCCCCAATGCGAGCGGTGCGATCCGCAGTGGCAGCGCCCCGGTCCAAAGCACCGCTGCGAGAACCCCCAGCATCAACAGTCGCATCGGCCCCGCCAGGTACCCGGTGAGGCTCGCGAGATAGCTCAGGCGCTGGCGCGCGCTCAATCCCCGCGCGCGGAAGGGGCTCTCGGGCGTGGTGAACACCGCGAGGTTGCCTCTCGCCCAGCGATCGCGCTGCAACAGGTAGGAGGCGAGATTGTGGGGGGCACGGCCCTGGGCGATCACGCGGTCGTCGTAATGAGTGCGCCACCCGTCCTTGTGGAGCTTGATAGTGGTGTGGAAGTCCTCGGCGATCGTCTCTGTCGCCACTCCCCCTACCGACAGCAGCGCCTCGCGGCGGATGAGGGCCCCCGAGCCACACCAGAAGGCGGCGTTGTGACGATCCTTGCCCACGCATATCGCCGAGAAGAACACCGACTGCTCGTGTCTCCCGAGGTCGTAGTGTTGGATCGAATCGTGGTTTGAGAAGTCGTGGGGGGTCTGCACGAGCGCCACCTTCGGGTCCTCCAGGTACCCCACAAGCGTGTCCAGCGCGTCCGGGAGCGGCACATGGTCGGCGTCGAGCACCAACACATACTCGCCGTCAGTCTTCGGCAGGGCGTGGTTGATGTTGCCGGCCTTCGCGTGGGATTTGTCCGGGCGTGTCATGTACCGCACCCCCCACTGTCCCGCGAGCCGCTCGACCTCGGGCCGACAGCCGTCGTCGAGTAGCCAGGTGGTGTGGGGGTAGGTCATGAGTGCACACCCGGCGAGTGTGGCCTCAAGTACCGGGGTCTGCTCGTCGTACGTGCAGATGTACACATCGACGCTCCGTCCGGGCGACGACTGCGGTCGCTTGCGAGGGGTCACATCCCAGGTGAGCCATGTAAGCGTCGCCAGATTCCAGAGTCCATAAAGCTCGGCGAGCAGCAGGCACACCCAGAGGGGCGCATTCGAGCGTTGCCAGCTCCAGCCCACTCGCCACGTCAAATACGCAGCCGACCAGCACAATGTCACCGCCGCAAGGATCCTGAGCAGTTTTTGGTGGCGTCCCCACCAGGCGCCCCAGCCACGCACGACGCTGCCGGTGTCGACCGACCGGGCGGAGCTCTTGCGTGGGCGGGGAAGCCCCAGCACGATCCAACCGATCACCTCAGCGGCCCTTCTGGTCCCCGGAAGTCGAAGGTTGAGAGGTTTGTCCACAGAAGACCGCATGTGCTGCCCATCGGCTGCTCGAGCCGCATGGTTGAGCGGGAGTGCCCGTCCTGACATCCGATTTGCGAGGCTTACGACGTGTACCACGTCGAGTTGCGCCAATTTCCTCACAACTCCAATCGCTTCAACCTCACTGAGCGCGAGCTCCGCGCCACGATCCTCGACGCTTGGGCACGGGGCGAGTGGATCGAGTTCGGCGAACGCAAATGGAGTCCCCACCAGGCCACCCTCACCGTGCTCGAGGGTCCTGAGCTTCCGCTCCAGCAACTCTCGATGGGGCGGGGGTGGCGCAACGCCAAGCGTCAAGGCCGGGACGTCACAGAGGAGCTGCTTGCCGCCGATCGCTCGGGGCCCGGCTCCACCTCAAGCGTCAATTCGCCTCCGAGTGGGGATATCGTGCAGACCGCCGCCACGTCGGGGGAGACATCAGACCCCGAACGTCTTGCCGGTGAGCTGCTCGCGTTGCTCGGGGACGATCCAACCCCGCTCCTGCGCGCATGGCAGCTAGCGCTCGAGCGCCATCCCGATCGAGCTCCGAGCGAATGCCTAGCTCTCGCCGAAGACCTCTTGCGCGGCTGACCTCCCGCTAGACTCCCGCCTACCGGCATGGTGGGCGTAGCTCAGTTGGTAGAGCTCCGGGTTGTGGTCTCGGCGGTCGCGGGTTCGAATCCCGTCGCTCACCCTTTGTTCGCGTCATGATGCGCCATCCGCTCCAGCTTGGCCCACGTAGGGCCGGAGCTTGCCTGGAAGCCGTTTAGGGCCTCTTCGGTCAGAGACATTTCCTCGGAGCGGAAGTCCCGTGATTACGGGCATTCTGCCCCCAAACAGGCGCTCTGCTTGCGGCAAAGGTGTCGAATCGTCAGATTCGCCGCCCACATGTGCGAACGGGGCGGGGTCTGCGATGTGACCTGGTGTTGTGTGTGTCGCGATACCGGTCAGAGGCGGAGTAGGAGACACGGCTCGACTTGAGCGCTCGAAACCATGAACCTCTGTATGCGGTGCGCGAACAAGATCGGGACCTGCGAATGGCGTCCTACTTGCGAGCTAGCGCCGAGCCAATGGGCGACGGGATCCGATTCAACGTGAACAGCACCGACCAGGCAGGGAAACATGGCTTCCATCAATGACACGCGCTCGAAGGCTCAGACAAGACGTCCCCGCAGCGACGGGTTGCCTCGCGGTCACGTAACCGAGATACAGCGTGCCCGGATGCTCAGCGCGGCCGTCGAGGCGATCGAGGAGAACGGCTATGCCCGACTCACCGTCGCGCAGGTGATCGGTCGCGCAAAAGTCTCCCGCAAGACCTTCTACGACCTGTTCGACGACCGCGAGGATTGCTTCCTGGCTGTATTCGATCGCACGCTCTCGCAGGTGAGCGCGCGAGTGGTCGAAGCTTACGAGCAGGAAGCATCCTGGCGCGAGAGCGTCCGCGCCGGACTGGCGGCGCTGCTCATCTTCGTCGACGAGGAGCCCGAGCTGGCGCGACTGTGTGTAGTGGACGCACTTGGGGGAGGTACGCGGGTGCTCGAGGAACGCGCAAGAGTGCTTGCCCAGTTGCGCCAGGCGATCGACGGTGGTCGCAGCGCCGGGGCGGGTCGACGTGAGCCCCCAGGCGTCACCGCCGAAGGTGTCATTGGCGCCGTTTTTGCGGTCATCCACACACGTTTGCTCGAACGAAACCCAAAGCCCTATATCGGGCTGCATGGAGCGCTGATGAGCATGATCGTGCTTCCCTATCTGGGCGCCCGTGCCGCCAGTCGCGAACTCTCCCGTCCCGCACCGCAGGTGCGCCGGCGCGCGAAGACCGAGCCGGGTGTCGGCAAGGATCCGATGGCCGGTCTGGACATGCGCCTCACCTACCGCACCGTGCGTGTGCTCACCGCCATCAAGGAGCATCCCGGCGCCAGCAATCGAGAAGTGGCAAACGGCGCGGGCATCGCCGATCAGGGCCAGATCTCCAAGCTGCTCTCCCGGCTCGAGGGGCTTGCCCTGATCGAAAACGTCGATCAAACGCAATCCAAGGGTGCCCCCAACGAGTGGTGCCTCACCGAGCGCGGCGAGCGTGTGGAGCGGGCTACAAGACCGATGTGAGAAACGCGCCCACTCGACGCGACGGTCGTTCGGCTTACACGAACCTCAAGGCGTCCCAGCGTCGACTGCTCTACCTTGAAGGCGCACAAGATGCGCACGACTTGGGGGTGAGCGCCGGTGCTGTGGAAGGGACGGAGCGAGCGTCGTAGGGGTCACGAGGCCAGGGATCTGCTGGCCGCGGCTGGAGGCGTCTTTGATCTATCGCTCGATCCTCGCCAAACGATGAGAGCGATCGCCGGCATAGCGGTGCCGCGGATCGCTGACATGTGTGTCATCGACCTGCTCGGCGAGGATGCCACGATCAGCGACACGATGGCGTTGTCCGCGCGCGAGGAGGTCGGATCGCGCTTGGAGTTGCTCCGTGTCGCCCATCCGCTCGACCTCGATGGCGAGCACCCTGTGGCTCGCGCCATTCGCGCACGAGAGCCGGTGGTGGTCGATTGCCTGGCCGACAACTCCACGCTCGAGCAGGTTGCCCCAGAGCCGGAGCTGCGCGAATTCCTCCGGTGGAGCGGTCACCGGTCAGTCATCGCGGTCCCACTGATCGCTCGGGGTCGGCTTCTGGGGGCACTGGCTTTCTTCTATCTACGTGACACCGCCCCCAACGAGACCGAACAACTTGCCCTGATCTCCAACCTCGCGGATCGCGCCGCGACGGCGATCGACAACGCCAACCAGTATGTGGCGCGTACCCAGCTTGTGCGCACTCTCCAGCGCAGTCTTCTGCCAGAGACCCTACCCATGCTTGACGGCATGGCGCTCTCCTCGGCATATCACCCCGCCGGTGAAGGCAACGAGGTGGGTGGCGATTTCTACGATGTGTTCACCACCCCCTTCGGCTGCTGGCTTGTGGTGGGTGACGTTTGTGGCAAGGGACCAGAGGCCGCGGCGGTGACAGCGCTCGTGCGTCACAGCATTCGTGCGTTCGCGTTCGTTCGCCCGAGCCCCGCTCAGGTGTTGGGCGCCGTCAACGAGGTGATGCTGGGCCACGCTCTCGCCCAGCGTTTCGCCACTGTGGTGGTGGCTCGTATGGACCTCACCGCCACGCCCGTCCAAGCGACCGTGGCGGGCGCCGGCCACCCTCCGCCGGTGCTTGTGCGAGCTGATGGCCCAGCTCACTGCCCAGAGGTTCGCGGCACGATGCTTGGCGTCCGTCCGGGCTCCAACGTGGTTGACGTCGAGGTCGAGCTCAATCCGGGTTCCACGCTTGTGCTTTACACAGACGGCCTGCTCGACGCCGGCGCCCCTCGGCGCGGCTTGACTCCCGTTGAGCTGTGCGGCCAGCTCGCCGGCTATGCCGGGTCCGCGCCACACCTACTGGTGCAACAGCTTGAGCGCCTTGCCTTGTCGACCGGCGCGGGGCGTCTGCGTGACGATGTCGCAATCGTGGCTGCCCGCGTGGATGGCTGATCGCACGACTGTCCCGTTTCGTGAGGCTCGTCGGATCAAGGTGGTGTGCGCCATCATTTGACGACCCAGCTTGTTCCCGCTTCGGTTCAGATAGCCCTCATCGGTGGAGCCCTCCTTGCGGTCGTGATCTCGATCACGATCCTCGTGTGTCGAGTACATGCTCGCCAAACACGGCGATACGTGCGTCTGCGGGTCGTGCCCTACCGCGGCGACGATCCCACCGCGGATGGCATCGTGAGCATGTACGAGGCGCTTCACAAGCGGCTCCTGCGTCGCTGGTGGCGACGTCTCTTCTGGGGTCAACCGTCGGTGGCGCTCGAGATCCACCGCGATCGTATCGCGTGGCTCTCGCTCACCTGTCCGGCTGGCGTCGAGCCGCTGGTGGAGGCCGCGCTCCGCACTGCCTACCCCAACGTGCTTGTGGAGCGGCGGGCTTCACCACCCGGTTCACCGCCCTGTGTGTTGCGCTTGAAGAAGCGCTCCGCGTTCACCAAGCGCTCCAAGCGAGTTGACCGCTTCGAGCATGATCGCTCCCCGCCGGTCAACCGCCTCATCACCACGATGGCGGCGTGTCAGGCGCCCGCGTTCGTCCAGATCGCGCTCACGCCCGTACCAGGTCTCTTCGAAGCTCACGCCAAGCGCGTCTACAAGCGCCACGAGAATCGTCTCGCGCGTGTGCGCAAGCTCCAGCCTGCCACCGCTCGACCGCTCCCGTGTCGAGGATGCCGAGCTCACAGGCGGCCTGGATGTGCAGCACCGGCCGTTGTTCTTCTGCGACCTGCGGGTGGTAGCCGCGAGTCGTGGAGTATGCGAGCGGATCGCCTCAGAGCTGCGTGCGAACTGCGCGGAGAACCGTCTCGTGGAGCGTGGCACGGCGCTACGTCAGGGCTGGTTGAGCTTCTATACAAAGAGGGTTGCTCGGGGTGAGGGCAATCCGCTGCCCTCATTTCGCAAGGGAGTGTTCGCGTCCACCGAGCTCGCGAGCCTCTGGCATGTCCCCTCGCTTGATTATTCCATTGTCCCGCTCGAGCGTCATTCGCTACCGCTTGCCCCCGCTCCGCCCGCGATCCTGCGTCCAATCGGGAGAGGTGGTGTTCTGCGCGATGCCTACGGCATGGTGTCGATCCACCCCGGGTTGCGTTGCCAGAACACAGGCGTGTCGGGCGCCGCAGGGCAGGGCAAGTCGAGTTATCTCGTGGCGAGTGTCGCCGAGGATCTCCGCCGCAAGGGATGCGCCGTGATCGTTCTCGACCCCCGAGGTGAGGTCTCCGAGGCGGTATTGAGCGTCGTGCCGCGTGAGCGCACATGTACGCTGCTCGATCTCGCCCATCCCTCTTGCGGTTTTCAGCCGCGGGAGGTCGACGCGGCAGCCATCGAGATGCAGCGGCCGTCGGGCTCACCGCTGATCACGGGCGCATTGTTGAAAGGCTCACTGCGGGTGAGCTTCGACGACATAGTCGCCAATAGTGGGATTCTGGTCGTGAAGGGCGCCCTCAGGACAATGGGCATCACGCATACAAGCGTCTTGATGCATTTGCTTCTGGGGATGCTCGATGAGGCTCTTGCCCGCCGCAAAGACGGTGTCGTGGGTTGGCGGCGCCCTCCGGTGGCACTAAAGGTGGACGAGGCGTCGCTCGTGCTGAGTCGGGGCTTCGTCGAAGCGACGGCGCTCAAGCGCGCCGCAGACGTCGAGCTCGTCGCGTGCTGGCAAACCGACGCTCAATGGGTCGATCGCGATGTGCGGCGGCAACTCGACGCACTGTTTGCTCACCGGGTCTATTTCGCCACGTCCTCGATCGAAGATGCTCGCAGTGCCGCGAAGCTGATGATGGCGGAGTTCTCCGACGTCGTCCGCCCCGACATCCGCAACCTATCGGCGCTCGGAAGACCGGATGTGCGTTTGCATCTGCCCCGTCACAGCGCCGTTGTGAGCTGGGTGACGTCTGCTGGTCGCCAGGCGCCGTTCGTCGCCCACACGCTCCCCCTATGCGTCGATGCACAGCGTGTGGCTTACCATGCCACTCGCCAAGCCGAGCGCGAGCGTCGCGACCGTGGGGGACTAATCAACCCCAAAGCCTGTGGATAGATTCATTTGTGTAGGATTTTTCACACATGTCGCGACTATGAGTACAAAAATCAGCAAACTGTAGAGTCCTGACACGTGGGATCAGGGGTTTTCAGCATCAGAAACAATTCTCTGAGATTCGATAGCTTCCCTTGACACTCATTGCACAGGCCCTGAGAATTCCCGTCAGGCCCGTCCTGCGGGTCTGAACGACACGGAGACGGGGCGCCTCTGACCAGAGACGGGCGCTCCGATCCCGGGCCAACCACCCCCCCGGAAGGCCGGCTGGGCGTGGTCGATGCGTCCGTCGGGAAGCCTCGCGGATAGCTCGACCTCCCCGGCCGGTCCTTCTTATCCAGCCGGGATTTGCGCAGCTTGGTAGGTGGGGCGATTCGCGTCACAACACCAATAAGTTGGAGACAGAAAGATAGAACTGTCCCTACGGGTTTGACAATGAGGCAGACCTTGAGGATGATGCCGCTGTCGCCGGCGCGCGGGCGGCATGGCCTGACCCGGGACGTCTTGCGGACTAGCGTTCCAGAGGCCGGCCAACCCTCACAGAGGGCCGACTGGGCGCGACCGTCAGAGCCGGTAGAGGCCTCCCGGCTCCGGTCGCCGCCCCGGTCGGTCTTCTGTCGTGTAAAGAACAGTTACTGCACCTTGACATGGGTCGAACGCTGTGCCACCATTCCGCTCGATCCAAGATTCGGAACGCGGATCGAGACGAAAGAGGGGTTGGTTTTAGGTGAAACCACCCGGTACGAGACGCAGATTGGCGTCACCTCGTCGATGGTGGAGGGTTTAGAGACTTCCCAGGAACCGAATGGGCGGACAAGGGAAGAGGGTTCGGATCTCGCAGCCGGCCCCCGCTGCGACCCGAGCAAGCCTCGACGCGACATTTCTCAACTCGCGTCGGAGCACGGTCCCGTGCGGCGCTTGTGGCATGACCTGATGCCACCTCGCCGTGCGGGATCCGCCTATCGGCCGTTGGCGTCCAGGGAGATGCCGCGGAGAAGTGCAGCCGGCCGGACCTCCAGCTTGAGCGCGAGCTTGAGCACGGTGCGAAGATTGGGCTGGCGTCCGCCATTCTCGTAAACGCTGATCGCCGCCCGGTCGACTTTGGCGTCGAGCGCGAGTCGCTCCTGGGATATGCCCGCCCGCGCCCGCGCCCACTTCAGGTTCGCGCCGAATGCCGCGGCCGGACCGCCTGAGGCTCCATCCTCGCGACGCGCCGTCCCAAGCGCCGAGTTGCCTGTCCCCACGCCACGCAGAAGCTCAGTGGGCGTCACGTCGAGTGCGCGACACAAGCGCAGCAAGGTGGGCATGTCAGGGGCTCGCTCCCCGCACTCCAATCGACTGATCGCGGCACGGTCAAGGGGAGCCGAGACTGACAGCTGAGCCTGTGTCAGGCCTGCGCGTCCGCGCGCTCTCCGCAGATTGCCGCCAAAGGCAAGGATCTGCTCGGCGATCTTCGCTCTGTCTGCTGCCGCCATGCCCGCATCATTCACGGCTGATTACAAAAGAGCCACTGAACAAACACAACAATTGCCCACCCACGGGCTCGCGAAAAGAGCTCAACGCACCCCTACGGCCGCGAAAGGTCGCAACGCCAGGTCGCATGCCATCTCCTCGAGCGCCGGCAGCTCACGGGCGCGCTCGTTCGCCACATAGACAAAGCACAGCTCGAGCAGGAGACATGCAGTGGCCTCAACGGCAACCGGGGTCGACGGTTGATCCTCGCCGCTCAGCTCCAATCCAGGCTCGAGCATGCCGGAATACCCGTTCATTCCCTCCTGGGCGACCGTGGCGGCCTTGGGGCTCGCGGTGAGCGCGTCGATGAGCGCAAGGTGGGCGTAGGCGGGCTCAGAAGCGAGAAACTCGAGTAGCGCCGCAACGCCGGCACGTACCGCCGCCGGCCAGTCCTCCTTGGATTCGTATGCCCGCTCAACGATCGCGAGCGCCTTGCGGTGACCGATCTCGTAAGCCACGAGAAAGGCGTCGTCCTTGCCGGAGAAGTGCTCGTAAAAGGCTTGCACGGACACCGCCGCCTCGCGGACGATCTCAGGGATCGTGGTCGCCCCGTATCCCTTTGCGGCTGAAAGGTTCGCCAGCGCGTCGAGGATCCGCTCACGTTGGTTGTGAACCACGAAGCTACGTGACACGTTTCCCTCGCCACGTGGGAGCCCCCGACGCTCTATCGCACGCGAGCTGAGTGACAGCGTTCCGGGCGCGCGACCCCCAACCGCCGGTGCCAGTGCGGGTGTGGGACTACCAACGCTCGGTTTGACGGCTGGCTCGAGTGTGTATCGACAAGCCCAAACGGCGACTTCCGGAGCCAGCGCGACCATCTCACCTCGACGCGGGCGTCGCACCTTTGCGCCACGGCGAGCGCGGGCGTAGAGGATGCGCACGATCGCCCCAACGATCGCTCTGGCCTGCAGCGCACGATCGGGCGAACCCCCGCCGAGCGCCTCCTCCAGTGACTTCGCGATCTCCTGGAGGGCGCTCTCGCGGCGGGCCATGCCCGCGGGCGCGGCGGCGGTGAGCTCAACCGCGAGAACCCTGAGTGCCGGTGGGCTCTCCCGGGCAAGCTCGAAGAGCTCGCTCACCAATGCTTCGATCGTTTCTGCGGGGCCGTCGGCGCTCTCGGTCGCGCTCTGTGCTCGGGTCACCCATTCGCGGATCACCTCGTCGCTCATGGCCAGAAAGCAAGCGTGCTTGTCCTCGAAATGCTCGTAGAACGTCTTGCGCGACGCCACGGCCTTGGCGATCACGTCCGCGACCACGGTCGCCCCATACCCCTGTTCGCCGATGCACGCGAGCATCGCGTCGATCATCCGCCCGCGAGGCTCCATCGCAATCTGGGTGCCCTTACGCGTCTTGCGGCGCGCCGGCTTGCGGTTCGGCGATGTATCTACGGTGGGTCCGTCGATGTTGTCCACTAACTCGCATTGTGACGCGCTCGAGCAATTCATGCGAACTGCTCACTCTGGCGTCTAGTTCTTGTCAAACGTCTATGCCCGCAGGCTCGCGGCGAAAACGACCACGAATCTACTTGCCTCGGCGCTCTCTTGACCTGCGCCCACCTGTAGATCGTGGGACCCGAGCCCGGCGGGTGACGCGTTTCTCATCTCAGGAGTCGAGCTGCTCGGAGGGAAGAGTCAGAGACAAACCAGCGGCCGCTGGAATTTGCGTACCTCGGAGTCACGCTTGTGAGCGATTCTCGGCCAACTTACTTCTTTGCTTCTTGGTGAGCGCCGCCGTGTCCGAGGCCCCTATAGGGGCCTCGGACAACTTGTGTGAGCCTCGACCCCGATTGTGTCTCAGCCTTGACGATCCGACGGAGTGCTCCTACAAGCCCGCTACTGAGGCGTCCATTCAGGTCGACCTGGAATGGAGCCATCCGACCGTGAGGAGCAAAGCCATGCCGCCTAACGCATCTTGCGCACCACCGACTCGACGCCCATTCTCGTCTCCCATCCCAACTCGCACGCGGCTGTCTACAGGCGTGAAGTTCGCCCGCCGAGGCGCGCGGACCGTCACCACCGGACCAATAGCGTCCTATCGCGACGACCGTGGTCGCCGGCGCGATCTGCTCACACTTCCAGGTTATGGCGGGAGCGTGCTCGTGCTGGACCGCGACGCCATCACGCTTTGCGATCGGCGCCTCGTTGCACACCTGGCCGCCGACGAGCCGACAGAGAACGCCGCCCTTGTATGCGAGCTCTATCTGAGGGATGTGAGTGGGCACTGGTGTCGGCGCGTGCAACCCAAGGACCTGCTGGTCGATCCTCTTGACGCTGAGGGTGCTTTGACACCTGGTCAGCCTGGGTCGGTCGGTGGCGTGGTAGACGAGAACGGCGACGTTTACAGCATTGACCTGCTGCCGGAAGCTCGCTCGAGAGCCCAGCTGCGCTGGTGTCGACGCTCGTCGGCAGGCGCTCATGCTGTCCCTGAGCGGGTCGCGTTGCGCGATGTCATCGCCACGTTCGAAAGCTATGAGCCGATGCGAACGCTCACGGAGCGTGCTATCGCCCGTCATCGCGACGATCCGGATCTCGTCGTCACACGCTTGTGCAACGAACTCGAGCGCTTGTGCGAAAGCCCCGTCGTACTCAACCGGGGTTTGCGCGAAGCGGTGCTGCACGCGATCGACCGGTGTGGTCTGAGCATGGGCGAGATCGCGTTTCGCTGTGGAATGGTCAAGCGCGACCGGCGTGGCAGGACGAGCGGTGAGACAAGCTGGGTGGCCCGGCGAATCGGGCTCATGCCCGAAGGGGGAGAGAACGCGATCACACCCTGGGTCCATACCGACGTGCTTGCCACGATCGCTCGTAAGGGCCTCGGTGTCAGTCCGCGCGAGGTCGAACTCCAATGAGCCCCTTCTGTGGCCTTTGTCGCGCACACGGGCGCCGAGCTTCGTGAGGACAAGCGCCGATCCATCGGTCGTGCCCGACGTTTCTCGGCGTCCTCTCGAGGCTGCAATTCTGGTGGTCGAGGCAAACGCTGAAATCGGCGGCGAGTTGGTTGAGCAACTGCGTGCGGACCGCTACACAGTTGTGCACGCGCGCAGTGAGGAGCACGCCCGCGTGCTCGCGCGCGCTCAGGCCATCAGAGCGGTCGTGCTTGGCGCCCTCGACACTCCTCGCGGCGCGCTCGACCTGCTCGAGGAGATCCGTCGCGCTCCAGCGCGTCGAGCTATTGGCCCGCAAGTGTGGGATGAGGATCTGCCGGCGATCATGCTCAGTCCCTCGGTTACCCAGCTCGATCTTCTGCGCGCCTTTGAGATCGGCGCTGATGATTTCATCGCGCATCCCCCGACTTACCTGGAGTTGCGCGCTCGGCTGAGGGCGGTGTTGAGACGAATAGAGAGTCCCACACACAGACGGCTACTTCGCGTGGGCGCACTCGAGATCGACACAAGGTCGCACCACGTGCGCTTCGCTGGGGCCGCAGTCGATCTTTGCCGGCTGGAGTACGAGCTGCTGGTCCATCTTGCTCGCAACCCCACCACCGTTTGCTCCAAGCAGGAGTTGCGCCGCGTGATCTGGGGTCAACGTTTGAAGTCCGGCGCACGTACCGTCGACAGCCATGCAAGCCGTTTGCGCCGCAAGCTCGCCGCCGCCGGTGCGTGCGGGTTGGTGGTGAACGTATGGGGCGTGGGGTACCGCCTGATCTAGACGAAACCGGTGCATCTAATTTCTCCAGTAACGACGGGCGATATCGCGGTTTTCGAGCGTCTGCGCCGAGTACCGTCGCAGACGCCGCGTAGCTTCGTTTGAGGGCGAGCTCAACAGCAAAGGAGAACCTCATGTCCTACTCGAACATCAACCGCATCGTGATCGTCGGCAGGCTCACCGCCGACCCCGAGCTGCGGGCGCTCCCGTCGGGGTCCAGCGTCTGCAGCCTGCGGCTCGCGAGCCACTCGCTGCGCAAAAACGCTGACGGTGAGCGTACGGAGAAGCCCAATTTCTTCGACGTCACCGTCTTCGGTGGGATGGGCGAGTCGGTCCACCGCTACATGAGCCGCGGTCGCCGCATAGCGGTCGATGGGCGCCTGGAGTGGCGTGAATGGGAGACCCCGGAGGGCGTTAAACGCCAGGCGGTCGAGATCGTGGCCGACAAGGTTCAGTTCCTCGACGGGCGGGGCTTTCAGGGCAACTCAGAGGGGCTTGGCGGCGACGAGGGATCGACCGACGAGGAGGGATCATTGGGCGCGGCCGAGCTCGGCGAGGAGCGCGAGTTGGCGGGCGTCGGCTCTGGCGTGGTGGGCGACGACCTCGTCTTCTGAGCGGGGTTGTGGCGCGGCGGGATGTTCACCTCGACATCCCGCCGTCGGCCCCCCTCGCGTAAACTGCCCGGCCGCGGCGTCGCTTCAGAGGCGGCCGCCCTCAAGCCCAGCACCTAAGCCCACAAGGAGCCCTGTTCGGTGCCAGTCAACACCAAAGCCATCGGTAAGACATACCCGCCCACCACATACGCGGTCGGGCGAGAGAAGATCAAGGAGTACGCCCGGGCGGTGGGCGAGACCAATCCACTCCACCTTGACGAGCAGGCCGCGCGTGACGCCGGTTACGCCGACGTGGTGGCCCCTCCGATGTTCGCTGTCGTGTACAGCTCGCCGTCGGTGGCCCCCTCGCTGTTTGACCCAGAGGTGGAAATGAACTTCGCGATGATGGTCCACGGCGGCCAGGAGTTCGAGTGGGGGCCGGTTGTGGTGGCGGGGGATGAGATCACCACCACCGCGTCGGTCAAGGACATCTCAGAACGCGACGGCCGCGGCTACTACGTGTTCGAGTCCGTCTCGGTCAACCAGCGTGGCGAGCAGGTGTGTCGCGGAACCTGGACCAACATCGTCAGAGGAGTCTGAAATGGCAGATCTTTCAGTGGGAGCTCAGATTCCCGAGGTGCGGGTGACACCTGACAAGTACCTCACCGCTCGCTATGCGGGTGCCTCCGGTGACTTCAACCCGATCCACATCGACGAGGAGTTCGCGCGCGCGGTGGGCCTGCCCGGGGCGCATCCTGCACGGGCTGTGGTCGATGGCGCAGGTAGCGCGTGCTCAGACCGAGGCCGCCGGTGGCCCGCAGACACTGAAGCGGCTGTCTGTGCAGTTCCGCGGTATGGGTGTGCCCGAGCAGGAGGTCGTGGTCACCGGCACCGTGCGCGAGGCCTCAGACGGTCGTGTGATCGTGGACACCGTTGCCGAGCAAGCCGGCAATCAGATCATCCGCAACGCCGAGGCCGAGCTGCAGGTCTAGAAGAAGCTTCAGGGCGCTGTCCCGGCTGCTGGCCGGCGCCCAAGCGGAGCACGGGGTATACGCCCTTACAATCATCGGATGCTCACCCCCCGACAGGAGCTGATCCTCTGCAAGGTGGTGGAGGGGTATCTGCAGAGCGGCCAACCTGTGGCCTCCAAGACGATCGCCGCCGACCCCGGTCTCGACTGCGGACCCTCCACCGTGCGCAACGAGCTTGCATTGCTCGAGGAGCACGACCTGCTCGCCCACCCGCACACCTCGGCGGGACGGGTGCCCACCGACGCTGGTCACCGCTACGTGGTGAACAAGCTGCTCGGCTCCGGCCGGGATCTGCAGCCCGCGCGTTCGCTCTCGCTCTCGCTCACCCGACGCGAGGTGGAGGAGGCGATGCGGGTGACCAGCGCAGCGATCTCCCAGGTTACGAATCTGCTCGCGGTGGTGTCGGCGCCATCGCTGAACACCGCCACGATCCGCCACGTCGAGGTGCTCGAGCTTCAGCCGCAGGTGGTGATGGTCGTCGTCATCACCTCCACCGGCGGGGTGTCGAAGATGCTCACCACCTTCGACGCTCCCGTCGACCCGGGCCTTGTGGGGTGGGCCGGTGAATATCTCAACGAGCGGCTCGTCGGGATACGGACTCGGCGCCCGCATGCTCTCCAAGCGTCTCGAGGACCCAGGGCTCGGGACCAGCGAGCGGGCGTTCGTCGAGCGGCTCTCCTCCGCCTTCGGCAAGTCTCGCCTGTGAGGGCGAGGACACGCTGTACGTCGACGGTGCCGCGCACCTGCTCACCCAAGGTCGCCGCCACGACATCACGCAGATCAACGAGCTGATGGCGTTGCTCGAGCGCCGGGCGGCGCTGCTGCGTGTGCTGCGCGCCGCGCTCGGCGAGTCGGACGTGTATGTGCGCATCGGCCGTGAGAACGAGATCCCTGCGATGCGCTCGGTGGCGCTCGTCGCGGCCGGCTACGGCCTCGGCGCGGCGCAAGCTCGGCACGGTGTCGGTGATCGGGCCGGTCCACATGGACTACGCCGGCGCGATCGCCACAGTGCGTGAGGCCGCCCACGAGCTCTCCCGCTTCGTCGAAGACGCATACGCCGAGCGCTAGGTTTCCCGACGCAGATGAGCACAACCGCGCCACGGGATCCATATGAGGTGCTCGGGGTCCCCCGAGACGCCGACGAGCAGGACGTCAAGAAGGCGTTCCGCAGGCTCGCGCGCGAACTGCACCCCGACGTCAACGCCCACGACCCCCAGGCGGAGGAGAAGTTCAAGGAGGCCGCGGAGGCCTATGAGATCCTCTCCGACCCCGAGCGCCGCGCCACATATGACCGCTATGGCCACGATGGTTTGCGCTCCGGCGGTTACGCCCCCAACTTCGACGCCTTTGGCTCGATCGGCGACCTCTTCAACGCCTTCTTCGGCGGCGGTGGCGGGTTCGGCTCCCCCTCGGGATCAGGGCTCGGCGGGGACATCGCCGTCAGCGTCGAGATGACCCTGCTTGAAGCCTCCGCGCCCAACACGGTCGAGGTGACGTTCGAGGCGATCGACCGCTGCGAGCACTGCCACGGAAACGGCGCCGAGCCTGGCACTCCGATCGAGCGATGCTCTCGCTGCGACGGCGCCGGACAGGTGCAGAGCGTCAGTCGCACCCCGTTCGGCCAGATGGTGCGCACGATGATCTGCGATGCCTGTCACGGCGACGGTCGTCTCCCCACGCAGCCATGTGGGGAGTGCCGCGGTCGCGGCCAACGGTCGGTGCGTCGCAGCGAGCAGGTGGCGGTTCCGGCGGGAATCGCCGACGGCCAGCGCATTCGCGTGAGTGGACGTGGTCACGCCGGCGAGCGCGGCGCTCCCGCGGGCGACCTGTACGTGCTCGTGCGGGTCTCACCCGATGAGCGCTTCGTGCGCGAAGACGACGACCTCATCACCGCGCTTGACGTGTCCGCGCCACTGGCATCGCTTGGCGCCACGCTCGAGGTCCCCACGCTTGACGGCGCCACCTCGGTGGAGGTGCCCGTCGGCGTCCAGCCTGGTGAAGTGCTCTCTGTGCGCGGCGAGGGGATGCCCTCCCTGCGCGGCGGTCGTCGCGGCGATCTGCGGGTTGTGGTGAACATCGTCGTCCCCCGCCGTCTCAACGAAGAGCAGCGCGACCTCATGACCCGCTTGAACGCCACGCTCACCGACGAGAACCTGCGCTCCGAGGAATCTGTGTTCGCAAAGCTGCGACGAGCGCTTCGCCACCACGCCGCGTGACGAGACATCTTCGGGCGCGAGGGGGGAGGGGAGCACGATGATTCGACTCGCGCTGCGCGTCAAGCGCGCCGACGCCGAGGTGGTGCTGGCCGACCTGCTGGAGCTCGCCCCCTCCGGGGTGGAGGAGATCGAGCTGCCCCCGCCGATGGGGGAGAGGGTGTTGTTGAGTACGCCGTCTATGGCGCCCCCGGTGAGCTCCCCGACCTGCCCGACCTGCAAGCCGCGGCAGGCGGCGCCCTCGTGGAGGTCTCCACGACCGAGGTCCCCGACGACTGGTCGGAGCGCTGGAAGCAGTTTCACCAGCCCGTGCTGATCGAATCGCCAAGCGCCGAGGTGCCCGCACTGCACGTGCGCCCTCCGTGGGAGTCCCCGACAGAACATGCCGGTGCGCTTGAGATCGTGATCGACCCCGCCCAGGCGTTCGGCACCGGCGCGCACGCCACCACGCGACTCTGCATGGAGCTGTTGTTGGAGGTCACGGTCACCAAGGGGCCGCGCTGTGGCGTGCTCGACGTGGGCGCCGGCTCGGGTGTGCTCGCGATCGCCGCGACGATGTTCGGCTACGCCCCCGTGCTCGCGCTCGACAACGACCGCGAGAGTGTCCGTGCGATCCTCGACAACGCAACCCTCAACGACGTGAAGATCGATGCCCGGCGCTTCGATCTGCGCGAACAGTCGCTGCCGTGGTTTGAGGGAGAGGAGGGAAACGGCATCGTGCTCAGCGCAAATTCCAATCCCCCTGGCGACGAGCGACAGGGGCAGGACACCGCGCGCATGTTGGTGCTCGCGAATCTGTTGCGACCGCTGCTGCTGGATCTCGCCGAGACGATGCCGCCCTCGAGCCCCCCGGCTCGGCTCGATCTGATCGCGAGCGGTCTGCTGTGTGAGCAAGCCGACGAGGTGGCCCGCGCGTTCGCCGACCGTCTCGGGCTGCGCGAGCTCGACCGTCGCGAGCGGGGCGAGTGGGCGGCGCTGTATCTCAGCCGCGGCTGATTTGAGCGCCTGAGAGGCTCACGGCGCCGTCGGTTGATCCGCTCGCGGCCGACGGCAATCGCTCGGTCGCCGCGCGCACCACCGACCTGAAGAGCAAGTCGAGCGCTCCGCGCACGCCCCCCTCGACGTCGAGCAGCGCCCGCGCCGCGACGAAGCCCGCGCCGATCGCGTCAAGCGCCTCGCCGGCCTCGCCCGGGTCGGGGTCGCGGCAGACCGCGATCGCCAGGTCGAGCATCCCCTGCGCCTGTTCGATCGCGCCCGCGAACAGCGCCGGCCCGGCGAGGCTCCCGTAGCCGTACGCGCGCGCGAGGCGACCGTTGCAGCGTGATCTCCGGAGTGCCGCGCGGCGGAGAGGTGGGGGGCAGCCCGCGCCCATCCACCAGTCCCGCCATCGTCTCGCCGAGGAGCGCACTCGTGGCGGTCTCATCGAGCCCCGCGTGAGCCGCCGACTCGCAGCGCCAGGTAAAGCCCGCTCGAAGTGAGCCCGTAAGGAGGGTCGCATGCGAACACCACTCGCTCCGCCGGTACGCGCGCGAGCAGCTCGATCACGTCGATCGGGAAGAAGCAGGACGTGTCGTACAGCACGCCCGGGTGGTCGGCTCAGACGCGAGGTGAGGATCCCCTGGTCACAGATCGCTCCATGCGCGAGGATCAACACCACCTCGGGGTGGCGCAACGCGAGGTTCGCCAACCCGTCGGCGATCGGGGGCATCCCGCGTCCCGCATGGATCAAGATCGGAACAGACGCTTCGCCCGCCAGCGCGAAGATCCCGTCCATCTCCGGCCCGTCGAAAGAGAACGACTGGGCGCGTGGGTGCAGCTTGATCCCGCGCGCGCCCTTCTCGATGCAGCGCTCCCCCTCCTCCACGGGCGCTTCGGCGGGGTCGAGCCGGCAGAAGGGAATCAACCGCCCGTCGCTTTCCCCCGCCCAACCCGAGCACGCGGTCGTTGGGCACCCGGTAGGAGGGCCTGCGCTCGGGGTCGTGCAGTGGGAACACACACGCCCTCCTCGCGCCCCCGTCATCGAGCTGTGAGAGCAGCGTCTCGAGGTCCAGCGAGCGGCCGTCCTCGTCCAAGCCGAGGTGGGTGTGCGCGTCGAACACTTCCGCCCCGGCCGGCCTCAACAGCGCCGCCGTCCGTCGAGGAACGGTGCGATCGCGTCAGCGTAGAGGGAGGCGCTCATGGCCAACCCATTCTGCCCCATCGCGTCCGTCCGTTGCGCCCAGCACGATGCAGGGCGGCCTCAGGCCGCCCTTTCCCAACAGCTTGTGACACGTTTGTAACATTGGTCTCGACCGCTTCGCAGGACTAGTGTCAGTGTTATGCCCACTCGTATCGTCATTGCAGGCGGCGGCTTCGGGGGCTTCTACGCCGCCCGTGCGCTCGAGCGAATTCCCACGATCCGCAGTGTCCGTGTCACGCTCGTCAACGACGCCAACTTCATGCTCTACACCCCGCTCCTCCCGGGCGCCGCGGGGGCCACGCTGGACCCACGCCATGTGGTCGTCGCGCTGCGCTCCCAGCTGCGCCGCACCGACCTGCTCATTGGTGCCGTAACGGGTCTTGACCCCGATCGACGCGCGCTCGGCGTCCGTCGCGTCGATGGAGAGGGGTTCGAGCTCGGATACGACCACTTGCTCGTATCGCTTGGATCGATCTCCCGCATGCTCCCCATCCCCGGGCTCGCCGACCACGCGATCGGCTTGAAGTCGCTCGCCGACGCCACCGCGCTGCGCAACCGGGTGCTCACCTGCTTTGACATCGCCGAGTCGCTCGAAGACCCCGTGCTGCGCGCCGAGTACCTCTCGTTCGTGTTCGTCGGCGCCGGCTACGCGGGCCTCGAGGGGCTCGCCGAGCTACAGGACTTCGCCGCCCAAGCCATCGAGCTCTATCCCCGTTGCCGCGCAGAGGGCATGCGCTGGGTGCTCGTCGAGGCCCGCGACCGGATCATGACCGAGGTGCCTCCGAGCCTCGTCTTCGTTCGCGGCGCGGGAGCTCTTGGGGCGAGGCATCGAGATCAAGACCAACACGACGCTCTCCTCGCTCACCGCGAATCGCGCCACGCTCTCCGACGGGGAGGAGATCGCCGCGCGCACCCTCGTGTGGACAGCCGGTGTGCGACCTGCCCCGGTCATCTCCTCGCTTGGCTTGCCGCTTGACCCCGCCGGGCGGATCGTCACCGACAGAGAGATGCGTGTGCCGGGTCGCCCGGGGGTATGGGCGATCGGCGACTGCGCCGCCGTCCCCGACCCCGCGCGGTCAGATCGACCCTGCCCGCCCACCGCCCAGCACGCGATCCGCCAGGGCCGACTGGTCGCCGCACAACATCGCGTCCACTCTCCAGGGTCGAGCGCCCACGTCCGTTTCGCCACCGCACCGCCGGGGTTGTCGCCGAGCTTGGCCACAACAAGGCCGTCGCGATCACCCTCGGTGTGCGTTGGCGCGGACTCCCTGCGTGGCTCATCGCCCGCACCTACCACCTGTTGTTGATGCCCGGTCTGGGGCGGAAGCTGCGCCTCCTCGTCGACTGGAACGTTGCGCTCCTGTTCGGTCGCGACCCCGCCTCGCCTGGTCGTCTGGGCACACCCACACCACTGCAACACCCCGAGAAGGCCGAATCGACACAAAAGTCTCCCCCCGTCGGCGTATCCTGAGCTGGATGGCGATCGTCGATCAGGTCCAAGCCGACCTCAAGGACGCGATGCGCGCGGGCGAGAAGCCCCGCGTAGGCGCCCTGCGGATGATCCTCTCCGAGCTGCAGAAGGACTCCAAGGAAGGGTCAGACGACGAGCTGGCGGTGCTCCGCCGCGAGCGCAAGCGTCGCGTCGAGGCCGCCAAGGCGTTTCGCGACGGCGGCCGCGAGGACCTCGCTGCCGCCGAGGAGGCCGAGGCCGAGCTGATCGCCACCTACCTGCCCGCCGAGCTCTCCGACGAGGAGCTGCGCGCGATCGTCGACGCAGGCGCTCGCCGACAGCGGCGCGCCCTCCCCGAAGGACATGGGCATGGCGATGAAGTCAGCGATGGCGGTCGTCGCCGGCCGTGCCGACGGCAAGCGGGTCTCCGGGCTCGTGCGGGCGGCGCTCGGAGGATGAGGACTCAGATCGAGCTACCCAACGAGGTCGCCGCGGAGCTGGCGGGAAGCCAGGACGCGGTGCTCCGCGCGCTCGAGGCCCACCTCCAGTGCAAGGTCTTCCTGCGCGGCAACCTTCTCACGCTCGACGGCTCCGAGGACGACACTCGCGCGGGCGAGCGCGTCGTGCACGAGCTCTCCGACCTGATCTCCCGCGGCCACCAGATCGCCCCGGGCACGATCTCGGCCGTCACAGGCGCGCTCGACGCTCACGAATCGCCCGCCCGCGTGCTCGAGGACGTCGTTTGGCGTCACCGCTGCCTGCGTGTCGCCCCCAAGACGGTCAACCAGAAGCGCTATGTCGACTCGATCCGCTCATCCACCGTCACTTTCGGCGTCGGCCCGGCCGGCACCGGCAAGACATTCCTGGCGGTCGCGATGGCCGCCGCCGCGCTCTCGCGTCACGAAGTCAACCGCATCATCCTCACCCGGCCTGCTGTCGAGGCGGGCGAGCGGCTCGGCTTCCTTCCCGGTGACTTGATGGCGAAGGTCGACCCCTATCTGCGTCCACTGTTCGATGCGCTGCACGACATGCTCGACCCCGAGAAGGTCTCCGCCCACCTGGAGCGTGGGGTGATCGAGATCGCCCCGCTCGCGTTCATGCGCGGCCGTACCCTCAACGACTCGTTCGTCATCCTCGACGAGGCCCAGAACACGACTCCCGAGCAGATGAAGATGTTCCTCACCCGGCTCGGCTTCGGCTCGAAGATGGTGGTCACAGGTGACATCACCCAGGTCGACCTTCCCCGCGAGCAGCGCTCGGGACTGGTCGTCGTCGGGGAGGTGCTGGAGGAGATCGAGGGCATCGAGTTCGTCCGCTTCGGCGGCGAGGATGTCGTCCGTCACAAGCTCGTCCAACGCATCGTCGAGGCCTACGACGAGCACTCCCGACGCGAGGCCCCCGAGCTACGCCCGGCAGAGCGCGACCGCTCGGTCGCGGACCGGCGTGCTTGAAGTCGAGGTCCTAGGCCACGAGCTTGCGCACGGTCTGGGCGGTGAGAGGAACGACGCCTCACGCGGCCCTAGTGCTTCTGTGCCCTCACCGGAGGAGATCGAGCGGTTGTGCGCGCGAGTGCTTGCCACCGCGGGCATCGAAGATGGCCACCTCGCGGTCGAGTTCGTCTCTTCCGAGCGCATCGCCGAGCTAAATCGCGAGTACCGCGGGAAAGAGGGACCCACCGACGTGCTCTCCTTTCCCATCGACGAAGCTGGTTCATTGGCGGGCGAGCGATGGCATGCCGCGCGAGCTGGGCGACATCGTGATCTGCCCCGCCCATACGGTCGACGTGCGCGAGGCGATCGTCCACGGTGCGCTCCACCTGCTCGGCATGGACCACGAGGCCGACGACGGCGAGATGCTGGCGATGCAGGACACCATCATGCGGAGGAGACCTCGTGGCGAGCGCTGACGGCGGACACCCGGACGCGTCGGATGCCGCTGAGGAGATCACGCGCAGTGGCTTCGTCGCGCTTGCCGGCCGCCCCAACGTAGGCAAGTCGACGCTCGTCAACGCGATCGTGGGGGAAAGGTCGCGATCGTCTCCGACCGCCCTCAAACTACACGACGGGCGATCCGCGGGGTGCGCACCGACGGCTCCGGCCAGCTTGTTTTGGTCGACCTCCCCGGCGTCCAGCGGCCCCGTGACGTCCTCACCGAGCGCATGGCTGGACGTGTGCGCCAGGAGCTGGAAGGCTCCGACGCGGCGCTGCTCGTGTTGAACGGCGAGCAGGGGGTAGGTCCTGGCGATCGCTTCATCGCCGCCGCGCTCACCGACACCGATACGCCGGTCACCATCGCGGTCAACAAGGTCGACCGGCTCGACCGTGCGGCTACCGTCGCCGTGCTCCAGGCCGCCGCTGAGCTGGACGTCGGGGAGGAGATATTCCCGATCTCCGCCCGCACGGGTAAGGGTGTGTCCGAGCTCGTCAACCACCTGTTCGCTCAGATGCCCGAGGGTCCCTTCATGTTCTCCCCACAGGACATCTCAGACCAGCCGCTTGCCTTGCTGCTCGCCGAGCTGATCCGCGAGGCCGCGATCCGACGCACCTTTCAGGAGCTTCCTCACGCCCTCGAGACGATGGTCGAAGAGGTGGAACACCCACGTGAGGACCTCGTGCGCGTCCGCGCGCTCATTTGGGTCGAGAGCGAGTCCCAGAAGGGGATAGTGGTCGGCTCAGGCGGTCGCATGATCAAGGCCATCGGCTCAGCCGCCCGCAAGGAGATCGAGCGCGAGCTCGACTGTCACGTCCATCTCGATCTGTCCGTACGAGTCCGCCGCGACTGGCGTGGCGACGAGGGGCTGCTGGACCGGCTGGGGATTACCTGAGGCGACCGCGATTCACAGATTGCGAGCGAGTCGGCCTGCGACCGTTCGTATCCCGTCGAGGTCCATCTCTGAAGTGAACTGGAACGGTACCGTCAGCACCTTCGGCGGCTTGCCCTCCGCAAAGCGCTGACGGCGCAACCTGGCGATCTGACTCTGCTGCACGCGACCGCTCTCATATGCGGTGCGCGCCGCCCGTGCCGCACGACCCACAAGCGGGGCGCCAACGCCGAAGCGTGCGAGTGAGCCGTCCTCTGGGTGGGTGACACTCTCGATGCGTGCCATCTCCTCGCGTGTGAAGCGGCGTCCCATCGCTCCGTTCACCACCACCGCGTCGAGATCGCGGTCCAGGCTCACGCGCAACGCTTCCTCCAACTCGAGCGTCTCGGTGACCGCCATCTCGCTCGCGTGCGCCACTGCGACATAGCTGGAGCGCTGTGGGTCCTCGAGCAGCTCCCGCACCTTTCTGGCCTGCTCAGCGAGGGGCCCCATACTCACGATCGCGCCGAACGTCCGCGGTGAGTCGAGCAGCGCCAGTGCGTGCCCGGTGGCGGGCGCGTCGAGCACCACGAGGTCGTAGAGCTCGTGGTGTCTGCGCGTGCGTCCCCCTTCGCACAGCTCACGCACCTTGATCAAGCTCACAAGCTCCCTCGCGCCTGGCGCGGCGGCGGCGAAGTAGTGAAAGGTGCTGCTCGCCGAGAGCATCCTTGCCGAGATGCGTCCGCTCACGATTCGCAACCAGTCGATCAACGCCCTGTCGGGGTCGATGCACAGGCTCCACAGGCCCTCCTCCAGCTCGACCTCTTCGCCGGCGCCGGGTGTCCCGGGGATGCCGAACAGGGTGGGGAGCCGGTGCTGCTCGCCGAGCTCCGCCACCACCGTGCGCAACCCCGACCGCGCGGCGAGCATGCCGAGCGCGCACGCCACCGTCGTCTTCCCGGCGCCTCCCTTCCCCGTCACGACGATCAGCTTGCGCTCCAGCAGAGATGCCATTGTCGCTCTGCAACCTACAATCCGCTGATGACCATCACCACTGACGTCACGGTCGAGCAGCTACTCACCTACGACGAGCGCGGCCTCGTGCCGTGCGTGGTGCAGGATTGGAACACGGGCGAGGTGCTCACGCTCGCCTACATGAACGAGCTTGCGCTCCAGCAGACCCGCGCCACCGGTGAGCTTCACCTCTGGAGCCGCTCCCGCCAGGAGCTCTGGCACAAGGGGGCCACGAGCGGAAACATCCAGGCTGTGCGCTCGCTGCGCGTCGACTGCGACGGCGACGCGCTCGTGGCGCTCGTGGAGCCCGCCGGCCCGGCCTGCCACACGGGCGAGCGCACCTGCTTCCACCGCGGCGAGCTGGATCCGGGCGCTCCGCACGAGACGCTCCCCAAGCTCGAGCGCACGCTTGAGGAACGCGCCCGCGAGCGTCCCGCCGGCTCCTACACGGTGCAGTTGCTCGACGACCCGGCGCTCATCGGCGAGAAGGTGATGGAGGAGGCCGAGGAGGTCTCTCGCGCTGCCCGCGAGGAGACAGACCTCCGTGTCGACGAAGAGGCCGCCGATCTGCTCTACCACCTGCTCGTGCTGCTGCGCTCACGTGGGCGCTCACTGTCCGACGCGGAGTCAGTGCTCGATGGTCGCCGCCGCTGAGCGTTTTGCTGAAACAAGCGGAGCCCGGCGATGAGCGTCGCGGGTAGCGCTTCGACTGAGGTTCCCACGGGCGCCCACAACCTGATCCCGCTGCGGGAGACGTTCATCGCTGACTGCGAGACCCCCGTGTCCGCGTTCCTGAAGCTACGTGCGCTCGCGCCGGGCGAGCCATCCTTCCTGCTGGAGTCCGCCGAGCAGGGTCAGCGCATGGGCCGTTACTCGTTCATCGGCTTCCGCCCCCGCTCGGTGCTGCGCTGGTCGCTTGGCGACCCTGGCGACCCCTATGCGCTTGCCGCGGCCGCGGTAGCCGACTGTCGCCAGGCACAGGTCGAGGATCGGGAGGGTGGGGCCCCATTCATCGGTGGGGCGGTCGGGTACTTCGGTTATGACCTCGTCCGCACGGTCGAGCCACTCGGCGATCCAAATCCAGACGCGCTTGGACTTCCCGACATGGCGCTCATGCTCACCGACGCGCTCGTCTGCTTCGACCACCTCAAGCACACCATCACGATCGTCGCCAATGCCGATCTCGACGCCGAGCCAGACCCAGAGCGGGCACGGGAGGCGGCCGCGCGCACGATCGCCGAAGTGCGCGCCTGCCTCGCCGGGCCCGTCCCATCCGGCCCCGAGATCGGCGTGCGCCAAACGCCCACCTTCAAGTCGAATATGACACGCGAGAGCTTTGAAGCGATGGTGGCGCGCATCGTCAAGTACATCCATGCCGGCGATGCCTTCCAGGTCGTGCCCTCCCAGCGCTTCTCGGCGGAGGTACCGGTCGAAGCATTCTCGATCTACCGGGGCCTGCGGGCGGTCAACCCCTCCCCTTACATGTACTTCCTGGACTTCGGCGACTTCCAGGTCGCGGGCGCCAGCCCCGAGCCATTGCTCACCGTTACGGGCCGCCACGTCTCCACGCGCCCGATCGCCGGCACCCGACCGCGTGGCTCGACCCCAGAGGAGGATCGCCGCATCGCCGGCGAGCTGCTCGAGGACGAGAAGGAGCGCGCAGAGCACGTGATGCTCGTGGACCTCGGTCGCAACGATCTCGGCCGCGTGTGCGAGTACGGCAGCGTCGTTGTCGACGAGCTGATGGAGATCGAGACCTACAGCCACGTCATGCACATCGTCTCCTCCGTGTCGGGCACGCTGCGAGAGGATGTCGGCGCGATGGATGCGCTGCGCTCCGTGCTCCCCGCCGGCACGCTCTCCGGCGCGCCGAAGGTGCGCGCCATGCAGATCATCGACGAGCTCGAGCCCACCAAGCGTGGGGGCTACGGTGGCGCGATCGGCTACCTCAGCTACTCGGGCGACCTCGATACCGCCATTCACATCCGCACCGTCGTTGTCAAGGACGGCGTCGCCCACGTCCAGGCCGGCGGTGGCACCGTCGCCGACGCCAAGCCCGTCTACGAGTACGAGGAGTCGGTCAACAAGACCAAGGCCGTCTTGGGCGCGGTCGAGCTCGCTTGCAACCAGGCCGATTGGGGGTGAGCGTGAAGGTTCTCGTGATCGACAACTACGACTCCTTCACCTACAACCTCGTCCAATACCTGGGGGAGCTCGGCGCGGAGGTCCGCGCGGTGCGCAACGACGCGGCCACGGTCGACGGGCTGCTCGGCGAAGGCTATGAGCGTTGCGTCATATCGCCCGGGCCGTGCACCCCCAACGAGGCCGGCATTTCCCTGGAGATCGCGCGCCGCCTCCCAGAAGCCGGGGTCCCCACGCTCGGGGTGTGCCTTGGTCATCAGTCGATGGCCCAGGCTTTCGGTGGGAGCGTGATCCTGCACGCACCCGTCCATGGCAAGGCCACCACGATCGAGCACGATGGCCGCACCATCTTCGCCGGGCTCTCCTCCCCGCTCACCGTCGGTCGCTACCACTCGCTCGTCGTCGAGGAGGATCTCCCCGACTGCCTCGAAGCCACCGCACGCGGAGGCGGGGTGTTGATGGCGCTGCGCCACAGCGAGCTTCCCGCCGAGGGCGTGCAGTTCCACCCCGAGTCGGTGCTCACCGACGAGGGCAAGCGCCTGCTCTCCAACTTCCTCGACCAAAGCGGTCGCTCATCCACCGATGGCGGCGCTCGCGCCACGGAGCCGCTCGTATCGAGAGTCGAGGACTGAATGCCAAACCCCGTCCTCACACGCGCGATCGACGCGCTCGCCTCCCGTCGCGACCTCAGCTCACAGGAGACCTCCGAGGTGCTCGCGGAGATCATGCACGGCGAGGTCTCAGAGACCCAGATCGCCGCGTTTCTGATCGCGCTGCGCACGAAGGGTGAGACCGTGGATGAGCTCGCGGGGCTCGCCCACACGATGCGCGACCTCGCCGCCCACGTCCCCACCGAGGGGGGCGAGCTGCTCGACACAGCCGGCACGGGTGGGGGACGGCGCACCTTCAACGTCTCCACCACCGCAGCGCTCGTCGCCGCCGGCGCGGGTTGCGCGGTCGCAAAGCACGGCAACCGCTCGGCCACGAGCTCCTCTGGGTCCGCCGATCTGTTGGAGGCGCTCGGGGCGCGCATCGATCTCGACCCCGCCGGTGTGTCGAAGTGCATCGCAGAGGCCGGCTTCGGCTTCATGTTCGCCCCCGCCCACCACCAAGCCACGCGCTTCGTCATTCCCGTTCGGCGTGAGCTTGCGGTACGCACGATCTTCAACCTCCTGGGCCCACTCACCAACCCCGCGGGCGCCACCCACCAGCTCATCGGCGTCGCCGACGCGAGCTTCCTGGAGACGATCGCCGGCGCGCTCGCGCGCCTGGGCGTTACCCGCGCGCTGGTCGTCTCGGGCGAGGACGGCCTTGACGAGGTCTCCACCTCCGCCGCCACCACCGTGGTGGAGGTCAACGGGGAGGACATCTCCCGCTACACCCTCACCCCGGGGGACGTCGGGATCGCGGTCGCCGACCTCTCCGATCCATTGCTGGACGGGGGCTCCCCTGAGCAAAACGCCCAGGTCACGCGATCCGTGTTCGCGGGCGAGCAGGGTGTGCGCGCAGATCTCGTCCTCATCAACGCCGGCGCCGCCATCTATGCGGCGGGCGCCACCGACAGCATCGCCGAGGGCGTTGAGGCCGCACGCGCGACGATCTCCTCGGGTGCCGCCGCCTCCACGCTCGACCGCTATGTGCAGGCGAGCAACATCCACGCCCCCGAGCAGGTCGTCGGATGACTGTGCTCGACCGCATCCTCTCCGAAACGCGCGAGGTGGTTGAACAGCGCAAGCTGACCCTCTCGCAGGAAGGACTGGAAACGCGGGTTACGGCAACGGTCTCCCAAAACGGCCAATCCCCCCGCTTTCGCGAAACCCTTGCGCGTCCCGGGATCGGCGTGATCGCGGAGTTCAAGCGCCGCTCTCCCTCCGCCGGCGCACTGCGCGAGGACGCCAAGCTCGAGGACATCGTCGCCGCCTACGAGCGCGGCGGGGCGAGCGCTCTGTCGGTGCTCACAGAGGAACCGAACTTCGCGGGCTCACTCGACGATCTGAGGCTCGCCCGCGCCTCGTGCGATCTCCCCATCCTGCGCAAGGACTTCGTCGTGGACCCCTACCAGCTCTATGAGGCGCGCCTCGCGGGGGCCGACGCGGTGCTGCTGATCGTCGCTGCGCTCGACCAACCCACACTCGCCTCGCTCCACGAGCTCGCCACGACGCTCTCCCTCGATGTGCTCGTCGAGGTACACGACCGCGAGGAGCTCGCCCGCGCCGCGGCCGTCGGGGCGAAGTTGATCGGGGTCAACAACAGAGACCTACGCGACTTCACGGTCGACATTCAACGCACCTTCGAGCTGCTCCAAGAGATGCCACCCGACGCCACCGTCGTGTCCGAGTCGGGGATCGCCGATGCCGAGCAGGTCGCCGAGCTCGAGCGCCGTGGGGTCTCGGCGGTGCTGGTGGGGGAGACCCTCATGCGCGCCCCCAACCCCCAAGAGGCGCTCGCGGAGCTGCTCGCGCAGACCTCATAAGCTTTTATGGAGCCAGATGGCTTTTCTTTAGTTCTCGTTGATGGCCCTACGTAATCCTTCCCTTACATGAAGCGCACGTTCTTCATCCCCTTCATCTCTGCCCTCGTCGGTGGGGGATTGGTGGTTGCCGTGATCGCCGCCACCGGCGGGCTCGGCTCCTCGACCAAGACGGTCACGGTCATCCAACAGTCGTCCTCTCCGATCGCCCCGTCCAACGCCTCCGCGCAGAGCACCGGCCTCACGCCGCATCAGATCTACGTGAAGGACGCCCCCGGGGTCGCCTTCATCACCTCCACGATCGTGCGCCAAACCGAATCCCCGTTCAGCTTCGGCGAAAGCCAGACCCAGCAAGGCACCGCCACAGGCTCGGGCTTTGTCATCAACAAGGACGGCACCATCCTCACCAACTACCACGTTGTCGAGAACGCCGTGAAGGTGATGGTGAGCTTCGAACACGGCAAGGCCGTCGAAGCGAAAGTGATCGGCAAGGACCCCTCCAACGACCTCGCCGTCTTGCGCATCCCCACTGAAGGGCTCACCCTTCACCCGCTCACGCTGGGCGATTCGAGCAAGGCCCAGGTCGGCGATCCGGTACTTGCCATCGGCAACCCCTTCGGCCTCGACCGCACCCTCACCACAGGCGTGGTGTCCGCTCTGCAGCGCCAGATCACCTCCCCCAACGGCTTCACGATCGACAACGTGTTGCAAACCGATGCCCCCATCAACCCCGGTAACTCCGGTGGACCGCTCTTGAACTCGAAGGGCGAAGTGATCGGCATCAATTCGCAGATCGAGACCGGTGGCAGCGGCGGCGGCAGCGTCGGCATCGGCTTCGCCGTCCCCATCAACACAGCCGAGAAAGAGCTCTCCCAACTCGAGAAAGGCGGCACGGTCCGCGGCGCCTACCTTGGTGTGTCCACGCTCACGATCGATGGCTCGCTCTCCGGGTTCAACCTACCCGTCAAAAGTGGCGCGCTGGTGGAGACCGTCGAACCCGGCACCCCCGCCGCCAAGGCAGGCATCAAGGCCGGCAACATCGAAGCGCAGACCCCCAGTGGCAAGGTAGCGGTCGGCGGAGACATCATCGTCAAGGCCGATGGCAAGACGATCACAAGCGCTGAGGACCTCTCCACCTTCATCTCCACGAAGAAACCGGGCGACACGATCTCCGTCGAAGTCATTCGCGCGAACGGCAGCGGCGGCTACGACCACAAGACCCTCAAAGTGACGCTCACCGGCCGCCCCAACTCGGTCAAGAGCACCAACACCCCCGAAGGGTAAGAAGCTCCCTCCGCACGCTACCGTTGGGGCATGTCCGACGCCCCTTCACAAGTGAAGATCTGCGGGATCACCAGACTTCCCGACGCCGAGCTGGCGGTCGAGCTGGGCGCGTGGGCGATCGGCATGGTGCTCTACGAGCCCTCCCCCCGTCGCTGCTCGCTCGCCGAGGCTCAGGCGATCACCACCGCCCTGCGCCGCAAGGTGGAGCTGTGCGGCGTGTTCGTGAACGCCCCCATGGAGGAGATCGTGGGGGTGAGCGAGCAACTCGGCCTCACACTGCTGCAACTCCACGGCGACGAGGGCCCATCGTTCTGTGGAGAGGCCGCGCGTCGCACCGGCGCTCGTATCGTCAAGGCGCTACAGGTCACGGGCCCCGGCGATATCCGCGACGCCTCCCGCTACCACACCGACTTCCACCTGCTCGACGCCCGCTCCACCACCCCTGGCCGCGAGGGCTTGCGTGGTGGCACGGGGGAGACGTTCGACTGGAAGCTGCTCGCGGGCAGGCGCTCGAAAGTTCCGCTCATCCTCAGCGGCGGTCTCGGTCCCCACAACGTGTGTGAGGCGGTCGAGCGCGTGCGCCCCTTCGCGGTCGACACCGCCAGCGGCACCGAGCTCGCACCCGGTATCAAGGACCCGGAGAAGCTGCGCGACTTCTTTGCGGCGGTCCACAATGCTGCGTTCGCTCCGCCCGTGCATGCCGAGCGGGCGCCAGGACAGGCGACATCCGATTCGGAGTCGCTTGCGGAGGGGACGCCGCCTATAGGGTCACCGGCGTGAGCACCAACGACACGGCAGGTACCGCGTCCCCCGCGGGCGTCGAGCACCGCTTCGGGGGCTACGGCGGGCAGTACGTCCCCGAGACGCTCATGCCCGCGCTGGCTGAGCTCGAGCTGGCATGGACTGCCGCACGCGACGATCCCGGCTATCGCTCGGAACTGGAGCTGCTGCTGCGCGACTTCGCCGGACGCCCCACACCGCTCTACCGCGCCGAGCGGCTCTCAGAGCGCGTCGGCCGACCCGTCTACCTCAAGCGCGAGGACCTCAACCACACCGGCTCCCACAAGCTCAACAACGCGCTCGGCCAGGCGTTGCTGGCAAAGCGCATGGGCAAGCGTCGCATCATCGCCGAGACAGGCGCCGGCCAGCACGGCGTCGCCACCGCCACCGTGTGCGCGCTCTTGGACCTCGAGTGCGTCATCTACATGGGCGCCGAAGACACCCGCCGCCAGGCCCCCAACGTGCAACGCATGGAACTACTCGGCGCCGGCGTGCATGCGGTGGACGCCGGCGCACGCACGCTCAAGGAGGCCACCTCAGCGGCGATCCGCGACTGGGTGACGAACGTGGGGGATACCCACTACATCATCGGCTCGGTAGTTGGCCCTGCCCCCTACCCGGCGCTCGTGCGCGACCTTCAACGCGTCATCGGCGATGAGGCCCGTGCTCAGCTGCTCGAGCGCGAGGGACGCCTCCCGGGGCGTGTGATCGCGTGCGTCGGTGGGGGATCCAATGCGCTTGGCATCTTCACCACCTTCCTCGACGACCCACAGGTCGAGCTGATCGGCGTGGAGGCGGGGGGGGATGGGATCGACACTCCTCGTCACGGAGCCCCCCTCACGGTCGCCGGGCGCCCCGGCGTCCTGCACGGGGCCCTCTCCGCGGTCATGCAGGACGAGGAGGGCCAGATCATCGAGGCCCACTCCATCTCCGCCGGCCTCGACTATCCGGGTACGGGTCCCCAGCACGCATTTCTGCGCGACTCCGGTCGCGCTCGCTACGAGGCCGTCACCGACAAGCAGGCCCTCGCCGCCTTCAAGGAGGTGTCGCGCCTGGAGGGCATCATCCCCGCGCTCGAGACCGCCCACGCGCTCGCCTGGACACTCGCGCAGTCAGACGGCGATCTCGACCTCGTGTGTCTCTCAGGGCGGGGCGACAAGGACCTCTCAGAGGTTCTCTCACAATGAACACCGTTGCCACGACCGGCGTCGACAAGATCGCCCAGGCTTTCGCCAACAGCGGCAAGCGTGCCGCTTTGATGCCCTACTTGATGGGCGGCTTCCCCTCGCTTGAGGAGTCAGTCCGCATCGGACAAGCCTACGTGGAGGCAGGCGCCGACCTGGTCGAGCTGGGCGTCCCATATTCCGACCCGCTCGCCGATGGACCCGTCATCCACGAGGCGGGTACCCATGCGCTGGCGGCCGGCGCGACCCTCGCCGGCGTGCTCGAGGTCGCGCGCGCCCTCTCGCCGAGCGTCCCGGTGGTGCTCATGTGCTACTCGAACATGGTGCTCGCGCCGGGCGCGGATGCGTTCGTGGAACGCCTCTCCCAGAAGGGGGCGAGCGGCCTGATCGTCCCTGATCTGCCTTTCGAGGAGGCCCCGGAGGTGTTGGCGGCTTGCGACGCCCACGGGGTGGCGCTCGTGCCGCTCGTCGCGCCCACCACTCCTGTGAAGCGCCTGGCCGCGATCGGGGCACGGGCGCGTGGCTTCCTTTACACGGTGTCGGTCGTCGGCACCACCGGCGAGCGCGCCGCGCTCTCCGACCAGTTCGCCGAGGTCGTTACCCGCGCGAAGGCGTCCACGAGGGCGCCTGTTGCCCTCGGCTTCGGGATCTCCACGCCCGAGCACGCGCTCCAGGCCGCCGAGGCCGGTGCTGACGGCGTGATCGTGGGCACCCGCCTGGTACGCGCCGCCGCCGAGTCAGACAACCCGGCGGGGGCCGTTGGCGAGGTTGTGGCCGAACTCGCCGCCGCCCTGTTATAGGATTGTGACCGCTATGGGACTGGTACTCACCGTCACCGCCGGCCTGATCATCTGGATTGTGCTCTGGGCGCTTGGCGCCAAGGGGTTCGACTCCTTCATGCTCGCCACGGTGATCATCCTCGTAGGCGCCTGCATGAAGATCATCGCCGGCTACCTGCCTGGCCACCGCGACCACTAACCGGTGCCCGCGCGCCGGACGTGCCTCGCCGCTCTAGCCGCATTCGCCTTCGCGCCGGCGCTGGCGGGCTGTGGGGGTGTCAGCACCTCCCCGGCCGCCGACAACGTCGGCAAGCAGCTCACGATCTACTCGGGTCTCCCGCTCCAGGGTCCCTCTGCCGCTGTCTCAAAACAGATCGTCGGCGGTGAGAAGCTTGCGCTCGCCAACGCCGGTGGGCGTATCGGCTCGCTCACGGTCAGCTACGTCTCGCTCGACGACTCCAACCCGGTAAACGGCCAGTGGGACCCAGGCGTCACCGCCGCCAACGCGAAGGCGGTCGCGCAGGACCCCACCACGATTGCCTACCTGGGTGACTACAACTCGGGCGCCACCGCAGTCTCTCTGCCCCTGATCAATGCCGCGGGCATCCTCCAGGTAAGCCCGTCGAGCCCATACGTTGGTCTCACATCTGCGCTCGACGCCGGCCAGGACGAGCCCGAACGGTTCTACCCGACAGGCAAGCGCACGTTCGGGAGAGTCGCCCAAGGCGACCAGGTCCAAGCCGCCGCGCAAGTCGCGCTGTTGCAGGCCGAGGGAGTGCGCCGCGTCTATGTGCTCGCCGACCAAGATCCCTTCGATGGCCCGCTCGCACAGATCGTCGCGGGCGACGCGCGTCGAGCGGGCATCCAGGTGTCAGGGGAAGACACCATCGCGATCGACCCGGGCTCCAACTTCACGGGGGAGGTGGCGAAGGTCGCCGAAAGCGGCGCCCAAGCAGTGTTCGTAAGCGCCACCGCCACGAGCGAAGCCGCGCGACTCTTCCGCGAACTGCACGTCGCCGATCCTCAACTGGCGCTGCTCGCCTCGAGCGCCATGCAGAACCCACTCTTCACCTCCAAGCTTGGCGCGGCCGAAAGTGCGAGCACGATCGGCTCCCCGGTGCTTCCCGTGAGCTCCTACCCGGCTCCGGCTCGCCGTGTGCTCACGCAGTATCGACGTCGCTTCGCCGCCCCTCCCGGGCCGTACGTGCTCTACGGCTACGAGGCGATGAGCGTAGTCCTCGCTGCGATACGCGATGCAGGCAGCCGCGGCGACGATCGCCAGGCGGTTATCGACAAGCTCCTCGCCACCCACGACCGCCACTCGGTGCTCGGCGGCTACTCGATCCGGCCGAACGGGGAAGCGACCCTCTCGAACTACGCGATCTATCGCATCATCCACGGCGTGCCCGTCTACTGGCGCGCGTTCCACCCGCCCGTCTGAGTCGCTCAGGCGAGCGCGGCGTGCAGCGCGCCATCGAGCTGGGGATAGCGGAACTCATACCCATTCACGAGCGCTCGTGCGGGGAGAGCGCGCGCTCCGCTCGTCACGATCGCCGCCATCTCGCCATACACGAGCTGCAATGCAACGCCTGGCACCGGTAGCAGCGATGGACGGCGCAGCGCTTTCCCGAGCGCTTTGGAGAAATCACGGTTGCGTTGCGGCTCTGGGGCTGTGGCGTTGACGGCGCCATGCCACTGCGCACCGTAGATCGAAGCGATCGCCATCCCAACGAGGTCGTCCAGGTGGATCCAGGAGATGTACTGCCCTCCACCCGCAACCGGCCCGCCCACGCCCAGCTTGAAGGGCGGCAGCATCTTGCCGAGCGCTCCCCCGCCGGGGTCCAGCACTACGCCGGTGCGCAACCTCACCACACGCACCCCGAGCCGCTCAGCCGTCCGTGCCTCATCCTCCCACGCGACGCACACCTGGGCGAGGAAGTCAGACCCAGCCTGAGCTTCCTCGTCGATCGGCTCATCCCCGTGCGCGCCATAGTAGCCAACGCCTGAGGAGCTCACGAGCACGCTCGGCCGCTCCGCCTCCGCCAGAGAGGCGAGACCTCGCACGAGCTCTCTAGTACCGACCACACGACTCTCGCGGATCGCTCGCTTTGCTCTCTTCGTCCAACGCCGCGCGATCCCCTCGCCCGCCAGGTGCACCACCGCGTCGCGCCCGTGGAGCGCCTCGGTGGGCGCCGGCTCACGCATGAGATCCCAACGCACCGTCTCGACCCCGGGCAGCGTTTCCTCAGCGCGCTCAGGGTTGCGCGAGAGAACCGTCACCTCGTCTCCACGCGCTTGCAACGAGCTCACAAGCCGCGGACCGATCAAACCCGTCGCACCCGTGACCACGACTCTCATGACTTCGACCTACTGGTTGGTCCGTGCGCGCTGCTCGCCCATCCCTGTCAGCGTATCGCTCTGCGCGTACCCCACCTCGTTGCCCGCGAGCGCCTTCCCGCTCGCTCGCGCCTCGTCGGCGACGGCCGCCGCCACGGCCGGCGCCACGTCACGGTTGAACACCGAGGGGATGATGTAGTCGTCGCGTAGCTCCTGCTCGGTGACGATCTCGGCGATCGCTCTCGCCGCCGCCATCTTCATATCCTCAGTGATCGCTTTCGCGCGCACGTCAAGTGCGCCGCGGAAGATGCCGGGGAAGCACAACACGTTGTTGATCTGGTTGGGGTAATCGGAGCGTCCGGTTGCCATGATCCGCACGTACGGAGCGGCCTCCTCAGGGATCACCTCCGGGTTGGGGTTCGCCATCGCGAACACCATCGCGTCCTCTTTCATCTTCGCCAGCGCCTCCACGGGCAGCGCACGCGCGCCGGACAGCCCCACGAGCAGGTCGGCGCCCTCGATCACATCGGCCGGTGCGCCGGTGCGGACATCGTGGTTGGTGGACTCCGCGTACCAACGCTTCACCGAGTTCATTGTGCCGTCGAGGTAGTCCTCGCGCTGTGTGCTCAACGCTCCGCGGGAGTCGGCTCCAACGATGTCGCGCACGCCTGCCTCCAGGAGGATCTTCGTCACCGCCACGCCCGCCGCGCCGAGGCCGATCACGAGCACTTTGAGGTCCTCGAGACTTCTTCCCGTGAGCTTCGCGGCGTTGAGCAGCGCCGCCATCACCACCACGGCCGTGCCGTGCTGGTCGTCGTGGAAGACCGGGATGTCGAGATCTTGCTTCAGTCGCTCCTCGATCTCAAAGCACCGTGGCGCGGATATGTCCTCGAGGTTTATCCCCCCGAAGGACGGTGCGATCAGCTTCACGGCTCTTACGATCTCGTCCGTGTCCTTCGTGTCCAGGCAGATCGGGAAAGCGTCCACCGCCGCGAACTCCTTGAACAGGCACGCCTTGCCCTCCATCACCGGCATCGCCGCAGTGGGGCCGATGTCACCGAGACCCAGCACCGCCGTGCCGTCGCTCACCACCGCCACTGTGTTGCGCTTGATCGTGTACTGGAACGCCTTGTCGGGGTCGTCCTTGATCGCCGTGCACACCCTCGCCACGCCCGGCGTGTACGCCATCGAGAGGTCGTCCCTCGTCTTCAGTGGGTGCTTGTTGTGCTGTTCGATCTTCCCGCCCACATGCAGGAGGAACGTGCGGTCGGTCGTGTCGATGACTTCGACCCCTGGGAGCGATCCGATCGCCGAGAGGATGCGGTTCCAATGATCGCGGTTGGACGCGTCCACCACGATGTCCCGCACGCTGTGGTCTGCGCCCGCCTCCACGAGGTCGACCGCGATCACCATGCCGCCCTGCTCGCCGATCATGTCGGTCACCTGGCCCAGCATGTTCTTTCCCTCGTCGATCTTGACGCGGATGGTCAGGCGGTACTGCGCGCTGGGTGTGACGCTTGCTTGCATGAAGCTCCTGGTAAAGCCGAGTTGATCGGCAGGGCGGCCCGGCATGTTATTTGCTTCGCCCCTCCCGCCCCACGCTGAGGTGTTGTGTGTTGTCTTTTGGGGGTGACTCGCGCGCACGTGCGCGGAGGTAGCCCTGCTCCGCGCACGCGCGCGAGTCACCCCTTGGGCAATAAAGTGCTCCGCGTGGAGCGCCGCCTCTTCCTGATCGATGGTCCGAGCCTCGTCTATCGGGCCTTCTACGCGCTGCCCGAGTCCATCGCGACCTCCACGGGTGAGCCCACGAATGCGATCTTCGGGTTCGCCTCGATGCTCGTGAAGATCGTCACCGACCATGGCGTGCAACCCACGATGGTCGCCTGGGACGCCGGCAGCTCAGGGCGCACCGAGCTGTTCGCCGACTACAAGGCCGGGCGACGCTCGCGCCCGGACCTGCTCAAGATGCAGTGGCCGGAGATGGAACCGCTCGTGGAGGCGTTCGGCTACCGCAACGTCAAGCTCGAGGGCTATGAGGCCGACGACGTGATCGCCTCGCTCGCCGAGCAGGCGCGAACCGCCGGGGTCCCCGTCACGATCGTCACCGGCGACCGCGATGTCTTCCAGCTGATCGACGAGCAGGGGCTCGTGCAAGTAATGGCCACCGCCCGAGGTATCACCGAGACCAAGCTGTACGACCGCCAGGCAGTGATCGATCGCTACGGCCTGCCCCCCGAGTCGATCCCCGACTTCTACGGCCTCAAGGGAGACACCTCCGACAACATCCCGGGGATCCCCGGTATCGGCGAGAAGACTGCAAGCGACCTGATCCAGAAGTACGGCACGCTTGAGGGGGTACTCTCCCACGTGCGCGACATCGGTGGCCCAAAGCGCCGCCAGAACCTCATCGACCACGCCGACGATGCGCGTATGTCAAAGAGTCTCGCCACCGTCCAACGCGATCTCCCCGTGGAGTTCGACCTCAAGAGCGAGGCTGCGCGCGAGCCCGACCGCTCACGTCTGCGCGAGGTCTTCCGCCGGCACGAGCTACGCGACCCACTGCGTCGCCTGGAAGAGGCGCTGGGGGAGGCCGAGCTGGCCAAGTCTGCCTCCTCCGATGAGGTCACCCTCACGGGGCGCGTGCGCAGCGGGACGGTCGGCGACATCGCGAACCTGAAGACCGCGAGCGGCACGACTCCCCAGGAGCTGTGCCTTGCTGTGCGTGCCGCCGAGGTTCAGGAAGGCGAGCTGTTCGCTACCGGCTCGCCGTGGCGCTTCGCCGTCACTCCCGACCCTCCCCCGGCGGGTGCGACGCAGGGGAAGAAGGCGGCCGCTCGTGTCTCGCGCGCCGGGGTGCTCGTCGGTGACTGTGCCGATCCGGCCGAGGTCGTGACGGCATGCGGCGCCAGGGCCGTGGTCGCCCACGACGCCAAGACACTTGGGATTGTGCCGCCGGGTCTCGCCCATGACACGCTGCTTGGTGCCTTCCTGTTGGAGCCCGCCCGCCGTGGCTATCCCTTTGTCGAGCTATGTGAAGAGCGTGGGCTTGTCGCCGATGTGGAGGACCCGGTCGCCGCCGACGCGCTGCTGCTCGCCGCGCTCGCCGCCTGGCAGCGCGAGCAGATCTCAGAGCGCGGCCTCGACGGCCTGATGCGCGACGTCGAGCTCCCGCTCGTGTCGGTCCTTCGCGAGATGGAGCTGCTGGGCGTGCGCCTCAACGTGGAGCGCCTGCAGGAGATAACGGGTCGCGTACGCGAGGAGATAGACGGCTTGGAACGCCGTATCTACGAGCTCGCCGGCGAGGAGTTCACGATCGGCTCTCCTCAGCAGCTCGGCCAGATCCTGTTCGAGAAGCTCGGCCTCTCGCGCAAGCGTCGTGGCAAGACAGGTTTCTCAACCGACGCCCGGGTGCTGCAGGCGATCCGCGAGGAGCACGAGATCGTGCCTCACGTCGAGCGCTGGCGTGAGCTCTCCACACTGATCAAGACCTACCTCGACGTTCTCCCCGACCAAGTGGACGAGCATTCCCGTATCCACACCACCTTCCTGCAAGCCGGTGCGCAAACGGGACGGTTGGCGTCCACCAACCCCAACATGCAGAACGTCCCGATTCGCACTGCGCTGGGCCGCGAGATCCGCGGCTGCTTTGAGGCCGAGGACGGATGGTTGCTCGTCTCCGCCGACTACTCCCAGATCGAGCTGCGCGTACTTGCCCACGCCGCATCGGAGCCAGTGCTGGAAGAGATCTTCGAGAAAAGCGAAGACGTCCACACAGCCACGGCCTCACAGGTGTTCGAGGTGGGGGGGGCAGGTCCCGAAAAAATCGACCCAGGCATGCGTGCGAAGGCCAAGATGATCAACTACGGCATCGTCTACGGGCTCTCCGACTACGGCCTGGCGGATCGTCTCAACATCCCGCTTGAGGAGGCCAAAGAGTTCATCGACGCCTATCTCGCCCGCTTCCCCCGCGTCGCGCAGTTCATGGCCGACACGATCGAACGCGCCAAGGACGAGGGCCACGTCACGACGCTCTGGGGCCGGCGCCGTCAAATACCGGAGCTGCGCGCTCGTAACTACCAGGTGCGCACTCTCGGTGAGCGGCTCGCCGTGAACACCGTCATCCAGGGCACCGCCGCCGACATCATCAAGCTCGCGATGGTCCGCTGCCACCACGCGCTCTCAGAGGGCGGCTTCGCAACCCGCCTGATCCTCACGATCCACGACGAGCTGCTGTTCGAAGCACCCCCCGGCGAGCGCGAGGCCGCCTGTCTCTTGATCGAGGAGGAGATGTGCGGCGTGTGGACCCACTCCCCGCCGATGGCCGTCGACATCGGCGTCGGTCACAACTGGTTGGAGGCCAAGTGACACGCGGTCTCGCCGTGGCACTGGCCACGGTCGCGGGTGTGCTCGTCGGCATGCAGGCTCCGGTCAACTCGCGTCTTGGCAAGAGCATCGGTAGTGTGCAGGCGGCCACGTTCTCGTTTGTGATCGGCACTATCGGGCTGGCGCTCGTCGCCTCGCTCTTCTATGGCGGACTGGGCAGCTTCGGTCACGTCGGCAAAGCGCCCGCCTGGGCGTGGATCGGCGGGTTGTTCGGAGCGGTTTACGTCACGGTCGCCATCCTCACAGTGCAAACGCTCGGCGTCAGCGGCCTTACCGTGATCGTCATCTCCGGTCAGCTCGCCGCCGCCGTCGTCATCGACCGCTTCGGCTTGCTCGGCATCGCCAAGCAGCCGATCGGGGTCTCCCGTGTAGCTGGGCTCGTGCTGCTGGTCGTCGGAGCGCTGCTGGTGGTACGCCGCTAACGTGTCTCGCTGTGTATGCGGTAGGTGGACTTATCGCACCTGGGCGTACGCCTCGCCGAGCAAGCGCACGCCTTGCTCTATTGCGGGCTCTGACAAGGAGCCGTAGCCGAGCAACACGCCCGGTGGCCCGTGCGCGGCGAAGCGGTGCAGCGCGAGCCCCTCGGTGCCCACCCCGCGCTCGCTTGCGGCGCGAAGCAGCCGTGACTCCTCGATTGCTTCCGGCAGCAGCACAAGCTCGAACAATCCTGCATGGGCACCGCTTGCACGAGCGTCCGGCAGCCAGCGCTCGACAGCTCTCAGGAGTGTCTCGCGGCGGCTCTCGTAGCGCAATCGCATGCGGCGGATGTGGCGGTCGAGCTCGCCGCGCGCGATGAAGTCGGCCATTGTGAGCTGCCCGATCGCCTCCGACCCGGCGTCCTCGATCGTCTTGGCTGCCGTCAGCTCCCACGCCAGCCATGACGGCAACAGCATCCAACCGAGTCGCATCCCTGGGGTAAGGCGCTTGCTGGCCGAGCCGATGTGAGCGACGCGCTCGGGCGCAAGGCCCTGTAGCGCGCCCACAGCCACACGGTCGTAGCGGTACTCGGAGTCGTAGTCATCCTCCACGATCAGTCGCTCCTCACCGGCCCACTCGATCAACGCCGCACGGCGCTCGGGGGCCAGCACGGCGCCTGTTGGGAACTGGTGGGCGGGTGTCACCAGCACTGCCGAGGCTCCGGTCTCGGCGAGCACGTCGACTCGGATGCCTCCAATGTCGACCGGGACCGGCACGACCTCGATACCCGCCTCTTCGACAATCAGCCGGTGCACATGCCAGCCCGGGTCCTCTACCGCCAATTGCTCCACGCCGCGCTTTCGCAGCGCTCGGCAGAGCAGTGAGAAACCCTGCATGAAGCCGGTGCACACCACGATGCTCTCCGGGTCTGCGTCGGCGCCGCGTACACGTCCAAGGTGCCCGGCGAGTACTTCACGCAGAGCCGGTACCCCACGTGGGTCGCCATACCCGAGCGAATCGAGCGGCGAGTTCCGTAGTGCCGTGCGCATCGATCGCAGCCACGCCTCGCGCGGGAACCCGGCGAGGTCCGGCAGGCCCGGGTGGAAGTTGTAGGCAAAGTTCTCCAGCAGCGACCGCGCTGGAGGCCGTGACGCCGCAGCGCGCACGGCGCTTGCCACGCGCACCGGCGCGCCCTGGCTCGTTGTCAGATAACCCTCGGCGCTGAGCTGACCATAGGCCTCGGTCACCACCCCACGCGACACTCCGAGCTCCTCCGCCAGTCCGCGGGTCGACGGTAGGCGCGTCCCGCCGGCGAGGCGACCCGAGCGGATCTGCTCTCGCAACGAGCGCTCGATTTGCTCGTGCAGTGGCAGATCTCCCTCACGGTTGATCGCCACGAGCAATGTGCTACCCCCAACTGGCCTTCTCTCAGAGGTCATCACTGGAACTGTAACCCAGACCAGTCGAGTCGTAACTTTGTGTACACGACACCCGACAATGTTCTCGTCCTGGCGGGCGACGAACATCTCCGATAGGAGGTCCCCCATGAGCACGCACCGAAACGGCACAGCGCACGAAATAACCGTCGTCGGCGCCGGCATCGCCGGACTTGTCGCCGCTATTGCCTGCGCAGAGGAGGGAGCACGCGTACTTCTCGTCGAGGCCCATGAAAGTGTCGGGGGACGCGGACGCTCAAGCGATGGCCCCTACAAGGCAAACCTTGGTCCCCACGCCATGTACCACGACGGGGGCTTCTGGAAGTGGATGCGCGAGCGCGACGTGCTTCCGGCCCACGCCAGCCCGCGCTTGACAGGAATAAGACTCCGTCTTGGCGGTACGCTGCGGCGTACCCCACCGCTTGGTGTCCTGCCTTCCGTGCTCCGCCTCCGCGGTCGCGAAGCGCCCGTCAACGTCGACTTCCGCACCTGGGTGGCCAGCCACACCGACGACTCCACGGCAGACATGCTCTCGGCGGCCGCCGGCGTCTTCACCTTCTACCACGATCCTGGCGAGCTCTCTGCCGCGTTCGTGTGGCAACGCATGGTCAGGCTTCTGCTCACGGCCCCCTCGATCGTTCGCTACCCCGTTGGCGGGTGGAGCACGCTGATCGACTCGCTGGAGCGTCGCGTACGAGAACTGGGCGTCACCGTCGAAACAGGCACCCGTCTGGATGCGCTACCCGACACCCCCACGATCGTCGCCACAGAGCTCGACCACGCGCGCGAGCTGCTCCGCGATGACACGCTCCAATGGCAGAGCGGGCTCACCGTTTGTCTCGACCTGGGGCTGCGCTATCGCCGTGGTGATCCCACGGTCGTCTCCGACATGGACGAGGCTGGTTGGGTCGGGCGTTATTCGGCCGCCAACCCCTCCATTGCGCCCGACGGCGAGGAGCTCCTGCAGGCGCAGATGCCTATCCGCCCAGGTGAGAGCGCCGACCAGGCCGCCCTACGCTTGGAGCGGCTGCTCGACGTCTCCATCGAGGACTGGCGTGAGCGCGAGACGTGGCGCCGGCGTCAGGTCATGGACGCACGCTCAGGTGCGCTCGACATGCCCGGTATGAGCTGGCGCGAGCGGCCCTCCGTCGATCGTGGCGATGACGTGTTCCTCGCGGGTGACATGGTCGCCGCTGATGGCATGCTCGCCGAGGTGTCCTGGGCGAGCGCCGTTGAGGCGTCCCGCCTAGCCCTCGAGGCGCTCAACGCTACGCGACCGCGGTTGCGCGAGGTTGCCTGATCGCATCGGTATCGTGTCTCCACACAGCGATGGTTAGCGACTCTGTCAGTGCGCAACCTGTAGCTCGTCCGGGTGCCCGTCCGGTACCGGGGCGACGCCCACCCGGCGCACTCCTCGGGGCTCGATTTGCCGCCCGCACAGCTCCGGCGGGGTTGCGATCGATAGCCGAGGTCCCGCGGAGTGGCACGATCGAGGAGCTGTGTGCCCACAAGCGCACGCTGTTGGCGACGTTCCGTCGCAGCGGGGTCGTGGTCGCCACGCCTGTGTGGGCGGCGGAGGCCGAGGGCCGCTTCTATGTGCGCAGCGAGCGCACCGCCGGCAAGATCAAGCGACTCCGCAACGACCCGCGCGTCCTCGTGGCGCCATGCACCGTTCGCGGCAAGCCACTTGGAGCGCCACTGGAGGCAACCGCCTCGGTCGTTCCGCCAGAGCGCGAGCACTTTGCCGAGCAGGCGCTCGTCCGTCGCTACGGGCTCGGTCGCGCGCTCTTCGAGTGGACATTCGACCGCATGCGCATCGACATGTGCTACCTGGAGATCGTTCCAGGGGACTGGGTCGCGCGAGGCGAATAGCTCAGGCGGCGGTCGGCATGGGCGCCGACCTCGCCATGCGTGACGGCCCCGCTCCCACGAACGACGGCGGAGCGATGTCGAGGTAGTGGTTGAACGCCCATGCGCAGAACCGCTCGTTTGCCATCGTGCGCGCCATCACGGTGATCGCGCGACTGGGCGTCAAGCGCCCCACGGCGCGCTGCGTGTTCAACAGCCAGCGAAACTTGCGCTCGTGCGCGTCCGAGAAGGCGCCGTACCGGCTCAACGCCTGCTCGCGCGTCGAATGGCCTTCCAGCACTGGCCGCAGCTCCCGCGCACACGCCAGCCCGAAGTAGAGGGCCGTGCGAATCCCCTCTGCAGTCAGCGGCAGGCAATGACCGGCGGAGTCACCCGCGAAGAACACCTGGTCCTCGACGGCCGCACGCAATTGGTGTGGGATCCAGTTGCCCTGATAGCCCTCAGGTGGCAACCCGAGGTCGCCCGCCAAACGCACCGTGGGCTCCTTCACATGGTGCTCCGGCCAGAACGAACCCACGCCCACGCGCAGCTCGTCGCCGGCGGGGAAGTTCCACGCATACCCTGCCCGTACGTACTTCGGGTCGATCCACAGCTCGAGCTCCTCGCCAACGCCACCCGGATGCACCTCAAGGCCCCGCGAGAGCCGGGCGTTCGGCGGTTGGATCGCCGGAGCGTTGGAGAGCACCCGCCGCCAGCCCAGGCCATCCACGATCAACGGCGCCGTCAGATCCCCCCGATCTGTGTGCACTGTGTTCCCGGTGCGTCCGCTCACCATCGCCGTCTCGAACTCCGTCTCGTCCGGGTCCGCCTGTCCCCACAGTAGTGCGCACAGCTCTCGGTAATCGAACGTCGAGAAGCTCCACGGCAGCTTCCACCGCGCGGTCGTCCACGGCGTGTGCGCTACGAGCTCGTCGAAGGTCTGCCTCAGCGAGCCTCCTAGGTCGAGCGCGTCCAGCCACGTCGTCGGTATCCCGCACGCCGACGTCTGCCGCTCGCCGATCTCATAGCGGTCGATCACGAGTACCCGCGCACCCGTCCCCGCCAGCTCACGCGCAACCGCCAGGCCGGCGAAGGAGGCGCCGCACACCAACACGTCGCAATCGCGCTCCAGCGGCGTGCGCTCCGCTCCGCGTTTCGTAGCTCTCACAGCCATGTACGCGCAATGATATGCCGGGCCGGCTTGCCCTCGCCAGGCGCCTCGAATACGGCCGGTTGAGGTAACTCCCACAACCCTCCGGGAGGGCTCGCATCGTCCGGCGATGCCCCTGCGCTAGGCTTCGCCGGTGCAAACAATCATCGAGAATCCCCTGGCCCACGTGGTCGAGGGGTCCAACGGGCTTCTGCTTGAAATCGACGGGCAGATAGTCCCCAACTACGACGCCACGATGCAGCCCTTCGAGGAGGGCGAGGTAGTCACCGGCAACGTCGTACGCATCGACAAGGACGAGGTCCTCGTCGACATCGGTTACAAGTCTGAGGGGGTCATACCCGCCAACGAGCTCTCCATCCGCAAGTCGGTGGACCCCCGCGAGGAGGTGTCGCTCGGCGAGGAGGTCGACGCGATGGTCCTCACCAAGGAGGACCAGGACGGACGCCTCATCATGTCCAAGAAGCGCGCCCGCTTCGAGAAGGCATGGCGTCGCATCGAGGCCGCCGCCGAGTCCGGCGAGCCGGTCATGGGCTCCGTCATCGAGGTCGTCAAGGGCGGGCTCATCATCGACCTTGGGGTGCGTGGCTTCCTGCCCGCCTCGCTCGTCGATATCCGTCGCGTCCCCAACCTCGACGAGTATCTCGGCACGCAGATAGAGACGAAGGTCATCGAGCTCAACCGCTCCCGCAACAACGTGGTGCTCTCGCGTCGCGCGGTGCTCGAGGAGGAGCGCAAGGAGGTCCGTCAGCAGATCCTCGACCGCCTCCAGCCGGGGCTTGTCGTAGAGGGCCAGATCTCCAACATCGTCGACTTCGGCGCCTTCGTCGACCTCGATGGCATCGACGGCCTCATCCACATCTCAGAGCTCTCGTGGTCGCACGTCAACCACCCCTCCGAGATCCTCAACATCGGCGACACAGTTCAGGTCAAGGTGCTCGACATCGACCGCGACCGTCAGCGTATCTCGCTTGGGCTCAAGCAAACCCAGGAAGACCCCTGGCAGCGCATCATGGACACCTACAACGTCAACGACGAGCTCGCCGGTAAGGTCACGAAGGTCGTCACCTTCGGTGCCTTCGTCGAGGTGCTCGACGGTGTCGAGGGGCTCGTCCACATCTCCGAGCTCGCCGGCCACCACGTCGAGTCCCCGCGCGAGATCGTTCATCCGGGCGATGAGATTCGCGTCAAGATCCTCGAGATCGACTCCGACCGTCGTCGCCTGTCTCTGTCCGCAAAGCGCGTCGAGGACCAGATCTTGCCGCTTCCGCGGGCGGAATCGGCGGTTGCCGAGCCCGCTGCCGAAGAGGCCGGTGCGGATGAAGCAGCCGAGCCGGCCGCGGCTGTTGTAGAGGGGCAAGAGGCCGTCGTCGAGGTTGCCGAGCAGCCTGTAGCCGAGGAGCCTGCCGCTGAGGCCTCAGTCGAGGAGTCCGCCGCTGAGGAGCCGGCCGCCGAGGCCGTCGTCGAGGTCCCTGTGCCGGAGGTGTCCGCCGCTGAGGTCGCCGTAGAGGAGGCGCCTGTGGAGGAGCCTGTAGCCGAGGTCGATGCTGAGGCTCCCGTCGCGGAGGAGCCGGCCGTCGAGGCAACGGTCGAGGAGACCGTCGCGCAGGAGGCGCCCGCCGAGGAGCTGCCGGCAGACGAGGCTTCTGCCGAGCCTGCCGGCGAGCAACCCCAAGACTGACGAGCGCGGGGCCGACGCCGGTGGTGCCTTTCGTCGGGCTCACCGGTGGCATGGGGGCGGGCAAGTCAACCGCCTTGCGGGAGCTGGAGGCGTTGGGCGCTCAAACGCTCTCCACCGACGCTGTCGTCCACGAGCTCTACAGCGATGAGCGGGTGCGTGGCGCCGTGGTCGAGCGTTGGGGGGACGATGTCGCCTCAGGCGGTGTGGTCGATAGGGCCGCGGTCGCGGCTAGGGCCTTCGCCGGCGGCGAGGATGAGCGCAGGTGGCTGGAGAGCCTTCTTTGGCCTCTCGTTGGCGCCCGCATCGCCGGCTGGCTTGAGCACGTGCGTGCGCTCACGCCCGCGCCACGCGTCGCCGTGGTCGAGGTACCGCTGCTCTTCGAGGCCGGCATGGACCGAGGTTTCGACGCCACTATTGCCATAGTCGCCCAAGAGGACATCCGCCGTGAGCGAGCCGCCGGACGCGGGCACGCGCTCGCGGACGAGCGTGTCGCCCGACAGCTCTCCCAAGAGGAGAAGGCCCAACGTGCGACATTTGTGATCCATAACGACGGCACCGTGGTCGAGATGCGGCGCGAGCTAGCCGACATCCTTGCCAAGCTGTCTGGATGAGACGCACCGCAAGGGGATGGGGGTAGCAGGTGAGCTACACCCGCCATTCGAGCGCGCCACGGGCGCGGGCACGGGGGCGGCGCCGATCACGGTCGTCGGTGAGCAGTGGCGGCGGTCTGCTGCGAGCACTCGGCGCGGTGGCTGTGATCTTCGCGCTCGTCGTCGTGGTGGCCACGCGTGTGCAACACGGTTCCGGCGGCAGCGGGTTGCCGCTCGCCGACGCGGCGGTGATCCGCGAACAGGCTGCCGCAAAGCATCTCGACCCGGCTTTGATCGCGGGCGTGATCTACGCCGAGACCAAGTTCGAACCGCGCACCTCCTCGGCGGGGGCGCTCGGCTTGATGCAGATCGAGCCATCCACCGCTGAATACATCGCCCATCTCTCGGGCGGCACCCGCTTCACGACCGACGATCTCGCCACGCCGAAGATCAATGTCGCTTATGGGAGCTGGTATCTGCGCTATCTGCTCAACCACTATGGCGGCGATGAGATGCTCGCCGTTGCGGCTTACAACGGAGGGCTCGCGAACGTGGATGGCTGGGTGGCCAAAGCGCGCGCCGAAGGCCGCAGTTTGAGTATCTCTGACATTCCGTTTCCCGAGACACGGGCGTATGTTCGGCGCGTGATGAGAGCGCAGCGGGGGTATCGCACCGCCTATCCACGTGAGCTCGGGCTAACGTAGGACGGCGATGCCGCCCTTCAAGCTCGACAGTGCCTTCAGCCCCACGGCCGACCAGCCCAAGGCGATCGCCGCGCTCGCTGAGGGTATTGGCGAGGGCGAGCGCTTTCAGACGCTGCTGGGCGCCACGGGGACTGGCAAGACGATGACTATGGCCGCGACGATCGAGGCGGTGCAGAAGCCGGCGCTCGTGATCGCCCACAACAAGACGCTCGCCGCTCAGCTCTGCAACGAGTTTCGCACGTTCTTCCCCGAGAACGCGGTGGAGTATTTCGTGAGTTACTACGATTACTATCAACCTGAGGCTTACGTCCCGTCCCGCGACCTCTACATTGAGAAGGACTCGGCGATCAATCAGGAGGTCGACCGTCTCCGCCATGCCGCAACGGCCGCGGTTTTCGCCCGTCGCGATGTGATAGTCGTGGCCTCGGTTTCCTGTATTTACGGCCTCGGATCGCCCGAGACGTACGAGATGAACATGCAGATCCTCCGCCGCGGCGAAGAGATCGACCGTGAGGCGCTGTTGCGCAAGCTCGTCTATATCCAGTACACCCGCAACGACTCCGTGCTCGCGCGCGGGAGCTTCCGTGTGAAGGGGGAGACGCTGGAGGTGTTCCCCGCGTATGCGGAGACCGCCTTCAGGGCGACGCTGTTCGGTGACGAAGTGGAGCGCCTGCAGCACTTCGACCCGCTCACTGGCGAGTTGATCGCCGACGATCTCGAGCACGTGGCGATCTGGCCCGCCACTCACTACAACGTCAAGGAAGGCACGATCGAGGACGGCGTGGCCGCGATCGGCAGGGAGCTGAACGAGCGCTGCGAGCAGCTGGAGGCGGACGGCAAGCAGCTGGAGTCCCACAGGTTGCGCCAACGCACCCAGTACGACATGGAGATGCTACGCGAGATGGGGTTCTGCTCAGGGATCGAGAACTACTCGCGCATCCTCGACGGACGCAAGCCGGGCGAGCGGCCGTACTGTCTGATCGACTACTTCCCCGAGGACTTCGTGTGCTTCATCGACGAGTCACACCAAACTGTGCCGCAGATCGGGGGGATGTTCGAGGGCGATCGCTCGCGCAAGCGCACGCTCGTGGACTACGGCTTCAGGTTGCCGTCCGCGCTTGACAACCGTCCGCAGACCTTCGAGGAGTTCCTCTCGATCACGCCACAGCTCGTGTTCCTGTCGGCGACGCCAGGCGAGTACGAGCGTACGCGCTCGACGCGGATCGTGGAGCAGATCGTGCGCCCCACCGGAATAGTCGACCCCGAGGTGGATGTGCGCGAGACAAAGAACCAGATCGATGATCTCATGAACGAGATCCGTAAGCGCGTGGACGTGGATGAGCGCGTGCTGGTGACGACGCTCACGAAGAAGATGAGCGAGGACCTCTCGCAGTACCTGATCGAGATGGGTTTCAAGGTGCGTTACTTGCATTCCGAGATCGACACTTTGGAGCGGATCCAGATCATCCGAGACCTGAGGCTGGGTGAGTACGACGTGCTGGTCGGGGTGAACCTGCTGCGTGAGGGGCTAGATCTGCCCGAGGTATCGCTTGTGGCGATTCTCGACGCCGACAAGGAGGGGTTCCTGCGGGGGGAGACGTCCTTGATCCAGACGATCGGTCGCGCCGCTCGCAACGTCAAGGGGACGGTGTTGATGTACGCCGACAAGGAGACGAAAGCGATGAAGGCGGCGATCGAGGAGACCGACCGCAGGCGCGAGATCCAGCTCGCCTACAACGAGGAGCACGGGATCACGGCCGCGACGATCGTCAAGGGGATCTCCGACATCGCGGAGTTCCTGCAAGCCGAGTCGAAGGTGCCGAAGGGTAGGCGCAGGCGGTCTACCCGCGACAGGGCGAAGGAGATGCCGCAACACGAGCTGGAGCGAATGGTGGTGGAGTTGGAGGAGGAGATGATCGCCGCTGCCGACGACCTGCGCTTCGAGTACGCCGCCCAGCTGCGCGACGAGATCCGGGAGCTGCGGCGGGATTTGCGTGAGGTTCACTCCTCGGAGGCTCCTGCCTGACGAGTGAGGGCGGCGTTGGGGGTGACGCCGCCGAGAAGGTGGGTGCGCCGGGTTCCTGGGGCGAGTGTTGTGGTTCAGCGTTTGGGGGTGACTCGCGTGCGCGCGCGGAGAAAGGCCTATTCCGCGCGCGCACGCGAGTCACCCCCTGAGGTGCAACTCCACCCGCGCTGCCATCCCCACGGTGACGTAGGATGGGCGCATGGAGCTTGACCGTCAAGGAATAGAGCGACGCGATTTCCCGATCGCCCGTCGCGGATACGACCCGGCGAGCGTCGACGCCCACCTGCGCGCGATAGCCGCGGAGGTGGAGGAGTTGCGTCGCGAGTTGGGCAGTCGCGGGCGCGACTCGTTGGCGGCCACGGCGGGTACGCAGGTACAGGGGATCCTCGAGGCCGCACAAGCAACGGCGGAGACGATCGAGCGCGAGGCGGCAGAGCAGGCCCACCAGACGCGTGCGGCGGCAGACGCGGATGCCAAGCAAACGCGCGAGCAGGCGGTGGCGCACGCGCAACAGCACGTCGCGGCGGTGTCGCAGGCCACGGAGGCGCTGCTGGCGCGAGTGGGGTCGATCGACGGCGAGACGCGCACGCTCGTGGACAGCCTGCGCAGCGGTGCGGGGCGCCTCGCGAGCGATCTGGCTGCGGTTGAGGGGGAGATGGAGGCGCTCTACGATGCCGCCGCCGGTCGTGCGGGGGGGAGCGCAAACGCAAACGCAAACGTAAGCGTAAGCGCAAGTGCGCCGCCGTCCGACGATGTGGTCTACGCACCAGTCGCGGTGCCGGCGCCCAAAGCGCACGACGAGCCGTTTGTCGAGGCCTTCAGCGAATCTGCCGGTGGGATGCAGGGTGATCCCTACGACGAGATCGACGGTGTGCCACACGCGGACGCTTCCGTGGCTGAGGGCGACCATGAGGACGATGTCCTGCTTCCGCAGGAGCACGGTGCGTCGCCCGCTTCCGGCGATCTGGACGGGGCCCGCCTCGTCGCGCTCAACATGGCCTTGAACGGCGACTCCCGCGAGGAGACCTGGCGCTATTTGACCGAGAACTTCGAGGTCCCTGATCCTGACAGGTTGCTTGACGAGGTTTACGCGGCTATCGGAGGTTGAAGAGCGTAGCGTCGTACGAACGTCTGTTCGGGTGGGTGGGGATCTCATTACAATAGCCAGCGAATGGCGCAAAGCAACAAGATCGTCGTAAGCGGGGCGCGGGAGCACAACCTCAAGGACATCTCTCTGGAGCTGCCGAGGGAAGCGCTCGTCGTGATCACGGGCCTGAGCGGGTCGGGCAAGTCGAGCCTTGCGTTCGACACGATCTATGCGGAGGGGCAGCGCCGCTACGTGGAGTCGCTGAGCGCGTATGCGCGGCAGTTCCTCGGGCAGATGGACAAGCCGGACGTGGATTCGATCGAGGGCTTGTCGCCGGCGATCTCGATCGACCAGAAGACGACGTCGCGCAACCCGCGGTCGACTGTGGGGACGGTGACCGAGATCTACGACTACCTGCGGCTGTTGTGGGCGAGGGTGGGCAAGCCGCACTGTCCCATCTGTGGTCGCCCGATCAGCGGGCAGTCGGCGGAGCAGATCATCGACCAGACCATGGAGCTTGGGGAGGGGACGCGCTTCATGGTGTTGGCGCCGGTCGTGAGGGGTCGCAAGGGGGAGTACGGCAAGCTCCTGGATGAGCTGCGGACGGACGGGTTCGCGCGCGTGAAGATCGACGGGCGCACCCGCATGCTCGAGGAATCCATCGTCCTCGACAAGCGTTACAAGCACGACATCTCAGTGGTGGTGGATCGCCTGGTCATGCGCCACGACATCCGTAAGCGGCTCGCCGATTCGATCGAGACCGCGGTAGGGCTCGCGGACGGGCTCGTGGAGATCGAGATCGTCGGTTCAAAGGCCGAAGAGGGTGAGGGTAATGGCCGCGTGGCCGGCGATGGAGCGACGAGCTCGCATTCCTCAGGCGCCCTCGGAGTCAGGGCGGCGGCTCCCCAGATAATTCCCGGGCAGAAGCCGGAGGCGGGGACGCTTTTCACGTTCTCCGAGAAGTTCGCTTGCCCCGAGCATGGGCCTTCGCTGGTCGAGTTGGAGCCGCGTATTTTCTCGTTCAACTCTCCCCACGGAGCCTGCGAGCGGTGCACGGGGCTCGGCTCTCAGATGGTGATCGACCCCGATCTCGTGGTACCCGACCCAAGTCTCTCTATCGGGGAAGGAGCGATCGCGCCGTGGATGAACAGCGCTTCCAACTACTACGAGCAGGTGACCGAGGCGATCGCCAAGCGCTACAAGGTTGACTTGGGCGCGCCCTGGGAGGAGTTGCCGCAAGAGCAGCGCGACCTTTTCCTGCATGGGACGAACGGCGAGCCGCTGCAAATCACGTACCGCAACCGCTACGGGCGCAGTCGCTCGTACGGAACGCGCTTCGAGGGGGTGGTGGCGAACCTGCAGCGGCGCTACCGCGAGACCGACTCGGAGTGGACGCGGGAGAAGATCGAGGAGTTCATGTCGTTGCGGGCGTGCCCGGAGTGCGGAGGCGCGCGCTTGCGCCCCGAGTCGAGGGCGGTGCTCGTGACGGGGACGCGGATCGAGGACTTCTGTGCGCTGTCGGCACGGAGGGCGCTCGCTTGGCTTGAGGAGGTGGAGCTGTCGGATACGGACCGGCACGTGGCGAGGTTGATCTTGCGTGAGATATCCGAGCGGCTGCAGTTCCTGGAGAACGTGGGGATTGGGTACCTGTCGATGGACCGCGCGGCAGCGACGTTGTCGGGCGGCGAGGCGCAGCGCATACGACTCGCCACGCAGATCGGGTCGTCGCTCGTGGGTGTGCTGTACATCCTCGACGAGCCCTCCATCGGGTTGCACCAGCGCGACAACGCGAAGCTGATCGCCACGCTCGAGCGGTTGCGCGACCTCGGCAACACGGTGATCGTGGTGGAGCACGACGAGCAGACGATGCGTTGTGCCGACCATCTCGTTGACCTTGGGCCGGGCGCGGGGGAACACGGAGGGTGGATCGTGGCGCAGGGCACCGCCACTCAGGTGCAGGGTGTGAAGGAGTCGCTCACGGGCCAATTCCTTGCCGGCACACGCACGATCGAGGTGCCCGCCGAGCGCCGCACGCCAACGGGGTACGTGGAGATCACGGGCGCCAGCCAGCACAACCTGCGAGACATCGATGTGCACGTCCCTCTTGGCACGCTCACATGCGTCACTGGGGTATCGGGGTCGGGTAAGTCGACGCTAGTCAACGAAGTGCTCTACAAGGCGGTTGCGAACCGCCTGCATCGTGCGAGGCAGCGCCCGGGAGCGCACCGCGCGATCAAGGGGCTCGACCAGCTCGACAAGATCATCGCAGTCGACCAATCCCCGATCGGGCGCACGCCGCGCTCCAACCCCGCCACCTACACGGGGCTGTTCGACGTGATCCGGGATCTCTTCTCAAAGACGCAGGAGGCGCGCGCGAGGGGGTACAAGCCAGGGCGTTTCTCCTTCAACGTGAAGGGGGGGCGTTGCGAGGTGTGTAGGGGGGACGGGCAGATCAAGATCGAGATGCACTTCTTGCCCGACGTGTACGTGCCGTGCGAGCAATGCGACGGGAGGCGCTACAACCGCGAGACGTTGGAGGTGAAGTTCAAGGGGAAGAGCATCGCCGAGGTGCTCGGGATGCCGGTGGAGGAGGCGCTGAAGTTCTTCGAGCACATCCCCAAGATCCGCCGCCGTCTGGAGACGCTCGACGCGGTAGGGCTCGGGTACATCCGCCTCGGCCAGCCAGCCACGACGCTGTCGGGAGGGGAGGCGCAGCGTGTGAAGCTCGCGACCGAGCTATCGAAGGTGGCGACCGGTCGCACCCTCTATATCCTTGACGAGCCGACCACCGGACTTCACTTCGCCGACGTGCAGCGGTTGCTGGAGGTGTTGCAGCGGCTCGTGGACGCCGGCAACAGCGTAGTGGTGATCGAGCACAACCTCGATGTCATCAAGTGCGCCGACCGCCTCATCGATATGGGGCCCGAGGGGGGAGAGGAGGGTGGAATGGTGATCGCCGCCGGTACCCCCGAGGAGGTGGCGGCCGAGCGCGCGTCGCACACCGGTGCGTTCCTCAGGGAACTGGTCGCGCCGAAGCCCGCGCGGAACGGCCGTGCCCGCGCGGCAAAACCGCGGGGGAAGGTGAACGGTGCGAAGGCCAATGGCGTCGCGAACGGTCCGGACGCCAAGCGGAAGGTGAAGTCAGCGGGTAGGACGTGAGCGTGGGACACGTCAGGTTCGTGCGTCCAATCCCACCCAATCCCGTTGTCCTCATGAAATGAGGACAACGGTGTTCAGAGCGCGTCTCTGGCTTGCGCGGTGGCGCTGGTACGAGCGCAACTCGCTCCCATGGAACCGGCTGGCGATCCACCGGGAGATGATGCGCCGCGAAGCGTTCGTCCGTTGGCCCATCCACGGCAACGTGCTGGAGGCGCTGCGCGGGGGGCGCCTGGAGATCGGCCCGCACGCGCTGTTTGAGCCCGGCGTGTGGATCACCGCGCCTGGCACCGCCTGCGTGCGGATCGGTGAAGGCACGTTTCTCAACATGGGGGTGATGGTGGCCGCAGAGCAGCTCGTGGAGATCGGCGACCACTGCATGCTCGCCAACGGGTGCTTCGTCACCGACTCGTCCCACCGCTACGACGACCGCGACAAGCCGATCACCTGGCAGGGCTTTGAGAGCAAGGGTCCCACGCGCATCGGTGACAACTGCTGGCTTGGCGCCAACACGGTTATCACCAGTGGCGTGACCATCGGCGAGCGTTGCGTGATCGGCGCCAACAGCGTCGTCACCAAAGACATCGATCCATTCACCATCGTCGCGGGTGCGCCCGCGCGTGTGATTCGCAAGGTCGAGTACCGGGAGCACGCCGCCCCCGCCTGATGGCGTGCCTTCTCTTGTGATCTCATACGGCCCGCGCCCGCATCAGCGGCGCGGGCCGCTGGTGTTGGAAGTCTGCTCAGCTCAGCAGCTCGTGAAGCTCGGTGAGCTCCGCCGCGTCGATCGAGTACCCGTGCTCCGGGCCTGGGTAGCGGCCGCTGCGCACGTCCTCGGCGTAGGCGCTCACACCCGCGTTCATCTCCTCCTGGAGATTCGCGTACCGCTTGACGAACTTCGGGCCCAGCCCGTCGCGGATGCCGAGCAGGTCGTGGAACACCAGCACCTGACCGTCCGTATCCGGTCCCGCGCCAATGCCAATCACCGGCACGTCGATGTGAGGCATCAACTCCTTGGTCACCCCGCTCGGGATCGCCTCGAACACGATCGCGAAGCATCCGCTCCCCTGCAGCGCCAATGCCTCGGATGCGATTCGTGCGGCGGCCTGTGCGTTGCGGCCCTGCGCCTTCCACCCACCGAGGGCGGTGGAGCTCTGCGGGGTGAGCCCCACATGTCCCATCACGGAGATGCCCGCGCCCACGATCGCCCGCGCACGACTTGCCATCGCGGGGCCGCCGCCCTCCAGCTTCACCGCGTCGCAACCGGCCTCCTTCACCATGCGAATTGCCGATCCCACGGCCTGCTCATCACTGATCTCGTACGACCCGAACGGCAGGTCTCCAATCAGCAGTGGCGTGCGCAAGCCGCGGCGGGCCGCCTTCGCGAGCACGAGCATGTCGTCGAGGTCCACCGGCGTCGTGGCGCTGTAGCCGAGGATCGTAGTCGCGGCAGAATCGCCTACAAGCACGAGATCCACCCCCGCCGCCTCGGCGGCACGGGCGCTGGGATAGTCGTACGCGGTCACCATCACGACAGGCTCCCCCAACCGCTTCTTCTCGGCGAGCAACGGCAGACTCATCGGTAGCCGAGGGGTGGGTGGTACCTGATCCAATGGGACGGCGCCTGTCTGGACTGGACGCGCGGCGGTGGGGTGGCTGGCGGCTGGGTTGCCGGGGTGACTTGACATGGGCGGATGCTCCTATCTGACGCTGATTGACGCCCTTTGACGCCTAACCCCTCGCGGCCTCGAGCGAGGCCTCCGGGGAGCTCAGCAGGGTCGCCACCGCGTCGTCGACGGTGATGATTCGATTGGTTTGCGCCTCCACGTGCACCACACGAGGCTCGTACTGCTCCATCTCCGCACGGTCGTACTGCCCGTAGGAGATGACGATGACGGTGTCCCCACGGTGCACCAACCGTGCAGCCGCCCCGTTCACCTTGATGTCCCCTGAGCCCCTCCTCCCGGCGATCGTGTACGTCTCAAAGCGCGCCCCGTTGTCCACGTCCACCACGTGCACTTGCTCGTGCTCGAGGATGTCCGCCGCCTCGAGCAAGTCGGGGTCGATCGTGATCGACCCCACGTAGTGCAGGTCGCAGTCGGTCACTGTTGCTCGGTGGATCTTTGACTTGAGCATCACACGCTGCATGTGGCTTGTGTCTCCCTGGGGGTCGTGGGGTTGGGTTGCACGGCGGGATTCAACACGGTGTTGTCGATAAGTCTGATTGCGCCGACGCGGGCCGCCACGGCGAGCAACGCCGGCTCTTCGAGTTGCGTCACGGGCTCGAGTGTGTCCAAGCTGACGAGCGCCAGATACTCCGGCTCGACTCCGAGCGGCTCCATCGCCGCCCGTCCTATCGCGAGGAGCTCCTCGGCGGAGCTTGTGCCTTCCGCGACGGCGCTCTCCGCGGCTTGTAGTGCGGCGTGGAGCGCCACCGCGCGCCGGCGGTCGTCTGCGTCCAACTGGGCGTTGCGGCTGGACATGGCGAGCCCATCGTCCTCGCGCACGGTGGGGACCACCTCGATGCGAACCGGAATGTTGAGGTCCTCCACCAAGCGGCGCACCACGATCACCTGTTGGGCGTCCTTCTGGCCGAAGTACGCCACGTCAGGCTCCACCATGTTCAAGAGCTTCGTCACGACCGTGGTGACCCCTCGGAAGTGGCTCGACCCGCGTACCGCTCCCTCCAGGCGGTCGGTCAACCCGAGCACCTCAACCGCGGTTGAGAAGCCTGCCGGGTAAACCTCATCCGCCGAAGGCGCGAACAAGAGGTCGACGCCCGCAAGCTCCGCCATCTCCCGGTCGCGCTCCTCCTGGCGTGGGTAGCGCTCCAAGTCTCCGCTCTCGTTGAACTGGGAAGGGTTCACGAACAGCGACACCACCACCACGTCGCACTGCTCACGCGCTCGTTCGATCAGCGAGAAGTGACCTTCGTGCAGGGCGCCCATCGTGGGCACCAACCCGATCGTGCGCCGTTCCCATCGGGCCTGCTCAAGCGCCGCCCGCACCTCATCTACGGATCGCACCACCCTCATGGGAGCGCAACCCTCCTACGGCCACAACATGCTTGGCCGCACAGGCAGATCGGTGTGAAGATCGGCGGGTTCATCTCTCTCGGTCCAGTTCCCACGAGGGATACCGGTCGCGACTCGCTTAAGCATACACCCCAATCTCACCGTCGAGGAATACCATCAGCGCCAGTGAGTACCCCACACACGACCTCCCCCGAGCAGCGTCGCGAGGCGCTCAAGCAGGTGTTCGCCACCGCCAACGTCTGCGTCCGCTGTCAAGAGCTTGCCGCCACACGCAAGAACGTGGTGTTCGGCGCCGGCAACGCCGACGCCGACCTGATGTTCGTGGGCGAGGCCCCCGGCGCCTCCGAGGACGAGCAGGGCCTTCCTTTCGTCGGTCGTGCCGGCAAGCTGCTCTCCACGCTGCTCGAGGAGATCGGTATGTCCCGCCCGGAGGTCTTCATCGCCAATGTCCTCAAGTGCCGTCCTCCCGGCAACCGCGACCCTCAACCGATCGAGATCGAGAACTGCCGCGAGTACCTCTACCGCCAGGTCGAGCTGATCCAGCCCCTGGTCATCTGTTCGCTCGGGAACTTCTCCACGAAGCTTCTCCGCGACGACCCCACGGGCATCACCCGTTTGCACGGGCAGCCCGAGGTGCTCACGCTCGGTGCCCGCGCGGTGCGGCTCTACCCGATCTTCCATCCCGCCGCTGCGCTCTACACCCCGCGCATGCTCGAGACGCTCCGTGAAGATTTCTCCCGCCTCCCCGAGCTGCTCTCGTTGCCCGCGCCCGAGCAGCCCGGCGACGTCCTCGAGCCGGTCCCCGAGGTCGCCGAATCAGAGCCTCAACCGCCGACCCAGGACACCGCAGATCAGCTCGACCTGTTCTGATCGCGAAAGAAGCGAGTTGTCGTGGGGTTCAACCACGCAAGTTGCGCCAAACACCGGGCCAACCGGTCAGCTCGATACATCCAAAACGGGCGAACCCCCGTATTACCACCTGCAGGATTTCGTGCAAGCCGCTAAAGAAGGCATGGCGGCTTGCCGATAGAGCAGTCATCTCCATCCTCCCAAGCACCACGGCCGGCTCGCGATCTCCTCTCCCGCGAGCCGGCCGTTTTTCGTTGTGGGAGGCGCCCCCCGCCAAACCACATCGATAGGTCCTACGCTTCTCTGGTGGCGACACGCATCGTCGAGACCTCGGATCCTCGCCAAACCGAGGCGCTGGGCGCCGAGCTTGCGGCTGGGCTCCTACCCGGCGACATTGTGCTCGTGCGGGGTGACCTGGGAGCGGGCAAGACAACTTTCGTACGTGGCGCCGCCGTCGCGCTCGGGGTGTCGGACCCCGTCACGAGCCCCACTTTCTCTGTCGGTCACCGCTACGAGGGCGCCCATGTGGCCGTCTCCCACCTCGACCTCTATCGCCTGGCGGGCTTGAGCGAGGAGGAGCCCGACCTGCTCGACGATTACCTCGGCCCCACGAGGATCGCGTTCGTGGAGTGGCCCGAGGACACCTCCGCCGAGTTCTCTGAAGCGCGCGTACGGGTCACACTCACTCACTTGGGAGGCAATGGGCGGCGGATAGAGGTGGATACCGAGCGATGATCGTGCTGGGCCTCGACACCTCCACTCGCGCCACCGCGGTCGGCCTGCTGCTCATCGACGGCTCCCTGCTGCAAGCCCGCGACGACCCCGCTGGAGAGGAGCGCCCCGGCCACGCCACGCGGCTGCTCCCCCTCGCGCATTCCCTGCTCGCCGACGCCAACCTCGCGTGGGGTGGCATCGAGCGGATCGCTGTCGGGATCGGGCCGGGCACTTTCACCGGTCTGCGCATCGGCGTCGCCACCGCCCGCGGACTCGCCCAGTCGCTGGGCGTGGAGCTTGTCGGTGTGTCGAGCCTGCGTGCTCTTGCCTATGCGGCTGGACGCCGCGACAGTGAAATCGTGAGGGAGGATGGAGGTGGGGAGGAGGGGAGCGCCGCTGTGCTCTCGGTCATCGATGCCCGCCGCGGCGAGGTCTTTGCTGCCGCCTATCATGGCGACGCGGAGCTGATCGCCCCCGCTCCGCTTCCGCCGGCCGACCTCCCTGAGCTGCGCTACAGGGCGGACTTCCTGGCCGGCTCGCCCACCTGGACCGCGATCGGCGATGGCGCCGTTCGCTACCGGCGAGAGCTGGAGCTCGCCGGCGCGATCGTCCCCGAAGACGACTCACCGCTTCACCAGGTCGACGCGCGCGCCATCTGTGAGCTTGGCCTGCTCGGTGACCCGGTGGACGACCAGGTCCTGCCGGACTACCGCCGCCGTCCAGATGCTGAGATCGAGTTGCAGGGAGCGCCGTCGTAATGGGCTCCTCGATGGCTGAGATCACCACTGAGGGCTCGTTCTCCATCGAGGTACGCGAGCTCGCCTACGCCGACCTCCCCCGCGTCATCTCCATCGAGCGCCGCGCCTTCCCGACGCCATGGTCGCTCGCCATGTTCGTGCTCGAGCTCTCCAAGCCCTCGGGCATCTGCCTCGCTGCCGTCCATCGACGCCGGCTTGTCGGCTATCTCATCTGCTCTCGCTACGACACTGTCTGGCACGTCATGAACATCGCGGTCGATGTCGACCACCAGCACAAGGGCGTCGCCTCCGCACTGCTCGCCGAGCTGTACGCCCGTGTCGACGACGAAGCCGCCCACTTCACGCTCGAGGTGCGCCGCTCCAACGATGTCGCCATCCACCTGTACGAACGCGAAGGCTTTCGCGCCGCCGGCCTCCGCCGTCGCTACTACCAGGACAACGGCGAGGACGCGCTCGTCATGTGGCGCACCCCGGGCACTCTCTCCGGCTCGCTTGACGACGTCCCCAACCCGGGGCCGGTATGACGACCCGCCGCGTGTGGGGGACATGGCGTCGTGTGACTGGGGGGTGGCGCGATGACGATTCTCGCCCTCGAGACGAGCTGCGACGACACCTGTGCCGCCGTCGTCGAGGACGACGGCACGATCCGCTCCAACGTCATCTCCTCTCAACGCGCCCACGACCGCTTCGGCGGTGTGGTCCCCGAGATCGCCTCGCGTCATCACCTCGAGCTCGTCAACGTCGTCGTCGACCAGGCTCTTGCCGAGGCCGGCGCCGGGCTTGACGATGTTCACACCGTCGCCGCCACCCAGGGCCCAGGGCTGGTAGGCGCCCTGCTCGTGGGCTTCTCGACCGCCAAGTCCCTCGCCGCCGCGCGCTCCATTCCGTTCGCTGCGGTAGACCACCTCCAAGGTCATGTCGCCGCCAACTTCCTCTTCTCAGCGGTGGGGGAGAGGCGTTCGAGCCTCCCTTTCTCTGCCTCATCGCCTCAGGCGGCCACACGCTGCTCGCCCACGTCACTCATCACAATGGCTTCGACACGCTCGGTCGCACGCTCGACGACGCCGCCGGCGAGGCGTTCGACAAGGGTGCCCGCATGCTCGGGCTCGGCTTTCCGGGTGGCCCCGCACTCTCACGACTGGCCTCCGAGGGCGATCCCAATGCGTTCGAGTTCCCGGCGTCGGGGTCCCGCTCGCGCGGCGGCCGTGGCGCCACCACCCCGTTCGCTCGCTCGCTTGACTTCTCCTTTGCCGGCCTGAAGACCTCGCTGCTCTACCAGCTGCGTGAGCTCAGGCCGAGGAGGAGCGACAACTGGGCGCCGCCGACCTCGCCGCCTCCTACCAGTCAGCGATTGTCGACCACCTCATGCTCCGTGTCACCGACAGGCGCTCGAGCTCACCGGGCTGGACCGTCTCGCGGTTGGCGGCGGCGTCGCCGCCAACGGTGAGTTGCGCCGCCGTCTCGCCTCGCTTCCCGTCACGACACATGTTCCCCCGCCGGTCCTCTGCACCGACAACGCCGCCATGATCGCCTCCGCTGCGCGCTTCTCCCGGCGCCTGTCCTACCCCGACTATCTCCCACTGGATGCCTACGCCACCGGGGAGCGCCCAGTGTGAGCTTCGCACGAGGCCGCTCCCACTCGACGCCGGCGCGGAGCGCAGCTCGCGCTCAGAGGAATCCCCGGTGGTCGTCCTAACCCTCTATTCAAAGCCCGACTGTCACCTCTGCGATGACGCGCGCACGGTGCTCGACCGCGTCGCCGCCGACATCCCGTTCGAGCTGCGCGAGCTTGACATCACCGCGCACGACGATCTCCATCGCGCCTATTTCGACCGTATCCCCGTCGTCGCGCTCGGCGGGGAGGATCTGTTCGAATATTTCGTGCAAGAGAGCGCTCTGAGGGAGCGCCTCGCGGCCATCCTCTAGAGTCACGGCCCCATGGTTTTCAACGAGTTGACGAGTCCCACGGACGCGACTTACGGCGAGGACTCCCACTCCCCCGACCGGCTCTCCCTCGGGGTCGCCGCGCGGCTGTCTCGCTACCTGCAGGTCCTCACCCAAGCCAAGAAGATGGGCAAGGAGACGATCTCCTCACAAGAACTCTCCGACTACACCCACGTCAACTCCACCCAAATCCGCCGCGATCTCTCGGGCTTCGGCAAGTTCGGCAAGCGCGGCGTCGGCTACAACGTCGAGTCGCTCGTCTCCCAGATCCGCAAGATCCTCCGCACCGCAGGCCAGCACAACATCGCGCTTTTCGGCGCCGGCCACCTCGGCAAGGCCATCGCCTCCTCCGACATCTTCGCCGACCACGGTTTCCGTGTCGTCGCCATTTTCGACGTCCATCCCTCCAAGGTCGGCACCCAGGTCGGTCCCCACACCGTTCGTCACACCCGCGAGCTCCAACAGCTCGTCGAGGACGAGGACATAGTCGTCGGCGTCCTCGCCGTCCCCACCGCCGCCGCCCAAACCCTCGCAGATCAGCTCGTCGAGGCTGGGGTCAAGATCATCTTCAATTACTCCGAGTCGCTACTCGCCGTCCCGCCGGAGGTCACGGTCCATACTTCTTCCCCTGCAGTCGATCTGCTCTATGCGCTGTACTTCTATTTGACCTAACGCTCTTCCCGGACCCGCGCCTCGAGCTTCCTAAGCTGGAGGACCGCAGCCCAAGCCGCCCGTCAGAATCCGGACGTCAAATCCTCGGCACACACCGTGACCCGCCTAGATCTCGACAAGGCAGTTGAAACGTTCGCGCTCTCCACCGACTTCACGGTCGGTCTGGAGGAGGAGTTCGCGATCCTCGACCCCTCCACGCTCGACCTCGCCCCCCGCTTCGAGGAGCTCCGCGACCTTGCGCTTCTACGAGACCCCCTGCTCGGCGAGTCGATAACGGGTGAGCTCATCTCCTCGGAGATCGAGATTGTCTCTGGCGCCGGCTCCAACTTCACCGATGCCCTCTCCCGCCAGCGGGAGCGGCGCCGCCGCCTGTTCGCGCTCGCCTCGGCTGAGGGCGCCTCGCTTGGCGCCACGGGAACCCATCCGTGGGCCGACTACCGTGAGCAACCGATCATCGACACCCCCCACTACAAACGCGTCGAGGACGGGCTCAGGTATGTCGCCTGGCGCAACAACACCTTCTCCCTCCACGTCCATGTCGGTATCCGCGACATCGACCGCGCCGTCCGTATCTGCGACCGCCTACGACCTGTCCTTCCACTCCTGCTCGCCGTCTCCGCCAACTCCCCCTACCTCGACGGACGCGACTCCGGCCTGCACTCGGCACGCACCCAGTCCTTCACCCGCAATTTTCCCCGCTGCGGCATCCCCGACCCGTTCGGCTCCTGGTCCTCCTACCGCCACTACATCGAGTTCCTCCTCCGCACCAACTCGATCGTCGAGTTCACCCAGGTCTGGTGGTCTGTACGACCCCACTTCGAGTTCGGCACGCTCGAGGTCCGTATCTGCGACGCGCAGTCCACCGCTCCCGAGTCCGACGCGCTCGCCTCGCTGATTCTCGCCTGTGTCGCCCAAGCCGCCCGCGACATCGATGAGGGAGCCCCCTTCGCCGATCCTCCTCCCCGGCTGGTCGAGGAGAACATGTGGCGCGCCATCCGCTTCGGTCTCGACGGTCACATGATCGATCTGGAGCGCTGTGAGGAGTACCCCTCCGCCGCGATTGTCGAGCGGCTGCTTGCTTGGACCGAGCCCGTCCGTGCCGAGCTCTCACTCGATCCCGTCTTCCCCGATCGCAATGGCGCGCAACGCCAGCGACGCCTCATCGACACCGGCGCCACCCCGGAGGAGGTCTACTCCGCCTCCGTCCGCGACACCCTCGACACCTACTCCCAGGAGGTCACCGTTTGATGCCCGGCGAGCCCGTTTCCCCGCATGACACCGCCGCCGCCGCCCAGCCGGGCGACGAGGAGATGCGCGCCGCCTACGAAGCCGAGCTCAACCGCATCACCTCCACGGAGATGATCCTTCAAACCGCGGTCTCGCTGCTCAACATCGGCGGTCGCCGGCTGGGATTGGCTCGTCCCTCCGAGCCGGGAGTCGATGTGCTTGGCGGCGACCCTTCGATGGCGGGTGAGCGCGATCTCGAGCAGGTTCGCGACGCCATCGACGGGGTCCGTGGGCTCATGCCCATCTTGGAGCGCCGTATGCCTCGCGAGCTGGGCCCCCTGCGCGACGCCGTCTCACAGTTGCAGATGGCCTATGCCCGCGAGGTCCAGGTCGCGCGTGAGCCCACTGCCGCCCCTACGGCGGCGCGCTCCACCCCCGATGAGCCCCCAGCGCCTGCTCAAGAGCCCGCTCCTCAGGCGGACGGTGAGAAGCCCGCGCCCGGACCCGCCGAGTCCAGTGGGCGTCTGTGGGTTCCGGGGCGCTGAGTGTGTTGTGTTGTTCCGCTGAGGGGTGACTCGCGCGCGTGCGTGGAGGAAGGCCTACTCCGCGTGTGCGCGCGCGAAGGCGCCCCCCGCGGTGAGCTGCACGTCTTTCCGCGGCTGCGCACGATAGACTGCGCCCGCCTTTACGCCGGGTAGTGGCTCACAGCGAGCTTTCCCGTGCGAGAACCGTGCGCGCGAACATCCTCGCGCGGCACTCCAACCAGACCGCGGAGGATTTCTGTTGAGCAGCTTTCTGACGAACCATGGGGTCGTCGTCGCCCTCGTATGCGCCGCCTGCGCCGTGATCTACGGCCTGGTCACCACACGCGCCCTGCTGGCGCTATCGCCTGGAAACGAGCGGATGCAGAGCATCTCGCGCGCTGTCCAGGAAGGCGCCCGCGCCTACCTGAATCGTCAGTACACCACCATCGCCATCGTCGGCGTGGTGCTGTTCGTGGCGCTCATCTTCGTCCAGAACATCGCCGTAGCTTGCGGCTTCGCGATCGGCGGCATCCTCTCCGGCTCCGCCGGCTACATCGGCATGAACGTCTCGGTTCGCGCCAACTCCCGCGTCGCCGAGGCCGCCCGTGGCGGCATCTCCCCGGCGCTGCGTGTCGCCTTCCAGGGTGGCGCCATCACGGGAATGCTCGTCGCCGGGCTCGCCCTGATGGGCCTCGCCGGCTACTACGGTCTGCTCACAGCGGTCTTCAACGACTCCCAGAAAACGGCCGTCGTCGCGCTCATCGGACTCGGCTTCGGCGGTTCGCTCATCTCCGTCTTCGCAAGGCTCGGCGGCGGCATCTTCACGAAGGCCGCCGACGTGGGTGCCGACATCGTCGGCAAGATCGAGGCGGGTATCCCCGAGGACGACCCCCGCAACCCCGCCGTCATCGCCGACAACGTGGGCGACAACGTCGGCGACTGCGCGGGTATGGCCGCCGACCTGTTCGAGACGTATGCCGTCACCGCCGTCGCGGTGATGCTGCTCGGCGTGCTCACCTTCCACGAGGCCACTCGTGTGGTGATGTACCCGCTCATCCTCGGCGGCGTCGCGGTCATCGCGTCGATCATCGGCACGTTCGCCGTCCGCTCGCGGGCGGGCAACGTCGAGCGCGCCCTCTACCAGGGTCTGGCCGTCTCCGCGGTGATCGCCGCCGCGGCGTTCGCGCCAGTCACCTACTGGCTGATGCGCGGCCTCACGTTCTCCCAGGTCGGCAATGTTGTCAACCCGCCCTCGTGGGGCAAGTTCTACCTGTGCGCGCTCATCGGTATCGGTGTAACCGCGCTGCTGTTCGTGATCACCGACTACTACACCTCCACCCGCTTCTCCCCGGTCAAGAAGACCGCGAAGGCGTCGGTCACGGGTCACGCCACGAACATCATCCAGGGCTTCGGCTCCGGCTTGCAGGCGACAGCGCTCCCGGCGCTTGTCCTCGTGTTCGGCATCTTCGGCGCCTGGAAGCTCGCGGGCGGCGGCACCACCGGCATCTACGGCGTCGGTGTGGCGGTCATGGGACAGCTCTCGCTAACCGGCCTCATCGTGGCGCTCGACGCTTTCGGTCCCATCACCGACAACGCCGGCGGCATCGCCGAGATGGCGGAGCTTCCCGAGGAGGTCCGCAACGTCACCGACCCGCTCGACGCGGTCGGTAACACCACCAAGGCGGTCACCAAGGGCTACGCGATCGGCTCCGCCGTGCTGGCCGCGGTGGTGCTGTTCGCCGGCTTCCGTCAGGAACTCGCCGACGCGAGCCACAAGTCGATCGAATCGCTCACGTTCGGCATCAACGAGCCCCAGGTCCTGATCGGCCTGCTGCTCGGCGGCCTGATGGTGTGCCTGTTCGCCTCGCTCTCGATGGAGGCCGTGGGACGCGCCGGCGGCGCCGTCGTGGAGGAGGTCCGCCGCCAGTTCCGTGAGCACCCCGGCATCATGGAGGGCACGGAAGAGCCCGACTACGCCACTTGCGTGGACATCGTCACCCGTACCGCCCAACGCGAGATGATCCTGCCCTCGCTGCTCCCCATCGGGTTGCCGGTGATCGTGGGTCTCATCGACCAGAAGGCGCTCGGCGGCCTGCTCATCGGCGTCATCGTCGTCGGCTTCTTCTTTGCTGTCCTCATGACCGCCGGCGGCGGCGCATGGGACAACGCCAAGAAGCTCATTGAGGACGGCGCCTTCGGCGGCAAGGGCTCGGAGGCCCACGCCGCCTCGATCACCGGCGACACCGTTGGCGATCCTTTCAAGGACACAGCCGGTCCCGCCATCAACCCCATGATCAAGGTCGCCAACATTGTCGCCATCCTGATCATTCCGCTCATCACCTGAGCCGAGTGGTCTCCGTCCCGTCCGTCCGCGCTGGGCGCGGACGGACCGTCGACACGGGTCCTGTCTAAGCTCATTGCAGACATGAGATGAGCGGGAGACAACTACATCGCGCCGGCACAACAGTGTTGTCGCTGGCGATGGTTGCGATCGGTATCGCCCTGGCCATCCAGGCAATTGGAGGCCAGGGCGTCCTGTCCGTGCGGCTGCTCCTGGGCCTCATGTTCATAGCCGCCGGATCCCTGCGTATCTATCTGATGGTCATACGGAGTCGCGGGACATGACAGATGAGCACCGTCGCGCGGCGGAGCTGAGCGAGAGCGCCCGCACCACGCTCCGCCACTCGCTCGGCTCGCCGATCCTCTTCGCGGTCGTCTACACCTCGCTTGCGTCTGCGGTGTTCTTCTCGCTCGGGGTCGTGGCAGATCACGCGTTCGGTCTCACCCCCGTCGTGTTCCTGATCGCAGCGGTCATGTTCGGTGTCACCGCCATGACCTACGTCGAGGGGGCCTCGCTTCACCCCGAACCCGGCGGATCCACGGTGTTCGCCCGCTATGCCTTCAACGAGCTCACGAGTTTCGTCGCGGGTTGGGCGATGCTGCTCGACTACGTAATCCTCATCGCCGTCACCGCGTTTGCCGCCACGCAGTACCTGGCGGTGTTCTGGGCTCCGCTGGGGCGCTCCGGCGAGGCGCTGCTGCTCTCCATCGCCATCATCGCCTTCGTCGTGCTCACGAGCATCCGCGGCTTCAATTGGCGCCGCGAGTACCGCATCGGGCTCGTCGTCGTGGGTGCGCTCGCACTCGAGCTTGTGGCCATTGCGATCGGGTTGGGTCAGTTCTTCGACGCTCACAAGCTCGTCTCCCAGGTTCACCTCGGCACGGTTCCCACATGGTCAGGCCTGGTCTTTGCGCTCACGGTGACCACCATCGCCTTCACATCTGTCGAGTCCGCCTCCGGGATGGCCGGTGAGGTGAAGGCGGGGCGGGGCTCCCTACGCCGGCTCATCGCGTCCGGCACCGCCACGGTCGTCATCGCCTACGTGGGGGTGGCGATCGTCGCTGTCACCGCGCTCCCATCGCCCACCGCGAGCAACCCCGGGCACGACTTCACAGACGCTCCCGTCGTCGACATCCTGCGCCTGCTGCATCCCCACCTGCTCTCCCAGATGCTCGTCTACGTCATAAGCGGGGTAGCGGTCGTCACGCTCGTCGCCGCCGCCGACTCCGCGATGCTGGGGCTCTCCCGCCTGGCCTACTCGCTCTCCACCAATCGCCAGATACCCAGTGGGCTCGGTCGCCTGCACCCGCAGCGATCTACCCCATATGTCCTGATCCTGCTGGCCGGGCTGATCGCCTGCGCGCTTGTCATCCCCGAGAGTCTCGACTTCCTCATTGGCATCTACGCCTTCGGCGCGATGCTCGCCTTCACGATCGCCCATCTCTCGGTAGTGAAGATGCGCTACTCCGAGCCCCTCTCCGACCGTCCCTATCGCACCCCGTTCTCGGTGCGATTGCGCGGAGGTGACCTTCCCCTGCTGGCCGTGTTCGGAGCGCTCGCCTGCTCCGCCGGGTGGATCGCCACGATGGTGGTCCACGAACCCGCCCGCTATGTCGGGTTGGGCTGGATGCTCGCCGGGATCGTCCTCTACGTGATCTACCGTCGCGCCGACGAAACCTCGCTGCTGCGCCGCGTCACCGTGCCTGCGGAGGCGCTGCGCGCCACGCAACCCCCCGATCGTGAGTACGGCTCGATCCTCGTTCCCCTCACAGGCACCCCGCTCGACGAGGACATCGTCCAAACCGCCGCGCTCCTCGCCGCCGGCGAACCCACCGATGACGCTGACGTCGACGGCTCCACGATCGAGGCCGTGTGGATCTTCGAGATGCCGATGTCCCTACCGCTCGACGCACGTCTACCCGACGCCCAGGTCAAGCACGCCCGCAAAGCGCTCGCCCGGGCGAAGGCGGTGGGGGAGGAGTACGCGGGGGTGCAAGTCGCGACGGCCACCATCCGTGCGCGTCGTGCCGGCCAGGCGATCCTCGAGGAGGCTCGCAGACGTGGCGTGGAGGCGATCGTGCTCGGCGCGGAGGAGCCCTCCCGCATACGGGGTGGTTCCCGCTTCGGAGGGCGCGGCGGGCCGATGGAGAACTTCGTGGGGGAGGCCACAAAGCAGGTCATCGCAAAGGCTCGCTGCCGCGTTATCGTCACCGCCCCCGCGGCTCGCGACACCGTTGCGGCGAGGGTAGAGGGCAACACTCCCGAGGATCCCTCCGCCCTTTCTCCCGTGGAGCCCGTCGCCAACCCTCCCATCGTCTAATCTCCGGCTCGTGCCCCTCTCCACCGCCACCATCCTGTGTTCGTCCTGATCGTCGGCGCCGGTCGCGTCGGCTCGGCGCTTGCCAAGTCCACGCTCGCCGCCGGCCACGAAGTGTCGGTGCTCGACGAGGACCAGCTCTCCCACGAGCGTCTTGACGCTGGGCAGTCGCGCAGGCTGGGAGGAAGCCGATGGCATGTTCACGCTCGGAACCGCCCTCGAGGTGGACGCGCTCATCCAGGCCGGCATCGAGCGCGCGGACGTGTTCATCGCCTCAACCGACGGCGACAACACGAACCTCATCATCGCCCAGATCGCCCAGCGGCGCTTCGGCGTGAAGAAGGTGCTCGTCCGCGTCATGGACCCCGCGCGCGCCGCCTGGTACGGCGAACAGGGTCTCCACACCATCTCCCCGACGAAGCACGCAATCGAGATGTTCGAGAGCGCGCTCACCGCCGATCCCGTCGTCTGAGGCTCCCGATGCGACGTTCCCTCACAACCCACACAGCTTCCCCCTGCGAGGTCACGCCGTGTACGTGATCATCGTCGGCGCCGGCAAGGTCGGTCGCAACCTCGCCCGCGAGCTCATCGGGAAGGGCAACGAGGTCACGATCATCGAGTCCTCCCGCCCCCGCTACCTCTCGATGGAGGAAGAGTACGAGCACGCTGTCCAGTACGGCGACGCCACCGAGCTGTGGGTGCTCGAGCGCGCCGGCATCCAACGTGCCGACCTCGTCATCGCGGTCACCGGCGACGACGAGGACAACATGCTGGTCTGCCAGGTCGCCAAGGAGAAGTACCTCTGCGAGCGCATCATCGCCCGCGTCAACAACCCCCGCAACTACGACCACTTCAAGCTGCTCGGCATCCAACCCGCCGTCTCCGCCACCGACCTCATCCTGCGCCTGATCGAGCACGAGGTTCCCCGCTACGGGCTCGTCCACCTGCTTGCGCTGGAAGAGGAGCGCCTTGAGATCATCGAGCTCGAGGTCTCCGCGGATGCCCCGGTCGTGGGACAGAACGTTGCCGCCATCGACCTCCCCGAGGGCTCTCTCGTCATCTCAGTGCTCCGTGGCGGCTCTGGCTTCGTCCCCAAGCCGGACACGGTCATCGAAGCCGGCGATGAGGTCTTGCTTGTGCTCGACCCGGGGCTTGAGCCGGCGATCACGGCGTTCTTTTCGCCTACGGGCTCTCGCGCCGAGGCGTAGACCGAGCGTTCACTATCCTTCCCGTTGCCGTTCCGGGATGGTGTAATTGGCAACACGCGTGCCTCTGGAGCACGAGTTTGGGGTTCGAGTCCCTGTCCCGGAGCTTCGATTACTCAGAGTTCAGCTTTGCCCGGAGGCATGCAGTCGCCGGTCGGCGATCTGGTAAACGGTCAGTGCGTTCGACCCAGGTGGGTGATGGCGCACGCCGAAGGCCACGTATCGCAAGCGCAGGTTGCCTTGTCGAGCGACAAGTTGAAACACCATCCCGAAGGGTCCGGCGGGGGTAGGCAGGTAGACCTTGAGACAGCGGGAGAGGCTCGTCCCATCGCTGCCTTCGGCTTCGCACTTGCGTAGTTGGTCGGTCGGCACGCCATGGCGCTCGTAACGGGTGCGTGTGGTCTCGGCGACCTCCGCGCCGGACGCGCTTGCGCGGTTGAGGTCATCGCCAAAGGTGTCGTCATCGAACACGACCGGCGCGTGGCCTGTACGACGGCTATGTGACACGCGACTACCCCTCGCCGTCAGGTGGCAGAAAAGGCCCGTGGTCAGACTCGAATGCGGCGAACTCGTCCGGGGTTACTTCACGCTCGCCGTCACGGGCGAGGGTTGCTCTCCAGGACTTGTCCGGGGTGAGAGTCAACTCTCCGTCGGGTCGTTGATCGACCACGACATACTCCCCGGCGATGTCGCCGCTGAGCGTCACATGGGCCTGTCTGTTCACGGTTTGCATGATGGCAGAGGACCCTACCTCCCGTCTGCGACGGTTCTCGGCTCGCCGCATGGAACGACCTTCTAAGCCACCGCGTGAAGCGCCCAATCTCGGTACAGGTCGTAATACCGCCCCTCGGCGGCGATCAGCTCGTCATGCGTCCCCTGCTCGGCGATCTTGCCGTGCTCCAACACAACAATGCGCCCGGCCTGGCGGATAGTTGAGAGCCTGTGGGCTATGACAATCGCTGTGCGGCCCGCGAGCAGGCGGCGCAGGCCGTCCTCGATGCGGCCCTCGGTGTGGAGGTCGACGTTTGAGGTGGCCTCGTCGAGGATCAGCACCCGGGGGTCGGCGATGAGCGCGCGGGCGAAGGCGATCAGCTGGCGTTGCCCGGCGGAGAGTTGTGCGCCGCGCTCGCCGACTTCGGTATCAAAGCCCTGCTCCAGCTCTTCGATGAACGTGTCGGCGCCGACGGCTTTCGCCGCCGCGTCAATCTCCTCCTTGGAGGCGCTGGGCTTGCCGAAGGCGATGTTCTCGCCGATAGTTCCCGAGAACAGGAACGCCTCCTGCGGGACGATCCCCATCTGCGACCGCAACGACCCGCTCGCCACGTCACGCAGATCATGCCCATCAATGGACACCGTCCCCGATGTCGGGTCGTAGAAACGCGCGGCGAGCTTCGCGAAGGTGGACTTGCCTGCGCCTGTCGCGCCCACGAGGGCCACGGTTTGGCCGGGGGGTATGTGTAGGTCGATGCCGTCGAGCGCCAACACCTCGACCGGACCGTCACCGTCCGCGGACACGGGCGCGCCTGCGCCGTGGCGGCGGTAGGCGAAGGACACGCCCTCGAAGCTCACCTCGCCACGTATCCGCTCAAGCTCGGTTGCTCCCGGCTTGTCCGTCAGGTCGGGTTCCACGTCGAGCAGTTGGAAGATCTTCTCAAGCGCCGCCATCCCCGACTGGTAGGTGGCGTACAACTGGGAGAGCTGCTGGATCGGTTCGAACAGGTATGAGAGCGTGAGCACGAACGCCACCACGGTGCCCGGGGTGATGTTGCCGTCGATTGCTTGGTAGCCGCCGTACAGCACGATCATCGCGAGCGCCACCCCCGAGATCATTTCCACCGCCGGGAAGTAGTTGGCGTTCAGGCGCACCGTCACCATGTTCGCGTCGCGGTTGTCGTGGTTCAGCTCGGCGAACCGTGCATTGTGGACGGGCTCCTGGCTGAAACTGCGCACAACCCTGATCCCGGACAGCGTTTCCTGTAGGTATGCGGTGATTGAGCCGATCGTCTCACGCGTGCGCCTGAACGCCCCCGCCGAGGCCAACCGGAACCACAGGCTGCCGGCTGCCACCAGTGGCACCACGCAGAACGTGAGCAATGCCAGCTTCAGGTCGAGGAACAGCAGCACCACCACGGCTCCCACCAGCGTGAGGCCCGCCTGGAACAGGGTCACTACGGAGTCGGTGACGAGGCTGTCGAGCGCCTCCACGTCGTTGGTGATGCGCGAGATCAACACTCCCGCCGGGCGGCTCTCGTAGAAGCCGATCGGCAGCGTTTGCAGGTGGGTGAAGATGCGGATGCGCAGATCCGCGAGCGCCCTCTGGCCGACCCAGCCCACGAGGTAGGTTTGGACGTAGGTCATGATCCAAAACACCACCGCCACGGCGAGGAAGGCGATCACGATCAGCACGAGCGCCGTGCTGTCGTGTTTTTCGATGCCGCTGTCTATCGCCGCCTTGGCGAGCAGCGGCGGGGCGAGGTAGGCGGCGGTGCCCACCACAAGCGCCGCCAGCATTGCCGCGGCACGCGCCTTGTAGGGCGCCACCAGACCGATCAGCCCGCGCAGGTTGCGCCCGCGCGTCTGGCGGCTGGAGCGCTCGCCATCCCACTGGGGACCAAAACGGCCCGTAACAACGCCGCGTCCGCCGTGCGCACTCATGCCAGACCTCCCGCTCGCACGGGGGTGTGGGTTCCGGCTTGCCATGGGGAGCGCCCGCTTGGGGACGCTCCCGCGCTTGCACGCCAATCGCGGCTCACAGGCTGCTCACCTCACGCTCGCAGGTGTCCTTGGTCATGAACACGCTCTCTGGTAGGCCCTTCTCCACGATTTCGCGGTAGAGCTCTGAGCGTTCGAGCAGCTCTTGGTGGCTGCCGTGGGCGATGATCTCCCCGTGGTCCAAGACCGCGATCTCATCGGCGAGCGCGATCGTGGAGAGGCGGTGGGCGATCACGAACGTGGTGCGTCCGGCCATCGCCTCGGCGAGCGCCAGCTTGATCGACTGCTCGGTGGAGGCGTCCACAGACGAGGTTGCGTCGTCGAGGATCAACACTCGCGGGTTGGCGAGCAGCGCGCGCGCGATCGCCAAACGTTGGCGTTGACCGCCCGATAGCGACAGCCCACGCTCGCCCACTCCCGTGTCATAGCCCTTGGGCAAGCGCTCCACGAACTCGTGCGCTTGCGCCCTCCGCGAGGCAAGTTCGATCTCCTCGCGAGGAACCGGAGGCCCGCCCGCCCGTGCGTAGGCGATGTTCTCCGCCACGCTCGCGGAGAACAGGAAGGGGTCGTCGCTCACCACCGCGATCGCCTGTCGCAGCGAGCGCAAGCTCAGCTCGCGCACGTCGGCGCCGTCAAGCAGCACTTGGCCGCCGCTGACGTCGTACAAGCGCGATATCAGCGACACGAGACTGGTCTTGCCCGACCCAGTGGCGCCCACCAGGGCGATCGTCCGCCCGGCGGGCACGTCGAGACTCACTCCCCGCAGTACCGCCCGGCCACTGCTCTTCTTCGATGGGACGCTCCCGTTGCCGGAGATGGAGCCGTTCGCGGAGGCGGGTGCTACGACGGGCGACGCCCCGAAAGCTTGCCCATTGGGGCTTGTCGCGAACTCGTGGTCGTTGTCATAGCGGAGCGTTACATCCACCAGCTCGACGTGGCCGCTACCGGCCGGCAGGCTGGGAGCATTCTCGGCTTCGGTCAGGCGCGGCTCGCGATCCAGGAGCTGGAAGATGCGCGCTCCTGAGGCGGTGGCGCGTTGGGCCAGGTTGAGCGTTACGCCGAGCGAGCGCATCGGGCCCACGAGCATGTTGAGGTAGAGGTAGAACGCGGTGAACTCGCCGAGCTTGAGGTTGGCGTGGATGACGCTCTCGCCGCCGATCAACAGCACCGCCGCGAGCCCGAGCTGGGGCAGGAAGCCGATCATCGGGTTGTAGCGGGCCTCAAGCCGCGTGGCGACCATCGCCTGGTCGAACACACGCGACACGCTGCCGCTGAAGCGATCGAGCTGGCGGGGCTCGCGCGCGAAGGACTTCACCACGCGCACGCCGGAGATGTTCTCCTCGGCATCCGCGGTCAGCTCGCCGATGCGCTGCTGTGTCTCCTGAATGGCGGGCCGCGCACGGCGGCCGTAGCGGTAGGAGATCAGCACCACGAACGGCACCGGCGCCAGCGACACGAGCGCGAGGCCCGGGTTGGTGACGAGCATCGCGATTCCCGCGAGGGAGATCGTGAGCACGGATTGCATGATGAACACGAGCCCATACCCGAGGAAGAAACGCACCGCCTGTAGGTCCACGGTGGCGCGCGACATCAGTTGGCCCGTTTGCTGGCGGTCGAAGAAACCGAGCTCCAGGCGTTGCAGGTGGCTGTAGAGGCGCTCGCGCAGGTCATACTCGATCCCCAGCGACACCTTTCCGGCGATCATGCGTCGCCAGTAGGTGAGGGCCCAGCGCGCGAGCACCGCGACGACGATCGCGATCGCCAGCATCAGCAGCTTGTGGCGGTCTTCCGCCTTGAGCGTCCCCTGATGGTGCTTGGCGTGTTCGGCTCCCAAGTGGATCGCTTCAACAGCGCTTCCGGTGAGCGCCGGCAGCAGCACTGTCATCACCATCGCCAGGCTCGCTAGTGCCGCCGATACGATCACCCCCCGGCGGTAAGGGCGCAGAAATCCAAGTAGTCGGTAGAAGATCGTCATAGTTGCTTAGTCAACGATTATGGCACCCGGGTGGGATTTATGTTTTTAGGACCGTTGCCCGTACCCGCGGGGCCGAGTCCGCCGATGCTCCAGTTAAGCGTTGCCTGGGGCCCACACTAGGCTTGAGGCGTGCCCCCCGAGAAGAGCTCGCCGCGCGCCGTCCCCCGTGGGCCCCAGGCCGGGTTGTGCGACACGTGTGTGCATCGCCAACTGGTGCCCAACACGCGCGGGTCGGTGTTCTCGTTGTGTACCCGCTCGCGCACAGATCCCGCGTATCCGCGCTATCCGCGCCTACCGGTGCTCGCCTGCCCCGGCCATGAGCGGCTCCCTGACTGACGCCTCTACGGGTTCCGGCGCGTAGGAGGCGACGAAGTCCTTGGAGCGGATGAGCGCGAACGCTCCCACCGCTCCCACGAAGGCCACAAGCGAGCCGATCTCCAGGATGTTCGTGAACGCGCCTACGAACTCGGTGCGGCTCGCATTCTGGACCGCGGCGCCGACGCCGAGGTCGTGCTGAAAGATGGCGCCGAGCGCGGCGATCCCGGTGGCGATGCCCACCTGGCGGAAGGTGCTGTTAGCTCCCGAGGCCATACCGGAGCGTGCGGCAGGGACGACACCGATCGCGGCTGAGGCGAGCGGTGGGTTGACCATGCCAACGCCGATCCCCTGCAGGATGAAGCCCGGGATCAGCGCTGTCCAGCCGGAGGTGGGGGTGACCAGCGTCATCGCGAGCAGACCACCGGAGATGAACAGCAAGCCGACGCCGAGTAGCAGGCGGATCGGGACGCGCACGCTCAACTTGCCCGAGAGCGGCGCGACGGCGAACATCAGCAGGGTGGTGGGAAGGAAGCGCAAGCCCGCTTGAAGCGGGGAGTAGTGGAGCACGTCTTGGATGTAGAGGGTGAGGTAGAGGAACATCGCAAACGCGGAGCTCGACAACGTGAACGCCACCAAGCTCGCGCCTACGAACGCGGGGCGTTTGAACAGCGAGAGGTCGAGCATCGGGCGGGTCTGGACGCGCTCGGCGATCACGAACAGGACGAGCAGGATCGCGGCGGAGCTCAGCATCGCGACGATCTCGGTGGAGCCCCAGCCGAGCGTGTTGCCGCGGACGAGCGCGAACACGAGCAGGAACAGCGAGCCGGAGAACGTCAGGAGGCCCGCCCAGTCGACGCCGGTGGCGTTCGGGTCGCGCGACTCGGACACCTTCGTGAGCGTGAGCGCGACAGCGAGAACGCCGATGGGGGCGTTCACGAAGAAGATCCACTCCCAGCCGATCGCGGAGGTGATGACGCCCCCGATCAGCGGCCCGGCGGCGACGGCGGCGCCGGTGACCGCGCCGAAGATGCCAAACGCGGTGCCCCGCTCGCGGCCTTGGAAGGCCTGGGCGATCAGCGCGAGCGAGGTGGCGAACATGAGCGCCCCGCCGATCCCCTGCACGCCGCGTGCGAGGTTCAGGGTCAGCGGCGTCCCCGACAGCCCGCAAACCACCGAGGAGGCGGTGAACACGACAAGCCCGATCGTGAACAGGAGCCTGCGCCCGAACAGGTCGGCGAGCGCGCCGCCGGTGAGCAGGAAGGCGGCGAGCGTGAGTGAGTAGGCGTCCACCACCCACTGGAGGTCCTGGAAGGAGGAGTGCAGCGAGCTCTGGATCGACGGCAGCGCGACGTTCACGACCGTGATGTCCAGCAGCAGCATGAAGATCGCCACGCACACGGCGATCAAGGTCCACCACTTGCGCTCCATCACTCGACCCTAGCGACGATTGCGGAGATTTCGGAGTCCTTCTTGCCTGCGGGCGTGTCCTCGCCGTATGAGGCCGGGCGGGCGGTGGGAGAGTTTGGCGCGTCCTTGCCGTTGTCGGCCTGTTCGCGCAGCTTGCGGCGCACGCGCTTGCGTGTCGTGGACAGCTCCTCGCGCAGCTTGGCGAGCTCGGAGGCGCGGTGGTCCACCAGTTCGAGCTGGAGGTCGATGTGGCCGAGCGCCTCCTCCAGCAGGGCACGGCGGCGCTCGGGGGGGACGTCCTCGCGCTGCAGCTCCGCGCGCACCGTCGCGCGGGCCTCCTCGGCGGTGAGCAGGTCTCTGAGCTCGTCAAGCGTCACCCCGAGCAGCTCCTTGAGGCGTATCACCTCGCGTAGGCGCTCGACCTCGGCGGAGGTGTAGAGACGGTGGCCGCCCGATGGCCGGCCGGGAGCGTTCGGGAGCAGCCCGATCTCCTCGTAGTAGCGGATCGTGCGGGGGGTGGTGCCGGCGAGCTTGGCGACGTCGCCGATGCGCAGGCTCTGCTCAGACGCGCTCAAAGGACATCTCCAGCTTGGGCTCCATCGCGGGTGCCGCGACCTGGCGTGGGCGCAGCAGGCACACGAACGCACCGAGGACCGACGTCGCCACCAGCACCCACAGGGCTACGTGCATGTTGGCGATGAAAGGGTCGAGCTTCTGTGTGGAGAGCCCGCGTGTGACGCCTGAGAAGACGGCGAACAGCGTCGCCTTCGGCACCGCGGAGGTGACGATCGCGAGCACGAACGCGATCGACAGCACCGCGCCGGTGTTCTGCAGCAGGGTGCGCGCGCCGGCGGCCACACCACGGCGCTTGGCGGGCACGACACCCATCATCGCGGCAGTGTTGGGGCTGTTGAACATCCCCGACCCGATCCCCACGAGCGCCAGCCAGATCATGCTCTGCCAGTAGGGGGAGTGCACTTGGAGCGTGGTCATCGCGGCGAGCCCAGTGGCGGTGACGAGCATGCCCGCGGCGGCGAGCCCGCGCGAGCCGTGGCGGTCGGCATGAATGCCGGCCAGAGGCGAGGCGATCAACATCCCAAGTGCGAGCGGTATCAGCTTGATGCCCGCCGTGATCGGGTCATCAGACTGGGCGCCCTGGTAGTAGAAGACGAACAGGAACATCAACGCGAAGCGCGCCAACCCGTTGATGAAGGCGGCGGCGCTCGCGGCGGCGAAGAGGCGGTTGGAGAAGATCGAGAGGTCGAGCATCGGCGCACGCGTGCGCCGCTCGATCAGTACCCATAGCGGCAGTAGCACGACCGCGCAAGCAAGTCCCGCGATCACCACAGGGTTCCCCCAACCGGAGAGCCCGCCCTTGGAGACGCCGAGCACCAGCCCCGTGAGTCCCACCACGAACGTGGTAGTTCCGAGCACGTCAAAGCCCCTCACCTGGTCGGGCTTGGCCAGCTCACGCAGTATCAGCGCGCCCCAGCCCGCGCCGAGCAGCGCGAGCGGCACGTTGAACCAGAACACCCAGTGCCAGGAGATCTCCACAAGCACTCCACCGAGCACCGGCCCGAGCACCAGCCCGATCGCCGCGACCATCGTGTTCGCGCCCATCGCAAGGCCGAGCTGCTCCTTGGGGAAGGCATCGGTGACCAGCGCGGCGGCGTTCGCAAACAGGAAAGCCGACCCTATGCCCTGGAGCACGCGCCAGCAAATGAGGATGGTCGCGTCGGTAGAGAATCCTGCGCCCAGAGAGGCGAGCGCGAACAAAACAAAACCTCCAACGTACGCGCGCTTTCTCCCGAACAGGTCGCTCAGCCGCCCCGCCGTGAGCACGAGCACGGTGGCTGCGATGAGATAGGCGAGGATCACCCAAACGAGCGCCAGCAGGCTCGTGTGTAGCGAGCGCTCGAGGCTTGGCAGAGCAATGATCAGCGTGCCGGAGTTGGTTGCCGCGAGCAGCATCCCCAGGCTCGTGCACGACAGTGCCCACCACTTGTAGCTCTCGTGATCGGCGTGGACGCCGAGGCGGGTTTTCGAAATTGACGTGAACGTAAGGATCAGGATAGCAGGGCGTTAGGAGACCTCCGCAGACAATCGTTCGCCGCCGCTGAGTGTCCTGATGCTAGAACGTGGGCATGGCCGACCGCGAGGTGGACAAGCCAGAGGAGCAGTGGCGGGAGGAGCTGACCCCTGAGCAGTACGACGTGCTGCGACGTGCCGGCACCGAGGCGCCCTTCTCGGGAGAGTACGTCTACAACAAGGGCTCAGGCATGTATGTGTGCGCTGGTTGTGGCAACGATCTTTTCTCCTCCGACACGAAGTTCGAGTCGGGTACGGGCTGGCCGAGCTTCACCGAGCCCGCGATCGAAGAAGCCGTGGAGCTGCGTCCGGACAACAGCCTCTTCATGCGCCGAACGGAGGTCGTGTGTCGCCGCTGTGGCGGGCATCTCGGCCATGTCTTCGACGACGGTCCCAGCCCGACCGGGCAGCGGTACTGCATCAACTCGGCAGCGCTGACGTTCGATCCCAAGCCCGAGCAATAGACTGAGCTTCCGATGGTGATGCAGGAACAAGCCAAACGGCTCGCCGAGCCCCTGCGCTGGACCCGCGCCAGTCGGTTGGCCGTGATCGCGGCGTGTACGGTGCTTGTGGTCGCCTTCGCTGTTGTCGCAGTTGTGGCGGAGACGAAAGGCACCGGTACACATCCCGGTTGCATCGAGGTGACCTTCGCGAGCACGCTCGGGGCGGCGGCCATCCATCCCTGTGGAGAACGCGCCCGCGCTCTGTGCGCGAACCCCGCCGAAAATCCCGCTGCGATGGCCCACGGACACCTGCTCGAAGCCTGCCGCCAGGCGGGTCTGCCGTACGGGCACGCCTCCGCGGGCTAGCGCTCGAGTCGCCTCTCTGACGCCCCTCGCGCGGGGTGTCTCGACAAATGTCTAAACGCAGGGTGGCAACTGTTGGCCATGTCTCCCTATCCGTGCCCTCCCGCTCCCGGTTTCATGGTGCGACCCAGGAGTGTGCTCTGCCCGAAGAGGGGGAGTTGCGCTCGGAACGTATTCAAAGACAGGAAATGGAGGCGTATGTCCATCTTGGCCACAGCCGAATGGCTGGCGTACCCATCGTGGCTCAACCCAGGCGACAACGCTTGGCAAATGACCGCCGCGACGTTCGTCGGCATGATGAGCATCCCGGGTCTCGCCATTCTCTATGGCGGCGTGATGCAGAAGCGCTGGTCGGTGAACAGCATGATGCTCACCTTCGTGGCTTTCGCACTCGTGCTGGTCGCGTGGTGCTTGTGGGCATTCAAGATGGGCTTCGGCACGCCGATCGGGAAAGGCACGGGCTTCTTCGACACGTTCTGGGGTAAACCGGGAAGCGTTCTCGGGCATGCCGCGGAGGAGGGGCAGGCGGCAATCCCGTCGATCACGTCGGGACCGCCGTTCCACTTCCCGCAATCGTCGCTCGTTTACTTCCAGTTCGTGTTCGCGGGGATCACGCCGATCTTGATGCTCGGGTCCGTTCTGGGCCGCATCAACTTCAAGGCGTGGATCCCGTTCGTGCTCCTGTGGATCACGTTCGTGTACACGGTCAACGCGTTCCTCATCTGGGGCGGTGGCTACTTCGCTGCGCACGGCGCGCTCGACTACTCGGGTGGGTATGTGATCCACCTGGCGGCGGGCATCTCCGGTTTCGTGGCGGCTGCGGTCATCGGGCCGCGATTGCAACGAGACAGAGAGGTCGATGCTCCCAACAACCTGCTGATGGTTGCCGCCGGAGCCGGTCTGCTGTGGCTCGGGTGGAACGGCTTCAACGGTGGTGACTCGTACTACGCCGGCGCCAACGCCTCGGCGGGTGTGCTCAACACGAATCTCTGCACGGCTGTGGCGATGCTCGTGTGGATCGCCTGGGATTACATCTTCCGCGACAAGCCGTCTCTGATCGGCTCGGTCAACGGAATGATCACGGGCCTTGTAGCGATCACCCCCGGCGCCGGTTTCGTCAACGGCTACGGGGCGATCGTCATTGGTGTGGTGGCCTCCACGATCGTGTGGATGTCGATCCGCTTCCTCTCACGGGCGCCGGTGTTCAGGAACGTGGACGACACGCTCGGGGTGATCTACACGCACGGCATCGCCGGTCTGCTCGGTGGCTTGCTCGTGGGTGTGCTCGCCGATCCAAGCATCGTCGAGTACATCGGGATAGGCGGGGCGGAAAACCTCCCCGGTATCGCGGGTGCGGTCCACGGCAGCTGGAAACTCCTGCGCTGGCAGGCTGAGACCGCGGCGTTCGTGATCGTGTTCAGCGGCATCGGGACGTTCATCCTGCTGAGGATCGTCAAGATCTTCGTGCCCCTGCGGCTCTCCGACAAGGAGCTGGAGATCGGCGATCACGCGATCCACGGCAACGAGGTGTACCCCTCGGATGTGCCCACCCTCGGTGGACCACACGCCGCCCCGGCATATCCGCCGACGCCGGCCGGAAGCGCCGTCTAGGAGTACATCTGTCCTGTTGGTGGTGCGCGGCCCCGCTTCGGCGGGGTCGCGTCGTTCAACGCCCGGTCAGGCGCCGGCGAGCCCCACGGGACAGGCCACACCAGTGCCGCCCAGCCCGCAATATCCACCAGGATTCTTCTCCAAATACTGCTGGTGGTAGTCCTCGGCGTAGTAGAACGGCCGCTGCGGGTCAGGGGGAAGGATTTCGGTCGTGATGAGGCCGTGGCCGTTCGCACTCAGCATGCGCTGGTAGGCGTCGCGTGAGGCTTCGGCGGAGCGCTGCTGGGCCTCGTCGAGGCAGGCGATGAGCGAGCGGTATTGGGTGCCGACGTCGTTGCCCTGACGCATCCCTTGAGTGGGGTCGTGTCCCTCCCAGAAGAGGCGCAGCATCTCCTCGAAAGTGGTTTGGGTGGTGTCGAAGCCGACGAGCACCACCTCGGTGTGGCCGGTGCGCCCGCTGCACACCTCCTCGTAGGTGGGGTTGGGGGTGATCCCACCGGCGTAGCCGACGGCGGTGGTGTAGACACCGGGGGCTTCCCAGAAGATGCGCTCGGCGCCCCAGAAGCAGCCCATGCCGAAGATGGCGGGGCGCACCGTGGGGGGGATTCCCTCAGCGTCGAGTGTGAGCGGCGTGCCGAGCACGACATGGCGCTCTGCGACCGGCAGCGGCCGTTCGCGGCCGGGAAGCGCCTCGGCGGGGTCCACCATGCTCGTGTCGCGGCCTTTGAAGAAGAGCACCGTTGGCTCAGCGTAGCGCGGTGAGGTTTGTCGCTCGGGGCCGGCCGGCGTTCAAGCGTAGGGTGGTTTCTACCGAAAAGAGATGTAGGTGATTGCCACGACCACACCTCCCTCGACCCGCCGGACACGTTTGCGCTTGTTTCGCTGCGAGCTCACATCCGGGCGCCCGCCGATCGCTTGGGCATTGTCATTGCTGCTCGTGTTCAAGGGGGCCATCGCACTAGGGATCTCGGCGTTTCCGATCAGTCCGTTGGAGCCAACCCACATGGTGGCCGCCATCGGCGTGTCGGGGATCGTGGGGGGCGCTGTGATCTGGGTGATTGGGCCGCGCCTGCCGATGGTGGCGTTCGGGGCGTTCGCGGCGGGGGCGTCGCTCACCGCCAGCTGGACGGTTGCCCATGCGGCGACTCACGGGGGAATGATGATCACGGCGTTCGCATATCCGTGGGTGGCGATCTACTCCGCTCACTTCTTTCCCCGCCGGGCGGTGCTTTTCCAGGGCGCGCTCATCTCCGTTGGGTTTGGAGTGGGTTTGGCGGTGGGGGGCCTTGAACACGTGTTTGTGTACTGGGTGACCGTGGTGGCGACGATCTGGTCGATTTGCCTGGTGATGGGGTATCTCAGCGAGACCCTGCGCCGCCAGGCCGACACCGACCCGCTCACGGGGCTGCTCAACCGGGCGGGGTTTCTCGTGGCGGCCAACCGCGAGCACGCGATCGCCCAGCGCACGGGCAACCCGCTGACGGTGGCGGTGCTGGACCTCGATGGGTTCAAGCAGATCAACGACCTTCAGGGGCACGCGGTGGGGGACAGGCTCCTCGCGGATCTCGGTCGCTCGTGGGGTGAGCGGTTGCGCGCCGGCGACATTCTCGCCCGCCACGGGGGGGATGAGTTCGTGTTGCTGCTCCCCGCGACGTCCCCGGAGGGGGCGGTGGCGGTACTCGAGCGCCTTCGCGACGACCGTCTTCCCGTGACGTGGTCGGTGGGTATCGGGACATGGCTGCCGGGTGAGGAGCTCGACGAGTGCATCGTGCGCGCGGACACCCACCTTTACAGCATCAAGAACGCTCTGCGGTTGCGCGATACGCGTGGTGGGGCGACAGCGCCGCTGCTCGGCGCCGCTTGATCTGGGCGGCGCGGGGCCGCCACACGCGGTTCGTAAGCGCTTGCATCCCGCTCGTTGCGGGAGAAGCAAGCAAAATCATGTTTGGTATCCGTGGGTTTCGGCAACACTCGTAGGTACGAGGGCATCGTTCCTCCCTCGTTCCCTCCCCGGATCGGCCCGCCCGAGTGCGGGTCGATCTGCGTCAGGTCCGGGTTGGTGGTGAGCGGGCTAGCGGGGAGATTTGCGTTGTGGGGTGGTAGGTTCGGCGCGTGATGGGAAGCTCGCGAGTGTCGGTGCGTAGGTTGTTCCTGGTCGTAGCCGCCGTGGTTGTGGTGGTGGTGTTCGCGGTGGTGGGGCTGGCGGGCAAGAGCACCCCCACGGGGAGAGCGGCGCCCGCGCTCCCGGCGGAGAGGCTCGCGGGGGCGGATGCGACGCTGGCTTCGCTGCACGGGAGGCCGGCGTTGGTGACCTTTTGGGCGAGCTGGTGTGAACCGTGTGTGCAGGAGGCGGGGGCGCTCGAGCGCTTCTCACAGGGTCTTCATGGGAGGGGGGTGCTTGTGGGGGTGAACTGGGGGGACACGTCGGTGTCGGCGGCGAAGGGGTTCATCAAGCGGTATGGGTGGAGCTTCCCCAACCTGCGTGACCCGGAAGAGGCCTCCGGACATGACTTCGGGGTGACGGGGTTGCCGACGACGTTCCTGATCGACGCGGAGGGGCGGGTGAGGGCTACGTTGCGGGGTCCGCAGAGCATGCAGTCGCTCCAGCACGCGCTCGCTTCTGTGGACGGCTGACGTGCGGCGTGTCCGCCGGCGATCGCGTGTGGCGCTGAGCAAGCTGGTGTTGGTTGCGGTGGTGGGTGGGAGTGTTGGGGGATGGGTCGTGCTCGGCGCACCGTGGGAGGCCTCGGCGGCGACGCTGCGCGTCGCCGTGGTGACCCCCGTCAGACGGGCGCGCGTGCCACATGGTTCCAAGACGGTCCCGAGGTTCCCCAGCTCGCATGGGGTTGTCTCAGCCGCCCACTATCTCGCGGGGAGGGAGGGGGAGAAGGCGTTTGCGGTGTACAGCAACAAGCACAAGATCTCGGGTGTGAAAATCCACGAGCGGTTTCACTCCGCGAGCGTGGTGAAGTCGATGTTGTTGGTGGCGTACCTGAAAAAGCTGGCCGTGGAACATCGCCGCCTGGATAGCGCGAGCGAGGGGTTGATGTACCCGATGATCCACTCGTCTGACAACGGGGCGGCGTCGGCGATCTTTGCGATCGTGGGGGAGGGGGGTCTCGCGAGGGTGGCGAGGGAGGCGCATATGAGCGACTACGAGTCGGGGGAGGGGGTGTGGGGTTTCACCGAGATCTCAGCAGCGGACATGGCGCGGTTCTTCTACATCCAGGACAGGCTGATACCGCGCCGCTTCGACGGGTATGCGAGGTGGTTGCTCTCGCATATCGAAGCGGGCGAGAGCTGGGGTATACCCGCCGCCGCCCGGCCTAGGTTCAAGGTGTTCTTCAAGGGAGGGTGGTTGCCGGAAATCGAAGGGCTGGTGAACCAGGTGGCGAGGCTGGAGCGAGGGAAGCAGACGTTCGCGATGGCGGTGCTGACCAGGGGAGACCCGTCGATGGGGTACGGGGAGGAAACGCTGGCGGGGGTTGCTTCCCGTCTGATCCAGGGTGCGTAGCGCGGAGGCTTCGCGGCGCGGAGGGGTTGCGTCGCGGTTGACCCAGGGCATGTTGGGCGTGTCGGCACACGGTCGATCAAGAGCGCGTAGCCGCTGAGCGCGGGCCGGAGCCGCGGTGTGTCAGTTGAGCTCGGAGCTGCGCTCCATGTCGGCTTCGCCGTTTTCGCGCGTGGCGTTCTCCTCCTCGGTGTGGCCTTGGTCATGGAGGATGGCGTGGGCGGATTGCTGGTCGGCGTGGGAGGCGTGGTCGATGAGCGCGCGCTCGGCGTCCTCGAAGCCCTCCGCCTCCCCGCCGCCGGCCTCGCTCACGGGGCGAAGCGCGGGATCGCGCTCCTCCGACCCGCCGCGTCCGCCGATAGCCGCGGCTTCGCGGGCGGCCTCGTCGGTCTCCTCTTGCTCGTATGGGGGATCGGGGTCCATCGCGCTCTCCCTTGTAGGCGTCTGACCCTTGAACTACCCCCGCATCGCGGGTGGGAACCGCTGGAGTGCCGTGGGGATGTGGTCAGCGGGTTTCCAACCTGATGCGCTTTCCCTCCCGGCAGCCGTTGACCGGGAGGACCGTGGGTGAGAAACTGCCGCCATGACCCAGATACCAGCAAGCGTCACAGCCGATCTCGTTGAGGCGATTGTCGCAAGAGATTTCCTCCGCGCCCAAGCCCTCCTGCACCCAAACGTCGACTTCCGGGCGATGACCCCGAAGCGAACATGGGAGGCAGACGACCCCGCCGGCGTGGAGGAGGTGTTGCGCGCCTGGTTCGAGCATCCCGAGCGGGACGTCGAGCGCGTGGAGCCCACCGAGCCCGCCACGGTGGAGGACACAGCGCGTGTCGGCTGGCGCGTGTACGGCACCGAAGCGAATGGCCCGTTCGTCTACGAGCAACAGGCCTTCCTGCGCGAGGACGGCGGGCAGGTGGTGTGGATGCGAGTGATGTGCAGCGGGCCTCGGCCGGTGTCTGCTTAGAGGCGACGACCGGGTTTGCCCGTTGTCTCAAGCGGAGGTGCTAGGTGCTCGATTTGACGGCCACGCCGGCGGCTCGTGCGAGTGCCGCCTGACGCTCATCGAGCGTGTGCAGCGTGCGGCCGGTTGCGGCCGCTGTCGCGATGATCAGCAGATCGGTTGCCTTTGTGGTGCGTCCGGCGGTACGCGCGGCTGCGAGCACGTCACCGTAATGCTCGGCGATGGTCTCGTTCACGGGGATCGGCTCGAAGGTGTCGCGAACCGCGTTGAGCCGTCTCTGGCGAGTGGCGCGGGCCGAGGGATCCCCTGCGAGCCGCACACCAGCTCGCAACTCACCCAGCGTGATCACCGAGATGGCCATCGTTTCGGGTATGTCATCGGCCTGAAGCGAGGCATAGCCGTCGATGACAACGGATGTATCGAGCAGGGCCCTACTCAATGACGATCCCATGGATCACCGGCAGATTCCTCGTCAGTGCGCATCTTGGCGACATCCGTCAAGAAGGCATCGTCGACGGGGGTATCCGTGAGGATCGCTCGGAAGGTGTCGCGATCGATATCCGTCTTGCGCTCACGAGGATGATCGGCTGGACCCAGGCGCGCGACAGGGCGGCCGCGCACGGTGATCGTGAACTCCGTGCCGGACTCGGCGTCGCGAAGCACCTCTGCGATGTTGTTGCGTAGCTCTCGCTGTGGGATCCTACGACTCGCCATAATTGCTACAGAGCGTAGCAGTCGGGAGGCCAAGGAAGGCCGCTTGGCTCAATCGGACCACGCCGACTCACATTTGATCCCACGTATGGGAGGCTTCCCCCGTGACCAACTTCGCGGTGGTTTCAATGCCCGCCGACCGCTTGGACGATCTCCAGCCGGTGTGGCGTGCGCTCTACGAGCACCACATCGCGCTCACGCCCCACCTGCACGACCGGGCGCGTTCGTTCGAGCAAGCCTGGGAGGTGCGTCAGCGGATCGAGACCGAACGGCTGGCTCGCGAGCCGGATTCGTTTGTGCTGGCGGCTCGAGAGGAGGATCGCTACGTCGGTTACGCCTTTGTTCGGGTTTATTCTGGCGCCGATTTTGCGGCGTCCTGGAGCGCCTCGGATCCCCTGGCCGAACTCGCGATCCTCGCTGTGCTGCCGGACGCGCGTGGGAGGGGGATCGGGTCGGCTCTCCTAGACGCTGCGGAGGCAACGCTGCGGGAGCTTGAGATCGATGACATGCTCATCGGTGTCATCACGACGAACACCGACGCGATGCGCCTATACGAACGGCGGGGCGCCCTGCCCTTCCTTACCCACTTCGTCCAGCGAGTCTCTTCTCAGGGCCCAAGCTGATCGCCACTGCCTCTGGCCATATGTTCGGTTCGCGTCGGGTCCGCCGCCGGCTGGGAGCGTTCGCGATAAAGGCGATTCATCTAAGGCGACGACCGGAATCGAACCGGTGTGGACGGCTTTGCAGGCCGCTGCGTAGCCACTCCGCCACGTCGCCAGGGCACTGTGTAGCGTAGCGGCCGGGACACGGATGGGTGGCTCTGCTCGCACCTAGCGCGCGCAAGCGAACCCTATCGACGTCTTGCATTTCGTTATGAAGTCTTTCGAAGGTCATTAGCGTCGATTTCGAATTGTCTTAGCGCCCGTAGATGAAGAGCACGCACACTGAGATCCCCACGTCGGAGGTTTCTCGTGAAGCGTCTCTTCTTTCCCATAGTTTTGGCGGCATTCACCGGTGCTGTTGCCGCCAGCGTGTTCTTCGCCGCGTCACGCGGGTCGGGCGGGAGCGCTCCGGTCCATGCTGTCGCTGTTCCGCCGGCAGCAGTCACGGGCGCCGCGAGGAAGGAGGTATCGGCCACGACGCCAAGTGCCACCCAGGTCTATCAACGCGATGCCTCGGGTGTGGTGTTGATCAAGGCGGTCACCGCGGAGGGTGTGGACAGCGGGACGGGGATCGTGCTCAACAACGAAGGTCTCATCCTCACCAACGACCACGTGATCTCCGAAGGATCGGGCATCACCGTGAGCCCCGGCAAGTCCTCGAGTGTGAGCCGCGCTGCAAGTGTGGTGGGCGCCGATCCGAACAGCGACCTTGCGCTCATCAAGGTAGATCCGGAAGGGCTTGGCTTGCAGCCCCTGAAACTTGTCAGTTCCAGCTCGGTACAAGTCGGTGACACGGTTTATGCGCTTGGCAACCCCTACGGCCTCGATGAGACGCTCACGAAGGGCATCGTGTCGGCGCTCGACCGCGAAATCGCCGCTCCAAACGGTGTGGCGATAAAGGGAGCGATTCAAACCGATGCGCCCTTGAATCCCGGTAACTCCGGCGGCCCGTTGCTCAACGCTCAAGGCGACGTTATCGGGGTGAACTCGCAGATCGCCAGCGACGCCGCGCGCAGCGAAGGGTCTCAGCCCGGCAGCACCGGCGTGGGCTTCGCGATCTCCTCCGATACCGTCTCCGAAGTAGTCAAGACAATCGAGGCGGGCGGCGGGAGCCCTACGACAGGGGCAGAAGGCGAATTGCGGGTCCAGCATCCTGGGGTCGAAGCCTCGCCGGAAGGCGGAGGGGAATCGCCACAGCAAACGGAAGAATCACCCTCGATATAAGGCCAGGAAGGCGAAGAAAGCCGCGAAGCGAGGCCCTATGGCTACGAATCGAACGGCGGCGCCGGCGCAGAAGCGGGCGGCAAAGTAGGCTCGCCCGGGGCGGGCGCTGGTAGAGCGGAATCTGGTGGCGTTGGGACCGAAGGCCAAGTCCTGATCCTCCCCTGATCTAGGCGTCTTGTGGGCGATCCGGCGAGCGGTGCGCGTTGATAGGCTGATGAGGTTCCCAGGGCGATTAGCTCAGCTGGGAGAGCGCCGCCTCGACAAGGCGGAGGTCACTGGTTCGAGCCCAGTATCGCCCACTGGCAAAAGCCCTGCAAATTGCAGGGTTTTTGTGTGCTTAGGGCTGATGTGAAAGCTGGCCGATAGCCCTTTGCCCTTGTGTTGCCCTTGCCAGCCAAGGGTAAGCGTGCTCGCTCAAGCCTGTGACCTGCCGAGAAGGGGCATGGCAAGGGCTCGGGGCGTGCGTCCCCGTAGGCGGCGTTTCTGCGGCCCCGAGTACGGCCCGGATGCCCAGCCCCAGCAGCGTCTTGCCGCCGGTAGCGCCACTAGCTTGTGATTTTTCTCACAAAATAGGCCCCGCGTATTGGGTTGAGCATCTGGGTTGAGTGTTGGGCTGAGACGGGTTGGGATGGTCCTGATGTAGCCCTTGTGCATAACCTGGCCCGAGCGCTCGGGTGGCCTATCAAGGAGCAGCCCGCTTCATCATCGTGATGTTGTCCGGCGGGTTGGCTGCATCGTCGTGCGCGGCGTCGAGGCCGTCAATCAGCGTGATGGTTGATCGGGCGTTTCGTAATCAATCCCGCGAGGTGTCACCGCAGTAGTCTCTGTGATGACTCATAGAGCTGGGTGTCGATTCTATCTAGAAATGGCTAGACAATGCAGACTCGCTTGATGACGTGGGCCGAACTAATCGCGACACTGCATACACGCATACCGACGGGACTATCTCGGGCGGAGCATATGCCGGGCCTGCCGTTCTTCCAGGCGGTGGCCACAATAATTCCTATCTTGTCTCTAGCCATGATATTTCAGGCTAGAACCGTACAAGAGGTATATAAAAGCAACGAAGACCTAGGGTTTTGGGGTCCCGTGACGCTGCTCGTGTTCGTCGCGGGAGCTGTACGGGGAGAGTCGGACACTCTCGGGATACTCGCGAACGGTCATCCAACTGTTGCTGACGAGAAGGATGTCGCGACGTGGCTTTTTTTCTTGGTCGCAATTGTATGCCTCGGGCCATTTTGGGCAGAGGTGGAGCACATAAATGCGCGTAGAAAAGAGGTGGGCAAGCGGGAATTTGTTGCACCATTCTATTTTGGCTACTTCGCTATATGGATACTTGTGAGCCACTTTCTATTCGCAAAATTCAAGTAGGCGGTAGCGGGCTGGGGAAGTTGAGCGGCTCGACATAACTACGCTTCCAGGTCGTTTTTTCCTACCGTAGGCTCGCGTCTCGTGTCGCTCAGATTTCGCGGGGCCGGATAGCTATTCCAAGGCGCGCGATTCCTCGGAGCAAACGCTCATCGATGCTCACCAGCTTGCAATCGATCATCCGTGCGAGCGCGACGTACTGCGCGTCGTAGGTCTTGGCCCAGCCAAGCTCGTCGGCGACGCCCCAGGCGGCCTCGGTGAGGCCCTTCGGCGTGCGAATCTCGATGTCGGCTTTGAGTAGGCGCGTGAGCATCTGCTTCGCGCGCTGCTTGCTGATGGCTTCCCGCCAGGACATCTCGTGGAACACGGAACTCGCCTCCACGATCATCAACTGAGGCGCGACCAGCTCGTGTCCACGAAACCTCGCAAAGCCGACGGGCGTGTGGCACGCCGCGATAGCTACCGAGGCGTCGATGACGAGCACGGTCAGTGGTCGCGGCGGGAGCGATGCAGCGCGGCGACCCAGTTCGGCGCTGGCGAGCCGTCGTCGCCGATCTTCCAGTCGTCGGGCAGCTCGGCCATCGGGAACAGCTCATCCTCGACGGCCCGCAGATCCTGGTCGCTGATGGCGTGGCGTCTGCCTACTCGCCGTGCGCGAAGTCGCCCGGAACGAATCCAGCGGCGCACGGTCTCGGGGTCCTTACCCACACGGTCGGCAACCTCGGCTACGGTCAGCATGTAGAGGATGGTACGCCGCGCTTCGGACCTAATGCTCGACACACGTCGATGCCGAGTTCTGCCAAAGCTGTCTCGCCATCCCGAGTACGTTGAGTAGCGCCGCTTCTGATCCGCTCAACGGCCACTGCCTCGACTTCGTCATCGGCACAACTGATCTCGGACTCGTCGCGGGCCATGGCGAAGTGAGTATTGAGGGCCTCCCAGTGCGCGACTGCCTCCGGGCCTTCGGCCTTGACCTTCTCTTCGATCTCGCGGAGGTAGTCATCGGACTTAGTGGGCATCACAGATCCCTGAATTGGCCGTCGGGAACTTGGGGGCCAAGGTGCTCGGGTTTCGATGATGGAGGGCGAACGCTTCCCGAAGGCTGGCCGCATCGACTAAATGTACGACCGGGAGGATCAGGTCCACATATCCCTTCGCCTCGATCGTACGCCGGATGTTCAGCAGTGTCAGGCCGATTACGGAGTCGGACTCGTCGTAATGGACCGCATGTCCGCCGTCGATCTCAAGGCTACGCGCCGCCGGTCGAGGAGCGCCTACGTTGAGATAAAGCACATCGCCGCGTTTGTCGTAGTGGTTCTGATCGAAGACTATGCCGGCGATCATGATGGTCATCGTTGCCGGCCTCGCGACGTATTCCGTTGCGTTGGTGCGAAGACGACGCCGGCGGGCCCGTGGTTGACGCGTTCTGTGCGACGGCGCCTCGCGCGAATCAGGTGCCGGACGGCATGGGGGGCCGAGCAGTGGCGTCCGACGACATCTGTCACGATCAACATGTAGCGTATTGTACGCAATGCGCCGGACCACCCGGACGCTGTGATTCGGGTCAGCCAGTCCGGCCCCGCCGAAGGTTCCATTCAAGGTTCCATTCCGAGCAAATCCCAGCTAGTTGAGAGCATCGAACCCCAGCAAATAAAAGGGACCGACCCCCAGCCGAACCCCCAGTCAGCGGTTCGAGCCCAGTATCGCCCATCGAAAAGGCCCCGTGAATACGGGGCTTTTGCGTAAGGGATGGCAACGATCGCGAGCTACCAAAGGCCGTTTTCCCACATTCTTCCCACATGTTGCTGGGGCTGGAGGATGCGAGCGCACGCCGAGGCGGTCGGTGGAGGTGCCCGACAGGGTGCTCGCCGAGCGTTGGACGGCTCGTCGCGACAGCCGGGCTCAAGCGCGGCTCGGCTCCCGACTACTCGTCTGGAGTGATCTTCGACAGCGCGTCGAGCAAGTCGCCGGTCGTGAAGACTTCGAGCCCGGCGACGGTGAGGTCCTTGTCCTGGGACCACATGGGTAGGTCGAGTATGAGGGCGAGCGCGACTGTGGGCCAGTCGTCAGGGTCGCGCTCGGCGATGCGCTTCTCAGCCTCCTCCCGCTGGTCTTCGTAGTCGGCGGCGGGCCTCCATTGGATCGGCATCACCTGGAGCGCGGCAAGCAGTTGAGCTTCATCGAGGCCGCGCTTGGCGGCGAGGCGGGGGAGATGCCGCGCGATCTCCTCGGCAACGGCTTGGGTTGAGACACACGAAGGGCCGTGCGGCGAGGCGAGGATGAGGCGGGCGCGGCCGCCGATCAACGCGGAGAGGACGACGTTCGCGTCAGCGACGATTTCTGGAGGCAGCGAAATCGTCCATGACCTCTGACTCGCTGACGCCCTTGGCGGCCATCTCAGTTCCAATCTGCTCCGAAAGCCGCAAGAAGACCTCGCGGCGAACCTCCACCGGCACGTCGGGCGTATCCCAGGGCAGGAAGAAGCCCGCAGGGGAGCCTTCGCGGGTGACGAGGATCACATCATCGGAGCGGAACATCTCAGACGCATGGTCGCGGAAGTCCCGGACGGTCACGACCTTCATGTGGGCACCCTGGTGGTCACATACTTATAGTAGCGCGCACCCGGATGTGCGACGCCAGAATTGAACGCCGACGGCTCGCCTGTGAGCGTCTTGGTCTCGGTTTCCTCATCCGCGCGGCTCTCTCCGATGGCGGTGCGCGAACCCGAATAGAATGTTTTGGGAGCGACGATCGTGAATAGACTCGGGCCGCGGTGGGTGGAGGTGGGATCGAGCTGACCGCCGCGTAATGTCAATGCTTATTCGAGGAGGCAGCCGTGGCGGCACCAACGTTCGACCCGGACAAGTTCAAGGCGACCACGCGGGAGCAGTGGCAGGAGGCGGCCGCGGCCTGGGACCGCTGGGGTCCGACGCTGGAGAGCTGGCTGGGTCCGGCGACCGAGGCGATGCTCGACGACGCCGGCGTTGGGCCCGGTGCGCGCGTGCTCGACGTGGCAGCGGGCGCCGGAGGTCAGACGCTGACCGCGGCGCGCCGCGTGGGTCCCGAGGGGCATGTGCTGGCCACCGACATCTCACCCGCCATCCTTGAGTACGCCGCCGCCGCCGCGCGCGATGCCGGCTTGGCCAACGTGGAGACCCGGGAGCTGGACGGTGAGAGTCTCGCGGGCGTGGAGGACGCGTCGTTCGACGCGGTCATATCGCGCGTCGGGCTGATCTACTTCCCCAACCAACAGGGTGCTTTGGCTGAGATGCGGCGCGTGCTGCGCCCTGGTGGGCGGGTCACAGCGGTCGTTTACTCGACGCCCGAGAGCAACAGGTTCTTCTCGGTGCCGGTCGGGATCATTCGGCGGCGGGCCGAGTTGGGGCCGCCGCTGCCCGGCCAGCCGGGACCGTTCAGCCTGGGCGGCGAGGGGATCCTCGCCGACGCCTACGAGCAAGCCGGCTTTCGCGACGTTCAGGTCCAGGCTCTGCGCTCACCGCTGCGTATGGCTTCGGCCGTCGAGTGTCTGCGCTTCGAGCGCGAGTCCTTCGGCGCCCTTCACCAGATGCTGGCGGGACTGGACGAGGATGGTCGGGAGCGGGCATGGCAGGAGGTCGGAGAGGCGCTCGGCGAGTTCGAGGACGCTGATGGTTTCACCGGGCCGTGCGAGCTGCTGGTGGGTACGGCGACGCGGTAGCCAGAAGCCCTCATCAGACCGCCACCCACCCTGGGCCGCGGCACACGGAGGTTGAGAGCATCGGACCCCAGCAAACAAGAGGGACCGACGCCCAGCCGAACCCCAGCCAGGGGTTCGAGCCCAGTATCGCCCACTGGTCATGAAGAAATCCGAACAGCCCACCGACCGACACGTCGTGCCCTCCGCTCGCGATCCGCTCGCGAGGCCTGACGCGGTGTTGGAGGCGCGGCGACGGTCGATGTCCGAGCGGCTGGAACTTGCCCTGAGTTGGAATACGGTTGTTGATGAACTGCGTGCTGGTCTAGCCAAGGTCGTCGGCACCGCGAAGTCGAGGCAGTGAGCGGTGCCGACGCTCGCGAGCAGTTCCGGGCACTTGAGCATCACGTGAATGAGAAGTTGGCGGGCGTTCGCCAACGGTGACGGTAAGCCCGCCCGTACAGGACCGAGACTAGAGCTGGCAGTAGATTTCGCCGATGTGCTTGTCCCCGCGCACATATAAGGGCGGATCAGACGTGAAAGTCTCATCCAGAATGGCACAGTCGGTCATCTTCTCGACGAGGAACAAGTCCCACAGCGGGACGGTCCTTGAGTTGCTAGTACCCGCGATTTGGTAGGCGCGCAGTACAGCGTTGCCTGTCGTCTGGTGCCTGCCAAAGGCAGCCGGGACGCGATTCGCGGATGTCCGTCGTAAACAAAGCTAATGAGACGCCTATCGGTGATCGCTGCGCAGAGATCCATGGAGTTCCCGATCCGTAGTTTGCCGCGAGTAACGGAACATAACTAAGGCAACGTGCGACCCCAAACTGTCCACCGATCTTCGGTCAACGCCCGAAGATTGAAATGTGTCTATGATCCCACCGCTGTGAAAATGCCGAGCGAGCCAAGGCCCTCGGGCGAGAGCGATTCACGATCGTCCTGGCGGTGTTTGCGTACAAGGCGAATCGTGCCTTTCGTGTGTGCCGCGCTAGCTGTCGTAGCCATCGCCCTAGCAGGCTGCGGCGAATCGGCTGACGCCGGATCGAAAGGCGAACCGTCCGCGGTGGAAACTGCGGTGGCGGTCGCGACGGTGGCGTCGCCGGTTTCGCTTCACCTCGACGTAGGCAGCTTCTCGTCGGAAAGCTCCAGCGCGAGGATCAGCGGAACGGTCACGTCCGGCTCGAAGGTCACGGTCAATCACCATCGCGCCTCGGTTCACGGGCGCCACTGGAGCAAGACGCTTGAACTCCATCTCGGCGACAACCATGTCACGGTTCGTGCCACCCACAGCGGGCGTCGGTCTGCGCGAAAGACGATCATCGTCACCCGTGAAAAGAGCACGGCGGAAGTAGAAGCGGAAGCTCGCAGAAGGGAAGAAAAATCCGAAGCGAGCAACAAAAGCGCACCATCTCCGACGTCCGGCTCCTCATCCGAAGAATGTACGAACGGCACATACGTCAACTCGGCAGGCAACACGGTCTGTAGTCCCGAGAGCGGCTCTACCGCCCCGCCCGGTGCGACGGCGGAATGCGAAGACGGCACTTACAGCTTCAGCGAATCGAGGAGCGGGACCTGCTCTCACCACGGTGGCGTGGCGCGCTGGCTCGAATAACCGCTTGCGAGCTTCGCCTCAGTCCACCAACCGCATCCCCAGTCGCCAAATAGCAATCCGCCACATGGCGACGGCGAAAACCACCAGCACGCCCGCATGCACCAGATCGGCCGGCACGAGCCGGTCGAGCGAGGCATCGCGCACCAACTGCACACAGTGGTACAGCGGGTTCACCTTCGCGATCGTGCGCATCACCACCGGCAGTTGTGACACCGGGAAGAAGGTTCCCGCCACCAGGAACATCGGCGTGAGCACGGCGCTCGTGATGTAGTTGAAGTTGTCGATCGTCTTCGCCACCGCCGCCACTGTCACCCCGAACCCGGCGAAGCCAAAGCCGGTGATGAAGCCGATGAACGGCACCAGCAGCATCGTCGGGGTGGGTTCCAGGCCGAACGCGAATCCGACGATCAGCGGAGCCATCCCGTACACGCCCGCACGGATCGAGATCCACAGTATCTCTGCGGTCACAAGCTCCTCCGCGTCGACGGGCGCCGCGAGGATCGCGTCGTAGGTGCGCTGGAACTGCCACCTCACAAACGTGTTGAACATTCCCGGGAAGGCCGAGGAGAACAGCACCGCGGTGGCCACCACGCCCGTGGCGACGTACTGCTCGTACTTCACTCCCGCGATGTGGGGGAGCAGCGAGCCGAAACCCAGCCCGAACGCCAACAGGTAGATCGTGGGTTGCACGATCGAGGAGAACGTGGTCGCCTTCCAGTACCTCCCGAAGATCGCCACGTCCCGGCTCATCACGCCCGCCAGCGCCGCCGGTTCCAGCCGGCGGATGCGGTGCGGCTGTTGGGTCGCTCCCTCCACGGCTTGCGCGTGTGTGCTCATTCGATTTCCTCTCCCGTCAACGCCACGAACGCGTCCTCCAAGTTGGCGGGCCTGCGCACACCCTCGGGCCCCTCCCCGTTGAGCTCCTCCGCCCGCATGATCGCCACCGCGGGCCCGCTTCTGCGACTAGACCACCCGTTGGCAGCCGCCAGCTCGCTCACCTCGGCGAGGTGGTCGGGCGTTCCGTACACCTCGACAACCTGCTCTCCCGCATACTGCTTCACGAGCTCCGCGGGGGTTCCCTGAGCGATGATTTTTCCCTGGTTCATCACCGCCACCGTGTCCGCCAGTCGCTCCGCCTCCTCGATGTAATGGGTGCTCATCAGCGCTGTCACGCCTTCCGCGCGCAACCCGTCGATCAGTGACCAGAGCTCCTGGCGGATCTGCGGGTCGAGTCCCACCGTGGGCTCGTCGAGCAGCACAAGTCGTGGCCGGTGTATCAATCCTCTCCCCACCAGCAACCTCCGTCGCATCCCGCCCGAGAGCTCTCTCACGATCGTGTCGGCACGCGGCACGAGGTTGGCGATCCCCATCGCCCGGTCCACCGCTTCGTGTCGCTCCCCCCGTGGGACCCGGTACAGCCGCGCGAACACCATCAGGATCTGGCGCACCGTGAGCTCCACGTCGAGGTTGTCCAGCTGGGGCACCACTCCCATCTCGAGGCGCGACTGCTTGGATTCGCGCGGCAACTCGTACCCCAGCACCGACAGCTCCCCCTCGTCAGCCAGCGTCTGCGCGGTGAGCATCCGCATCGTCGTCGACTTCCCTGCCCCGTTGGGTCCCAGCAACCCGAAGCACACGCCGGGTGGCACCTCGAGGTCGAGGTGGTCCACGGCGGTGATCTCCCCGTAGCGCTTCACCACCCCCCGCAGCGAGATCACGGGGGCAGCGTCGGTTGCCCGCGCCTGCGGGTGGTTGTCCTCGTAGGGGCTCGTCATTCGCGAACACTCTATGAGACCCGGCGGGTCATCACCCGATCCAGATGATGCGCCCGCGCTTGTCGCGTCTTAGCGTCGGTGGTGCCCACCACCACCGAGAGGAGCCCACGATGGCCGATCAACCAGTGTTCGTATTCCTCGCCGCCTACGACACCATCCCCGACGCCGAGCTCGACTACGAGGCTGTCTTCGAGCTGCACGCGGCGGGCCTCATCGGCACGTTCGACGCGGCGGTGGTGGAGAAGAACGAAGACGGCAAGGTGAGGGTGCACAAGACCGAGAAGCCCACCCAACATGGTGCCTGGACCGGCATCGCCGTGGGCGCGCTCGCTGGCATCCTCTTCCCGCCTTCCATCATCGCCGGCGCCGTCGTCGGCGGTGCCGCGGGGGGCGTAGCGGGCCATTTGTGGCGTGGCATGTCACGCAGTGACCTCAAGGACTACGGCGAGCTGCTCGACGAGGGCCAGGCGACACTCATCGTGGTCGGACGGTCAAGGCTCGGCGAGCAGATCGAAAAGGCGGCTACGCGTGCGCGCAAGACCACCGAAAAGGAATTGAAGGCCGATGCCAAGCAGCTTGACTCCGAACTGGACAGTGCGGCGAAGGATCTCGCGGCTACCTAAGCCGCGGGCTCCCGGCGACACGCTCAGGCGGCAGACGTTGCGCCTGGCCGTGGATCGTGTCGAGGGCGCTGACGACACCCGTGGCCGTCACAGCGACGGGCGTGCCGATCGCCAGCGCCTGCTCTCCGTGCACGCGCGCGAGCAACAGCGGCATGCCTGTGGATTCGTCGGGGCGTATGCGCATGAGCGCGTCGTGCCCGTAGTAGCGGCACTGCTCGACCACTCCACTCGGGACGCCGTCTTCCACGTGGACGCTCACGCGTAGCTGCTCCGGTCGCACGATCACGACGCCGCTTGTGGTAGTGGATGCTGTGGAAGCTCCGCCCCGCAACTCCAGCGTGCCAAGCGGAGTGTGTGCACTCCCGTCCACGAAGGTGGCTTCGATCAGGTTCGCGTCTCCGAGGAACCCCGCGAGGCGCGCATCGACTGGCGCACCGTAGATCTCCGCGGGGCTTCCCTGCTGGATGATCGTCCCGTCGCGCAGCACCGCCACGGAGCCCGCGAGCGAGAGCGCCTCCTCCTGGTCGTGCGTGACAAGCACTGTCGTGGTTCCCTGTCGGTGCAGCAGCGCGCTGACTTCCTCGCGCACGGTGCCCCGCAATGTGGCGTCCAGCGAGGAGAACGGCTCGTCGAGCAGCAGCAGCGCCGGTCGCCGAACGAGCGCGCGCGCGAGCGCCGCGCGCTGCTGCTCGCCACCCGACAGCTCGTATGGCATGCGCTTGGCGAGTGCTCCCAACCCCACCATCTCCAGCAGATCGCTCACGGCGCTTCCGCGCCGCTCGGCACGGGATAGCCCGAACCCGACATTCGCCTGCACGTCGAGATGGGGAAACAGCGCTCCCTCCTGCGGCACGTATCCGATTTCACGTCGCTCGGGCGGGACGTAGGAGTGCCCGTCGTCAAGCACCCAGCCCGACAGCGCAACCCGCCCGCGCTGGGCTCGCTCGAAGCCCGCTATCACCCGCAGGAGCGTCGTCTTGCCACAGCCGGACAGCCCGAGCACCGCGCTCAGCACTCCGGGCGCCACGTGGAGGTTGACGCTCTGTAGCACCTGTGTGGAGCCATAGCCCTTCCAGAGGTCTTTCACTTCCAGTGCGCCGGCCTTGCTCACGGCTGCACCCTCCTCGTCAGGCCGGCCATGCGGCGGCTGAGCAGATAGGCGGGAATCGCAGAGATGGCCACGATCAACGCCGCGTAGGGAGCGGCCGCGCCGTAGGAGAAGTCACTGGTGTACACCCAGAACTGCGTGGCGAGTGTGTTGATCCCGGTTGGCCTCAACAGCAGCGTCGCCGTCAGCTCGGTGCACGAGGAGATGAACACCAGCAGGAAAGCCACGCCAAGGCCAGGTGCGATCAGGGGTAGCGTCACCGTCAGCCTCACCATCGCGGGGCGGCGGCCCAGCGAGCGTCCGACCTCCTCCAGGCGCGGTGGCGCGAGCGCCAGCGCCGCCCGCACGCCCACGACAGCGAGCGGCAGAAAGAGGATCGCGTAGGCCACGATCAGCTCCAACGCGCTCTGGTAGAGGGGCAGGGCGTAGCGAACCGAGAACGACACGAGCCCGAGCGCAACCACCAACCCGGGGAGCGCCTGCGGCAGCAACGCCAGGCGCTCGATCGTCGTGGACACACGGTTGCGGTGGCGCATCGCCGCGATCGTCACCGGGATCGCGAGCATCGTCGAGAGCGCCGCTGCGCCCGCGCTGAGCTCCGCTGTGTGGGAGGCGGCGGTCAGGATCGAGGCCGAGGGCAGCGTTGTGGAGCCACCGCGGATCGACCAGTAGGCCAGCGCGCCGACAGGTACTCCGAGCGCCAAAACCCCAAGCGCCAGCAACCCCAACAGAACGGGCGCCGTGAAGGCTCCGAGCGCCACCTTCGGCGCATTGCGTCGCGCGCCGGCCCCGATTCTCGCGAGCCGCCCACGACCGACGAGCGCAAGCTCGCCGACGAGCGCCGCCACCCCGAGCGCCACCAGCACGAGTGAGAGCGCGCATGCGGCGGCGGTGTCGAACCCGAGCTTGAACTCGGTGAAGATCGCCACTGTGAACGTCTGGTACTGAAGGATCTCGAACGCTCCATACTCGGCCAACAGGCCAAGCGTCACCAGCAGGCAGCCGCCGAGCACCGCCGGGAGCATCTGGCGCAGGGTCACCTTGAAGAAGACCTTCCAGGGGCCCATGCCGAGGCTGCGCGCGACCTCCTCGAGCGCCGGATCGACGCCCGCCAGGCCGGCAACCGCAGGAAGAAACACAAGCGGGTAGAGGGACAGGGTCATGATCATCATCGCCGCCCAGTACCCGTGGAGCCCATGGTCGATCGAGACCCACCCGAAGCCCACCACGAAGTCGGGAATGCCCAGCGGCAGCACCATCACGACAGTCCACAGCCGCCGGGCCGGGATCGTGGTGCGCTCGACGCACCATGCCGCCGCCACCCCGATGGCGAAGCAGAGGGAGGTGCTCACGACCACGAGGCGTAGCGTGTTCCACAGCAGCACGGCGGTGTTGTGGCGCAGTAGCAGCCGTTCGATCTCACCCCAACCGGACTGTTGGGCCTCGACGATCAGGAACACCAGCGGCAGCAGCACGAGGGCGCCCACGAATGCCGCGCCGAGCGCAGTCGCCAGAGGGAGACGCCGTCGCCCCGCCCACACGCGCGTCCAGCGATCTATCGCGCGAGGGGCGGGGGAGGCGAGCATGTTCATCTTGCGGTGAGGCGCCTAGAGCAACCCGAGCTTCTGCTCGAGCTCCAGCGGAGCCGATCCGTCGCCCAGTTCGGAGAGCGTGATGGGAGCCGGTTCAATTGCCATGAAGGGTCGCAGCCCCTTCGCGGGGCTCACGCCCGGGCGAAGTGGGTACTCGTAGCTGTGGCTGTGCGCGAGCACTTCTTGGCCTTCGGCGCTCACCAGGAAGGCGAGGAAGGCTTGCGCCGCGGCTTGATGCGAGCTCGACTTCAGCACCGCCGCGCCGGACACGTCGAGCAGGTTGCCGGGGTCGTGCGGGGCGAAGTACGCCAGCGCCGAATGCAAGCCTTTCGGCCCGACCTCGTCGCGCAGCCGATACCAGTAGTAGTGGTTGATCAGTCCGATCGCGCTCTCGCCGTTGTTGATCTGGGAGACGACCGTCTCGTTGTCGGGATAGATCTTGCTGTTCGCCTTGATCCCTTCAAGCCATTTTTCAGCGGCTGTGCTGCCGTTGAGCTTGGTGATGGAGGTGATCAGGGGCTGGAAGTCCGTCTCCGACGGAGCGACGCCGAGCTTGCCTTTCCACTTGGGCTGGGAAAACGCGAGGATCGAGCTCGGCAGGTCGGAGGGGGAGATCTGCTTGGTGTTGTAAACCATCACCGATAGGCGTCCTGACACACCCACCCAGTAGCCCTTTATCGAGCTGTAGCCGGGCGGGATTGCGGCGTGGGTCGCTGCGTCGACAGGAGCCAGCAGGCTCTGCTCACGCAGGTGTTCCAGTGCGGGCGTGTTCTCGGTGTAGAAGACATCCGCCGGGGAGTTTGAGCCCTCCTGCATGATCTGGTTGGCGAGCTCCGCCTCGTCGCCGGGACGCACCTTCACTTTTACGCCTGTCCGTTTTTCAAAGGCGGCAGCCAACAGCGCCGTCGTCTGTTCGTGCTGGCCGCTGTAGAGCGTGATCGACTGGCCTGCCAGCGATTCGTGTGTGGAAGTGGCGCTGGTCGTGGTACTTGCCGATCCACCGCATGAGCTCAACAGCAGGGTTGCCACCAGGGCGACTGGCGCGGCGATCGAGAGCTTGATCTTGTTCATCTTGGGTGCTTCCTCCAAAGGCTTGTCGATCGGCTTCGCACGGCACAGCGCGAGCGATATCCGATTGCGTCGGTCGGGATTACCGTGTGCAAGCTATCACAAGAATTAGGGTGCCCTAAGAAGTGGTGGGAAGAGCGACTCGCGGCAACGTTCGATCCGCTCCTCAGGGTGTGACGCCGAGAGCGCCCGCAAGGCCGGCCGGGTAGCCTGAAGCGCGATGTCCATCACGGTTACTCTCCCCGACGGAAAGGCGCTCGTGCTCGATGACGGCGCCACCGGCGCGGATGCCGCGATGGCGATCGGGCCGGGCCTGGCGAAAGCGGCGCTTGCGATCGAGGTCTCACACCCCGAGGCCGAGCAAGCCGGTGAGGTGCGCGACCTGGCAAGGCAGCTACCTGACGGCGCCCACGTCGCAATCCTCACCGCCAAGAGCGGCGACCCATCGCTTGCGCTGATCCGCCACGACGCCGCCCATGTGCTCGCCTCCGCGGTGATGGAGCTCTACCCCGGAGTGAAGATCTCGATCGGCCCCGCGATCGACAATGGCTTCTACTACGACTTCGAGTTCCCCGACGGCGTCTCCATCTCCCAGGAGGACTTTCCCCAGATCGAAGCCCGCATGACAGAGCACGTCAAGGCGGGGGAGAGCTTTCACCGGGAGGACGTCTCACCCGAGGCGGCCCGCGAGCGCTTCGTCGGCGAACGCCAGGACTACAAGGTGGAGCTGATCGACGACCTCGTATCGGCCGCCTCCGCTGACGCGCCGCTGCAAACCGTCTCGCTCTATACGAACGGCCCCTTCACCGACCTCTGTCGCGGCCCGCACGCTCCCACCACGAAGACCGTGGGTGCGTTCACGTTGCAGTCGGTCGCGGGCGCCTACTGGCGTGGCGATGCGAAACGCACGATGCTCACTCGTATCTATGGAACGGCGTTCCACACGAAGGCGCAGCTGCAAGAGCACCTGGAGCGCCTGGAGCAGGCGGCGCTGCGCGACCATCGCAAGCTCGGGCGCGAGCTGGGCCTCTTTCACTTCTCAGACGTCTCACCCGGCGCGGCGTTCTGGCTGCCGGCGGGCACCGGCATGTACAACCAGCTCGTGTCGCTCTCCCGCGAGATGGGCCTTGAGCGTGGCTACAGCGAGGTCAAGACACCCCTCATCTATGACGCCGAGCTGTGGAAGACCTCCGGGCACTGGGGCAAGTACCGCGAGAACATGTTCACCGTGCAGGTGGAGGAGCGCGAGATGGGGGTGAAGCCGATGAACTGCCCCGGCCACGCCCACCTGTTCAAGAGCTCCCGCCACTCCTACAGGGACCTGCCGGTGCGCTATTCAGAGCCAGGCCTGCTGCACCGCAACGAGGCCTCGGGCGTCTTGCATGGGCTGCTGCGTGTGCGTCACTTCGCCCAGGACGACGCCCACATCTTCTGCGCCGAGGAGGAAATCCAGGAGGAGGTCGCGGGGTGTTTGGAGTTCGCTTTCGCCACCTACAAGCTGTTCGACTTCGACGTGCGTTTGGAGCTTTCCACGCGCCCGGAGCAGCGAGTCGGAGACGACGAGCTGTGGGATCGCGCCGAGCAGGCGCTCACCAACGCGCTCGACGCGCAGGGCCTCGACTACGAGCTCAACCCGGGCGATGGAGCCTTCTACGGGCCGAAGATCGACATGCACATGACCGACTCGCTGGGGCGCTCGTGGCAGCTCGGCACGGTGCAGCTCGACTACAACATGCCCGCCCGCTTCGACCTCACCTATACGGGCGCCGACAACACAGACCACCGCCCCGTGATGATTCACCGCGCGCTGTTCGGCTCCTACGAGCGCTTCATCGGCATCATGATCGAGCACTACGCGGGCGAGTTCCCCCTGTGGCTGGCCCCGGTGCAGGCGATCGTGCTGCCCATCTCCGACCGTCTCAACGACTACGCGCAGTCGGTGAAGGAGCGCCTGCGCCGCGCGGGCGTACGCGTGGAGCTCGACGACCGGGGTGAGTCGGTGGGCCGCAAGATCCGCGAGGCTGAGCTGCGCAAGATCCCTCACATGCTCATAGTCGGCGACCGCGAGGCCAGCGATGGGACGGTGTCGCTGCGGGAGCATCGCTCGGGCGACGCCGGCGGCCTTTCGCTGGAGGAGGTCCTCCAGCTATACTCGGCAACATTGAAGACTCGAACCAACCCCCCGCACGCGCAGCTCTCGCTTGATGCGTGACATTTTGATCTAGTGGCCGTCCCACGCAGGTTCGACCGACGGCCCCCCGAGCGGGACCTCACGAGGATCAACGAGCGCATCCGCGTGCCCGAGGTGCGCGTGATCGACGACGAGGGCAACCAGGTCGGGATGATGAAGACCCCCGACGCGGTCAAGTTCGCCCAGGAACGCGACCTCGACCTCGTTGAGGTGGCCCCCGAGGCCAAACCGCCTGTGTGCCGCGTACTCGACTACTCCAAGTACAAGTACGAGCAGGCCCAGAAGGTCAAGCAGGCGCGCAAGCACCAGCAACAGATAACCATCCGCGAGATCAAGTTCCGTCCGAAGATCGCGGAGCACGACTACGACACCAAGAAGCACCACGTGGAACGGTTCCTGCGCCACAAGGACAAGGTCAAGATCACGATCATGTTCCGTGGCCGCGAGGTCACCCACCCCGAGCGCGGCGTGATGATCCTCGACCGCCTCGCCGAGGAGCTCTCAGAGCTCGGCACCGTCGAGCAACGCCCCACACAGGACGGGCGCAACATGACGATGATGCTCGGCCCCTCAAAGGCCGTGCTCGCCGGCAAGGCGGACGGAGCCGACCACGCCGCTGATGGCGCCGCGCCGGCGGACGGGACTGCCACGCCAGCTCGATTCATCGGATGGCGCTGTTGCGGCCGCCCCCGCCGACACCCCGTCCGATGGCGCTCCCGCCGCTACTCCAGCAGAGGCCTCGCCCGACGGCGCGGTCAAGGTCAAGGTCGAGGCGCCGGCGGACTCCGCGGTGCCCGAGGACAGTCCGAACGGCGTGTCCGACCCCGCCGTGTCATAATCATCGCCTCGAGGGTGGCGCAGCCGACCGCAGGTCGGCGAGCCGGGACCCTCGATCTTCAATTTCTATGCCCAAGATGAAGACACACAGCGGCGCGAAGAAGCGTTTCAAGGTCACCGGCTCCGGCAAGGTGAGGGCCAGGCACGCCTTCTCGAGCCACATTCTTGAGAAGAAGTCGCCCAAACACAAGCGTGACCTCGGCAAACCGCTGATGCTCTCCGACCACGACACGCCCCGCGTGAAGAAGCTGTTGGGAGTGGGCAAATGACGCGTGTCAAGCGGTCGGTTCACGCCAAGAAGAAGCGTCGCGCGACGCTTGAGTTGACCAAGGGTTTCCGCGGCGAAGCGAACTCCAACTACAAGCGGGCCAAGGAGGCGCTGATGAAGGCGGATGCCTACGCGTACCGCGACAGGCGCAACCGCAAGCGCGATTTCCGCAGGCTGTGGATCACACGCATCAACGCTGCCGCCCGGCAGAACGGGATGAGCTACTCCCAGCTCATGCACGGCCTCGCAAAGGCCGGCGTGGAGCTGGACCGCAAGGTGCTTGCGGACATCGCCGTTCGCGACGCCGACACCTTCCGACGTTTTGTGGAGACCGCCCGCGAGGCGTCGGCTGCCTGACGGCAATCGACAGAGGACCTCTCGGGCGCTGCTCCTTCGGGACCGGCGCCCTTTTTTTTTGGCCAAGGGGGGCGCGCCGAGAACCGTCACACCCCCATAGGACAATGAAGGACAAATGATCACCTCACAACAAAACCCCAGGATCAAGGAGCTGCGAAAGTTGCAGCGCTCCCGCGACCGTGCGCGCACGGGCCTGTTCCTCGCCGAGGGCGAGGACTTGATCGCGGCTGCCATCGCCGCGGGCAGGCCGGCGGTCGAAGGCTTCCGACTGGCGGGCACGGCGATCGGCGGTCCTGACTTTGAGGACGTCGAGGCCGACGTGCTGGCGGGGGTCTCCACGTTGGGGTCGGGAACACGGGCGATCGGGGTCTACGAGCAACGCCTCAGTGAGCCGATGGGGCCGTTGTGTGTGTACCTGCACGGGGTGTCCGACCCGGGGAACGTGGGCACGGTGCTGCGCTCCGCGCTCGCCTTCGGGACCTCTTCGGTGGCGCTCGGGCCGGGCTGCGCCGACCCACATTCGCCAAAGGCGGTGAGGGCGAGCATGGGCGCCATCTTCGCGGTCTCGATCGCGCGCGTGGAGGGCGTGGGAGAGCTGCCGGGGGAGAAGGTCGCGCTGGTTGCTCATGCCGGCGATTCGCTGGCCCGCGTCGTGGAGGCGCTCGGCGAGAGCGCAGATACCGACGGGCGCGCGGAGGCCGCCGTGCCCGCGGTGACGCTGCTCGTGGGCGCCGAGCGCGAGGGCCTGCCAGACGACGTGGTGGGCGCCTGTGAGCACACAGCCCACATCCCCATAGCCTCGGAGTCGTTGAACGCGGCGATGGCGGCGACGGTGGCGCTCTACGAGACGACACGGTCCTCGACTAGGGTGCGGGCGTCATGATCGAGCGGATCGAAGAGCTGCGCGCACAGGCGCAGGGTGAGATCGAGGCGGCCTCCTCGAGCGAGGCCGTGGAGGAGCTGCGGGTGCGCTACCTCGGGCGTAAGGCCGAGCTGCCGCAGATGTTGCGCGGTGTCGCGACGCTCGAGCCCGAACAGCGGGGGCTCGTGGGCAAAGCCGCGAACGACGCACGCAAGGCGTTGGAGGCGCTGATCGAGGCTCGCGCCACAGAGTTCGATGCGAGTGAGCTGGACGAGCGGTTGAAGGCCGACAGGGTGGACGTGACACTGCCGGGGACGCCTGCGGAGCCGGTGGGGAGGCTGCACGTGCTCACCGCCACGATGCGCGAACTGGAGGACATCTTCCTGGGCCTTGGCTTCACGGTGCTCGAGGGGCAGGAGGTGGAGACGGTCCACTACAACTTCGACGCGCTCAACCACGGTCCGACCCATCCAGCGAGGGCGAAGACCGACACGTTCTATGTCTCCGACGGTGTGGTCCTGCGGACGCACACCTCTCCGATGCAGATTCGCGCGATGGAGACCCACCCACCGCCGCTATATGTGGTGATCCCAGGGCGGGTATACAGGCCCGACAGCGACGCGACCCATACCCCCCAATTCCACCAGGTGGAGGGTTTGGCGGTGGACGAGGACATCACGTTGGCCGACCTCAAGGGCACGCTGCTCGCCTTCGCCAAGACCGTGTTCGGAGATGAGCGGGACGTGCGGCTGCGGCCGCACTTCTTTCCTTTCACCGAGCCCTCGGTGGAGGTGGACGTCTCCTGCTTCAACTGCTCAGGCAAAGGCTTCATGGCGGACGGCTCGCGCTGCCCATTGTGCAAGGGGGAGGGCTGGTTGGAGGTGCTCGGTGCGGGGGAGGTGGACCCGAACGTGTACTCATACGTCCCCACCACTGAGGCCAATTCCCCCGGGTACGACCCCGAGAAGGTGCAGGGCTTCGCCTGGGGTATGGGGGTGGAGCGGATCGCAATGCTCAAGCACGGCATCCCCGATCTGCGTCTCTACTACGAAAACGATCTCAGGTTCTTGGAGCAGTTCGGATGAGAGTGCCCCTCAATTGGCTACGGGAATATTGCTCACCAGATCTAGACACCGCTCAGATCGAGGAGCGGTTGACGATGACGGGGACGAAGGTGGAGACGATCCTCCATCACGGCGTGCCGTCGATCGACAACTTCGTCGTGGGAAAGGTGCTCACGGTGGCGGCACACCCCGACGCCGACCGTCTGAGGGTGTGCAAAGTGGACGTCGGCGCCGATGAGCCGGCGGGGATCGTGTGTGGGGCGCCCAACGTGGAAGCGGGTCAGACAGTGGCGGTGGCGCTGCCTGGGGCACGAATGCCCGACGGCACGAAGATCAAGGCGGCGAAGCTGCGGGGGGTGCCGTCGGCGGGGATGATCCTCGCGGCGGATGAGCTGCAGATCGACGCTGACCACAGTGGGATCATGGTGCTGAACGAGATCCTCCCCGAGGTGGAGCTCGCGGCAGGCACGCCACTGGAGGACGTGCTCGCCATCTCGACCGACGTGATCGAGCTTGAGATCACGCCCAACCGCCCCGACTGCCTTGGCGTGTACGGCGTGGCGCGCGAGCTGCACGCCGCCACCGGCGCCCCGTTGGCGGTCGAGCCGTGGGCGGATGAGCCGGCCGTGCCGGCCGAGACGCCCCCGGGTGGCGTAGCTGCCGGAGAGGTTGTGGGTATTCCCTCAAGGGGGGACTCGCGCGCGGACTCAACGGTAAGTCCCGCGCGCACGCGCGAGTCCCCCCTGACGAACAACCACAACACCTCCCGGCGACGGTGAAGGTCGAATGCCCCGACCTGTGCAAGCGCTTCACGGCAAGGGTGTTCGAGGACGTGAAGATCGGGCCGTCGCCGCCGTGGTTGAAGGCGAGGCTGAGCGCGGCGGGGCAGCGGCCGATCAACAACGTGGTGGACATCACCAACTACGCGATGCTGCTGACGGGGCAGCCGCTGCATGCCTTCGACCTCGACCGCGTGGCGGGCGGGGCCCTGACGGTGCGGAGAGCGCACGAGGGCGAGCAGGTGGTGACGCTCGACGGTCAAACGCGGACGCTCGACGGCGAGATGGTGGTGATCGAGGACGGGGACGGCCCGACCTCGATCGCGGGGATCATGGGTGGGGAGCGCTCGGAGGTGCAGGCGGAGACGACCCGGGTGCTGATGGAGGTGGCGAGTTGGAGCGGGCCGAACATCCACCGCACCTCGTGGGCGCTGGGGTTGCGCAGCGAGGCGTCGGGGAGGTTCGAGAAGGGGTTGGCGCCCGAGCAGTGCATGTACGCTCAGACCGTCGCCACACAACTGATGGTCGAGCTGTGTGGGGCGACCGTGCGGGACGGGACGATCGACGTGGCGTGGGAGCCGGAGCCCGCGCAGACGATCAAGCTGCGCGAGCACCGGGTGGAGGCGATTCTCGGCATGCCGGTGCCGCGGGTGCGCCAGGCGGAGATCCTCAGGGCACTCGACTTCGATGTGTGCGAGCTGGGGGAGCCGGCGCTCGAGGTGACCGTGCCGGCGGTGCGGCGCGAGGACGTGACACGCGAGGCGGACCTGATCGAGGAGGTGGCGCGTGTCCACGGGTTGGAGGCGCTGCCGACGACCCTTCCGGCCCGTAGGGGCGCCTACGGGAGGCTCTCGCCCGAGCAGCAGTTGCGCCGCCGCGCGGTCGACGCGCTGGTGGGTCGGGGCCTGTACGAGGCGGTTGGTTGGACGTTCACGCCGCCCGGGCTGTACGACCGCTTGCGCTTGCCCGAGGGGGACGAGCGCAAGCGGGCCGCGACGCTCGAAAATCCCCTATCAGAGGATCAATCGACCTTGCGCACCATGCTGCTCGGTTCGCTGCTCGACGTCGCTTCGCACAACTCGGCGCGCGGGATGGGAGATGTGCGCATCTTCGAGGTTGGGAATTGCTTCGTGCTCGCCGACGAGTCGGGGCCGAGTGGCGACGGCGACGAGGCCGCCGCGGCCATGGGCGCGCGTGGCCTGCGGGAGACGGGGGTCGTGGAGCGTTGCTCGCTTGGTGTGTTGTTGAGTGGGAGCGTGATGCCCGCAACGTGGGGCGCGCCGGACCCGCCGAAGGCCGACCTGTTCGCCGTCAAGGCGATCCTCGAAGCTCTGGGCGCCGCCCTGCGCGTGGAGGTCGAGTGTCAGGCAGCAACGCAGCCCTTCCTGCATCCGGGTAGGGCCGCGACGGTCCTGTGCGAGGGCGAGGAGATCGGCTGGCTTGGCGAGCTGCACCCACTCGTGGCGCGCGAGTGGGGCATCGAGGGGGCGGCAGCGACGGAACTCTCGCTGGATCGACTTATCGCGCGAGCTTATGGCCAAAATCTTTATCAAGATGTGATCTCCTACCCCGGCTTGCGCCTTGACCTGGCGGTCGTCCTGCCCGAGGACGTTCCCGCCGTGCGCGCGACGGAGATGGTCCGGACTGCCGGCGGGGACCTGCTCGACGCGGTGGAGGTGTTCGACGTTTACACCGGCGCTCAGGTGGGCGAGGGGAAGCGCTCGCTCGCGCTGTCGCTCTCCTTCCGCGCCCCCGATCGCACGCTCACCGATGCCGACGTGGCGCCGCTGCGCGAGCGGATCGTGCAGGCGCTCGAAGAGCTGGGGGGTGAGCTGCGTGCCTAGCGCTCTCGTCGCCGGCGCAACGGGCTTCGCGGGGGCGCTCGCCGCCGACCTGCTCTACCGGCATCCCGAGTTCGACCTGCGCACGGTCACGGCCCGCGCCGATGCGGGGAAGCGGCTGAATGAGATGTATCCGCGCTACCGCGTGCCGCTCCTGCTGGAAGAGCTCGACCTCGACCGTCATGCGGACGTCGAGGCGGCGATCGTCGCCTACCCCCACGCGGCGTCCGCGCCGGTGGTCGCCGCGTTGCGCGAGCGGGGAGTGCGCGTGGTGGACCTGTCCGCCGATTTCCGGCTCGGGGAGGTCGAGACATATGAGCGGTGGTACGGCCCGCACCCGCACCCCGAGCTGCTCGAATACGCCTCCTACGGGCTGCCGGAGCTTCACCGCGAGGCGATCGCCGCCGCCGACCTCGTGGCCACGCCCGGCTGCTACCCCACTGCCTCGCTGCTCGGCCTGGCGCCACTCGCGCGCGCGGGGTTGATCGCAGACCTCGTGATCGACGCCAAGCAGGGACTCTCCGGCGCCGGGCGGAGCGCCACATGGCAGACCCACTTCTCGAACAGCGGCGAGAACATCCTCCCCTACAACATCGTCCACCACCGCCACACCCCGGAGATCGAGGAGCAGCTCGACGAACTCGACCCGCGCCGCCCCGATCTGCGCGTCCAGTTCACGCCCCATCTCGTGCCGCTCGACCAGGGGGAGCTCGTGAACTGTTACGTCACCCCCAGTCGCCCGATCGAGCAGGACGAGCTCGACGTCATGTACGAGGACGCCTACGCCGGCGAGCCCTTCGTGGAGGTCGCGCCGCAGCCTGCCGAGGTAAGGGATGTGCGCGAAACGAACATTTGCCGCCTGCACGTGGTTGTCTCGCCCCACACCGGCAAGATCGTCGTGCTGTCGGCGATCGACAACCTGTGGAAGGGCACCTCCTCGCAGGCCGTCCAGAACCTGAACCTGATGTTCGGCTTCGACGAGACCACGGGGTTGTCGTGAGCAGCGGCACCGAGATACGCGGCGACCAGTCCGCCGCCGGCCCCCCGCAGCCGTTCTTTCACTCGCGCTGGGTGGAGGCGCCCGCGCACGTCACAGACCTCGGCCCCGACGCCGGCCTTCCCGCCGGCTTCCGCGCGGCCGGCGTCGCCTGTGGCATCAAGCCCTCGGGCAACCCCGACCTCGGGCTGTTGATCTGTGACGCCGAGAGCCCGGTGTCCGCCGCGCGCTTTGCCGACACCGCCGCCCCCGCGGCTCCGGTGATGCTCAGCCGCGAGCGCTGCACGCTCTCGTCCCTGCGGGCGATCCTCGCCAACTCCGGTTGCGCCAACGCGGCCACCGGCAAACGGGGGATGGAAGACGCCGCCAAGACCCAGGGCGCGGCGGCGATGGCGCTCGGGATCGACCCCTCCGAGGTGCTGCTTGGCTCCACCGGCGGCATCTCCGACTACCTCCCGGTCGACAAGGCCTTGCGGGGTATCTTGGCCGCCAGCCGCGAGCTCTCGCAACCCGGGGACGTGAGCTTTCAGCAGGCGATCCAGACCACCGACGCGTTTGAGAAGCGCGCCAACCTCTCCCTCTCGCTCCCCTCGGGTGAGGTGCGGTTGAGCGCGCAGTGCAAGGGCGCCGGGATGATCTCACCGCGCTTCGCGACCATGTTCTGCTTTGTCGAGACGGACGCCCAGCTCGCCCCGGAGACGGTGGAGCTGCTGCTGTCGGTGTGCCTGAAGCGGTCATTCGACCGTTGCTCCGTCGACGGCCAGCTCTCCACCAACGACACCGCCGCGCTCATCTGCTCGGGGGAGAGCGGCGTCGCGATCGCCCCCGAGAGCGATGACGAGCTGCGCTTCGGGGAGGCGCTCGACTCGCTCATGCGCCAGCTCGCGATCTTGATGGTGGCTGACGGCGAGGGCGCCGGGCGGATCGCCCGCGTTGTCGTGCGCGGTGGCGACGACGGTCGTGTGGAGACCGCCGCGCGCGCCGTCGCCAACTCGCCGCTGGTCAAGGCCGCCCTGCACGGCGCCGACCCCAACTGGGGCCGCATCGTCCAGGCCGTCGGTGGCGCCCTCGGCGGCGGTGGGCTCGATGGCGGGCACCTCCCGCTCGACGTCTTTATCGAGGGAATCCAGGTCTGTGCCGCCGGCGTGGCCATCGACTGCGACGAGGCCGCGCTCTCAGAGGCCGTCAAGTGCAAGGAAGTTGAGTACGAGATCACGCTTCCAGGCGACGGCGCGGAGACCGAGGTGTTCTTCTCCGACCTGTCTCACGAGTACGTGACCATCAACGCGGATTACACGACATGAGGGGACCTATGCGCGACGTAGCCACGCTCCTTGAGGCGCTCCCCTACATCAGGGAGTTCCACGGCAAGACGGTCGTCATCAAGTATGGGGGCGCCGCGATGGAGGACCCCGACCTGCGCGAGGAGTTCGCCCGCGACGTGGTCCTGCTCAAGTACGTGGGCCTGAACCCCATCGTCGTCCATGGCGGCGGTCCGGACATCACCTCCTACATGGAGCGTCTCGGGCTCCCCGTCGAGTTCGTGGGGGGGTTGCGCGTCTCCGACGCCGCCACCGTCGAGGTCGCGAAGATGGTGCTTGTCGGCAAGGTCAACAAGGAAATCGTCTTGCGGCTCGGCCGCCACGGACAGCCGGCCGTTGGTCTCTGTGGGGATGACGGCTCACTGTTCAGGGTCAGCCGCCGCGAGGGTCCCGACGGCGAGGACATCGGTTTCGTCGGCTCGATCGAGCGCGTGAACGTCGACGTCCTCCATCACGTCGCGCTCGACTACATCCCCGTCATCGCCTCCGTCGGCGCCGACCGCGACGGCAACTCCTACAACGTCAACGCCGACGAGGCCGCCGGCGCGGTCGCCGGCGCGCTTGGCGCCTACAAGATCGTCTTCCTGACCGACGTGCCCGGCTGGCTTGCCGACCCTGAGAAGCCGGACAGCTTGATCGGCCAGGCCACAGCCACGGAGGTCGACGCGCAACTGTCGTCTTTGCAGGGCGGCATGCGCCCGAAGCTCTCCGCCTGTGTTCAGGCGATCAACGGTGGCGTCAACTCCGCCCACATCATCGACGGTCGCATCCCACACTCACTGTTGTTGGAGCTGTTCACGGACGCCGGGATCGGCACGAAGATCCAGGCCTCGGCGTGAGGACACGCACCTCCACCTCATATGCGGGGCTCGCCGCATGAGCCTCGCCGAGCTACAGGATCTGGAGCGGGTGCACGTCGTCGCCTCATACGCACGTCTCCCGGTCGAGTTCGTGCGCGGCGAGGGCGTTCGGCTGTGGGACGCAGACGGTGTCGAGTACCTCGATTTCCTCTGCGGCATCTCAGTCACCTCGCTCGGCCACTGTCCACCGAGGGTTGTTGCTGCGGTTCGCGAGCAGGTCGGCAAGCTCATGCACACGAGCAACCTCTTCTACACAGAGCCGGCCATGCGCCTCGCGCAGCGCCTCTCCGGGTCTAGCCTCGGCGGCAAGGTCTACTTCTGCAACTCCGGCGCCGAGGCCAACGAGGCGGCCATCAAGCTCGCGCGCAAGGCCAAGCATGCGGGCGACATAGTCACCGTTCACAACGGCTTTCACGGGCGCACGTACGGCGCGCTCTCGGCCACTCCGCAGGAGTCAAAGCAGGCGCCGTTCGCCCCGCTGGTCCCTGGCTTCCGCGCGGTCCCGGCGGAGCCCGATGCGCTTGCGGCCGTCATCGACGACCGCACCGCCGCGGTGCTGCTCGAGCCGATCCAGGGGGAGTCGGGGGTGAACGTGCTCTCCGAGGAGGTGCTCGCGTGCGCGCGCGAGGCCTGCGACAGGCACGGCGCCGCGCTCGTCTTCGATGAAATCCAGTGCGGAATGGGTCGCACCGGCACGCTTTGGGCCTATGAGCAGACGGGTGTCGTTCCGGACGCCATCACCTCCGCCAAGGCGCTTGCGGGAGGACTGCCGATGGGCGCCCTCATCACCGGCCCGCGTCTCGCCGACACGCTCCAGCCTGGCGACCACGGCTCTACGTTCGCTGGTGGCCCGGTCATCGCCGCCGCGGCGCTAGCCGCGCTGGAGGAGACCGACAGCGAGACGCTGCTCATGAGCGTGCGCGAGCAGGGCGCCCGGCTCGCCGAGGGGCTTGCCCACCTGCCGCACGTGCTGTCCGTGCGCGGGCGCGGGCTGATGCTCGCCTGCGAGATCGACGTCTCCGCGCCCGAGGTCGTGCGCCGTGCGCTGCTGGAGCAACGGCTGATAGTCAACGCCACCGGGCCGGCCACGGTGCGGTTGCTGCCGCCGCTCACGATCACGGCCGCCGATGTCGATGAGGCGCTCGCTCGGCTCGGCGGGGCGCTCGCCGGATAACCTTCCGCGCCTTGACACCGCTCCCCGACAACCTCCCGCCGCCGACGGCCTCCTACGAGGCCGACCCCGAGAACGTCAACCGCGTGCTGCTGCTCTACTCGGGTGGCCTCGACACGAGCGTCATGCTCAAGTGGATCCAGGACTCCTACGACGCCGAGGTGGTCTGCCTCACGGTCAACCTCGGCCAGCCCGGGGAGGACTATGCGGTGATAGAGGACAAGGCACGACGCCTCGGCGCGGTGGAGTGCCACGTAGTAGACGCCCGCGAGGAATTCGCCCGCGAGTACGTCGCCCCTTCCATAAAGGCCAACGCGCTCTACGGCGGCGGCTACCCGCTGTTCACGGCGCTCGGCCGCCCGCTGATCGCCAAGCTCGCGGTCGAATACGCGCGCAAGACCGGCTGCGACACGATCGCTCACGGTTGCACCGGCAAGGGCAACGACCAGGTCCGCATCGAGGCCACGGTCGCCACGCTCGCCCCCGAGCTGCGCACGATCGCGCCTGTTCGCTCGTGGCAGATGGGCCGCGAGGAGGAGATCGCCTACGCGCGTGAGCACGGCATCCCAATTAAGGGGGCCCACCCACCCGGCACGGAGGTCGCGCCCTACTCGATCGACGACAACCTGTGGGGCCGCTCCTCGGAGGGTCGCTGGATCGAGGATCTCGACCACGCCCCCGACGACGATGTCTTCCAGCTCGTCACGCCGCCCGAGCGCGCCCCCGAGCAGGGGGAGACGGTTGAGATCGAGTTCGAGCGCGGCGTCCCAGTGGGCCTCAACGGCGAGCGCATGGAGCTGGTATCGCTGCTCGAACGCACAGCCGAGATCGCCGCCCGCCACGGCGTCGGCATCGTCGATCACATCGAGGACCGCATCGTGGGGTTGAAGGTGCGCGACATCTACGAGACCCCCGCCGCGGCCGTCGTCCTGCCGGCCCACCAGGAGCTCGAGAAGCTCGTGTGCACGATCCACCAGAATCAGTTCAAGGCTCAGCTGGACCGCCAGTGGGCCTACCTGGTGTACGCCGGCTTGTGGTGGGAGCCGCTGCGCGAAGACCTCGACGCCTACATGGAGTCGGTCAACGCCCAGGTAACGGGCACGATCGGCGTCAAGCTGTACAAGGGCCACGCCCGCGTCGTCACGCGCTCGTCGCCCAACGCCGTGTACGACAAGGCGCTCGCCTCGTTCGGCGAGTCGGGTGGCCTCTTCTCCCAGACCGCCTCACCCGGCTTCATCGAGCTGTGGTCGCTGCAGTCGCGCATGGCCTGGCGTCTGCGCAACAGCTGATCGCGCCGTCCGGGGCCTGACCCCTTCCGCCACCAGGCCCCGCCCCCGGCGCCGTCCGGACCCGCCTTTAGGCTCACGGGCCGATGATCGAAGAGAGCGAGACGCCCGACATCGGTGCGCCTGTGGAGCCCGCGGACGTGCTGGCCGAGCGTCGAGCGCGCCGCGCGCAGGAGGGCGACCCTGCGGTCATGCGTCGTGCCGAGGCTGCCGAGGCGGCGGTGCGCAATCTCGAGACCCATCTCGCCGCGCTCGAGCAGCGGCTCGAGGAGGTTGGGCAAGAGCGTGCCCGCATCGCCGAGCAGCTCGCTCAGCGCGAATCCGACGTGGGCGAGGTCAAGCAGCGCGAGTACGCCGCGCAGCAGCTTCGCGTCGAGGCCGAGGAGCGCGGAGAGCGCCTGCAACGCGAGCTGCGCGGTGAGATCGAGGCACTCGGCGCGCGCTTGCAAGAGACCGACGCCCACGTCCGTGAGCTCGACGCCGAGCTCGCCCGTCTGCGCGAGCGCGACGCGCGCCTCACCCCGATCGTACGCGAGCTGATGGAGGTCGCCGCCGGACTGCGCACCGGCTTCGAGCGTGAGCTCGCCGCAGTGCGCGAGGAGCTACAGCAGCAGGTCACGTGGGAGCGCGAGACCTACGTGCGCGAGCTCACTGCGATGGGTAACCGCATGGAGGACCTACGCTTCGAGCTAACCCGCACAGCAGACGACTTGCGTGCCCAGCTTGCCGCCGAGCCGCCTCCGGAGCTGCTCCAGCACACGACCGAGCCAGAGTCAGAGCGCGAGGCCATCCACCGTCGCGAGATGGCCGACGCGCTGGTCGCGGCTGTCGAACGCCTACGCGCCCGCGTAGCCGAGGTCAAGGCGGTGGAGGAGGAGCAGGCGGCCGAAGAGCTGGTTGCGGTCGAGCCGGCCGTTGAGGAGCCCCTCGCGGTCAAGCCGGCTGTCGAGGAGCCCGTTGTGGTCGAGCCCTCCGTCGAGGTGGCGTCGCCGGTCGAGAATGACTCGCCCGCGCCCGAGGTGCAGCTCGTGGAGGAGCCCGCCGCGGTCGAGTCGACCGTCGAGGTGGTGGAGGACTCGCCCGCTCCTGAGGTGTCGCTCGCGGAAGAGCCCGTCGCGGAGGAATCAAGCGCTGTGGTGGTGTTGCCCGCGGAGGTGGAGATGTTGACCGCAGAGGGGGACTCGCGCGCGCACGCGGAGGAAAGCCCACTCCACGCACCCGCGCACGCGGAGGCCCAGACCGTGGTCGAGCCGCCGGCGGAGGAGCCACCCGTCGAGGAGGTCTCCGTCGTCGAGGAGGAGCCGCCGCTGGAGCGGCCGACGGTTGCGGCCACACCCAGGGTCGTGACCTCTGAGCCGGTGGCGCTGCAGTCACGGCCGCTGATGGTTCCGAAGAAGCGGGTCTCATGGCTTGCGCCGGCGATCCGTCGCCTCGCGGCGCAGCGCGACGCGAAGCTGGCCGCGGAACTCGTGATCGAGCTGCTGCCCGCCCAGGCCGAGATCATCGAGCGGCCAGTGAGCTACGAGATCGACATCCACGAGCTCGGCGCCTTCTTCGTCACGCTCGATCCCGGTCACGCGACGATCTCGCGGGAAGCCGCGGGTCCCGTCGACTTCTCGTTCGAGGGCTCGGTAGCGGCCTTCAGCGAGCTTGCCGCGGGTGGCGCTTCGCGCCGGCAGAAGGGTCTTCGGGTACGCAAGGGCAGGCGCGGGGCGAGCCGGTTCATGAAGCTGCGCCGCCAGCCGATCGCGCTTGCCGACATCGCCGCCGCCGGAGTGGACGTGTGGCCCGGGCTGCTGCTACTGGCGATGTCGGAGGCGATCGACCCATCCTGGACCACCGGCCGTCGCTTCGAGCTTGCGTTCGAGATAGAGGGACAGCCGGGGCTTGTCATCTACATTCGTGTGTGTGACGGAGAGCCGGTAAACGTCAGCCGCACCTCCTCCGGTCAGCCGGTTGCGACCGTGGCGCTCTCGAGTCACGCGCTCATATGCCTGTTGGCGGGCGCCCCCGCCACCCCCGGGCACATCCCGCTCGTGACCGGCGACGCAACCTCTGTCGACATGTTCCTGCAGTGGACGGCCCGCGCGCAGGGGCTGTCGCTCACGGCTGTCTGAGACCCCTGCGGCTCACACCTCCCTCCGCCGCTGCGAGGCATACCATCCACCTCCGGTGACCTCTCCCGCCTGCGCCCATCTGCATGTCCACTCCGAGTACTCGCTACTCGACGGCGCGTGCAAGATCGAGGGGCTCGCCAAGCGCGCGGCAGAGTTCGGTCAGCCCGCACTCGGGCTCACAGACCACGGCGTGATGAACGGCATGGTGGAGCTCCATCGCGCCTGCTTGAAGCACGGGGTCAAGCCGATCTTCGGCTGCGAGATATACCTCGTCGAGGACCACGCAGCGCGGGGTCCAGGCCGCGTCGAGCGCAACCACCTCACGCTGCTCGCCTCGAACGACGCCGGCTACCGCAACCTCGTGCAGCTCTCCTCGGCGGGCTTCCTCGAAGGACTACACCGGGGCAAGCCCACGCTCGACCTCGCCCAGCTCGAGCGTCAATCCGAGGGGATCATCGCGCTCACCGGGTGTCTGGCTTCGCGCTTCTGCCAGCGCCTGCTCGACGACCGGCCGGACGACGCGCGTGCCCACGCCGACGACCTCGCGCGCATCTTCGGCCCAGAGAGCCTCTACTTCGAGGTGCAGAAGAACGGCCTGGTGGAGCAGGACAAGTGCAACGAGGGGATCGTCAGGATCGCGGGGGAGATGGGCGGCAAGCTGGTGGGCACCGGCGACGTCCACTATCTGCGCCGCGAGGACTACGACCACCACACGGCGCTCCTGTGCGTGCAGACCAAGAGCACCATCGCTGCGCCAAAGATGACCTTCGACACCAACGAGTTCTACCTGCGCGACAACGCCGAGATGGCGCAGGCCTTCGCCGAGTGGCCCGAGGCGATCGCGAGCACGCTGGAGATCGCCGAGCGCTGCAACGTCCAACTCGAGCTCGACAAGCAGCTGATCCCCAAATACCCCACTCCCGAGGGTGTCTCCGAGCGCGAGCTGTTGCGCGGTCAGGTGGAGTTTGGCTTGCGAGAGCGCTACTCCGACCCACCGCCGGCGGAGGCGGTCGCGCGCATGGAGATGGAGTTGGGCGTGATCGACCGGATGGGCTTCAACGCCTACTTCCTGATCGTGTGGGACTTCGTCAAGTTCGCAAAGCAGAACGGCATCGCCGTCGGTCCCGGTCGTGGCTCGGCGGCGGGGTCGCTTGTGTCCTACTGCCTGGCCATCACCGACGTCGACCCGCTGCGCTACGACCTCCTGTTCGAGCGCTTCCTCAACCCCGAGCGCGTGTCGATGCCAGACATCGACATCGACTTCTCCGTGCGCGGCCGCGAGCGCGTGATGCGGTATGTCACCGAGAAGTACGGTCGCGAGTCGGTAGCCCAGATCGTGACCTTCGGCAAGATGTTTCCCCGCGCCGCCACCCGTGACGCGGCGCGCGTGCTCGGTTACGACTACGGCTCGGGCGACCGTCTCGCCAAGCTCATCCCCGACCCGATCATGGGGCGCTCGCCTTCGTTCGACGACTGCTTGAAAACAGGCGAACCGCTGCGCAAGGCCTACGACGAGGAGCCCGACGCGCGCAAGATCGTCGACACCGCCAAGGGCCTCGAGGGGATCGTGCGCAACTCCTCGATCCACGCCGCCGCTGTCGTGATCGCCGACCGGCCTCTCACCGACATCGTGCCGTTGCAGCTCGCGGACGCCGGCACCGGTGAGGACGGGGAGCGCTCCTATCGCACCGTCACCCAGTTCTCGATGAAGCCGATCGAGGAAATCGGGCTGCTCAAGATGGACTTCCTGGGCTTGCGCAACCTCGATGTGATCGAGGACGCGCTCGACATCATCGAGCGCTCCTCCGGAGAGCGTCCGGACATGTCAACGCTCCCGCTCGATGACGCGCGCACGTACGAGATGCTCGCCCGCGGCGACTCGATCGGCGTGTTCCAGTTCGAGTCCGAGGGGATGCGCGAGGCGCTCAAGAAGGTACGTCCCGACGAATTCAACGACCTCGTCGCGCTGAACGCGCTGTATCGCCCTGGGGCAATGGACCAGATCCCCGTGTACGCGAAGGGTAAGCACAACCCCCAGAGCATCACCTACCCCGACGAGCGTCTCGCCCCGATCCTCGAGTCCTCCAAGGGCGTGATCCTCTATCAGGAGCAGGCCATGCAGATCTCCAAGGAGATCGCCGGCTTCTCGGGAGCCAAGGCCGACGATTTGAGAAAGGCGATCGGCAAGAAGAACCGCGAGGCGATGGCCGCGCTCAAGCCCGAGTTCGTGGAGGGTTGCCGAGCGTCGGGCACCAGCCCCGAGACGATTGAGTTCCTGTGGCAGACGAACGAAAAATCCGCCGACTACTCCTTCAACAAGTCACACGCCGCCTGTTACGGCCTGATCGCCTACCGCACGGCGTGGTTGAAGGCCAACCACACCGCGGAGTACATGGCGGCGCTGATCTCCTCGGTCATGTCCACCAAGGACAAGGTCCCCTTCTTCGTGGCGCGTTGCGAGGAGATGGGTATCGAGATCCTCCCGCCGGATGTGAACCTCTCAGACCACGAGTTCACAGTTCACGCGCCCCCCGGCGGGGACGGAGCCGACCGCATGGGCAACATCCGCTTCGGCCTCGACGCCGTGAAGGGTGTCGGCTACCAGGCAGTCGAGGCGATCAAGCTGGCCCGGGAAGGATCCCCGCCCGCCCGCTCGTTCACCTCGCTATGGGATTTCTGCGAGCGCGTCGACTCGCGGGCGGTCAATAAGAAGGCGATCGAGGCGCTCATCAAGTGCGGCGCGCTCGGCTCCACCGGCGCGACACGCAAGGGGATGCTCGAAGTGCTCGAAACCGCGCAGGCGGCCGGGCAGAAGGCACAGCAGGATGCGCTTGTCGGACAAGGGTCGATCTTCGACCTCGACGCCTCAGCCGCGCCTCAGGGCGCCGCCGCCGGTGCAGGACCGGGCTCCAGCCTGCTCAGGCCCAGCCACCCGCCGATCCCGAGCGAGGAGTTCGACCAGCCCCAGCTGCTTGCCGTGGAGAAGGAGGCGATCGGCCTGTTCATCTCCGCGCACCCGCTCAAGCCGATGCGCGAGGCGATGCGGGCCAAGGCCGACTGTTCGCTGGCCGCATTGGCGGACCGCCGCGACAAGGACTGGGTGACCGTGGGGGGGATCATCACCGAGTCAAAGCGCATCCGCACCCGCAATGGCGACCACATGATGTTCGCGACCCTCGACGATCTCGAAGGGTCGGTGGAGATGCTCGTGTTCGGCAAGGCGCTCGCCGAGCACGAGGCGGCGCTCGCGGTCGACCAGGTGGTGCTCGTGCGCGGTCGCGTCGACCACAAGGAGGCGAACAAGACAGCCCTCGTGGTGCAGTCGGTCGAGACGTTCGCCCCCACCGAGGAGGAGATGGCGCGCGCCAACAGCCAGGCGAAGGCCGCGTCGATCGCTCAGGCCGCCGCGCTCGAGCCCGTGCGCTTGAAGGTCGACGCCGCGCGCCTGCCGGCGAGCGCGATCGAGGACCTCAAGGACGTGATCGACACCCACCGCGGTGCAGCCGAGGTGGTGCTCGAGATGCTCACAAGCGCCGGCACTCGCATCCTGCGGCTCGGCGAGAGCTACCGCGTCCAGCACACCCCGTTCGTGCGCGCCGAGCTCGAAGCGGCGCTCGCGCCCTCGGCGGCGCTGGCCGCGACAGGCTGAGGCCCATCCGTACGCTCGGTAGCGTTGCTCTCAGCGGTTCGGTTCGCGGAGCTGACGCTGCTTTCTCTTGCGCGCGCGGATGCCCTTCTCGCGTAGGCGGTTCGCGAGTTGCACCTCCTCGCGCGTGGCTCCCGAGCGGTTCTCCCCCGGGGTCTCCAGCACACACGGCAAGTCCTGGAAGGCGGGGGAGGACAGGAACGCCGAGCAGCCGTCCTCGCCGAGCTCCCCTTCTCCGATGTTGGCGTGACGGTCGCGGTTGGAGCCAAGCGGGGTTTGCGAGTCGTTGAGGTGTAGCGATCCGACCCGCTCGATCCCCACCTTCGCGTCGATCTCCTCGGTGAGCGCGTTCATACCGGAGAAGGTGCGGATGTCATAGCCCGAGGCGAACAGGTGGCAGGAGTCAAGGCACAAGCCCAACCGCTCGCCGCCGCCGGAGGCCTCGAGTAGTGCCGCCAGCTCGTCGATCGAGCGGCCTAGCGTCCCACCGGCGCCCGCGGTGTTCTCCAGGTGAAGCGGGCACCCCTCGCTCTCCTCAAGCGCCTCCTTGATCGTCTCGCCGGCACGCGCGACCGCCACGGCCGGGTCTCCCGTCTTGGCGGAGCCGGGGTGGAGCACCACACTCGCTGCCCCGATCTCGTGGCCGACGCGCAGCGAGTGGGTGAGCGATGTCAGGGTCTTCGCGCGGATGTCGGGGTCCTCGCTCGCGCAGTTGAGCAGGTACACGGCGTGAATCAGCACCGCGTCTATCTGGCTCTCCGCCATCGCCTCGCGAAAGGCGTCGATGGCGTCGGGTGCGAACACCGTGGGCTTCCACATGCGCGGCGACTGGTTGAAGATCTGGATCGCGCGGCAGTCGCGCTCCAGTCCGCGCTCAACGGCGTTGGGCAATCCGCCCGCCGGGGATACGTGCGCGCCGATCAGCATCGTTTCGCGGAATCGCCTCGGCCGACTAGCATGCGGCCGAGATCTTATGAGGGTTCGCTTCGCACCATCGCCCACGGGGGCGCTGCACATCGGGGGCGCCCGTACCGCCCTGTTCAACCTGCTGCTCGCCAGACATCACGGTGGGACGTTCGTGCTGCGTGTCGAGGACACCGACCGTGAGCGCTCTACCCCAGAGAACGTCGAGCAGATCCTCGACGCGTTGCGGTGGTTGGAGCTCGACTGGGACGAGGGTCCGGTCTTTCAGAGCGACCGAGCCGCCCGCCACCGTGAAGCGCTCGACGCTCTGATCGAGAGCGGCCACGCCTATCGCTCCACGGCGACCGCCAACGACGTGGCCGCCTACAAGGCGCTGCACGGGGCCGAGCGTGGCTTTCGTGGCGAGGGGTGGGCGGGAAATCAGAAAGAGGGGGCGGTACGCCTGCATGTCCCTGAAGGCGAGTCGACGGTCGTGCACGACGCGATCCGCGGTGACACCACCTTCGAGCACATCCACCTCGACGACCCCGTGATCGCCCGCGCCGATGGCTCTGTGCTCTACAACTTCGCGGTCGCGATTGACGATCTCGACGCCGCCATCACCCACGTGGTGCGTGGCGAGGACCACCTCTCCAACACCCCCAAGCAGCTACTCGTGCTGCAGGCCGCCAAAGCTGTTGGCATCGGCGACGGCGCTCCCGAGCCGATGTACGCGCACCTACCGCTGCTGCACGGTCCCGACGGCAAGAAGCTCTCAAAGCGCCACGGCGCCGCCTCCGTGCAGGAGTTGCGCGATGCCGGCTACCTACCCGAAGCCGTACGCAACTATCTCGCGCTGCTTGGGTGGGGCGCGGGCGACGACGCCACAGTGCTGTCGACCGAGGAGCTGATCGAGCGCTTCGAGCTCTCGCGCGTGAGCCGCAACCCCGCGCGCTTCGACGAGGTGAAGCTGCGCTGGCTCGACGGCATATACGTCCGCTCGCTCCCCGTCCCCGAGCTCGCCGACCGCCTGATCGAGTATCTGCGCATCGTCGACCCCGAGGCGGCGACGGCGGTAGAGGCCGACCGTGCGCTGTTGGAGGGCGCGGTGGCGATCAGCCAGGAGAAGATCCAAACGCTCGCTGACTTCTGGCCGCTCGCGCGCTTCTTCTTCGCCGGTGTCGCCGAGGAGGACAATGGCGCCCGCGAGCGCTGGCTGGGAGAGACGGGACTCGCCGTGTTGGGTGACGCTCGCGAGCAGCTCTCAGCGGCGGCGAGCTTCGATCTGGGTGGCGTCGAAGCGGCGCTCTCGGGCGTTGTAGAGCGCCTCGCGGTGAAGCCCCGCGAGGTGTACCAACCCGTGCGGGTCGCCATCGCCGGCGCCACGGTCTCGCCCGGTATTTTCGAGAGCGTGGCGTTGCTCGGTCGCGAGGAGACGTTGCGCCGGATAGACGCAGCGCTCAACCCTTCCTAGAAAGCTGCCGATAGGACCCCTGACACGCACAATGGGGCGGCTCGGACGCCCCCCATGTCAAGGCAGGTTTCATGCAAACGCAGGCAACAGCCATCAAGCCAACGCACGGAAGCGACGGGGAGCGACACTCGCTCACCATCGACCGTGCTCCTGGGTCGGGCGGATCGGGTGAGCGTCACCAGAACGAGGGCCACGGCCGCCGGCTCATGCTGGCCTTCGAGGCGCTCGACGCGTTTCCCGCTCTCTCGGAGTCGCGAGAGCGTCTGCTCTCGGTGATCTCCAAGGACAACGTCGCCACCGCCGACATCGTTACCGCCGTCGAGTCTGACGTGGCGCTGATCATCGCGGTGATGCGCCTCGCCAACGACGCCCGTGGCTCTTCCGAGCGCGTGGAGACCGTGGTGGAGGCCGTGGATCGGCTCACCCCACAGGCCGTGCAGGGACTTGCGAGCAGGGTGCGTACCTTTGATTTCTTCGAGCGCGCAAGTGGCTGGGACACAGCCCCTGAGCGTTTCCGTTTGCACGCGCTCGCCACTCAGCAGGCCGCCGACAGGCTCGCCGCCGAGGTTGGGTACGAGCACCGTGATCGCCTCACCGTCACAAGCCTCCTGCACGACGTCGGCAAGCTCGTGCTGATGCACGCCTACCCGGGTTATGTCGCCGACGTTCAGAACGGGGGTCTCACGCCCGAGAAGCGCATCCACCAAGAACGCCGCGAGCTCGGTGTGGACCACGCGCTGGTCGGTGGCGTGCTGGCCCGCCGCTGGGGACTTCCCCCGGTGATAGCCACGGTGATCGAGCGCCACCACAACGGAGACGCCACGGGTGAGGCGGCGTTCGTGCGGCTCGCTGACATGCTCGCCCACTACGCGCACGGTGCGCCCGTCTCTCCCGCGGAGATGCTCTCCTGCGCTCGCGCTCTCGGGCTCGGGCCGGAGGAACTGCGCCGCGTGATGTACGAGCTTCCCAACACCCCCGCTCAACGCCAGCGGGCTGTCGATCCGTGTCCGCTCTCCGGGCGCGAGCTGGGCGTGCTGCAACGCCTCTCCGAAGGCAAGGTGTACAAGCAGATCGCCCACGAGCTCACGCTCTCCACGAGTACGGTGCGCACGCACCTGCACAACATCTACGGCAAGCTCGGCGCCGTCGACCGTGCGCAGGCCGTACTGATGGCCACAGAGCGCGGCTGGCTGTAGGGGCTTTCTCCCCCCGCCGCCATGCTCCGTCCGATCTCCCCCTTCTGCCAGGTCCGCTTTGCGCGGCGCGTGTTGGGGTGGCTCGTCGGAACACCGCCCGGCAGGCAGGTTGCGTAGCATCGCGCGTGCGCGATGATCTCGATCACAAGCAAGTCTCCTTATGCCGTGGCCGCGCTCGCCGAGCTCGGCCGGGCAAGTGGCGTCGACCCGGTACCGATCGGTGAGCTCGCGCGGCGCCGCGACATGCCGGTGCAGTTCCTTGAGCAACTGTTCGCTGTCATGCGCCGCGCGGGTGTCGTCAGCTCCCAGCGAGGTGTCAAGGGGGGCTACCGCTTCGCCCGCGACCCCTCCGAGGTGACTGTGCTCGAGATCGTGGAGCTGCTCGACGGTCCGCTCGGCCGCGATTCCGAGGGCGTCTTCGGCGACGCCTCGAAGGCCGCCCGCGACGTGCTCGCTGCCACCACCATCGCCGACGTGATCGAGCGCGAAGCGCGCGAGGCGGGCGCCTCCATGTACCACATCTGAGCCGCCGCCCAGCGCATCGGGTGCGAGTTGGCAAGCACCCTCGCCCCACGGGAACAGATAGCCCATTATTGTCGTGTGGTAGATGGGCTCAATCCCGATCAACATTGCTGCGCTTGTGGGGGATACGCCGATCGTGCGGCTCACGCGGATGCTCCAGGGCACGCCCGCACAGGACAGCGGGGTCGAGCTATACGCAAAGCTCGAGGCCTTCAACCCGGGCGGCAGCGTGAAGGACCGCATCGGCGTCGCAATGATCGAGGCGGCTGAGTCCGAAGGGAAGATCGAGCCGGGGCGCACGACGATCGTTGAGGCCACCAGCGGCAACACGGGCATCGCGCTTGCGTTCGTGTGCGCGGCAAAGGGGTATGACCTCGTGCTCACGCTCCCCCAAGGCATGAGCCGCGAGCGCGAGATCCTCTTGAAGCTGTATGGCGCAAAGGTCGAGATCACCGAGTCGCTTGGAGGTATGGGGGAGGCGGTCCAGGCCGCCCAGGCGATGGCCCGCCGGCCCGACGTGTTTCTGCCAGATCAGTTCTCAAACCCCGCCAACCCGGAGGCCCACCGTCGTTCCACAGGCCCCGAGATAGACAAAGCGCTCGAGGGGCGCGTGGATGTGCTCGTCGCCGGGGTGGGCACGGGCGGCACGATCACTGGTGTGGGGGAGTACCTGCGCGAGCGCAACCCTCAATTGCGCGTCGTGGCGGTTGAGCCGCGCTCCTCGGCAGTGCTCTCGGGCGAGCGCGCAGGCCCGCACCGCCTCCAGGGCATCGGCGCGGGCTTCGTCCCGCCCGTGCTCAACCGCGAGATCATCGACGAGGTGATCTCCGTGTCCGACGATGACGCCATCCAGACCGCGTGGGAGTGCGCGCGGCGCGAGGGTCTGCTGGCGGGGATCTCCTGCGGCGCGGCGCTGTGGGCGGGCCTGCAGGTGGCCGCTCGTCCCGAGTACGCCGGCAAGCGGATCGTCACGATCATGCCCGACTCGGGCGAGCGCTACATCTCACAGGCCTTTTTCGCGCCCACCTGAGGGACTCTCACCCAGAAGGGGTGGGCCTCTGACCCAGCACCTCAGCCGATAGGGGTGAGGCATATCGAGATGGGTTCTCGGCCCGCTACGCTTTCTCCATGCTCGGCATCGACACTGTGGCACGGGTCGCAAGGGAGCTGCGCCGGGACGTGGCGGTAGCGCGCGACCGCGATCCCGCGGCGTGCGGGGTGCAGACGTTCGAGATCGTCGTCACATGGCCGGGCATCCAGGCGCTGCTCGCGCACCGCGTCGCCCACGCGCTCCACACTGCCGAAGTGCCGCTGCTGCCCCGCGCGATCGCGCTCGTCTCGAGGGCGCTGACAGGGATCGAGATCCATCCCTCCGCCCGCATCGGGAAGGGCCTGTTCATCGACCACGGCTCCGGTGTCGTGATCGGTGAGACCGCCGAGATCGGCGACGACGTGACCCTCTACCAGGGCGTGACGCTGGGTGGAACCGGCTTTGCGACGGGCAAGCGCCATCCCACCGTGCAGGACAACGTCACGATCGGCTCGGGAGCGAAGCTGCTCGGCCCGATCACGGTCGGCCACGGCGCGAAGATCGGGGCGAACAGCGTCGTCATCACCGACGTCCCGTCCAACTCGACCGTAGTCGGTAATCCCGGTCACCCGGTCCGTGTCGATGGCCGTCGCCCCGAGGGCCCCGACGCTGACTGGATCCACCTCCCCGATCCCATAGCCGAGGCGATCCAGGGCCTCGCAAGCCGCATCTCCGCGCTCGAGCGCGCGGTCGCTGAGCTATCTGGCGAGCACGTCGATCCAGTCGAGCCCGCCGCAGAGGTCAGGGTGCTGCGCACGGTGAAGGGTCCCAGCCCCGCTGGTGGGTGACTCAGTAGAACACAGTCCGGCAGCGGTGCCGGTGCCGGGCCTTGTACTCGGGCGCCTGGCCGCGGGTCCACAGCCACGTGTCGATTTGACGCGCAGGGACGCCTGTGCGCTGTGAGATGAGCTCACAGGCGTGGACGGCGCAGGCGCGAATCTCTCGCTCGGCGCCTCCCAGCGGCAGGCGCTCACCCACGTCGATGCGTGCCGCCAGCTCGTCGTCGTAGACGAGCACGCCGTCGCAGCGCAGGACGTGTGGGACGAGGTTGTCGGCGAAGATCGTGAGGCGGTCGAGGTCGCGGAGCTCGGCAACGCCGGCCAACGCGAGGTCGTTGGCGACGATCTGGGCGCGCTTGTAGAAGCCGCGGTCGTCGAACATCGCCATGCCGCGCGCGAGCATGTCCGCCAGACGCTCCGCCGATCCGCCCGCTTCGGCCACGAGGTCAAGCGCTCGTCGCGGTTGTTTCCCCGAGGCCGTGGTTCCCGTCGCCCCGTTCGGGCTCTCCAGGAACCGACCCAACTGACGTAGCGCTTGCGCGTACAGGCTCATCAGCTCGTTGTCGGGTGCCTGATCGAGGATGGTGGCGATCTCGCGCGCGCTCACCTGCGCCAGCCACGCGCTCGTAGGCGGCCCGTGGGTGCGTACGTGGTCGGCGAGATTCCACGACACCGTGAAGTACCCGCTCACCGGCTCACCATGGGCCATGCGCTTGCGCAGCGTCGGGAACCAGCCCGACCCGAAGTTGATCGCATCGAGCGTGAGCATGTAGTCGGCCACGTCTGCGGGACTCCCCTCCAGGTAGTGGCGCTCGGGGTCGAGCGCGGGCGGCTTGGCCGGCTGTACCTCGGCGGCTGCGTCGAGATCGATGCGCACGTGCTGTGCCCCGGCTGCGATCTGCGCGCAGGTGGCGCGTACCTCGTCGGTGAGGGGCGTGGCGGCCATGGTGTGAACGTTACGACCGCACGACGATTCGCGGGCATACCGCAGCCACCTGCTCGCGGCCGACCCCACTTCTATGCTCCGTGAGTGGCCTACAACGACCAAGCCGAGCGCGTGGAGACGCTGCTCGAAGGACTCAACGAGCCCCAGCGCGAAGCGGTGACTCATGGGGAGGGTCCGCTGTTGATCCTCGCGGGAGCCGGGAGCGGCAAGACGCGCGTGCTCACTCATCGGGTCGCCTTCCTGATCTTCACAGGCCAGTCCCACCCGAACGAGATACTCGCGATCACGTTCACGAACAAGGCCGCGCAGGAGATGCGCGGCCGCGTCGAGCGATTGCTCGGCGGCAGTACCCGGGGCATGTGGCTGATGACTTTCCACGCGGCCTGCGCTCGCATCCTGCGCGCCAGCGGCGAGCGGTTGGGGTACACAAAGCGCTTCACGATCTACGACCAGGCGGACGCGCGGCGGATGGTGAAGCGGTGTATCGAGGAGGTGGGGGTGGACCCCAAGCGCTTCGCCCCCGCGGCGGTCCACAGCCAGATCTCCCAGGCCAAGAACAAGCTGCTCTCGGCAGATGAGTGCGCGCAGGCGATCGGCTCCCCCTTCGAGCAGGTCGTGGCCGAGGTGTACCAGCTGTACGAAAGCGAGCTCCACCGCATGAACGCGATGGACTTCGATGACCTGTTGCTACGTACCGTGAACCTGTTCGAGCTCTACGAGGACGTGCGCGAGCGGTACGCCCAGATGTTCAAGGACGTGTTGGTGGACGAGTACCAGGACACCAACCACGCGCAATACCGGCTGCTGCAGCTGCTCGTAGGTGGTGGCCGTCGCGCGCCCACGAGAGGCGAGCGCGTGAACATCCCCGGTCACCGCAACCTGGCGGTAGTGGGCGATGACAGCCAGTCTATATACGGGTTCCGTGGAGCCGACGTATCCAATATTTTGGACTTCACCGACGACTTCCCCGACGCAAGGGTGGTGAAGCTGGAGCAGAACTACCGCTCCACGCAGAACATCCTCTCGGCCGCGAACGCGGTGATCGCCAACAACCGCGGGGGCATCGCCAAGCGCCTCTGGTCAGAGAAGGGGGCGGGCTCGCCGATAAGGGTGCACGGCCTCGAGGACGAGCACGCCGAGGCGCGCTTCGTGGTGGGGGAGATCGAGCGCTTGGTCGACGAGGGCGCCTCAAGGGCGGAGGTCGCCGTGTTCTACCGCACGAACGCGATGTCGAGGGTGATCGAGGACATGTTGGTTCGCCGCGAGATCGCCTACCAGGTGATCGGGGGCACGAAGTTCTACGAGCGGGCGGAGATCAAGGACGCGATCGCCTACCTCGCGTGGATCGCAAACCCCTTCGACGTGGTGAGCTTCCAGCGCGTCGCCAACTCCCCGCGGAGGGGGCTCGGTCAGACCTCGCTCTCGCGCATTGTGGCCCACTCCGCCACGATTGGGCAGTCGGTGTGGGAGGTGGTTGGCGCCGCCGAGCGCATCCCCGGCCTCGGCGCGGCGGCGATCAAGTCGCTCAACCGCTTCATGTCAACGATGGAGGAGCTAGCGTCGCTCGCCGCCGACAGTGTCCCCGTGGGTGACCTGATGGAAGCGGTGTTGTCCCGAAGTGGCTACACCGAGGCGCTCGAGTCGGAGTCGGTGGGCGGGGGGGAGAAGGCCTTTGAAGCGCAGGGTCGGCTGGAAAACCTCCAGCAGCTGGTGGAGGTGGCGCACGAGTTCGACGCCTCGATGCAGGCGGAGGAGGACACGCTCGAGCTGTTCCTGCAGGAGCTCGCGCTCAAGTCCGACGCCGACTCCCGCAGCGACGAGGAGGGGTTGGTGACGCTGATGACCCTTCACAACGCCAAGGGATTGGAGTACCCGATCGTGTTCGTGGCGGGGTGCGAGGAGGGGGTCTTCCCCCACCAGCGCGCCCTCGACGAAGGGGGCCTCGAGGAGGAGCGGCGCCTCTTCTATGTCGCCGCCACCCGTGCGATGAGAGAGCTCTACTTCACCTACGCCCGCCGCCGCTCGGTGTTCGGCGCCTCCACCTATGGCCTCTCGAGTCGCTTCCTGGACGAGATCCCGGCGGACCTCACCGAACGCGACGAGCTGCCTGCGCCACGCCCCGGGGACGCGCGCATGGGGCTGGGTCTCGGCGGGATCGGAGCCGGAGCGCGAGCCTCGGCCAACGGTGGCTCACATCCGGGCCGTGGGTCATGGCAATCCTCCACACCCTCCACCGCCGCAACATTCAAGCTCGGCGAGGACGTCACCCACGCCGCCTTCGGCGAGGGGGTCGTCACCGGGGTGGAGCCGGGAGGGATCATCGTCGTGCGCTTCGCAAGCGATGGCTCGGAGCGCAAGCTGATGGCCGACTACGCCCCTGTCAGCCGCCGCTAACCCATACGATCCGCCACGATGACCGCCACCATCATTGACGGGAAGACCATTGCCACGAGCGTGCGCGCGAAGGTCGCCGCCGAGGTGTCAGAGCTCACAGCGCAAGGCGCACGCCGCCCCCCCGGTCTTGCAACCGTGCTGGTCGGCGAGGACCCAGCCTCCGGGGTGTACGTAGGCGGCAAGCAACGTGCCTGTGTAGAGGTGGGGATGCGGCCGTTCGATATCCGCCTTCCGGCGCGTGCCACGTTCCAAGAGGTCGCTGACCGGCTGGCGACACTCAACGCCGACCCCGAGGTGGACGGCGTGCTGTTGCAGCTCCCGCTCCCTTCCCATCTCGACGGCCCAACGCTCACATCGCTGATCGATCCCGGCAAGGACGTGGACGGCCTTACCCCGGTCAACGCCGGGTTGCTCTCGCTCGGTCGCCCCGGCCTGCGGCCCTGTACCCCCTCGGGGGTGATGGAGCTGTTGGCGAGCGTGGACGCACAACTTGAGGGCGCCGAAGCGGTGGTGGTGGGGCGCTCCAACCTGTTCGGCAAGCCGATGGCGCAGCTGTTGCTGGAGGCCAACGCCACGGTCACCGTCTGCCACTCGCGCACCGCGGACCTGCAAGCGGTGTGTGCCCGCGCCGACATCCTCATCGCCGCTGTGGGCCGCCCCCGGCTCGTGACGCGCGAGTTCGTCAAGCCCGGAGCGGTCGTGATCGACGTCGGTATGAACCGGCTCTCCCCCGAGGAGGCCGGCACGAAGAGTGGTTTGGTCGGTGACGTTGATTTCGAGGCCGCCCGCGAGGTCGCCTCGGCGATCACCCCCGTCCCCGGCGGGGTGGGTCCGATGACGATCGCGATGCTCCTGCGCAACACCCTGCAAGCGGCCCGCGCCCGCCACGAGCAGGACCTGCCCGCGATGGCGCAGGGGGCACGATGAAGATCTCACGCATGCGGCTGGGGGAGATGGCGGCGCTCGTGGGGGCTGTGTGCATCGTCGTCGCGCTCACCCTCCCTTGGTATGAGAACCTCGAAGGCAAGCTCTCCGCGTGGTCCACTTTCGGCCCCGCCGTGGTACTCGTGATGCTCGCAGCGGTGGGCGGGTTCGGGCTCGCGCTGGCCACGCTCACCGAGCGCTCGCCCGCCTTTCCCGTCGCCGCGGCGGTGTGGAGCACGCTGTTCGGCGTCGTCGGCCTGATCGCCGCCATCGTGCGCGTGCTCGAGCGACCGGACAACGCCACAATGCTCTGCGCCGGCGCATGGCTCGCGCTCGCCGGCGCCCTGCTCGTCGCCACCGGCTCGTGGCAGTCGATGCGCGACGAACGCACCTCCCGCTACCCGCCGGTGAAGCCCGAGCCGCGTCACCTTGCGGGCGGGGGCGCGCGGTAGCCCACGCTTTCTCGCGGCGCCGAGGGCAGGAACCGCGCATCCCCCGTAGAAATCTTGTGACAAGAGTTGCAATCTCGGCGCGAGAGCGACGTGCTTACGCCTGGATTGTCAGCCTAATCAACTAACTCCGGGGGGAGTCAACGCAATGAGCTTCGATGTCAGCCGTTTGCGCCGCAGCGATTGGATGGTCGGCGGTGGCGCCGTCGCATTTTTCATCTTCCTGTTCTTCTTCAACTGGTATGGCGCCGGCTACAAAGGCACCGTTCCCGCCGCCGGCTCGTTCTCCGCCGGCTCCAGTGCGAGTGGGTGGGATACGTTCACCAACAGCCGCTGGATCTGGCTCATCACGATCCTCGTCTCCGTTGGCGCGGTTGTGTTGGTCGCGGGTCAGCGCAAGCTCGACCTTCCCGTACGGCTCAGCACCTTGGTTGTAGGGCTGGGCGCACTCTCCACGCTGCTGATCCTCTACCGCATCATCCACCACCCCTCAGGCGGCGCCTCGTTCGCGGGCGCGTCATTCAGCTACGGCATCAAGATCGGCATCTGGCTTGGCCTGATCGCCGCCGCCGTCATCACCTATGGCGGCTATCTGATGATGGGCGAAGATGACGCCTCGCCGGAGCTCGGGGGCTATCAGCCGCCGGCTTCGAGCGCTCCCACGCCGCCTGCGCCCCCGTCGGCCCCGTCGGCAGCAGCGGCTGTCACCGAGCCACCGCTGCCCCCATCCGCGCCACCCGGCACGGGTCTTTAGCCGCCGTTTTCCTGGGTCGGTCGTCTCTACGGAGCGCCTCGCGTGGCGCTCCGTAGAATGCGGCTCTCGTGATCGACCGCGACGAAGTCCTCCACGTTGCGCGCCTTGCGCGCCTACAGCTCGCCGACGAGGAGGTCGAGCCGATGGCGCGCGAGCTCTCGGCCGTGCTCGACCACGTGGCGAAGATCTCGGAGCTCGACCTCGACGGCGTCGAGCCCACCACGCATGTCGCCGAGGTCACCGGCCGACTGCGCGCAGATGAGCCGCGTCCCTCGCTCCCGCGTGAGGTCGTGCTCTCGCAGGCGCCCGCTGTCAGCGGCGAGGGCTTTCTCGTCCCCTCACCACAGGCCTGAGATGGACTCGATTCTGGCGACTCTCCGCGTGTGCCCGACCGCTGGGTGGTCGGTATGAGCGCCACCGACCTGCTCGACCTCACCGCAACTGCGGCCGCCCGCGCCCTCGACTCCGGGGAGATCGGCGCCGTCGAGCTGTTCGACGCCTACGTCACCCGCGCGCGTGAGGATCGGCTCAACTGCTTCACCTGGGTCGCCGACGGACCATCGGCGGCACCCCCGTCCGGCTCCGCCCTAGGTGGTGTCCCGCTGGCGGTGAAGGACCTCTTCTGCACCGAGAACGTGCCCTCCCAGTCGGGCTCACGCATCCTCGAGGGCTACCTCCCGCCCTACACCGCCACCGCCGTCGAGCGGCTCCAGGCGGCCGGCACGACGCTGCTTGCGAAGACAAACCAGGACGAGTTCGCGATGGGCTCCTCCAATGAGAACTCGGCCTACGGGCCGGTGCTGAATCCGTGGGACCCCACGCGCGTCCCCGGTGGCTCCTCGGGAGGGAGCGCCGCGGCGGTGGCGGCGGGTCTGGCTCCCTGGGCGCTCGGCACCGACACCGGCGGCTCGATCCGCCAGCCCGCCGCCCTCTGCGGCATCGTCGGACTGAAGCCCACCTACGGCGCCGTCTCGCGCTACGGAATGATCGCCTTCGCCTCCTCACTCGACCAGGCTGGCCCATTGACACGCGACGTCACCGACGCCGCGCTCATGCTCCGCCACATGGTGGGCCGCGACGAGTGCGATGCCACCTCGCTCCAATTCCCTCACGAGATCTCGCTGCCTTCCGCCGAGCGCCTTGACGGTGTGCGGCTCGGTGTCCCCGAGGAGCTAACCGGCGAGGGCATCGAAGCGGGCGTGCTCCAGCGCTTTGAAGAGGCGCTCTCCCAGGCCGAGGCGCTGGGAGCGAGCGTCGAGCGTGTTCATCTCCCGCACGCACCCCATGCGCTGTCCGCCTACTACGTGATCGCGCCCGCCGAGTGCTCCTCCAACCTCGCCCGCTTCGACGGCGTGCGCTACGGGCTGCGCGCGGAGGGCGCGCGCGACCTGGCGGGCATGTACACACAGACGCGTCACGACGGCTTCGGCCCAGAGGTCAAGCGGCGCATCATGCTCGGCACCTACGCGCTCTCCTCGGGCTATTATGACGCTTACTACGGCCGTGCCCAGCGCGTGCGCACGAAGATCGTCGAGGACTTTCGCGCCGTCTTCGAGAAGGTCGACTTCGTAGTCACTCCCACGAGCCCCACGGTCGCCTTCGAGCTGGGCGCCAAGACCGGCGACCCGCTCTCGATGTACCTCAACGATTTCTGCACGGTTCCCATGTCGCTGGCGGGCATCCCCGCGATATCGATTCCCTGCGGCCTGGCAGGCGCCGAGCAGGGCCTTGGGCTGAGAGGCGCGGGCCTTCCCGTCGGCCTGCAACTCGCCGGCCCCGCCTTCAGCGAGAACCGCATACTCGATGCCTCCTATGCGCTTGAGCAAGCGCTCGCCTTCGACTCGACTCCAGCACGCGCATGACCTGGGTTGTTTGTGTTCCAAAAAGGGGTGACTCGCGCGCGCGCGCGGGACTTCCCGTTAAGTCCGCGCGCGAGGGGGGTCTCAAACGATGACCACCTACGAGCCCGTCATCGGCCTGGAGATCCATATCCAGCTTGCCACTCGCACGAAGATGTTCTGCGGCTGCGAGCTCTCCTTCGGCGAGCCACCGAACACACGCACCTGCCCGGTCTGCCTCGGCCTGCCGGGAGCGCTCCCCGTAGCGAACGCCCAGGCGATCCACTTCGGGCTGATGATCGGCCTCGCCGTCGGCTCGGAGCTGGCGCCGCGGTCGATCTTCCACCGCAAGAACTACTTTTACCCCGACCTTCCCAAGGGGTACCAGATCTCCCAGTTCGACGAGCCTCTCTGCCTGGGAGGGCAGCTCGCGGAGGTGCGCATCCACCGTGTCCACCTCGAGGAGGACGCCGCCAAGCTCGTGCACGTCGGCGCTTCCGGTCGGATCCACGCCTCCGACGCCTCGATCGTGGACTTCAACCGCGGTGGCACCCCACTCGCGGAGATCGTCACCGAGCCCGACATCCACACCGCCGAGCAGGCGGGGGAGTGGCTGCGATTGCTGCGCACCACGATGCGCCAACTCGGGGTGAGCGACGTGAACATGGAGGAGGGGTCGCTGCGCTGCGACGCCAACATCTCCATCCGTCCAGCGGGCGCCAGCGAGCTCGGGACGAAGACCGAGCTGAAGAACATGAACTCCTTCCGCTTCATCGAACGCGGTATCCGTGCCGAGATCGCCCGCCAGGAAGCGATCCTCGACGGTGGTGGCAGGGTCACCCAGGAGACGCTCCACTTCGACCCCGATTCCGGCCGCATCACCTCGCTTCGCTCCAAGGAGGAGGCCCACGACTATCGCTACTTCCCCGAGCCCGACCTCGTGCCGATCGCGGTCAACGAGGCGATGCTCGATGCTGCCCGAGCCGCCATGCCGGAGCTCCCAGCCGCGCGTGCCGAGCGCTTCGAGCGAGAGGTCGGCTTGAACGAGGAAACCGCCCGCCGGCTCGCCTTCCGTGCGGAGCTTGGCGACTACTTCGAGCAGGCACTCGCTGCCGAGGTGGACCCGCCCGCGCCACCGCAGACGCTCGCCAACTGGATCGTCGCCGACCTGCTCTCGCGCCTGGGGGACATCGAAAATCCGGCCGACTCGCGTGTCACTCCGGCTGCGCTGGCGACGCTGTGCGGGTTGGTGGCGACCAAGCGCGTCTCTGTGGGCGCCGCCCGTCAGGTGCTCGACCGCCTTGTCTCAGACGGCGGCGATCCGCTTGCAATCGTCGAGACGGAGGGCCTTGAGGCGCTTGACGGCGGAGACGAGTTGGCGGCGGTCGTGGCGGCGGCCATCGCGGCCAACGAGGACGCGGCGGGGAAGATCCGCGCCGGCAACCCCAAGGCGATCGGGCCGATCGTCGGCTACGTCATGCGCGAGACCAAGGGCCGCGCCGACGGCGGCGATGTCACGCGGCTTGTGAACGAGCAGCTCGGCATTTCCTGACCCCCACGGTAGGGAAAACTCGCACTCGCGACACCACCTCGGCACACATTTTGGACTTTGGGCCAAAGGCAGCAGGCCCGTCCAGCGCCAATATGTGGACCATGAACAGGCCAGTCTCCAACTCGATGACTCCACCCCGGCGGTTTCTCCTGCTGCCGGAGGACGCCGCGGAGGTTCCCGGCCAGGGGCTTCGCATTCGGCGCTACCGCCTCACAAGCGTCGGACGCTCTCATGGTCTCGATCGTCCACCGGCGCCCTGCTCGGGCAATGTGCCGCGGGTCACATGATCTGAGCGGGTGGCGTGTAGCACCCCAAACCTCACCCCGGGTCCCCTCCCCGCAGTGGGCGCGGCCGGACAGGATCTCAGCCTGTCCGGCCGCGCACTCGTTTGACATCTCCGCTATCGGCTAGGCTGTAAGAGATGGCACAAGCACCGCAAAGTGAATCCGCAGGGCGTTCCCTCGGCAAGACCGTCGCCGCGGTCCTGGTGCTGGTGATCGTCGGCTACCTGCTGCTGAAGGTCGTCATCGGCATCGCGCTTGCCATAGCCGGCCCGGTCGCGCTGATCCTCGGCGTGCTCGCCCTCATCTGGGCCTGGCGCACCCTCTTCTAGCGAGCGGCCTCCCGTGGCCGGCTCCCAAACTCTCTGATGGCCTACCTGGTCATCGCCTTCTGCTTCGGCCTCGCCGGTGGCATCGTCGGCCGCATCAAGGGCAGCTCCTTCCTGCTCTGGTTCCTCATCTCCGCCGCCGTCCCCATCTTCGGCCTGCTGGCGGCCATCGCCTACCGCTTCGACCGCGACGAGCCCCGCCGCCAATGCCCGAAATGCGGGCGTGTCACAAAGGCGTACGACGCGCTCTGTACCCGCTGTGGTGAGGAGCTCGAGTATCCCGAGGAGCTGCTTGCGCCGGAATCGGCGTCGTCCGGGGCTGCCGGACACTGGTTGATCCCACATATTTAGGCCGTCCTAAGCGCCTCTGTTGCATAGGCTGTCCCCACAGCCATGGCCACCGAGGTAAAGACAGCACCCAGCCCACCGGCCTCGCCTGTCGGACGCATGGTGCGACGCGCGGGGTTCGAGGACGAGCGCTCGTTCGTGCTCCGCGTCGTCCAGCCCGCGCTGGTGGGCATGATCGACGGTACGGTCTCCTCGATCGCGCCGATCTTCGCCGCCGCTGTCTCCTCCAACTCCCACACCGCGTTTGTCGTGGGCCTCGCCACGGCGCTTGGCGCGGGCATCAGCATGGGCATCTCCGAGGGGCTCTCCGACACCGGCGAACAAACCGGCCGCGGCTCCCCGCTGGTGCGTGGTGCCATCACTGGCGGCATGACCGCGCTCGGCGGCCTCTTCCACACACTGCCGTTCCTCATCGAAGACACTCACAACGCGCTGATCGTGGCGGGCATCGTCGTTGCGGTCGAGCTGTTCGTGATCGCGTGGGTGCGCCAGCGCTTCCTACAGGTCTCGTTGCGGTCCTCGCTTGTGGCGGTCACCCTGGCAGGCGCCATCGTGCTGGCGATCGGCGTCGCCATCGGCAGCTCCTAGCGGTCCGATGACCGGCGTCAGGCGGCGTCCTCGGGCCGCTAGGAGGCTCGGGTTGGCAAAAACCCGCTGGTACACTCGCTCTATTGAACGTGGGGGCTCCACCGATGCCTCCGCGGTTTCGTGTTCCCGGATATAGAACGAAAGGAGGTCGGTGAAATGCGTGCAGTCGACGCGGTCATGGAATGCCTTAAGGCGGAGGGCGTGGACGTCGTCTTCGGCCTCCCTGGTGGCGCCAACCTCCCGACCTACGACGCCTTCGTGGACGGCGGTATCCGTCACATCCTCGTCCGCCACGAGGCCGGCGGAGGGCACGCCGCCGAGGGTTACGCGAAGGCCACCGGCAAGGTGGGGGTCGCCTTCGCCACCTCTGGTCCCGGCGCCACGAATCTCATCACCCCGATCTGCGACGCGATGATGGACTCGGTCCCCGTCGTGTTCATCACCGGCCAGGTGCGCACCGAACTGCTCGGCACCGATGGTTTCCAGGAGGCCGACACGATCGGCATCACGATGCCGATCGTCAAGCATTCCTTCATGATCCAGGACCCGCTGGAAATACCCCGCGCGATCCACGAGGCCTTCTACGTCGCCCGCTCCGGCCGGCCCGGCCCTGTGCTGGTGGACATTCCCCAGGACTTGTCGCGGGCGGAGATCCCGTATGAGCCGGTTGCCGACGTGCGCCTGCCCGGTTATCAGCCGACGTTGGAGGGCAACCAGAAGCAGATCCGCCAGGCCGCCAAGGCGCTCGCGGCGGCCCGTCGCCCGGTCATCTACGCGGGTGGTGGCGTGGTGAACGCGAACGCCTCCGAGGAGCTGGTCGAGTTCGCCACATCGGATCGCTTCCCTGTGACCTGCACGTTGATGGGACTGGGCGCCTTCCCGGCGCCGCACCAACAGTGGCTGGGGATGCTCGGCATGCACGGCACTCGCGCCGCCAACTACGCGATGGACGAGGCCGACCTGATCTGCGCGGTGGGGGCCCGCTTTGACGATCGCATCACCGGCAAGCTCTCCGAGTTCGCGCCGAAGGCGAAGTTCATCCACATCGACGTGGACCCGGCGGAGATCTCAAAGAACGTCCCCGCCCACATCCCGATCGTGGGAGACGCAAAGCACGTGCTCGCAAAGCTGGTGGTGGAGTATCGCGCGCTTAGCGCCGACCCCAAGCGCACGGACGAGTGGTGGGAGCGGATCGAAGGGTGGCGCGAGAAGCACCCGCTCGCCTACGAAGACTCCACCGACAACGAGATCAAGCCCCAGTACATGATCCAGGCGCTGTACGAGGCGACTGGGGGGAGGCGATCGTCACCAGCGACGTCGGCCAGCACCAGATGTGGACGGCCCAGTACTACGATTTCCCCAAGGCTCGCCGCTGGATCAACTCGGGTGGCCTGGGCACGATGGGCTTCGGCCTCCCGGCCGCGATGGGCGCCGCTGTGGGTTGTCCCGATCGCACGGTGTGCTGCATCGCGGGGGACGGGTCGGTGCAGATGAACGCCCAGGAGCTCGCTACCTGCGCGCAGGAGAAAATCCCCATCAAGGTGTTCATCATGAACAACGGCTATCTGGGCATGGTGCGCCAGTGGCAGGAGTTGTTCTGGGACGGCCGCTACTCCCATGTTGAGATGGGTGACTACCCAGATTTCGTCAAGCTTGCCGAGGCGTACGGCGCGACGGGGATGCGCTTTGAGGACAAGACCACGCTTGTGGAGGACATGAAGCGGGCGATCGCCACCGATGGTCCCGTGGTGGTGGACGTGAAGGTCACCCGCGAGGAGAACACCTACCCGATGATCCCGGCAGGGCAAGCCGCCCGTGAGATGGTGGGGTGAGTGGTGGTCACCTCCGTGCATACATCCGTCGCCTGGACACCCCGAACACTTCGCCTGGCTGTGTCCTCGGGGTTCGACTTGGCACCGCCAAGCCTTCACCCCTGTGTCCTTGCCAGGCTCGATTCGAGGCGCCCAGCCAACGAATGCACACACGGAGGTGACCACTGATGGGAGAGCCGGCAACCAAGGAACCGCTCAGCCTCGAGGAGCTGCAGGCCTCGGGCAACCTACGCTCGGGGCGCAAGCACGTGCTGTCGATCCTCGTGGAGAACAAGTCGGGTGTCCTGACCAGGATCGCCGGGCTGTTCGCCAGGCGGGGCTTCAACATCGACACGCTCACCGTGGGTCCCACGGACGACGACCACATCTCGCGCGTCACGCTCACCGTCGACGGGGCGATCCACCCGATCGACCAGGTCACGAAGCAGCTGCACAAGCTCGTCAACGTGCTGAAGATCCGCGACCTCGAGCCCACCGACACCGTGGCGCGCGAGCTCGCGCTGTTCAAGATCTCCGCCGACGGGGCTCAGCGGGGCGAGCTGATGCAGATCACGGAGATCTTCCGCGGCAAGGTCGTGGACGTCACCAAGCGGTCGGTCATCGTCGAGGTCACCGGCACCACCGAGAAGGTCGAGGCCTTCGAGAGCATGGTCCGCCCGTTCGGCCTGATCGAGATGATGCGCACCGGTGAGATAGCGATAGCCAGGGGCCGGGGCGAGACTTAGCGGGTGGCGCTCCGCGAACGCGACGGAACGCAGGCCGGATCGAGCCGGTTTGCCCGCTAGGCTGGGCCTGTGACCGTCACGACGGGCGAGCGCTCGCGACGCGGTCGGCGCGGCCCGTTCACGCTGACCGATTCAGACGAGGAGCGCTTGCGCGCTCGCCTCGTACTCGCGCTTCAGCGTGCGCGTCGCTCGGGTCGGTCCACGCTCGCGACACTCACCTGTGCGCTGTCCGGTGACGTCGATCCCGCCGCCGTAGTGTGCGCGTCGCGCCGTGCCCAAGAGCCATGGTTCGTCTTCGAGCAGCCCGACCGCGGCGCCTCGGCGCTTGCGGGCCTCGGCCAGGTGGTGGCACTGGAGGACTCCGGACCCGATCGCTTCGCAACTGTGGCGGATCGTTGGCGCACGCTCTCGGCCGCCGCGGTCGCCGATTCCCCGGGCGATCCCGACGGTGGAGGGCCGGTAGCGGTCGGCGGCTTTTCCTTTGCCCCTGACGGCGGCGCCGACCTGGCCTGGCGGGGGTTCGAGCCGGCCTCGATGCTCGTCCCCGAAGTGGCGCTCACCCGGGAGGAGCGCTCTGGCGAGCGCAACGTGCGGCTGATCCTCTCGGCGCTCGCCGAGCCCGACGACACCCCCGAGGACTTGCTCGCCCGTCTGCACACACGCCTGCAAGAGCTATCTGACCCGCCGCTTCCCATGCTCGACCCTGCCCCGACGGGGCGCTTCCAGGTATCGAGCGGAATGCCACCCGAGCACTACGAAGCAGCGGTCGCGCGTGCCGCCGAGACGATCCGCGCGGGGAGTGTCCAAAAGATTGTGGTCGCCCGCGAAGTGCAGGTGCACGCGCCGTGCGAGTACGACCCCGCCGCCGTGTTCGGCGTGCTGCGCGACGCCTTCCCATCCTGCTTCGTGTTCTGTGTGGGGCGCGGCGACGCGACGTTCATCGCCGCCTCCCCCGAGCTGTTGGTGCGTCGTGAGGGGCAACGCATCTCCACGATCGCCCTCGCCGGGTCCACCCGTCGTAGCGCCGACCCGGCTGTCGACGCCCATCTCGGCGAGCGGTTGATGCGCGACGAGAGCTACCGAGAGGAGCACGCGATCGTGGTGCGCCGCATCGAGCGCACCCTCAATCGGCACGCGATCTGGGTGGCCGCTGCGCCCGAGCCCACGCTCGCGCGCATCGCCAACATCCAACACCTTGCCACCCCCATCCGCGCGCAGCTCGCCGCGCCGATGGAGGCGATCGAACTGGCCGGGCTCATGCACCCCACGCCCGCCGTCGGTGGGGAGCCCTCGGCGCCCGCGCTGCGGTTGATACCCGCGCTGGAGGGCCTGGATCGCGGCTGGTACACCGGCCCCGTCGGCTGGACCGACGCTGCCGGCGACGGCGAGTTCTGCGTGGCGCTGCGCTGCGCTCTGCTGCGTGGCAACGTCGCGCGCTGCTACGCCGGCAACGGCATCGTCCGCGACTCTTCTCCCGTCACCGAGCTGGGGGAGACGGAGATCAAGTTGGCCGCGTTGCTCCCACTGCTCAGTTCTTGATCGCGCCCGCGGTCGCCTCCCACACTCGCCGGTGCAGCTCGACGTTCGCCGGTCGCTCCGTGCGTACTTCGATCATCGATGAGTGGGGATCGGAAAGCGCGCGCTCCAAGGCGGCGCGGAAGCTCGCCACGTCCGCAACTGTCTCGTGCTCCAGTCCGTAGAGGGCCGCCGCCTGGGCGAAGTCGAGGCTGGTGGGCGTTGAGATGTGGCGCGTGTACGTGTCCTCCTCGCCTGGCCCGCTGCCGTCGGCGGAGACCGGCTCCCGTGTGCGTGCCGCCGGTGAGTCGGCGACCGGCAGGAAGTCGAAGATTCCGCCCCCGTCGTTGTTGAGCAGCACGATCGTCAGCTTGTGGCTGAGGCGCTTGGCGGCGAGCAGGCCACCGAGATCGTGCGCGAGAGCCACGTCGCCGATCAGCAGCACCACGGGATCCTCGTTCGCGGCGGCCGTGCCGAAGGCGCTGGACACGGTCCCGTCGATCCCGTTTGCGCCGCGGTTACACAGCACGCGTGGCGGGTCAGGCCGCACGGGCCAGAACGTCTCGATGTCACGCACCGGCATCGAGGAGGCCACGAACAGGGTGGCTTGCTCGGGCAACAGCACACCCAGCTCGGTAGCCACGGCCGGCTCGCTCAACCCGCTTGCCGCGATCACGCCGAGGATCGCCTCGGCGGCGCGCTCGTCGGCGCTGCGCCAACCTGCCAACCAGTCGGGGTCGATGCCGCCCGCGGCTCTTGTGGACGGCCCGGCGAGCGCGGGTCCCGCACGTTCGCCTGCCGCGTCGAGCATCGAGCCAAGCGCGCTCAGGGTAGCCACGGGCTCGGCTGCGATCGAGTCGCATACGACGCTTGCCGGGTCTTGCCATGCGCCCTCCGAGTCGAGCACGATCTGGCGTGCCCCTTCGAGGCCGGCAAGCCACAAGCGCAGCGACTTTGACACCGGTAGATCGCCGACCCGGATCACGACCTCGGGCGCATGTTCGCGCGCGAATGTTGGTTCCCGCAGCAGGGCGTCGTAGTGAGCGATAGCGGTGTCACTCCGCCGCGCACTCGACATCGGGTCTGCAAGCAACGGCCAGCCTGTGGCGGCGCAGAGGGTGGCCGCCGCTTCTCCCAACGGGGTATCGCGCTCGTGGCGGCCTGCCACGAGGACGCCCCGTCGAGACACGCCGATCAGCTCGCGCAGCGCTCGCGCCGCGGCGTTCGGGTCAGCGGCTCGTGGCGGACGGCTCACATACGGAGCCCCGTCGGGGCGGCCCTGCTCGGTTCTGGCGGAAAGCTCGTCGCACACAAGCGGCTCGCGCAACGGGAAGTTGAGGTGCACGACACCCGGCCTACCTTCAAGCGCCGTCCAGAAGGCGCGACACGCAAGCGTCCTGATCCAGCGGATGCGCTCGGGGGTCGCCTCGTGCGTGCCCACCTCGAAGAACCACTTCGCGAAGCTTCCGAAGATCGCGAGCTGGTCGATCGTCTGTCCGGCGCCTACCTCGCGCAGCTCTGGCGGCCGGTCGGCGCTGAGCACGATCAACGGCACCCGCGCCTCGTGTGCCTCGACCACCGCCGGCAGGAGGTTCGCCACCGCCGTCCCTGAGGTGCAAGTCACCGCCACGGGCCGATAGGACGCCTTCGCCAGACCAACCGCGAAGAAGCCGGCGCAGCGCTCGTCGACGTGTGAGTGGCAGCGCAACCGCTCATCGCCCGCCAGGCTCAGTACAAGCGGCGTCGAGCGCGACCCGGGCGAAGTGCACGCATCGCGCAACCCACAGCGCGCCAGCTCGTCGACAAAGGCGCCAAGCAGTCGGTAGGTGTCGGTGGCTGCGGTCATGGGTTTACGTGTCGGCTCATAGGATGAGGTCGTGGCTGGGAGAGAGCTCGAGAGCGTTGTGTTGCTGCACGGCTTTGGCGGTACGCACCGTGCCTGGGACCGGGTCGTGGGTCATCTGTCCGCAGAACGCTATCGCTCGCTGGCGCTCGACCTGCCCGGGCACGGCGATCAGGTCGACGCGCCGCGGCCGATCGACTTCGACGGTTGCGTGGCGAGCGTGTTGGAGCGCAGCCCTGAGCGCTTTGTGCTCGCGGGGTATTCGATGGGTGGGCGCATCGCATTGCATGTCGCGCTGGCCGCCCCCGAGCGGGTGAGCCGACTTGTGCTCGTGTCGGCGACCGCAGGAATCGAGGACGACGCCGAGCGCGCCGAGCGAAGCGAACGTGACCGTCGCCTGGCCGACGAAATCGAAGAGGGGACGATCGAGCGGTTCGTGGATCGCTGGCGAGCGCAGCCGATGTTCGCCGACGACCCACCCGAGGTCGATGCGCTCGCTCGCACCGACCAATTGCGCAACCGGCCGGAAGGGATCGCCGCTTCGCTACGCGGTGTCGGCACCGGGGAGATGCAGCCGCTGTGGGGGCGCTTGCGCGAGCTCACAATGCCCTTGGCGATTCTTGTGGGCGAGCGCGATGTGAAGTTCCAAGCGCCCGGGCGACGCATGGCCGATCTGCTCCAGCAGGCCACTGTCACGGTCGTGAGCGGGGGGCACGTGCTGCCGCTGGAGAATCCGGTTGCGGTGGCCGAGGCGATCGCGTAGACCGCCACAGCGTTGCGCGTCCGGAGAGTGTGCGATCTAGGCGACCGCACAAGGCCGCTCGACATCGGAGGCAACGTAGATCTCTTACAGCGGCATGACCCCAAGCCCCGGCCCATCCGGCACAGCGATCTCACCACGCACGGGCGCAAGCGGGTTCGCGATCCCCTCGAACATGCCAAGCGTCGCGAGGCCGCATGCAGGCAGTGGGCCGCGTGAGGCGAGCGCTGCTGCGGCGTGCAGGCCGGCAGCCACACCGAGGGGCCCGTCGAGCGTGGAGGCGACATATGGCTCGGCGCCCGAGGCTCGCACGAGCGTGGCCGCGGCGAGCAACCCGCCGATGCCGCCGCAGCGTGAGATCTTCAGGCACACGGCGTCGGCGACACCGGCGGTGAGCGCGCCGTGCTCGGCGGCGGTCTCGTCGATCGACACTCGTGTCGCCACGCGGGCGCGCACCTCCCGTACCGCCGCCAACCCGTGCACGGGCTCCTCCACCAGCTCCAACCCGCACGCGGAGAGCGCTTCGATGTTGGCCACCGCCTGCTCCACATCCCATGCGCCGTTGGCGTCCACCCGCAACGCGACCTCGGGGCCGGCAAGCGCCCGTACCGCCGCCAACCTGCCGGCGTCGTCGCCGATACCCACCTTCACCTTCAGGCATGCAAAGCCGTCCTCGACGGCGCGTCGCGCCTGCTCACCGGCTCCGGCGCGGTCGATCGCGGAGAGCGTCGCGTTCACGCTCACCGCGCTCGCGGGGGTGTCGGTGATGAGCGACGCCACTGGCCTTCCCGTGCGGCGTCCCGCGCGATCCCACAGTGCGAGGTCGATCGCCGCGAACGCCTCCGGGAGATCGTCCACGCGGCGGCACGCGTCCACGATCTCCGCGCCGTTCATCGTGTGCGCGGCTTCCACCACAGGGCGGTAGCGCTCGAGTGTCTGCTCCACGCGCTCGATGCTCACGCCGTCGTAGGGCTCCATCGGAGCGGCTTCCCCGTACCCCGTGACCCCGTCCTCGTCGGTGAGCGACACCGCCAACAGCTCGCGCTCGCTCACTTCCCCAAAAGACGTCTGCAGCGGCTCGCGCAGGCGCAGGAAATGGCGGCGGACGGTGAGCCTCAGGATCCGATGCCTCCGCTCAGGAGGATGCCGGCGGAGAACAGCAAGCAGAACACGAGCTGTAGCATCCCGGTCTTGGCGAGCGCGCCGTTGAGCGTGGGGCCGTCGACGCGTGTCCTCACGACCTTCACGAGCGGGAGCGCGAGCGGGATCGCGAGCCACGGGAGCAGCAGCCAGGCGGTCATCGACCCCAACACCCAGGGCAGCGGGGCGAGCACGAACGCGGCTCCCACCATTGCCGCGTAGAGCACTCGTGTGCGCTCTCTCCCCAGGCGGACCGCCAGCGTGCGCTTGCCCGCGCGGCGGTCGGTGTCGAGGTCGCGGACGTTGTTCACCACGAGGATCGCGCTTGCCAACAAGCCCACGGGTACCGCGCACGCGAAGGCCTCCCAAGGCAACGCCTGCACCTGCACGAAGTAAGACCCGCTGACCGCCACCACCCCGAAGAAGAGGAACACGAACAGCTCGCCCAAGCCCTCGTACCCATAGGGGCGGGGACCGCCGGTGTAGAGCACCCCCGCGAGGATCGAGGCGCCCCCCACCGCGATCAGCTCCCATCCCGCGACCGCCACGAGGTACACCCCGCACAGCACCGCCAGTCCGAAGGTGACATACGTCGCGAACAGCACTCTCCCCGGGGGTACGAGCCCGCCGGCGGTCACTCGCACGGGCCCGAGGCGGTCCTCGGTGTCGGCGCCGCGCCGCGCGTCGGAGTAGTCGTTGGACAAGTTGGTGCCCACCTGGATGAAGATCGCCCCGAGTAGCGCCGCCACGAACGCCAGCGGGTGAAAGTGGTTGGCGCCGAGCGCGAGCGAGGTGCCCACGAGCACGGGGGCCACCGCCGCGGGGAGCGTGCGCAGGCGGGCCGCCATCAGCCAGATGTGCACGGTGCTGCGCGCTCGCTCGGAGGCGGGCTTGCGGCTGATGCCCTGCAAAGAACTCACGAACCATGCCTTCGAGGCAGAAAGTACGGGCAAATAATCCTCATCGTTTTATGCCCGCCTTGGGAACTGGTCGAAATCGGGGGTGCGCTTTGCCTTGTAGGCCTCGCGTCCCTCTTTGGCCTCCTCGCTCCCGTAGAAGAGGAGGTTGGCGTCATGGGCGAGTTGTTGGATCCCCGCCAACCCGTCCTCCGCGGCATTGAAGGATGCCTTCAGCAACCGCAGCGAGAAGGGGGAGAGGGCGAGCATCTCGCGACACCATCCCACGGTCTCCTCCTCCAACCGCTCGAGCGGGACGACCGTGTTGACGAGCCCCATTTGGAGCGCTTCCTGGGCGTCGTATTGGCGGCACAAGAACCAGATCTCCTTCGCCTTCTTCACGCCGACCACGTTCGCCAGCAACCCCGCGCCGAAGCCTCCGTCGAAGGACCCCACGCGCGGGCCGGTCTGTCCGAAGCGGGCGTTCTCGGCGGCAATGGTCAAATCGCAGATCAGGTGCAGCACGTGGCCCCCACCGACGGCGTACCCCGCCACCATCGCCACGACGGGCTTGGGGAGACGGCGGATCTGTATGTGGAGGTCTGTCACGTGAAAGCGCCCCGGGCGGGTGGGATCCGGATCACCTGAGTCGTCCTCGGCGAGGTAGCCCGAGTCGCCTCGCACGCGTTGGTCTCCCCCGGAGCAGAAGGCGAGCGGGCCCTCCCCGGTGAGGATGATCGCGCCCACCGAGGTGTCCTCCCGTGCCTGCTCAAACGCCTGGGAGAGCTCGATCACCGTGTGGGGGCGGAAGGCGTTCCTGACCTCCGGGCGGTTGATCGTGATCTTCGCGATGCACGGCTCCCCCTCACCTGCGGAGGACTTCTCGTAGCGGATGTCGGTGTAGCTGCCTGCTTCGATCCAAGTCGTGCTCAAGGCTCCAAACTCTCCTGTCCTCCCGGCGTCCGCGGGCTGGGGTGTTCGCAAAAGGGGTGACTCGCGCGCGTGTGCGCATGCGAAGGCTAGCTCTTGAGCCACAAAGCCCAGGCCCGCCCGGTAGCTAGCCTATGGGCAATGCAGGTTGAGGCATGGCTGCACCGCGCGTCCCGCTCTACCCCCACCCTCACGGCGGTTGAGGCGCCCGAGGAGCGACTCTCCTATACGGGGCTGCTCTCGGCGGCGTGTGCGGGCGGCGCCGAGCTGAAGGCGCGGGGCGCGCGGAGGGGTGACCGCGTGGCGATCGCGCTCCCTCCCGGCGTCGACTTCGCGTGTGCCCTCCACGCGTGCTTCTTGATGGGCGCGGTCGCGGTACCGGTCGACCTTCGTTTGACGGCCTCCGAGCGCGACCACGTCGCCGGGGGCGCCCGCGTGCTGGTCGCCAACCCCCTCACCCGCGGGCATTCGCAGGGGACGGGAGGGGTTGATGGGGGTGAGTCGGAGACGTTGACCGTTGCCCGTACCCACGATCTCGATGCGGTGTGCGCCGTTATCTACACCTCGGGCGCCACCTCGGCCCCCAGGCCGGTGGAGCTGACGTATGGCAACTTCCTCTGGAGCGCGCTCGGCTCTGGAGTGGCGCTTGGGGTGGACCCAGCCGAGCGGTGGTTGTGCCCCGCGCTGCCGCTCTCCCACGTGGGGGGGCTCTCGATCCTCCTTCGCTCCGCGATCTACTCCACCACGGCGGTGATCCATGAGCGTTTTGACACCCAGAGGGCCCTCAAGGCGCTGCTGGAGGAGGACATCACGCTCGTCTCGCTTGTCTCCACCACGCTCTCCCGGCTGCTCGACGCCGGACTGCGTGACCCCCCGCGGCTGCGCTTCGCGCTCACCGGCGGGGGGCCGGTTCCCGACGCGCTGATCGAGCGTGCCCGTGCCGCCGGGGTGCCGGTGGCCCCCACCTACGGGCTCACCGAGGCCTGCTCACAGGTCACCACCAACGGTCCCCCCTTGTTCTGCACGCAGGTCGTCGTCGAGCAGGAGGAAATCGTGGTGGGGGGTCCCACGGTCGCTCACTCCGCTCTTGCCGCCGACGGTCGCCTGCACACAGGAGACCTTGGATATCTCGACCACCGTGGGCGCCTGCACGTGAGGGGTCGCGTGTCCGACACGATCGTCACCGGTGGGGAGAACGTCTCGCCGAGCGAGGTGGAGGCTGTGCTCGAATCTCACCCCTCTGTCTCTGAGGCGGCGGTGGTGGGGCGTGTGGACGATCAATGGGGGGAGATGGTCGTGGCTGTTGTCCTCCCCACTCACGGAGACACGGTGGAGGAGGCAGATCTGCGCGCTCATTGCGCCGCCCGACTCGCCCCATTCAAGGTTCCCAAGCGCGTGGAGCTCACCTCCGCACCGCTCCCGCGCACGCGCTCTGGCAAGCTACTGCGCAGGGAGCTATGAAGGGATTCTGGGATGACCGTGGTTCAACCTGAGGAACAACACGGAGACGACGCCGCTCGCGCCCACCGCGCGGCGAGTCTCAACCATTGGGAAGAGGCCGCCTCCGGGTGGGTCGCGCGGCAGGAGACGCTCCGCGACCTATCCGCCCCGGTCTCTCATTGGATGATCGACGCTGTGGACCCGCAGCCGGGGCAGCGTGTGCTCGAGCTCGCTGCCGGCCTGGGGGAGACGGGCTTTCTCGCCGCCGAACTCGTCGCCCCCGTTGGCGGTCTCATCACAAGCGACCAAGCCGACGCGATGCTCGACGGCGCGCGTAAACGCGCGGGCGAATTGGGGCTCACGAACGTCGAGTTCCAGGTGCTCAACGCGGAATGGATCGACCTCCCTGTTGCCTCCGTCGACATCGTGCTCTGCCGTTGGGGCTACATGCTGATGGCAGACCCCGCCGCCGCGCTTGCCGAGACGCGGCGCGTGTTGCGCCCCGAAGGGAGTGTCGCGCTGGCCGTGTGGGACTCCCTCGACCACAACCCCTGGGCGCTCCATCCCGCCGCCGAGCTGCTCGAGCGGGGCCTCACCGACCCGCCCCCTCCCGGCTCGCCCGGCCCGTTCGCGCTCGGCGACAAGCAACGCATCCGTGACCTGCTCGAACAGGCCGGATTTCAGGAGGTGTGGGTGCAACGGCTCGACCTCACCCAACGCGTCGCAAGCTTCGAGGAGTTCTGGAACACCACGCTTGACCTCTCCCGTAACTTCCACGACGCGGTCCTCTCCCGCCCGGAGTCCGAGATCGCCGACATCCGCGCCTCGCTCGCCAAGCGCCTGGGGGAGTTCACCGCCGCCGACGGCTCGCTGGAGATTCCGATGAGCACGTTCGCCGGAGTGGGAACTGCCTGAGGCGGCTGTTCCGTGGCGGTCTCCGCCACCCCCGATGCTCGACGTGCCACCGGCACGCCTGCGCTCGGTTGCGGCGGATCCCATCCACGGACCGACCGCCTCGGAGTCTCGTCGGATAACCTGCCGCCCATGCTCTACGACGACGACGCCAACCTCACGCTTCTCGACGGCAAGACCGTCGCAATCCTCGGCTACGGCTCCCAAGGCCACGCCCACGCGCTCAACCTGAAGGACTCCGGCGTCTCAGTCGTCGTTGGCCTGCGCCCCGACTCCTCCTCTGCCGAGAAGGCCCGCGCGGAAGGGCTTGAGGTGCTCTCACCGGTCGAGGCCGCCTCGCGTGGGGACCTCGTGATGATGTTCGTCCCCGACGAGCTCCACCACCAGGTGTGGGATGAAATCTCAGACGGCATCGCCGAGGGCAACATGCTGCTCTTCGGCCACGGCTTCTCGATCCACTATGGCGAGGTCGTTCCTCCCCCTGGTGTTGATGTGGGGATGGTCGCGCCCAAGGGTCCCGGCCACCTCGTTCGGCGCCAGTTCACCGAGGGCTCCGGCGTCCCAGGTCTGATCGCCGTCGATCAGGACGCGACAGGCAATGCTCGTGCTTTGGCGCTCGCCTACGCCAAGGGCATCGGGTGCACCCGTGGCGGCGTCATCGAGACGACCTTCAAGGACGAGACCGAGACCGACCTCTTCGGTGAGCAAGCCGTCCTCTGCGGCGGCGCCTCCGAGCTGGTTCAGGCCGGCTTTGAGACGCTGGTCGAGGCCGGCTATGACCCCGAGATGGCCTACTTCGAGTGCCTGCACGAGCTCAAGCTCATCGCCGACCTCATGTACGAAAAGGGCCTCGCCGGCATGCGCTACTCGATCTCCAACACCGCGGAGTACGGCGACTACACCCGCGGCAAGCGCGTCATCACCGACGAGACCCGCGCCGCGATGCGCCAGATCCTCAAGGAGATCCAGGACGGCGACTTCGCACGCGAGTGGATAGCCGAGAACCGCGCCGGCCAAGAGAACTTCCTACGCATGCGCGCCGAGCAAGCCGACACCCAGGTCGAGCAGGTAGGCGGCGAGCTGCGCTCGCACATGGACTGGATCAAAACGTCTTTTTGACCCACCCACCCGCCCCTATCCGGCCCTTTCGGGCCGGATGAGAAAGAATGAGATGCGTGCCAATCCGGCCCGGTCGAGCGGGATAACATGGATGAGATGCGTGTCCCATCTGGCCCTTCGGGGAAACGAGAGGATGAGGTGTGCGGCGCACCCGTCCGCGAGCGCGAAGAGCGTATCGCCGCGGCCTATCGCAAGGGGTACGGAGAAAACCCTTTGACGGAGGATGAGAACCGGATGCTCGACGCGGCCGCAGCACTTGCCGCCGAGCTGCCTTTGTAGAGCGGCTTCGCGAGTCCGGTTCGTTCCGCTACACTCGCCTTCCTCGTCGCGACTGGCGCTTCAGGTGGAGTGAACCACCGGGGAGCGGCGAGGCATTGAGCCGCGCGCCTGGGCATCCTTCTTCTACCGACATGCTGAGGATGCCCCGATGACGCCACCTGATCCGACAGACGCCAGCACCGAGCTTGTCATCCCGGACGAGCTGAAGCCAGCGGACGGACGCTTTGGCTGTGGGCCTTCCAAGGTGCGGCCGGAGGCGCTTGCGGCGCTTGCCTCAGACGGCGCGGCGATCATGGGGACTTCGCACCGTCAGGCTCCCGTCAAGAGCCTTGTCGGCGAGATCCGCGCCGGGCTCGGCGAGCTGTTCTCCGCGCCCGAGGGCTACGAGGTCGCGCTCGGCAACGGCGGCGCGACTGCCTTCTGGGACGCGGCCTCCTTCGGCCTCATCGAGCGCCGCTCCCTGCACCTTTCCTTTGGCGAGTTCTCGCAGAAGTTCGCCACCGTGACCTCAGACGCGCCGTTCCTCAAGGGCCCGGTGGTCGTGAAGGCGGACCCGGGCAGCGCGCCCGGCGCCGAGGAGCTTGAAGCCGCGCTCGCCGGCCTGGACAGCGATCCGGTCGACGTCGTCGCTTGGGCCCACAACGAGACCTCCACCGGCGTCATGGCGCCGGTGTTGCGGCCCAAGGGAGCGGGCGATGCGCTGGTGCTGATCGACGCGACGTCAGGCGCCGGCGGCCTCCCGCTCGACCTCTCCCAAGCCGATGCCTACTACTTCGCGCCCCAGAAGGCCTTCGCCGCAGACGGGGGACTGTGGCTCGCAATGCTCAGCCCCGCCGCCCAGGCGCGCATCGCGAAGATCGCCGCGACCGGACGTTTCACGCCCGCGTTTCTCTCTCTTCCCGTCGCCCTTGAAAACTCGCTCAAGGACCAGACTTACAACACCCCCGCGCTGGCCTCCCTGTTCCTGTTGGCTGAGCAGGTCCGCTGGATGCTCGGCTTGGGCGGGTTGGACGCCTGCGTCGCGCGCACGCGCGAGTCCTCGTCCCATCTCTATGAGTGGGCCGAGCGCTCGTCGTTCGCTACTCCGTTCGTCTCCGCGCCGGCTAACCGCTCGCTGGTGGTGGGCACGATCGACTTCGACGACACCGTCGACGCGAAGCTGCTTGCCTCGACGCTGCGCGCCAATTCGATCGTCGATGTCGAGCCCTACCGTAAGCTCGGCCGCAACCAGCTGCGCATCGGCATGTTCCCCGCCATCGATCCCGAAGACGTACAGGCGCTCACCGCCTCTATCGACTGGGTGGTAGAAAGGATCGCCTCATGAGCGCCACCGATACCCACACATCCACCGGCGCCCCCGAGGGAGACCCTCAGCGCTTGCGGGTCCTGGTCAAGGAGAAGGTCGGCGACTCCGGCATCAAACTTCTCGAAGAGCACTTCGACGTCGATTTGGGCGTCGAGTGGTCAGACGAGGAGCTTCAGGAGCGGATCGGCGACTACCACGGCATCCTCATCCGCTCCGCCACGAAGATGACCCCTGAGCTGATCGCCAAGGCCGCGCAACCTGCGCGTCATCGGCCGCGCCGGGGTGGGGGTGGACAACGTCGACGTCCCCTCCGCCACCGCCCGTGGCATCGTCGTCGCCAACGCCCCCCAATCCAACGTCGTCACCGCCGCCGAGCACACGATGGCGATGCTGCTGGCATTGGCCCGCAACATCCCCCAGGCCCACGCCTCGCTCACCTCCGGCAAGTGGGAGCGCTCCAAGTTCTCCGGCGTCGAGCTCTACGAGAAGACGCTCGGCATCCTCGGCTTCGGCCGTATCGGCCAGCTTGTCGCCCAGCGCGCGCGCGGTTTCAACATGCGTGTCGTTGCCTTCGACCCCTTCGTCTCCGCCGAGCGCTACCGCGAGCTGGGTGTCGAGAAGGCCGCCTCCTCCGATGAGGTTTGCGCCCAGGCCGATTTCCTCACGATCCACCTCCCCAAGACCCCCGAGACGGAAGGGTGGCTCGACGCCTCCCAGTTCGCCAAGATGCGCGACGGTGTGCGCATCCTCAACGTCGCCCGCGGCGGGCTCATCGACGACGCCGCCCTCAAGGACGCGCTCGACTCCGGCAAGGTGGCCGGCGCCGCGCTCGACGTGTTCCCCTCCGAGCCCATCACCGACTACCCGCTCTTCCACGGCTACCCCAATGTGGTTGTCACACCCCACCTCGGCGCCTCCACCGCCGAGGCCACCGACCGCGCCGGCTTCCAGTCCGCCGAGCAGGTCGTCGCTGCCCTCACGGGTGGTGTGGTCTCTACCGCCGTCAACATCCCCTCGGTCGGGGCGGAGGACATGGAGGTGCTCGCTCCCTTTCTCCCGCTCGCGAAAAAGCTCGGTCGTCTCGCCATGGAGCTGGCAGCCGGCTCCTCGGTCGAGCGCATCGAGGCCGCCTTCATGGGCCGCATCGCCGACTTCGACACCCGCATGCTCTCGCTTGCTGTCGTCTGCGGCGCCCTTGAAGGTCGCACCGAGCAGGACGTGAACTTGGTCAACGCGCTCACCGTCGCTCAGGAGCGCGGCATCGTGCTCGAGGAGAAGTCGGTCTCAGAGGCGCAGGACTTCAACGAGCTCATCCGCGTCACCGTCGTCTCCGGTGGCGAGAAGGTCGCGGTGGCAGGCACCGGCATCGGCCCCAACCGGGTCCCTCATCTCGTCGAGGTCCAGGGCCGCCGCCTCACTATCGAGCTGACACCGTATGTGTGCGTCTTCCGCTACGCAGACCTCCCCGGGATGATCGGCCGCGTGGGCACCATCTTCGGTGCGCATTCCATCAACATCTCCTCCGCCGCCATCGGCCACACCCCCGATGGCGATGACGAGCGCCTCGCCGCGATGGTCGTCACCACAGACGCTCCCGTCCCACCCGGGGTCGTCTCCGAGATCGTCGCCTCGGAGGGCTTCGTCTCGGGCTGGGCGGTTGTGCTCGCCTGACCCGGAGCGTCGTCGCAAGAGAGCATCCCCAGCTTGCCTGATCAGTTGACATGGATCTGGCAGTTTGAATAAAGTGGCACCCATGGGTGAGCCTGAGATCGACGAGGACTGGTATCGCACCGCCTATCCCCCGGAGATGGACAAGCTGCCGTGGGCAGACAAGACCGTCTCCGAAGTCGACCGTTTCATCACGATGCTCAAACCGCAGGGCGGCGAGCGGATACTCGACCTTGGCTGCGGCACCGGTAGGCACTCGCTCGAGCTCGCGCGCCGGGGCTTCCCGGTCGTTGGGATAGAGCTCCTGGAGGCAAACGTCAAGGTCGGCACCGAAGCCGCGCAGGCACAGTCGCTCGACGCCGAGTTTCGCCAGGCAGATCTCCGCGAGCTGGACATCCACGAGGAGTTCGACATCGTCGTCACCTTCAACGACGGTGGCATCGGCTATTTCGAAACGGACGCGGAAAACCTGCGCACGTTTGAGGTCATCGCCAACGCGTTGAAGCCCTCGGGTCGCCACCTCGGCCAGACCCCGAACAGGATGTTCGCGGAGAAGCACATGCCGGAGAAGACGTGGATACTCGGCGTGGAGGCCGTCGAACTCACAGATCACCGCTGGAACGAGAAGCGCCAACGCCTGGAAGGCACCGCGGCGTCGATCTGGATCGGAGAGGTCTTCGAGAAGGTAGACCCGATTCCCTACAGCTCTCGTCTCTACACAGTGGAAGAGCTGCAGGACATCTACGCCTCGCTGGGGATGACCCTCACGAACACTTTCCGTGGCAGCGGGAAGGCGGGGCGCCCACGCGACAACCAGTACGAGATCTTCTGGGAAGCCCGCAAGGAGTAGTCTCACCCGCGCGATGCAAGCGGTCGAAATCACAAAACACGGGGGCCCGGGCGTGCTGCAGGTGTTCGAGCGCTCCGATCCCCCGCTCCGTCCCAGTGAGGTGCGGATAGACGTCGCCGCCTGTGGCATCAACTTCGCCGACGTCATGGCCCGCATCGGGGTCTACCCGGACGCTCCCAAGCCTCCCTGCGTCGTCGGCTACGAGGTCGCCGGCACCGTCATCGACCTCGGCGAAGGGGTCGAGGAGCTCGAGCGCGGCCAACGCGTTCTCGCCGGCACCAAGTTCAGCGGCTATGCCTCCCAGGTCTGCGTCCCGGAGACCGACGTCGTCGTCCTGCCCGACCGCCTCTCCTTCGAGCAGGGCGCTGCCATCCCGGTCAACTACGCCACCGCCTGGGCCGCCCTCGTCGGCTACGGCGCGATTCAACCGGGGGAGAAGGTGCTCATCCACTCCGCCGGTGGGGGAGTCGGCATCGCCGCCCTCCAGATCGCCCGCCGCTTCGGCGCCGGTGAGATCTACGGCACGGCCTCCCCCTCCAAGCACTCCCGCCTGCACGAGCTCGGTGTGGACCACGTGCTCGACTACTCCGACGTCCACACCAAAGCCGGGCTTCCGGGCTTTGACATCATCCTCGATCCTCTTGGTGGCAAGAGCATACGCACCTCCTACAACCTGCTTCGCGCCGGTGGCCGTGTCATCGCTTTTGGCGCCTCCGGCGTCGTGTCGGGCGGCAAACGCAATCTTGTCTCCGCCCTGCGCACCGTGGCCCGCATGCCTCGCTTCTCGCTCATCAAGCAGATGTCCGAATCCAAGGCGGTCATCGGCCTGAACATGCTCAGCCTGTGGCAGGACCGCGGTACGCTCTCTCCCTGGATCGAGCCTCTTCGTGAGCTGATGGACGATGGCACCATCGAGCCTGTTGTAGCCGCTACCTTCCCCTTCGCGGAAGCGGGCGCAGCGCAGGACATGCTCACCGAGCGCCGCAACGTCGGCAAGGTCGTGTTGGCTCCCTGAAAAATGAGTGACTCGCAGTCGCGAGGCCTCGCGACGCGCCCGTTTGGGTGCTACCCTGCGTCACACATGTCGTTCTCTCTTTCGCTTCGACTTCTCCTGCTCCCCCCTCGGGGGGAATAGCGCGTGGCGGCCGCCTAGCCGCATACCCAAGGAGAAGCCGGTAAGCGAGAGAACTCAGGAAGCGAGGACGACATGGCACATTCAGACGCACCACAGAGACACGAGCAAGATCGCGTCAGGATCTTCGACACCACCCTGCGCGACGGCGAGCAGTCGCCTGGGATCTCCCTGAACAAGCAGGAGAAGCTGGAGATCGCCCAGCAGCTTTCGCGGCTGGGGGTCGACATCATCGAGGCCGGCTTCCCCATCACCTCGCCCGGCGACTTCGAGTCGGTGCAAGCGATTGCCCGTGAGGTTGAAGGACCTGTCATCTGCGGTCTGGCCCGCACCTCGAAGCAGGACATTGACGCCGCCTGGGAGGCAGTCCGGGACGCTGAGCGGGCGGGTGGGGCACGAATCCACACGTTCATCGCCACCTCCGACATTCACATCGAGCGGAAGCTGCAAACGACCCGCGATGACGTCAAGGGGCAGGTTCGTGCGGCCGTCTCGCAGGCCAAGTCCTACACCGACGATGTCGAGTTCTCACCCGAGGACGGCTCCCGCTCGGACATCCCCTACATGGCCGAGGTCATCCAGATCGCGCTGGACGAGGGCGCCACCACGATCAACGTCCCCGACACCGTCGGTTACACGATGCCCTCGGAGTACGCCGCCATGTTCAAGGAGCTCTACCGCCTGGTTCCCGACCTGCGCGATGTCGTCGTCTCGGTCCACTGCCACGATGACCTGGGCCTGGCCGTCGCCAACTCGCTGGCGGGCGTACAAGCAGGTTGCCGTCAAGTCGAGTGCGCGGTCAACGGCATCGGCGAGCGCGCCGGCAATGCCTCCCTGGAGGAGATCGTGATGCTGTTGCGCACGCGGGAGCCCGCCCTGGGGTTGTGGACCGGTGTCGAGACCACCGAGATCGCCCGTACCTCCCGCTTGGTGTCGCGCTTGACCGGCTACCCCGTCCAGCCCAACAAGGCCATCGTGGGGCGCAACGCCTTCGCCCACGAGGCCGGCATCCACCAGGACGGCGTCCTGAAGGAGCGCGCTACCTACGAGATCATGGACGCCACCACGGTCGGGCTGAAGTCAAACGCCATCGTCCTCGGCAAGCACTCCGGTCGCCACGCCCTGCGCCAAGCCCTGGAGGAGATGGGCTTCAAGGTCGAGGGCCAGGTCTTGAACACGGCTTTCAAGCGCTTCAAGGAGATCGCCGACCGCAAGAAGCAGGTGACCGCGATGGACCTGGAGGCGCTCGTCACCGACGAGCTGCGCTCCGACGACGTCGCCGCCTACTCGTTCGTCGACTTTGAGGTCTCCGCCTCCTCGGAGCGTCCCCCGATCGCGCGTGTCAACGTCAACGTCGAAGATACCCTCCGTACCGGAGAGTCATCGGGCGATGGCCCCGTCGACGCCATCTTCCGCGCCATCAACGCCGCCACCGGCGTCGAGGCCGCGTTGCGCGAGTTCCGCGTAGACGCCGTCACCGAGGGCCAGGACGCGCTTGGCGAGGTCTCCGTCGTGGTCGAGGTGGAAGGGCAGACCGGCGCCGGTCAAGGCGTCTCCACCGACATCATCGAGGCCGCCGCGCGGGCCTATGTGCGCGCTCTCTCGATCGGTGTCATGCGGGCACGCCAGGGTGAGCTGCCGGTTGGGTTGCCGGAGGCTGCGGCGTAGCGCAAGCCGGGGTAACCCGCGGAAACACTCACCCGTCCTTGCCGCAAACCGCTACTGACTGTGGGACGCATGTCCCCCGTTGAACCCGAGCAGTAGCAACAGTATTGACAATGAGTGTCTCCTATGAGATTCTCGAATGGGATCAGGATCGTGGAACAATGTTTCTGGCTCTGATCTCCCTTTCCCCTTCTCGGAGCCCCGAGGAGGTTTGCTCTCGCCGGGAGGGCTCTTCTTCTCCCTCCCGGCGGGTTTTTGTGCGGACGAGGAGCCGACTGCCCCTGGGCGTCCGTGATAACATACGTTCGTATGTCGCAGACCAAGACCAAGCGAGCGCAGGTTGGAGAGGACGATCCTCGCTGGGAAGCGTTCGATTCCGCCGTCATAGGCGCACGGGTCAAGGCGCTGCGCGAGGCTTCTTCGCTATCGCTACGTGACCTGGCCGAGCGTTCCGGTGTCAGCGCGCCGATGCTCTCGCAGGTCGAGCGGGGAGAGACCAGCCCCACACTCACCGTCGCCGCTCGTATCGCCGCGGGCCTGGATCTGCGCCTCTCGCAACTGCTTCGCCTCGACGAGGGCGGCTCCGTCACGATCGTCCGCGCTTCTGAGCGCTCCGGCGGAGGCAACGCCAAGCGTGGGCATCGCTTCGAGGTGCTCACGCCCGCACAGCCCGGACAGCGCTCCGAGCTCTCGCGACACACGCTTGCTCCCGCCGGCGCCACCGGCGCGCCCGACGATCCACCGATGCACGAGCCCGGCTCTCGCGAGACGGCGCTTGTCGAGCTTGGATCTGTCGTGCTCGTCTGTGACGGCCGGCGCTATGAGCTGCAGGAGGGCGACTGCGTCACCTTCGACGCCGACCTGCCCCACCATTTCGAGAACCCGACGGACGCGGAGGCGGCTTTTCTTGCAGTCGTCTCGGCCGGCCTACGACGTAGCTGATGATTCCCCACCCACCCTCCCTGGACCCTTCGGGTCCAGATAGTTGGAAAGACCTAAGAGAGCTATGAGCACACCAAAGACCATGTTCGAGAAGATCTGGGAGGCCCACGAGGTCGCGGAGGGGCTGCTGTACATCGACCTGCACCTGGTGCACGAGGTGACCTCGCCGCAGGCGTTCGACGGGCTGCGGCTTGCGAATCGCAAAGTGCGCCGGCCCGATCGCACACTGGCCACGGCCGACCACAACACGCCTACCGACGGGACCCCCGTCGCCGCTCGCATCAAGGACGAGCTCTCGCGTGTGCAGGTCGAAACGCTCGAGCGCAACTGCGCTGAGTTCGGTGTCCCCGTCTACTCGCTCGGGTCCGACCGTCAGGGCATAGTCCACGTGATTGGCCCCGAGCTGGGGGTGACCCAGCCGGGCATGACCGTCGTGTGCGGCGACTCCCATACCGCTACCCATGGTGCTTTCGGCGCCCTCGCCTTTGGCATCGGCACTTCCGAGGTCGAGCACGTGCTCGCCACCCAGTGCATGGTCCAGCACCGTCCCCGCTCGATGCGCATCCGCTACGAGGGCGACCTCGGCTTCGGGGTCACCGCCAAGGACCTGATCCTCGGCACCATCGGCCAGATCGGCGTCGGCGGCGCCACCGGGCATGTTGTCGAGTACGTCGGCCCCGCGATCGAGGCGCTCTCCATGGAGGGCCGCATGACCGTCTGCAACATGACCATCGAGGCCGGCGGCCGCGCGGGCATGATCGCTCCCGATGACACCACGTTCGCATGGTTTGACCAGGAGCGCCCGGGCGCCCCCAAGGGGGCTGATCTGGAGGAGGCGATCGCTCGCTGGCGCTCGCTTCCCTCCGACGAGGGCGCCTCCTACGACAGCGATGTCGTGGTGGACGCCTCCGCGCTCTCCCCCCAGGTGACATGGGGCACAACCCCTGGGATGGTCGCGCCGGTGAGCGCTTCCGTGCCCTCGCCGGAGGACTTCGACAGCCCCGCCGACCGTGAGGCCACCGAGCGCGCTCTTCACTACATGGGCCTACAGGCCGGCACCCCCATCGAGCAGATCGCCATCGACCGCGTGTTCATCGGCTCCTGTACCAACTCCCGCATCGGCGACCTCCGCGCCGCCGCCGAGGTCATCCAGGGACGCAAAGTCGCCCCCACCGTCAACGCCATGGTTGTCCCCGGCTCCCAGCAGGTCAAGGCCCAAGCCGAGGCCGAGGGGCTCGATGAGGTCTTCCGTGCCGCCGGCTTCGACTGGCGCGTCGCCGGCTGCTCGATGTGCTTGGGCATGAACCCCGACACGCTCTCCCCGGGTGAGCGTTGCGCCTCGACCTCCAACCGCAACTTCGAGGGGCGTCAGGGTCGGGGGGGACGCACGCATCTGGTGTCCCCACAGATGGCCGCCGCGGCAGCCATCGAGGGTCATTTCACCGATATCAGGGATTGGAGCTGAAGCAATGGACCCCATGAGCACCATCTCCGGCAAGGTCACCCACCTCGATCGCGCCGACGTCGACACCGACCAGATCATGCCCAAGCAGTTCCTCAAGCGGGTGGAGCGCACCGGGTTCGGGGAGTTCCTCTTCTACGACTGGGCCAAGGAGCCCGGGTGGGACCTCCCCGCCAACCCCATCCTCGTCGCGGGGCGCAACTTCGGCTGCGGGTCCTCGCGCGAGCATGCCCCGTGGGGGCTGCAGGACTATGGCTTCCAGGCCGTGGTCGCGCCGTCGTTCGCGGACATCTTCTACTCCAACTGCACGAAGATCGGGCTGCTCCCGGTGGTGCTCTCCGAGGAGGACTGCCATTCGCTGGCGCGTGCGGGGGAGGGGGTCGTCGATTTGGAGACCCAGGAGGTCCGCTTCGCCGGGCGCGAAGTGCCCTTCGAGATCGACCACGAGATCCGCCGGAGGCTGCTTGAGGGGCTCGATGACATCGGCGCCACGCTCACCGAGGAGCGGGCGATCGCCGACTACGAAGGCTCCTGCGAACGCCACGGGCCGATGACCACGGCGCTCTGAGGTGTAGCCACGAGAGTCCCAGAATTGGGCGTCATCCGACAGTAGGAACACTTGCTACGATCGGATGCTGTGAGAGGGCGTGGGAGTGGGAGATGCGCATGGCCATAAAGCATCCTTGCGTCCCAATGTCGCTCACCGCGCTCGTCTTGGGGATGGCGGCCTGTGGGAGCGCCAAAGAGGCTCCCGTCACCTCCACCACTGCGGCGCAAGGGGCTCAGCGCACCGTGGCGCCATCCCAGGCATTGCCCTCCGGGCAAACCATCAGGAGCGACGGTGACGCCGACAACCCCCGGGACCTCGACGGCAACCCGGACATCGACACCACCGACCCGGACGAAGACACCTACACCCGCGAGAGCTACGACTATCCGGACGACGACGACAAGGTCACGCTCTTCTACGGGCACAGGGCGCCAGTTGGTGAGCGCAAGTCGATCGCCGATTTGATCACGCGCTACTACGCGGCTGCCGCCACCGCCGATGGCGCCACAGCGTGCTCACTGTTCAGCCCGGTCTTCAGGCACGCCGTGCCCGAAGACTACGGCGCCGGCGCCGGCCCACCGTACCTGCGCGGCTACAAGACGTGTGCCGGGGTGCTATCGCAAGTCTTCGTCCATAACCGTCTGCTTCTCGGGGCAAAAGTGCACGTATTGTCCGTGCGCATGAAGGGGGACATGGCACAGGTCGTGTATGGCTCGAGCGCCCTTCCCGCAGGCAGGCTCTTTCTGCAGCGCCACGGCCACTCCTGGTACATGGAGTCGTTGCTCGGCTCCCCTCTCCCGTAGATACAGTTCCGCTTCCACAGCTCCGCAGAGGAGCGAAGGAAAGAGAGGACCCGATGGCACACCGCATAGTCACCCTTCCCGGCGACGGGATCGGCCCTGAGATCCTCGCGCCCTCGCTTGAGGTGCTGCGCGCCGTGGGCGAGTTCGAGTTCGAGTCGCACCCCTTCGGCGGCGCCTCGATCGATCTGCACGGGACGGCGCTTACCGACGAGACGCTCGCCGCCTGTGGCGCGGCCGACGCGGTGCTGCTCGCTGCCGTGGGCGGCCCGAAGTGGGACACCACAGATCCACATGCCCCCCGCCCTGAGCAGGGGCTGCTCGGACTACGCAAGGGGCTCGGGCTGTACGCCAACCTGCGCCCGGTCAAGCCGCTTCCCGCCCTCTATGAAGCCTCGCCCCTGCGGCGTGAGCGCATCGAGGGCACAGACCTGCTCGTCGTCCGCGAGCTCACCGGCGGGATCTACTTCGGCGAGAAGACACGCACGAAGACCTTCGCCTCCGATGTGTGCGCCTACTCGACCGAGGAGATCGAGCGGATCGCGCGCACCGCCTTCGGCGCGGCCCGCTCGAAGGTCACGAGCGTCGACAAGGCCAATGTGCTCGAGACCTCCAGGCTGTGGCGCGAGGTTGTGATCGATGTCCACTCGCGGGAGTTTCCCCAGGTAGAGCTTGAGCATGTGCTGGTCGACAACGCTGCCATGCAGCTCGTGTCTGCCCCGAAACACTTCGACGTGATCCTCACCGAGAACATGTTCGGCGACATCCTCTCCGACGAGGCCGCGATGATCACAGGCTCGATCGGGATGCTCCCGAGCGCGTCATTGGGGGCGGGCGGTCCCGGCCTTTTCGAGCCCGTCCATGGTTCTGCGCCTGACATCGCCGGTCGCGGCATTGCCAACCCGCTCGCGATGTTCCTATCCGCGGCGCTCATGCTCCGCCACGGGCTGGGCTTGGAAAGCGAGGCGGCGGCTGTAGAATCGGCAGTCGAAAGCGCGCTCGCGAACGGTTTGCGCACCCCCGACCTGGGTGGTGAGGCAAGCACGGAAGACGCGACGCGCGCGGTGCTCGAGCAGCTCTAACCAGGAGACGAACAAGTGGACACATGCGACCTCATATGGATGAATGGAGAGTTCCTCGCCTGGGAGGACGCGAAGGTCCACGTGTTGACGCACGGCCTCCACTACGGAACGGGCGTGTTCGAGGGGATCCGCTGCTATGACACCGAGCTCGGTCCGGCTATCTTCCGCAACGGGGAGCACATGGAGCGGTTGTTGCAGTCCTCAGAGCTCTACTACATGCCCGTGCCCTACACGGCAGCCGAACTGCAGGGAGCGGCGCGGGAGCTCGTGGCAAACAACAATCTGCGCTCCTGCTACATACGCCCGATCGTGTACCGCGGATACGGCTCCATGGGTCTGAACCCGATGGATGCCCCCGTGGACGTGACGATCGCCTGTTGGGAGTGGGGGACATACTTGGGCGAGGAGGGGATGGCGAACGGGATCCGCGCGAAGGTGTCCTCGTGGCGGCGGATCTCCCCGGATTCCCTCATCCCGCATGCAAAGGCCTCAGGGCAGTACCTCAACAACGTGCTCGCCAAGGTGGAGTCGATGAAGGCCGGCTACCAGGAGGCGATCCTGCTCGATGACCACGGTCACGTGTGTGAGGGGACGGGCGAGAACATCTACATCGTGGCGGGTGGGGAGATAGTGACGCCCGGCCACCACAACTCGATCCTCGACGGGATCACCCGCCGCTCGATCATGCAGGCTCGGCCGCCGACCTCGGGTACAAGGTGGTGGAGCGCAACATCGCGCGCGCCGAGCTGTACCTCGCCGAAGAAGTGTTCATGTCGGGTACCGCCGCGGAGCTTGTGCCGGTGGTGGAGGTGGATGACCACAAGATCGGCTCGGGCAAGCCGGGCGAGGTGACGCGGCTGCTCCAGTCTGCGTTCGACGACGCCATCCACGGCCGTTCCCCCCGCTACCACGAATGGCTTGATGTGGTGAGCGTCTCTTCGCCTGCGCCGTCCGCGCCGACCCCCACCGGGTGATGTCTCACATAGAGCTGTATGACGCGACTCTCCGTGACGGCATGGGGGGTGGCGGCATGAGCCTCACCGCCGAGGAGAAGCTCCGCGTCGTCCATGCGCTGGACGCGCTCGGAGTTCATCTGATCGAGGCGGGCTTCCCGTCGTCCAACCCCAAGGAGTTGGAGCTGTTCGGGTTGTTGGCGCAGGAGTCGTTCGCGGTGTCGGAGATCGTGGCGTTCGGTATGACCCGCCGCCGCGACATCGCCGCCGATGCCGACGAGGGGCTGAGGGTGCTTGCCGAGTCGTTTGCCCCCGCGTGCACACTCGTGGGCAAGAGCTCGCTGCTTCACGTCGAGAAGGTTGTGCGCGTCTCTCCCGAGGAGAACCTCGCGATGATCGGCGATTCGATCGGGTTCCTCGTGCGCGAGGGCAAGCGTGCGCTGTTTGACGCAGAGCATTTTTTTGACGGATACGTGCTTGACCGAAATTACGCGCTCGATACGCTTCGCGCGGCCGCCTCTGCAGGGGCGGAGCGCGTCGTGCTGTGCGACACAAACGGCGGCTCGCTGCCGACACGGGTCAAGCAAGTTGTCGAGGAGGTTCGCGCAGCGCTCCCCGACACCCCGCTCGGTATCCACGTCCATGACGATTCCGGTTGCGCGGTCGCCAACACGCTCGTCGCCGTCGAAGCGGGCGCTACGCAGGTTCAGGGCACGATAAATGGCATTGGCGAGCGTACCGGCAACGCGAACCTCATCACCATAATTGCCGACCTTCAGCTGAAGATGGGCCACGAGATCCTGACCGGAGAGCGGCTTTCGAGATTGACGGAGACCGCCCACCTCGTGGACGAGCTGCTGAACCGCACCCCCAACGCGGCCCAGCCGTTCGTGGGAAAGCACGCTTTCGCTCACAAGGCCGGCCTGCACGCCGCCGGCATCCGCGCCGACGCCTCCACGTTCGAGCACACCGACCCAGAGCTTGTTGGCAACGCCCGCGACATCCTCATCTCAGAGCTCGCCGGCCGTGGCACGGTCGTGGAGAAGGCGGAGGAGGCCGGCATCGCCCTGGATGACTCCGCCGCGGCTCGCACGGTCGAGCGTGTCAAGCAGCTCGAGCACCAGGGCTTCCAGTTCGAGGCCGCCGACGGCTCATTCGAGCTGCTCATGCGCAAGGAGTCAGGTGACTACGAGCCGCTGTTTCGTCTTGAGTCCTGGCGCGTGCTCGTTGAGAAGCGTGCCGACGGGAAGGTCGAGACGGAGGCCACGATCAAGATCTGGGCTCCCCCTGGCCCCGATGGGGAGCGCTACGTCCGCACCGCGGAGGGCAACGGCCCTGTCAACGCGCTCGACCGGGCCCTTCGCGACGCCATCGGGGAGATCCACCCGCACTTGCGCGACATCGACCTGGTCAACTTCAAGGTGCGTATCCTCGACGAGGCCAAAGGCACGGGCGCCGTCACCCGGGTGCTCATCGACGCCTCTGATGGCCGGCGGATCTGGGGCTCTATTGGCGTCTCCGAGAACGTCATCGAGGCATCTTGGGATGCGCTTGTGGACTCGCTCGAGTTTGGTGTGCAGGTGCGGAGCACGGTCTCCTGACTGCTTTGCGTGATGGCGAGTTAATCCCGCTCGCTCAGCCGGTCCTTGGGGCGCTTGAGCAACGCTTGGTCTCCGAAGTGCTGGAGTCTGGGCAGCTCTCGCTTGGGCCTCGCGTGCCTGACTTCGAGCGTGTTTTCGCTTTGCGCGTCGGGGCTCCCTTCGCCTCTGCCGTCTCCAGCGGCACCGCCGGTCTTCATCTTGCCCTTCGCGCTGTCGGCGTGTCAGACGGCGATGAGGTGATCACGAGCCCGCTTTCGTTCGTCGCGTCCGCCAACGTCGCGCTCTACGAGCGCGCTCGCCCGGTCTTCGCGGACATCGACCCCATCACGCTCAACCTCGACCCGGCCGCCGCAGAGGCGGCCGTGACAGAGCGCACGCGAGCTGTGCTCCCTGTGCATATCTTCGGCTTCCCAGCCGATATGACCGCCTTCGAGGCGGTTGCCGCTCGTCACGGGCTTGGCATCGTCGAGGACGCGTGTGAGGCGCTCGGGGCCACCTATGCGGATGGCACGCCGGTCGGCGGGCGGGGGCACCCGGCTGTGTTCGGGTTCTACGCCAACAAGCAGCTCACCACAGGGGAGGGGGGATGGTGACGCTCGGATCGCAGGAGATGAAGACTCGCATCGACTCCGAGCGCAACCAGGGAAGGGCTCCCGACATGGGCTGGTTGGACCACGACCGGTTGGGGTTCAACTATCGGCTGTCCGACATTGCTTGCGCCATCGGCATCGCTCAGATGGAGCGGCTGGAGGGGATGCTCGCCGACCGGGCTCGCGTCGCCACTCTCTACCGCGAGGCGCTCGAGGACTTCGACGGCCTCGAGCTCCCCTGTGGCAACCGCGGGCGCGAGCAGCGGGGGTGGTTCGTGTTCGTCGTCCAGCTCCCTCGTGGAGTCGATCGCGACGGGGTGGTGCGGCAGCTGCTCGAGATGGGGGTCCAGAGCAAGCCATATCTCCCCGCCATCCACCTCATGAGCTTCTACCGCGAGCGCTTCGGCCACCGGCCCGGGGAGTTCCCCATCTGTGAGGATGTCGCCGATCGCTCGCTCGCGCTCCCCTTCTTTCCGGCGCTCACGGAGGGGCAGGTCGCGCGCGTGGTGGAGGCGTTGACCTCCGTTTTGAGGCACTGAGCGGATTGCTCGATTCGGCCGTCGAGACAGTAGCCGAGGGGGCTCGATCATCCGTCTACACCACGATTGTCTCTGACTCGCAAGCGGGCACCAGAAAAGCTTGAAAATGCAGGGAAAACACCTCTGCCTTATCTTTGGATGTATTCCACTCTATCGGCAAAAAGCCGATTTGGGCTGGCGCACGCTCTTTCGTTCTGATAGGACTACGCCCAAGGCTCCTGCCAACCGGCACGGGACCTTGAATGGGCAGGCTACGGGCCGGGGCGCTCCCAGGTGCTAGGGAGTGGCCCCGGTCCGTTCCGTTTGTGGGACTATCGGCCGCGCACACTCCCAGGACCGCGCTCCCTTTGCCAGTCCGCGTCGTGGGCGCTCCTCAAAACGACACCGACGCGCCGCTCTCTGGTCCCTCGCCGGAGAGTCGCAGCCGCATGGCGCGACTAGTCTCATCCCGAGTGGGAAACATCACTCCACATTTGCTTGACACGCCGCTAACGTGGTTGCTACGCTCGCGGCGAGATCCCATAGATCGGATCTCATCGCAGTGTTATAAGGGTCGACCCAGCGCTCTCTGACCTAACGACGAGTGCACCGGTTGGCCATATCAAGCCTCGGATGGGGCTTCAACCAAGCCTTGGACGAGGGAAAGGGTTCTACTAATGAAGAAGCTCCATATCATTGTTGGGCTGGCGCTGTTCGCGGTATTCGCATTCGCGGTGAGCAGTGCATCAGCAGCCAACACCTGGTTAGTCTCCGGGGTTGCCGTGACAGGGCCGGTTTCGGTCGACTCTGAAGGTACGCTGGTCCTCGAAGACATGGGTACCGGTGTCAAGGTCCAATGCTCAGGCACAGACGAAGGCACCGTCGAAACTCTTGGCAAAGATAAAGAGACGGTTGTAACTGAGAATCTTGCATCATGTAAAATCCTTGCCGGCGAAGGTACATGCAAAAAAATTCTCGCCGTAAAGGCTATTGATCTGCCGTGGAATACGCAGATCGCAGGCGAACGAGACAACATCACAGAAGGCGGCGCAGGTGCTCCAGGCTGGTTAGTTGAATGTGAAGGCCTCTTTGGTATCAAAGTTGATGACTCCTGCACTTTGGCAAACGGTTCTACGTTACTGATCAATAAAGAAAGCGGCATCCTTGAAAGTGAATTCGAAGCTGCTTCAGGCGAAGCCAATTGTTCGGTAGGCGGAGAAAAACAAGGTTTAGTGCTAGGTGTCGTATTGCTGTTAACGTTAGACGGTTTAGCGCTTGCGTTTAGCTAGGAATATCCTTGCTTGACGTCGTAGCAAGATATATGTAGACAGCGGCCTGGCACGAGACAATTGCTCTCTTGCCGGGCCGCCTATTAAGCTCTCGGACCGAGAGTAAGATGAATTGAGGGGGCGGATGGGAAAAGGTATAATTCCGACGGGGACGATGATGGTTGGCGTTGCGCTCGTTGATCGTTGTCACCGACGTGAAAAATTCTGGCTGGCTATTATTGTGGGTGTGACGCTTGGTATTCTGGCGGCACCCTCGGCCAGCTCCGCTGCCTTTAAAAGATCGTTTGTCCGGCAAGTAACTGAGACCGCGATAGGTGGAGCGCTGGAACCAGGCGGCGTGGCCGTGGACGCGTCAGGTAATCTTTGGGTCAGCGAAAGTCATCGCGGTGAGCTGAGTGAGTTCAATGCCAGCGGGGCGGGGGTGAAGTACGTAGCCCTGACCTTTGTGCCACCTACGTTGGAAGCATCCGCGACACGTCCGGAAAGCTTGGCGATCAATTTTACCAACGGTAATTTCCTCATCACCGGCGGCGGTACATATGAATCTTTCCCGCCGCGCGTAGAAATTTTTGATGAAGCCGGACACTTGATTGAACAATGGAACAAATTTGGAGCCCCGGCTAATGTGGCGATCGATAACTCGACTGCGCTTCTCGAAGACCCGTCGGCGTGTGTGGCGCCGGTATGCACCGTATATGTGTCGCACGGCCGCAGCAACCCGGCGCCTACCAGTGGCGACGGCGAGGCCGCAGGCATCGAGAAGTTTGATAGTAGCGGCAAAGCGATCTCATTTACTGGAAGCGCCGGCTACATCTCGGGTAATGAGATAGTAGGCACACCAGAAGGATCGTTTGCCAGTGTAACCAGCACGCCGATCGATATTGCGGTCGGTCCGCACGGTGAATTGTATACGATCGATGTCAACCCGGCGCACCCTAAGCCGCTCATCGATGAGTTTGAGGCGAACGGGCTTTTTGCGAAAGCGATCGACGGTGAACAGACTCCGGGAATCGGGGGAAATCGTGAAGCCGGCGGCTTCGGGGGTGGACCTAGAGGCGTAGCGGTGGATCCCACCAACGGAAACGTCACTGTGTCTGTCTATAGCTCCTCTCAGCACCGTGGCGTGATAGATGAGTTCAGCTCATCGGGTGTGTTTTTGAGCCAGATTACGGAAACAGAAGAAGGGTTAGGTCTTGGCGAAGTGTCTGAGATGATCTTTGGCGCTGACGGCCTGCTTTACGTCGTGGACAACACGGCGAGCGCGGTGGACGTTTTTGATTCTGGAGCGACGCTACCGGGCGTGTTAGTCGCGGAAGCCACCGAAAGGCTGCAGACGAGCGCACTCTTGAGTGGCTCGGTAAACCCCGAGGAAGACGAACTCATTGAATGCTATTTCGAGTATGTGACCGAAGCCGAATACGACCCTCAATCGCCCGATCCGTATGTGGCTGGGTCGAAGGCGCCGTGCGAACCAGCTCCGGTTGACATTCCGGCCAACTCGGTCTTCAACCCTGTCCAGGCGCATATCAACGGACTCGTCTCAGGCACGACGTATCGTTACCGTCTCGTTGCAACGACCGGTGGGACGTTTGGCGGTACAAACGCGAGCGAAGGCCTGGCCTTTACCGCACCCGGCGTACCGACTGTCGACTCCGTCGCGGCGACGAACATCTCATCGGAATTCGTAGAGTTCAGCGGCCAAATCGATCCACATGGCGCAGACACGAGTTACGCCTTCGAGTATGTTGACGACGCAGATTATGCTCCGGGGGCTGAAAACCCATACGTGGCAGGTCGACTTGTGCCCGTCAGTGGGTTTGTCGACATTGGGGCCGGTGCGCCGACAGGCAGTGTGGATGTCAGTGTCTCTCAATCGGTAAGCGGACTGCGTCCAAACACGAGTTATCACTTCAGGCTGGTAGCGACCAACTCACTCGAAGGCGTAGAACTCGGCACGGTTGCCGGCACGGACGAGATTTTCACAACCGAGCCGGCCGGTGCCCCGGGTCTCCCCGACGGTCGCGCATATGAGCTGGTGACACCACCTAATAAGGGCAGCGCGGAAGACATGTTTGCTTTGCCCGAAACAGAACGCCACAGCTTCTTCAATGGAGATGTTGGTTACCCGTCTGAGTCTGGAGACAGGTTCCTGCTCGTGACCCGCGCTGCGTTTGGCCCTTTTCCGGCCGCTGGGGGCAATGCGTACGTGCTGAGTCGTTATGCCGGTGCTTGGCACAACCAAGCGCTTGCTTCCTCCGGGCTCGGCGTACAATCGGTAAGTCTCGCGGCTTTTGACCCTGGCGAGCTGTCAAGCGTCGGGCTCGACACAGCAATAGGCTCGTTCGGCTCGGTGGCGGGCACCCACGAGATGAGCGTCGTCGGACCGCCCGGTGGGCCTTATACAACCGTTTACACGCAGAACGTAGGAGCGCAACCCGTCATCACTGCCGGCGCTTCAAGGGATCTGAGCCAAGTCGTGCTCGAAAGCACGAATCACAGTCTGGCGGCAGATGCGGGAGGTCAGCAACCGAACAGTCATGCGCTGTACAGGTGGTCCGGCGGCGCTTTCGAACTGCTGAGCGTGAGCGAAGGGACGCCCGTCACTCAATGTGGAGCGGTCCTGGGTCAAGGGGAGTTCGTCGGAGCAAGTCACAACGCCGTGTCGCCTGACGGATCGCGTGTTGTGTTCACCGCACCCGATCCGTACGCAGCAAACGACGGCCCTGGCTGCTGGGACGGAGGCGCTGTCAATACACCTCAGTTGTATGTGCGGTCGGGTAACCAGACCGCTGAGATATCGGCTCCGGTGCCAGGGGTCCTTGAAGAAGGGAACCCTCCCGTCTTGCATACCGCCAAGTACGTCGGGGCCTCTGAAGACACGACAAAGATCTTCTTTATGACGGAAACCGAGGTCACCGAAGACGTCGCGACTTTGAAAGTTCACGACGAGGAGCTCTACGAGTATGACACCCAAACCAAAACGGTCACACATGTTTCGGCTGGAGAAGCAGGCAGTCCAGTCACAGAACCTGGGACCAGTGGCAGCCATGTGTTTACGGTGCCGACCGTAGCTGCAGACGGTTCGGCGATCTACTTCAACGCTTTCGGCCAACTCACGTCGACAGCACCGACCGTGAGCGGCAAGCAGATAAACCTGTATCGCTACGACATTGCGCAAGGCACGATCAGCTACATCGCGACTGTCAGTGAGAGGGACTATCCAAACTCTAAAGCCGGATCGCCATTCGGGATCGAGTCCGGGCTTCAGTCTGAGCTGGCGCTCGATCCCCAGGCCAGCTGGTATGCGACGCCGGACGGACACTATCTTCTGTTCGCGAGTGAAAGCGAACTAACCGGCTACGACACGTCACAACCTGACCTGTCTGACTGCCCGGCCCCGATCAGGAAAGGTGAACCACATTCGGGCCACTGCTCGGAGGTCTACCGTTATGACTCGATCACTCATACCATCCGATGCCTATCGTGCGACGCGAGCGGCGCGGCACCTGTCTCAAACGCGTTCTTCGCACAGGCGGCCGGTGGACCGATACCGTCGAGTGGGCCAGTTCGAGCTGTGTCTGACGACGGCTCGACTGCGTTCTTCGAGACCGCCGATCCGCTCGTCTCGACAGATGGCAACAATACCCTTGACGTATACGAGTGGCATGAAGGAAGGGTATCGCTGATCAGCTCGGGCCAGGATGCGGCACCCTCGTACTTCCTCGGTACTGATCCGACAGGCGCGAATGTGTTCTTCGGCACGCATGCACGTCTCGTACCAAGTGATACCGACACGGCTGGAGATCTCTATGACGCTCGTATCTGCACGGGTGCCGACCCCTGTATCAAGCCGCCAGCGCCGCCGACGGCGGCGTGCGAAGGAGACGCGTGTCAGAAGCCGCCGTCAAGCCCAATCGACACGACTCCCGAGTCGCTCACGTTCTCTGGAGCAGGTAACGCCATGAATCGCATCGTGCCGAAAGTCAAGATGACAAACGCTCAGAAGCTGACCGAGGCGCTGAAAGCGTGCAAAGCAAAGCATAAACGTCATCAACGCAAGACATGCGAAGCGCAAGCGCACAAACGCTATGGCCTCAAGGATGCGAAGAAGGCGACGCTGACACACCGGAAGACCACGACGCGGAAGGGTGGACGCTGATGCTCGCGACAACACGTGCGAGATTCGAAGAGACGCATATTCGTCAGCACAACCCGAGGTCGCTCAACGTATCCAAGGCTATCATCGTCATTGGCACTGTCCTCGCGCTTTACATGCCGGCGTTCGGCGCAAGCGTTGCGCAGGCATCGACGGCGAGCCCGCAGTGGACAGTCACCGCCACGTCGCGGCCGACGAACTTGAAAGCAGGTGATAAAAACGGTGAAGACGCCTACATTGTCACGCTCACCAATTCGGGCGGAGCTTCCAGCGACGGTTCACCCGTCACGATCACAGACGAACTACCGGAAGGGTTGTCGCTCGATCCACTTGAAGCCTTGGGCGAAGACGAGCATGCCGCTGTCACCAAACCGGGCAGCGAGCATGCAAATTTCAGTTGCGTCCTTCGCACCTGCTCGTACACAGGTGTTGTCATTCCGGATGACACGCTTGTGCTCATCTTTCCGATCGACGTGGGACTGAGCCCGCCCGTTTCCTGTCCGGTTCCGGGCGGGGCGACGAGCTGTGTCACAAATGTGGTGCATGTGCACGGGGGAGGAGCGCCCGATACGTCGGTGAGCACAGCTACGACGATCTCCTCCGCCGACGCGGTCTTTGGTATCGCGACCGGAGGTGCTGCCACGGCTCTGTCGACGAACCAGGCGGGCGCACATCCCGACTTCACGACATCGATCGCCTTCAACACCGTAAATCGGAAAGGTGCGCTTGCAGGACCAATCAAGGATACCGAGGACGAACTTCCGCCGGGATTCGCCGGCGACACAGTCGACACGCCAAGCTGTTCTGCGGCGCGCTTTTCGCTCAGTGAATGTCCAATCGGCACTCAGCTCGGAGTGACCACGATCACGCTGACAGGGCAGCTCAACAGACCGGTCACCGAGCCGGTGTATAACCTGACACCGAATCCCGGCGACGTTGCAAAGCTGGGGTTCCTGGTGGTTGGCAACTTTGGTATTCAGGGCGAGGTCACGCTCCGCCCTGGTGACTATGGACTAACAACGACGTTCCACAACACAGACGAGGCTCCAGCCGAGGTCGACAACGTCACGTTGACGATCTGGGGAGTGCCAGCGGACAAAAGTCACGACCCATGGCGCTGGAAGCCAGAGGGTGTGCCTCCGGAGGGCCATTTCGGCACGACGTCAGATGCGGCGCGTGCGCCGTTCTTCACGAACCCGACATCGTGCTCAGGTGACCTCCTGGATGCGACGATCAAGGTCAGCTCATGGGAACTGGCGGAAGATCAGACCATGATGCCATTCGGACCGATCGTGGGCTGCGACAGGCTCACGATGAATCCTTCGTTGACAGCTCAAGCGACGACAAACTCTGCCTATTCCGCCACAGGGCTGAAGATTGGACTGGAAATACCCCAGACCTACGACAACGCTGACGGCCTGGCGACGTCAACGCTCAAGGGCGCGGTGGTGGCGCTACCAGAAGGGATGACGGTCAACCCGTCGGCAGGTGCCGGCGCGGGAGCTTGCAGCCAGTCGGCACTCGAGGAAGAAGGCGCCGAAATCGTGGTCGGGAAAGGCTGTCCGAACAATTCAAAGCTCGGCACGGTGGGGATCAAGACGCCTGCTCTGAGCGAAGAAGCTGTCGGCTCAGTGTTTCTGGCCGAACCCCGTCATAACCAGTTCGGCTCGTTGCTTGCGCTCTACATGGTAGCTCGGATCCCAGACCGCGGGATTATCATCCGCACCGCTGGCGAGGTGGAGGCTGACCTCGCGACTGGTCGATTGACGACGGTATTTGACAACCTTCCACCGCTGCCGTTCAACCTCTTCACCTTGAGTTTCCGGCAAGGAGAGACCTCGCCGCTCGTAACTCCTCCTGGTTGCGGGGAATACCGGGTGCAGGGCGAATTGACTCCTTGGTCGAATCCCGCTGTGGACTTGAGCGTGCAGTCGCTTCCGTTCTCGATAACGAAAGGCTTTGACGGCGGAGGATGTCCACCGGGAGGCGTGCCGCCCTTCAAACCGCAGGTGATCGCGGGAACGCAGAGTAACGAGGCAGGCGCTTACAGCCCAATGTACATCCGCGTGATGCGCGGCGACGGTGAACAGGAGATCACACGCTTCTCCGCCAAGTTGCCGCAAGGACTCACGGCGAATCTCACCGGTGTTCCGTTTTGCCCAGACAGTGGGATCGAAGCGGCCCGGGGCAAGACCGGGGCACAGGAGGAAGCGCAGCCGTCGTGTCCGACAGCGAGTCAAATCGGGCATACGCTGGTGGGCGCAGGAGTTGGCTCGGTGCTGGCATATGCCGCCGGCAAGGTCTATATGGCCGGGCCATATAACGGTGCGCCTTTTTCGATCGCGGCGATCACATCGGCGAAGGTCGGCCCGTTCGACCTTGGGACAGTTGTTGTACGAGAGGCGCTCAAGCTCGACCCGCTGACAGCGGCCGTCACGGTCGACGCATCGTCATCCGATCCGATCCCGCACATTATCGAAGGGATCGTGGTCCACGTACGCGATATTCGGGTCTATATCGACAGCAAGCCAAACTTCACATTGAACCCCACCAACTGCGAACGGATGACGTTCCTGTCCACTGTGAGCGGCTCCGGTCTTGACTTCACGAGCTCGGCAGATGATGACCCGGTGGACGTGAGCGATCCATTTCAGGCGGCGGACTGCCAGAGCCTGAAGTTCAAGCCGACGTTCAAGGTATCGACGTCGGGCAAGACTTCGCGGACAAAGGGCGCGAGTCTCAGGGTCAAGCTGAGTTATCCGGCCGCTCCTTCTGGCTCTCAGGCGAATATTCGCGCTGTGAAGGTGCTCTTGCCAAAGCAGCTCCCCTCACGACTGACGACGCTGCAGAAGGCATGTCCTGCGGCTACTTTCAATGTGAACCCGGCCGCATGCTCGCAGGCATCGAGAGTTGGAAGCGCGATCGCCACCACTCCGATCTTGCCAGTTCCGCTGTCTGGACCGGCTTACTTCGTAAGTTATGGCGGAGCAAAGTTCCCCGAACTCGTCATTGTGCTTCAGGGTTACGGTGTGACCGTCGACTTGCATGGAGAAACGTCCATCAACGAAAAGACGGGTATCACCAGCAGCACCTTTCGTACCGTCCCCGATGAGCCGGTCAAGACCTTCGAACTAAAATTGCCGCAAGGCCCGGACTCTGCGCTGGCCGCAAATGGCCACCTGTGCAACCTCCGGCTGGCTATGCCTACGGCGTTCACGGCTCAGAACGGTGCGGTGATCCACCAGAAGACCCCGATTGCCGTGACAGGCTGCCCTAAGCACAAGGTCAAGCGCGCGCGCAAGGCCAAGGGGAACAGCAAACCCACCCGCGGGAAGGGGGGTCGTGCTGGGCAGAAGTAGGAGATCAGACGGTTACCAACAGCACGGGTGGCCCGGTGGTCCGGTCCGCCGATAACAATCGTAATTGGGGAGGAACAGTCCAATGCTTTCGAGAATACGTAAACGCCTTACGTACGCGAACGTCGCTTTGACGATCTCGCTGGTCTTCGCAATGACCGGCGGCGCATACGCGGCAAAACACTATCTCATCACCTCGACCAAACAGATAAGTCCGTCGGTACTCAAACAGCTTACAGGCAAGGCCGGTCCCGCCGGTCCCGCCGGACTCGCCGGACCTCTGGGCCCGGCCGGACCCGCAGGCCCTAAGGGCGACGCGGGGACACCTGGCGCGAAAGGTGATCAAGGAGCTGCAGGCGCCAAAGGTGCTATCGGACCCGAAGGTCCGGCCGGTGCTAAAGGCGCATCTGGTTCGGCTGGGCCTGCGGGTCCCACCGGTCCGACAGGTTCTCCTTGGCCCGTTGACGGCACACTCCCGTCTGGCGCAACCGAGACAGGTTCCTGGCTAGCAATCACAAACGCGGCCCATGAAGTGACATTTGCGATTTCGTTCCCAATCCCGCTGGCCAAAGCGTTGACCGGGCCTCACGCAATCTTCGTGTCGGCGAAAGCCGTGGCGGAAAGCAAAATCCCGTCAGGTTGTAGCGGTACGGCAGAAAAACCTGCAGCCGCGAGCGGCAACCTCTGTGTGTTTGAAGGGTTCCCCGAAGGCGGGGTGGGTAGTCACGAAGTCTATGTCACAGGAACAGCCCCTGGACCAGGGGTAGGCACGACCGGTGCGCTTGCTTTCTTCGAAGGCAAAACGGCGGAATCGCCGGTTACGGGAACCTGGGCGGTCACCGGGGAATAAGGTCAGATAACTGCCTGTCGTCTACCAGGCAAACAACTAGCTGAATAGTGACCCAACGACACTCCTGGCATGTCACCGCCGGGAGTGTCGTTGGGTGTTCGCGCTTGCTGCCAGAGGATTGCCGGCGAGGGCCATGGTGGCGTGGTGGACCACCGCCACGGTCGAAAAGTGAGAAACAGCGATCCCCAGAAACTTGACTTCTCTTCGGTAACGTGTAAAGCTTGGTGCTAGACCAAGATACGGAACCATCCTTAATGTGGTGGCTGGGAGGAGATCACCAGCGCAGGTTCGTGTCGTGGTTTGGATATGAGTCGGTTCCGCTGGAACCAGTTGAAAAAGCGAGGTCAGGCGCTAATGAAACGATCACTCCCAACAGTCCTAATCGTGATTATCTTGTCCGCGGCGGGCTGTGGCGGTAATTCCGCAACGACCAACACAAACAGTGCTGTAAAGTCACCGGGAGCCCTGTCCACGGCCCAAATAATTGGGCGGGCGATATCGGTTTGTAAGCACGCCAACGCCCGAGTTGCCGCGGCTAACTACACCGTTCACAACCAGCGGGAACTAGCGCAGGTTGCGCCGCTTCGCGCTGGGCAGGAAAGAGCCACTGTGGCCGAACTTCGAAAGCTGGTGTCACCTGCCAGCATGGCTGCGGATTGGCACCGGATCATTGAATATAAGACGAACCTAGCTGAAGAACTCACAAAGATTGGCCAGGCTGCCAGTGCACACGACGGTAGGGGAATGCGAGCAGCACTTGCCTCTAGTACGAGTATCGCGGCTCAGCTATTTCGTGTTGCCCAGGAGCATGGTTTGGCCGCTTGCGCCCCCCAGACGAGTTGACGAGCTAGCACCGGCAAGCGGCGATATGAATTCCCCTAATGGACGTACCTGGCGTACCTTGGTGCAAGTGACCGTCGCACTGACTGTCGTAGGGGTCGGCGGGTGCGGAAGCATGAGTCGTGACGTAAGTACGACTTCAGGCCGCGTCGTCAAAGACGGCTCAACATCGATAGGCGGCGGCGATTCGCGACGACCACCGCAAGATGACAATCACATCACAGTATATGGGCATGAGGCGAGCGGTTCAGAGCGGGAGTCGATTCTTCGACTGTTGAAACGGTACTATGCCGCCGCTGCAGCGGATGACGGGCGGACTGCATGCACGATGCTCCACGACCAACTGGCCAGATCGGTTGTTGAAGACTATGGTCAATTGCCTGCAAATAGAGGCAAGACCTGCGCGGCCGTGATGAAGCGGGTCTTCAGACATTTGGCTGGACAACCGCCAGTCGTCCTTGCTCACACGCGCGTCACAGGGATACGCATAAGTGGCGGTGGCGGGTTTGCCCAGCTACATTCGAGTGCGATGGCGACGGGGGAGATTGCACTGACGAAGGACGGCACTGCGTGGAAGGTCGCTGTTCTTATCGGCAGGGTATGTAAAGACTGTGCGCCGGCTTCCTCTTGAAGGATGTGAGCCTTAACTCCTATGCCGGCCAAGCGCTTCTCTTTGGGCTCGTTGGAAACAGGTCGATACAACAAGGAACGTGCTTAAATGATGCCGTCGTCTAGGGGGCTACTTATCGTGCTTGTTGGTAGTTGTATTGGCGGTTGTGGAGAAATGACAAAGAGTAAGGTGCGAATACCTCCGACCCTACCTGCTCATAGCGCACGTCGCGTTGAATTGCCCGGTGCTCGCGTTGTTCATCACGTTCAAGCGACAACTGACGCCAACGACAAGGACTATCTAACTCCAGATGACAGGAACGACGACGGTGAAGTGGTCGGCTATGGGCGAAAGGCCGACTCAACTGAGCGGCATGCGGTCGTAAATGTCGTTAGGAGCTATTTTCATGCAGCAAGCGCCGACGATGGTGCGACGATCTGTGATCTTCTAATCCCGCGGCAGGCGGCTAAAATGGCGAATGAATTCGGCCGAGGATCACCCTCGTATATGAGTGGCGATAGCTGCGCCGAAGTGATCGTGAAATTTTACAGGCACGATCATGTAAGGCTTTCCAAGGAGGCCGCGGGATTTACCGTGACAGATGTTCGCGTCGATGGCGACACAGCCTATGCGCTACTTGCGTTCGCGACTATCGCCGAGCGACGGTACCTCTCGTTCGAACGCCAACGCGGGGTGTGGAAGATGTCGCGAGGGATAATTGACGCCATATATCCGTAATCTCGGGCGATTCGGTATGAGAAGAAGGTGTGCACCGTTCATCATGTCGACTGTTATGGCCGTGTTCATGATCGTGCCGTTCGCGCACGCAACTTCGGCGGTATTCAACGCCGCGGCGGTCGGGCCCACGCTCCTTGCCCAGGCGCTTCATGTCGGCTGGGATGTCAACAGGACGGGGGGAAATGTCTGTCTAGCTTTGAGCGGTGAAGCGTGTCAACCGAGCAAGCCAAGCGGAGAAGGAGGCGGCTTTCGGTATCCTGGCAGCGTTGCGACGAATTCCAAGAGCGGGGATCTGTACGTCACTGATATTGCAAATCATCGACTGCAGAAGTTCAGGGCACGAGGAGAATTCGTCCTGATGTTTGGCAGGGATGTGAATCGGACCAAGGTTGCCAGAGGCGCCACTCGGGAACAGCGGGATATATGCACGGCGGCGTCTCAGGATCGCTGTCAACCGGGTGCTACTGGCAGCGCAAGCGACGATCTTGTGTATCCAGAGAGCGTGGGAGTGGATCGAGCTACGGGTGATGTCTACGTGATCGACGGAGAAGCTGACCGTCTCGACAAGTTCACTTCAGAGGGACGTCTCTTATGGTTGGTTGGTCAATCCGTGAATCGCATAACCGGGGGAAACGTGTGCGGTGAAGCTCAGCTAAGACGCTCGCCGGCCAGTTGCGGGGGGGTTGTGCGGAGGACGAGCGACCACAGCAAAGCTGGCGCCTTCAGGTTTATTCCCCAAGCTGGCGATCTCGTCGCTGTAGGGGGCCCGCAACACTTGGTTTATGTCGGTGACGAAGGCAGGTTGCAGGTGTTCGATGCAAACGGTCGCTGGAAGCGCGACATCTTGCTGGTCTCGGCGGCCTCTGCACCCGCAAGCGCGGTGAGCGCCGTTGCGGTCGATTCAATCGGCGATATTTACCTGGCCTATAAGACGACTACCTCTAGATCCGGCATCGTTGTAGAGAACAATAATATCGTACGTAAGTTCAACCCCGATGGTGAACAGATGGGCCAGTTCGTGGTCATGCCGAGATTGGCCTATGCGGAAGCTCACATCGACGGGATGGCGATCGGGCCGGCCGATCGGCTGGCTGTGATCGGGGTTGAAATCGGCTCGAATTTTTACGAGCGTTTTGGGTTCCTCTACGGAGGCGCTACAGGTAGGATTGTCGGTGAATTCCGGCCGCCTAAGGACAACGACGGTCTGACTTTCGACAGTCGGGGGGATCTCTACGTGGCAGCGGCTGACGATCAGGAAGTGGTGGGTTATATACCGGTCCCGGCCGCGGAACTGGTCACGGGCCCTGTTAGATGTGAAGTCGCACCAGCAGTCGCGACGGCTGCGGCGTTCGCCTGTGCACTGAATGGCCTAGGCGGCCTGGGCACGTAAGCTTCGATAGTCAGCTCGGTGGCGCTTGAAGGGGTGGCTTGTCTGGTGGTAGGATCGTTCGGTAACCAGCCACTGATTCTGGCTCCATGCAGTACATTCTGACATCAGGGTGTCTGAAGGAAGCCAGACAAGGGACATGGCAGTCTGGATGATGACTCTATGACCATACCGACCTTCGTCACCCTGGGCCCCACCGGCACCTGCCACGAGCACGCGCTGCTGGCCTACCTCGAGTTCCAAGACCTGGAAGACGCCCAAGTAGAGCTCGTAGCCGACCTGCTCGAAGGTCTGGAGCGGGTGCGAGAGCGACCCAACGCTTATCTCGTCCAGTGCTCAGCTCACCCCGACGTCCACCACGCCACCGAGCGCTACCGCCAGGAGGTGTTCGTGGTCGACACGTTCATGTTCCCCGCCAAGGAAATGGGCCTGATCTCTCGCCGAGATGTCTCTGACCCACGCTCGCTCGGAGTCGTACCCGCCGCGATGGGCTATCCAGACCTCACACAGTTCGACACCGTCACTCAGGAGCCTGCCAATCCGATCGTCGCGCGGGAACTGCTCGCCGGCAAGTACGACGCGGGGGTGACCTTCGTCGAGTTCGGCGAGTCCCACCCCGATGAGCTTCGCGTCGTCGATCGCTACGGCGAGGTCGACACCACCTGGCTCGTCTACGGCACCCGCCGCCGTTATCAAGGGGAGCTGATCGGTAACCGCATCCCCGAGTTCTTCGGCGGGTCACTCGAGCACGTATGACCGAGGATCACAAGCCTGACAGCGACAAGAGCACGCACGACGGCGGGGGCGCCGACGTGATCCCCATCTCGAGCCGTCGTGTCTCCACGGATGGTATGCCGCCGGAGGCGGGCCAGGTCGACCGCCTCATCTACCCCGACGTGACCGTCGGCGACGGCTACGCCGTAGGTCACATCGACGACTTCGGTGGAGGCTACGGTTTTCGCAAAGCCCGCAAAGGCCTGGGTGTCACGGCCTTCGGGGTCAACGTGCTGGTGCGGCCTCCTGGATACGAAACCAAATGGCACTACCACGATATTCAGGAGGAGCTCTACTTCGTCCACCAGGGCTCCATCGAGATGCAGTTCGCCGACGGCACCACCCACGTGCTCACCGAGGGCACGTTCGCGCGCGTCGACGCCTCGACCCCACGCAAAATAAAGGTCCTCGGGCCGGGCGAGACGATCTACGTCTGCGCGGGCGGGCAGGGTGGCTATGTCGGCCACGACGGCCGTACTCCCGAGGGAATGTAGAGATAGACCTCCAGCTGCAAGAGAAGGCCTTCATGATCACCGGCGGCTCCACGGGGCTCGGGTACGCGCTTGCGCGCCGGCTTGTCCAGGAGGGAGCCGGTGTGGCCATCCTCGCGCGCGACCCCGAGCGGCTCGCCTCGGCCGCGCTCTCCCTGCGAGAGGCCGGGGGAGAGGTGCTCGCGCTCTCCGGGGACGTCCGTCGCGGCGGGGACCTTGAGCGCTTCCTCGACGCTTCCCTTTCGCAGTTCGGGCGCGTTGACGGTGTCGTAAACAACGCCGGCACGCTCTCCGCCGGCGAGTTCGCGCTCCACGACGACAAAGTCTGGGACGATGACCTCTCGCTCAAGCTCATGTCCGCTGTGCGGCTCACCCGCCTCGCGCTCCCCTCGCTACGCCAATCGGGCGCGGGCGCCGTGCTCAACACGCTCTCCATCACCGGCAAGGTTCCCGAGGCGCTCTCGACCCCGACGTCCGTCTCCCGCGCCGCGGGCCTCGCGCTCACCAAGGCGCTCTCCCGTGAGCTTGCCCCCCACAACATCCGCGTCAACGCCATCCTCATCGGCGTCGTTGAAAGCGCCCAGCTCGAAGCCCTCGCCTCCGCCGCGGGGATCACCCCGCCCGAGTACTACGAGCGGATGGTCACGAACACCAAAATCCCCCTCGGTCGCGTCGGCCGTCCTGAGGAGTTCGCCGCGCTCGCCTCTTTCCTGCTTTCCTCGTGCGCCGCCTACATCACCGGTGCTGCCGTCAATCTCGACGGCGGGCTTTGCCCGGTTGTATAGCGCCCTTGCCGGTTTCTCTCATCACTGGGCGCTACCTTCGGTTCGCCGTTGCTTAACTGCGTCAACTCTATGAATTGTGGTTAATTAACAACTATCCGGGGGGAGTTGGGGATATACCCGGGGTATTTACCCTCCTCGAAGTGAGAAATAGGGCTTGAGCTTTTAACTCAAACCCGTTGGAATCGCAGCGGATGCTCACCACGCCGATCGAGCTCGATGCGGTCTCCGCAGACCCCGACCAGGATGTCGACGTGCTCGGGGTCTACACCGCAGGCGGCTACATCGCGCTTGCCGCGGGTGGGTTCGGACTGCTCATGGCTCTCTCCGAGGACCTCCCTCGCCTACAGCGGTCTCTCGGGATCGCCGCCACGCTCGCGACGACCGCCTTCGGTGCTCGTCACATCCTCGAACCCGTCGAGGTCGCGGCGGTGCTCCGCCGTCGCCTGTCCCCTTCCGTGCTTCCCCGGCTCGGAATGCTCGCGCTGGCGGTCTCGGGCGCCGAGCGATCGCCGATGTTCTATCCCTCCCTCATCCTCACCGGCTTTGGTGGAGGGCGCCTTGGGCGCGCCCGCTTCGCCTACGCCAAGCCCAATCCCAGCGCTCGCTTCGCCACCGTCGTCACCGCCGTCTACCCGGTTGTCGTGGTCGGTGCGCGTCTGCTGAAGCGGGAAGCCCGTGACCCGAGTTTGCTCTGGAACGTCGGCGCCTCTCCGCTCTTCTTCGCCTTCGCCGCCGTCGGCGGCGAGCTCGGCGACCTCGCGCTCGCGGTGAGACGGATCGAACGTACCCGCAAGCGCGACAAAGACGCACTCCGGCCCTCCGCCGACAGAGCTTGTGCCCCAATGTCCCACCTAGCCGGTGATATCCGCCGCACCGCCGCCGAGCTCGAGCAGGCGCTGCTGCGCATCGCGGCCCCCAGACGTTCCCTGCAAGACCCCTCCTCGCGCGAAGTCCAAGCCGCCATCGAGGGAATCCGTGGAGAGATACAACATCACCAGCTCGCCCCGCTGCTCGTAGCCGCTGCCAACGAGAGGCAATTGCCGCTTGTCCCCACCCTTGACGCGGTTCTCCACATCTACCGCGAGGGTTGGCGAGACGAGAGCATCTCGATCGTGTTTCACTCGCAGATAGCGCCTCACAGGGCGATCCACCCGCGCGTCACAAGCGCGCTCGTGCGTGCCACTAAGGTGGCCCTCGACAACAGCTACCGCCACCAGCGCCACACCCTCACAGCCATCGAGCTGCATCTCACGCAGGACGACAACGGCTATTTGACGCTCCGCATCTGCGACGATGCGGGCGGCTCCCCACCCGCCGCCTGCGAATGGGGCACCGGTCTCTCAGAGACATACGCCCACGTGCACGCGATCGGGGGCACGATCGATCTGCTCCCAAGCGGTGAGGGTGTCGAGTTGGTTGTTCGTGTCCCCTCCCAACCACCCGCCTCCGACTTGCTCGACGGTTACATCCAACTGGGCCGGCGCATCGACGATTCGCTGTTCCGTTGTGCCCGAGCCATCCGCCCCGCCACGTGGCTGAACGGCGTCACCTGTTGCCTCACCGCCCCCAATCGGCGCTCGGGTGCCGCTCACGCAGCACTCTTCAGTGCGCTCACTGCCGTCGACCGCGCCTGGAACAGCCGCCGTCGCGGGGACACGCGGCGCGCCAGATTGATCGTCTCTGCGATCAGCCTGCTCTGGCCCGCGGGCGGGCGTCCCACCACTGGCTGGGCAGGTCTCGAGATCGTCTCGCTCGGCGCTTTCGGCCGTGCGCGAGAGGCGTTCGGGGTTGGGATGCTCGCGCTCACCTGCACGTCGCTCTCCGCGAAACGCGTCAAGCACACCGTCCAGAAGGGCCGTCTGGTGGAAAACATTGCGTTCCCACTCGTGTGTACCGCCTCCGGGGTCGCCGCTGCTTACGGCCGCCGCTTACTGGAAGACGCCGAGCGCGACTCCGTCGGCCTGCGCGAACGCGCCGAGCTGATCGAGCTGCTCGCCCGCACCGTGCGTCTCCACCACGACCTCATCAAGCCACTGCGCCGCTCTCGTGCCTGGTATGAGGAGGGCATCATGGCAAGCACCGACGGTCAGAGCCTGCTCGAGCTGTCCGGTCGCATCGACGCTCTCACGCGCCGGCTGCTTGCCCTGATCGTCGTCGCAGACCCCATCGCCGATCTGCGGGAGCACCTCCAACTGCGCCTTGCCCCCACAGTCGTCACCGTCGGCGGGACGCGCCCCCGCTGGACTTCGCGTCGCGCCGCCGCCGTGGCGGTCGAGCGCGCACGTGAGCACCTTGCGCTCGTGGCGCTCGCGGACGAGCTCGCCGACTACGTGCTCGAGCGCTTTTCTCCCACCATCGCCGGGAACCCTCGTGTGGAGGCCCTGCACGTGGACATATCCCCGCTGGACGACCGCGAGCTGCGCCTCTCCTTGCAACCCCACCCGCCCGACGTGCAAGCCGAGCGTCGCTCGCCGGCCCTGGAGGCAGCCGTGGGGCGGCTCTCCGGGCGTATCGTCCATCGTCGCAGTGGAGACATGCTCACGCTTGCGCTCCCTGCTACCGCACTGGCGGCGCTTTGAGCTGGATCTACCTCTACGACGAGGACCCCCGCGATCTGGAACTCGCGTGCCGCCAACTCGAGATGTACGGGCTCAGCACGCCCCAATTGCGCTTGTTCTCCAATCGCATCGAGCTGTTCGAGGCGATCGACGCTGCAGATCACACCATCGTGGCGCTCGTGGACTTGCAATCGGACGATCGCACCGACAACAACTACTCGGGTCACCGCATCATCGACACGATACGTCGCCACCCACGTCTGCGCGAGCGCTGCGTGGCCATCGCCTACACCGTTCACGTGCGCGAAGACGTTGTCACGCTCGCCCGCGCCCATGGCGCCGGCGGGCTGATCAGCAAGGTCGACCTCGACGTCCCCGACGTCGAGCGCTTCCAGGAGGGCCTGCTCGACTTCCTGGAAGAGCAGCGGAGCCGTCTGCCGGAGCCGGAGGATTTCGATCCCGAGGTCGACTACGGCTTTCCGGTCTTCCCGGACATAGAGCGTGCCAGGGAACGCTCCCACCTGGAGCGCGAAACGGTGCGTGAGAGCGTCCACTCTCTTCTCAGGAGAGAGCCGAAGATCCTGCGCCAACCCTACTTCTGGCCGGCTGTGCGCTATTTCGCCAGCGGCCTCGACCAAGCGTCCGTCGCTCACTGGATTCACGTCGATTTCAAGGTCCCCGAGAGCACTGTGACGAAGGCGCTCGACGATCTCGGCCAGAGCCTTGCGCCGCAGTACAGGGTGCACAAATTGGCTTGGAAGGAGTTCGCCTGCGATCTGCTCGCGATAGTCCCGCACGAGCGTGTGGCTCTCGACCCGGGCAGCATCGAGATGGTGAGGGGACTGCAGCGGGTGAGCGAGTTGGAAGGGATCCTCCGCGACCCCACCATTCGCCGTGCCAGCTACCTCGACCACGCTGCGCTCCAGGCTATCGATCTCGTGGTCGACCCCATCATGGGGGTTGGCCATACAAGCGGCCACGTCGGCGCGTGGAAGCACGCAGACCATCTCATCGAGCGCCTCACCGACCTGGAGCCCGACGAGCACGCCCGCATGGCGTTGCGGGCGGACTTCGTGCGCGCCGTATCCAACATGTACGACACCTATCTCGCCTCCCAGACGCGCGTGTGACCACTCTCAGCGTGTGAAGCGGCCAGTCGCTCTGGACGCAGCCCAAAACGTAGTTCTAAATAATCGGAGTGTTCGCTAAGGTCCGACGTCATCGTTTAACTTGATGGAGGGAAGGGAGTCGGTGGGATGAGGTCGCCGGTCGCTGTTTTTGTGCTGCTCTCGCTTTGCATCTGGGTGGCCGCCTGCGGTCACTCCAGCGCGGAAAAACAAGCGAGCTCGGCGTCAATCGCGGGCGCCACCAGCACGCCCGCCACGACAACAACCACGGCGACGACTGTCGCAACCGTCCCGCCGTCGTTGCGCTCGCTCAAGGGCGACGAAGACGACGACGAGACCACAGAACACCTGAGCGACACCAGTAAGGACAACGACTCCGACTTCGACAACGACCTCAAGCCCCAACCCGGGTACGACGACGCCGACGATGGGCCCATACGCACATACGGCCACGCCGCCAACGCCACGCAAGAGCAGCGGCTGAAGGGCATCGTCGAGCGCTACTTCGCGGCCGCGGGCTCAGGCGACGGGGCGGCGGGGTGCTCGCTGATCGATGCCAACTTCGTCAATTCGATCCCCGAAGACTATGGTCGGGGGGCTGGGCCGGCATATTCGAGGGGGAAGACTTGCCCCGTGGTGCTGTCAGCCATCTTCAAGCACGTCCACGCCGAGCTCAGCGGCCCGGTCCTCGTCACAGCGGTGCGGATAGACGGCAGTCAGGCGTTAGTGCTGGTTGGCTCCGCCACGATGTCTGCAAGGTATGTCTTGCTGGAAAACGCTCACAGCGTGTGGGGGATAGTGGGCTTGCTGGGCACTCCGATGCCCTGAGGGGGTTCTAGCCGGACAGCTCCGCCGCCTCGGTAACCCCGAGGAAGGGAGCGAGCGCGAGGTAGGTGACCTCGCGTGTCACGCCGATCAGCTCTTCAATTTTGTGATGGACGGCGTGGTGGAAGACGAGCTCGAACATGCCCTGTACGGTCGCTTCGGGGGCGATCTGCGGCGGTCGCCTGCGCTGGGGGGCGCCGTCGAGCAGCAGACGGGTATATCCCATCGCGTGCTCGTGTGCGCGGCGTGCCATCGCCGGTCCCCCGAGAGGTGCGTCCACGAACGCCATCCTGGCGAAGCAGGGCTCGGAGGCGAGGAACTCGAGCCACGCTTTGACCGCATGGCGTACCCCTTCGCCCCAGTTGTGCGTGCCGGCGCGTGCGCGGTCGACGAGCGCGAGCATCTTCATGTGCCCGAGCTCCACCGCCGCCTCGAACGCCTCGTCCTTGCTCTTGAAGTGAGCGAGGAACGCCCGTTCTGAGATGTCGGCATGCTCGGCGATTCGCTGCGCGGTGAGTGCGTTGTAGCCGCCATCGCTTGTGAGTTGTGCCACGGCGTCGAAGATCCGTTCGCGGTTTGACTGCTGCACGAACCCCTTCGCCTGCTTCCCGATGGGGGGTTGGTAGCCCGTCGGCGCGAGCGTGAGCGTCCCGGGTGCGCGGCCGCCCACGAAGTCCGTGGAGCCACTTGCGGATGTCGACGGGGACTCCTCCGACCCCCAGCCGGCGGGCATCGGGTGATAGCTGCGTGTCCACCGCGCGAGTTGGGGAGCGAGCTCCTTCATGTCACGCATGTTTCTCGTACGGAGTTGCGCGTCGATCGTGCGGTAGGTGCTCCCCGCGAGCGCGCGCGCGAGCGTCGGGCTCAACTCGTCCTCCTCGTCCTCGGAGGAGAGGCATTCGCCGATCAGCTCGCCGAAGTCGCCCATCAGCTGGTCGTGGCGCTGAAGTCCGGAGGGGTTCGCCGCGGCCACCTCGATAGTGGAGAGCGCGATCGTGCCGGGGCTCTCGAGCGCCACTGCGCAGAGACGTCGCATGAGCGCTTCCAGCCGGCGGGTCGCGCCGCCCGTGCGGTGGGAGGCCTCCTTTGCCTGCTCGAACGTGCTGGGGGCGACAGTGTCGAACGCTGACAGCAGCAGCTCGTGGCGGTCGGCGAAGTGAGCGTAGAAGGTCTTGCGCGACACTTGCGCCCGGTCGATCAGGTCGGCGACCGTGGTGGCTGTGTAACCACGCTCCCACACGAGCGTGACCATTGCGTCGACCAGTCGCGCTCGCTGGTCGGCGGCTACCTCCTGCGGCTCCAATCCGTGTGGACCGCGCGGGAGTCGACCCCCCGCCCGATCGCCCTGCGCACTCACGGCCATTGCGCCTCCACTCTCTCAGGCGGACTGCACCGCCAACCGTACTGCGGGCGTGGACTCGTGTCCACGCAAATGACTCGAAAATCCAGATTCAACACAAAGTCTACATCTCCGAACAATGTGGGTGGGGGGCTGGATTGCTCATGTCGGCTCGTGCCCTCCCACCGGCGCAATCGCGTGGGAGACAGAATCTAACTTAGCAAGTGCACTATGTGGAGCCGTACTGGCGGCTCATGGTTGGGCACGCACGGTCAGGTTCAGCTTACGGGGAGCGTCGATAAGCCCGGCAAAGCGCCAGGATGGTCTCCGTTCCCGGTGCGACGCAGGCGAGTCAGAAACATCCACTGACATCTACCCGGCAGTTCGCGGCCGGACCGAAAAATTGGGAGGGGGGTCAAACCCAAGCCGGCGACGACATCCATGCATCTACCCAACCTCGAAGGAGGAAAGAAAGATGCAAACGGAAAGAGACGCGAAGATCGTAGATTGGATCTGCCGTATCGGCGCGGCGGGCATCGACCATGTGGCGCGCTGGTTTGGGATGTCTCCCCAAACGGTCAAGGTACGGCTGGCGTCACTCGCGAAGGATGGGCTGCTCGAACGTCATCTGGTGCTATGGGACCTCGCCGCGCCGCGTGTGGCGCCTACCGTGGAGAGGGCGGCGCAGAAGGCCAACGCGCTCGACCGGATAACGGTGCTCGCGCTCGAGGACACCGCGGGTCTTGTGGAAAGGGAGCTTGCGATTGAGCGCACAGTGGCTCCAGCGGCTCGGGAGCTCGCGCGAGAGGAGGCGACCGATGTTCGCCTTTGAACAGCTGCTGACGAAGCTCCTGGAGTTCGGGATGGTGTCGCTGCTGGGCGGTGTGGCGGTCGCTGCGGCGTTGCGTCTGTCTGCGCGGCGGTGGACGTGGGGGCTACTCGGCTTCCCACTGGCGTGGGTGTTGGCCGGGGTGTCGCCGCTCCTTGCGGCGGTGGAGGGGAGCGTGAGCATGGTCGGCTGCTTCGTGGGCGTGCTGTGGCACGCGGCGGATCTGGCGGAGGGGGCGGACCGCGCCGAGGCGGCCCGTGCGCGGTTGGGGATCGGCGATGCCGTACGTCGCGGGGTGCGTCGCCGGAGGGTGGTAGTCCATGGTTGGGTCCACGAGGGCCATTTGACCATTGGGCACGACGAGCACGGGAGCCCGGTGTCGATCCCGGTGGGGGACAGCTCGGGAAAGCACGCGCTGATCGTGGGGGCGACCGGGTCGGGGAAGACGGTGAGCGAGGCGTGGATTGCAACGAGGCTCATCGCCCACGGGCACGGGGGGATCGCGATCGACCCGAAGGGGGACGGGATGCTGCGGGAGGAGCTGAGACGCGCGGCGGAAGCGGTGGGGAGGGAGTTCCTGGAGTGGACCCCGAGTGGGCCGTGCGCGTACAACCCCTACGCGCACGGGAGCGACAGTGAGATCGCCGACAAGGCGCTGGCGGGAGAGGTGTTCACCGAGCCCCACTACCTGCGCATGGCGCAGCGCTACCTCGGGCACGCGGTGAGGGCGATGCGCGCAGCGGAGATCGCGGTGACGCCTGCGACGTTGATGGATCATCTGGATCCCGACCGGCTCGAGGTGACAGCCCGGCGGCTTCCGGAGGAGCAGGCGAGCGTTGTGCAGGGGTACCTGGATTCCCTCGGTGAGTCTCAGCGAAGAGGTCTCGCGGGGACGCGCGATCGGTTGTCGATCCTCGTGGAGTCGGACATCGGCCGCTGGTTGGATCCAGAGGGTGCGCCGGCGATCGACCTCCGGGCCGCGATCGAGTCAAGGGCGGTGGTGTATTTCGCGCTCGGCTCAGACCGGCTGCCGCTGCTGGCGCAGATGCTGGCAGGGGCGATCGTCACCGATCTGGTCATGCTGTCCGCCCACTTCCAGGAGGACCCGGTGGAGACCGTCGTGCTGATCGACGAGTTCTCAGCCATCGGGGCAGGCCACGTCGCCCGCCTGTTTGCCCGGGCGCGTGGCGCGGGCATGAGCGTGCTCCTGGCCACCCAAGAGTTCGCTGACATGCAGGCGGCGGGGGAGGGGGTGCGCGAGCAGGTGCTGGGGAATCTCGACGCGCTCATCGCCCACCGCCAGAGCGTGCCTTCCTCTGCGCAACTGGTGGCGGACATCGCCGGGTCGAGGGCGGAGTGGGTCACCACGCAGGGGACCGAGGCGGGATTGCTTGGGTCACCGGCCTCGGGGAGGGGAACCCGGCGGCGAGACTACGTGTCTGAGATTCAACCGGCCGCGATCCAGCGTTTGGGGGTGGGGGAGGCAGTCGTCGTAACGGCTGGGAGGTCCCGCGCTGTGTTGGCGCGAATGAAGCGGTCTGAATTCCACAAAACCGATGGGGGGTGACGAGGTTCCAGCTTGCGAGAGAATCTGTGCTGGCGGTGAGGCCGCGGCGGAGCTGTGAGAGCTCGCAAGCCTGCAAGTAATTATGTGTGCTGCGACTGGCGGTTCCTTCCGCCGGTCGCAGCACGATTTCGCCTATAGTGATCTAAGCAGTCCACAGCTCAGGGCTGAGGTGAGCTGGTTTCACATTGAGCACGCTTTGAAGCCGCTGTGCTTGGCGATGCTCATCGCTCGCTCGTGTATTCGAGTCACGGTTGACGCGAGTGGTGTGTTCATGATCGAGTCGCCGTAGCGTCCGAGTGTTGCGAGCTTGTCGCTGCCTTCTGCCATCTGTAATGTGGTAGTGAGGAACTTCTGCCAGTCGCCCGCGTAGGCTGCCGGCGGGACGAGTTTGGAGAGCGCGACGACCTCGGCGCGCTCATAGGCAGCGGACTGTGGCAATATTCGCGGGAGTTCCGCAGCCACTTTCACGTGCAGCGCTTCGACTTGAATATTGGTGCGTGCACAAATGGCGTCTCCCTTTACTATCCAACGTGCCCGCACCAGCGGTTTGCCGGATGCGGGTTTGACTGTTACCGGTGGCACAGACGCATTGGCGTCTGTGCTCGTGTTCGATGTTGTGCTCGTGGTGACCGTCGAGGTTTTGGTTTCCCCTTTTTTCGAGGATTCACCGCAGCCGGCCACCATCAGCACGGATGATACGAGTGCGAAAGCCACCATTGTGGTGCGGAACATTTGTATCCCTCCGATATCGTGATTTAAGTGCTACGATGTCTCCGCACATTCTACATACCCGGATAGGTCGAGGGATCCCCGTGGCGCGCACGCCGAAGACTGTTTCTGACTTGCACGAGCCCGCCGCGCTCAGGGGTACCCGGTCACCGAGGGGCATGGCATTGGCCGTGGTGTCGGCTGGAATGCTCTGTCTCTGGATTTGCTCGTGCGGCGGGACCGCCACCCGCGTAGGGAAGTCCTCCCGCAGCGTGCTACCGGTCGAAGATCGCACGACGGTCATCGAGCACATCACGACCACAAGTCGTGTGCTGGGCCCGCTCGATCCAGACGATTTCCCGCGGGTCGTGAATTTCGGGCACGCTGCCGGCGCTCTGGTGTCCCGCCGTATTTCCGCGTTGATCCGGCGCTACTACTCGGCCGCTGTGGCTCTCGATGGCAGGGTGGCCTGCTCGATGCTCTATTCGTTGGTCGTGACGACCATCGCCGATGGCGACGCTTCCGCGGAAGGGCTCCAGCGGGGGAGATGTGCCCCTGCGATGTCGAGGCTGTTTAGGCAACGCCACCACCGGTTCGTCGTCGAGCGCGACTCGCTCGTGATTGCTCGCGTTCGCATAGAAGGGCTCAACTGTCGTGTGATGTTGCGATTTGCAAACCAGCCTGAAGCACGGGAGCTCGACCTACGGCTTGTCAAGGGTCATCGGTGGCGGATCGCCCACGCCCTCGACAGCCCCTTGTCTTGATGTCTACTTAACCGAGATTGACGTGGGCTAACCACGGCTGGGCCCTAAGGGATGGGAGTGTCGAATAGATCCCAGATCTTCCAACGCCCTCCCTCGATGCGGACCCCGATTTGAACGGGTAAGAAGGCTTTTTCAAAGCGCGGTAGAACTAAGGCTCGGCGACCGCTGATGCGCACGCTGGTGATTTCAAGTGTGGCGTGGTCGATTGCCAGCCGGTGGTGTTCTTTGCGGAAAAGCTTTGACAGGATGACCGCACAGCTGTCTCCGCGCAAGTGCGGATTGTCTCTGTATTCGTCGACGGTGGCTTCCACCGTCCACGAGTGCAGCATCGAACAGGCCCTCTTGCCTTCGTCTTTCGCCGCCGCCGCATAGTAGGCGTTGACCAGCATTGTGATCGGACGCTTCTCGGCCGGGCTGGCCTCGTGTCCGAAAAGCAGGGCGGCGTTGTCGTACGCATTGTATTTGTACGGTGCCGGTGCGCCCGAAGTGCGAGACGAATGAGTGGCCGCGCACCCCGCAACGAGAAGGCTCAGCAGAGTCGCGAGTGGTGTGAACAGCCGCGTCATCAAGGAAGCGGGGTGTCGAAGAGCGTCAGGACCTTCCACGATCGCCCCTCGCGCCGGACCGTGATCTGGCGCTCGGGCAGTTTTCTGAAGTAGAGCACCGCAAATCCGTGAAGTCCCTCGAGACGGACCGGGCCGACCGAGAACGCCGCGCTCTCGGCGACGGTCTGAGCGTGGATGTGCTTGAACAAGGACGTGAGCACTGCAGCGCACGTGTCACCCTGCATGTAAGGGGGTCCGGGCGGGGAGGCGCCGTAGTCTTCCGGTACCGCTTCGGCAATCCTTGAGTAGATGAGCGAGCACGCCCGCCTACCGTCCTCAGTCGCCGCGGCCACGTAGTAATGTCTGAGAAGCATCGTGATCGCATACCGCTCCGACCGGCGCGCCGCGTGGCCGAAGCTCAGCAGGCTGGCGTGGTTGCTGTCCTCCCCGCCGGCGCCGACATCGTCGTCTCGGTCGGCGTCCACCTGCTTGTGAAATTCAAGCACGCTCGCGCCCCTTGCTGCCGCGGGTGTGGTAGGGACGCCGGCCGGCGCGCTACGCGGCGCGGTGGTGGTTCCAACGCTCGCGCTCGACCCGCATCCGCACACGGTGAGGAGCGCTGTGGCAACTGGGAATACGCGTAGCCTCATCTTCGGATCCTCTATCTCCCATCTCCTGCTTGCACCAGGGAAACCGATCATAACGAATGGTTCTAACTTACGAGACCTGATCGTTTGTCGCGGTCAGGTAAGCCCGCTGTCGAGTAGGACGTTCATCTTCCAGCCGCTCCGCTCGTGCCTGAGTTCGATTTCGCCGACGGGCGCCGCCTCGAAGCCGACGAGCGCGACAGCACGCCGTCCCTGCATGCGCACGTCGACGACGCTCATCGTCTCAACCCGATCCCTGACCAGCTGAGGGCGTTGTTCCCTGAAGAGTCGCTGCGTCGTGGTGATACAACCGTCTTGTGCTGTCGAGTCGCTTGCGCCGCCGGCGAGCCCGGTCGCGATCGAAGGATCGAGCATCGAGCACGCCGAACGGCCGTCACCCGTCGTCGCCGCCGCGTAATAGCGCTTGACGAGCGAGGAGATCTCGAGCCGGTCGTGGCGGCCAGCGGGACGACCGAGCTCTGCGGGGGCGAGGAGATCGCTCTTTTCGCGCAGCTCGCGGTCGGGGACCTGCTCGTCTTCGTCGCGGTCACCGTCGCTGTGCAGATAGCCGCTCGACGCACCGGAAGAGGGGTTCGCGCGTGTACCGTTGGTGGACTGTGACGCGCCGCCGCCAGCGGCTCCCCGTCTGTGTCCGTCACCGCACGACGATGCCCAAACGAGCACGCTCGTTACCGCCAGGAGCATCACCAAGCGGTTCATGTCAGCGCGCGACACGGCGCGCCCCGTTTCCTTGATGCGACTGGTTGCGACTCGAAAGCCCCTCTGATCGCCGCGCTCCGATCATTTTTTGACACGTAATTTTTCATCGTTTTATCTTGTCTTGGGTGGAGACGCTCTCTGACCTAAGTCTTGACAAACGTGGCGTCGTATGCGAGATTAGCGGTAGGCCAACATCCGGGATTCCGGAAAGCGGCCTCGGGAGCGCGACGGGTCGGTCGGGATGCTCGCCACAAGTGGTGTCTCGCCTTGGGTCGGTCGTCCTGCTGGGGACGTTGGATCGAACAGGAAGGGAGGTCGGAGCCGGGATGCGCAATGCACGGAATGGCGTGCCAGTGTCGTCTATGAGACGAGCTCGGTTCTCTGACCTGCCCAGGGTCGGAAACAATCTTGGTCATTTCGACTGTCCTCATGGGGAAGCTCTCGCGATCGTCGACAGGTTGACGGCATGTGTGTCGTCGCCGGGCCGGCATCGATGAAGGCAAATAAGAGTCGCACCGGCGCTCTCTGGCCAAAAGGACGAGTAGTCGGTCGGCATCAGTCAACCTCTGAAGGGGCTCGAACGGGTCTCGGACGGGGGAAAGGAAACAAAACAATGAGGAAGTTCCAAGTGATGTTGCTTGCGCTCGTGGCGCTGTGCGCGTTTAGCGCGTTTGCGTCGTCGGCGTTTGCTTTAACCTGGGGACCGGCAGTATGGTTAATCAGTAACAACCCTGTCGCAGCGCTACAGCTGTGACCACAACTGGTGGGCTGATCCTCAGGAATGTCTTAAATGGCGCGTCGATGTTATGCGAAGGCATTTTCGACGGTACGGTCAACACAGGAGGGGAGGCCGAAGTCAAAGAAGTCTTAAACTTAAGCAACATGACTATAGCGTCGTTAGATGAAGCGGGTGCGACCGGTGGGATTTCGTGTGTTTCTACCGGGAACACGTGCGAAACGGGGTCTGAAGCATGGCCAGGAGGCCTACCCTGGAAAATTCATATTGAACAGGACGAAAACCTGAATATCTTCCGGCAGGTCCTGTTATCGAAACCGATCTACTTCATTTTATGCTTAGTGTTCAACATCAGCGTGAATGAATTATGCGAAGCGACTGAAGGCGCTGTGCAAGAAATAACCAATGTCACAGGCGGCGTTGAAGCAATCGGTTCCATATCGCCAAACGGGCCGTGCGGAAGCAATGCAGAAGAGGGCGAATTGATAGCTGACACCGGAAACATCACGACTGACGCAACGAAAACGCTAGCTGCATCCTTATGATGAGGATGGGTGAGTAAGCGTCGAAGCGAGTGAAGATCGCGACCGGGCGAGACAGTCTCGCCCGGTCGCGATTGAAATTAAGGTAAAGTACGAGTTGGTAAGATGGAAATTGGGGAGGGAAAATGCGGTCGATATTCAGAGCGATGACCAAAGTCAATTTGGTTAACGTATGCTTGGTAGTAGCGCTGGTGTTCGCGATGACGGGGGGGGCGTACGCAGCTCGTCATTACATAATTACGTCGACAAAACAGATCAAGCCGAGCGTGCTAAAGCAGTTGCAGGGCAAGCAGGGGCCGGCTGGCGTCAGCGGGAGCAATGGTAAAGACGGCGCGCCGGGTGCCAACGGGAGCAACGGCAAAGATGGGGGCCCTGGTGTCGCTGGGGAAAGTGTGACGTCGAAAGAAATTAAAGTCGGCGAAGCTGGCTGCAACAAACTTGGTGGAAGCGAATTCGCGGTAGGTGGCAAAACGACCTCCGCGTGCAACGGTCAGACGGGCTATACCGAAACCATTCCAAAAGGAAAGACGTTGAAGGGGGATTGGAGCATCGCCGAGCAAGTGCCGGGCACCGGGTTCGTCGAAGGCGGTGCTTCGACCGCCGTCGGCTTTGGAATTCCGCTTGCCGAAGCGCCGGAAGCAGTGTCCTATGTCAAGGAAGGCGAAGCTACGCCCTCCGGTTGCACTGGCGATGTCTCCAATCCAGGCGCTGAACCGGGGCATCTCTGTGTGTTCGCGGCATTTGAATTCAATGGAAACGTGACGCAGGCCAGTATCTGTCCCGCGACAGCGCCGGTGCTCTTCTGTATTGCGGGTACCGTCGAACCCGGAGCGGATCCCTCGGGGTTCGTCATCGGGGTCGTAGACAGCAAAGAAAAAGGTCTAATAGCCGCCAACGGCACATGGGCCGTGACTGCAGAATAACGAGCATCGTTCATGCCACACTCACATCGAGCGGCTGGGACTGCTCGGTGTGAGTGGACATGCTCAATGCGTACGAGACCGAGCCCGGCCAGTCGAAGATAAGGATGAGGGAGTCCAGCGATGAGAGTTAGAGGAATAAGCCGGGTCGTGTCTAGGGGACTGGTTGAGGGCATTGACGAGAAAGGCTGCTCCCGGCGTGCTTGGTCGTTCGAATCTCGCATTCTTTTAAACATATGCGGGAGGGCCGTGTTGTTCTGCTCGGTCCTATGTGCTGCGTTCCTTGCTCTGGGAACTGCTTCGGGTCTCGCGTGCGAAACGCCACAGATCCGAGAAACCCCTGTAAGACATGAAGTATTTGCGACGCGTGCATATATCACGGTATTCGGTATCTTTAGTAATTTGATTCCGCCGCCTGAAATAACGTGGTCCAGCGAATACGCACAGGAAGAAGGCGGAGGGCCACCTCCACAGTTAGAGGGACCGCCATGGGTAACGGCCGGAGGTGCGTCGGTCAACGTTGACGACCTTGAACTTACTCTGGGAGAAAACGACTTAGAACTTCGTGGTGCAGCGCTCCATCATTTGAAGCCCGCCACCACCTATTTTGCTCGGTTTCATGCAGAAAACACGTGTAACGAATCCGCAGAGCAGACCGTTGAATTCAAAACACTGGCTATATCGAGGCCGGAGGTGGCGAGAACTTTCACTGGCGTCACTACTCTTCATGTCGCAGCGACCGGTCCAAAAGCGGCGGTGGTGGAAGGCCAGCTGGAGGGAAATGGGGCGGCGACAAGCTACAGCGTTGAATATGCGTCTGTGTCGCATCCAACCGAATGGACACCGTTTCCGTCCGGGGGGACCGGAACCATTACTGTAGAACAGGATTTTGTGAACATAAAGGCTGAAAGCACGGAATTGACGCCTGAAACGACCTATTTAATAAGGCTGTTAGCAAGTAACGGCGCCGGTGCTATCGAAGAAACATTATACAGGTCGCCTAACGGGGGTCCTGAACTTGAAACCTTTACCACGCCTACAGCCAGGCCGTTTGTGTCGAAGCCATTAGTTCGGAACGTGACGGCTGATTCGGCGTATCTCGGCGGGGATGTGTACCCACGTGGCGTCAGAACCGAATGGCGATTTGAATACGCTACTGCTATTTCCGGACCTTGGTCGCCGGTGCCGGGGGTCGAAGGGGTGATCAGCGAAGCGGAAGCCAAAGTGTTGCCCGAAGGAAGTACTGCGGCAGGAATCGAAGGCCGCTTGACGGGCCTCAGCGCCGGTCACACATACTACGTACGACTGTTTGCAGAAAATGAATTCGGTGAAGGCGTGAATGCCCTCGGTGAATCCGCCGGAGCCGCTAAAGGGGAAATTGCAGTGTTTGGAACGGCGGGAGAACCGGTCGCTTCGGCGTTTGCGACGCATGGTTTGCACGGTGAAGCGGTGCGTTTGCTCGGGAGCGTGAATCCGAATGGTGCTCCTACATCTGAGGAACAGGTGGTGAGCGTCGGTGGTGGGGCGACCGGCGGGTCGTTTCAGTTGAGCTTTGAAGGCGAACCGACAGAGCCAATTGCGTTTGGAGCTTCGGCCCAGCAGGTCGAGGAAGCGCTGGACGCTCTGACGGCGATCCACCATGGCGCCGCAGTGAGTGGTCGGTCAGGTGGGCCTTATACGATCTACTTCGGCTCCGGCACGCTCGTCGAAAAGGATCAGCCTGAACTGGTTGGGGTCAGCTCGGGTTTGACGCCGTCAGGAGATGTGGTCGTGCAGACCACGCAGCAGGGTGGCGTCGGATATGACGCTCAGTACCATTTCGAATATACGCCGGAGTCGGCGTTCCAGGCGGAAGGTTTCGCTAAAGCGATCTCGACGCCGAGCGAAGCTCTAGGCTCCGGAGACACGCCAAGGTTCGTGGGCGCAGATCTGGCGGGGCTTGCTGCGGGCGAAAGCTACAGGTATCGCATTGCTGCGGTGAACACCTCTTCGCCGACGGTTGTCCATGGCGTCGATCACACCCTGACGGCGCCTGCTCCTGCTGTTGGGTCCGAAGAAGCGCCATGCTCAAATGTCGCCTTGAGAGTGGGCTCGTCGGCCAGTCTGCCCGATTGTCGCGCATACGAGCAGGTGAGCCCCGTAGATAAGAAGGGCTCTCAGGAAATCTTCCGCTATGACGGTCTTGCGGTTCCGGCCTATTCGCTGATCGGGGAAGACGGCGACCATCTGATGCTCGAAGCGCCTGTCACGTGGGGTACGGGTAGTGGCGGGGGCCAGGCACCGTACTTCATGTCACGCAAAGCTACCGGGACCTGGCAGCTCATGCCGGGCACTCCTCAGCCTGAAGGGGGCGTGGAAACTTACTCGCCACAGGTGACCAATCCCAGTTTGACCGAGCTTGGCGTGGAAGCCAGTTTCGCGACTTCCAAAGGCAGTGGGGAATCCAAGACGATGATCTACAAGGTCGGCCCGGCCGGTGGTCCGTACACGACCGTGGCGAGCGTGCCGCGCGAACAGGTCCCGCAGACGATACCGGGCGGTTGGGTCGCGGCTTCCGAAGACTTCTCAAAGCTTGTGCTGCAGGTCGAAGACCGCAAACTCGTCGAACCCAAAACCACCACCAAAACAGGCCCCGACCTTTACGAATACGCAGAAGGTCATTTGCGACAAGTGAACGTCGGTGTTGGCACGTGTGGCGCGACGATAATCAAAGGTCGTGAAGAAGCAGGAGGGGGGAGCGTCAGTGGGCCGAGCGCCGTATCGGCAGACGGTTCACGCGTGTTCTTCGAAGCGACACCGGGCTCTAATTGTGGCGGTGAAAAGCACGTTTATGAGCGGGTGAACGGTAGCGAAACGGTGGATCTCGGCGCGTTCACGTTTGTTGCGGCGACGCGTGACGGTCGAACCGTGCTGCTCGAAAAGGCCAGCGGTGAAGACATCGGTCTGTATCTGTATGGTCCTGAAGCCGGTCCAGCGGTCTTGCTGCCGTCTACCGAAGCGGCTGTAGGAGCTGTCGGGGCCGAGCTCTCTGTGTCCGAGGATCTGAAAGCGGTCTATTTCGCTTCCAGTAGCCAGTTGAGCGCCGAAGCACCCGCGCGTTCCCCTGAAATAGGCGCAGAATCAAACGTCTTAAATATCTATCGCTACGATGTGGCTCGCAGAGAAGTGGTGTTTGTCGCCCAGGCTGATTTTGAAGTGCTTGTCCCTCACATGAGCCCGGACGGCCGCTTCTATTACTTCACGTCCCGTCGCGTGGGTGGACTGCCCGGTGGCGCCACGGTACTGCACGGCGGAGTCGAAGACTTATCGGGATTCGAATTACAAGCGACGGAATTACCGACTGAACAGGTCTACAGATACGACAGCAGCGACGCTGTGGTCGAGTGTGTGTCATGCGCGTCGCCGTTTGATGCCGAACCCAAGTTGGGGGCCAATTTCGGGACGTTTGACAATGCGCAGTCCGCCGCGCTGCGTGGGCTTCCCATGCTGTCGTTGACGTCCGCAAACGGTGATTTCGCGTTTTTCCAGACGCCGGCCGATTTGATCCCGGCGGATGTAGACGGCGAAGTGACTCCCGAAGGCGATGCCGGCGTGGGGCTAGAACATCCAAGCAGAGACAATTCTGTGTCAGGCGATGTCTACGAGTGGCGTGCGGACGGGGTCGACGGTTGTGCGCGGCTACAGGGATGTTTGGCCTTGATCACGAATGGGCGTGGTGGTGTGTTGAATCTGCTGCTGGGGACGGTCAACGAAGGCCGCGACGTCTTCATCTACACCGGTTCCCAGTTGGTCCCGCGCGACAACGACCTGGCGGGCGATATCTACGACGCGCGTGTCGGAGGTGGGGAACCGCCGGTCCCGGCGCCGCCGATCGAATGCGAAGGCGACGCCTGCTCGACCCCGGCGAGCGCCCCGATCGATACGACCCCGGCGAGCTTGACGTTTTCTGGCGCAGGCAATCTGGTGCAGACCAGTTCGTCGTACAAGAAACATGCAAGTAAACCCAAGGCGAAGCCGAAGCGGAAGAAGAAGAAGAAGAAGAAGAAGGGGAGACGGTCCAGCAGAAAGGGCCTGGCTCTCCACCGGCACGATGTGAAGGGCGCAAAAACTGTTCGTCGTGGAGTGTTTGGGAGGCGCAAATGAGCTGTGTAAGAGGACTACGGGCAGCAATGGTGTTCTCCTGTGTGGCCGCGTGCTGCGTTTGGCCTGCCGTCGGGGTGGCCGAGCCGAGCGAAGAACCTTTTGAAGTCGTGCCCGGCAGCTTCCTGGTGGAACCGTCGGTGACACAGGCGGGTGCCCACGAGGATCTTACGACCAAGTTCGATTTCGCCCACGATCCGGACGGTAAAACCCACAACGACGTGCGCAGCACAGTCGCCTTTATTCCACCGGGCTTCAACGCGAGCAACACCGCCGTGCCGACGTGCAGCTTCGGACAGCTGATCGGTGGCGGGGAAACGCTGCCGGCGTGCCCGCTCGCCAGCCAGGTCGGTCAGATCAGCGTGGAAGTGGCGAATATCCACAGCGGTCCGCCCGGTCACTTCGTCGCGCCGATCTACAACATGGAAGTGACGAGCTTCGGCGTGGCGGCGGAGCTTGGCTTTAAGACGGTCCTGTTCTCTCAGGTGCTGCAAGTGAGCGTCAAACCAGGCGACTTGGGTATCGTCGCGACTGGCTCCGATATCCGAAAGTTCGAACCACGCAAAATCTCGGTGACGATCTGGGGGCTTCCGGCCGCACACGTCCACGACGCTCAGCGTGGCGCGACCTGTGGCGAGAACTTCGAAGTCCCTCCCGTCTGCACCCATCCGACCGGCAGCGGTGGCCCCCAGGAAGCCGGCATCCCGGTCAGGCCCTTCCTCTCGAACCCAACGAGCTGTGGCATGTTCACCGCCGGCATAGAAGCGTATTCGTGGGAGGACCCAACGACGATTTCGTCGGCCAGCGACGAAATTGGACCGATCGAAGGCTGCGATCGGGTGCCGTTCGAACCATCGATCAACGTGCAACCGACGACCAAGTCCGCCGAATCGCCGTCGGGCCTCAACGCGTCGGTTGTGGTGCCGCAGGCGTGGGAAAATCCCTTCTCTTTGTCCACTTCGAATCTCAAGGACGCTGTGGTGAAGCTGCCGGTCGGCTTCACGGTCAATCCATCCGCGGGGTCCGGCCTGGCGGCTTGCTCGCCCGCCCAGTACGCGGCCGAGACGTCCTCCTCGCTGCCCGGAGAAGGATGCCCTCCCGAATCGAAGATCGGTTCGATAGAAATCGAAACGCCGATCCTGGCGGAGAAGATCACCGGCGCCGTGTACGTGGCGACGCCATTTGACAACCCGTTCGACTCGCTGCTGAGCCTATACGTAGTCGCCAAGGTGCCCGACCGCGGGATCGTCGTGAAGGTCGCGGGGCGCGTGGAACTCGATCCTGTCACCGGACAGCTCGTGACTCGGTTCCTGAACAACCCCCAGCAGCCGTTCAGCCGCTTCACGCTCAAGTTCCACCCCGGTGCGACGGCTCCGTTGGCGAGCCCGCCGGCGTGCGGCGCCTACCACGTCCAGGCGGAACTTACGCCTTGGTCGGCGCCGGCGGCGCCGCGACTTGTGACCAGTCCGCCGTTTGAAGTGACACGAGGCGTACGCGAAGGTTCGTGTCCCTCGGGCGGGGTGCCGCCGCTGAAGCCACGGGTCGCCGCGGGCACCCAGAACAACGAGACGGGCGCCTATTCACCCTTCTATCTGCGGATCGTCCGCGAAGACGGGGAACAGGAGCTGACGAGGTTCAACACCGCCATGCCGCCTGGTCTCACGGGCAACCTGTCGGGCATCCCGTTCTGTCCAGAGAGCGCAATCGAAGCGACTCGCAGCGCCAGCGGACGCGAAGAGCTCGCCAAACCCTCGTGCCCGGCGGCAAGCGAAATAGGGCATACGATCGTGGGGGCCGGCGTCGGCACTGTACTTGCGCAGACGCCCGGTAAAGTCTACTTGGCGGGTTCGTATCACGGCTCTGCGCTCTCGCTCGTGTCGGTGACGAGCGCGACGGTTGGTCCGTTCGACCTCGGCACGGTTGTGATTCGCTTCGGGCTCCGGGTCAACCCGACTACAGCACAGGTTGAAGTCGATGCCAACGGCTCGGATCCTATCCCGCACATCATCGACGGGATCGTGGTGCACGTGCGTGACATTCGCGTGTACATCGACCGTCCGGGCTTCATCATCAATCCGACCAACTGCGAACGGATGTCTATCGTCAACACGATCACGGGCGCAGGAGCGGACTACACCAACCCCGCCGCCCAAATGCGTGTGAACGTCTCGACTCCGTTCCAGGTTGCCGACTGCGCGAATCTCGGGTTCAAACCGGTCTTCAAGGTGTCGACCACGGCGAAGACGAGCCGCTCGAAGGGGGCGAGCCTCACGGCCAAGCTCACCTATCCCAAAGCGCCGCAAGGCACCCAGGCGAACATCCGCTCGGTCAAGGTGGATCTGCCGAAGCAGCTGCCCTCGCGGCTCACGACCCTGCAGAAGGCATGTCCCGATAGCACGTTCGAAACCAACCCGGCCGGCTGTTCGTCTGCCTCGAGGGTTGGAGTGGCGAAGGCGATAACCCCGATATTGCCGGTTGCTTTGGAAGGACCGGCGTATTTCGTATCGCACGGGGGCGCCAAGTTCCCTGAACTTATAGTTGTGCTTCAGGGCTATGGCATCACGATCGACCTGCACGGCGAAACTTTCATCAACAAAAAGGGGATCACCAGTTCGACGTTCCGTGCCGTCCCGGACCAGCCCGTCACGAGCTTCGAGCTCACGCTGCCGCAGGGCCCGAACTCAGCGCTCGCCGCGAACGGGAACCTGTGCGCTCAAAAGCTGAGAATGCCGACGGCCTTCACCGCGCAGAACGGGCGGGTATTGCACCAGTCCACTCCCATTTCGGTGACCGGCTGCAAAAAGAAACACGTGGTTAAACGAGCCCGCAAGCACCGTAGGTGATTCCTCTCTATCCCCTGCGGCGAGAGGGTTTACGCAACCCTCCGGGTATATGGGTTTTGGGGTTGCGAGGGCGCCGTCGGTGGACCGCGAGGCGCGCGTCTCTGTCGCTTTCCGTCCGGACCCGTCGTCGCAGGGCGATGCCCAAGCAGGCACGCTCGCGTTTTTCATCGTTTTATCTTGTCTTGGGTGGAGACGCTCTCTGACCTAAGTCTTGACAAACGTGGCGTCGTATGCGAGATTAGCGGTAGGCCAACATCCGGGATTCCGGAAAGCGGCCTCGGGAGCGCGACGGGTCGGTCGGGATGCTCGCCACAAGTGGTGTCTCGCCTTGGGTCGGTCGTCCTGCTGGGGACGTTGGATCGAACAGGAAGGGAGGTCGGAGCCGGGATGCGCAATGCACGGAATGGCGTGCCAGTGTCGTCTATGAGACGAGCTCGGTTCTCTGACCTGCCCAGGGTCGGAAACAATCTTGGTCATTTCGACTGTCCTCATGGGGAAGCTCTCGCGATCGTCGACAGGTTGACGGCATGTGTGTCGTCGCCGGGCCGGCATCGATGAAGGCAAATAAGAGTCGCACCGGCGCTCTCTGGCCAAAAGGACGAGTAGTCGGTCGGCATCAGTCAACCTCTGAAGGGGCTCGAACGGGTCTCGGACGGGGGAAAGGAAACAAAACAATGAGGAAGTTCCAAGTGATGTTGCTTGCGCTCGTGGCGCTGTGCGCGTTTAGCGCGTTTGCGTCGTCGGCGTTTGCTTTAACCTGGGGACCGGCAGTATGGTTAATCAGTAACAACCCTGTCGCAGCTGCTACAGCTGTGACCACGACCGGTGGGCTGACGCTCAGGAACGCCTTAAATGGCGCGTCGATGTTATGCGAAGGCATTTTCGACGGTACGGTCAACACAGGAGGCGAGGCAGAAGTCAAAGAAGTCTTAAATTTAAGTGGTGTGGCTATAGCGTCGTTAGATGAAGCGGGTGCGACCGGTGGGATTTCGTGTGTTTCTACCGGGAGCACGTGCGAAACGGGGTCTGAAGCATGGCCAGGAGGCCTGCCCTGGAAAATTCATATTGAACAGGACGAAAACCTGAATATCTTCCGGCAGGTCCTGTTATCGAAACCGATCTACTTCATTTTATGCTTAGTGTTCAACATCAGCGTGAATGAATTATGCGAAGCGACTGAAGGCGCTGTGCAAGAAATAATCAATGTCACAGGCGGCGTTGAAGCAATCGGTTCCGTATCGCCAAACGGGCCGTGCGGAAGCAATGCAGAAGAGGGCGAATTGATCGCTGACGGCGGAAACATAACGACTGACGCAACGACAACGCTAAAGGCATTCTTATGATGAGGATGGGTGAGTAAGCGTCGAAGCGAGTGAAGATCGCGACCGGGCGAGACAGTCTCGCCCGGTCGCGATTGAAATTAAGGTAAAGTACGAGTTGGTAAGATGGAAATTGGGGAGGGAAAATGCGGTCGATATTCAGAGCGATGACCAAAGTCAATTTGGTTAACGTATGCTTGGTAGTAGCGCTGGTGTTCGCGATGACGGGGGGGCGTACGCAGATCGTCATTAGATAGACGAGCCGCTCTAAGGGGGCGAGCCTCGTGGCCAAGCTCACCTATCCCAAAGCGCCGCAAGGCACCCAGGCGAACCTCCGCTCGGTCAAGATGGGTCTGCCGAAGCAGACTGCCGTCGCGGCTCACGACCCTGCAGAAGGCATGTCCCGATAGCACGCTCGAAATCGACCCGGCCGGCTGTTCGTCTGCCTCGACAGCCTTCACCGCGCAGAACGGAAGGGTGCTGCACTGATCCACCGCCATTTCGGTGGCGGGCTGCAAAAAAAGCACGCGGCTAAACGCGCGCGCAAGCGCCACAGGTAACTGCGTTCAATATCTGGTGGGCGGCGTGGGGATACGCTGTCGTCTGGATCACTTTTCCGAATCGTCCTTTCCCGGCTAGTTCCGAGGCGTGGCTGCCCAAAGAGCCCACGGCCCCTACGGTCAACGAGGTGCCGACGCGGGTCTTGACAAGCTGTCGGCCATTTGCGAGCATTCTTAGAATAATTCAGAAGTACGGATGTCAATGGTTTAGGGCTGCTCGACGCTCTCTGGGCTAACGGATGAGTAACTGGGCGGCATCAGTCAACCTCTGAAGGGGCTCAGCGAGCCTCGGACGGGGGAAAGGAAACAACACAATGAGGAAGTTCCAAGTGATGTTGCTTGCGCTCGTGGCGCTGTGCGCGTTTAGCGCGCTCGCCCCGGCGGCGTTTGCGTTAACGTGGGGACCCGCATTATGGTTAAGGAACGGTGGCGTTGAGGTTGCGAATAACACCGCTGTTACCACGACCGGTGGGCTGATCCTCAGGAACGTCTTAAATGCCGCTGCGATGTTATGCGAAGGCGTTTTCGACGGTACGGTCAGCACGGGAGGCGAGTCTGAAGTCACAGCAGTGTTAACGTTAAGTGGTACGGCTATAGCGTCGTTAGATGAAGCGGGTGCGACCGGGGGGATTTCGTGTGTTTCTACCGGGAACACGTGCGAAACGGGGTCTGAAGCATGGCCAGGAGGCCTGCCCTGGAAAGTTCACATTGAACAGGACGAAAACCTGAATATTTTCCGGCTGGTCTTGTTATCGAAACCGATCTACTTCATTTTATGCTTAGTGTTCAACATCAGCGTGAATGAATTATGCGAAAGACCGGAAGGTGCTGCGGTAGAAATGGTCAACGTTACCGGAGGCGTCGAAGCAGTGGGTGCAGTTTCGCCAAACGGGTCATGCGGAAGTAACGCAGAAGAGGGTGAATTGATCGCTGATACTGGAAACCTAACGGCTATCCCAGGTGAAGTGCTGTCTGCTTCCTTATGATAGAGATAGGTAGGTAGTTCTGAAGTGATGGAGTACAGCGACCGGGCGAGCCCGACTCGTTCGGTCGCAGACTAAGATGTCTTGCTGACCGGGTAGCAAATAGTGCTAAGTATGGACATGATGATGTCAATAGGCCGGGCCAGAGCGCTATTGGTAAGAGAGCTGATAGGCGGTCGGCATTAGTCAAGCCTCGTAAGAGGACGTGCCGATCCTCATGCGAGAGAAAGGAAAACACAATGAGGAAGATTCAAGTGATGTTGCTTGCGTTCGTGGCGCTGTGCGCGTTTAGCGCGCTCGCCCCGGCGGCGTTTGCGTTAACGTGGGGACCAGCGTTATGGTTAAGGAACGGTGGTGTTGAGGTCGCAAACGGTACGGCTGCGACTATAAGCGGTGGTCTGACGCTTAGGAACAGCTTAAATGGCGCATCGATCTTATGCGAAGGTGTTTACGATGGTACCGTCAGCACGGGAGGCGAGTCTGAAGTCACCGCAGTGTTAACCTTAAGTGGTGCAGCTATAGCGTCGTTAGATGAAGCGGGAGCGACCGGTGGGATTTCGTGTGTTTCTACTGGGAATACGTGCGAAACGGGGTCTGAAGCATGGCCAGGAGGCCTGCCCTGGAAATTTCACGTGGAAGAGGACGAAAGCCTGAATATCTTCCGGCTGGTCTTGTTATCGAAACCAGCCTATTTCCTTTTATGCTTAGTGTTCAACATCAGCGTGAATGAATTATGCGAAAGACCGGAAGGTGCTGCGGTAGAAATAGTCAACGTTACCGGAGGCGTCGAAGTCGTCGGCTCATTGTCGCCGGCCGGCCCGTGTGGAGGTAACGCAGAAGAGGGTGAAGTGATTGCTGATCCTGGAAGCCTCATGGCTATAGCAGGCGAAACGTTGTCTGCGTCCTTATGAGAGGGCCGCTGGCAGCCTGAAATAGACCGGTCAGACGCGGCGGTATCTTTGTTGCTTGTCACGCCGCTGCTGGCATACGGGAAGCGTTGCGACTGGCGGGGGAATCCCCGTCAGTCGCGAAGTTTGGAGCTGGGGTGCGACCCCTCTCTCCAGTCGCTTCGCCGAGACTTCGGCGAGTCCCTTCGTCGTCGCAGGTCATCCGTTCCACTCCGCAAGCGAGATGTCTTGCGGACCAGGTCGTTGGCTCTCAGCGCACGAGAGCTCGGCCTAAGGCTGATCGCTTGTGGATGGCCCACTACTGGCAGCCGATTGTGAGTCGTTGCGCATCACCAGGCTATCCTCCCGCGGCGCCAGCACGAACAACTCCGCGTTCAGATCCGGTGAGTGGTGGCTCGAGTTCATGCACGCCACCACTTCTCGCCCGAGCTCCTGTTCGATCACGAGCTTGAAGTGGGGGATCATCACATCGTGGAGCTCGGCCCGCTGGTCCATCACGATCTTGGTCCTGCCCTGCTCGAGGAGGGTGTTCTCGACGGTGGTGTACCCGTCGGTCATCATCACCACCACGAGGTCGTTCCAGTAGTAGGCGCGCGCTTTCACGGGGCCCTTCCCGCTGTGCTCCTTGAGCAACCCCACAACGCGCCTTGAGATCGCCGAGAGGGCTTCCCCCTTGCTTGGGGCATGGCCCTCGGCTTCGGCCGCGGCTCGCGTGGTCGACACGTCGACGCTCATCGCTTCCTCTCGTTCGATCGCGTTCTGAGCTGCTCCGCCTCCACGCGCAACCGCTCCGCCTTCCCGCGCGCGAGCTTCCCCTGAGCCTGCAGTGCCGCCGCGCTCTCCAGCTGCGCTTCCACGCGCTCCTCGAGCGACGCCTCTGCGCGTCCTGAGATGGGCGTCCTCACGTCCTCCGTCGGTGGCGCCTCGCCGGCCCACTCGAAGGCTTCGCGTGAGGCAACCGCGTGGCTTTGGCTCGCCGCCGTGTATGCGAGCCTCGCCAACGTCGCGTCGCGCACGTACTGCGCCGCGCTCACACCCAACCGGGCGGCTTCCTGCTCGAGCACTTCCCACAGATCGCGGCCGAAGCGCACGGTGGTCTGGTGCATGTGAACCTTCTTGTCCTGAACCTTTGGGGACACAACCGATATCGTATCCGATAGCGGATGGATATCAAGCCCACCAGTTTCCGGTGCTTTCATTTTTCCGACGATCGTGTTTTATTTCGCCAATACGTAGACACTGCCCTACTCAAATCATGACCCACGAAAGTAAGCTCGATTTCTATGAGCGGCCCTGATCACCACTCGCCCAGAAGCGCCGGATCATCGCGGTCCTGGGGGGGCATGATGGAGCGCGACGCCTCCGTGCTCCACCCCGAAGAGCTGCGCAAGCTGCTCGAGTTCATCCACCGCTCTCGCGGCTTCGACTTCTCCGGCTACAAGCGTACTTCGCTGCAACGTCGCCTCACCAAGCGCATGCATGAAGTGGGGATAGAGACAGTCGCTGACTACCAGGACTACCTGGAGGTCAACCCGCAGGAGTTCGCCGTGCTGTTCGACACGATCCTCATCAACGTCACGAGCTTCTTCCGCGACCGCGCCGCCTGGGCCTATCTCGCCGAGGAGGTCATCCCCCCGCTCGTAGGGTCCGGCTCGGATCCCATCCGCGTGTGGTGCGCGGGCTGCGCCACGGGCGAGGAGGCATACACGATCGCCATCGTCCTGGCCGAGGCTTTGGGCGAGAGTCAATTCAAGGAGCGCGTGAAGATCTACGCAACGGACGCCGACGAGGCCGCGCTCAACCACGCCCGCCACGCCACTTACAGCCCCCAAGCCGTCAAGGGGGTCCCGGAGGAGTTGCTCGCCCGCTACTTCGAGGCCGGCCCCCATGACTATTCCTTCCTCCCCGACTTGCGCCGCTTTGTGATCTTCGGGCGCAACGACCTCGTCAAGGACCCCACCATCTCGCGCGTGGACCTGCTGGTGTGTCGCAACGTGCTCATGTACTTCACCCCCGAGGCCCAGTCCCACATCCTGCAGCGCTTCAGCTTCGCGCTCTCAGAGCGCGGCTTCCTCTTCCTCGGCCGCTCGGAGATGCTCACCACCCACGGGGGCCTCTTCACCCCCCACAACCTCAAGTGGAGGGTCTTCCAGAAGGTCCCGAGTGTCCAGACGCGTGAGCGGTTGGCGCTCAACGGGGGCGCGGTCAACCCCATCCTGCTGGGCGAGCCCGGCCGCTACATGGAGTTGCGGGAGGGCGCCTTCGCGCTCAGCCCCCACGCGCAGATCATGGTCTCCCGCGAGGGGCTCGTGGTAGACGTCAACCAGCGCTTGAGGGAGCTGTTCGGGTGCACCCTCGCCGACATCGGGCGCCCCTTCCAAGACCTCTCCCTCTCCTACCGTCCGGTGGACCTACGAACAGCGCTCGAGCGCGCGTACGACACCGGTGAGACGGTTACGCTCGGTCGTATCCCCTGGTCGGTGGAAGGCTCCGAGGAGCGCGTGCTGGAAGTCGAGGTTCGTGCTGTCCCAGGCCCCGACGGGGTCCCGCTCGGGGCATGCATCTCCTTCATGGACATCACCGTGCTCTCGAGGCTCGCCGACGAGCACGACGAGCGCAAGCGCGAGCTGGAAAAAGCCCACGAGGAGCTCCAATCCACGGTGGAGGAGCTCGAGACGACAAACGAGGAGCTCCAATCAATCAACGAGGAGATGGAGACCACTAACGAGGAGCTCCAATCGACCAACGAGGAGCTCGAGACGACCAATGAGAAGCTTCGCTCTACCAATGAGGAACTGGAGACCCTCAACTGCCGGCAGCTCGAGCGCTCCAATGAGCTCGACCGCCTCAACCTGCTCCTGGAGGGGATCCTCGCGAACCTGGGGGTGGGGGTCGTCGTGCTCGACCCCTCCCTCAGCGTCGAGGTCTGGGATGGGGATTCAGTTGAGCTTTGGGGGCTGCGGGCGGATGAGGTTGAGGGGAAGGCGTTTTCCTCGCTTGATATCGGGCTCCCCATTGCCGAGGTAACGGGGGCGGTGAGGCTTGCGCTAGACCCACAGGCCCGGGCTTCGAGCGTCGTGCTGGATGCGGTCGACCGGCGAGGGCGGGGGTTCAGGTGCTCGGTTCGGGTGCTTCCGCTTGTTATGTCTGGTGGGGCGGTTGCCGGGGTGCTGCTGCTCATGGCCGACCGGGAGCATCCCGAGATCTCCTCGCTTTTGCCGGCCGCCTAGCCCGACCCGGGTTAGGGCGTCAGGATCATCTCTATCAGGCCGCTACGTAAACCGGGAGCAGTCCTTGAACCCGGCCTGCTTGGCGCTGCGCGTGACCTGATCCATGGCCCTGCCGAGTTCGGCATCAAAAGGCCGTGACAGCTTGAGATTGCTTGCTTCGGCGTATGTGTGGAAATGACCGGTGAGCCTGGCGAGAGTCTGGGTGCCCAACACGATTTGCTGCCATGCGTGCGCCAACGAGGGTGGTGGTGTCAGGTTCTCCATTTCGGTTGCAGCCGTACGCTCGTAGGCGGCGAGTGGGACAATTAAGCGTTCGTAGTCTTCCGGGCCGCCAATCGAGATGATCCTGCGCTTGGCGTTGAGGCGATAGCAGATCGCGTCGCCCTTGGAGATCAACTGGGCAACCGAGAGGGGTGTGCTCCCATCGGACTTGCTGGACTTCTGCGTCGAGCCATGTGAGGTGACCGAGCTCTGGTTGGAAGGCTCGGCCGAGCTTCCGCAGCCCGATGCCGTGAATACGCTTGCTACTAGCGCGAGTAGCGCGAGAGTGGCTACACCTGTACGAGACATTACGACCCTCCCCGAACGATTGGTTGATTTTGCGGCGGCGAAGCGTAGCGTCACTTTGCAAGCGTGTCAAGAGTTGGAAACATAGTCTGACCTCTCACGATGCACGGCAAGGTCCAACCGGGACTGGCGCGTCCCCCGTCGCAAAACGCATCGAAGTCCAATCTACAAAAGGCACATGGTCCCGCTTTGGAGGCTAGTGCTACCCTCGCTTGAGGGCAATGAGAAGACAAAATGTGACGACAAGACTGGGGACACTTGCTGCGCTAGGGCTAACTAGCGTGTCCTTGCTTGGGTGTGGAGGCGGTGGTGGAGTCATACACGGGTCCCAGTCGCGAACTTTGAATTCCCAGTCCAACTCCACGCCGGCGAATGCGCAGGCGACTACAGGTTCAGCGAAGCGAGACGCTGACGGTGACGAGGACAACACGGGCGGCGGTCGCTTCGATTTGGACGACTACCAGGTCCGTAATCTGGGTCGTGCTGCTGGAGCGCTTGACGCGCGCTCGATCAAGACGCTAGTCAAGCGCTACTACGTGGCGGGTGCGACCGCCGACGGCGCACGAGCGTGCCGGTTGATATATACCCTCACCGCCGAATCTACGGTAGAACAGTATGGGGAAGCTCCAGGTCAGTCGGAACTGCGGGGAAGCACATGCGCTGAGGTAGTTTTAAAGCTGCTCAAGCATCACCGGTCAGAATTCGCACACAAGTTGGCAGGTCTGCACGTGGAACGAATCCGCGTTGCCGGCGTCCGCGGCGCAGTGATACTGACCTTCTCGGGCGGGGGCGAAGGTTACTTGTTTCTTCACCGTGAGTTCGGTGCCTGGAGACTTGAAACGCTGCTCGATGAAAGGCTGCCATAAATGAAGTGGCTGCTGCTCGCGCTGCTCACCATATTTTCAATTAATATTTGCTCGTGCGGCGGGGCTGAGCGCGACGTACATGGATCACCCAATGCCAGCGTGAGCAACGGAGCCTTCAACTCCAGCCATTTCGCAGGTGTGAACAGGGTAGGTGGCTACATCAAAGCGGACGATGACATCGTCGGCGACGGACGCCCCAAAGGAGGCGGCGACGACGAAGGCGATGGGGACGATGGCGCAACGCGCAGCTATGGTCATCGAGCTTCTACCGCTGAGGCTCGAGCTGTGGACCGTCTGATACGGCGTTTCTATCTAGCGGCGGCCGCCGGAGACGGAAAGGCGGCATGCGCGCTAATTGACTCGGAGCTTGCTCAGAGCCGCAACCTCGAAGATCGCGTACCGGAGGCCTTCCGGCCGTCGCCCGGCTCATCGGCGCTACGCGGCAAGGACTGCGCGCAGATCGAGACGCTGCTTTTTGGCTTGGAACGCGAACAGCTCGCCGCTGAGAACGCCACCCTCGTCGTGACCGACGTGCGCATCAAGGACGGTGGCGGATTAGCGCTCCTGGGCTTCAAGACACTGGGGGAACGCACGATCCCCTTGACGCGGGAAGGTCGCGCTTGGCGGATCGGCGGGCTGCTCGACGCTGGCATACCGTAGAAGAGGGTCGTTGACGCCGCACAGAAGAGACACGCACTGACTTATCACTTGACATTCTGAGGGGCGGTTGTAGCATAGTGCGAGTACGCCTGATGCACAATGTGGCATTGAGCGTTAGATGTGAGGTCGTAGGGGCCAGGTAGTCCATGCATTCAGCGGGCTACTGCGCTAGATCGACTGCCGTACTTGAGTGAGTCTCTGAGTATGAAAGGCGGGTCGGGTCCTATGATCAAGTCGCTAGCAGTGATGTGTAGTCACACCGGATCTGGTCCCTAATCGGGCTCGGCGGATGGGGAAGCCTTGCTTTCCTGTCGGTGAATAGAGGCTCGAGAACAAAAGCTCTGCCAGTCATGGAGAACTCCATGGCTTGTGTACGACAGAAATCAACCAGAGTCGAACGTTGCACTCACTGACCGTTGGACGAGTGTGCAGTTCGGCTAGAGCAAGCCTCAAACGAGGCTGGTCAGCCATGCCTCGTGATGAGGGAAAGGGTAGATCTAGTTATGAAGAAGTTCCATATTATAGGGTTGACGCTCTTCGCGGCGATTGTGCTTGGCGCATTCTCCGCTTCGTCGGCGTTTGCTGTGAGCCAATGGTTAGTCGAAGGTAAAACGCTCGCGGCGCCTGTGGCGGCCGAAACAGAAGGGTTACTCGAACTCTTTAAATACACCGAAGCCAATTCTTTAGTGCTCTTAACGATTATGCATTGTGAAGGTATATTTGATGGTTCGATTGGCATGGGTGGAAAAGACGAAATCACTGACCTGTTAAATCTCAGCATGGAAGAGATCGGTAGCTTAGAAGACAGCGAAACGGCCTTAGCCCTCGAATGCAAAGTGACATTCGATGCTGGCGCGTCTACCGATTGCAAGGAAAACACGGTCGCCTTAGTGTGGGTTGAGAATCTCAGCTTAGAATTAGGGGACACATGGCTAACGAACATTACGTTAGAAGGCACGACGTTTGATGACTTATTGACCTCAAACTTAGCGGGCCAAGAACCCGGCTACGAGGTTGAATGCGAAAGCTTATTCCTTGGGATTAGAGGAACGGAAACCTGCTTAGGGATTACGTTAACGACCTTGACAAACGACCTCACCACCACGCCGGCATCTGTGTTAGGGGTCTTCTCAAACCCCGAAGACGGATCGTCAGTGCTCTCTACTTGCTCGATGACAGGAGAAAAGTCCGCCGCCCAGATCGGCGAAGGCAAAACATGGGCCATCGGTGCCGAATTAGAACGGTTAGAAACGAGCGTAAGCGACGTCTAATTGCCATAAATATTATGGAGTAAATAGGTATTGATTTGATGTTCTGGTCGGGCGACGCAGCGATTACGTCGCCCGACCAGCCAGCGCCAGCGCCCGTTATGCGGTGACATGAGCGTATGACACCGGTGAGACCGTCACGCTGGGCCGCGTTCCCCTGGTCGGCGGGAGACGCCGAGGAGCGCGTGCTGGAAGTCGAGGTTCGTGCCATCCCCGGTCCCGAGGGGGTCCCGCTCGGGGCCTTTATCTCGTTCATGGACATCACCGTGCTCTCGCATCTCGCCGAGAGCACAAGCGCGAGCTTGAAAAGGGCCTTCGAGGAGCTCCAATCCACGGTGGAGGAGCTAGAGACGACCAACGAGAAGCTTCGCTCCGTTAACGAGGAGCTCGAGGCCCTCAACCAGCGGCAAAAAGGAGCGCTCCAACGAGCCCGATCGCGAACAGCTCGCCGCTGAGAACGCCACCATCGTCGTGACCGACGTGCGCATCAAGGACGGTAGCGGATTAGCGCTCTTGGGCTTCAAGACACTGGGGGAACGTGCGATCCCCCTGACGCGGGAAGCTCGCGCTTGGCGGATCGGCGGGCTGCTCGACGCCGGCATACCATAGAAGAGGGCTATCGAACGCCGCTGCGAATCCAGGAAGCCAGCGATCCGAAGGCGTCGTTATGAGCAGTCCCGGGAGCCGTGGGTCGCACAGACGAGACATGCACTGACTTATCCCTTGACATTCGGTTGGCGGTGTGGCATAGTGCGAGTACGCCTAATGCACAATGCGGCATCGGGCGCTAGAGGTGAGGTCGTAGGGGCCAAGTAGTCCAAGCATTCAGCGGGCTACTGCGCTAGATCGACTGCCGTACTTGAGTGAGTCTCTGAGTATGAAAGGCGGGTCGGGTCCTATGATCAAGTCGCTAGCAGTGATGTGTAGTCACACCGGATCTGGTCCCTAATCGGGCTCGGCGGATGGGGAAGCCTTGCTTTCCTGTCGGTGAATAGAGGCTCGAGAACAAAAGCTCTGCCAGTCATGGAGAACTCCATGGCTTGTGTACGACAGAAATCAACCAGAGTCGAACGTTGCACTCACTGACCGTTGGACGAGTGTGCAGTTCGGCTAGAGCAAGCCTCAAACGAGGCTGGTCAGCCATGCCTCGTGATGAGGGAAAGGGTAGATCTAGTTATGAAGAAGTTCCATATTATAGGGTTGACGCTCTTCGCGGCGATTGTGCTTGGCGCATTCTCCGCTTCGTCGGCGTTTGCTGTGAGCCAATGGTTAGTCGAAGGTAAAACGCTCGCGGCGCCTGTGGCGGCCGAAACAGAAGGGTTACTCGAACTCGTTAAATACACTGAAGCCAATTCTTTAGTGATCTTAACGATTATACATTGTGAAGGTATATTTGATGGAACGATTGGCCTGGTTGGAAAAGATGAAATCACCGACCTGTTAAATCTCAGCATGGAAGAGATCGGTAGCTTAGAAGACAGCGAAACGGCCTTAGCCCTCGAATGCAAAGTGACATTCGATGCTGGCGCGTCTACCGATTGCAAGGAAAACACGATCGCCTTAGTGTGGGTTGAGAATCTCAGCTTAGAATTAGGCGACACATGGCTAACGAACATTACGTTAGAAGGCACGACGTTTGATGACTCATTGACCTCAAACTTAGCGGGCCAAGAACCCGGCTACGAGGTTGAATGCGAAAGCTTATTCCTTGGGATTAAAGGAACGGAAACCTGCTTAGGGATTGCGTTAGCGACGTTGACAAACGACCTCACCACCACGCCGGCATCTGTGTTAGGGGTCTTCTCAAACCCCGAAGACGGATCGTCACTCCTCTCTACTTGCTCGATGACAGGAGTAAAGTCCGCCGCCCAGATCGGCGAAGGCAAAACGTGGGCCATCGGTGCCGAATTAGAACGGTTAGAAACGAGCGTAAGCGACGTTTAACTGTCGCAGGAGATAGGTATTAGGCAGATATTGATTTGATGTTCTGGTCGGGCGACGCAGCGATTACGTCGCCCGACCAGCCAGCGCCAGCGCCCGTTATGCGGTGATATGAGCGTGTCGCAATGGGAGGACCAGCGGGAGGGAGGAACATGGGGATGGAAGCTAAGATATATCTGAGGTTGGCAGTATCGCTTGCGCTTGCAGTCGGCGTGTCGTGTGGCCTTGCGTCGGGGGCGATTGGACTTTCTGAAAATCGAACTTATGAGATGGTCACGCCAATAGCCAAGGGCGGGTACGGAGCGGGCCTCACAGCCGCAGCCCCCGATGGCGAAAGCTTGGCATTCAGTTCGCTGGGCACCTTTGGGGGCGTATTATTTCCCGAAGCGGGCACATATTATCTGGCACGGCGCAAATCTGACAGTGGCTGGCTAACTGCGCCTCTAGAACCACCATTCCCGATCGGAACGTTCGTTGATTTGTCTGGCACGATGCAATCTACGCTCGGAGTTCGTGGCTCGGGACGGGTCGAATCTGACGGCGCCGAATTCATATTGCATGACAATGCATTGCTCGACGACGCGAAATATTGGGAGCCTTTCGGAGGAATACTACTTAAGCCCAATGGTAGCGAGGAAGGGGCTAGCAGCGATCTCTGTCATATTGTGATCTCAGATAACGCCAGCCAGTTGCCGGAACCTGGCCAGGAAGTGGGCTCGACGCTCTACGACCTATCGCGAGGATGCGGTGGAGAAGGAGGAGCACTACGACAGTTGGCCGTGAGTAACAAAAACGGGGTCCACGGCGAACCTGCGCCGCTCCAACCAGCATGCCTGGTCGAACTGGGGGCCGGCATCGAAGGCAACGGGTACAGCGAAGGACCATACGGGCAGGAACAACCCGCGTCGTTCAACGACGTCTCGGCGGGCGGTGATGAGAGTTTTTTCACTGCGGGTAGTCTGCATGCAGGAAGCAGCAAGTGCTCCCATCCTCAGCTATTTATGCGCGCGGGAGACTCGCGGACAGTAGAAGTGTCGCGGCCTAACGACCCAGCTCTGCCATACGGAGGGTGTGGGGAAGAAGGACACGTAGGCGAAATCCCAGGCGAAGTGCCCTGTCAAGGCTCCGCGGAACGGGCTGGGGCGTTTTTCAAGGGCGCGGCGGAAGACGGCTCCCGCGTCCTGTTCACAAGCACTGCCATGCTGATAAAAGGCGATGTGGACGAAAGTAACAAGCTGTATGTGGCAGATATCGGATGTCCTCAAGCGACCACACCGTGCGAAGCGTCACAGAGGAGAGTGACGAACCTGATCGATGCTTCTCAAAGTCAAATACCGGGCGAACCTGCAGAAGTGCGAGGCGTAGTGAGTATCGGAAGACAGGCAGGCCATGTGTATTTCGTGGCGCGTGGGGTCCTGGTCGATGTGCCAAATGACGAAGGAGAAGTGGCGTCAAAGGGAACCGATAACCTATACGAGTACAATACCCAAACAGAACAGACTACGTTCGTCGCGGACCTCTGCTCGGGTCTCGGTAAGTCGGGTTCGATGGTGGATTTCAGATGTCCTGGTGGACAGACACCGGCCTCCAGTGACGCGACACTCTGGAGCCCGGTGGGCGTTGGAGAAGCGTCGGCGCAAGCAGCCGATGACGGCAGGTATCTTGTGTTCTCCTCGGTCGCGAGATTGATCGGGCAAGGCACGCAGGTAGATATCGATGCAGCCAGGGACGTATACCGATACGACGCTGAGACGAAAACGCTCGATCGTGTCTCGCTAGGTGAATACGGAAACGATGCCAACGGCAACGCGGAAGGTTTTATCGCAGCGTTCCCGACAGTAGGGATCGATCCTGGCGGTCGTGTATCCCCGGCCTTTGCGGAGCAGGAGCTCGCAACGCGTGCAATTAGTGAAGATGGTTCGACAGTTGTCTTTACGTCGGTAGAGCCGCTGTCAGTCGACGCTATTAACGGCCAACAAAATGTGTACGTTTGGAGTGAAGGTGTGGATCAAAGCGAAGGAGCCGTCTCGCTGATTTCGAGCGGTAGCTCTATTACGGGTGATGGCTCACCCGTAATAAGCACCAGCGGCAACGACGTATTCTTTGGGACGTCGCAGGGTTTGGTGGTAGCAGATACAGAAGGTGACGACGACGTGTACGACGCACGCGTCGGGGGCGGCTTTCCGCAAAAGCCCGCCGAACGGCAACAATGCTCGAGCGATGCATGTCAAGGTCCTCTAAGCGAACCCGCGCCGCTGCTCATACCAAATAGTGTGACACAAGTTCCTGGCCAAAATTTTTCACCACCAACGAAAACGCGAAAGCAAGTAAAGACGCGCAAGAAGACCGCGAAAACAAAGCATCGCGACAACAAGCGTCGCCTTGGTCGTCGTGGGAAAAAACCCAGGTCAAGCGGCAAAGTAAAGAGCCGGGCGTTCGGTGAGCGCGTGAAAAGCGGTCGCCTGATTGTGGGAAGGATCGTTAGCGATAATGTCTAGGTTCTCAAAAGAAACTGTGAAGATTGTCGTCGCAGCAAGCGTGTTGGGATTGCTACTCCTGCCGACGACGGCATCAGCCGTGGGTGGCCCACCTTTGAAAATCGCTAAGTTCACGATGGAAGCGACGCGAGCGACACGTCTTGCAAGTCTAGGCAAAGACGCGGAAATAGAAAATCTGCCATATGAAACCCCATTCACTCAAGCAGGAGGACATCCCTGGGCATTGACCACGGTGGTCGAATTCGAAAACGAACTTATCCCGAGCGAAGACGGCAGAATACCGACGCAGGAACCAAAGGACGTATTCGTAAATTTGCCGCCTGGTCTGCTTGGCAATCCCATGGCTGTGCCGCGCTGCTCCTTGACAGAAGCCTTTGCTAGAGGTGAATGCCCTGGCGCGACGCAAGTGGGTGTGTACAGGGTTCGGTGGTTCGACGGCAAACAGACCTTGGGGCCCATTGTGGACGTCGCACCTGAAAAGGGGCAGTCGGCGGAGTTTGCGTTGGAGAACGAATTCCATGTCTCTGCCGCGATAACAGGGCATCTTGTCCGCGCGCACGAACACGGCAAGAATGGTTACGGCTTGTCAGTATCGTCAACTGGAATCCCCACGGTTCAGCTATATAGGATCGAAACAACGTTCTGGGGTGTGCCGGCAGACCCAAGTCATGATGCGATGCGAGGCCTTGTATGTAAGGCTAATACTCTAAATAGTTCCTTTGACTGTGGAGGGGGCAAGCATGGTGGTGGAGAGTCGGCCGAAGTACCGCTTGTGCCCTTCCTCACTCTTGGCAGCAACTGTGCCGCGGGTGCCGAGGAAGGGATATTGCGCGCCGACTCCTGGGAAGAACCTGGCAGCATACGTGAAGGTCATTACCAAGGCTTTACGGAAGCCGCGGTCACTATGCCGCGCGCGACAGGCTGCAATCTGCTGGCGTTCCATCCGACGATTGAGCTGCGTCCTGACACATTGGTCGCCGACGAGCCGGTGGGCTTGGATGCAAATGTCAATGTGCCCTTGAACGAAGCCCCTGACGCGACGGCGACGCCGCAGGTGCGTAACGCGACTGTGACATTGCCTGAGGGTATGTCTGTAAATCCCGGTGCGGTGGATGGCATCAAGGCGTGTGAACCGACAGGTAGCGAAGGGATCAACATCGAAGGGCCAGAATCCGAACGTGTGAGCGATGCGGGCGAACTGCAACTGGCGCCCGGCAAGTGTCCGGACCAGTCGATCATTGGAACCGCAGAAGCCGTTACGCCGCTCCTGTGGGAACCGGTTCGGGGCCACGTATTTCTGGCTCGGCCCGGTTGCGGAGGCGTCGGTCAGGCGGCTTGTACAGAAGAAGACGTTCTTGACGGAAATCTCTTCAAACTATACCTGGAATTGGGCGGCGAAGGAGAGCTCGCGTCGACAGGCGTGCATCTCAAGCTTAACGGAAAGACAGAGGTCAACCCGGCGACAGGGCAGCTGACGACCATTTTCGAAGAAAACCCTCAGACGCCGTTCAGCGAACTGAAAGTGCACCTGAACGGTGGGCCGCGGGCGCCACTCGCAAATCCTGCGGTTTGCGGGGATGCGGTGACTACAGCCGAGTTTATGCCGTGGAGCGCTCCAGGCGTCACTCCTGCACCGGAAAGCCTGTTCGTGGCCGGAACACCCGATGCGACGCCCTCTTCGTTCTATCGAGCGGAAGGCTGCTCAGGTCCGCCGCCATTCAAGCCAGGGTTCGTCGCAGGAACCGTGACTCCCCAGGCTGGACAATTCAGCTCATTCACGGTAAACCTGTCTCGTGGCGATCGTGAACAGTATATTAAGGGTATTCAGGTGCACACGCCGCCTGGCCTATCGGGGATGCTCGCGAGTGTGCCACTCTGCGGAGAGCCGCAGGCAGACAATGGCGAATGCTTGGACGCCTCGAAGATAGGTACGACTAGGGTGGCGTCGGGCGCAGGCTCGCATCCGTTTGATATCGGAGGGAACGTCTATCTCACAGGCCCCTACTGCGGGCCAACGATGGCCACGCCTGTCTCGCTTCCCGCCGGTAGTAATTGTGCCCCGTTCGGCCTAAGCGTTGTGGTACCACTGGTGGCAGGCCCCTTCAATCTCGGCAAGAAGGTGGTGCGCGCCCGCATCGCCGTCGATTCCGCAGACTCGACGCTAACGGTGACGACTGACGAAGCCGGTCCGCACGCGGTTCCACAGATCGTCTTCGGAGTGCCTGTGCGTCTCAAACGGATCACGGTCAACATCGATCGATCCCGCTTTATGTTTAACCCTACAAACTGTGCGGGCAGCCACATCACGGCAAATATTGCCGGCAGCGAAGATGCCGTGTCAAGTGTTGCCAGCTCCTTTGCGGTGGGTGGCTGCAAGAGCCTTGGGTTCAAACCAGCGTTCACTGCCTCGACGAGCGGACGCACGAGTAGAACCCGTGGCGCAAGCCTCGACGCGAAGGTCTCCTATCCGAAGGGTGCGATGGGCAACGACGCCAACATTGCAAGCGTCAAGGTTTCACTCCCCAAGCAGTCTGCCGTCGAGACTGACAACGCTTCAAAAGGCATGCCCAGCCGCGACATTTGCCGTTGACCCCGCCGGGTGCTCTACGGAATCTATCGTCGGCGTGGTGCGGGCTACCACGCCGCTACTTCCTGTCGGGCTATCGGGGCCCGTGTACTTCGTTTCTCATGGCGGGGAACGGTTCCCGAACTTGATTATCGTGCTGCAAGGTTACGGCGTACGGGTCGATTTGGTCGGCGACACATTCATAAGCAAAGCAGGGATTACGAGCTCTACTTTTAGAACGATCCCCGATGTGCCGGTCGATAGGTTTGAGCTATATCTCCCGCAAGGCAAGTACTCCGCGCTGGCGGCGAATGGGAATCTCTGCAAAAACACAAAGACCGCAGTGGTGAGGAAGGCGACTAAGCGTATTGTTGGAGGTCGTGTGATACGCAGTAAGAGGACAGTACGCGAGCGCAAGGCGGCGAACCTCATTATGCCTACGGAGTTTGTGGCGCAGAACGGTCTTGTATTCAAACAGAGTACAAAGATCTCTGTCACAGGCTGCGGTGCAGGTAAGGCTGACAGCGCGAGGGATAGGCCCAGTCGGAAACGATCAGGAATGTCGTCGCGGCATGTGCGGTGGACAAATACAGCTAGGGGCGGGAAGGTTAGGCGATGAGCGTAAAAGGTATTGGCGGGACGGTCACATTCGTATGGATTGTGCTGGCTATAGGCACGCTGCTGTCGGCTGTATGCGCTCAGGCTGCGCTGGAAGCACCTGTAAAGGAGATATCGAAGATTTATCTTGGCTGGGAAGTCGACCAGACAACGCAGGGCAAGCTTTGCGTCGAAAAATCAGGCGATAAATGCCAACCGGCCGCATCGAGCTCGGAAGTGGGTGGATTCCGGTTTCCCGAAGCTGCTGCGAGCGCGCCCGGCGGTAATTTCTATATTGCCGACAGGGGCAACGCTCGTGTGCAGGAGTTTACGCCAGACGGAACATTTGTGTTGATGTTCGGACGAGAAGTCAACAAGAAAGGTGGAGATATCTGTACTGCGTCCGAAGAAGCCGAATGCCAGGCGGGTCTCGAAGGATCCGCACCTGGGCAGCTCAGCGAAGGCCTGCAGAGCATCGCGGTGGATCGGACGAGCGGCAGTGTATATGTCGCGGAAAGCCCGGCGGGTCTAAGTCGTGTGCAGGAGTTCACGCCGACGGGCCAGTTTGTGCTCGAGATAGGACATGAAGTCAATGAAACCAACGACGGCAAAGCTGGAAGTACGCCGGAAGAAAGGAATCGTTGTACTGCGGAAGAAGTTAGCAAAGGGGTGAAATGCAAGGCGCCATCGGCTTATACCGGCCCGGAGCCGGGAGCGTTCAACTTTGTTCAAGGAGTAAGAGACATGCTCGAGGTTGGCGGTCCGGAAGACGTATTGTATGTGGGCGACGAACATCGCGTACAGGAGTTTGATTCAACATCAGGTCCGAAAAATGGAGGTTTTAAGGGCGAAATATCTCTGGTGGCGGTGTCTAGCGCGCCTGGCGTCGCAGTCACGAGCGTGGCGTTGAAGTCCACAGGTGCAGTGTACGTCGTCTATGGCGCCGATCCTAAATTGATTCGCGAGTTCGACGCGAGTGGCACTCAGATTGCGACCTTTGCGGTTGGGGCAGTTCTTGCAATGGCTGTAGATACGCATGAACGCCTGGCTGTTAGCGAAAATGCAGCTGGAACACCGCGCGGCTCCCTCTACGACGATGTTGAAGACAAAGTAACTGGAGTGCGCACGCTGCACGTGAATACTCGCTTTGTCAGCCATGACGTGAGCAATCTCGCTTTTAGCGAAGACGACGAAATGTTTGCGGTAGTACCAGGTGGGACGTCACTGGAACCGTTGGTCAAACAAGAGGCGATAGTCTGGACACCGGTGCCGGTCGCGGAGCTAGGAGTCGAAAAAGGAACCGTTTGCGTACCTGGACCCGACAACGAAAGTAACGCTACCCTCAATTGCAAACTTTTAGGTTTTGTCAATCCGTGGGGTGTGCCGAAAACCGTAGCATGGGTTGATTGGGGTAGCACGCCGGCGCTCGGAACGGAAACTCCAAAGCAGTCGATCGCTACAGGGGAAGCGCCGGTCGAACTGAGTGCTTCGGTAGAAGATGTTATCCCAGGCGAGACCTTCTATTATGAACTGCGGGCCGAAGATGCCCACGTGGAAAGCCCGGAAGAACCCCTGACGAGCCCGACCGTCGAAATTTTCGAAACACCGTCGGTGCCACCGCGGGTTGTGGGGACCCTAACCGCCGGATTTCAGACCGCGACGTCCTCAGTTCTCTTCGGAAAAATTAACCCTGAGAATACTTCGACGAAATACATGTTTCAATATTCCGCCGAAACCGACTGTGACCACGTCAAGCTGGCAGAAGGCTACGATCTCACGCAGGCGTGTTCTGGTGTGCGCCAAACAGGCGAAACCGAATCGTCGCTGTACGGTTCGGTGGGTGTTGTGATGCAAGCAGTAGGTCTGCAGCCCGCTACCGAATATCGTTATCGGCTTTATGCGGTCAATATAAACGGACAGGGTGTCGTCAACGAAATGGCTGGACCCATTCTTCCTGAAGGTACGTTCAAGACACGCTTGGCGCCTGCTGTGAGCGCCGTAACGGGAGATGCTGGTTCGATAACGACGACAAGTGCTGTCGTTACTGGCGATGTGAATCCTGATGGACAACAGTCCGTGTATTCGTTCGAACTGGGGATCGACGAAGGAGCGACCACGCATTTTGGAAAGATCTTCTCGGGGTCTGCTGGTGCGGGGACCGTTCCGGTTAGCGAGGAATTCCTAGTTTCTGCGCTCCAGCCTGGAACGACCTATGCTTATAGGATAGCCGTTCACTTTGGAGACGGGACGACTATTGGCTCGTCTGCGATTGGCGAATCTCACACACTCCGAACCCTGGGCTTCGCCGAAACGCTAACAACGCCTATCTATCCTGGCCTGGTGGGGGTGCCAGTCGTGATATTCCCGGTCGAACTGAAACTGCCACAGAAGTGCAAGCGAGGCTATGTGAGAAAGCACGGGAAATGCGTCAGGAACAAAGTTGCCGGGAAGAAGGCGGGACATTCTCATCGTCATGGGAGCCCGGGAACGGATAAAAAGAGGAAGAACGCAAAACAACATCGCTGAAGTAGCGCCCTATCGCCGTCACCGGTCCTGGTCTTCTCTTGGAACGGAGATATCTTGCATAACTCAAATCTACGACGGGCGAGATCGATTCGACTATATAGCGAAGGAAATGAGGGAGGAAAAAGATGGTCTCACGAGCACGAAGACATGTGAGCTACGCTAATGTTATGGTTACGCTAGCTCTGATATTTGCTATGACAGGCGGAGCTTACGCTGCGAAGCATTATATTATCACGTCGGAAAAACAGATTAGTCCGAGCGTTCTCAAGAAACTTCAGGGCAAAACGGGTTCAGCCGGTAAAGTCGGTGCTGTCGGCTCCGTTGGACCGGGCGGCCCAGCTGGACCCGTGGGACAGGCTGGTAGAGAAGGGTCGGTCGGTAAAGAAGGACCCGCAGGCGCGACCGGACCTACTGGTACTACGGGACCGGAAGGTTCGCCATGGACGGCCAACGGCACCCTTCCGGTGGGCTCTAGCGAGAAGGGCGTTTGGAGCGTCGCTCAATACGTTGGTAAGGGTTGGGGTGAAGGCGGGGAAGAAGAAATCATACTAACGCCTATCTCCTTTGGTATTCCGTTGGCGGGAGCGCTCAACGGGAGCCACGTCCACTACATAGGTCCCGGCGGTACACCACCGAGCGGGTGTAGTGGAAGCGTGACGAATCCTGGTGCTGCTAGTGGCAATCTCTGTGTATTCACGCAGGAAATATCGAAAACATTTAGTTTTTTCCCAGCTCCGGAAATCGTTGAAGTGGCAGGGGCAGGCGGCGCAGATCCATTTGGTGCTCGTATTCGTGCTTTCCCTGAAAGCAAGGGAGAGTTTTCTGGGAATGGATCGTGGGCCGTAACAGGCTGACCAGTCTGGACTGCGGATAGGATTGATTATAACCAACCGGTCCGTGCGCCATGCGTGATTGCATGGCGCACGGACGACTCAAAGGAATAGGCGATGAGACCACTTATTTTGCTGTCTCTCGTGACGGTTTGCTTGGGTGTTTGCGGGTGTGAGGACTCTGGACGATCGCCGCACTCGGCGAGTATCTCCGGAGCCGTACCATATGGTGGGCCGCCGGCTACGACAGCTTCACACGGAGCGGTGAGCCCGCAGGGTTTCTTGTACGTTGACGGTGACGGTGACGGTGACAGCAAGACGAAGAGTGGGCGTGATCACGACGATAGGCCACCGCTCCCCGGAAGCAAATTCGCCAATGGTCACGATAGGGAGGCCATCGTAGCCGCCCTCAAAGGCTACTATGCGGCAGCCGCGGCGGACAGGGGTGCGGTCGTCTGTACACACCTTTCCTCGGTGATGGTGCAGGCTGTGCCGGAAGACTACGGTCGGCCCCCGGGTCCGCCCGGCTTGCGCGGTAACACTTGTGCTGTTGTAATGTCGAAGCTCTTGAAGGAACGGCGGCGCGAACTCGCCTCAAAGAGCGCAGCGCTCAAAGTGACAAGGGTGCTGGTCAGGCGGAACCGCGCCGTCGCATATTTGCGCTTCTTGGAAGGCGAAGAACGCCGTGTGTGGTTGCGGCGGGAGTTTGACACGTGGAAGAAGACCGAACTTTTCGATGTGCCGGCCGTACCATAGGTTGGGGAGGCGCAACGATATTCTAGGCGACTTGGCGAGAATTGAGAGGCAAATATAAATGGGAATGGTAAAGAAACTAATAATTATTTGTGTCGTCGTGAGCACCCTGTGCTGTGTTTGCCGCGCCGACTGTCGCAATAAGCCAGTGGTTAATTGATGGCGAACAGATGCAGTTCCCTATTACGATTGACTCCGAAGGCTTATTCGAACTTATAAAATATGCCGAAGCTAAATCGTTAACAGTGTTAACGGTTGTAGATTGTAAAGGTGTTTGGGTGGGCGCGGTTACAGGCGCCGGAGGCGAAATTACCGCACTGTTAAAGCTTAACCACGAAATAATCGGTAGTTTAGAAGGGGATGAAAATCAACAGGCTTTGGCATGCGAAGTGACATTCGACGCAGGATCGGTGACAGACTGCAAGTCTGGCACTGTGGCATCAGTGTGGGTGGATACGCTAGCCGCCGAGTTAGGTGATAAGTGGGAAACGCATATTACGTTAGCAGGTGGCGATTTTGACAATGATTGGCTAGGGAATTTAGTGTTCTTGAACCCAGGTTTTGAGGTCGAATGTGAATCGTTATTCCTCGGGATAAGAGCGAGCGAATTATGTGAAGGCTTAATTCTGGCGACGCTATCTAATAGCGTCATGGTCAGTCCGGCGTATGTATTGGAAGAATATGAGATCCCCTCAGAAATGGGCTCCGGATTAGGGTTTTCCGACTGCAGTATGACTGGCGAAGAATCTGGAGCTATACACGGGGAAGTCAAGACCTGGGCGCTGGGCTCTGAAATGGAACGGTTACCGACAAGCGTTAGCGATGTGTGACAGATACACCGTGGTTGAGAATCGGTTGGGTTGTTGAGTAATAGTCTTGTGGCAGGTGGAACTATTGTTCGCCTGCCACAGGTTACGCGTGAATAGTGGCCTGCATACGTGGTTTGGCCGGGTGGGGCTGAGTTCGCCGGGTCGTGATTACTCGTGCGTGCCTGTGTGGGACAAAGGCGATGGCGCTCTTACGCGCCCGCTCCGAGCGGGGCTCGGCGGGCCGCAAGTCTGTTTCTCTCACTACGGTTGCTATCACCTGCTTCATCAGCAGCTGCGCATAGGGTGCCGCCAGACAGCGCCTGACGCCGCCGCCGAAAGGAATCCAGGTGTAAGTCCCGGCAGGCTGTTCTAGGAAGCGCTCCGGTCGGAAGGCCAGCGGGTCGGGGTAGATGTCGGGTCGCCGGTGCACGAGGTGCACGCAGGGCGCGATGGTGGTGCCCGCCGGGATCGTGTAGCCCCCAAGCTCCATCGGCTCAAGCTGCTTGCGAACGACGATCGGAGCGGCGGGACAAAGCCGCATGGTCTCCTTCATAACCGCATCCAGGTAGGCGTCCTCTTCACCGGCGTCGACCTCCGCACGCAAGCGCGCGTACTTCTCCGGATGGCGCAAGAGCCGCTCGAACGACCACGAGAGCAGGCTGGAGGTGGGCCCATCGGTCAACAGCGTGACAAGTTCGTCCCGCAAGTCCTGCTCCGTCATCGGAGAGCCGTCCTCATACCGCGCCTGCGCCAGCATCGAAGCGATGTCCGTCCCCCCGATCGCGGGTTCGCGCTGGCGCCGGCGGACCTCCTCGAGCACGGCGTCCTCGACTGGTCCCATCATCGCCTTGTAGTCGCTGTTCCCCGCAAAGCGCGTGGGCCCGGCGGCCGCCAGCAGGTTCAGTCGCCTGGGGTCGTTCATCCAGTTCGTGAGGCTCCGCAGCAAAACCCGCAGGCGCTCCATGCGCTCGGGGTCGCCGTCGCCGAACACGACTCGCATGATCGCCTCGAGCGTTATCTCCTGCATCCGTGGCCACAGCTCAAAGGGCTTGTTCTCGGGCCAGGTGATGACCTCTTTGCGCGTCACCTCTTCCATCATCCGGCTGTACCCCTTCATCCGCTCGCCGTGGAAGGGCGGCAACATCAGCTTGCGCCGCTTCACGTGCTCAGGCTCCTCCAACAACATCACCGAGCGCGGGCCGAGCAGGGGACCGAGGACGGAGTTCGCGAGGCCCACACCCAACACGGCGTGGTCTGCCGTGAACACCTTCTTGACATCCTCGGGGTCCGCCAGAATCACCCACGTCCCCGCATGGCGGACGCGGATCGTGAACGTATCCCCGAAGTGTTTCTGACACCGCTCCAGGAAGCCCAGCGGCCGCCGCGCCCATGCCACCGCTTGTAGCGTGGGTGGCATCTTTGGACCGGGAGGTAGGGTGTCTCTCATTTTTCTAACTCCTGGAATTTTCCCAAGAAATTGTTCTTGCGTTCTGGCGGCTATGTGGTAGTGTCCCGCCGACCTGCACCAGTACCTTAAGCGGTGAAAGGGGCGGACTTAAAATCCGCAGATCCGGGTTCGAGCCCCGGCTGGTGCATCGGGTTAGGGACGCAGTGAAAGAAGTAGCTGTGGGAGACGGGGTGGGTGTCATGGCTGGGCGCCCCCGTCTCCTGTGGCTGTCGGCTCCGCGATCAGCTCGTCCTCGAGCTTGCACGTGGCGCCGATCAGCAGCTCGAACAGCGCGGCGGTGAAGTCCTCGGGGAGGTTAACCTCGGCGCCGCGCGCCAGGTAGCGTTCGCGCACGAGCTTCACGCGGTCGGGTTGCATCATCGGGATGTCGTGCTCGCGCTTGTAATGAGCCACATTGCGACACACGTCGAAGCGCTCGCCCAACAGGCGCGCTATCTGCTCGTCGAGGACGTCCAAACGCTCACGGAAGGGTTGCAGGCCGTTGGCGTCGCTCATAGCGCTCCTCTCTGTGCCGAGGTGCGCCCGGTGGACGCCGCCACGTTGCTGTCGAGCAGGCCGGTGGCGAAGGCGTGGCTGCACTCCGCGAGCGCCTCCAGCGAGTACCCGCCCTCCTGCACCACGCAGATCGGGAGCCCCGACGCCGCCAGCACACGCCCCATATCGGCGAAGACGGACGGGGGGAAGTCCCACGAGCCGTGGGGGTCGGTGTCCACCGTGTCGTACCCCAGCGAGAGCACGATCGCGGTAGAGTCACGCGCGAGCTCCTCCACCACTTCGGAGAGCGTCTGCAGGTAGGTGTCGGGGTCCGGGGTGTAGGCGAACTCGACGAAGCACTCGCGGTCGCCCGGTTCGACGATCCGCCACGGGACCTCCGCAAGCGTGGAGGCGTGCAGCGAGCCGAGGGAGATGCTCTCGTGGGGCGCCACGATCGCGGAGGTGCCGGTGGGGAAGTGGAAGTCGACGTCGAGGATCGCCACCGGCTTGACCCCGCCCTCGCACAGCGCGTAGGCAGCCGCCGCGGCGGTGTTGAGGTAGCAGTACCCGCCCAGCCACGCCGGTCCGGCGTGGTGGCCGGGGGGGCGGGAGAGCGCGTATGTGAACCTCGCGCCCGCCACGATGCGCTCTGCCGCCGTGATCGCCGTGCGGGCTCCCTCGAACGCGGTGGCCACCACACCCGCCCACACAGGACTGTCGGCAGGCAACCCCGGGGGTGCCCACTCGGGCATCATGCGTGGCTCTTCGCTCGTGACGTTGCGCAGCGCGTCCAGGTACTCGCGATGGTGCAGCGCGCCAAGGACCCGCTCGACATCCTCGTTCGTGGCATCGGCTTCGAGGGAGAGCACCCCCTCGTGGCGCATCAACCCGTTGCGCAGCTCCCGCGTGCGGCGCCCGTCGTCGTGGCCCTCGGTCTTGTTGCCGTGGCGGTCCAGGATGAACGGCGCGCCGTCGCCGGCTCCGTTGGCGCGCTGCTCGACCATCAGCAGAGCGGTCATCGTGGCGACCCCTCGCGCGTACGCGCGCGCGCGCGAGTCCCCCCCTGGGGGAACACAACCAGCACGCTCACAGCAGCCGCCTCATGCGCAGGCCGATGGTGGTGAAGCCGTTGCTGAGGTAGAAGGCCTCGGTGGCGGCGAGGTGGGGGAATTTCTCGCTCGGGAGGCCCACCTCGAGGCGGTAGATTTCGCGGTTTCGTGTGCGCTTGAAGAGCGCCACGATCAGGTCGCCGCCCACCGTGTGGCCGCGCCAGGCAGGGTGGACCCACAGCTCCTGGATGATGCCGTAGCGGCCGGGGATGCGGATCGCGTGTTGCCAGCTCACGCCGAGCATCCCGGCGAGTTGGCCGTCGGCGTCGGCGACGAGCAGCGTGCCGAGGTCGGGGTCTGTGACCACATCGCGTGCCGCCTCTTCGAGCTCGGGGATGGGGGCGGGCTTGCCGCCCAGCTCCACGAGCAGGTCAGCCACCGCCGAGGCCACCGCTGCGACGTCCCCGAGCGTGGCCTCGCGGATCGTCCAGGTCGCCAGCGCCGACGGCGGCCCGGCGTCCGGCTGCATCGGCGTGGTGCCGCTCACGAAGGCGTCCCTGCCAGCGCGCTGTCTGTCTCCATCTCCACAGTCCATGCCTCAGGCGCGCCCGAGCCTGTGACGGCACGCGCGATGGCGGTCATCGGGGCGCGGGCCTTCAGCAGGATCTCCTCGAACTCCTCGGCGGGGTCCGATTGCATCACGATCGCGCCCCCCGCGCCGATAGTAGTGGCGTTCGGGCGAATCACGATCGTGCGGATCACGATCGAGAGGTCGACGGTGCCGTCGAGGCCGAACCAGCCGATGGCGCCAGAGTAGACGCCGCGGGCCTCGCGCTCGATGTCGTCGATGATCTCCATCGTGCGGAGCTTCGGGGCGCCCGTCATCGACCCGCCCGGGAAGCACGCGCGGACGCAGTCGATGGCTGACTTGCCCGCCTCGACGGTGCCGACTATGTTGGAGATCATCTGGTGGACGGTGGCGTACTGCTCGATCTTCATCAGTTCGGGGACGCGCACCGTGTCCACTTCGCACACCCTCCCGAGGTCGTTGCGGAGCAGGTCCACGATCATCAGGTGCTCGGCGAACGTCTTTTCGTCGTCCTGCAGCTCCTGGCGCGTGGCGTCGTCCTGGAGGGGGTCCTCGGAGCGGGGGGCGGTGCCCTTGATCGGGCGGGCCATCACCTTGCGGTCGCGGTCGACGGAGAGGAAGCGCTCGGGAGAGGAGCTGACGATCGCGTTCTCGCCGAGCTTCAGGTAGGCGGCGAACGGGGCGGGGTTCGAGCGGCGTAGCCCTTTGTAGAGGCGCCACGGGTCGGGGGAGGCGTCGGTGTGGATCTGGTCGGTGAGGCACACCTCGTATGACTCCCCGGCGGCGAGCGCGGAGTGACAGCGGGCGATGTCCGCCAAGTACTGCTCGCGACCGCGGCCCACGCGGAAGATGACCTGCCCGTTTGGGGGATCCTCGTTCGTGCCTGGTGGCGTGGCCTCGGCTGGTGGCGCAGGCGTGAGCGCCTCGCGAATGGTGGGCTCCACCTGGTTGAGCCACAGCTCCGCGTCGGGCTCCTCGCCGACGGCTACCGCGATCGCGTACGTACGCAACGAGGCGTGGTCGATGGCGATCATGCGGTTCGCGAACAGCTGCACCGCGTCGGGCATGTCGGAGCGGTGGGCGTTCGAGGCCCCGCAGTCTGCCTTCAGCTCGTAGCCCAGATACCCGACAAACCCGCCGGCGAGGCCGCGCGGAGGGGTTTGGGTCGAGTCTGTCGAGAGGGCCTCGATCTCACGGTCGAGCGCCTGGAAGATCGACTCGTTGGTCGTGCTCTGCCCGTTGGTGTCGTGGCGGGTGACGATTCCCGACTCCACGTCGTATTCGAGTACCACCCGGTGCTCACCGAGCGAGGCGCCGAGGTAGGAGCACTGGCCGAGCTGGGTGGGGTGCTCGGCGGAGTCGAGCCAGAAGGCGTGGTCCTGCTCGCCGAAGAGGCGTTCGAACAGGAGCTCGGCGTTGGCCTCACCCTCGAAGGAGCGTACGTGTACCTGCGCGCGGGACTCGCCGGCGCCGCGCTTGCGACAGCGCCTGGGGGGGACGGAGGGCCGTTTGAGCCGGCCGGTGCGCGCGGGTTTGCGCTCCTGGGCCAGCCGGTAGAAGTTCTCGAACAGCTTGTCCCCGTGTTTCGTGCAGATCGACTCGGGATGGAACTGCACGCCCCACAGCGGGCGGGAGGTGTGTTCGATGCCCATCACCACACCGTCTGAGGTCCAGGCGATCTCGCGGCCCTCGTCGCCGAGCGAGCCGGAGACGGCGAGCGAGTGGTAGCGCACCACCTCGAACTCCTGGGGGATCCCCGCGAACAGTCCCTCGCCAGTGTGCTTGACGGCGCTGAGCCGCCCGTGCATGACCATCGGGGCGTATGTGACGGTCGCTTTCAAGACGTGGCCGAGCCCCTGGTGGCCCAGGCACACGCCGAGGACCGGGACCTCGGAGAAGCGCAGGATGTCGGCGCACACGCCGAAGTCGTGCCACCGCTCGGGACGGCCGGGGCCGGGGGAGAGGACGATCGCGTCGAAGTCCCACCGCGACAGCGCCCGCCAGGAGACCATGTCGTTCTGCACGACTATCGGCTCTTCGCCGGATGCGGCGGCGAGCAGGTGAAAGACGTTGTAGGTGTAGGAGTCGTAGTTGTCGACGAGGAGGGTGGTCATTTAGCGACCCGCTTCGAGTCCCAGTCCGCGGGCGGAGCGGTCGAGCAGGGTGTGGATGACCCTCTCCACGTGGGAGGAGCGCTCGCTCTCCAGGTACCAGCGCGCCAGGTGGCGGAGGTAGAGCGCGAGGGGGGTCACGTCGTAGCGCTCCACCGCGAGGCGGAGGTGGCGGCGGTAGACCTCCGACTGCACCACCGCCGAGCGGTAATCGGGGTCTTCGGCGGGGCGGTGGCCGGGAGCGGTGGTGAGCGTCCCGCGGGTCGCCCTTGCACGTACGAGGTCCCAACCGAGGGACTCGCGCTCTGTTAGGAGCTTGCTCGTCTCGAAGTCCACGCGCGGGGTCATCGGATACGGGAGGAAGTACCCGAGCGCGATCTGCGCGGGTATCCGTTCGGGGGAGGGGTGCGCACGGCGCACCTCCTTCATCGCCGGGTCGGCGTCGATCTGCTTCTCGATCCATTCGATCAGGTCGTCGATCAAGAGGCCGCCTTCATCGCTCGAGCTGACCGCGCGCTTCTGTTGGGCGACCATCCCGTGGAAGATGTCGTGGCTTGGATGGATGCCACGACTGACTGCCCCGTTCTCCGATGGGGTCAGCTCCGTCATCAGTTGCCTGATGCACGTGGAGTGTGCGACCCACTCGGTGCCCGTGATCTGGATCGTGGTGACGCCCTGCACGTCGGGGACGCCCATCCAGTAAGACACGGCGCGCATGTGCTGGGTCGTCTGCCCGTCGGCGCGCACGAGCGGCATTTCCTCCATGTGCTCCACGCCGGTGTCGTAGATGACGACGCCGTCGACGCGGCGCTCGAGGGTGCCTTCGCGCAACCCCCGCTCGGTCAGCTCGGCGCCGTCCTCCAGGAAATCGGACTCGAAGAACACCCGGTCGAACGCGACCCCCAGCCGCGCGAGGGTCTTGCGCTGGCCGGAGATCACCCACGCGCGCGTCTTGAACCACAGCTCCAACGCCTCGCTCTCGCCCTGCATGACCCGTTTGAGCAGCTCGTCGGCGGCGTCGTTCTTCATGCGCAGCTCGCGCGTGAGGGAATCTTCGCGCTCGTCGATCCCCTCCTCGACGAAGCCGCCCGCGGCGACGTAGTCGGCGTAGCAGAGACCCACGAAGTGGTCGCTCTTCTGGTCGCCATCGGGCCACGCCGAGTGGTGGTGGCCGGTGCGGATGATGCCCGCCATCGCCTCGCCCATCGAACGTCCCGCGTCGGAGATGACAGAGCGCCGCTCCACCTCGCCTCCGCCCTGTTCCAGTGAGGCGGCGAGCGCGTTGCCGAGCGTGAGGTTGCGCAGATGGCCCACGTGCAGCGCCTTGGTGGCGTTCGCGTCCCAGAACTGGATCGCGTAGCGCCGTGATCGCGCGAGATCCACGAGCGCCGCTTCGGCGCCTCCGCCAGCCTCGAGCGCCGCGCCGGCGGTCTCGATCCAGCTGTCGCTCAACCGCAGCTCCACGTCCTCCTCGTTGCGCGTGACGGTGTCCGCCCACGGCTCGGCTTCGAGGCGCTCGAGGGCATCCAGCGAGGCGGGATCTTTCTGCCAGTCAGGCGAGCGCGGCACCAGCTTGATGTCGAAGCGCTCGTTGGGGATTCGTGGCGCGCGGGCAGCCCAGGGGGCCACGGCCCCCTCCTCCTGCACGCTCTCGAAATAGTCAAAAAGGTTGGTTGTCATACGTCGTTGAGCTTTCGAAAGAGGTTGCACCGAGGATAGCGAATGTGACGCGAAAGTGAGAGACGCCGTAGAGACACCGAATACCGCATAGGGAGGTAGTTTTAACCGTCACTGTAGTTGTGAGAAAGTGGGAAACAATTCGCGATATGCGCTTGCGTGAGGGGGTGGTGCGTGATAGGAACCACACGGCCCTCCAGGCCGTCCGGCGTCGGGGTGTCTCTGACCTGAAGAAGACGCGCACCCCGGCGCCGGCACACAAACCCCTCGAGAAGGAAGCGGTGCGTGATGTTTGCGAGAGATGGGCGTCACAAGCGGAGTGGGCACGCGCGTGACAGTGGGCGAGACGGGGTGATCTGTCATGCGTAGACGGAGTCGCTACGGATGGCAGTGGATGCACTGGTACCAAAGCGACGGCGCGCCCCGCAGCAGCGCTCCGCGCAGGCCGGCGTGGGACATCCGCTGCGAGGAGCCTCCCTGCGCTCGCGTCCACGGTCGTCGCAGCGCGCGGCGCAGACGTAGGCGCCGGCGCACGCGAACTGGAGGCTTCTATCGCTGACGGGTGTACTCTCTACCCTGTGCGTGAAATACGCCTTTACGATTCGCTGAGCGGCGAACTCGTGCCGGTGACTGCCGGCGACGCCATCCGCGTCGAGGTTCGCACGGCCCCTGTCGGCACCGAAGGCGCGGTCGATGTGACCTCCACCCGGCCATTCGTGCTGTTCAGCTTCCTGGAGCGGTTCCTGCAACGGGAAGGCTTCGGCACGAGGTTCCTGTTCGATTCTCCCACCGGCGATGACATGCTCTACGAGCTTTCTGACGAGGATGAGGAAGACCCCAATGAGGACTCCAGTGGGGACGGCCGTGGCGAGGACGAGGAAGAAGGAGTGGTGCAGATCTCGCGCTCGGACGTCGAGCGGTGGGTGAACGTGTGCTTCGGCGCCGACCGCGAAGGCCACGAGTGGCCGCCCGCCGAGCCCAAGGACCGGGTCCTGCTGAGCGACGCATTGAAGACATTCGGTCACCCGGCTGTGGCGCTCTATCTGCTCGGCACCCACTACTCGCTCCCGCTCGGCGACGCCCACGCGGGGCTCGTCACCGGCTCGAAGCACGCTCAGCGCATCCGCGAGGTGCTTTCCAAGCTGACGCGCGACACGCCCTCTCCGCCGGACATGCACCACCACGTCGAAGCCTTCCGTGACGCGCTCGCCAATGACCTCGATACACCGATGGCGTTCGTGGTGATGTTCGAATGGGTGCTCGAGGCCGAGCGCCGCGGCGGGGAGATCGGCGACAGTGACCTGCGCTCGATGCTAGAGGTGCTGGAGCTCGACGAGTTGGCGTCGCCCGTTTAGCCTCAATCCACCGTTCTGTCTGGGTGTTGCGGTGAAGTGACCTCCTGAATCGGGTTTGGTAGCGACAGATTGCGGCTGTCGCGGCCCGGGATCAGGAGGTCATCCTTATGGTGAACGACTCGGTGATGGTTGTCTTTGACGACGAGCGAGCGGTCGCGAATGCTGGCGTGATGCTGCCGGCGCTGCTTGCGCAACGGCTCGGTATTGAGCGTTTGGTTGAGGAGACCGTTGATCTCGGCGATCACGACGGCGCCGCGAATCCTGGGCGCAAGGTCATGACGATGATCTCGGCTATGGCGCTCGGCGCCGACTGCATCGAGGACTGCGACGTGTTGCGCTCGGGGCAGACCGCCAGTGTGCTGGGTCATGGCGTGGCGGCACCGTCGACGCTTGGGACGTTCTTGCGCGCGTTCACGTTCGGGCATGTGCGCCAGCTCGACCGTGTGCTGGCGCAGTCGCTCACGCGCGCTTGGGCTGGCGGTTGCGGTCCGGGCGCCGAGCGCTTGGTCGTTGACGTCGATTCGTTTGTGGGTGAGGTTCACGGTTACGCCAAGCAGGGCACCGGGTTCGGCTACACCAACCAGCGGGGCTACCACCCGATCCTCGCCACCAGGGCGGGCACCGGCGAGGTGCTGCACATCCGCTTGCGCAAGGGGTCGGCGAACACCTCGCGAGGGATGGGGCGCTTCTGTGATGAGTTGATCGCGCGTGCCGAGAGAGCCGGTGCCACGGGCCGCAAGCTGCTGCGTGCCGATTCGGGATTCTGGAGCAACCAGACGTTCGCCAAACTCGACCGGGCGAGCTGGCAATTCTCGATCGGTGTGCGTCTGCAGCCCCACATCCGCGCGCAGATCGAGCAGATCCCGGAGACCGCGTGGGTCACACTCGAGGACTACCCGCCGACCTCTATCGCGCAGATCGCTGAAACCACGCTCAGTGGCCGGCGGCTGATCGTTCGCCGCGTGCGTCGGCTCACCTCCCAAGGCGAGCTACTGCCAGTCTGGGACCACTACCCGTTCGCGACCAACCGCACCGACGATCTACACATCGTCGAGGCCGAGCACCGCCAGCACGCCGTCGTCGAGCTGTGCATCCGCGACCTCAAGGACCAAGCCCTCGCGCACTTCCCCTCGGGCAAGTTCATGGCCAACGCCGCCTGGACCGTGATCGCCGCGCTCGCGCACAACCTCCTGCGCTGGACCCAGACCATCGGCCTACCCAACGCCACCACCAGGACCGCGCGCACCCTGCGCCGCCGACTACTCGCGCTCCCCGGACGACTGGTCCGCTCCGCGCGCCGCACAACACTACGAATGCCCGCGCGCTGGCCCTGGGCCACTGACTTCCTTGCCGCCCTGCAGCGACTGCAAGCGCTACCACCACCACGCTGAACGCCAACACCACCACAACGAGGATCATGAGCCGGACCGCCAGCGCGAGCCTGCCCGCGCAACCCTCACATCACTGGCCTGAAACGGGCCGACCCCCACACACCGACCCCCACCACGCTCACCGCACCGCAGACCAGGCACCCACCCACCGAACACACCGCGCCACCCAACCCATCACGAACAAAACGGTGGATTGAGGTTTAGGCGACCGCCTCGATCCAATCAAATGTGCGGCCGCACAGAGATTGTGCCGCCGTCAAAGGGATATTGAGCAGCTTGGCTTCGGGCGCTTCGCGTTGAAGGATGAGCGGTCCGACTGTGGCCGCCGGGCCGCCGCTGCCCGGGCGTAGGTCGCCGCCGTTGTAGGAGATCGCGATTTCGTATTTGCCACGTTCCAGTCCGATCGACCCGAACGGTACGTACTGGCCGTCCTCCTGCAGTTCGTAGCGGGCGGTGCCGATTTCGGTGCCGTTGACGGTGAGCTTCACCGGTCCTGACATTGAGCCGCCAAGCCACAGCTCGTAGCGCCCCGCTTGCGGGATCGTCACGCGCAGGTGCGCGGCGCCCTTGCCTTTCAGCAAGAGATATTCCCGACCGTGCGACCAGCTTCGCGGGTGGGTCCCTTCGCCCGCCCCCACCACGAGTGGGTTCGTCGCGGGGGCGGCGATGAGTCTCGTCGCCCCGGCCGTGCGCGCGAGGCGCTGCACGGCGGCACACGACGGCACGCCCCCCGGTTCGACCGGGTCGCCGAGCGGGAGATGGCTGAGCACCGTCGGGGACGCTGGGGCCGGTCGCTGCCACACCTCCCAATAGCGGTCGCGTAGCTTCAGCGTGTATGGGGACGGGGGACGGCTTGCCACCGGCGAGCGCCGCAGCACGAGCGTGCGATACACGAGCAGCGGGCCGGTCTGGAACTGGTCGATGTCGGCGGTCGTCGCCTTCGCCAGCGGTTGGCCGGAGAGCAGGGGGTCGGTGCGCGAGCGTAGCTCCGAGGCGGATTCCGCTTCGGATTCGCGCAGGAAGTGTCGTGCGCCGTAGGGGGAGTAGTCGGTCATCAGCGTCGGCCCCTCCCCGGCGATCGCTTCGCCGATTTCCTGCAGCTCGGCGAACTGCGCGCGGGGTGCAAGGGCCGCGTCGTGATAGCCGAGCGCGTTCGACCACACCACACCCGTGACGATCGCCACGCTCGCCATTGCGGCGAGCGGGCGGAGGGGGAGGCGAGCTGCGACGCCCACCACGGCGCCGAGTGGACGCGGGGCGGCGCCTGCGACTGTGTCCCCGCCGTCCCTCGCGCGGCCGGTCAGCGCTGTTGCGCATCCCACGAGCGCCGCGAGCACTATCGCCGGTGAGGCGGTCGCGAGGGCCTTGCCGCCGAGCCAGGGCGAGGCGAGCCAGAAGACGATCAGCGCGCCCGCCAGCGAGCAGAGCACGTACAAGGTCAGCTCTGCCCGTCCGCGGCGGATCGCCATGACCAGACCCGCAAGCGCCGCGATGACGGCCACCACGATCAGCAGGTCGGTGAGGACGGCGCTTGACGGCACCGTGCGGAAGTCGCCCGACAGCCAGATGCCCACGATCTGGCGCAGATGCAGCGGGCCGAGCAGGTTCCCCAGCTCTTTGCCGGCGGTCAGCACGCTCTTGTTGGTCTCCACGAAGCCACCAGGGCGCAGCGCCAGATAGGCGGCCACGCCACCCACGACAGCCACCGCTGCGCCCGCGCGCACCAAGACGCGCGTGGGGGGGAGGCGCAAGCCGTTTCGCTGTGAGAGCGCCGGCAACGCGAGCACCCCGCCCGGCACGAGCCACACCAGCCCGCCACCGCTGAGAGCGGAGAGCATTCCCCACACCACCACGAGCATGGGGATCGCGGCGCGGGCGTGGCGGACGGCGGCCGCGCGGTCGAGAGTGTCCGCGTTCGAGGGCCGCGCTTTTGCCGGACGCCGCGAGCTCGCGTCTTGCGGACCGTCTCGTCGCACGCTTTCCGACGTGTCCCAGATGAGCGGCACGGCGCTCGCGAAGGCGGCCACCAGCATCGCGCCGGTCATCTCCTTCATCCCGCCCCACAGGTAGTACCCGTACAGCAGCGCCGGCTGGGCGGCGACCGCCGCAATCGCCGGGGCCTGCCGGCGCGGCGCGTCGCTGCGCAGCGCGCGCGTCGCGATGCGGTGCAGCGACAGCGCCAGCATCGCCCCCGTGAACGCCATCCATGGGTCGGTCAGCCAGGCGATATCCGTTCCAAGGAAAGCGTGCCCCATCCCGAGCGGGAGGAAGGACCCCACCGGGTAACCGTTCGTGAGGTACGCAGCCAGCGTGTCCATGTAAGTGGAGGGTGGGAGTCCCGCCAGCGTGTGTCCCGCGCTCAGCGTGCGGTCCACGAGCGCCAGCCACGTCGCGGTGTCGTCGAGCTTCACATACCCCGCCCAGGTCGCGCTCCCCGAAAGCACGATCGGGGCGGCGTACACGGCGAACACGATCACCGGCGCGATCAACGCCCGGTCCCGTGGACGCCAGCGCCAGGGGGGACGGAACACGAGCCCGCCCGCCGCCAATGCGCACACCGCCGGGATCGCCGCGTCCACGGTCGAGGTCGAGCGGGTGAAGACGTCCAGCACCCCGATCACAACCGCCACCCCGCACGGCAAGCGGACGCTCAGCGGCAGCTCCCGTCCCGCCGCGCGCTCCACGAGCGCCCCGCACCCAAACCCCAGCAGTCCCAGCACCAGCGGGAACGCAACCCAAGCGGTGAACAAAGCGACGCCATGCTAACCGCCCATGTCCCCGCTGGCTCGCCCGCTCACGTCTCGCCCCCGGCGCCACCGGCCGCTGTCGCTCCCGTGGGCACGATGCAACAATCAAAACCTCGACGGGCGACCTCCCGCGAAGCGCATACACTGCGCCCTCGGTGTCCCGCTTCTCAGAGCCCCAACACCCCGACTTCGTGCGGATGAACACGTCGATCGAGTTCGACCGGCGCCTGTGGCCGCAGGACATCGCCCAGTCACGCGCCCACGCCACAATGCTCGCCGCGCAGGGGATCATCTCGGCGGAAGATCGCGACGCGCTGCTGCGTGGGCTTGACACGGTGGAAAGCGAGCTGCGCGAAGGCCACTTCGTCTTCTCCCCGGACGACGAAGACATCCACATGGCCATCGAGCGCTACCTCACCGAGCTCGTCGGCCCCATCGGCGGCAAGCTCCACACCGCCCGCTCCCGCAACGACCAGGTCGCCACCGACCTCGTCATGTACGTCCGCGATCGCGCCCGCTCCGCGCAGGAGGCGATCTCGCGGCTGATGGCGGCCCTGATCGAACGGGCCGAGCAACACCTCGACTGGCCGCTCCCCGGCTACACCCACCTGCAACGCGCTCAGCCTGTGTATTTGAGCCACCACCTGCTCGCCTACTTCTGGATGCTCTCCCGCGACCGCGACCGCTTCGCCTTCGCCGAGCGCCAGTGCTCCCGCCTCCCGCTCGGCGCCGGCGCGCTCGCCGGCGTCAACTTCGATACAGATCGCCAACTCGTCGCCGATGAGCTCGGCTTCTCCGCGCCTGCTCCCAACTCGATCGACGCGGTCGCCAACCGGGATTTCGCGCTGGACTATTTGAACGCCGCCGCCACCTGCGCCACCCATCTCTCCCGCCTGGGGGCAGAGCTCGTGCTGTGGTCCTCCGCCGAGTTCTCCTTTTGCGAGCTTCCCGATGCCTGGTCGGCGGGCTCCTCGATCATGCCCCAGAAGAAGAATCCCGACGCCGCCGAGCTGCTGCGCGCGAAGGCGCCGCGGGTTGTCGCGCATTTGGCCAGCCTTCACGGTGTCATGCACGCGCTTCCCCTCACCTACAACAAGGACCTCCAGGAGGACAAGGAGCACGTCTTCGACGCCGCCGACACGCTCGAGCTCGCGCTTGCTGCCGCGCTCGGCATGGTCGCGGGCGTCAATTTCCACCGTGAGCGGCTCGAAGAAGCCGCGTCCGACGAGCTCATCGCTGCCACCGACGTCGCCGACCTGCTCGTCAAGCGCGGCATGCCATTTCGCGAGGCACACGGTGTCGTCGCCTCGCTCGTGCGCATCTCCGTCGACAGCGGCCGCCCGCTCTCCGCGCTCACCCCCGAGGAGCTTTCTTTACAGAGCGTGCTCTTGGACGACGAGTACTACAAGGTCCTCGCACGCGACTCGTGGCTCGAATCCAAGGTCTCTGTCGGTGGGACGGCCTTGCCGCGGGTGCGTGAGCAGCTCGAGCTTGCGCGGACGGTGCTAGCCCAGCCCCCGTTGGCCTGATGGCCTCCGGCCCCGCGGCGGAGGTTGTGGGTTCTCCTTCAAGGGGTGACTCGCGCGTGCGCGAGGTGCTCTCCCAAGACTTCTACGCCCGCCCCGTCTTGGAGGTCGCTCGTGACCTGATCGGCTGCGTGGTCGAGCACGCCGGCATGTCGGGCCTGATCGTCGAGACCGAGGCCTACCACGAGTCAGAGCCCGCCTGCCACGCTTTCGTGGGTGTCACCCCCCGCACCAGAACGCTCTACGAAGAGCCCGGCACCGCCTACGTCTACCGCTCCTACGGCATCCACGCGCTCCTGAACGCGGTCTGCGAGGCGCCCGGGGTGGGCGCTGCCGTGCTCATCCGCGCGCTGGAGCCGCTTGCCGGCGTCGAGGAGATGCACGCCCGTCGCTCACGTGCCCGTGAGCACGAGCTCTGCTCGGGTCCCGGCAAGCTCACGCAAGCGCTTGGCGTCGAGCTTGACCACAACGGCACGTCTCTGATCTCCGGCCCGGTCACGATCCGCGCGCCCGAGAAATGTGATTCGCGGACGGTCGTCGTCACGGGTGCTCGCATCGGTATCACCAAGGCGGTTGAGCTTCCCTGGCGCTTCTGCCTGGCCGATAGTCCCCACGTCTCGCGGCCTTGGCCGCGTGAGACCGCTTTGCGATAGGCGTCGTTGTTCAGTTACCCGGGGCTCACGCCGCCGGTCGCGCCTTCGGATTTCGGTGCTGGGGTGTTACTGGGCGCGGGGGTCGCCGGTGTGGAGGGGGAGGGGGAGGGCGTTGGGGTCGGCGCGGGTGTCGCCGGCGCTTGTTCCACGTGAGCGCCGCCACCCGTTTCCCGGCCTTCGGTTTCACCCCCCCGAGTTTCACCGCCTTCGTGAGTGTGCTTTGTGCCCCCGGTGGGCGCGCTCCCGCTTTCGGTGCTCGACGTCGATTCAGACGGGACGCCACTGCCTTCAGTCGTCCCGCCGCCCGGCTTCACATGGTTCGTGCGGTCGGCTTCGACCTGCATCGCCGCCAGCATGAAGTCGTGCCAGATCAACGCCGGGTAGGTCCCTCCGAACACGGGCTTCCCGCCGAACTCGGTCGTCATCGGCACCAGCTTGTCGGGATACCCAACCCACACCGCCACCGTGTACTTCTTGTTCCACCCAACGAACCACGCGTCTCCGAAATTGGAGGTGGTCCCCGTCTTCCCCGCTGCGAACTGACCGATCGACGCGGCCTTCGCCGTCCCGTACTCCAGCACCGTCTCGAGCATCGACGTCTCCGTGCTCGCCACGCTCGAGGGCAACACCCGCTTCAGGGTCACGTCGTTCACGTCGTGGTGGCGCCCATCGGGGAGTGTCCGTCCGCCGGCGTCAACTTCTTGGATCCCCACCGGCTGAAAATCCGAGGCGAGCGACCCGCTCACGCGATCCCCGCCGTGGGCGATCGTCTCGTACGCGTGCGCCATGTCAAGCGGCGTCACACCCACGTTCAACCCCCCGATAGTCATCGCCGGGTTGGTCGAGATCGGCGTCGTTATCCCCATGCGGTGGGCGAGGTGGGCGATGCGGTGTGTCCCCACCTTCAAGCCCACTTCCGCGTAGATCGAGTTGTCGGAAAACGCGGTCGCCCCGGTCAACGTATCGGTGCCCGTGTATGCCCCTTCGTCGTTGTGCACCACGAACTTTTCCTTCCCACTCGTCCCCGGCACGGTGAATATCTTCAGCCGCGACGACCACGTCGATTCAGGTGAGATCCCGTCCTCGAGCGCCGCCGCGAGGTCGAACGCCTTGAACGAGGACCCCGGCTGGCGCTCACCCTCGGTCGCCAGGTTGAAAGGCGTTTCGTTGTAGCTGCGTCCGCCCACCATCGCCCTCACCTCGCCCGTGGAGTTTTCGATCGCCACCAGCGACGCGGTCGGCCCTTCCGGGCCCGGCAGATATCCGCGTACCGCCTGTTCGGCTGACCGTTGCAGGTCGAGGTCGAGCGTCGTCTTCACACGCAAACCCCCATCGAACGCCCGTGTGGCCCCGTACCGTTCGATGATCTGCTGCTGCACCCAGCTCGTGAAGTACCCAGCGTCCACACCTTCGACCAGCGCCTGGTGGGGCAGGGCGATGTCCTTTGGCGCCGGTAGCGCCTGTCCGATGCTTTCTTGGTAGTCCAGCCTCCGGATGTACCCCTGCTGGAGCATCTGCTGCAGCACGAGGTTCCGTCGGGCGCGCGCCGCTTCCGGTTTTGTCACCGGGTCATAGAACGTGGGCGACTTGATGACTCCAGCCAGCAGCGCCGCCTCCCACGGCTCGAGCTCTTCCACGCACAGTTTGTGCCCCGGGGTCCCGCATCCCAGATGGTTCACGTCCGACCCGAAGTACGTGCGTGCCGCCGACTCGATCCCGTACGCCCCGTTACCGAAGTAGATCGTGTTCAGGTACTCCGTGACGATCTTCTGCTTCGACCACTTGTGCGCAAGCTGGTAGGCCAGCGCCGCCTCGCGAAGCTTCTCGAACAGGGTCCTGTGCGCCTGCGCCTGCAACGCGTTCTTGACGAACTGCTGCTCGATCGTGGAAGCCCCCTGGATGCTCCCTTTGCGCACGACGTCCTGGAAGAACGCTCTTGCGATCCCGCGGATGTCGATCCCCGAGTTGCCCTCGAACCGCTTGTCCTCGATCGCGATCACCGCCTCCTTGACGATCGGCGGGATCTCCTTCTCGGTCAACAGGATCTGGTTCTGGCGACTCAACACCCCGAGCGGACGCCCAAGGTCGTCGAGCAGCACCGAATTGCGCGCGTTGTCGAACTCCGCCCGGTTGTCCAACGACGGCAGCGTGGACGCCACGGCCATGAACATGCCGAACACAAACGAGATGAGGCCGAGCAGCAAGACGGCGAAGAGGATCGAGACGAAACGCAACCTCTTCAAGCGCGTCTGCCGACGGGCAGGCGATACCGCAAGCTCCACCGGGACGCGAGAGTCTAGCATTGGCTTTCATGCCGAACGCCGCCTCCGAGGACCGTTTGAGCGCGAACGCGGTCGACTCGCTGCCCGCCGGCGCGCTGACAGAGAAGTTGGAGCGAGCCGGCGAGGAAGGGCGGCCGCTGCGCGTGAAGCTCGGCATAGACCCCACCGCCCCCGACATCCACCTCGGCCATTCCGTCGTGTTGCGCAAGCTGCGCGAGTTCCAGGACTCAGGCCACCTCGTGGTGCTCATCATCGGTGACTACACCGCCCGTGTCGGCGATCCCTCCGGCCGCTCGACCCTGCGCCCGATCCTCACAGAGGCGGAGATCGAGGCGAACGCGGCGACCTTCCAAACCCAGGCGCTGAAGGTTCTCGACGCTTCTCCGGAGCGACTCGAGGTGCGCCGCAACAGCGAGTGGCTGGACATGCCGATGACGGAGATGCTTTCCCTGCTGCGCACCACAACCGTCGCCCAGCTGCTCGAGCGCGACGACTTCGCCAAGCGCTTCACCGCCTCCGAGCCGATCTCGATGCTCGAGCTCCTCTACCCGCTGCTCCAGGGCTACGACTCGGTCGCCGTCCGCGCCGACGTCGAGCTCGGTGGGACCGACCAGAAGTTCAATCTCCTGCTCGGTCGCGACCTCCAACGCGCCTACGGCCAACCGGAGCAGGCGATCCTCACGATGCCCATCCTCGTCGGCACCGACGGCCGTCAGAAGATGTCCAAGTCGCTGGGCAACCACATCGGCGTGACCGACCCCCCAGGAGAGGTCTACGGCAAGACGCTCTCCATCCCCGACGAGGCGATGGGGGAGTACTACAGGCTGCTGCTCGGGCGAGAGCTCGACCCCGGAGTGCCCCCCCGTGAGGCCAAGCGGGAGCTTGCGCGCGAGCTCGTCGCATGGCTTCACTCGGCCGACTCGGCTCAGGAGGCCGAGCGCGAGTTCGACCGGGTCTTCGTCGACCGTGGGGCTCCGGAGCGAATCGAGGAGCTCGTCTTCGATGCTCAAAACGGGGTGGTTCATGTACCGGGGCTCATGGCCGACGCCTTCGGCGTCTCTCGTTCCGAGGCCCGCCGACTCATCGACCAGGGCGCGGTCTCGCTGGACGAGGAGCCGCTCTCCAGCGCAGAGCACGACCTGCCTGTGACCCGTCTCGACGGCGTGGTCTTGCGCGCCGGCAAGCGCCGCTTTCGCAGGCTCCGCGCGGGCTGACGCCCGCGGGCGGGGTCAGCCGGGCGGGTTGTGTGTTGTCCGTTCAGGGGTGACTCGCGTGCGCGCGGAGATAGCCTTCCTACGCGCGTGAGGGCTCTGGCGACGCCTGTCCGCAAGATCCCCTATAGTGCCCTCGCACAGCAGCTCGGCTCTGCGACCGAGACAGTGGGCTACGCTCATGTCACGGGATTGGGGCGAGCGCTATACTGTACGGTCGGCCTGAAAGCGCCCTTGGGCGTGGGCTGAACGGTCTCCTCCAAGAGAAGTCCTCTCAAAGAGGCTACGACGGTCTTTGAAAACTCAACAGCATGCGCACCTTTGATCGAGAATCGATCATGGTGTGCGTCCAGGTTCGACCCGTCACGGGAATGCTTCGGCGTACCCGGTGACGGCAAAGAGTCAAGTAGAGAAGTACCCCGTCATGGAGGGGACCACGGTGTATAGGTCCCTACCACCCATGACAGCTTTTCGTGAAGTTCTTCACGGAGAGTTTGATCCTGGCTCAGGACGAACGCTGGCGGCGTGCTTAACACATGCAAGTGGAGCGACGAACCAGGGCTTGCCCTGGGGCAGAGCCGCGAACGGGTGAGTAACACGTGGGTTACCTGCCTCGATGACCGGGACAACCCGAGGAAACTCGGGCTAATACCGGATGTGCCCGCAAGGGGAAAGGAAGCTTCGGCCTCCGCATCGAGATGGGCCCGCGGCCCATTAGCTTGTTGGTGAGGTAACGGCTCACCAAGGCTTCGATGGGTAGCTGGTCTGAGAGGACGATCAGCCACACTGGGACTGAGACACGGCCCAGACTCCTACGGGAGGCAGCAGTGGGGAATCTTGCGCAATGCGCGAAAGCGTGACGCAGCAACGCCGCGTGGGGGAAGAAGGCTTTCGGGTTGTAAACCCCTTTCAGTTGGGACGAAGCCTCATCGGTGAATAGCCGCGTGGGGTGACGGTACCTTCACAAGAAGCACCGGCTAACTACGTGCCAGCAGCCGCGGTAATACGTAGGGTGCAAGCGTTGTCCGGAATTATTGGGCGTAAAGAGCGTGTAGGCGGCCCGATTAGTCCGCTGTGAAAGTCCAGGGCTCAACCCTGGAATGCCGGTGGATACTGTCGGGCTAGAGTCCGGAAGGGGCGAGTGGAATTCCTGGTGTAGCGGTGAAATGCGCAGATATCAGGAGGAACACCAATGGCGAAGGCAGCTCGCTGGGACGTGACTGACGCTGAGACGCGAAAGCGTGGGGAGCAAACAGGATTAGATACCCTGGTAGTCCACGCTGTAAACGATGGCAACTAGATGTGGGGGGTGTCGACTCCCCCCGTGTCGAAGCTAACGCATTAAGTTGCCCGCCTGGGGAGTACGGCCGCAAGGCTAAAACTCAAAGGAATTGACGGGGGCCCGCACAAGCAGCGGAGCATGTGGTTTAATTCGACGCGACGCGAAGAACCTTACCTGGGCTTGACATGTGCCTGACCGCCATGGAAACATGGCTTCCCTTCGGGGCAGGTTCACAGGTGGTGCATGGCTGTCGTCAGCTCGTGTCGTGAGATGTTGGGTTAAGTCCCGCAACGAGCGCAACCCCCGTCGCATGTTGCCAGCATTCAGTTGGGGACTCATGCGAGACTGCCGGTGACAAACCGGAGGAAGGTGGGGATGACGTCAAGTCATCATGCCCCTTATGTCCAGGGCTACACACGTGCTACATTGGCGCGTACAGAGGGCTGCGATACCGCGAGGTGGAGCGAATCCCTTAAAGCGCGTCTCGGTTCGGATTGCAGGCTGAAACTCGCCTGCATGAAGGCGGAGTTGCTAGTAATCGCGGATCAGCATTGCCGCGGTGAATACGTTCCCGGGCCTTGTACACACCGCCCGTCACACCACGGGAGTGAGCAACACCCGAAGCCGGTGGCCTAACCCGCAAGGGAGGGAGCCGTCGAAGGTGGGGCTCGTGACTGGGGTGAAGTCGTAACAAGGTAGCCGTAGCGGAAGCTGCGGCTGGATCACCTCCTTTCTAGGGAGCACTACGGTGCCCCGTGAGCAACGGCCATCAGGTCCCTGGTTCCTTCGGGAGTCTTGAGATCCTGTTGGTGACAGTGCTCACGGGCCTAGCATGTCGACCGAACCTGGCTGGATGGGCAAGTCGAGCGAGGACTCCTGACTACTTGGAGGCCGAGCGACACTGGTCCGCAACTACGCCAGCATGCTGTTGAGTTTTGAGAGACCGGCGTCCGCCGGTGGTGGGGCAGACGCGCAATGAGCGCGCCCGCATGAACCCATCGTCGGCCGGCGTATACGCCTCTCGACGGTCCTTGAAAACTGCACAGAAGCCACATCAGCCGCCATCGATAAGCGGCGGCTGAAAAACGGGTATCACCGGACCGATGGAGCCCACATCCCCGCAAAGGGATGTAGTCGAAATCGGTCAGATCACCGTCAAGATAGTAAGGGCGCATGGTGGATGCCTTGGCACCAAGAGTCGATGAAGGGCGTGAACGGCTGCGATAAGCCACGGTTAGGCGCTGAATAGCCTATGACCCGTGGATTCCCGAATGGGGAAACCCAGCGCTGGTAATGCGGCGTTATCCCCGGTTGAACACATAGACCGGGCGAAGACAAGCGGGGGAAGTGAAACATCTCAGTACCCCGAGGAAAGAAAATCAAAAGAGACTCCCTGAGTAGTGGCGAGCGAAAAGGGATCAGCCCAAACCCGGCAGATGTAAGCGGACATGCGTTGTCTGTTGGGGGTTGTAGGGCGTTTGTTCCGGGTCGTGTCCGACCCGGCGGAAGTTACAAAATCATGTGGTAGTCGAAGCGTGTGGAACCACGCACCATAGAGGGCAACCGTCCCGTAGACGAAACTGCATGGTCTTCCGTCAGACGTTCCTGAGTAAGTCCGCGCCCGTGAAACGCGGACTGAACCTGGGGGGACCACCCTCCAAGGCTAAGTACTCCTTGGTGACCGATAGCGGACTAGTACCGTGAGGGAAAGGTGAAAAGTACCCCGGAAGGGGAGTGAAATAGTACCTGAAACCGCGCGCCTACAAGCGGTGGGAGCAGACTTGTTCTGTGACCGCGTGCTTTTTGCATAACGAGCCGGCGAGTTACTCGTCTGCGGCAAGGTTAAGCGATGAGCGGAGCCGTAGCGAAAGCGAGTCCTAATAGGGCGACATAGTCGTAGGCGGTATACCCGAAACTGAGCGAGCTACCCATGGGCAGGCTGAAGCGGGGGTAAGACCTCGTGGAGGGCCGAACCGACCTAGGTTGAAAACTGGGCGGATGACCTGTGGGTCGGAGTGAAAGGCTAATCAAGCTCAGTGATATCTGGTTCTCTCCGAAATATATTTAGGTATAGCCTCGGATAAATTACGTAGTGGCCGTAGAGCACTGTTTGGATAAGGGGCCCTACCAGGTTACCGATTTCAGGCAAACTCCGAAGACCATTACGTCTACTCCGGGAGTCAGTTGCTGGGGGATAAACTTCAGCGTCGAAAGGGAAACAGCCCAGACCGCCAGCTAAGGTCCCTAAGTACTAGCTAAGTGGGAAACGATGTTCGAGTGCATAGACAACCAGGAGGTTGGCTTAGAGGCAGCCATCCTTGAAAGAGTGCGTAACAGCTCACTGGTCAAGTGTTCGAGCGCGGACAATGTAACGGGGCTCAAGCTAGTCACCGAAGCTGCGGGTGTGTGAGACCTTCGGGTCGATCACGCGGTAGGAGAGCGTTCCCATGCCAGTAAAGCGGCGGCGTAAGCCAGCCGTGGAGGCATGGGAAGTGAGAATGCCGGCATAAGTAACGAAAGAAAGGTGAGAATCCTTTCCACCGATTGCCCAAGGATTCCTGAGTAAAGTTCGTCTGCTCAGGGTTAGTCGGGACCTAAGGCGAGGCCGAAAGGCGTAGTCGATGGCCAACAGGTTGATATTCCTGTACCACGTCGCTTCCGTTTGACCGATGGGGGGACGAGGAAGGCTAAGGGAACCCAGGCGATGGTTGTCCTGGGGTAAGCATGTAGGGGTGGCCCATGTTAAATGCGGGGCCGCATAACCTGAGGTGCGATGCCAGCTGGCACTAAGCCGGCGAGTCCCTGACGCCATACCTCCGAGAAAAGCCTCTAGGGAGGAAGCGCGTGCCCGTACCAAAACCGACACAGGTGGGCAAGTAGAGAATACTAAGGTGATCGAGATAACCATCGTTAAGGAACTCGGCAAAATTGCCCCGTAACTTCGGGATAAGGGGCGCCCCAGTAGGGTGAGGCTCTTCGCGAGCGGAGCCCGAGGGGGCCGCAGTGAATAGGCTGAAGCGACTGTTTACCAAAAACACAGGTCTCTGCTAAGTCGTAAGACGACGTATAGGGGCTGACGCCTGCCCGGTGCCGGAAGGTTACGTGGAGTTGTTAGGGCTTGACCCGAAGCAGCGAAGCTAAGCCCCGGTAAACGGCGGCCGTAACTATAACGGTCAATTTAGAGGCTGTTGTAAAATTCAGCTATATGCTGGAACATCCGAGTATCTCGCACTACTCGTATCGCAACGTTCTGTCCGAACCGAGCGCTACAGTGAAAATGTGACGAGTGCGGACAATCAGCAGGAAAGACTGTCGAGTCTCGAGGCGCGACGCTGGTTTATGGCTGGCGTCGTGGAGGGCGAGGGTAGTTGGTGCCTCTCTATAAAGAAGCACCCCACCGCTCGCCTCGGCTACTACGTTCAACCGGAGTTTTTCGTGTATCAACACCGGAGACGACGTGAGTTGCTCGAGATGGCTCAAGAGGTGTTTGAGTGCGGACAGGATCTGGCCTAAGCCAGGCAATCCCGATGTGCTCGTGTTCGCGGTGAATTCGCGAAAGAACATCTCTGCCTATGTCCTGCCGTTTATGCGGCGGTACATGGGCTTCTCGTCAAGACGCGACGACATGACGCTCTTTGAAGATGCTATGTATCTATTTGAGCAAGGTTTGCACCGCCGGCCCGCAGGGTTGGCGACCATCGTGGAAATCGCATATGCGATGAACCAAGAGGGCAAGCAACGCCGTCGGCCGATGGACGAGGTGCTTGACAGAATCCTCAGAGGCCATACGCTGAACACGCCCTTGAGCGGGTGTGAAGATATGGTCCGACCTCTACGGCGACGTAGAGAGCTAGGCGGAACAAGAAACGACCTAGCCGCTCCCGCGAGGGAACGTAACAAATTGCCTAAGGTAGCGAAATTCCTTGTCGGGTAAGTGCCAACTTGCCCCACCGCCTCGCGAGAGGCGATCGAGAACCGGCTCATATCGGGGAAACCCTAATGTCGAAGTTGACAAAGGGCAATCCCGAGGGAAGTCCTAGTGACCCCCGTAACGACTGATCCGAAAGGAGAGGCGTGTCACGCTCCGGAGAGTCCGGAAATCTATGTGATGCGCAATACGCCGGCCCTCATCGTAGTTTTGGCACCTATGACAGTCAGTACTTGCTGGTGCACGGTAGATCGCGACAAGGCGGTTTATCGCAGCGAGAGTGTCTAAAGGTGCTTGATGAGGTGAAGGGATAGTCTGCGCTCTCGGATAACGAGAGATAACGTGAAGTTCCGACCTGCACGAATGGCGTAACGACTTCAGCGCTGTCTCAACGATGGGCTCGGTGAAATTGCAGTCTCGGTGAAGATGCCGAGTACCCGCGGCTAGACGGAAAGACCCCGTGAACCTTTACTACAACCTGGTATTGGAATTCGGTGCATTTCGCTCAGGATAGGTGGGAGGCTTTGAAGCGCAGGCTGCGGCTTGCGTGGAGCCAACCTTGAGATACCACCCTTGGTGTATTGGGTTTCTAACAGCATTCCGTGAATCCGGGTGCTGGACAGTTCCAGGCGGGTAGTTTGACTGGGGCGGTCGCCTCCCAAAATGTAACGGAGGCGCGCAAAGGTTCCCTCAGCACGGTCGGAAATCGTGCGTAGAGCGCAAAGGTAGCAAGGGAGCTTGACTGCGAGACCGACAGGTCGAGCAGGTACGAAAGTAGGTCTTAGTGATCCGGCGGTAGCAAGTGGAAGTGCCGTCGCTCAACGGATAAAAGGTACTCCGGGGATAACAGGCTTATCGGGCCCAAGAGTCCACATCGACGGCCCGGTTTGGCACCTCGATGTCGGCTCGTCGCATCCTGGGGGTGAAGTCGGTCCCAAGGGTTGGGCTGTTCGCCCATTAAAGCGGTACGCGAGCTGGGTTCAGAACGTCGTGAGACAGTTCGGTCCCTATCTGCCGTGGGCGTTGGAGAATTGAGAGGATTTGTCCCTAGTACGAGAGGACCGGGATGAACGCACCTCTGGTGTATCTGTTGTCCTGCCAAGGGCATAGCAGGTTAGCTACGTGTGGATCGGATAACCGCTGAAAGCATCTAAGCGGGAAGCCGGCCTCAAGATGAGTTCTCCCATCCCCTAGAGGGAGTAAGACCCCTGGTAGACCACCAGGTTGATAGGCCGGATCTGGAAGGACGGTAACGTCTGAAGGAGACCGGTACTAATGGGTCGAGGGCTTGACGGATTTTTTTGATTTCAAACATGTGCATGTTTGAAGTGATACTCGCTGTGGCGCTGTGCAGTTTTGAAGGACCCCGAGACGCGTGGGTTTCTCACGTTTTTCCGGTGGCCTTGGCGAGGGGGAAACACCTCTTCCCATTCCGAACAGAGCAGTTAAGCCCCTCAGCGCCGATGGTACTTGGCTCGCAAGGGCCTGGGAGAGTAGGACGCCGCCGGTTTCTTCGCAACACACGCGAGCCGCCCACCCGGGCGGCTCGCGGTCGTTCGCGGCCGGCCACGGATACGATGCCCAGCATGAGTCGCATCGCCGGCGCCTACGCCCGCATCAGCCCCAAGCTCGCCCACAAGCCCGGCAGCACCGCCGCCTCGCGGCTCCATGCGCGGCTACACAAGCTCTCGCGCGGTCGGATCGGATCGCGGCTGCTTGGCGCCGACGTGCTCACGCTCACCACCACAGGCCGCCGTTCTGGGCAGTCACGCGACTCGCCCATGTTCTACCTCGAGCATTCGTGCTGTTACGCGGTTGTCGCCTCCAACGCCGGCTCCCCGAGACCTCCGGCCTGGTATCTCAACCTACAGGCTCAACCCGCCGCCACAGCACACGTTGGCGGCACCACGCTACATGTGCGCTCGCGACCCGCCACAGACAGCGAGGTCGAAGAGCTCTGGCCGCGGTTCGTCGACATGTATCCCGGCTACGACTACTACCGGTCGATAACCACTCGCACACTGCCGGTGCTCATCCTCGAACCCAGCTGACCTGTCTCGACTGGGCGACGCTCCCGTCTAGACACCGGGCACAAACACACCGTCTCCTGCGCCGCGGCTTCTCCCGGTCGTCGATCGCCCAGGCGGCTCTGTAGCGCTGTGCGGTGCGGATGCCTGTTGCCCTCCGACCCGCCCAATTCGGATCGGAGGGCAACGGTGGCGTGCCCATTCGTATCGGGTCCCACAAGCCTCGTCTCCTCGTCCGAGTCGACCTCCCAGTCGACGTCGTAGTCGTCCTCGAGCAGTAGGAACGAGCGGATCAGCAGCAACGCCGAAGACAGGCGCCTCACGAGTGGCCTTCGGTGCTGTGAGTGGTGCGTAGAAGAGAACACGTGTTCGTACTGTAGGTTCCCAATCGGACGGACGTCATGCGAACACATGTACGTGTCGCTCTTGCATCACCTTCGCATGGCCGAAAATGGCTTGCCTATGCGATATCGGGGCCCCAGGGGTCTGCAATGAGAATTGCATCGTGCCGTGCGTGAAGTGCTTGGCCGACGGCCCTACCGGAAGTGGGCAGGTTCTCGGCTGCCACGCTCGAACTTCTCTACCGAGATGGCTGTTACGCTAGCTACGCGCCCCATCCAAGAGCCCGCCTTCTGGGCTCCTCGCAGGCGCATTGTCCCTATGGAGAAGTTTGTAATCGAGGGCGGCGCCCCCCTATCCGGCACGATGACCCCCGCCGGCAACAAGAACGGCGCGCTCCCCATCCTTGCTTCCTGCCTCCTCACCGAGGACCCCATGGTCGTCACCAACGTACCCCGTATCCGCGACGTCGATGCCATGGTCTCCATCCTCGAAGCCATCGGCGTCTCTGCGCACTGGCGTGCCCCAAACGAGATCGAGCTCTGCTCTGCCCACGTTCACGAGGTCCACATCGACCCCGAGCTCGCCGAGCTTATTCGTGCCTCCTTCCTGCTGGCCGGCCCGCTGCTGGCTCGGTTTCACCGCGCCGTCATGCCCCCTCCGGGTGGCGATGTCATAGGCCGGCGTCGTCTCGACCCCCACCTGGACGCCTTCCGCTCCATGGGCGCCAACGTCGAATGCTCCCGCGACATCGTCATCTCCGCTCCGTCAGGCTTGCGTCCCTCCGACGTCTTCATGGATGAGCCCTCGGTGATGGCCACCGAGAATGTTCTTCTCGCCGCTGCCCTGACCCCCGGCACCACCATCATCGGCAACGCCGCCTGTGAGCCCCACGTCCAGGACCTTGCCCGCATGCTCGTGAAGATGGGCGCCGACATCCAGGGCATCGGCTCCAACCTGCTTGCCGTCACCGGCTCCGACCGCCTGCGCGGGTGCGAACACCACATCGCTCCCGACCACATCGAGATCGGCTCCTTCATGGCTCTCGCCGGGGTCACCGGGGGAGAGCTCCGCATCAAGGACACCGTTCCCTCCGACCTGCGCATGATCCGGCTCGTCTTCGAGCGGCTCGGGTTGCGCTCCGAGTTGGATGGCCATGACGTGGTGGTCCCCGGTGGGCAGGAGCTCGTAGCGCAAGCCGACGTCGGCGGCTACAAGGGCAAGATCCAGGATGGTCCCTGGCCCGCCTTCCCGGCTGATCTCACCTCGATCGCGGTGGCGCTCGCCACGCAGGCCCATGGTTCGATCCTCGTCCACGAGTGGATGTTCGAGAACCGTCTCATCTTCACCGACAAGCTGATTCTCATGGGCGCCGACATCGTCATGTGCGATCCCCACCGTGCCATCGTCACCGGCCCCCGTCGTCTCCGTGGCGAGCGCGTCGAGTCACCCGACATCCGCGCCGGGATGGCGATGCTGCTCGCCGCCCTCTGCGCCGAGGGTCGCTCGGAGATCGGCAACATCCGCCAGATCGACCGTGGCTACGAGCGCATCGATGAGCGCCTACGTGAGCTTGGAGCCCACATCGAGAGGGTCGCCACCGAACCCGTCCACGCGTAGGGGGTGGTTGCGCTTTTGAGGGGGACTCGCGCGCGTGCGCGCAGAGTTAGCCTTTCTCCGCGCGCGCACGCGAGTCACCCATTTTTCGAACAACCGCACCTCCCGCGCCGCGTACCGTCGCAGTCGTCCGCTTGAATCCAAACCCATGATCCATCCCATCCCATCCGGCACCCGTGACGTGCTCCCCGACGAGACCCGTGAGGTCCGCGCCATCACCGACGCCCTCCGCGCCGTCTTCGAGCGTCACGGCTACGGCGAGGTCTACACGCCCGCGCTCGAGTACGAGTCTGTGCTCGCCCGTGCCGGCTTCTCCTCGCCGGGCGAGACCCAACCCGCCTACCGCGTCTTTGACGAGTCGGGCGCCGCGCTCGTGCTCCGCTCCGACATGACCGTCCCCATCGCCCGTGTCGTGGCCACCCGCTACCCAAACGTCGATCCACCGCTGCGCTTCTGCTACCTCGCTCACTGCTACCGCGGCATCCGCCCCCAACGTGGCCAGCCACGCGAGATGCTCCAAGCGGGGATCGAGCTGATCGGCGCCCCCGCGCCTCAAGGCACGGCTGAGGCGCTTTCAGTTCTCTGTGCCGCCCTCGACACTGTGGGCCTCGAGGGATATCGCATCGGCCTCGGCGACGCCTCGCTCTATCCGTCCCTCATGGCTGGCCTGGGAGTCCCCGAGGAGGCCCGTCCCGCGCTCCTCACAGCGCTGGCGAGCCGGGATTTCGTAGGCCTCGAGCAAGAGCTCTCCTTACTGTCGTTGACCGCAGAGGACCGTGAGCTACTGCTCGACGTCCCCCAACGCCGCGGTGGCCCGGAGGTGCTCGCGGCCTCCACCGGCCCGGCCGCGGACGCGGCGACGAACATGCGCCAGGTACATGAGCTGCTCGACCCCGCTGTCGCCTCCCGCGTGATCTTCGACTTCGGGCTGGTCCGCTCCATCGGCTACTACACCGGCGCCGTCTTCGAGGTCTACGACCCCGCGCTCGGCGCCCCCATCGGTGGCGGCGGACGCTACGACGAGCTGCTCTCCCGCTTCGGCCGCTCGCTTCCTGCCGTCGGCTTCGCGCTCGGCGTCGACCGCCTCCACATCGCCCTCATGGGTGAGGAGCGGGGAAAGGGGGCGCTGCTTTGACGACCACACCCACGAACGGCCTCACCATCGCCGTTCCCCGCGGCGCCCTCTTCAAAGAGACAGTCGACATGTTGAGCGAGCTCGGCATGGACACCGAGGAGCTGCGCTCCAACGATCGCAAGCTCCTCTTCGAGGACATCGGGGTCATCACGATGCGCCCGTCCGACGTCCCCACCTACGTGGAGTCGGGCGCCGCCGACATCGGCATCACCGGGAAGGATGTGCTGCTGGAGCAGGCCACCGACGTGGTCGGGGCGATAGGGCGACGGGGCGTCTACGAGCTGCTCGACCTCCGTTACGGCCGCTGCATGATGGTGCTCGCCTCCAAGGCCGGCCCCGATCCCGCCGCGGAGGCGCTCCGCCGGCTCGGGGTCATGCGCGTCGCAACCAAGTACCCCCGCATCGCCGCCCACCACCTCGAGGAGACAGGCCGGCAGGCGGAGATCGTGGAGGTGAAGGGCTCTGTCGAGCTCGCCCCCCTCACCGGCATGGTGGAGGCGATCGTGGACCTCACCGCCACCGGCACCACTCTGCGCGAACACGACCTTGTCGTGCGGGAGGAGATCGTCGAGTGCACCGCCCGCCTCATCGCCAACCCTGTCGCCCACAAGCTTCGCGCGGAGGCCATCGACGGGCTGCTGGAGCGGCTACGTGATCGTTGAGCGGCTTACCCTCACCGACGACGAAGCGACCCCGGCGAGCGCCGCCGCCCAGCTGCGCCGTCTGATCGGGGGTGGAGGGGAAGAGGTCGAAGAGGCTGTCGCCACGATCGTCGCCCACGTCCGCGCTGAGGGAGACGAGGCCGTCAAGGAGTACACCCGCAGATTCGATACCGACGGCGCCGAACCCCGCGAGCTACGCATCGCCCAGGAGGAGCTGGACCATGCGCTCGAGCAGATGCCACTCGATGTGGTCGCCGGGCTGCAGGTCGCAGTCGCGAACGTCGCCCAAGTTGCCGACGCTTCGATCGGGCCGGATCAGGTCATGGTGGAGCTCCCCCAAGGGCACACCGTCACGCTCCGCGAGCTCCCGGTGTCGGCTGCCGCCATATATGCCCCCGGGGGGCGCGCCGCATATCCGAGCACGGTCGTCATGGGGGTGGTCACCGCTCGTGCTGCAGGAGTGGTCGACGTGGTTGTTTGCACACCTCCCGGCCCCGACGGCCAGGCCCACCCATCGATTCTCGCCGCGTGTCGCCTCTGTGGGGTGGAGCGCGTCTACCGCATGGGCGGCGCCCAAGCGATCGCCGCGCTCGCGTTCGGCACGGAGTCGGTTGACCGCGTTGACGTTGTCGTAGGCCCCGGCAACATCTACGTCCAGGAAGCCAAGCGCAGGCTCTCCCATCTCGTCGGCATCGAGGGGTTTGCGGGTCCGAGCGACCTGATGGTGGTGTTCGGCGCCGACGCCCACCCACGGCTGCTCGCGCTCGATCTGCTCGCCCAAGCCGAGCACGGCGCCGGCTCGCTCGTCGCCGCCGTGTCAAGCTCGCGTGACGCGCTCGATGCTCTGGGGGCTGAGATCGACCGCGAGGCTCTCAACTGGCCCGACCTGGAACCTGACGCGTGCGTGCTGGTCGAGACCGCCTCCCCTCAGGCCTCGATCGAGTTCGCCAACGCCTTTGCCCCCGAGCACCTCCAGCTTGTGGGCGCCGCAGAGGAGGCGCTCGCCTCAAAGGTACGCACCGCCGGCTGTCTGCTGCTCGGCCCTTCATCCGCCACCGCCTTCGGTGACTACACCGCCGGCTCCAACCACGTGCTCCCCACGGGCGGCGCCGCGCGCTTTGCCTCCACGCTCTCTCCCCGCCACTTCCGTCGGCGGATGTCCGTGGTTGAGGTAGGGGCGGAGGCAGCGGTGAAGCTCGCCCTCGCCGGCGCCCCGATTGCGCGCGCGGAGGGCTTTTCCCTGCATGCGCTGTCAATGGAGGCCCGTATCGGCGAGACTCCCGCGATGCGCGAGAATGGAGGATCCGATGACCATCCAAGCTGACAGAGCCGCCACGATCGAGCGCAAGACCGCAGAGACCGACGTCACCCTCTCGCTCTCCCTCGATGGCACGGGCAAAGGCTCGCGCGACACGGGCGTGGGCTTCCTCGACCATATGCTCGACCTGCTCGCCCGCCACGGGAAAATGGACCTCGACGTCATGGTCAAAGGCGATCTGCAGACCGGCGCTCACCACACCGCCGAGGACACCGCCATCGTGCTCGGCCAAGCGCTCGACAGGGCGCTCGGCGACCGTCGTGGCATCCACAGGTACGGGTTCTTCGTCGTCCCCATGGACGAGGCTCGCGCCAGCTGTTCCATCGACATCTCCGGTCGCCCTTTCGCACTCTTTCGCGCCGACCTACCATCCGGCTCCACAGGCGGGTTCGACCACGAGCTCGCCGAGGAGTTCTTCCGCGCACTCGCAAGCGCAGCCAAGCTCACCCTTCACCTGGAAGTCGAGGTCGGCACGAATGCCCACCACATGATCGAGGCTGCGTTCAAGGCGTTCGCTCGAGCGCTTCGCCAAGCCGTGTCCATCGACCCGGGAGAGAGGGGTGTGCCGAGCACCAAGGGGACCCTGACCTCATGACCGACTTCGGAGCGACACGTCGTGGCATTGATCTAATCAAGGAGCCTGTAGATCTCGCGATCGTCGACTACGGCATGGGCAACCGCCGCTCGGTCGAGAAGGCGTTTGAGCACATCGGCGCGAATGTGCTCATCACCGCCGACCATGACCGTTTGCGCGCTGCCGCCGGGCTTGTTGTGCCGGGAGTCGGGGCGTTCCCCCGTGGGATGTCAAATCTGCGGGCGCTCGGGCTCGACGAGCTACTGCGCGAGCGACTCTCCCATGGCGTTCCAGTGCTCGGCATCTGCCTCGGGATGCAGCTCGCGTTCGACCGCACCACCGAGCTGGGCGGCGCCGAGGGGCTCGGAGTGATCCCCGGAGAGGTACGTCAGTTGGAGCACGGGGAGCTGAAGCTCCCTCACATCGGCTGGAACGAGGTCACCCTGCGGGTGCCCTCCCCCCTCACCGAGGGGCTGCCCGAGCGTTGCGCCTTCTACCACGTCCACTCGTTCGCTTCCACCCCCGCACACTCCGAGGACATCCTCGGCACCTCGGTCTACGGCGCCCCGTTCGCCTCCGTGGTCGCACGCGGGGGGTTCTACGGAGTGCAGTTCCACCCCGAGAAGTCCTCTGCCGCCGGGTTGCGCTTGCTGGCCAACTTCGCTCAGATCTGCTCCACCGCGGCTGTATCGGCTGTCGCCTCCTCGTGAAGCTCTACCCCGCGATCGACATGCTCGGCGGCCACGCCGTGCGGCTGGTGAAGGGCGATTTCGACGCCAAGAAGGTCTACGACGAGGACCCCCTCTCAGCCGCCACCGGCTGGGTGGAGGAAGGCGCTCGCTACCTCCACGTCGTCGACCTCGACGGGGCGAAGCAGGGCGTTCCCGCCAACCTTCATCATCTCCGCCGCATCGCCTCTGAGCTGGGAGTACCCGTGCAGTTCGGCGGCGGCCTTCGCACCCCGCAGGCCGTATCAGATGCCTTCGATGCAGGCGCCACGCGCGTGATCCTCGGTACCGCCGCCTTCACCGACCCCGCGTTCCTGTCAGAAACACTCCACCGCTGGCAGGGGAAGGTGCTCGTGTCCGTCGACACCCGCGGCGGAAAGGTATCCACGGCCGGGTGGACTGAGACGCTCGACCTCACCACCGCTGATGTTGTGGAGCGGCTGTGGGACCAGGGTGCGTCCGAGCTCGTCTACACCAATGTCGACCGCGACGGCATGCTCGGCGGCCCTGACTTGGAGGACGTTGGAGACATCGCCCGCATCGTGAAGGGGAGTCTCATCTATTCGGGCGGCATCGGTGCGCTCGCCGACCTGGAAGGTCTCGCCGCTTTGAAAGTCCCGCAACTTGGCGGGATCATCGTCGGCAAGGCGCTCTATGAGCGACGCTTCACCATCGCCGAAGCCCAGTCCGTGCTTGACGGCTGACACCCGCTGTCTCGAATATCCGCACGCTTGCTACCCTCGGACCCGTCAAATGGGCGGTACAGCGATGGTGGAGGGGAGGGCTTGAGATGAAGCAGGTGTGTGCGCTGACGGTGACCGCTGCGTTCTGTGTGCTCGTCAGCTCGTGCGGAAACGCGAGCAAAGGTGCAACTGGAGCATCCAACGCCACCACTTCCTCCACCGCCACGACGGCTCACGTCGCCTCACCCCAAGTCAAGGCCATAGTCGAATATGGCCACGAGGCTTCACCCGCCGACAAGCAAGCGATCACCGCGCTGGTCAAGCGCTACTACGCCGCCGCCGCGGCCGATGATGGCGCGACGGCGTGCTCGTTGATTCACTCACCCCTCTCCGAATCGGTTGCGGAAGACTACGGCCAGGCGCCAGGGCCGTCCGGCCTCAGCGGCAAGACCTGCGAGGTGGTCATGTCGAAGCTGTTCCGTCAGCTCCCCGAACAGTCGGGGTCGGTTCTGGCGGCCACCGAAGTCACCGGGGTGCGCGTGAAGGGCAGGAAAGGGTTTGCCTTGCTTCACTCCACGGCGATCCCGGAAGGGGACATCCCGGTGGAACGCGAACTCGGGGTATGGCGGGTCGGGACGCTCATCGGCGGCGCCCTACCCGGCACGAAGGCGCCGGCGTCCCCGCCGGGAGGCTCCAAGACGAACACCCACTCCAACTACGAGGACCCCGGCACTCCGCAGGTGAAAGACACCAACGACAGCGACGACGACCCGGAAAGCAACGATGACGAGGCGGTGATCGACTACGGTCACGCCGCGTCTACCGCCGACGAGCAGGCGATCACAACCCTGGTCAAGCGCTACTACGCCGCCACGGGCGCGGCCGACGGAACGGCGATCTGCTCGCTGATCTACAACGTCGTGGCCGAAACGATCCCGGAAAGCTACGAAACGACAGCCGAAGCGAAAGGCGCCACCTGTGCGGAGGTCATGGCGAAGGTGTTCGCTCACCGCCACCGTCAGGTGGTCCGCGAACTGAGCGATCTCCGAGTTACGAGGGTGAGGGTCGAAGGCGTCAAAGCCATCGCCATGGTGAACCTCCGAAAACACCCCAACCAGTACTTCCTCGTGCACCGCCAAGGCCCCGCATGGAAGATGCAAACGATGTTCACCACAGGTTTGCCGTAGCCCTCCGCTACGGTGACCCCGTGCACTACAAGCGCGTGATCCCATGCCTCGACGTCGACGCCGGGCGCGTCGTGAAGGGCGTCGAATTCCTCGACATCCGCGACGCCGGCGACCCGGTGGAGCTCGCCTCCCACTACGACCGTGAGGGTGCGGACGAGCTCGTGTTCCTCGACATCACCGCCACCCACGAGCGGCGCGACACGATCGTCAAGCTCGCCCGCTCCACCGCCGACGACGTGTTCGTCCCGTTCACCATCGGCGGGGGGATCCGCTCCGTGTCGGACGCCCAGGCGGTTCTCGACGCGGGAGCTGACAAGGTGTCGGTCAACTCCGCTGCGCTTGCTTCCCCAGAGCTGATCGACGAGCTGGCGGAGGTGTTCGGGGCGCAGTGTGTGGTGCTCGCCATCGACGCGAAGGCTGTCCCGATAGGCGAGGGCAGCTCCAACGGCTCCTCGGTGGCGCCCCCAGAGGGTCCTCGCTGGGAGGCGTACGTGGCCGGTGGCCGCACCTCCACGGGGCGGGACGCCGTGGCGTGGGCGCGTGAGGGGACGGAACGTGGGGCGGGGGAGATCCTGCTCACGAGCATGGACCGCGACGGCACCTCCGACGGTTATGACCTCCTCCTGACCTCTGCCGTGTCATCTGCCGTGGACGTCCCCGTGATCGCCTCCGGGGGCGCCGGCGAGCTCGAGCACCTCGTCGAGGCGCTTCGCGCCGGAGCTGACGCGGTGTTGTGCGCATCGATCTTCCACTACAACCGCTACACCATCGCCGACGCCAAGGCCCACCTCGCTGCCGCCGGCATCCCGGTGCGCACAGATTGAGTAGTTCCGGGGAAAGGAAACCTTCGAAAGGGAGTCAACCACCGAGAGAGCGGTAACGAACCGGGGGAATATGAGCATGACGGCTGTCGACACCAACAATCTGGCAGACAACCACGGGCGCTTCGGGGAGCCCACGGTTGAGGGCGCGGTGGCGTTGGACCGCCTGCGTCACCTTCCCGCCGGCGCCGAGCTGATCTCCCTGGCCCAAGAGTGGGGCGGGGGGATCGAGTTGGTGGGGGGCGCTGTGCGCGACCTCATGCTCGGGGAACGCCCCCGCGAGCTTGATGCGATAGTCAGCTCTGGGGTTGAGCAAGTCGCATACACGCTTGCCTCCCGTCTAGAAGGCGAGGTGACGTTCCACGAGCGCTTCGGCACCGCCCTTGTCCGGTCTCCCTCAGCGCGTGTCGATCTCGCCACGATCCGCGCCGAGAGCTATCCCGCCCCCGGCGCCCTCCCCGAGGTGCGTCACGGCTCGCCCGAGGACGATCTCCGACGGCGTGATTTCACGGTCAACGCGATCGCCGTGTCGCTCGCCGGAGAGCATCCGGGCAAGGTGAGGGCGGCCACCAACGCGCTCGAGGATCTCGCCGCGCGCCGCCTGCGAGTGCTCCACGACCAGAGCTTCCTCGACGACCCCACCCGTATCCTGCGCCTCTACCGCTACGCCACCCGGCTTTCCTTCGAGGTCGATCCAGACACTGCCGCCCTTGCCGCCACCGCGATGGAGGTAGGGGCGCTGAAGACCGTCTCAGGCCAACGCCTCGGCGCCGAGCTGCGGCTCGCCTTCGCCGAGCCCGACCCGGTGAGAGCGCTCGCGGAGTTGGACCGGCTCGGCGTGCTCACCGCGTGTGAGCGGGGGGTGAGCTTTGACGAGCATGTCGTCCGCACCGCCCTCCAGGTGATGCCTCCGGATGGCTCCAAGTCGGTCCTGTTCGCCGCGGCGATGATGCTCGAGCTCGCCAACAGCCTCGATCAAGAGGACACGGAGCCCGTGATGCGGGAATTCATCTACCACCTCGAGCTCCCCTCCGGCGAGGGCGACCGCGTGTTTGGCGCCGCGGTGAGCGCCGCGTTCGTCATGGAGGCCGTGGTGGGCGCGGACACCACGGCCGAGCTGCTCGAGATCACCGACGGCGCGCCCGTGGAGTCGCTCGCGCTCGCCGCCGCGCTTCGCGACATGGAGGACGGCCCCAACTCCTACGGGAGGATCGTCATCGAAGAGTGGATCCGCGAGCAGCGTCACGTCGCCCTCCAGGTCACCGGGGACGACCTCATAGCCGCGGGCGTGCCCGAGGGACCGGAGGTGGGGTTGCGACTGGAAGAGTCATACAAGCTGCTGCTCGAAGAACGTATTGCCCCAGGCCGCGACACCGAGTTGCGCGCCGCGCTTGAAGCAAAGATATGAGGATATGAGCCACGACTTCGTGGTCCATGAGCTGCCCGGGGAGGATGTGCGGTGTTCACCACACGCTTACACGGCAACATGTCGAGCGTCGGCGGTGAGGGCGCCGAGCATGGGTTGCGCTCGCGTGAGCGCCTTCGCGGAGCGCTAGGGGTAGAGAGCCTCATGCGTGGCTACCAGGTCCACGGCACGGTCGTGGAGCGAGTGGGGGAGGGCTCAACGCCTCCTGAGGACGACGGCGCCCAACCCACGCTCGAGGCGGACGGGCACGCGGTGGCCGTTCCCGGGGTCGCGGCGATGGTGCTCACCGCCGACTGCATCCCGGTGGTTCTCGGCGCGCAAGGCGCCGTAGCATCGCTTCATGCCGGCTGGCGGGGGCTTGTGGCGGGAGTGCTCGAGGAGGGTGTCACCGCGCTACGCGATGTTGGTGGAGGAGGTGAGATCGTGGCGATAGTCGGTCCCTGCGCCGGCTCCTGCTGCTACGAGGTCGGCGAGGAGGTGCACGCGGCGTTTGGGGGGTCGCACCGTCACGGCTCCAACATCGATCTGCGAGCCATCGCCCATGAGAGGCTGCTCTCCGCCGGTGTCACCGAGGTGCGGGACGCCGGTGGGTGCACGATCTGCGACGAGCGCTATTTCTCATACCGCCGCGAAGGCGCTCGCGCCGGGCGTCAGGCGGCGCTGGCGTGGATAGAGGAGCGATAGAGGCTCGATGGCGTACCTGTTCACCGGCTTGACGGCCGAGGGCGTCGCCGCGAACTTGGAGCGCATCCGCGCCGAGGTCACCGCGGCGGCGGATCGCTCAGGACGCGACGCGGGGGACGTCGAGATCCTCGCCGCCTGCAAGTACGTCCCGTGCGAGGAGCTCCCCATGCTCGCGGAGGCGGGGATCACATTGGTAGGCGAGAACCGTGTTCAGGCCCTGACAGAGAAGGTGGCCGCCCACGGAGAGCTCTTCACGTGGGACTTCATCGGCACGCTCCAGAGTAAACACGTCCGCGCCATCGTCCCCCACGTGCGTCTCATCCATTCGCTGGCCACTGAGTCCGCGCTGGCGGCGCTCGAGCGCCACGCTGAGCTGGCACGTCTCGGAATGGAGGTGCTCGTCGAGGTGAACCTCGCCGCCGACCCCTCCAAGGAGGGCATCGCTCCCGAGCGGCTGGCCGACTTCATCGACCGCTCTCCCTTCCCGGTCGCGGGGCTGATGACCATGCCCCCGCTCGTCTCCGATCCCGAGCAGAGCCGCACCTGGTTTCGCCGCCTCCGCGAGCTTGCCGTGGAGCACTCCCTGCGGGAGCTCTCGATGGGCACCACCCAGGACTTCCCCGTCGCGGTGGAAGAGGGCGCCACGATTGTGCGCATAGGCACACGGCTGTACTCGTAAAAGGTAGGATGAGCAGGGAAAGTCCTGCTTTCACCGAACATCCTCAAATGGCATTCCGCGATTCCTGGCACCGTGCGCTCGTGTACTTCGGCTTGGCCGAGGAGTACCACGACGACTACGACGACGAGCCTCCTCACGAGGAGGCGCTGAACGACCGCTATCGCGAGCGTCCGAACGTGCGGCGCCTCTCTCCGCGTCGCCGTCGCGATGAGTTCGACGATATTTTCGCCGACGACGAGCCCCGTGGGCGTCCTACCACAGTCCTGCGTCCTGTGGGTCGCGGCAACGGTGATGTGCGAGTCCATCTCGTCATACCCAAGTCCTTCAACGACGCCCAGCAGATCGCGGACAAGTTCAAGGACTCCATCCCGGTAATCCTCAATCTCCAGGGCGCGGACACCGAGCTCTCGAAGCGGCTCATAGATTTCGCCTCCGGTCTCACCTACGCGCTCGACGGCGGTATGCAGCGGATCGCCGACAAGGTCTTCATGCTCACCCCCCGCAACGTTGAGATCTCAGCCGAGGAGCGCGCGCGGTTGATCGAAAAGGGCTTCTTCAACCAATCGTGACCCCACCGGGTCGGTAGCCTGAGGCGTCCTATGAACGTAGGTCTCATCGGTTGCGGCAACATGGCCCGGGCAATGGCTCGCGGGTGGGGACGCCCTGTGCTCTGTTTCGACCCGCTCTCCGCCCGCGCCGAGGATCTCGCCGCCGAGACCGGGGGAGAGGCGCTCTCATCGAACGTCGCCGTCGCCGAGCGTGCCGACCTCGTGGTGCTCTGCCACAAGCCCGCCCAACTGCTCGACGTGGCACAGGAGGTGGCTCCCCGCGCGAAGGCGGTCGCGTCGATCCTTGCCGCCACCCCGCTCACTGCGCTCAAGCAGGCTTACCCCGGCATCCCCGTTCACCGTTTCCTTCCCTCGCTCCCCGCCGAAGTGCGCCGTGGGGCGATTGTTCATGCCGCCGACCCCCCCCGCGAACACCACGACCCTACGCTCGGTAGAACGGACGCAGTCGACACGGAAATCCGCGACCTGTTCGCCGAGCTCGGCACGCTCGTCACGCTCGACGATTCTCTCGTGGATGTCGCTATGGGGCTCATGTCCTGCGCCCCCGCCTATGTCGCGCTTATCGCAGAGGCCCAGGTAGACACGGGTGTGCGCCGCGGCATCCCGCCCGTCCAGGCGTCCGTGCTTGTGACAGAGACGCTCGCCGGCACCGCCGAGCTGTTGCGCAACCGCGACTACGACACGCTTGCCGTCCGCCGCGAGGTCACCTCCCCGGGAGGCACCACTGCGCGCGGGCTCGCCGCGCTCGAGCGTGGGGGGATCCGCTCTGCCTTCTCCGACGCTCTCGACGCGGTGCTGGGGGAGGGAAAATGACGCTCCTACTCGCCTCCGCCCGCACCGAAATCGCCGGCTATCTGTCGACGCTCATCTACATCTACACGCTGCTCATCATCGTCTACATCGTCGTCCAGCTCCTCTTCGCCTTCGGTGTGCGACCGCCTTACTCGCGCGCCTCCGACGCCGTTCTCACGTTCCTGCGCGATGTGTGCGAGCCCTATCTGCGCATCTTCCGGCGCTTCATCCCGATGGTGGGCGCCTTCGACTTCTCGCCCATCGTCGCGATTCTCGTGCTCTCGCTCGTCGGCAACCTCATCGTCAGCGTCATCCACGGTTGAGCGCCGCGATGCGCCCCGTCGCTCCCCTCGCCCGCGCGTGGCTGTACACGGCGCTCGTGGCGGTCGCAGTCGTACTGCTCGACCAGCTCTCCAAGAGGACGATCCGCCACTCCATAACTCCCGGCGAAACCCATTCGGTTTTGCCGGGCTTGCAGTTCGTCAACACCCGCAACCGGGGTGTCGCCTTCGGCTTTCTCCCCGGTCGCCACTTTGCGGTCTCAATCCTTGTCGCGGTCGCGCTGCTCGCGCTCGTCGTGTACTTCTCCCGCAACTACACCCGTCCGCTGATCTGGATTCCCACCGGCATGCTCATCGGCGGGGCTTTCGGCAATGTCCTCGACCGCATCCGCTTCGGGTCGGTCACCGACTTTGTCAAGCTCCCGCTCGGCTGGCCCCCGTTCAACCTCGCCGACGCCTCCATTACGATCGGAGTGCTGCTGCTCCTGCTGCTCGCGGAGCGACGCGAGTGACAGATGAGCTGAAGATCCTCTTCCGCGACGAGCACCTGCTCGTTGTCGACAAGCCCGCCGGTCTCGTAGTCCATCCCGCGCGTGGCCACCGTGAGGGCACACTCTCTCAACTCCTCGCCGGCGCCGCTGCTGGGGGAGAGCCGGAGCGTGCCGGTATCGTCCACCGTCTCGACCGCGACACCTCAGGCCTGCTCGTGGTCGCCTCCTCTGAGGAATCCCACGCGCTGCTTCAAGCCGCGCTACGCGACCGTCTCATCGAGCGTGAATACCTCGCCCTGGTGGAGGGGCTCCCGCCCGCCCGCACCGGCACGATCGAGGCGCCCATCGCCCGCCACCCCCGTATCCGCACGCGTATGGCCGTCGACCACTCTGGGCGCGAAGCCCGCACTCACTTCGAACTGCTCCAACGCCTCCCCAACACCTCGCTGCTACGTCTGCGCCTCGACACCGGTCGTACCCACCAGATCCGTGTCCACATGCAAGCCATCGGCCACCCCGTAGTTGGCGACCCCGAGTACGGCACCCCCGGACTGCTAGGTCTGAAACGCCAGTTCCTACACGCCACACGTCTCTCCTTTCCACATCCCATCACCCATGAGCCGGTGGAGGTCATCTCACCGCTCCCCTCCGACCTGAGGGAGGCGCTCGAGAAGGCAGGGGGTACCGTCGAGATATAGGCGCTGGTTGCCTTCACACGCCGAGCACGATGCCTTGGTCATAAGTCCCGGTACATGGCCTTCGGCTATCCTGGGCCGTCGTAGTCCAAACTCAAACGCCGTGCCACTGCGCATCGCGGCCCTGCCCGTCTCACGCCACACCGGCGCATGATTCGGGTCCGCGAGCACAACCACGGACAAATCGACGTCAAAAACAAGGGAGCACCCCGTGAGCCAAGTAGGAATCGCGGATCTGCTTGAGGCCGGCGTCCACTTCGGCCATCAAACACGCCGCTGGAACCCGAAGATGCGCCGCTTCATCCATGGCGAGCGCAACGGCATCTACATCATCGACCTGCTGAAGACCGCCTCGCTTCTGCAGCAGGCCCAGGAGTTCGCCTCCGAGATCGCCCACCGTGGCGGCACCGTGCTGTTCGTTGGCACCAAGAAGCAAGCCCGCGACGCCATCAAGGAGGTGGCCGAGGCGGCAGACATGCCCTACGTCAACAATCGTTGGCTCGGTGGGCTGCTTACCAACTTCCAGACCATCAACCTTCGCATCCGTCGCCTCCACGACCTCGAGCGCTACGAGGCGGAGGGGCAGCTCGCGCTGCTCCCCACCCGTGAGCGCATGTCAGCGCTCGCCGACCTCGCCAAGCTCCGCTCCAACCTCGGCGGCGTGAAGAACATGCAGCGCACACCCAACGCGCTGTTCGTGATTGACCTCAACGTCGAGGCGATCGCGGTGCGCGAAGCCCAGCGTCTGCGCATCCCCGTGATCGGTTTGGTCGACACCAACTGCGACCCCGACGGCATCGACTACGTGATCCCGGGCAACGACGACGCGATGCGCTCGTGCGCGCTCATCACCAAAGCCCTGGGCGATGTCGTCGCAGAGGGCCACGCCGTGTTCCGCGCCGAGGAGGAGAAGGCGCGCCAGGAACGTGCGGAGCAGGCGAAGCGCGAAGCCGAGGAGCGCGCAAAGCGTGAGGCGGAGGAACGTGCCAAGCGCGAGGCCGAGGAAGCTGCCGCCAAGGAGGCCGCCGAGAAGCAGGCAGCCGCCGCGGCAGCCGCAGCTGCCCAAGCCCAGGCGGCGGCTCCTCCGCCGGCGGAGCCTGCTGCTGCTCAGCCGGCCCCAGTGACCCCCGCGGCCCCAGTGACCCCCGCGGCCCCAGTGACGCCCCCGGCTCCCGCGGCTCCAGTGACGCCCGCGGCCCCCGCAGCTCCGGCTGCTCCGGCAGAGGCTGCGGCTCCCGCGGCCGATCCAACCCCGGCGCAGCAGGAGGAGAAGGCTCCCGCCGAGTCTGCTCCTGCACAGGTCGCAGAGCAGCCCGCGGCTGGAGCTCCGTCAGAGCCCGCTGAGGCAAAGGCCGAGCCCTCTGCTCAGGAGGAGCCGTCGGCGGACACCCCTGCCGCAGACGCACAGACCGCCGACACACCCGTACAGGAGACTCCCGCATCATGAGCGCCACCGACATTTCCGCCAAGGACGTAAAGGCCCTGCGCGACCGCACCGGCGCGGGCATGATGGACTGCAAGAAAGCCCTCTCGGAGTCCGAGGGGGATATCGAGAAGGCGATCGAGATCCTGCGCCTCAAGCAGGGCAAGAAGATCCAGGACCTGGGCGAGCGCATCGCCACCGAGGGCACGGTTCAGGCCTACATCCACGCCGGTGCGAAGGTGGGGGTCTTGATCGAGGTCGACTGCAACACCGACTTCGTCGCCTCGAACGAGGATTTTGTGACGTTCGCGCGAGAGATCGCCATGCAGATCGCCGCTACCCCGACCGTCGCGTACGTCTCGCGCGAGGACGTACCCGCCGAGGCCCGCGACGCCGAGGCCCGTATCTACGAGCAGGAGGCAGCCGAGAAGCCGGAGAACATCCGCGAGAAGATCATCGCCGGCAAGCTCGACTCCTGGTATGGCACGATCGTGCTGCTCGAGCAGGAGATGCACAACCCCAAGTTCGAGGGTAAGACGGTTCAGCAGCTCCGCGACGAGCTGACCGCCAAGACCGGCGAGAACGTCGTGATAAGACGCTTCGTGCGCTTCGCCGTCGGGCAATAACACTCTCCACCGCCCCTCGCGCGTGCGCGCCAGGGGCGATCGTGGGTTGAATGGATAGGCTCTGCCTCCAATGGGCACCCCCGCTTTCAAACGCATACTGCTCAAGCTCTCCGGCGAGGCCCTGATGGGCAACCTGGAGTACGGCACCGACCCCGAGCGGGTGGCTGCGGTTGCGCGCCAGGTCACCGCCGTGCGCGACCAGGGAGTGGAGGTGGCGATCGTCGTCGGCGCAGGGAACATCTTCAGGGGCATGAAGGGCGCCGCAGCGGGGATGGACCGCTCCACTGCCGACTACATGGGGATGCTCGCCACAGTGCTCAACGCGCTCCCCCTCCAGGACGCCCTTGAGAAGGCGGGCACCAATACGCGCGTGCAGTCCGCGCTGGGCATCTCCGAGGTGGCTGAGCCCTACATCCGCCGTCGCGCGATGCGCCACCTGGAGAAGGGCCGTGTGGTGATCTTTGCCGCCGGCACCGGCAATCCGTTCTTCACCACCGACACCGCCGCCGCCCTACGCGCGTCCGAGATCCATGCGGAGATCATCCTCATGGCGAAGAACGGCGTGGAAGGTGTCTATAGCGCCGACCCCGCGCTTGATGCCTCCGCGGAGTTCATCCCGGAGATCACCCACATGCAAGCCATCGAGCGTCGCCTGCGTGTGATGGACTCCACCGCTCTTGCGCTCTGCATGGAGAACTCGATGCCCATCAACGTCTTCAACATGGACGATCCCACCAACATCGCACGGATAATCTCGGGTGCTCGTGTGGGCACGTTGGTGAGCACATGAGCGCCCGCGCAACCCAATGTCCTTCGAGGAGGAGCTCAACGTGGCCGCTGAGATGATCGACGCTCTGCTCGAGGACGCGCGCGAGCGCATGAACAAGTCGGTGGAGTCCACCCAACACGAGTTCTCTACCGTCCGCACTGGCCGCGCCTCCCCGTCGCTGCTCGAGCGGGTGGTGGTGGACTACTACGGTGCCATCACCCCCTTGAATCAGCTCGCCACGATCTCCGCTCCCGAGGCGCGACTCATCACGGTGCAGCCCTACGACAAGTCTTCGATCAAGAACATCGAGAAGGCCATCAACGAGTCCGACGTAGGGCTCAACCCCTCAAACGACGGCAACCTGATCCGGCTGGTGGTGCCCGAGCTCACCGAGGAGCGCCGCAAGGATCTCGTGAAGGTCGTGCGCAACCTCGCCGAGGAGGGCCGCGTGGCGATTCGTAACGTGCGTCGCGACACGATGCAGCACCTACGCGAGCTCAAGGCCGAGGGGGAGGCGGGATCTGACGACGAGCACCGCGCCGAGGTGGAGCTGCAGAAGCTCACCGACGGGCACATCGCCGATCTTGACACCATCCTGAAGGCCAAGGAGGAGGAGATCCTCGAGGTCTGATGGCCTGCGCGCGGGAGATCCCCCAGGCCCGATGACGACCTCCGCGGGCTCGAAAGACGCCCAACGGGCGCGCTACGTCGCGATCATCACTGACGGTAACGGTCGCTGGGCCCGCGCTCGCAACCTTCCTGTCAACGAAGGTCACCGCGCCGGCGCCGACAACCTGAAGGTCCGTTTGCGCGACGCCGCGGAGCTCGGCGTGGAGGAGCTGACGGTCTACTCGTTCTCTACCGAGAACTGGTCCCGTCCGGCCGAGGAGGTGCAGGGACTGATGGAGATGTTCGACCTGCGCATCGCCGAGGAAACCCCCGAGCTGCACGAGGAAGGGGTTCGCATGCGCTTCATAGGCCGGAGGGACGGTCTCCCTGACGCGCTGGTCGAACGGATGAGCTGGGCGGAGAAGCTCACCGACGCCAACACCCGCATCACCCTGTTCGTAGCCTTCAACTACGGCGGGCGAGCGGAGATCCTCGATGCCGCCCGCTCCTTCCAAGGGGGCGAGGAGGAGGACTTCCGCAAGCTCCTCTACGCCCCAGAGATGCACGATCCCGACATCATCATCCGCACGAGCGGAGAGCGTCGCCTCTCCAACTACCTGCTGTGGCAGTCCGCTTACTCCGAGCTCATCTTCCGTGACGAGCTGTGGCCCGATTTCTCCCGCGCCGCGCTTGAAGAGTCGCTCGCGGAGTTCTCCGCCCGCCGACGCCGCTTCGGCGGCCGCTGAGCCAATGAACGACCCACGCCCCAGCTCCGCTTCTGCGCTCGCGTCCCGCGCGGGCGGCTCGGACCTCGGCTCGCGTGTGCTGTTCGCGCTGCCGCTCATCGCCCTCGCGCTGTTCCTCGTCATCGAGGGGGGCGCGGTGTTTGCCGGTGGGGTGCTCGTGCTCGGGCTGATCTGCATGCACGAGCTCTACGGCATGTACGAGCGCGCAAACCCCATCCGTTTGGCCGGGTTCATTGCGCTTGTGGGGTTGATCGTGGCCGCCCTGTATGGAAGCCCCACCCACCCGACGCAGGTGTTGTTGGCGGCGGTCATCGCCCTCCCGGTGCTGTTTGGCTTGACGCTCGCCCAGCCCCATCCCAGCGTGGGCGGCATGGCGCTCACCTTGCTCGGCATCTACTGGATCGGCTTTGGGCTCGCCCATGCTGTGCTTTTGCGTGGCCTCCCTCACGGGGAGGGCATCGTCATCGACGTGCTCGTGGGCACCTTTCTCGGCGACACCGGTGCCTACCTCGGTGGGCGCCTGTTCGGCAAACGCCCACTCGCGCCCTCCATCTCGCCGAACAAGACCGTCGAGGGGCTTCTCATCGGGATGGCCTTCACGGTGCTCGCGGTGTGGTTTGCGGGGCGCTACCAAGACTGGCTCCCGGGCACCCACGCGCTTGTGCTCGGCGTCGGTGTGGCGGTGTTCGCTCCTATCGGAGATCTGTTCGAGTCCTTCGTCAAGCGCCAAGCCGGCACGAAGGACACCGGCACGCTGCTGGGCGCCCATGGGGGCGTGCTCGACAGGCTTGACGCTGTGCTATTCACGGCGGTTGTGGGTTATTACATCTGGTTGGCTTATGTGTGAACGAGCTCCTATCGGAGAAGCCGGCCGTGGCTAAGCGTCTGCTCATCCTCGGCTCCACCGGCTCTATAGGTACCCAGGCACTCGACGTGCTCGATCGCGGGGGAGAGGAGTTGGAGTTGGTTGGCCTCTCCGCCGAGCGCTCGTGGGAGGCGCTCGTGGAGCAAGCGCGCACGCATGGGGTAGGCCGCATCGCGCTCGCCGACAGGCACTCCGCGGAGCTGGCGGCGCGGGCGTGGCCGGAGGGTGAGGTACTTGCCGGCGCGGAAGGGCTCGTGCGGCTTGTGGTCGAGTCCGGTGCCGACCTGGTTCTGAACGCGTTGGTGGGGTCCGCCGGTCTCGGTCCCACGGTCGCCACACTCGGCGAGGGCATCGACCTCGCGCTCGCCAACAAGGAGTCGTTGGTCGTTGGCGGCGAGCTTGTTGTCGCGCTCGCCGAAGCCACGGGGGCGCAGATCGTGCCGGTGGACTCCGAGCACACCGCCCTTCACCAGCTTCTCTCGGGCCAGCCGCCCGGGTCGGTCGAGCGGCTCACGATCACCGCCAGTGGGGGTCCGTTCCGCGGGCGTACCCGCGAGGAGCTCGCCGACGTGAGCGTCGAGCAGGCGCTCGCTCACCCCACCTGGGCGATGGGGGGGAAGATCACGATCGACTCCGCCACGCTCATGAACAAGGGCCTTGAGCTGATGGAGGCCCACCACCTGTTCGGCACTCCCTACGACCACATCGACGTGGTGGTGCATCCTCAGTCACTCATCCACGGCCTCGTGCAGCTCCTCGATGGAGCGATGCTCGCGCACATCGGACCAAAGGACATGCGCATCGCCATCTCCTACGCGCTCCACAACGCCACTTCCGTCGATCTCCCGATCGCCCCGCTTGACCTCGCGCAACTGGGCGCGCTTACGTTCGAGCCGGTCGACCTAGCCGCGTTCCCCTGCCTACGCCTCGCCCGCGAAGCCGCGCTCGCCGGCGGCACCGCTCCGTGCGTGCTCAACGCCGCCAACGAGGTAGCCGTACACGCCTTCCTCGCCGGCCGCCTTCCGTTCCTCGCGATAGCCGAGGTCATAGAGCGCACGCTCGAGCGGCTAGGCAGCTCGCCGGTCAGGGCGTTCGAGTCGCTGTACGAGGCCGACCGCGAAGCTCGGGCGGTTGCGGATGAGGTGTCCCGTTCTGACGGAGTGGTCGGATAGCCCCTCCGCCTGCTCCTCCGATGCGGGCGATATCATTCACTCTATGACAACTGTCGTCGAAATCATAATTCCGGACTCTGAACGCAGGGTCGAAGGGCAGCACGGGTCAGTCCGCGAGGGCGAGGCACTTGCCGATCTCGTGGCTGACATGATCGCTGAGGACGGAGTTCCCAGTCCTGAGGCGTATAGCTGGGCTGACGCGGTGCTCAAACTGAACCGCTCCGACAGTGCCGACGTTGAGTGACCCCAAGGTCGAGTTGCACGCCCTATGAGCTGTGCCGCAGGCTAGGCGTCGAAGAGCCCCGACCGACGGGTTGCCGGTGATCGGCCTGCCAAACTGAGCGCATGAACTGGCCGATCGCGATTCTCGGGATCATGGCGTTGATCGTCCTGCACGAGGCGGGGCACTTCGCCGTGGCGAAGCTCGTGGGAATGCGGGTGGAGCGCTTCTCGCTGTTCTTCCCGCCGAAGATCGTCGGTGTGAAGCGAGGCGAGACCGAGTACATGATCGGCGCGATCCCAGCGGGCGGATACGTGAAGATCACCGGCATGAATCCGGCGGAGATCGAGGAGCTCCCGCCTGAGGTGGCCCGCCGCGCCTACTACAACCAGGTGCCGTGGAAGCGCATCGCAGTGATCCTCGCCGGACCCGGGGTGAACATCCTGATCGCCTTCCTGCTGTTCTGGGTGGTGCTCTTCGCGGGGAGCCTGAACGGCGCGATCACGCTTGAAGGGGTCAACCCTGACGTGCGTACCCTCGGGCCTGAACGAGCCGTCGTTGAGGCGGTGGAGCGTGGGATGCCCGCCTCAGGGATGCTGCGCCACGGCGACCGCATTGTGGCGGTCGACGGGCATCCCGCCATGTTGTCCACAGTCGTGAAGGCGGTTTCTGCCCATCGCTGTCCCGGAGCCGTCGTTGCCGGGTGTCGCGCGGGTACGCCCGCACTCATCACCGTAGATCGGGGCGGGAGGCTCGTGAAGCTCTCGATCTACCCCCGCTACAACGCTGAGAAGGAAGTCAAACGCATGGTGCTCGGCTTCCAGTTCGCGCCGCCTCCCGTCAAGTCGTTTGGCGTGCTCACCGCCGCGGGCGCTTCCGTACGCGAGATGTGGGGGATGACCACTCAAACGTTCTCCGGTCTCGGCAAGGCGCTCACGAGCTCGAGACAACGCAAAGAAATCTCGAGCATCGTCGGCATCGGGCAGGTCACAGAGCAAGCGGTCGCCGCAGGCCCCGGGCGGGCGCTCGTGGTGATCGGCTACGTGTCGCTCATCCTCGCCGTCCTCAACCTGCTCCCCTTCCTTCCGCTCGACGGCGGCCACGTGCTGTGGGCGGTGGCCGAGAAGGTGCGCGGGAGGCGCGTCTCACTGATCGCCATGTGGCGCTTCAGCTCGGTCGGGATAGCGCTCTTGATCTTCCTCGTGGCAAACGGCTTCAGCAACGACATCTCCCGCCTCGGCGGCTGAGGCCCGGGGCGGTCAGTCGCCCGCGGCTGGGACGGTCGGTGTCGCCCGCACGCACACCCAGCTCTTGACCAGCGGCCCCAGGCGCTCGGGCAGCGCGGGGCCGAACAGTCGCTCCATCTCTCGCCGCGAGAGCAGCGAGATCTCCTCGGCTGCGTCTGCCGCGCCCAGGCGCCAGTAGGGGCGGCGCAGCGGACCCGGGAGCCAGTGCACGAACGGCAGCAGCGCATGGGGCTCGATCGGGAAAGACCGCGCGGGTGTCTGCACGAACCAGCCACGCCCCACCCGGCGAAGCTCAGCCGCGAAGGCACTCCTGCGCTCAGTCTGCACGTGCTCCACCACGCTGGAGCAGTAGACAAGGTCGAACTCCCCGTCCGCGAACGGCAGGCGGGAGGTGGCGTCGGCCCGTACGAATGGTCCGGGGTAGCCGGGCTGGTCGGCCAGATCGACGCCTGTGATGTCGAGGTTGGGCTCGAGCGCCCGCAAACCCAGGCGGCCGCAGCCCACGTCGAGCACGCGCGCGCCGGGACGTAGTCCAGTCAGCGCGAAGAAGCGCTCGTGACGGCGTCTGCGGGCGCGCGCCGCGAGCGGTGAGGCGATCCGGGCGAAGGGGTGGGGGGCGGTGGCGTACACATCGCCATAGGAGGACCGCGAGCGGGGCATGCGAGCGCCAGCTTACGCTGACCAGCCCTGAGTCGGGGTGAGTCCAGGCGTGGCCATACAATGCGCACATGGCCTCCGAGCGTCAGATTCACGTCGGGCCCGTTCCCATCGGGGGCGGCGCCCCCGTGGCGGTGCAAACGATGACGAAGACCGAGACCGCGAACCTCGCGGCCACGATGGACCAGATCCACAAGGTCGCCGAGGCGGGCGCCGACATCGTGCGTGTGGCGGTCCCTCGCGAGCAGGACGCGGAGGCGCTCAAGCGGATCGTCGTGGAGTCCCCGATCCCGATCATTGCCGACATCCACTTCAACCACACGCTCGCGCTGAAGGCGATCGACGCGGGCGCCCACTGCGTGCGCCTCAACCCGGGCAACATTGGCGGCCCGGAGAAGGTGGCCGAGGTGATCGAGCTTGCCAAGCGTCGTGGAACTCCGCTGCGGGTGGGGGTCAACTCTGGCTCGCTCCCCAAGCATTTGCGCGAGCTCGAGTACGAGAACCCCGTCGAGGCGCTAGTCACGGCGGCGCTTGAGACCGTCGAGCTGATGGAGCGCCTGGACTTCCACAACTTCAAGGTGTCGATGAAGTCGACCTCGGTCCCAAACACGATCGCCTCCAACCGATTGCTCTCCGAGCGGATCACCTACCCGCTGCACCTCGGCGTCACCGAGGCCGGCACGAAGTGGTCGGGCTCGCTGAAGTCGGCGGTCGGGCTAGGCACGCTGCTCGCCGACGGTATCGGCGACACGATTCGCATCTCGCTCTCCACCTTCCACGCCGAGGAGGAGGTGAAGGTCGCCTGGGAGATCCTCAAGGCACTCAAGCTGCGCGAGCGCGGCCCTGTGCTCATCGCCTGCCCAACCTGCGGGCGCCTGCAATTCGACATGGACACGGTCGTCGCCGAAGTGGAGCGCCGCTTGGAAGCGTATGAGGACCCGATCGAGGTGTCGGTGCTCGGCTGCGCGGTCAACGGCATCGGTGAGGCCCGCCACGCCGACTTCGGCATCACGGGCGCGAAGGACATGGGGATGATCTACTCAAAGGGCGAGCCCCTGAAGAAGGTCCCCACCGATCAGCTCGTGGACGAGCTCTTCAAGGAGATCGATCGTTACTACGCTGCCGGCAAGACCGTCGAGCGCGATGAGCGCGCGGCAGCCGAGGCACGCGAGTGGCTCGCCGCCAACGAGGATGCAACGGCCATGACCCCGGAGAAACTCGCCGCCCTGGAGGCCGCCGCCGTCGAGCAGGAATCCGAGGCGGACGCCGTACTCGAGTCGATGCTCGAGCAGGCGTCCCCCGTTGCCGGTCGGCGCTTTACACGGAGCTGAAGCGCTCGGCGACCTTCTCCCAGTTGACCGTGTTCCACCACGCGTCGAGGTAGTCGGGGCGGCGGTTCTGGTAGTGGAGGTAGTAGGCGTGCTCCCAGACGTCGACACCGAGCAGCGGGGTGGAGCCGGCGGAGATGGGGTTGTCCTGGTTGGGGGTGCCGACGACGGCGAGGCCGGAGCCGTCGTGGACGAGCCAAGACCAGCCCGAGCCGAACTGGTTGATGCCCGTTTCCTTCAGCTTCGCCTGGAAGTCCGAGAAGGAGCCGAACGTGGAGTCGATCGCCTCGGCCAACGCGCCTGAGGGCTCGCCGGGTGGGTGGGTTCCTATTGGAGACATGGACTCCCAGAAGAGCGAGTGGTTGTAGTGGCCGCCCGCGTTGTTGCGCACCGCTGTGCGCTTGTCCTCGGGGACCTGGGAGAGATCCTTCAGCACGTCCTCCACGGATGCGCTCTCGAGCGGGGTGCCGGCGAGCGCGGCGTTGGCCTTGTCCACATACGCCTGGTGGTGCTTGTCGTGATGGATTTCCATCGTCAGCTTGTCGATGTGCGGCTCGAGCGCGTCATACGCGTAGGGGAGCGGCGGTACGGAGTAAGCCATTTGAGGGGGCTCCTTGTCGGGGGTTAAGCGCAAATCGCGTAGGTCATGGCTGTTGTATCAAAGGCCGTATCAAAGGCCGCTGCCCAGCCACCTGCCTGTGCCTTCGGGTATGCCCCTGACGGCGATGTCACTCGGGTAGAACCTCCACATAGGATGTCGCCCATGCCCCGCCTCACAGTTCGACGGTTGGTTGGCCTCGACCGCTCGGGGCCCCCGCCGCCACAGACACTTGCCGGTCAACCACTGCGGCCTTGGACGATCCCCAACGCGATCGGTTTTTTCAGGCTCGCGTTGATCCCGGTGTTCCTGGTGGTGGCGCTATCGAGCGACGATGGGGTGGATGCGCTTGCAGCGACCCTCTTCGCTGTCATCGGGTGGGGCGACTATGCCGATGGGATCGCTGCGCGTGTCACCGCCCAATACTCCCGCCTGGGGACGCTCATGGACCCGATCACCGACCGCTTGCTGGTGGTGAGCGGGGTGGTGGTGTGCTGGCGTTTTGACCTGCTCCCGCGCTGGGCACTTGCCGTGCTGGTCGTACGCGAGCTCGCGATGGTGGTGCTTGGCCGGTACGCCCTCAAGCGGGGGGTGGATCTGCGCATCAACTGGCCCGGCCGCGTGTCGGTGGCGCCGCTGATGGGCGCGCTCTTCTTCGCGATGACGGGTTTGGGGGATCTCGCTGAAGTGCTCCTCTACATAGGGCTCGCGCTCGCGCTTGTCGCCAGCGCGCTTTATGTGCGCTCGGGACAGGCACAGCTGCGCGCTCGGGCCGGTGCCTAACGAGCGACGACAGGCACCTTTGGCGCCGGTTTGGCTGCGCGTTCGCGCCGCATCGCGATGAGCCGCTCGCCGGCGAGCCACGCGCCCGCCGTGCCTGCGCACAGCAGCAGCGCCATCAAGCTCACGTTGTAGCGAGGCTGGTCGTTGAAGAGTGTCGCGAGCGCGGCGATCGAGAGCAGCACGGCGGCGCTCACGATCAGCGCGAAGCGGCGTGTGAGGGCGATCCCCGCGAGCAACCCGACCCAGGCGAGCAGGAGGTAGATCGTGTGCTGGGGTTGGTTGGTGTCGGGGTTGTAGGTGCCGTTGCCTCCGCTCCACACGTTCACCCACATCTTCCAGAACTTGCTCCACAGCATCGACGTGAAAGCGGCGGGTTTGCCGAGCGCGTACTTGCGGATGTTCTCGAGGTTTTCCTTGTTCACCGCCGCCGTCGCCGAAAGGTCTGGATGGCGCGCTTCGATCAGACGGAACACGGGGGCCGCGCTGTGCTCCCAGTAGCGTCCGCAATCGCGCGGGAAGCGTCGGCACACCTCGGGTGCCAACTGCTCCTCGGTGGGCACCAGCAGGCCCTTGCCGGGCAGGTAGGTGCCGATGAAGAAGGCATGGGGTCCCGCGGTGGTGATCGGCACGAAGCGGCCCTCCACGTTCGAGGCGTAGATGAGCCAGGGGGAGAGGGTGAGAAGCAGCGCCGCGAGATACACCCCGCCGCGCAGCAACCCCCGACGCCGGGTGGGGTGTCCGGCGAGGGCAAGCGCGAGCGCGATCACGCCCATGCCCACTGCCAGATCACCACGCGTGAGGCAGGCGATCCCTCCCACCACCCCCGCGGCGGCGATCGTAAGCAGCTCGCGACGGTCGCCGAAGCGCCTGCGTGCGAGTACCGCTGCCCCCACGGCCGCGACGAGCACGAGCGCGCCGAGCGGCTCGCTCAGGAACGTGCGGGTGGCTACGACCAGAGGCCGATAGACGGCCACCAGTGTCGTGGCGATCACCGCGGCCCACGGCCCCGCGAGGATCCAGGCTAGCGCGGCCACGAGCGCGAGCGTCACCACCCCGATCGCAAGCTGCATGTACTGGGCGGGGCCGCCGGCCTGCATGGCCAGCTTCAGCGAGTGGTGGCCGGAGAGGCGCGTCGCGACGGCGAACGCCATGGAGGTGACGGGTGGCCACTTGAAGGTCGCATACCGTTCGCCCCCGAGCATCCGGTTGGCGTTCGCCACGTACCCGTTCTCGTCCGCCGAGAGGTGGGTGTTACTGCCGATCGCTGTCCCTCGCGCGACGCCGCCCGCGAGGATCGCCACCACGATGAGGCCGAGCGGGAGCGCTTGGGAGCGGGTGAGGGCGAGCCTCATCCGGGAGAGCCGATCGGCTCGGGGTGCATCCCGTATCTTTGCTCCAAGAGTCTCAAGCTCTACTTCACCTTATGGTCTATACTTCGAACCGAAGCATCGCAGCAACTGCAGTTCCCGTCCTTGAATCCTTGCGCAAGAGGAGATCGCCCGCGATGGACACCTTTCCCGACCTCGGCTCGATGACAGATAGCGAGCTCAAGGAGGTCATCCGTGAGCTCACCGAGGAGGAGATGGAGATCTCCTACAAGCGGCGTTTGTTGCACGGCAAGATCGACATTCTGCGCGCCGAGCTGGTGAGCCGTTTGCGAGATCAACACAGGGACGGTGAGGTCTCGATCTCAGGGGACGACGTGAAGCGGCTCACCGACATCCTCGCAAATCGAGCGGGCGGAGCCTCGGCCGACGAGGTGTAGAGGCGGGGGAGCGAGCGATGGCTTTGCACTGCTCAGAGTGCGGTTTCGTAGGCGACGAGGGAGCCAACTACTGTCCGCGCTGCGGCGCGCTGTTGCCGCGCGGTGAGGGTCCGGGCGGGGAGCCGGTGACCGCCACCTACCGTATCGACGACGCGGGAGAGCTCGTGCCGGTGGAGGTGGGCGAGATAGCGGCGCATGGTCCCGCGCTTGTGATCCGCGCCGGAGGGGGTCGCGCGGGTGAGAGCTTCGCGGTGAGGGGGAGCGGATGACGATCGGGAGGCGCCCCGACTGCGATGTGTTCCTCGACGATGTGACCGTCTCGCGCGATCACGCGTTGCTGGTTCAGCGGGGCGACAGCTGGTACCTGGACGACTGCGGGTCGCTCAACGGGACGTACGTGAACCGCTCGCGGATCGAGTCGCAACGCCTGCAGGAGGGCGATGAGGTGCAGATCGGCAAGTACAAGCTCACCTACCACGCACGCTGATGGCTACCGCCCCGCAAGCCCAGCCGCGTCAGAGCGAGGTCGAAGTCGCCGAGCCAACCCCGCCTGAGAAGGCCGGCGGCGGAAAGGACCGTCAGAAGGCGCTCACGATCGGGGCCGTGTGCAAGGCGTTGGTGCAGGAATTCCCCGACATCTCGATCTCCAAGATCCGCTACCTCGAGGACCAGAAGCTGCTTACTCCCAGGCGCACCCCGGGCGGGTACCGGTTGTACACGCAGAGCGACGTGGCGCGGTTGCGCACGATCCTGCGGATGCAGCGCGACGAGTTTCTTCCCTTGCGGGTGATCCGCCAAGAGCTCGCCGCCGGGCGCACCGACGAGGCGGCAATGCCACGTCCCGCGCACGATGGGGGAAAGCGGGTTTGGCGCACGAGCATGAGCGTTCGCGAGGGGACGGGGGCGCTCTACTCGCTCGAGGACGTGCTCGAGGAGACCGGCGCCGACGAGAAGCTCGTGCGTGAGCTGGACGAGTATGGGGTCGTGAAGGGGGAGATGCGCGGGGGGGTGCGCTACTTCGATGAGACCGAGCGGGAGATCGTGAGCGCGGTGTCCGAGCTCGCCCGGTACGGCGTGGGGGGCGCAACCTGAGGGTGTTCCGCTCCTCCGCCGACCGCGAGGCGAGCCTGTTGCAGCAGATCCTCGCGCCGGCGCTGCGTTCGCGCAATCCTGAGCGGCGTAACGACGCGGTGGAGGCGCTCGAGAACCTCGCGGCGGTGACCACCCACTTGAAGCACCTTCTCCTCGTGCGCGATCTACGCAAGATAGTTCGATGAGCGGTCGGCCTACGGCGCCAGCCGCCACCCTCGATGCTCGACGTGCTACCAGCACGCCTGCGCTCGAGTGCGACGGCTGGCATCCACAGGCCGACCGCTCATAGGCCTGCGGGTAAGGTGCCCACCGTTCAACGCACCCGTACCATCGCCGTCTCGCCCGAGGAGCTGTGGGAGGTGGTGGGCGATCCGCACCACCTGCCTCGCTGGTGGCCGCGGGTGCACCGGGTGGAGGCAGTGGAGGACGGGGCGTTCACCGAGGTGTTGATGAGTCCCAAAGGGAAAATGGTGAGGGCCGACTTCAAGCTGCTCGACACCCCGGAGCCGTGGCGGGTGGTGTGGAGCCAGCAGGTCGAGAACACGCCGTTCGCGCGGGTGTTGAAGAGCGCTGAGACGGAGATACGGTTGGTGGACGGCCACGGCGCCCACGGACCGCTCGCGGAAGTGACGATCGAGATGAGGCAGGCCACACAGGGGTTCTTCGCGCGCCTCGGCAGCCGTCTCGTGCGGCGTGCGGCTGCCTCCACGATCGATGAGGCGTTCGAGGGGTTGGAGCGGATCGCCGGCGGGGAGACGGTGGCATGAATGTGAGCGCCACGCTCCCACGCTCGCGCGTCGCCGCCAGGAAGGTTCTGCGGCGATGAGCTCCGAGCCGCGGTCAGAGGTGGGCTTGGGGTCCCGCCCAGCGATGCGGTGGTGGGGGTGGGGGGACCCAGAGCACCCCTCAGCACTGCCTCCCCACGCGTTGGGTTTTCTGCGCGAGACGGTTGGTGTCGCTGAGGCCCCGCGTCCGCCGGTGGCGCTCGAACACGTGAGACTGCCCTCGACGGCGCTCTCCGCCGATGCGCGCAAAGCGTTGGGCGAGGTGGTGGGGGTGGGGAACGTCCGTGATGACCACGCCGAGCGCGTGAGGCACGCTGCCGGGAAGGGTTACCCCGACCTCGTGCGCCTGCGCGCGGGGATGCCCGAGGGAGCGCCCGACACGGTGCTCTACCCCGGCTCGCGAGAGGAGCTGAGGGGGTTGCTCTCCGCGTGTGGGAGGTGGTCGCTCGCAGTTGTCCCCTTCGGTGGGGGCACGAGTGTGGTGGGCGGGGTGGAGCCGCTCCGTGGGACCCATGGGGCGGTGGTGGCGCTCGACATGAGCCGGATGGGGAGCGTGGTGGACCTGGACGAAGCGTCGCTCACCGTCACCGTGGAGGGAGGGATGCGGGCGCGCGAGCTTGAGCGTTGGCTCTCCGAGAAGGGGCTCACACTCGGCCACTTCCCGCAATCCTTCGAGTATGTGTCCGTTGGAGGGTGTGCCGCGACGCGCTCCGCGGGGCAGGCCTCGACAGGGTATGGGCGCTTCGAGCGGATGGTGAGAGGATTGGGGATGTGCTCTCCAATTGGGGACATCGACCTCGCAGCGCTCCCGGCGAGCGCCGCCGGTCCGTCGCTGCGGGAGCTGGTGGTGGGGTCGGAGGGGACGCTCGGAGTGATCGACGAGCTGGCGCTGCGCGTCCGCAGAGCACCCGCTGAGCGCATCTACGAGGGGGTGTTCTTCGAGGACTTCGCCGCGGGCGTGAATGCCCTACGTGATCTGGCCCAACGCCACGCCGCGCCCGACGTGGCGCGACTCTCAGACGAGGGTGAGACCCGCATGTCGCTCGCGTTGGCGGGCACGGGGGGCGTGAAGGGGCGCGCCGGACGGGCCTACTTGGGTGTGCGGGGGTACGGAGGCGGCTGTCTGGCGATCTTCGGCTTCGAGGGGGACGCAGAGGAGGTGGCGATACGCCGCCACCGCGCGATGGGGATCGTACGCAGCCACGGGGGCCTGCCCGTGGGTCGGTCGCCCGGAGAGGCGTGGGTGAAGTCGCGCTTCTCGGCCCCCTACCTGCGCGACGAGTTGCTCACCCAAGGGGTGATGGTGGAGACGTTGGAGACCGCCACACAGTGGTCGAACGTGGAGGCGTTGCACGGAAGGGTGGGGGAGGCGATCGACCAGGCGTTGCAAGCATGCGGTACGCCCGGGTTGGTGATGTGCCACGTCTCCCACCTCTATGAGACCGGGGCGTCGCTGTACTTCACCCTCCTCGCGCGCCAGCTCGAGGGGGAGGAGATCGCGCAGTGGCAGGCGGTGAAGGCGGCCGCCGGCTCAGCGATCGTGGAGGGGGGAGGGACGATCACCCACCATCACGCGGTCGGACGCGACCACGCGCCGTGGATGGAGGGAGAGGTCGGGCGCGAGGGCATCCGAGCGCTACGCGCCCTCAAGGCCGAGCTTGACCCCGACGGCATTATGAATCCCGGCAAGCTCCTTCCCTGACGGTCCGCCTCGGGCGGCCTGTCGATGAGAGGAGGGGGTTAGTGGAGCGCGAAGTCGCCGCTCAGCACTATCTGGGTGGGGTGAGTGGCGTGAGTGGAGGTCTCGCGTGAGATGACCATCTTCGCGTAGTCGCGGGCGTTGGAGGGGAGCGGGCCACCGCCTTCCAGCTTGCCGTCGGAGCCCACCGTGGGAGAGCGTCCCAGCGGCGCCGATGAGGAGGGCGAGTTGTACAGCCACACCGCGTAGAAGAAGCCCTGAGATGGGGGGAGGCCATGCGCGGTGACATAGAACGCGCGCCGCTTGCCCTGCGACAGCACGTACGCTTCGCCGCTGTATTTCAGCGACGGTTCCACCGCTTCAAGCGAGATCTTCTTGTCGATTTTCGGCTTCGCGGTCGACGTCGAAGTGGAGGTCGTATGCGTGGCTGTCGTGGACGTTGAAGTCGAGGCGGAGGTCGATGCGCCGCTGCCCGACGATTTACCGCCTCCACCGGTTAGGAGGATCACTGCCACGACCACTGCCACAAGGATGCCGCCGAGCAACAGCGCCCCGCCCAAGCGTGAGCCTGCGGGGGAGCGTCCCGATCCGGACACGCCACCAAGCGGTGGGCGGCGCCCAGGTGAGGGTGGGGCGCTCGACATAGCGGCGGGTGTTGTCGGAGTGGAGCGTGGGGCGCTCGTGCGGGTGGGCCCGCCGCCGAGAGCGTCGAGCGCGCCGTACGCGCGGTCTCTCACCGCGGTCTCGGGGATTCCCAGCATCTCCGCCACCTCCCTGTAGCTCTTGCCGCGGTCGAGCACGAGCGACAGCACGGCGCGCTGGTCGGGTGGGAGTGAGTCGAGGTCTGTCATGTTCAGGTCGCGAGTCCTTGGGACGTTCGCGACAAGGCTTAGGCTATCGTGGCGCGCCGATGGGTATGCCGGCAGTCGCCGATATCAACGCCGCCGTGCACGGCTTCGACCGCCTGTACGGGCTCGAATTCCTGGAGATCTCAGACACAGAGGTACGCGCGCAAGTGGTGGTGCGCGACGACCACAAGCAGCCCGCCGGGCTAGTGCACGGCGGGGTGTACGCCTCGATCGCGGAGGCCGTCGCCTCGGTCGCCACCGGCCTTGCCGTTCTCCCCGAAGGGAATGTGGCGATGGGGATGTCCAACAACACCAACTTCCTGCGCCCTATCACAGCAGGGACGGTTCACGCGCACGCTACCCGTCTTCACCGCGGTCGCACCACCTGGATGTGGGACGTCACGATCACAGACGACAACGGTCGCACCTGTGCGCTCACGCGCATGACGATCGCCGTGCGCCCCCTCCAGACCTAGCCAGTGCCACTTCGCGCCCTCCGGGGCGCGAAGGATGGGAGGGGTGCCGTCGCACCCTGCGCACGTGAAGGATGGAAGGCAAGGGGGAGCGCCGTCGCGCTCTTGTCGGGTGCGACGAGGCGGCGGGGTGTCCTCTAGGTTCCGTGTGGCTGGGGGATCGTCGCGCCTGGGGGAAGCTCGCTTGGGATCGGTACGCGGTCGAACCCCGTGTTCGGGACCGCCGGGGGGAGTGGCTGTAATGGCAACCCCACCTTGTTCAACGGCGCCATCGTCGTGACGGCGGCATTCGCGAGCGTGGGGTCGCGCGCGTGGACGCCCACCACCACGCTCCCCGTCGCCATCGCGAGTGTCCTCCCGCTCTGTGACGACACCACCGTCGCACGTCTCACGCTCACGGTTCGTCCCGTCGTCGCGCCTGGGATGAAGCTGTTGTCGGGCGAGCTCACCACCGAGATCGGGGTCACGCATGTGTACTGCCCACCCACCAAGCAGTCCCCGTAGCGAATCGTCACTGCCCCGCCGGGGTCGATCGTGACGCCAGTGATCCTCATACCCTGGAACTTGAACCCAAGCCAGTACACCGGGAAGCGGCTCTTCACGATCACGCTCTCCAATGCCTGCGGTGCGATCGGCTGATCCTGGAGGGTGTCCCCGCATGCGCCCACCGCCACCGCGCAGAGCCCGACGAGCGCGACCGCCGCCGCTCGTCGCGGCGCGACGCGCGATAGGGCCGGCACGCGAGCTCGGAGCCCCATGAGCGCGGCCGTCACGGCTCGTCGCGGCGCAATGCGCGATATAGCGGACACGCGGGTTGCCTTGCGCACCCTCACCCCCGGTAGGCGTTCGTGATCGGCATGCGCCTATCGCGCCCGAACGCCCGCTCAGTGATCTTGATCCCCGGTGGGGCCTGCCTGCGCTTGTACTCCGCGACGTCCACCAACCGCGTCGCCCGCTCCACGTCCTCTCGCGGCAATCCTTCTGAGATCAGCTGCTCGCGGCTGCGGTCCAGCTCGACGTACCCGTGCAAGATGCGGTCCAACACGTCATACGGCGGCAGCGAATCCTGATCCACCTGGTCCTTGCGCAACTCAGCCGAGGGGGGACGCTCGATGATCGATACCGGTATCGGCGCCACCACACGCTCCCCTGAGGCCCCCGGCCCCTCGCTGAGCCGCTCAGCCGCATCCGGATCGTTGCGCCACCGCGCCAGCTCGTACACGAGCGTCTTCGGCACGTCCTTGATCACCGCGAACCCACCCGCGAGATCGCCGTACAGCGTCGTGTACCCCACCGACATCTCCGACTTGTTCCCGGTCGTCAGCACCAACCACCCAAACTTGTTGGATAGCGCCATCAGCAGGTTCCCCCGCACCCGTGCCTGCAGGTTCTCCTCGGTGAGGTCCGGCTCCAACCCGGCGAAATCCCTGCTCAACGTCTGCAGGTACGCCTCCATCGCTCCCTCGATCGGTAGCTCGTGCGCGCGCACTCCGAGCGCCCTCGCGAGCTCGCGAGCGTCCCCCTGCGTCCCGCTCGAGGACCACTGGGACGGCATCACCGCCACATTCACCCGCTCCGCCCCCAAAGCATCCACGGCCAAACACGCCACGAGCGCACTGTCGATCCCGCCCGACAATCCCAACACCACCTGCGTGAAGCCGTTCTTCTCCACGTAGTCCCTCAGCCCGAGCGTCAACGCCTCATAGACCTCCACCACGCGCTCGCTGACCGGAGGCGGCGGACTCGGATCGCCACCCGCCGCGCTCGACACGCCGGCACGCGGCCAATCCCCCTCATCCTCTGGAGGCAAATCGCAGATCACCATGCCCTCAACGAACTGCGTCCCTCGCGCCACCGTTCTTCCGGTGGGGTCGAGCACGAAGGAATGACCGTCGAACACCAGCTCGTCCTGCCCACCCACCAGCGCGCAGAAGGCGATCCAAGCGCCCGTCTCGCGCGCCCGCTCGCCGAACAACCGCTCGCGCTCCAACCCCTTGCCGGCGTGGTAGGGGGAGGCCGAGATGTTCACGATCAACTGGGCGCCTTTGCCGGCCTCCGCGCTCGCCGGCTCGCCCGCCACCCACAGGTCCTCGCACACGGTCACACCCACCTTGTGACCTCCGATGTCGATGACCGTCCCGCCCGGCTCACCCGACTTGAAGTACCGCTGCTCATCGAACACCCCGTAGTTGGGGAGGTGAACCTTGCGGTACACGCTCCCCACCTTGCCGTCCGCGAGCACCGCCGCGGAGTTGTGCACCACCGTTGCCACCGGCCCGACAGAGCCCGGCGCGGGACCACGCCGCGCGCCCTCGATCCGCTCGGGGAAGCCCACGATCGCGACGATCCCGGTCGTGCTCGCCGCCAGCTCGTTGAGTACCGCGCCCGTATCGGTCAGGAAGTGCTCGCGCAGCAACAGATCCTCAGGGGGGTATCCGGTGAGCGCCAGCTCGGGAAACAGCACCAACTGCGCCCCCTCTCCCTTCGCCAGCTCGATGCCGGCTTGGATCTTCTCCGCGTTACCGCCCAAATCCCCCACGGTCGCGTTCATCTGGCACAGTGCCACGCGCAAGCCGCTCATCGGCCCCCCGCTGCGATCGTCGGCGCACCATCACTCGTGCGCAGGCTCGCTCCTGCTCGGCCCTCCGTGTTCACGCGCTGCAAGCTAGCGCGTCGCCGTCGCCCGTGGGCGAGGGGTGCGTCGCTTGCGTGTGCCCACCCCTGCGGCTGTGGCGAGTGCCGCGATCGACCGCTCCAGCTCGTAGGCGATCGTCTCGAGCTCCGGCAAGGCGTCGTAGTCGCCCAACAACCCGAACCCCAGGTGCCCGTCATAGCTCATCACCGCAACCCCCAACGCCTGCTTGCGCGCGAGCGGCACCACCGGGTAGAGCGCCTTCAGCTTTCTCCCCAACAGGTACAACGGGAACTGCGGCCCCGGCACGTTCGTCACCACCAGGTTGAAGAACCGCTGCCGTGCCTGTAGACGGGCTGCCTGGCTCAAGATCGTTGGCGGCGCGAACCCCGCGAGGTTGGTCAACACCTCCGCCCCCACCGCCTGCCCGGAGTTCTTGAGCCCGTCCATCTCGAGTCTCACCTGGGCGAGGCATTCCGCGGGATCTGGCACCCCAACTGGCAGCGGCGCCCACATCGCCGCCACACGGTTCCCGAGTGCTCCGCGCTCCACCTCCGCCCTCACCGACACCGGCACCATCGCCTTCAACACCAACCCCTCCGTGTTGAGCCCCTGCGTGCGCAAGTGCCGCCCCAGCGCGAGGCTCACGACCGCCAGCACCACATCGTTGAGCGTCCCCCCGAGCGCGTTCTTGATCGCCTTGAACTGCGCCAGATCGCCGTCCACCCACGTGTAGCGGCGGTGCGAGGTGATGTCCACGTTGAACGGGCTGGGAGGAGCCGGCGCGCTTACCCCCGCCAAAGTCGTCGCTCCTACGCCCACCACCGTCTCCTTGAGGTGGGCGAGCGCTTTACGTGGCGTTCTCAGTATCGCTCGCGTCCCCCTCAGCATCTCGCCCGGCACGGTCGAGCGCTCCAGCAGCGCGTCTCCCAGCAGCTTCGCCTGTCCCGGCAGCGGTCGCGCCACCCATGGCGCCGGCGCCCGTGGGGGCTGCAGCGGCTCGGGCGCGGCGTCGAACAGCACGGTCGTGATGTCCACACCCGAGATCCCATCCACGAGCGCGTGGTGGGTCTTTGCGATCACCGCGAACCGTTCCCCCGCCATGTGCGCCACCAACCACATCTCCCACAACGGCTTGGAGCGGTCCAGGCGCTGGGAGAACACCCTCCCCGCAAGCTGCTTCAGCTCGGTCTCGTCCTCGGGACTGGGCAAGCCCGTGTGGCGGATGTGGTACCTCGGGTTGAAGTGCGGGTCGTCCGCCCACACCGGCCTTCCTTGCCCGAACGGCACGAACGCGAGCTTTTGGCGATACCGCGGCACGAGGTGCAACCGCGAGAGGATGTGATCCACGAACTCTTCGTATTTCGGCGCCTTCCCCTCGAACACCATCACTGACGCCACGTGCATGTGCGCGGGGCTGTGGTCCTCGAGGTGCAGGAACGCCGAGTCAAGCCCGGTCAAGCGGTCGGGGTTTGCCATCTACGCTCGATTGTCGCGGGTCATGGGCGCCCCGTCAATGTCGAAGGGGTGTGTTGTGTGTATCGCATTTGGGGTGACTCGCGCGCGCGTGCGCGAAGTAAGCCTTACTCCGCGCGTGCCCGCGAGTCCCCCACCAACGAGCGCATCCCCACCTCGTCGATGCTCGCGTGGCCGGAGAGCGCCATGTTGAGGTCGAGGTCGGCGAGGAATGCCCTCAACACCTCAATGACACCCTGCTCGCCCCCGAGCGCAAGTCCCCACACGTAGGGACGTCCCAAGCACACCGCACGGGCGCCGAGCGCCAATGCCTTCAGCGCGTCTGCCCCGGAGCGGATCCCGCTGTCGAACAACACCTCACAACTGCCCCCAACGGCCTCCACTACGCCTGGAAGGGCTTGTAGGGCGCCGATCGCCCCGTCCACCTGGCGGCCGCCGTGGTTGGACACAATGATCCCCTCGATCCCGTGCTCCACCGCAAGCTTCGCATCCTCTGCGCTCTGGATCCCCTTCAGCACGATTGGCAGTTTCGTGCACTCGCGGAGGAACGTAAGGTCGTCCCAGGTGACCGAGGGGTTTGAGAACTGCCACGCCCAGTAAGCCACGGCGGTGGCGAGATCCTCCTCCGGTGGCTTTGGCAGAGCCGCACGGAACACCGGGTCTTGCAGGTAGTTCGCGTTCCCCTCCCCCCGCAGGAAGGGCAGGAAGCCGTCTGTCAGGTCCGCCGGGACGCCATCCGAGCAGCCATGTGTCGAGCGTCACTACGATCGCCTCGTACCCTGCCTTCTCCGAGCGGTCGATGAAGCTGCGTGCGAGCTCCCTGTCGCGCGGCCAGTACAGCTGGTACCAGCAGCTCTGCTCTCCCGCCGCCTCCGCGATCTGCTCGATCGTGTGCGACGCCGCGGTGCTCGCGATGAGCGGCACACCCACGTGTGCCGCCGCGCGCGCGCTCGCCAGCTCACCATCCTCGTGCGCCACGGTTTGCACCCCTATCGGCGCCATCAACACCGGCGCCTGCATCTTGGTTCCGAGCACAGTGCGCTCCAGCGTTCGCTCTGAGACGTCCCGCAACATCCGCGGCACGATCCTCCACGCGTCAAATGCCTCGCGGTTGGCGCGAATCGTTTCTCCGAGCCCCGCCCCGCCTTGTATGTAACCCGCGGGGACCGCGCGGCAGCATCGCGTACGCGTCTCGCTCCAGCTCCCGCCAGTCCAGCGGCCGCGCCGGCTTGCGCCCACCCAGCATTCCCGCGACGTATATCTCGTGCTCGTAGTTTGAGAATGGTGGGTCGATCGACATGGTCCGTTGATCCTATTCGGAGCCGTCAAATGGTGTCGGGTAAAGTCATCGGGATGCGGGAGGACAAGGAGTACGGCAGGACCGTGACCGGCAGGCCAATCACCGATGACCTGATTGATGAACTGGTCGCCAAGGCGGAAGATGGCTACGACACCGACGAGCTCCTACGCCGCCGCCTTCAACCAACGCCTAGGGGAGAATCATCAGATGACCTTTGACCAATCCAAGATCGGCCAGGTAGTCGCCGCGCAGATGGAGGCGCTCGAAGGGCGCTACGGCGATGACTGCGAGATCGGCAACGTCTGCACGATCGTCGAGGTGCTCGGCCCACACGGCTCAGACGTCTCTGTACGCTCCAGCGAAGCGCGTCCTCACACCACGATCGGCCTGCTGCGCATGGCCGAGGCGATGATGCTCAACCGGCTTGGCGGCGTCAGTCGGGGCGAGAGTGACTAGCACAAACGCCCGTTAGCGTGTGTGCCCCAACACACACTGATTGCCGCTATTCGTCCACTAGCGTCTTTCTGACTGCCTAACCCTGCCGAGTCGTCTCCGTCCATGGAGGCGAGCGGGGGACCCACTGCCGGGCCTGTCTCTCAGAGGCCTGGATGGGGCGAATCGGCGGCTGTTGCCGCCGTAACGTCTGACTGAAGCACGTGTGGACGCGTGCCAGCGGACGTGAGCCCGACAGCTAACCCCGTAGGCGGATACCAAGGAGATCTATTGCTACCCCTGCTCCCGGGACCCGTCGTGCCTGTTGACGTCCCGGCTTCAAAGTCGGTCGAACCACCGGCTGCCCCCGTACATCTGAAGCTGCGCATCCGGCGGGAGTCGCTCGACGTGCTCGACGGACGCACCGCCACCGTCACCGGCACACTGCGGCCCTCGCTCGCCGGACGGCCCGTCGATCTGCAGCGCCATGCCCGCCACGGGTGGCGCACGATCGCGCACTCCTCCACCGGCGCTCGTGGTCACTTCAAATTGCGCTACACCCCACACCGCCTGCTTACCGAGCGGGTGCGCGTGCTGTTCCCCGGCGACGCTGCAGACCTGCGCGTTGGGCGCAACGTGGGGACCCTCCGGGTCTACCGGCTCGCCGGCGCCTCCTGGTACGGCGGCGGAGGGGGACTCGCGTGCGGCGGCCAGCTCACGAGCTCCACGATGGGGGTCGCCAACAAGACGCTTCCCTGCGGCACGCTCGTGACCTTCCGCTACGGCAGGCACACCGTGCGCGTGCCGGTCGTCGACCGTGGGCCATACGTTGCCGGTCGCGACTTCGACCTCACCGAAGCCACCAAGCGTGCGCTCGGCTTTGAAGGGGTGGGGGAGGTGTGGAGCACCCGCTAGCCTGGGTCATATGACCAAGCTCAAGGCACAACGCAGAGGCGGTCAAGCGCCCTACTCGTGCGCAGCGGCGGAAAGCCGCCGCTGCCGCGATGCTCGCGTGGCGCCTCATGCGCGGTTGCACACAAGCTCAAGCGCAAGAAGCGTAAGCGTCGTGGAGCGTCGAAGTGCAAGGGCGCCGGCCGGCAGGCCTTTCCGTCGGCTCGGTTGCTGTGGGCTCCTTCGCGCTCGGCGCCAGCGCATTCGGCGCGCTCGCCGTGGGCGCGGTCGCGATCCGCAGGCTTGCGATCAAGCGCGCGGCGGTCGGAAAGCTCGATGTGACCAAGGTGAAGGTCGGTCGACTCGAGGTCGACGAGCTTGTCGTGCACAGTCGTAGTTGAATACAGGCTGTGACCACACGCCGAGCACCCCAGTGGACCTGACCTTCAGCGAGCGCGAGACCGCGTTTCGCGAGGAGTTGCGCGGCGTGGCTCGCCGAGAACCGGCCTGCAGTGGAGCCCACCGAGGGCGGCGAAGACGCGCAGTACGCTTGGCGCCGCGACTGGCAGCGGCGGCTGTACGACGCCGGTTGGGCGGCTCCGGCGTGGCCGGTCGAGTACGGCGGGAGAGGTGCCTCGCTCACCGAGTCGGCGATCTACTTCGAGGAGATCGGGCTCGCGCGCGTCCCACTGCCCGCGAACGTGCTCGGCCTGCTGCTCGGCGGCCCCACGTTGATGGTGTGGGGCACTCCCGAGCAGAAGGAGCGCTACCTCGCTCCGATCCTCTCCGCCGAGGAGATCTGGTGCCAGGGCTTCTCCGAGCCCGACGCCGGCTCCGACCTCGCGTCGTTGAAGACGCGCGCGGTCAAGGACGGCGACGAGTGGGTGGTGACCGGGCAGAAGGTGTGGACGAGCGGCGCGCAGTACTCGAAGTGGTGCATGCTCGTCGCGCGCACCGATGGCGACGCGCCCAAGCACAAGGGCTTGACGTACTTCCTGATGGACATGGACCAGGAGGCGGTCCAGGTGCGCCCGCTGCGCCAGATAACCGGCGAGGCGGAGTTCAACGAGCTGTTCATCGAGGAGGCCCGCATCCCCGACGAGAACGTCGTCGGCGGGGAGGGCAACGGTTGGAAGGTGGCGCTCACAACGCTCATGAACGAGCGCGCGGGGCTCGGCTTCGTGTTGCAGGTGCGGTTGCGCCAGCTGCTCGACGACACGATCGCCGCGCGCGCGAGCGCGGGCATGCTCGACGGATGCGCTGTATCTCTGACGCGCTCGCCGACCTTCACATCCGTTGCGAGTCGATCCGCCTGCTCGCCTGGAAGGGGCTTACCGACATCGAACGCTACGGTCAGCCCGGGCCCGAGGGCTCGCTCGTGAAGTGGCTGTGGTCTGACACCAACCAACGACTCACTCAGATGGCGGCCGAGATCGTCGGTCCCGAGGCGCTCACGTCCGGCACGAGCTGGAGCTACGAGCTCTTGCGTGCTCGCGGCAACACGATCGAGGGGGGCACCACCGAGGTGCTGAAGAACATTGTCGCCGAGCGCGTGCTCGGGCTCCCGCGAGCTTGAAGGCGCTCGCCTGATGGACTTCGGGCTCTCACAGACGACCAGCGCCAGATCCAATCCACCGCGCGCGAGCTGCTCGGGGAGCGCTCGCGCTTCGAGCGCGTCCGCGCACACGCCGAGGCCCGTCGCTTTGACGAGGGGCTGTGGCGCGAGCTGTGCGAGCTCGGTTGGCCCGGTATTGCCGTCTCCGAGCGCTACGGCGGTCAGGGGCTCGGCTGTGTGGAGCTCTCGATCCTCTGCGAGGAGTTGGGGAGCACGGTTGCGCCGGTGCCGTTCCTACCGACCGTGCTTGCCGCCACGGTGATAGAGCAGGCGGGCTCTGAGGAGCAGCGAGAGCGCTGGTTGCCGGGGCTTGCCGGCGGCGAGCTGATCGGCGCGCTCGGCGTCTGCCGTGACGGTGTGGCGGAGCTTGTTGTCGGCGGCGCCGCCGCGGAGGTCTTGGTGCTCGTCGAGGAGGGCGGCGCGCGTGTGTGCGTGCCGGCGCACGAGGGCGTGACCGTTGAGCCGGTCGACTCCATCGACCCGACCCGGCCGGCCGGCCGCGTGAGTGTGCCTCAGGGTGCGGGCGAGGCGCTCCCTGGTGACGTCGTGCGGGCTGTAGATCGCGCGCTTGTGGCTGTCTCCTCCGAGCTTGTCGGTGTGTGTGAGCGGGCGCTCTCACGATGACGGTCGCGTATGTGAAGGACCGCAAGCAGTTCGGGGTTCCCGTCGGCTCCTACCAGGCCGTCTCGCACCGTTGCGCCCAAATGCTGCTGGACACCGAGAAGGCGCGCTCCATGACGGCCTTCGCCGCGTGGGCGGCGGACGCCGATCCCCAGCGGCTGGGGGAGGCTGCGGCGATGGCCAAGGCCGCCGCCTCCGAGGCGGGCGTGGAGGTCACTGCCTCGGCGATCCAGGCGCACGGCGGCATCGGCTTCACCTGGGAGGCGGACGTTCACTGGCTCTACAAGCGCGCCCTGCTGGACGCGTCCCTGCTCGGCGGCGCAAAGCGCCAACGGGCACGCCTGGCGGGGATCCTCGCGCGGGCCTGAGCCAACGCGGACGCTCGGCGGGGAGGCCGCTCCGACGCGGGACATACGTGATAACGTACAATCGTATGTCAGATGTACGGGACTGGGATGGCGCCAGCTACGACCGCATCTCCGGCACGATGGAGGCGCTTGGGCTGGAGGTGCTCGTCCGACTCGACCTCTGCAGGCGCCGAGACCGTGCTCGACGCTGGCTGTGGGTCGGGACGGATCACCGAGGCACTGATCGCGCGGCTACCGCACGGGCATGTGATCGGGGTTGACCAGTCGGCTTCGATGATCGAGTCCGCAAGAGAGCGGCTGGGGCCCGGCGCCGACCTACGCGTGGTCGACCTCATCGAGCTCGAGCTCGAGCGGCCCGTCGACGCGATCCTCTCAACAGCCACCTTCCACTGGATCGCCGACCACGATCGCCTCTTCCGTCGCCTGCGTGCCGCGCTACGCCCTGGCGGGCGGATGGCGGCTCAGTGCGGGGGAGAGGGCAACATCGACGATCCTCCGCGGCCACGTGGCAGAGCTGCTCACCGCTGAGCCCTACGCCGAGCACTTCGCCGACTGGCGCCCGCCCTGGAACTACGCCGGGCCGGATGAGACCCGTGAGCGTCTACTGGCGGCAGGGTTCAGCTCGGCCGAGTGCTGGCTCACCCCGGCGCCACGCGAGCCCGACCACCCGCGCGAGTTCCTCTCCACGATCGTCCTCGGCCCGCATGTCCAACAGTTGCCCGAGGAGCTCCGCGAGCGCTTCATGGACGACGTGCTCGACCTGCTCGGAGAGCCGGTTGTCGTTGACTACGTGCGGCTGAACATCGACGCGGTGGCGTAAACGCATCAGGGCTTTCGTGGGCTTGCCATCCCCGCCGCGCTCGGCGCTAGATTCGACTTGGTGTCGACGATCGCCGCTGAGTCCGTTGTGCCCGAGGGGTTCGCTTCCGGCGATGCGCTCGAGCCGTGCGTAGCCCACCTCGACGCCGACGCCTTCTATGTCTCGATCGAGCTGAATCGCCGGCCTGAGTTGCGCCGCCTGCCGGTCGTCGTGGCAGGCAGCGGGCCGCGGGCGGTGGTCACAACCGCGAGCTATGAGGCACGGCGCTTTGGCGTGGGGTCAGCAATGCCCGCGTCCCGGGCTCGTAGGCTGTGCCCGCAGGCGGTGTTTCTGCCGCCCGATTTCTCCCATTACCGCGAGGTGTCGCGGCGCCTGATGGGGATCGTGCGCTCGCACGTGGAGTGTGTGGAGGTGGTGGGGCTCGACGAGGCTTATCTCGATCTGACGGGGCTCTACTCGCCGCGTGCAGCCATGCGTCGCGTGTTGGCCGACATCAAGGATGCGACACAACTCGTGTGCTCGGTGGGGATCGGCCCGAACAAGCTGGTGGCGAAGGTGGCCTCCGATGCGGAGAAGCCCGAGGGGTTCGTGGTGCTCACGCGCGGGCAGGCGTGCGAGCGCTTCGCCGCCTCGCCCCCCGGGCTCGTGCCTGGAATCGGGCCGAAGACCGTCGAGAAGCTGACGGCGATGGGCTTTCGCACGCTCGGCGAGCTCGCTCGCGCCCCCGAGCAACTGCTCGTTGAGCGCTTCGGCCCCAACCACGGCCGCGATCTGCGCCGTCGCGCCCGCTTTGAGCACGACGGCGCGGTGAGCGAGGCGCGCAAGGTGGTATCCGAGTCGCGGGAGCGCACATTCGACTACGACATCAACGACCCCGCGCGGCTGCGCGAGGCGCTCGCGCAGATGGCGGTGGAGCTGTGCAAGAGCCTCACCGCCCACGACAATCACGGGCGCACGATCGGCATCAAGGTGCGTCTCGATGACTTCTCGACGGTCACACGTGCCCGCACGCTTCCCGCGCCTACCGCCGACCCCGAGGAGGTGTCGCGTGTGGCGCTCACGCTGCTGGAGGAGTACTCGCCGCCGCGACCTGTGCGATTGCTCGGGGTGCGTGTAGCGGGGCTCACACGACGCGACGCCCCCGATGGATGGCGCCAAAGCCAAGGCGGACACTGACCAGCTCGAGCTGCCGGTGTAATCTTCCTACCGGGATGCCATTCGCGAAGTCTGGGGATATCGAGCTGAGCTACGAGCGCGCGGGCGAAGGTCCGCCGTTGCTGCTCATCATGGGGATGAGTGGCACCAAGCACCACTGGGGAGAGCCGCTGCTTTCAGACCTACGCCGCGATTTCGACGTGATCGCCTACGACCACCGCGACTGTGGCGACTCCACCAAGACGGGTCACCCCTTCACGATCGCCGATCTCGCCGAGGACGCCGCCGGGCTGCTGGAGGCACTCGATGTGGACTCCGCGCACGTGCTGGGCATCTCGATGGGGGGGATGGTGGCGCAGGAGCTCGCGCTTGCCCACTCCGACCGCATCCGCTCGCTTACGCTCGGATGCACCTACTGCGGCGGGGAGGGCAGTCGGCTTTCAAGCGAAGCAACGATGCGCCGCCTCGCCGAAGGTATGGCTTCCGGCGATCGCGAACGCGCGATCCGCACCGCGTGGGAGGTGAACGTATCGCCCACATTCGCCGCCAAGGAGGACGTGTACGCGACCTTCCTCCAGAACGGCCTCCGATACGGGGTGGCGGTCCCGGTGATCATGGAGCAGATGCGGGCCATCACAGGCCATGACACGAGCGCCAGGCTGCCCGAGCTGAGGCTGCCCACGCTAGTCATACACGGCACGCTCGATGAGATGCTCCCAGTCGAGAACGGTCACATGATCGCTGGGCTGATCCCCGACGCGCGCCTGGAGATCTTTGAGGACGTCGGTCACCTGTTCTTCTGGGAGGACCCGCAGCGCTCGGCGGAGCTGGTGCGAGAGCACGCCTCCGTGAATGCTTGAGGCGCCCATCGACTTCACGGTCGATGTGGGCGCGGGGGTGCGACTCTCCGGCGAGCAGCATGGTGACGGACCGGCGATCGTGCTCCTGCACGGGCTCACCGCCACCCGTCGCTACGTGGTCATGGGCTCACGGGCGCTTGAGCGCTCGGGTCACAGGGTGGTGGCGTACGACGCTCGTGGTCACGGCCATTCGAGTCCGGCGCCGACTGCCGACGCCTATACCTACGAACTGCTTGCCAAGGATCTAGGAGCGGTGCTCGATGAGTTGGGCATCGAGCGGGCCGCGCTCGCGGGCGCCTCGATGGGCGCACAGACCGCGCTGCGCTTCGCGTTCGACTATCCGGGGCGGGTGGTGGCACTTGGTTTGATCACCCCCGCGTTCGATCCCGAGGCTCCTACGCTGCCCGGCTCCTACGCCGGCTGGGACAGGCTCGCGCGAGGGCTCCGGGATGGGGGAGTGGAGGGGTTCGTAGCCGCATACGACCTCGACGCCGTCCCGTCGAGCTTCAGGGATACGGTCGCGACGGTGCTGCACCAGCGCCTGTCTGCCCACGATCACCCGCTCGCCGTCGCCGACGCGCTGGAAGCGGTACCTCGCTCACGGCCGTTCGAGGCCTGGGAGGATCTGAGCGCCATCGAAGCGCCCACGGTTGTCGTGGCAAGCCGGGACGAGCCAGACCCGTCGCACCCGTTCGCCGTCGCCGAGCGCTACGCCGCCGTGATTCCCGGCGCAAGGCTTGTGGTGGAGGAGCCCGGCAAGTCGCCGATCGCCTGGCAGGGAGGGCAGCTCTCCAAGGTGCTTGCCGAGCTTGCCCAGATCGCCTGATCTGGTTGCCGCGGAGTGAGAACGGCTGGACGACCGTTCAGGCGAGCGCTGCGGGTGCGTCGGCGGCGGGGTTGTCGTCGGCGACGGCGGCGCCGCTGAGTAGCGCCGTGTAGCGGCCACCCAGCTCCAACAGCTCCCCGTGTGTGCCCCGCTCCACAATGCGCCCCGAGTCGAGCACGAGGATCTGGTCGGCGTCGCGGATAGTGGAGAGGCGGTGGGCGATCGCGATCGTGGTGCGTCCACGGGAGAGGTCGTCGAGCGCGCGCTGCACGGCGCGCTCGGTCTCGGTGTCGAGCGCGGAGGTGGCCTCATCAAGAATCAGCACCGGCGGGTTGCGCAGGACCGTGCGGGCTATCGCCATGCGTTGCTTCTCACCACCAGAGAAGCGATACCCGCGCTCGCCAACCGGCGTGTCATAGCCCTCAGGCAGTGAGGAGATGAGGTCGTGGATCTGCGCCGCCCGCGCCGCGTCTTCGATCTCCTCATCGGTGGCGTCGGGGCAGGCGAAGCGCAGGTTCTCGCGGATGGAGGCGTGGAAGAGGTAGGTCTCCTGTGACACCAACCCCACCGTGGCGGCGAGCGAGGAAAGCGTCATGTCGCGGATGTCTACCCCGTCGATTTCCACTGTCCCGCGCTGGGGCTCATACAGCCGCGCGACGAGATACGCGAGTGTGGTCTTGCCCGATCCCGTCTCGCCAACGAGTGCCGTGCGTGTGCCGGCGGGGATGTCCGCGTCAACCTCCCGCAGTGTCCAGCGCGTGTCGTCGCTGCTGCCTGTAGCCCCGTTGTTGGCGCTCGTTCCCTCGGTCTTATAGTCGCCGTCGGGGCTGTAGCTGAACCATATGTCCCGCAACGCCACCTCCCCGCGGGTGCATTCCAGCTCACGCGCATCTGCGCGCTCTTCGATGTCCACGGGCAGGTCGAGGTACTCGAAGATCCGCCCGAACAGGGCAAGCGAGGTTTGCACTTCAAGTCCCACCGAGAGCAGCGATTGGATCGGGAACAGCACACGAGTTTGGAGGGTTGTGAAGGCGATCACCGTGCCGATCGAGATGGCAGCGCTTCCCTGAGCGATGGAATATCCGGCGAACCAGTACACGGCGGCGGGCATGATCGCGAAGCTCATCTGCACCGATGCCATCCGCCAGCGGCCCGCCATGCGCGCCCTCACCTCGAGGTCGGCGAGTTCTCCCGACTCGTCGGAGAAGCGCCGTACGAGCTCGTTGGAGCGGCCCATCGTCTTGCCGAGCAGGATGCCGGACACGGACAGCGACTCCTCTACGAGCGTGGACATGTCGGCGAGACGGCCTTGCCGCACCGACTGGATACGCCTGCGCTCCTCGCCCACGCGGCGGGTGAGCCATACGAAGAAGGGGAGCAGGAACAGCGAGAAGGCCGCGAGGCGCCAATCGAGGAGGATCATCGCCACAACCACCGCCACCACCGTGGTCACGTTCTGAACGATGGAGGTGGCGGTGGAGGTCACCACGCTGTCGATGCCGCCGATGTCGTTGGCGATGCGCGACTGCACCTCCCCCGTGCGGGTATGGGTGAAGAAGGCAAGCGACATCCGCTGCAGGTGGGCGTACACGCCGGCACGGAGGTCGTGCATGACGCGTTGGCCCACCTGGTTTGAGATCCAGGTCTGTGCCACCCCGATCACGCCGCCGATGATCGACAGCGCGATCATCCCGCCCACGAGTATGGTCAACAGCTGGGTGTCGTGCTTGGGGATCGCCGTGTCGATCACTTCGCGTAGCAGGAACGGGCTAACGACCCCCAGGCCCGCCGCGACGAAGATCAAGGCGAGCAGACCACTGAGGCGCAGGCGGTAGGGCCTGAACAGGGCGCTTATGCGCCGCAGCGACACATGGGTCGCCGCAGCGTCTACAGGGGGCGTGACCGCCCTCGATTCTCTCACCCGACGATCTTAGGGCCCACGAGGTGCGGCCCAGGGGCCGCGAGGGGAGGCCAAGGATCGTAGGATTGAGGGCGTGGACCTCTCCAACGCCGAGATAAGGGTGCTCGGGTGCCTGCTCGAGAAGCAGCGCACCACCCCCGACCACTACCCGCTGTCATTGAACTCGTTGCGGCTGGCGTGCAACCAGTCGACCAACCGCGACCCGGTGGTGGACTACGACGAGGCGATCCTCCGTGACACATTGCACAGGCTGGAGCGCCGCGGATACACGCGCCTGGCTGGGGCGAGCCGGGCGGCGAAGTACCGCCATCTGCTCGCCGAGGCGCTGCCGATGTCGAGCGCCGAGCAGGCGGTGATGTGCGTGCTGATGCTCCGCGGTCCGCAAACTCCGGGCGAGCTCAAGCAGCGCGGCGAGCGCATCCACGCGTTCGAGGGCCTCGAAGAGGTGCAGACCACGCTCGCCGCCCTCATCGAGCGTGGTCTGGTCATGCGCCTGGACCGTCGCCCAGGCCAGAAGGAGGAGCGCTACGCGCAGCTTTTGGGGGAGGACGCCGAGCCGGAGGCCAGCGACGGGACGAGCGCGCCCGCATTGGTCGCGACGCCTGTGGCGGGCTCCGAGCCCACAACGCCCGGCTTGTCCGAGAGGGTGGCGCGGTTGGAGCAAGAAGTCGCCGAACTGCGCGCTGAGGTGGTCGAACTGCGGCGCGGGCAACACGAGGAGTCGGAGCGCGCCGCCGAGCCAGCGTGGGGCGAGGAGATCGCCCAACCGACGCCATGATCGTCCACGCCATTCTCGCCGTATCGGCGTCGTCCACCTCGGACGCCGCCACCGGTGTGGGCATCCCGGTGGCGATCGCGGCGGGGCTCGTGTCGTTCCTATCGCCGTGCGTGTTGCCGCTGGTGCCGGGCTACCTCTCGACCGTCATTGGTGTCGCGCCGGCCGACATCCAGCAGGCGGGCGCGCGGCGGGTGTTGGTGCCGAGCCTCCTGTTCATCGCAAGCTTCTCGCTCATTTTCATCCTGTTGGGTCTCACCGCCACGCAGGTGGGGTCGCTGCTGAACGACCACATATCGCTGTTGCGCACCGCGGGTGGGGTCTTGATCGTGGCGATGGGGATCGTGTTCCTGATGACGCCGTTCGTGGACGCGCTGAACTTCCAGTGGCACTCGGAGTCGCTGATGCGTGTCGCGGGCCGGGGCGGACCGTTGCTTGTGGGGGCGGCGTTCGCGATCGCGTGGACCCCGTGCACAAGCATCACGCTTGGCGCGATCCTCACGCAGGCGGCGGTGTCGAGCTCCGCTGCCCACGGGGCGTTGCTGCTGGCGTTCTACTCGGCGGGGCTCGCGATCCCGTTCCTGCTGATCGCGGTGGCGTTCGAGCGGATGACCGGAGCATTGGCGGTGGTCAAGCGCCACTTCCCCGTGATCGTGGGGGTGGGGGGAGCAGTGATGATCGCGCTCGGGCTGCTCATCCTCACGGGCGAGTTCACGATCCTCAATTCAGAAGCCAATCGGCTGCTCCAGGGCACCGGCCTCGACGTCTCCAAGATCTGAGGCGCCGTCGCACACGGTGGGTAGGCTCGCGGGTGGATGACAAAGCGCAAGACCCCATCACCACAGCGCATCGCGCTTGCGTCGGTGTTCGCCGCGGCGGCGCTCGTGGCGATCAAGCTGGTGGTGGGGCTGCTCTCCAACAGCCTCGGGGTGCTCGCCGAGGCGATCCACTCCGCGACAGACCTGGCGGCGGCGCTGTTGACCTTCTTCGCGGTGAGGGTGGCGGTGCGCCCGGCCGACCGCGACCACCCCTACGGTCACGGCAAGGCAGAGCACCTCTCGGCGCTCGGGGAGAGCGTGATCTTGATCTTGGCGAGCGTCGCGATCGTGGCGGAGTCGGTTGTGCGCCTCACAGGGCACGGTGGGGCAGTGGAGGTGCGGTGGTACACGTTCGTGGTGCTGCTCATGGTGATCGCGATCGACGCGACCCGCTCCCTCGCCTCTCACCGGGGCGCGCACAGTCACGAAAGCGCGGCTTTGGGGGCGAACGCGCTTCACTTCACGCTCGACTTGATTGGGTCGGTGGCGGTGCTGATCGGACTGTTGCTCGTGCGGGTCGGCTACCCCGACGCGGACTCGATCGCGGCGCTGCTGGTGGCGGGGCTGGCGCTGTTCTCCGCGGGGAGGCTGATGCGCCGTAGCGTGCACGCGTTGATGGACCGCATCCCACCCGGGGAGGACATGGGGGATTTGAGCGCGCAGCTCGTGCTGCGATTGCAGCACGGGACCACACGAGTGGACGCCGAGGCGTTGGCGCGGCATCTGCGCACCGAGCACCCCGAGGTGGCCGAGATCACGGTGCGGGCGCGGGAGTGACCTCAGCATCGCCGGTCGTGCCGTCTGGCGCCTCGCCTTTGGGAGCGGTCCCAGGGGGCCCACCATTGTTTGTGGCGGCTCTGCGCTCGAGGAAGCGTTTTTCCCACGCTTCGTTGTTGCGCTTGGCGTCGAGCACGAACGGGGAGTAGCCGATGGCCTTGACGATCAACTTGTTGATCTGCGACCAGGGGGCGGGGAGGGGGCGCAGCACGTCCACGAACAGCACAACCCGCGTCTGGTCGGTGTCGTTCCACACCTCGTGGTTGAAGGTGTCGTCGAAAATGAGGCTCTTGCCCTTCTCCCAGTGGCGGATGTCATCGCCTACCCGGATCCTGCACTGGGCCGCCTGCTCGGGGACGATCAAGCCGAGGTGGTAGCGCAGCACGCCCTTGTAGGGGCCGCGATGGTCGAGGATGTGCTTGTGGGGGGAGAGGATCGAGAACATCGCAGTGGTCATACCGGGGATCTGCTCCATCAGCGCGGCGGTCTTGGGGCACAGTGCGATGCCGAGCTTCGCCTTGAAGCCGTATCCGTAGAGGAACAGCGTCTTCCAGCGGTCGTCGTCGGTGATCTCGATCTGGTCCTTGGAGATGTCCTGGAAGTTGGGGAGCGCGTCGCGGTCGGCCATCACCGCTTCGAGCTCCTCGCGGATGGTGAGCCAGTTGCGCTCTACCTGCTCGACCCAGGGGAAGCGGTCTTCGGGGAAGAAGGTGGCGTCGCCCACGAGCGAGCGTTTGCCGATGAACCGCTCTACCGGCGTGAGGATGCGTTCACCCACGGCGATCGTCAGCTCGACCGTGCGCTCCCAAAGTGACTTCTGGTCTGCGGCGGAAGTCATACGCTCTCACCCTTTCCCCTGATCTGTGTTGCGTGAACCTTCAGGGTAGAGGTCGGCTACGACGGCTTTCCTCCTGTCTTGGCCGAAACTGTCAGGTCAGTGGTTTCGCGCATGTGGAACGCCCCACCAGGGAAGGATCTATGGGGAGCGCAGTCATAAGACTTGAACGTCCACTACCTACGGAGGACAGCCGTGAGGCACCTGAGCGCAGATGATGAAAGCAGTTGGCGCATATCCACAGTTCCGCTGTTGGCGCTGGCGCTGGGGGCGATCGCCCTGGGCGGGTGTGGGGGGTCGAAAAGCAGCTCCTCCGCTACCACCGCTGCGCCGGAAACCACCGCGCCGGCGGCCACATCCTCGACGGCGGCGCCGTCGAGCGGGGTGAGCGCGCTCAGCCTCGCGGCCGATCCCAAGGGAGAACTGAAATACAACACCACCTCGCTCACCGCCAAGGCGGGGAGCGTGGCGGTCACGTTCACTAACGACGCTCCGCTGCAACACAACGTGACGGTGGAATCCTCGTCCGGCTCCACGGTGGGGGCCACTCCGTCCTTCCAAGGTGGGAGCAAGGTGCTTACGCTCAACCTCAAACCCGGGACGTACAAGTTCTACTGCTCGGTTCCCGGCCACCGGCAGGCCGGCATGGAAGGGACGCTGGTCGTGAAGTGAGGGACGCCGCGCGAGCGCGTGCTAGCCGCGCGCTCGCGCTATATACACGCGCACGCGAGTCACCCCCAAACGAAGTAACAACACCCTGGCCGGCACGTTGCCTCAAACAAGCGTAAGACCCCGCCGACCCGAGGGCCGGCGGGGTCGAACCGCTCAAATGCGTCAGGCGGCCTCGCGGAGCGCGGCCAGCTCTGGAGACTCGGCGAGCTTCTTCAGCGCCCGCTGCTCCAGCTGGGAGGCGCGCTCGGCGGAGAAGCCAAGGCGCTTACCGATGGCGGTGAGGGTTTGGGGCTCCTCGCGGCCGGTGCCGAAGCGCAGCGTGAGCACGGTGCGCTCGGTATCGGGGAGCTTGGCGATCGCGGAATGCACGATCCGCTCGCGCTCGTTGTCCCAAGCGGTGTCCTCGGGGGCCTCGGCGTCGGAGGGGAGCAGGTCGCCCAGGGCGGTGTCGCCATCGTCGCCGACCTGTTGGTCGAGCGATACGAGGGCGGCGCGCTGGTGGCGGACCTCCTCGACCTGGTCGATCGGGAGACCGGTCTCCTCGGCGAGCTCCTCGAGGGTGGGCTCACGGCCGAGGCGGACCGACAGCTCGCGCTCGACGCGGCCGACCTTGCGGGAGCGCTGAGCGACGTGCACGGGCAGGCGGATGGTGCGGCCGGAGTTCTCAAGACCGCGCTGGATCGCCTGGCGGATCCATAGGGTGGCGTACGTGGAGAAGCGGAACCCCTTGCGCCAGTCGAACTTCTCGGAGGCGCGGATCAGCCCGAGCATGCCCTCCTGGACGAGGTCGGCTAGCGGGAGGCCCTGGTTCTGGTAGCGCCGGGCGTTTGAGGCGACGAGGCGCAGGTTGGAGTTGATGAGCTTTTCCTTGGCGTGGAGGTCGCCGCGCTCGATTTCCTGCGCGAGCTCGATCTCCTGTTCTGGGGTGAGCAGGGGGTAGCGTCGCGAGTGCGCGAGCAACTGGTCGACCGACTCCGGGATGAAGCTCTCGGCGGTCAAATCTATTGTTGTGGGGGACTTCTTGGCGGTGTCTGGCATAAGCGTCTCTCTATTGAATGTCGAGGGACCCGGCTCGCCGGCCTACGGCCGACTGCGCCACCCTCGTAATCCGATGCTTGGAGTCGGAATTATACGCCGCGATAGTTGCGTTGTCAATCATTCCTGTGGGGCTATGTGTGCTTTCCTCTGGTTCGACGCCTTCCGCGTGGCGACCTTCCCACGAGTTGAGAACCCCTGAGGAGGCCAAAAGCTCCGGAATCCCGCATACAAGGGTCTACCCGTTCGCGCTGCCGGTATATCTGTCATCGGCGGATTGTCCGCTTTCTATAAAGGACGGTTGCCCGTGCTCGACGTCCACGGCACTGCCTCCGGTGCGCCGAGGCCCTAAGCTCACGCCATGGCTACCGACCTCTCAAACCAAGTAGTTGCCGTCACAGGGGCATCGTCGGGGATCGGCGAGGCCATCGCCGTAGCATGCGCCCGGGAGGGCGCCGCAGTGGCGCTTGCGGCGCGGCGGATCGACCGGATAGCAGGCCTCGCCGAGCGGATCGTCGCCGAGGGAGGGCGCGCGCTCGCCGTGCAGACAGACGTGGGGGACGAGGAGGAGGCGAAAGCTTTCGTGCGTCGCGCGCACAACGAGCTGGGGGGCTTGGACGTGCTCGTGAACAACGCGGGCGCAATGCTGTTGGGGCCGATCGAGAACGCCCCCACCGAGGAGTGGAGACGGATGATCGACGCGAACGTGTATGGGGTGCTCTACTGCACCCATGCGGCGCTTCCGTTGATGAAGGAGCAGGGGTCGGGGCACATCGTCAACATCAGCTCCGTCGCCGGCCGCGTGGCGCGCGCGGGGTCGGGGGTCTACAACCTCACGAAGTTCGGGATAGGGGCCTTCTCCGAGTCGCTGCGCCAGGAGGCTGTGCCGATGGGGGTGCGTGTCACGGTGATCGAGCCGGGGGCGGTGGCGACCGAGCTGCCGATGCACAACCGTCCCGAGGTGCTCACCGAGATGGCAAAGCGCTTCCAAGGGGTGACCCCGCTCGCCGCCGAGGACATCGCGAACGCGGTGCTCTACGCGATCTCCCAGCCGCCGAACGTGGCGGTGGGGGAGCTGCTCATACGCCCCGCCGGTCAAGGCTGAGCGTTGGGAGAGCGCTCGCAGCTGTTCTCGCCATCTCTACTGGACGGTCAGGTGGCGATCGTCACCGGGGGTGGGAGCGGGTTGGGTCGTGAGACCGCGCTCGAGCTGGCGCGGTGTGGCGCGCAGGTGGTTGTTTGCGGTAGGCGCGAGGAGCCGTTGCAGGAGACCGTCGCCGCGGATCCCTGTGGGCTGGTGGAGGCGCGGGTATGTGACATTCGCGAGGAGGATCAGGTGGATGCGCTTGTGGACGACGTTCTTGCCCGTCACGGCCAGATAGATCTGCTCGTGAACAACGCGGGCGGCCAGTTCCTCGCGCCGGCGGAGTCGATCACGCCGAAGGGCTTTCGCACGGTGATCCGCCTCAACGTGGAGGGCACGTGGTTGATGACCCACGCGGTCGCCACCAAGGCGATGATCCCCTCCGGGCGTGGGGGAAAGGTGTTCAGCGTGACGCTCTCGCCCCACAACGGGATGCCGGGGATGGCCCACTCCGGCGCGGCCCGTGCGGCTGTGGAGAACTTGATGCGGACGCTCTCGGTGGAGTGGGCGCGCTTTGGCATTCGCCTGCTTGCGCTCGCGGCCGGGCAATTCGAGACGCAGACACTGCTCACCAAGTATCCCCAGGCGATCGTGGAGCGGATCGCCCACACGATCCCGTTGGGGCGGATGGGGACAGAGCAGGAGTGGGCGTGGATGGTCGCCTATCTCGCCTCCCCGGCAGGGGAGTTCTTCTCCGGCACGGTCATCACGATGGACGGCGCCCGCGACGACTGGTTGGGGCCATGGCCGCCCGAGCAGGCGGCGGATGAGCAGGGAACGCCGCTCAGCGAGGAGCGCCGCGGGTAGGGCAGCACGACGGCGGGCGCCGAGTGGCGCTTGGCGGTGCGATATTGGGCCTACCCGCGTGCGGCGGCTGCCGTTAGGGCCGTGGGTCGCGCCACATCGGCCACATCTTCGGGCCGCGCGGCAGGTGGATCTCGCCGGTGACGCGGAAGCCGTGGCGGGCGTAGAAGGCGATGTTGCTCTCCTTGGAGGACTCAAGGTAGGCGGCTACGGCGTCGCGGTCGCACTGCTCGAGCACGGGAGCGAGCACTGCCGATCCAAGACCCTGTCCCTGCATGTCCGGCTCGGTGCCCAGCACCGCCAAATACCAGTGTGGGGTGGAATGCGGGTGTTTGCGCTCCATCCCCGCGAACCCGGCGGCGATCAGCGGCATGCGCCAGAAAAGTCGGGGGTGCGCGAGCACCCGGCCGATCGCGAGATCTTCGCGCAGGGTGGTTCTCCATCGTCCGGGGGGCGCCCACAGGGCCGCACAGGCGAGCGTGTCGGTGGTCCACACCTCCTCGTGTGCCAGCAGTTGCCGGGCGCGGATAGCCTGGAAGCGCTTCAACATCGCTTCTCGCAGGCGGTCCGGGCGGCAGGACCATTCCGCGACGGGGTCATCGAGGAAAGCGCGAGCGAGCGTGAGCGCCAGTTGTGGGACGTCCGCGTTCGTAGCACGCCGCACATTCACAGAAGCTTGATCGCGTCCCAACATTGAGATAGCTATTTTGACGCGAGGGACCGCCACGTGCTGTGTCGTCGGTTCCCTACAGTTTCACGATGCCAGAGCACAACCCACCCCCTCAGGACGACGACACCATCGGCCATCCCTCGCGGGACGAGCGAGGGAAGCTGATCGACCGCCGCACGCTCTTGAAGAGCGGGCTGCTCGCGGGCGGGGCACTCGCGGGTGGGGGAGCCGCGCTCGCCGATCTCATCTCAAAGCCCAACCCGCTCCCGCAGGGGGCTCACCCGGCAAAGCTCACAGAGGGCGCCGCGAGGGGGGAAGGCGCACAAGCCTCAAAGCACAGCTCGAAAGGAGTACCGACGTCGAAGGCCTACAAGGCGCCCAATGTCCTCGTGGTGATGGTCGACCAGTTGCGCACCCCTCAGTGGTTCTCCGATAGTCCCGCCGCGGCCCAATTGATGCCGAACCTCGCCCGGCTACGTGAAGGGGCGGCGTCGTTCTCGAGCCATTACACCGCCGCCAATGACTGCACCCCCGCCCGCGCAGCGTTGCTCACCGGCCTCCATACCCAGCAGACAGGCTGCATGATCACAGGCGGCTCCACGCTTGACCCAGGCTTCCCCACCTGGGGGACGATGTTGCGCGAGCTGGGGTACCGCACGCACTGGTTCGGGAAGTGGCATCTCACCCACGGGGACAACCTGTGGGACGCCCACGAGGACGCCGGGGCGTTGGAGCCCTACGGGTTCGCCGGTGGCACCTATCCCTCGCCCGACGGGGCGCCAGGGCAAGGGTGGAGGGTCGATCCCCATATCGTCACCCAGTACGAAAGCTGGCTCGCGCGAGCCCCCAAGGGCAAGCCGTGGTGTACCACCGTGTCGTTCATCAACCCGCACGACATCGCCTGGTGGTACCGCTGGAGCAGCCGTTTTGCGGCGGAGGCCCAGACTCCCGAAATCGTGAGCTCGCTGCCCCCGAACTTCGAGACACCCGAAGAGATGGAAGCGCGGGGCAAGCCGGCGTTGCAGCGCTCGCTACAGGACACCGCACAGGCGTCGTTCGGTGAAGTCCCCTACGAAGGCCCTGAAGTCGCCGAGTCGTGGCTGCCCTTCATGAACCTCTACTTGAAGCTGCTGGCTGAGGTCGACGGCCACATCGGGTCCGTGCTCACCGCACTCGCCTCACGGCCTGACGTGGCTCAGAACACGGTGATCGTGTTCACCTCCGACCACGGCGAGTACGGCGCCTCGCATGGGATGCGCGGCAAGGGTGGGGGAGCCTACGAGGAGGCGATCCGTGTGCCGTTGATGGTGCGTGACCTGCGCGAACAGTTGGTGAGCGCGCCCAGAGTGGAACGTACCGGGCTCACCTCCAGCGTGGATGTCGCTCCGCTGTTGCTGGACATCGCCACCGGGTCGAGCTCGTGGAGGAGTGACTCCCACTACTCCCACCTCGCCTCCCGCCACGACATCGCCTCGATGCTCGCCGACCCTTCTGCGCCGGGGAGGCCGCACGTGTTGCACACCACGGATGAGATGGTGACCGAGTTCGCGATGGAACCCCATGCCGCTGAAGCTCCGTTGCACGTCGTGGCGCTGCGTACCCCCAAGGCGAAGTACGCGATGTACTCCGACTTCGCTCCGGGCACGATCAAATTCGCCGGTCGTAGGGAAAGTGAGCTATATGACTACTCGAGCTCCGCCGGACGCATGGAGCTGCGCAACGACGCCGGTTCGAGCCCGCTAGAGGGAAAACTTGCGGCTGAACTCAAGCGGGCGATACGCGACGAGCTGCGCGCGCCGCTTCCCAAGCGCCTTCACGCTGCTCGCAAGCGGGGCTTGGTCGACTACTTCGAGACTGCCCAGCGTGCCGTCGTGAAGGCCGCTGAGCGTCGCCTTCGTCGCGCCGAAGCAGAAACGGAAGGCCCGTTCGGCGAAGGGGTGATCGGGGTTGGAGGCTCTCCCCCTACGAGCGCTCGGCGGCACGCAAGCCGGCGAGGGTCCACACGGAGAAAATGAGGATCAACCCCACCGCGCACCCGTAGGCGAGCAGTGTGTGGTCGTGAGCGCCTGAGATCAGCCCACGTCCCGCCCCGAGGAACGCGGTTGCGGGGTTCACGCTCGCAACTGAATGAATCCAACCCTTCAGCAGCGTCAACGGCACGTACACCGGGGCGAGGAACAGGATCAAGAACACCGGTGTCTGCATCAGCGGGCCAGCCTGGATCGAGCGGAAACGGAACGCCACTCCCGCTGCCCACCCGTACCCCACGAGCACCAACAGCGCCGCGAGGCCGTACAACCCGAAGAGATCAACGCCGCCACCGGTCATCTGCATGCCTGCGATCAACGCCACGCCGGTCACCACGGTGAGCGTGATCGCAGCACGTGAGAGCGCCACGAGCGCGTATCCAAGCACGATCCCGCGGCGGTTCTCCGCCGCGAGCATCAACCTGCGGGCAAACCCGCTTTCGAAGTCAAACGCGATCGTGAAGCCGGTGAAAAGCCCCGAGAACATCGCCGCCTGGAGCATCACGAACACGAACTGGAACGCGGTGTACCCGGCTGGGAAGTGAAAGCCCGGGATCGACCCGAGTGCCGACAGTCCACCCGCGAAGCTCGCGAAGAACACGAGCGGAAAAACGAGCGAGGGGATGAACAGGTCGGGGCGGCGGGTGTAGGTGTGAAGCCCGCGCCACAAGATCGCCCGCGCCACGCCCCACGCGCTTGCGTGTCCGGGCTCAGCGAGTGATCGGGGCGGCACGGGCACCGCGCCGGTATGCGACTCGGCGCTCATGTCCGCTGCAGCCTCGCTCGCATCGCGCTTGCTACGAGCGCCAGGCCGACAATCAGCAAGCCCGCCGCCACGGCAAAGCCGCGCGCGAGCGCCGTTGTGTCCCACCCGATGATGTACAGGCTGCGAAAACCCTCGATCAGGTAGGAGATGGGGTTCCACGTCGCCACCGTGTGAAACCAGCCGGTGCGCAACAGGTTGCGTGGGAGGTTGCTGGAGGAGAGGAAGATGAACACGAAGAAGAGCGGGAACATCCCCTGCACGGCCTCCCCCGAGCCGGTCCGCAGCGCAGCGAAGCAGCCGATTGCGCCAAATCCGGTCGCGGCCAGCGCGCCGAGCCCGATCAGCACGAGCGCACCCCACCCACCTGCCGCGATGTGGGCGCCGGCGATCAGGCCGAGCCCCACGTACACGGTCGACTGCATCGCGCCGAGCGCCCCAACGCCGAGGAGCATCCCCCCGATCAGCGACACCCGTCGCATCGGTGTCAGCGCAAGCCGGTTGAAGAAACCGCTCTCGATGTCCTCCGCGAGGTTCGTCCCGGTGTTTATGAGCGAGAACATCCCTCCCTGGATGAACGCGACGGCGATCGCGAAGGAGATGTAGGAGTCGGTCGGGAAGCCCGGGAGGTTCGTCGCGGCGCGCAGCCCACTCGCGTTCACAGCGAGCAGCATCGCCGGGAAGAAGATGATCGGGAACATCTGGAAGGGCTGGCGCAGGGTCTTCAGCATCGACCGCCGAGCGAGCGCCCAAACCTGCGTGGGGAGCGTTCCGCTCACGCCGCTACAGGCTCGGTGGTCGTCCCGTCCGTGTCCTCGCCGGCGCCCTGGTCTGCCGCTCCCTCCAGCGATCGTCCAGTCTTGGCCAGGAACACGTCGTCGAGCGTGGGGGAGTGCAATCTCAGATCCGCCACTGGGATTCCCTCGGTGTCAAGCGCGCGCACGATCTCGGCAAGGTCCGCGGCGCCCTCGGCGAGTTGGGCCGCCACGCCGCCCGCTGAGGCCGGACTCTGCTCGCCGAAGCGGTGCAGCACGCCCGCAAGTCGCTCGCGGTCGGCTGGGTCCTGGGGGATCGCCTCCACGGTTTGGCTCCCGATCTGCGCCTTCAGCTCGGTGGGCGTACCCTCGGCGACGATCTTGCCGTGGTCGATGATCCCTACCCGGTCGGCCAACACGTCCGCCTCCTCGAGGTACTGGGTTGTGAGGAACACGGTGACGCCCTCGCCCGCCAGTCGTCTGACCTCATCCCAGAGCGCCGCGCGGCTCTGGGGATCAAGGCCGGTGGTGGGCTCGTCGAGGAACAGCAACCGCGGGCGGTGTAGCAGCGCGAGCGCGAGATCGAGTCGTCGCTTCATCCCGCCGGAGTAACCGTTCACCTTGCGGTCGGCGGCTTCTGTGAGGCCCACGCGGGCGAGAAGCTCGCTCCCCCGTGCGTCCCGATCGCCCTTGGGCAGGCCGTGCAGGGCGCCCTGCAAGCGCATGTGCTCACGGCCGGTGAGGAAAGGGTCAAGCGCCGACTCCTGCAGCGACGCGCCGATCGCTCGCCGCACCGCGGGACCATCGTGTACGACATCGAGCCCCGCCACACGTGCGCTGCCGGAGGTAGGCGGCAGCAGGGTGGTGAGCACGAGCACGGTCGTCGACTTGCCTGCCCCGTTGGGGCCAAGGAAGCCGTAGATCTCTCCCGGAGCCACACGCAGGTCGATCCCGTCGACTGCGCGCACGTCGCCCTTGAAGACCTTCACAAGGCCGTCCACTTCGATTCCGTTGCGTGCGTGCTCCATCGACACGACGTTATAGCTCGGATGCGACGGCATCCGGCGCGCGGGGCTAAACGAGCAGTTCGCCGGGCGAGTCGATGATGCGTAGATGATCGCCCACGCCGGCGATCGTGAACAGCCGCTGCACCTGCTCGGTGCCGGGGGTGAGGGCGAAGTCCCAGGCCTGCCGCTGTGAGCGCTCGTGCGCGGCGAGGATCACGCGCAGCCCGGCGGAATCGACGAACCGCAGGTCCTGCAGGTCCAAGACGATGATCGCGGGGGAGCCGGCCTCAACTGTCGCGATGGCACTTTCGAGCGAAGGCGCTCCCAGCAGGTCAAGTTCGCCGTGAAGCTCGAGCACCACGCGGTCGGGCTCGCTTCGCACGTCGATTCGAAGATGCTCCCCCACATACGCCACGACGATGATGTTACCGCCGTAGCTCAGTGATGTGAAACACGTATCCCCAACAGCGCGAGGTCGTCGCGGAGACTTCCCTCGGCATGATCCACAGCCGCGCGCTCGATGTGCTCGAGCATCTCCTCGAGGCTCCTCCGCGGGGCTCTACGAGACAACTCGATCATCCCCGCCTCGCCCAGCTGCCCACCCGCGACGCCCGCATCAGGGAGTCCGTCGGTATAGAGCAGCAGCGTGTCGCCTGGCTCGAGCTCGACTCGCGTCAACCCCACGTCGATCGGATCGAGCACGCCGAGCAGGGTGCCGTGCTCGCCCACCAAGCTCACCTCCCCGTCGGCCCCGATCAGTAGTGGTGGCGGGTGACCCGCGAGCGCCACAGTCAAGCGCGCGCGGTCCATCACGTGCTCCATCGTGACCAGGCACACGGTACAGAGGTCGGCCCCCACCGGCTGGCGGCGCAGCGCGAGGTGCAACGTCGCGAGCATCTCCGCCGGGGACTGCTCGCTCATGGCGGCGGCGCGCAGGGTATGGCGCGCCAGGGCAGTCACACCGGCGGCTCGGGGGCCCTTCCCGCACACATCGCCGATCACCAGCATCCAGCGATTCGGGCCTTGCTCGAACACGTCGTAGAAATCGCCCCCCACTTCGTTGAGCTCGCCGGCCGCGCAGTAGCGGGCGGCCACCTCCGCGCCTGGGATCTCCGGCAGCGACTCCGGTAGCAGCGCCTTCTGGAGCGTGTGCGCGATCCTCGTGCGCTCGGTATAAAGGCGCGCGTTTTCCACGGCCGTGCCCGCGCGGCGGGCCAAGCGTTCGGCGAGCGGGAGATCGTCCGGTGAGAGCTTGCGATCCTCGCCTGAGGACACGAGCGTGATCGCGCCGATCGTCCCCGCCGCGCCAATCATCGGCACGAGGATCACCGCGGTGGCGCCGATCGCGCTCAACAGCTCCAGGTGTTTGTTGTCGCGCGCGTACACCGCAAGCGCGTCAGGCGGGATGTCGGTGTACACACGCGCTTCGCCGGTGCGAATCACCTCGGGCACGCCCGCGGGCTCGTCCGGGGAGAGGCGGTAGTCACGGTTGAGCCGCTCCGCTAGCTCCATCATCGCCGGATCGGGATGGTGGACCGCCACGCGTTCGATCTCACCCTGTTCGTTGAGCAGGTCGATCGCGCACCAACTCGCGAGCTGCGGAACGGTGAGGCGGGCGACGCGTTGCAATGTCTCGCTGTAGTCGAGCGAGGAGGCCAGTACACGGCTCGCGCCCGCCATGAAGCTTTCGGCGAGCTGCACTCGCTTCACCGCGGTGATGTTCTCGAACACGTTCACCGCATACAGCATTCGACCGGTCTCGGGATCGATGACCGGAGAGGCCCTCACGATGATCCACCGCTCCTCGCCGGTGGCTCGCACCACGTTGCGCACCAGCAGCGGCTCGGGACGCTCACCCGCGAACAGCCGTCTGCCGGGCATCTGCTCGAGGTCGAGCTCGCGGCCTTGCTCATCGAAGACCAGGAAGCGCGGCATGATGGCGCCCGGCTCCGCGCTCATCAGATCCGCGGGGCTCGCGACCCGCAGGAGATCGGCGGCGGCCTGGTTCGCGAACACCGTGTGTCCCTGCGCGTCCACCACAGTGATCGCCTCGGCAAGATTGACGAGCACCGCCTCCAGTCGCTGCTCGGTGCGCCGCAGATCGGAGAACAGGCGTGCGTTGTCGATCGCCAGCGCCGCCCGTCGCGCGAGCTCGCAGGCGAGGTCCATATCCTCCTCGCGATAGCGGATCCCATTGCCGAGTCGCAGCAACGAGAGAGCCCCGAGTGTGCGATTGCGCGCGCGCAACGGCGCCACCGCCGCCGAGCGGTACCCGTGCTCGATCATGAACTCCGCGTGCTTTGAGCCTTGCGCGAACGAGCTCAGCAGTGCGTCTGTCATCTCGGGTAGCAGCACCGGCTCGCCACTGCGGATCACGCGAGCGACCGGATGCTCGCCTTCGGGGTCAAGGGGATAGGAGGCGCGCAACGCCTCGAGATCACGTGCGATCGTCTCGTCCGCCGCCGCCACAGCCACATCCCGGATCGAGCCGTCCTCGCTGCGCAGATCTATCACGCACAGGTCGGCGACCCGCGGCACTGTCAGGCGCGCCACCTGGCCCATCGTCGTGGTCGGGTCAAGCGAGCTTGCCAGCACCGCGCCCGCATCGATGAGCAAGCTCGCGGCAACGTCCCCCATGGGCTCTGCGTTCACGCTGGTCGACTCCCCTGCTGTGGCTCCCATGGCGGCTCCCCGGCAGTGTTGACATTTGCTCGGTCACATGCCGGGCACCGTCCAGTATCGCAGCCGAACTGTTCGAACTGGGACCGCCGCCGTGGCCGTCAGGGCAGTTGCATGTGCACGCGCACGACCGTGCCTGTGGGGCTTGAGTGAATCTGCATGAGGTCGGCGAGACGGTTCACCACCCAAAGCCCACGGCCGCTTGGTTGGTCAGGCGCGGGGGGCGTTTGGCCTACGCGGGGATCGGTGATGTGGCCGGCGTCGTGAATCTCGCACACCAACACGTTCTCGTGCGTCCACATATACAGAGTCCCCCCGCCGCCGCCGTGGCGCACGCTGTTGGTCGCCAACTCATTCACCGCCAGCACCAGGTCATCCGTGCGGGCTTTACCGAGTGAGCTCTCCGCGTAGCTGGATACAAATTGGCGCACACTCCTCAACTCCCGAGCTGTGAACCGCATCTCCACGGCATCGCGGCCCTCCGTGGCCTCATCTCGCATGTGATAAGTATGCCATCCGGCGGAGGTGAATCCGCCAGGGGCGGCATATTCGCAGAGAGCTCGGCGGCGCACCAGGGCTCCGTTACCTACCATCGTCCGTACCAGCGTCGGCCGCCGCCGGCGGGAGCGCCGCCGATGAAGAAGCCGATCATCCACAACAGCAGTGCGATGATCAGCACGTACCAGAGAATGTGCACGGCGAAGCCGAGTCCGCCGAGAAGGGCCAGGATGAGCACAAGCGCGACCAGGGCAATCATGTTAATCCTCCGTGTCTCAAAGCGGGTATCGCTCGTCTGTGCATTCACTACCCCCATGTGCGGTCTCTAAGCACGAGGGCCGGCTAGGTGGTGGCGACGGCGTCACGGCGGCGCCGGCCGTGATGGCGCCACCGCGTTCCACCGTGGCCATAAGGGGCCGGCAACCTTATTCCCTCACAATGCGATCTGAACCGCCAAGTTACGGCAATAATCCAAATCCAGCGAAAACGTGGCCAACGTCTCACGCTCGCCGCTCTAACGCGGATCTGTCATATGCAGGGTGAGCGTCTCGTATTCGCCGACCGCCGTCACCGCGCTGCGGTCGGCGAGCTTCTCGATTATCTTGCCGAGGCCGTCCAGCTCGGACTCGCCTACGAGTCCTTGAGCGCGACCCGTGCTCAAAGGCGCAACGCACAATTCCAAGGCCCGCGGCTTCAGGCCCACACCGACGTCGAGCCGGTCACCACACAATGCGCCGCGAGCGTGCGCAACGAGCGCGTCGGCGAGGAGTTGAACGTCGGAAATGCGATCAGTGGTGAAGTGCGCGCGCGCCGCCAGTGCGCTCACGAGCCGTGGAAGGACCGCGGGCGCGAGCGCGATTGGTGCGATGCTCAACGTGGCCGTCGAGGTGGATTCGCTCAGGTTGAGCTTCTGTGCGACCAAGCCATCGCGATCGGGCTCAAGCGAGGTGGCCTGGGGGGCGTCGAACTCCATGCATACCACCGCGCCGCCGCCGTGTGGCAGGTCGAACTCGACGCTGCGAGCCAGCGTTCGGATGACGTGCAAACCGATTCCCTCACCCTCTTGCTTCTGGGTACCCGCTTGTGCGCTCATACCGATCCCACGATCCAGTACCCGTACCGCAAACGTCCGCTCGCGCAGGCGCACCTCCACCTCGAGCGGCCCCTGCTCACCGTTGTAGGCGTGCAACACGACGTTGTTGCACGCCTCAGTGACGGCAGTTTGGATATCGTTCAAGTGAGTCCCGTCCAGCCCGACGCCGTCTGCCAGCCCGGCGAGCACCTCTCGCACCAGCACCACGTTCTCCGCTGTGGCGGCGAGGCTCAGGTGAACATTTGCGGGGGGCTCAGCCATCGGTGTTTGACGACCTGGGAGAGATCGCGCATATGGCGCCCTTCGCCTCTCGAGCGTCGCTTACAAAAGAAGATAACGCCCGCGCGGGGCCCTCAGGACCCGCTTGCCGCATCCCGCGTCAACGCCCGCAGCTGGCCAAGCGAGCGGCGCAGCAGACGTGACACCTGCATCTGTGAGATACCCACACGCCGCGCGATTTCCGTCTGGGTGAGATCCTCGACGAAGCGCATACGCAGCATCGCCCGTTCACGCGCGGGGATGTGCTTGAGCGCCGCCACCAACGTCGCGTCGAGCTCCACGAGCTCGTAGCGCTCGTCGTCCTCTCCGATCGAATCGCCGTAGCTCATCGCGTCGTCCTCCGCTCCGGGTCGTGGAGCGTCCAGCGAGAGCGTGTCGTACGCCTGGCCTGCCTGCAACGCGTCGATCACCTGCTCCTGGTCGAGCTCCAGATAGACGGAGATCTGGTTGACCGTCGGGGCGTGACCGTGCTCGGCAGTGAGCGTCTCCTGAGCTTCGCGCACCTTCAACGCCCGCTCTTGGTCACCGCGGGGCATGTGTACCGCCCAGCCGCAATCGCGGAAGTAGCGACGCATCTCGCCGAGGATCGTGGGTACCGCGAAGGAGGGAAACGAACAGCCCCGCTCAGGGTCGAAACGGTTGAGCGCCTTCAACAGTCCAACGGACGCAACCTGCAGCAGATCCTCGAAAGGCTCGGAGGAGCGGTCGTAACGGCGAGCGAGGTTCCGTGCGAGCGGCATGAACCGCAGCACAAGCGCCTCCCGCGCTCCCTCGTCACGATCTTGCTGCCAGCGCTCGAACAACCGGCGCAAATCGTCGGTGGCGACGCCATCGAGGTGCAGAGTGGGTGTGGCTGTCATGGCTGACACCATCTCCATCCTCCGTCCGTTTGACTCTCTCAGGATAGTGCACGACGGCAACATCCCCGCCGGCACCCCTCTCGTCAAGCCTCTACCCACATCTCGACAGTTCTATGCGGGCAACCTCCCGCCTCCGACGAGTGGCTGCAAGACCGCGCCCAAAGCCATCCCGGCGAGGTGCGTCCAGGCTTTTGGGGGCGTATCGTGGGGTAGGCAATGCCGATGCCCCGCTCTCTTTGGAACGGCACGATCGCCTTCGGGTTGGTGCGCGTGCCCGTGAAGCTCCACTCCGCCACGGAGTCGAAGAAGATCGCCTTCCGCGAACGTCATGCCACCGATGGCGCCGCCATCGAACACCGCCGTGTGTGCGTCAAGGAGGGCAAGGAGGTGCCCTACGGCGAGATCGTGAAGGGCTATGAGGTGGCGTCCGGCGCCTACGTGGTGCTCTCCAAGGAGGAGATCGCGGTCGCCGATGGCGCGGAAGCCCACATGGTGGAGATCCAGCATTTCGTGAGCGTGGAGGAGATCGACCCGGTGTACTACGAGCGCGCCTACTACCTCAGTCCCGGCAAGCTCGGCGAGGAGCCTTACCGCCTGCTCCACGCCGCCCTGAAGCGCACCGACCGCGTGGGGATCGGGAGGTTCGTGTTCCACAACAAAGCCCACTTGGTGGCGATCCGTGCGTTGGAGGACCTGATCGCGCTGCACACGATGCGCTTCGCCGACGAGCTCGTCCCCGAAGCGGACGTGGAGATGGGGGAGACCACGAAGGCGCCCACCAAGCTGGAGGTGGACACCGCAGAGCTCTTGATCTCCCAGCTGGATTCGAGCTTTGAGCCCGACAGCTACAGCGACACCTACCGGGATGCGCTCATGGGGGTCATCGAGCGCAAGGCCCGCGGTGAGGCCATCGAGGCGCCCGACGGGCAGCCGCAGACACGCGAGGGCGACCTGCTGGCAGCGCTCGAAGCAAGCTTGAAGGGGAGTGGGGGAGGCAAGCGCCGCTCGCGCGCCACGAGCAAGCGAGCGACGTCAACGGGAGCACGCAAGCCGACACGCACGCGAGGCGGCCACTGATGGCGCGCTCGCTGTGGACGGGGTCGCTCAGCTTCGGGCTGGTGACCGTGCCTGTGACGCTCCACAGCGCGGTCCGCGACCGTGACCTGCACTTCAACCAGCTCCACGCGCCGGACGGCTCACCGATCGAAACCCGCAGGGTGTGCGCCCACGAGGGTCGCGAGGTGCCGTGGGGAGAGATCGCCAAGGGGTATGAGCTCGAGGACGGTCGTTGGGTGTTGCTCAGCGAGGAGGATCTAGCTGCCGCCGCGCCACGCAAGAGCCGCACGATCGACATCGAGCGGTTCGTGGAGGAGCGGGAGATCGACCCGATCTACCTCCACCGGCCGTACCTGCTCGTGCCCGGCGATGAGGCCGCGGCGCGTGCGTACGCGCTGCTGGGCGAGGCGATGCGACGCTCGGGGAAGGTGGCGCTCGGGCGCTTCGTCATGCACGCCAAGGAGCATCTTGTGAGCATCCGTCCCCGTGGGAAGCTGCTCACGCTCACCACGATGCGCTTCCACGACGAGGTGCGATCCAGCGGGGACATCGCGGAGGGGATCGAGGGCGCCGCGGTCCCGACCCCTGAGCAGATCGAGAACGCGATGGCGATCATCGGCGAGCTTGAAGTGCCGTTCGAGCCGGCTCGATACGAGGATGAGCATCGTGCTCATCTGGAAGATGTGATCCGGCGCAAGCGCAAGGGCCGGAAGATCTCGGTACCGGCCACCTTGAAGAAGTCGGTCGAGCCAACTCCGGCCGCGCCCGACTTGATGGGGGCATTGGAGCAGAGCCTTGTCCGGATCAGGGGCGAAGCGGATGCTGTCGGCAAGACGCCGAAGAAGCCCGGGACGAAGCAGGCGAAGCGGGCCAAGAAGGCGCCTGCCGGATCGCGCGCTCCACGTCCCACCCGCTCTTCTCGCGGCTGACATCTATGGCCGCGAAAAAGGGCCGGCGCCGGTGGAGTGGCGCCGACCCTACTGCCGAATGGGCATTCGGTCAGTGGATCATAACAACGCAGACCATCCATGGTAGACCGCAGATTGTTGACAACATGGACCTGGGCGCCCGTGGCGTGAAAGTGTTTCTCACTCAATGGCACCCCATTCTCCAGATGCGGACCCGGCTCTAGCCGCGGTCCTGCGGCGCCTACGCGCCAAGCGCGGCGAAACCCAGGAAGACCTCGGCTACCGCGTCCGGCTCACCGCTGGGTCACTTTCCAGGATTGAGCAGGGACAAGCCAATCCGACGTGGAGCACCGTCCGCAAGGTCGCCGAAGGGCTCGGCGTCACGCTTGTCGAGCTTGCGCGCGCGGTCGAACGCGAGGAAGACTAGTCCCGCGTAGCGCCTGGCCTGCCGGGTCCTTGCGCGATTGCGGGAATCGACGCTGGAGAGTTGAAGATGTGACATTTCTGCGAGGCCAAGGCGGGGCCGGTCGGCTGGCCGGCCAGACCCAAGTGCGATACCGCCGTCTATCTCAACGCGGCTTTGCCTCGGCGAATCGCTCGAGCCCATCGTCGGGGATCGGCTCCCAGGAGGCCGCGTAGACGACGAACGCGCGCCAGCTGGGCCGCACGCCTGGGTCGCTGTCGAAGGCTCCGAAGCGCACGCTCATCTCGCGATGGCTCTCGGGGTTGCGGCTGAACAGGTGTCCACCGCACCGGCCGCAGAACAGCTTTTCGGCCCCTTTGACCGGTGGGCGCCAAGCCGTGAGCAAATCATTCTCGCCTTGCAGTATCCGCAGGGTGTCTCCGTCGATACGTGCCTGCACAGAGGACGCTGTCCCGGTTCGCCGCTGGCAGCGTGTGCAGTGGCAGTATCCGGCGGTTTTTGGGGTCTCAGTCAGCTCGAAGCGCACGCCGCCGCAGAGGCAGCCTCCTGAGATCGGGAGTGTGGTTGTCATCGCGCAGAGTTTGACGAGCAGGAGCTCGTGGCGTCTGTCTAAACCTCTGAACCGGAGCTGGCTTGGCGCCGCGGTGACCCGCGAACCTCAGCTCTTGGTAGCGCTCTTTTCGGCGGGCGTGGGCTTTGGGATAGTGCAGCTCTTGGCGCCTTTCTTGTGGACGGGGGAGCAGCCGAGTCCACCGAGGCCATGCTCGATCTCGTAGAGCAGGAAAGTGTTCGGAGTATGGGGGAAGCTGTTGTCCGGGCCGTATCCGATCACGATGCTGTCGCCGTTGCGCATGACGTACGCGGCAGGGTTCGCCAAAGTCTTGCCGTTGAGGTAGAAGTGCAGATGGTCACCACCGAGGCCGGTCAACCCGCCGAGCTGCGCAGGCCCGAGCTTGACGCCCCATATGGAGAAGAAGTCGCCGAGTGTGAACGGGTAGCGATGGTTGGTCTCCATGTGGATGATCCCCGTCGCGTCGTGCGTGTGGAGGCTCGTCTCGCGCTCCTTGCTCACTTCGATCCCAATGAGCGCCGGTACAGGCGAGAGCAGTCCGTTCACGTAGACGTGCAGCATCGCGTGGATGTGGAACGTTTCTTTGCCCACGGGCGGCAGCCCGATTTTCTTGGCGCGTTCCTGTAGGTGCGCGTATTCGGGCTTCCACGGTGGCTGCGTGGTCTGCAAGCCTGGACCCACGATCGTCAGGCCGGGCGGCGGATCGGCGCTTGAACCGCAGCCGGCGGCGACCGTGACCAATGTCAGGCCGAAGATGAGCGCAGCAAGGCTGCGACGTGCCGCTGCCCAGGTTGGTTTAGTGCCCTTGGACATCGATGAAGGAGGGTAGTCGGGCAGGGAGGGATGTTCAACTTGGAACCGGCTTCCCAGGGCGTGGCGTCTCATCGATCTGAGATAGCTCGCTCTCACGGCCCTAGAGGTCGCTGAGAGCAAACAGCGGCCACTGGCCCGGCACACCCCTGAGCTCGTGAGATCCGCGGCTCTCGAAGGCGAACGGGCCGCCCACGACCGTTCCGAACACGGTGCCCGAGACGAGCACCTCGCCGGCCGCGGCGAGCGCGCTCACGCGGGAGGCGATGTGCACGGCCATGCCGCCCACGTCCGTGCCGATCAGCTCACACTCGCCGGTGTGCAGGCCGATGCGTAGCTCGAGCGCGAGCGGCTCCACCGCGGCGGTGATCGCCAACGCGCAGCGCAAGGCCTGCGACGGGCTCTCGAAGGTGACAAGGAAGCCGTCGCCCACAGTCTTGACCTCACGACCGCCAAAGCGCAGGAGTTGCTCCCGCACCAGTGCGTCGTGATGAGCGAGCAGATCGCGCCAGCGACCGTCTCCCATCTCGGCGGCCAGTGCGGTCCCTCCGACGATGTCGGTGAACATCACCGTGAGCAGCGCCCGTGCCTGCTCCGCGCCACTGCGCACGCCGGTGAGGAACTCCTCGATCTCATCGATGATCGCTTCACTGTCGCCGATAAATGGAAGCGAGTCTGCGCCCTCCATCTCGATATAGCGCGCACCCGGGACGTGCTCCGCGAGGTAGCGCGAATGACGCGGATCCCAGGCTCCGTCCTGGGATCGGTGCATCACGAGCGTGGGCACACGAATGCGAGGCAGGGTCTCGCGCACATCGAGCTCCGCCGAGGCGTGCAGGAGCACGCGGGCCGCGCTCGGGCTCGCCGCCAGGCGCTGCAAACGCGCGAACCAGCTCATGAGCGCCTGATCGTCAGCCGCAGAGGGCGCCAGCACCGGCAGCGCGGGACCTGCCAGTCTCACCCCAGGACTCGATTGTGAGCTCCGTCCACTCTGAGCGTTGATCGCAGGTCATGGCCCAGTCGTAGTCGGGTGCCCAGGAGGTGCGGGCGATCGACGCGTACATGACCAGTGCACCCACGCGCTGGGGGTACTCGGCGGCGAGCAGCACGCCGACCGGTCCGCCCAAGCCGTAGGTGAGCAGTCCCGCTCGCTCGCTGCCCGCGGCGTCGAGCACCGCGAGTGCGTCCTGGGTCTCCTGCTCGAGCGAGTACTCACCGCCGAGACCGTCGGACAGTCCGCTGCCGCGGCGATCAAACAGGATCAGGCGGCTGAACACGGCTAGGCGCTCGAGGAAGCGTCGCAGGACAGGCGCCTCCCACAACTGCTCGACTTGTGAGATCCACCCGGGCAGGAACAGCAGGTCGAGTTGGCCTTCGCCGGCCACCTGATACGCAATCGTGGCCTCTCCGCTGCGTGCGTAACGCGTGGTGGGCATCTCAGGAGCCGGCGTGGAAGCTGTGAAAGGGCGCTGGCACCATGGGTCATCCTAGACCTCGGACTCCGCCGATCTGCGAGCACCCGGTCTGGACACTTGTGTGAGCCGGCGTGCCCAGCGATGCGCGCTCGGGCGCTACCGTGCGTGGCTCCAGGCCCGAGCATGAGCTCGGGCGGCGCGGTGTCGAAAGCGAGAGGGTGGCGCAGATGAAGGCAGCAGTGATCTACGAGAACGGTGGGCCGGAGGCGTTTCGCTATGAGGATGTGGCCGACCCGCAATGCCCGGACGGGTGCGTGGTCGTTGACGCCGAGGCGATCAGCATCGAGGGAGGCGATCTGCTCGCTCGCGCGGCGGGGGACATGCCTGCGGCGCCACATATTGTCGGTTATCTGAGCGCCGGCGCTGTCAGTGAGGTCGCGGCTGGTGTCGAGGGACGCGTGGTGGGTGACCGAGTGGTGGCCTTGAACGCAGCCGGTTCGCACGCCGCCAAGCGAGTGGTTCCCGCGGCGATGACCTGGCCGATCCCCGCCGGGCTGGATGCCGCGCGCGCTGCGTGCGTGCCGGTCGCGTTCGGGACTGCGCACGAGTGCCTGTTCACCGCCGGCAACCTCGCCGAGGGCCAGACCGTTCTGATCCACGCTGGAGCCGGAGGCGTCGGGATGGCCGCGATCCAGCTGGCCAAGCGTGCCGGCGCGACCGTGATCGCGACTGCATCCCGCGAGGAGAAGCTGGAGCGGCTGAAGGCGCTCGGGCTCGACCACCCGATCAACTACGCGACCGAGAGCTTCGTCGAGCGCGTCAACCAACTGACCGATTCGCGGGGCGTGGAGGTCGTTCTCGATTCCATCGGTGGACAGAACCTGATCGACAGTGTCGGTGTGCTCGCCTACCGGGGGAGGCTTGTCAGCGTGGGGGTGGCCGCCCGTGCGGGCTCGCAGGTCGAGGCGCGGTCGCTCTGGACGCGCAACAACGCACTGCATGGCGTCTTTCTCGGCGGGGCGCTCCTGTCGGAGTATGCCCGCGTTCATCCCATGATCGGCGACATGTTGGAGCAAGTCGCAAATGGCGAGCTACAGGTGGAGATCGATCGCTCGTTCCCGCTCGCGGATGCTGCCGCGGCGCACGAATACGCCGAGAGCCGCAAGGCGTTCGGCCGCGTCGTCATCACGCCCTAGTAGCGATTGCCGGTCAGGTGCGGGCCTCGATCAAGTCCCACACTATTGAGTGCCTTGTATCTGACTCTCCAGGAACTTCTGGGCAAAGCGAAGCATCCCGAGGGTGACCCACGGGAGCTGCCCGGCCCTCACACGAAGGTTGACCTCATCGTTGGGGGTGATGATCTCAACGACCGTGATGACGCGGCCTATCCGGTAGTCGTCGCCAAACTCCGTTTCGATGGCGTCCATCTCGTTCGCTACTTCCTGCATGAGTCTCGCTCGCGGGTCGGGCTCCTCGGACTCGTTGCCCGTAGTTCCGCCTCCAGCGCTTGCCATATCAAACCTCCAGTTAGACGAAGGAAGGCGCCATGCTAACCATCGAAACACCGGGTAGTGGTCAGTTTGCTAAAGAGACACTCTGAAGCGCCCCTGCGAGAGATCACGCAGTGAAGGATGCAGCACCCGCCACAGGACCTGTTCGCTCCGTGCTGAACATCTTCAACGCATGTTCCCGGCAGGATGCTCACGCATTTCATGCACGACCGCGGCAGCGTATTCGGGCAGTTCCATAGGCTGCGGTAGCCTCTCACCCCGGCTTGATGCGCGACCTGTTCTCAGATCGACGCCACGCGTTCTTCGCGCAGGCCAAGCCCATAGATCTTCAGAGCTACACCCGCGACGTCCGGCGAGCGCCGGCTACTGCATCGTCGACATCGCCTCCCCAGAACACGCCGAGGAGATAGCTGCGCGCTGGCCCGAGGCCGGCGGCGGACGGATCAGTCAGCCAATCCGCTCTGCTAGCTCGATGATGATCCCCGCGGGACCGCGTACATAGCAAAGTCTGTAGCTGTCCTGGTAGCGCCCCAGCTCGCCGACGAGCTCTGCGCCGCGGGCTCGGAGGCGAGCGAGGACGGCGTCGATGTCATCGACGGCGAACGCGACGTGACGGATACCCGAAGCGTTGGCCGGCGCGCGCAGGTCGCCGTCCTCGGTTGACGGCGTGTGAAACTTCGTCAGCTCCAGTCGTCCGTGCCCGTCTGGAGTCTGCAACATGACGATCTGTGCTTGAACACCTTCGAGCCCGACGATGCGGTCCACCCAATCGCCCTCGACCGGCGCTTCGCCTTGTAGCTCGAGTCCGAGCGTGGCGAAGAACGCCACCGCGTCCGCGAGGTCCTCGACAACTACGCCCACATGGTCCATCCGCTGGATTGTCATGTGCTCGATGGTAATCAATGCGATTGAGCCCGTTGGTGAACGCCCGGGAGCCGCCGAGGTGTCACCACCACCCGGGATTCGCGGGTGCTACCCCAACTGGTCTCGGCGGCGTGTGAGGTAGGCGGTCTCGGCGGTGTTGCCCGCCAGCTCGATGGCCTTGTCGTAGGCCGCGCGTGACTTCTGACTGCAGCCCAGCCGGCGCAGCAGGTGGGCGCGGGTCGCATGGTAGACGTGATAGCCGGCCAACTTGTCCTCGAGACCGTCGACGGTCGCCAGCGCCACCCGTGGGCCGTCGAGCTCGGCGACCGCGACGGCCCGGTTGAGGACGATGATCGGCGAGGGGTCGAGGCGGACGAGCTGATCGTAGAGGGCGAGGACCTGCGACCAGTCGGTGTCGCGGACATCGCGGGCGGAGGTGTGCACAGCGTTGATCGCGGCGAGGATCTGGTAGCGACCCGGAGCCACCCCGGCAGTGGCAGCAGCCAGGCGCTCGCGCACCAGCCGGTGACCCTCGGCTACCAGCGCCGCGTCCCAGGCTCCGCGGTCCTGCTCGTCGAGGGGGACCAGTTCACCGAGCGCTGAGACCCGGGCCGTGCGGCGGGCCTCGGTGAGCAGCATCAGCGCGAGCAGACCGGCTACCTCGCCGTCTTGCGGCAGGAGGGCGCGGATCAGGCGCGTGAGCCGGATCGCCTCTGCGGTCAGATCGTGGCGTACGGGATCGGTGTCGGGGCCGCTCGCCAGGTAGCCCTCATTGAAGACGAGGAAGAGGACGGCGAGAACGCCTGAGATGCGTGCCGGGAGATCCTCTGCGAACGGCACACGATATGGGATGCGAGCCGCCTTGATCTTGACCTTGGCTCGGGTGATACGCCGCCCCATGGTGGTCTCCGACACGAGGAAGGCACGGGCGATCTCGGGCACGGTCAAACCGGCGACCATGCGCAGCGTCAACGCCACGCGGGTCTCCACGGCGAGAGCCGGGTGACAACAGGTGAAGATCAGGCGGAGCCGCTCGTCATCGACGGGGCTGAGAGGCTCAGGCGGGTCGTCGTCATGCAACATGTGAGCTTCCTTCTGCTTGTCCTCGCGCTTGTTCTCGCGCCGGAGCCGGTCGATGGCCTTGCGCTTGGCGGTGGTGGTCAGCCAGCCGCCGGGGTTGGGCGGTACGCCGTCGGTCGGCCACCGCTCGACCGCGGTCGCGAACGCCTCGGCCGCCGCCTCCTCGGCGATGTCGAGGTCACCGAACCGCCTGTTCAGGGCGGCGACCACCCGCGCCCACTCCTCGTGCTGGGCTTGGGTGATCGCCTCCCGGACGTCGACCACGTTCACAGGAACGGCCGCACCTCGATCTTCCGGTTGCAAGCCTTCGACCCCTCGGCCGCGAGCTTGAGCACCACGTCGAGGTCGGGAGCCTCGATGATCCAGAAGCCGGCGAGGTACTCCTTCGACTCCACGAAGGGCCCGTCGGTGATCGCTACCTTGTCACCTCGGTTGTCGATGACGGTGGCCGGGTCGGGCGACCCGAGGCCGCCGGCAAACACCCAGTACCCCTCGGCCTGGAGCCGCTCGTTGAACACGTCGATGGCAGCGTCCTCCGTCGGGGTGTCCGGGCCGGTGCCGTCGTCGATCACAGAAACCAGATATTGCATCTCGGATCATCTCCTGTCATTCGGGGTGGCCCCTCGTGGACCGCCGTTCACCCCATCTACGAACACCTCTGCCCCGATCCGACACTCCTTGCGGAAATTCTTTCGAGGGGTGACGCAAGGCCAACGCGAACCTGCCGTTGAGGGAGGGCTGCTGACGCTGGCGAAGGGCCTCAAACGGCCGATCGCGAACCTCTCTTCTCCACTTCCAATTTATACCGGATCGGAGGCCCTCATGAGGCAGCGATTCGTGCCGCATAATCGCCCGCCGAATGGCAAAAAGAGAGATCTCGAACGGGTTGCGCGGGCAACTCAGGCGGAGGTGAACCGGATGGGCGATGACGTATTGGATATCCAAGAGATCGACCGGACTCGGGTTGCGGTGGCAGGCGGCAAGGGGGCGCTTCTGGGAGAGCTCCTGCGGGTCGAGGGGGTGCAGGTGCCGCCCGGGTTTTGCATCACGACAGAGGCATTCCGGCGTACCGTGGCCCAGGCACCGTCGATTCATGCACAACTCGATCGCCTCTCCCGCCTGAAGCTCGCGGACCGAGACGGCCTGGCCGCGCTCAGCGCCGAGCTACGCAAAGGGATCGAGGAGATCGCCCTTCCTGGCGACCTGGTGGAAGCGGTCGCCGGCGCGTTGGTCCGGTGTGGCGAGGACCTCGCCTACGCGGTCCGCTCCAGCGCCACCGCGGAGGACTCGCCGACGGCATCCTTTGCCGGTCAGCACGACACCTATCTGAACGTCTGCGGTCTGGAGGCGATCCTGCGAGACGTCCGCCGGTGCTGGGCCTCACTGTTCAGCGAGCGGGCCGTGACCTATCGCTTGCGGGGTGGTATCGAGAATCGGCACGTCCAGATGGCTGTGGTTGTGCAGCAGATGGTCTTGCCGGTCGCCTCGGGGATCCTGTTCACCGCCGACCCGCTGACCTCCAACCGGAAGCTCGCCGTTGTGGAGGCCATCCCCGGCTTGGGCGAGGAATTGGTCTCAGGACGGGTGAGCCCGGACGTCTACACGGTGCGCGATGGTGCGATCGTCCTGCGGACACTCGCCAACGAGCAGCCGGCGTTGGAGGATGGGGACATCCTGCAGCTTGCGCAGCTGGGACGGCGGATCGAGGAGTTCTTCGGGCGCCCCCAGGACATCGAGTGGTGCCGGGCCGAGGACGGGTTCCAGATCGTGCAGAGCCGGCCGATCACGACGCTCTTTCCCGTCCCCGAGGTGGGAGATAGCAAGAACCACGTCTACGTCTCCGTGGGACACCAGCAGATGATGACGGACCCCATCAAGCCGCTGGGTCTCTCGCTGTGGCAGCTCGCCACTCCGCGGCCGATGTCCGTGGCGGGCGGAAGGCTCTTCGTCGACGTCACCGAGATGCTCGGTGCGCCCACAACTCGGGCGGGGCTACTACGCGCCGTGGGGGGCTCCGACCCGCTGATGGGTGACGCGCTGCAGACGATCGTGGAGCGCGGCGACTTCGTTGCGGCGCGCCCTGATGAGGAGCTCACCGGGGTGTTCGCCCTCGCCGAGCAGGAGCCGCTCGATGCCGACCCGGCGATCGTGGGCGAGCTGATCGAGCGAGGCCAGGCGTCGATCGCCGCGCTGAAGCGGACGATCGAGGCGAAGTCCGGACCGGAGCTGATCGAGCTCGTCCTGGCGGACCTCCCGGAGCTGAGGCGGGCCCTCTTCGATTCGCGCGGCCTGGAGGTGATCACCTCCGCGGCGGAGGCCGGTCGGTGGCTGAACGAGCACATGGGGGAGTGGCTGGGCGAGAAGAACGTGGCCGACACGCTCACGCAGTCCGTGGCCGGGAACGTCACCTCGGAGATGGGGCTCGCGCTGCTGGACGTGGCAGATGCGATCCGCCCGTTCCCGGACGTCATCGCGTTCCTGCAGGATGTCGACGATGAGCACTTCCTGGACCACATGTCCGCGCTCGCGAGTGGCACCGAGGCGCGCGACGCCATCCAGGCTTATCTGGACAAGTACGGCATGCGGTGCGCTGGTGAGATCGACATCACCCGGACGCGGTGGAGCGAGCAGCCGTCCGCCCTCGTGCCGATGATCCTCGCTCATGTCAGGAACTTCGAGCCGGGTGCCGGTTCGAAGCGGTTCGAGCAGGGACGGCGAGAAGCCGCCATGAAGGAGCAGGAGCTGCTGGCACGGCTCCGCGACCTGTCCGACGGCGAGCGCAAGGCAGGGGAGACCAAGCAGATGATCGACCGTGTCAGGACCTTCGCCGGGTACCGCGAGTATCCGAAGTACGGAATGGTCAGCCGCTACTTCGTCTATAAGCAGGCTCTGCTGCGCGAGGCGGAGCGCCTGAAGCTCGCAGGCGTGCTGCGCGAGACGCAGGACATCTTCTATCTGACACTCCACGAGTTGCGCGATGTCGTGCGCGACCAGGAGGTGGATGAGGAGCTCATCCAACAGCGCAAGGATGCGTTCAACTCATATCTGTCGCTGACGCCGCCGCGAGTGTTGACGTCGGAGGGCGAGGTTCTCGCCGGGAGCTACCGGCGTGACGATCTCCCCGCCGGCTCACTCGTGGGTCTCCCGGTGTCCGCCGGGGCCGTCGAGGGGAGGGCGCGCGTCATCCTGGACATGGCGCAAGCGGACCTCGAGCCGGGGGACATTCTGGTCACCACGTACACCGATCCCGAGCTGGACCCCTCTGTTCGTGACGATCGGCGGCTTGATCACCGAGGTCGGCGGCCTCATGACCCATGGTGCGGTGATAGCGCGCGAGTACGGGCTGCCGGCCGTCGTGGGGGTGGAGCGCGCCACCCGGCTGATCCGCGACGGGCAGCGGATCCGGGTGCACGGGACCGACGGGTACGTCGAGGTCCTGGGCTAGGTGGTCTTGGCCGCAAGTGTGGTCGTTGATCAGGACGTTGACCACTCCCGTTGGCGCGGGGACCCGAGCGTCTTGGAAGCGGCGCTCGACCGGAGGCGAAGGGCTGCGCCGATCGGATCGCCGCCATGACCTACGCGCAGACCGGAGCCGCGAAGGACTGAGGCTTCTATGGCCGGTAGGGCGGTGCTTCTCCCCATCCCCAATGGGGCATGGGGGCCTCCGCCGGCGGATTGGCGCCGGATTGGGAGTTGTGCAGCGCGAGACGGGTTCCCCACTCGATGTAGGCCATGAACGCCGAGCGGAACTCGGGGTCGGCCGGGAGGTCGGCGTCGTCTGCCGCCAGGGCGATCAGTTGGACCCAGCGCGCCCGCTGCTGCTCAGTGAGAGATAGCCCGATGTGCCTGGCGACCATGTGGGCGTAGCCGCCGTGGTGTTCGCTGTACTCGGCGGGGCCGCCGAACACCTCGGAAAGCCACAGCGCTACGTGGTGGGGATGGTCAGCCGGCATGTTGGCGAACACCGGGCCGAGGATCTCGTCGTCGTGCACATGGTGGCGATAGAACACCTCCGTCAGGCGATCAAGCGCCTGACTGCCCCCGGCCCACTCGAAGACCGTCGGCACCTGCTCGGAAAGCGACGCCTCTCGCCGGGTAGGCTCGAACAGCTCGATCGGGTTGCCCGACGGATCGTCGATCAGTATCTGGTTGCCACCGACCCCGGTGACGATGTCGTTGCGAAAGTGGACTCCTGCTCTGCGCAACTCCTCGACTGTGCCGCGGAGATCGGAGACCTCGAGCGAGAATCGGTTCCAGCCTCCATGCTCGGGCTTGGTGCCATCAGGCATGGCCTGGCTGCCACCGCCCGCTCCACCAGGGGCGCTCAGCACGAGACGCAGATCGCCCAGGGAGAGCATCGCGAACGTGGGCGCCGGGTGCATCTCCTCGTGGAAGCCGAGGTGCTCGGTGTAGAAGGTGATCGCGGCGTCGACGTCATCCACGATGTAACGGACGCTGATGGTGGCCATTTGTTTCTCCTGGTTCTCTATGTGTAGAGCAGGCTAGTGGGAGAGGCGCCAAGTAGCGTGGCGACGGCGCCTACCGTGCCGGCGGCGAGCGGGGATCGCCCTTGCCGACGCGCAGGATCGGAAGGGAACGTGCCTGCCCGGAGTCTTTATGAGTACAGCAGCACCTACACATGTCCGGCACGGGCCCCGACTTCCCAGGAGTGAACACATGCACTATCTACTGAAGCTGTCCCTACCAGCAATTGCCGTGTCCCTCCTACTCGCCGCGTGCGGCAGCAACTCCTCGAGTAACACGACGACGAGCTCGGCCGCCAGCACGCAGTCCGCCGCGCAGACAAGCGGCAGCCCGTCAAGCGCAGTCCTTGTGAAGAGCGCCTCCAGTTCGCTCGGCACGATTCTGGTTGATGGCCAGGGGATGACGCTGTACCACCTCAGTGGCGAGCAGAATGGCAAGTTCATCTGCACGAGCTCCGCCTGTGTCGGTGTGTGGCACCCGTTGATCGCGCCATCCAGCGGTGCCCCTAGTGGCGAAGTCGGCTCGCTCGGCACGGTGAAACGTCCCGAAGGAACCGTCCAAGTCACCTACAAGGGCGAGCCGCTCTACACGTTCACGGGAGACCAGCAGTCCGGTGAAGTCAAGGGGCAGGGCATCAAAGACGTAGGCACCTGGAGTGCCGTCACGACCAGTTCCAGCAGCGCGCTTGCGCCGAGCACAACCAGTTCCCCGAGCTCGGAACAGTCCGGTGGCGGTGGCTACGGTTACTGAGCTGTCCGCGGATGCGCGGGACAGCACGCGTGGGTGTGACACGCGACCTCGCAAGCCGAGCTCCAAAAGGAGCAATGGCCGCGAATGGTTTTCCGGCGAGGACGGATCAATAGCAGTGAGAAAGAGAGCAGGTCGCCGAGCGGCCGTGAATCGAGCCGGGCGAGTGACGCTCCGATTTCGCGCAAAGCGAGTGGGGGCCCCGAAACGTGTCAAGTACGCGACCTTGCGAAGCCACCGAAGCGCCGCCATTCAGGATCGACCACTTGTTCCTCAACCCGATCCTCGTCGGCGGCGGCAAGCGCGCATTGCCGGACCAGGTGCACGCTCGGCTTCAGCTCCTGGATGAGCGCCGATTCAGGAACGGCGTCGTCCACCTCCACTACCACGTCACTGTCTGACCACACACCTTGAACGACCTCGAGACGGAGGTCTCATTCGACCGTGAGCTCTATCGCTTGCGTTACGAGAGTCACGCGGATACAGTCGTTTGCGTGAAAAGAGCAACCGCGTCACCAGACGCGTCCGGCTCTCTCTCGGGATTCGTGCTTCAGGATGAGCAGGGCGACGAGGTGGCGTTGGACGATCTTTGGCGTGAGCGTGCCGCGGCGCTTGTGTTCCTGCGCCACTATCTGTGCGTACAGTGCCGCGTTGGCTCGATGGAGCTTGAGCGTGACCGCCACATGTTTGGGGCTGAGCCAAATGTCTGGCTCGTAGGCATGGGCACGCCGGCCCAGGCTCGCGCGTTCAAGCAACAGACCGGAGTCCGCTTCCCCGTTCTGCTCTCGTCCGACATGCGCGCGTACGAGGCAATGGATCTCCCGCACGGCAGCGTGCGGCAGATTTTCGGCCTCGCCGCGCAGCGAGTCGCGCGCCGCCGCGCAAAGGGTGTGGGCTTGGACCGCAGCGCTGAGGGAGGCAACCGCCCCAAGCGTCGTCCCGAACAGGACTGGCATCAGTTGGGTGGGGCGTTCGTGTTTGCGCCAGGTGGACAGGTGATCTGGAGCCACCGCGCTGGACACGCCGGCGACGACCCCGACCACCGACTGCTCGCGGAGGCACTCCTCGGTAGCGCCAACGGCGACTGACGCCGGGTCTCACATGAATGAGACGCCGCACCTGCGGCGTCTCACCGATGTGAGATAGGCCATCTCATCCATTTGAGACTGGCGGCGTCTCATTCAAGTGAGACTCGATCGCCTAGACGGACCAGAGGGCTTGGGTGGGTGAGAGGCGTGCGGCACGTATGGCGGGAATGAGTCCGGCGAATTTTCCGCAATCTCACAATATTCCGAATTTGCCAATCCTTCAGAACATTGAGCAGGGCAGCGAGAACCATGTTCAGCGCGACCCCGACCGCTCCGCTGCTGCGCGACAGCGCTTTGACGAGGCCGCGCACGCGGTGTCCAGTGCCCTGGGCGGCCGCGACTATCTCGTCGGCGAGCGCTTCACGGTAGCTGACGTACTTGTCGGGAGCACGCTCGCTTTCACGGAGCGCATCGGCTTCGCCGATGAGCTCCCGGTGGACCTGAGGGACTACATGGCGCGGCTCACGCAGCGGCCCGCCCGCCAGCGCGCCCTTGAGCGCACGATGTCCGGCTGACAGCGGGAGCCCTTCGGCTGAGGCGACTCACGCGGGCTTACGCGACGCGATGCGGAGGTCTCCCTGCTGGCGCGCGTCAGTGCCCGTTCTCGTCCGAAGCAGGCACCTCAACAGTGAGCGTCCACGTGCTCGCTTTGACTCCGGAGCAGGAGCGGCCCAGACACCCGTTGAGATGGTCGCTCGTTCGCGCAAAGGAGGAGCGAGTCTCTCCTACTCCTATCCACCGCCATCACCCAGTGAATCGGCGGTCAGGCGGCGCACCCAGACTGCGTCAGCCGTGGGTCCCCTGGTCAGCCGAGCAGCTTCAGCAGGTCCTCGCGACTGGGGCCTGGTAGCGCCATGCGCTCATGCCGGCCCGCCAGCTCGAGGATGCGCTCGGGCATGCCGTCTTGGGCGAACGTCTCGCTCAACGGGGTGAAGACGGAGCGCGACGCCAGGAAGGATCTGAAGAGATCGGGATCGTGCAGCATCGCCGTGAGCAGCGCTCCCCGCAGGACCGCCAAGCGCTCGCTCGGCGGTGTGGGCTCCAACCCGTTGCGCAGCGCGTCGATCTCGTGCAGGCGGTCGCGGTCCTCGTCGACCGTCTCCCGATACCAGGGAGTCAGGTTTGCCTCAGTAGCTGCATCCCACGCTTCGGCGAACTCCAATGGATCCTCGATGTGCGATCGGACCACCTCGCGCAGACACTTCGTGTGCAGCAGCCCGAGCGATATACCGCGACCGAGCGAGGGGTTCGTGCACGCCCAGGCGTCGCCCAGCAGCGCAATGCCGGTGAGCAAGGGCTGCCCGTCGGAGACTGGACGGCGGTAGCGATCGATCATCCCGCCCATCGCTTCCAGGTCGCCGATCAGCTCGCCCTGGAGCCAGTGCGCATGCAGCGGGCATGCCTCGATGACGGCGGTCCACAGGTCGGGGTCGCGCATCCGCTTCAGCGGTTGGTCCCCACTGGAGGTGACGAGTGCCACCGCCCAAGTGCCGTTGTCCGCAGGGAGAGTCAGGATCGAGAAGGTCCCCATCGGCGCCAGCAGCGGGCCGAAGGGCTGCGGCGTCGTGCCGTCCGCTGAGCGGAAGTACCGGCCGTAGTAGATGAACCCGGAATCCTCGGACTCCTCGTGCAGGGTCCCGATGTTCGCATCGCTGCACCAACGCGGCAGCTGCGAGCGCCGGCCCATCGCGTCGACCACGAGGTCGGCGTGCAGCGTCTCGCCCGAGTCCAGCCGGACGCCGGTCACGTGCGCGATTCCGTTGTCGTCCTCGATCGTCAGCTCATTCACGGCGGCGCCCCGACGCACCTCCACGCCGGGCTCAGCCTCCGCCGCCTTTCCCAGGACCTGCTCGAAGACCGGGCGGCGGGCAGTGTAGGTCACGAACCGCTCATCGCCGGCCCGCGGGCCACCCTCGGCCAGGTTTGGGGGAGCCAGTCCGAGCAGATCCAGGCGCATAGCCCCCGCCGAGACGAGCGCCTCGAGGACCTCGGGGAGCTCCTCTTCGAGCACCGCACGGCCCGCGGGCTGCAGGAAGTGAGCCAGGCGGAACTGGGTCACGCCATCGCGCGACCACTTCTCCCACGCCTCCTCGACAGACCCGGGCACGGGATCCGCGTCGCGCTCGAGCACCGTGACCTCGTGCCCGTCGCGCGCCAGCATCATTCCGCCCGCCAGCCCACACACCCCGCCGCCCAACACCACGATCCTGGCCATGCGTGAGTCCGATCCCCCTAATTGACGAGTGAGAGCACGTTGGCGGTCTTAGGGTTGACGCGACCCTCGAGCACATCCAGGTAAACGCGCTGAACCGCTTCGAAGCCACGGTCGTGGACAACATCGAGCCAACCCTCCGTCCACTCGCAGAATGGGTGCCAGGCGTTAGCGACCCTGCTCTGAAGCTCGGCGGGCCCCCAGTCCCCGGAGCGCTTGGTAACGCGATCGGGGGCAAAGAAGAGGGTCGGTGTTGGGCCAGGCAGCTCGCCCTGGCCAGCGCCCAGCTCCTCCCAGTGCGTGACCCCCACGGTCATGCTGTAGACGAGCTCGTCACCGTAGTGCGAATGGACGTCGAGGCGCACCTTGCCATCTCCCGCGATATCGACGAACGTGGCGGGTCCTTGCTCAAGCGACTGGATCGCGTCGTAGGTGACAGTGCGGCCGTAGATCCCGAGGTCTTCGACGAACTCGGCGTTCCGTGGCGAGGTCAGCCCCACCAGCTCGACTCCCTCGCGCTGCGCCAGCAGGAAGGCCGCGGCAATCGCGGTCTTGCTCGAGGCGCTCGAGATCACAATCGGCCCACGCGCAGTCAGCCCGTCGCCTGAGAGCTGGTCGTCGATCAGAAACGAGGTGAAGAACAACGGACGCAAGAGCATTTGCAGCCCCTCGGTATCTACTCGGTAGAAAGGGTCTGCATCACTCGCCAGGTAGCGCTGGTAGGCCGAGGGCAGCGCCGCGCGCTGCGGCGAGCCGTCGACGAACCCGTCCACACCGGCGTGGGCGGGCGTCACAACAAGGTATGAGGAAGGGGGCAGATATCCGTACACGCGCACGCCGGGCTCGACACCCTGGGCCTCGCTTCGCTCCACCTCGGCAAAGCCCCACATCGGGACACGACCCCATCCCTCCTTCGCAGGAAAGAAATCCCAGTAGGACATGATCTGGCCGAGCACCGCATACGTGACATTGTTCGCTGTCAGCCCGAAGCGCTCGACACGAAGCAGCGCCTGGCCAGGCTCGAGCTCGGGCACCTCCGACTCGGCGATCCCGCACTCGCGAAGGTCGTCGCGCTTGACCAAGAAATCGCTCATCGACGAGATCCTCTCACGATTGGCATCGCGACGCGGGCACGAACGGGCGCCAGCGCTCGCCCTGCGCGTCTACCGCCAGTCGAGACGAGAAGGCCGCGCTGCGTCTTCTGATGGAACGCACGACCCTGCCGTGAGTAGGGTCCTTCCAAGGTCTGCTCCACTAATCGAGGCAACCGATTCGACGTCATCTATTGCGTCAAATGGCAGAAATTGGCAGACGAGCGTCTCAGCGCCTCTTTACTGACGAGCGGCGGCAAGAGTGAGTCGGCCGCAGGCCCGAAAACCGCCCAGTCAAGCCACATCGAGCACGCGCCCGGCGTGATTCGAACACGCGACCTTCCGCTCCGGAGGCGGACGCTCTATCCACTGAGCTACGGGCGCAACGAGCGCCTCGGACGGCGCCGCTGGGCTCTGAGCTTAGCCTGAAACGGGCGGCTTGACCAAGCATTGGCCGAGCGCTACTCAGGCCCAACCAACAACTCCGGCCCCTCCGCGGCGGCGCCGGCGCGGTTGAGCGCCGGGTTCGCTGGTCGGGCCGTGAGCCTGCTGCTCGGCAGCGGGCCGCACAGCCCGAGCGCATCGTCGGCGCCCAACTCGGGCGACAGCCAAGCCCGTTGAGCGTCACGGTCGGCGAGGATCACCGGCATGCGGTCGTGAATCGCCGCGGCCACACGGTTCGCCGCCGAATCGCAAGTGAGCATGACAAGGCTGTGGATCCACTCGCCGTCGATCTTCGCGGGCGCCCAGAGCGCGGCGAACGAAAACAGCTCCCCGCCGTCGACCTGGAAGAAGAACGGTTGGCGCGGTTGGCCGCGCTTCTCGGGCTTGAGCCACTCGAAGTAGCCGTCGGCGATCTGCAAAGCGCGGCGGGAGCCCTTCGGGATCAGCGTGCGGTAGGCGGGTGCGGTGGTGACGGTCTCCATGCGCGCGTTGATCATCTTGTGCGCGCCCTTCGTGTCCTTGGCCCATGAGGGGATCAAGCCCCAGCGCAGCACATCCGCTTCTGGCTCGCCGTGCGGAGCGACGATGGCCAGCACCTCTTCGGTGGGCGCGATGTTGAAGCGCCGTGTGCCGATGTCGCCGCGGATCGGCACGCCGAAATGCCCGTCTATCTCTACAGGGAGTTTCGTGTTGGCATAACGCCCGCACACATCTCAAGGATAGGTGTGCCCGCTCGCCCGTCACGCCCAACCAACACCGCCCCGACCGCTACCGTTGCGCTCATGGACCTCTCCCTCTTCTTCGCAGGCACCGGCGGGTCGGTGCCGAGCCCGCGTCGTGGGCTGCCCGCGATCCTCGTGCGGCGCGGGGGCGACCGACTGTTGTTCGACTGTGGCGAAGGGACGCAGCGGCAGTTGATGAGGTCGGTGGGGCTGGCGGATGTGGGGTGTGTGTTCATCACGCACTTTCACGCCGACCACTGGTTGGGATTGCCGGGGATGTTGAAGTCGTTCTCCCTGCGTGAACGGGAGCAGCCGCTTCACGTGTACGGTCCGCCCGGTTTCCAGCGGCTGATGGATGACACGCGTTTCATCTACGGGCGGCTTCCTTACGAGCTGAACGTCTTTGAGCTGGATTCGGGGGAACCCGTGGATTTCGACGGGTACACGGTGACGGGGGTGCCAGTGAGCCATCGCGGAGCCTCTGCGTTTGGGTACGTGATCGTGGAGGACTCCCGGCCGGGCCATCTCGACGCGGGGCTGGCGGAGAAGCTGGGAGTGACTCCCGGCCCCGATTTCGGCAGGCTCACAAGGGGGGAGACGGTCAACGGGGTCTCACCCGAGCAGGTGATGGGCGCCACGCGGGAGGGCCGCAAGATCGTGATTTCCGGGGATACCTCGCCGTGCGAGACGCTCACGACCGCCGCACACGAAGCGGATGTGCTCGTGCACGAGGCGACGTTCGCCGAGGAGGAGGTGGATCGGGCGCGTCAGACCGGTCACTCCACCGCCCGCCAGGCGGCGGAAGTGGCGCGGGACGCCAAGGTGAGGTTGCTTGCGCTCACCCACATCTCATCCCGCTACCCGGGGGGCGATCTGCGCGAGGAGGCACGACCCGTGTTTCCCGCCACCGAGGCCCCACGTGACTTCGACACGATCGAGATCCCGTTCCCCGAGAGGGGGCCGGCGGAGCTCATCCGCTGGTCCTCGCGCCGTGCACCCCCCGAACAGGTCACGGGGGCGGAGCAGGGTGAGTCCGCAAACTCCGAGATCACAGAGTCGCCGAGCGCGGAGGCCGTCGCTCCGCATTGATACAGTCGCCAATGTCAGCAGTTGATCTGCGCTCCTTTAACCCGGTCCAGTGAGGCCAGGAAGGAATTACATGCAAGACGGGAAGATCGTCCTCACCGAGGACGAGGTTGGGCGGGCGCTCACGCGCATAGCCCATGAGATAGCCGAGCGCAACACGGACGCCAGAGTGGCCGTCGTCGGCATCCACCGTCGCGGAGCGATCCTCGCTCAGCGCTTGCAAGCCCTCCTCGCCGAACTGCTTCAAACCGACGTGCCGCTCGGGGACGTGGACATCGGTTTCTACCGCGACGACGTTGCCTCTCGGCCACAGGCGCCGGTGGTGCATGCCTCCCACATTGATTTCGACATGTCAGAGCGGACCGTGGTGATCGTGGATGACGTGCTCTACACGGGGCGCACCGTGAGAGCGGCGATCGAGGCGCTGTTTGACTACGGCCGCCCCGAGCGGGTGCAGCTGGCGGTGCTCGCCGACCGTGGCCACCGCGAGCTGCCGATCCGCCCCGACTACGTGGGGAAGAACCTGCCGACCTCCCGCGAGGAGCACGTGAGCGTGCGCGTGGTGGAGCTGGATGGGGTGGACGAGGTGGCGATCGGGCTCACCACCGAGCGGGTGGGCGCATGAACCACCTGCTCTCGATCGAGGATCTCGACCGCGAGGCGATCGAGCGGATCGTCGAGCAGGCGGCACGCTTCGCGGAGGTCTCAGACCGCGAGATCAAGAAGGTGCCGGCGCTCAGGGGACGGATGGTGTTGAACCTCTTCTACGAGGCATCCACGCGTACCCGCAGCTCCTTCGAGCTCGCCGCCAAGCGCCTCTCCGCAGACGTGGTGAACTTCATCTCGAGCGGCTCCTCGGTGGAGAAGGGCGAGTCGCTGAAGGATACGGTGCTGACGTTGAGTGCCCACAAGCCCGACGCGATCGTGATCCGCACACCATGGGCGGGAGCGGCGGATCTCGTGTCGAGCTGGACCAACGCAGCGATAGTGAACGCGGGGGATGGCAAGCACGAGCACCCCACGCAGGCATTGCTGGACGTTTACACGCTCAAGCAGCGGCTCGGGACGCTTGACGACTGTTCGATCTGGATCGTGGGCGACGTTGCGCACTCACGAGTGGCACGCTCGAATATCCTCGCCTTCCAGCGTATGGGAGCAAAGGTGACAGTGGCGGGTCCACCCACGCTGATCCCGCGCGGGATCGAGGCGCTCGGGTGCGAGGTGCGCCACTCCTTGCAAGAGCTCCCCACAGCCGACGTGATCTATGCGCTGAGGATGCAGCACGAGCGCATGGATGACGCGCTCGTTCCCTCCCTACGCGAGTACGCCGCGTGCTTTCAGATCGGTGCGCGCAGGCTCTCCCCGCGCCAGCTACTCATGCACCCCGGACCGGTGAACCGCGGCGTGGAGCTCTCAGGCGAGGTGGTTGACTCGCCCCAGGCGCTCATCACCGCGCAGGTGGAGGCGGGTGTGGTGGTCCGCATGGCGGTCCTCTACGAGCTGCTCTCAGGCTCACGCGCGTTCCGTCCAGTACCCGAGCCCCAACTCGCATGACGGCTTCACCTCTCGTGCACAGCGTCCTCGCGCCCGCGGATCTACTGATACGCGAGGTTCGCGTCCTCGATCCGCGTATGAATTTGGATAAAAGCCACGACGTACTGGTCCGAGACGGCCTGATCGCAGAGATAGCGCCCCCCGGCACACTGAGCCAGGACGGACATGTCGAGTCGGTGAGCGGCGAGGGCAAGCACCTGTTTCCCGCCTTCGTCGACCCCCACGTGCACCTGCGAAGCCCCGGTCAGGAGCACAAGGAGGATCTCGAATCCGGCACCCGCGCCGCCGCCGTTGGTGGGTTCTGCGCGGTGATCGCGATGCCAAATACGAGCCCCGTGCTCGATTCCGCTCCGCTCCTTCGCTCTGTGAGAGAGGCAGCCGCCCGCGAGGCCCGTATCCCCGTGGGTTTCATGGCCGCGATAACACGAGGCCTTGAAGGCGGGGAGCTGACTGAGATGGCGGAGCTGTCCGAAGAGGGGGCGCTCGGCTTCACCGACGACGGCCGACCGGTGGCAAGCGCAGGGATGTTGCGCAAGGCGCTTCAATATCAACGGTTGTGTGGGGGGGTGTTGACCCTGCATGAGGAGGACCCATCGCTCTCACGCGGCGGGTCGATGCACGAGGGCGTGGTGAGCACTGCGCTCGGCGTGGGAGGGATTCCCAGCGTGAGCGAGTCCACGATGGTGGCCCGCGACGCAGAGCTCGCCGGATATGAGGACGGGCGCGTTCACTTCCAACACCTCTCCTGCGCTGCCTCGGTGCACGCGGTGGCCGCGGCGAAGGAGCGCGGCTTCAGGGTCAGCGCGGAGGTCTCACCGCATCATCTGCTGCTCACCGACGAGGACGTGCGGGGGTTGGATACACGCATGAAGATGAACCCCCCGCTCGCCTCAGAGCTCGATCGTCTCGCGCTGATCGAGGGGTTGCGTTCTGGTGCGATCGACTGTGTCGCCACCGACCACGCTCCTCACGCGCGCCACGAGAAGGAGGTGCCCTTCGAGCAGGCGCCGATGGGAACCACGGGCCTCGAGACCGCGTTTGCCGCGCTCCACACCGAGCTCGTGCTGCCGGGCACGATCGATTTGGCGTTGCTCGTGGAGCGGATGACCGCGGGCGCCGCCCTGTTCGGCTTGCCCACGCCCAGCATCGCGGTGGGGGAGCCCGCCAACCTCGCGCTCGTGGATCTCTCCTCCGAATGGGTGGCGGGGGAGAACGGGTGGGAGAGCCGCTCTGAGAACTGCTGCTTCGCGGGCCGTCGCCTCACCGGCCGCGTGCTGATGACTGTGGCGGCAGGGGGCATTGCCTACAGAGAGCGAGCCTTCTCGGTGGTATCCGCGTGACCGCCTTCTCCACACCGAAGAGAGGAGCAACTCGATGAGCCTGCTGAAGCGCGAAGCGGCGGCACTTGTGGTTGTGGACGTGCAGGAGGGTTTTCGCTCCTACGCCACCTTCGAGTCGGTGGCGAGCGCATGCGCGAAGCTAGTCAAGGGCGCCCGCATCCTTCAAGTGCCGCGCCTTGTGAGTGAGCAGTACCCGAAGGGGTTGGGCCATACCGCGCCCGAGGTCGACCTACAGGACGAGCCGGTGATCGAGAAGAGCGTGTTCTCCGCAGCGCGCGCCGAGGGCTTTGAGCTCGAAGGGCGCACGCAGGCGATCGTGTGCGGGATCGAGACGCACGTCTGTGTCTCGCAGACCGTCCACGACCTGATCGACAGCGGGATCGAAGTGCACGTGCCCGCCGACGCCGTCGGCTCGCGCAACCAGGTCGACTACGAGCGCGGTCTGGAGCGCTTGGAGCGCGCAGGCGCGGTCGTGAGCACGGTCGAGGCGGTCCTCTTCGAGCTTCTCGAGCGCGCCGGCACCACCGAGTTCAAGGAAGTCCAGAGGCTGATCCTTTGACGGCCTCCCGTGACGCCTACGTATTGCTGGAGGACGGCACGCGCTTCGACGGCGAGGGGTGTGCCGTCGCGACACATGCGGTGGGGGAGGTGGTGTTCACGACTGGCATGTCCGGCTACCAGGAGTCGGTTACCGACCCCTCGTTCGCCGGCCAGCTGATCACGTTCACCTATCCCCACATCGGCAACTACGGCGTGAGCGCCCGTGCGATGGAGTCAGAGCGGGTATGGGCGCGAGCGGTGATCATGCGCGAGGCCTGTAACGGCGAGGACGCCGCCGACGCCGAGCGCGGCTGGCTTGATTGGCTGACAGATTGCGACGTGCCGGCGATAAGCGGGGTGGACACGCGCGCCCTCGTGCGCCACATCCGCGAGGCGGGGGCGATGCGTGGCGGCATCTTCCCTGGCGAGATCGCGGAAGCAGAGGCGCAACGGCTGATCGCGGCCGAGCCATCGATGACAGGACAGGACCTCGCCTCGGTCGTGACCCCCGAGGCAGCAAGCTGTCATGGCGACGGCGATGGACCTTTGATCGCGGTGATCGACACCGGCATCAAGCTCTCGATCGTGCGTAACCTGATCGATCGCGGTGCGCGCGTGGCCTTGCATCCCTGTTCGACTTCCGCGGAAGACGTGCTCGCCGAAGACCCTGACGCGGTATTCGTCGCCAACGGCCCCGGCGACCCGGCCGCACTCGACTACGTGGTGCACACCGTGCGTGAGCTCGTGGGCAAGAAGCCGGTGTGGGGCATCTGCCTCGGCCACCAGCTGTTGTGCCGCGCGCTCGGTCTCGAGACATACAAGCTTCCCTTCGGCCACCGAGGCGCGAACCACCCGGTCAAGGACCTGCACACCGGGCACGTCGAGATCACCTCACAGAACCACGGCTTCGCGGTGCTCGGACCGGGTGGCGCGCGCACGCTCGACACGAACGAGCCCGTGCGCTGGGACACCGACTTCGGTACTGCCCAGCTCACCCACGTCAACCTCTACGACCGCACGGTCGAGGGGTTCGAGCTGCTCGACGTACCCGGCGGCGCGGTTCAGTACCACCCCGAGGCAGGCCCCGGTCCACACGACTCCCTGCATCTCTTCGACCGCTTCCTCGAGCGGATAGCCGCCGCCTGATGCCCCGCCGCGACGACATCCACACGATCCTGATCCTCGGCTCCGGGCCGATCGTGATCGGACAGGCGGCAGAGTTCGACTACTCCGGGGTGCAGGCCTGCAAGGTGCTGCGCGAGGAGGGCTACCGCGTGGTGCTGGTCAACTCCAACCCTGCCACCATCATGACCGACCCGGAGTTCGCCGACGCGACCTACGTCGAGCCGCTGCTGCCGGGGCCGGTGGCAAAGATCATCGAGCGCGAGCACCCCGACGCGCTGCTACCCACGCTCGGTGGCCAGACGGCGCTGAACCTCGCCAAGGCGCTCCACGACAACGGCACGCTTGAGCGCTTCGGCGTTGAGCTGATCGGCGCCAACTACGACGCGATCACCTGCGCCGAGGACCGCGAACTGTTTGCCACGGCGATGGCTGAGGCGGGCCTGAAGATGCCAGAGAGCGCGATCGCCACCACCATCGAGGACGCGCGCGAGGCGCTGCCACGGCTTGGGTTGCCGTGCATCGTGCGCCCCGCCTTCACGCTCGGCGGGCGTGGTGGGGGGATCGCGCGCAGCGAGCATGAGTTCGAGACGATCGTCAAACGGGGCCTCGAGGCCTCGCCGATCGGGCAGGTCTTGCTCGACCAATCCGTGCTCGGCTGGGGCGAGTTCGAGCTGGAGGTGATGCGCGACAAAGCCGACAACGTTGTGATCGTGTGCTCGATCGAGAACGTCGACCCGATGGGTGTGCACACGGGCGACTCGGTGACGGTGGCCCCCCAGCAGACGCTCAGCGACGCGCTCTACCAGAAGCTCCGCGACCAAGCCATAGCCGTGATCCGCGCCGTCGGGGTGGAGACGGGTGGCTCCAACGTCCAGTTCGCGGTGAACCCCTCCACTGAAGAGATCCTCGTGATCGAGATGAACCCACGCGTCTCGCGCTCCTCGGCGCTCGCCTCCAAGGCAACCGGCTTCCCGATCGCGAAGATCGCCGCGCGACTCGCAGTCGGCTACCTATTGGAGGAGATCGACAACGACATCACCGGCGTCACCCCTGCGAGCTTCGAGCCGACGATCGACTACGTGGTGGTGAAGTGGCCGCGCTTTGCCTTCGAGAAGTTCCCCACCGCCTCATCCACGCTCACCACCCACATGAAGTCGGTAGGGGAGGCGATGGCGATCGGTCGCACCTTCTCGCAGGCGTTCGCCAAGGCGCTGCGCTCGCGCGAGCTCGACAAGCCGCCGGTCCCGCGCGGCTGCTCTGATGAGGAGCTTCTCGCAGGTCTCGAGACGCCTACCGCCGACCGCTACGAGGCGATCCTCGAGCTGCTCCGCCGCGACGTGGGAATCGAGCCCATCCATGAGCGCACATCGATCGACCCGTGGTTCCTGCGCGAGCTGGAGCGGCTCGCCAAAGACCCCGAAGCGCCCTTCGCCGGGGAGCGCTCGTTCAAGTCGGTGGACACCTGCGCCGCGGAGTTCCCCGCCCGCACCCCCTACTACTACTCGGGCTGGGAGCGCAAAGTGGCGCACGAGGTCACAAGGGGTGAGCGGCCCTCGGTAGTGATCCTCGGCGCGGGCCCCAACCGCATCGGCCAAGGCATCGAGTTCGACTATTGCTGCGTCCACGCCGCCATGACTGTGCGCGAGTCAGGCCGCGACGCAGTGATCGTCAACTGCAATCCCGAGACGGTCTCCACCGACTACGACACCTCCGACCGCCTCTACTTCGAGCCGCTCACTCTGGAGGACGTGCTCGGCGTGCTCGAGGTCGAGCGACCGGAGGGAGTGATCGTGCAGTTCGGCGGCCAAACCCCGCTGAAGCTCGCCGCCGGCCTTGTCGAGGCGGGCGTGCCGCTGCTCGGCACATCGGTCGAGGCGATCGACCTCGCCGAGGACCGTGGTCGTTTCGGCGAGCTGCTTGAGCGACTCGGCTACCAGGCGCCACCGTACGCCACGGCCTGCTCTGTCTCAGAAGCGCTGGAGAAGGCCGAGGACGTCGGCTACCCACTGCTCGTGCGTCCCTCCTATGTGCTCGGAGGCAGGGCGATGGAGATCGTCTACTCAGGCGACGGGCTGGCTGATTATCTCCGTCGTGAGGCGCCGGCCGTCGATACCAACGCCGAGCACGCGCAATCTCGAGTAGGCGGCGATCCCGGAACGCCACAGGCCGCGCCCGAGACGGCGGCACGCCCCACCATCTTCCTGGACCGCTTCCTGGAGAATGCCGTCGAGGTGGACGTGGACGCGCTCTGCGACGGCCATGAGGTGTGGATCGGCGGCATCATGCAACACGTCGAGGAGGCCGGCGTGCACTCCGGTGACAGCGCCTGCGTGCTGCCCCCGCACTCGCTCGGCGAAGAGATGCTCGAGCAGATTCGCGCTGCCACGCGCGACATCGCGCTTGGGATCGGCGTTGTGGGGCTGCTCAACGTCCAGTACGCGGTGCATGACGGACGGTTGTATGTGATCGAGGCCAACCCCCGCGCCTCGCGCACGGTGCCCTTCGTGTCGAAGGCGGTGGGGCTGCCACTGGCAAAGCTCGCCTGCCGCATCATGCTCGGTGAGCGCATCGCCGCGCTCGATCTTCCCACTGGACACGAAGGGATGGGCTTCGGCGACCACGTGTCGGTGAAGGAGGCGGTGCTTCCCTTCGACCGCTTCGACGGCGCCGACTCGGTGCTCGGTCCTGAGATGCGCTCCACCGGCGAGGTGATGGGGATCGCGCGCGATTTCCCCACCGCGTTCGCCAAGGCCCAGGCGGCGGCCGGCTCACCGCTACCGAAGGGAGGCACCGCGTTCATCACGGTCACCGACGGCGACAAGCCCGGCGCGTTCGCGGTGGCGCAGATCCTCCACGACAACGGCTTTCAGATAATCGCCACGCGCGGCACCGCCGAGGCGATCTCCCGCATGGGGGTCCCGGTGCGGCCGATCAACAAGATCGGCGAAGGCTCTCCGCACGTGGTCGACTGGATCGAGCGGGGGGACGTCGACCTGATCGTGAACACCCCCACCGGCTTCGGCGCGCGCACCGACGGCTGGGAGATCCGCCGCTCAGCCGTCGCCCACGGCATCCCCTGTCTCACCACCCTCTCCGCAGGCGTCTCCGCCGCGCGCGCGATCGCCCAGGCGATCAAGCTGGGCGAGCCTGATGTGCTTTCGCTGCAGGAGCTTCACCGCTCGGCCTCCACGGCAGACGCGCCCGACGGCGCCCCGGTCGCGTGAGCGCCCGAGCCGACGCATTCCCCCGTCATGAGGCGCAGCGCACGCTCGCTCCGTTGGAGCGGCGGCTGCTCACCGTCACCGCGAACGAATCGCTGGGCGCGTACCGCGTGCTGAAGGCGGCAGACCCGGGTCCCGAACCCCAAGCGGGCCAGTTCGCGATGCTCTCCACCACCGAGCGCTGGGGCGCCGGCGAGGACGATCGTCCCTACCTACCCCGCGCCTTTTCCTACGCGCGCTTCGCGAACGGCGAGGCGCATTTCCTGCTGGAGGACGTTGGCCCAGGCACGCACCGCCTCTGCGAGCTTCAGCCAGGGGAGGGCATGTGGGCGCTCGGTCCGCTCGGCTCCGGCTTCAAGCCTTCCGCGGACCGCCGCCGCGCGCTGCTCGTGGGCGGGGGAGTGGGGATCGCCCCGCTCGCCATCCTGCAAGACGAGCTTGACACCGACACGACCGTGCTGCTCGGCTTCCGCGACGGCCCCCACGCCGAGGGCGCCGCCCTGCTGTCAGGCGCCCACGTCGCCACCGACGACGGCTCGGTCGGAAGTCATGGCCTTGTCACCGGCCTGCTTACCGCTGAGCTGGACGTCGACGCCCAAGCCACCGTCTACGCCTGCGGCCCGCCGGCGATGCTGGAGGCGGTGAGAGCGCTGTGCAAGGCGCGCTCGGTGCCGGCTCAGCTCGCCTTGGAGTCGGGTATGGCGTGTGGCTTCGGCGCGTGCTTCGGCTGTGTTGTGCCCACCCGCGACGGCTACGTCCGGGTGTGTGTTGACGGTCCGGTGGTGGCCGCCGAGCGACTCAATCGCGTCGAGGGTCACGCGTGAGAGACCGACGTGGCCGGGGAGTTGTGTGTTCACGTTTGGGGGTGACTCGCGCGCGCGCGTATAAGTCCCAGTCCCGGCCCGGGCGAGCGCCAGGAGGCCGTCCGTGAGCGTCGACTTTTGTGGCATCTCGCTCGCCCACCCCGTCATCAACGGCTCGGGCACGTTCGATGCGATCGCCGCCCGCACCGCTTTCGGCGACGCGCTGGAGGAGGGCTTCCCCTTCGCCGCGTTCGTGTCGAAGACGATCACCTTGCAACCACGCGCCGGCAATCCCCCACCGCGACTGTGGGAGGCCCAGGCAGGTCTTGTCAACTCGATCGGGCTCCCCAACAAGGGTGTGGAGCGCTACCTCACCGACGACCTCCCCGAGCTCACGCGCCTGCCCGTACCCCTGATCACGAACGTGATGGGCTCAACCGCCGAGGAGATCGCGGAGCTCGTGCGCGCCTGCGATGGCCGCCAGGAGATCGCCGCTGTTGAGCTCAACGTCTCCTGCCCGAACGTCGACACCGGCCTCGACATCGGCGCGGACCCAACCCAACTGAAGCGGGTGGTTGCAGCGGCGCGCCCGGCGACCGGCAAGCCGTTGATCGTCAAGCTCACCCCCAACTGCGCCGATGTGGCGGCGTGCGCGGTGGCTGCGCAAGAGGGGGGAGCGGATGCCGTCTCACTGATCAACACGCTCCGTGCGATGGCCCTCGCCCCGAGCAGGCGACCGAGCTCCGGCGAGACGGGAGCGAGGCCGTGGCTCGGCGGCGGCACCGGCGGACTCTCCGGGCCCGCGATACGACCTGTCGCGCTCGCTCAGGTGGCGGCTGTCGCGAGCCGGGTATCGATCCCGGTCGTGGGGATGGGGGGGATCCAGACCTCAGCTCACGCTCGCCAGTTCCTCGACATGGGCGCAACGCTCGTGGCGGTCGGCACCGAGAGCTTCCGCGACCCGCTCGCGGCTGTCCGAATCGCACGCGACTTGTGACCTGAAGCGTTCCGGGGTAAGCCCTGAATATTCGGTTTTGATCGACTATTCGTTGGCTTGACCGCCCAGAACCGCGTTGTACGGCGCAATGGTTCGAACGGTCGATACGGCTACCGATTGGCGGTCTAAAAACCCCTGCAAACTCCTCACACACCATCCACCATCCTCGACATAGCTGAAGCTCAGGTTGAGCTTCAGACGAATTGAGCCACTTTGCCTTGAACGGCGCGCGTGGGTGTGTAGACTCGCCGCCGATGCCAACCGCCACGGGCCCCATGTCTCCGACCATGACATCCAAGCCGCAGGGAGCCCCTGAGAGATCGCTCAACCAGCGCATGGACGCGCTCGCGCGAGCCAATCTCATCCGCACCGAGCGGGCGCAGCTGAAGCGTGACCTGAAGGCCGGACGGCTCTCGATTCACACACTGCTGCTCAACCCCCCCGAGTATGTGGAGACGGCGAAGGTGTTCGACATGATGCTCTCCGTCCCCAAGTACGGGCGCGTGAAGGTCAACAAGATTCTCACCAACTGCCGCATCTCGCCGAGCAAGACCATCGGCGGATTGTCAGAGCGTCAGCGCAGTGAGCTCGTCTCTCTGCTGCGCCGTTGACCTCCCCGGTCCGCCGCCCTCGACATTAGGGTCTCGCCGATGGCACGCGTGTTTGTGATCACCGGACCGTCCGGGGTGGGGAAGGGAACCCTCATCCGCGGTCTCATGGAGCGACTTCCACAGCTGGAGCTATCCGTGTCCGCCACCACACGCGCGCCCCGCCCCGGCGAGCAGGATGGGGTCGATTACCACTTCCTCTCAAGCGAAGAGTTCGAGCGACGCGTGCAGGCCCGGGACTTCGTCGAGCACGCGGATTACGCGGGACGACGCTATGGCACGCTTCGCAGCGAGCTCGAGCAGCGTGTCGCGGACGGCGCCCCGGTGGTTCTCGAGATAGAGGTCCAGGGCGCAAGGCAGGTGCGCGCCGCGATGCCCGAGGCGATCCAGGTTTTCCTGGCGCCACCTTCGCTTGCGGCGCTACGCACACGGCTGATCGGAAGAGGAACAGATGGCGCCGAGGAGGTGGAGCGCAGACTCGACGTCGCCGAGCGCGAGCTCGCCGCTCGTGACGAGTTCGCCCACGTCGTCGTCAACGACCGGCTCGAAGATGCGCTCTCAGAGCTCGTGGCGATCGTCGCCGGCGAACTGGGCCAAGCCGGCTAGCCACTACACTGCGTAGTCCACAAGGAAAGGCTCCCCGCAAACCATGATGACCTCACCCCGCATCGACAACCTGCTCGACAACGTCGATTCCAACTACGCGAGCGTGCTCGTGGCCGCCAAGCGTGCCCGTCAGATCAACAGCTACTACCACAACCTCGGAGAGGGAGCCTTCGAGGAATTCCCCCCGCCAATGATCGAGACCTCCTCCAAGAACTACCTCACGATCGCCCTTGAGGAAGTCGCGCAGGGGAAGATCAAGTACCACTACCGGTAGTCGCTCGCGCGCAAGCGTTCGACCAGCGCTTGAGATGAGCGCGCGCGCAGCCTAAGAAGTCAACATGGCAAAGATCCTGCTCGGCGTCAGCGGCGGCATCGCCGCCTACAAGGCGCTCGAGCTCATACGGCTCGCGACCGCCGCAGGACACTCGCTGCGCGTCGTCCAAACCCCCACGTCCACGCGCTTCGTGGGAGAGGCCTCGTTTGCCGCGCTCACCGGCGCGCCCGTGCTGCTCGACGAGTTCGCCCACGACCCAACCGGCGGGTCTTTCCCCGGCGAGGAGCCCCCCTACCACCAGCCGATCAGCCACCTGCAACTCGTCGCAAACGCCGACCTCTACCTGATCGCGCCCGCGTCTGCCAACACGATCTCGAAGCTCGCCGCCGGGCTCGCCGACAACCTGCTCACATCCTGCGCGCTTGCCGCCACCTGCCCCGTGGTGGTGGCGCCCGCGATGAACAACCACATGTACGACCACCCCGCCACGCGCGCGAACCTCGAGGCGCTGCGCTCGCGCGGGGTGCACGTCATAGAGCCGGACACCGGCCGTCTCGCCTCGCTTGGCGAGCAGGGCGTCGGGCGACTCGCCGCTCCCGAGCGGCTGCTCGCGACGTGTGAGGAGATCCTCGCCACGCAAGAGTCGGCTCGTCATGCCGACGACCCCACCATCGGCTCCAGCCTGGCGGGCCTGCGCGTGCTCGTCACCGCCGGCGGCACACGCGAGCCGATCGACAGCGTGCGCTTCGTCGGCAACAGCTCCTCCGGACGCATGGGCTTGGCGCTCGCAAGCGCCGCCCACAGCCGGGGGGCGGAGGTCACGCTCATCGCCGCCAACATCGCTCTTGAGCCGCCATCGGATATCGAGGTGCACCGCGTCAGCACCGCCGCCGAGTTGCATGAAGCCTGCGCGCGCGAGTTCCCCAACTGCGATGTCCTGCTGATGGCGGCGGCCGTCGCCGACTTTCGACCCGTGTCACCCACGCACGACAAGATCAAGAAGCAGGGACGCGATCGGCTCACGATTGACCTCGAAGCGACCACAGATGTTCTCAGCGAGCTGGCAAGCAGGCGCAAGCCGAGCCAGACCCTGGTCGCGTTCGCGGCCGAGCACGGCCCTGGTGCGCTCGATCAGGCCCGCGCAAAGCTCACCTCCAAGCGGGTCGACGCTGTGGTCTTCAACGACATCTCGCGCGCGGACATCGGCTTCGAGTCGCCGGCAAACGAAGTGACCGTCGTCACGGCCCTGGGCGATGAGACGGTGTCCCGAGCGCCAAAGGAGAGCGTCGCCTCGGCAATCCTCGACGCCGTGGACCGCCTGCGCAACACCGCCTGAACGGGCGGTTAAAGTAGACGCATGGACAGCGTCTATGACCTCTACCGGCGTGGATGTGACCTGCTCGACCACGGTGACCACATGGCGGCGATCGTGCCGCTCACGCGCGCCCGCGAGCTGGAGCCCGCCAAGACCTCGATCCGCGAGGCGCTGGGGCGGGCTCTGTTCCACGCTCAACGCTACGAGCGCGCCGCCGAGGAGTTCCAGGCGGTCGCCATGGCGTCCCCAACCAACGACTACGCGCTGTTCTGCCTCGGACGCTCCATGCAACTGCTCGGGCGCCACCACGAGGCCTGCCGTCCGCTCGCCGTGGCCTGTTCGATGCGACCCACTCGTGCCGACTATCGCCTCTACCGCGACCGCGCTCGCCGCGACGCGGCGCTGCCCTGAACCACCCCGCGCAAGACTCCTCCGGTGAGCCGCGGCCGGAGCCCAATGCTATTCTCGAAGGACAACTTTCGAGTCGCCGCGTCGGCGGCGGCTGGCAGCACCGAAAGTGGGCGCACGCCCGCTTTTTTTTACGCCTCGTTTCAGGGAAGAGAGTCAAGAGCAGACATGTCAGCAGTGCAGTCGGAGATAGAAGAGCTGCTCGCCACCGCCGAGCCTGGCGTCGAGGTGCTGCTCGCCGAGACGCTCCCGAACGGCGCCCTCCGGGTGTTCATCGACCACCCCGACGGGGTCACGCTCGGGCTGTGCGAGCGCGTCACCGCGCTGCTCTCCGACCTGCGTGAGCGCTATTCGCTGGAGGTGTCCTCACCGGGCGTCGAGCGTCCGCTCACAAAGCCCAACCACTTCCGCCGCTATGTCGGTCGCCGTGCCCGCGTGCGCACTCGTGAGCTGCGCCCGGTCCCTGCCGCCGGCCCTTCCTCCGAGCGCCGCGCCAAGAGCTTCACGGGTGAGCTGGTGGGGGTCACCGACAGCGAGATAACACTGGCCGCCGATGGGGGCGTCATCGCGATCCCCTATTCGGAGATACGTCGTTCGAACCTCGTCGAGGAGTAGGAGAGAAAACCTATGTCACGCGAGATCCTGGAAGCAATGCATGCGCTCGCCCGTGAGAAGGGCATCGAGCCCGAGAAGTTGATGATCGCCCTTGAGGATGCGCTGCTCTCCGCCTATAAGAAGCAGCCCGGCTCAGCCAAGTACGCGCGCGTCGAAATGGACCGCGACACCGCAGATTTCCGCGTCATCGAACTGATCATCCCGGAGCGCCTGGAGGCCCATCTCATCGTCGAGACGATCGATGAGGGCACCGTCGTGGACCCGGAGACCGGCGAGCTGCGTGAACCGGAGGAGCCGGAAATCGACCCCGCCAAGTTCGAGCAGTACCGCGACCAGATCGACGAGCGCGACGTCACTCCCGAGGACTTCGGCCGCATCGCCGCCCAAACCGCCAAGCAGGTCATCTTGCAGCGCATCCGCGAGGCCGAGCGCGACATGATGTTCGAGGAGTACCGCGACCGCGTGGGCGAGCTCATCACGGGCATCGTGCAGCAGTCGGATTCCCGCTACACGCTCGTGCAGCTGCGCGAGCGCGTGGAGGCGCTGCTCCCCAAGTCAGAGCAGGTGGAGGGCGAGCGCTACGACCACTCCCAGCGCATCAAGGCCGTCATCAAGGAGGTCTCCGCCTCCACCAAGGGCCCTTCCATCATCGTCTCCCGCCGTGACCCCGAGCTGATCAAGAAGCTGTTTGAGCTGGAGGTCCCGGAGATTGCCGACGGGCTTGTGGAAATCGCCAACGTCGCGCGCGAGCCAGGCTACCGCTCGAAGATCGCGGTCGTCTCCCACGCCGACGGGGTCGACCCCGTCGGCGCGTGTGTGGGCCCACGTGGCTCGCGTGTGCGCATGGTCGTCTCCGAGTTGCGCGGCGAGAAGATCGACATCATTCCCTACAACGACGAGCCCGCCCGCTTCGTAGCCAAGGCGCTCTCGCCGGCACGTGTGCGTGAGGTGCTGGTCGATGACGAGGCAAAGCAAGCCACCGTGATCGTCCCCGACGACCAGCTCTCGCTCGCGATCGGCCGTGAGGGCCAGAACGCACGGCTCGCCGCCCGCCTCACCGGCTGGCGTGTGGACATCCGCTCGGAGACCGAGTTCGCCGCCGAGGAGGCCGAGCACGGCTATGAGGAGGAGGAGCTGCAGGGCCGCTGCGCCGCGATCCTCTCAAACGGTCGGCGCTGCCCGAACGCCTCGCTACCCGGTTCCCGCTACTGCGGGCTCGACACACACCAGGCACTCGCCTCGATCGACGGCGACAACGTCGCCGACCTCTCCCCGCAAGCCGGGGGAGAGGAGACGGAGCCCCAGGAGTCCGCCAACGGCTCCGAGGCCGAGGTGGCGGAGCCTGAGGTCGAAGCCGAGGCAGCCGAGTCCACGGAGGCCGTCACGGACGACAATGAGGTGGGGGAGCCTCAGGCCGAAGAGGCAGCCGAGGGGCAAGCGTCATAGGCGCTCATGTACCCCGGCGCCGTTGCGTCGGGTGCGGGCGCGTGGCGCCGAAGCCCGAGCTGGTGCGCTTGGCGGTCGTGACGAGCGGCGAAGGCCGGGGCGCAGCCACGCTCGACCGCGCCGGCACGCTCCCGGGTCGCGGCGCCTACCTCTGCCGCGACCCACGTCGTGACGGCCCCAACGGTGAGTGCGCGAGCCTCGCAAGCAAGCGCGGAGGGCTGCAACGCGCCTTTCGCCGCGCCGTCGAAGTGCCAGGCGATCTCGCCGGGTCCCTAGAATCGGAGAGCCTATGAGCAAGAAGCGGGTACACGAGATCGCCAAGGAGCAGGGTCTCTCCAGCAAGGAGTTGCTGGAGAAGCTCGCCGCCGCCGGCGTCGCCGCCAAGGCCGCCGCCTCCTCCGTGGAGGAGGCCGACGCGCTGCGCGCGATCGGAGGGAACGGCGCCTCGGCGACAGCGACAGCCGAGAAGCCCCTGCCGGTCCAAGCTCCGGCGCCGCAAGCCGCGAAGGCGCCCGCCTCCGACGATAAGCCTGTCGCTCCAACCTCAACGCCCGCGGCGACTACCGCCGAGAAGGACTCGCCGGCGAGCGAGGCCGCTCCCGCCGGCCAGCCGGCGCAAGCCCCGTCCACAGATCAAGCCCCAGACGCGCAGGGTGAGCGGGTGCGTCCCACGCGCGATTCGCGCACCGGTGAGCGCGCCCCCGCCGGCGCCGCCGCCGGCGGACGTCGCCGCGTGGTGATCGACTCTCAGGCCTCCCGTCGCCAGCAGGGTGGGCCCGCCAACCAACCCGTGCGCCGCCCGCGCCGTGGACGGCGCCGCCGGGGCACCTACGACGAGACGATCGCCCCGATCGACACGGCCGCGATGGAGGCCACCGATGAGATTCGGGTCAACTCGGGCTCCACGGTGAAGGACGTCGCCGAGTATCTCGGCGTGCCTGTGCCGGAGATCATCAAGAAGCTGATGATGCTCGGCGAGATGGCGACGCTCACGCAAACCCTCTCCGACGACGCCATCCAGGTGCTCGCCGGCGAATTCGACAAGCAGATCGAGATCGTCCACGCCGCTGACGAGGTCGAGGTCGAGCCAGTGTTCGAGGACAGCGCCGAGGACCTCGTCGACCGCCCGCCGGTGGTCACCATCATGGGTCACGTCGACCACGGCAAGACCTCCCTGCTGGACGCGATCCGCAAGACCGAGGTTGCGGCGGGCGAGGCCGGGGGTATCACCCAGCACATCGGCGCCTACCAGGTCAAGCACGCGGGCAAGCCCATCACGTTCCTGGACACCCCCGGCCACGAGGCATTCACGGCGATGCGCGCCCGCGGGGCGCGGGTCACCGACCTCGCCGTAATCGTGGTGGCCGCTGACGACGGGGTCAAGCCGCAGACCGAGGAGGCGATCGACCACGCCAAGGCCGCTGAGGTGCCGATCGTGGTGGCGGTCAACAAGATCGACAAGGAGGGCGCCCAGCCAGAGCGCGTGCGCACTGAACTCACCCAGCACGGCCTGCAACCGTCGGAGTGGGGCGGGGAGATCGAGTTCGTGGACGTCTCCGCGAAGACCCGCGACGGCCTTGACAGCCTGCTCGACACGATCCAACTCGTCACCGACCTCGAGGAGCTGAAGGCAAACCGCGACGCGATGGCCTCCGGAACTGTGATCGAGTCAAAGCTCGACCCGGGCCGCGGGCCGGTCGTGAGCATTCTGATCCAGCGCGGCACGCTCGAAGTGGGCGACGCGCTTGTGGCGGGCGCGCACTTCGGTCGCGTGCGCGCCATGCACGACTTCACCGGCGCCCGCGTGAAGATGGCCGAACCGGGCGAGCCGGTCGAGGTGCTCGGCTTCGACGGCGTCCCCGAGGCTGGGGAATTCGTGCGCGCGGTGGAGAACGAGCGCCGCGCCCGCCAGCTTGCCGGTGAGCGTGCCAACCGCTTGAAGACCGAGGCGCTCGCACGGCGCTCCGGGCGCAAGGTGTCGCTCGAGGACGTCTTCAAGCTCGCCCAGGAAGGCACGGTCAAGGAGCTCTCGCTCGTCATCAAGGCCGACGTCGCCGGGTCGCTCGAGGCGATCGAGGACGAGATAGCGAAGCTGCCCCAGGACGAGGTGTCGGTGAACATCATCCACCGCGGCGTCGGCGGCATCAACGAGTCCGACGCGATGCTCGCCTCCGCCTCCTCCGGCGTGATCCTCGCCTTCAACGTGCGTCCTGTCGGCGACGCCCGCCAGGTGGCAGAGCGCGAGGGCGTGGAGATCCGCTCCTACTCTGTCATCTACCGAGCGATAGAAGAGCTGCGTGCCGCAATGCAGGGAATGCTCGAGCCCACCGAGGTCGAGACCTCCCTGGGCCAGGCCGAGGTGCGCCAGCTCTTCCGGGCGTCTCGCATCGGGATCATCGCCGGCTCGCACGTCAGCGAGGGCAAGGTCACACGCGGCGCCCGCGTGCGTGTGGTGCGCGACGGCACCGTCATCTACGACACCACGATCGCCTCGCTGCGTCGCTTCAACGAGGATGCGCGCGAGGTCAGCGCCGGGTATGAGTGCGGCATCGTGCTCGCCAACTTCCAGGACCTCAAGGAGGGCGACATCCTGGAGACATACGAGACACGCTTCCAAGAGCGCCAACTCGCCTGAGTGGGTGGCGCGCATGAGGAGTTGCTCATGCAAGTGCGTAGCACTCGGATACTTCGAGAGACACGGACAGGTAGGATGAGCTCGGACCGCATGCGCCGCGTCAACGAGGCGATCAGACAGGTGATCGGGGACGCGGTGTCCTGTGACTTGAAGGACCCGAGGGTGGGATTCGTGACCGTGACAGACGTGAGGACTAGCCCTGACTTGAGCCACGCCCGCGTGTACGTGAGCGTGCTCGGAGGCTCGCACACTCGTGCGGAGACGCTTGAAGGATTGAGCCACGCCCACGGCTACCTGCAACGACAGATCGCCGGCGAGCTGCACCTCAAGCGCACTCCTACGCTCGACTTCGCCTACGACGACACCACCGACCGCGCGATGCGCCTTGACGCGCTGATCGACTCCGAGCTCGAAGGCCACCAGCCCGCCGAAGCTCAGAGTGGACAGGACGGGCTGGAAGACGATGCCGACAGGGAGTCCACGCGCGCATGAGCGGCGAGCCCTACCTCCCCGCAACACGCGAGCTTGTGCTGGAGCGGATCCGCGAGGATTCCGCATTCGTCGTGGCAACCCACGAGAACCCCGATGGCGATGCGCTCGGGTCGTTGATCGGCATGCACGGCCTGCTCACCGCACTCGGTAAGGACTCGGTGATGTTCATCTCCGACAGCGACCTCCCGTTGCCGCGCGAGTATCGCTGCCCCACGCTCGAGCACGCGATCCAGGCGGCGCCGGCGGACATCGGCGAGCGCACGATCGTGATGCTCGACTGCGGCAATATCGACCGAAACCCCGCCGCAGTGCTTCAACACGGCGTCCACCTGCTCAATATCGACCACCACCACGACAACACACATTTCGGGACGGTCAACCTCGTGGACTCCGGCGCTTCGTGCACCGCGGAGATCGTGTGGGATCTCATGCACGGCCTTGACGTAGCGCCCACGGCGGCCATCGCCGAGGCGCTGTACATCGGGCTCGTAACCGACACCGGGCGGTTCATGTACGAGAACACGGGTCCCCGCGCGCACCGCATGGCGGCCGAGCTGATCTCGGCCGGGGTGAACGTGGCACGCGTCAACAGCCGCCTCTACGAGGAAATGCCGCTCGCCAAGCTAGCGCTGCTTGGGGTTGCCCTGGAGCGCATCCAACGCTTCGAGGAGGGGACGCTCACGCTAGCGGCGCTCGACGCGGTCGACTTCGAGCGCGTCGGTGCCGAGGAGAGCCTCTCAGAGGGCATCGTCGACCACCTTCGCTCGGTCGCGGAGACGAAGGTCGCGGTGCTGATCCGCGAGCTCACGGCCCCTGAGAGCAGGGGCAAGCGCAAGGTGTCCCTACGCGCCACCGGAGATGACATCGACGTGTCGGCTATCGCCCGCACGCAAGGCGGCGGGGGGCATCGTCGCGCGGCGGGCTTCTCCACAACGCTCGAGCTACCCGAGCTGATCTCGTTCCTGCGCCACGAGGTGGCTGCCCAGGTCGGCCGAGCGCCCAACGGCCCGCCCATCCCAACGCTCGCTTGATCGACGGCATTCTCCTGATCGACAAGCCGGTCGGAATGACCTCACACGATGTGGTCGCGCGCGTCCGACGGTCTCTCGGAGGAGCAAAGACGGGCCACGCGGGGACACTGGATCCATTTGCGAGTGGGCTGCTCATCGTGCTCGTCGGCAAGGCCACGAAGATGCAACGCCAGATCATGGAGCTACCCAAGCGCTACGAGACCGTTGCTCGACTCGGCGCACGCTCGAGCACCGGCGATCCCGAAGGTGAGATCACCGAGACGGGACGGCTTCCCCCCGATCCACCAGCGCTGCCGACAGGCGAGATTCGCCAACGCCCACCGATCTATTCGGCTATCAAGATCAAAGGCGAGCGGGCCTACCGTAAGGCGCGGCGCGGCGAGAGCTTTCAGATGCCCGAGAGAATTGTGACCGTGAGCCGCTTCGACCAGACTTGGCGTGAGGGTGGGCGGGCCGCGTACGTGATCGAGTGCTCATCGGGCACTTACGTTCGCTCGCTCATCTCAGACCTCGGTGACGCCTACTGCGAAGAGCTCACGCGCACCGCCATCGGCCCATTCGAGCTGACTGAGACAGTCCCACTACCCGCACGCGGCGCCACGTGGGTGGATCCACCCCTATTGAGCGTCGAGCAGACGCTCGCTCGTCTGCCGTAGGCTGTTCAACCGTGAGGATCACTCGGCTGCCCGACGTGCAGAGCAGAGAGCGACGCGTGGCGGTTGGCTCGTTCGACGGGGTCCACCTCGGTCACCGCGAAGTGATCCGTGGCTCAGACAGCGTGCTCACGTTCGACCCCCACCCCTCCGCGGTGGTGGCCCCGCAGCACACGCCGAAGCTGCTCACCCCACTGGCCGTGAAGGCGGAACTTGTGGAGGAGCTGGGCGTGGACGAGCTGATCGTGATCCCCTTCGACACCGAGTTCGCCAAGCGCAGCGCCGAGGAGTTCATCGATGACGTGCTCGTGGGTACGCTCGGTGCCACATATGTGTCGGTGGGGGAGAACTTCCGCTTTGGCAACCGCGCCAAGGGCGACCCGCGGATGCTCGCCGAGGACGACCGCTTCTCCACGCGCGTTGTGCCGCTGCTTGAGGTGGACGGCGAGATCGTCTCCTCGAGCCACATCAGGGGGTTGGTGCTCGCAGGCGAGGTCGTTCCGGCCACGCGCTTTCTGGGCGGCCCGTTTCAGATGCGGGGTGAGGTCGTCTCCGGTGACCAGCGCGGACGCGAGCTCGGCTTCCCTACGGCCAACCTCGTTCCCGACGATGCGCTCGTGTGCCCGGGCCACGGGGTGTACGCGTGCCTCGCCAATGGAATGCCCGCGGCCGTCAACGTCGGCGTGCGTCCCACATTCGACACAGGTCGCGGCGAGCTGGTGGAGGCGTACATCCTCGACTTCGAGGGTGACCTCTACGGAGAGCCTCTGCGCCTTGACTTTCTCTCTCGCCTACGCGGCGAGCGACGCTTCTCCTCGGCCGAGGAGCTGATCGAGCAGATGCACCGTGACGTGGAGCGCACGCGCGAGATCGTCGCCGGCTGCTAGCCTGTGCGACCGCTATGACGATCACCACAGAGCGCAAGAGAGAGATCGCCGCCAAGTTCGGCTCGGGAGAGCAGGACACTGGCAACACCAAGGTCCAGGTGGCCTTGCTCACCGAGCGCATCAACCATTTGACCGAGCACCTCCGCGAGCAGAGCAAGGACCACCACTCGCGCCGCGGTCTGCTCATGCTCGTCGGTCGCCGCCGCCGCTTCCTCGACTACATGCAACGCAAGGACCTCGAGGGCTACCGCGCGCTGATCAAGGAGCTGGGCCTCCGTAAGTAGGCGGGTGGTACGCGGATGAGCGTCACCGACGCGACCTCCACAGTGCTGGCCCCGGGGACGAAGGTCCCTGACTTCAAGCTCGTCACAGAAGGCGGCGAGGACTTCACGCAGGCGGACCTCCAGGGCAAGACGACAGTCTTCGTCTTCTACCCGTTCGCCTTCAGCCCCGTGTGCACCGACCAGCTGCAGGTGTACGAGAAGGCGCTTGTGGAGATCACCGAGCAGGGCGCGGTCATCTATGGCGTCTCGTGTGACTCGACGTGGGCGCAAAAAGCCTTCCGCGAGAAGCTCGGCGTGAGTATTCCCCAGCTCTCAGATTTCGAGCCCAAGGGCGCGGCCTGCCAAGCGTTCGGAGTGCTCCATCCGGCAGGCTTCCCGCAACGGGCGCTCGTGATCGTCGGTCCCGACGGGGTCGTGCGTTGGAGCTATCAGGCTCCGTCCCCCGCGGATCTTCCGCCCGTGCACATGATCCTTGGTGGCTTGAAGAACGCTTGAGGCCCCGTTGCCTCGCCGGAGGCCAAGCCACGTTCGCTAAGCTCCACAGCGTTCGGATACAAGGATAAAAAGAAAACGGCTCCGCCGACCGACGGGCGGAGAAGGAAGGTAGTCAATATGAGCAGCAACGCCCCTACGCGGGTCTCCGTGGAGATCGCGGGTAGCGAGATCTCGTTCGAGACCGGCAGGATGGCCAAGCAGGCCTCTGGCGCAGTCGTCGTCCGCCAAGGCGACACGATGGTCCTCTCGACAGCCACGGCAGGTGGCCAGCGTGACGTGGACTTTCTCCCGTTGACGGTCGACGTTGAGGAGAGGATGTACTCCGCCGGAAAGATCCCCGGCTCGTTCTTCAAGCGCGAGGGCCGCTCGGGAGAGAAGGCGACACTCACGGCTCGCATGATCGATCGTCCCCTGCGCCCCCTCTTCACCAAGGGCTGGAACTACGAGACGCACCTCGTGGCGATTCCGATCTCGGTGGATCACGTCCACCCGTACGACATCCTCGCGATGAACGGCGCCTCCGCGGCGCTGATGATCTCCAACGTTCCGTTCGCGGGGCCGGTTGGCGCGGTGAGGATCGGCAAGATCGACGGCAACTTCGTCGTGAACCCCAACGAGGAGGACTTGCTCGAGAGCTCCGACCTCGACCTCGTGGTCGCGGGCTCCGAGGACGCCATCCTGATGGTGGAGGCCGGCGCAAACGAGATCTCCGAGGCCGAGATCCTCGACGCGCTCGATATCGCGCATTCTGCGATCAAGAAGATCTGCGCGCTTCAGCACGAGCTGGCCGCGAAGGTCGGCAAGGAGAAGACCCCGATCGAGGCTCCGGCCATCGATCCGGAGCTGCTCGCGCAGGTGAAGGCTTCGCACGGCACAGCCCTTGGCGAGGCCACGCAGGTCGAGGACAAGCTCGAGCGCCAGGACGCATGCAAGGCAGTCGAGACGGCGATCCTCGAGCAGTACGGCGCCGCCGCGCCCGAGGGCGCAGGCGAGGAGGAGCTGAAGGCAGCCAAGGAGCGCAAGGCAGCCGCCCAGCTCGCGTTCGACAAGCTCGAGAAGGCGATCATCCGTGAGCGCATTGCCGTCCACAAGAAGCGCCCTGACGGTCGCGCCGAGGATGAGATACGCGACATCACGATCGAAGTTGGCGTCACCCCCCGCACGCACGGCTCCGCCCTGTTCACGCGTGGGCAGACCCAAGCGCTGAGCGCAGCGGCACTCGGGACGCTCAAGGAGGAGATGCGTCTCGACACGCTCGGCCTGCAAACCAAGAAGTACTACTTCCACCACTACAACTTCCCGCCGTTCTCGGTGGGTGAGGCCGGCAGGCTCGGCCCCAAGCGCCGCGACATCGGCCACGGTGCGCTCGCAGAGCGCGCGCTCGTGCCGGTGATCCCCTCGATCGAGGACTTCCCCTACACGGTCCGCGTGGTCTCGGACATCTTCGAGTCCAACGGCTCCTCCTCGATGGCATCGGTGTGCGGCTCCTCGCTGTCGTTGATGGATGCCGGCGTGCCGATCAAGCGCCCGGTGGCGGGCATCGCGATGGGTCTCATCAAGGAGGGCGACGACTACATCGTGCTCACCGACATCGCGGGCGTGGAGGACCACCTCGGAGACATGGACTTCAAGGTGGCCGGCACCGATCAGGGCATCACAGCGCTGCAAATGGACATCAAGATCTCGGGCGTCACGTTCGAGATCCTGCGCGATGCCTTGACCCAGGCGCACAAGGCGCGCACGTTCATCCTCGGCAAGATGGCGGAGACGATCGAGGGTCCGCGCGAGCAGCTCTCCGAGCACGCGCCGCGCATTCAAACGATCCAGATCGACCAGTCGCAGATCGGCATGCTGATCGGCAAGGGCGGCGAAACGATCCGCGGGCTCTCCGAGGAGTTCGAATCGCAGATCGACGTCAACGACGAGGGTCAGGTCTTGGTCTACTCGGCCAACGGCACGCTCGGCGACGCGCTCGTGGAGCGCATCCGCACGATGATGAAGGAGGTCGAGGTCGGCGACGAGTTCGCAGGCAAGGTCGTCAAGACCACCACGTTCGGCGCCTTCATCGAGTTGACCAAGGGCACGGACGGGCTGCTGCACATCTCAAACGTGTCGCCCGGCCAGCGCGTGGACACCGTCGAGGACGTGCTCAACAAGGGCGATGAGATCAACGTGCGCGTGGTCGAGGTCGACCGCGAGCGCGGACGCATCGGCCTGCGTCTTGCCGACGACCCGGAGGTCGCCGGCAAGAGCGTCGAGGAGCTCGCCACGGTCGGTGGCGGAGGATCCGGTCCCGCCCGCCCCGGTGGCCGTCCGCCCCGCAGCGGCGACCGCAACGGCCGCGAGGGCCGTCCGCCTCGTGGCGGCGACCGCGGCTCGGGCCGTCCCCGCCACGGCGGCCGGGATCGCGACTGAGGCCGGCGGGCCGGTTGGACGCGCTCCATCCGGCCCGGCGCACTTCTGACTTGACCGAGCATCGAATAACCACGCTTCAAAACGGCGTGCGAGTCGTCACCGAGCGCATGGAGAACGTGCGCTCGGTGGCGCTCGGCTTTTGGATCGCCACGGGCTCTGCGATGGAGTCAGACGAGCAGGCGGGGCTCTCGCACCTGCTTGAGCACATGCTCTTCCGCGGCACCGACAGCCATCGCTCCGAGGAGATCGACCAGATCTTCGACGCGATGGGAGCGGAGATAAACGCCGGCACCGATCGCGAGACGACCTCGCTCTACACGCGCGTGCTAGACGGTCACCTGGAGCGGGCGCTGGGAGTGATGGGGGAGATGGTGTGGAGCCCGCGCTTCGAAGACCTCGACGCCGAGCGCGAGGTGGTGCTCGAGGAGATCGCGATGTACGAAGACGACCCCCAGGACAGGGTCTTTGACGTGCTCGGCGAAGCGGTCTTCGGCAAGCACCCGCTCGGACGCGCGGTGATCGGCCGCGCCGAGGTGGTGCGCGCGGTGGAGCTGGATGCCCTACACGCGTTTCATGCCGCCCGCTACCTGCCCACGAATGTCGTGGTGGCGGCCGCCGGCTCAGTCGACCACGACGAGCTGGTGGGCATGGTGCGGTCATCGCTTGTCCCCCCGGGGGGCGAGCCGGTCGAGATCGACGCCTCGGAGCCCTCTTTCGATCGCCGTGTGCGCTTCCTGCGCAAGGACACCGAGCAGTACCACGTGTGTCTGGGCGGCAAGGGGATCTCCCGCCACGACGAGCGCCGTTTCGCGCTGCGGGTGCTTGAAGGGGTACTCGGTGGCACATCCTCTTCGCGCCTGTTCCAGGAGGTGCGCGAGAAACGGGGGCTTGCCTACTCGGTGTTCTCCTTCTCAAACCTCCACGCACGCACCGGCGAGGTGGGCATTTACGTGGGTACCCGCCCCGAAAATCTCGCCGAGGCCATGGCGACGATCTCCTCCGAGTTGCAGCGCTTTGTCGAGGACCCCGCAAGCGAGGAGGAGTTGACGCGCTCCAAGGAGAACGTGAAGGGACGCATGGTGCTCTCGCTGGAGTCAACGGCCGCGCGCATGAGCCGGCTCGGAGCCTCGGTGCTGGCTGAGCTGCCGATCCTCTCGGTGGACGAGATCCTCGAGAAGATCGACGCTGTGAAGGTGGACGACCTACATGAGCTGGCGAGTGAGTTGTTTGCGCGCGAGCGACTCTCGGTCGCCGGCGTGGGGACAGACGAGAGCGTCTTTCGCGAGTCACTCGCGCCGCTTGCGGGAGCGATCGTGTGATCCGGGTGGGCGTCGCCGGTGCGGCGGGACGGATGGGACAGGCCGTGTGCGCCGCGGTGGACGGCGCATCTGACATGGAGTTGGTGGGCTGCGCTGACCCACAGCTCGATGTGACACTCACGCAGATGCTTGAGCGGGAGAAGCCCGAAGTGGTAGTCGATTTCACCCGTCCCGATACCGCGCTTGAGAACGCGCTCGAGTGCCTGCGCGCCAACGCACACGTCGTGATCGGAACCACCGGCTTTGACATCGACTCGCTCGCCGAGCAGGCCCGCGCGATCGCCGAGCAGGCGCCGCAAGCCCGTGCCGCAAATGTTTTCATCGCCCCCAATTTCGCGATCGGGGCGGTGCTGATGATGCGGTTCTCAGCCGAGGCGGCCAAGCACATGGAGAAGGCGGAGATCGTCGAGCTTCATCACGACCGCAAGCTCGACGCGCCCAGCGGCACGGCGGCCCGCACCGCTCAGATGATGGGGGACGCGACCGGTAGCGAGCCTCCCCCATCCACTCGGTGCGCCTGCCCGGGATAGTCGCAAACCAGGAAGTGATCCTCGGCGACGTAGGCCAGACGCTCACGATCCGCCATGACACGACCGGTCGCGAGTCGTTCATGCCCGGCGTGTTGATTGCGATCCGCGGCGTGCGCGAGCTCGAGCGCTCGCCGACGGTGGGGCTCGAGCATTTGTTGTTCACAGGGGAGTAGCGCAACCAGGGTGTTGACGAGAAGCGTGGAATACTCCAGGCAATGAGTGACCTCGGCACGATCCTCACGGCGATAGTCACGCCCTTTGATGCGCAGGGCCGCGTGGACGAGCAGTCGTTCGTGGCGCTGATGGGGCACCTGGCCGAGCATGGGTCGGATGGCTTCGTGGTGTGCGGCACCACCGGCGAGGCGGCGACGCTCACAGACGAGGAACACCTCGCGTTGATTGGCTTGGCGGCGCGCGAGCGCCCAGCGGGCACGACGATCATCGGCGGGACAGGCTCAAACGACACGAGCCACGCCATCCATCTCACTGAGGTGGCGACCGAACTGGGCGTGGACGCGACATTGAGCGTGACGCCCTACTACAACAAACCCAGCCCGCGCGGGATCGAACGCCACTACGAAGAGGTCGCGAAGGCCACCGACAAGCCGATCTTGCTCTACAACGTCCCGAGCCGCACAGCGGTGAACATGAGCCCCGACCTGCTCGCGCGCCTCGCGCAGATAGAGCACGTGGAGGGCCTCAAGCAGGCAAACGAAGCCGAGCTTCAGCTGATCGATGGGCTCGACCTGTATGCCGGTGACGATGCGACTTTCGCCCGCACGCTCGACCTGGGCGGCGCAGGCGGGATCACCGTCGCGAGCCACGTGGTTGGTGACGAGATGCGGCGCATGGTCGACGAGCCCGAGCACCGCGCCGAGACCAACGAGAGCCTCAAGGACGTGTATCGCACGCTGTTCATGACCGCCAGCCCGACGTGCACAAAGGCGGCGTTGAACATGCTCGGCCACAAAGTCGGTGGTTTGCGCCTGCCGCTGATCGAGGCCGACGAGCACGAGCTCGCGGCGGTGCGTGGGATGCTCGTCCGCCACGGCCTGCTGGCAGGCACGGACTCGGGATCGGGCGCAGACGCGACCGCATCGAGCGCCCGGACAGCCCACACGTGAGCGGAGCATTGCGCGTCCTTCCCCTCGGTGGGTTGGGTGAGATAGGCAAGAACATGACCGTCGTCGAGTACGACGGTCGGATCGTGGTTGTGGATGTGGGTCTGCGCTTCCCAACACCTGAGATGGTGGGGATAGACCTGGTGCTCCCCGACTTCTCTTACCTGCGTGAGCGTGCGCGGGACATCGAGGCGATCGTGGTGACCCACGGCCACGAGGATCATCTGGGCGCGCTGCCGTGGGTGATCCGCGAGCTGGGCGAGATCAACGCGCCCCCCGTCTACGGCGGCCCGCTGACTGTGGCTATGGCGCGCTCCAAGCTCGAAGAGCACAAGTTGCGTGACGTGGAGCTCAATGACGTGGCGATCGGCGAGATGCTCGATATCGGGCCGTTCTCGCTCGAGATGATCCACATGACCCACTCGATCCCCGACTCCAGCGCGGTGGCGCTCGGGACCGAGCTGGGCACGGTGTTGATCACCGGCGACTACAAGTTCGACCAAACACCGGTGGACGGCCCGCCCGCGGACGTGTCGCGCCTTGCCGAACTGGGTCGCGAGGGGGTGCTGCTCCTCTGCGGTGACTCCACGAACGTCGACCGCCCAGGCTTCTCTCCGTCAGAGTCGCTGGTGGGACCGCATCTGGAGGAGGCGTTTGCCCGCTGTGAGGGGCGCATCGTGGTGACGAGCTTCGCATCGAATATCCACCGCGTGCAACAGGTGATCGACGCCGCCGCGGCGCTTGGGCGCAAGGTGTCACTGGTAGGACGATCGATGCGCAAGAACGTGGGGATCGGGCGTACTCTCGGCCACGTGGACGTGCCCGATGGCATCCTCGTGGGGACACGTGAGATCGAGGACTTCCCTGACGAGCGCATGGTGATCATCTCCACCGGGTCCCAGGGCGAGCCCCTGTCAGCCCTGCGCAGGATGGCCTACCGCGACCACCCACAGGTGAAGCTCCGCCACGGCGACACGGTCGTTTTCTCGGCAACTCCCGTCCCCGGGAACGAGCGGGCCGTGAATGAGACGATCGACCGCCTTTACCACATCGGCTGCGACGTGGTGACAGCGCAGGACGCGCCTGTGCACGCCTCAGGCCACGGCTATGCCGAGGAGGTGAAGCTGATGCTCAACCTCGTTAAACCCCGTCACGTGATGCCCTTCCACGGCGACTTCAAGCGTCTGCGCCTCCACGCCCAGCTCGCCGAAGCCGTCGGGATCGAGCCCGATGACATCTTCCAGGGAGAGAACGGTCTGCCTCTCGACATCGACGGCCGCGGCGCGCGCTTCAAAGAGCACGAGCAGTCGGGGATGGTGTTCGTCGACGGTGTGGAGATCGGCGACATGGCAGACGTCGCGCTGCGCGACCGCAGGATGCTATCCGCCGACGGGATCTTCATCGTGGTCGTGACGATCGCCGAGCAAGACGGCGGCTCGGTCGCCGACCCCGAGGTCATCTTCCGCGGCGTCCCATTCCCCGACGAGGCAGGCCAGCTGATCGAGGAGATCCGCTCAACCGTAGACGCCACCCTCGCCCGCGCCGCCGGCGAGGAGATCCGCGAGGTGGACTTGCTGCAGCAGATGCTCCACGACGATCTCGCGAAACTGGTGTACGACAAGCTCAAGCGCCGGCCGATGGTGCTGCCTGTCGTGGTTGAGGTTTAGTCAGACCTCGATACGCGCTCTCTCGGGTGCGGAGTCTTTGGATGCGTCCACGCTGACAGTAGGCAGCGTGACAACAAACCGTGCCCCAGGTTTCTCCGCCCCCGGATGGGTCTGCGTGACTTCGACAGAGCCGCCGTGCGACTCGGCGACCGCGCGCACGATCGCAAGCCCAAGCCCAAAGGACCCGCCGCGGTCGCCGGCGCCACGGACGAAGCGCTCGAAGAGTGTTCCCGCGAGCGCATCAGGCACACCAGGACCATCGTCCTCGACGATTAGACGTGCCTCGCCGGCGGGCGGCTGCGCCGTGCCGGAAGGCGTGGCTACGGTGCTGACACGTATCTCGGTGCCAGGAGGCGTGTGTCGCACAGCGTTCTCGATCAGGTTGATGACAAGGCGGTGGAGCTCGTCGCGCGCGGCCTCTACCACGACCGGGTGGACGTCGAGGGAGATCTCGTGTTGAGAGCTGACGGGACCGAGCTCGGCGGTGGCCTCGACGACGATGGCGGAGAGATCGCACGGTGTGCGCGGGACGACGCGGCCGACGTCGGTGCGGGCGAGTAGGAGCAGGTCGGCGACGAGGCGGCGCATGCGTTGGGAGGAACGCAGGGCGGAGCGGGCGGCGTCGGCCTCGTCGCCGTGGAGCGATTCAGCGAGCAGCTCGAGGTTGGCTAGCACGGAGGTGAGTGGGGTGCGCAGCTCGTGTGAGGCGTCGGCGACGAACTGGCGCTGGCGCATGAGCATCGCCTCGGTTTCGGCGTGAGCGGAGTCGAGCTCGCGGAGCATGCCGCGAAGCGTGCGGGCGAGCTCTGAGACCTCGTCGTTGGCGAGCGGCTCGGGGACACTGCGAGAGGGGTCGCGTGTGCGGGCGATCTCCTCGGCGGTGGTGGTGAGCTCGGCGATGGGGGCCATTGCGCGACGGGCGATCGTCACTCCCGCAAGCAGCGCAAACGCAGTTCCGGCTAGCACGCCGAGGATGAGCAGCAGCTCGACGCGAGCGATGGTGTCGTTGAGGTCGGAGAGGCGACGGCCGTACTGCACGATCACCGTGCCGCCCACAGGGCCGTTGAGCGCTACGGGACGGGTGTATACGCGGTAGCCGTGCACGTCGGCTTCGGTCTTGAAGCCGAGGTCGGGCGCTTTCGTGGTGCTGGCAAGCACGTTTCCGGATTCGCTGAGGATGCGCACGACGGCGTCCTCGGAGTTCGCGAACCTGTCGAGGTTCGAGGGGTTCACGACTTCGAGCTTGAATCCTTCGATGTAGCCACCCGACACTTTCACCTGTAGCAGTCCCGCGAGGTTGTTGGCGGAGACGGCGACTTCACGGTTGAAGTTCGTGCGGATGCGGTGGACGGTGAGCGAGCCGACGACGAGCGCGAACGCGCACAGGATCGTGAACGTCAGCAGCGCCGAGACGCCGGCGAGACGGGTGCGGATGGGCAGGCGGTCGAACCGCGCCGATATGCGCGCGCCCAACCGCCTCAACGCGGCGCCTAGGGCGCGCTGGAGCACGATGGGCTCGTCAGGCCCGGAGGACGTAGCCCGCTCCCCTGATGGTGTGAAGCAGTCTCGGCTCGCCTTCGGCCTCGAGCTTGCGGCGGAGGTTGGAGACGAACACCTCGATGGTGTTGGTGGTGGAGAAGGGGTCATAACCCCACACCTCGTCGAGCAGGCGCTGCCGGGAGATGACGATGCGCTCGTTGCGCATGAGGTACTCGAGCAACTCGAACTCACGTTGGGTGAGCTCGATGGGGCGCTCGCCGCGTGTGATCTCGTGGGTGTCCACGTTCAGGGACAGGTCGCCGACCTTCAGGGGGGCCGATCCGCGGGGGGGACGGCGGCGTAGCAGGGCGCGCATCCGCGCGAGCAGCTCCTGGCGCTCGAAGGGCTTGACCAGGTAGTCGTCGGCGCCCGCGTCGAGCCCCTCCACTCGGGAGTCCAACGCGTCGCGGGCGGTGAGGATGAGGATCGGCACGTCGTCGTCCTCGCGCAGCCGCTTGGCGACCTCGATGCCGTCGATCTCGGGCAGGCCGAGGTCGAGGATGACGAGGTCGGGGGCGAAGGAGCGACCGTGCTCGAGCGCAGCCTTGCCGTCGGCGGCGGCACGCACCTCATAGCCCTCCATGCGCAACGAGCGCTGGAGCGCCTGGGCGATGTCCTCGTCGTCCTCGACCACGAGGACGCGGGGAGCGCGTGCGTAATCGCTCATCTCAATGAATGTATGTAGTGGAAAGCACTAAAGCCATGGTAAGCCCCACCACGCGAACGCGGAGTGATGCCCGCGGGCACGAGCGAGGGTCAGGGGCCCTAGCCTAGGCAGGTTCTAAGGCCTCGGCGTCGAAGCTGGCGTTGATGGCCAGCACCCGCAAGAGCGCGAAGCGTCAGCCTGCGCGCAAGCGACCTGCTCAACGCAAGGGACGCGCGAGCGCGCGTGGCCGCTCGGGGCGCGGGAGGGGACGCGGGAGAGCGGGGATCTTCGACGGCCTCTCACTTCAGCTCCCGGTACTCGACCAGAGCCAGCGGGACGTGCTCGGCCTCGCACTGGCCGCACTCGGAGTGTTCATGGGCTTCGTGCTCTACGGATCACAAGGCCCACCCTCCCCTGGCGGCCGCGTCGGCCATGGCTTGGCGGTGGCGCTCGGGTGGTGTATCGGCGAAGCGCGGACCTTCGCACCCATCGCGCTCGTGGTGGGTGGTGGGACGCTGTTGCTCGCACAGGTGATGCCGGCGAGGCGGCCGCTGCGGACCGGGGGGTTGTGTCTGTTCGCGGCGATCACACTTGCGCTCGCTGCTGGAACGCTGGGGGTGAGCAGCGGGACGCCGGACGGCGCGGCGGCAGAGCAGTGGCGTTCGGCCTTCCTGCAAGCGCACGGCGGGATCGTCGGGCAGGGGATCTACTGGATGGCGCACAGGCTCGTGCAGACCGTGGGAGTGGACATCCTCGTGGTGTTCTTGACCCTCGTGGGTGTGGTGCTACTGACAGGGGCCTCATTGGCTGCCGTTCTCAAGGCGACCGGGAGCGGATTGGTGGACACGACACGGGTGCTGCGCGCCCGCGCGCAGGCGATCGAGCGGGCGTCGCGGGGCTTGCTGGATGAACGGGCAGCACACCCAGACCAGCGGGCATCGACCGACGAGGCCGACTCGATGCTTCCGCCCGAGCCCAATCCTGAGGAGTTGATCGTGCGCGCGACCCACGTGGAGGCGCCCTCTCGCGACGATCGGTCCGAGCCTTGGGAGAGCGAGCCGATGGAGGAGGTCGAAGCCGCGCAGATCGATCCAGACGCGCATGAGGCGGACGAGTCCGAAGAGGAAGGAAGCGAGGAGGAGGAGCTCGCCGGCGTGGCGCAGGTCGATCCGGATGACCTGACACCGCAGGGCCGCCTGAGAGACGTGGTGACGGACGACCCGAGCTTTGTGTGGGATCTGCCGCAGGCGGATCGGATACTCGCGCGTAGCACCGCTGAGCAGGCCCGTCCGGATACCGCCGGACAGGAGCGGACGGCGACAAGCTTGGTGGAGGCGTTGGGCCACTTCGGGGTGCAGGCGAAGGTGATCGGGACGGTGGCGGGACCGCACATCACCCGCTACGAGCTGCGACTCGCCCCGGGTACGAAGGTGGGGAAGGTGGCGCAACTCAAGGACGACCTCGCCTATGCGTTGGCGGCGACGGACATCCGCATCCTCGCGCCGATCCCCGGCAAGCAGGCAGTGGGCGTGGAGGTGCCCAACGCCAAGCGCCGCATGGTGCGCCTCGGCGACGTCTTCCAGCAGCCACCGAAGGACTGGTCGCCGCTGACGGTATGGCTGGGCAAGGATGTGGCGGGGAAGGCGATCGGGGCGGACCTCGCGAAGATGCCGCACCTGCTCGTGGCGGGAACGACCGGGGCGGGTAAGTCGGGGGCGATCAACGCGATGTTGTGCAGTGTGCTCCTGAGAGCAACACCGCACGAATTGCGACTTGTGCTGGTGGATCCCAAGCAGGTGGAGTTGAACCACTACGAGTCGATCCCGCATCTACTGACACCGGTGATTACGAGCCCGCGGATGGCGGCCAACGCTTTGCAGAATCTCGTCAAGGAGATGGAGCAGCGGTACGGGATCATGTCGCTGTCGCGGACGCGGAGCCTCGTGGAGTTGAACAAGGCGCGGGAGCAGCGGGGTGAAGCGCCACTGCCTTACATCCTGTGTGTGATTGACGAGCTCGCGGACCTGATGATGGTGGCGCCGGCGGATGTGGAGGATTCGATCATCCGGCTCGCGCAGAAGGCGCGGGCGGTGGGAATTCATCTCGTGCTCGCCACGCAGAGCCCGAGGGTGGACGTGATCACCGGGATGATCAAGGCGAACGTGCCGTCGCGGATCGCGTTCTCGGTGTCGAGTCAGACAGATTCGCGTGTGATCCTCGACCAGAACGGCGCGGAGTCGCTGCTTGGCCAGGGAGACATGTTGTTCAGCCCGGTGGGGTCCTCGCGCCTTCAGCGCATCCAGGGGGCGTACATCGACGAGGCGCAGATCGCCAAGCTGACCGATCTGTGGCGCAAGCAGGGGGAGCCCGAGTTGCGCGAGGAGCTGTTGAAGGAGGTTGAGCCGAGCGAGCCCGACAAGGCAGGCGATGACGAGTTCGACCCCGACGAGGATCCGTTGCTGGCGGATGCGATCCGACTGGTGGCGGAAATGCAAACGGCCTCGACTTCGATGCTGCAGCGACGTCTTCGTCTGGGGTACACGCGGGCGGGGAGATTGATCGACATGCTCGAGCGTAGGGGTGTGATCTCAGGTTATGAGGGTTCAAAGCCTCGTCAGGTTTTGATTGGAGAGGGGGACGTGCCTCGTGTGCTGGCGATGCTGGGTGGACCTGACGGTAGAGCTCCCGTCGACGAATCGGCGCCGCTTGCCGGGTGAGTGCGGTGGGGACGGTCGTGACTGCGACGACGGCCGCTCTCGTGCTTTGGTGAGCGAAGTCGGTCAAGCGTGTAACCCTTTTACCCGCCACAGTCACTAGCCTTCGCTTGATGGATATCGGAGCCACACTACGCGAGGCGCGTATGCGAGCGCGCATCGACGTGTCGGAGATCGAGGCTCAGACGAAGATCCGCGCGAAGTACTTGCGGGCGCTGGAGAACGAGGAGTGGGATCTGCTCCCCGGGCCGACGTTCGTGCGCAGCTTCCTGCGTACTTATGCGCAGGCGCTGGGGTTGGACGACAAGGCGATCGTTGACGAGTATCGCTTGCGCTATGAGGCGCCGAGCGAGGGAGAGCACCAGCCGATCGTGTCGAACCCGCGCCAGACGGCCAGACGAGCTGGATCGGGCCGGAGAGGGCCCTCGCGGGGTTACACGATCGCGGTGGGGGCGATTTGCCTTTTGATCGTGCTGCTACTCGTGGGGTTGCTCTCGAAAAAAGGTGGTGGCAACTCCGCCAAACAAGCCGGGGGATCGACCGCCACGTCCCTACAGACACCGCGAAAAACTTCGACCGCCACCTCGAAAACCTCAACGACGGCGATAGCCGGGGAACGTGTGTCGCTTTCGTTGCGACTGACGGCGCCGGTGTATGTGTGCTTGATCGGGGACAACGGGCGGAAGATGATCCCGGGGACGATTCTCCAGCCGCCCTACACGCCTGTCACCTACCACGCGAAGCACTTCGAAATCACACTGGGGAACAACGCGGTGACGATGTACGTAGACGGCAAGCTCCGCAGCGTGCCCGCGTCGGCGAAGGCGATCGGGTACACGGTCACAAGCGCGGGACGCAAAACGCTCGCGGCAAGCAAGCAGCCGACCTGTAAATGAGCAGGCAGGTGAGGGCGGGGATCGTGATCACCGGCACGGAGGTGCTGACAGGTCGTGTGCGCGATCGCAACGGTCCGTGGTTGTCAGACAGGCTGTTTGAGGTGGGGGTCGATTTGGCGCACATATCGATCGTGGGAGACCGCCCGCAGGACATGGAGGCCGCGCTCCAGTTCATGGCGCGAGAGGGCGTGGAGGTGGTGTTGACCAGTGGCGGACTGGGACCCACCGCCGATGACTTGACGGCGGAGGTGGTGGGTCGCTTCCAGGGGCGGGAGATGGTGGTGGACGAGACGCTTGAGGGACGCATAGCGGAGATATTGCGCCCGCTCGCGGCACGCTATCCACACCTGGATCGTGAGGCGATGGCGGAGGGGAACCGCAAGCAGGCGACGATCCCGAGGGGGGCGACGGTGCTTGAGCCGGTGGGAACCGCGCCGGGGCTGGTGGTGGTGCCGGCGGAGGGGCGCGAGGGGCCCACGGTCGTCGTGTTGCCTGGCCCGCCGCGCGAGCTGCAGCCGATGTGGGGTCAGGCGGTCGCGACCGACGCATGGCGAGAGGCTGTGGCAGCCGCCCGGATGTACCGCCAGCGGATGCTGAGGCTGTTTGGGATACCGGAGTCGGAGATAGCCGAGACGCTGCGCGAGGCAGAACGCCAGGGGATCGCCCTCGCAGACCTTGAGATCACAACGTGCCTGCGGGGCGGAGAGATCGAGATCGTCACCCGCTACGAGCCCATCGCGGAGAGCGTGTATGAGGCGTTTGCGGAGCTCGTGGAGGAGCGCCACTCAGACACGCTCTACTCCACGGACGGGACGACCGTCGACGATCAAGTCGCTGCGCTGTTGGGGAGCGAGCAAACGACGACGATCGCGGTCGCGGAGTCATGTACCGGCGGTTTGCTGGCGGCGCGCTTGACGAACCCACCGGGCGCATCGGAGTACGTGTTGGGGGGCGTGGTGGCGTACTCCAACGAGCTGAAGACGGCTGCTGTTGGAGTGCCGTCAGAGACGATCGAAGCTCAGGGCGCGGTGTCGGCTGAGGTGGCGCGGGCGCTCGCGGAGGGCGCGCGGGGGCGCCTGGGCGCGAATGTGGGGGTGGGTGTCACGGGGATCGCCGGACCGGGTGGGGGCAGCGAGGAGAAGCCGGTGGGGTTGGTGTGGTTGAGCGTGGTGGGAGACGACGGCGCGAGCTTGACGCGCTCAGTACGGCTGCCCGGCGGCCGGATGGATGTGCGCGAGCGGGCGGTGACCGTCGCGATGCACTTGATCCGCCGCTTGCTGGTAGGTGAGGGGGACGGCGAGCGCAGCGTGCAACCGTCCCCTGAGGGGCCGCTGCTTCGATGAGTGGACACAGATTTCCCCGGGAAAGGCATCGCCTACCCTGAGTCGATGACTCACGGTTCGACAGCGCGATTGTTCGTGGCGGTCGATCCGCCCGAGGATGTGCGCCGGCAGCTCGCGGAGTGGGCGCGAGGAGCCGCTCGTCGAGCCGGCGAGGGATCCTCGCTTCGGGTACTCGACCCCGAGCTGTTGCATGTGACCCTGTGCTTCCTCGGCAATCGCCCGGCTGGTGAGATCGACCTGCTCGGCCAGCGGCTCCTCGAGTGCGGGGGTGCGGTGGGAGAGCTGTCGGTTGGCGCGCCACTGTGGTTGCCTCCCCGCCATCCACGGGCATTGGCGGTAGAGCTGCACGACGAAGACCATAAGCTCGCTCGTCTGCAGACAGAAGTGGTGGAGGCGCTCGACGAAGTTGGGTACGGCGGTCGGGAGCAAGCCGGCGCGAAACGCCACTTCCGCCCGCACATTACGGTCGCGCGCAGGAGTCGCGGTCAGGCATCGTGGGAGCGAGAGCTGCCACCAACCCCGGCCCTGTCGTTTGTCCCAACCGAGCTCACCCTATACCGCTCATGGCTCTCGCCGGAGGGGGCAAGCTACGAGCAACTCGCGTCATGTGTGCTCAGGTGATTTCTGGCGGGACTGACGCGAGAGTCGCCTAGGCCGGACACACGAGTACATATACTGGACACATGGGACAGGCACTCGGACACACAGCCGATGAACTTGGGTGCAGCGAGCGCACGCTGCGACGCTACATAGGCACCGGCATGTTGCGCGGCCGTCGCGTCGCAACCCATGGCGTTGAGCTCTCCACAAGCGAGGCGCACTACCTGCGTAGCCATTGGCCGCTCTTGCACACGCTGAAGGGTGCTCTGCGCACAGAGCGCGACGTTCGGCTGGCCGTGCTCTTCGGATCAACAGCCGTCGGAGAGGATCAGCCGGGCTCGGACATCGACGTGCTGATCGCCCACCGCGGTTCTGGATCGCTTCCCCTGGCGGGGTTGAGATCGCGATTGCGTCACACGCTGGGCAAGCCGGTACACCTGGTCAGTCTGGAGCAAGCGCGGGACGCGCCGAGTCTGCTCGCCGACGTGCTCCAGGAGGGTCGTCCGCTGGTCGACCGTGATGGCTTGTGGAGCGGTCTGAGCACAGAAGCCGACGACATCCTCGCCCGAGCCACGAAGGAAGATGAAGATACGGCAGCGAGCGCCCTCAATGCGATCGCCGATGCACGAACCAGACTTCAATGACGCCCGCGCGGGATGAGCAGCAGCAGACGCGGCCTTCCAAGGGACAACGCCGTATCAACACGATCCTGCAACGGATACCGGCCGCGCGCGAGCAACTGCTCGTCGCGATGGAGGCATTCCCACCCGACTTCAGCGTCACGGCGTTGATCGATGCCGCCAAGTCGGCCGACGCACGGGAGCGCAACAAGGTTGCCGTGGTGGAGCGCGAGTATGAGGTGCTGCTCAATTGGTGCAACGAGCTTGCAGCTCGACTACTCGCCGAGGGCCAGCGTCTCGGAGTAGTGGACAAGTCCTCCGGCTATCCGTGGGAGCGTCTCGCCGCACTCGACGTGATCTCCTCACGTTCGGCTACACGCCTCCATGAGGCAATGGAGATGCGCGACGATCTCGCTCACGCCTATCCTCCCGCCAACTGGAGGTCGCTCCACGAGGGCGTCAACACGCTACTGCGGGAGCTTGATCGTTATGTAGATCGCGTAGCGCGATGGGCCGTCGCGGAAGGCATTCTGCAACCCGTGTGAACTATCGGCCATAGCGGGCTACTCTTCAAATCCTATGAAGCGCTACCACGTGACCACCTTCGGGTGCCAGATGAACGAGCACGACTCCGAGCGGATGAAGGGGATGCTCGAGTCGCTGGGGTACAGCGAGGCCGAGGAGCGCTCGGCGGCCGACCTGATCCTGTTCAACACGTGCTCGATCCGCGAGAGCGCGGACAGCCGCTTCATCGCTCATCTCGGCGAGGCGAAGCGGCTCAAGCGCGAACAGCCCGATCGCGTGGTGGGCGTGGGGGGCTGCTGGGCGCAGTCGGTGAAGGAGGAGGTGTTCGAGCGCTTCCCGTTCGTGGATGTGGCATTCGGGCCGGGGCAGACGCACAAGCTCGCCGAGTTCTTGACCAGCGATTCACTCACTGCGCAGGGGTATTTCGAGTTCGAGGGCTTCACCGGGCACCTGCCGGCGAAGCGGATGCGGGACTTCCAGGGGTGGGTGCAGATCAGCGTGGGGTGCAACTGTCGCTGCTCGTACTGCATCGTGCCCTCCACGCGCGGGAGGGAGGTGTCACGACCGCTTGAGGAGCTCGTGGCGGAGGTCGAGGCGATGGCGGGGGACGGGGTGTGCGAGGTGACGTTGCTCGGCCAGAACGTGAACTCCTACGGGCGGGATTTGCGCGTCGAGGAAGGGGGAGTAGGTATCTCTTTGCAGGGTGACTCGCGCGCGCGCGTTAAAGCCCGGTCGCGCAATTTCGCCGAACTGCTCCACGTCCTCGATGGGATCGAGGGGATCGAGCGCATCCGCTACACGAGCCCCCATCCGAAGGACATGAAGGAGGACGTGATCCGCGCGCACGCAGAGCTTCAAAGCGTGTGCGAGCACGTACACCTCCCGCTCCAGTCGGGCTCCAGCCGAATCCTCAAGGCGATGCGTCGCACCTACGACCGCGAGCGGTATCTCGACCGCGTGGCGTTGATACGCGAGCACGTGCCCGATATCGCGCTGAGCACCGACATCATCGTGGGCTTCCCAGGGGAGACCGAGGAGGACTTCGAGCAGACCTTGGAGGTGGCGGAGCTTGTGGGGTATGACGGGGCGTTCACGTTCATCTTCTCACCACGCAGGAACACGGAGGCGGCGGAGATGACCGAGGGAATCGTGCCTCACCCGGTCAAGGTCGAGCGCATGGAACGCCTCGTGGAGGTCGTCCAGCGGCGCGCTTTGGAGCGCGCGCAGCGCTTCGTGGGGCGCACCCTGGAGGTGCTCGTGGAAGGCCCTTCACGGACCGACCCGGAGAGGATGCGAGGGCGCACGCGTCACAACAAGGTCGTCAACTTCTCAGGTCTCGCCGCTCCCGGCGAGTTGACGCGGGTGGAGATCACGTCCGCAACGAGTCAGACGCTCTCCGGCGAGGAGCGCCTCGTCGCACGGGCCGCGAGCTGACGAGCGCCGCACTCGTCACATCGAGCAAGTTGGAGGACTCTTCCCAGACGGGGCGAACACATGTTCCCATGGTTCCGTCCGGTGCCCCGCATACATTTTCATCTCCAACTTTTCGACAGGAGGACAGACGATGCCCGTGACCGATGAGGAGAAGGCCGTCAAGGCGCGCGACGCGGCCCTGCAGGGCGCGCTCGGCCAGATCGAGCGCGAGTTCGGCAAGGGCTCGGTGATGAGGATGGGCGACGAGGGCGCGCAGGTGCGCGTGGACGCGATCCCCACCGGCGCGCTGTCGCTCGACCTCGCTCTCGGTATCGGCGGGGTGCCCAAGGGGCGCATCGTCGAGGTGTTCGGCCCCGAGTCCTCCGGTAAGACGACGCTCATCTACCACGTGCTCGCGGAGGCGCAGAAGCTCGGTGGGGTGTGCGCTTTCATCGATGCGGAGCACGCGATGGACCCGCTGTACGCGAAGGAGATCGGGGTGGACATCGACGAGCTGCTCGTCTCCCAGCCAGACTACGGCGAGCAGGCGCTTGAGATCGCCGACATGCTCGTGCGCTCAGGCGCCATCGATGTCGTCGCGATCGACTCGGTTGCCGCATTGACGCCACGGGTGGAGCTCGAGGGGCAGATGGGAGACCAGACCGTGGGCGCGCAGGCGCGCATGATGAGCCAGGCGATGCGCAAGATCGCCGGCAACCTGAACCGCACCGGCACGCTGTGTATCCTCACCAACCAGATCCGCGAAAAGGTGGGGGTCATGTTCGGCTCGCCCGAGACCCAGCCGGGTGGACGGGCGTTGAAGTTCTATGCCTCTCAGCGCCTTGACATCAGGCGCATCGAGACGCTCAAGGACGGCACCGAGGCGGTGGGCAACCGCGTGAGGGTGAAGGTGGTGAAGAACAAGCTCGCCGCCCCCTTCCGTCAAGCCGAGTTCGACATCGAGTTCGGCAAGGGGATCTCCACCTCCGGCTGCCTGGTGGACCTCGGGATCGAGCACGGCATCGTTACGAAGTCAGGCTCGTTCTTCTCCTACGGCAACGAGCGCCTTGGGCAGGGCCGGGGCAACGCCAAGGCGTACCTGGATGAGAACCCGACCATCGCAGGCGAGATCGAGCGCAAGGTGTATGCAGCGCTCGGTATCGGAGCCGACAAGGTGAGGCCCATCCAAGGGACAGAGACCCCGCTGGCCGTGGCCCCCGACCCGCCAGAGGCAGATACTCGCGCTGCTTGATTTGACAGTCGGCTGGGTGGCGCGGCGCTAAAGGTCGCGTCGCTCGCCGGGCGCTCTATCTCTTGGCGCGTTGAGCGTCGGCCAACTGATGGGCGATCTTGTCGCTGCCCATCTTGCGCGAAAAGGAGGCTGCCATCTCGGGGGCCAACCCCGAGAAAGCCGAACCCACTCGCAGCGAAACCGGCGCTACGTCTACCTCGCCGCGGTTGCGCTCGATCGCCTGGACCACCGCCTTGGCAACATCCTCTGGACTGCGAGTACCAACACCCTTGGGAAGCTGGACCTGGGACTCGGCGAACATGCCCGCGTCACGGATGAAGCCGGGGAAGACGGCTGACACACCCACGCCCGTGCCGTGCAGCTCAGCTCGCATGGCCATCGCAAAACCACGGAGACCGAACTTCGTGGCGTTGTATATCGAGCTACCCGCCGTGCCGGTCTTGCCCGAGAGAGAGGACATGAACAGCAGGTGCCCACGACTGCGCTTGACCATCTGCGGGGCAAGCGCGTGGGCCATGGCGATGGGAGCACGCAGGTTTACCTCTATCGCACGATCGATCTCCTCCATCGTGAATGACTCGAGCAGGCCGCTCGCGGGGAGGGCGGCGTTTGCGACAAGGATGTCGAACTCTCCGGCCTCTGAAAGCAGACGATCCACCTCAGAGGGCTGGCCGAGATCGACTGCGAGAGCGCGCGCCGAGAGCTCGGAGGCGAGCGGCTCAAGCACGTCGGTGCGACGTCCGGTGAGGATCAGCTCGGCGCCCTTCGCCGAAAGGGCACGCGCGATCGCATGGCCGAGGCCGCCGGTGGCGCCGGTGAGAAGTACGGTGGAGCCGGAGATCTCCATGAGGTGAGAGCCTACGCGAATGTCCACACACACGCACGGCACGTTGGACGCGCATGCGACACCATCGAGTCAGGTCATCGCCATGTTCGGCCCAACCGGCGTCGGCAAGACCGCTGTGGCGGTGGGGCTGGCGAGGGTGTTGCTGGCGCGCGGTGAGCAACCCGTGGCTATCTCCGCCGACGCCCTGCAGGTGTACACCGGCCTTGAGACTCTCACAGGAGTAGCGAGCGGCGCAGAGCAAGCCGAGCTGGAGCACCGGCTGGTGTCGTTCCTGCCGCTTGACGCCACCTTCAGCGCCGGACAGTACGCGGAGCTCGCGCACGCAGAGATCGACACGGTGCTCACCGAAGGCAGACGCCCGATAGTGGTGGGAGGCACGGGGTTGTATCTGCGGGCGGCGCTCACGGAGCTCAACCTGCGCCCGCCCCCTCCAGAGGGCGCGCGCGAGCGGTGGACCGCGGAGCTCGAGCGCCACGGCGCACCGGCGCTTCATGCGATCCTCGCCCAGCGCGCACCATGGGCGGCGGAGGACATTGACGCCAACGACCGTCAGCGGATCGTGCGCTTGCTGGAGCTACTGGACGCGGGGGAGCTTGAGCAACCGGACGGTCCGTCGCAGCTTTGGACCGAGGAGGTGCGACGCCCCACACTCCTCGTGGGGCTGGTGATGGAGCGCGAGCAACTGTATGCGCGCATCGATGCCCGCGTCGAGGAGATGCTTACGGCGGGAGTGCGCGAGGAGGTGTTGCACGCGCACGCAGCCGGAGCGAGCGCCACTGCCCGTAAGGCACTCGGTTTCGATGATCTGTTGAGCGGCGATATAGAGGCGATGAAGCGCCGCACCCGCAACTACGCCCGCCGCCAGCTCACGTGGATGAGAAAGCTCGCGGGAGTCCACCTGATCGACACCACAGATTGCCCACCCACGGACGTCGCGAAGGAGATCGTTCGGACACTAGACTGCGCCGCTCTATGAAGTTTGAGAAGTGGCAGGCACTCGGCAACGACTACTTGATCGTGGAGCGCGCGGAGCTTCCGTTCGATTTGACGGCTCCACGCATTCGCAAGCTTTGCGCCGGCCATTTCGGGGTGTTCGCCGACGGTGTGCTGCTGCTGGAGCCCTCCGAGGACCCCAAGTTCGTGGCGCGCTTGCGGATCTACAACCCCGACGGATCCGAGGCCGAGCTCTCCGGCAACGGAGCGCGCGAGGCGATCCTCTATTTGCGCCACCGCGGATGGACCGAGGAGGACGTCTTCTCGATCCAAACCGCCGCCGGGGAGATACGCCCCACCATCACCGGCCCCGACACATGTCGCGTCGATATGGGCCATGCGAAGCTCATCTCCAAGGACTTCCCAAACGGCACGGGCGACGGCCGGGGCGAGCTGGTGGCGGACGGACGCGCGTGGAGCTTCCAGCACGTGTCGATCGGCAATCCCCAGTGCGCGATACACGTAGCCGATCCCGCGACGTTGAGCGCGCTCGACTTGCCCACGATCGGTCCAGGGCTCGAAGCGCACGAGCTGTTCCCCAACCGCACAAACGTGTCGTGGTACACCGAGACGGAGCCACTCTCGGATGGCGGAGGCACGATCCGCGCGCGCATCTTCGAGCGGGGCGTGGGGGAGACACTGTCCTCGGGGACCGGCGCCACGGGCGCCGCCGTCGCCTACCGCCTCGCGGGAGGGCCCTCGCGTGTGCGGGTGCTGCTCGACGGCGGCGAGCTGGACGTCGAGGTGGGGGATGACCTGCAAGTGAACCTCACAGGCTGGGCGCGCCCCGTGTTCGAGGGACGCCTCAGCGACGATTTCCTGAAGGAGCTGCATGACACCACGACCGAGTAACCCATATCCCCTACGGGGGTTCCGCCCCATATGGGGTGGAGGGGTTGAGGAGACTGCATGACACCACGACCAAGTGACCGCCTGAGCCTGATACCGCCGTACCTGTTCGCCGAACTGGAGCGCAAGATCGCCGCGAAGAAGGCCGCCGGCGTGGACGTCATCAGCCTCGGCATCGGCGATCCCGACCGGCCCACGCCTCCCCTGATCGTGGAGGCGATGCAGGAGGCTGTCACCGAGCCCCAGACCCACCGGTACCCCTCCAACAAGGGGCGCGCCGACTTCCGTGGAGCCCTCTCCGATTTCTACGCGCGCCGCTTCGACGTGACCATCGACCCCGCCACCGAGGTGATCCCCGCGATCGGCGCGAAGGAGGCGATCTTCAACCTCAACCTCGCCTTCCTCGACCCGGGCGACGTGGCGCTCGCCTCCGACCCGGGCTACCCGGTGTACACGGGCGGCCCGCTGCTCGTAGGCGCGGAGCCGGTCGTGATGCCACTCGTGCCAGAGCTTGGCTTCGTGCCCGATCTCAATGCCATTGACGCCGCGACCGCGAAGCGGGCGAAGCTGATGTACCTCAACTACCCCAACAATCCCACCGGCGCTGTTGTCCCCGAAGGATTCTTCGCGCGAGCGATCGAGTTCGCGCGCGAGCACGACATTTTGATCGTCCACGACAACGCCTACTCCGAGACAACCTACGACGGCTATCGCGCCCCGTCGTTCCTCGCCACCCCCGGCGCGAAGGACGTGGGGATCGAGGTGTTCTCGCTCTCCAAGGGTTACAACATGACCGGCTGGCGTTGCGCGGCGGTACTCGGTAACGCCGAGGTGGTGGAGCACTACTGGCGGCTGAAGACCAACATCGACTCCGGCCTCTTCGAGGCGGTGCAGCTGGCAGGGATCGCCGCGCTCTCGCCCGACGCGGATGCGGAGGTGGCCTCGATGAATGAGCTCTACCGCCGTCGCCGCGACCTCGTGTGCGATGCGCTCGCGAAGGCCGGTGTACACGTCACGAAGCCAAAGGGCACGATCTACGTGTGGGCTCAGGTACCCGAGGGGTTTGCCGACTCCGCCGCCTACTGCGAGCACGTGCTCGAGCAGGCCGCCGTGGTGGTCTCCCCGGGCGGCGCCTACGGGCCCAGCGGAGAGGGTTGGTTTCGCATCTCGCTCACCACTCCCGACGACCGCCTGGTCGAAGCGGTCGAGCGTTTGGCGGCGCTTGGAGCCTGATCTACACTCAGGTGTAGATGACCCAACCAACCAGGCGCGCACGCCAACGCGCTTTCTGCATCGCATCCCTCCCGGGCGAGGAGAATCTGGACGAGCTGCGCGAGCTGCTGCTCACCGCCGGTGTGGCGGTGGTGGGGGAGGTGATCCAACGCCGCGACCAACCCCACCCCAACACTTACCTGGGGCCGGGCAAGGTGCGCGAGGCCAAGGAGGCGGCGCAAGCGTGCGACGCGAACGTGATCGCCTGCGACGACGAGCTGAGCGCCCGCCAGGAGCGCAACCTCGAGGAGGCGCTGGGGATGCCCGTGGTGGACCGCACCACGGTGATCCTCGACATCTTCGCCACCCACGCCTCCTCCGCCGAGGGAAAGCTCCAGGTGGAGCTGGCTCAACTGGAGTACAACCTCGCGCGGATGAGGGGCTTGTGGAGCCACCTCGAGCGCCTCGGCGGTGGCATCGGCACGAGGGGACCGGGGGAGACCCAGATCGAGACCGACCGCCGTCTCGCCCGCGACCGCATCTCCGCGCTGCGCCGTCGCCTCGAGCACGTGAAGGGCACCCGCTCTGTGATGCGCGCCGAGCGCGAGCGCGCGGCGCTCCCGAGCGTGGCGCTCGCGGGCTACACGAACGCCGGGAAGAGCACGCTCCTGAACGCGCTCACAGGCTCCGAGGTGGGGGTGAGGGACCGCCTCTTCCACACGCTCGACCCGTCCACCCGCATGATGCGCATCGGCGGACGCCCACACCTGTTGACCGACACGGTGGGGTTCATCCGCAAGCTCCCCCACCAGGTGGTGGACGCCTTCGGCGCCACACTTGAGGAGACACGCCTCGCTGACCTGCTGTTGCACGTGATCGACGCATCCGCGCCCGAGCACGACCAGACCGAGATGCGCAGGGCGGTCGAGGAGGTGCTGGAGGAGATCGGCGCGGGGGAGGGACCGCGCGTGCTGGTGCTCAACAAGGTTGACCTACTCGACGAGGACTCCCGCGAGGAGCTGCGCCTACGCCATCCCGACGCGGTGCTCGTGAGCGGCACCACCGGCGCAGGCCTATCCGAGCTTGAGGAGCGGATCGAGCGCGAGCTGCGCCACACGCTGCGCCCGATGGAGCTGCTCGTGCCCTACACCCAGGGCGGCTCACTCGCCGAGCTGCACGACATCGCTGGTGACCTCCACCGCAAGGACACCCCCGAGGGCGTGCTCGTCCGCGCACTCGTTCCCGCCCGCCTGGCGGAGCGTTACGCCAAGTTCGCGGTCGCGCCGGGCTTCTAGCGATCGCCCGTCCGGCCCCGGCCACCGTCGGTGAGAGTCGCTACCTCAGCGGTCGTCTCCGCTGCCGGACAAGACACCGCGTTCCTGGCGCGAGAAGAGCTTCTCCAGGTTCTGCGCGGCGATCTCGTCCAACTCGAGCCCAAGCTCGCTCGCGAGCTGGGCCACGTACCAGAGCACGTCCCCGAGCTCCTTGGACATCGCGGCCTTACGCTCGTCGCTGACCTTCCCGTCGTCGTCGCGGATCGCCTTCTTCGCGTGCTCGGCCACCTCGCCCGCCTCGCCGGCGAGCCCCAGCGCGGGATACGCCAGCCACGCCTCACGCGGATACTCTGCCGTGCGCCGCGACTGGCGCTGATACTCGGATAGGTCCATGGCTTGTGAAACAATTCGACCCGCCGGGGCGGGTCGGATGTGGGTGTTGGAGGAGCTACCTCCGAACCATTGTCAATCGGAAGCTCACGATAGCAAGCGTCAGACGCCAGCAGCGCGCCTTGCGCTCCTGTGGGCCTCGTTCTCGAAGCTGTCATCGAGCGGGGCCAACTCATCGACATCGATGCCGAGCGCGGTCGCGATCAGCCAGTCGGCGAACCACACGTTCTTTGGCAATAGCGGGCCATGCAGGTAGGTGCCGATCACGTTGCCCTCGCGGGCGCCCTCGAAGCCGCTGCGACCGTCGTTGCCATGGCCTTTCAACACTCGTCCGAACGGAATGGCGATGTCGCTCAAATATGTGCGCCCACCGTGGTTCTCAAAGCCCGCCAATACTCGCTTCTCGCCGTCGAGGTCAACCTCGACTGCCACGTTTCCGATCAGCCGCTCTCCGGGCTCGCGAACGGTGCGGACGTCGAGCAAGCCCACGCCCCGCAACGTCTCCTCGCCGAGCGCATAGGAGTTGCCGAGCAGCTGAAACCCCCCGCACACCCCCAGCACCACTGCGCCGCGTAACGCCGCCTCGTGCAACGCCTCGCGCTTACCGGCGATGAGATCCTCGGCGCAGAGCTGCTGGTCGCGGTCCTGACCGCCGCCGAGGTAGTAGATGTCGTGCGCGGCCCCGTTGAGCGGATCGCCGAGACCGCTGCCCACCAGCTCGAAACCGATCTCCCGCCACGCGCAGCGACGCTCCAGCACGAACAGGTTCCCCCGGTCGGCGTAGATGTTCATCAGGTCGGGATACAACGCGCATACTCGAAGCACATGCCTCTCGTCGTTGTTCATCGACACCATCCCCACGAGCCGGCCCGAGTAGCTTCGCGATCGCTCATAGCCACGAGCTACTCGCCTCGCCCCTGCGCACGAGCTGCTCGCGCAGCGCCAGCATGCCTGTATATGTGGGGAGCACGTAGAGGGGCGGCTTGCCGCCCCCATCCAAACCATTCCCCACCGCCCCCACCAACGCGCGCTCTAGATCCTCGACCACGGCGATCCGCTCCGGCTCTATCCCGGCGTACTTCAGCCGCAGCGCCAACTCGGGAGCGCGGGTGCCCGAGCACGTCGCGTGCCTCACCCTCCCGGCCAACAGCTCGAAGTCGGCGTCCCAGATCCACGACACGTCGTGCCCGTCCGCGGTCTTGTCGTTGAGCACCCCCAACAGGTCGTGCTCCCCGGGCTCCAGCGCCAGGGTTCGCAGCACCTCGTTCGCGCCCGCCGGGTTCTTGACGAGCAGTATCCGCGTCTCCCGCCCCTCCACGGCGACGGTCTCGGCCCGCCCGAACGCCGCCTGAGTGCGCTGCAAGCCATCCACGATGTGGGTGAGCGGGATCTCAAGCGCCACCGCCAATGCGGCCGCCGCAAGCGCGTTGTACACGTTGTAGAGACCGGGTAGCCCGAGACGCACTTGCGCGTTTCCCTCCGGTGTGCACAGCTCGAAGCGGGCCGACCGTACGCCTTCGAGCACGACCGACCGAGCGACCACGGTGGGGGAGGGCCGCGTCTGACCGCAGGACGCGCAGTGGTAGTGGCCAAAGTGGCCGAGATACACGGCATCGAACACGTATGGCGCGCCGCAACTACGGCAGTGCTTTGCGTCGGCAGCGTGCGCCATGCCCTCTAGCGCCAACGTGTCGTCCTCGACGCCGAAGTAGAGGACCCCGGGCCTCTCCCGTCCCAGATCCGCCACGAGCGGATCGTCCGCGTTGCACACCAACCGAGCGCTCTCACCCGGCCCACCACCACCGACCGCGGCGCCCCACCGTTCGGCGATCGTGTCGAGCTCCCCGTACCGATCGAGCTGGTCGCGGAAAAGGTTCCCCAACACGATCGCCCGCGGGTGCAACTCGGCGGCGAGACGATCCAGCCAGAGCTCGTCCACCTCGAACAGCCCGAGATCGCCTGCGATCCCGCCGCGTGGCCCAGCGGCGGCCAGCAGGGTCGAGGCGATCCCGCCCGCCATGTTCGCGCCCGCCTGGTTGTGCACGAGTGAGATGCCTCCCCGCTCGAAGATGCTCGCCGCCATCGCCGCCGTGGTGGTCTTGCCGTTCGTCGCCGACACGACCACGCTGCCTCGCGACAAACGCGCCGCCAGCTCGCCGATCGCCGAGGGCTCCATCCGCATCAGCAGCTTGCCGGGCAGGGTGGTGCCGCCGCCCCCGCGCAACCGTGCCACCGCCGCTGTAGCGCGTGCCATCGCGAGCTTCGGCCCCAGCAGCGCGCTCATTGCTCGGTGGTAGCCGGCTCATCGTCCGTGGGGTCGCCGGAGAAGGCGTCGGCGCCGGCCCCATCGGCTGGCACCAACACGCGCACGGCTCCCCGTAGCGCCTTCACTCTTGTCGGCAACTCGCCTATCGGATCGCCGTCGGCGTACATCGTGAACGGCCGGTCCGCGCGGATCGACACCTCACGCGCGCGGAACACCCGCACGCTGGGCTCCTCGACGTGCCCCCCGCTGAACACCTTCGGCAGGATCCTCGCCACGAACCTTGTCTTGCTCACGCTTTCAAGCACCACTACATCGAGCAAACCATCGTCGAGCAACGCGCCCGGAGCCGCACGCATCCCGCCACCGTAGGTCTTCGAGTTACAGGCTCCCACGGTGTAGCCCTTGAACGCGTGGAGCTCGCCGGGCGGGTCGAGCTCGATCTCGAAGCGGGCCGGCTTCCACGAGAGCAGGGCGCGCAGGGCACCGTACGCGTACACCAACCCGCCCAGCCACGAAGGCGCTTCGTTGGCGATGCGGTTTGCGTCGCTGTCGAACCCCACGCTTGCGATCCCCACGAACGCCTGCCCGTCCACCTCGCCGAGATCGATCCGGCGCGAGAAGCCCTTGGCGATCGTGGCACACGCCTCCACCGGATCCGCGGAGATACCGAGCACCCGCGCAAAGTCGTTTCCACGGCCTCCCGGCAGGATGCCCATCAGCGCGTCGGGTAGCTCTCTGAGGGCGTCCGCCACCGCGCCCACCATCCCGTCCCCGCTCAAGCACACCACCGTCTCGCCGGCGAGCGCGGCGGTGCGCGCCAGCTCGCGCGCGTGGTCGAGGTCGCGCGTGAGCTCGCTACGCACCGTGAGGCCAAACCCCTCGAGCGCGGGGAACACCGCGGGTAGGGCACGACCGGCTTTGCCCCCTCCGGCCGAGGGGTTCACCACGAGGCATACGGGAGCTCCCATCGCGCAAGCGTATTGCGGCGTGCGGGCGCACCCCCGCGAGCGAGATCGACAAGCACCTCGTCCGCTCGCTCCGCGGCCCGCTGGAGCGCGGGCGTTTGCGGGGCGGGGAGTGTGTGTTGGGAATAGCGAAGAGCGCCTTAAGAACCCGCGAACATCGCCCGGGAGCGGCGCCCACGCGACTATGCTGGCGCCGATGTCCCTCCCGTCGAGCACAACCCGCCTGCTGCTGTGCTGTTCCACCGCCGCCACCGTGGGGTTGGCGCTCGTGGCATGCGGCTCCTCCGGGAACCCCACACAAACGGCCGCCACGCAAGCCGGTGGTGGGCAGACACCGCCGGCGAGCACGGTGGCCTCATCCCACTCCACTCACGCGAAGTGCGTCAAAGCCCAAGCCCCTCCACCGAAGGGGACCCAGAGCGTTCCCAAGCCCACCACCAAGCTCGACCCGTCGAAGCGGTATGTCGTGCGGCTCACCACCAACTGCGGCACGATCGACATCCGGCTCGCGGTGAACACCGCCCCGCGCACCACCGCCTCCTTCGCCTACCTGGTGAAACGGGGTTTCTACGACAATCTCACCTTCCACCGTGTCGCCACCGGGTTCGTGATCCAGGGGGGAGACCCCAACGGGGACGGCTCGGGGGGACCCGGGTACACGGTCGTAGAGCCACCCCCAAGCGGCCTGCGCTACACGGTTGGGACTGTGGCGATGGCCAAGACGAGCACCGACCCATCCGGGGCGTCGGGCAGCCAGTTCTTCATCGTCACCGCCAACTCCACGCCGCTCCCGCCGCAGTACGCGCTGGTCGGAAACGTCGTGGGGAGCATGGCGGGGGTGGACGCGATTGCGAAGCTCCCCACCGACCCCCCACAGGACGGCGCCCCGACGACGCCCGTGGTGATCCGCCACGCAATGCTCTCCGCGAGCTAGCGGCGACCGGTCGCCGGCGGAGCGAGCGCCGGCTCGCGTGAGGACTACTTGGACGCTGTCGGTCTGGAAGCGGCCGCTCGATCGCGGCGGCGACGTCCCACCATTGCAATGGCGGCTATCACCGCGATCGCGAGCAGCAATCCGAGCAGGATCCCCGGCGCGAGCCCGAGCCCACCGAAGGGGAGCGAGATCAGCTCGACGATCCCCAGCCCCAGCGCCAGGATCGCCACGATCAAGAGGAGGATCAAGAGGATGCCGCGAGCTCGCGCCAAGATCCCCGCGCTGGCGGGGGGAATGAGCAGGCCCATAGCTTGCAACGCGAACATTTGGCGCCCGCTCGGCGCCTCGTGACCGAGGCGCTCGACCGCGCTCTTGAGGTCCCCGGCGCGCCGCTCGGCAAGGGCGAGTGAGGCGTCCGCCATGCGCCGCAGCTGCATCCGTTCCTGGGGACGCGCCGCGGCGATCGCCCGCTGGAAGTATGCGCGTGCGGCATCCGCGTCAAAGCGCTCAGAGGCACGGGCGCCGAGGATGGCAAGCGCCGCCGACTTGTACTTCGTCTCCGCCTCCAACTCCTCGTCGGAGCGTTGCTCGAGCGCTTCGATCGCCTGCTGGGCGCCGCGCTGCTCGATCCGGATCTGTCGCTGCTTGGGTGCCATCGGCCGCCCATTCTACGGGGGCGTCCCACCAGGGGGTCGTGTGGCTCGCCGTTGGCGCTATTCTCGCTGCTCGCCCAACTTGGCAAATACATGCGTCGAATCGTCTCCAAAACCCACCTGATCGTGATGCTCCTACTCGTCTGCCTGGCGGGACAGACCCTCGCGGTTGGAGTCGCCTGGGGCGCCGCCGCCGGTACCACCAGCGCTCCTGTGGACAAGGCTGCGCTCAACAAGGCGGTACAGGAAGCGCTTGCCAAAGCCCAAGCCGGGCAGGGCGCGGGCGCGGGAGCGGCGGGGACGCCAGGCGCTGCGGGAGCAGCAGGAGGGGCAGGAGCAGCAGGCGCCGGCGCGGCCGGGGGAGCCGGTGCTGGAACGGGGGGCGAAGGTTTCTCCGAACTGACAAAAAAGGCCGAAGAAGAACCCACGAATACTCAGACGACCGCCACGACCTCCAACTCGACGTCGAGTGCGCTGTCGACCAATCTGCTCATACCGATCGCCATCGTCGCTGTGGGACTGCTTGCGGGCATAGCGTTTCTGATCCTCCGCGACGCCCGCAGCGTGACACCGGCGGGCGACCTGCTCGGGAGCCCTGGCAACGCCGAGGCACGCGCCGCCCGCCTGCGCAAGCGCCGCGCGAAGGCCAAGGCCGCCAAGCGCCAACGCAAGCGCAACCGCTGAGCCACTAGCGCTGAGAGGACACTCGCGCGATCACACGCCGTGCGCTGGTCCGCACACGTGCCGGTGAAGGTGGAGAGGACGAGCCGTGCGGTCCACGTCTCGGTTTACGCGGAAGCGGCAACCGCGGGTGGGGATCCGCCGGCGCCCCCGTTGACACCTTGCTGCCGCCTTCGTCATCCGAGCGAGGCTCATCGTCCACGGCCATCATCGCCGCGTCATAGCGAAACGGCAGCCACAGCATCAGCGAAGCTACCACGAGCTTGACGAGCCCAAGCGTCACAAGCACGACCCAAAGCGACATCGCCTTTCGATGCTACTACCGGAAGATGAGATCGCAAGAGGGCGCCCGAATCCGCCCCGCTTGAGAGCCCGTGCGATTTGTGAGTTTACATAACATATATTATCGAGCGCTCCGCGGTAGTGGGTCAGTTTGAATCGAGTAGGCCCGCGATCTCCTTCAAGCTCCAGACGTGATCGGCGACACCGGCAGCCATCGCAGGTGTGCGTGGATAAGGATTGGCGAGGCTCGCGTGCGGTCGAGCGAAGTTGTAGTGCATGTAGTGAAGACTGACTGCATAGGCAAGGTTCTCGATCTTCTTTGAGAAGCCGTTTGTTAGGCGCGTAAATCGGCGCATCCCCATCCTCATCGTGAGGTTCTGGCGCTCCACATAGCTTGTGCTGATCTTCTCGGGATCGGGATCGCCTAGGCGCGTCTTGACTTTGGTTCCTGTGCAGACAGGTGGGCTATACCGGCCGGGGCTCACGGACTGAGCTCGATAGGTCTTGTGAATTTGCGCCCAATCGATCTCATCCTTCTCAAAGATGTACGGGATGCTCGCCCTGTAGGTCTGATGGCCGTCTGTGCTCAACTGGATTCGATTGCTCATCCGGCGCCTTAGATCGGCCAGAAACACCATGCAGTCCTCTGTCGTGCGCTCTCCGACAAGCCATGACGGAACGAGCTTCGTGTCGGCGCAAATCGCAACCCAAGTCCAAACGTCGCCATAGCCGAAGGTTCCTTGATGTTCTAGCGGTACGTTCTTCTGCTTGGCGTAGCAGAAGCCCCACATCTCGTCGCACTCGATCGTCTTGCACGGGAGATCGCGAAGAACATGGTCCTGGTAGGCAGCGCAAGCAGCACCGAGATCCACAATCAACTTCGTGATTGTGTTCTTGGCTGCACCTGTGATGCGAACGGTGCCACGGATCGAGTTGCCCTCAACCAAGCAACCGATGATCTGTGCGCGCTTCTCGACGCTCAAGCGGTTCATACTGACCATTTTGCTTGAGCCACCGGACAGAAAAACTCGCTCAATTGCGGGTTGCGCGTGGCTTGGGTGTGCAGAGCGCGATAGCATTCCCACAACGCTGAGAAGCCCGGCTAGAAGTGGCTGCTTCTAGCCGGGCTGTAGCTCTCAGTGTTCCCCCGTAGTGCAAACGGAAAGAACATCCTCGTCAGCAAGCTTTGAGGAAGATCCAGGTTCGAGTCCTGGCGGGGGACTCTCTTAGGGATCTTGCGTTACCAACTGTAACGCAAGAATGAGCGAAAGAGCGCGACGTTGCGCGTTTCCGCGCACTGATGCGATGAAGCTACGCCTTAGCCCAGCGAGCTTGTGCGGCCTTCTTAGCGATCTCTGATCGCTTCTGCGGCGATAGTTTGGCTGCTCTGGCCTTACCGCCCTTCAAACCGCCATTGCGACCATTGATCTGCGCAGGAGTCGATTCCTTGGGTTCCGTCGATTCATGGACGATACGATGCGCAATCTGGTTTAGATCGGCCATGACGTGATCGTAGCGCTAGTCGGCGATGTGATCACAGAACTTCCCTCAAGAGCACATTCCTTTGATCTGCTGATTGAGGTTGCCAATCTCGTCGGAGATCCCAGCAAGATCGCCGCTCCCAGCAGCATAGTTTTCAGATGATGCCGCCTCGATCGCCTGCTCGAAGCGCGACAGAACGCCAGTGAACTGATCGATGGTCGATCGGTCCCGTTGATCCGATACGTCGCCACGTAGTTCGCTCAGGGCTGCCTTGAAGTTGTCCGTGTCAGCAGCCATTTGATTTTGCTCTGAGGATTCGCTAGGAGCTTCGGCGAGCTGCCCCACGTCGCTGCTGAAGGTCTTGCTCGCACTCGATACGCGGCCACAAGCACTCTTCTTGTTTGCATCGCTGTTGGCGCCGCATCCTGCCAGAAACACGAGACAGAGAATGACGACGCATGAGGTTTTGGCCCACATCGGCGCGCAACATAGCAGAATTTTGAGGTTTTGGCCCTAGAGCTTTTGGCCGCATCTAGCGAGCATCGCGGATATGGACGCCCGCGAGACCTTCGCCCACAACCTCCGTGCCGAACGCAAACGTCTGGAGCTCTCGCAAGAAGCCCTCGGCTTCCGCTGCGAACTGAACATGAGTGAGATCAGCCGGCTAGAGCGCTCGAAGCGTGATCCACGACTCGGCACGATCGTCAAGCTGGCGCGAGCGCTAGGAATCCCGCCAGCAAAGCTGCTCGACCGAATCCCTTAGAATGTCGTCCACCTGGAGGCAAGGCCACAGGTTGGGGTGAGCGTCGCTCCCTCGGCCACGCCTTGCACACGGTAGGTCGGGGGAGCGACCGCCTACGAAATCAAGGCGTTAGTTCGTCTCAATTTCGCTTGCCTATGCAATTTTCAAAGACCTTGGGTCAAACTGACCCACTACCCGCTCCGCGGTGGTGTCTCAGTTTAGTTTGGGAGCCGTGTCACAGTTTGAGACGTGGGTGCGTATCTCACCCCGGTGGAAGCTTGCCTGGTCGTGCTGGTTGTCCTAGGTCGGCAGTGGGCTTCCTGCGAAGAAGAAAAACCAGATGAGGAATGAGATCATGGCGATGTAGACGCTCACCATCACGACTCGCTCAAGCAGACTGATGCCCTGCGCGTGGACGGTAGCGTCGGTCCCCCCGGCGTTCATGCTGCGTAGCCAGGCGAGTCGGGGTTCGCGGGAAGGTCTACCTGTGAGCTCGTCATAGGCTCTGTCCAGCCACGCGAGGGCGAGGGTCATCGAGAACACCAACACGGCGAGCACGACGATGACGACAAAGATGGCCTCCATGCTTAGAGCTTTTTGGCCTACTACTCGTGAACCCACCCATATCGCCAGGAGAGGCGCGCCCGTCCAAATATTCACTACAAGGAGCGCCGTCGCTCCCGCCATGGCCACTCGCTTGAGGGTCGTGTAACGATGCGGTTGCAGTCTGACGGGTCGATCGGGTGTCAAGATCACAACGCACGCTACCAGCCGCCTAGGGATTTTTTGGGTGTCCGCTGACGTGCCTTCCTTGCGACCTCGAGTAGTACATCAGTTTGAGGATCTGCGTCCATTTGGGTGTCTGGGCGCTTAGGCTGACTGGTGTTCATAAACCCAGCGGTCCCGGCGACAGCGGTAATTACCCTGTCGCCGGGACCTTGAGGTCGCCGTCTCAGATGAACGGGACTGGGCCGTCTCAGATCAACTGGACGCCGCATAAACTGAGTGACCCGATGCGGATAGTGCTCCGACGGCGAGGGCTCCATCGTTTGCCATCACCGATCCCGCTAATCATCGCCGTGCCGGACACGGGAGCTTCGTGTCCATTTGAACCGGGGCGCCGATCAGAAAGCCGAGCCTCACACGGACCAGCAGGCCCCCCTTCGTGCAGCGCTTCGGCAGGACCATCAAAGGGATCAAATGAGAGCCTTGCCTGCGCGCGACGCCGAGCATCAAGTGAGCCGACTCAGCGACCGCGTAGGGCGCTTCAGGCACCGTTTGAACCAGCGGGACGGCAGCGTTGAACTCGTGACTGAAGGCGCCGCCCGCCGTCGTAATCGTGCCGCTGCCGAGGATTTCCACCATAGCCGGCGAGGTTCCTTCGGCGAAGTAGGCAATCTTCTGAGCACCAGCGAAGAACGCCTGCAGAGTCAGCGTCTCATGCACACGGTCGCCTCCGAAGCTGACCACTCCTGACACCGAGCCATCCGCCATCAGCGAGCCCTTGGGACACTCGCCGACTTCGTGGCTTTCCAAGATCGTCTGCCGGCAGATCGGGAAGTCATGCGTGTCAAGCGTCACGCCGGCCGGCGCGTAAGCTGTCACGGAGGTCAGCGGCGGTGGAAAGCCGCCGTATTCGTCGCCTTTGACCCGCACGTCGACTTCCAGTGCGAAGCCCTCGCCGAGAACGTCGCCCGTGCCCGCATAGGTCACTCCATGCCGGGCGCGCGGTTCAACCTGTATCGGCACAACCTTCAGCCGCATCGTACCGCTCGTCGGTTGAGCAACCGCCTTCGCACCACTCCCGACAGCCGTCAGCGCGAGCGCGCACGCCACCAGCAGGCGCAAGGCCCCGCCGGACACCGGGCACATGCCACGGCCACCGCATTGCATCGAATTGCCATCATGACGTTCGAACCTTCTCATGGGGTCCTCCTTCATCGCGTGACCAATAGACACGAGATAGGAGGCGACCGGGGCACGAAAGGATTCGGTAGTGCATCGGTTTGAAAGTTCAACGATCTCGGCTGGCATGCCGACATCACATGCAGCGACAAGGCACGCGTGTGCTCCCTCTCGAAGTTTGACGTGCCTTGCCGCTTCAAACCCAGGTACCTACACAATCCTGTGCCGACGAGGCTCCTCGGACGGCACCTTAGAAGATGCCCCAGTTTTCTTCGCTTACTAGTTCGATTTCGCTTTCGCCTTCAAACGTGACTGGTTTACCTTCGCATTTGAGCCCGATTTTTTCCTTGGTGCCGGTTGATTTCTCGACTTCTGTGATTTCTTCCGCGCCCGCCTTCCCAATCATCGTTCCGATTCGCTGTTCCACCTTTTCGGGACTATCAAGCCAACCGGCTGTACCTTGGATTTCAAATGTGACTAAAATGCCGATACAGGTGAGTTTGATCTTCGCGAACAGATTGCTACCGCCGGCCCCCTTGTACTCTACGGCTAGCTTCCCCGCCTTGGTCGCAGGCTGAACGACAGTCACAATTTCGTTTTCAAGCGACCCAGCTTCGACCGTGACTTTTTTATCACATATCGTAGTTTCGCATTCTTCAAACGCGAACTTCTCTTTTTCGGACCTACCGGGCACACCACCCTTGATTATCGGTTTTTCAGCCGCAACCAGTTTGAGTTTATTACATGTAATTTGGAATTTACCCCCAAACAATTCCCCTCTCATCACTTGGACGGTCTTAGCCTTGGCCCTCACTTCCTGAGTTTTGCCGATTTCCAAAGGGGCTTTGTTTACCCTATAGATATATTCGGCGCCCGCAGCTGACGCTACTACCGCAAAACAAGAGGCCCAAGAGGCCGCGAAAGCGAGCCCAATAATAGTCACACGTTTCGTCATGCTCCAAACTCCTTTGTGATCGTGTACGTAATCAACTACAACCGCGTAAGGACACATTCAATTATTGACACCTGCTTCTCGCATCTAGTTGAATCAACTCATGGCTGGCGCAAACCCACTAACCCCAAGGATCCCCTGAGCTACCAGTCAGCGGCGAGCTGAGAGCGGAAATGCTCGCGCGCACGGTGCAAGCGAGACTTCATTGCGGCTCGACTCACACCCAAGTGTTCGGCCGTGGCCACACCGGAGAGCCCCTGCACGTCACGCAGCACGAGCACGGCTCGCTGCTCGGGCTCGAGCTGTGCGATCGAACTGGCGATACGCTCAAGTGCGAGCCGAGCGATCACAACCTCCTCCGCAGACGGTTCGCACTCCGTCCGCGGCGCGTGGACGCGCAGCGCGATCCTCGATCTGCGGATGCACTCGCGGCGCGTGACCTGGAACATCCAAGATCCAAGCGCTGCCGCGACTCGCAGCGTTCCTATCTTCCGGTAGAGGATGATGAGCGCCTCCTGCGTGGCTTCTTCGGCGTCCTCGGGCGTCGAGCAGAGCATGTGTGCGAAGCGCCGCACGCGAACGTGAGAGCGCGCTACCAACTCCGAAATAGCTCCGGCGTCTCCGTGCTGAGCTGCATCAACAAGCTGTTCGTTAGTCAACTCCCCGAAAGGTCGGCTCGCTAGCGCTTTGCCGGGCATGGCAACCTCCTATCGATTTGAACCGGGCCGCCTATCAGGAAGCTGGGCTTCACGCACACCGGTAGACCGCCCTTCGCGCAATGTCTCGACAATGTGACATATGGGATTAGCCGTGATCTCCTGCTTGTAGGCTGTTCTCAAAACAAGCCTCCCGTCCGACAATGGATTCATTCGATATCTATGAGAGGGGAGCCTCTAGACAAAGGATTCAGTCGAGCGGGATCTTTCTGCCCTCCAACTCCGCAAGCGATCGAGGACACCAGGCATTGCTCGCGATTCGGAAAGGCGGCCCCGCAAGCTCAAACTGAGACACCACCCGTGACAAACTGATGCACTACCCGTAGCTAGGTAGTGGGTCAGTTTCGATTTGAGCCACTGCGGCATCCCGTTCATGTGAGACGGGAACCCGTCTATGGTGAGGGGAACCCGTCTATGTGAGACGGCGTAAATCCCGCCGATCTCGATCCTGGAGTGCACGCGGGTCTCCTCGAGCGCCTGCTGGGCCTTGAAGAGGTTTGGGTTCTTGGTCAGCGCGATATCAGGGCGCGGGTGGTTGGTTCGGGGGCGTCGATCGCTCTGCGCGCCTGGTCGGCTGATCAGCCAGGGCCTCTTGCTCGCGGCGTTTCACCGCACGTCAGACCCGGTTTTCGTCCAAACCGGTCGCGTCGTCGGCGCGCTGCATGACGCTCGCTAAGCCCGCAGAGCAGCAGAGTCGGCGACGCTTCTCATCGCCGGTCAGTCTCGGCCGCCGACTGCGCCTCAACTAGAGTCGCTGCTAGCCCCTCGAAGGCGCCGTAGCCGTGCTCGCGCGAGAGCTCGAGCGCGCGGGCGGCATGTTCGCGTGCTCGAGCAGCATCGCCTCGCCCGGCGAGCGCCTGCGCCCAGCCCAAATGGGCGCGGGCTGCCCACAGAAGCAGGCCGTGGGTCTCCTGAAAATCGCACGCGAACGCCAAGTGCTGATCGGCCTGCTCGCGCTCTCCCATGCAGGCCGCGAGCAGGCCCAGCCACATGCGGGCGTGTCCATAGCCGATGACGCCGTTCCAGATGATCTGGTCGGCCCACGGCTCGATGAGCTCGTACAGGATCGAGGCGGGGCCCGAGCTGTCGGTCTGCACGGCCGCTTCGGCATACAGCGCCAGCGCGGTCAACGTGGGCGCGTTCAGGGCGATGTGCTCGAAGCGGTCACTCGCGGCATGCTCGAGGATCTTCGCGGCCTCTGCTCCCCGATCGACGTAGCACAGAGTCGCTGCCAGTCCGGCTCGCCAGGCCGCGATCGCCGGATAGGCGCTCACACTCTGCTCCATCATCTCGACGATCTCCTGCGCGCGGCCTTGATAGATACGCGTTTGCTGCAGCGCGGCGGCGTAGGCAAGGACGGCGTCGGGCTCTCCCGCCTCCTGCCCGATCTGGAACGCGCTCTCGAACAGGCGCTCGCCGGCGGCCAGATCGCCGTGCATGAGCTCCCAGCCGGCCATGGTGTACATGGTGAGCCAGTTCATTGTGGGCTGATCAAGCTTGTGCGCGATCAGCTCCCACTGCTCGAGCGCGACCTTTGCGCGCTCGAGGTCCCCCCGCTCGAAGCAAGTTTGCATCTCGTCGTTGTGCGCCCAGAAGCTAAGCGCAGGATCACCCACCTCGGCGGCGCAGCCAACAAGCTCCTCGACAAGATTGCTTCGCCATGCGAGGGTATCCGGTGCTCGGATCGTCTCGTGGACGTTCTGGAGGACTTCGACGAGCGTTCTCGTGTCCTCCGTGGCACGAGCAAGCGAGATCGCCTCCTCAGCAAGCGCGCGACGCATGTCAGAGTCCGGGTCCCACGTGATTTCCATCGCCTTGAGCGCGAGCAGTCGCGCGCGGCGGGCGTGATTCGGCGGGTCATCGAGCTCGATCGCCCTATCGATCGCCGCGAGCCGCTCTGCGTCGATCTGACCGAACGCGCTTACGACCCCTCCGCGGTTGTTCGCCAGCGCCGCGCGCGCGGCGAGCTCGGCGTCCGCGAGAGCGGACGCGATCCGCGTAGCGTCGAGCAACGTCTCGCGGTAGGCAGCCTCCCCACTCTGGAGCTGCGCCTCCCCGAGCCCGATCAGCGCCTCACAACGCTCGGGGCTGTCGACATCGCCAATGAGCTCGACAGCGTCAGCGAACAGCCTCAGGGCCTCGGCGGGGGCGAGGCCCTCGAGGGCGCGCTGTCCTGCCCTGACGGCGTAGTCGGCTGCCTTCGCCTTGTCGACCGATACCCCAGCCATGCGCCAGTGAAGCGCGAGCTCCGACAGGCGATCGCCCGGGTCCTCGCCGTATAGGTCCTCGAGCGCTTGGGCAACACGCTGGTGCATGCGCGCGCGGCGGGTGGCGCCGAGGCCCTCATACAGCGTCTGGTTGATAAGCGCATGGGCGAAGCGAAACTGGCCCACCCGCTCGTCGGACTCGGCCAGCAGCGAGGCGGCAACCGCAGCCTCGAGCTGGTCAAGCAGCTGGCTTTCGTCGATCTCCAGCATCGACTCGAGCAGCTCCACGTCGAACACGCGGCCGATCACCGCCGCGAACCTCAGGAGCTCGAGCGTCTCCTCGCCGAGGCGCTCCACACGCCGCTCGATCACCTCCCGCACGCTCTCGGGCAGCGCGATCGCACCCGAGCGGTCGACGCTCCAGCGCCCGCTGTCCTCGTCGAGGATGAGCGCCCCGGCCTCCCAAAGGCCGCGCAGGATCTCCCCCACAAAGAACGGGTTGCCATTGGTCTCGGTCGCGATCTCCTGCGCCAGCTGAAGGATGTCCTCGTCGAGCTCGTGCCCGGCGGTGGACGTCATGATCTGGGCCACCTCGTCTGAGCCGAGGCCATGCAGGGCGATGCGCTGCACACCATCGACCGATCGCAGGTCCGCGAGCACGGCTCCGAGCGGGTGATCCTTGCCGAGGTCAGAGTCGCGGTAGGTTGCGATCACCTGCAGCGCCTCCTGCTCGGCGGTGCGAACCACGTGCTTGAGGAGGGCAACCGACTGCCCGTCGGCCCAGTGCAAATCGTCGAGCACCACGCACACCGGCACGCTCTGTGCAAACTGCTCGAGCAGTCCCGCCACCGCCGAGAACAGCAGATAGCGCTCGGTCTCGGGGTCAGAGGTCTGCGGCGATGGCAGCTCCTCGACGCGCTCGCCCAGCGTGCGAACGAACCGGCTGAGCTCTCCGCCATGACGTTTGCAGTGACGCTCAAGCAGCTCCTGCGGGGCGTGCTCGATTATCTGCGAACAGACCTCGATCCATGGCTCATACGGCACCGCGAGCTCCTCAGAGCACGAGCCCCAGCACACCGCGAAGCCCTCGGCGTGCGCGCGGTGCGCCGCAAAGCTCGCGAGTCTCGTCTTGCCGATCCCCGGTTCACCCGAGAGCAGGACCACTTGGCGTGCGCCGCCGCGCGCGAGCACCAGCGCCTCCTCGATCCCAGCGCGCTCCTCGACACGTCCCACATAGGAGACCGGCGGCACCGAGCGCAGCAGGGCAGGCAAGGGCCAGGCGCCCACTCCGGAGGCCTCCTCGCCGAGCGGCGTCCAGGAGACCGAGAATGCCTCCACTGGCTCCTGAAAGCCCTTCAGCTCGAGCTCACCCGCCGAGGTGAAGTCAACGCCCTCGCAGCGGCCGGCGAGCGTCTTCGCGAGCCCTGAGACGAGGATGCCGCCCGAGGGCGCCTGCGCGCACAGCCGAGCCGCCTCGATCGAGGGCATCCCGAAGTAGTCCCCGTCCTTGACGGTTGACTCCCCCGCACCGAGGCCGATGCGCACGTGCAGGCCCTGCTCGGAGTTTCGGTAGCGGCGCTCGAACAGTTGCTGCATCGCCACAGCGCACTTGACCGCCGCGGAGGCCGAGGTGAAGGCGATCATCAACCCGTCGCCGGTGTTCTTGACCTCTTTGCCCCCACAGCCCGCGATCGCGTCGCGCAACAGCGCGAAATGCTCCTCGCGCAGCTCATCGGCGCGTACCGGGCCCACGGAGGTGGCCAGCCGAGTCGAGCCAACCATATCGGTCAACAGGATCGTCGCAAGCTCAACCGACTCCGACACCAACAACCCCCGAGCAGCTCGCCCAAAAAACTGGCAAATAACGTACCAGTCGCCAGCCCGCAAGCCGCTGCGCGCCAGCTTTCGCTATCGCGTGAAAGGAGTCGTCTCCGCCGAGCTGCCGCTGGCTCCCGGATTGGACGACGACACTTATCTGTGTTCCAAGGCGCCAGACGCTCGCTCAGCCCCGCGGACGCTGCGACGGGAGCGCTGGCGTAGTGCTCCCGTCACCATGGCAGGGTGCGCTGGACCGTCCTCGCGAACTACTCGGACAGCACGCATATCCGCCGCTCGCCGGGCACCCGCCACGTGTGAGCTCATGCCGACTTCGCGCTCCTCAGTGCGACTCGCGCGCTTACCAATGCTGCTCGCGCGATTACGCTCGGCGTGATGATGCGCCGCGGCGCTGCCATGCGGCTCAGCAGCATGTGCAGCGCTCGGGCGACATGCTGGTCGCGCGGTGCCGCTGTGAACAGCATTCTCTCCATGCGGTTCAGCGGCCGGCCAGTTGAGTAATCGGAGATCATCCGATGGTGCACTGCCAGCGCACGCCCGTGCCGCTGGCGGTATCTGCCGAGCGCGTGATCGACATCCCGGTCGGATGAGAGCGTGCTGTCGAGCTCGGAGGCCAGCCACTCGCCGCTCTGCAGCGCCCAACCGCATCCCACGCCCACGAGCGGGTCTGTCGCCTGTGCGGCATCACCGATGAGAGCGACACCTGGTCCGCTGGCGCGACGGCGAATGTTCGACATGTCCAGGCGGCCCATGATCTTCGTTACGCGTCGCCCGGCGGAAAGATCCGGTCCCTCGGGCAGATCAGCGAGATACCTTACGAATGCGCCCTCCAGGTCCTCGCGGAATTCGGGGAGCCGGTCCTTGGTAGGCGTGCAGACCATCACGGTGATGCCGTCGTCGTTGACGAATGCTGCCGCGCCACCCGGCTCCAGGTTCCAGAGTGTGACGGGCTTCCCGCTTGGAACAGTGAGGTTCTTGTAGTGAGCGAAGTAAATGAACCGTGCGTTGGGCTTGACCGTGGCGGGCAGGCCCGCAAGCTCGGCGACCTTGGAGTCGCGTCCGTCAGCGCCGATCACCACACGGGCGTGCACCTCACGATCCTCACCGCCAACCGCGGCCCGTACGCCGGTCGGTCGCCCCGCCTGGTCACGGATCAGATCGGTGACCGTCGCGCCAGGCACGTAGTCCACGCCGTCTGTGCGGGCGGCGAGCGAGCGGATCATCGGGTCAAAGCGTTCACGGCGAATGTTGTAGCCATAGGGCAGCTCTCTGCCACCAGTCGGCGATCGGGGACGCACCCATCCGCGGTGCGTCCAGAGATCGGCGGCGTTGCGCAAGCCCCCCGCCGCCTCGATCTGCTCCACCAAGCCAAGACGACGCAATGTGCCGGTCGCACACGGCATGATCGCGTGCGTGCAGATCACCTTGTAGACATCCTCGTTCGGCGAGCGCTCGAGCAGCGCGACCCGCGCACCCTGGCGTCCAAGGAACGTCGCGACCGTACACCCAGCGACGCTCGCCCCTACAACGACCGCGTCATAGTCACATGGGCGTTCTCTACCAACCGAAGAAACGTCACCCTCCTTCACTGCCGCTGGCGGTTGCATGTCAACCTCCGAGTTCGAGTTGTCTGCGGGCTGCTTGGGCGGCGAGCTCAGAGCGGTTTTGCAGGCCCAGCTTTGTGTATATGTGGGAGAGGTGGGTCTTGACAGTGCCCCGGGTGATGAACATCTGCTCGCCGATCTGGGGGTTGGTCAGGCCGTCGGCGGCGTGACGCGCGACCTCCAGCTCGGTCGGGGTCAGGCTCTCCCATCCGCCGGGCGGCCGCTTACGCTCGCCGCGTGCGCGGCGCGCCCACGCGACCGCCTCGAACGGGTCGAGGGCTCGCCCCTCGGCGAGAGCGGCCTCTAGGGCCCCGAGATCGAGGCGCTCCTGCAGGGTTTGCTCCAGCGTCTGGACCCGCTCAGCCTGCCTGGCCGAGCGCGCGAGCTCGTGGTGATCGCGCGCCTGGGTGGCCGCGCCGAGTAGCCGGGCCGCCTCGTGATCGCTGTGCAGGCCCGCGGCGACCTCGGCGAGCAGCTCGAGCGCGTCGGGGATCGGCACGACCAGGCCGCGGGCCTCGATCGCCTCAAGCGCGTGATGCACGTGCCCGTCGGCCTCGCTCCACCGCTCGATGTCCAGCGAAACGTATGCCAGGCACAGGGAGGCCAGCGTGATGACCCAAGACGCTCCCGTCCGCTCGGCCACCTCGAGCGCCTGCCGCGCGGTGCTCGCCGCCTGGTCGCGGTCGCCCACGGCGCGCATGATGTCCGCCTGGACATACAGCGCGAAGGAGAACAGGTAGCCGCCGTCGATCTCCGTCGCAATGAGTGGTTCAAGACGCTGGAGCGCCACCGCGTGTTGGCCGTTGGCAGCCTCGGCCCACGCGAGCATGTATCCCAGCGCGCCGGCCGCCATGCCTGCCCCTGCTGTGACCGCGCGCTCGTTCGCCGCCGCCAACCGCTGCAGCGCGCGCTCGCGGCGCCCGCGCAGCAGGTCGACGTAGGCCAGATACATCTGCGCCAGGCCCTCGCTCACCGGCTCCCCCACCTCGCGTGCCGCGGTGATCGCTCGCTCGCAGTGCGCCTCGCAGGCCGGCCAGTCGGCGGATTCGAGCTCGCCCATTGCCCTGAGGAACCAATGCCAGGCCAGGAACTCCCGGTATCCCATCCTCTCGATCAAGGGAAGAACGTCTTCGTGCACGGCCAGGGCCTCCTCGCGCCGGCCTTCGATGATGTAGGTGTAGGCAAGGATCTGGGTGGCGTCGGCAAGACACCAGTCGTCACCGCTCTCCCGTGCCAGCGCTACGGATCGTTCCTGCCCCGGCCGGGTTGCCTGCGGGTCGGCGAACATCGTGACGGTGCCCAGCGCATCCAGCGCCCGCGCCATCGTGGAGCGGTCACCGGCTGCCTCGGCGAGCTCCAGCGCCACCTGCGCGTACTCGACCGCGTCCTCATAACCGCCGGCGTAGGCCATCAGGTAAGCGCGCCCCCACAACGCCCGCGCGCGCAGCGGAGCGTCCAGGGCCGCTGCGTCGAGCGCGTGCGCGTATCCGATCTCAGCGGCCACGAAACGCCCCCGCAGCTTCCAGTAGAACGTGAGCGCGACAGCCAGCCGCAATGCCTTCGCGGGATCGGTCTGCGCGGCATTCTCCAGCGCCCGGGTCAGGTTCGCATCCTCGGCGGCAAGCGTCCGCAGCCACCGATGCTGATCGACGGTGACGAGATGCGCCTCGACACGTTCGGCCAAGGTCAGCAGCGCATCGCGGTGACGCTCGCGTACAGCCAGCGCCTCAGGAGACTGGGCGAGATGGTCTAGTGCGTACTGGCGCACCGTCTCCAGCAGCCTGTAGCGAGTGCTCCGCTCGCGCTCCTCGACGAGTACCAGCGACTTGTCGACCAGGGAGCTGAGCAAGTCGAGCACCGCGTAGCGCTCGAGCCCGTCACCGGCGGTCACGTCCTCAGCTAGGTCAAGCGTCCAGCCGCCGATGAACACCGCGAGGCGGCGCAGCAGCGTGCGCTCGTCCTCGCTCAGCAGCTCATAGCTCCAGTCAACAGATGCTCTCAGCGTCTGCTGACGCGGCAGCGCGCCACGTGTCCCGCCCGTGAGCAGGCGAAAGCGGTCCGTGAGCGCCGCCGCGATCTCCTCCACGGCCATCAGCCGCACGCGCGCGGCGGCGAGCTCGATCGCGAGAGGGATGCCGTCCAGTGCGTGGCAGATACCAGCGACGGACGGTGCGTTGTCATTGGTAATCGCGAAGTTGGGTCGGACCTTCAGCGCACGCTCGATGAACAGCCGCACCGCATCGGACTGCGCGAGCGCCTCCACAGGCTCGTGCGCGCGCTCGGCGGGCAGCGAGAGCGACGGCACCCGCCAATTGGTCTCACCGGCGACACCCAGAGGAGCGCGGCTGGTGGCAAGCACCACGACTGCGGGACCAGCGCGCAGCACAGCCTCGGCCACAGCGGCGCTCGCCTCGAGCAGATGCTCGCAGTTGTCAAGGACGAGCAGCGCGCAACGACCTGTCAGATGGGAGACGGCCGCGTCAAGCGCCGTCTGTCCCGGCAGCGGGCGAACCCCGAGCGCTGCCGCCAGCGCAGGCCCGATCTGCTCCGAGGCGACGAGCGGCGCAAGCTCCACCCACCAGCTGCCGTCGAGATAGCGATCAACAGTGTCGGCGGCCGTCTGCAGCGCCAGCCGAGTCTTCCCGCACCCCCCAGCCCCGGTCAGCGTCAAGAGCCTCGTGCCGTCCAGCGCCGTCTGGACCTCCCGCAGCTCGCCGACGCGCCCCACGAAACTGGTGAGCTGGTCGGGAAGATTGTTGGGGAGCACATCGAGCGATCGCAGCGCCGGAAACTCCTGCGGGTCATCCTCGTCCAGGAGCTCGTGCACATGCTCAGGGCGGCCGAGGTCGCGCAGGCGATGCACTCCGCGATCCGCCAGCTGAGCACCGGTGGGCAGACGGTCGACCACCAGATCGTGCGTAGCCCTCGACATCAGCACCTGCCCACCGTGCGCGAGCTCGCGCAGACGCGCGCAGCGGCTGAGCGCCAGCCCAAAGTAATTGCCCTCGTCGCGTAGCTGTGCCTCAGCGGTGTGCAACGCGATGCGCACACGCAAGTCCGGACCTTCAGGCGACTCATGGGTGCGCATGCAACGCTGGATCTCGAGCGCCGCCACCGCCGCATCCGAGCCGCGCGAGAAAGCCGCGACGACGCTATCCCCCTCGCCCTGCTCGACCGGCCGCACGCCGCCATGACGCGCCACCGCCTCCCGTAGGAGCGCGTAGTGCTCGGGGACCGCGCGGACCATCCCCTCGGGCTCATCCTGCCACAGCCGCGTGGAGCCCTCGATATCGCTCAGCAGGAATGTGACGGTACCCGCCGGTAGCGCGAACGTCGCTGTCTGGTCTCCGTCCATAGCGCCCCAGAAGAGCGGGCGGCCCAGTACCCAGCTCATCCCCGATGATCCCACAGAACCGCCGCTCGTACCACCACCCGCAACATCCCGGTGAAGCTCCGCCTGATCTCGATCGTTCTCAGGCATCAGCCGCAACGAGCCCGGAACCGCGCCGCAGCATCGACACGCCGATGGCAGCCATCCACACCGCGAAGGAGGGCGGGGCGAACGCTGCAATCCCCGCCGGAGAGAAGGCACCCGCGCGAGACTCCCCCGTCCGGGCATCCATAACATGAGACACAGAAGACACGGCTCACCTCCAAACAGGCCAGCCCCAGCGGCCGGCAAGCCACGTCAAACTACGCCCGCTTCACGCCCACTACATCTGCCACATGGCATATATCGAGCTGTAGGCGGACTCACGCCCACCCCGTAGGTCAGCCGGCCAGGCGGCATGCGCCTGTGTCATGGGTGTGTCGGCACCAGTGTCATTCGGCTGGCGCCAGGTAGTGTCAACTCCGTGTCGTCCTAAACCGCAAGGAGTGGAACGGGTGGGCAACTGGACGTAGCAGATCGCCGATCGCGAGCTTTCGCGTCGGTTTCACGGTGGCTACACGCAAGGGCGTAATAGTGAGCGGCGATGGGTCGCGACACGGTCATCCTCTCGCCTCACTTCGACGACGCGGTGCTTTCGTGCTGGCACGTGTTGGCGAGCGCGGGCGAAGTGCTCGTGGTGAACGTCTTTGCCGGTGAGCCTCCCGCGGGGGCGCTCGGCTGGTGGGATCGGCTCGGCGGCGCAAGCGATTCGGCCACAGCTGTCCGCACGCGTATCGAGGAGGACCGCCAGGCGCTCGCGCTCGCCGGCCGCACGGCCGTCAACCTACCGTTCTTGGACAGCCAGTACCGCCATGGCGACCAGGCGCCTGAGGAGATCGTCGAGGCTTTGCGTGGAGTCCTCTTCGCTGGTGCCCGGATCTACGCGCCGGCCAGTCTGGGCGACCACCATCGCGACCATACCGCCGTGCGCGCGGCGGCACTAGCACTCCGGGCAGAGGGCGCCGACGTGGTGCTCTACGCCGACCTGCCTCACGCCACCGTGGACGGATGGCCACGGTGGGTGCTGGGCGGCGGGTCCTCCTCGGATGCGGATCCGGCCGCCGAGCGATGGACGACCGGGCTCGAAACAACCGGCATCCCAGTCGAGCGAATGGATGCCACGGCGCACCGATTGCAGGCGGAGGCCCACGCCGGCAAGCTCGACGCGGTGCTCACCTACAGCAGTCAGATTGCGCCGCTGCAGCAGGTCTTTGGATCCTCGCTGGAGGATCCTCAGTTGCTCGGCTTCGAGGTCGATTGGCGGCTGGCGCTAGTCGGGTAGCGCCGATGCCGCGCGGCCGATCTCTGCCAGTGCGCGCTCGCGAAACCGCGCCCCGATCTCCTCGTCCTCGACCGATGCGGCCATCGTGTCGATCAACTCCTGTGCGCGCCGCCCGTGCTCATCAGCGTCCGTGAGACTGCCCGCCGCGGCGGCTACGCGGGCAAGCCCGGCTTCGATCTGCCAGCGCTCGCAGATCAGTCCCTCATCCCCGGCCGCCTCAGCGCTGCGGGCCAGCATCCGCCCCGCCGCGGCCCAGTCTCCGCGGGCCTCGGCGCAGCTGGCCAAGAAGCGGGCGGTCCGTGCGATCGACCTCTGCGCTCCGCTGCGCTCCCACGCTTGCAGTCGGCCTTGCATTGCCTGCTCAGCGCGCTCGATGTCACCGGCCGCGAGGTGGGTCTCGGCGATCGCGAAGTAGGCCTGCTCTCCCCAGAAGTCGACGTTGCCGGGTGGCGTTGTGACCTGCTCGGCAATCTGCTGCGCACGCTCCGCGAGCGTACGCGCCTGGGTCTCGTCACCCGTCATCCGCGTGGCCGATGAGAGTGCTCCGAGGCAGCGGAAGATCTGTCCGCGCGCCCGGTTGCGTTCGGCGGCCGCGAGGCCGCGCTCGAGGACAGCGACGGCCTCGTCCATGGCGCGCAGGTCCAGAAGGGTGCCTGCGAGGCCCGCCGCGGCCCAGCCGAGCCAGTCGGCGTCGGGTGTGTCCGCGCGTGCGAGCGCCTCGCGACCGAATGCGAGCGATCGTGTGTAGTCGCCCCGGCAGCGCGCGATCAAGCTCAACGTATCGCGGATCAGGACTCCGCTGTTGGGTTCGCCGATTCGCTCGCTGATCGCGAGTGCCTCCCCGATGCGCTCCTCAGCTTCCTGCCAGTCGCAGCGCTCCAGTGGCACGAAGCAAGACTCGCACAGCGTGAATTGCAGGTACCACAGGTCACCGCGCTTGCGTTGGGCGCGCTCGAGCTCGGCGCAGAGCTCCTCGAGGCGCTCGAGGTCGCCAAGCTGCAGCGCCGCGAACTTGAGGCTGTCCATCGCGTGGCTGACGGCAAGCTCGTCGCTGGCGCCACGTGCGATCTCGAGTGCCCGTTCGCCCAGCTCGACAGCCTCGGCGAACTCCAGATCGTTGGCGAGCACCAGCGAAAGGCGGCTCAGAGCGTTGACCTGACCGGATCCGTCCCGGAGCTCCTCGGCGATCCGCAACGCCTCCTCGTAACAGCGTCGCGAGGCCTGCGGATCGCGCACATGCCAATGCGCCCCCAGAGCGATGTACACGTGCATCTCGCTCGCGCGGTCGACGGCCGCCTTCGCACCCGCGAGCGCGTGCTCCAGATCGGCCAGTGCCCTGTCGGACTCACCTAGCATCTGGAGCGTCCAGGCACGGGCACGGTAGAGGTCGCGGATCGTCTCCTGCGGTTGCCGCGGTCATACCGAGCATCTCGCCCGCGACGATTGCTCCATCCAAGTTCTCGAGCGCCGGCTCGTGGGCGTGGACCCGTTCCGCCGCGGTAGCGGCGCGGCGGTGGTATTCAAACGCCTTGCGCAGATCGCCTGCGGCACCGTAGTGGTAGGCAAGTAGGCCCGCGCGCTCATCGGGGCGGTCGGCGGGCTCCTCCTCGATCGCCGCCGCAATCCGACCGTGGAGCGCAGCCTTACGGGTGGCCGAGAGCTGCTCGTAGATCGTCTCGCGAAAGAGCGCGTGAGCGAAGCTGAGCAGCCCAACCGACTGGGAAGGCTCGACCAGGACATCGGCGTCGATCGCCTCCTCGACCAGGTCGATCAGGCGATCGCGTGGGTGCTCCAGGACACGCTCGAGCACGTAAAGCTCGAACTCGCGGCCCGCGACCGCGGCGACCGAGAGCGCCTTGCGGCAGTCATCCCCGAGGTCGCGCAGGCGGCGTAGCAGCAGATCCTTGACGCTGTCGGGCACGCCGCTCGCCGCTGCATCCCAATCGGTCTCCGCGCCGACGTCGTGCAGCAGCTCCTCGATGAAGAACGGGTTGCCCTCGCTGCGCTCCGCGACACGGAGCACGAATCCGCGCGGCGCCTGTTGGGCGACGCGGCCCGCGATCAGCTCGGCGACCTCCCCCTCGCGGAGCCCCGACAACGAAAGCCGCTCCACCGTCCGCGAGCGGCGCAGCTCCGCGAGTGCTTCGGCGAGCGGGTGCTCCTCGCCGACCTCGACCGGCCGGTAGGTGCCGAGGACCATCAACGGCGCGCTCTTGGCCGAACGTGCGAGGTGGCGCAGCAGCAGCAGGCTCGACTGGTCGGCCCAGTGCAGGTCGTCCAGGAACAGCACCAGCGGGCGAAGATGCGCAGCGTCGCCCAGCAGCGAGGAGACGGTCTCGAACAAGCGGAAGCGCTCCTGCTCGGCGCCAAGGCCCGTCGGCCCGTACGGGGAACGCGAGTCCTCAAGCTCTGGCAGGATCGCGGCGAGCTGGGCGCGGCGTGGGGTGACCTGCACCGCCAGCTCGGCCGGAGGGCAGCAGGCGATGTAGTGGCGCAGCGCCTGCACGAACGGCTGGTAGGGAACATGGGTCTCCTCGTGGCAGCTGCCCGCCAGCACCGTTGCGCCCCGCTCGTGCGCCGTACGGGCGAACTCCCTTGCCAGGCGCGTCTTGCCGATCCCGGGCTCGCCAGCGAGCACAACGACGCGCAGGCCGCGCTCGCGCACCGCCGCCCACTCCGCCTCCAGGGCAGCTCCCGCATCGGACCGGCCGACGAACGTGCCGCGGTCCTCGCCGGCCAGCAGTGGGGGCAGTGGGACGCGCACCTCGGTCGATGCCTCCCAGATCACCTCGCAAGCAGGGACCGGGTCCGCGACGCCCTTCAGCGGGACCTCCCCGAGCGCGCGGTAGGCGAACCCGCCGCGCGTGCCGATCAGCGCACGCACCAACTCTGAGGCGAGGATCTGGCCTGGCGCGCCGGCGTCACAGAGCCGCTTGGCGATCACCACCGGCGTGCCGAAGTAATCGCCCTCGTCGCGGATCGGCTCCCCCACGTTCAGGCCGATGCGAACCGCGAACTCGAGCTCGCCGCTCGCATTGGCGCGGTGGACGGCCTGCTGGATCGTGATCGCGCATGCGAGGGCGTCAACCGCGCTCACGAACGCCACCATCAGCCCGTCGCCGAGGTTCTTCACCTCCTCGCCGCCGTGCATCCCCGCCGCCTCGCGCAGCAGGCCGAAGTGCGCGCGCCGCAGACGCTCGCCCTCCTCATCGCCGAGTCTTTGCAGCGTCTCGGTCGAGCCGACCTGGTCGGTAAACAGCAGTGTCACCGTGCCCGTCGTCCGTTCCGCCGCCGAGGCCGGGGCCGGCGCCCCCAGCGGCCCAGGCGCCGGAGGGTCTGACGGCGGCGACGCGACGGGCGGCGGGGTGTCTGATGACAGTGCGGCGACGGGCTGCTGCGTCGTCTCCGCGGCGCGGATTCGCTCGACCAGCTCCCGCGTGTGCGAGGAGGGGACGATCCGCAGCTCTGAGGCGAATCGGTCAGCCAGGCGGCGGTACGTCGTCAGTGCCGCCGAGCGGTCCCCATTCGCCGCCAGGCGGCTGATCAGCTCGCGATGGGCCTCCTCGGAGAGCGGGTCAAGCGCGACCTGGCGGCGAGTGAGCGCTACCGCCGCTGCGAGGTCCCCCGCGGCTTCGCGCGGCCGCAGCCATCAGCTCCAGCAACGACGCCACGCTGGCGCGATGCTCGTCGCGTCGCTCATAGACCCAGTCGTCGTCGAGGTCTTCGAGCAGTTCGCCCCGCGAGAGCTCGAGCGCATGCTCGAACCGGCCCTCGGCAACGAGCCGCTCGAACTCGCCGACGTCTGTGCAGACCTGATCGGGACCGGCAAGGGCAACCGTGTCGCGGCCGGCCAACAGGTGGCGATCGGCATCGGCGCCGAGCGCGCGACGAAGAGCCGACAGGGCGCTGCGCAGGCTCGTGCGCGCACTCTCGTCGAGCACGTCCGGCCAGAAGCGTGCAGCGAGCTGGGCGCGAGGGTGAGTGCGCCGCTCCAAGGCGAGCAGGCCCAGCAGCGAACGAGCCCGCCGGCTCGCAGGCAGCTCCAGATGCCTGCCGTCCACCTCGAGTGTCATCTCCCCCAGCAAGTTGACACGCAGCATTACTGAAGCCTACGCGGATTCACGCGCGTTTCGCGCGCGCTTCGCGGTGGCGCCACGGAGCCATGGGACAGTTACTTCCGAAAGGGCAACCACGAACGGAGACACACATGGCTACCGAGGCGCAGCAGCTCGACCAGGAGAAGCTCGAAGCGTTTGTCGAGCGGATCGTGCTCGACGTCGGGACCGCGATGCGCGGGGGGCTGATGTACATCGGCGACCGTCTCGGCATCTTCGCGGCGCTCGCGCAGTCCGGGCCCGTGACGGCCGCCGAGCTCTCTAGGCGAACGGGTCTCAACGAGCGCTACCTGCGCGAGTGGCTTGGGGCGATGGCAACGGCCGAGTACCTAGAGCACGACAGCGAAGGCGACACTTACTTCTTGCCGCCTGAGCACGCCCTGCCACTCGCCGACGAGGAGTTCCCCTTCTTCACCGGCGGGTTCCTGCAGATGATCGTCCCGACAGTGACCGTCGCGCCACAGGTGGCCGAAGCTTTCAAGACGGGCAGAGGTGTCACGCAGGATCAGTACCTGCCCGACATGTACGAGGCGATCGAGCGCATGACGGCGCCGTGGTACAAGCACCACCTCGTCCAGACCTGGATCCCGGCGATGCCCGGCGTCCAGGAGAAGCTGCAGGCGGGCGGATCGGCGTGCGATGTGGGCTGCGGATTGGGTCGTGCTCCGATCACGATCGCCAAGGCGTTCCCGGCGGCCGAGGTTCACGGCTCCGACGTCCACGCCGGCTCGATCGAGCGCGCGCGCGTCAACGCCGAGGCCGAGGGAGTCGCCGACCGGGTGACGTTCACAGTCGGCGACGGTGCCGAGCTGCCCCAGGGCCGGTTCGATCTCATCAGCACGTTCGACGTCATACACGACTCCGTCGACCCGGTCGGGCTGCTGAGCGCGATCCGCAAGGCGCTGCGGGAGGACGGCACATACCTGATGCTCGAGATGAACGCGTCCGGCGATGTTGAGGAGAACCGCAACCCGCTCGGCAAGCTCCTCTACAACGTCAGCACCCTCTACTGCATGACGACCTCGCTCGCGCACGGCGGCGCCGGCATCGGCGCCTGTATGGGGCAGGAGAAGGCGCGTGAGCTGGCCTACGCGGCCGGCTTCACGCACTTCCGCAAGCTCCCGATCGAGGAACCCTTCTCGGTCCTCTACGAGCTCAAGGCATAGGACCGACTGGCGGCGACCCTCTAGGGGCGCCGCGTTTGTCTCGACGGTGCAAACCCACAATCTTGTAAAGAAAGGGGAAGGTTCAATGGCAATCCAGACCAGGACGGGATCACCGTCGCTCGACGCGGAGGGACTTCACGGGCCAGAGCAGAGCCGTGCCCGATACCCCGAGGCGGAGGGGTTCGTCGAGCGCGATGGCCAGCGCCTCTTCTACGAGGTGTACGGCGAGGGCGAGCAGACGATCTTCCTGCTCCCGACCTGGTCGCTTGTCCACTCCCGCCACTGGAAGATGCAGATCCCCTACCTCGCACGCCACTTCCGTGTGTTGACGATGGATGGCCTTGGCAGCGGGCGCTCCGATCGCTGCCGCGACCCGCGGCGGTATCGAGCTGCTGAGTTCGCCGGCGACTTCCTGGCAGTGATGGACGCGACCGGGACGGAGCGGGCGGTGATGGTGAGTCTCTCGACGGGCGCCCAGTACCAGCTCGAACTGGCGCGGATCGCCCCTGAGCGGGTGGTTGGCGCTGCCTTCATCGGTCCGCTGTTCCCTTACACCCCGTCGCACATCTGGTTGATGCGCAACCGGCTCTTCCCGCGGCTCTTCCTGCGGCCAGTGCCGATCCGCCAACTCTTCCGCTGGTGGGGACGCTACAACGCGGTTCACTGGCGAGCTGAATACCCAGTATTCGTGGAGTGGTTCATCTCGCGAGCTCTGCCCGAGGCGCACTCGACCAAGGCAATCGAGGACGGTGTGGGATGGGCGCTCGAAACCGATCCCGATACGTTGATCGCCACAGTGCTCGATGATGAGTCCGGTGTGCGTCCGCGCAGCCGCCGCACACTGAACACCCAGGCGCTGAATCTGGAGTGCCCCGTGCTGGTGGTATCCGGCGAGCACGACATGATCACGCCCCCCCGCGACGCCCGCGCGCTGGCTCGCCTCAGCGGTGGCAAGCTCGAGACGGTCAAGGGCGCCGGCCATTTCTTGCACGCACGCAAGCCTGTCCAGTTCAACCTCGCGCTACGCGACTTCGCCGAGGACGCCTTCGGCCGACAGCGTACGCCGCGCGACCCGACCGTGTACCGCCCCGACGGCCGTCCCCGGGCCCTGTTCATCTCCTCGCCGATCGGACTCGGCCACGCCCGGCGCGACGTGGCGATCGCCCGTGAGCTGCGGCGGCTACACCCGGACCTGCAGGTTGACTGGTTGGCTCAGGACCCGGTCACCCGGGTGCTGGAGGCGGAGGGCGAGCACATCCACCCGGCGAGCGCTCACTTGGCAAACGAGTCCACGCACATCGAGTCGGAGTCCGCGGAGCACGACCTGCACGCGTTCCACGCGATCCGCCGCATGGACGAGATCCTGGCCGCCAACTTCATGGTCTTCCATGACGTCGTGCGCGAGGAGCGCTACGACGTGTGGATCGGCGACGAGGCATGGGAGCTCGACTACTACCTGCACGAGAACCCCCGGGAGAAGCGTGCGCCGTACGTGTGGCTGAGCGATTTCGTCGGCTTCCTGCCGATGGACGACGGGGACGCGCGGGAAAGCTTCTTGACCGCCGACTTCAACGCCCAGCGGATCGAACACATCGCCGAGCACCCCGAGGTCCGCGACCTCTCACTGTTCGTGGGCAACCCCGATGACGTCGTGCCCGAGCGCTTCGGGCCTGGGCTTCCGATGATCCGCGACTGGGCCGAGCGCAACTACCAGTTCACCGGCTACATAGGCGGCTTTGACCCCGCCGATGTCGGCGATCGCACCAAGCTGCGCGCCGAGCTTGGCTTCGGCGATGACGAGCAGGTGTGCATCGTCACCGTCGGGGGGTCAGGTGTCGGGGCTGACCTGCTGCGGCGGGTGATGGCCGCCTTCCCGCAGGCCAAGGAGCGTATCCCGAAGCTGCGCATGATCGTCGTCGCCGGCCCCCGCATCAACCTCGAGTCGCTGCCCTCACATCCCGGGCTGGAGGTCGTTCCCTACGTGCACAACCTCTACCGGCACCTCGCTGCCTGCGACCTGGCCGTGGTGCAAGGTGGTCTGACCACCTCGATGGAGCTGACGGCGAACAAGCGGCCCTTCCTGTATTTCCCGCTGCGCCACCACTTCGAGCAGAACTTCCACGTCCGCCGCCGCCTGGAACGCTATGGAGCCGGTCGTTGCATGGTCTACGGCGACTCCCCGCCCGAGCGGATCGCGGCGGCGATCGCGCAGGAGATCGGGCGCGACGTCGACTACCGCGACGTCGAGACCGACGGTGCCGCCACGGCGGCACGTCACATCGCCACGCTGCTCAACTAACAGGAGCAGGACGGCGTGATCGGGACGCTGGCAGCGTTTCGGAGTGGCGGAGTGGTTTTCTTATGCGGTGGCGAGTCCGGGCACGAAAGACACATCGGTGGGCGACGAGGTGTTGCGCATCGGCCTGCTCGGGGTGTTCTCCATCCGCGTCGGTGACAGCGTCATCGCCGACGAGGCCTGGCGGCTGCGCAAGGCGAAGACGCTGGTCAAGCTGCTCGCCCTTGCGCCCGAGCGTCGCCTCCACGTCGAGCAGGCCGCCGAGCTGCTGTGGGCGGGGCGGGACCCGGACTCCGCCCGCAACAACCTCCACCAAGCGATATACGCGGCCCGGCGCGCGCTCGACTCGATCGGGCTGGACGGCAGCCGCTACTTGGAGCTGCGCGAAGAACTGATCCTGCTCAGCCCCGAGGACCCGGTCCGGATCGACGCCGTCGCCTTCGAAGAGCTCGCCGCCGCGGCGCGCGAGCGGGGCGAGCCCGACGCCTATCGCTCGGCCCTCGATGGCTTCGACGCCGAGCTGCTGCCGGCGGACCGCTATGAGGACTGGGGCCGGGAGCGGCGCGATTCCCTCGACCAGCTCCGCCTCGCCCTGGAGGGGGAGCTGGCCGAGCTGGAGCGGGATGCCAAACCGCACCGGGCGGGTGCCAGCCGCCCCCAGCTACCGCCACAGCTGACGAGCTTCGTCGGCCGCAAACGCGAGTTGGCCGAGGTCGCGACGCTGCTGCGGGACGCGAGGCTCCTCACCCTGACCGGAGCCGGCGGCTGCGGCAAGACCCGGCTGGCGCTGCAGCTCGCCGGGCAGCGGGGGGAGGATTTTGCCGACGGGGTTTGGCCGGTCGAGCTGGCGGCGCTCGGAGAGCCCGAGCTGGTCGGGCCGGCGATCGCTCAGGCGCTGGACACGCGGCTGGCCTCCGACCGGGCGCCGGAGATCGCCCTCGCCGGACACATCGGCGATCGCCGGCTGCTGCTCCTGCTCGACAACTGCGAGCACCTCATCGAGCCGGTCGCGTGCCTCGCCGACGCCCTGCTCAGCCATTGCCCGAACCTGACCGTGCTGGCGACCAGCCGCGAGCCACTCCGCATTCCCGGCGAGGTGACCTGGCGCGTCCCCTCCCTCTCCCTCCCCAGGCTGGACCGCGCAGCACCTGTTGAGGAGTCGCTCAACGCGGAGTCGGTGCGGCTGTTCGTCACCCGGGCCGCGCAGGCCGCGCCGGGGTTCGAGCTCGGCGACGACAACGCGGAGGCTGTCGCCTCCCTATGCCACCGCCTCGACGGGATGCCGCTGGCGATCGAGCTGGCGGCGGCGCGGGTGAGCGTCCTCACTCCGGCTCAGATCGTCGAGCGCCTCGACGACTCGCTCGACCTGCTCTCGGCTGGGCCCCGCACGGCGATGACCCGGCAGCAGACCCTGCGAGCGACGCTCGCCTGGAGCTTTGAGCTGCTCGAGGCCGTAGAGCAGGTGCTGCTGCGTCGGCTCGCCGTGTTTGCCGGCGGCTTCGGGCTGCAGGCGGCTCGAAGACGTCAGCGCCGGTGATCCCCTGCGGCGGGACGAGGCCGTCGCAGTGCTCGGCCGGCTGATCGACAAGTCGCTGGTTCACGTCGAGGAGGGATCCGACGACCACCGCTACCGGCTGCTGGAGACCGTGCGCCAGTACGCGGTCGAGCGTCTCGAGGAGGCGGGAGAACACTCCGTTTTCGAGCGGCGCCATCGCGACTGGTACCTCGCGCTCGCCGAGGGCGACTCAACGCCGGCCGGCGACCTGCCGGCCCAGACTACGCTGCGGGGCCTCGATCGGGAGCGCGACAACCTCCGCGCCGCCCTGGCCTCGGCGCTGGTCGCCGATCCCCAGGCGGCGCTGCGTCTTGCCGTCGCCCTCTGGCGCTTCTGGCTGATGCGCGGCTACCTCGCCGAGGGATACCGCTGGCTCACCGCCGCCCTGGCCGCTGCGCCCGAGTCGACGGCGGTGCGCGCCCGCGCCCTGCTCGCCGCCTGCGTGATCGGGCTGCGCCGCGGCGTCCCCGTGCGCGTCCACGAATTCGCGGCCGAGAGCGTGGCGATCTTCCACGAGATCGAGGATCCGGCCGGGATGTTCGACGCGGTCGAGATCTCGGCGGCCTACCGGGCGATCGTCAGTCCCGCGCAGGACGTCGAGCTGCTCGTGCGCGAATACGAGGCGCTCATCGCCGACGACCTGCCAGCCGCCCGGCCGCCGATGTGGGCGGCGCACACGCGCGGTATCGCCGGCTGGTTCCGGCGCGAATACGGCCCCGCACGGGAGCATCTGGAAGCCGCGCTGGATCACGCGAGCGCTCTCAGCGCTGAGCCGCGCGCGGCGCTCTGGCCACTGAGCTACGGGATGATCTCGGTCGAGCCCGAGACCGGCTACCCGCTCTGCCTGCATGAGGACACCGGGCTCATCGCACGCCGCGTTGGCGGCGCCGCGGCCGCCGCTTACATCCTCGTCAACCTCGCTGCGGTGGATCGCGCCGAGGCCGATTTCGCCCGCGCGGAAGAGCTGATCGAGGAGAGCCTCGCGCGCTTCGAGCAGCTCGGGGACCAGCAGGGTGAGGCGTTCGCGCTCAACGCCTTCGGCAACCTGGCCCGCTCCGGCGGCGACTTCGAACGGGGCAGGGCGCTGCTCGAGCGCAGCCTCGCCCTGCGGCAGGAGATCGGCGACCGTCGCGGCGCCGGGATTACCCTCGGCTGCCTGGCGGTGCTCCTGGCCCGCTCCGGCGACGCGGACGGCGCCCGCATCGCGGCCGGGCAGAGCCGGACCTGGTTCGCCGAAAACGACGACCTGATCGGCATCGGCGCCGCCGAGCTGAGCCTGGCGAACGTGGCGCTCTGCGCCGGCGATCGCGCCGATGCCCGGGCTCACCTGGAGGCCGCCGCCTCGGTCTTCGGGGGGATCGAGACGACCCATCAGGAGGGGTGGGCGCTGGCGGTGCTGGCGGCGATCTGCGCGGAGGACGGCGAGGCGGCGACGGGGCGCCGCTGGCTGGACCGGGCGAGACGGCACTTCGAGCTGCTCGAGGCCGGCGCGGGTATCGCCTACTGCCGGGAACTGGACGCCCAAGACGCTGCAAAGTGGGTGTTAAGAGGCCGCCCGTAGTCTCGCTGTGCGTCGTCAGGAGAGACGCGGCAATCCCAACTGAGAAGGAGCGGTCATGGCGCAAGGAGTGCTCGGAGCGGCAACGCTGAAGGAGTTCGAGGATGGGCTGCACGGAGAGCTGATCCGGCCCGGCGATGGTGCCTACGACGAGGCTCGTTCGATCTGGAACGGCGCCCATGATGCCCGCCCGGCGGTGATCGCCCGCTGTGTCGATGCGTCAGACGTGCGCCACGCAATCGGCTTCGCGCGCAGTGAGGGGCTCGACGTCGCGGTGCGCGGCGGCAGCCACAGCATTCCCGGCTTCTCGACCTGCGACGGGGGCATCGTCATCGACGTCTCGCCGATGAAGGGCATCACGGTGGATCCGAGCGGCCGCACCGGGACCGCCGAGGGCGGCGTCACCTGGGGGGAGCTCGACGCCGCCACCCAGGAGCACGGCCTCGCCACCACCGGAGGGCTGATCTCGACCACCGGCGTTGCCGGGTTCACGCTGGGCGGCGGGATCGGCTGGCTGATGCGCAAGTACGGCCTGGCCTGCGACAACCTGCACTCGGCCGAGGTGGTCACCGCTGACGGTCAGATCCTCACCGCGAGCGCGGCGGAGAACCCCGACCTCTTCTGGGGCTTGCGGGGCGGAGGCGGCAACTTCGGCGTCGTCACCTCCTTCGAGCTCGACCTGCACCCGGTCGGTCCGACCGTGGCCGCCGGCCCGGTCTTCTATCCGGGCGACCGCGCCGAGGAGATCATGCGCTTCTACCGCGATTTCGCGCGCGACCTCCCCGACGAGCTGAGCACGCTGGTCAATCTGATCACCGCGCCGCCCGCCCCGTTCCTGCCTGCGGACTGGCATGGCAAGAAGCTGGTCGGCCTGGTCGGCTGCTACTCCGGCGACCCCGAGGAGGGGATGAAGGCGATTCAGCCGATCCGCGATCTCGGCGACCCGGTCGCCGACCTGGTCGGCCCGATGCCTTACGTGCAGATGCAGAGCCTGCTGGACGCGCTCTGGCCGAAGGGCACCCAGGCCTACATGAAGGCGGGCTACTTCCGCGAGCTCGACGACCACGCGATCGCGACGATGGCCCGCTACCACCAGAACGTGACCTCGCCGTCCTCGGAGATCCACATCCAGCACTTCGGCGGCGCGATCGCCCGTGTCGGTGAGGACGAGACGGCTCACCGCGAGCGCCAGGCGCCGTTCGTGCTCAACGCGATCGCCGCGACCCACGAGCCCAGGGGACTCGACACCCACATCGACTGGGCACAGCGGTTCTACGCCGAGATTGAGCCCTCGCTGACCGGCGGCGCCTACATCAACTTCCTCTCCTCAGAGGGCGATGATCGGGTGCGGGCCGCCTACGGAGCGGAGAAGTTCGACCGGTTGCGGGCGCTGAAGAACCGTTACGACCCGACCAACCTGTTCCATCTGAACCAGAACATCCCGCCATCGTGATCGTGGCGGTGAGGGTCGAGGAGATGAAGTTCCGCTCTGAGGGCGTGGATTGCGCTGCCCGGGTCTACCGGCCGGACGTTGCGGCCGGGGAGATTACGCCGTGCGTCGTTATGGGTAATGGTTTCAGCCTTACGCGCGATGATGGTCTGCCGGCGTTTGCGGAACGGTTCGCGGGTGTAGGGATCACTGCACTCACGTTTGATTTCCGCCATCTGGGTGGGAGCGGTGGCGAGCCGCGCCAGGTCATCGACGTCGACCGCCAGCGCGCTGATTTCCGGGCGGCCGTGTCGTTCGCGCGGGGACTCGAGGGTGTCGACGGTGATGCCGTGGTTGTGTGGGGCTTCTCAATGGCTGGCGGTCTCGCTATTTACACGGCGGCCGGCGACCACAAGATCGCTGCTGCTGTTGCCCTGTGTCCGGTGACGGACGTGGTCGCGTTCATGCGGAGAATGCCGAGGCGTACTTTGCTCGGGGCGGGCGTCGCTACGTTGCGCAACGTGGTGGGTCGTCAGCGGGTTCACTTCCCGGTTGTGGGGCGGCCGGGCTCAAAGGCCTGGTTCACGCAGCCCGAGGCGCTTACCGGTTTCGAAGCGGTCTGTGGCGATCGCTCGCTGTGGCGCAACGAGTTCTTGTCACTTTCATTTCCGAAGCCCACCTTCCGCGCGGTTCGGGTGGCCCACCGTGTCCTATGCCCGCTGTTTGTCTGCGTTGGCGAGGAGGATTACATGGTTCCGCGCGAGGCTGCCGAACGGACCGCCGAACGTGCGCCGCGTGGCGAGCGCGGCGTTTACCCGATCGATCATTTCGGCGGTTTCCTGGGAGAGGATTTCGAGCGCGTGGTGACAGACCAGATCGGGTTCCTCTCACGCCACCTGCTTACTCAGCAAACACCCAGTTCACGTGCGATCAGCTAAACCTCCCAGCGCGACACGGCGAACCGGAGAGCCCGGCCGAATCTGCGCTTACGCAGCGCATCGAACGGGCGCTGGTCTCGCCGACTGAACCGATGCCGTCCTTCATGCGTCTCCCGCCTGAGCGCTTCGGGGCACTCGTTGCGTTTCTCACGCTGCTTCGCAGGTGAGAAGCTCGGGCGCGCCCTGGTCAGGCTCTGCCGACGGCGACGTTTGAAGTCATCGGCATCCGCAGCGAGCCGTCGGCGGTAGCGTGCGGCGCAAGTCGCTCGGCGACCTCATCGGAGACGGCCTGCTGGGAGTGACCAGGCATGGCGGCGAACACCGACGCGATTGGGCTGGCGGCGATATAGCGGCAGGCGAACTCAGGGTGCGATGCCCACGTGCACTCGATCGTTTCGTCGATGACCGCGACCTCGTGGAAGCCCGCGTCGGACATCAGTTGGGCCAGGATGGCGCCGTCGCCGAGTGTGAACGGTGAGTGCATCATCTGTGCAGCCTCGGTACTGACGTGCCGCCCGAGCGCGTCGGCGATCGCGCTGAACGGTGGCTCGATGTCCTTCCAGGTCGCAATCGCGATGTGTCCGCCGGACTTCAGCACGCGCCGCATCTCGGTGAGCGCGGCCGCGCGCTCAGGGAAGAACTGCAAGCCCTGCTGACACAGAGCGACGTCGAAATCCTCAGCGTCGAAGGGCAGCGCCGCGGCGTCCGCCTGGGCGTAGTCGATCGGCGCGGCGTTCTCCTCGGCCGGATGTGACCGCGCGATCGCGACGGTCGGCTCTCCCAGGTCCACACCCGCCACCGATCCGCTCGTACCCGCAAGGATCGCGGCTGCGCGCGAGACGACACCGGTGCCGCAGGCGACGTCGAACACACGCGAACCCGGCCGCACATATCCATGCTCGACAAGCCGCTTCGCGAACGGCGCGAACATCGCCGGCACGAGAAACTCCTGGTAGATCGCCGGTGCGCTCCCGCTTTGAGTACCCCAGTCCATCGAGGCCATCAGCCGCCTCCTCTCATGGGATGACAGCACCGCAAGGCGCACTCAGAGGAGCGTCGATGACCGTGACCATCGAGTCGGAGCCTACCGGGAAACAAGTTTTCACCTTGTGGCCCGTATCGGACTCGTCATCCCCGGAGACACCGTCACCATCCAACGGGCAGAAGCTCAATTAGTCAACTCGACGCAACCACAGACCAGCCGCTTAAGTCAGTGGCCGTCAAGCTCGGTCGGGCCTACGACAAAGCCCAACCGAGCCGTTCCCCGCCGCATGCGCGCGTCGAGCGTGATGAGACGGCAACCGAGGAGTCGCGCCAAGGCCACATAGTTCGCGTCATAGGTCTTGGCCCAGCCCAGCTCCTCGGCGACAGCCCACACTTCCTTGGCAAGCCCATCCGGCTCATGGCATCGCACGGGAGCCGCAAGCACACGATCTCGCATCGACTCGGCCTGTTCCCTACGCAAACTCGCCGCGCCAGAGCATGGCGTGCAAGCTCGACAGAGCCCCCATCCACATCAATGGCGGCGCGACCAGCTCAAACCGGCGAAACCGCTCGAACCCGAGAGGATTCGCCGCCGCAGCAATCGCCACGTTTGCGTCGAGAACGAGCTTCAACGACCGTGCCGCGAAAGCGCGACCGCCGCGACCCAGTTCGGCGCGGGCGAGCCATCCTCAAGCGTCTGCCACTCGGGCGGCAACGGAAGCATCGGATACATCTCGTCCCGAACCTCGTCGAGCACTCCTGGATCGATCAAACGCTTGCCGTGGCTTGTCGTGGCAGGAAGACGACCCTCAAGCACCCAGCGACGAACCGTGCCTGGGCTTCTGCCGACCCTCTGCGCTGCCTCTGTGACCGTGAGCATGCATCGATGCTACGCCTCTCCCCCGACGGCTTGGCTGCCTCGCGCGCTGTCCGGCCCACGCTGCTCGCTCGGCACATCGCTGCGAGCAAATGGCAGCCCTGCCAAAACCAGCCAGAAACGACCGCAATCGCGGCAAAACAGTCCGGCGCGCTTCATCCCCGTGCCGCGGGCGAATCCTGAGCATCCATGCGGAATTCAAGCCCCCCTACCCATGCGCCTCCGGAGCGGAAGGTCGCGTGTTCGAATCACGCCGGGCGCGTGGTCGATGTGGCTTGACTGAGCGGGTTTTCGGGTCTGCGGCGACTCTCTCTCGCGACCGCTCGTCAGTAAAAGCCGCTCGTATGCCAAATCACCATTTCAGCTCGATCTCAAGCTCGCGCTCGTCGGTCTCCACCTCGAGCTCGACCTTGAGCTGAAGCTGATCGGGGACGTGAACAGTGAAATGCATTCCGCCGCGGTCGAACTCCAGGTCGTTGTTCTGAGCGAGCATGTCAGCGAGGAGCCGCAGGCGCTCCGCGACCTGCTCCCTGCTGACGGTCTCCTTCTGTTTGACCTCAAAGATGTCCATCAGACTCCTTCGCTATGGCGGCCGCATCGCCCGTGTCCCGCATTCGCATGGGGGTGCCTCCCCCCTTGATCAGCCATGCGGGCCTCTTTGCTCAAGACTAAGTTTGCTGATCGATCCTCCAAACTCTAATCCGAGCAGACCGAACTGCATCGGTAATTACCCGAAGGCACTGCGCGATTCGGTGGTCGGGATCTGTGAATATGACCAACATGCCCAGAACGTCGGTGACTTCTCAAGGAGACTGGGCCGCACGGCGTCCCGTACTGCGGCGCGTCGCCGCGATCGTCGCGCTTTTCACGCCCGCAGCAATGGTCGTGGTGGCTGCCGTCGCCCTGGCGAGTGACGTTCCCGTCGCCGTGCTCGCGGTCGGGCTCGTCCTGTTGGCGAATGCCGCCGTGTGGTTCGCCTTGACGGAGCGTGGCGCGATGCGCGTGGCCGGTGCTGTGGTCGCGGTCCTCGCTGGAGCCGGCCTGATCGTGGTGATCGTGACCCACTGGCAGGGGGTGCTGGTGCTGGTCGCGCTGCTCCTGCTGCTCGCTCTGTTCGGATTGGCCGCGCGCTACGCACTGGGACTGGCCGGGGAGGCCGCTCTCGGAAGGCTGGCCGCCGCTGTCGTGCCGGTGGGCGCCGCCAGTTCGGGAGCTCTGATCATCAACCTGAAGTCGGGCGGCGGAAAGGCGGAGCGCTTCGATCTCGCCGGAGAGGCACGGCGGCGAGGCATCGAGTCGATCGTCCTTGAGCCGGGCGACGATCTACTCGAGCTCGCCGAGAGCGCCATCGCGCGAGGTGCGGAGGTCATCGGGATGGCTGGAGGTGACGGGTCACAGGCTCTCGTGGCGACGGTCGCAGCACGGCGCGACGTTGCCCACGTCTGTATCCCGGCGGGAACGCGAAACCACTTCGCGCTTGACCTCGGCCTTGATCGGGACGACGTTGTGGGTGCGCTTGACGCGTTCACCGACGGCGTCGAGCGGCGCATCGACCTCGCGCGCGTGAACGACCGCGTGTTTGTCAACAACGCATCGCTCGGCGTCTACGCGAAGGTCGTCCAGTCCGAGACCTACCGCGACGCCAAGCTCGAGACATGGACAGACATGCTTCCGGACCTGCTGGGCCCGGAAGCTGAGGCGATAGACCTCGAGTTCATCGCCCCGGACGGGACCAACTGCGACGACGCCTCGCTCGTATTGGTGTCGAATAACCCTTATGAGCTAACCCGCCTCTCGGGTGCCGGCACACGAGAGCGGATCGACACGGGCCTGCTCGGCATCGTGGCCGCCCGAGTGTGGGGCGCGGACGTGTCGAAGCTCGTTGCGCTCGAGCTGGTTGGCCAGGCGGGACGCTACCACGGCCTACTGTCCTGGTCTGCGCGGGAGTTCGAGGTCCGCTCCGGCGGCCCAGTCGAGGTCGGCCTCGACGGCGAGGCGCTAGTGCTGGACCCGCCGTTGCAGTTCGCATCGCTGCCAGGGGCCCTGCGCGTGCGGCTCCCCCGCCGCGCAGGCCTGTCGCCGGCGGCACGCGCTGTGGCACTCACCTCGGACAACCTGGGCGCGCTGGTCCGGGTGGCCGCGGGCCGCCGGTGAGCGTGAGGCTCAGTGACGATGTGGCGTCGTATTCAGTATCTAGACCGCCGGCTGATGAAGCGCTCGTTTGGCGCTCGTTCACCCATACTGGATCGCACCCTGATCGTCATCACTCGCGCAGCGAACTACTCGCGGCTGTGGCTTGTAGTCGCCGGTGCGCTCGCGGTATTCGACGGTAGGCGAGGGCGGCGGGCGGCGGGACGCGGCCTCATCGCCATCGCGATCGCATCGGTGGTAGCCAACGGCCCGGCAAAGCTGCTCGCGCGCCGGCGTCGGCCCTCCTCGCCGTCACACCCGACGCTCATTCACACACCTCGATCAACCTCGTTTCCATCAGGCCACAGCGCGGCAGCATTCGCGTTTGTCACCGGCGCCTGCACTGAGCTACCAGCGCTGGCGCCGGCACTGGTGCCTTTGGCGGGGACCGTTGCCTATTCGCGCGTGCACACCGGCGTTCACTACCCAAGCGATGTCGCGGTCGGTGTGGGGATCGGAATCGGATCGGGCCTACTGGTCAGACATTGGCCATAGCGTGTTCACACGCCGTGGATGACTAGCGTGCAAGATGGCCACTTCCCGCAGGATCGGCTCAAGCGAACCGCTTGACGAATGCGAGCGCGGTCTCGGCGACCTCGCGCCAGGCTTTGTCGATCGTCAGTGCATGTCCACGGTCTGGAATCTCGACGATCTCAGTTACACCCGTGTTCCGCTCCTGCTTCTTGAATGAGGCGTTCGCGATCGCCCATGGAACAGTGTGGTCCTTTTCGCCGCTGATGATCAACAGTGGCCCTCGCTTGGGATTCTTGGTGTCCACCTTCGCCTCGGTCCACGGATTCAGATTGGCGGTTGCGGCTTGGAATATCGGCACACCGGAGCCCGGCACCGCGAACGTGGAGAACAGCTCCTTCGCCTCATCCTCGCTGACGGCGTTCGCGAAGGCGTACCGGAACTGCTCATAAGTGAGCGGAACCGCGCGATTGCGATTGGCCGGGTTTCCGAGCACCGGACGGGAGGACTTCAGAGCCGAGAGCGGCAGCGGCAATACGCCGCGAAACGGCGCCGGGTCGATCGCCACCGACACCTTGGCCAGGCCGCGTCCCGCGATGATCTGCGTGAGCAGCCCTCCGAAAGAATGACCGATGATGGCGGGCTTCTTCTTCAACTTCCCGATCGCCTCGGCGAAGTGGTCGGCCACCTGTCCGATGGTCTTGTGCGCGAACACCTCAGGGTGCTCGTTGGCCTCCTCGACCGTCTGCGGATCATCCGGCCAGCCTGGCGTCAGCGCGCAATAGCCGGCCTTCTCGAAGTACGTCTGCCAGCGGTCCCAGCTGCTCGGCAGCAACCACAGCCCGTGAATGAAAACGACAGGCGTGAGCCCCTTTTCATTCGTCTTCTCGATCTGCTTCGCCTCGTACTCGTTGATGCTCGCCATGTCCTGGCCTCCTTTGGGTATCGGCGGCGATCATCAGATGGTGATCGTGTACCGCTGAAGCGTCGCCGCGGGACGCTCACGATCGGCTCCTCGGATCTGTGGGGGGACTATCACGCCTGCTGATGTGACTACCCGTTTGCGCGTATGTCGAGACTCTGGGCCTTACGCTTGCCGACAAGATTGCTGTGGTGATGGAGGGTCAGCAAGGGGAATCGGCTTACCAGCTTGTGGTCCAGTTCAGCCGTCGCCAGTCACTCGCGCTCGCATCGCCGGCACGACGAGATCGAGGTAGTCATCGGGATGGTGCCTGATGTAATTGGCAAAGAACGGACAGACAGGCAAGACGGTGAGTCCTCGCTCTCGGACGTCCTCCAGCGCAGCACGGACGAGCCGGCTGCCCAGCCCGGTGCCCTCGTGTTCGGGGTCGATCTCGGTGTGAGTAAAGGTGATCCGCTCGCCATGTAGGCGGTACTGCGCGAAGCCTGCAAGCTCCCCGTCCGTCCAGATCTCGTAGCGCTCCTTGTCGCGATTGTCGCGCACCTCGACGCTCATCTGGACAAGCCTCCCAACAACAACCTCGATTGTATTTGCCATCTCGGCCGGGCTCGGTCGCTTAGCGTTTGCGAGAAACGCCGAGCCGTCTTCACCCAGGCCTTGCCATTACCGTGTGCCGGCCCTACGATCTACCCGATGAGCTCCGCAGGCTACGTGGCGGAAGTCACTCCAGCGCGAACGCAGACGCTGTTCGGGCGGGTCATGGCTCTCGTGGCGCTGACGGTCGGGTTCGCGACGCTCGGTGTGTATGTCGCGCGCGAAGCGGGTGGTGGCGGTTGGTTCCTTGCTTGGCTGATCGCGCTCGGTTGCCTTGTCGGCTTGAATGTCGCCAACGCTCGCGGGAATCATGGGCTCGCGCTCGTGTTGCTGTTCGCCTTCGGTCTGTTGCTCGGCGCGAGCATCTCGACCACGGTCAACTATTACGCCACGACCGATCCGACGGCTGTGCGTCAGGCGCTTGGCGCCACCGCTCTCTTCGTCGGTGGGCTCGGCGCCGGCGGCTATGCCATCCGCCGCGATCTCTCGTTCCTCTACCGGACGTTGTTCTTCCTGTTGCTCGGGCTGATCGTCGCCGGCATCGTGCTCATCTTCGTCCGTATCCCTGCGCTCTACACCGTCTACGCCCTACTAGGGCTCCTGATCTTTGGCCTCTACACGGTCGTAGACTTCAACCGACTGCGCCGTGCCGGCACCGATGAGGCGATACCGCTGGCCGCCAGCATCTTCCTCGACATCTTGAACATCTTCCTGTTGTTCCTGCGGCTGTTCGCGCGGTCTTCTTAGCCGTCCCGTCCTCCTCTCGCCGGCTCCTGGTTGGGAGTCCCTGCTCTACGCTTCCTCCATGTGCGTAGCTTGCGCCATGGCAGCCGCGTCCGCGGCAAGCGGGTTTCGTACCTGGCTGCAAACGCACCACATGGGTTGGCTGACGCCTCAGCGTATGCGGATGCTCACGATCGCGGCGATGTGCGCCGCGGGGCTAGTCTCGACCGTTGGCGTGAGCGGCTCCACGCCGCCGCCCGCGCACCACGTCGCGCGCTCTTCACACTAGGCTCCTTGGAGTGATCGCCCCAACCTTCGCGACGCTGCCCGCGACCGAGGACATAGTCCAGCTCCTTCCCACCCTCGCCCTCGGTCTGCTCTATGCCCGGCGGGCGCGCACGCTCTCGGGCGGTCCTCACCGAGTCGCCACATGGCGCCAAGCGTGCTTCTACAGCGGCCTCGTCGTCATCCTGATCGCCCTGCTCTCCCCTGTCGGCGAGCTGAGCGACGAGCTGCTCTACATGCACATGGTCGAGCACCTGCTGATGGGCGACATCGCAGCGCTTTTGATCGTGCTCGGGCTCACCGGCCCGCTGCTCGCCCCGGTCCTGCGCATCCGCTTCTTCGATCGCTTGCGCGTGCTCACCCACCCGCTCATCGCTTTCCCCTTGTGGGCGATCGACATGTACGTGTGGCACCTACCGCTCTTCTACGAAGCAGCGCTGCGCCATCTCGTGGTCCACGCGCTCGAGCACACGATGTTCATCGCGCTGGGGATCAACATGTGGATGTGTCTGTTCGGCCCGCTCCCCAAGCCGCGCTGGTTCGGCAACTTCGCCAAGCTGGGCTACATCGTCGCGGTGCGCCTCACCGGCACCGTGCTCGGCAACATCTTCCTATGGTCGGGCAGCGTCTTCTACCCGTTCTATGCCAACGGCGACGCCACCCACCACATTCGCCCGATCGCCGACCAGAACCTCGCCGGGGCGATCATGATGGTCGAGGAGTCGTTCCTCACGCTAGGTCTGTTCTGCTGGCTATTCCTGCGCACCGCACGCGAGAGCGAGGAGCGTCAGGAGTTGCTTGACCTGGCGACCGCCAGCGGGGTCGAGCTGACCGATGAGCGTGCCGCCCGCGCCGTCGCCGCCGGCAGGGGAGATGACCTACGCAAGCGCGTCGAGCGCGGGGCTCTAGCCGCCGGCGACGGCCGGGAGGATCGTTAGCTCCGCGCCATCGTCGACGGGTGTGTCCAAGCCGTCGAGGAAACGGATGTCCTCGCCACTCAGGTACACGTTCACGAAGCGCCTCAACGAGCCGCTCTCATCCGCCAGGCGCTCGCCCAGCCCGTCGAAGCGGTCATACAGGCTGTCGAGCACCTCGCGCACGGTCGCCCCGTCTAGCACCGCCTCGCTCTCCCCACCAGCGGCGGAGCGTAGTTGTGTAGGGATCTTCACGGTTACAGCCATCCTGTTCGGCTCCTCGCACCGATGCCAGCGAACGCTCTGGGAGCATTTGCCGCATCGCTTGGGGTCTGCTCGACCAGCGTCTCGAACTGCTCCACCGACGGGTCTATCTCGTGGGTGTGGAAAGTGTCGCGCACGGCGTCGAGCGTCTTTAGTCCGTCGCCAGTGATCACCAGTACCACGCGCTCGTCTGGGTCAATCTTTTTTTCCTCAGCGAGTTTCGCCAGCACGGCTGTCGTGACCCCACCTGCTGTCTCCGTGAAGATGCCAGTCGTCTGGGCAAGCAGCGCGATGCCTTCGCGGATCTCCTGATCGCTGACCGAATCGATCGAGCCGCCGCTGTTCTTCGCCACCTCAAGCGCATACGGCCCGTCCGCCGGGTTGCCGATTGCGAGCGACTTCGCGATCGTATTGGGCTTTACTGGCTTGCAGACGTCATGGCCGTTGGCAAACGCGGTGGCAATTGGCGAGCAGCCATCTGCCTGAGCACCGTTCATCGTAGGCAGCTCCCCCTCCACAAGTCCGAGTTCACGCCACTCTTCGAAGCCCTTGGCCACCTTTGTAAACAGCGACCCGGAGGCTTTCGGAACGACGCAACGGTCAGGCAGCTCCCATCCGAGCTGCTCAGCGATCTCATAAGCGATTGTCTTGGATCCCTCGGCATAATAAGGACGTAGATTGACGTTCACGAAAGCCCAGTCGCGCTCGGCTGATAGCTCGGTGCAGAGCCGGTTGACGTCGTCGTAGTTACCGTTCACCGCCACCAGTTTTGTCCCGTAGATGCCTGTAGCGAGCACCTTCTGCTCCTCTAGATCGGCGGGGATGAACACATAGGACTCAAGACCTAGCGCGGCGGCGTGGGCGGCGACCGATTTCGCGAGGTTGCCTGTCGAGGCGCACGCGATCGTCTCGAATCCGAGCTCACGCGCACGGGTTACGGCGACGGACACGACTCGATCCTTGAACGAGTGGGTTGGGTTCGCGGCGTCGTTCTTGACCCATACCTCACGAAGGCCGAGGCGTTGCGCAAGCCGGTCAGCCTTGATCAGCGGCGTGCATCCTGCCGGCAAGCCGGTGCGGGACGCCAGACGGCCCGAGGGGCCGGGCGGTCCGTCCACCACGGGCAGGAAGTCGGCGTAGCGCCAGATGTTCTGCGGTCCCGCCTGGATGCGCCTACGCAGCCCGTCCACGTCACCACCGAGACGGCTGTGGTCATAGGCGACCTCGAGCGGCCCGAAGCAGCGCTCGCAGACATACAGCGCCTCCAGCGGATACTCACTTGAGCACTCTCTGCATTTAAGGTGTGTGACAGCCACTCGGGGCTCCTTCCGTCTATTGCACTTCGCCGGTAAACCGTGTGGCAAAGAGCAGGAAGCCCGCCACACATCTCTCAGGAATTGGCACCTTCCCGCTTACGCGGGGGCTGCCGGGGTTTCGTCGGGCCAGTCCCTCCACCCCTCTGGATGTGTCCAGCTATGTGTGGGCAAGTATAGGACGCTCGCGGATGGAACGCAAGAGCGTCGTTTTGGCGCAAGCCCTGAGATGCGCTCGCGACCTCGATTTACGCATCTTGCGGCATGCGCGGTAACGCTTCGTGCGCGGCGGTGTAAGGGGTTCCTGATGAGCACCGGCCTGCGTTCAGACGGCGACACCTCCGCGGAGGCCCCAGAGATCTTCGAGCCGCTCGACCCAGGCGCGAAGAAGCGGATGCTCATCATCGTCAACCCCTACGCCACGACCGTCTCCGACAGGCTGCGCCACCTGGTCGTCTATGCGCTTCAGGGTCGCTACGAGGTGGATGCGGTGGACACCGAGGCCCGCGGCCACGCGATCGAGCTGTGTCGCGAGGCCGCCCACGAGGGCTACGACGTGGTCGTGGCCTTCGGCGGCGACGGCACCGTCAACGAAGCCGCCAACGGCCTGCGCGGCTCCTCCACCCCGCTCACCTGCCTTCCCGGCGGGTCAGCGAACGTGTACGGCAAGATCCTCGGCATCCCGGGCGAGCTCGTCGACGCCACCGAGCACCTGCTCGGTATGGCCGACGACTGGCGCCCACGCAAGGTCGACCTCGGAATGGTCAATGGTCGCTGCTTCACGTTCGCCTCCGGGCTGGGGCTCGACGCAAGCGTCGTCAAGCGCGTCGACTCAAACCCCCACCTGAAGGCTCGCCTCGGCGCCTATTACTTCACCTGGGCAGCTGTCTCCACCTTCACCCGCCGCTACATCCTCAAACCGCCCCACCTGATTGTCGAGGCGGACGGTGAGGAGCACAAGGGAGTCACCGCCATCATCCAGAATGGCTCGCCGTTCACATACTTCAAGGATCGTCCGATCGAGGTCGCCGACGGTCTGGATCTTGACTCCGGCACGCTGCACGCCTCCGTGCTTCACCGCGCACGCCCGCTCGACATGCCTTCGATCGCCTTCCGCGCCTTCTCAAAGCGCGCACGCGTGGCACGCCATCGGCAGGTCACCCCGCTCGGCGATACGGTCGAGCTGCTCGTTCGCTCAAGCGACGAGGAGCCCCTACCGTTGCAGGTCGACGGCGACTACCTCGGCGACGTGATGGAGGCTCGCTACTCGATCCTCCCAGGCGAGCTGAGCGTCGTTGCCTAACCGGCGCCGCCGGGTGTGACGCGGTAGGCGTCGAACACCGACTCGGTATTGCGCAGCCTCGAGATCGCCCCCTTCAGGCTCTGCGTGTCGGCGAGCTCCACCACGAATCGGTTCTTCACCATCGGCGGGCTCGACAGGCAACGCGCTTCGAGGATGTTCGCCCCCGACTCCGAGAACGCCCGTGACAAATCCTCCAGCAGACGGTGGCGATCCCATGCGTCAATGTGAACTTCCACCACGAACGAGGTCTCCTGGTCACCCTCCCAGCTCACGCTCGTGAAGCGTTCGGGGTTGCGCTGCAACAGTCGCGCGTTTGGGCAGTCCTTGCGGTGGATAGTTATCCCCCGCCCCAGCGAGATGTAGCCGAGGATCGGATCGCCCGGCACTGGACGGCAGCACTTGGCCAATCGCAACATCACGTCGTCCACGCCCTGCACCTTGATCCCATACTGCCCGGAGGAGCTCGTGGGACGCTGGCGCGAGCGGCCCACCTTCAGGAGGTCTGTAGCGCTTGAGTCTCCGTCTGCCGCCTCGCCTTGCTTGAGGCGCTGCAGCACTTTGTTCACCACCACCTTCGGCGAGATCTTGGCGGCTCCCAGGGCGATGTAGAAATCGTCGGCTTTGCGGTACCCCATCTCGCGGATCACGTCCGCGAGCAACGCCGAGCCGGTTATCTTCTGCGCCGGCAGCCCCTGCTTCTTGAGGTGTTCCTGCAGCAGCTCGCGCCCGGTGTGCTCGGTACCCTCGCGCGACTCGGCCTTGAACCACTGCTTGATCTTGTTGCGCGCCCGCGTCGTCTTCACCGTCGCCAACCAGTCGCGCGACGGTCCGCGCTCGCGCTTGGCGGTAAGGATCTCCACGATGTCTCCCGAGCGCAACTCGTAGTGGAGCGGCACGATCTTGCCGTTCACCCTCGCCCCCACGCAGCGGTGGCCGATCTCGGTGTGCACCTCGTAGGCGAAGTCAAGCGGCGTCGCGCCCGCGGCGAGCGACTTCACCTCGCCCTTGGGCGTGAACACGTACACCTCGTCCTCGAACAGATCGATCTTCAGGCTCTCCATGAACTCCTGCGGGTCTGACATCTCCTTCTGCCAGTCGAGCATCGAGCGCAGCCACTTGATCTTCTCCTCGCCCGCCGGCCCCGCCTTGCCGTTGCCCGCCGAGGAGGAGGGGCGCTGCTTGTACATCCAGTGCGCCGCCACCCCGAACTCCGCCATCTCGTGCATGTCCTGGGTGCGGATCTGGATCTCAAGCGGCCTGCCCTCGGGCCCTATCACCGTCGTGTGCAGCGACTGGTACATGTTGAACTTGGGCATCGCGATGAAGTCCTTGAAGCGCCCGGGCAGCGGCTTCCACAGCGAGTGGATGACCCCCATCGCGCCGTAACAGTCCTTCTCGGATTCCACGATCACCCGCATCGCTGTGAGGTCGTAGATCTCATTGAACTCCTTGCCCCTCTTGGTCATCTTCGAGTAGATCGAGTAGAAGTGCTTGGCGCGCCCGGCAATCTGTGCGGAGATGGAGAGCGACTCGAGCTCACTCGATAGATAGGCGCCCGCCTCGGTCACATACCGCTCACGGTCATCGCGTTGCTGGGAGACGAGTTCCTTTATCTCCTTGTACTTGCGCGGGTGAAGCGTCGCGAAGGCGAGATCCTCGAGCTCCCACTTGATCGCGTGGATACCCAGCCGGTGAGCGATCGGCGCGTAGATCTCAAGCGTCTCGCGCGACTTCTCAAGCTGCTTCTGCTTGGGCATCGCGTCGATCGTGCGCATGTTGTGCAAGCGGTCGGCGAGCTTGATCAGGATGACCCGCACGTCGCTTGCCATCGCCACCATCATCTTGCGGTAGTTCTCCGCCTGCGCCTCGTCGCGCGACTGGAAGGTGATCCCGGTGAGCTTCGTCACACCGTCCACGATCACTGCGATCTCCTCGCCGAAGCGTGCGCGCACCTCCTCGATCTGCGCCGAGGTGTCCTCGATCGTGTCGTGCAACAGCGCCGCGCACAGGGTTTCGGTGTCCAGGCGCATGCCCGCGCAAATGCGCGCCACTCCCACGGGATGCACGATGAAGTCCTCGCCCGACTTGCGCCGCTGGTCGGCGTGGTGCTCACAGGCGAACACGAACGCGTCTTCCACGCGGTCACGGTCGATCTCCACGACCGCGTCGGCCGCGTGCTCTGAGACGATCGCGAAAAGGTCGTCCAGCAGCCGCCGCTCGGGCTCGCTCAGCTCGCTGCGGGGGACGCGGCGACCGGAGTCGGTAGCGGGAACAGCGTGGACTGGGCTTGACCTACGTTCAGGCATGGCTTAAGCGTAGCCCCCTCACAGGCAGGTTGGGCGTGACGCAGCACAATTCGCGGCTCGCTCACCCCCCTCCACTCATTCACCTCGAGCGTGAACGTCGCATCGACGGGCTCACCCTCGGCCACCCCGAGCTTCCCGTCGTTGCCGAAGGCCACCGCACGCGCGTGCACCCCCTCGGATTGGAGCGTGAAACGGGCGTGCTTTCCTTCTCCCATCGGGCGCACGTCGGCCACCACGGCGTCCTTCACCATCAGGGTCACGGTCGGGTTCCCCCGTCCGAACGGACCGAGCGTAGCCAGCTCCTCGGCCAGCTCCATGTCCGAGCTGCCCACCGCCGACGATCGCGTCAACGCGCTCGCGGGGAATGAGTTGCTCGGGTGAGAGCGCGGCCCGTGCGTGGGCGTCGAGCGCGACCGCGAACGCATCCACGTCCCCTCGTGCCAGCTCCACCCCAGCGGCAGCGCTGTGACCGCCGTAGCGCACGAGCCGCTCCGAGCAGGCCGTGAGCCCGCCGAGCAGGTCATACCCCTCGATGCTGCGTCCCGATCCGCGCGCGCGCTCGCCGTCGAGGGAGAGCAGCACCACCGGCCGGCGGTGGCGCTCGGCGAGGCGTGAGGCCACGATGCCGATCACGCCCGCATGCCATCCCTCCCCCGCCAGCACGAACGCGGAGCGTCGGTCGGCGTCGTCGTCACGCGCGATCTGCGCTTCGGCTTCGTGGCGGATCTTCTGCTCGGCGTGTCTGCGCTCGGAGTTGGCGCGGTCGAGCTCGTCGGCGATCTGCGCGGCGCGCATCGGGTCATTGCAGAGGATCAGCTCGAGCGCCGCGTCCGCCCGGTAGAGGCGCCCGGCGGCGTTGATACGCGGCGCCAGGGCAAACCCGACGGCGCGCTCGTCGAGCTTGTCCGGCTGCACCCGCGACACCGCCATGAGCGCTCTCAACCCCGGCTTTGCGGTTCGCGCGAGCGCGCGCATCCCACGACGCACGAGCGAGCGGTTCTCATCCAGCAGCGGCACCACGTCGGCGATCGTCGCCAGCGCCACGAGGTCGAGGTCGTCGTCGAGCTCGCTTGGCTCGTGGCCCGCCACCCAGAAGATTGCCTGCGCCAGCTTGTGTGCGACGCCTGCCGCGCACAACTCCGGGCACGGATACCCGCACAGCGCGGGATGCACGATCGGCGCGTCGGGGAGCACCCCGTCGGCGCTCGGGAGGTGGTGGTCGCTCACGACCGTCTCCACCCCCAGCGAGCGCGCCAGCTCTACCTCCTCGACGGCGGTGATCCCGCAGTCTGCCGTTATCAACAGCTCCGTGCCACGCCCGGCCAGCTTGCGCACGGTGTCGGCGCTCAGGCCGTAGCCGTCTCCGGCACGATCGGGCAGATACCAGTCGACGCGCGCGTCGAGCTTGCGCAGAGCCCGAACCAACACCGCGGTTGAGCACACCCCGTCGACGTCATAGTCGCCGTGGATCGTGATCTGGCGTCCCTCGCGCGCGCGGTCGAGGATGAGCGCCGCAGCGTCGAGCAGACCACCGAACTCCTCGAGCTCGTGTCGCTCTTCGGCATCCAGGAAGGCGCGCGCGTCCCCTGGTTCGCGGTGGCCACGCCTCACCAACACCTGGGCCACGGCGTCGCTGACACCCAACTCGGAGCGCAATCGCGCCACCTGTCGCTCGTCGCAGTCGGAAATGTCGAAGCGCACCATCGCCGGCCCAACCCTACGGTGGGGGGTAGACGGAAGCGGTTGCGGGAGAAAACGCTCAGCTACGGCCGGCGGCGGGCGCGCTCTCGCGGCGGACACCCTCGAAATACACCGCCGCTATACCGAGCAAGGCACCTGGGACCGCATACAGCACGACGGCGATGTCTGTCGCTTTCAGGCCCGGGACCTGCAGTGACGAGGTCTTCACGCCGTAGATCAGGAGCCCGAAGATAATGGCTCCGATGAGCGAGCCCAAGAACGCGCCCACGATCCCGCCCCAGAAGCGGTCGGGCAGGAAGATTGTGAAGTGCCAGATCGAAAGACCCATCATCACCCACGCGAGCATTCCCATCAGCGAGCCCTCCCGTGACGACGGTTCCGCGGCCTGCGCGGCTTGGGATCGCGCGCCGGCTTGTCCTTCATGACGAGATCCTCGGGGGTCAGGTCGGCGGCGGGGTCAACCGTCGGAGCGCCATCCTCCACGGCGGGCTTGTCGTTGCGCTTGGGCTCTGAGGTGGTCGCGCGCCGCCCGCGCAGTCCCACACCGGCCGTGGCGCGGCCTGTCTGGCGCTGCTCTGCCAACTCCGGCCCGATCTCGCGCACGAGCTCCTCGAACTCCTCCTTTGAGAGTTGCTCGCCCGGCTCCTCGGTGGTCGGGGCTCCGCGTCCACGCTTTGTCTTCGTAGGCGGCTCCACGTCGATCGGGCCCTCGCCGAGCGCTGTCGCGTAGGCCGGCACGTAACCGAGGTCCCGCGCGATGCGGGCGCGGCGGTTTCGGTAGATACCCTCGCGCTCCTTCCAATGAGTGAGCACGGGTGAGGCGATGAAGATCGAGGAGTAGGCGCCCGAGGCGATGCCCACGAGCATCGCGAAAGCGAAGTCCTTGAGCGTGGCCCCCCCGAACAGCAGGATCGCGGTCACCGGCAGCAGCGTGCAGAGGCTTGTTGCGAGAGATCGGGTCAACACCTCGGACATCGAGCGGTTCACGATCTGCGAGAACGCAGCGCGTGGCATGCGCGGCACATTCTCACGCACACGATCGAACACGATGATCGTGTCGTACATCGAGTACCCGAGGATCGTGAGCAGGGCCGCGACCGTGGCGGTCGTCACTTCTCTCCCCGTGAGCGCATACACCCCGCTTGTGATCAGCAGGTCGTGCATCAACGCGATCAGCACCGGAACCGCGTACTTCCACTCGAATCTGAGCGCGATATAGACCGAGATCACCAGCAGCGAGGCGATGATCGCGATGATCGCGCTTTTCGCCACGGTCTGGCCGAACGTCGGTCCGATCGAGGTGTTCGAGAAGTTCTTCGTTCCCGGCGAGAGCGGTCCCCCACCGAACTTCGCGTCGAGCGCCGCCTTCACCTTCTGCACCTGTTCGGGGCGCAGCTTCTTCAGCGAGATCTGGTACCCCTGCCCACCGATGCCGGTGCTCGTGAACTTCTGAATCTCCGCATTGGGGTACCCGGCCGAGGACATCACGGTCTGAATCTGGCTCTCGTTCACGGGCTTGACGAACGCCGTCTGGATGCGCGTCCCGGATTTGAAGTCGATCCCGAAGTTGATTCCCCTGCCGCCGATCGCGAGCGCGCCGATCATCAGGATGACACCCGACAGCGAGAAGAACCAACGCGAGGCGCCCATGAAGTCGAACGTCCATTTGCGGTTTCGCTTGCCTGCCCCGAGCAGCGCCGGGTGCGATACCGCGCGCGAGCGGCCCATCGCGCCGAGCGCTGCCTGCGTGGCGAGCACCGCGGTGAACAGGGTCAGCAGCGTGCCGATGCCGAGCGTGAAGGCGAAGCCCTGCACTTCGGAGGTCGCCAGCGCGAACAGGATGAACGCGGTCATGAAGGTGACGACGTTGGCGTCCACGATCGCCGCGAACCCGCGCTTGTAGCCGATGGCTATCCCGGCCGCGATCGACCTTCCGCCACGGATCTCCTCCTTGACGCGCTCGAAGATCACGATGTTCGCGTCCGCCGCGATGCCGATCGTCAGGATCAGGCCCGCGATCCCCGGCAGGGTCAACGTGATCGGGATCAGCTTGATCAGCGCGAAGAAGTAGATCCCGTAGATCAGAAGCCCGCCAACCGCGATCGCCCCAAGCACGCGATAGAAGCCGAGCAGGAACATGCACACCACCAGGAAGCCCACGAGCCCGGCGACGAGGCCCTCCTTGAGCGCTGTCTTGCCGAGCGTCGCCGACACCTGCGACTGGGAGATGAGTTCAAGCTTGATCGGCAGCGCGCCGGACTGCAGCTCGTCGGCGAGGTTCTGCGCCGAGGTGAGCGTGAAGCCGCCTGAGATCTGCGACCCGGTGGCGGCGTCGATGCCTTCGGGGTACTGGGTGAAGTCGATCGAAGGCGCCGTTATCACCTGGTTGTCGAGCACCACCGCGAAGTGCTGCAACGCGCCGTTCTTGGAGATGCCAGGTAGCTGGCGGTTCTGGCCGCGTTCGGCGATTTCCCGGGTCACTTGCTGGAATGTTTTCTTGCCGCCCGAGTCGAATTCGAATGTCACGTTCGGCTGACCCGAGCCGCCGTTGTCGAAGCTCTGACGCGGGCTCTTGATGTTGTTGCCGGTCAGCGAGGGATTGTCGTTGAGCACGTACCAGCTTTCCGGCGAGGGCTGAGTGACTTTGCCTTCCTTGCCGCCGGTTATCGGTTGCGCCTGCGCCAGCACCGTGCCGGGGTTCACGCGTACCGCCTTCGTCTTCGCTCCCTTCGGCAGCTTCTGGTTGTCGCCGTACAGGTTCGCTTCGGTGTCCTCGGGGCCGCGCAACACCTTTTTGTGGGTGTCGTCGAGCAGGTACCACTGCCCGTAGATGCACCCGCCCACCTGCTTGGGCGTGCAGCCCGTCGCGTAGGTCGTGTCGTTCTTGCGGAGGATCGCCGGGCGCTTGAGCGCGCGCAGCACCGCTTCGTACTTCGGCAATCCCGCTTCCGCCGACGCCGGGTTCGGGCCGCCCGTAACGGTCCCTTCGGTCGGCGCGGGCTTGCCGTCCGCGCCGATCACATTTGGCTCCCAGTCGTAGAAGAAGAGCTGGGCGGTTTTTCCGACCTGCTCCTGTGCGCGCTGGGCGTTTGTGACGCTCGGCAGGCTAACCGTGATTTCCGTGCCGCCGCTGCGCTTGATTTCCGGCTGCGCGACGCCGAGCTGATCGACGCGCTTGCGCATGATGTCGATCGCGCGGTTCAGCGATTCGGTGTCCACCTTCGCCTGCGCGGTGGCACGGCCCTGGTAGATCGAGCTGCACCCCGCCCTTCAGGTCGAGCCCGAGCCGCGTCGGCTTGCTTGCGATCACCGCGAGCGAAGCGAGCGCGAGGCCCAGCACGAGCAGCAGCACAAATGTGTTTCGGCGGCGGTCGGCCATCGTCCCCAGAGCCTACTTGTCGGGGGTGAGCACGAGCAAGAGCCCACCGTCGTCGTCGTACGCCGGGAACATGTCCGCCTTCGCCTCGGCTTCCACATCACGCTCGCCGCTTACCCGCACGGGCACGTCGAGCGCGCGCACCCCCCACTCGAGCACAGTTTCGACGGGGTCGTTCCCGTTCTCGAATTTCAGTCCGAGCACCTGCTCGACACGCTGGCCGATCACGTCCTCCTCCTCCACACCCGTGAAGGCGAAAGAGTTCTTGCCACACCCGATCACGCGCCCCTCGCCGTCGCACACGAAGAACGCGGCGTCCGGCGCCGGGTAGTAGTCGTCGAGCAGCTCGTAAAGGAAGGCGAAGCCACACTTCGTGCAGCCCTTCGGCTGGCGCGTGAAGCCAACGTTGCGGTCGATCTCGCTCGTGCGGTGCCCGCAGTTGGGACAGATGAAGGGATGCGCCATGGCACTCAAGAGTACGCGAGCCGGCCCCAGGGCGTGTAACCGCCGTGCTGCCCACTCGTGTCTAGAAGAGAGCGCTCGCCTCTGACTCGCGTGAGGGCGGCTCAACACCGACGTGCTCGAAAGCCGCGGCCGTCGCCGTCCTGCCACGGGCGGTGCGCTGGATCAACCCCTGCTGCAGCAGGTAGGGCTCGTACACATCCTCGATCGTGTCCTGCTCCTCGCCCACCGCCACCGCGAGCGTGGAAAGCCCCACCGGCCCGCCGTCGAACTTGACGCAGATCGCCCTGAGGATCTCACGGTCGAGCCGGTCGAGCCCGCGCTCGTCCACCTCGAGCAGCTCCAGTGCGCCCTGCGCGGCGTCGCCGCCCACAACTCCGTCGAGTCTCACCTCTGCGTAGTCGCGCACACGCTTGAGCAGACGGTTGGCCACGCGCGGCGTGCCGCGGCTGCGCGCGGCGATCGCGAGCGCCCCCTGCTCGTCTATGGCGATCTGCAGGATCTCCGCCGAGCGCCTCACGATCTGCGCGAGGTCGCTGGTCCCGTAGTGCTCGAGTCGTGCCTGGATACCGAAGCGGTCGCGCAGTGGGGTCGTCAGCAGGCCCGCGCGCGTGGTCGCGCCAATAAGCGTGAACTGGGGCAGCTCCAGGGTCACCACCCGTGCGCCCGCGCCCTGCCCGACGGTGATCGGCAGGCGGCGGTCCTCCATCGCCGGGTAAAACGTCTCCTCCAGGGTGCGTGGCAGACGGTGGATCTCATCCACGAAGAACACGCTGCGGGGCTCGAGCGCAGTCAGAAACGCCGCGATGTCGCCCTTGCGCTCGAGCGCCGGTCCGGCGGTCTGCACGAACGGCACTTCAAGCTCCGCCGCCACGATCTGCGCAAGCGAGGTCTTGCCCAAGCCCGGCGGTCCCGCCAGCAGCAGATGGTCAAGCGCCTCGCCCCGGCCGCGCGCGGCCTCGATCGCTACGGCGAGTTGTTCGCGCAACGTCGGCTGGCCGATGAACTCGTCGAGCGCCCGTGGGCGCAGCGAGCGGTCAAGCTCGTCTTCGGGCGTCAAGTACGGGGTTTGGATGCGCTCGGTCTCGATCGTCATGCCGCCCGCGCCGTCCGCAGCGCGTTTGCGATCAGCTCCTCCGCGCTCTCTCCCTCAAGCCCTCGCAACAGCTCCTCCGCTTCGATTGCGTCGTAGCCGAGCGCCAGCAACCCCTCGCGCGCCAGTACGCGCGGGCCGTCGTCGCGAGCACCACTCACCACCACGCTCTCGAGCCCGCTCTCGACGCCCACCTTCTCGCGTAGCTCGACGATGATCCGCTCCGCCGTGCGCTTGCCGATCCCCGGCACCGCCTGGAAGCGCGCAGCGTCAGCTCCCGCGATCGCCGCCAGCAGCTCGCGTGGGGAGCCGCTTGAGAGCACCGCCACCGCCACCTTCGGGCCCACCGCCTGCACGGATATCAGCATCAGGAAAAGGTCACGCTCCTGCTCGGAGTGAAAGCCGTGCAACAAGAGCGCGTCGTCGCGCACCACCAGGTGGGTGTGAAGCATCGTTTCTCCGCCCACCGCCGGCACATGGCGCAACGTCTCCGCCGACACCGCCGCGCGATAGCCCACGCCACCGCACAACACGACCACGTGGTCTGAGCGGCGGATCGCCACCTCCCCCTTCAACAGCGCGATCATCGGCCGGCCCCGGCGGCCACCACCGCACGCTGCACCGCGTCGGCCAGCGGCGTGCCGTTCAGATGACAGAGCGCCACAGCCAGAGCGTCGGAGGCATGGTCCTCCGACGGCGCCTCCGGGAGCGCGAGCAGGGTCTGCACCATCCTCGCCACCTGCTCCTTGCCCGCGCGACCGTGACCGCACACCGCCGCCTTCACCTGTTGGGGGGTATACGAGAAACATGGCAACCCCTGCTCCCCTGCCGCGAGCATGCTCACGCCGCGCGCATGCCCCACCGCGAAGGCGCTGCGTGCGTTCTGACCGAAGTACAGCTCCTCGAGCGCCACCGCCTCACAGTCGTGCTCTGAGAGCAGATCTCGTATGCGTGCAGCGATGCTCGCCAGCCGCCGCTCGATCTGCACGCCGGCCGGCGTCTTGATCACACCGCCATCGAGCGCCACGAGCCGCCCGTCCCTCCTGGCCACCACGCCGTAGCCGGTGTTCGCCAAGCCGGGGTCTATGCCGAGCACGATCATCCTCTAGGGATTCTGCGTGTCCCCCCGGACGCCTGCCGCCTGCGGCACCCGCCAGGGTGGCTCCCCCGACGCCCACAGGTCGTTCAGCGCCACCGCGTCCTTGTAGGTGTCCATGCACTCCCAGAACCCTCCGTGGCGGTGGGCCCGAAGCTCGTCGGCCTCCGCCAACCGCTCCAGTGGCTCACGCTCAAGCACGCTGCTTTTATCCAAATAATCCATCACACCCCACTCGAAACAGAAGAAGCCTCCGTTTATCCAGTGCTCGGATCGTGGCTTCTCACGAAAGCCCAACACACGCCCCTCCCCGTCGAGGTCCGTGACACCGAACTGCAGCTCGGGGCGCACTACCGTCATCGTCGCGAGCTTGTCGTGTGAGTCTTGGAAGGCCAGCAGCTCGTCGAAGTCCACGCTCGCCAAGCCGTCGGCGTAGGTCGCGCAGAAGCGCTCTCCGCCGAGGTGCGGCTCGAGCAGCTTGATGCGCCCTCCCGTGGGGGTGTCAAGGCCCGTGTCCACGCACTCCACCTCCACCCCGCTCGGCCACGACGTCCCGGCCGCGAACTGCTCTATCTGCTCACCCTTGTACCCCGTGGCAAGCAGGAAGCGCTTGAAGCCCTGCGCCGCGTAGAGCTGGATCACATGCCACACGATCGGCAGCCCCCCGATCTCCACCAGTGGCTTTGGGATCTCTTGCGTGCGCTCGCGCAGACGCGTACCGCGTCCACCGCAGAGGATCGCTACTGGGGGCCTAACCGGCAACGCGCTCGAGTACGTCCGCAGGGGCGTCGAAGTTCGCGTACACCTCGTCAACGTCGTCGAGGTCGTCGAGCGCTTCGACCAGCTTCATCAGCTTCACGGTCTGCGACTCGTCGATCGGCACAAGGCTCTTGGGGCGGTAGGCGAGCTCCGCGCTCTGGATCTCGACGCCCGCCTCCTCGAGCGCTGAGCGCACCGCTGCGAAGTCGGTCAACCCGGTCACCACCTCGAAGACCTCATCCTCGGCGGAGATGTCCTCCGCGCCGGCCTCCACCGCCACCATCAGGTCATCCTCGGAATACCGCTCCGCGTCCACCACGATCGCCCCCTGCTTCTCGAACAGGTACGCCACCGACCCCGGCTCGCCGAGGTTGCCCCCGTGCTTTGAGAAGGCATGGCGCACATCCGCCCCTGTGCGGTTGCGGTTGTCGGTCAACGCCTCCACCAACACCGCAACCCCGCCCGGCCCGTAGCCCTCGTAGAGGACGGTCTCGATCGCATCGGCGTCTCCACCCTCGCCCGTCCCTTTGGCGATTGCCCGCTCGATGTTCTCCTTGGGCATCGACGCCGCCTTCGCCTTCGCGATCGCCAGCGCCAACGGCGCGTTACCCGTCGGGTCGCCCCCACCGTCGCGCGCCGCCACTGTCACCGCCCGCGCCAGCTTCGTGAACTGCTGGCCCCGCCGCGAGTCCACGATTGCCTTCTTGTGCTTGATGCTCGCCCACTTGGAATGTCCTGACATCCCCCGCAGGATACTTATGCACGCTGCGGCGGCGATGTGATGTGAGGGGCCACTAGGATGGGCGCCGCATGGCGCTCGACCCCACCATCTTCAAGGCGTACGACATCCGCGGCCTCTACGGCTCCCAGATCGATGCCTCCACCGCGCTCTCCATCGGGCGTGCCTTTGCGCGTGTGCTCTCCGAGCTCTCGGGCAAGCCCGTCGGCGAGCTGCACGTCGGGCTTGGTCGCGACATGCGCCTCACCGCGCCCGAGCTTGCCGCCCGCTACCGCGAGGGGCTATTGATGGAGGGCGCCCACGTGCTCGACGCCGGCCAGGTCGGCACCGAGATGCTCTACTACCTCGTCGGCTCGCGCGGACTGGACGGCGGGTTGATGTGCACCGCCTCGCACAACCCCAAGGCCTACACCGGCGCCAAGCTAGTGCGCGACGGCGCGATCGCGCTCTCCGGTGACGCCGGTATCCAGGACATCCGCCGTGTCATGGAATCGATGCCCACCCACCCGCTCGGCGACGCGGGCGACGGACCCATCGGCACGCTGCAAGAAGTCGACGTCTACGAGGAGTTTCAGGCCGCGGCTCTAGCCACGATCGACGCTTCTGCCGTACGCCCGTTGAAGGTGGTGGTGGACGGCGGCAACGGCATGGCCGGACCGATGGTCGGTCCGCTGCTCGACGGCCTCGGGCTCGATCTGATCGAGACCTACTGGACGCCCGACGGCAACTTCCCCGACCACGAGCCCAATCCGCTGCTGCCCGAGAACCGTCAGTTCATCATCGACAAGGTCCGTGAGACAGGAGCCGACCTCGGCATCGCCTGGGACGGCGACGCCGACCGCTGCTTCTTCATCGACGACACCGGCGAGTTCGTGGACGGCGACTTCCTCACAGCGCTACTAGCGGAGTCGCTGTTGGGCAAGAAATCGGATCCCACCCACCCCTCGACGATCCTCTATGACGTGCGCGCAAGCTGGGCCGTCCCCCACACCGTCGAGCGCCTCGGGGGTGTCGCCCACGTCAACCGCGTCGGCCACGCCTTCTTCAAGACCCGTATGCACGAGGAAGGCTCGTTGTTCGGGGGCGAGGTCTCAGGCCATTACTACTTCCGCGACTTCTACTGCGCCGACTCCGGCACGATCCCGGCGCTGCTCATCCTCGAGCAGCTCTCGCTACAGGGCAAGCGCCTCTCCGAGCTGCTCGCCCCCTTCCGCGAGCGTTACTTCATCTCCGGAGAGATCAACACCGAGGTCTCAGACCAGCAGGCCAAGATGCAGGAGATCGCAGAGCGCTACTCCGACGCCACCCAGAGCCGGCTCGACGGGGTTTCCGTCGACTACGAGGACTGGCACTTCAACGTGCGCCCCTCCAACACCGAGCCGCTCCTGCGCCTGTGCCTTGAGTCGTTGCGCTCGCACGCCCACATGGAGCAGAAGCGCGACGAGGTGTTGGCGTTGATTCGCTCGTGAGCGAGGCCGGACAGGCGCTCGACCGAGCTGCCGAGCGGGGCATCCACTGCCTGGCCATACCCACCCCTTTCGCCGTCGGGCGCGTCAATTGCTACCTGATCGAGGACGACCCGCTCACGCTGCTCGACGCCGGGCCCAACTCCGCCACCTCGCTCACCACGATGGAGGCGATGCTCGACGCGCACGGCCACCGCGTCGACGATCTTAAGCGGATCGTCGTCACCCACCAGCACATCGACCACATCGGGCTTGTGCAGATCCTCGCCACGCGGTCTGGCGCCGAGGTGTGCGCGCTCGACCGGCTCGCCCCTTGGCTTGCCGACTACAAGCACCAGATGGAAGAGAACGACAGCTTCTCCGCCTCCATCATGCTTCGCAACGGCATCCCCCAGGACGTTGTCTACGCCCTGCGCGCCGTCTCCGCAAGCTTTCGCGCCTGGGGCGCCGCCGCACAGGTCACGCGGCCGCTTTCCGACGGCGACACACTTGAGTTCGCTTCACGCAACTGGCACGTGCTGCACCGTCCCGGCCACTCGCCTTCGGACACCGTCTTTTGGGACGAGACATCGGGGGAGCTTTTCGGCGGGGATCACCTGATCAAGCACATTTCGTCAAATCCGCTGCTCTCCAAGCCTTTGGGTGGGGACAGCGCGGAACGCCCACGCGCGCTGATGACCTACCTGGATTCACTGCGCAAGACACGTGAGATGGAACTGGCGGTCGTGTACCCCGGTCACGGCGAGCCCGTGGAGGGTCACCGCGACCTGATCGATGAGCGCTTCCGCATGCACGAGCGCCGTGCCGACAAGCTCTGCAGGCTGATCGAGGAGCGCCCGCGCAACGCTTATGAGCTGGCCCAGGAGATGTGGGGCAACGTGGCAGTCACCCAAGCATTCCTCACGCTCTCGGAGGTGCTCGGGCACGTCGACTTGCTGATCGATGAGGGTCGTGTCGTGGAGCGGGAAGCCGACGGCGTCGTGCATTTTCAAGCCCCTTGAAACAGTAGAGTACAATAAACTCCATGACTCCTGGGAAAGGATGGGAGAGTCATGGAGAGCACAACCTCGAATCCCCACCTCAACGTGTTCGAGCCCTACCGAGAGCTATCGCGCGGACACGAGGACCAGCTCACACGCGCCGCGATGATCGTGCTGCGGCTCGTGCCGCTGGCCCGTGAGACCCTGCTGCGCCTGATCGAGGAGCCCTCGCAGGCCCAGCTCCCCGACTGCTTGGTTGACATGCAGGCGACCAACATCGTCGATCCCTCCGAGGAAGGCGCCTCCAACGGGCAGGTGAAGCGCGGGAAGCTCGTCAGCGTGTTCTTGACCCCGGACACGGAGCCGTTCGACATCTCTGAGGAGATCACCGACATCGACCGCGGCCAGCGCTTTGACGGTGTCCTGCGCTTTGACCCCGATCTCGTGGTGGTGCTCGAGAGCAAGGTGTGCCGCCGCTGGGCGCGACGCAACGGGCACCGCGTCGCAGAGCTCAACCTCAACGGCACTCACTTTCAGGAGCGACGCACCTGCCTTTTGCGCTGGCACGACTTGCTCGAGTCGTGGTGGCGACTGGTCGAGCTGGGAGTGCTCGCTCCCGCCGAGCAAGCGATCGTGGCGGACGTGCTCTCATACGCCCACCAGGACTTCGGCCAACTCCTCCCTTTCGGGACTTTGCGACGCGTTGGCGCCGACCCCGTGCGGCGCAAGTGGCGCATGCGCTCACTGCTGCGCGAAGCAACGGGAATCGAGCCTGAGCGTGCCGGTCTCGTGCACGTGCGTCTCGATGTCGCGCTGGGGGTGTGCTCGCTGCAGCGCGCCGCGCTTGACATCGAAGAGGAGCGGCTCACGCTCCACTTGTGGCCGGGTGAGCTGAAGGCCCAGGCCGAACATCTCTACGCGGGTGGCCACGCGGAGCGTCTGTGCGAGCTGCTGGAGGAGGACAACGACGCATGGCAGGTCCGCCCCCAGCCGCTGCTCGGCTTTCGCAACGCACCGGTACGTACCCGCGTCTACCTCACCTGTGAGCTCGATCCCGCTGAGTACGCCCGTCGTTGGCAGGGAGAGGACTGGAAGCGGGTGGGCGCCCACCACCGCAACCACATCGTCCCCGACCTGTGGCCGTGGCTCCTGGAGCGCGGCTACGCCTCCGACGAGGACACCGTCCGCCTCGAGCCGTTCCTGCGCGCTCTCGGCCGTCGCTTCGCACACCTGCGTCCCACCATGCACGTCTCGCGCTCGTGGGGATGGGAGGAAGCAGAGCGGCTTGACGACGAGGGACTGCTTCCCGGGCAGATTCACACCGCGCTCAACCGCGCGCTCAGCCTGCTCGAGGAGCCGCTGCTCCCCTCACTCGGCGATGAGGTCGAGCAGCATCCGGTGGACGCGGTCGTCTCCGCCTAGCTCTGTGTGGAACGCCACAGCCAGCGCGTTGCCCTGGCGCGCCGCCACCGCGCGGCCGTCCACCTCGGCGAGGATCTCCACCTCCGGGCCGTGCTCGGCGATCCAGGGCGCACGGATGAACACTCCGCGCAGCGGTCCCCCCACAAGCCCCTTCAGCTCGATGTCCGCCTCGAAGCTGCGCACCTGCCGCCCGAACGCGTTGCGTTGGGCGACCATGTCCACGATCCCCAAGTGGTCGCGGTCGAGCATGATCAGGCCCGCGCACGAGCCGAGGATCGGGGTGCCCTTGGCCGCCAGCTCTCGCAGCGGCTCACCCAAGCCCTCGCGCTCTACCCCCAAGGTCATCGTGGTCGACTCGCCCCCCGGGATCACGAGGCCTTCCAGTCCATCCAGATCCGCCGGCACGCGCACCTCACGCACGGTCGCGCCCAGGCGCTCGAGGACCTTCCCGTGCGCCTCGTAGTCACCCTGCAGCGCAAGCACGCCAACCAGCGGGGCGCCCCCCGAGGGCTCTCCCACGCTCGTAGCTACCAACCGCGCTGGGCCAGCAGCTGCTCGTCGGCGAGCTTCGAGCTCTCGAGGCTCACCATCGCCGGGCCGAGACCGCGCGAGGCGGCCGCCACGCGCTCAGGATCCTGCCAGTGGGTCGTGGCCTCAACGATCGCCCGTGCACGGGCAGGCGGGTCCTCTGACTTGAAGATGCCCGACCCCACAAACACGCCCTCGGCGCCGAGCGCCATCATCAGCGCTGCGTCGGCAGGTGTTGCGATGCCCCCCGCGCAGAAAAGCACCACGGGAAGTTTTCCAGTTTGCGCCACCTGCCTCACGAGATCCAGCGGCGCGGCGTGCTGCTTGGCGGCGCTCGCGAGCTCTGCGTCGTCAAGAGCGGCGAGGCGGCGGATCTCTCCTGTGATGCCGCGCATGTGACGCACGGCCTCCACGATGTCTCCGGTGCCGGCCTCTCCCTTGGAGCGGATCATCGCCGCGCCCTCGCCGATACGTCTGAGCGCCTCGCCGAGATTCGTGGCGCCGCACACGAACGGCACCTTGAAGGCCCACTTGTCGATGTGGTTGGACTCGTCGGCGGGCGTCAGCACCTCCGACTCGTCGATGTAATCCACCTCGAGCGCCTCCAACACCTGCGCCTCCACGAAGTGCCCGATTCGCGCCTTCGCCATCACGGGGATCGTGACCGCCTCCTGGATGCCGGAGATCATCTCCGGGTCTGACATGCGCGCCACCCCACCGTCGCGGCGGATGTCGGCGGGCACACGCTCGAGTGCCATCACCGCGCATGCGCCGGCGTCCTCGGCAACCTTCGCCTGCTCGAGGGTCACCACGTCCATGATGACCCCGCCCTTGAGCATCTCGGCCAGACCGCTCTTGACGGTGAATGTCGCTTCGTCGCGCATGTCCCGGAGTTTATCCGGGCGCCGCTACTTGAGCCGGAAGGCCTTGATGCGGTCGTCGTACTGGGCGCTGTCCTTGGCGTACACGCCGTAGGCGAGCGCCTGGATGAGGCTGAGCAGCGCCGTATGTGAACGCACGTAAGCGGGAGAGTTCGACGAGTAGTAGAGCTTGATCTGCGCGAGCTTTGCCACCTCGGAGAGTGTGGCGTCGGTGATCGCGGCCGTCTGTGCCTTGCGGTGACGCGCAAGCTTCATCGCGCGTACCACGAGCGGATGGGGACGGCCCGCGGAGAGACCGACTACGAGCGTGGTGCTGTCGATCCGCCCCAACCGGCTGAGCGCCTCCTGGGATGGGCTCGCCACGACGTCCACACGCAGGTCGAGCAGCATCAAGAGGTGGCGCAGGTAGCTTGCGAAGAACGCCATCTGGTCGGTACCGGCCACCAAGACCTTCTCGGCGCTCACGATCGCCTCGGTGAGCGCCTCCACCGCCGGGCGTGACACCTTACGCGCAGTCTCCTCCACGTTGAGATGGTCGGCTGCGAGCGCTGTCTCGAACTCGTTCTGATCGAGTGAGAACAGCGGCGCAGAGCTGTCGGAGGCGCTCGTCGCGCGCGGCTGGGCGTGTACGCGCCGGTACTCGTCGCGCGCCGCCGCCTGCAACTCGGGGAAGCCCTCAAAGCCGAGCGCCTGCGAGAAGCGCACGACAGTCGAGCTGGAAGTGTTCGCCCGGCGGGCGAGCTCCTCAGCCGTCTGGAAGGCCGCCTCGTCGAGGTGGTCGACGATGTACTGGGCGACGTCCTTCTGCGAGCGCGAGCACTCCTCGAAACGGGTCTGAATGTACAGCGAGAGGCTCTGATGCTCGCCTACGCCGACGGGGAGCTTCTCTGGTGGGGTAGCTAGTCGTTTCATCGGCGCTTTTGTTCGACGCGCGCGCCCACTACTCCTCCACAGCCATCCACATCCGTCGTGGCGAAGACACCTCAGCTCCGGCCCGCGGTCTCCCCCTCGCCGCTACGGCGACGCTGCGCGAGCTCCACGAAGTAGTCAAGCGCCCGCGGGTTGGCAAGCGACTCCACGCTCGCCGCCTCATCCGGGGCGGCGCCCATCAGGATGCGCTTGATCGGCACCTCCAGGACCTTCCCCGAGAGCGTGCGCGGCACCTCCTCGATCTGGAGGATCTGGTTGGGGACGTGGCGCGGTGAGCAGTCCTCGCGCACACGCCGCTTGATCCGCCCCTCAAGCTCCTCACTGAGCGTCACACCCTCGCGCAATACGACAAACAACACCATCCACAGCTCGCCCTCGCCGTTCTCGCTCGGCACGTCCACCACCAGCGCATCGGTGACCTCCTCCACAGCGGAGGTCGCGCGATAGATCTCGCTCGTCCCCATCCTCACCCCTTGACGGTTGATCGTGGAGTCGGAGCGGCCGTAGATCACGGCGCCCCCGCGCGGGGTGATGCGAACCCAGTCGCCGTGCCTCCAGATGCCTGGGAACATGTCGAAGTAGCTTTCGCGATAACGCTCACCGTCAGGGTCCCCCCACAGGAACAGCGGCATCGAGGGAAGTGGCTTTGTGAGCACCAGCTCTCCCACCTCGTCTTCGAGTGGGTGCCCTAGCTCGTCCCACGCCTCCACCGCGCAGCCCAGGGCACGACACTGGATCTCCCCCTCGTACACGGGCAGCAGTGGACAGCCACCCACGAACGCCGTGCACACGTCGGTGCCGCCACTGGTGGAGAACAGCCAAATATTGGCCCCTACCTGCCCGTACACCCAATGAAAGCCCTCGGGCGGTAGCGGCGAGCCGGTCGACCCGATGGACCGCAGCGTGCTCAGGTCGAAATCGCGGGCCGGCTCCACCCCACCCTTTTCGCAGCTCGTGAGAAAGCCCGCGCTCACCCCCATGCAGGTAATGCCGGTGCGCTCGACCAACGCCCACAGCCTGCCCAGATCGGGATATCCGGGACTGCCGTCGTAGAGGACAATCGCGGCGTCCCCGAACAGGCAGCCGATCAGGAAGTTCCACATCATCCAGCCGGTGGTGGTGAACCAGAACATGCGGTCCCCCTCGTGCAGGTCGAGGTGGAGCATGCTCTTCTTCAGTTGCTCAACAAGGATTCCCCCGTGGCCGTGCACGATCGCCTTCGGCAGCCCGGTGGTGCCCGAGGAGTAGAGCACCCACAAGGGATGTTCAAACTCAACCTGCTCGAAGTGTGGCGGTGCACCCCTCCCGCGCGCGGCAAGCTCCTCCCATGTCAGCCCGCCCGGCAGTCCTTCAGCGTCGGCGGTCGCATCGAGGTAGGGGAGCAGGATCGTGTGCTCGAGTGTGGGTAGCCCCCCAAGGATCGTGGCGAGAGCGTCCGTCCGGTCGAAGTCCTTGCCACCGTGGCGGTAGCCGTCCACCACGAACATCGCCTTCGGCTCGATCTGGGCGAAGCGATCCACCACGCTGCGCGCGCCGAACTCGGGGGCCGCACACGACCAGATCGCCCCGATGCTCGCGCACGCCAGGAACGCCACGAGCGTCTCGGGAACGTTTGGCATGTACCCAGCCACGCGATCCCCGCTCACCACTCCGAGCGAGCGAAGACCCTCAGCGACCTCCGCCACCTGCCGGGAGAGCTCGCCCCAGGTCAGCTCCCCGAGAGGACGCAGCTCAGATTCGTGCAGCACCGCGATCGCCTGTGGGTCGCGGTCGCGCAGGAGCATGTTCTCCGCGTAATTCAAGATCGCTCCCTCAAACCAGCGGGCTCCTGGCATCTCGGACGAGCCGAGCACCCGCTCGTAGGGATTGGAGACACGTACGCCGAAGTACTCCCAAATGTCACCCCAAAACTGGTCGAGCTCATCCACCGACCACTGCCACAGCGACCTGTAGTCCTCGAAGCGCCGGCCGTGGCGCTCTTCCACCCACCGCATGAAAGCGGTCATCCTCGACCCGGCGACACGCTCGGGTGAGGGTGTCCACAGGGGCGTCTGCTTGCGCTCCTCCGCCATCACAGTCCCTATCCTGCCATGCCCGTGGATCTCCGCACCCTGCGCGCCCAGTTTCCTGTGCTTGAGCACACCGCGTACTTGAACGCGGGCACCGACGGACCGCTGCCCGCGGCCGCCGCGCGGGCGGGTGGGCAAGAGTTGCTTGGCGAGACCGAGCATGGCCGGGCGCGCGCACACTTTGAACGGCGAGCGGAGCTCGGCACGGCGCTACGCGGCTGCTACGCGCGCGCGCTCGGCTGCGCTCCAGAGGAGGTGGCGCTCACGACGTGCGCCACCGAGGGCCTGTCGATCGTGATCGACGGGCTCGACTTGCAACCGGGCGAGGAGATCCTCACCAGCGACGAGGAGCACCCGGGGCTGCTCGGCGTGCTCGCCGCCGCACGCGACGCGAATGGCGTAGTAGTGCGGATGGCGCCGTTTGAGCAGCTCGCCGAGCAGGTAGCCCCCCAGACCCGTCTGGTGGCGTGCTCGCACGTGAGCTGGATGACCGGACGCCTTGCGCCGACGGCCCTCGCCGAGCTGGAGATCCCGGTAGTGCTCGACGGCGCACAGGGTGTGGGCGCCATCCATACGGACGTGCGCGCGCTCGGCTGCGACGCCTACGCCGGGGCGGGCCAGAAGTGGCTGTGCGGGCCAGACGGGACAGGAATGCTCTATGTAACGCCCGAGCTGCGCGAGCGGGTGCGGTCAAAGCGGCGCGGGTACGGCAACCTGCTCGACCCCGAGGCGGGCATCGACGCGCGCCTACACGAGGACGCGCGCCGCTTCGACACGCTCGCGCTCTCCGCCGAGGCGCTCGCCACCGCGCTCGCCGCGATCGAAGTGCTGGAGGGGGCCGGCTGGGCCGCCGTGCACGAGCGTTCGCTCGCGCTTGCCACCTCGCTTGTCGAGCGCTTGGGCACGACCGGCCGCGAAGTCACCCCGCGCGGACCCACCACATTGGTGGCCTTCTCGAGCCCCGACCCCGAAGCCGAGCGGGGGACGCTTGCCGAGGCTGGGATCGTGCTGCGCGACATCCCCGGCAAGCCGTGGCTGCGCGCATCGGTGGGCGCCTGGAACAACGAGCACGACCTCGACCGGTTGCTGGCGACCCTCGCTCGATGAGCGCCCGTCTACGCGCGCGAGGTGGCGTGCTCGCCGGAGCACTCGCGGCGATCTTCCTGAGCACGCTCGTCGCGGCGCTCGTGCTGCACACCAGCGACGGGAGCCTCTCGCTGCCGTGGAACTACGCCAGCGAGGGGGACGCGAAGTTCTACCTGCTGCTCGTCAAGTCGATCCTCACGCACGGTGGCTACGAGACCAACCCCAGCCTCGGTGCCCCTTTTGGACTACAGCTCTACGACTTCCCCCAGGGCGCCGACAACCTCAACCTGCTGTTTATACGCGGGCTTGGGGTGTTCTCGCAGAACCCCGCGTGGGTGCTGAATGTGTTCTTCATGCTCACCTTCCCGCTCACCGCCGGGAGCGCGTACGCGGCGCTGCGCCTGCTGCGGGTGTCAGTCGGCGCGGCGCTGGTGTGCGCGGTGATCTTCGCGCTGCTCCCCTACCACTTCTATCGCGGCGAGTCGCAGGTTCTGCTATCGGCCTACTACGGGGTCCCACTCGGCGCGCTCCTGTTCCTGCGGCTGTGGGACGAGCGCGGGCTGTTCGCACGACGAAAGACACAAGCGGCGCAACCTGGCGGGTTGGCGCGGCGCGCGGGCACGTGGGTCTCGGGCACCTCGCTGCTCACCGTCGTGTGCTGCCTGATCGTCGGTTCCACCGGCCTCTATTACGCGGTGTTCGCGCTCCTCTTGCTGCTGGCGGGCAGCCTGCTGGCGCTGCTCGTCGGCCGCGGGTGGGGAGTGGCTCTTTCTGGGACCGTTGCCGCGACCCTCGTCGCGATAACGCTTGCAGCCAACCTCGCGCCCAGCCTGTCCTACCGATCCACGCATGGCACGAACGTTGCGATCAAGCGCACCACGATCGAAGCCGACCAGTTCGGCTTGCGGCTCACGGACCTGCTGCTGCCGGTGCAACAGCACCGCTTCGGACCGCTCTCCCATGTGAACCAGCGCTACACCGAAGCTACTTCCACCGGCTATTGCGAGGCGTGCTTCGAGAACCTGGGAGCCGTTGGTAGCGCCGGATTCCTGTGGCTGGCGGTCGTGGCTTTGGCCTCCATCGCTGGCGTCGCCGGGGCGGCGAGCGTGCTCCAACGTAGGACGAATCGGCTCTTGAGCTCCGCCTATCGGCCCGCCGCGCTGGGTGTGGCGCTGTGTTTCGTGCTCGCCACGATCGGTGGTATCGCGAGCCTGATCGCCTTCTTCGTCACGCGCGACATCCGCGGTTGGAATCGCATCTCGCTCCTCATCGCCTTCTTCTCGCTGTACGCAGTTGCGCTGCTGCTCGACGGCGGGCGGCGCAGGCTCGCCGGCACGGGTGCCGGGCGGCTCGGGGCGGCAGCAATGCTCGCAGGGGTGCTCGTCTTCGGCGTGCTTGACGAGACGTCCGGCTTCTTCGTCCCCAAGTATGCGAAGAACGCAGCCCAGTGGCGCAGCGATGGGAGGTTCGTGCAGGAGATCGAAGCGCGCATGCCTCCTCGGGCGTCGATCTTCCAACTTCCCTACGTCCCCTTCCCCGAGGGATACGGCGCGACCGGCACGAGCGTATCTCCGCCCAACCCCAACTTCGGCACAACCTACGAGCTGGCGCGCGGCTACATCCACTCGCGAGATCTGCGCTGGAGCTACGGCGCAATGAAGGGACGGCCGGCTGACTGGCAGGCGGAGCTTGCGTCAAAGCCGCTCTACCTCTCGCTGGCGGCTGCCGCGGTCGACGGCTTCCAGGGGCTGTGGATCGACCCGCACGGCTATAGCGCCACGGTAAGGCCGCGCCTGGCGCCCATGCTGAGGAAGCTGCTTGGGGTGATGCCCCTGCGCAGTCCCGCCGGCGATCTCCTGTTCTTCGACCTGCGCCCCTTCGCCGCGGCGCTCGCTCGTGCCCACGGCACGACCCAGACGCAGGAACTGCGCTCCCACACGCTGAACCCAATCCGCGTCTTCTGTGGCTCCGACGGGCTGGAAGTTGACAACCCCTCCCCCATCCCGCGTGCGGCCACCCTTCAGATGCAAATGAGCATGCCCGGGCCGAAGCCGATGACGCTGCTGATCCACTACCCCGGTGGGGAGAGTGAAACGAGAACGCTCACGGTCAAGCCGGTGAAGATCTCGAGGCACGTGGCCCTCCCTTCCGGCTCGACCACGATCGGCTTCTCCCTGCTTGGAGCGCCCGCGCCGGGAGCTCGCCGCATCGAAGGCCCCCGTATCGACCAGCCCACGCTCACCGAGCAGGCGCTCGTCGCGTTTGAACCGCCCCCGCACGGTCTCCCCGGTGCTTTGATCCAGGCCGGGTTCGCGCCTCCACCGTGTGTGCAGACAGTCGAAGCGGTGAGGTCCGGGGCTTGATGGAGACGGTACGCAAGCTCCTACAGCCCCACCGGGTGGCGCTCGCGGCGATCCTCGCGCTGTCGGCGTTCCTGAACACCTACAAGCTCTCGCAGAACGAGTGGGGGAACACGTTCTACTCGGCGGGTGTCAAGTCGATGCTCGGCTCGCTTCACAACTTCCTGTTCGTCTCCTTTGACCAGGGTGGGCTCGTGACGATCGACAAGCCCCCGCTCGGCGTCTGGCCGCAAGCAGTGAGCGCGAAGCTGTTCGGCTTCACCCCACTCAGCCTGCTGTTGCCGGAGGCGCTCATCGGCACGCTCACCGTGTGGGTGCTCTACCTCGTGCTCTCACGGAGGCTGGGTATCTTCGCGGGCCTCGCCGGGGCGCTCGCGCTTGCCGTGTTCCCCTCGTGGGTTGCGGTGTCGCGCGACAACGGCGTCGACCCGTTGCTCGTGCTGCTGATGCTGCTCGCCTGTGCGGATGTGCTTGCGGCGATCGAGAGCGGGCGGTGGCGCTCGCTGCTCGCCTCAGCCGTGTTCGTGGGGCTGGCCTTCAATACCAAGACGCTTGCCGCCTACCTGGTGGTGCCGGGGATCGCGCTTGCGTATCTCGTATGCGCGCCCGGCGTGTGGTACCGACGCGCCGGCAAGCTGCTCGTGGCCGGCGTGGTGATGGGGGCCGTGTCCTTCTCTTGGATCGCGCTCGTGGAAGCCACCCCCGCCTCCAAGCGACCGTTCGTGGGCAGCTCCACCAACAACACCGAGATCGGGCTCACGTTCGAATACAACGGGCTCGGGCGCGTGGAAGGCGAGGCAGGCGGGCCGGGCAACGTCGCCAGACGCGCGGGCGGTGTGGTCAACGGTCCTGTCCACCACAAGCCGCCGAGCACCCCGGCTGCACGGGCGCGTCTGAGAGCGGCCAAGCTCCGTACCACGAAGGCGGCATCACGGGACCTGCCAAACGGCCGTCACCGCAACCCGATCGCCTTCGGCGGCGCGACCGGCCCGCTGCGCCTGTTTGACGCCGAGCTCGCCGGACAGGGCGCATGGATGTTGCCGCTGGCGCTGTTTGGGTTGCTCGCGCTTGCGCTGACCTTGATTGGCCCCCGTGGCACGCGCGAGGCGCCATCTGAGCCAGAGGTCGCCGCCGAGGGGGACTGGCGGCGCGATCCTCGACTTGCCGTTCTGATCGTGCTCGGCGGCTGGCTGCTCGTGGAGCTCGCCGTGCTCAGCCTCTCAAAAGGGATCGTCCACCCCTACTACATCTCCGCGATGGCGCCCCCCGCCGCGGCGATGATCGGCGCGGGGATAGTCGCCTTCACGCGCTTCCTACGAGACCGCGACGCGCGCGCACTGCTGCTCCCTTGCGCCGTGATCGCCACGGTGGCGGCACAGATCTCAATCCTCAAAGAGCAGCACTACATGCAGTGGTTCATCCCCATTCTCATCGTCGGCGCCGCCGTCGGCCTGCTGCTCGCGGCGCTGGCCCTGATCGGGGGACCCACGCGCAAGCTGGGTGCGCTCGCCTGCGCCTTCCTGCTGGCAGTGCTCGCGATCGCCACCGGCGCCTATGCCGCGACCACGTGGCTCGCGCCCACCGAGGGCACATTCCCAGCGGCCGGACCACATGAAGCCACCGGTTCGGGCAAGTTCGGGATCGACCCCGCCGAAACGCGCATCGCAGTGAACCTCGCCCGCTACGTTGACAGCCATCGCCCGACCGCCCGCTTCAGCGTGCTCGCCGACGCCTCACCCACCGCGGCGCCGCTGATCCTGCTCGGCTCCCGCGCCGCCGCGCTCGGCGGCTACGGCGGCAGTGACCCTGTCCTCGACGGCCCGAGCCTGGCCAAGCTGATCGCACGTGACGAGGCCCGCTACGTGGTGCTCGGCGGCGCCTACGCCGACCGTGGGGGCAATCGCGCTACGGCAGCGGTGCTGCGCGCCTGCCCACAAGTCCCGGCCGCCGCCTGGCACGGTCCCATCCCCGGGCCACGAACACTCGTGCTCTTCGATTGCGCCGGCCGCGAAGCCGCGCTCACAGCGGTCGAACCCTAGGACCGATCCGACCGGAGCCGCAGATCAAGCGGCGCGCACGTCACGGGCGGCAAGCGCCACCTCTGCCTGGCGACCAATCAAGCGTCGCTCGAAGAAGATGCCCTCGCGCAAGCCCGCACCCGTCACCTCGAGCGCTTCGAACTCGCCACGGCGCATCACCTCCTGGATCACAAGCGCCCCCGCCAGCACGATGTCGGCACGTGCGGGTTTGATCCCCGGCACACTCCCCCGCTCGGCCGCGGGCAGCGCCGCAAGACGACAGATCAGCTCATCCAGGGCCTCTCGAGTAAGCAGGAACCCCTGCACCTCCTCGTCGGGCAACCCTGCCGCCCGCTCGGCGGCGGTGGCGAGGTTGCGAACAGTCCCGCCCAGACCGATCAATTGCCGGCCTGTCGCTCCCAACCAAGGCGCCCGCTCGAGCTTGCGCGCGACGTGCGCTTGCAGCGCCTTGCACTGGCTCCGCTTGGCGGGGTGGGCGGGTCCTTCATCCGCAAGGAAACGCTCGGTCATCCGTACAGCCCCCAGCCGCCACGACCCTGACTCGCGCGCGATACGCCCGGCGACGTGCACGAGCTGCATCGACCCACCACCGAGGTCCAGGACGCAGCCGTCGGTGAGCGTGGTCGAGTGAACCGCCGCCAGGTACCCGTAGCGCGCCTCCTGCTCCCGGCTGAGGACGCGCACGTCGAGTCCCGTCCGCAGTCGTACCCGCTCCAAGAACTCATCCCCGTTCTCCGCGTCGCGGATCGCGCTTGTCGCCACCGCATCGACCTCGTGCCCTGAAAGCCCACGGCGTTCGCACAGCTCGGCGAACCCGTCGAGCGTGGTAAGAGCGCGTGCTATCGCCTCCTCGCTCAGCCGTCCGCTCGCGGCGAGGCCCTGGCCGATACGTACCGCCGCCGAGCGCTCGTCCTCGCGCGACCACTCCTTCTCGCCCGCGTTGAACACGACCATCCGAAACGAGTTCGACCCGAGGTCGATGACCGCAACGCGCTCGTCGTGCCCGGAGCTCATGACCTGAAAGCGTAGTGGGCCAACCGGAGGTGACCGCACACAAGACGTATCTGAGCGAGTTGTGCCGTGGCGCGGATGGGATCGCCGCCGTCCGGGTACACCGTGGGAGTAGCGCTCGGCCCATCACCCACCGATTTCCGGCGCTGTGGTCGCTACAGGCGCGAGCCCGCACAAGCGGGCGGGCTCGGCCCTTGCCTTTACCACCTCGCAGAAAGGCGACACCCATGAGTGCACAAGAGAACAAGCAGACAGCACAAGCTGCCTATGCCGCGTTCAGCAGTGGCGACGCGGAGGGCGCGATGCGCGACATCGACGACTCGATCTCCTGGACCGTGCGCGGCAAAAACGCGCTCACCGGCTCCTACAAAGGCAAGCAGGCCGTAGGTGAGCTATGGGGGAAGTTCCTCGGCGCGGACTTCCGCACCGCACCACACGACTTCATCGCCGAGGGCGAGAAGGTGGTCGTGCTCACGACCGTCACTCTCAATGGAAACTCGGTGGAGAACGCCGACGTGCTCACCTACAACGCCGCCGGCAAGCTCACCGGCTTCGACACGCTCGGCGATCCCACGATGGCCAACCAAGTGTTCGCGTAGCATTTACTGGGCGGTCTCCGGCATGTGACATCTCTCATGTGCCGCACATCTGGCGCTAAGGACCGCCCCCGAAGCTCACCCGGTGTTCGCAAGACGAAAACGACCGACCCTGCGCTGGCTTGCGGCGGGGATCGCGCTGCTCGCCCTGGTCGGTGGGGCGGTCGCCGTAGCGGACCCGGACGAATCGGGAACGGTCGTGCACAAATCGCGGTCGACCGGCCCAGACAGCCCGGCAGCCGTCGGCAGCTTGGCTTTGCGCCCCACGCCCGCCGCACCAGGCCCGCCCTGCGACGCCAGGAGCGCGCGGACCGTCGCGTCTGTCTACGACCGGGTGGCGCGGCGGATCTATGAAGGCGAGGTCCACAGCCGCGAGGTGAGGACCGACGTCATCCACATCACCGGCTCGCGAGAGCTATTGGGCGCGCTCGCGAGCTCCGATGCGCGGGCGGTCCACAAGGCGGTCTACTCGATCGTCTATGCACCCCACTGGCACATCGTGCGGCTGCGCGTCACTCAGAACGGGCATGTCCTGGCTGACGTCGGCGGCCCGTACATCATCGCGCCAGTGTCGGGGCCACTGAGAGTGAACGGCAAGAAGGTCGGCGCCTACACGATGTCGGTGCAGGACGACGTGGGCTATGTGAAGCTCGTCAGCCGCTTCATCGGCGTGCCAATCGACCTGTATGGGACCCCTCGTCCTCCCGGCGCCTTTCTGATGGGCACGCTCAAGCCCGTGCCGTCTGCCGTGGCCGACGGCACGATTGTGAAAGTCGGCGCTGGCGCCTATTTCGCAAGAGTGCTTCACCACAATGCCTTCCCCGAAGGAAAGCTGCAAGCCGCCATCTTCGTGCCTGTGCCAACCCCGGCGGAGGCAGCGAAAAGCTGCCAGGCGCTGCGTCTTGCCGCGTGGCGCAACGTGGTCGAGCACGTCGCTGCCCGCTTCACACCGCTCGCCGCGCACTACCAGCAGTTCGTCGGCACGCTCCAGGGCGCGACCGCCAGTCCCGCATATGTCCGCATCGGAGCCCGTCAGATAGCCGGGCTCAACCGCGGCCCGCTCCACATTCCCCGCCATGGCGCCGTCAGGTATCGCGGTGCAAAGTGGCACGTCTTCTCATGGTCCCCGCACCCACCCGCGCGGATTTACTTCCTGGCGCCTGATGGGTAAGACTTACGGCGCTGCTGGTGCAGCGCCAGGCTGCTGTGCTGTCGGCTCCGGGGGAGCCTTCACCCGGGCCCGGAAGACGTAGAACGACCAGCCCTGGTAGAGCAGGACGAGCGGGAAGAAGACGACTGTGACGATGGTCATGACCGTCAGGGCGTAAGAGCCGGCGGCAGAATTGTTGACTGTCAGGTTGAAGGCGGCGCTCGTGCTGGAGACCATCACGTTCGGATAGAGGTCGATGAAGATCGAGCCGACGGTGGCCGCGATCGCAGTGGCCGATGCCGCGAAGGCCCAGCCCTCGTGCTCGGTGGTGGCGAGCCTTGCGGCGAAGATCACCGCCAACAGCGCGAGGATTTCGACAGGGCCCGGCACCTGGGTCTTGCCGATCGCTCTTGTCCAGATGACCCAGCCGAGGACGAGCACGATCGCCGCCCAGCCGAGCGGCCTTGCGATCGCGCGCGCTCGCTGCCGCACTTCGTCGGTTGTCTTCAGCGCGAGGAACGTAGCCCCGTGCAGGAGACAGAGACCGAGGATCGTCACTCCTGTCCACAGGCCATAGGGGGTCAGCAGGTCGAAGAAGTCGCCGGTGTACTCATGGGCGGAGTCGATCGGCAACCCCTTCAGCAGGTCGCCAAGCCCAACCCCGATCAACAGCGGCACGAGCAGGCTGCCGAGCGTCGTGCACCATGTAAACGCCTTGCGCCAGCGGGGGTTCTCGCTCTTACCTCTGAACTCGAACGCCACGCCACGCGCGATCAACGCGGCGAGCACCAACAGCAGCGCAAGATAAAGCGCCGAGAACATCGTCGCGTACCAGTTCGGAAAGGCCGCGAACATACCCGCCCCTGCCACGACCAGCCACACCTCGTTGCCGTCCCAGAACGGGCCGATCGCGTTCAGCGCGACACGCATTCCTGTCTCCGTCTTACCCACGACAGTGTGCAACACGCCTACACCGAAATCAAAGCCCTCGAGTACGAAGAAGCCCACCCATAGCAGCGCGAGGATGATGAACCAGAGTGTGTGAAGTTGCATCGAGTAGGTGAGCGCCGGAATCGCCCCGGCTCCCTCGTGGGTTTCACTTTGAGAATGGCCTTCCTCGTGACCGAGGCCATTGCGTGAGTAACGCAGCATCAAGAACAGGTCGGCCGCGCCCAGCGCGATGTAGATCAAGACGAACACGATCAGGCTGATCCAGATGTCTGTCGAGGTCACCGACGGGGAGCTCGCGTCTATCGTCTTCATCAGTCCCTGCACGATCCACGGCTGGCGTCCGTTCTCGGTCAGCATCCAGCCCGCCGTGTTCATCACAAACGGTGTCACCACCGCCCAGACCGACAAACGCAGGAACCACCTGGAGTGCTCAAGCCTGCCGCGGTGAAGCAGCCACGCTCCCCACAGCGCGAGCAGCAACACGAGCGCGGCGGTGTAGGCCATGATCCGCATCGACCAGTACTGGATGAACACGTCCGGCACGTAATTTCCCGGGCCGTACTTCGCTTCGTATTCCCGCTGCAGCTGGCTGAGACCCACCACGGCGCCGCTCCATGAATTGGTCGCCAGCAGCGAAAGCACGTGCGGCACTTCGATTATCTGCGACGGTGTCTTGTCGTTTTTGCCGCCTCCGATCTGAAAAAGGGAGAAGGAACACGGCTGACAGTTTTCCCACTGCGCCTCGGCGGCGGCGATCTTCATCGGCTGGTACTTCGCCTCCACCACTCCCAGCTCGCTGCCCACGAACAGGGCCAGCACGATCGACGGGATGAGCACCGCCAGCGACAGTGACGCGGTCTTCTTGAACGCCTCCACCTCGCGACCCTTGCTCAAATACCACGCGGAGATCGCGAGCATCACCATCGACCCGGTGATCGCAGCGGCAAGCAGCACGTGCACGTACCCCCACAGGAAGGTCGGGTTGGTGAACAGCGCGCCGATGTTGTTCAGATGGGGCTGATGGTGGCTGTTGAGCGTGTACCCGACAGGGTGCTGCATCCACGAGTTGGCCGCCATGATGAACAGCGCCGAGAGAGCAGCGCCGAATGCCACCAGCCAGATACAGGCGAGGTGAATCCGCTTGGGCAGGCGATCCCATCCGAACAGCCACAAGCCCAGGAATGTCGACTCCAGGAAGAATGCCGCCAACCCCTCCATCGCCAGCGGCCCGCCGAACACATCGCCAACAAAGCGCGAATAGCTCGACCAGTTCATCCCGAACTCGAACTCCTGCACGAGCCCTGTTACAACACCCACCGCGACGTTGATGAGCAGCAGCGTCCCGAAAAAGCGAGTCAACCTGCGGTACTCGGGCTTTTCGTTGCGGTACCACGCCGTCTGCAGCATCGCCACCAAGAGCGCCAACCCGATCGTCACCGGCACGAACAAGAAGTGGTAGATGCTCGTCGTCGCGAACTGCCAGCGGGCGAGATCGTTGGTCATCTCGAGACACCGTTACCCGAATCGCGCCCCCACGACGCAGCGTAGTGTCCTCTGCGTATGAGGAGATCTGCGTGGGCGCCGCGTTCGATTACCGCTCCTTGGTCGAGCACGACGATCTCGTCGACCTCCTCCAGGCCGACGAGCCGGTGGGTGATCAGCAACGTCGCGCCGCCGCGCTCGGCGGCCAACAGGTCGGCGACGATCGCATCAGCGGTCACGGTATCGAGGTGCTCGCCGGGCTCATCGAGGATCAAAATCGGGAAGCCGGCCAGCAGCGCCCGTGCTATCGCCAGACGCCGGCGTTGCCCACCACTCATGCGCACTCCCCGCTCCCCACTTCGGTTCGCAGGCCGTCGGGCAGGCCGTCGACCCAATCCAGCAGCCGTGCTTCGGCGAGTGCCGCACGCAGCTCGCGAGGTGTCGCCTCCCGCCTTGCCACACGCAGGTTCTCCTCAATCGTGGTGTCGAACACGTGCACGTCCTGGCTCACAAGGCCCACCACGCGACGGCATTCCTCGCCGGCGAGGTTTGAGATCTCGACACCGTCGAGGGTTACGCTGCCCTCGCTGTATGGAAGAAACCGCAGCAACACCCCGGCGAGCGTCGACTTGCCCGCCCCGCTCACCCCCACCACTGCGACACGTCGTCCTGGGCTCAGGTCGAGGTCGATGCCGGTGAGTGCCGCGCGTCGCTCACCCGGATAGGCGCTGCCCAGGCCGCGCACCCTCAGGACGTGCCCGACGGCTTGGGCGGAGCCGTTCGAGCCGTTCGTGCGCATGCCAACTCCGGCCAGCGTGACCGGCTGAGTGGGCTCGACCACCGCCGGCTCCGCGTCGATCGCCGCGAATACGCGCGCCGCCGCTCGCCGCACGCGCTGGAGCGTCTGCGTGGCGGCGGGCAGGCCCGCCACCAGCTCGAACGCGACAAGCGGGATCAGCGCGAGCCCTGCCAGCAGCACGCCGTCGAGCCTTCCGTCCCGAACGGCCTCCACGCCGACGAGCAGCGCGCCCCACATCGCAAGGCCCGAGCACAGCGTCGCGAGACCCTGGCCGATCCCCGTCGTGCGCGCTCCGGCACGTGCGATCGCGGTCAGCTCGGCGTCCGTCTCGAGCGCACCGCGCAGATGGTCTTCAGCCGCTCCGTTCGCGACCAACTCGGGGGCGCCCGCCAGCAGGTCCACCACCGACGCCGTCAACTCTCCGCGCGCGGCGGCTTGCCTTGCCTCGGCACGTGCGGCGAGGCGTCCCGTCAGCCAGGGAACCCCCACGCCGGCGAGGATCAGCGCGCCGAGCAGGATCAGCCCGGCGGCGGGCAGCATCAAAGCCATGAGCCCTACCGCCGCCGCCCCCACGAGCAGCGCGATCGCGAACGCCGGCGCCACGCGCAGCAGCAGGTCCTGCAGCGAATCGACGTCGTGCACCAGCCGCGCCAGCAGGTCGCCGCTGCGAAAAGCGGGGAGGCTGAGGGGCGCGAGTCGCTCCAGCCGCTCGTAGACCCTCACCCGCAGGCCCGATAGAACCCGGAAGGCGGCGTCGTGGCCCACCAGCCGCTCGGCGTAGCGGCACAGCCCGCGCGAGAGGGCGAAGAACTGCACACCCACGATCGCCACCGCCACCGCCGACTCCTGCGGCCGCTGCGAGGAGCGCGAGATCAACCACGCCGAGGTTGCGATCAAGCCGATTGCCGCCGCCACGGCCCCCGCGCCCAGCAAGGTCGAGAGCGCGAGCCTGCCCGCGGCCGGACGCGCGAGGGCGAACGTGCGTCGCAACGGGGCGACTGGCCCACGTTCCTCTCCAATAGAGGCCCCTGCTCGAGTGGTGACAGGTTGAGCGCTCACGCCACCACCTCCAACGCGCCAAGCGTCACTACGCGGTCCGCCATCTCGAGCAACGCCGGCCTGTGCGCGACCAGCATCACCGTCCGTCCTTGACACAACTCCCGCACGGACTCGATCACCTGCGCCTCGGTCTCACCGTCGAGGTTCGCCGTCGGCTCGTCCAGCAGCAACAGCGGCGCGTCGCGCAGGAACGCTCGTGCCAACGCCACGCGCTGACGCTCCCCCGCTGAGAGCCCGGCGCCACTGTCGCCCAGCACGGTCTCCACGCCGCACCCCAGGCCCGCCTCCACCCGGTCGAGTCCCGCGCGTGAGCACGCTGCTTTTATCCTCTCCATCGACGCTCCACGACAGCCGATCCGCACGTTCTCGGCGATTGAGCCGGCGAACAGATGGGGTCGCTGCGGCACCCATGCGATCCGCTCCCGCCAAGCGTCGGGGTCCAGGTCGGCCAGGTCTGCCTCCCCCACTCGCACGCTCCCGCGCGCCGGCATCAGGAAGCCGAGCAGCACGCTCAACACGCTCGACTTGCCACAGCCACTCGGCCCCGCCAATGCCAAGACCTCGCCTGGCTCGACCGTGATCGAGAGCCCGTCGACCGCCGGCTCGCCCCTGCCGGGGTATGCGATTCGCAGCCCATCGATCGTGAGACCGTGCTGTGCCGGGTTGGGCACTTCAGTGCGCGTCCGCCGTGCCGGGAGCGGCTTCTCGAGCGCCGCGAACACCTGCTCCGCTGCCGCCATCCCCTCCGCGGCCGCGTGGTAGTTGGCGCCGAGCTTCCGCAGCGGCAAGTATGCCTCTGGGGCGAGCACCAGCACGAACAGGGCGGTTTGCAATCCAAGCGCCCCGCTCATCAGCCGCAACCCGATCGCCACCGCCACGAGCGCCACAGAGATCGTCGCTACCAGCTCGAGGATCAATGAAGAGAGAAAGGTCACACGCAGCGTCGACAGCGCGGTTGTGCGGTACCGCTCGCTCACCTCCCGGATGCTCGCCACCTGTGCCTTGGCCCGCCCAAATACCTTCAGCGTGGGCAACCCCGCAACGACGTCGAGAAAGTGGCCGGCGAGGCGCTGCAACGCCCGCAGTTGCGAGTCCATACGCTCTCGCGTGCTCGCCCCCACGAGCGCCATGAACAAGGGGATCAGCGGAATCGTGAGCGCCACGATCGCCCCGGAGATCCAGTCGCCGGTGAAGATCGCCCCGAGCACCGTAAGCGGCACGATCACCGCGAGCACCACCTGTGGCAGGTACAGCGAGAACCACCCATCCAGCGCGTCGATCCCCCGCGTAGCGAGCGTCGCCAACTCGCCCGTCCGCTCTTCTCGCGAGCTGTCAAGGCCGACCTGTACGATCCGCTCGAGCAGGGCTCCCCGCAACTGCGACTTCGCCGTAGCCGAGCAGCTTGCCGCCGCCAACTCGGACCCCCACGCGACCACCGACCGAGCGACCACTACGCCCAGCAGCGCCATCAGCGGCGCTTGGAGGTCCCCCAACCCCTTCCCGCTCTCAAAGGCCCCCGCCACGACTTCCGCCAACAACCACGCCTGCGCCACTATCAGGATCGCGGCGATCACCCCCAGCGCCACCGAGATATGAAGGAACGTCTGAGTCGCCCGCGCGTACTTGACGAGCCTCGGATCAAGCGCCCTCATCGCTCGATATTCGCGAGCTTGCCCTCGATCACCTGGTTCTGCGGTTTCCCGAGGCGTGCGCCCACCCAGTCGATCAACACCTTCAAGCGGTTACCCCTCACGCCACCCAAGTAATACATGTGGACTGTCAGATATGTGAAGAACGCCGGTCTCCCCGACAGTTCGTGGCCGCGGATTTCACATACCGCCTTACCCCTCCCGACGACCGCCAACGCTCCCTTGTCGAAGTAGCGGAAGGGCGTGCTCATGCCCGGGCTTCCATCGCGGATCGCCTTCGCGGCGTGGCGTGCCTGCTGGATTGCTACGGTCGCGAGACCCGGATACGGCTTACCCTCCGGCGCTTCGAGCGCTGTCGCGTCTCCCACCGCTGAGATCTCCGGATAGCCGGGGATTCTCAGGTCGGGATCGACGTGCACGCGCCCAGCCCGGTCTGTGGAAGCGCCGGTTACCTGCGCAAGCGTGGCGGCAAAGGGAACGGCCTGCACCCCTGCCGCCCAAATAACGGTCTTCGCCTCAATCCGCTGCTCCGCTCCGCCCACCGACACAGTCACACCCTGCGTGTCGATCGCGGTCACCCGGGCACCCTCTCTCACCTTCACCCCGAGCGAGGAGAGCTCCTTGGCAACCTTGCCCGAGAGCCGCTTGCTGAACGCCGCGGTCAGTCGCTGCCCTGCGTCGAGCAAGATCACCTGGGCGCTCTTGGGGTCGATCCGTCTGAACACGCGCTTCATGCCGTGCCGTGTGAGGATCGCGAGCTCCCCCGCCAACTCGACGCCTGTTGGCCCGCCTCCGATCACCACGAACGTCAGCCACTTGTGCTGCTCTCCTGCGTCGTGCGCTCGCTCCGCCTCCTCGAAGGCCCCGTAGATGCGATTGCGCATGTCAAGGGCATCTGCCAGCGTCTTCAGCCCGCACGACACCTCTCTCCACTCGTCTTTGCCGAAGTACGACGTCTGCGCGCCACACGCCACGATCAGGCTGTCGTAGTCAAGGTGCTCCCCGCCGTCGAGGACCAGCCGGCGTCGTTCTGCGTCGAGGCCGGTCGCCTCCGCCATGAGCACGGTCGTGTTCGAGTTGCGCCTCAACGCCGTGCGGATCGGCGACGCGCACTCCCCTGCCGCCAGGCCTCCCCCCGCCACCTGGTAGAGCAGCGGCTGGAAGAGGTGGTGGTGCATGCGGTCCACGACCGTCACCTCCACATCCGCGTGCCTGAGCTCGTGCGCCGCCGCCAGGCCCCCGAAGCCACTGCCGACGATCACCACGCGCCTGGTGTGTGTATTGCTTTTGGGGGTGACTCGCGCGCGCGTGTGGAGTGAGCCTTCTTCCGCGCGTGCGCGCGCGAGGGGCTCTTCTGTGGGGTTGTCAGGCTCCATCGTCGGCGCCGAGGCGCCGCAAGAGGTGGTCGCCCACCCGCAGCGCGTTCGCCATCGCGGTGAGCGCCGGGTTCACGGCCGAGATACTCGGGAAGAAGCTCGTATCGACGACGTACAGGTTGTCCAGCTCGTGCGCCTTGCAGTAGCTGTCGAGCACCGAGCTCGCCGGGTCAGCGCCGAAGCGGCAGGTACCCGCCTGGTGGGCCACACCCGCCACCGGGATCTTGTTCTCCAGATACGCCCACCGTGGGATCAGGTGGCGCTCGTGCATGTCGAGCTTTCCCAACAGTGAGCGCAGTTGCTCGAACAGGCGGTCCCTCGCCGTGTCGTTGCTTGAGCGGTAGCTCAGCGCGAGCTTGCCCTCGCTGTCGACGGTCACTCGATTCTCAGGGCGCGGGAGATCCTCGGTGGAGAGCCAGAAGTCGACCGCGTGTTCAGCCACGTCCGCCAATGTGAACGTGGGCGCCAGCTTTGTCATCAGCGGCCTCTCCCCCCGATACATCTCCGGCACCGACTTCCCCACCATCTGGATGTTCCCCATCGGGTATTCCCAAGCGTCGCCGGCGAAGTAAAAATCGTTCACACCCAACGTCTTCTGGAACACCGTCGGGTTGGGCTCCTTGGAGATCGCGAGCACCGCCTGGCTGTTGTGGAACATGTAGTTGCGCCCCACCTGGTCAGACCTGTTGGCGAGACCGTTTGGATGAGCGTCCGAAGCAGAGCGCAGCAGCAACTTGGCGGTGTTGGCCGCCCCGCAGGACACCACCACGATGTCTGCGGTGTATCGCTCCTGCTCGCCGTCGCGTTCCACCGCCACCTCGGTCACCGCCGTGCCGGCGGGGTTCGTGCTCAGCTTGACCGCCTCGGCGTTCGTGAGCAACGTGACGTTCGGGTGCGCGAGCGCCGGGCGCACCGCCAGCACCTCCGCGTCCGACTTCGCCTGCACCACGCAAGGGAAGCCATCACAGCTGGAGCACCGCACGCACGCGCTGTAGGGCCTGTTCTGCTCGTTCAACAGCACCCCACAGGGAGCGTGGAAGGGGTGCAAGCCTGCTTTGGCGAACGCGTCCGACAGCGCCTCGATGCGCGGCTCGTGCGACACGGGTGGATGAGGGTAGGGAGCCGAGGTGGGCGGCTCAGTTGGGTCCTCTCCGCGCGAGCCGTGCACCTGATAGAGGTGCTCCGCCTCGCTGTAGTAGGGCTCCATTTCCTCATAGGAGATCGGCCAAGCGGGGGAGATCCCGCCGTGGTGGTTGATCTCACCGAAGTCCTCCTCACGCATCCGGTAGAGCGCCGCGCCGTAAAGCTTCGTGGCTCCTCCCACGTAGTAGTGCACCTGCGGCTGGAAAGGCTTCCCTTCACCGTCGTACCACGTGTCCGGCGACACGTAGCGGTTCTCCACGAAGACCTCCCCCGCCAACCAGTTCTGCGGCTCGCGCGGCAGCCAATCGCCGCGCTCGAGCAGCAGGATGCGCTTTCCCGAGGGGGCCAGATGGCGTGTGAGCGTGCCCCCTCCTGCGCCGCTGCCGATCACGATCACGTCGTAGTGGTTGCTCACGAGATCTCCGCAAGGCGCTCGGTCAGGATGATGCGCGCCGCCGCCTCGATCAGGGCGAGGTGGGAGAACGCCTGCGGGAAGTTGCCGAGGTGGCGGCCAGTGTCGGTGTCGAACTCCTCGGCGTAGAGGCCCAGCGGCGAGGCGACGCGCAGTAGGCGTTCCATCAGGTCGCGAGCACGCTGGTGTTCACCAACGATCGCAAGCGCAGACACGAGCCAGAAAGAGCAGATCAGGAACGACCCCTCCTTGCCAGACAGGCCATCGTCGGTTTCATCCGTGCGGTAGCGCAACACGAACCCGTTCTCGGTGAGGTCCTCGGCGATCGCGAGCACCGAGGCCTTGAGACGGTCGTCCTCGGCGGGGAGGAACCCGAACAGCGCCGCCAGCAGGTTGGAGGCGTCGAGCGCATCGGTGTCGTAGTGCTGGCGCAACACCCCGTCCTTGGTCATCCCGTGGATGAGGACATCCGCCTTTATCTCCTCGGCTGTCGCCTGCCAGGTTTGCTGAAGCTTTGAGTCGCCGCGCATCGCCGCGAGCTTTGAGGCACGGTCCATCGCAACCCAGCACATCAACTTCGAGGAGACATAGTGGCGGGGCTTGCCGCGCGCCTCCCAGATGCCCTGGTCGGGCTTGCGCCATACCTTCGTCGCGCACTCCGCCTGAGCCCGCACAATCGGCCACAGTCGCCGCGGCAGGCGTTCGGAACGGCGGGTGTGCAAGAGGATCGAGTCGAGTGCCGCGCCGAACACGTCGTTCTGGCGCTGGTCGAATGCACCGTTGCCGATTCGCACCGGACTGGCGCCCGCGTAGCCGGAGAGGTCATCGCGCGTTGACTCGGTCAGGTCGCGACGGCCGTCGATCCCGTACATGATCTGAAGTGCCCCGTCCCCATTCGGCTCCAGGTCGGCGATGAACTGCATGAACTCCTCCGCCTCCCAGTCGAGGTTGAGGTAGTGGAGCGCCTGCAACGTGAAGGTGGAGTCGCGCAGCCACGTGTAGCGGTAATCCCAGTTGCGCTCTCCCCCGGGGGTCTCCGGCAGTGAGGTCGTGAGTGCCGCTACCGTGGCGCCCGTGGGCATGTAAGTGAGCCCCTTGATCGCAAGCGCCGAGCGCTGGACGGGCTCGCGCCAGCGGTGGTCAGGCAAGCGCGCGCGAGAGAGCCACCCGCGCCAGTAGTGACCAGTCGCCGCGAGACGCTCGTTGGCCTCATCAAGGTTCTTTGGCGCTGCGAGCTCCTCCGCCCAGGAGAGCGCGCAGTACACCTGCTCGCCCTGCTTGAGCACGTGCCTTGCCCTCACCCAATCGCCCTCAACGCCAACGGCCATGTCTGTTTGCAACCTGATCGTCTGCTTGCCGGCGCTCGCGTCGGCTGTGTGACCATCGTCGGTGACGTCCCACTTCGCTGGGATGCGCCCGTAGTCGAAGACGGGTTCGCACGTGAGTTCCATCTCTACCTCACCTTCCAGGCACATCGCCACGCGCACCAACATGTGATCGGCGTCTTCGTCGGCGGGCGGGCGGGTGTGAGGTGTGACGAGGTCCTTTCCCCGCGTCGGCCCAAGCGTGAGCGAATCGCGCACAATCGCCCAGCCGGTTGGTGTGGTCCAGGTGGTGAGCAGCGTGTTCGTCCCCGGCTCGTACACCCTCGCGGTGGGCACGTTTATCCCGAACGGACCGAACCTGAACCCGCCTGCCTCGCGGTCGAGCAGGGCGCCGAACACGCTCGCGGAGTCAAAGCGGGGAACGCACAACCAGTCGACCGTCCCGTCGAGCGCCACCAGCGCGCCCGTGTGGCAGTTGGAGAGAAAGGCGTAGTCGGCAATCGGTGGAAAGGGAGAGGGCGCCGCCGCGCTCTGGGGCATCGTTGGCGCCGCAGAGGGACGACGGCCATTTGGCTTGCCGTTTGCACCCTTGACCGGCGTGCGGCGGGCTCGCTTCGAGGTCTCCTTCTTCGGCTTCGCCGGGCTCACGACGCCACCCAAGGGCCATGCCACCCGCCGTAGCCCCCCACGAGGCGCTCGGCCTCTTGTGGACCCCAGCTTCCCGGCGTATAAGGGTGAACCGGTAGACGGGGATCACCGTCGGCGCCGTCGGCGCTCCCTGCATGGGAGAGCAGTGGTTCAAAGATGCGCCAACACTCCTCCACACTGTCCTGGCGGGTGAAGCGCATGCTGTTACCTCGCATCGCATCGAGCAAAAGAACCTCGTACGGCGTGGGCGCCTCGCCCCCCTCCTCCGCGAACTCCATGTCGAGCGTGATCTTCTGCGGGCCGCCCTTGTCGGCGCGGTGGGCGTCGAGGATCAGCCGCGTGCCGGTGGCGGGGTCGAGCTTGATCACGAGCTGGTCGGCCTCGGGGCGACGGTGGCCGTGCTCCATGAAACCCAACCGCGGGGGATGCTTGAAGACGACGCGTAGCTCGGTCTGGGTGATCGGGAGCCTCTTGCCGGTTCGGATGAACCACGGCACTCCAGCCCACCGCCAGTTGTCGATATGCAGGCGAAGCGCGGCATATGTTTCCGTGGTGGAGCCCTCCACCACTCCGTCGATGTCGAGGTAACCGTCATACTGCCCGCGCACGAAATGCTCCGGGTTGGCTGTCTCGGTAGAGCGGAAAACGGCGAACTTCGCATCCTTGAGCGTGTCCGCGTCGTTCCCCGCAGGAGCCTCCATCGCCGCCGCCGCAACGAGCTGCATGAGGTGATTCACCACCACGTCGCGCAAGGCCCCCACCGGGTCGTAGAAGTGGCCGCGGTCCTCCACCCCGAAGCTCTCCGCCATCGTTATCTGGACACACGCGATGTGGTTGCGGTTCCAGATCGGCTCGATCATCGCGTTTCCGAAACGGAGGTACAGGAACTCGTCGGTGCCCATCTTCCCGAGGAAGTGGTCGATCCGATACAGCTGCGACTCGTCTATGTGCTGGTGGATTTCCGCCGCGAGTTGGCGGGCGGAGGCGAGGTCGTGGCCGAAGGGCTTCTCCACCACGACACGAGCGTTCTTCGTCACCTCGGCTTCAGCGAGACCCTTTATGACCGTGCCGAACAGGAACGGGGGGATCTCCAAGTAGAAGACTGGGCTGCGGGCGTCGCCGACGGCGCTCGCCACGCCACCGTAGAGGGCAACATCTGCGAAGTCTCCCGAGATGTAGGAGAGCCGGTCGGCGAAGCGCTTGAACACGCTCTCATCGATTGTCTCCCCACACGCCTCGATCGAATCCCGCGCCCGCTTGCGCAAGTCTTCGACGCTCCAATCGTCGGCCGCCACGCCCACGATCGGGCAGTCCAACAGTTTGCGGCGCTCCAGTCGGTATAGCGAGCGAAACGTCATCACCTTCGCCAGATCCCCGCTGATACCGAAGACGACCAGGACGTCGGCTGCCTGCGAGCCGCCGGTAGCGGCGGTTGCGGTCGCCGGGCGAGGCTGTACCGCTGTGCTCATCTGGGCCTTTCTGGTCGGGAGCAGTCTGTCCGCTTGGGGCAGATGCTCTACCCGGGCGACCGGTCGCGCATCATCCGCATCGGGTGACCGTGTCTACCGACTGGCCGTTTCGTAACGCAGAAGCGCAAGCGTCCGAGAGTTTGGGAGCGGCGGCTGACAACATCCGCTTTGTGACTCACAAGCCGAGCAACGACGCCCGCGAGGCGATCCTTCGTCGCGTGCGCGCGATCCCGCCGGGCTACGTCCGGACATATGGCGACGTCTCACCGGGAGCGCCGCGCCTTGCCGGCCGCGTGCTCAGTCAGAGCGAGGCGGGCGAAGCGCCTTGGCACCGGGTTGTGCGGGCTGACGGATCGCTTGCCAAGGGGGCTCGGCAGCGGCGGCTGCTTGAAGCCGAGGGCGTTCAGTTTAGGGGTGAGCGAGTGGTGCTTGCCGGCGCTCGACTCGATGAGCTTGACGCCGGCACTTTGTAATGGTGTACCTTCGTCATGGCGTCACGCAGGGGTGTTTGGGACAGTCGGTTTGCCGGTATCGTTCCGGCCGTGGACCTACACCCGCTCGCGGCGCGTTTCGTCGACGTCGCAGATTCATACGAGCGCGGACGCCCGGAGTACACGCCTGCGACCGCCGAAGCCATCGCGGCGGAGTTGAATATCGTTCCAGGGGCCCGCGTGCTCGATCTAGCGGCGGGAACGGGCAAGCTCACGCGTGCATTGCTTGGCGTGGGTCTCGACGTGATAGCCGTAGAGCCCCAGGCCCAGCTACGCGAAATACTCACCGCCGGCGTGGGCCCAGAGCGGGTGCTTGATGGGGTCGCTGAGGCGATACCGCTCCCGGATGACTCCGTTGCCGCGGTCACCGTGGCCGATGCGTTTCACTGGTTCGACCATGGCCCAGCGCTGCGGGAGATCCGGCGCGTTTTGATCCCGAGCGGCGGACTGGCGGTGCTAAGGATCGTGCCCGACTGGAGCGGCGCTTCCTGGGCGCACGAGGTTGGGACCGTGATCGCCGAGCTCCGCCCCGATCATCCGCAATTCGGAGGCCCACGTTGGCAGGACACCGCCGAAGCGGAGGGCTGCTGGACCCCGCCGCGGGAGGTTAATCTGACGATGCTGCAGCCGGCAGACCCAGAGCGAGTCGTCGACTACATCGCATCGATGAGTTGGATCGCAGCGTTGCCGGAAGACCAGCATGACGAGACCGTTAGGAGGATTGGGGAGATCATCAGCGCCGGTGACACGCCCGATGAGCTTCCCACCCACGTCGTTGTTGGCTTGACGAGCCTCGCGAGTTAGATATGAAAGGCATGCGTGAGTCAGACGTCATGGGAGACTTCGCTGCCTCCTGACACCGGTAACCTCTCCCCCCGCACTCCTCGACGCCCCAGTCGCTGCCAGAGCCCTGTTTTCGGCTCTTTCTCGGGAAACTCGATCGCGAAGACGTTCGGCGGCGGAGTAACCGGCATCCGGTTCGCTTTGAGCGGCTTGGGCGAAGGGGACGTATCGGGCATCTCAGTCAGCGGTCCTTTTGATGAGGGCGAATGTCGGGTCTCAGCCATCCGGAGCACTCATCATCATATCGGCAATGCCGACAATAAGCCGCTTTTTTGGCCTCACGATCACTATGTATTTCGACGATCATGGGCCACCCCATTTTCACGCGCGAGCCGCAGGGCACAACGCCAAGGTTCGGATCGATACGTTGGAGGTAGAACTGGCGTAAAGCCCGCGAAGGTGCGACACTGAACGAAATCGAGCCACTGCGATGATCGGACTCACACCAGACATAACCGACGCAAGCGTCCTGCAGCACGGCGTGTTGCGGCTAACGTTCGCCGACGGCGTGACCGGCGATGTCAACGTTCTGGATCGTATGCGCGGCCCAGTATTTGAGCGCGCGTTGACACCCGAGGGCTTCGCGGCGGTTACGGTCGACGCTGAGACGGGCACGATTTGCTGGCCTGGCGGCGCAGATCTTGCGCCCGACACGCTCTACGTGCGCGTGCGGACCGGCGCTTGGCCGGATCAGAGTCAAGCCGCATAGAGAGGGCGCATCGCAACCCGACCCGGCAGGTGATCGATGGAATCTGCGTCGATGAGGGTGAGTTGGCCAAGTTGCCTTTCACCGACGAAGATTCGCCAGCACGCGCGATGTTGATCTCAGGGGGAAGTTGCACGACCTGTCTTCGAGCCTCTGGCCGGTCCCGGCTACTTCGCTCAGGTGCAGGTAGACGACCAGTTGGGCACCGTCGCTTGGCGCAACAGAGCCGACCTCGATCCCTCATGTTGCAGGGGACTTCGAGCCCGCGGGCGCCTCGTCTACCGCTGAACGGCTTCCAGCAGTGGGCCCGGTAGGACTCGAACCTACGACCAACCGATTATGAGTCGGCGGCTCTAACCAACTGAGCTACGGGCCCGTGCCACGCGGAGCGTGGCGTGCAAGACGCTACCAGCGCTCCCCGGCGGGCGCGAGGGAGGCGGGGCGTGGTTTGATACTGCCTTCAACCAACGAGGGGAGTCTCAGATGGCAGAGCGCGCAGCGATCGTCACAGGAGCGTCGTCCGGGATCGGTCTTGCGATCACGCGTGTGCTTGCCGAAGAGGGCTATGGGATCACGATGGCCGCGCGGCGCGCCGAGAAGCTCCAGGCCGCCACAGACGCTCTCGCCGCCGAGGGCTTCGACGTCCACGCCGTCCCCGCCGCTCTCTCCGAGGAGAGCGAGATCCAGAAGGTGGTGACCGCCCACCAGGAGCGCTACGGCCGCCTGGATGTGCTCGTCAACAATGCCGGCGTCGGCATCGGTGCGCCCGTCGGAGACATCCAAACCAAGCACCTCGACATGCAGCTCTCCGTCAACCTCCGCTCGATCGTGCTCTTCTACCGTGAGTGCCTCTCGATGCTGCAGGCGGCGGGCGCTGAGCACTCCAATGCGCTCGTCGTCAACACCTCCTCGATCTCCGGCAAGCGCGCCGAGGCCTGGTTGTCGGTGTACTCCGCCACAAAGCACGGTGTCGTGGGCTGGACCGAAGCGATGAACAAGGAGCTCGGCTCCCAGGGGATCAAGTCCACAGCCCTCTGTCCCGCCTTCGTGGACACCCCCATGACAGACTTCGTGAAGTCCCAGGTGAAAGCCGAGGAGATGATCCGCCCAGAGGACATCGCCGAGGCTGTGCGCTTCATGCTCCGCGTCTCCCCCGCCTGTGTGGTGCCGGAGATGATGTTCGTCCGTCCCGGCGACGCTCTCTAAGAAAGGAACCACATGAAGCTAGGCGTCCACATCGGCTACTGGGGTCTCGGCCTCAGCTCCCAAGACCAACTCGAAATCGTCCAGGAAGCCGAGAAGCTCGGCTACGACTCCGTGTGGACCGCCGAGGCTTACGGCTCCGACTCCGCCACCGTGCTCGCGTGGCTTGCCGGCCAGACCTCGAAGATCCGGCTCGGCTCGGGCATCTTCCAGATGCCTGGCCGCTCCCCCGCGATGACCGCCATGACCGCCGCCACGATCGACCAGCTCTCCAACGGGCGCATGATCATCGGCATCGGCTCCTCCGGTCCCCAGGTCGCCGAGGGGTGGCACGGGCAGCGCTTCGCCAAGCAGCTCCAACGCACCCGTGAGTATGTGGCAGTCGTGCGCATGGCGCTCGCCCGCGAACGGGTCGAATTCAAGGGCGAGACGCTGGAGTTGCCGTTCCCAGACGGTCCCGGCAAGGCGTTGAAGCTGACGATCTCAACGGTGCAAGAGCGCATACCCGGTCTACCTCGCCGCGATCGGCCCGAAGAACACTGCGCTCGCCGGTGAGATCGCCGACGGGTGGATCCCCACGCTCTTCTCCCCCGAGCACGTCTCCGAGCTGCGCCCCCTGCTGCAGGAAGGGGCCGACCGTTCTGGTCGCTCGCTCGACGGCTTTGACATCGCCCCCACCGTCAACGTGTTCATCACCGACGACCTTACAGGGCGCCCGCAACGCGATGCGTCCCTTCATCGCGCTCTACGTCGGCGGGATGGGCTCGCGCAAGCAGAACTTCTACAACAACCTCGTCTGCCGCTACGGCTTCGAGGCAGAGGCGAAAGTCATCCAAGACTTCTACCTGGAAGGCAAGCGCGAGGAGGCGATGGCGGCGATCCCCGACGCGCTCATCGACACCGTGTCGCTGTGCGGGCCAAAGGACGTCGTGCGCGAGCGCCTCGCCGTGTACCGCGACGCCGGCGTGGGCACGCTCGGCATCACCCCCATCGCGTTCACGAAGGACGACAGGCTGGAGCAGCTCCGTCTGGTCGCCGAGCTTGCCGGCTAGCGCCGCGCCACGCTCAACGCCGTAAGTCGTGGCCTCCTCCACCATCAGCCCCGATCTCACCAGCGATACCCCGGCTGCGGGAGCCGACTCGCGGCGCCTGCGCGTCCTGCTCGGCGCTTTCGGCGACCCCGGGCACGCCTTCCCGATGATCGCGCTCGGCCGCTCGCTGCGTCGCGCGCGGCCACGACGTCACGCTGCAGACGTGGGAGCGCTGGCGGGCGCCGGTGGAGGCGGAGGGCATGACGTTCACCCCCGCCCCCGAGTACGCGGCGTTCCCCGTCCCATCCCTGGCCAGGACGGCCTACCGCAGCCGCTCGACTTCTACGAGGCGGTCGTCTACGCCACACGCGACACCCTCCCGCTCGTGCGCGAGATGCGCCCCGACGTGGTCGTCCACGACATCCTCACGCTCGGCCCCTCGCTCGCCGGCGAGCTCGCCGGGATCCCGCGCGCCACGCTCATCCCCCACGTCAACCCCGACGGCGAGCCGGGCTTCCCGATCTACTCGTTCGGAGCGCTCCTCCCCCGCACTCCGCTCGGCCGCGCGTTCTGGCAACGCGCGCATCTGCCTGTCCGCCGTGGCCTCGAGAGCGGTCGCCTCGCGCTCAACCGCACGCGCGAGCAGGTCGGCCTGCCGCCGCTCGACTACCCCCACGGTGGCACCAGCCGCGAGCTTGCGCTCGTCGCGACATTCCCCCAGCTCGAGTACCCACGCCCCTGGGCGTCCCATGTCCATGTCGTCGGGCCGCTGCTGTGGGAGCCCCCTGCCGAGGACACCCCTCTCCCGCCCGGCGACGACCCGCTCGTGCTGATCGCGCCCTCCACCTCGCAGGACCCCGACCACCGTTTGCTGCACGCCGCCCTGCACGGCCTTGCGGATGCGCCGGTGCGCGTGCTCGCGACATGGAACCGACGCCTTCCCTCGCGCCCGCTGCCCGTGCCCGCCAACGCACGTGTCGTCGACTGGCTCTCCTACGCCCGCACGCTCCCCCACTGCGACGTCGTCGTCTGCCACGCCGGCCACGGCACCCTCGTCCGCGCCCTCGCCTCCGGCACCCCGGTCATCGCCTGCCCCGTCGCCGGCGACATGAACGAGAACGCCGCCCGCCTGGCCTGGGCCGGCGCCGGCCTGCGCCTCCCCCGCCGCTTCATCTCCCCCCGCCCCCTACGCCGCGCGGTCGAGCAGGTCATCGGAGACCTATCGATCGGCGCGCGAGCGCAGAGAGCTGGCCGCACTGGGCGTCCACCCACGACGCCGGAGCCACAGCATCCGCCCTCATCGAGCAACTCCCAGTCAAAGCACGCCGACCGTCATAAGACGCTGGGATAGGACTCCTTCCCCTCCTTCAAAGATCCCACCGCCATCGGGGTGAGAGGTGTTTACAGGCTCTGGGGTGGCACTCCACCTAGCGTCCCCTCTGGGGATACCGCCCCCGTCAGGCGGCAGAGGGCCTCAAGCTCTGGGGGTGGGACTCGAACCCACAACCTTCGGTTAACAGCTCCGCATGCTCTGCCAATTGAGCTACCCCAGATCGTCTCGTGCTACCCCGGAGGGGCGTTGAGTGCGTCGGCCGGAAGCACTGTTGTACCGTCCTCGACCTCAGCGTGACAATTAGAGCACAGAAGCACGCACTTACGCGCCTCGACGCGCAGCTTATCGAGAGCGATGGCCACACCCTTGGCGTTGATCTCGTGACGCTTGCTCGATGGATCGACGTGATGGAAGTGAAGCGCTCGCATGTTGCGGTCGTAGCCGCAGATGCGACAGCGCCCTCCCGCCTCCTTGACTAGGGTCTCCTTGACTCGGCGACGCCTCCGAGACACGGCTTCCGATCGGCAGCGCTTGCATCGGTAGTTTCCCTGTCCTGTGAGGCAGAACTCACCGTCACCATGCTTTGGGCAGCCCATGGTTACGGTCGTCAGTCCTGCACGCTTAGCCGCACGTGCAGCCTCTGTCGCGCGCCTGCCTCGCGTGCCATGCGTTTTCAAGCCGTACCTCATCAGCCAGTGCCTGACCGTGGCCTTGCTACAGCCGACAGCGTCGGCGATCTGTGCGATCGACGCGCCCTTTTCCACCAACGTCTCCAACTCGGCTCGATCCAGTCCGCCGCGTGCGGCGTGCTTCTGTCGATTGACTGCTTGCAGCCCATGCTTCTGTACCCAATAAGCAACTGTCGCTTCATGACGTCCGAACCGCTGGCCGATCTGGGCAAGCGACAGACCTCGTCCGAGGAGTTCGTCCAGTGATGCGCGATCCATGCACTGCATTGTCTACTATGGGCCGGACGGGAACGAACAAGTGTTCGTATAGGCTCCTGCACGAAGCCGAGCTAAACCTCCGCCCCGCTCTCCGCCATTGCTCGCTCCTGGGCGCGGTCGAAGTCTCGCTTTACGTCTCCTCGGCGGCGGGCGAGATCGCTGACCTCACCGCGTCCCTTGTGCGCGCGCGGTGTGGATGCGGCGGTCGATCGCGGCGAGCTGGAGCTGGAGCTGCTGGACCTCCAACATCGGGGGCTTCGTGGTGCGCTCGGATACTGGCCACCGTCCCGCTTCCACGGTCAGCTCGGCGAGCAGGGACACCAGCTCGCGGTCCTCGTCGTCCACCCCTTTCAGCGGCTCAGCGAGGTGGCCGTCCTTCAAGTGGGTCGGCGGCACGACGTAGGAGATCGCTTGTGAACACACCTTCCCCCTCGACTTCCTCAAGCGCCTTCTGGCCGTGCTCGGGCGCGGCGATGCACAAGCGCGAGGAATGCACGCTCGGTGTCCTCGCGGCCCGACAAGCACCCTCCCTGCGCGCGACCCCTCCTCGCCATTGCCCGTGGCGGCGTCCGGTGGCGCTCCCGGTGCGGGCCGCCGCGGCCGCTCGACCCGTTCACTCCCGCGTCCGCCCGCTCGCCTGACCGCCCCGCGGCGGCGCCACCCGCAAGCAGTGTCTCCGCAAGGCCCTCGCTCAACCCCAGCCGCCCCGACACGAGCTGTGTCAGATCCATCCGCATCGCGCTCGGAGGGAGCGTCGCGAACACCGGCCGCAGCTCTCCGATCATGCGATCGCGACCCTCCGGGCTCGTGTCGTCCCCGCCCGCCAACACCCGCTCCACGCGGAACCGCACGAACGGCACGGCGCGGGAGATGGCCTCGCGCATCGCGTCCGCCCCCTCGCGTTGCACGAGCTCGGCGGGATCGGCGCCGGCGGGGAGCTCCACCACGCGCAGCTCAAGCTTGCGCCGCGCGGCGAGCCTCGATGCCTTCAGCATCGCCTCCTGCCCCGCGCTGTCGGCGTCGAGCGCGAGCAGCACGGTCTGGGCGAGCCTCCCCAGCTCCCCCACCTGCTCGTCGGTGAGCGCGGTCCCCATCAACCCCACCGCGTTCTTGAAGCCCGCCTGATGAAGCGCGATGACATCGGTGTACCCCTCGCACAGGATCGCCTCTCCCGCCTTCGCCGCCGCCGCGCGCGCGAGATCGCCCCCGTAGAGGTGACGACCCTTGTGGTAGATGTCGTTGTCGGAGGTGTTGAGGTACTTGGGCCTCTCCCCTCGCTCATCGCCCGCGCGCCGAATCCCAAGCACGCGGCCTCGCATGTCCGCCAGCGGGAACATGATGCGGGCGCGAAAACGGTCATACAGCCCCCCGCGCTCCTGCGAGCGCTGCGCGAGCCCGGAGTCGTAGAGCTCGCTCTCGGAATACCCGCCACGACGTGACGCAAGCAGGACGCGGTCCCAAGCGTGAGGGGGCATACCCAACGCGGAAAGCTCTCAATGACCTCCTCGCCGAGCCCCCGCTCCAGCAGGTAGCTTCGGGCGTGCGCCGCCTCAGTCGGACTCCCACAGGTAGCGCTCGTAGTAGCCGGCAGTACGCGACAGCAGCTCGAGCAGCCGCTCGCTGCGCGCGCGGCGCTCGGCTTCGCGCGGGTCCTCCTTCTCCACTTGCAGCTCGATCCCCGCCCTGTCGGCGAGCAGCTCAAGCGCGCCCTTGAAATCCACCCCCTCGGTCTCCTGCACGAACGTGAACACGTCACCCGAGGCTTGACAGCCGAAGCAGTAGTACACCTTCTCGATCGGCTCCACGCTGAAGGAGGGGGTGCGCTCGTCGTGGAACGGGCACAACCCCTCATAGCTGCGCGGGCCCGCACGGCGCAGCTCCGTGCGCGTGTTCACGAGCTCCACGAAGTCGATCGCGTCGCGCACGCGGTCGCGGGAGTCTGGTGTGTAGCGGGCCATCGAAGTTACGCTAGCCGCTCTTGCGGCAGCGAGTCACGCCGGGACTCCCGGCCGACGTCGCGTCCGAACGCTCAGCGAGCGAACACGCGGGGCACTTCCAGGTCGGTGTACTCACGGATGCAGTAGCTGTCGGTCATCCCCGCCACGTAGTCGGTGACACGCTCGGCGCACATCCCTCCCCGCCGCGCCGTCGTCGGGGAGCAGGTCGGGATGCTCGACGTAGTGCTCGAACAGCTTCCTCACCACGTTCGTGATGCGGGCGTGCTCGGCGCGCACCGCCGGCGCCGAGGTACACGTGCTCGAACATGAACTTGCGCAGCTCCATCATCGCGGAGCCCGCCTCCGTCCCCTGCACGATGTCCCCGGCGCGCGCTGGGAGTGCTCCACCATGTCGTGCACGAGCGCGTCGATCCGCTGCGATCCCGTGTCCCCGAGCACGGCGATGGGCCGTGCTCGGGCAAGATCCTCCGCGCGCAACAACCCGGCCCGCATCGCGTCGTCGATGTCGTGGTTGATGTACGCCACCCGGTCGATCACCCTCACGATGCGACCCTCGAGCGTCTGCGGCAGCGGCGCGCGGCTGGAGTGGCCCACGATACCCCTCGCGCACCTGCTCGGTGAGGTTGAGGCCGGCACCGTCGCGCTCCAGCACGATCCACCACGCGCAGCGAGTGCTCGTAGTGGCGAAACTCGCTGCCCGAATCGCTCTTTCAGGCGAGGCGTCGAGCGCCTCCTCGCCGATGTGCCCGAACGGTGGGTGCCCGAGATCGTGGCCCAACGCCGATCGCCTCCACGAGATCCTCGTTGAGGCCGAGAGCGCGCGCCACCGTGCGCGAGATCGTGGTCACCTCGAGCGTGTGGGTGAGCCGCGTGCGGTAGTGGTCACCGAGCGGCGCCACGAACACCTGCGTCTTGTGCGTGAGCCGGCGGAACGCCTTGCAGTGCACGATCCTGTCGCGGTCGCGCTGGAAGGGGGTGCGCAGCCCGCAGTCCTCCTCCTCGCGCCTCCTCACCGCCGGGTAGGAGCGCGCCGCGAGCGGCGAGAGCTCCCGCTCCTCCAGTCTCGCTGACGCCGGGCGGCGAATGCCGCCGCGACCGCGTCCGTGTCCCTTGCGCCGCTCACGCAGCCGATTGTGCGCAGCGACCGCCGGTGGGCTCCGGCCGAACTGCGCCCTTCGAACGGCGGTCGATCGCCGGCATCAAGCGCAGGTGTGCGTGGTGCTCGAGCGTCTCCGCCACCGCGTGCTCCACCTGGCCGAGCGCCCGCTCCTCAGCCTGCGGGCGCCTCGCTCAACGGGTCTCCCGAGCGCCTCCACCATGAACGTCGTGCGCCTGCTCCCCCAACGGGAACGCCCAGCCGTCCGAGTCTCGACGGGAGACTCGGACGGCCAACACGCTGCACACCACCCCCCCGGCGGCGCCGGAGAAGCCCACGAGGTGCTCTTGATCGCCACAACTCGCGCACGAGCCCAGCTGGGGCGCCAGACCCGGCCGCGAGCAGCAGCTTCAGGCGGAAGGCGAGCGCGCTCGCCCGCGTCGCGCCCGCCGGGTTCTCATCCAGCAGCGAGAGCTTTCTGACACAGCAGGTTGAACACCCCGGGGTGGGGCTCTGAGGTCTCGAACAGCCTCCCCACTGCGTCGCACGCCCGCGCGGCGGCGTCGAGCGCGCGCGGCGTCGTCACGCAGACGCGGATGACCCATCGACGGTTTGCGCTCCGGTGACCGTCATCAGCTCGCCCCTGCCTTCGTGCAGCTCGATGCGCAAACGGAAGAACGGCTCCAAGCGACCCCCGAAGCGGCTGCGCGCGCGGCGCACCCCCTTGGCGATCGCGCTCACCTTGCCCTGGTTGGGGGTGTAGAGGTGAAGGATGCGGTCCGCCTCGCCGTAGCGCATGGATCGCAACACCACCGCTTCGGCCTTCACGAGTCCGCCCATTCAGCGAGTGTACGGTCGCCCGCGGCGGTACCCCACTAGCTATACTTTATGAAGTAATGAGTAACACGCAGAGCCCAATCACCGTCTACACGACCGATCCCTGTTCTTTCTGCGCGCGGGTGAAGGGCATCTTGAAGTCCCATGGGCTGGAGTTCTCCGAGGTCAACCTCTCAAGGACCCCACCGGGCGAGTGGAGCTCGTCAACCGCACCGGCATGATGACCTTCCCCCAGGTGCTCGTCGGAGACGAGCTGCTCGGGGGCTACGCCGAGACGCTCAAGGCGTCGGAGAGCGGACGCCTCGACGAGCTGATCGCCGCTTAGCCCCTCGCGGAGGCGGTTGGCAGCGCTCGCACACGTAGGTCCCCCTCCCCGCCACCACCAGCTTCACGATCGTCTCCCCACACCTCCCGCACGGCTCTCCCTCGCGGCGGTGCGCCTGGAAGCGATCCTGGAAGGACCCCCACACACCGTCCACATGACGGAAATCGTCGATCGTCGCCCCCCTCGCCTCGATCCCCGCCTGGAGCGCCCACACGAGCGCCTCTCGTAGCCGCTCGTGCTGATCTGAGCTCAGCCGCCCCACGGGGCGCGAGGGGTGGATTTCCGCCCGGTAGAGCGCCTCGTCGGCATAGATGTTCCCCACCCCCGCCATCCGGCGCTGGTCAAGCAGGAAGGCCTTCACGGGCGTAGTCCGTCCGCGCGCGAGAGCCCGCAGGTGCTGTGCGGTGAAACGCTCGTCAAGCGGCTCCAACCCAAGCCGCGCGTCGAAGAACGCGTCGAGCGCCTCGCTTCCCAAGAGCAGCTCGCCGGTCCCAAACCTGCGCGGGTCCACGATCGCAAGCGGCGTGCCCTGATCGAGATCGATCCGTACACGCACGTGCGTCTGGTTGGGATCGGGTCCACACAGCACCGTCCCCGTCATGCGCAGGTGCTGAGCGAGGTGCACGTCGTCGCTGAGACTCCACACCAAGTACTTCCCGCGCCGACCCAACCGCTCCACTTCGCGTCCCCGAAGCGCATCCTCCATTTCGGTTGGCGCAAGCGGTCTGCACCAGCGTGGGTCGAGGACCTCCACGCGCTCGAGCGTGCGTCCCTGCACCAGCGGCGCCAGCTGGCGCCTGATCGTCTCCACCTCTGGAAGCTCCGGCATGCCGGCCCAGCATAGGGACCCGCCTCAGCTGTCCGTAGCGGCGGTGCGCACGTGGGCGCGCGGGTGGGCGTCGAAGTACGCCTCCTTCAAACGCTCTGAGGAGAGGTGGGTGTAGATCTGTGTGGTCGCGAGGTCCGCGTGACCGAGCATCTCTTGCAGCGAGCGCAAGTCGCAACCGCCCGCCAACAGGTGCGTGGCGAATGTGTGGCGCAGCGTGTGCGGGGTCATCAGCTCCGCAAGTCCAGCTGCGCGCGCGTGATTTTGGATGATCTTGTAGAGCCCCTGTCGAGTCAGGGCCGCTCCGCGGTGGTTGACGAACAGCCGGCTCTCCGCGCGGATCCCCACCAACCGTGGGCGAGCCCGCGTGGCGTAGGCATGGAGGGCAGCGATGGCCTCTCTCCCTACCGGCACTATGCGTTCCTTGGAGCCCTTCCCCCGTGCGCGCAACATACCCTCCTCGATGTCCACATCTCCGAGGTCGAGCCCAATCGCCTCCGACACACGTAGCCCACAGGCGTACATCACCTCGAGCAACGCCCTGTCGCGTAGTGCCAGCGGCTCTGTCCCCTGCGGTTGCGCAAGCAGCTTCGCCACCTGCTCGCGCGAGAGCACCTTCGGCAAGCGCTTGGTCTTCGGTGGTCCCCGCAGGTCTGCCGTGGGGTCGCTGTCGATCAATCCCTCCCGTCGCAGATGACGGTAGAAGGAGCGCAAGCACGCCGCCTTGCGTTGAAGCGTCGCCGCAGCTACAGGCGGGCGATCCTCCCCACCGTCGGCAAGCTCCGCCAGAAACGCCGCCAGGTCCCCGTGCTCCACATCGAGCGGGGAGACGCGCCGACCTGCAAGGAAAGTGCCCAGCTGCGCGAGGTCGGACTGGTAGGCGCCGAGCGTGTTACGCGACAGCCCCCGCTCCAGCTCCAGGTAGGCAAGGAAGTCGAGCGTCAGCTGCTCGAAGCGTGGCCCTTCTACAGCCGGCAGCGTTGGGGAATAGGCCACCCATCCCACTTCGCCTCTGTAGTGGAGGCTCCTTGACGGTGCAAGCACACTCGCAAACGCTTGTAGGACTTCGGTCGCAGACTTATGGCTTTGGTCAATCCTGAGAAAGCCTGCAAAGGTCAGCAAGCACCGTTCCACCAGATAGGGCAGCCGCAAAGAACAGCGGGTCCTCCACCAGGCTGCGCCCCATCGTCTTGGCCGGCAATCCGCTTGTGAGATAGCCGGGCATGTCCACCGGTGCGTGCCTCCAATCGTGATGTGCCATCCGAGCCGGCCTCTCCACCTCGAGCTCCAGCTGCGGCTTGCCGCGCTCGGCCGATCTCGCGAAGACCGAGCCCAGCCCCGCGCGCAGGGCGACGCCCACCGGTGAGCGGATCCCCGCGGGCAGCGCCACGGTCACCGGCTCGAGCAGCAAGTCGAGCACCGTCAACGTATGGTGGGAGATCCCCCGGTGGCGCTCTCTCCCGTCGGCCGAGGACATACGCGCTACAAGCAGTGCCTGTGCCCCGAGCGCGAGCGCAGTGTGAGCGGAGTCGAGCGCGTGCATCCCCCCATGGCCGAGCGGAGAGCTCGAACCCACGATCCCCGGACCCGGCCCACACACCGCCGCATCCCACCCCAGCGTGCGCAACCCGTGGTGGAGCGCCCCGGCGGCGCTCACCGCCTCGCCCTCCCCACCGTAGGACGCACCGGCGGTGAGGTGACCGGCGAGCAATCCACGCTCGCGCAACTCCCTCACGAGGCGCGAGTGACCGCCGGGCAGCGCCCCTCCGGGCGTCTGCACGAACCCGAGCTTGAGGGCCGGTTGCGCCTGGGCGAACGCCCATGCCACCGCCGCCAGCTGACCGTGCAGGGCGAGCACCCCCACCGGACGCTCCAGGGGCAGGTCGAGCTCCCCGCCACCCGGCTCCCCATTGGCGGGCGCCCCCGTCTGGGTGTCCTCGACGGGACGCACCGCGTGCTGCATGCTCGTGTAGTTGAGCTTCATCACGTGCGCGTTTGGCGTCCCCTCGGCAGCCAGCCCCCGCGTGAGGTTCACGTGCACCACGTCGAACCCCCCAGACCCGAGGCCGAGATCGCGCGCCTGCACGTTCACGATCAACTCGTCCCCCACCACGCACGCCCCGAGCAACCCCACGTCGGCGATCGCGGGACGGCGCTCCCCGTCGGCCAACATCACCACCAGGCTCTGCTCTGGACCACGGGCGCGATGGGCCTCCACGACGGTGGCTTTGCGGAGCTTCAGCATCGCAGTGGAACGCTACAGATCCGTGCGACGCCCGCGAGCCGACTCCGCGAGCTGCTCGACCTGAGCGGTAGCGCCCTCCGGTGGCGACCATTCAACGCTCACGTCCACGTCGCATTCACAGTCCGGCTGATTGGCGATCTCATGCGCCCGATCAACCATCTGGGCCGCCACCGCCTGTGCCGTCCGCTCGTCTGACACCTTGAAATCGACCTGCACGCGCACACCACCGAGTGCGCCTGCGCCCACATCTGTGGAAGTCTCGCCGCTCACGATCTACCGGCAAGCGCGCCGTCGCCCTCGGCGGGCACGTCACTCTCACGCAATGCGGCCGCCACAAAGCTCCAGAACAGGGGCGCCGGACGCTCAGGCCGCGACTTGAACTCTGGGTGGAACTGCGACGCCACGAAGAAGGGATGGTCGTCCAGCTCCACCACCTCGACCAACCGCTCGTCGGGAGAGGTGCCGGAGATGCGCAACCCCCCGCTCTGCAAACGCTTACGCAGCAAGTTGTTCACCTCGTAACGGTGGCGGTGGCGCTCGTACACAACCGCCTCACCGTAGATCTCGCGCACACGCGAGCCCTCGTGCAGCTTGATCGGGTCGGCGCCGAGTCGCATGGTCCCGCCCAAGTCCGCCACCTCCTTCTGCTCCGGCAGCAGGTCGATGACGGGGTAGGGCGTCTCGATGTCGAACTCGGTCGAGTTCGCTCCCTCCATGTCCGCCACGTGGCGGGCGAACTCCGCGACCGCGATCTGCATCCCCAGGCAGATGCCCAGATACGGGATGCGCCGTTCGCGCGCGATGCGGGCGGCCTCGATCTTGCCCTCGATCCCCCGCCCACCGAAGCCCCCGGGGATCAGGATCCCGTCGGCGTTTTCCAGCAGCTCGTGCGCCTCGCGACGATCCTCCGCGCCCGCTGGGTGGGGCGGGTGGGAACCCGATTCAAGCCGCTCGGAATCGATCCAGTCGATCCTCACCTTGGCCCCCTGCAGTGCACCCGCGTGGCGTAGCGCTTCTGAAACGGAAAGGTAGGCGTCCTCGAGTTGCACGTACTTCCCCACAAGCGCGATCCGCGCCGTGCGCTTGGCCTGCTCGGCCATCTCGATCGGCTCCTGCCACTTGGACAGCTCCGGCGGCGGCGCCTCCACACCGAAGTGCTCGAGGATGCAGTCGTCAACGCCCTGGTCGCGAAACACGAGCGGCACCTTGTAGATGTTGTCCACGTCCCGTGCTGAGACGATCGCGTCCGCCGGCAGGCTTGCGAACAGGGCGATCTTCTTGCGGATCTCCTGTGAGAGCGGCCCCTCCGAGCGGCACATCAGCATGTCCGGTGCGATCCCGATGCGCCGCAGCTCGTTCACCGAGTGCTGCGTGGGCTTGGTCTTCAGCTCGCCCGCGTGCCCGATATAGGGGACGAGCGTGAGGTGGATGAACATGCACCGTCTCCTGCCCACATCGACCGGGTACTGGCGGATCGCCTCGAGGAACGGCAACGACTCGATGTCCCCAACCGTGCCCCCGATCTCGGTGATCACGAAATCCACGTCGGTCGACTCGGCGATCAGCGAGATGCGCTGCTTGATCTCGTCGGTGATGTGCGGCACCACCTGCACCGTCCCGCCGAGATAGTCCCCGCGGCGCTCGCGGCGGATCACCGTGTCGTAGATCCCCCCCGCCGTCACATTCGACGCGCGGCTCGTGTTGGAGTCGGTGAAACGCTCGTAGTGGCCGAGGTCGAGATCCGTCTCCGCGCCATCCTCGGTGACGAACACCTCCCCGTGCTGGTAAGGAGACATCGTGCCCGGGTCCACGTTGATGTAGGGGTCGAACTTCTGAAGCCCCACCGTCAACCCGCGGGAGACGAGCAGCCGCCCGATCGACGCCGCCGCGATCCCCTTCCCCAGCGAGGACACCACACCGCCGGTTACGAAGATGAACCGGGTCTTGGCCGGAGCCTGTGCGTGGCGGTCAGAGTGAGGCGAGGTCATCGAGGTACGCCCCAGGAGTCTAGCCCGCGCAGCAGCGGCACCTTCTCGACCAGCGCCGAGATCGGGCGCAGCTCGCCGTAAACCGTTACCACCACTAGCAATGCGAGCGCGATCTCCTGTCCCAGCGTCGAGAGCGTGAGCACCATCCACAGGCCCGCGAGGCCTCCCAACATGTTCGCGCCGGTGTCCCCGAGCATCGCTCGCTCCCGCAGGTCGTACACCCCGGCGACGAGCGCTGGGCCGACGAACAGGCCCAGCGTCCACAACTGCCGCACGCTCGTGGCGCCGATCGTGAGACCGGCGCCGAGCAGCACGAACACCTTCGTCGCCCGTCCCGGGCGCAGGTCGAGCAGGTTGAAGGCGTTCGTCGCGAGCACGATCACACCGCTCGCCACCAGCCAACGCCCTGTGGACGGCTCCAGATAGTCCGCCACGTACAGCGCCAACCCGAGCGAACCGGCTGCCTTCAATGCCCCGGTGGAAAGCTGTCCGCGCCGCGCCGCCCGACCGTGCCCGCGCCACCCCCGCGGCTCTCCCCCCAGCGCGTCGTCCACCAAGCCGAGGAACGCCACCCCCAGCACGTACACCGCCACCGTGCCAACGCCCGGATAGAAGACACTGGTCACTTCCAACCGATCGAGAACCGCCAGTGGCGCAAGTGCGACAAGCGCCGCCACGATGCTGAGCACGCCGAAAGGGAATGCAACCTTGCGCTCGCGATAGTTGGCTTTAACGTGCCCGCCCTCGATCAATGTGCGCAGTAGGGGTGCTGCCAATCCGATCGCGACGATCGCGGCGAGCACGAAGGGAAGCGCATGCACCCACGCAAACTAACCGTCTCTCCGGACGCGCGCGAAGGGCAGCGACACCACGCCGAGCCCCAAGCGCAGTCGAGCAGGTCGGCTCGTCGCTACGGCCCGGGCGAGCTGACGACCGACGGCAAGAGCGCGTCGGCGGTCGACTTCATCCCATACGCACCGTGGTCTCCCGCCAGCGCAAGCGCGAGCGCGGCGCGACCGGCGATCGTCTCCAGATCGTCCACGCTCGCCAAGTTTTCCTTCTTGTACCAAGGCACCTGTGAGGGTTCGGTAGTGCTCAGCTCCACCCCCACCGCGGGCACCCCTTCTGAGGCGACCCCCGCGATCAACCCCGACTGGAATTCGGCGACCACCTTCGCCGCTTCCGGGTCCATGCCTTCGGGTTCGTTGCGCACAACCACGAGCCCTTCGAGCTTGCCGAGTTCCCCGTCGTAAGAGCTGAGCAGCTTCGTGTGCACGTGTTCGAGCAGCTGTCCCCCGCTCATCAGCTGCTTGCCGAGGCGCGTCCCGAACTGCTTCACGAGCGTCGGATCTTCAGCGAGCGCCGCGTAACGGGTGCCGCTCGCCTGCGCAGCCAAACCCTTCGTGTCGAGCGGCTCGCGTACCGCCACCACCGCCTTCACGCTGCCTCCCGCCTCCGCCACGCCATCGCGCACGAGCGAGTCGATCTGGTCGGAGGAGCCACCCAGGAACACCAAACCGACACTCCTTCCGCTAAGCAGCCCGTGCACGGCGAGCGGCCACAAATCCGTCCCCAACGTTTCCTGTTCGCGCAAGTGCGCCCCCACCTGTTCCAGGTTTTGCTGGGAATCCTTCACTTCCGAGCGCAGGTTGCGCACGATCCCGTCCTGCGCGGAGGACACGAGGTTCGAGTCGCCGATCGCCACCCCGATCAGCACCCCCACGGCGAGCGCGAACAGGACGGCGGCAAGCGAGAGCGCGTGGTAGCGGTAGTCGAACATTTCGTGTGGACGCTCTCAGCCGGCCGAGCCGAACAACAGCTGAAGCTTGAGCCATAGTAGATCCGCCACGTCACGCAAGGCGGGTGTCATCCACACGACCGCTATCAACGCGATCAACCCCGCGCAGATCACCACCACCAGCGGAGCCAATCCCGGCATCGGGCGATAGAGCCGGCTCACACCCTTCGCGTCCACCAGGATCTCGCCGATCCGCAGGCGCGTGAGGAAGGTCGAGGACATCCCTTCGCGGTTACGGTCCAAGAACTCCACGAGGTTGAACTGCGACCCAACCGTCACGATCAGCCGCGCCCCCTTCTCCGCCGCGATCAACATCGCCACGTCCTGGCTCGTGCCCGGAGCCGGCACCAGCTTGAAGGGCACTCCGAGATCCTCCAGCCGCTGTCTCCCCGGTGCTCGACCATCGGGATAAGAGTGCACAACGAGCTCGGTGCTCCCGCCGCGCGCCGCCAGCAGCGCCGGCTCCCCCGCGGAGTCCATGTCCCCCACGATCATGTCCGGGCGCAACCCCACCTCGATCAGTGCATCGGCGCCGCCGTCGACCGCCACCAACACAGGCCGCGTGTCGCGGATGAAAGGCTTCAGCGCACGCAGATCGCGTTGATGATCCACGCCCCGCACCACCACGAGCGCGGAGCGGTCGCGGAAGTCGGTGCGAAAGCGCGGCAGGTCGATTCTCCCCGCCAGCAGCTCGCGCTCCTCGCGCATATGCTCGATCGTGTTGTGCGCGAAGCGCTCCAACGCCTCCCCGATCTCTCGCCGCCGCGCCTCCGTGTCCGCGCGCACGCGCGCCACGTCGAGCACCTCGCCGGTCACCAGCGGCTGCCCGCGGAAGAGCACCTCGCCGCTCACCCCTCTCGCACGCACGGTCACAGGATCTCCGTCGGAGAGCGACTGGAACAGTGAATCCTCATGCAGGTCTACGAGCAGCACACCCGCCTCCACGAGCAGCTGCGGTCCGAGATTTGGGTAGGTCCCACTGGTCGACGACTTGCAGTTGAGCACCGCCACCGCCCCCGCCGAGATCAGCTCCTCGGCGGACACGCGATCGAGGTCCAAGTGGTCGATCACGGCGATATCGCCAGCCATCAGATGCCTGACCATGAGCTTCGTCTTGCGACCCAACCGCACCGGCCCACTAACCTCGCGCGACGCCGTGCCTGGCAACCCGAAGGCGGGCGCATTCGTGCCGGACAACTGCCGGGTTGTAGCGGCCATGTTTCCCGAGAGTAACGGCCTTGGACGCGTAGCGTTGCGAACACAACCCGCACAAGGACGCGCGAGGCGCCGATTGCGGACGCCCTCAGGCTGCTCGGCGAAGATCCTCAGCGTGCTGTCTGGCCACACTGTCCTGCTCGTCGGCGCCGAGCATTCGCACGAGCTCGCTCACTACCGCCCCCTCGTCGAGCTGCACCACACTCGCGCTTGTCAGCTCTGCGGCGGTGTCCTTCGCGATCGAGAAGTGCCTGTCCGCCAGCGAAGCGATCTGCGGCAGGTGGGTGATGCAAACGACCTGCCTCCCCACCGCGAGTCTCTGCAAGCGCTCACCCACCGCCCGTGCGGTGTGACCTCCGATGCCGGCGTCCACCTCGTCAAACACGAGCGTCGATTTCGGCGAGCCCGCGCCCGCCTGCGCGCCATCGTTACACGCACTCGACAGCGCCAGCATCACGCGTGAGAGCTCCCCTCCGGAGGCGATCTCTCGCAGCGGCGCCGCCTCCACCCCCGGGTTCGGGGCGATCGTGAACTCCACCGCGTCTCCCCCATTCGCTTTCGGCTCGACCTCCATCAAGGCGATCTCAAACGTCGCGTCCCCCATCGCCAGCGCCGCGAGCTCCTCACGCACGCCGGCACCAAGCCGCTCCGCCGCTGCTTTCCGCGTCGCGCGCATCTCGCGCACATGCCCCTCGAGTACAGCACGCTCGCTCGCGAGCCGCGCGCCCGCCTGCTCAAAGGCGACCTCCGCGCCCAGCAGCTCCTCGCGGCGCTCGCGGGCTTGCTTTGCGTGCTCCAGCACGGAGGCGATCGTCCCACCGTGCTTGCGCATCACTCGCTCCAAAGCATCCAGACGCTCCTCCACCGTCTGCAACGACCCGTCTTCGGCCTCCACAGCTTCGCAATACCCTCGCAACCCGCCCGCCAGGTCCTGCGCCTCGATCGCAAGCGTCTGGCAACGCGCCGCGAGCGCATCGAGCTCCGGGTCAAGGCCGGCTATCGCCTCGAGGCTCGTCGCGGCCGTCGCCGCCAGGTGCGCCGCACCGGGACGCTCGCCGGAATCCGGCGCCAGCGCTTCGGCCGCGCCACCCGCAGCGGCCCGCAACCCCTCCACGCCTCGTAGGCGGTCACGTCTCTGAAGCAAGGCACGATGCTCCTCCTCCTCGGGAGCCGCCTCGTCTATCTCTGAAAGCTCGTGCTCCAGCAACTCAAGCTCCAACTCGCGCGCCCGCGCCAGCTGCCCCAACCGCTCGATCTCGCCCTCCAACCTGCTCGTCTCGCGATAGGCGCCCGCACACTCCCTCAGCCGCTGCGCGTGCTCGACCCCGCACACCTCGTCCAACATCTGAAGTTGAGAGCTCGCCAACACGAGCTTGCGGTGCTCGTGCTGACCGTAGAAGGACACAAGTCGTGCGCCCAACTCGCGTAGATCCGCCACCGTGGCCGCACGCCCGTTCAGGTACGCCCGTGTGCGTCCGTCGGCGCTCACGCGACGCCCCAGCACCAGCTCCTCTGGCTCGCCCGAGTCGCGCACGCTCTCCGGCAAGCAATCCATGATCTCGGCTCGCATCCCCTCGGGCACCGCAAAGGTCCCCTCCACATACGCCTCCTCACAGCCGGGACGCACGATGCGAGCGCGTGAGCGTCCACCCATCAAGAGGTCTAGAGCATGCGCGAGCACCGTCTTTCCCGCCCCCGTCTCGCCTGTCAACACGTTCAAACCGGGCGCGAACGCGAGCTCAGCCCGGTCGATAAGCAGCAGGTTCTCCACGCGCAACTCACAAAGCACGCGCACAGGTCTACCAGTGCCCACCGACGGATCGACAGTGTTTCATGCGGAAAAGCCCTCCAGGGGCCATAATCTGGGCTCTACCCACACGACCCGCCACTGATGGCGGTCGCCCACCCAACTGGTTCACAGGCATGGCAGCCGGCGACTCCCAAGATCCCACTCACCCACGCGCCCCGCGCGATCCGCTCTCCTCGACAGAGATCGCCGCACGCCTGGAGGAGGAGGTAAGTCGCGCTTCGCGCCACCACACTCCGCTCGAGCTGTCTGATTGTCAGCCTCGACGAGATGGACGAGATCGCCACCGCCCACGGCGACACCATGCCCTCCCAAGCGCTCGCCTACCTCGCCGACGCGGTCGGCCGCCAGTTGCGCTGCTTTGACCGTGTCGGCCACGCCTCCGAGGGCGAGCTGCTTGTGCTCCTCCCCGGCGCCGACGAGCAACGCGGCGAGATCGTCGCGCGTCGCACCCTCTCAAGGCTTCACTCCATCAAGATCGAAGCCGAAGGACACCGCCGCCCGCTGCGTGTCTCGATGGGTATCTCAGTCTGGCGCGACGGTCTCACCGGCAAGCAGTTGCTCTCCCACACACGTCTCGCCGCCCAGCGCCACAACCACCTCCAGCGGGGCGCGGAGACGTCCACCGGGGGCTCGATTTCCGGCGCGTCGGCAACGCGCCCGCCGCGACCTTCATAATCCCCGGCAGTGCTCTCCGGGTCCGAGTTGTGGTTGCTGCGCCTGATGGCCGATCGCGGCCTTGCGCTGCTTGACGCCACCTCGCTCTTGATGATTGTCGAGGAGCGTGGTGAGCTGCGCGTCGCCGCCGCCGCCGGCAAGTCAACCGTCAGAGTGCGGGTGCTGCCGGTTGAGGGCTCGGCGCTCGGCGCTCTCTACCTCACCGGCAAGCCCCTCTCGCTCGAGCGTCCCCGCGGCCAGGAAGCCACGTGGCTTCACGAGCTAGGGCTCGAAGCCCGCGCCGTACTCGTCGAGCCGTTCAGCCTCGAGGGTCAAGGCGGCGGCATGGTCATCGCCGTGCGCGAGGACTCCGGTTTTCGCGGCCCCGACCAGCGCGCGTTTGCCGCGTTCGCCGCCAGCGTCGCTCAACGGCTCGCCGCCGAGCGCTCAGTGGAGATCGAGCGCCTGCGTTTTGGCATGGAGGCACGCGAGCGGGAGCGCACCCGCTGGGCCCGCGAGATCCACGACGAAACCGTCCAGGGTCTCGGCGCGCTACGCCTCGGCCTCGCCAACGCCCGCGACCTCGGCGACCAGGAAGCTCTCAGCTCCGCCGTCGATACGGTGCTCGAGGGGCTCGGCGCGGAGATCGACGGGCTGCGCCACCTCATCACCGAGCTCCGCCCAGCCGCGCTCGACGAGCTCGGCATCGCGCCGGCGATCCAGGCTCTCGCGCGGCGCGCACAGGCGATCGACGGCTTGGAGATCGAAACCGACATCAAGCTTGAAGGTGGCGACGAAGAGCGACTCGACCCCGAGCTCGAGAGCACGATCTATCGCGTCATCCAGGAGGCCCTTACCAACGTCTCCAAACACGCCAAAGCCACCCGCGCCATGATCAGTGTGCGCGAGAGCAACGGGAACATCACCGCCGCGGTCACCGACGACGGACAGGGTCTCCCGGAAGGCGGCGCCGCCCGCGTCCGCACTCCCGAGGATGAACTGAAGGGCGGCTTCGGTGTCTCCGGCATGCGCGAGCGCGCCGAGCTCGTCGGCGGCGAGCTGGAGCTCGTCCCCGGCCCCGGCGGCGGCACCACGATGCGCCTCAGCATTCCCCTCGCAGGGCGCCCCACCCGCGTTTAGCCCCACACCCGGGCTCACCACGTGCCGCAGGGAGCCGGGGTGTTGGTTGTCAGTTTGGGGGTGACTCGCGCGCGCGTGTATAAGCCCGAGCGAGCGCGAGATGCGCTCGACGACGCTACTCCACGAGCCCGAGCTTGCGAGCGTAGGCGGTGATCTCCGCTCGCGAGGAGAACCCGAGCTTCTCGATCGCCCGCGCTCTATACGTCTTCACGGTGCGCTCCGCCACGTGCAGCTGCTCGGCGATCTCGGGATTGGTGAAGCCGTTTGCGATCAGTCGCACCACCTCCCGCTCGCGCTCTGAGAGAGCGACACCCTCCTGTGCGTCGCTCTCGCCGGTCACCATCAACGCCCCCAGGCGGGGGTGCAGGTAGTTGCGCCCTTCCACAGCCAAGCGGAACGCCTGCAGCAGCTCGGCCGGCTCAGCCTCCTTGAGCACATAGCTTCTAGCCCCCGCGCGCAGCGCCTGGCGCGCGTACTCCGGGTCCTCGCGCATCGTGAGGATCGCCACCGCGAGCGTGGGGTGTGCTACGAAGCACGTCGGCAACGCCGCGAGGCTCGACCCCCCCGGCATCGTCAGGTCGAGCGTGAGCAGATCCGGCTTGAAGTCCCTCACGGCACGGATGGTGGACGGCACGTCGGCTGCCTCCGCCACAACCCTGAACTCGCCCGTCTCGCGCTCGAGCACGGCGCGGATACCGTCGCGCACAACCGTGTGGTCGTCCGCGATGATCACGTCGATGGGCCTGTCTGAACGGGGGGCTTCCGTGGCCATGCGCCGCTAACCGTACCGTCTCCACGGGCGGCAACGTGTAGCCCGGGCACCATGTCGAAGGCGCGCTCGCACCCAGAGCGCACGGGCGGGGTTCCGCGACGGCACTCTTGGGACCACAAGTATCTGCACCTTTAGGACGACACGATCTGCACCCCCAGCCCTACAGACAAGCGGCCATCGGGGCACCATCATTACCCGAGTCATGCAACACATGTCCCAAACACCCTGCCCGACCAGGGACGGCGCCGGCCCCACCGTGTCGCCTCGGAAAGCTCACGCGTGATGGTTGACGTGAGCGTGGCTCTCACATGGGTCGCCATATCGGGCGTCAGCCTGAAGTGGCTCTCAGCTCTCGGCCGCAGGTCGGAGCGAGACAGCGGCGAGCCGGAGATCCTCGCGCGCGAAGGCGAGCTTCTCCCGGAAGAGCTCTACCCACTAGAGCTCACCCCCGTCTACGTTGGCGGCTCCCGATGAGCAGCGTGCCCGTCAGGAGCCACACACCGGAGCGCACCGAGCCACACCTGCGGCTTGTCGAGAATCTTGCCGACAGGACCGCAAACCCGGGCCGGCGTGAGCAGGAGGCTGCATTGGGAAGCGCGCCGGCGGACGATGCCGCGCACGTTCTCATCGCGGGAGCCGACACCGGCACGCGTACACACATGCTCGAGGAGCTGCGCGAGCTGCTGCCCACCGGCACCCGCTTTGCGCAGGCGAGCGAGACCTGGGAGGTGATCGCTGGGGCCTCTACTGCCGGCATGGTTGTGCTCGCCGGCGATCTCGGCGATGTTTCGGGGGGCGCGGTGATGCGTCTGCTCGGGCGTCGCTACCCGACTCTGCCGGTTCTCGCGGTCACCGAGAAGACACCGACGCACACCGCGGCGGATGTCGACGTGGCCCACGCATAGAGCCCGAGGCGGGCACGATTCGGCCGAGATCTCGCCGTCGTGTGGCCTACCGTCGGGTGACCGCCCTAGAATCTCGGAAATTCGACGATCTGTCGTCGAGCCACCGCCAGCGTCGAGAGGCGTCCTTGCTTCCAAAGTCTCCCCGACTGCGGAGAATACTTTTTGCTTATACGGTCAACGAACTGGGGACCTGGTTCGGGTACGTCGCGCTGGCCTTGGGCGTCTACGACCACACCCACAGCGCGATCGCAACAGCCGGCCTGTTCGTCGCACGAGGGCTCTTGCCGGCGCTGCTCGCGCCGGTGCTCGTAGCCCGCGTAGAGCGCTCGACGCGCACAGGGCGGCTTGCTTGGCTATACGTGTGCGAGTCGTTGCTCACGCTCGCGCTGGCGGCCCTGTTGTGGCAGTTCTGGCTGGCTGGAGTGCTCGTGTTGGTCACCGCCGATGGCATCGTGGCCGTGGCAGCAACAGCGCTGGTGCGGGCCTCTGCCTCGAGGGTTGCCGTCGAGGACGCCCTCGCAGAGGCCGGACCGGATCTGGATGCAAAGGCGATCCAAGCCACAACAGAGACTGCGCAGCGCGAGGCGAGTGCGGCGCTGAATGTCGCCTTCATGGGAGCGCTCGCGCTCGCTCCCGCTCTCGGCGGAGCACTCGTGCACGCTGTGGGGGGTCCTACCGCACTGCTCGTCGACGCGCTCACGTTCGTTGCGTGCGCAGGGTTGTTCATGCGGTTGGGCACGCACGTGGAGGAGGTCAGCGGGGATTCGGTGCGCACCCGTCTGTTTGCCGCCCTGCAGCATGTCCGCGAGGTGCCGGGCCTGCGAGCTCTCTTTGCCACCGAGGCCCTCGCGATTGTGGTGTTCGCCTCGGTGGAGCCGGTAGAGGTGCTCTTCGCGAAGTCAACCCTCAACGCCGGCGACTTCGGCTTCGGTCTGCTTGTGGCGACATGGGGCGCGGGCGCCGCGCTCGGCGCGATCGTCTTTGCTCGCTCGGTCCGCCGCCCGCTCGGGCCGATGCTCACTGGCGGCACGCTGCTCGTTGGGCTCGCCTATCTCGGCTTCGCCGCGGCGCCTACGCTTGCGATCGCTTGCGGAGCCGCGGTAGTGGGAGGGATCGGCAATGGCATCCAGTGGCCCTCGCTCATAAGCGCCGTGCAGCAACTCACCCCTTCCTCCCTTCACGGCCGCCTGATGAGCGCGGTGGGCTCGCTCAACGCGCTGTGCCCGGCGATCGGCTTTGCGCTGGGCGGCACCATTGCGGCCGTGAGCTCTCCTCGAGTCGCGATGGCCTGCGCCGGGACCGCCGCGACCCTGGCGACACTCGCTTTTCTGCGCCTACCGGTACGCGGGCTGCTCTCCACAAGAGAGGACCAGCCGCCCGTCGCCAACGAGGCCAGTCTCGTCACATCCGGGACCCAGTAGCGTGATGCGCCTTAAGTACGACGCCCTGTCGGCCGTTAAGGACTACAGGTCCATGCGTATCACGGCGATGAACATCCTGCGGCGACGCAGCCACATCCTCTACAACGCCTGCCAGGCGCTGCTACTCGCCGGCTGCCTCATCGGGGCCGTGCTCATGTCGCGCGGCGTCGACTGGAGCCCGCCCGAGCTGTTCGCGCTGCTGCTCGTGCTGAGCGTGATCGGAGAGCGCCTGGAGCTCACCGTAGGCAGCCAAAGCCTCTCCGCCGGGTTCGTCGCGCTCGTGCTTGCGATGACACTACTTGGACCAGCCCCCGCTGTGGCGATCGCGCTTGTGGCGATCGCGGTGGATTCGGCGTCGCGCAGACCCAGCCTCACAGTGTGCCTGTCGAACGCTGCCACATATGTGGCGTTCGCGCTGCTCGGTGGCGTCCTGATGCGTCTTGCCCTCGGCAACGTCCACGACGAAAGCGCGGCGATTCAGGCGACGACCCGCAGCGTCACCTTCGCGTTGGTCGTGTTCGGGATCTTCGCGATCACGAACATCTTCAACTTCGCGCTCATCGCAATCCAGAAGCGTGTGCTTGACGGGCGCGGGCTCGTGACCCAGGTACGCACACTGCTCGTGCCGATGCTCCCCGGCCAGTTCGCGGCCGCGGTCCTCGCGGCGATATTGGCGGTCGCCTACACCAACCTCGGCTACCCCGCGCTTGTGGGCGTCGTCGCTGTGATCCTCATCTTCCAGTACCTCGCGCGTGCGCTCTTGCGCTCCGAGGACCGCGCCGAGCAACTCGAGGCCCGCTCTGTGCGCCTCGCCTCGATGCAGCTGGGTGTGCTCGTCACGCTTGTTGAGACGCTCGCGCTCAGAGACCGCATGACCGCCCGCCACGCAGCCGCCGTAGCCCGCTATTCACGAGCGCTCGCCCGCGAGATGGGCTGCGACGAGGCCGACCAAGACCTCGCCCACACCGCCGGCCTGCTGCACGACATCGGCAAGTTCGCGCTTCCCGACCGCATCCTCCACGCCGAGATCCTCTCCGACGAGGACTGGGCGGTCGTGCGCCGCCATCCGCAAGAGGGCGCGACGCTCGTGGGACGCCTCGACGGCTACGGGCCGGTGGCGGACGCGATCCTCTACCACCACGAGCACGTAGACGGCAGCGGCTATCCGGCCGGGTTGATCGGTAACGAGATCCCGCTCGCTTCGCGCATCCTCTCGGTGTGCAATGTGTACGACACGCTCACCGCCCGCGACTCCTACCGTTCCCCGATGACCCCGCAGGACGCGATCGCCGAGCTACGGCGGGTCTCCGGACGCCAACTCGACTCTGAGATCGTCGACACCTTCATTTCCATGCTGGAGCGCGACGGTCCCGTCACTTTCGCCCACGGCGACGACGCCGACTTCGAGGCGGAGCTCGCCTTCGAGCGCCGCGCTCGCGCGCTCGCCGAGCCCGCCGCACGCTGAATCGCACAGCCCCAATCGAGGCCGCCGCCACAGCGCGTCGGCGTGCGACTCCACACCGTTTGCCGCCGTGGAGCGATGTTCCGAGGCTCTACCGCCCAGATCCTTAACGACCCGAGGCGCCGCCTCTGTGACGGCGCCTCAAGCGCTAAACCCCGAAATCGGGGGTGATTCCGAATCAGCCTTTCCAACCCATTACAAGCTCCTCTCGTCGCCGGGCGGTCAACGACTCCGTGCGACGGCCTCCATCCTCAGCCAAGCACGATGAGCGTTGAGTAGGTTCGCGTAGCATAATATAGAGATTGGACGAATTGTCCACTTCGGCCAACTGGCTGCACGATCGCTTGCAGCGAAAGGCCCCGTGGCCCACGCGTCGTATGTTTCCGCTGCATTTGGGCGGGTTTTATTCTTGCCCGTTGTGGCGTATAGACCGCTAGAAACGTCTGACCGTCGGCGGTGGACATCCGCAATGGTCGGCCCCTCCACACGGGGCATGCGGGTTTTTCCGCAATCGAAGGCCGGGCACTCCGACCCCCTGTTCACGGCCAGTTTCGGTCGCTATTCTCGTTCAAAGGTCCACAAAGCTGCAGGACGCTAATCCTGGGCGGCCAAAGTGCCGAATACCACCTCAACGGCGCTTCGACCGACGGGCTCCCGTAGGACACAGCGCCACGACGGCGAAACACGACCTAGGAGAGAGACCAAATGCCCATCGCACCCGATCCCGCTCACGAGCACCAGCTCGTCTTCACAAGCTCACAGGCAGCGCGCTATCTCGGCGTATCGCTTGCCACGGTGCGCCGCTGGACCGACGCGGGCTACCTCACCGGATATCGCACCCCGGGCGGGCAGCGCCGCTTCTCACGCGAGCAGCTCGATGGGTTCATCGACTCATTGCAGCGCACGAGCGACACGTCTGCGCGTCGCACCGAAGTCGCGTAGAGCGCGATACGGCACGGCTCAGCGGGCCAGACGACCAAACTTGTCGCGCAGACGACGGTAGAACGACGAGCCAGGCAGTTGGGCGATGACGCCGGCGTCGTCGACAAAGCGTGCGCTTATGGCGGCCCCCGGCGCGAGCTCCCCAACGGGCCGCCCGTCGACCGACACGTCGAGCGCCTCGCGCGAGCGGTTGTGGATCTCCAGACGGTCCCTTGGCGCCGCCACGAGCGTGCGCGCCGTTAGCGAGTGGGGCGCGATGAACGACACCACGAACCCCTCCACACCCCACGCCATCACCGGGCCGCCGTTGGCGAGGTTGTAACCCGTGGACCCCGCCGGCGTCGCCACCACCAGGCCGTCGCAGCGAACGCTGCCGAGCTCCTCCCCGTCAAGTATGTAGGCGATCTCCGCGACCCGCTCGCCCACCTTGCGGTGGATCGCCACGTCATTGAACGCCCGCTCCGCCCCACCCGGCGCCTCAAGCACGATCGCCGGTAGCTTCAACAGCTCGAAATCGCCCTCATACGCCCTCCGTACTCCCTCCCCCAGCTCCTCGGGCTCGATCGTCGCCAGAAAACCGATGTCGCCGAAGTTCACAGCGAACACCGGCACGTCGGTGCCTGCATAACGGCGCAGCGCACGCAAGATCGTGCCGTCCCCGCCCAATACCATGCAAAGATCCACGGCAGGGTCGTTGGGCGCGTCCACCACCATCCCCGGCCGTGCCACGAGGCCGTGCTTGGCGGTCTCCGAGGGCTCAAAACGCAGCGTCACGCCCGCCCTCACCGCCGCGTCAACAAGCGTGTCAAGCGCGTGCGCCGTCTGCGTGGGGCGGCTGTGGGTGAGGACCGCCACCTCCTGCACGGCTTTCACCGCCGGCTCGCTCGGCGGCGTTCTGTCACCTGAAGCGTGTGACGTGCTCACGGCTCCACCTCCCTTGCCATCAGCTCCAGATCTGTCGCGTCACGAGTCGCTCCCTCACGTGTGGACTGAGCGAGCCAGATGAACGTCTCAAGGTTCCCCTTCGGTCCGGGCAGACCGGACGAGCTGTAGCCGAGCACCGCGGCGCCCAATTCGAGTGCAGCGACCCCCACATCGATGAGCGCAGAGCGGCGATCCTCCGCGGAGCGCACCACACCGCCCTTGCCCACCCGCTCGCGTCCCACCTCGAACTGAGGCTTGACGAGCGCCAGCATCTCATACCCGTCAGCCATGCACGAGAGCACCGCTCCAAGCACCTTGCGCAGCGAGATGAACGACACGTCAATCACCGCCAGATCCGGCGCGAAGGGCAGCATGTCGGGCGAGAGCGTCCGGGCGTTGGTGCGCTCCAGTGCCGTCACACGTGGATCGCTCCGCAAGCCGTAGTCGAGGTCGCCGTACCCCACATCCACCGCCACTACCTCGCTCGCGCCGCTCTGCAGCAGGCAGTCGGTGAAGCCGCCGGTGGACGCCCCCACGTCCACCGCCCGCCGGCCCTCCACCCTGACGTCGAAGCGAGCGAGCGCGTTCGCCAACTTCACGCCCCCCCGCGAGACGAACCGCGGTCGCTCGCGCACGCTCAGCTCGGCGTCCACCGCCACCATCTCCCCAGGCTTCTCCGCCCGCCTCCCATCAACCCCGACGCTCACCTCACCAGCCATCACCGACGCAGCCGCACGCGTCCGCGACGGGAACAGCCCGCGCTCGGCCAGCAGGGTGTCTAGGCGTTGCTTTGGCATGAGCGTTGGCGAAACGGTAGACGCTGGAGGACCCTGCCGCCCAGGTTTGGAGGAAGTTCTACCCCTTTGGAGAATTCAATACATCTGTGTGATCGGTGTCACACAAACACGTGTTCCCATGGTGCATTATTCCACTTGACCCGAAGTACAGCAGCATCCCTCCTCCCCGAAACGGCCCGCCTCCCCAGCGGGCCGTTTCTTTTGGTCGACTCTCTCACGTTCTCAGCCGACCGGCGCCGATTCGCGCGCGAGGATCGCGGCTCGCACTCGCTCGGCTATGCGTGTGCCCGTGAAGCCGACCTCCTCGTGCAAGAGCGCCGGCTTGCCATGCGTGACATAGCGGTCGGGAAGACCCACGCGCAGGATGCGCGGGGGCGCAGCGCCCGCCTCGTTCAAGGTCTCCCACACCGCAGAGCCGAAGCCGCCGGCGAGGACCCCCTCCTCGACGGTCACGAGCAGGTCGTGCTCGGCCGCCAGCTGCGCCATCAACCCCGCGTCGATCGGCTTGGCGAAACGCGCGTCCACGACCGTCACAGCGATCTCGTCGCCAGCGAGCAGCTTGGCTGCCTCGAGCGCCTTGCCGACCCCTGACCCGTATCCAATCAGCGCCACGCGTCGGCCCACGGGGCCCGCCGCGCCGGGTGGGTGGGGCTCCATCAAGATCTCACCTGTGCCGATCCCAATCGCACGAGGCTCGGTCGGCAATTCGATGCCCACTCCCTCTCCGCGCGGGTAACGCAGGGCGATCGGCCCGTCGTCGTAGCAGAGTGCGGTGTGCAACATGTGCACGAGCATCGCCTCGTCCCGCGGAGCCATCAAGACGATGTTCGGCAGACAGCGCAAGTAGGCGATGTCGAACGCCCCATGGTGGGTCGGCCCGTCGTCGCCCACCAACCCCGCGCGATCCATCGCAAACACCACGTTCAGCTTCTGCAGGCACACATCGTGCACGATCTGGTCGAAGGCGCGTTGCAGGAACGTCGAGTAGATCGCCGCCACCGGCTTCACCCCCTGAAGGGCCAACCCCGAGGCGAACAAGATCGCCTGCTGCTCGGCAATCCCCACGTCGAAATACCGCTCCGGCATCGCCTCCTGCAGGATGTTCAAGCCCGTACCAGAGTTCATCGCGGCGGTGATCCCCACCACTCGCTCGTCGCGCATGCACTCGCGCACCAGCGCCTCACCGAACACCTGGGTGTACTGGGGCGCTCCCTTCGGCCTGCTTGACGCGGCTCGCGAGCTCGCCGCAGGCTGAGCCGGCGGCGGCGCCGGCGTTGTGGGCATGCGGTTGGTGATCGACTTCGGCTTCGCCGCGTGCCACTTCTCCATACCCTCGAGCCCACCGTCCTCGGCGGGCGCGAAGCCCTTCCCCTTCACGGTCGCGATATGCACCACCACCGGCCGCTCGGCCGCGATGGCCTCACGCAAAGCGACGCGCAACGCGCGCACGTCGTGGCCATCGATCACTCCCATATACGCCCAGTCGAGCTCCTCCCACCACAGTCCCGGAGCCCAGAAAGCCTTGATCGACTCCTTCAGCTGGGGCCCCAATCGTTCAAAGGCCGACCCGATCCCTCCCGGCAGGCGTGTCAACCCGCCCTCAACGCCTGAGCGAGCATGCCACAGCTTCGGGTTCAACCTCACGCGGTTGAAGTACCGCGAGAGCGCCCCCACATTCGGCGCGATCGACATGCCGTTGTCGTTGAGCACCACCACCATCGGCGTGCCCAACCCACCCGCTTGTCCGATCGCCTCGAACGCCACCCCTCCGGTCATCGCCCCGTCGCCGATAACCGCCACCACCTTGCCGTCCGCCTGAGCATCTTTGAGGTGGCGCATCCCCTCCTTCAACCCCACCGCATAGCCGATCGACGTAGAGGCGTGCCCCGCCCCCATGATGTCGTGCTCTGACTCCTCCTTGGAGCAAAACGGCGCCAACCCGCCGTACTGGCGGATGGTGTGAAGCTGCTTACCCCTCCCGGTGAGGATCTTGTGCGGGTAAGCCTGGTGCCCAACGTCCCAGAGAATCTTGTCTTTGGGCGATTCCAGCAGCGAATGCAACGCCACCGCGAGCTCGCACGTGCCGAGGTTCGCACCGAAGTGCCCCCCGATCTCCCCCACCGTGTCGATGATGTGCTCGCGCACCTCCTGCGCGAGCTGCGCGAGCTCATCCTCGGAGAGCGCCTTGAGATCCTGTGGGCCTTCTATGCGGTCGATGATCGTCACGATGTGCGCGTGTAGATGAAGTCTGTGATCTGCTCTAGCTCAACCGTCTGGTCACCATCGGCGATAGACGACTTGCCCGCCGCCGTCGCTGCTTGCTCGAGCGCCTCCCGGGCGGTCCGGTGAGACTCCGCGGCCAACTCCCTGGCCTTCTCTATCCCGAACTCGCTCACGTATGTTCGCTTGCCGTGTCTCTCATCGCTGCCCCGCGGCTTGCCGAGCGCTTCGTCGGTGCCGGTCACATCCAAGATGTCGTCCACGATCTGGAACAACACCCCAAGCTCCGCCGCGAAGCGTCGAAACGCCATTGTCGCAGGTTCGCTCGCGCCAGCCAACAAAAGTACGCACACCACCGACGAGCTGATCAACCTGCTCGTCTTCAGCTCGTGCAACTTCCGCAACCCCTCCGGACCCTCCGGCGCGCTCGCGCTCACGTCCACATACTGCCCGCCAACCATCCCGTTTACGCCCGTCGCACTCGATAGCTCCACCGCCGCCGCCAACACCCGCTCCGGTAACGACCCCTCCGCAGCAAGCAGGTGGTGGAAAGCCTCTGCGTACAACCCGTCACCCGCGAGGATCGCCACGTCCTCCCCAAATGCCACGTGGCACGTCGGTCGACCCCTGCGCAGTGCGTCATCGTCCATCGCCGGCAAGTCGTCGTGGATCAGCGAGTACGTATGGATCAACTCCAACGCCACCGCCAGTGGCATCGCAAGCGCCCGCTCCAACCCCACCGCCCGCGCGGTCGCGAGCGAGAGCACCGGCCTTATGCGCTTGCCTCCCGCAAGCAGCGAATAGCGCATCGCCTCCGCCAAGCCGTCGGTGAGGGAGGCCTCGGAGAAATGCATCCCCTCAAGCTCTCGCTCCACCTCCTCGCGCAGGTGCTCCGGATAGAGGACCTCCAACAAGCGCCCCCTACAGGAGCGAATCCTGGCCAGGCGCCACCGACGAGGCTTCCGCGCGCGCCTCCCGCTCGAGCTCCGCGCTCGCCTGGGTGGCAAGCGACGCGCAATCCTCCACCAGCGTCGCCGCCGCGTCAGCCGAAAGCTCACCGGAGCGCAACTGCTCCGCCGCGCGCTCCAGCTGCTCGATCAACTCGTCGATCCGCTCCAGGCTCATTTCAGGTTCCTCAGGAGAATAGGTTGTGGGATCGGGGTGGTCGGCCAGTGGATGACGGACGCCGCATGCGAGCGCAGACGTGCTGGTGGCACGTCGAGCATCGCAGGTGGCGTCCGGCGCCGCTGGACGGCCGCAACGGACCGCAAGATATTCTCCTGAGGAACCTCACGGACTCGCATTCTGGCGCAACTCGCGCAACACCGCACCCAAGACCCCGTTTACGAACGCCGGCGCATCACTCCCGCAGAACGTCTTCGCGCTCTCGATCGCCTCCTCGATCGCCCCCTCAGGCGGGATCGGGGTCTCACCAGGCGCCACGTCCGGATGCAACATCTCGATCAACGCCACCCTCATGATGCTGCGCTCGAGCGGCTGGATCCGTTGCACCGACCACCCATGGGCGTGCCGATCGATCACTACATCCAACTCCTCGGCACGATCGGCAGCGGCGTGCGCGAGGGCGCGTGTCAACAGCGAGGAGCTCCCCCCCAACGCGTCCGTCAGCTCCACCCCCGTGAGGTCGTGCTGGTAGAGCGCGAACACAGCCGCTCTGCGCTGCTCGGAGCGGCGCATCCCCCGCTACCAGCCAGACTTGACGACTTGCGTCATCACGCGCGCGACATGTATTCGCCGGAGCGCGTATCCACGCGCACCTTCTCGCCCACGTCCACGAACAACGGCACCTGGATCGTCGCCCCCGTCTCGAGCGTCGCCGGCTTGTTCCCGCCGCCTGACGCCGTGTCCCCGCGCAAACCCGGCTCGGTCTCGGCCACGGTCAAGTCCACCGCGCTCGGCAACTGGATGTCCGACGGCTGATCGTCGATGAACAGAACATCCACTTCGCTGCTCGGCGTCGTCCACTTCAGCGCCTCCGCGAACGTCGCTTCCGGCACCGCGATCTGCTCGAAGGACTCGCTGTCCATGAAGTGCGCATCCGTCCCGTCCGCGTACAGGTATTGCATCTTGCGCGCCTCGGTCCGCACAGCGCGGAACTTCTCGCCGGCGCGGAAAGTGCGGTCGATCACCGCGCCGTCGCTTGCCCTGCGCAGCTTGGTCCGCACGAACGCTCCGCCCTTTCCGGGCTTCACGTGCTGGAACTCGAGGATCTTGAAGATCGTCCCCTCGACGTCTATGTGATTTCCGTTGCGGAATTGGTTAGTGGTCACCATGGAGCGAAGAGGGTAGCGGGCGGGTCGCCTACGGACCTAGCTCGATTGCTGGCAGTCCTGGATCTGGCACTGCGTCACGGTGCAGAAGGTGCCCGAGCTGGCGCACCCCGTCGGCGAGGCGGGGGCCGGGGCGCGAGTAGGAGCTGTCAGCGTCGACTGCGACCGCCCGGCACGGTAGGCGCAGATCGGCAGCGCGGACGGCGGCTTGCTCAGCGTCGAAGCCACACGGCGCGATAACGACGAGATCGGGGCGTTGCTCCAGCACCTCATCCCAGCTCACGCGACGGGAGGGCTCGCTCGCCTGGCCTATCACGCTGATTCCGCAGGCCAGCTCGATCATCTCGGGGATCCAGTGGCCGCCACAGTAGGGCGGGTCGATCCACTCAGCCAGGAACACTCGCGGGCGCTCCTTCCCGGCTACAGCTCGCTCAACGGCATCAATCTTGTCGCGCATCTCCCCCGCTATCGCCTTACCGCGATCTTCGACACCCAGACGCTCTGCAAGGGTGAGCACGGTGCCGGCCACGTCGTCGAGCGTGCGTGGATCGAGTGAGAGGATCTCCGCGTCCACCGGACATGCTGTCGAGAGATCGTCACTTGACACGGCACACACCGCGCACAGGTCTTGAGTGACGATCAGATCAGGGTGCAGGCGATCGATCAGCTCAGCGTCCACCGCGTACAGCGAACCGCCGTCCTTCGTGGAATCGCACACGAGCTCGTCGATTTGCATACTGGTGAGCGCCGCTGTGTCGACCCTGGCGCTCGATACAACCGGCTTGCCGATCACATTCCCTGGCCAGCGGCACTCAGCGCTGACTCCCACGAGCCTGTCCTCAAGACCTAGGTCGGCGATGATCTCGGTGGCGCTTGGCAGGAGCGAGCAGATGCGTCGCGGCACAAGTCCGGCGCCACCCAACTGTTGAGGTTGCTCAGAGTCCTGCTCGAGTGTCCCAGTCGATGCCTTCATCGATCAGGCGTTGCCAACGAGCAGATCGCAGAAGGCGAACCCGTCGCGCTCCACCACCTCTCCACGCCGGCAAGGAACCGGCTCGGAGAAAATCGGGCCGTCGTACACGAAGGTGTGAAACTCCCCGTTCTCCCCGCACGGGTCCACTTCCGGCGGCAAATCTTCGAGTAGGCTCTCGTCGAACTCCCTCCCAGCGAACGAGGGGTCGAGCGTGCGTGGGTCGACGCACACGAGGATCGCCTTGAAGCCGAGTGCTATGAACCGTCGAGCCAGCTCTCCGGTGTGAAGGCCCCACACAGGGAAGAGTGCACGCCGCCCCGTGCCCACAAGCCGGCTTTCGCGGTACTCGCGGATGTCCTGCAGGAACAGGTCTCCGAATGCCATCTCCTCAACGCCCTCCATCCCCGGGGAGGCGAGCGCCGCTGCCATCCTCGCCTCGTACACCTCGTTAGAGCATGGTGTCGGAATCTCCACCTCCACGAGCGGCACCCCCACAAACTGCGCTTGTATGCTGAGTAGCTCACGGCGCACGCCGTGCATCGACACGCGCTCGTACTTAGCCGTCACGGTCGTCAGCAGCGAGCCTGGAAGCCTCCCCTCCTGCTCGCGCAAGACCCACAACGCAAGCGCCGAGTCCTTGCCCCCGCTCCACCCGAGGCTCAACGAGCGTGCAGTTGGATGGACCCTTATGTTGACGATCATTTGCAACACAGACTATCGTGACATGACGCCTTCTACAGGGCGTCGCGTGATCTGCATACGAGTCTGGGTACCGGCGTCGTCTGCCCTGGCAAAACCTCTGCGGTCACACCGCACGCAGCTCCCGTGTGTTCTCCAGGAACCAAGTGTCAATGAACAACGGACCGTTGAGCTGACTAGAAATTCAGACTGATCATCAGCATTGACTCACATGATTGCCAGAACCGTACTCTGGGCAGGTTATCTCCACGCTTGGTGTTTTGTTTGTGCGTATGGTGAATGCGAATGACTTGCCGGTCCATCCCTTCTTCGTGATGGCCAGCGTGATATGCGCTCCCACTCCCAGACGTCGGCGTTTGAATAGGCCCGTGATGTCCAGAGAGCCTCTCGGGGACCGCCCACCCAAGCTATGACATTTGCCACCCTTGCAGCTCTTCCCTCCACCCACAACAGCACCTGTAACGAAATGCCGTTTGGCGAAAGGGCAACCACGACCGCGACAAACGACCCCCACCATCGCCCCGTCCGGCAACTTGTGCACCACAAGAGATTCCACAACCGTGTAAGCGCGCGCCCATCCAAAACTCCACGTCATGGTCGCCCTCACAGCCGGCGGGGCACTTTCGATCACACGCGCCGGGCCCCGAGGCGGCGCCGCACGCACAACAGCCGACGCACCGGACACAACGGACGCAGACCCACCGGGCCCACTCGCACGCACCACCACCCGCAACGTATGACCCACATCACCAACACGCAACGCGTGAGTCGCCGCTACCTCACCACCCAAATCCACACACCCACCACCAGACGCATCACACAACTGCCACTGATACCCAAACGCAGTCGGACCATTAGACCACGACCCACCCGACACCGACAACACACCACCCTCCACCACTTCACCAGACACCACCGGCAACCCAACACTCACCGGAACTAACGGCACCACAAACCGTCCAACACTGTTCGACTGCCTGAACCAAAGGTCTCCGTCGACGCCGACAGATAGCTGCGTCAAACCTCCTCCTTTGGTTGAGATCGGCGAAAAGCTCGTCACCACCCCTGTCGGCGTGATGCGCCCGATAGCGTTCTCACCCGACCCCTCGGTGAACCACATATTTCCATCGGCACCGGACACGATCTGACCATAGGCGTTTGCGGCTTCAAATTCCGAGACAACACCCCCGGGAGTAATGCGACCGATCCTGCCAAGGCCATCCTCCACGAACCAGATGTTGCCATCCGCACCCAGGGCGATCCCGGCAGGTGCGCTGCCAGGCGCCGGGATCAGGTACTCGAGGATCGTGCCCACAGCATTGATCTCGCCGATGAAGCCGGCTTCGTCACTGAACCACATCGCTTCGTTGGGACCTCGCGTGATATCGACGGGCCTCGTATACGACAACGGACTTGTATGGATTTCGTCTTTCACTTCATACTGCGTTATTGACCCGGATCCGTCGATACGCCCAATCGTCCCTTCGCCTGCATTGGTGAACCACATGGCTCCATCAGATCCCAGTCCAATGTCGAGCGGCTGGCTGAACGAACCTGGCATGACAAACTCGGAGACTTCGCCCTTGTCCGTTATATGGCCGATAAATGATTCAGTCGAGTAGCCTTCAGTGAACCACATGTCGTCAGCGGGTCCTTGCGCCAGCGCCGTCATTCGATAGCCGAGAGCTTTCATGGGTGCCGGCGTAAGTGCAAGGCTGGTAAACTCACCTACTGCATTGGGTGCGAAACGTTCAATAACAGACACCCCCGTGGCCGAGAACTGCTCGGGAAACCACATGTAGTCGTTGGGGCCGATCGCGATAGGTCCGGCAGCGACGTATTCGTGCCCGATAAACGTAAATTCTTCGACCATTCCCGGAACCGGCGCTATCACAGGCACCTGATCGGCAGAGGCCACACCTCCGCGCCACGCTGATGCCATGATAACAACGGCAGAAATACACACGTAGATGGACTTGGCGGCGAACTTGGACCTCAGCATTTAACGCCCTCCGTTTTGGAGTCTGAGGATAGGCAGGTTATCTCCACGCTTGGTGTTTTGTTTGTGCGTATGGTGAATGCGAATGACTTGCCGGTCCATCCCTTCTTCGTGATGGCCAGCGTGATATGCGCTCCCACTCCCAGACGTCGGCGTTTGAATAGGCCCGTGATGTCCAGAGAGCCTCTCGGGGACCGCCCACCCAAGCTATGACATTTGCCACCCTTGCAGCTCTTCCCTCCACCCACAACAGCACCTGTAACGAAATGCCGTTTGGCGAAAGGGCAACCACGACCGCGACAAACGACCCCCACCATCGCCCCGTCCGGCAACTTGTGCACCACAAGAGATTCCACAACCGTGTAAGCGCGCGCCCATCCAAAACTCCACGTCATGGTCGCCCTCACAGCCGGCGGGGCACTTTCGATCACACGCGCCGGGCCCCGAGGCGGCGCCGCACGCACAACAGCCGACGCACCGGACACAACGGACGCAGACCCACCGGGCCCACTCGCACGCACCACCACCCGCAACGTATGACCCACATCACCAACACGCAACGCGTGAGTCGCCGCTACCTCACCACCCAAATCCACACACCCACCACCAGACGCATCACACAACTGCCACTGATACCCAAACGCAGTCGGACCATTAGACCACGACCCACCCGACACCGACAACACACCACCCTCCACCACTTCACCAGACACCACCGGCAACCCAACACTCACCGGAACTAACGGCACCACAAACCGTCCAACGGAGGACAGCGCGACACCGTTTTGGAAGACCGAGCCGGTCCCCGAGAGCCAGAGGTTTCCTTCGGATCCGGCAACGAGCCTGGTCGGAGCGCCACCTGCGCCGAGCGACGATGTAAAACTCGTCACAATACCGGTAGGGGTGATACGCCCGAGAGAGTTCCCCCCAAACCCCTCCGTGAACCACATGTTGCCATCCGAAGCCAACACGATCTGTCCGGTAGCGCTGGGAACGTCAAATTCGGAGATTCCTCCATCAGGGGTGATTCGTCCTACCTTGCCACCAGTCTCAGTGAACCACATGTTGCCATCTGACCCCAACGCGATGCCTGCTGGTAGTCCGGCAGGCGCCAAAAGCGGGAACTCGGAGACTACGCCGGAGGGGGTGAGCCGTCCGATAGCACTTTGGTCGAAGTAAGCCTCTGCCTCGTCGGTGAACCATATATCGCCTTCGGCCCCGATCGCGATACCCCCAATCGCATAATGGCCGCTGGAGATCGGTAGCCTAACGATCTGTCCAGAAGGAGCTATCCGGCCGATGTAATTGTTTACCGGCAATATAGGATTTTCCGTCGCGGATTCAGTGTCGATGAACCACATATCACCTTCTGCACCAGGTGTCAGGTCTGTAATGCGATGACCTTCTTTTGTGCTGGTGTGGATCACAAAGTCGGTAATCTGTCCTTCGGGACTTATCTTTCCGATGAAAACCTCCGACTCGATATACTCCCCCAGGTCTGTAAACCACATGTCGCCGTCTGATCCGAGAACGGGAGGCGTCATCCGACGATAGTACGCTGGATTCTGCTCATACAGTTCCGGCGAACTGGGTGGCGAACTGGTGGGGACCATAAATTCGCTCTGCACTCGACCGGTCGCGGAGAGCCGGCCGATCCGGCCTTCGCCCTCCTCGTCGAACCACATGTTTCCTTCAAGGCCACGACCAAGGCCAGATATTTTTGTGGAGAAGCCTTCAAGCGGGACAAGGAAGACTTCGGTCACGCCGGGAGCGGCCGCTGCCGCGCTTCCACCGTGGAACGCCACGAGCATTGCCATCGCCACTGCGATTGCCGCCAAGCCTCGCCTGAAAGCCTTTCCCCTTGAAATGCCCAGCGGATATGAAACGACCGTGCGCACGGGGAGGGAGAGAGACTTGCAATAGTTGGGAGCGTACCAAATCATGGGTTCCATATCACAACGATATCGATACTCGATACACAACGCCGCGCCGGGAACTCGCGTTGTCCGGGTACTCACCGTCCGAGCGTCGATGACGGCGCCCACGTTGTTGCTTGCCCCTAGGGCGCTAACACCAGAGACGGTGGACAAGCTCAAAGCTCGACTCGACCATCGCTCCGTTGCGCGAAACCGCAAGCCATGCGTCCTTGAGCTCGGTTGAGCTCACGGACTTGAAACGCAAGCCGAGCCTTACCTGACTTCGCCTTGCCGAAGAGCATGGCCAGGCGCGAACCCTCACTTAATCGCCTCGGTCGACTGACGTTCGCTATCACGGCCGTTCCTGTGCTTGCTTGGGCTCAGCAGCCGCCGCCAATGTGTCTTGGCCCGAGGGCTACGCAGGTGATCTTGACGCGAGGCGTCTGGTTGGTTCGCACGGTGAATAGAAATGACTTACCGACCCAATCAGACTTGACGATGTTCACCGTGATGTGTGTACCCACACCCAAGTGGTGACCCTTGAAGAGCAGTGTCAGATTAACTTCAGACGGTGACCGCGTGGAGCGCTTGCATTTATGACCACAACGAAGATAGCTTGCCGCCGATGCCACGTGGCTACGAGAAAATGGGCAGCCATGCCCGTGACATATGACTTCGACGATGCCCCCCGCCGGAATTTTGTGGACGATGAACGATCCCACGATCGTATAGTTGCGTGCCCACCCGAAGGTCCAGGTCATCGCAGCTTCTACCTGGGATCCCACTACCGGCGAGGTGGTCGAGGTCGCAGAGCCTGAGCCGCCTGCATTGCTACCTGTCACGATAGCCCGCAGCCGGTGCCCGACATCTGCCTGAGTCAGAATATGGGCCGCGTCAGCGGGTCCCTTCAGCCCGAGACACTTCTTGACGGCCGCGTCACAGCTCTGCCATTGGTATGCGAAGGATGTGGGGCTGTTCGACCACGATCCCTGCGAGACCGACAGTGCTTGCCTTCTGATCGGCGTTCCCGAAATCGTCGGCTTCACGGTGTTCACCGGCGCTACAGCCACCGAGGTGGAGAGCGCTGTTGTGAATATCTGGTCAGTTCCATAGCTGGTGCTGGCCGAGCTTCCAGCAACGATTCGGAAATGGTAAGTAGTTCCCGGCGTAAGGCCGGTGAGATCGGCCGCGAGCGCAGTGGCATCGTCGCCCGAGCCGGCGTTCTCGCTCCTGGTGGACTGCCCATATGCAGCCGTGGTTCCGTACTGAAAGTGCGCACTGCTGGGAAGTTCGTTGGGGTCAACGGTTCCGTTGAGCGTGGCGGTACCCGCACCAACGTTCGATGCCGCGCCAGTGGTCACAGTCGGCGGGGATGCACCCACAAACAACCACGCAGCACCAGCCCCATCACCATCTGCCGGTCCTCCCACAACTGCCGTGTCCCCTGCCGCCGAGAGTGCCACCGCCGAGCCGAAGTCGCCCAGTCCGCTCTCTTCAAGACCGGCCAGTCGTTCGCCCTCTTGCACCCAGGTAGAACCGGAGCGTACAAACATCCAAGCACCACCGAGGACGTTATCCCCGGGCGCTCCGATCAAAGCGATATTGGCATCACTTGAGAGAGCTACACTCGTACCGAAGAGACCTTCTCCGATCTCATCACCGGCTGTTAGCTTTTCCCCCTGCTGGGTCCAGCCCGATCCCGATCGTTCAAATGTCCAGATCGCGCCAGCGTTACGGTTGTCCTCTGGGCCGCCTACTAGTGCGGTACTGCCGTCACCAGATAGCGCCACGCTTTCACCAAACCGAAATTCCCCCAGTCCGCCAAACTGGCCTTCCGGCCCTTCCTCGCCTTCACCTTCTAGAACTTGACTTTGCGTCCAAATACCTTGGGATCGCGTAAATATCAGCGCGACGCCCTGTTGCATATTGCTCCATGGATCGCCGATCAAGGCCGTATTTCCGTCTGAGGACAAAGCGACGGATTCACCAAAACTACCCTCATCAGTCGACACATGTTCACCGACGAGCTTCTGGCCCTGTTGTTTAAAGTATCCGTCCGGAAGCGCGCCTTCGCGTTGAAACGCCCATACAGCCCCCCGTACCATAGCCAGATCCTGGGGCGCACCGACCAGCGCAATACTGTCGTCTGCGGATAGGGCCACAGCGGCACCAAAACGGCCAGCGCCTTCCTCGCCGTTGCCACTGAGCCTACTTCTCTCGAACCATTTCGTGCCCCGGGTGAATACCCACGCTGCGCCTTCGTTGTTGTTGTAGCCGGGACTTCCGATCAGAGCGATATTACCGTCACCGGAAAGTGCGACGCTAAAGCCTAGTTCTTCTTTGCCTTCTTCGCCGCCGACCGCGAACTTTGTGCCTTGTTGGATCCAGGTCGATCCGGAACGTTCAAATGCCCACACCGCACCCTTGCCGTTGTCGTCACCAGGACTGCCCACTAGGGCAGTGTTTCCATCAGCCGACAGAGCGACCCTAATACCAAATCTTCCGTTGCCTATTTCCGTATCACCAACTAGCTTTCCACCCTGCCGTATCAATGGATCGATCGGCTGAGCAGGGATTTGAGCCGTAAAACCAGTATTCGAAGCGCTCATGCGGTAAACCGGATCGTTAACGCCGAGGACGGATGAAAGCGTGCCCTGAGCGCTCAGTGAAAGAGCGGAGAGGCCCCTCTGGGTCATAAACGAGTGGTGCTGCCTCGATAGCGGTGAGTATCCTGCGACAGGATGCTCGACGAGGAACAGTCCGACAGCAAGCGAAATAACACAGCCTGCTAGCAGCATCTGCCGAGAAAGGGTCGTGCTGGGCCAAGACCTATTTCGATAGCCTGCTAGTGACCCACCCACGGTCCTCTGGAACTCCATCTCCAGTCCTTTCTTCTCAGAACCTTGCTCATAGCAGCACAGAACCGTGCGCACCCCGCTATCCAGCTAAGCCTACACCTTGCGCCCTACAAGCGTACTTGCAATGATGCGGCGTCTTCAATATCTCTGAATCCCATGATACGCCGGTCGCGGCTCGCGATGCCACAACCCGGAGGTCTCGGTAGACCGCCATCGACTACATCCAGTATGGACGAATCCAATCGAACAGAAGTTGGCGCTGACGCGGCGTCGACGGGAACAGACCAACCTGCCCCACGCATGGTCCGTCGCTACGAAGTCCTCCAGGAGATCGGCCGCGGTGGGATGGGCATTGTCTACAAGGCTCGCCAGCCCGATCTGGACCGGGTGGTAGCCCTCAAGCGACTGCACAGCGTCTACGCCGACACACCGGAGTTCGTTCAGCGATTCCTCCGTGAGTCACGCCTGGCGGGATCACTCAACCACCCAAATATCGTCACGGTCCACGACTACATCGAGGAGGACGGGGCTTCTTACATCGCGATGGAGTATATGCCGCGTGGCTCGCTCAGGTCGTGGGTCGATCAGCTCTCCCTGGCGCAGCTCGCGGGCGTTCTCGAGGGTCTTCTCGCCGCCCTCGTTGCGGTCGAGCCTTCAGGGATCGTGCACCGCGATCTCAAGCCGGAGAACGTCTTGGTGACCAAGGATGGACGGGTGAAGATCACTGACTTCGGCATCGCCAAGGCCACCCAGAGCGTGAGCGGCGCAAGCTTCATGACAGCTACCGGGGCTACCGTCGGCACGCCTGCCTACATGGCCCCGGAGCAGGCGCTTTCGGAGACGGTAGGCCCCTGGACCGACCTCTACTCGGTGGGTGTCATGACATATGAGCAGCTCGTGGGTAGCGTTCCATTTCACGACAGCCTGACGCCGATGGCGGTCCTGTTGCGTCACGCCCACGACCCGATCCCGCCGGTGATCGACAGCAGGCCGGAGATTCATCCCTCCCTCTCTGACTGGGTAGCTAGGCTGCTCGTGAAGGAGCCCGCCAGACGTACTCACAGCGCGATGCAGGCGTGGGAGGAGCTCGAGGAGATCCTCCTGGAGTTGCTTGGACCGCGCTGGCGACGCGACGCCCGCCTGCCCGAGCGAAGCTCGCTTGCCGGCAGCCCCAAGCCACTGACACCAGCCCCGTTCGACAGCCACCAGATCCAGCGAACCGGTGCATCACAGACTCCCTCCTCCCTTGGATCGTCCGTGACTCCGCGAGCGCCCATCCCCCCAGAAGTCGAGTCGAAATTCCTTTCCTACGGGCGGGCGCCCACCGGCGCTCAGCAGACGCCACCGACGCATCCGGAGAACCAGCCAGCCTCTGCACCTCTAGAGAGCTCACTCCGTCGGCCGCATGAGACCTCCCACGAACAGGCGCGAGCTCAGAGAAAGACCCGCATCGAGCCTACCCGGCAACGTCGTGCCCGCCGCTTGGTCGCTGTGACGCTTCTAGTGGCACTCACGGGCTCAGTAGGCTTCGCGCTTGCACCAGACGGCAAGAGCACACCGGCGCCGGCGCGCAAGAGCGTGTCCAAAGGCACATCTTCGCACCTTCGATACACAACGACCTTGAGCAACGCGATCTCCAAGCTGAACAGCACACGCGCTGAAGCTGGAGCACAGCTTGCAAGCGCAAGGTCAGAGCACGGTCAGGCGTCGGCGGCACGGCGACTCGCCCGGGCCCATGAACAGGCCGCCGCGACGATGCAAAAAGCAGCGCCCGGATCCCTGGAACGGAATGCGAACGCCGCGATCGCGACCGCGCTCTCCAATATTGGAAGCGGCTATTCAATGATGGCAAGCGCCGCCGAGCACAAAGATCGGCAAGGCTTCAACCGTGGGCGCGAGGCAGTGGCCGCGGCGACAGCTTCGCTTACGCTCGCCTTTGGACAGCTCCACAAGCTCGGCTATGAGCTCAGCAGCTGAGCACGGCGAAGGATCTATGCTCCCCCGCCGCTCCCTTGGTGCACTTTTTCACCTTCTTCATGTGACGGGACAGACTGTTTCGACGTCGGACTGGTTGAGCTGGACGGCGGGGATACGCTCGAATCAGGCGAGGAGCTCGACGTAGGCGCCGTCGAAACGGAATTGGAGGAGGTAGTCGGCGCGCTGTTCCCACTTGCGCTCGAGGTAGCCCCTTTGTGCACTTTCGCCTGGACGACCAGAGAGGGTGGAGCGGCGATTGGATGCAGCGCGGGTACTACAGGGGTGGACTTGCCTAGAGCAGAAAAGCCTGAGGAGAGCTCTGACGGCACATGCTGAGCTGAGGACCCACTCTTGATCAGCGACCCAATCGCGAAACCCGCCCCAAGTCCCACTGCGACGACTACGGCGAAGAGCGCCACCGACCGCGCGGGTCGCTGTTGCTCAAGCCTTGACACCCCGTCGCCCCTCTTCGCTCTCGAAAACGGGCTCGGCTTCACCTAGATCGTGGTGTTCGCCGAGCAGCCTTCCAAGGTTGCTCTCGCCCTTACGACTACCTCGCTGAACGGCTCTGCGATAGGCCGCTTCCGCGCCGGTGCGGTTTCCGCGCTGCTCGAGCAGCACTCCGAGATTGACCGCGCCCTCAGGGCTCCCACGTTCATCGGCCCTGAGATACGCGGCCTCCGCGCCTTTCGAGTCGCCACGGTGCCTGAGCATCTGTCCGAGGTTGAATGCCCCTCTTTGGCTGCCGCGCTCATCCGCCCGTCGATAGGCGACCTCGGCGTCGTCCGTGTCACCAGCGTCAGCGAGCAGCACGCCCAGGTTGAATGCGCTCGTGGCGGACAGCCGCCGGTCCTCCGAAAGTTCCGCGCGTCTCAATAGGTTCAACGCCAGCGTGGTGTCGTTGGCATCGACCGCCGCATGCGCCATCTGAAAGCAATCCTGTGGCTCGGCTACCTCGATGATCTTCCCAAGCGCCTGCCTGGTTACCCGTGGCCACTCCTTGGACGCCACCTCAACAGCAAGGTCAAATGGCTCATAGCCGCCACCTTCAGCCGTTTGCAGGAGGGAGATGCGAGTACCCGGCAATGGCTCGCGCGCCCATCTCTGGGCGGTCTGGAAGAGCTCGTAACTGGGATCCAGGTCGTCGGGGAGATAGTGCCTGTACAACGACTGCAGTTGATCGACACTCAATGGCCGTTGGGCGCCGGCCCTGCGCCAATCGATCGCCGCTTTGACGACGGCGACACCCTCTCGGCAGTCATCGTGAGAGCGCGTGAGCCTCTCACGTAGCTCACCGATCGCGACCATGCGCCGACCTAGTCCCACCTGCTCGATTTCGCCAATCAACGTGCTTCGGTAGAATTCTTCAGCGCGAGAGAGCTCGCTTGGGGTCAACTTGACCGAGACATCGATGCACGCCGCCATGCCTCTGAGTTGCTCGATGGGGTCCATCAGCAGCCCACTGCGACCTCTATCCGCACCGCCCCGACCTCCCACCGTCGCAAGCAGGACCACGGCACGGTCGCACTCCAGATTGCGAAGCGCCCCCTCTTGGAGACCCTCCGCGTCCATCGAGGTATACCGCTCGAGATCGTCGAGCCAGACGACCAGCGGCGCCCAGCTCTTTGGCAGGGTTCCGGGCCTTAGTAGCTTCCCGATGCTCGTCCCGTCCCTGGGCACGACAAGCCACCCATCCTTCAACTTCTCCCATTCCATGGCCTGGAACGCGGCCCGGGTCTTTCCGGACTTCGTGTCCCCACAGAGCATCACCAGCCGAGGCCCGGCTCCTGACAGCGCGGCCGCAACCGCCGCACGCAACTCTTGCTCGAAATCCCTGCGGATGTAGTGCCATACCTCGCCACCCGGCAACGCCTCGACGTCCACGCCATATTCAACCGCTCGCGCCCGCGCCACGGGGCAAGGGTTGCCGGAGAGCAATCCGGAGATCTCCCGCGCCTCAGCCGCGCGATAGCCCTGCCACGCCAGCAGTGCGTCCACCACGGCGAAGATGGCGGCAAAGGCAGCTGGGATGAACGCCCATGCACGGCCCGAAACGCCAAACGCAGTGAAACCGAGAGCTCCCACCAGCGCCACCAGGGCCGTACGCGATGCGATCAAAACGTCGCGCAAGCGACTGTAGTGCTCAGGACTCTCCCGGTGACCGAGTTTCACACCCGAACGATATACAGATGCAGCCCCTACACCAAGAAATCGTAAATTCGAACCCATATCATCTGTGGGAATATCGGCGCCCGGTTCGCAATATGTCGCGAACTCAATTTGCATAGCCAGGCCGCCTATGATCGCCAAGCAACCAACAGAAGGAGCCTCCGGTGAAGACGTTGCAAGGCGGAATGGCGCTCGTGACAGGCGCGTCAGGTGGGATCGGGACGCACATCGCGCGGCGTTTGGCGCGTGAGGGGATGAACGTGGCGGTGTCGGGTCGGCGCGAGGACGCGCTTGCGGAAGTCGTCGCGGAGCTGACCACGCTCGGGGTGAAGGCGGTGTCGGTACCGGCCGACCTCTCCGACCTGAGCCAGGTGGACCCGCTCATCGACGGCGTCGAGACGGCGCTCGGCGATATCGACGTGCTCGTGAACAACGCGGGTGTGGAGTCTGTGGGGGCGTTCACGACCTACACCCGTGAGGAACTCGCCTCGATGGTGGACGTGAACCTCACCGCGCCGCTCCTTCTCACCCACCGTCTCACTCCCGGGATGCTCACACGGGGGCGGGGGCACGTCGTGTTCATCTCCTCCGTCGCCGGCAAGATCGGGCCCGCGTTCAACGAGCCCTATGCCGCCACGAAGGCAGGGCTCGTGGGCCTCACTCAATCGCTGCGCGCCGAGTATCTGGATGACCCCATCGGCTTCTCGGTGATCTGCCCCGGGTTCGTGGCGGGCGACGGGATGTATGCGCGGATGGTGGAGGACGGCCACCGCTCCAACCGCGTCATGAGCGAGACTACGACTGAGAAGATCGCCGATGCCGTGGTGCGCGCGATCCGCGATGACCGCCCGGAGATCATCGAGAGCGGCGCCCCCATCCGCCCGTTGCTCGCGCTCGCGCAACTCTCCCCGCGGCTTGTGGAGCGACTCACGCCGAGAGTGGGCATCACCGACCTCTTCCGCCGCGTCGCCGCGTCGCGCGGGCGCACCGCATAGACGTCCGCTGAAACGCTCCGGTCGGCAGCGGACGTTCCTTAAGCCGAGCCCGTGATTTGCCGATGTCATTTGAGTGACCCCACGCCTTCGAGAGAATGCCCTGTGGCTAACGCTTGCGTGCGTTTGCACAGCGGTCATGGCATGGCTCGGCCTGTACGGATACGGCTGGAATGACTACGACACAGAGGCCCGTCCGGCGATAGACGCGCTCGTGCAGGGCCACCTCAACACCTTCTTCGCACTGGCGCCCGTCTATGGCGGCTCCCTTCTGGAGCGCGCGCCGTTTGCGCTCGCCCCAAGCCTGTGGGGCGGTGGCGACCTTGCGATCTATCGCACGATGGCCTTCCCCTGCCTACTAGCGGCGATCGGCCTCGGCCTGTACTTGGTCGCGCGCGCCCGTGTCCTGGGGCTCAACCGTCTTGCCCAACTCGTGGTGCTGGGGCTGTGCGTCGCCAACCCGTTGACGCTTGCCGCGCTTGAACTCGGACACCCCGACGAGTTGCTCGGCGGCGTCCTGTGTGTCGCGGCCGTTCTGCTTGCCTTCTCCTCCCGCCCTGCGTGGGCCGGCCTTGCTTTGGGGCTCGCGTTCGCCAACAAGCAGTGGGCGATCCTCGCGCTCGGACCGGTGCTGCTCGCCCTTCCCGCACGCCGCGTACTTTGCCTGTCAGTGGCCGGCATGGTGAGCGTGGCGCTGTTCGCTCCTTTTGCCCTGTTCGGGTCCAGCGCTTTCGTAGCCGGCGTAAGGGGCGCCGCGAGCCCGGGCAGCACGATCTTCCAACCCTGGCAGCTGTGGTGGTTCTTCGGCCATCACGGTCATGTCGTGCGGGGTACGTTCGGCGCGATCAAGCCCGGCTACCGCACCGCGCCCGGCTGGACCGCCACCGTCAGCCATCCGCTGATCGTGGGGCTCGCGCTGCCGCTCACACTCGGTGTGTGGGTACGCTGGCGGGGCGCCCTCGGACAGGCCAAGGCGTCTGTGAACAGGCTGCCCGACACCCTCCTCTTGCTCGCCCTGCTCCTACTGCTCCGCTGCGTGCTCGACACGTGGGACATCGTCTACTACCCGCTCCCCTTCGTCCTCGCACTCGGCGCGTGGGAGACGCTCGGCCCGCGGCGTGTCCCCGTGCTCGCGCTTTCGAGCGCTGTCGCCATGTGGGCCGGTTGGCGCTGGCTTCCTTCCTTCACCTCCGCCGACTTCCAGGCTGCCTTCTTCCTTGCCTGGAGCGTGCCCCTCGCCGGCGGGCTCGCGCTCGCGCTCTACACGTCCAACTGGCTGACCCGTATGGCCCTCAAGCGTCCGCTACTCGACCGTCGTGAGCTCCTTGGCAAGACCCGTGAGCCGCTCGGCGCCGTCATCGCTCACGACAGCTAGATCCTCGATCCGCACACCCAACCGCTCGGGGATGTAGACACCAGGCTCGACAGTCACGATGTTCCCCACCCGCAAAGGCTCCTCGCTCGCGGTGCGCGAGAGGCGGGGGGCCTCGTGGATCTCCATCCCCACGCCGTGACCTACCCCGTGGCCGAAGTGCTCGACGTGCCCGGCCCTCTCGATCATCGCTCGCGCCACCCCATCGACCTCGCGACCACTCACACCCACCCGCACGGCCGCGAGCGCCGCTTCCTGGGCGCTCAACACCAGCTCGTACGTCGCCTGCGCCTCCTCGGAGAGCGATCCGGTGGCGTATGTGCGGGTGCAATCCGAACAGTACCCGTCCAGATACGCCCCCCAGTCGATCGTCACGAGCACATCGCGCTCGATCTCCATGTCGCGGGGTTCCGCGTGCGGGAGCGCCCCGTGCTTGCCGCTTGCCACGATCGAGGGGAAGCTCGACGCCTGCGCCCCCAACCGGCGCATCCGCAGCTCCAACTCGATCGCCACGTCACGCTCGGTGCGCCCCACGAGGCCTTCTTCGAGCACGCCTGCGAGCGCCTCGTCGGCCAGCGCAGCCGCCGCGCGGATCGCTGAGATCTCATGCTCGTCCTTGACCTCGCGCAACCGCTCCACGACCCCCCCGCACGCCACCAGCTCCCAGCCGTCAGCCAACAGCTCGCGTAGCCGTGCGTGCTGCTTGACCGTGAGCGCCCCGTCGTCGAACCCGAGCCTGCGCTCCCCCTTCACCCCGCCTGTCCCGAGCGCGCGCGTCGCTGCCTCCAGCAGGTCGGCAGGCGCGATCTCCCGCTCGAACTCCCCGGGCACCTGCTCTGCCGACTGCGTGGCGTAGCGGAAGTCGGTGAAGAAGCGGTGGGGAGCGTCTCCGGCTGAGATCACAGCAAGCCCGTTCGTCCCGGTGTAGCCCGTCAGGTAGCGCAGGTTCACCGGAGCGCCCACGAGCAGTCTGTCCACCTCGAGCGCCCTCAACCCCTCCGCCACCCGTGCGGCGCGCTCGATCTCTCTCACTTGCCGGAGCCCTCCAGCTCCTCGCGCAACCGTGCGAGCGCCAAGCGGTACCCCTCGGGTCCCTGACCGGAGAACGACGCCACGCAGAGATCCTCAACCACCGACAATTTCCGCCACGGCTCACGTTCCTTGACGTTCGAGAGGTGAACCTCCACGGCCGGCAACCCAGCGGTCGCCAACGCATCGTGGATCGCCCACGCATAGTGCGTCCACGCGCCCGGGTTCAACACGACGGCGTCTACCAGCTCACCCAAGTTGTGCAGGTGCTCGACGTACTCTCCTTCGAAGTTGGTGTGAAAGAAGCGCGCTCCCACTCCCAGCTCGTCCGCGAACCCTTCGATCTGGCGCTCCAGATCGTCCAGCGTGAGCGTGCCGTAGTGCTCTGGCTCGCGCTTTCCGAGCATGTTCAGGTTCACCCCGTTCATCACCTCTATGCGAAAAGGGCCTGGCATGTTCAGAGCAGCCTACCCACGCACCTGCAGCTCGGTCACGGCCGCGCGCAGCTCGCCGGCCGGTACGTGACAACCTGTGCGCACATCGCCAGGGTGGTCTATCAACACAAACGGCACCTCCGTGCCCGTGCGCTTCTTGTCGCGCATGGTCGCGGCAACGATCTCCTCCACGTCCTCCCCGTCCAACACCACCGGCAATCCGCGCGCCGCCAGCAACTCCTCTACGGTCACACGCAAATCCGAGGCGCCTGACAATCGCAGCGCGGCCAAGAGCCCCAGCCCGACAGCCTCCCCGTGGCGGTAACGCTCGTATCCGGTGACCGTCTCGAGCGCGTGTCCCACCGTGTGCCCGAGGTTCAACGTCTGCCGGCGGCCCGCGTCGCGCTCGTCCTCGCCGACCACCGCGAGCTTCGTGCGCGCGCACGCGAGAATCATGCGCTCGTCCACCGGCTCATCCGCCGCCACCCCCTCCCACAGCTCCCCGCCTGCGATCAGCGCCGTCTTCAGCACCTCCACGTACCCCGCGGCGAGCTCCCGCTCGGGTAGCGACTCGAGCGTATCGGGGTCCACCAAAACCCCCGCCGGCTGGTGGTAGGCGCCCACGTAGTTCTTCGCCTGTGGCAAATCCACTCCAGTCTTGCCACCGTAGGCCGAGTCCACCTGGGCGACAAGCGTGGTGGGCACATGCACCACAGGAACCCCCCGCTGGTAAGTGGCGGCGCAGAAGCCCGCCAGATCTCCCACCACGCCGCCGCCCAAAGCCACGACGTGGTCTGCGCGCGTCATCCCTCCCGACACGAGCGCCCCCCATACCGCCTCGGCGCTCGCGAGTGTCTTGGCGCCCTCCCCGGGGGAGATCTCCACAAGCTCTTGCACCCCCCCGAGCCGCTCGGCGTAGAGCGGCGCAACGCTTCTGTCCGACACGCAGAACGGACGTGACTTCGCCCTATCGAGCGGCCACACCTTCTTGCACGCCTCCGCCTGCAACAGCCCGCGTCCCACGAACACCGGGTACTCGCCCGAGGCGGCGCTCGCCCACAGCAGCCTTGTTCCGCGCGGCGCCTCAGCGAGGGCGCGCAACGCGGGTAGCGCCCGCGCGCCGACCCGCGGGGCGCTCGCAGGGAGAATCGCATCCGCCAAGCCCTCATAAAGGCTTGCTCGGCTGGCGTGCAACGCGAAGAAGGCGTCCTGGTCATGCGCGAGCGGCCGCTTCTCCCTCCCCGCTCCCGCCCCCACGCGCCGCCACGCGGTCTGCGCGTCGATGTCCAGCAACACCGCGATGTGCGGCTCGAGCGCTTCCCGCACACGCCGCGAGAGCACGCTGCCACCGCCCAGCGCGACCACCGAGCCCGGACCGGCGTCTGCGAGCAGTCGGCACGCGAGATCCTCCTCGGCAGCCCTGAACGAGGCCTCCCCGCCCCGCTCGAACTCGTCAGCGATAGAGTGCCCGAGCGACGCTTCGAGCATCCGGTCGCTGTCGAGCGCCGCTGTCCCGAGCGCTCCCGCCACCTCCGCGGCGACCGTGCTCTTGCCGGCCCCCATGAAGCCGATGAACACGAGCGCCCGTCCAACCCCTACGCCGGACGGGGTCAGGGGGCCTTCCACCCGATCCGCTCGCGATAGGCGCCTACCGCCTGGCGCACGTCGTCGATGTGATCCCCCCCGAACTTCCTTCTGTACGCGTCGGCGAGCACCAGCGCCACCATCGCCTCCCCCACCACACCAGCGGCCGGCACCGTGCACGAATCGGTGCGCTCCCGCAGCGCCTCTGCGGGCTCGTGCGTAGAGATGTCAACCGATCGCAACGGCTTGGTGAGCGTCGGCAGCGGCTTCATCGCGCCCCGCACGATCAACGGCTCGCCCGTGGTCATCCCACCCTCAAGGCCCCCCGAGCGGTTGGTCTCGCGGTAATACCCGCGCTCGTTCGAGTAGAAGATCTCGTCGTGCGCTTGGGAGCCGGGGACCCCGGCGATGTGGAAACCGTCGCCGATCGCCACCCCCTTCATCGCCTGGATCGAGAGGATCCCCATCGCCAAGCGTCCGTCGAGGCGGTCCTCCCATGAGATGTGCGAGCCAAGGCCGGGCACAAGGCCGAACGCCTGCACCTCGAATACCCCCCCGAGCGACTCGTTGGCCTTGCGCAGCGCGTTTATCTCCGCCACCATCGCCCGTCCCGCCTCGGCGTCAAGACAGCGCACCGGTGAGGCATCCACGTCGTCAAAATCCTTGAGGGTAAGTGGGCCCTCCCGCTCGAGGGCGCTCACGGATGCGATCTGGATCACGTGCGAGCGCACCTGTACACCTACCGCCGCGAGAAACGCCTTGCACAACGCACCCCCCGCCACCCGGGCCGCCGTCTCGCGCGCGGACGCCCGCTCGAGGATGTTGCGCACGTCGGTCTGCTTGTACTTCTGCGTCCCCACCAGATCCGCATGACCTGGCCGCGGAAGGTGCACCTCGGCGACCTCCGCGTCTACTGGCCAGGGCGACATGCGCTCTTCCCAGTTCTTGAAGTCGCGATTCTCCACCTCGAGCGCCACCGGCCCGCCCAGCGTGAGGCCATGACGCACCCCGGCGGTGACCTCGGCGGCGTCCTTCTCGATCTTCATCCTCCCGCCGCGACCGTGCCCAAGCTGGCGGCGCGCCATGTCCTCGTTGAGGTCCTCTGGGCGCAGCTCAAGACCGGCCGGCAACCCCTCTACGAGGCACGTCAAGCCGGGGCCGTGCGACTCGCCGGCGGTTATCAGGCGGAGCGTCATCTCCGCCAGAGCCTAGCTGTAGCGGTGACGCTCAGTATTGCCCGGCGACGTCGATGGTCTGCTTGTCGCCGCTGTGGTCAATCAGGGTCAGGCGGATCGTGAGCGTCAGATGGCGCAGCCGTGCGACCTTCGCGGCTACCTTCTTGGACAAACGCAGGTGCAGCTGCACGGTGCCTTTGACAACCCCCTTCACGGTCCCGACGCCGATCACCACGAGCGGGCCGTGCCCGGCGGAGAGGTGCGCGTGCTTGGCGGCTGAGCGCGCGATCGAAATCGACGCGATCCCGGCCGCGGCCTCGTTGGCTGTCACCTTGAGCGACACACCGTGGCGGAGCAAGGACTTCAAACCCTGCGGCAACAACTGGAGCTTCACGTGCAGCCCGGGCGAGGTTCCTCCACCACCACCGCCCGGAAGTGTCACCACTTGGCCGGTAGGGCCGAGCACGTTGATCGCATGGGTCACGCTTCTAACGTCCCCGCCCCGGTCTGTCAGGGTCAACTTCACCGTGTAGGCGCCGCCTTTGGCGTAGGAGTGCTCGACGCTCGACCCGACGGCTGTCGTGCCGTCACCGAAGTCCCAGGCGTAGCCTGTGCGTGGCACGATCAGCGTCGATGCGCTTGTGGAGCCGTCGAATTGCACCAGATCGCCCTGATTGATGGCACTCGGGACAACGAATGTCGGTATCAGCCCAACGTCAGACGTGCACTCAAGCGCGTTCGGGTCCAACTCGATGACGCCCGCGTTATTGAACTCGCGCTGTAGCATGTAGGGGTTCTGACTGCTCGAGCCAACGGTCACAGTATCGAGACCTGGGCTCAGCGGCCTGCAATTTCTGTTGTCGTTGATCTCAGATCCGTCGAGCGCCGACCAACCGCTGAGTTCGGGGTTCACGAGCGTGGCGATTTGCGCCTGGCTGAGCGGACTTACAAGTCGGATTCCCAGATCGACCGCAAGCGTGTGAGGGTCGACGCCTTCCGGTATTTCCGGCAGTTCGGGCTCTTCACACAGCGGTTTTTCTTCAGCTTCCGCCAGCGCGGTCCAAGGCAGCAGGGTGTAGGGCACAACAGTGCTGCCGACCGTGACCTGTGAGTGGTAGCTGCAGAACTGCGCCGCCGCCACGCTTTTGGTCGAGGCCGAGCAGAGTTTGCCCGCTTCGTCCAGGCAGACCTCTACACCAGGCGGCATCAACACGTCGAGCATCGGTCTGTAGCCCGGCTCGGTGCGACCGAGAATGCCGGTCTGGGTGACCATCGTCGCCACCTCGCCCTTGATTTGCGCATCTGTCACACACTCGTAGTTCGCCCCTCCGGAGAAGAACACATTTGTGGTGCCGCTGACGGGGCAATCGCTCGGCTGATAGTTGTGACCTATGCCGGGCCCGGCGAAATCACATGTAGACCCTCCAGGGTCGCCGAAATCTGTGCATCCGCCACCGTAGCGCGACATGTTCGCGGCACGACCGCTCGCGTCCGTGTACTGGCCGGTCACCGCAAATGGGGAGGTGAGCGTGCCACTGCCGTCCGCCACATCCCTGAGGAACTGCTCGAGGTATTCCTTGGTGGTCGAAAAGTAGCTACGAACAGGATCCCACGCTAGCGCGAATGTCTCGTTGGCGTGCATCACCCCACCGCCATGCCAGCAGAGACCGATTTCAGGCAGGATCAGGTCGGGCGGAAGCGCCGGGTCTACGCACGGACCGCTCGATGTCACCGCGGGTGTCCCCGCTGTGACGAGACTGCCGCGCGTTTTCGGAACGAGCGCCACACCGAAGCGGTTGCTTCCGTCTTCCACGACGACAGCCTTGGCACCACCGGCACCGAGAAGCAACGAGAGGGAGAACGCCATCGCGAGAGATGCAAGCGCCACCCGAACGCTGCTTCTGAGATACATGAGCCTGTAGTAACCCATCACTTACCTCCCACCGTGAGGCTTCGCAGGTCTACGACAGCACCGACGTGTGGCTGGTATTCGAACAGCGACAGTGCCGGCAGCGTCGAGGCGGCAAGCAGCGAACGTCCGGCCGCCGACGCTTCGTGGCGTGCACGGTTCGCGGCCGCGACCGAGGTATGCCCCTCTACCTTGATCGCATTGACGGCGAACAGAGCCACATTTGAAATGCCGGTACCGGTGCTCACGGCGAGGCTCTCAATCTGCTCTTGCGCCAGCGAGAGGATCTCGCAGTCGGTAGGCCCAGGTGTGCAGGTCCCGGGGCCATTCACGACGGTCCCCGGCTGGACCACGAACAGCGCATCGCGGCCGCCCTTCAGGACGCCGAGGTACACGAGCAGCGGCTGTTGTGCGCTTGGCAGGACGCTCAAACGCTTGAGTGAGTCGATCGTGTTCAAGCCACCCGCGGTGGTAGTCAACGAGAGCGCCGCGCTGTATGACTGAGTGGAGGTCAGACCGACGTGTATGGGCTTGGGCTTGGGCAAGATTGGAGTCGGCGGAGTGCTCGCGCCGGGGCTGGGGCCTGTACCGGCGCTACCCGGGCTACCCGCTCCGCCCGAGGAAGACCCGGTGGAGCCAGAGCCCGGAGTGCTGCCGGATGGACCAGTCGTGCCGCTCTTGGCCGATGGAGGTGGTGTCAACGGAGCGAAGGGATTACGCGTCGACCCCTGACTCTGGTAGCGCTTGCCGCCAGGCGTCTCTGCAAGGGCCGCGTGCGGGTTGACCGACGCCACCGCCACATGCATTGTGCTCGCGATCGGTGGAAGAGACGGCGCGGGCGCGGGCGAAGGGTCAATGCCGCCAGAGGAGCTACCGGCGCTAAGAGCGTACGCAGTGGCGCCCACAATCGCCACAACCACGCCGACGAGCAGCGGAAGCATGCGCCTCGACAGCAGGTCGGACTTGATGGACTCGAACATCTCGGTCATGGGCTTACCTTCACCACTGCGGGCGCTGTCGGCGCGCTGCCCCCCGACGAGCTTGTCGGGGTGGTGGCGGGACCAGAAGCCTGAGGAACAGCGGGCGTTGCCCCGCCCGTCCCACCCCCGCTCGCCGGGAGCACGTACGCGCTGGCGGTAATCGTCCAAACCATTCCGCCCGGCGTGCCGGTCTGTGAACCAGAGCTGGACGAGGACCCACCGGCGGTGCCACCCAAGGTGATGCTCTGAATCGTAAGAAGTCGCCCGCTCACCGCCAGCGCTCCCGATCGCCGTTGTGCCGTAAAGCTTTCGAGCTGGACGAGCAACCGACAGAGATCCTGGTAGCTCCCGCTGAAGGTAAACGTGAAGGGCAGCTGTTGCAAGCCGGCGACCTGCGCCGCTCCGCTCGTGGACGAAGAGGAGGAAGATGCATGCCCTTCAGAGCCCTTTCCATTGCTGATGGAGGTGAACTGCACTTTCTTGTGGTTGGCGGCCTTGTCGATCGCGTACATCAGTCCGGGCACTTCCACGGCTGTGGGCACAGCCTTACCGAGCGTCACCAGCGAGGCGTAGGCGCTGCTGTAACGCGCCCTCACGTCGCTTGCGCTCGCGAGTTCACCTTTCACACCCGCTAGCTGCCCTTGCACGGAAGCGACTTCCCCGGCCAGCGTGGACGCCTGCTTACGCGCCGGTGACACCGCGAGCATCCACACGGCGCCAACCACCGCGAGCGCCGCTATACCCATCAACACGAGTCGGTCACGCGCGCTCATCGCGATGCCCCCCCACCGGCGCTCGATGTGGACAGGGCCGCCGGTGATCCAGCGCTGGTCGACACAGACGCGACGGCCGCTGTTGCCGCACCAGGTGTCGCGGGCGCCGGCGGTGGCGCGGGTAGCGGCTGGAAGGAGACCTGGGCGGTAAAGGCCGCGCCATTTGGCCCACAGCTACTCGGCGAGCCGCCGCTGGCGCCGCTGCCCCCCGACTTGGTCGAAGCCTGCAGTGTCACTTCGGTGACGCCGTCCATCAGGCGCAGCCGTTGCAGCGTCAGCGCTACCTCCGACTGGCTTGTGGCGCAACCGGTGAGTGAGAAGGTCGGGGTGCTGCCCGGCGGTGTCGCGGAGGTCGCGCTCGTCGTCGCCGCCCCCGGACCGGAAGTCGCGCCAGGGCCGCCCGCGCCGACCGTCCCACTCAGTGTGCTGAGCGCGGCTGTGCGCGGCAGCACACGACCGAGGTCGCTGAAGGCGTGCGACCAGTCGAAGCGCGAGGCGATCAACTGGGAGACTTCCTGCGCGCGCTGGTTGGCGGAGGCGATGAAAGTCGTGTAGGGCGCGAACCTCCCGACCTGTGCGCGGTCGGCTGTTAGTTCCGCATTGGCCGTCGCCAGTTCTCCGCGACTTGTCGAGATATCGTGCTTGCTCTTGCCATAGACGAACGCCAGCACGGCCAGCACGGCGAGCATCGCCAGCACGATCAAGGCGGCGCCGCCAGAACGCCCGGCGATCCCACCGGCTCCCGGGCGCTGGTCGCCGGGGATCAGGTTGACGGCCTTCATCGCGGCGCCTCCTCAACCGCGAGACCTGTGGCCACAGCGAGACGCTCGGCCGCTACGTTGTCGGTTGAGGCCGCGTCGGCGAGCCCCACGGTCTGTGAGGCTACGGGAACCCCGAGCTCACTTTGTAGCGCGCTCGCGAACCCCGATATCTGTAGCGCGGGGCCACTCAACACTATGTTCGACACCTCGCCCCCGCCGCCCTGTGAGCGGTGGAAGTCAAGCGAGTTACGCACCTCCCCGGCGATCTCGCGCACACCTGCCGTGAGCACTGGGCGCACATCGATCTGCGACTTGTCCTCCGGTATGACAAGCGTCTGATTTTCGCCCCGCACAGCCTCCTGGGCAATCCCATCGGGCGCCACGGCGGGCTCGCCCGGCGCCACCACCGCGGACTCGTTCAGATCTACTCCGGCGAGCAGCTCACGCGCTTGCACCAGAGCGATACTGTTGCGCTCCGCGATGGCCGCCGCCATCGACTCGAGCCCGCCACCCACCACACGAGTGAAACGGCAGGCCGTGCCCTCGGCAATCGCCATGTTCGTGAGCCCGCCGACGTTCAGGTACAGCACACGACTGGGCTCCTGCTCGTCGCTTGCGCGATACAGCGAACGGATCAACGCAAACGCCGAGAGGTCGACGCCTTCGGGGCGCAGTCCGGCGGCGCGCACAGCTGCAATCAAGCGTTCGACCATGTCGCGCTGCGCGGCTACCACTATCACTCGCATACGTGGGCCGGCGGGCGTATCGATCACGCCCAAGGCGTGGTAGTCGAGCACCGCGTTGTCAAGCGGCATCGGCACCTGATCCTCGGCCTGGAAGCGCACAGCGGTCGCCAGTTCCTTGCCGTCGGCGATGGGCGGCATCTCAAGCGTGCGCAGCACCGTGCGCTGGTTGGCGATACCGACGCGCACGCGCTTGTCAAGGCGTGAGTCTTGGAACATCTCCTTGAGCGTCTCGGCGAGCGCGTGCTCATCGATCACCTCACCCTCACGAACGGTGTCGGGTGGCAACGGCGCCCCGGCAGCGCGCTGCACGAGGATCGAGCCGTTCACGCGCACCTGCACCGCGCTCACGTAACCGGGTTGGATATCGAGACCGACAAGCGTCGAGCCGTTGCGCGAGCGACCACCCGTCTTGGCGCCGCGTGGGGCTTTGAGCGTCGGCACGGCGCCTTTCAAGGCCCCGGCGTCGATTTTCGGCATAGTGAGAGAGGGCATCTTGCGCTTGGTCGAAGGCGTATCGGTGTCACTCGACGGAGCGGCCTGCTCCTCAACAGGCCGCTTCGGGGGTGCATCGACCACGATCGAGTCGGGCCTGAGCAGGTCGAGGCTCTCGCTGGTCATCTGTCCAGGGTCGGCGTTTGTCATCAGCTCAGGAAATTGGTCGTGTACAAGTTGACGAGCTGGTCGCCGGCGAAGATCGCTACCACCGAGCCGAAGGCCAGAAACGGGCCGAATGGCACGGCCGTCTTACGTCCCTCGTGGGTTCCCTTGCGCGCCATCACAAGCGCACCGAACGCCACTCCGGCGAGCAGCGCGATGAGCATCGCGGGGGCAACGGCACTCCCAAGGAAGAGGCCCATCACGGCGGCGAGCTTCACGTCGCCCATACCCATTCCTCCTGGATAGGCAAGCGCGGCCAACAGCAGCGCCCCGCCGGCGGCAGCGCCCGCGATCAGCCGCTCGGGCTCACCGCTCGGGTCGAGTGCGATACCCATCCCGACAGCCAGCAGAGCACCGAGCGCGGTAAGACGGTTGGGAATGATGCGGTGCTCGAGGTCGATCAGTGCGATCGGGACAAGCAACAGGATGAAGGTAACACTCAGGACGATCGCGGCAATGGAGCCGCCGGCGACTACCGCCGCCACGCATAGGAGCGCCGTGATCCCCTCCACGACCGGATAGCGCGCAGGGATGGCCGTCTTGCAGCTACGGCAGCGTCCGCGCAGCAGGAGCCATGAGAGGACTGGGATGTTGTCGTAGGGCTTGATCGGGGTGGCGCACCCCGGGCAGCGCGACGCCGGGCGCACGAGTGACTCGCGGCGCGGCAGGCGATAGACGACGACGTTCAGAAACGACCCCACGATCGCGCCGAACAGCCCTGTAAACGCGGCGATCTCCATGAGGGGCTAATCGACCGATTCGCGGGGAGACTTGAGGGGTGGGGAAAATTGACTCCTGGCGTACCCCGGGTTGCGACAGAGCCTTACCGGTAACTCGCCGGTTAAGCGAAAGAGGGCGACCCGAAGGCCGCCCTCATCGACGCTGAACTACGTCTCAGCCGCCCGTTTGCGGCAGACACGGTGTCAAATACTAAGACCTACCAGTCGCCGGTCGGACAGCCGTTCGTTGCGTTGATAGGTGTGCATTTACGGATTACTTCACCCGATGAGGTCTTTTCGATCGAGAAGACCGCTGCACTGGGCTCCGCGGTAGCTTCGACCTTGTACGAGTTCGCCGTCACGTTTGAAACACCAGAAGCGTAGGCTTCCTTTGTGCTCACGGTCGTGTTGATCGTGTTCTCAGCGCTTTTCAATTCCGTGAGACTTATGGTCGCGTAGCTACCGTTGTTATCAGTAGCAAGCGTCTCCGCCGTGGTCTCCATGGTGCGTGCAAGCTCCTTCGCCTGAGCGGCGGAAGCCTTGCTCTTCTGGTTCAAGAACGACGGAATAGCAATCGCGGCAAGAATGCCGATGATCAAGATCACAACCAGAAGCTCGATGAGCGTGAAACCACCCTCACCATTCGCACGCTGGCGCAGTCGATAAAGCATGAATCCTCCTTGGATTCCGTTTAATGGCGCCAGTCCCACACCAACCGTCTCTCACTGACGGTACGTCCCCCGGCCGATCCCATCATCGACCTCTCGGGGGCGCCGGCTTTGCCAACACCCTTACGAGCGCTTGCCTTGGCGTGCGGTCTGGCTTGTCAACGCAACCATCGACGGTTGCCCCCCGTCGCTTTAGCGCTGCACGAAGCCTGGACGGATTTCCTCAGCGAGCTTTGGCGGCGGCCTGTTCCTGCTGATACTCCTGGGCGTCGGCGCCAACGATTCGCACGCCACCCCCCTGACACCACGGACAGGTCACCTGTCGTGAGTGGCCGCCCAGGTTGGAGATCACCTTGCCCGTGCCGTGACAGGGCATGCATGGCTGCGACTGGCTGTCGTCTGCGTCACTCATCAGGCCCCCACACTACCTACCCGCACGCCATCGAGCTTGTGTGGGGGTGTGAGCGGCGGCATTGGATTAGCGTTCCCACGATGAAAGCGCCCGCGATACCTTTGCGCTGGATCGCGTTGGCGCTGGTCACAGCCCTCGCGGCGGCTCTGCGGCTTGTCGATCTGGGCGCCGTGCGTCTCGACCCGTTCTACGACGCGGCGGTCCGCAGCATGGGCCTCTCGTGGCACAACTTCTTCTTCGGCGCCTACGAGCCCGCCGGGAGCGTATCGATCGACAAGCCCCCCCTCGACCTGTGGCTGCAGGTCGCGAGCGTGAAGCTCTTCGGCTGGGGCTCCACCTCGTTGAAGCTGCCGGAGGCACTCGCAGGCACCCTGTCCGTGCCGCTGCTCTACGCGGCGGTGAGACGCCCGTTTGGCGCGTTCGCGGGTCTCGTGGCGGCACTCGCCCTCGCGGTGCTCCCGATCGAGGTGATCACAGCCCGCAGCGACACGATGGACGCGGTGATGATGCTGCTGCTGGTCCTCGCTTTCTTGCTGCTCGTGCGGGCCTGCGAGAGTGGGCGCACAGCCTGGCTGTTGGCTGCGGCCGCCGCGCTCGGATTGGCCTTCAACGTGAAGCTGTTGGAGTCAATCGTGGCGATCCCGGGGCTGCTGGCGCTCGCCTGGCTCGGCCTGCCCCGCCAGAGCGGCGTCTCACGCGAGACTTCGGGAGCCATTGGCGAGGGAACCTCCGCAAGGCGAGAACGGCGCGTGTGGCAGCTGGGCGCGGCCGGCGCCGTGTACTTGGTCGTGGGGCTCTCCTGGCTTGGCGCCACGCTGCTCTACCCCGCCCATGACCGCCCGTGGGCGATCGGCTCGACGAACGGGAGCGCATGGAACGCGGCCTTTGTGTTCAACGGCAGCGAAAGGTTGACCGGCAAAACCGTGGAAGTGGCTCAGCCTGCCTCGACCACACACAGCCGCGGCAGCATGGGCGGGAGAACACGGGCGGGAGCTGAACCGATCACGCCACCCTCCCCCACCCGCCTGCTCGCGCGCGACGGTCAGCTCCCGGCGAAGTGGCTTGGCTGGGAGGCGCTTGCCGCGCTGCTGCTGGGGGTGGCGGTCGTCGTCTCCGTCGCGCGCCACGACAGCGACCGGCTGAGACGCGCGGTCGCGATCGGCGTGTTCGTGTGGCTACTCACCGGTGTCGTGCTCTTCAGCCAGATGGCGCGACTACACCCCCGGTATGTCGAGAGCTTCACCCCGGCGGTCGCCGCCATGTTCGGGATCGGCGTGGCGTTGGTGGCAGGCGCCGGCGGCCGCGTGCGCTGGCTGGCCCTGCCTCTCACCGCGCTACTTGCCATCCCGCTCGTGGCAAGCGTCGAAGCGGTGAAAAACAGCACCTCAGACGCGGGCAACGTCGGCGCGCTCAACGCTGAAGAGCAACGCGCGCTGAGCGCCTACTTGATCGCCCATCAGGCGGGCGCGCGCTACGAGCTGGCGGCCGGCTCCGCGACCACGGTCGCGTCGCTGATCGTGCAAGACCAGCGCCCCGTCTTGATGCTCACAAGCTACAACGGCCGCCCGCTGACGAACCCTTCGCAGTTGCAGGCGCTCGCCGCGCGAGGACAGGTGCGCTACGCATTCTTGGACTCCCACTGTGGCCCGCACACGGCAAAGACAGCCGCCGGCTGCGCACTGGCTGCGCGCTGGGTTCGCGCGCATGGCGTCGACGTTTCCCTTCGAGCCGGGCTTCGCTCGAGGGGCATCTTGTGGCAACTGCCCTGAATGCAACCGATGACTGGAATGAATCGTGCACCCGCGACCGCCTGGACCGCTAGCGTGAACGCCGTGAATCCCTCAAACGGCCCTGCATCTCTGCGCATCCTCGTGGTGGACGATGAGGCAGCCCTGCGCGACACGCTCACGCGGTCGTTCTCCAAGGAGGGTCACGCTGTCGAGGCCGTGGCAGACGGGACCCAGGCGATCGAGCGCGCAAGCGACAGCCAGTTCGACGTGATCCTGCTCGACGTCGCGCTAGGCGCCGGCCCGAACGGCTACGACGTGTGCCGCACGCTGCGCGACGAGCGCAACATCGTGCCGATCATCATGCTCACCGCGCTCGACACCGAGGCCGACGCCGTGCTCGGACTGGAGGCCGGCGCCGACGACTACGTGACCAAGCCCTTCGGCCTGGCTGAGCTACGCAGCCGTATCCGCGCCGTGCTGCGCCGCAGCGGACCGCGAGCGTTGGGCCGCGAGGTCTTGAGCGTCGGCCCCGTGACAGTCGACCGCAGCCACCGTGAGGCGACCGCATACGGCGAGCAGGTCAAGCTCACCTTCTCCGAGTTCGAGCTGCTCGCCCAGCTCATGAGCGAGCCGGGCAGGCTCTTCAACCGCCAAGAGCTGCTGCGCGCCATCTGGGGCGACTCCGCCTACCGCGACCCGCGCGCGATCGACGTGCACATCCGGCACCTACGCGAGAAGATCGAGCAGAAGCCCGAGGAGCCAAGGTTGATCCTCACAGTGCGTGGCGCCGGGTACCGCTTCCAGGAGCCGTGAGCGACCCGCCGCGGCCCGCTGAAGAGACGGCGCGCGACGGCGTAGCGCGACGGCCCTCGCGCGGGCGGCGGATTGTGCTCGGGCTGCGCCCGCGGGTGTTCGCGGCGCTACTACTCACAAGCGCCGTCACGCTCGCAGTCGCCGCCCTCGCGCTGCTCTCCCCGCTCGAGCAGCGGCTACGCTCCGACGGCGAGCGGGCCGTCTTCACCGCGATCGCCGCCTCCCGCCCCCAGCTCTCGGAGATAGCGCTCGACCCCGCGACGAATCAGCCGAACCGAAATGAACTGGCGGCGACCGTGGCGCTGCTCCGTCGTCGCGCCGGCGCTCAGGTGACAGTGCTCGACCGTCGTCTCGACACGGTGTACGCGCCCGTAAATCAGGACCTCGACGTGCCGAGCTATTTCACTCAGGCCCGCCGCGCCTTGCGCACAAACCGTGGCGTGCACACCCTGGTTGGCGACGAGTTGGTCGCCGCCGAGCCGCTGCGAATCGGCGAGAAAGGCCCAACCTACGCGGTGGTGCTCGTGCGACGCCTGCAGTACGTGAGTTCAGCCGTCCATGTGGTGCGCAGCGCGTTCGTCAAGGCTGCCGCCGTGGGCTTCGGGATCGCGCTGTTGCTCGGCATCGCGCTCACCACCACGCTCCTACGACGACTCGAGCGGCTGCGTGAAGCCGCCGGCGAGCTCGAGCGACGGGGCCTGGATGCACCGCTTCACGGCGAGGACAGCCACGACGAGATCGGCGACCTCACACGCGCGTTCGCGAGCATGCAGGAACGGCTGCGCCGCCAGGAGCAGGCACGCCACGCGTTCGTCGCCACTGCCTCACACGAGCTGCGCACCCCGCTCGCCTCGCTCGACGGCACACTCGAGTTGCTCGAGGACGACCTCCATCCTGAACGCCTGGACATCGACGACGCGCGCGAGCGCACGGCCCGGGCGCGCGAGCAGTCACGGCGACTATCGAGCCTCGCCACAGACCTGCTCGACTTGAGCCGCCTCGACGCCGAGGCGCCGCTGCGCGCAGAGCCGGTCGAGCTGAGCGAACTATCCCGCGCCGTGGCCGCCGAGTTCGAGCGCCGCGCCGGTGAGAGGGATGTACGCATCGAGATGCGCCCCGCGCACGACGCCTGCTGGGCCCAAGGTGACCCCGGCGCGGTCGCGCGGATCGCGCGCATCCTGCTCGACAACGCGATCGGTGTGGCCCCGGAAGGCACGAACGTGCGGTTGAGCACGACAACGTCCTACGACCATGCCGAGATCATCGTGAGCGACAGCGGCCCGGGCGTCTCAGAGGACGAGCGCGAGCGCATCTTCGAGCGCTTCCAGCGCGGCGCCGCCTCGCGTGGGCGTAGCGGCTTTGGGCTTGGTCTTGCGATCGGCCGTGAGCTTGCGCAGCGGATGGACGGCTCGCTCAGCTTGCGAGAAGAGTGCGAGAGGCCGGGAGCACGCTTTGTCCTTCGCCTACCCACCGCTCCGCTGGATGACGAGCACACTCGTTGAAGCACGCGGCGAGCGCCGCAACAGCCCACACTGCGCAGCCGTCTCCGATCGGCGAGGATAGGCCGATGAATCCCCAATCTCCAGGCGCAAGTGAGGCAGGCCCATCGATCGTGCTCGAAGAGATCGCAAGCTCCGCCCTCACAAGCGGACAGCTTGCGCTGGACACCGAGTTCATGGGCGAGGGCCGCTACCGAACACTGCTGTGCCTGATCCAACTCGCGGTCGCCGACACCACCGGAGGGCAACGAATCGAGCTGGTCGACCCACTCGAGCACGCGAGCGCTCCAGGCCCATCAGGGAACTCCAAGGCGCCCTGCTGGGGCGAGCCGCTCGCACGCACACTCGAAGACCCCGCTATCGAGATCGTGATGCACGCCGGACGCCAGGATGTCGCGCTGTTGCGGCGCACGCTCGCATGCGATCTCAGCAACGTCTTCGACACACAGGTCGCGGCGGGGTTCATAGGGATGCCCGCGCAGTGCTCGTATGAGACCCTGCTGGCGGAGACCCTCGGCGTGCGGCTCGCCAAGAGCGCCAGCTTCACCCGCTGGGACGCCCGTCCGCTCTCATCCGAGCAGCTCTCCTACGCCCGTGAGGACGTCGTCCACCTGTTGGAGATGGCCGCGGAGATCCAACGCCACCTGGAGCAAGTCGGACGCCTGGAGTGGGCGCGCGAGGAGTGCGAGTACCTGGAGAGCGTCAGCGACGCGCGCGACCTCGATGCGATCTTCGAGCGACTACCGCGGATCAGGGGGCTGAGCGCGCCCTCCCAGGGTGTCGCACGCGAGCTCGTGGAGTGGCGCGAGCACACAGCCGCCGATCGAGACCGGCCGGTGCAGAGTGTGCTCGGCGACAGCGCGCTCGTGGAGATTGCCAAGCGAAAGCCCTCCTCCACGCGCAAGCTCGAAGACATCAGGGGCGTCGGCCAAGGCAGCATGCGCCGGCGTGGCGAGGAGATCCTCCAAGCGGTAGAGCGGGGCCTGCGGAGGGAGGAAGCGCCGCTGGAGGGCGGTACCCGCCCGACCCACCCGCAACCTGAGGACGCGCCGCTGATCGCGCTCTGCGAGGCGCTCGTTCGCACCCGCGCGCGCGAAGCCAACCTCGCCTACGAGCTACTCGCCTCCCGCGCCGACCTGCAGGCCATCGTCGTCGGCGAGCGCACTGACACCCGCGCCGACGTACGCACGCTGCGCGGCTGGCGCGGTGAGCTCGTTGGTCAGGAGCTGCTCGCGCTGCTCGATGGGCGCGTGTCGCTCTCGGTCGAGAACCAGCTCGTAAAAATGTCCGCTGAGCCACCGATGCGATAGCTCAGTGGAGGGAGCACCCCTGTCGCAGGCGCCCACAACTAACCCAATGACCGGATGCGATCTCTATTCGATGTGGTTGTAAACGGTGAACATCGGCATGTACATCGAGATGACGATGAAGCCGACGATCGAGCCGATGACGATGATCATGACCGGCTCGAGGATCGAGGTAAGCGCTTTCACCGACGCTTCGACCTGATCCTCGTAGAAGTCCGCGACCTTCGAGAGCATCGCGTCGAGCGCGCCAGTCTCCTCGCCCACGCCCACCATGTGCGTCACCATCGTGGGGAAGATCGTGGCCTTCGAGAGCGGCTCGGCGATCGTGCCGCCCCGCTTGACCGAGGCGATGACCCCGTCCATCGCCTCCTCCACAACCACGTTCCCGCCGGTCTTACCGACGATCTCCAGAGCTAGCAAGAGCGGCACGCCGGCGGTGGTGAGTGAAGCGAGCGTGCGCGACCAGCGCGCGACCGCGACCTGCTGCACGATCGTGCCGATCTTCATCGGCACGCGCAGACGGAAGCGATCCCACTGAGGGCGACCCCAGGAGGATTTCTTCCACTGCAGGAATCCGAATATGAGTAGCGCGGCGCCGCCGAACATCGCCCACCAGTAGCCCACCACCATGTGCGACATCGTCACCGACACTTGAGTGATGGCGGGCAGTTTGCCGCCGAACTGCTTGAACACACCGGCGAACACGGGCACGAGGAAGGCGACGAGCGCCATCATCACGCCCACCGCGAAGACGATGACAAGTGTCGGGTAGATCATCGCCGAGCGGATCTGGCGACGCAGCGAGGCGTCCTTCTCCAACTGGTCCGCCACGCGCATCAGCGACTCCTCCAAGAGACCGCCCGCCTCCCCGGCGCGCGTCATCGCGACGAACAGCGGATTGAACACCTTCGGGTGCGCTTCCATCGCGCCGCTCAGCGAGAGGCCCGCCTCGACGTCCTTGCGCACCTGTACGACAGTTTCCTTGAGGAACTTGTTCTCGGTCTGCTCCTCGAGCACGTAGAGCGCACGCAGGATCGACAACCCAGAGGAGATCATCGTCGCGAGCTGACGCGAGAAGACCGCGAGCTCGCCCGCCTTCACCGTCTTCATGAAGCTCAGCTCGATCTCCCGCGAGGCGTGCTTGTCGGCGATGTCGAGCACGATCATGCCGCGCGACTTCAGCTGGTTGGACACCGCCTCCTTGGAGTCCGCCTCGATCTCCCCGCGCGCCTTCACGCCGGCGAGGTCCATCGCCTTGAAGACGTAGGTGCTCATCGCTCAACCCTGGGACCCGTGCCCCCCACTGGGGGGCACGAGGGATTTTGGGTGTGGACGTGAAGGCTCATGCCGCCATCATTCCGCCGCCCATCAGGCGGCGCAGCTCCTCAGGCGACGAGGAGCGTTCCTCGGCGAGCTTCTGGGTGATCTTGCCGGTACGCACGAGCTGCATGAGTGCCGCATCCATCGTCTGCATCCCCTGCGCCGAGCCGGTCTGCAGGACAGAGTAGATCTGGTGTGTCTTGCCCTCACGAATCAGGTTGCGCACGGCGGGGTTCGGCACGAGCACCTCGCACGCCGCCACACGGCTCGACCCGTCGGCAGTCGGCAGCAATTGCTGGGTCATGATCCCCTGTAGCGCAACCGACAGCTGCACGCGCACCTGCCCCTGCTGCTCGGGCGGAAACACGTCGATGATGCGGTCCACGGTCTGCGCGGTGTCCTGCGTGTGAAGCGTGGCGAACACAAGGTGTCCTGTCTCCGCGGCCGTCAATGCGGTAGAGATCGTCTCCAGGTCGCGCATCTCGCCGACCAGGATCACGTCGGGGTCCTGGCGCAGCGCAGCCTTCAGCGCATCGGCAAAGGACTGCGCATCGGAGCCCAACTCGCGCTGGTTGACAAGGCACTTCTTGTGTGCGTGCAGGAACTCGATCGGGTCCTCGATCGTCATGATGTGCTCCTCCCGCGTCGCGTTGATCTCATCGATCATCGCCGCGAGCGAGGTGGACTTGCCCGAGCCCGTCGGCCCAGTCACGAGCACGAAGCCGCGCGGCTTGCGGATGAAGTCGTGCACCGCGGACGGCAGCCCGAGCGAGTCGATCGAAGTGAGATCGAACGGGATCAGGCGGAACGCCGCGCCGATTGCGCCGCGCTGGTAGTAAGCGTTGACACGGAAGCGCGCCCGGCCAGGGATCGAATAAGCGAAGTCGAGCTGCCAGTTCGTCTCGAGGCGCTGGCGCTGATCGCCGGAGAGGATCGAATAGACGATCTCGCGCGTCTCGGTACTGGAAAGGATCGGGTATCCCTCGACAGCGGTGAGGCGTCCGCGCACGCGCACGGTCGGCGGCGCACCGGCGGAGAGGTGCAGGTCGGAGGCGCGTCGCGTCACGACCTCCATCAACAGATCGGCGAAGTCGATGCTCATTGGACAGGCTTCCTGTCATGGCGCATACGCGCCGTGGGGATTGCCACATGGCCACTCATGCGCCACTTATCGGCAGATACGCCACGCATCTCAACTACTCCCGATCACACGAGCGATCTCCGCCACCGATGTGAGTCCCTGGCGTACCTTCTCCAGGCCGTCCTCGCGCAGGCGGCGCATGCCCTCGCGGACGGCGACCTCGCGGATCTCATCTGAGGAGCGTCGTTCCAGGGCGAGGCGGCGGATCTCGGAGGAGAGGCTCATGACCTCGTAGATGCCGAGGCGGCCGCGGTAGCCGGTGTTCGAGCAGCGCCGGCAGCCGACAGGCTCGTAGGCCTCTACGTCGACGAGCACTTTGTAGCCGCTTTCGCGCAGAACCTCGGCGGGGACGATCGTGCGTTGCTTGCAGTTCGCGCACAGCATGCGGGCGAGCCGCTGGGCGAGCACGCAGTCCAAGGCGGAGGCGACGAGGAACGGCTCGATCCCCATCTCGGTAAGGCGGGTTATGGCGGACGGCGCGTCGTTTGTGTGAAGCGTGGAGAGCACGAGGTGGCCGGTGAGCGCCGACTCGACGGCGATCTGAGCGGTCTCGCGATCGCGGATCTCCCCGACCATGATCACGTCGGGGTCCGCACGCACCATCGCGCGCAGGCCAGTGGCGAAGGTGAGGCCGACCTTGCTCGAGACCTGTACCTGGGTGATCCCGCCAAGTTCGTACTCGACCGGGTCCTCGACCGTGATGATGTTCTTCTCAGGGGTGTTGAGTGCCATCAGCGCCGCGTAGAGCGTTGTTGACTTACCCGACCCCGTCGGGCCGGTGACGAGGACCGCGCCGTGGGTCTCATTGAAAGCCTTTTCAAAGCGCTCCTGCTCCTCGTTCGCCATGCCGAGCTTCTCGAGCTTCATCACGACCGAGTCCTTGTCGAGGATGCGCATCACGATCGACTCGCCATGAACCGACGGGAGCGTGACTACGCGCAGGTCGACGTGACGGCCGTCGACCGTGAGACCAACACGACCGTCCTGCGGGAGGCGGCGCTCTGAGATGTCGAGCTCCGCCATGATCTTCACGCGCGACACCACACCAGCAGCCATCCGTCGCGGGACGGTTGTGATGTCTTGGAGGATGCCGTCGACGCGCACCCGCACCCGCACCTCGTGGCCATCGGGCGCCAGGTGAACGTCGGAGGCCCCGAGCTCCACGGCCTGGGCGACGATCTGGTTGACGAGCTTGACGACCGGCGCGTCGTCGGCGGTCTCGCGTAGGTTGACGATCTCCGCGCTCGCGTCGTCAGCCTCCTCGATCGCCGCCTCCCCGGAGACGACATCCTCCAGACGCGCCATACGCGAGATCAAGTCGGTGATCGCGTCGGGAGATGCGACCGCCACGCGCACCTCATACCCCGTCATGATCGCCACGTCGTCCACCGCGAGCACGTTCGAGGGGTCGGCCATCGCAAGCAAGAGCGTGCGTTTGTCGACAAACGACACCGGCACCGCCTGGTAGCGCTTGGCGGCGGTGTTCACGACGAGGTTGGCGGCGCCCATGTCCACCGGGAAAACGTCGAGGTCGAGGTGGTCGAGGCCGTAACGCTCGGCCAGCGCCCGGGCCAGGCCGTCGGGGGTGACCGCGCCCCTGGCAAGCAGCACACGCTCGGGCGTAGTGCCTTCGTTGCGCGATGCCTCAATAGCCTGATCCACCTGTTCGCGCGTGGCGAGCGCCATGTCGACGATCACGTCGGTCAGGAAGCGCGAGGAGGAGCCACGACGAGACGGTTGGGTCACTCCCGCAACGGATTCACCGGCGGGTGGATCCGGCTCCCGGGGCGGGCCAGGCTCGCGGGGGTGCTCGCTCTCCTCACGAGTCACCTGCACATCCACACGCGACTCGCCGCGGTCGAAGAAGAGGTCATCCTCTGGCAGACCGCTCGGCGGGGTACTCACGGCGCCCCCTGAAGGTCGTGGCGAAGGCTAGGGCGTCTCGACCCCGGCGCCGCGGCGCATCGCGTCCAACGGCGCCGGCACGTCGGTCCACCGTTCAAAGCTGAGCGCGCCCTGCGCGACGAGCACCTCCAGGCCCGTGATCGTCGTGGCGCCGCGCAGACTCGCGGCGGCGAGCAGGGGTGTGGGCTCATCGCGGTAAACGAGGTCGATGACATAGGCATAGCTACCGACCTGATCGGCTGTCAGAGCCAGTTGGTTGAGCGCCGCACCCTCACTGGCCGAGGGTTGCAGGCCGACCGACGTGCAGTTCACGAGCAGGTCGGCCCTTACGGGCGCGCCCACCGAGACGGCGCCCAGCTCGTTCGCGAGCGCCTCGGCGCGCTCGGGCGTACGGTTCCACACCGACACCTCGGCGGCGCCCGCGTTCAAGAGCCCCCACACGACCGCTCGCGCGCTGCCGCCCGCGCCGAGCACAAGCGCACTCATCCCCGCGGGGGAGCGCCCGAGCGCCGCGACCACGCCGGGGGCGTCGGTGTTCACCGCCTCGATGCCTCCGGGGGTGAAGCTGAGCGTATTGGTGGCCCCGATCGCCCTAGCCGACTCGCTCGCGCTGTCAGCCAAAGCGAGCGCGGCCTGCTTGTGGGGGATCGTCACGTTCGCCCCCACGAACCCACCGGCGGGGAGCGCACGCACGGTCTCCTCGAACAGCTCCGGCGGAAGCGGTAGGCGCTGGTAGCTCCAGTCCTCGAGCCCGCACGCCTCGAAGGCGGCACGGAACATCGCCGGGGAGCGGCTGTGGGCGACCGGCCAGCCGATGACGCCCAACCGCTTCATTTCTTGTGGCATGTGGGCACGCGCCCGCCGTTCTTGCGCAGCGCTTCACGGTAGGCGGCGGCGTCCTGTTCGAACTTGGCGTAGCTCGTGGAGAACACCTGCTCGCCGCACCCATCAGCGCCCGCAACGTAGTAGAGGTAGGAGACGTGCGAGGGGTGTCCAGCGGCCCGGATCGCGGCGGCGCCCGGATTGGAGATCGGGGTCGGCGGCAACCCCTTGTGGATGCGCGTGTTGAAGGCGGATTTCGAGGCGAGCTGATGTTCGGTGAGTGGGTGCGTGAAGTCGTGCAGGGCATAGCGCAGCGTCGCGTCGACGCCTAGCGTCATGTTCAGGCGCAACCGGTTGTAGATAACCGCCGCCACGAGCGGGCGGTCGTGCGCTGTACCGGCCTCGCGTTCGATGATCGACGCCACGATCAACAGGTCATAGGGCGTAACGTCAAGCACCTTTGCGCGATGGACCTCCCCGCCGCCGAAGTTGGCGCGGAAGGCGTCTAGTTGTTGCGCGACGAGATGTGAGACCGGGGTAGCGGAATACAGTTCGTAGCTCGCCGGGAAGAGGAACCCTTCGAGGCTGCGCGTCCCCGAAGACGCGCCGTAGGTGGACGGTCGCAGCTGCCCTGTGCGCTCGGCGTGAGCGACCGCCTTCGAGTAGTCGCCGTGCAGGCCGTCTTCGCCCACGAGCGTCGCGATCTGTTCCTCGGTGTACCCCTCGGGGATCACCACCTTCACGATCTTCGGCGGCGGCAGTGGCGCGGGACGGTTGGAGTGGCGGATCAGCACCACAGCAGCGCCCGCAAGCAGCGCGAGCACGACAGCGATGGCGAGCAGCGCACCGGCACACGCAGCCCCCGTTTTCGCACGTGAAGCGCGACGTGGCAGATGCGGCCGGTGCAAGTGCGGGCGGTGCACGTGCGGTCGATGTAGGTGGGGACGGCGCCCGCTGCGGGGCTCTAGAGGTGGTAGTGCGAAATGGTCGTCTTGGACCTCAACCGGATCGTCCGCCGAAGACGGCGTTTGTACCGCCGCTATTACTTGCGCAGATGGCGCGACCTGGGCCGGCGGCGTGACCGGCGTAGCCGGCACGGGCACGGCGACTTCCGTCGGCTCGGCTGCGGGCGGTGGCAACGGTGGAGCCGCGTCTCCGCCTCTCGCGGCGCGGCGGCGTTCGCGCTCTTCGCGCGCGCGTTCGCGCTCGGCTTCGGTGCGCTGCGCGGAGGCCTCAGATTTGCGGTCTCGTGCCAAGCCGATGACCCTAGCGCCCGCGCGCCAACCACTCCTCCAGCAGGATCGCCGCCGCGCGCGAGTGCTCATCCGAGCCGGCACCGCCGATGCGCGTGGCCATACGCGTGGTGAAGCGCTCGTCGTATAGCTCCACGGGTGTCTCCTTGCCGAGCTTCGTAGCGAGCGTGGCGACGAACTCGCGCGTCTCACGCGTCTGGTCGGTGTCCTCGCCGCGCAGCGACAACGGCAAGCCCACCACCACGCGCTCCACTTCGCGCTCGGCTACAAGCCGGGCCAGCGCCGCAAGGCCGCGTTTGCCCGCCGGCTGAGCTACCGCGTCTATCGGTGTGACGATCGTGCCGGTGGGATCGCTCAGCGCGCAACCGCAGTGCGCGCTGCCGTAGTCAAGCGCCAGGACTCGCATCGTCGGCGCCCAGCGCGTCGCGGATCGCCGCCTTCGCCGCCTCGAGCGCCTCCCCCAGCTTCTCCGGGTCGCGCCCGCCCGCTTGGGCCATCGTGTCACGGCCCCCGCCGCCGCCGCCCACGACCTGCGCTGCGACCTTCACGATCGCTCCTGCCTTCAATCCGCGCTGCACGAGCGCTGGAGCGACGCTCACGACAAGTGACACGCGATCCTCGATCGCGGCGCCCAGCACCAGCACGCCGTCGCCCGCAAGCTTGCCCTTGAGGCGGTCGGTAACGTCGAGCAGGGCCTTTGGGTCGGGCACGGAGACCTCCGTGGCCAGCACTGTCGCTCCGCCGATCGTCTCCGCGCCGGCCGCGAGCGAATCGACATCCGCCGCGCTCGCGCCACCGCCCTGGCGAGCTGCCTTCTGCAGCTTCTTGCGCTCATCCTCGCGCTCGCGCACCAGCTCCGCTGCGCGGGCGGGGACAGTGCGCAAAGTCGTGGCAACGTCCTCCAACTCCCGGTCGTGCTCGCGCAGCAACGCCACGGCTCCCGGCCCTGTAAGGGCCTCAATGCGCCGCACGTTGGCGGCGCTTGAGGTCTCCGAGATCACCCGGAACGCGCCAATTTCTGCAGTGTTGCGCACATGAGTTCCTCCGCACAGCTCGCGCGAGTAGTCGCCCTCCCCGATCTCCACCATCCGCACCACGTCGCCGTACTTCTCGCCGAACAGGGCCATCGCGCCGAGGCGCTTTGCCTCGTCCAGGGTCGTGGTGATCGGGTGGACGGGGTCGGCGCGCGCGATCCACGCGTTCACCTGGTCCTCCATGTCGCGCAGCTCCTCGTGGGTGAGCCCGGCGCCGTGAGAGAAGTCGAAACGCAGCTTGTCTGGGCCCACGTAGGAGCCTGCCTGGCGCACGTGCCCTCCCAGACGCTCCCGCAGCGCGGCGTGCAGGAGGTGGGTCGCCGTGTGGTTGCACTGGGTAGCGTGCCTCGCCATGTGATCCACGCGCGCGAACACCGGCTCCTGCTGGTTCAGCTCGCCGCGCTCCACCACCACCGAGAGCACCTGATCGTCGCCCAACCGGTAGACGCCCTCGACGCGCGCGCGGCAGTCCCCGCGCTCGCATTCGATCGTGCCCGTGTCGGAGATCTGGCCGCCACCGGCGGCATAGAAGGGGGACTCCGCGAGCTTCACCAGCAGCCGCTCGCCCGGCTGTCCGTTCTCGCCGGGATGTCCGTTCGAGCCGGCGCCGTCGGTCTCCTCGACCGCAAGCGCGGCGACGCTCGTGGGCTGGCGCTCTGTCTCATAGCCCGTGAAGCGTGTCTGCGTCTGTGCCTGCTCGGCGAACCGTCGCGCACGCTCACGCGGGCCGTCACCGGCGGCGCCGCCTCCCCCGGCGGCGCGGGCGCGGGCGCGCTGCTCGCCCATCAGCTCCTCGAAGCCCTCCTCGTCAACGCGCAACCCCTCTTCGCCCAGCAGCTCACGCGTCAGCTCGAAGGGGAAGCCGAACGTGTCGTGCAGCTTGAAAGCATCCTCCGCGTGTACGTAGTCGTGGCCCTTCTCGCGGGCGTGGTCGATGTGGAAACGCAACACCCCCATCCCCTGCTCAAGCGTGCGGCCGAAGCCCTCCTCCTCCGACGACAACCACTTGGAGATCGCCTCGCGCTGCTCTGCGATTTCGGGGTAGGCGGCGCCCATCAGCTCGCGCACCGTCTCCGCGTAGCGGCTCAGGAAGCCTGGCTCCATCTCAAGCGCCCGGCCCTGTTGGATCGCGCGGCGCATCACCCGCCGCAACACGTACCCACGGTCTTCGTTTGAAGGCACCACCCCGTCCGCCACGAGGAACGTCATCGCACGGGAGTGGTCGGCGAGGATGCGCAAGCCGCGGTCTGTCTTGGTGTCCTCGCCGTAGCGCCTGCCCGACAGCTGCTCGCCCAACTCGATCAGCGGGAGGAACTGGTCGGTGTCGAACACCGACACCTTGTCCTGGAGGATCGCGGCCATCCGGTTCAAGCCGAGGCCCGTGTCGATGTTGCGCGCCGGCAGCTCCGTCAGCGTGTTCTCCGGGTGCTGGTTGTACTGCATGAACACGAGGTTCCAGTACTCCAGGAAGCGTTCGTTCTCGCCACCCGGCAGGTCGCCCGGCTCGCCGATGTGCGCGCCACGGTCGACGTACAGCTCGGAGCACGGCCCGCACGGCCCCTCCGGACCGGCCTGCCAGAAGTTCTCAGAGCGGGGACAGGGCACGATCCGCTCGCTCTCCACCCCCATCGCCTTCCACAGCTCGATCGCCTCCTCGTCGGGGCCGAGCCCGAGCTGCTCGTCGCCCTCGAACACCGTCACCCAGATGTCATCCGGCGAGAAGCCGAACACGTCGAGCGAGAGCTCCCACGCGAACGCGATCGCCTCCGCCTTGAAGTAGTCGCCGATCGAGAAGTTCCCGAGCATCTCGAAGAACGTGAGATGACGATTGGTGTTTCCCACGTTGTCAATGTCCACGGTGCGAAAGCACTTCTGCGAGCTGGTCAACCGCGGGGCAGGTGGGCTCTCCTGACCTAGGAAATACGGCTTCAGCGGGTGCATCCCCGCGACCGTGAACAGCGCCGAAGGGTCGTGCGCGGAGGGCACGAGCGGCGCGGAGGGAATGCGCTTGTGGCCGCGCTCCTCAAAAAACACCAGGTAGCGCTCGCGGATCTCGTCGGTCTTCATAGTCGGTTCATTTCGTGGATATTCGTTCGTGCCCTGTGGAGGTTCTTCGCATACGGGCGCTTCGCGTGAGCAGCCGATGATCCTAGATCGCGGCGTGCGATGCGATTGTGCCGTGGCCGACGATCAGATCCCCGGCATACAGACACGCGATCTGGCCGGGGGCGGTGCGCTCGATCTCTTCGACCATCTCAAGCTCAACGCGCTCGTGCGCTCCCGCTTCCCGTGTGCCATGGACACGGCAGGGCATGCGCCTGCCGCGATAGCGCACCTTCACACCGTCCACGCACTCTGCGTCGCGGTGCAGGGTCACGTCGCGCACTCTCACCGTCTCGGTGCGCAGCTGCTCGCGCGAGCCCACCGTAACCGTGTTCGCGCGCGCGTCGGTCGCGATCACGAACAGAGGCCTCCCGTCACCGCCCTCCCTGCCACCTATCCCAAGGCCTCGACGCTGGCCGATCGTGACCGTGTGTACGCCCTCGTGCTCTCCGAGCTGCCGGCCCTCGCCATCGACGATCGCGCCCGTGCGTCTACCCAGGCCGCCGTGGCGGGCGAGGAAGCTCGTGCTGTCCGTGCCCGCCAAGAAACAGAGATCCTGCGAGTCCGGCCTGCGCGCTACCTCCAAGCCCGCCCGCTGCGCCTTCTCGCGCACCTGCGGCTTCGTCAGCTCGCCGAGCGGGAAGCGCAGCCGGGCAAGCGAGCTTGGCGAAAGACCCGCGAGCGCATAGCTCTGGTCCTTGCCCTCATCCACCGCCACCCGCAGCAGCGGCTGCTCGCCCTCGTGTGACACACGCGCGTAGTGGCCCGTCGCCAGGCTGTGCGCCCCGATGCGTTCAGCCAGATCGAGCATCGCGTCGAGCCGAACGTTCCCGTTGCAACGCACGCACGGGTTTGGGGTCAACCCGGCGGCGTATCCCTCGAGCCAACCCTCCACCACTCCCGCGCGGAACTCCTCGCGCAGGTCGATCGAGAAGTGCGCCATCCCCATCCCCTGTGCGATCTCCCGCGCCGAGCGCACCGCCTGCGCCGAGCAACAGCTGCGCTCGCCGTCGTTCTCCGGATCGGACCACAGTTCGAGCGTCACCGCGACCACCTCGCCCTGCTCGGCCACCAACAACGCTGCGACCGCGCTGTCCACGCCTCCGCTCATCGCCACAAGCGTGCGGGTCGCGCACGGTGCGAGCCGTGCCTGCCGGCGCAGCGCCCACCCGAGCGCCCGGTGCAGCGCGTCGGCCGCCAGCTCAGCGGCATGCCGCTTGGCGGGGCTCAATCCCCCCAGCTCCTCGGCGATCTCCTCGGCGCCGATCTTCGCGGCGTCCAGCAGGGGCGTGCCGCGCACAAGCTCCACTGTGGCGCTACCCGCCGCCACCACCGCGCCACAGCCGCTTGCGTCAAAGCCCACGTCCACTATCCGGCCGTCGGGATCGGTCGGGTCGACGCACAGCGAGATGCGAATCAGGTCGCCGCAAGCGGCGCCCCCCGCCGCGCCCGTGCACGCGTTCTCGGGCGTGTGGCCCTGCCCGACCGGCCTCTCCAAGTGCTGTGCAAGCGCTTCGATATTCATAGTCCGTCGAGTGTAAGGCGCTCACGTACGATCGCCACGCCTCACGCGGGTCCGAAGTGTCTGCTCTGAGGTGCTAGCCGGCAACGCGTGCTTCGCGCACTGCCTGCTTCAAGGCAAACACATCGGTCAGCCCGGTCAACGTGCTCACGACGCCGTGGCGGTTCACGATCAAGATCGTGGGCGTCTGGTAAACGTGCACCACTTCGGTTATCGACCCGAACGTGCCCACCTGGTTGGCGCGTGCCCCGTGCACTGTCACCGTGCCTTTGGACCCCGCCGCGAGCGCCCTGGCTTCGGCCTGTACCTCGCGGTCCACGCTCGCCTTCGGGTCCCAGAAGACGAGCATCACGGTCTTGCCCTGCGCCAGCTCGCGTTCGACCACGACCTGGGCGGGCGGAAGCCCGCTCTTGGCCTTCCCCGGCGCCGCGACATGACGACGTGCTGCCGCTTCATGTGCGAGCGCCGCCGCCCGCGACGCCTGCGCGGCTGTGCTCGGGGCGACTTTCGCCACGACGTGCACACCGGCACTCGACGCCTGCGGTTCGTTTGAGGCTTCGCGTGACTTGCTCTGCAGTTGCCGCGCGCTCTGCTGAGACGTCGCCACTGCGCCGTGCGCCTTGGCTACCGCCTTGGTGAGCCCTTCCACGCCCGGCGCCGCGCCGTGGTACACGGACGTCGGTGCTCCAGGGTTCGCTTGCGCCACGGTCTTCGCGGGCGCTGCTGGAGTCGGTGCTGACGGCGCCGGCTCGCTCGGGTTGGCCGCGTGCCCGCGCAACGCCATCATCCACACGAGCCCGAGCAGCGCCACCGCCCCGAGGGCGATCTGGTAAGGACGTGAAAGCTGAGCCACGTCACATATCTCGGCATTTCCGCGCCACGAGTTGAACCCGTTCATGGCGCATGGACGCTTCGCAAGCGTCATTTCACTACGCAAACCCCACAATCGCAATGGTTTCCACACCGTTTGCGACGGCTCGCACCCCGGAAAACGCCGACTTACGCCAGATCGCGCAATCCCCGTAGCACCGCGTGCACCACCTTGTCCGTCTCGATCGTCTCCTGCCCACCATCCTGCATGTCCTTGAGCGTCGTCTCCCCCTCGCCCACGATCGTCACGTAGCGAGCGCTCAGCCGGTTGGCCTGGCCCAGCTGACCCTTCAGCGACCGCCCTCCCATCTCCATCACGGCCTTCAAGCCCGCTGAACGTGCCTCGGCGAGGACCCCGAACGCGATCGACTTCGTGCTCGGATACGCGGCTTTTATCTCCGTATCCATTGCCACACACACATACAGATCGACCGCTGCCGTGCCCGCGGGCGGAGGATTGCCGGCGAGCACGATCCGCTCGATCCCCGCCGCCCAGCCCATCCCCGCCGTAGGTGGACCGCCGAGCTGCCGCACCAGCCCGTCGTAGCGCCCGCCACCGCCCACGCCGCTCTGCGCCCCCAGCGCGTCGCTCGTGAACTCGAACACCGTACGCGTGTAGTAGTCCAGTCCACGCACGAGCGTTCCGTCGACCTCGTACGCCACGCCCGCCCGGTCCAGCAGCTCGCGCACCTCTGCGAAGTGCTTCGCATCATCCGTGTCCAGCTCGTCCAGCAACCGTGGCGCGTCGCGCATTATCGCCACCGTCCCCTCGTGCGCCGAGTCGAATGCCCTCAATGGGTTCATCTCGATGCGCTCCCTCACGTCGTCCGACAACCCCTCTTCGTTTGCGCGTAGGTGTTGCTGCAAGCGCTCGCGGTAGCGCACCCTGCTCTCGCCGCTGCCGAGGCTTGAGAGGCGCAACCTGACCTCCCTCACCCCCATCTCCTCGAGCAGCGCTCCGAGCAGCACGATCGACTCCGCGTCCACCGCCGGGTCATCGCTCCCCAGCGCCTCCGCTCCCACCTGCCAGAACTGGCGGAACCTCCCCTTCTGCGCCCGCTCGTAGCGGAAGAAGCTCGACATGTACCACAGCTTCACCGGCTGGGGGAGCTTGTGCATCCCGTGCTCCACGTACGCCCTGCACACCGGCGCCGTCCCCTCCGGGCGCAACGTCAACGACCGTCCGCTCCCATCGGTCAGCGTGTACATCTCCTTCTGCACGATGTCCGTCGAGGCTCCCACTCCGCGCGCGAACAGCTCGGTAGCCTCGAACGTCGGCGTCTCGATCCGCTCATACCCCGCCCCCTCGAGAATCCCCCGCGCCTTCCCCTCCAGGATCGTCCGCGCCGCCGCCTGCTCGCCAAGCACGTCATACGTCCCCCGCGGCGCCTTTATCTTCTCGCCGCTCAACTTCCCTGCGCTCGCTCTGCGCCCTGCGGTTGTGGCGTCTCCTGTGTGCGTTCCACCGGCACCTTCGCGGCGGCCCGCAGCTCCTCCAGGAAGGGGTTCGTGTCCCACTCCCGCCCGAGCGTCGTCGCGCCCATATGCCCCGGATACACGGCGGTGTCGCGCTCGAAGCGCCCCATCAGCGACCCGATCGAGCGCTCCAGCGTCCCCCAGTCGCCACCCGGGAGGTCTGTGCGCCCCACCGACCCTTGAAACAGCACGTCGCCCGAGAGCAGCGCAGGGAGGCCCGCCGGACCATCCACCGACGTCTCAGCGGAGGTCGAGGGGGAGATCGCGTAGGTGACATGCCCGGGGCTGTGGCCGGGTGTGAACACCACCTCGATCTCCACCCCCGCAAGCTTCAGCCGCTCGCCGCCCTTCACGGTCTCCTCCGCCACCCAGCTCTCGAACGGCCCGAACCCCGCCATCGTCCATTTCATGATGTCCGCCAGCACACCCGTCTCGATCTCGGGGCAGTACACCGGCGCGCCCGCCGCCCTCGCCATCGGTGCCACCGCGCCGATGTGGTCGAAGTGGCAGTGGGTGATGAGGATCGCCTCGATCTCCACGCCAAGCGCTTGTGCCGCATCCAACAACCGCTGCGGCTCCTCCCCCGGATCGATCATCAACGCCTTGCTTGCTTCGGCATTGGCGCGCACGATGTACGCGTTCTCCTGGATCGGCCCCACACTGAAGCACCGCACGTCAAGATCGCCGCTGTGGCCCTTCCCGCCGGTCACTTCGAGCTCGTCCCACCCGTCTGCTTTGCCTTCCCGGCCATCCTGCGCTTGTACAGCCACATGTCCGTGTAGTAGCTGATCGGCACGTAAGCAATCAACACGATCGGAAACAACGCGATCGCCTCGTTTGGCTTTTTCAGCAGCAAGATGCTGATCAGGAGCATCACTACCGCCGCTGCCATCGCCCGGTAGAAGGCGCCGCGCCACGTCGGCTCACGGTCCATGCGCGCGAGCTTCGTGTCCTTCCCCGCTCCCCCGCTCGCCTTGCCTGTCTTCTCCGCCGCGGTCGGCTTGCGCCCTGTGCGACCGCGCGACTCCACCACCCCGGCCGCGTTGCCACGGTGCTTTGTCTGCCGTCTGCGCTTGGTCTGGGCCATCTCGCTCGCTCCTGGTCTCTACAGGGGATTCCCGCGTCCCGCCGTACGACGGTGCATCTAGAACCCTAGTGCGTTCTCGATCAGGTGCACCCCGGCGTCAAAGCCCCTCAGCGGAACGTCCTCGGGGAAGTCGTTCAGGGCCGCCTTCGGCGCGAGTCCGACAAGCTCCCCACATGCCACCTCCGCGTGCCTTTGCACCGCCTCCACCACCGCGCTGAGCGGTAGCTCAAGTGGGCGCTCCACGTTCATCGACACCTGGGGGATGGTTATGTCTTTTGTGGGTGACTCGCGCGCGCGCGCGGAGTCAGCCTTACTTCGCGCGCGCTCACGCGAGTCACCCTGATTTGGCTCATCATCCCCACGCTCGCCGGATCGCAACGCCACGCCGATCGCGCGCAACCCCGGCAGCCCTTCGGCGCCCCCCTCGCGGATGGCGCCTGCGATGCGCCTCGCATCCTCGACAGTGGCGGGCGGCGCAAGCTCCAGGTTGAACGCCACGAGCGGCTCTCTCGCGGCCACCAGCGTCGCGCCTGCCGTCGGGTGCAAACGGGAGGGGCCGAAGTCGCTTTGAAGCTCACGGGAGCGCAAACGGGCGACAAGCGCCCCCACGCCTCCCCTGCGCAGCTCTGCGCGCGTACGGCCGCCGGCAAGATCTCCGTACAGCAGCACCGGCACCCCAAGTTGCCCGCCGATCTCGTGCGCGACGACCAGCGCCTGCGCGCACGCCGCGCCCCGTTGCGCCGGGTCTAGGTACACAATCGGCATCACATCCACCGCACCAACGTGTGGGTGCTCGCCGATGTCCGCCGGGTCGCGCCCCTCACCTACGTCGATCCGCTCCACCGCCACGCGTGCACCCTCGAGCAGCGCCTCCCCCAGCTCGCCCTGGCCGCCGGCGAGCGTGAACACGGAGCGGTGATGGTCTGCGTCTGAGTGCACGTCGAGCAAGCGGCTCTTCCCATGTGCTGCGAAGGCTTCAGCGACCGCCTCGATCGCATGCGCTTCGCGTCCCTCTGAGACGTTTGGCACGGCGAGCAAAGTGAGCGCACCCATCGCGCTCGGCACGCTAGCGGACCGTCCGCGATGCGGACGCGCCCGCCGACCTAGGCATCTAAGACCGCCAAACGCCACGACAAGCATTACGGGGCCCACCGCCAGAGCCAACGCCTTCCGTGACGTCATCCATGACGTATCGCTTCCATCGCGTCGAGCCAAATCGCATCGTCGCGCCTTCCGCCGGTAGGCCCCGTAGGTCCGCATCATGTCTCCCCCGTGCATGTCGGGCATCGGTGCTATGCCGTGGGCAGGGCGTGGGAAAGTACGGCGTCGTCTCCGGGGTCTCCAACCACCGCGCCTGGGCGCTTGCGCGCCCCAGCCGATCCCCGGTCCGCTCACGCGACTGGCTAAACTTCCGGCTCCCGCCGGAGTAGCTCAGTTGGTTAGAGCAGTGGAATCATAATCCACGTGTCGGGGGTTCGAGTCCCTCCTCCGGCATCCCGCGAAAAGACCTGGTAGTCAACAGGTAGCGAGGCAGCGGCGTCGGGTCCGATCGAGGCCATCCCGACAAGCTGCGCTTCGCGATCGTCACCGACCCGAAGGGAAACCGCCTCAAGCTGAGCCAGCCGCTGATCTCATCCGCTTGACACGAGTCCGGATAATGAGTGACGCTCACACTCCGAGGCGATGAAGAAACGCCGCAAGCCGTCGGTCATAAAGCCCCGAGTTGACGTTCCAAGACTCAACATGCCCGGCATGTGGGGCTCGGTAGTACGTGACCCATCCAGGCAGCTTTTTCGCGAATTCGTCACTCAACGAGATCGGGACGGTCTTGTCTTCCATGCCGTGAAACAGAAGAGTGGGTAAGTGAAAGCTGGCTGTGTGTTTGAGCGCGTCCAGTTGCTCCCAGTTCGCGTCAATGCGCAGACCGATCGCCCACTCGACCGGGGTGACGGCGAACGATGGGAAGCCCATCTCTTTTGCATTGAAGGAGAGAATGGTCTTCCATGAGAGGGCCGGCGCGTCCAGCACCATTCCGGTGACATCCCGCGCGAGTGGGGAGCGCTCCATGAACTGGGTCACTATTGCGCCACCCATCGAGTAGCCGATCAAGATCAGGTGTTGTGCGCCGTGGGCGAGAGCGTAGCGGGCGGCCGCTTCCAGGTCTCTCCACTCGGTCAACCCCATGTGGTGAAAGCCGTCCGGTGAGCGCGGCGCTCCCACGTCCTCCCTGTAGGTGATCAGCATCGTCGGCAGACCCGCGCGGTGAAGCGTCGGCACGATGCGCAGGTTGTTGTCGCGGTTGCCGTTTATCCCGTGTACGAGGAGTGCCCACGTTTGCGTTCGTCCGGGGACCAGCCAGGCCGGCATCGGCCCCAGTTCGTCGGGCACCGACACGTTTGCGAAACGCATCCCGAGCGCCTGTTGCGGATTACCCGCGTACACCGCCGATTCGAGCGCAACTTTCGTACCTACCCCGAGGTTGCCGGTGACGGCACGCAACGTGCGTGTCACGGTATGCGCGTCGCTTCCCACTACGCCTTCCACGATCGCGTGGCCGCCTCTCCATTCCAATCCGTATATGCCCGGCCGCAGACTGTCGGTCGACCGTGTCAACACCACCTGACCAGGCCGTAGTCCCTTCACGGTCGCGTCAGCGTCTTGGGACGAGTGGTCTGGTACGACCACGAGCGAGGAGAACGACCAGCTCACAACCGCGAGCACCACAAGCAGCACGACAGCCACACCGCCGACCAGTGCCCACTTCCAGTGCCTGCGCAACCATGACCCGGACACCGTGCCGGACGATGCGACGCTCACACGGCGCCCCCCTCTGCGTCCCGATCGACGTGAACCACCAATACCGGCGCCGTGCTGCGTTGCAGCACCTGGTGGCTGACGCTCCCAAGCAGCATCGAAGCGACCTCGCCGCGTCCGCGTGAGCCCATCACGATCAGGTCGGTGCCGTCTTTTTGGGCCTGCTTGACGATCGCGGTCGCGGGCGATCCCTGGGCGAGCACCTTGACCACCGATACGTCCTCAGTGACCTGCTTGATCGCATCCTCAATCAATTGCTCATGTTCCCGTTGCAACGCTTCGTCCAGGCTGCGCATGTCCACCGGCGGCACCACCGGCCCACCCACGAGCAGAGTCGAGGGCTTCTGCTGCACGGTCATCACCGTGAGCCGCGCATTGCTCAGCTGCGCCAGATCTATCGCCTCGCTCAACGCCCTCTTCGCGTGCTCGGAGCCGTCGATCGCGACAAGGATGCGATGAAACACGCCCACCTCCCCGTTCAGATGCCGTCAGAAACCACTGTGCAGCCTAGGGGCAGACCGGCGCGCATGTACGCCACGCACGACGCGCACTACTGTGTGGAGCCCTCACCTCGGTCAGTAGTCACCACTTAACGCTTCGCACGGGGAAGTCCAAAAAATACGTCGGCAAGAAACGTTGCAACCCTTCTCATGTGATGCATCTTGCATCTGGACCTGATACGTTGCTTCCCGTTCGTGCCGAGTCCTTGTCCCCACGGGGGTGAGGAGCGGGGGACCCAAGTGCAGTCGAAAGGCTGCGGGGGCGAATCGCCACAGTTTGTGGCGTAGCGTAATTACGCGAGCCCGACAGCTAACCCCGTAGGCGCCCTGAGATGACGAAAGGACGCTGTTCACATGTCGGGATCCCCGCGTGATCTTGCTGTGCCTGACCCCTGGGAGACTTCGCTCGCCCGTTCCCGTGCACGCCGCGAAAAAACGGTCGGCCGCGGTAACTCTCCGGTGGGACTCGGAAAGCTGATCGAGGCCCGCTCCAAGGTGCAGGAGCGCAATACCGACATTTCAGACACACGCGTCACCTCAAGCGGACGCGGACTGCTCGACGCGCGCAAGCGTCTCCCCTCCGCTCGCAATCTCGCCGACACAGAGCCGTGGCATCTCTCAACGCTGCGCTCGCGCACACGTCGCCGTGCCACGGAGTTGCAATTCGTACCGACCACAGCCCGTGCCCGGCGTGTCTCGCTCGGCACGCTCATCGCCATCGCGGCCGGCCCCGCGGCGGGGCTGGCCGCCGAGGCGAGCGGCTCGTCTCACGCATCGCCCCCAACAACGCCCGAGCCGCCCACCACGACCAAACACAACATTCAGCTACAGCCCGGCAGTGAAGGCCGTCAAGTGAGCATGTTGCAGCATGCCCTCGGCATCGCGGTCGATGGCAAGTTCGGCCCCCAAACCGAGGCCGCCGTGCGCTCCTTCCAGGCACGCCACCACCTAACCGTGAACGGCATTGTGGGGCCAGACACGAGCGTCGCGATCAATAGCGCCTCGACCGGTGGTGTTGAGACCGTTGCCCGTACCCACGTCAGTAAGAGTGAACACACCAAATCCGCACCCACCCCCGTTGCGCGCCTACAGGCAGCGCTTGGCGTGGAAGTGGACGGCACGTACGGACCGGAAACAGAGAAGGCGGTCCGCCGTCTACAGGCATCTCACCACCTTCACGTGGACGGCGTCGTTGGCACGGCCACATGGCGTGCCTTGGGCATTACTGAGCGAGTCACCCTAAACCCGCCACCGGCGAGTGGGAGCGGCGTGCACAGCGACACAAAGCACACCAAATCACATACCTCCACTCACGCTTCTCGGCCCGTTAGCGGTTCCGCCGCGGTCCGTCGTTTGCAGGAAGCCCTCCATCTCGAAGCCGATGGTAACTTCGGCCCGGAAACCGAGGCTGCGGTGAAGCGCATGCAGGCACACCGTGGACTATCCGCCGATGGCGTCGTCGGCCCGGAAACATGGAGCGCGCTCGGCATCAATTCCAACACCACCCTCCACCCCCACCACTCGCACAAATCCAGCTCTAGCGCCGGCGGTGGGGAATCCTCGAGTGTGATCTCCCGGGTGATCGCCGCCGCGGATGAAATCGCGACTCGCCCCTATGTGTACGGTGGCGGCCACGGTTCATTCCAGTCTGTCGGGTATGACTGCTCGGGCTCTGTCTCCTACGCGCTCCACGGCGGCGGGCTGCTCTCCTCGCCCGAGGATTCCTCCGCGCTTGAGTCGTACGGCGAGCCGGGTCCGGGTAGGCACATCACGATCTACGCCAACTCCGGCCACGCCTGGATGGTGATCGACGGTCGTCGCTTCGACACTGTCGCCCAACAGGAAGGTGGGTCGCGCTGGTCGGATTCGATGACCTCCACCTCGGGATATGTTGTGCGCCACCCCGCCGGTTTTTAGCGACCAGAGGTAGGTCCCGTTCGGGCGGGTTGTGTGTATCTCGAAAATGGGTGACTCGCGCGCGCGTGTGGAGTAAGCCCTTCTTACACGTCGCGCGAGCGCGCGCGACCGTTCGAGCCCCAGCCACACGAGTACCGTCGCAGTCATCCTCTAGCTTCGTCTCCCTCGCCGAAAACCGCGGAAGGGAGATCTCGATGCTTGCTCGGGCGCGCACGTTTGCAATAGAAGGGCTCCACGCACGGCCGGTCACTGTCGAGGTCGACATTCGGGTCGGCCTCCCCGCGTTCGCGATCGTCGGTCTCGCCGACGCCGCGGTGCGCGAGGCTCGCGACCGGGTTCACGCCGCCCTGCTGAATTCGGGATACGAGTTCCCGGCGCGCCGCATCACCGCCAACCTCGCCCCCGCAGACGTGCCAAAGGTGGGGCCGGGCTTCGACCTCGCCATCGCCTGCGCTGTGCTCGCCGCCAGCGGACAGATCTCACACGAGCTGCTCGACACCCATGCGCTGTTCGGGGAGCTCTCGCTCGACGGGGAGGTACGCGCCTGCCACGGCACGCTCGCCGTCGCCGAGGCCACCCGCAAGACGGGGTTGAGGATGCTTGTCCTCGGGCCCTCCCGCGCACGCGAGGCCACGCTCGTTGAGGACTTGGAGGTAGGCGTGGTGGAGCGCCTCTCAAGCGCCGTCCGCGTGCTGGGCGGGGGCGCCCCCGACCGCCTCCCACCTCCCTCCCCGGTCTCCGCTCCCGCCGTGACGCGCGATGCGATCGACCTGAGCGAGGTGCGCGGCCGACCCGAGGCGGTACGCGCGCTCACGATCGCCGCGGCAGGCGCCCACAACAGCCTGCTCTCCGGCCCTCCTGGGACCGGCAAGACGATGCTCGCCCAGCGACTCCCCTCGATCCTTCCCCCGCTCACGCGCTCGGAGGCGATCGACGTGACCCGCATCCATAGCGTCACCGGCAGGCTCCCCGCCGGCGAGCTGCTCTCCGAGCGGCCGTTCCGGGCGCCCCACCATTCGATCACCACGGCGGGATTGATCGGGGGCGCGCGGCGGGGATGGGTGGGCGAGGTGGTGCTAGCTCACCATGGGGTCCTGTTTCTTGACGAGCTCTCCGAGTTCGCCCGCACCACGCTCGACGCGCTGCGCCAGCCGCTCGAGGACGGGCGCGTGGCGATCGTGCGGGCACGCCACTCGGCGGTGTACCCGGCACGGTTCATGCTGATGGCCGCCACCAACCCCTGCCCCTGCGGGTACGCGGGCGAGCGCGAGCGGTGCAAGTGCTCCGAATGGGATATCGCCCGCCACCGCCGCCGTCTCAGCGGGCCGCTTTTGGATCGCATCGACCTGCTCGTGGGCATGGAGCGCATCAAAGCCGACATCCTCGCCGACGAGCCATCCACGACGTCGGCGCGGGCGTTGGAGCAGGTGGTCGAGGCTCGGGAGCGTCAGGCTGCGCGACTACGAGACACCGGCGTGCTCGTGAACGCACGCATGGATGGAGCGATGCTGCGCACACACACGAGGCTTGACGAGCCCGGGGAGCGGATGCTCGCGCATGCACGCGAGAGGGGGCTGCTGAGCGGACGCGGCCAACACCGCGCACTCCGTGTAGCGCGCACGATCGCCGATCTCGCCGGGCAAGAGCGGGTCGAAGCCGACCACCTCGCTCTGGCGCTCTCGCTGCGGCCCGAGCCCGGGCTCTCCAACCGCAGGGCCGCATGAGCGAGGCTTGTTCGGAGTGCGCGCGACGCGCCTGGTTGCTGGGTCGCCTGGGTTTGACGCTCGACTTCAGGGCGCGCGACCTGCCGCGCTTCTGGAGCCTGCTGGAGTTGCCCGACCGCGAGCTGATCTGTGCGATCGGCGGCCGGCGGCGGGGCGAGTTGCACGGCGAATACGATCAGTGGACACCCACGCAGACCGACGCGCGAGACGGCACGACCACGTGCGTCCATACCTCGTCCTACCCACAGCGCCTGCGTGAGGCCACGCTTGCCCCTCGCGCGCTCAGCGTACGCGGCGATATCAACCGGCTCGGCGAGGTGCTCGCGCAGAAGATCGTGGCGATTACGGGAACCCGACGCGCCACCGACTACGGGATGGAGACCGCTCGCGAGCTGGCGCGGGGGTTGGCCGGTTGCGGCGTCACCATCGCGGGCGCCCTTGACGAGGGAATCGCCGCCGCCGCCCACACCGGAGCGCTTGAAGCACGTGGCCGGACGTTCACGGTGATGGCGGGTGACGTCGAGCGGTGCTCGCCGGCGTGGTGTGGCGCTCTCTTCGACCGCATTCTGCGGGACGGCTGCGCAATCGCCGAGCTCGTGGACCGCTCTGGATCACGTCCACTCCGCTGGTGGCAGCCGGGACGCGCACGCACGCTTGCGCTCCTCGCCGATCTGGTGATCGTGGTGGAGGCGGAGGAGCGCCCGTGGGAGCTTGCCTGCGCCCACGTTGCGCAGGAGCGCGGGACGCCGGTCGTGGCGGTACCCGGCCGTGTCAGCTCGCCCGCGTCGGCGGGATCCAACGCGCTGCTCCTGGAGGGCTCGAGGCTCGTGCGCGGGCCACAAGACGCCCTTGACGCGCTCTATGGCGTTGGGACGCGCGAGGTCCCTCGTCTGACCTCGGACAGCTTGGACGACTCCCGTGAGATTGAGCCACGACTCGCGCAGGTGCTCGATCTGGTGGGCAACGGGCACAACACCCCGGCGAGCCTCGCCTCGCGCGGTGGCGACCAGGGCGAGATCGCGGTGGCGTTGATCGAACTGGAGTTGGCGGGTCTGCTCGTGCGGGGCGATGGCGGGCGATATGTCCCCAGTTCACTATCTGGCGCGGGCCGTAGGGTGCGAACGGCAACCGCTCGATGAGCAAGGACAACATGATGGGAACACAGAACACCACGCGCAGCACCATCTCGCGCCCCGGCGTCGATTTGTCGGAGCTACTGGCGATCGCTTGCGGTGGGGCGCTCGGAGCGCTCGCACGTGTAGCAGTCGCCCAGGGATTCCCTACCAGCGCCGGTGAATGGCCGTGGGCGACGTTCGCGGTGAATATCGCCGGGGCGGCGATGCTCGGGTATTTCGTCACGCGCCTGCAGGAGCGACTACCCGTGTCGACACTGCGCCGCCCACTGCTCGCCACCGGCCTGTGCGGAGCGTTCACCACATTCTCCACCGTGCAAATCGAGCTGCTGAAGATGACCGACCGCCACGACTACGGTCTCGCCGCCGGCTATCTCACGGCAAGCGTGCTGGGAGGTTTTGTGGCGGTGTTCGTCTCCTCTGCCCTCGTCCGCCGCGTGAGAGCGCTTGCATGACGGCTTGCCGGACATCCCCCGCTCCCCAACCGAGATGGCAGGCGAAGTGAGCGGACCCGCATGGATCGCCGTGGGTGTGCTTGGAAGCATGGGCTCGCTCGCTCGCTTCCTGCTCGACCGCACGGTGTCTACCCGCAGCTCTGTGAGCTTTCCGCTGGGGACACTGGCTGTGAACGCAAGCGGCGCGTTGCTGCTCGGACTGCTCACCGGCTTGGCACTGTCAGGCGAAGCGCTCGTGCTGGCAGGATCCGCCACGCTCGGCTCCTACACAACATTCTCCACCTGGATGCTCGAGACCCACAGACTTGGCGAGGACGGGCAACTGGTGACGGGCGTACTCAACGTGCTCGTCAGCGTCGTGGTGGGCCTTGGCGCGGCGTTGCTCGGGAGAGCGATCGGGGAAGCGTTGTGAGCGAAGAGGCACTCACCCTCACCACCTATTTCGGCGAGCGCGCTCGCGTGGGAGGACTACTGCTCGCGGACGAGCTGCTCGACATCCATGCCCGCCACGAGATCCGGGGGAGCATTCTGTTGCGCGGGGTTCAGGGCTTCGGCGCAAAACACCAACTCCGCACCGACCGCCTGCTCACGCTCTCCGAAGACCTCCCCCTCGTGGCGATCGCGGTCGACACCCCCAACCGCATCGAGGCGCTGCTGGGAGACATGAAGGGCATCGAGCACGAAGGTCTCCTCACGCTCGAGCGCACTCGGCTCGACGGCGATCTCATCGACGACCAGGGTCCGCTTGACGACGAAGCTCGGCGCTCCTTGGCTGACACCGCAACGCGACCACCGGAAGGCGCCGCGGGATCGCAACAGACAGCAGCCAAGCTGACCGTCTACCTCGGCCGCCACGAGCGCCTCGACGGCACCCCCGCGTTCGCGGGTGTGTGCGAGCTGCTGCACGAGTGCGGTGTCGCGGGCGCAACCGTGCTGTTGGGCGTGGACGGCACACGGCATGGAGAGCGCCGACGGGCGCGCTTCTTCGCGCAGAACAAGGGCGTCCCGCTGATGGTGATGGCGGTCGGCGACGCACCCAGTATCCGGACAGCCGTCGAGCACCTCACCACAGCGCTCCCCGAACCCCTGCTCACCACGGAGCGGGTGCGAGTGTGCAAGCGCGACGGGGAACCGCTCGAAGCGCCACACGACGTGTCCGCCACCGATGAGCAGGGCGGGCAGGCGCTACAGAAGCTCACGATCGTGACCTCAGAGGCGGCTCACCACGAGAACCGCTCCGTCTACCTGGAGCTCGTACGCCGTCTGCGCACCGCGGGCGCCGCCGGCGCGACCTCACTACGCGGCATCTGGGGCTTCCATGGCGACCATCCCCCCCACGGCGACCGCCTACTCGCACTCCGCCGCCACGTCCCTGTCGTGACGGTCGCGATCGACACGCCCCAGCGCATCGCCTCCCTGTTCGCCATCGCCGACGAGCTGACCCACGAGCGTGGCCTGATCACCAGCGAGCTAATCCCCGCCGCGTCAGCCCTCCACACCCCGCCTGCTCTATAGTTACCCGGCCTATGCGGCTGTAGCTCAGTTGGCTAGAGCGTCTGCTTGCCATGCAGAAGGTCGAGGGTTCGAGTCCCTTCAGCCGCTTCGCGAAAACCCCGCAAATACGGAGTTTTCTTTGCGCGGGGTCGCTCGACAGGAATTTTTGTCCCGGATTTCTGTCCCAAAAAGCACCTGATTTCGCCTGGTCTCGGGCTCCCTCACGAAGGTGACCATGACGCGCTTCAGTTACCCTACTGTCAGCCCATCGGGAGGCTTTGGCACCCGATCGATCTCAATGCTCCGTACAGGCATGCAGCCCTGTGGAGGCCAATCGGTCATGAAGACACAGAGCACTGTCCAGCCTGGGCGTGCCGCGCTCGGCGCGATGAGACCTGGCCACCCCTCGCTTGACAATGCCTCCCCCACATCTTGAAACGGCGGCCACGTCCGTCGCGTCGGCCTCGGCAACTCCAAGCCCACCCGTGCGAGCCGCTGCGGATCGCTCAAGTCGGCGACCTTGAGGTCAATGCTCCACACATGATGGTCATGTGGGACGGCATATCCCGGAGGCAGTCCGCGCTCGGCCAGGTAGCGGTACCACTCGGCGACCGCCGTGCCTGTCTCATCAGCCAGGTACAGACCGCCTAGGTTCGCGCCGCGCTGCCAGCGTCCGTCTGTCGGTGTAGAAGCCCTGCCGAGTAGGGAAGATCGATGCGGTGCATGCCTGATCCACTCGCCGCTGACAGCGACCGCGTCAACGTCGAGTGCCACCGGCTCGAGCTGACGCCCGGGTACTCCAACTGCGCGATCAGCTCCGCGACCTGGCGATAATCGCCGCGCGCGAGTACGTCGACCGGCTTGTCGTCATCGAGCGCTTCGATCGGACGGGTCAACCACACGGGGATGTACTCACGATCCATCACCCGCGTGAGACGCTCCGTCATCTCCGCTAGCTCTACAAGCCGCTCGGCGCGTGAGCCGCTCGGCACGCTTCGACCTGTCAACCAGTCCCGCACAGTGCTGGCCTTGGCACCGGTCGCAGCGGCTATCTGTCGATCGGAGAGATGCGCACTCTCATGGACCCGACGAGCCTCGATAGTCAGTGCAGCCATGCCTCCATCCTACATCGCCCACAAGATTCCGTCAAGCAACCGCACATACGCCGTCACGCCTTGAACGTCCTCAAGCCTCCCGCAACGAAAAGGTCACCCGCCAGGCGCGCAGGACTGGGCCTAGCAGCGTTGCCAGCGGTCCAGCTGAATGGAGTAGGCACTGGCTGAGTGGCTTCATGTCGGGCGTGACAGCGCTGTCCTTGGAGAGGTACATCGCGATCATCGCGGCGAGGATCACCGAATGGCGCGCTCCGTTGTCCAATAACCATGCTTCCACGGTCGCCCGCCTCACTACTTCGTCTATCCGTTGCACCGCCGCTTCCAGCGACCCGTACCGTGCGATGTAGCTGTTCTCTTTGTTAACTGATCCTCTATCAAGTCCCCGTAGCTGTCGAGCAGCGTCGCCGTCAGGGAGAACCATGGGAAGTACGCTAAGTACACGTCCGCGACATGTTCGGGCTGGGGCGCCGGCTCGGCCGCCACCGCCATCAACGCCAATACGGTCAACCATGCGCTCGCGGCGCCTGCCGTCTCATACCACCCGATCTCGTCCTCTGATGAGACTTCCTGATCGACCCATTCCTTCAGTACGACTTCGCGTAAGAGTAGGTCGAGCTCGTGGTTGAGGCCCTGCACCTGTGCGAGCGCGGCGGCTCTCATCAACATTGGGCGAACGCTCCAATATGAAGGAAGTCTCGTGCAACCGTGCCTACACGCCTCTACCAGTCCAGGGAGGTATCCACCGTCGTCGCTCCACGGATGATGACGAAAGTAATCTGAGATCGGTCGCGCGATATCCACAGCCTCCACCAACGCAAGGTGGAGCTGTCGGCCGTTCGTGATCCCCATGTGGGCGCCACGCTCGATCGTGCTGTCCAGGAAATCCGCCATGATCTCGTATGCCACCAGGAGCCTCAATAGCCTGGGACACCGTCGCGCGGTGACGGTCCAGAACAGAGCCGCGCCCTCCGTGTTAGGTCGCTTTTGCTCCAGTGCCGCCAGCGCATCCTCGCGGATCGTCGCATCGGGAATTTCGGCCGCCCGTGCCTGCCATCGTTCCACCTCGCGTAACACCCCCCTCAGTCCCCACGCAAGCTCCCTCACGACAGCGACCCCGAGCGCCCAAGCCTGCCCACGAGAGATACGGGTACTCCCAGGCACTCCCTCAGGCATCACACACTCTCCGACCGGCGATATGGAGCTATTAATCTTGTAGCGCCGGCTTGACCTGAGCGGCGAAGTACCCAGGCAACGCCACCATAGCCAGCGCGATCGTCGCGACGATCGCAAGGCTCACTATCGCTACCGGGATCGCCACCGAGAACACCACAGGGAAACCCGTGACACTCACCAGCGCGTGACTCAACACAAGTTGACCATATAGGCCGAATAGGGCGCCAATCGAGCAACCTGCGCCCAACAACAACGCCGTCTCCCACAGCAGCGCACGCCACAGCTCACCTTGTGAGAACCCGTCAACCTTCATACCCGCGAGTCGCGGGCGCCGCTGCCAGATCATCGCTCCCATCGCCGCCGCCATCGCCAGCGCCGCAGCAATCAGAACGAGCAGCGCTATCTGCGTCAACCGGGCCAACCCCTGCCGTTGTGCCGAGATGTCGTTCTGCCTATGTCGATCCGCGGCCTGCACGACAAGGTCGCTCCTCGGCCCCAGCGCCGCCTGCACCTCACGCAACCCCTTCAACACCGGAACACCTGCCTTCAACATGACTTGGTAGGCGCTAACGTCACCACTCCCCCAGGCCCGGGCGTAGTCATCCGGATTCATGACGATCGCCCCCGGCGCCCATCCGAGATTCGTCACTATTGCAGCAATCCTGAAACGAGTCGGTATCGGCGACGCCAACATCAAAGACCCGCCCACGCCCAGTTTGCGCTCATCCGCCAACGTCCGTGAGATCGCTATCCACCCACCGTCCAGAAGTTGAGATCTCGCGACTCTCGAATCTCCACTTACAACCTGACTGGACGGAAACAAACGCGCATCGCTCTTCGGCGGAGCAATCACCAGCACACGGCGATCACCTAGGTCAAGAAAACCGCCACGATAGTCACCTACAACGCCGACGTCTGGCAGATCCTTGAGCACCCGGCCATACGCGTTCTTAAAAGGTGTAGTCGCGAGCGTAGTGGAGCTTCCCGCGGGCGACACCCATAGGTCGGTTCCGAGGCTCACATCCGACGCCGCCCGACTCAATCCGGTACTCAGATCGCTCCGGGCGCCCTCGATTGCAACACATCCAAACACAGCGATCGCTCCAGTCGCCGCTATCGCCAGCGACCGCGACCGGGTCGTGCTCGACATCAGCTCGATAATCGCTATGCGCGAAGAAACCCCCATCACCGATCGCTGCACCCGATTGATTGATGAGACAACTCCGCCAAAGACGGCAGGCATGACGAGCAACAACCCGAGCATGAGACTGGCGAACGCGACAATCGCCGCCGCGACGGTATTGATCCCGTGGATCAAGATTGCCGTCGTAAGCGCGATGCAACCCACGCCAGCGCTCAACGCCGCCACAAAACTCGTTCCCCTTGATTGCCTTGCACGGTGGGGTCCAACCTGATCGTTGCGAAATATCTCGTGCCGAAGTGGAACCATGACCCCCACCACCGCAGCGACAAACCCACCGGCCGCCGCGACTGCGACGTTCTCCCAACTCACTATGTGCAGCGACTGGACAGGAAACGCGAGGGATAGATAACCGGGTTCAGCTTGCAGCAAACTTCGTGACAACAACTCGCCAAGTGATAGTCCGCAGGCTATCCCGACCACTCCCAGTGCAAAGACATCAAACAACATCACCTCGAGGATCTCGACGGGCGTATACCCGTCCAGACGCAAATCTGCGATCAAGTTGCGACGCTGCGGCACGGTGAGCAACATCGCATTGAAAGCGAACAGGAATCCCACCAGCGCGCTGATCGCGGAGAACATCTCCGTCGACTGCGCCGTCGGCGCCTCCGCTTGACTGAATATCGTCGCCTCGAAGTTCGCTGGAAGCACATTCAATCTGCCTCCCGCGACACCCTCAAGCCCACGTTCGACTTCCCGGTCGCGGCCTGGCTGCGGCTCTACAAGTATCCGGCTGACCCTCCCACGCATGCCCGCCAAGCTCTGAGCGAGACCGAGCGGCGCTATCGCGACACCACTGTCCACGAGCTCTCCTATGTCACTTTCCTGCAGGATCACTGCAATCAGTGCTCTCATGCTCGTATCCCCTACATCGATGCCAAATGACTCCAGTGGACCGGCGCCGATCCCTCGCGCCACAGGCGCCGGCAGCGCCACCCCCTGCTGTCTTGGCAGTTGTGTCGCGCTCACATGTGACAGCAGTCGACCTTGGAGCCGGACGAAGCCTGCGTCGAGACCGATCAGGTCCACCGACATCTCGCCGCGGGGACCCCTCACATTCGCACCACGTTGAAGCACAGGGACTGCCGAGCGCACCCCCCGCAACTGCTCGACCTTTCCGAGCAAGCTTTCATCGAAACCCTGTGGATCGCGCGCCGCGAGCTGCAGGCGTGCACTGCCGACCAGACCGTTCGTGAGACGCGTCACCGACCCCGACAGACTGGTATTCGCCACCTGCGATGCGAACAGGAGCGAGACGCCCACTGCTATCCCCGCAACGGCGAGCAACTCCTGTACCAGGCGTGCGCGCAACCGCACTCGGTAGAGGTAGAAGATCGTCGAGAGTCTCATAGCCCGCTCACCGTGCGCCTCCCACGGCGCACGCTTTGGTCATCGAGCACCGAACGGCGCGTACGCGAGCTCTGGCTCGTACTCCACCAGGCGCCCGTCCCTCAGCGCGTGCACGTGGTCCGCGAACGCGGCGGCTCGGGGGTCGTGTGTCACGAGCAGCATCCCCACGCCGCGTTCATGACATACCTCTGAGAGCAGCGTCAACACTTCCCTGCCGCGATCTGTGTCGAGACTACCCGTCGGCTCGTCGGCAAGTACGAGGCTTGGTTCGGTGGAGAGCGCCCGCGCGATCATAACCCGCTGACGCTCCCCCATTGAGAGCTGCTCAGCCCGCTGTAACACCCTCCCGTTCAACCCCAACCGCTCCAGCAGCGGGGCGATCTGACGCTGTGCGTCTCGCCTCCCCGATGTCGCGAGCAACTTCAGCGCCGCGTTGTCATCGGCACGCACCCCGGGGATCAGGTCGAGCGACTGGCGGATGAACCCTAGCTCTGAGCGCCTGTAGTGGGCCCGCTCGCGCTCGGACAACACTGAGATCTCCCGGCCATTCACTGTCACGCTGCCGCTGTCGGGCACCAGCAGCCCCGCTATCAACATCAACAGCGTCGTCTTCCCCGAGCCGCTCGGACCGTAGAGAGCCACCAGCTCACCGGGAGACACCGACAGCGACACACCGTCCGCCGCCCGCACGATCTCCCCGTCTCCGACGCGATAGTGCTTGACGACGTTCTCAATTCGCAACATCAACGCGCCCCTCTAGCCCACCAACCTATCCCCACAGGAGACCATATCCCAGGGCACTACCTTTCTAACCATCGGACCGGACACCGTCCCAACAGTTGGCACACGAGCCCTTCTCCGAAGCCACAGGCCCCCTCGGGGCGCAACTCACTGTCTTGCGCTCGCAGGGTTTTCCAACCCATCGGCCCGCCTTCGCTAGTCGGAGACAACGGAACACCACGATCCCCCACCACCCCGGTAGGCTCCCCCGCGAATCGTTTCCTACCACCCACGGAGCCACCACCATGAGCCTCATCCGCGTCGAGCACGACGGGCCGCTTACCGTCCTCAGCATCGACAGCCCACCCCTGAACCTGTTCGACCAGGCGCTCATGGACGATCTCTCACACGCCGTCGACGCGCTCGTCGCAGACCCCCCACGCGGACTGCTGATCAGAGCCGACGGCCGTGTCGTGAGCGGCGGCGTGGATGTTCACGTCTTCGACGGGCTCTCCACCCAGCAGGCCGCCGACATGTGGGTGCGCCTGCTGGATCTCGTCCACCGCGTCGAGGACCTCCCGCTCCCCACCGTGTTCGCCGCTCACTCACTCTGCCTCACCGCCGCGTTCGAGCTCTCGCTCGGCTGTGACCTCCTGCTTGCTGCCGAGTCAGCCCGCTTCGGGCTCGTCGAGACTGTCGTTGGGCTAACCCCGGCGATGGGCGGCACGCAACGTCTCGCCGAGCGCGCCGGACCGGCGCGGGCGCGCGAGCTGGTGATGACGGGCGAACTGTACGAGGCCGCCACGCTCGAGCGTTGGAACGTCGTCAACCGCGTGCTCCCCGATGACGGTTTCGACGCCGCCGCGCGCACGTTTGCACGCAAGCTCGCCGAGGGACCCACACGCGCGCACACCGCCACCAAGCGCATCGTCCGCGCACAGTTGGACCAAGGCGGAGCGCACGGCGCGGACGAGCGCGTACCAGAGCTCGCCGGCGACCTCTTCGCCACCGAAGACCTCAAGCGAGCCGTGCGCACCTTCCTCGAGCGCGGTCCCGGACCCGGACACGCCACCTACGAAGGCATCTGATTGGTGTCGTGACACACAAGCCGGGGCTCCACCACCCTCGACCATGAGGGCCCCCGACCTGGACAGCCCGTCAACGCCGATCTCGACGCACTGGTCTCGGAAGATCGCTCACACAGCCACTGGCCGATATTCGCGCGTCGTCGGATTCTGCTCGAGCAAGCCCACCACGCGCAATGTCTTCACATAACGATGCGTGGTGGAGGGCGACATGTGAAGCTCTTTCGCTAGATCTATGATCGCTCGCCAGGGCCGCTCAGGACCGTAGCAGGAGAGGATCGCCAGCCCTCGCAGCAGCGACTGTGAGAGCTGCGGATCTGACAGCGCCTCAGCGAGTGCCGCCTGCGCGGCCTGATGAAGCAACCCACGGCCGTTACCGTTTCCATCTGCGGAGTGTGCGTTGTCGAGCGCCGCGACCAATAGGCTCGACACCGTCCCTTTTCTCGTTTGCCCCGCCAAACGAATCACTTGCTCCACCTGCGCCGGCGAAAGCGCGATCGCGATGTCCCTTTCCTCTGTCATGAGTCTGATCCCCAATCTGACGGCTTATCGAGCGTTGCCAGCAGCGACCACGAGTCATCCCACCGGCCAAGTCGGCTGATGAGAACACCCTTAGAAACCATCCTAACCACACCCCTGATGATCCACTTCTCGATACTACCCCCACAGTTAAAGAAACATTCAACTGTGGGGGGAATCGAATGTTTCTGCTACGGATATACCGGTTATTTGGATCAATCGCCCTGCTCGCGTCCATGAAATTAGGACGATCCGCACCATTCCGATGGTCGTTGCGGAGACCCGGTACCCAAAGCACCGACCAGGGGTTGTGGCTACGGGCTTTCAGGAAGTCCCTACCTGGAAGCGGGTACGCCCTGGGCCTCTGATACACACCCTTCTCATGGCCAACCCGCCGAATCGACGCCTCCCCACACGGCGTGCAGGACTGATCGCGGGGGCGATTCTGATGGCGGCGGTGCTCGTCTTCGCCATCACGCGTCTAGATCTCCGCCACATCGCCCACGCGCTGTTCTCGGCAAGCCCCGGTTGGATCGTGCTCGCCATCGTCCTGATGATGCTCTCGCTGCTCGCCCGCTCCTCCTCCTGGCAGACGGTGCTGCGCGCCGCGCTCCCCTCCGACCGTGTCCCATGGACGGCCGTTGCGCGCGCCACGATGATCGGCGTGATGGCCTCGGCGGTCTTCCCGGGGCGCGTCGGCGAGCCCACTCGCATCGTCGTGCTCAGCCGCCGCCTGGAGGGTCCAGCTTCGCGCACGTTCCCGGTGGTGGCCGGCACCGTGCTCTCCCAGACGCTCATCAACCTCGGCGTACTCGGCATCCTCGCCTCCGTCACCTTCACAAGCGTCCCGCTGCTGCAAGGTCACGCCTCCGCACTCGTTGCCGTGCTTGCCGTACCCGCCTTCATCGCCCTCTTCGTGTTCGGCGGCCCGCCGCTGCTGCGCCTCGCCCAGCACGCCCCGAGCCTGCGCATCCGCGCCGGCGCGATGGCCTTCGCCGGACTGCTGCGGCTCGCCCGGCGCGGCCTCGTGGTATTCGCGACGCCCCGCGAGGGCGCACTCGCAGTTGGCTTCCAACTACTCGCGTGGGCGCTCCAGTGGGGCTCCTGTTACATGGTGCTGCTCGCGCTCGGACTCACCCCACAGGCCACCCCCGTCACCGCCGCGGCGATCCTGCTCGCGGTGAACGTCACCGCCGTGCTCCCCGCCACCCCCTCGAACGTTGGCGTCTTCCAAGCTGCCTGCCTGGTTGTGCTCGCCGCCTACGGCGTTTCCGCTGGTCCAGCTCTGGCCTACGGCATCATTTTGCAGGCGGTCGAGCTCTTCACCGCGCTCGCGCTCGGTATCCCTGCACTGCTCAGGGAGGGCATGACCTGGCAGGACATCCGCCGCACCCGCGACACCGCGCCCCCCAACTTCAGTTGAATAGCGCGCGCAGCGACTGGCGCACTGAATGGGTTGTCTGCAAAACCGCCGTCGGCTCATACCCGCAGTGCGCCATGCAGTTGTCGCACCGTGGGTCTCTTCCGCGACCGTACTTGCTCCAGTCGGTCGTCTCGATCAACTCCTTGTATGTCGAGGCGTAACCGTCAGACATCAGGTAACAGGGACGCTGCCACCCGAACAGCGAATAGCTCGGTATCCCCCACGCGGTGCAGTCGAATTCCGCTTTCCCTTCGAGGAAGTCGAGGAACAAGGGGCTGTGGTTCAGACGCCACTTCTTGCGCCTCCCATCCGCGAACGCCTCTGAGAACAGCTCGCGCGTCTGTCTCACCCCTAGGAAATGCTCCTGATCGGGCGCCTTCTCGTACGCGTACGCAGGCGAGATCATCATTTCGTCGACTTCCAGATCGTCGTTTAGGAAGTCGAGCACATCACGCACCGTCCGCGGCGAGTCGTGCGTGAAGAAAGTTGTGTTCGTCGTCACCCTGAACCCCGCCGCCTTAGCAGCCTTGATCGCCGCCACAGCCTTGTCGAATACACCCTCCCGCTCAACTGACGCGTCGTGGCGCTCTTTCAATCCATCCATGTGCACCGCCCACGCGAAGTAGGGGCTTGGCTTGAAGTCAGCGAGCTTCCGCTCCAACAGAATTGCGTTCGTGCACAGGTACACAAACCGCTTGCGCTTCACGAGCTCTCCGGCTATCAGGTGGATCTCCGGGTGGATCAACGGCTCGCCTCCCGCGATCGACACCATCGGCGCCCCGCTCTCCTCGATCGCCCCAACCGCCTGCTCCACCGACATCCGTCGGCGCAACACATGGTCGGGATGCTGGATCTTGCCGCACCCCGAACACGCCAGGTTGCACTGGAACAGCGGCTCCAACTCGACGATCAGGGGAAACTTCTCGCGCCGCGCCATCCGCTGGCGCATCAGGTACCACCCCATCCTCGCGCCCTGTCTCATCGGAACAGCCATTTAAAGCCTTTCCGTCGATACTCGCACCATCAGCCACTCAATCCAAGCACAGTATGAAGACTCCCCTGGCGCCGCAACCTACCTAGCGCCAACCCCACGTGGCGGAGCGTGGACATCGCGCGCAACCCATCCGCCACAGTCGGCAGCGGTGGGCCTACCGGAAGTCGCCGCCGCAGCTCCCGCTCGGGCGTGTCCGACAAGACCCGCACCACCGTGAACGGTCTCCCCCGAGCCGCTTGGGCAACCCATGCCGACTCCATGTCCACAGCCACCGCTCCAGAGGTCTCCATCCGCGCCCGCGCCTCCCCAATAATGATCTCCTCCACTGACGCCACCGCTCCCCGACACACCTCGATGCCATGCTCCCCCAGCGCGTCCCCCAGTGCGTCGGCGGCCTCGCAAGGGATGCTCTCCGCCGCCGCGTGACCGTGCTCGTCGATCGTGAGCACCTCGCTCGCCACCACCACTTCGCACAGCTTGCTCCCCGCCGGCAACCCTCCCCCGAAGCCCACCACCACGAGCGCCGCCGCCGTGTCTTCCAGCAGTCGCGGCACCGCCGCCAGCGCCTTTTGCGGGCCCATGCCCGTCGTACGCACCCGCAACCCGGATGCGGCCGAGCGCACCGCCAACGCCTCCACGCCCAGGGGCGAGACCACGAGCACGTCACCCATCAGGCGACCTCCCGTTGTCGACTGGTGAGGCCGCTCATGCCTGAACACTCTGGTTGTTGAGTCGTGAAGCCGCTCATGCCACCATCGCCTCGCGTGCCGCTGTATGACCGCTCAACACTGCTCCCTCGAGTGTCGCCGGCCAGCCCGTGCCGGTCCATGCGCCCGCGAGCACGAGCCCGGGGACGTTTGTGCGGGCGCTCGGGCGCAACTCCCCGCTGCCGGGCCCCGCCCTGAACGTCGCGGCGTGCTCCCGGCTGACGTGCACACTCTCGACCACCGCCTCACGGGCGCGCGGGAACAACTCACCCAATGCCTCCACGTAGCGCTCGCGCAACGCCTGCGGCTCCATCCCCATCTCCTCCTCAGCGCCCGACAGCGACACCGCGAGATATTGCCCCTCCGCGAGCCCCACCGCCTCGGTTCGATCGAACACGTACTGCACGGGCGTCCCCACACCCGCCGCGAATCCCACGTCGCACACACGCCGGTCGTACATCACATGCACGTTAACGATCGGCGACTCCCCCAACCCATCCCACCGTGTCGTCTCCTCGCCGAGCAGCGGCTCCAGCAGCGCAGCGGCACGTGTGTGAGGAACCGCGCAGACAACCGCGTCTCCCTCGAAGACCTCACCCCCAGCGCACACTCGCAAAACGCCCCCACCCGACCCGGCGCTTTCTCGCTTGTGTGAGCCCGCCACAGCCTCGACGCGCTCCACCCGCATCCCCAGCCCCACTTTGACGCCCGCTTGCCTGAGCGCATGCTCAGCCGGCTCGCCCAAGATCTCACTCAAAGGGCGCATGTGAAAGCCGATGTCCCCCGCGTCCTTGTGCTCGAGCAGGCCTGTCTGCAACACGAACGCACCCAATCTCAGCGATCCGTGCGCAGCCGGGAGGTTGAGCGTGGGCAGCGCGATCAGGTCCCACAATGCCGCCACCGCCCGCTCGCTTTGACCGTGCTCTGCCAGCCACCCCCCGAGCGTGATCCCCTCCTTGCGCTCGCGCTCCAACGCGCCGGCCAAGTCGAGCCGCGCCAGCGCAAGCGCCGCGCATGCCGCCTTCGCCTTCTCTCCCACGGTCAAGTGCGGGTAGCGGGCGAGCGCCCCCGCCAGGTGTAGGGGCGCGGGCAACTCCCCGCGCCGGAGCACCGCTTGTTTGCCGCCAGGACTGAAAACGGGGATCTCCAGACGCGGCTGGATCCGCACGCGCCCCGAGCTCCCCAGCCGCTCCAGCAGCGCGATGTAGGAGGTACAGCAGCGCAGGAACACATGCTGCCCGTTGTCGAGCCACAGTCCGTCGCGCTCGAAGGAGTAAGCCGCGCCGCCCAGTCGGGGGCGCACCTCCAGCAGCGTCACATCCGCGCCCCGCTCGGCGCAGTCGAGCGCCGCGACGATCCCGGCGAGACCCCCGCCGATCACCGCCACCCGCCGCGCGCTCACCCCCCCGCCGCCGTCAACACGCTGCGCGTCGCCACCCACCCCTTCGCCCAGATCGGCAACGACACACGTTCCCTGCGTGCTGTCTCCGGGTCGTCCTCGATCCGCGCGAGCACGCCCCGGTAGATGTTCGCCATCGCCAGCACACACGCCCCGCTGCGCCTATCGAGCAGCGGCACAAGCTCCAAACCACGGTCGAACCATTCGTCCGCGCGACGTGCCTGATAGCGCATGAACGCGTCCATCTGTCCCTCCCCGCCCTCGTAGCGACCGTCAGTGCTGAGGTGGTAGCGCACAAGCTCCCTCCGCGGCACGTATACACGCCCGTTCCCCGCATCCTCGGAGATGTCGCGCAGGATGTTCGTCAACTGCATCGCCACCCCCAGGTCGTCCGCGAGCCCACGCACGCGCCCCAGCTCGCGCGCGCCGAAGATCGCCAGACACAGCAGCCCGATCGAGCCCGCCACCCTGCGGCAGTAAACGAGCAGGTCCTCAAAGCTCTCGTAGCTTGTGCCCGTCACATCCATTCGCACACCTTCGATCAGGTCTTCAAGCGCCCCGACCGGCAACCCGAAGCGCTCACGCGCGTCCGCCAACGCCACCACCACGGGGTCCATGCTCGACGTCGCGAGCCCCTCCAACGAGCGCTCCGCGGCCTCCAACAGTCCCAGCTTCTCGCGCGGCTCGATCCCTCCGTCGCCGATGTCGTCCACCCTCCGCGCGAACGCGTACACCGCACACGTCGCCCTCCGCTTCTCGCGCGGCAATAGGCGGATGCCGTAGTAGAAGTTCGCCGCCGCCATCCTTGTCGTCGACTCGCAGTGGTCGTAAGCCTCGGCCGCCCTCATCGCGCCCCTGACCCGGTAGCCACCGGCCGTTGTGTGCTGCGTCCGAGCACGCGCGCCAGCTCTCGCACGCGACGCCATGCGCTCGCCTGTAGCACTCCACCGAGCACCTCGTAGCGGGCACGTTCGATCTCCATAATCGCCGCCTCCCCACCCGCCACAAACGCCGCCACAGCCAGCTTCGCGCGCCCGGGAACACTTGCCACGAGGGCTGGACCGGCGGCCAGCAACTCGCGCGCGCGCGCCGTCTCGAAGGCCACCGTTTCGCGCCACCCCGCCGCCGAGGAGCCGAAACGCGCACGATCCCGCTCGGGGATATACATACGCCCACGCCCCATGTCCTCACCGAGGTCCTGCAGGTGCTCGATCAACTGGAGCGCCGTGCACACGCGGTCGGACAGCTCGATCCGCTCGGGTGTCGCAAGGTCGAACACCCCCAAAACGAGCTCCCCAACCGGGTTGGCCGACAGCTCGCAGTACCCCACCAGATGCTCCCATGTCTCGTACCGGCTCACCCGCTGGTCCACACGGTTGGCCTCGATCAAGCGCTTGAGGGGCCCCCGCGGCAGCGGGTGCTCGGCGAGTGCCTCCTGCAGTGTTTGCAGCAACGGATGGCGCGCCTGCCCCGCGTATGCGCGATCGAGTTCTCCCTCCAACCAGTCGAGCGCCGCGAGACGGTCACCCTCCAGCTCGTCCCCGATTTCGTCCGCCAACCGCGCGAACCCGTACACCGCCAACATGCCGCGACGATGCCTACGCGAGAGCACCCGCGCCGCCACCGGAAAGTTCTCCCCACCCGCCCTCTCCATCACCGCCCGCGCGCTTGGGATCTCACGCGGGGAGAGCTGAAACGGCACGACTCCCATCATCGGTGCTGCGCTACCGGCGCGCCCACGCACCGCCCGAGCGCCATCACCGGGAACGTCAAGCGATAGAGGTGGTAGTTGATGTAGTAGTCCGATGGAAACCCTGTACCCGTGTACTGCGGCTCCTCCCAACTCCCGTCCTCTCGCTGCGTCTCGCACAGCCACCCCACTCCCCGCCTCACAGCCTCCCCACCCGTCTCCCCGGCAGCGTGCAGAGCCAGCAGCGCCCACGCCGTCTGGGACGCCGTGCTCGCTCCCCTCCCCACCCACTCCGGCGAGTCGTAGGAACGCGGGTCCTCCCCCCACCCACCATCCTCTTTCTGGTGGTCCTCAAGCCAGCGCACCGCCCTTCGGATGCGCGGATCTTTGTCGCTCATACCAGCCGCCACGAGCGCGGGAACCACCGCGCCCGTTCCATACACATGGTTCACCCCCCACCGTCCGAACCACGATCCGCCTGGCTCTTGCCGGCTCAAGAGCCAGCTCACCGCCGCCCACGTCGCCGGCTCATCCGCGCCTCCCAGCGCCGCCAGCATCTCCACGGCGTGGGCGGTCACGTCGGCGCTCGGCTCGTCGATCACCTCACCGAAATCCAGGAACGGCAGCTCGCGCACGAGCGAGCGCACGTTGTCGGCATCGAACGCACCCCACCCCCCATCGCTACTCTGCATTCCCTTCGTCCACTTCACAGCCCGCTCGATCGCACTACTCGCGCGCGCACGCGAGTCACCCTCGAATGATATGCGTCGCAGCGCCAACACCACCTCAGCGGTGTCATCCACGTCGGGGTAGTTGTCGTTTGCGAACTCGAACGCCCACCCTCCGGGCTCGAGCGCCGGGCGCGCCGCCCGCCAGTCACCGGTAACGGCCACCTCCTCCCCGAGCAGCCACTCCCCGGCGCGCACGAGCGCCGGATGATCGGGGGGCAATCCGGCGTCGTTGAGCGCCACCACGGTCAACGCCGTGTCCCATACCGGCGACTGACACGCCTCCAAACGACGACTTGGACCGAGAGGCGCGCCGACGCCCAGGGGATCATCGTGCTCCTCCACCATGAAACTCTCGATACCTTCGATCCCCCGCCGCATCAGCGGGTGGTCGAGCGCGTACCCGTTCAAATGCAACGCCATCAGCGAGTACACCCACGGCGGCTGTATCCCTCCCCACGACCCATCCGCCTCCTGGCGGCGCACGATCCACCGCTCCGCCCTCCCCATGGAGATGCGTCGCAACAGCCTTATCGGGCGGCGCTCGTACACCCGTACCGCCTTGTCCAAGCGCGCCAACCAGCGTCCCCGCGAGCTCGTCGGCGGCGTGAGCGCCCACGGTTCCGCCCCGTGTAGCTCCTCGAGGGCAAACCCCAACTCACGACACGGGCGGTGGGCGATCACGATCGACAACGCCACAATCGTCTGCCGCGCCCAGCACGCGAAATCGTAGATATTGAGCGCCACCCACTTTGGCAACAACACGATCTCGGGCGGCAGCGCCGGCACGCGATCCCACGACCACAGCCCGAACAGCGCCAACCACACATGCGTGAAAACGCGTGCCTTCTCGATCCCTCCCTGCTCGCGCACGAACACCGCAGCGGCCTTCATGTACTCCTGCTCCGGGTCATCTCCCGCCAACCTCAATGCCCAGTACGCCTCGATCGTGGTTGAGAGGTCGCCCGGCCCACCGTTGAAGTTCGCCCACGTCCCGTCCGCCCGCTGCTGCGAGCGGATCCACGCCGCTGTGCGCTGTGTCTCGTCCGCATTGCGGATCCCGAGGAACTCGCGCAGGAACATGTCCTCCGCGTCCATCGTCACGTTCGTCTGCAGCTCCCCCCTCCACCATCCCTGCTCGTCCTGCAATGCGAGCAACCGCTCGCGGGCTCGCTCCAGTGTCACCTGCGCCTCGCTGAGTGTCTGAGCGATCTGCGATGACATGGGCGGTGAAGGCTAGGCGTTTTTTCCTGGCGAGGAGGGCACAAGGACCTCGGGATGCGGAGCTACGGTGATCGTTTGTTCCCGTAGACGTTCCTCTGCAATCGTGACAGGCTCACTGGATGTGAAGCGGTACACCCACAATCCGTGAATGTCGCGACGCTCAGAGAGATGGAAGCCTGGCGCCGGTGGGGTGCCCGCCGAGGATCGCAACGGCGCGTAACCTGTCTCGTCAACCTCGCTCACTCTCACGCTCGTCCCGCGTGGGAGGTTGTGAAGCGGAGGCAGGTAATACTCGAGCGGCGCCGCCCCGAGCTCCACGGTCACGATCGCTCTACCGGCTGTAGACGTTCGCAGCGCCTTTGCCACACCCCTCCAGTCGCCGCGCTGAAGGCGCGGGCTGAGCGCCACGTCGATCGTGAGAGCCACGAAGCCCGCCGCGAGCACGCCCGCCAGCGCCATGCCCACCCGGCCCGTGCGCTGTGCCGCGATTACCACCGCCAGCAACACACTCACCGGCACCATTGCCGCCACCAGGTTGCGCGGAGCGAGGTAGTCGGCGCCCCCCACCGCGAGCACGATCGGGATGCCAACGCCACAGGCCGCCACCGTCAGCGCGATCAGCGCGCCCCGCTCCTCACGTGGGGTGAGCGCACGCCACAACCCGTACACCACCCCCGCGAGCGCCACCATCCCCACGAGCAGCTCCACCCCGTGACCAAGCGCCGACCCGGTGTACCCAGTCAGGTAGTACTGCGGGATCGCTTCCAAGCGGCCGGCGAGCTCCCATTCGCCAATCCACTGCGTCCCGTGTCCCCCCTGCGCCACGATCAAGGGGATCAGCGCAGCACCGACGAGGATTGGAGGCACGACAGCAACCGATACCCGCGCACGGTGACGCCAGAGCAGCCACGCGATCATCGGGATCAACAGGAACACCGCGAAGTAGTGGGTCAGCAGCGCGAGAGAAGCCGCGAGCGCGAATGCCGCCAGACGGCGGTTCGTGGGATTGGCAAGCGCGCGCAGGAAGCAGAGGAACGCCAGCGAGGCGAGCAACACGAACAACCCGTACGCGCGCGCCTCCTGCGAGTACCACACGAACAGCGGACAGGTCGCCACGAGCGCGGCCCCCACCATCGCCGCGCGGCGGGTGGGTGGACCCTGTAGCTCGCGCCCGATCGCCCACGCCACCGGCACGGTCGCGATGCCCACGAGCGCGGAGAGCAACCGCAGCGCAACCGCCCCTTCGCCCAGCACGCGCGTGATCGCCCACTCGAGCACGTACCACAGCGGCGGCGTGTTCTCGGTATGCGCCACGTTGTGCAACGTCGCCCCAAGCCCCGCTCTGAAGACGTGCACGGGAGTAAACGCCTCGTCGTACCAAAGACTCTGTGACCCGAGCGTCATAAGCCTCAGCGCGGCGGCGAGCAGTATGAGCGCGATCAGTGGCCACCAGTCGGAGGCGAGACGCACGCTTGCAGGGACGGCGACGCTCGGAGCCGACCCGGTCTCGGGGGATGCTGTCTGGAGCGCTGCGCTCCTCACGGCAGCCCCAACCGCACAGGGGGCGCCGGTGGCGAGCCCGCCGGGGTCGACTTCAGCCCGCACAATCCCACCCCCACAGCCGTCCCGAAGCAGGCGTAGCGCTTGGACGGTGTGTTCTCCGAGAGCGGTGGCAGGTAGAAGCCGCCGGTGATCTCTCGCTCGCCTTTGACCTGCGCGCCGACGAGCGTCACGCACACCTGTGTGCGCTCCTTCGGCGCGCCCGGAGAGACGTTCCCGCACACGGTGTCCCGCGTGGTGTGGCCCTGGAGGTCCTGCGAGACGATCAGGTTGTGGTAGTCGTGACCTGTCGCCACCCTCCAGGTGTGCAGATCGGCGATCAGGCGGTGGTTGACGTGCGTCTGCTGCGCCACATCGTTCACGGTCGCCACCGCCAGCAGCACCCCGAAGAGGATCAGGATCGTGGTCTCCGCCAACCGCAGGCTCCCCAGCCCGCGGCGCTCCTCATCGCGCGGGCGCGCCCACTCGGGAAGCTGTGCGCTACGGGCGCTCATGACACCGGGGCCCACAGCGGGGCGGTCTGGTGGGCGATAAGCAGTGCCTGGATGGCGAGCACCGCCACGATCAAGCGGCGGTCACGGCTTATCGCGGCCAGCGGCAAGGACCACAGCGTGTACCACGCGAGCAGCCACGTGCTCGTGACGGAGATCGCGAGCAGGGTCCACCCCGACGCCGCCACCCAGTCATATCCACGCCACGTACGCCACATAAGGTGCAACACGATCAACACCAACGCACCCTTCAAGAGCGTGTGATCCACGGGGAACACCCCCGGCTTGCCGAACAGGTGCGCAATCTCTGTAGGAAAACTGTCGGAGGACACGAACGCCGCGTCGCGGTTCAGCGCGGCGACCACGTTCACCCCCTGTATCCCAAAGGCGATGTACGCGACTATCGCCACCGCGAGCGCCGCCACCGCCGCACCGATCAGCGGCGCGAGCTTGCGACGGCTGAGCAGCATGAACGGCAATAGCGCGATCCCCGTGGCCTTCACCAGCGCCGCGCCCATCACCGCGGCCCCGGCGTACGCGTCGCGTCGCGCGAACGTGAGGGCGACGCCCCCCATCATCAGGAACGTCATCACCAGATCGTTGTGGGCGCCCCCCATTCCATAGATCACATACAGCGGGTTCAACCCCACCGCCACCAACGCCACCTTCGGGTCGAGCTCCCGCGTGCGCGCGCACCGCCACGTCAGCACGAGCGTACCCGCGCTCGCTGCCACCGCCATCACCTTCATCCCCCACACCGCACCCACCACGCCGAGATAGCCGAGCGGGTAGGAGATGAGTGTGTAGAGCGGGCCGTACGCCGTGGCGACCGTCTTCCAGTCTTTGCCCACGTAGTGGTACACGGGATCGTTCACGATCGACTGCGGGCCATGCAGATAGGGGTTGATGCCGTGCACCACCCCCATCCGTGCGTAGGCGATATAGCTGAACACGTCGGTGGAGAGCAGGATCGGTCCGGCAAACACGATCGCCTGCAATGCCACAGTCAAGCCGATCGCCCAGCGCGCCCCGATGCGCTTTGCCAGCAGCAACATCCCCGCGTACGCGCCCGCGTAGGCGAGCAGCGCGATCAGGAACACCCTGAAGCCGAGACGCTCTCCGATCCCGCTCAGCCAACCGGCGATCTGTGGCGCCTTGGGGATCAGCGGTGAGTGGCCCACCGCCCCGTCGAGCACGATCTCAAGCGTCGCCGCCAGCAGCACAACCGTGAGCGCGCCCGCCAGGACAAGCGTCGCACGCCGCGCCCGCTCTGGCGCGATCCCTGTGCCTGTGAGTGGCGGTTGTTGCTCGGCTACCGAGCTCAGAAGGCCCTCACGACTCGAAGCGCAGCACGTCAAGCGCGCCGGTCATCTCGAACACTCGCTGCACAGACTGGGGCCCGGGCGCCAACACAAGCTCGAAGCCCTGTTCGCGCGCACGAGTATCGGCTAGCAGAAGCACCCGCAACCCGCTGGAATCTATGAACGCGAGCCCACCCAGGTCGATCACGACACGCTCCGGCCGCTGTTCCTCGATCGCCGCCAGGCGCTCTTCGATCGTGTGCGCGGAGGCGAGATCCAGCTCCCCCTCCAGCCGCACCCTCGTCGCGCCGCCGAGGACCTCGCTCGATATCTCGAGGCTCCCGGGCTTCGGAGCTGCCCCGCTCATGAGCTGGACTCTAGTGCACCCTGACGCTGTCCGGCCAGGGTTGAGTCGCCCGACTCAGCTTTATTGGCGATAGGTCTCCCTGGAGTCACCAGCTCATGGCAACACTTCAAGCCAGAGACGTCCAGACCGTCTTGCTCTCCAAGTAGGCGTCGAGCCCGTCGTGCCCGTGCTCGCGACCGACACCCGAGGCCTTGAAACCTCCGAACGGCGCCGCGGGATCGGAGCCCCCCCAGTGGTTTATGTACACCGAGCCCGCGCGCAACATCGCAGCCAGGCGATGGGCGCTGCCGACATCGCGCGTCCACACCCCCGCCGCGAGGCCGTAGTCGGTGTCGTTGGCGCGGCGCGCGACCTCCTCCAGCGTGTCGTAGGGAGTCGCCACCAGCACCGGACCGAAGATCTCCTCGCGCACGATACTCAGATCGTCGGAGGTGGAGCTGAACAGCGTCGGCTCCACGAACCACCCACCGCTGTCTGTGAGCGTCGCCTCGCCGCCGGTCACGAGCTCGGCACCGTCGTCACGGCCCGCGTCGATATAGGACATCACGCGGTCACGCTGCTCGGCCGACACGAGCGGGCCGAGCTGCGTGTCCGGGTCGAGGCCCGCGCCCAGACGCGTGGCTTTCGCGCGCTCGGCCAACGCCCCCACCACCTCGTCGAAGCGCTCCTTGGGCACGAACAGCCGCGAACCCGCGTTGCACGCCTGGCCGGAATTGAAGTAGATCGCCTGGTAGGAGCCCCTCACGGCCGCCTCTATGTCGGCGTCGGGGAGGATCACGTTCGGACTCTTGCCGCCGAGCTCCAACGTCACCCGCTTCAGCGCCCGCCCCGCCTTCGCTCCGATCTCGCGTCCAACCACCGTTGAGCCGGTGAAGGAGATCTTGTCGACGCCGGGATGGTCAACGAGCGCGGCGCCTGTCTCACCGTCGCCGGTGATCACGTTGAGCACGCCCTCCGGGAAGCCCACCTCAAGCGCCAGCTCGCCGAAGCGCAGCGCGCTCAGCGGCGTCTGCTCCGCCGGCTTGAGCACGATCGTGCACCCCGCGGCAAGGGCAGGCGCGACCTTCCAGGAAGCCATCAGCAGCGGGAAGTTCCATGGCACGATCTGCCCACACACACCCACAGGTTCGCGGCGCGTGTAACAGAGCATGTCCGGCGCCGTCACCGGCAGCACGCTCCCCTCGATCTTCGTCGCCCACCCCGCGAAGTACCGCAAGTGAGCCACCGTCCCCCGCACGTCCACGTATTGGGCGAGCTTCACCGGCTTGCCGTTGTCCAGTGACTCGATCTGCGCTATCTCCTCTTGGTTTGCATCGAGCGCATCCGCGAGCGCGTTCATCAGTCGTCCACGCTCTGAGGGCGCCATGCTCGCCCAGGGCCCGCCGTCGAACGCGGCGCGCGCGGCGCCCACCGCCTTGGCCACGTCCTCCACGCCCGCCTGAGGCACGCTCGCGATCTCTCGCCCGCTCGCCGGGTCGAGCGTCGCAAATGTGCGCCCGTCCGCTGCCGCTGGGCGCTCCGAGCCGATCAGCAGGCCGTGCTGCTTTGCGATGAAATCTCGCGCCGCGTCATCGAGCGCGTCGGGGAGGGGGTGTGGCGCAACGGTTGTCATCTCTGGCTCCTTGTGGCTCCGGTGGGCTCCCGTCAGGGTACCTGCCCGTGGCGATCGTGACGTCAGCTCAGGGGGCGAGCACGATCTTCAACGCCTCGCGGCGGTCGTACATGGCATACGCCTCCGCCGCGTCCTCGAGCGCCATGTGGTGCGTCACGAGCGGCGTCGGGTCGAGCAGGCCCGCAGACATCATCGCGAGCACACGGTCCACGTGGCCGATCACGTTCGCGTGCCCCGCACACACGTGCAGTGACTTGATCCACAAGAGGCCCATGTGTACCTCCGCGCGCTCGGCATACACCCCCACCGCCTGCACCGTTCCGCACTTGCGGGTGATGCGCAGAGCGAGGTCGAACGCTTGCGGGTGGCCTACCGCGTCAATACACACGTCAACCCCTCGCCCTTCGGTCGCCTCACGCGCAGCGGCACGCGGATCGGCGTCTTCGAGGTGGACCGCCTGGGCTCCGAAGGACTCGGCCATCGCCAATCGCTCCGCCACCGTGTCGATCGCGATCACGTGCGCCGCGCCCGCCGCCTTGGCGGCCTGCACCGCACACAACCCCACCGGCCCGAGCCCCAACACCGCGGCGACGTCGCCGGCGCGCAATCCGCTGTCCGCCACCGCGTGGTAGCCGGTGCCCATCACGTCGCCGGCGAACAGCGCCGCGTCGTCCGACATGCCCGCCGGGATCTTGCGCAGCACGAGATCCGCGCTCGGGATCAACGCCCGCTCGGCCTGCGTCCCCTGCAGCGACCCGAGCGCCGCGCCGTGGCCGAACGTGCGCGAAGAATCGCACTTGTGAAACCAGCCCCTACGGCAGAACCAACAGCGCCCACACGCGGACTGAAAGCAACCGAGCACACGGTCCCCCACCGCCACGTTGTGCACGTCATCGCCCGTCGCGAGCACCGTGCCGACGTACTCGTGGCCGATCGTGAACCCAGGCTCGATCTTCACCCGGCCGTGGTAGATGTGCAGGTCCGACCCACACACCCCCGTCGCCTCGATCCGCACGATCGCCTCGCCGGGATCTGCGATCTCCGGCTCGGGGACATCCGCTACACGCACCTCGCCGGGCGCTTGAAAAGTGACGGCACGCATCGAGCGAGAACCCTATTCCGTATGCTGGGCGAGTGTCCGACGGCGTCTCCAAGACGGTCCTCATCACCGGCTGCTCCTCCGGCATCGGCGAGGCGACAGCCAAGCGCCTGGCGAGTCACGGCTGGACCGTATACGCGAGCGCGCGGCGGCTGGAGTCGATCGAGTCGCTGGCCGACGCCGGCTGCAAGCTCCTACAACTGGACGTCACCGACGAGCAGTCGATGCGTGCGGCGGTCGACACCGTCGAGCGCGAGCACGGCGCGGTTGGCGTGCTGGTCAACAACGCCGGCTACTCCCAGGGCGGCCCGATCGAGCAGGTGCCGCTGGAGTCCGTCCGCCGTCAGTTCGAGACGAACGTGTTCGGCTTGATCGCGCTCACGCAGATGGTGCTCCCGGCGATGCGCGCCCAACATTGGGGCAAGATCGTGAACATCGGCTCGATGGGCGGCCGCCTCACGCTCCCCGGCGGCGGGCTCTATCACGCCACGAAGCATTCGCTCGAGGCCATCAGCGACGCGCTGCGCTTCGAGGTGCGCGGCTTCGGCGTCGACGTCGTGCTCGTCGAGCCCGGCCTGATCACAACCGAGTTCGGCAAGACCGCCGTCGCGACCGTCAACGAAGCCGACTCCGGGGCTGCTGCTGACGGCGACGACCCCTACAAAAAGTTCAACACCAAGCTCGCCGCCATGACCGCCGGCGTCTACGAGGGCCCGATGCGCCACCTCGGTGGCGGCCCCGACGTCGTCGCCAAGGCGATCGAGAAGGCCATCTCCCGCCGCAAAGCCCCCTCCCGCATGCTCTTGACGCCCTCGGCTCACCTCACCGTCTTTCAGCGCAAAATTCTCCCCGACAAAGTCTGGGACGCCGTGCTGCGCACGCAGATGCCTGAGCCTCGCTAGACCCTACGCCGCGAACGCCTCCACCTGGCCGCAAGGCCGGCCGACCTCGAAACCCTGGGCGTAATCGACGCCGTAGTCGCGCAGTAAGCGCATAGTGGGCTCGTCGCCGACGTACTCGGCGATCGTCTGCTTGCCCATGCCGCGGGCGACGCCGACCAGCGCCTGCACGACGAGCTGGTCCTTGTGCGAGGCGGGCAGCGTGCGGATGAAGTCACCGTCGATCTTCAGGTAACGGAACGGCAGGTGCTTGAGGTACTGGAAGGAGCCGAAGCCCGCGCCGAAATCGTCGAGCGCGACCGAGCTGCCAAGCGTGTGCACGCCCTCGCAGAACGTCTGCGCCCGGTGCATGTCGCTGATCGCGGCGGTCTCGGTCACCTCGATCACGAGACGGTCGGGGTCGACATCGTGACGGACCAGCTCCCGCTCGATGTGGGCGAGCATGCCGCAGTCGGTGATCGAGAGCGCGGAGAGGTTCACGGCCACGCGCGCGCCGCGCTCGGCCAGCTCGCCGCCCATCAAAGCGACCACCTTGCAGATCACCATGCGGTCGATCTCCTGGATCAAGCCGTAGCGCTCCGCCGCGGGCAGGAAACTGCAGGGCGGGGTGAGCGAGCCATCAGGGTCATCGGCGAGCCGGATCAGCGCCTCATAATGGGAGACCGCGCCGTCCTGCAGCGACACGATCGGCTGGTAGTGCAACAGGAAGAGATCATCGCGCAGAGCCCTGCGCAGGCGCTCCAGCCACGGCCGCGGCTGCAGTCCGGCGGGCGATGAGAAGTTGCCCACGCGCCCCGAGTAGCGGCGGCGGCGGTCATGGTCGGGGCGCAGGTCGCGCGCCCGCAAGACGAAGCTTGAAGTGGCGTCTGTGGTGGAGGTTGGCATGTGGGCCATGTTCGCCTTCCGCGACGCCGCGCGGCGCGCCTACGCGGGTATATGGAGGTTTTCGACCGAAACCACCATCAAACCTCCTCGAACCTGCTCAAAAGTGCGCAAGATCGGCAACCTGGAGCGCCCCGCGCAGCCCTATCGCGACGGCGAGTAGGGCCGACGCGCACGGTCGGACACCACCAACAACAACGCGAGCAGCACGAAGTTCATCACCACCGAGGAGCCCCCGTAGGCGACGAGTGGCAGCGTGACCCCGGTGAGCGGGATCACGCGGGTCACCCCGCCCACGATCACGAACACCTGCATAGCCACGACAAACGACAGGCCCGTAGCGAGCAGCTTTGAGAACGAGTCGCGCGCGAGCATTGCTGTCTTCAAGCCGCGAGCGACGAACAGCAGGTACGTCAGGATCAACGCCGCTGCCCCGGCAAGCCCTAGCTCGTTGGTTATCACCGCGTAAATCATGTCGCTTTCCGGCACTGGCAAGATCGGTTCGCGGTGATGGGGCAACACCAGCAGTGACTGGTCGAAGCCCGTGCCCAGCAACCCTCCGTCGGCCTGCGCGAACAGCGATTGTGCGAGCTGGTAGCTGCCTCCCCGTTCGTTGTAGAGCGCCGGATCAAATGGGTGTTCCCAGGCGAGGATGCGGCTGTGGACGTGACCGACGTGGTTTGCCACGAACCAAGCCCCCACCGCGAACAGCACTAGCCCGATCAAAGGAAACGAGAAGCGCCCGGTGGCGACATACAGCAGCGCCAGGAACGCCCCGTAGAACATCAGAGATGTACCCAGCTCGCGCGTGAGCAGGAGCGTTCCCATCGCCGCCCCCCACACCAGGAGCATCGGCCCGAACTGCTTCATCGGTGGGATCGTCAACCCCAACACCCGCCGCCCCGCCGTGACGAGGATCTGGCGGTTGTCGCGCAAATAGCTCGCCAGGAAGATCACGATCGCCACCTTCGCGAGCTCCGCCGGCTGGAAGGAGACCGGGCCAACGTGGATGTTCAGGTAGGCGCCGTTCACCTGCTCCCCGATCACCGGGAAGCGGGGGAGCACCGCCATCGCGATCCCCACTGCGGCGATCGTGTAGCGGTAGCGCTCGAGCACACCCACCCCCGTGCGCCGCAGCCACAGGATCGTGGCGGCGAACAGGATCAACCCGAGCACCATCCACTGGGCCTGCTGGCGCGCCAGGGACGGGTTGATGCGGTACACCATCACGATCCCCACACTCGCCAATACCGCGCCGAGCGGGAACAGGTAGGGGTCGGCATGTGGCAGGGCGAAGCGGATCACCAGGTGCGCCGCCAAACACAAGCCTAGGAACAGCAGCCCGTAGGTGAGTGACAGGCTGGAAGCGTGGTTGAGCGTTACATTCGTGTCAGCGTTCAGCGAGGTGTTTTCCTGCTGGATGAAGATCGCCGTGAAGCCGGCCGTGATGAGCAGCGCCGCCGGGATCAGGCCGAGCAGCTCGCGGTTGCGGGGCTTGAGCATGGGTGCGAGCGTATCGGGATGTCCGGCGCGCCAAGCCGCTCAAACGCGGCCCAGAGATGTGCGACGGTGGGCACCTGACCCGGCGCTGACGGCCGAGCAGCCCGCTAGGCTTGCGCTACGGCTGGGCCGCGCCCGATGGCGCGTGCCACGAATCGCACATGAGCTTCCCGCCCGCGACACCAACGGACGACGAACGTCCGCCCTCCCTGGCCCGCGGTATGTGGCTGCGCTTCGCTATCGCGGGCGTGTCGATCCTCTTGCTGAGCGGTGTCGCGACCGCGACCATTGCGCTCACCAAGCTCACCGACATCGCCAAAGAGGTCTTCCCCAAGGGCAGCCAGATCCATATAGCCAAGGGTGTCGTGGAAACCGCCTACAGCGGGGAACCGCAGACGTTCATGATCCTCGGCTCGGACCGGCGAGCGGGCTCCAAAGATGCATATGATCGCAACGACCCGCCGCACAGCGACACGCTGCTGCTCATCCACCTCGACCCCGACTATGGGCAGATCTCGGTGCTGTCGGTGCCGCGGGACCTGCTCGTGACGATCACCACGAAACGCGGCCAGGTTTACTACCCCAGCAAGATCAACGCGGCTTACACGATCGGCAGCGGCGAAGGCGGGACCGACCGCGGCGTCGAACTCACCGCACAAACAATCGAGCACCTACTGCACATCAAGCTCAACGGTGTGATCGACGTGTCCTTCAAGGGCTTCCGCAACGTGGTGGACACGCTCGGGTGCGTGTACGTGAATGTCGACCACCGCTACCTACACCAGAGCGAAGCCAACGAAGCGGAGAACTACTCCTCGATCAACCTCCAACCCGGCTATCAGAAGCTCTGTTACGAAAACGCTCTCAGCTACGTGCGCTACCGCCACGGCGACTCGGACTTCGTGCGTGTGGCGCGCCAACAGGACTTCCTGCGCAATCTGCGCGCCCAGGTGCCGGTGGGGAACCTCGTGGGCGAGATAGACAGGGTCTCAAAGGCGGTGGGCAAAGCAGTTACCACCACCTTCCACTCCTCCGCGGACCAACTGATCGAACTGGGGAAGCTCGCGGCGTTCTCGCAGCAGAAGCCGCTGCGCCAGGTCAAATTCCAGGTGGACAACGCGAACGCGATGATCGGCGGCAACAGCTATGTGACCGCTTCGCCGACGCTCCTGAAAGCGACGGTCCACGAATTCCTACACGGTCACGAACAGCTCAAACTGCCGTCTTCCTCATCCTCCTCGCACCACAAACATCACACGGCTACCCCGTCACGAGCATCGCTCGGCCTCTACTCCGTGTCCGCCACAGGCAAGGCGGAAGCGCTCACAAGCGCGCCCAACCTCCCCTTCCCGCTCGAGTACCCCTCCGTGCAGACGGGGCCCGCGACAGCACAGGAAGTGCATCTCTACACGCTCGAAGACGAGCACAAGCACCGCCACCACGCCTACGTCGCCGTGTGGCGCCAAACCGGGCTCGGCGGCTACTACGACGTCGAGGGCATCGACTGGGTCAACATCCCCCTCTTCGCCCACGCCCGCGTGCAGAAAATCGGCGGCCGCACATACCTGATCGTTGACGACGGCACCCATATACACGACATCGGCTGGCGCGTCGGCAAAGTCATCTACTTTGTCAGCAACACGCTGCTCGAGGACCTGTCGAACGCGCAGATCATCGCGATCGCGCGGGCCACCCAGCCACTGCACTGACGCAAATAAGCCGTCAGCCGGTCGCGCCTGCCGGCGCGCCGTCGAGCGCTGCGTTCACGAGCGCATCGGCGTGGGCGTTCTGGGCGCGCGGGACGGTGCGCACCTTCCACGCGGTGAAAGCGCGCAGCGCGGCCAGCGACTCTGAGTGGAGCGGGCGCATCGCGGCGTGCTTCACCTTGTAGAGGCCCTGCACCTGCTTTGCAATCAGCTCGGAGTCGTTTACAACCTCGACTTCGGTGGCGCCCAAGGCGCGGGCACGGGCGAGGCCAAGTAGCAGTGCCCGGTACTCGGCGACATTGTTGGTTTGCGTACCGAGCAGCTCCGAGGCCTCGTCCAGCACCTCGCCCTCAGGGTTGGAGACGACGCTCGCGGCGGCGGCCGGTCCCGGGTTGCCACGCGAGCCGCCGTCGACGTGCACGACGACCTTCACCTGCCCGACGCTCCGCGCCCGGCGATACAACGGACTTGGCGGCCCACTACGAGCCGTCGACGAGCGGCGGGAGGTCGCCCGGCACGCGGGCGCGACGACGGTCGCGGATCACACGACGCTGGAGGTCCTCCTCGGAAGGTCGCGAGCCACGCGCGCGGCGGTCGGTCTCACGCCGGTCGATCACCACGGTGACGTTATCGTCGTTCTCGTAATGCTTGACGAGCTTTGGATACAGCTCGTCGGCCATCTCCCTGGGCACCACGCAATAGATCATCGTCTGTAGATCGTACTGCGCCCGCCACCCAACCCCCCAAGCAGTGCTCCACGTCGCGCCACAGCGTGCGACGCGCTACGCCTGAAGCGCGACCAGCTCGCCGCGCTCATCCGCGGAGGCGTTCGCGCGGCGGTCCTCCTCTGGCAGCTCGTCGAGCTCGAGGCCCTGCGCGACAAGCAGCGGCCCGGCGGCCTCGTCGCCAAGATCTACCTCGTAGCGATACCAGCACAGCTCCCACGCGACGACGATCGCGACCGTGCTGCCTGACTCTTCGAGCGGGCGGACCGTCACCGACGGAGCGCCAAGCGAGCGAGAGACGCCCGCCACCCGCCGTGGGGGATCGCCGGCGTTGAAGACTTCCAGCGCCCTTTCCACCTTCAGATCGCCGTTGGTCTGCGAGTGCGTGTCGCCGTCGCCCGCGGCGGTTGCACCGTCAACAGCCGACGTGTCGGCGAGCTCAGATCCTGCGATCCACTCGCCGTCTGCGTGCTCCCCCGCTTCGACTGAACCAATGTAGAGCTCATGCCCGCTGTCCCCGGCACGCTCGATCGAGCCGCCCTCGAGGAAGTCGTAGAGCCCGTCCTCGGCGGTCTCAGCTTGCGAGGCCGAGCCGGGTCGGGTGGCGAGCGGAAGGCTGTCGTGACGCAGCGGTCGGTTGGCGGGCTCGCGCAGTTGGCGCAGCCTCCCGAGCAGCGATCCAGTACGCCTCGAGCGGCCGGGACGGACACTCGAAGCGTGGTTGTCGGCCTCGCGCAACCAGCCCTCCGCGGAGGCCCTTGGGACGCACAGCTCGCACACGGTGCGGCGCTGTCCGCCTGCCAGGAACACGTCCGGGTTCTCACCACGGAGCAGGCGCCGGCCGCACACGTCGCAGGCGACTACCGGGTGGGATGTGACGATTGCTCGGGTTGCCATCGGCCCACCAGGGTAGCCGCTACCGGCAAGCCCGTGCTCACACGTGTGCGGTGGCGGGCTCTGAGTCGACCTGCTCGAGCAGCCGCTTGGCGAGCTGGGAGGGAACCTCCTCGTAGCGCAGGAGCTCTAGCGTGTAGTCGCCCTGCCCCTGGGTTATCGAGCGCAGATCTGGGGCGTAGGAGAGCATCTCCGCCATCGGCACCTCCGCACGGATCTCGGTGCCGACGCCGGTCGGCTCCATCCCCTGCGGACGGCCGCGACGGCTATTGAGGTCGCCTATCACGTCGCCCACGCACTCCTCGGGCACAGACACGCAAACGAGCATCACCGGCTCGAGCAGCACCGGCTGGGCGGCGAGGAGCGCTTCGCGCATCGCCTGGGCGGCGGCGAGCTTGAACGCAAGCTCGGAGGAGTCGACCGCGTGGAAGGAGCCGTCGAGCAGCGTGACACGCACATCCCTCACCGGATACCCAGCGACGGGACCGGTCTGCATCGCTTCCACAGCCCCCTTCTCGACGGCCGGTATGAACTGGCCGGGGATCACGCCGCCCTTGATGCGATTGACGAACTCAAAGCCCGTGCCTTGGGACACGGGCTCGATCTCGATCTGGCAGACACCGAACTGGCCACGCCCGCCCGACTGCTTCTTGTGGCGGCCATGGCCGGTGGCATGCGCGCGTGATCGTCTCGCGATATGGCACCCGGGGCGGCTTGAGCGTGACGCCGACGCCGAAGCGGGAGTGCAGCCGGTCGACGATCACTTCGACGTGCACCTGCGAGAGGCCCGCGACTATCTGCTCGCCCGTTTGCGGATCGCGATGCAGGTCGATCGTGGGGTCTTCCTCCTGCAGGCGGCGTAGCGAGGCGAAAACCTTCTCCTCCTCGCCGCGCCCGGTTGCCTCGATGGCGAACGCCATCACGGGCGCGGGTAGGCGCGGGCGTGGCATCTCGAGGGTCTCGTCGCGCTCGGCCAGCCAGTCGCCGGCGTAGGTGTCCTTGAGCTTGGCCACCGCTCCCATGTCACCCGGGCCGATCTCCTGCACGTGGATCGGACTCCTTGCCCGCGAATAAGATCGGCTGCCCGATCCGCTCGCGCGCGTGGCAGCGAGTGTTGAGCAGGTGCGAGTCGTGGCGTAGCGTTCCCTGATAGACGCGCAGCAGGTTCACCCTGCCGGCATAGGGGTCGGCGCGCGTCTTGAAGACGTAGGCGAACAGCTCCGCGTCCGCCTCGGGGAGAGCTCGACCTCGCCGATCGCGAGCGGACCGTGCTTCACCGGCGAGGGCAGGTCCTCGACGATCGCATCAAACAGGCGTGCGGTGCCGAGGTTTCGCGTGGCGACCCCGCACACCACGGGGAAGATCTTGCCGTGGTTCGTGCCCTGCTTCAGGGCCACCGCGATCTCCTCGTGAGCGATCTGATCACCCTCCAGATAGCGCTCCATCAGTTCGTCGGAGAGCTCTGAGACCTCGTCCATCAGGCGGTCGCGGTAAACGCCCGCCAACTCCACCTGCCCGTCGGGAATCGGTACCTCCACCGCCGCGCCGCGGCCGGACGAGGACTGGCGGCAGGCACACATGTCGAGCAGGTCGATCACGCCTGTGACCTCTCCCCCCTCGACCAGCGGTATCTCGGTGGCGACCACATGCGGACCGAAGGACAGCTTGAGCGAGTCGAGCGCGGCGAAGAAGTCGGCGCGCTCACGGTCGAGCATGTTCACGAACACCATCCGCGCGATGTCGAGCTCGGCGGCGCGTGCCCATAGGCGCGCAGCGGTGACCTCCACTCCGCTCACCGCGCTCACCACGAAGATCGCCGACTCGCACACCCTCAGACAAGCGAGCGCGTCGGCGATGAAGCTCGGATCGCCGGGAGTGTCGAGCAGGTTGACCTTGCGCTCCCGCCACTCCGCCGCTGACAGCGACGCGGAGATCGACATCTGGCGGGTCTGCTCGTCGGGATCCGCGTCGGAGACGGTGGTGCCGTCCACTACGGTGCCCAGGCGTGTGGTGAGGCCCGCCTCGAACAGCAGCGCCTCGTGCAGCGAGGTCTTCCCCGAGCCGCGATGGCCGACGAGGGCGACGTTGCGAATCCGATCCGGTGCGCCACCGTTGGGGGTGGCTGTCGGGCGCATGTCTATCTCCTTGCTGGACGCTTCAAGCGAAGATAGCGCCGATCAGGCTCCCTGGCTAGGGGATTGACCGCAAGCTCTAGCGGCTTGCCAGTGGATGCCAGCCGTCGCAACCGAGCGCAGGCGTACTGGTTGGGGTGGCGGCTGGCGCCGCTGGCAAGCCGCTAGTCGTCAACAGCGGTCTCTTGCATCTTGCCGCGCAGGCGTAGCACTGCCTTGGTGTGAAGCTGGGAGATGCGCGACTCGGTGACACCCAGCACCTCGCCGATCTCTCGCAACGTGAGGTTCTCGTAGTAGTAGAGCGCTATCACGAGCTTCTCGCGCTCTGGCAATGAGGCGATGGAGTCGGCGATGCGATCCTTGAGATCGCCCACATCGAGAGCGCGCGAAGGGTCGGGCGCATTGGGGTCCTCGATCGTGTCCATCAGCGACACCTGGTCGCCGCTCGAATCAGACACGCTCCACATCTCATCCAGCGCCGCCACCGAGGAGTGGGAGATCGTGAGCAGCGACTCGTGGAACTCGGGGACCGTGAGATCCAGCTCGGCGGCCATCTCCTCGTCGGTGGGCGAACGCTGCAGGCGGTGCTCGAGCTTCGTGTTGGCGCGCTCGATCTCCCTCGCGCGGGCACGCACCGAGCGGGGCACCCAGTCGATCGAGCGCAGCTCGTCGATGATGGCGCCCTTGATGCGCGTGATGGCATACGTCTCGAACTTGATTTCGCGCGAAGGGTCGAAGCGCTCGATCGCGGAGATCAACCCCACCAGGCCGTAGGAGATGAGATCTGCCTCCTCGACGTGCGGAGGCAAGCCCGCCGCGGTGCGTCCCGCCACGTACTTCACCAGCGGCGAGTAGGCGACGACCAGCCGCTCGCGAGCGCGAGCGTCCCCGTCTGACTTATATCGCCGCCACAGTTCGCGCAGCTCGATCGCTTTGACGTTCGTCTCCAGGGTCTTCTCTCCTGCCGATCAGGCCCGAGGGTGACTGCGCGCATAGGCGCTTCTGAGTCTGGCGGACTCTACCCGAGTGTAGACCTGGGTTGTCGAGATGCTGGAATGGCCGAGCAGCTCCTGGATGGCCCGCAGGTCGGCGCCGCCGTCGAGCAGGTGGGTGGCGAAACTGTGTCGGAGCGCATGCGGGGAGACGTCTGCGGGGATGCCAGCCCGTGTCGTCCACGCACGCAGGCGGCGGCGAACGTCGCTCGTACCGAGTCGACGTCCTGAGCGGCTGAGGAACAGTGCGGGCTGATTCCCCTCGCCAAGCAGAGCGGGACGGGAGCGGTCGAGGTAGCGGCGGACCGTGCTCATCGCGACCTCTCCCACCGGGACGAAGCGGGTCTTCGAGCCCTTCCCCTCGACACGGAGCTGCTCGCCGTCGTGGTCGACGTCGCTCACGTCGAGCGAAACGATCTCCTCCGCGCGCAGCCCGCACGCGTAGGCAAGCTCGAACAGGGCGCGGTCGCGGAGATTCAGTGGCCCACCCACCCCGGCCTTGCCCCCCTCGCCGTCAGTGGGGATCGAATCGAGCAGGCGCGCCACCTCGGGCGCCTTGAGCACGCGCGGCAGGTACGAGCCACGCCTGGGTGTCGTGAGCAAGTCGGCGGGGCTCTGCTGGATGTGGCCGTGCTCGCGGAGGCTGCGAAACAGCGCGCGGATCGCCGCGAGCTTGCGCGCGGTGGTAGCGGCGGCCAGGCGCTGCTCTGAGAGACCAGCGATATAGCGCCGCACGTCGCGCACGCCGACGCTTACGGGATCAAGACCGTGATTGTCGGCGAAGCAGGCGAACTGCAGCGTGTCAACGCTGTAGGCGCGGCGGGTGCGCGGCGCGGCGTTGGTGCGACGGAGGTCCTCGTCGAGCAGCGCGAGCGCGCGCAACCACGGCTCCGAGAGGCTCGGGGTGGTATCGGTCGCGGTCGCGCTCATCACACCGCGTAGTTCGCCGTAGCGGGCGGGCACCCTGCCCAAGCGGCAGAGCCTAGGCGACCACGCGAGAGGGCGTGGAGAGCCGTGGCGCGAGCTTTCGTGCCAGCTCGGGCCAATCGACGGCGCCTACGATGTCCTCGACCTCACACAGTTCCGCGTTCCACGGGTGGAGGATCGTGGCGGTGGCGATGTTGCGCTCGATCGCGGCGGTGAGGTTCAACGGGCTGTCGTCGATGAGCAGGTCGATGTGGAGCTCGACGCAGCGACTGACCTTGTCGTAGGAGCAGCAGAGGTCGTCGAAGGGAAGCCCGACGCTCTCGAGCCAGCGCGCGGTGGCGGGCGCGCAGGCAGTGGCGCGATGGGAGGTGACGTGGATGAAATGGCCCTGGGCACTCCATGCGCGCACCGTCTCCACCGCTTCGGGGTATGGGCGGCCGGCGATGATCGTCTCGTCGCTGTGGCTCTCCTCGATACACAGCGCGAGCTGGTCGGGACGCAGCCGCGTGATGCCCCATGTGAACTGCTCCTCGTAGGGCAGTTCGATGCCGAAACGGCGCAGGGATATCTCCGAGAGAACATCCCAGTAATGGTGCAGCGTGGAGTCGACGTCGATGGCTATGCGCATGGGTCGAGTAGATTATTGGGGTATGAGCGGCGTGAGCGTCCTGCCACAGACCGACCGGCAGGATCCGTACGGGCCGCTGGGGCGCTCGGGATGGCTGGATGTGGACTGGCGCTCACACCAGCAATGGGTGACGGTTGCGGGCAAACCCGTGAACACGATCGACATGGGTGAGGGTCCCGCGATCGTGTTCGTGCACGGTCTGTCAGGGTCATGGCCAAACTGGTTGGAGCAACTACCCACTTTTGCGCAAGATCATCGGGTGATCGCGATGGACCTGCCCGGCTTCGGGCATTCCCAGATGCCCGAGGAGCGGATCACGATCTCCGAGTACGCGCGCATCCTCGACAGCCTGTTGGAGACACTGGGCGTGAGCGCGGCGACGGTGGTCGGCAATTCGATGGGGGGTTTCGTCTCGGCGGAGCTCGCGATCGCCTTCCCCCAGCGGGTGGAGCGGCTCGTGCTCATCTCGGCGGCGGGAATCAGCACCTACCGCCACCGCGACGTGGAGAGGATCGAGCCCTACCTGCGCAGATTGGCGCCGATACTGGCGGCCTACACGGGCTTCACCGCCGCGCAGTCGGATTGGGTCTCGCGCAGGCGGGGACTGCGCAACCTGACACTCGGGATGATCGCCCGCCATCCCGGTCGCCTGCCTGCGCCGCTTGCCGCCGAGCAGGCTGCGTGGCGCCGGCAAGCCCGGATTCATGCAGGCGCTGCGAGCGAACATCGACTACCCCGTGCAGGAGCGCCTACCGGAGATCGCCTGCCCGACGTTGATCGTTTGGGGCGAGGAGGACAAGGTGATCCCGGTCGCCGACGCGAGCGTGTTCGAGCAGTTGATCCCCAACTCGCGCAAGGTCATCTTCGAGGACACGGGTCACGTGGCGATGCTGGAGCGCCCGGCGTCGTTCAATCGGCTGCTTGCCGATTTCATGAACGAATAGGACCGTTGCAGCGTGCTCAGCGTGCGACCGCGCCCTCGGCGGCGGAGCCGACGAGCTTTGCGTACTTGCGGATCGCCACGTCGATGTGCTCGTCCGCGCGCGGCGGCTGCTTGTAGGAGGCCGAGCGCTCGGCGATCTCCGAGTCGGAGAGCGCCACGTCGATACGGCGGTTGTCGACGTCGATCGTGACCCGATCGCCATCGGAGACCGCGCCGATCGGCCCACCTCGGACCGCCTCGGGGGCGATGTGAGCGGCCATGAAACCGTGGGTGGCACCGGAGAAGCGGCCGTCGGTGATGAGCGCGACGCTCTCCCCCAGCCCCTCGCCGACGATGGCGGCGGTGACCGCGAGCATCTCGCGCATCCCGGGACCGCCGGCGGGACCCTCGCCGCGGATGACCACCACGTCACCCTCCTTGATCTCGTGGGCGAGCACGGCGGCCATCGCGGCCTCCTCGCCGTCGAACACGCGCGCGGGACCGGCATGGAGGCGACGCTCGTGGCCGGCAAGCTTGACCACACAGCCGTCGGGGGCGAGGTTGCCGCGCAGGATCGCAAAGCCCCCGGTGGGCTTGAGCGGATCTGAGAGGGTACGCACCACCTTCTGGCCGGGTGTCTCCTGCGCGTCGTCGGCGTGCTCGCCGATCGTGCGGCCGGTGACGGTGAGCGCCTCCGGGTGGAGCACGCCGGCTTCCTTCAGGCGGCGCATCACCAGCGGCACGCCGCCCGCCTCATATAGGTCGGTGGCGACATATTGGCCGCCCGGCTGGAGGTCACACATCAACGGCGTGCGCTCGGAGATCGCGTCGAACTCCTCGATCGAGAGCGGTACCCCCATTTCGTTGGCAACCGCGAGCAGGTGCAACACGATGTTGGTGGACCCCCCGCTTGTCGCGCCAGCGGCAATCGCGTTTTCAAGACCTTGCTTGGTGATGACCTCAGACGGGAACAGCCCCTTGCGCAGCACGCTCATCACGAGTTCACCGCATTCGGTGGCCACCGCGAGCTTGCGGCCGTCCTCGGCGGGCACCATCGAGGAGCCCGCGGGCGAGATGCCGAGCACCTCAAACGCCATCGCCATCGTGTTGGCGGTGAACTGGCCGCCACACGCCCCGGCCCCGGGCGAGGCGGCATTCTCCAGCTCGTGGAGCTCCTCTTCTGTGATCTTGCCCGAGGCGAACGCCCCCACCGCCTCGAAGACCTGTTGGATGGTGACGTCGTGGCCCTTGTAGTGGCCGGGGCGGATCGAGCCGCCGTAGAGCATCAACCCGGGGATGTTCAACCGTGCGAGCGCCATCACGGCGCCAGGGATCGTCTTGTCACAGCCGGAGATGACGACAAGCGCGTCGAAGGCGTGGGCGGAGGCAACCAGCTCGATCGAATCGGCGATCAGCTCGCGGGAGACGAGCGACGCGCGCATGCCCGAGGTGCCCATGGTGATGCCATCGGAGATGGCGATCGTGTTGAGCTCCATCGGGGTGCCACCGGCGGCGCGAATACCCTCCTTGACCTTCGCCGCGAGCACACGGTTGTTGAAGTTGCACGGCATCGTCTCGATCCACGAGTGAGCGACGCCGACGATCGGCTTTGAGAGATCCTCGGCGGTGTAGCCGATCCCGTGTAGGTAGGCGCGCGCGGCGGCACGCTCAGGCCCCTCGATCAGTGCGCGGGAGCGGTGCTTGACGTCAAAGGCGACTTGAGTGCTCATGGCGCGGAAACACTACCGGCGCGGCTGGTTGCACGCAGTCGAGGCCCCTTGCCTACCGGCCTTGACGCGAGCGCATCCGAGCAAGGCCGATCACGTCGACCGGGCCGGGACCCTCGCCGACGTCGCGCAAGCCGTCGGCGACCGCGGCGCCGGCGATAGCGCGCGCGGCGAACGCCGCCTGCAACGGCTCCCGGCCCAACGCAAGCTGGGCGGCGAGCACCGACGAGTGGGTGCAACCCGAGCCGTGGGAGGCGCCATCGGGGTGACGCTCGCCGGGGATCTCCACAAGCCGCTCCGGCTCGCCAGTCTGGAGAAAGAGATCGACCGCTTGCGTGCGGTGCCCACCGGTGAGCACGACGATGTCAGGGCCCAAGGCGAGCACGGCGCGAGCAAGCGCCTTCGCTTCGTCCTCATCCCCGTCGCCAAGCGACCCGCGGTGTCCATGCCGGGCAAGCGCGCGGGCCTCGGGGAGATTCGGCGTGAGCACAGTGGCACGCGGCAGGATCTCCGCCACCAGCGCATCCTGGGCATCGGGGTCGAGCAGCTGAGAGCCCGACTCGGCCACCATCACCGGATCGACCACCACCGGCGTGCCGTCAGGCAACTCGTCGAGCGCCTGCGCGACGGCCATCACCGTGGCAACAGCGCCGAGCATCCCCACCTTCACGACATCCACGCCGATGTCCCCCACGACGGCTTGCACCTGCGCGAGGATCGTCTCGGGAGGGATCGTGTGCACGGCGCTGACTCCGAGCGTGTTCTGAACGGTGATGGCGGTGATGGCGCTCATCCCGTGCACCCCGCAACGGGCGAAGGCCTTCAGATCGGCCTGGATGCCCGCCCCGCCACCGGAATCCGAGCCGGCGATCGTGAGAGCGCGAGGGGTGCGTGCCGCTTCGGGCATCGACGCCCCGTAGCTCAGGCCGGGCGCGGCCGTTTGCGTGCCGGGAAGATCGTGTAGCTGCCGATCGCGGTCACGAGCAACCGGCCGTCCTCGTGGCGTACCTCGCTGCGCAGCACCGCGTTCGATTTGTTGCGGCGATCGAGCTCGGTGGTGCAGACGATCTCGCCCTCGGTGGCGGTCTGGATGTAGTTGATCGAGATGCTGATCGTCGCGATGTGCTCGTCCTCGCTGGTGTGCACCCACAAGGCTGAGCCCATGCAGTAGTCGACGAGCGCGTAGGTCACCACACCCGAGAGCAAGCCGGCGGCGTTGATCAGCTCCTGGCGGATCGTGAGGCGAACGGTGTCCGCGCTATCCCAGCGCATCCCCATGAAGCCGCTCACCCCGTCGATACCAAGATGGGACCGATCGGGGCCGTGACCGTCAGAGGCGGCAGGTGCAGATGCGACCGTCGAGCCGCTGGGGTTGTCGGGAGCGTCGTTCACGTGAGAAGGTCCAGCTTGAGCCCACGCCAGGATATCCGCTGGGACGGCAGCACACACACTTAAGCGCAAGAGCGCATATTTGTGCGATTTACGGCACATTTTTTGGCGTACGGTCGGCGGATGCGTTCCGCGAGCCATCAGCCAGGCGCGCCGGCACCTCGTGACCCGCGCCGCCAACTTGGCACGCTGGGCGAGGATCTTGCCGTAGGTCACTTCCGACGGCTCGGATTCGTGATCGTTGCGCGCAACGTCAGGACACGCCACGGCGAGATCGACCTGATCGCGTTTGATGGCACGTCGTTGGTTTTTGCGGAGATCAAGACGCGTCGAGCCAGTAATCGTCGTCGTGGCCTCTGCCCCGAGGATCAACCGCTCGCGTGGCTGAAATTCAGCCAGCGTGCTCGCCTGCGGAACCTCGCCTGCGCGTGGCTCTACGAGAACACCGCCAAACGCCCGAAGGCCCACACGATCCGCTTCGACGCAGTCGGCATAATCGTAGACGGCGCCGACAAGTTGCTACGCCTCGACCACATCGAGGGCGCGTGGTAGACCCGCTGCTACGCCTCCAGCGCCAGCTGTTGGTAGGCCGCTGACTGGAAGGACATGCGGTGTAGCGGGGAGACTCCTTGGCGGAGGATCGCTTCGCGGTGGACTGGCGTTGAGTAGCCGACGTGCTCGGCGAAGCTCCAGCCCGGGTGCAGCTCGTCGGCATGGTGCATGTAGCGGTCGCGTGTCACCTTCGCCACGATCGACGCAGCCGCGATCGCTGCGCTTGTCGCGTCGCCGTTCACGATCGGACGGTGGGGGCGCTCGAACTCGGGGACCGGGAAACCGTCTGTCAGGCACACCACCTCCTCCTCGATGCCGCTCGTGACGCCCCGGATCGCGTCCCGCAAGGCCGCGAGGTTCGTCTTGTGAAGACCCCGTGTGTCGATCCCCCCTACGCACCGCGACACGACCGTCACCCTCACTGCCGTGCTCAGCACAAGCGGATAGAGCTCCTCGCGTGCCTCCGCTTTGTGCTGCTTTGAGTCGTTCAACGTCGCAAGCGCCCGCAGCTCGCGCGTTGTGAGACGCTCGTAGTCGAACAACACCCCCGCCGCCACCAGCGGTCCCGCCAGACAACCACGCCCCGCCTCATCCGCACCCGCTACCAGCCGCACACCAAGCGCCCGGTCGAACGCGAACAACCGCTGCCCGCTTTTGTTTCGTGCGCGACGGCGAGCCGCGCGCTTCGAGTAAGGCGCCCGCGAGGACGCTTTAGAGGATGCCGATGCGTTTGGGAGGCCAGTAGGTGGCGAAAGCCCCTCCGATGATCCAGCTCTTGGGGACAGGTCCCCAGAATCTGCTGTCGTCCGACTCGCCACGATTGTCCCCCATCATGAACCAGTGACCGGCGGGAATCCGGATCGGCGTCGGAAAATTGCACTCCGAGTTGTCTTCGCAGGGAGCGATGTAGGAATCTGACTCGCGCTTTCCGTTGCGGTAGGCGTGACCTTCCTTGATGTACAGCGTGTCACCCGGCCCCGCCACGATCCGCTTGATGAAGTTCACGCTCCCCTCCTGCGGCTCGGGCGTCGAGCACGCAGCACCCCCGGGGGTCACCATGTGCGGCGCCGGCCCACACACCTGCTGTTCGGCGTCCTTGGGTGGGTGGAACACCACGATCTCGCCCACGTGAGGCCCGTTGAAGTGCATCCCCAGACGGTTCACGAGCACCCTCTGGCCCACCTCGAGCGTGGGTTCCATAGAACCGCTCGGAATCCTGTACGGCTTCACAACAAACGCCTGGATCACCAGCGCGAGCCCTACCGCGACAAGCACGATGATCACCAGCTCGACGATCGAGTTGGTCTTCGACTTCTGCTCGCCCTTGCCGTCGGCGGGCTTAGCCGACGCTGGGTTTGCCATCACGCAGCCGCGTCGTCGGGGGAGGCGTCACCCGAGGCGTCCGCCTCTGCGGTCGGCGCTGCCGGCGCGTCGGCACTCTCCTCGCCGTCGGCCTCACCAGCCGCGCCCTCCCCCGGTATGTCCTCGCCGGAGGCATCTGTAGCCTCGGCCGCAGCCGCAGTGTCCACGGCCGCCTCGGACTCCGTGCCCTCGGTCTCGAAAGCGGTCTCCTCAGCGGTCGCTCCCTCGGCGTCAGTGGCTTCGGTCGGCTCGTACAGCAGACCTCCCTCTACCGCCTCCTCGGGACCGGTGTAGCGGCGCTCGCGCACACGCGCCCGCTTGCCCACGCGGTCGCGTAGGTAGTAGAGCTTGGCGCGCCTCACATCGCCTCTGGCGGCCACCTCGATGCGCTCGATCTTCGGCGAGTGCACGGGGAACATGCGCTCCACACCCACCCCGAAAGACTGCTTGCGCACCGTGAATGTCTCGCGCGCACCGTGACCCTGGCGCTTGATGACGACACCCTCGAACACCTGGACACGGCGACGGGTGCCCTCGATCACCTGGAAGTGCACCTTGACGCGATCGCCGGGCGCGAAGTTGGGGACGCGGCGCAGTTGCGCACGCTCAATGCTTTCGATAACTGTGCTCATAGAAAAGAAGCGTCGTGTGAGCGGAAGTCGCAGCACGCCCGACGCGACCGCGAATGGTAGCGAACGACGCTCCCCGAAGCGCAGGTGGCTCAAAGCAGGTGGCTTGCAACCTGTCGCTAAACGTAGGTGCTCACGGTGGGTGGCTTGAGGTCGGACCTGCAGCTCAACACGTAAGGTCCTACTCCGGCGCACCCCCTCCACGGGCGCGGCTCTGTTCCGCCCGCCACTCCCGGATGCGCTCGTGATGGCCGGAGAGCAATATCTCCGGCACCCCCCACCCGCGGTACTCGGCCGGACGCGTGTAATGGGGGTACTCGGGCGCACCGTCGAGCGCCTCGCTGAAGGACTCCTCCACCGACGACTCCTCGTGGCCGAGCGCACCCGGCAGCTTGCGTAGCACCGCGTCGCACACCACCATCGCCGCCACCTCGCCCCCTGAGAGCACGTACCGCCCGATCGACAGGGCCTCCCCCGCGAAGTGCTCCACGATGCGCTCGTCAAAACCCTCATACCGCCCGCACAGCAAAGTCAACGCCGGCTCCTCAGAGAGCTCACGCACATACTCCTCATCCAACACCCTCCCGCCGGGCGCCAGCGCAATCACTCGCCGGCTCTCCTTCACGAGCGTCGCGTCCATCCCATAGTGAGCGCTCAACGCCGCGTCCAGCACATCCACACGCAACACCATCCCCGCGCCTCCCCCGAACGGCGTGTCATCCACCTGTCCGCCGCTCAACGGCGTGTGCTCGCGCGGGTTCACATACCGCAGCCGCGACCCCCCATCAAGCGCGTTGCGCACGTGGCGCTGACCCTCGAACCACTCAAACCACTCGGGGAAGAGGGTGACGATGTCGATCTCCATCAACCCTCCTCCACAAAGCTCATGTCCACGTCGATGCGACCGTTGGCCACATCCACCTCCCTGATCGCGTCGCGCACGAGCGGGATGAGGATCCCGTCAGGCACGCGCCCCCCCGACACGGGGGCATTCTCGGTCTCCGCCGCAGGCCTCACTTCAAGCGCCTCGCACGAGGGCAACTCCAACAATCTGCTCACCACACCAACGACCCGCGTCCCGTCCACGACCTCGCAGCCCTCCAAATCCCCCGCCCACCACTCGCCCTCCCCGAGCGACGGAGCGTCCGCGCGCTCGACCCTCAGCTCTACCCCACGCAACCGCTCGGCCGCCTCGCGCCCCTCAATCCCCCGCAGGCGCACTATCGGGCGCTCGTCGGTCCCCGCGCGCCGCACGATCTCGGTTGCGCGCCCGTCGAGCGTCACAGCCATCCCCAGTGCGAGCAATCGGGGACGGGCGCCTGTCACGTAGAAGCTGCCGTCCAACCCGTGCGCGCGGCCCACGCGACCGGCTGACATGGATTGCGAGCCACCGCTCGCACCCGCCACGGGACCCACCTAGTCGACGATGTCGACCAGCACGCGACGCTTCGCGTTCACCGCCGACGCCTTCACCACCGTGCGCAACGCCTGCGCGGTACGACCCCCACGGCCAATCACCTGACCGTAATCATCGTCGGCGACGCACAGCTCCAACACCACCGTGCCGTCGTCCTCCTCGAACTGCTCCACCGACACCTCTTCCGGGCTGTCCACCAGACCCTGCGCGAGGTACTCGAGCAGCTCCCTCATTCTCTCCTCAGCCACAGGGTCAACCTCTCCCGTAGAGCCCTGCTCTAGGACTTGATGCCCTGGATGCGTAGCAGCTTACGCACAGTGTTCGACGGTTGTGCCCCACGCGCCAACCAGCTCTTCGCACGCTCCTCGTCGATCACGATCGTCGACGGGTCTGTCTGCGCGTTGTAGTGCCCGATCGTCTCGATCACGCGACCATCGCGCGGAGAGCGCTGATCCGCCACCACCACACGCCACACAGGATTCTTCCTTGCGCCCACACGCGTGAGCCTCAGTCTTACCGACACGTTTTCCTCTCTGGATGCTTGAAGTCAGCTTGAGAGCTTAGACGGTAGGGGCTGAGAAGGCCTGCGTGACCTCTCAGCGAGCTTGACGCATCAATGCGCCGAGATCCGGCATCTTGCCGCGCCCTACCTGCTTCATCACCTTGCGCATCTGCCCGAACTGCTTGACGAGCTGGTTCACCTGTTGCACGTTCGTCCCCGATCCTCGCGCGATCCGCAACCGTCGCGAGCCCTTGATCAGCTCCGGCCGGGTGCGCTCTTCGGGGGTCATCGAGAGAATGATCGCCTGCACCCGGTCGAGCTCGCGCTCGTCCACCTTCATCCCCTTCAACTGCGCCCCCGCGAAGCCGGGGATCATCCCCAACACGCTCGTGAGCGGCCCCATCTTGCGGATCGTCTTGAGCTGGTCGAGGAAATCGTCCAACCCGAACTCGTTGCGCCGCAGCTTGCGCTCGAGCTCCACCGCCTGGTCCTCGTCAAACTGGCGCTCGGCCTTCTCGATCAGGCTCATCACGTCGCCCATCCCGAGAATCCGCTGGGCGATGCGGTCGGGGTGGAAGCGCTCGAACTGGTCGAGCTTCTCTCCGGTGGAGGCGAACAAAATCGGCTTCCCTGTCACCGCCTTCACCGACAGCGCCGCACCCCCGCGCGCGTCGCCGTCGAGCTTGCTCATCACCACCCCGTCGAATTCCACCGCCGCACCGAACTGCTCGGCGACGTTCACCGCGTCCTGGCCGGTCATCGCATCCACCACCAGCAGCACGTCCTGGGGTTTCACCGCGTCGCGGATCCTCACGAGCTCCGCCATCAACTCCTCGTCCACGTGCAACCGACCGCTCGTGTCCACGATCAGCACGTCCTTGCCCTCGCGCTCCGCCCGCTCAAGCGCCCACTTGGCGATCTCCACCGGATCGCGGTCTGTGCCTTGCTCGTAAACCTCCGCGCCTGCCTGCGCCCCCACCTTCACGAGCTGGTCAACCGCAGCGGGGCGATACACATCACACGCCGCCACCGCCACCGAGGAGGAGTGCTCCTCGCGTAGGTACCTCGCGAGCTTCGCCGTGGCGGTGGTCTTGCCCGAGCCTTGCAACCCCGCCATCAAGATCACCGTCGGGGGGCTCGGCGCGAAGCTCAGGGTTGCGGTCTCCCCCTCCGGTCCGCCGGCGGATGAGCCGGGAGCGGGTGGGCCTCCCATCAATCTGGTGAGCTCCTCCGCGACTATCTTCACGACCTGCTGGCCGGGATTGAGCTTGCCCACAATCTCCGCGCCAACGCAGCGCTCCCGCACGTCGCTCGTGAACTGCTTCACCACCTTGAAGTTCACGTCCGCCTCAAGCAGCGCGAGGCGGATCTCCCGCATCGCCTGCTCGATGTCCTTATCGGTCAGCGTCCCTCGCTGGCGCACGTCGCCGAGCGTCGCTTGGAGCTTCTCTGCGAGGGAGTCGAACATCAGTCGCCCAATTCTTACAGCCGCTCGCCAAGGCTCACCACCGGCTCCGCCGGTGGTGAGATGGCAAGTGTTGAGAGGGCAACGCGCACGGAGCGCTCAGGACGGGTCAGGCGTGGAAGGCTTCTCGCCCGTACGCCGCGTGAGCGCCTCGCCGATCCCCCCGAACGCCTCGGCGAACTCGGAGGGGATCACGAACACCTTGTTCGCGTCGCCTTCGGCCAGTGACGGGAGCATCTGTAGGTATTCGTAGCTGAGCAGCTCCCGTGAGGGTTTGCCCTCGTGGATCGCTTTGAATACGGTGTCGATTGCCTTCGCTTCGCCTTCGGCGCGTAGAACGGCTGCCTGGCGGTCGCCCTCGGCGCGTAGCACCACAGCCTGCTGTTGGCCTTCGGCGGTGAGCACCTGCGCCTGCTTCTCGCCTTCTGCCGTGAGGATCGCCGCACGGCGGTCACGCTCGGCGCGCATCTGCTTCTCCATCGCCGCCCTGATGTCCTGCGGCGGGTCAACCGACTTGATCTCCACTCGGTTGATCCGTATCCCCCACTTGCCGGTCGCCTCGTCCAGTACCACACGAAGCTGAGTGTTGACGCTCTCACGGGCGGTGAGCGTGTCCTCCAGGGTGAGCCCGCCGATCACGTTGCGCAGCGTCGTGACGGTCAGCTGCTCGATCGCTTGCAACGGGTTCGCCACTTCATATGTCGCCGACTTTGGGTCGGTGATCGTGAAGTAGAGAACCGTTTCGATCGCCACCACCACGTTGTCTTCGGTGATCACCGACTGGGGCGAGAAGTTCACCACTTGCTCGCGCAAATCCACGAGCGGCTTCACCCGGTCGATGAACGGGGTGACGATCGTGAGACCCGGCTCGAGCGTGCGGCTGTAGCGGCCGAGCCGCTCCACCACCCCCGCCCGCGCCTGCGGGATCACACGAATTGTGCGCGCCGCCACCACCAGCACGAACAGCACGACAACGGCCAAGACGATGAGAGCAGCCATTGGGGTTGGTCTTCCTTTCCTTCGGTTCCCTAGTCCCCACAGTCTCTCAGTGAGCGGGAAGGACCGTCGCCACAACGAAGCGTCGTCATGACGCCTAATGCATGACGAGTGCGGTCGCCCCCCGGATTTCTACGACTTCGACGCGTTCGCCCGGGTCGAACACCTGGTCTTCATCGAAGCTCCGCGCAGTCCACACCTCGCCGTCGATCTTCACGCAACCCACACCCTCGTCGTTGGCGATGCGTTCGATCACGGTCGCCTTGCGTCCGATCAACGCGGCGGCTCCCGTCCTTATCGACGGCGGTAGCCGGCGGTGCCGCTGCGCCACCGGACGCAGGGTTGCGAACACGACGCCAGAGGTCGCCAGGAAGAGCACCGCCGAGAGCGCGAAGCCCACGCCCAGCAGCCCAACCACGGCCGCGAGGGCCGCCCCGGCGGCGAACGGAGCCAGGTAGAAGCCGCCCTGGTGCATCTCGCCCACGCCGAGCACACACGCCACCACAACCCACACAATCCAAGCGTTCATGACCTGATTATCCCTCAGCCACGAGCGCGCGGGCAAAATCGTCCGGATCGAAGGGCCGCAGGTCCTCCAGCTGCTCGCCGATCCCGATCAGCTTCACGGGCAGCTCGAAGCTCGCGCGCTATCGCGAGCGCGATCCCCCCACGCGCGGTGCCATCGAGCTTCGTGAGCACGATCCCGCTCACCCCCGCCGACTGTGCGAACAGCTGAGCCTGGCGCAAACCGTTCTGGCCGGTTGTCGCGTCCACGGTCAACAGCGTCTCGTGTGGCGCACCCTCCAGTTGGCGCTCGATCACGCGCCTCACCTTCGCGAGCTCCCCCATCAGGTCGTCCTGGGTGTGCAAACGCCCGGCCGTGTCTACGATCACGACATCGATCTCCCTCGCGCGCGCTTGCGCGACCGCTTCGAACGCGACCGACCCCGGGTCTGAGCCCTCCGGTCCAATGACGATCTCGCAGTCTGCCCTGCGCGCCCACTCCTCCAGCTGCTCGGTGGCGGCCGCCCGGAACGTATCGGCGGCGCCGAGCAGCACACTCACGCCCAGCTCCTTGCGTAGATGCCAGGCGAGCTTGCCGATCGTCGTGGTCTTGCCCGTGCCGTTCACCCCCACGGCAAGGATCACGGTGGGCTTCGCGCGGATGTCGATGTGCGAATCCTCGCTGCGAGCAGTGTCCGCCAGCAGCTCGACCAGCCGCTCAGAGAGCGCCAGACCGCTCGTCAACCCACCCTTGGTCGCCTCGGTCTCAAGCGTTTCCACCACCGCCGCCGTCGTGGACGCCCCCACGTCGGCCATGATGAGCGCCTCCTCGAGCCTCTCCCAAGTGTGCTCGTCGAGCGTTGAGAAGAGCGTCGCCTGAATCTCCGTGCCGAGCGCCTGCCTTGTCTTGGAGAGGTTCTCCCGCAAGCGCCTGAACAGCCCACGCCGGCGCTCCTTGCCCTCCCCCGGCTCGAGCCCACCGGCATCGCTCGCGGGCGTCCCCGTGATGAACAGCTCTGACCATTCCCGCGGCATGCGTCTCCCTATGCGACGGGAGCGACCCGAGGCGGCTCCTCCACCGGCGTCGGCTGAGGCGCCGCGTCCTCCTTGAGGAGTCGCCTGGAGAGCACCTTGGAGACACCGTTATCGGCCATCGACACCCCATACAGCCAGTCAGCGGCCTCCATCGTGCGCTTCTGGTGAGTTATCACGATGAACTGCGCCCGGTCGGCGTAGCGGCGCAGCAACGTGAGGAAGCGGTCGAGGTTGAGGTCGTCAAGCGCCGCCTCCACCTCGTCGAGCACATAGAACGGGCACGGGCGCGCAAGGAACACAGAGAACAGGAAGGCGAGCGCGGTCATCGACTTCTCCCCACCGGAGAGCAACGACAGGCGCTTGGTCGACTTGCCCGCCGGGGTGATCTCGATCTCCACGCCGAGCATCTCTTCTTCCTCCTGCTCCTCCACGTCATCCTCCGGCTCGGCCTCGGCGCTCGCCTCGCCCTCCCCGGGGGCGGGTTGGCCACCGAGCACGGACCGCTGGGCCTGCTCGTCCTTGACCAGCCGCAGACGACCGCTCCCTCCCGGGAACACGTCGCCGGCGAGCTCCTCGAAGTTACGCGCGGCCGCGTCGAACGTCGCAGTGAACGTCTCGTGGATCTGACGGTCGATTTCACGGATGACCGTCTTCAGCTCCCGCAGCGCGGTCTCGAGGTCCGTACGCCGCTCCTCGAGCTCCTCGACGTGAGCGATCGCCTCCGCATACTCCTGCCCCGCGAGGGGATTGACGGGCCCGAGCTGCTCACGCCGGCGGGCGAGGCGCTCAAGACGCGCCCTGAGTGCCTCTTCCTGCTCCTCACCCAACGGCTCGGCTTGCGCTTCGGGTTGCTCGGGCGACTCACTCTCCTCAGACGGCGCCCCGGGCACCGGCAGCTCGAGGCGCTCGCACACACCGCGCAGCTCCTCTTCGGCCTCGGAGGCTTGGTCGCGCAACCGCTGCGCCGCCACCTCGGCACCGGTGACCGCCTCACCCTCCACCTTCAACGCCGTCTGGATCTCCGCCTCCTCCTGCGCACACGCCCGCAGCTCAGCCGACACCTGCTCGCCCTCGGCCTTGTCCTGGCCGAGCAGCTCCTCGATCTGCTCAAGCAGTCCGCCCATCGCCTCGCCCGCACCCGCGAGCGCCTCGGATAGACGCGCGGCGCGCGGAGCCAGCTCGATATCGGCGGCGCGCCGCGCACGCAAGCGCTCGATCCGTGCCACCCGCTGGGCTTCCTCGGCTGCTCTGCGCTCCACAGCCCGGCGCTCTGCCGCAAGCTCTCCCTGCAGCTCGGCGCGCCTCACCGCCAACGGTCCCTGCTCGGGGGCGGCGCGGCGCTGCTCGATCAGCCACGCAGTTTTACGCTGCGCCTCGGCCGCCTCCGCCAGTTTGCGGTCGGCTTCACGCAACGCGCCGTCCGCGCTGTCGCGTGCCACGCCTGCCTCCTGCAGACGACCGAGCGCCTGCTCCACCGCCGCGCGCGCCGCGTGCTCGGCGGCGACCGCGCTCTCGCTCTCGCCGATCAGTCGGTCGCGCTCGTTGCGCCTCGCCAGCACCCGCTCCGCGCCCCCCTCGGTGACCTGACGCACCTCGCCCCAACAGGCGAACAGCACCCGCCCTGAGCGTGTGGTGGCCACGCCCTCGAAGCCCTCGCTGAGATCGTCGAGGCTGTCTACCACCCACGCGTCCGCGAGCAGCCTGCGTGCCAGATCGAGCACCGCGCCCGACCCACCGAGCAGGTCGAGGAGCCGCTGCGCTCCGGGCGCCGGCGGGTCGTCCGCCGAGACACCAGCTCCTTTGCTCCAGCCTTCGGCGGCAGCGCTCGTGTCCTCGCTCGCCGCGTCCCCCGCGAGCAGCGCCGCTCCCCCGTCCTGGCCCACGCGGTCGAGCAGCGCACGCGCGCCATCCATGTCCCGCACGAGCGCCGCATCGAGCCGCCCGCCGAGCGCCGCCGCGAGCGCCAGCTCATAGCCCGGCTCCACCTGCAACGCCTCGCTCAACGCACGCGGGGAATCGGCCTGCGCTCCGCCCACGCCCGCATGACTGCGCAGGAACTGGTTCGCCGCCGCAAGCTCCGCTCCCACCTTGGCGGCGTCGCGGCGTGCGACCTCAGCCTCCGCTTCGGCTTCGCGCAGGGCGGTGCGGGCCTGCTCGGCATGCGCGTCGGCCTGCTCGCGCGCCTCGCGCGCGGTCACCAGCTCCACCTTCAGCTCCTCCGCGCGCGCGGCGGCAGCCTCCTGCTCGGCACGCAACCCCTCGATCTCGCGCTCGGTCTCCCGCTCGCGCTCCTGGTCTATCTCGGCAAGCGCGCTCTCAAGCGCCCGCACACGACCCTCGCTCGCCGCCTGCTCTGTGGCCGCGGGGTCGCTCCCCTCCTCGCCCACGTGGCTCTGCTCGAGCGCTCCCAGCTCGATCTCGATGCGGGCCGCCCGCTGCGCGACCGTCGCGGCGGTCGCGGCCGCCTGCTCACCGCGCATCTGCAACCGCTCGCGCGCCGAGCGCGCCTCGTATGCGCGCTTGGCGAGCGCGTCGTGGCGCTCGGTGCGCTGTGCGAGCGCCTCCTCGGCTTGCTCGCGCCGCCGCGCCACCGCCTGCAGGCGCGTCTCGATCTGAGCCCTCGCGGCCCTGGCGGCCTGCGCCCCTTCCTCGGCGTCCACGAGCTCCGCCCGCCTGGCGCGCACGGCCTCGCGCGCAAGCTCAAGACGGGCCTCCAGCATCTGGCGCTCCAACCGCTCGTGCAACTCCGCCGCCTCGGCCTGGCGCTTGAGCGGACGCAAGCGTGTGCGCGCCTCACGCTCCACATCGAGCGCGCGATCAAGGTTCTCCTGTGTGCGCTCGAGCTTCAGCTGCGCGCGACGGCGGCGCTTGCGGTGCTTGCCAAGGCCTGCCGCCTCCTCGATCAGAAGACGCCTGTCGCGGGGCTTTGAGGTCACGATCGCCTCAACCCTCCCTTGGGAGATGACAGAGTGCGTCTCCTTGCCGAGACCCGTGTCGGAGAGCACCTCGATCACGTCCACGAGGCGGCAACGCGCGCCGTTGAGGCGGTACTCCCCCTCGCCTGAGCGGTCGAGCCTTCGCACGATCGAGATCTCCGACAGCGGCACATCAACGGTGCCGTCGGAGTTGTCGAGCACGATCTCCACCTCCGCTGAGCTGCGCGCCTGCACGCCACGCCCACCGCCGAAGATCACGTCCTGCATCGACTGGCCTCTCACCGCCAGCGGCGACTGCTCGCCCATCGCCCACAACAGCGCATCGGTGACGTTTGACTTGCCCGACCCGTTGGGCCCAACCACGACGCTCACGCCCGGCCCGAAGTCGAGTTTCGTGCGGTCAGGGAAGGACTTGAAACCCTTCAGGGTGAGTGACTTCAGATGCATCGGCTCACCCAGCCTGGAGCGCCGCTGACTGCCACTGGCTCGGCATGGGCACGCAGGGCAAGCCGGGCAAGGACGCAGGGAGCGCAGTGTGCTTCGCACATAAGCGACCGAGGACACAGCCCGGCGCCGCCATGCGTGCTCATGCCTTCCCGAGGCTCTCCAGCGCCTCACTCGCAGCCTGTTGCTCAGCGTGCTTCTTGCTGCGACCGGTCCCTGTCCCGAGCGGTTTGCCGTCGACCGAGGCGACAACCACGAACGTACGGTTGTGCGGCGGACCGTGCTCGTCGGTCACCTCATAGGAGATCGTCTCGCCGCGCTGGGCGAGCTGCTCCTGGAGGGCCGACTTGAAGTCGAGCGGATTGCTCAGCGCGTGCTCGATCTCCGGCATGAATGCCTCCACCACCGCCTCCGCGGTGGGCTCATACCCAGCGTGCAGGTAGCAGGCCCCGATCACCGCCTCGATCACCGAAGCGAGCACTCGCTCTGTCTCTAGCATCCCCACGTGCCTGCCTTCGCCGTTGAGCGGGGCGGCGGCGCGCAGGCGCTCGCCGACACCGAGGCGTTCGGCCACGACCCGACACGACCTACCCGAGACTGCTTGCGCGCGGATCTTGGTCAGCCGCCCGGCGCCGAAGCGCTCGGCCTCCAGGCGGGGATAGAGGTGCGTCGTGACCGCCAGCGCGAGCACGCTGTCGCCCAGGAACGCGAGGCGGGTGTAGGAATCCGCGCGCCGGTCACTCCAGGAGGCGTGCGTGAACACTTGCCGCGCGAGCTCCTCGGGCAACTCGTCGAGCAGCGCCTGCAACAGCGCAACCCCTCCCAGCGTGTCCTGCTCAGCCATTACTCGAGTTTGCCACTACGAAGTCTACGGCTTGGCCTACGGTGAGAATGTCGGCTGCCTGCTCGTCGGGGATGCGCACGCCGTAAGTGTCCTCGAGCTCCTGCACCAACGTGTAGAGGTCAAGCGAATCCGCCTCCAGATCCTCCTTGAAGCGGGTGCCCTCCGCGATCTGCTCGGGCTCCAGGTCCAGCTCGTCGGCCAGATGGGCCTGTATGAGGACGAACACTTGCTCGCGGGTCATTAGCCCTCCAGGCTAGCCTGATCTGCGGACGTGGGGACCTTCCTCAAGGCCCCTGCCTCCTCGAGCGCGGCGTGCGTCGCGCCGACGACATCCTCGCGGGCACCCAGCTCTGCGCGAAGGATCGCCTGGGCGAAGCCGCGGCGCGTGAATCGTCCGTGTGGGACCACCGCGAGACGACGCAACCCGAGTAGGTACGCCCCGCCCTGTCCTTCGGGGTCGATCTCGTCGCGAAAGCCCCTCAGTGACGGGCGCAGGAGGATGCCGCCGAGCTTGCCCCGCAACGACGATGTAGCCGCCCTCCTCACCGCGCCAAGCATCGTCTGGGAGACACCCTCCATCAGCTTCAACGCGATGTTCCCGGTGAAGCCGTCAGTGACGATCACGTCCGCCACACCTCCCACTATGTCACCGCCCTCGACGTTGCCCACGAAGTGCAATCCGTCCTCGCTCGCTCGCTCGCGTAGGGCCGCGCCGGTGGCGAGCACGAGCTCGCTGCCACGCTCTGACTCCGCGCCGTTTGAGAGCAGCCCTACGCGTGGGCGCTCGACGCCGAGCACCGCCTTCGCGAACGCGGCGCCCATGAACGCGTACTGCACGAGATGATCGCTGCGTGCCTGGTCGTTGGCGCCAACGTCCAGCAGCGTCACGGGAGTGCCAGGGACGGGTAGCGGCAATGCGAGCGCCGGGCGGTGCACGCCGCGTGCGCGCTTCACGTTGAAGAGCCCCGCCGCGAGCGCCGCGCCCGTGCCACCTGCGCACACGAGCGCCTGCGCGCGGCCTTCGCCGACGGCCTTCGCCGCTTGCACGATCGACGCGTCAGGTGTCGCGCGCACCGCCTTCACCGGGTCTGCGCTCTTGGCCACCGACACCGGCGCGTCCACCAGCTCGACGCCGTCGGGGGTCGGTCCGATCTCCTGCGCTGGACCGAATAGGAGCACGCGCACGCCCTGCTGCGCCGCGAGCGCCGCGCCGGCGGCTACCTCGGCGGGACCCAGGTCGGCGCCGTTTGCGTCCACCGCCACGACCGGCCGCGCGCGCGCGGCATTGTCAGACTCCCGACTGCCTTCGGGGAGAGCGGACTCTCCGCTCACCGGCTACTCGTGGTCGTGATCGTGCTCGTGGTCGTGCGCGTGTTGAGCCACGACCTCGCGGCCCGCATACGTGCCGCACACTGGGCACACCCGGTGGGGCCTGCGCGGACTGTGGCAGCGCGGACACTCGTTCACCGCGGGCGCCTCGATCTTGTGATTGGCGCGGCGCAGCGCGGTACGGCTGTGAGATTGCTTTTTCTTTGGGACCGCCATCGGCGGCACAGGCTACCAGGGTGGGCCGCAACCAGCCGTTTTCGGGGTACCCGCATTTGGAGTACCCGCGCCACGGCTATTCGAGCTTCAGCTCGCTCAGCTTGGCCCAGCGCGGGTCGGGGGAGCGCTCGTGCGCGTGGTCGGGGCCTGCGTCGTTGAGGTCGGCTGCGCACACCGGGCACAATCCCGCACACTCCTCGCGGCACAGCACCTGCGTGGGGAGAGCAAGCGCGAACGCATCTCGTGCCCATCCTGCAAGGTCGAGCTCCTCGTCGGTGACGTAGGGACTGGAGAGCTCCTCGCCGCCGCCGGGCGCATCCACCTCACGCGCGTCCACCTCGATCTCGCGCGCGGCGTCCTTCAAGCAGCGCATGCAAGCGCCCGTAAGCGTCGCCGCAAAGCGCAGTCGAAGGGCGTACCCGGCGCCGGCCATGCGCGACACGTCGAGTCTCACGGGCACCGCATCCGGCGTCGCCGCGTAGGGCTCGCCTCCAAGCGTGAGCGGGTCGATCTTCACCGCCAGGTCAAGGCGCCGCCCCTCGCCGGCGCTGAGGCGCATGCCCCCCAGGTCGAGAAGGTGCGTCACCGCTGTCATAGTCATCTCAGGCTAGCGACCCTTCGCAGGTGGGCCGCAAGCGGTCAGCCGCTGTCGCGTAGCTCGCGCTTGAGCACCTTGCCTGTGGCGTTGCGAGGCAGCTCGTCGAGAAACACCACTTCGCGCGGCACCTTGTAGCGGGCGAGATTGTGCTTGACGTACTCCTTCACCGCGTCTTCGGTCAGTCCGCCGCCGTTGCGGCACACCACGAACGCCTTCAAGCGCTGACCGAACTCGGCGTCCTCGACACCGATAACCGCGGCCTCCTCGATCGCCTCGTGGTCTGAGAGCAGATCCTCCACCTCGCGCGGGAATACGTTCTCCCCGCCGGAGACAATCATCTCGTCGTCGCGACCGTCCACGAACAGACGACCGCCCGAATCGAAGCGACCGACGTCGCCGGTGCTCATCAAGCCGCCGATGATCTCCTTGCCGCCACCGCCGGTGTAGCCCTCGAAGACCATCTCGTTGGCGACGAAGATACGGCCGTTCTCGCCCTGGGGCACCTCACGGCCCTCGTCGTCGAGCAGCTTCACGACCGTCCCCATCGGCGGCTTGCCGGCCGTGCCGGGGGCGGCGCGCAGGTCGGCGGGAGTGGCGATCGTCGCCCACGCCACCTCGGTGGAGCCGTACAGGTTGTAGAGCACGTCGCCGAAGACGTCCATCACACGCGTGGCGAGCTCGCCCGGTAGGGCAGAGCCGCTTGCCGCGATGATCTTCAGCGCGTGCAGGTCAAAGCCCTCGAGTGCCTCCTTGGGCAGCTCGAGGATGCGCTGCAGCATCACCGGCACAACCGCGAGCGCGGTAGCGCGATGCTCTGCCACGGCCCGGATCGTGTCGAGCGGGTCGAAACGTCGGCGCAGCACAAGCGTCGAGGAGAGCGGCAGTCCCAGCGTGAAGTGGGCGAAGCCCCACGAGTGGAACATCGGCGCGGCGATCATCGTCGTCTCGCGCGCCTTCAAGGGGATCTTCGAGAACAGCGCCGCCGCGGGCTCGAGCGAGTCGGGCTGTTTGCGCGCGGCGCCCTTGGGGGTACCGGTGGTACCGGAAGTCAAGATCACGACCTTGCCGCTCTCCGCGGGCGGCTTACAGTCAGCGGTGCTTCCCCGCGCGATGAGATCCTCGATATGAGGGTCCTGCGGCGTGCCTCCTGGCTCGCTCCACGCCACGAAGCGCTTGCGTCCCTCCCCACCATCGGCGACCAGGTTCGCGAAGTCTTCGTCGTACACCAAGCCCGCCGGGTTCTCGCGGCGCATCACGTCGGTTATCTGCGGGCCGGCGAAGGCGGTGTTCAGGTAGAGCGCGCTTGCCCCCAGCTTCGAGCAGGCGACGGTCGCCTCGATGAAGCCACGGTGGTTGCGACACATGATCGCCACTCCGTCGCCTTCTTTTATGCCCGCCGCCGCCATCTCTTTGGCGAGCGCGTTCGTGCGTCGGTGCACCTCTTCAAACGTGAGCGTCCCGCGGTCGTCGACGATCGCCTCGCGGTCGGGGAAACGCGCGGCTGAGCCGGTGTATGCGGCCGCGGGTGTGGGTCCCCAGCGCTTCAGCGCCACGACCGAGCGAACCGCCCTGTCGGGACGCACCGGCGCGATCATGCCGGTGCCGAGCAGGGTCTTGGCCACTTCCAGGCGGTGCTTCAGGGGCGAGCTCACGCGCGCACCCTACTCAAAAACAACACTCAAGCAACACATGTGTTCGTCAAACCAAGCCGCTAGGACGTTCGTCGGCCAAGCGAGACAAGGACGCAGTGACCGCCGTGTGCTTCGCACACAAGGGAGCGAGGACGCAGTATCGCGCCGTGCCGACGGGCGTCCTAGCTGACTTCGGCGGGCTCGTCCTTGCCTTGAAGGCGCTCGCGGCCGCGTTGCACGGCGGCGATGAACTTGGAGAGGTTGACCTCAAGCGTGTTGAGGATCTCATCGGCGTAGTCCTCGGCGCCTAGACGAATCTCGCGCTCGCGGGTGCGGGCGTCCTCGATGATGTCCTCGGCGGCGCGCTCGGCCTGCTTGGTGACCTCCTCTTCGCCCACCAGCTGCTCTTGGCGCTCACGGGCGTCCTTGACGATCCGCTCGGCCTCCTTCTTGGCCTCTGCGAGCATCTCCTGGCGCTCCTTGACGATCCAGCGCGCCTGCTTGATCTCCTCGGGGATCGTCGCGCGCATCTGGTCGAGGATGTCGTAGATCTCCTCCTTGTCCACCCGCACCTGGTCGGTGAGGGGCACAGGCTTGGCGTTGTGCACCAGATCGTCGAGCTTGTCGATCAGCACCAGTACGTCCATCAGCTCTCACCTCCGGGATGCGTCGGGCCTGACGGAGCCATGGGGCGCCACGACATGTGAGCGGGATTGTCTCTGAAGATGGGTTTCACGTCAGGAAAGTTCGTCAACGCCGCAACTCTTCCTGCAAGCGCTCGGCGACCTTGGCAGGCACGAGATCGTCGATCCGGCCGCCGAAAGTGGCGAGCTCCTTTACGCCACTGGAGGACAGAAAGCTGTATTGCGGGCTTGCCATCAGATACACCGACTCTATCTCGGGATCCTGCCGGCGGTTGAGCTGGTTCATCTCGAACTCGTACTCGAAGTCGGAGATCGCCCGCAAACCCTTCACGATCGCCTTCGCCCCCACCTTCCTGGCGAAGTCCACCACGAGCGTGTTGAATGGCTGCGCCCGCACCCCGGGCAGGTCTGCGAGCGCCTCTTCGATGAACGCCATCCGCTCATCGATGTCAAACAGGGTCTTGTCCTTGCGCACCGAGCGGTTCACGACCGCAACCACCACCTCGTCGTAAAGGCCGGCGGCACGGCGAATCACATCCAGATGGCCATTTGTGATCGGATCGTAGGACCCGGGACACACGGCGATGGACCTACTAACGCTCATCGTCGCCCTCCGTGGCGTGGCGGTGAATTGTGATCACGGTGTCTCCATAGCGTCTCTCGCGCTCCACCGCGAGCGCAAGTCGCAGCGGGGCTCGCCGATCGCTCTCCACAACCACCCTGGCTCCCGGCGCGAGCAAGCCCGGCAACACCGGCCCCAGCTCGCCTTCGAGCTCGCCGGCGCGGCTGTATGGAGGATCCACGAACACGAGATCGTACGTTTCGCCGGCCTTGCGTGCGGTGCGCAACGCTACGAACGCGTCCCCCGCCCTCACTTGCACTTCCAGATTCGTGAGCCCGAGCGCGTCGAGATTTGCCCGCAGCGCCCGCAACGCGGCGGCGTCGCGCTCTACGAACACGGCTCGCTCAGCGCCCCTGGAGAGCGCCTCGATACCGAGCGCACCGGTCCCCGCGAACAGGTCGAGCACGACCGTCCCGTGGAGATCCCCGAGCATCGAGAAACACGCCTCGCGCACCCGATCGGACGTCGGCCGCGTCGTCTTCTCCCCCGACGGCGACTTCAATCGGCGACCGCGGAAACGCCCGGCGATCACCCGCACGGCCGGCTCCCGTGACTCATGCGGGGATCGGCAGCAACGCCTGGGGCCCGAAGGCGTCCTCGAGCGCTTCACCGAGCAGGGCGTGCAGCGGCCCACTCAGGTCGGGGTCCTCGCGCAGGATCGCCTTCGCGCGTGCCCGCGCCCGCTCGAGCAGGTCGGCGTCGTCGGGGAGGATCGCGAACTTGAACTGTCCGAGCCCCGACTGACGCGTGCCGATCAGCTCGCCCTCCTTGCGCAAACGCAGGTCGATCTCAGCGAGGCGAAACCCGTCGGAGTGTTCCACCAGCGCACGCAAACGGGCCGAGGTGGGCGGACCGGCAAGCATGCACGTCGAGGCGTGCTCTCCCCGCCCCACGCGCCCGCGCAGTTGGTGCAGCTGCGAGATGCCAAAGCGCTCCGCGTTCTCGACCAGCATGACCGTGGCGTTCGGAACGTCGACTCCCACCTCGATCACGGTGGTCGCCACCAGAACTTCCGCCTGTCCGGAGGCGAACTCCTCCATCGCCTGCTGCTTCTCGCGCGGACGCATCTGCCCGTGGAGCAACGCAAGGCGACGACCGGCGAGCTCGTGGCGACGTAGCCGCTCGAACTCGCTCGTGGCCGCACGCGCCTCGCTCGCGGATGAGCCCGCCGTGGCGCTGTCTGTCCCGTCCTCAACAAGAGGACAGACCACATACGCCTGGCGCCCCGCGTCGAGCTGCTCGCAGAGCAGCCGGTATGCCTCCACGCGCCCCTCCTCGCCGGCGACGATACGGGTGCCGATCGCCTGGCGCCCTTTGGGCAGCTCGCGCAGCACACTGCGGTCGAGGTCGCCGTGACGCGCCAACGCGAGCGTGCGGGGGATTGGGGTCGCGGTCATGTGCAGCGTGTGGGGAGGGTGGGCGGGATCGTGATTCTCGAGCGCGCCCCGCTGGCGCACGCCGAAGCGGTGCTGCTCGTCCACGACTGCCACGACAAGCTCACGGAAGCGCACGTCCGGCTCGATCAAGGCGTGCGTGCCCACCACGAGCGAGAGCTCGCCGCTTGCGAGCTTGCCGAGCGTGTCCGCCCGCCTGCTCGCCGGGGTTGACCCCGTCAGCAGCGCCACCGCTATCGGCTCGCCCCCGAGCAGGCGCTGGAGCGTCGCGAAGTGCTGCTCGGCGAGCGTCTCGGTGGGCGCCATCAGCGCCGCCTGCCCGCCGTGCTCCACGGCGCGGAGCATCGCCCACAGCGCCACCACGGTCTTGCCACTGCCGACCTCCCCCATCAACAGTCGCTGCATCGGCGTGCCTTGCTCCAGATCCACGCCGATCGTGGTGATCGCCGCCCACTGGTCACCGGTTGGCTCGAACGGCAGCGATGCCTCAAGCCAGCGCTCGGTCAGCGTTGGCGGATCCTGGAGCGGTCTCGCGCGAACCTGCTCGGCGCGCCGGCCACGTCGCACCAGGAAAGCAAGCTGGCACAACAGGAGCTCGTCGAAGGCGAGCCGTCGGAGGCCTTTCTGGGGCTCGTCATCTCCGCTCGCGAAATGGATAGCGGCGAGCGCGGCGGCACGATCTGGAAGCTCGTCGGCGACGCGAATCGCGGCCGCGAGCGGCTCGGAGACCTCGTGCAAGCTGTGCCGAATCTCGCGCACGAGCGTGAGGATTTGCGTTGAGCTGATGCCCTCGGCAGCGGGATAGTGGGCGACCGACCGGGTCTGGTCGTCCTCGGCGCCGATGTCGGAGCCCGGCGCGTGGTGCGAAACACGGAAGCGCCCGCCCCGGTCGGCCTTGCCGTGCAGCACCACACGCGTCCCGGGCGGGTAGCGGTCGACCAGCCAAGGCTGGTTGAAGAAGGTCGCCCGCATCGACCCGCTCGCATCGAACACCGTCGCCTCCACCAGCCCGCGCATCCCCCGCCGGCGCACAGGACGGCTTGAGATCGAGCGCACCTGCACCGCCACGGTCGCCTGCTCGCCCACCTGCAGCCGCGCCACCGCGCGCGCCTCGCGACGGTCACGCGGGAGGTGCTCCAACAGGTCTCCAACAGTATGCAAGCCAAGCGCGGTCATCGCGTCGCCCGCCTTTCCTCGCGGGGCCTTCAGCGGCTCGCGCAGGCGTGAGGGGCGCGGCCAGCGCACCGGTGCCGCCAGCATTGCCGCCGGCTCCAAGCGCTCGGAGGCGGCGAAAGCGAAGGGGGGGTCCAAACGCCCAGTGGCCGCGAAGGCGGCGGTACCAGCAGTGTCAGGCGCTTGAGCGTCGGCCGGCGGAACGATCGCGGTGACTGTGGGGCGCGGCATCTCCAACAAGGATGATGACCGCCACAGCGGTCACTCCCAGGTCGCCGCGCCTACCAGCCGCCATGCGTCGCTACTCGGCGGCGAGCAGCCACCAGTAGGCCGACTGGCCGCCCTCGCGTACCTCGAGCTCCACCTCGCCGTCGACCAGCTCCTCGACGCGCTCGACAGCGAGCGGCGCCTCCGCGCCGGCAAGCACGCTGATCAGCTCCGCCTCGCCGGCGAGCTCCCGCATGACCGCCAGCAGCGTCTCGCGGGGTTCCCCCCAGGCGAGCACCTGCTCGTCGACGAACCCCACGGCATCCCCCTCCTGGAAGCGCCCCTGGGCGTCCGCGCGCGCTGCCTGCGCCACCGCCCCGACACGCAGCGCCGCCAGCGCTTCGTCCATCGCCTGTGCGTTCAAGTCAACGTCGCGGTCGCTCTGTAGCGCCACCGCCACGGCAAGACACGTCTGCTGGCTCGTAGCCGCCACGACGCGCACCTTCTTGTCCGACAGCTCCGCGGCGCGCTCGGCGGCCATCACCACATTCGCGCTGCCCGGCAGCACCACAACCTCCTCGGCCGGCACTTCGTGGATGCCCGCGAGCAGCTCGTAGGTGGAGGGATTGAGCGTCGGCCCGCCGTCCACTGTGTGCACTCCAAGCTCGCGGTACATGTGTGTGAGGCCCTCCCCGTTGACCACCGCCAGCGCCCCGCAGCGCACGCGTATCGGAGCGGAGTGGCCTGCGTGGTCGCGCGGTGGCCCACCGTTGCTTGTGGTGGCGTCCGCCGCCTGTAGGCGCTCCTCGCGCTCCACCACCTGCGCGCGCATGTCCGCCACGTCGAGGTGCGACACCTCACCCACGCCGTCAAACAGCGCGGTCGCTCGCTCGGGCTCGTCTGTGTGGAGGTGGACCTTCAGCGTTGTGGGATCCCCTACCACGAGCACCGAGTCGCCGAGTGCCTCCAGCGCCTCGGCATAGCGGGCGGCGACCAGGTCGCGGCCGATGACGGCGAAGTTGGTGCAGAAACGGTAGGTGCTCGAGCTGTGCTCCGGATGGGTGATCTTGGCGGGTGCGTAGTGGTCGAGCTCGGGGGGAGCGTCACCGCGCAACGCCGCCACCACGCCGGCGAAGATGACGGTCAAGGCATATCCGCCCGCGTCCACGACCCCCGCCTCGCGCAACGCCGCCAGCAGCTCAGGGCCGCGCTTCACCGACTCCTGACCGACCGCCACCGCGCGCTCCAACGTGCCGGCGATCGCGAGGTCCTGCTCGGCGGGCTCGGTCCCGGGTCCGAGGACGCCGGCGTCTCGGCCGTGCGCCATGTCGCCCATGATCCCGTGCGCCATCTCGCGGGCGACGGTCAAGATCGTTCCCTCCGCGGGCTCCCTGACCGACGCGTAGGCCCTGTCGGCCGCTTTCGCAAGCGCCGCGCCGATCAATGCACCGTCGATCAGCTGTCCCGGCCGTGACACGAGCTCCTCCGCCGCCCCGCGAATCAGCTGGGAGAGGATCACCCCCGAGTTGCCTCGCGCGCCCAACAGCGCCGCGCGTGCGACCGACTGGACGATCTCCTCGCGGCCGATCTCGTCAATGGTCCTGCTGGAGTCGCTGCCTTGCAGGCGGTCGAGCTCCTCCAGCACCGCCGTCAGCGTGAGCACCATGTTGTCGCCCGTATCGCCGTCGGCGACCGGGAACACGTTGAGGTCGTTGACCTCCTCCTTGCGCGATTCCAGGTGCGCGAGCGCCCCGGCCACCGCCGCCCTGAACCGGATCAGGTTCGTGTCAGTCACCCTTTCGCCTCCATCGCGTGCGCCCGAAGATGCCGCTCACCGCCCTCCTAATACACCACTGTGACCGGTCGTTACCCGGCGACACAAAGCTCTGCAGGGCCGAGAGGCAAGTCAGGCAAGATCAAACAGGCCCACCCACCCCGCGAAATGTGCTCTGCACATGTGCTGGCCGATCGGGAATCCCATCGATTTCCGATCGGTAGGACGCAGCATGACGCCGCCTATCGGCCCTACAGGGCCTTGGTGACCTTGCCCGCCTTCAGACAACGGGTACAGACATATACGCGGCGCGGCGCCTTGCCGACGAGGATCTTCACCTTTTGCAGGTTCGGATCGAAGCGGCGCTTTGTGGCGACCATCGAGTGACTGCGACTGTTTCCGAACGCGGGACCCTTCCCGCAGCTGTGACATACCTTGGCCATGAGGTCCGCCAGTCTAGCCGCTACACAGCTCTGTGCGCAATGAGGCCATTCTCATGACCGCCTCGGCGGCGTGGCGACCCTGGTCGCGCTTGCCTCCCCCGGCCCGTGCGAGCGCCTGCTCCATGTTCTCGCAGGTGAGAACACCAAAGGCGCAGGGCACGCCGGTGTCGAGCGCCACCTGCTGGATGCCGCGCGCGGCCTCGGCGCACACGTAGTCGTAGTGGCTGGTCTCCCCGCGGATCACCGCGCCCAAGCACGCGACGCCGGCAAAGCGTCCTGACTTCGCCGCGTAGCTCGCCGCGAGCGGCAACTCAAACGCGCCCGGCACGTCAAAGACCTCGATATCGGTGTGTCCGCCCGCCGCGAACGCCTCGCGTGCGCCTCGCTCCAGGCGCTCGGCGAGATCCTCGTAGAAGCGCCCGATCGCGATCGCGTATTTCATCCGTCACCTTCGCGGTCCAGATTTCGCTCGGCCTGCAACAACTCCTCGTCCAGGTTGAGCCCCTGGTGGTGGAGGATATGGCCCATTCTTTGTGCCTTCGTACGAAGATAGGCCTCATTGTGCTCGTTGGGGGCGTGCTCGATCGGGATCTGAGCGCTCACCGACAGCCCGTAGCCCTCGAGACCCTTGATCTTCTTCGGGTTGTTCGTGAGGATGCGAATCGAGGAGAGCCCCAGGTCGACGAGGATCTGCGCGCCGATACCGTAGTCGCGCAGGTCGGCGGGGAGACCGAGTCGCTCGTTGGCTTCGACCGTATCGAGACCCTCCTCCTGGAGGCGGTAGGCGCGCAGCTTGTTGAGCAGTCCGATTCCTCGCCCCTCCTGGGAGAGGTAGAGCAGGACGCCCTGCCCCTCGCGCTCGATCATCGACAGCGCGGAGGTGAGCTGCTCGCCGCAGTCACACCGCAGCGAGTGGAACACGTCGCCGGTGAGGCACTCCGAGTGGACGCGCACAAGCACGTCGTCCTGCCCTGAGACGTCGCCCTTGACGAGCGCGACGTGGTGCTTACTGTCCACGAGCGAGCGGTAGCCCACCGCCTCGAAGTCGCCAAACGCAGTCGGAAGGCCGGTGGAGACGACGCGTTCGACCAGCAGGTCGTGGCGGCGGCGGTAGGCGATCAGGTCGGCCACCGTGATCATCTTCAGTTTGTGGCGAGCGCAGTAGTCCACAAGGTCTGGTACCCGCGCCATCGTGCCGTCGTCGTTCATCACCTCGCAGATCACCCCGGCCGGGTTCAAGCCCGCAAGCCGCGCGAGGTCCACCGCCGCCTCGGTCTGCCCGGCGCGCTCCAGCACGCCGCCGGCACGGCTCTTCAGGGGGAAGACGTGACCGGGTTGCACGAGATCGCGGGGAGCGCTCTCTGGGTCGATCGCCACCTGGATCGTGTGGGCGCGGTCGTGGGCGGATATGCCCGTGGTGACCCCCTCGCGTGCCTCCACCGAGACGGTGAACGGCGTTTCAAAAGACGACTCGTTCTTCGCCGCCATCAGGTTCAACCCGAGCTCGTCGCAGCGCTCGGAGGTGAGCGAGAGGCAGATCAGCCCGCGCCCCTCCTTGGCCATGAAGTTGATCGCCTCGGGTGTGGCGAACTGGGCGGCCATTGTGAGATCGCCCTCGTTCTCGCGATCCTCGTCGTCGCACACCACCACCATCTTGCCCTCGCGGATCTCTTCGATCGCCTCCTCGATCGTGGCGAACGGGGTTGTTGCCTTGGGCCGGCTCATACGCGGGTCTCCATAAGTCGCTCTACGTGCTTGGCGAGCACGTCCACCTCTATGTTGACCCGATCCCCCACCTTCGCCCCTCCGAGGGTAGTGCGCTGAAGCGTTTCGGGGATCAGCGACACGGAGAAACCCTGGTCGCGAACCTCGCTCACGGTGAGACTTACCCCGTCGATCGCCACCGACCCCTTCTCCACCAGATACCGCGCAAGCGTCTCCTCGGCCTCCACGTCAATGACGCGGGCGAAACCCTCCTCGCGCGTCCCCGCGATCCTCGCGGTGGCATCGACGTGCCCCTGCACGATATGACCGCCGAGCCGCCCGTCGGCCCGCAGCGCAAGCTCCAAGTTCACGGGTGAGCCGGTGGCTAGCCCGCCAAGCGAGGAGCGCCTCAGGGTCTCCTCCATCGCCTGGGCACGGAAGCTGTCCCCGTTCACCCCGGTGGCTGTGAGGCACACGCCGTTGACGGCGATCGAGTCGCCCTCGCCGAGCTCGCCGGCCAGGCGCGTGGAGATCTCGAGCGTCGCTCCGTCGGAGTCGCGCTCGACACTCCGCACGACGCCGAGATCGGCGATCAGGCCGGTGAACATGGACTCATCTCGTCTCTCGATTCGACTCCAACCTCGTCCAAGTCAACTGGCCGCTGATGGGCACGCAGGGCAAGCTGGGCAAGGACGCAGGGAGTGAAATGTGCTTGGCACATGAGCGACCGAGGACGCCGCCCAGCGCCGCCATGCGTGCCCATCAGCCTCACCACTCGCGCAGGCGCGCGGAGATCAACAGGTCCTCCCCGACGCGGTCGCAGCCGAAGGTGAGCGCCCGTAGCGCCTCGGAGATGCGCTCCACGCCCTCACCCTCGAGCGGATCGCGGGCAGTGCGCCCGCCCAGCAAGATCGGCGCGAGGAAGAGGCGGATCTCGTCGATCTCGCCCGCGTCGAGGAACGCGCCGGCGAGATGGGGACCGCCCTCCAGCAGCACCGACGCGATCCCGTCGGAGCCGAGCTGGTCGAGCGCCGAGCGCACCCGCGCCGGCTCGTTCTCCCCGGTCGCCACCAGCACCTGCACGCCGGCCGCTTCGAGCGCGTCGGTGTCCGAGCGCGCCGCGGCGCGCGATACGACCACGGTGAGGGGGATCTGATCCACAGCACTCACAAGCTGGGAGCTTGCGGGGAGTCGCGCGAGCGAGTCGAACACGATACGTCTTGGCTGGTATGGAAGGTCGGCGAGCACCCCTTCGGGGCGGGCCGTCAACTGAGGATCGTCGGCGAGCGCTGTCCCGATGCCGACGACGACAGCGTCCACCGACGCGCGCCATGTGTGGGCGAGCAGGCGGCTTTCCTCGCCGCTGATCCATTGAGAGTCGCCTGCTCGCGTGGCGACCTTCCCGTCGAGGGTCATCGCCGACTTGAACAGCACCCATGGGCGCGCCACGCGCGCATGCTTGCGAAACGGCTGGTTGAGCAGACGCGCACGGGCGGCCAGCTCACCGTCGGCGACAAGCACGTCTATCCCCTCGTCACGCAGTATTCCGAGACCTCGTCCCGAGGCCTTCTCGGTGGGGTCATCGGAGGCGACGACCACGCGACCGATTCCGGCTTGCAGGATCGTCTCCGTGCACGGTGGGGTCTTGCCCTCGTGACAGCAGGGCTCGAGCGACACGTACAGGGTGGTGTCGCGCAGATCCGCGCTCCCGCACGCCTCGATCGCATTCACCTCGGCGTGGGGACCGCCGTAGCGCTCGTGCCACCCTTCGCCGAGCACCTCCTCCCCGCGCGCCACAACCGCCCCGACCAGCGGGTTTGGCTTGACCTGCCCCTCCCCCTTGCGGGCGAGGTCGATTGCCCGCCCGAGGTGCGCGCGGTCGGTGTCCGTTGTGATCGTCATGCCCCCCATCAGGATAGGGGCTCGGGGGACGGGAGCATCACGCGCAACGTCCGCTGCGCAGCCTGTAAACGGTCATCTCCGGTCCGGGGCGACGGTAGACGAGCGGGTAGAAGTCGAACGTCCAATCGAAGTTGAAGGCTGGGGCGCTCGATCCGGACGCGTAGGGCGAGACATGGAAGGCGACTTCCGCTTGGGCGGCGAGCGCACGGTAGTAGGCGGCCGCCAGTGGCGCGGCGTGAGGGTTGGCGAGCGCCCTGCCCGACTCGGTGGAGCCTGTCACGACCCAGCAGTAGCCGAGCCGCTCGTACCACCCGATCAGGGCGGGGCTGAGCGTGGCCTCGTAGTCCTCCAGCGCCACCGTGTGGCTGCTCTGCGGCGCAAGAGACCCATTCGGCGCGATCACGGATTTGAGCGCCGGGTACTTCACCCAACGAGCGGCGGTCATGACATGCCCAGGGTCTCGCAGCCACGAGCCGAGGACGACTGGCTCGAGCACGATGCGTGTATCCCGCGGAACGTGCCTCACCATCCATTCACGGGTGAGGTTGCGTGTGTCGGCTCGCGCCAGTACGAGGTCGTCGTGGACGCTGTAGACGACGCCTTGACCGAGCAACAGCACTGCCATCAATGCGGTCGCGACGGCGGCGATGACGGTTCTTTGACTGACCCTTGCCACGAGCTCGTGCACAAAGTACGCCGCGAGCAGACAAGCGATCGGGAAGATCGGCAGCAGCCAACGGCCGAAGTAGCGGTCCTGAAGCCCCATGAAGCCGAGGAACAGAAGCGGGGCGGGCACGAGCAGCCAGCCGATTCGTGCGTCGCGACGCCAGATCGCCACCGTCCCGCCCAGCGCGGCCACCGCCGGCACCCAGCCCAGACCCCAACTGAGGGACCACAGGTAGTAGAGGAGACCCCCCTGCTTGGGTGCGCCCAGCTTGCCTTGCGCTTCTTCGGAGAGGCTCGACTGGTGCACGAGTTCGGAGTGGAAGCGTTGGAAGTCGAGCAGCGCGTAGGGGTTCGCCAGCAGGAACGCCCCCAAAGCGCAGCCACCCGCGACAGCGATGCCGATGAGCACACGACGGCCCGCGTCGGGAGGTGCGTCCAGGTAGTGCGTCGCTGTGGCCGCCGCGAGCGGCACGATCGCGATGCCCGCCGTGTACTTGCTCGCGCACGCGAAGCCGAGGCCAAGGCCCGCCAGCGCGTAGTCGCGCTTGCGCCCATGCCTCAGAATCCCGGCGCTACCGAAGAGCGAGAGCGTGAGCGGGAGCAACGTGGCTGCGTCATTGAGCGCGAAGTGGCCGTAGAACACCGGCAGGAACGCCACCGCCTCCAGTGCCGCGGCGAGCAGGCCCACGCCGCGGCTGAGTAGACGCGTAGCGAGCAGATACAGCAGCCACACCGCCCCGGCGCCGAGCAGCGCGACGACCACCCGCGCTACCAGGAACACGCGGTCGGGATGGGCTGCGTATTCACGCAGCACGCCGTGGTCGCCCCCGAACCACACCACGAATACGAGGTGCAGCACATACGTGAGCGCAGGGGGGTTCACGAAGTAGTGGGGGTTCAACCCTCCCGAGGACATCGCGACGGCCTTCGGCACGAAATGGCCGGCCTCGTCGATGTTGTAGACGAAGGGCAGGCCCGACTTCACGCCCCACAGACGCAGCGCGAGAGCCGTGACGAGCACGAGCGCGAGTCCTCCCCACCACCAAAGTCGGGAAGTGCGGCTGTCCCCTCCAGCTTCGCCGCCGGGCGTCACATCGGTGGCTCGGCTCAGGCGCTCGACCCCCCGCGCGTCGCTCGGCTCAGCAGTGGGCATAGACCGCGTAGTAGCGGCTCGTGTACACACGTTTGAAGCCCGCGCGCGGCACTTGGTCGCGCGGATCGTCGCCCACGTCGACGATCGCCTCGAAGAACACCGCCGCCCCGAGCGGGTACACCGCCACGCTCCCCTTCTCGATGCGGTGGTCCAACTGCAAAGCGCCCTTTTCGCGGTCGGCGGTCGCTTGCGAGCGCGCCACGATGTCGTGCTGCCCCACCGAGTCGAGGATCCAGCGGGCGTCGGGGATCAGCTTGTTGTTGGGGAGCGTGAGCAGTGGGCAGCGCTTCAGCTGTGCTCTCACCGCCGGGGCGTGAAGCGCGGCGACGAGCCCCTCGTGGAAGTCCTCGTGGTAGGCGAGCGTGTTGCGCAAACTCGTCAGGTTGAGCGTGTTGGCGACCGTCACCGTGCCATACAGCGCGAGCAGCGCCGCGCCGGCGATCCACACGCGCCGCAGCCAACTGCCCCGCTCGAGCATCGACCAGCCGCCGAGCACGAGCGCACAGAAGACGAGCATCACCACGGCCCCGCCGACCATGTAGCGGTCCACAACCGAAGCGCCCGGCCGCGCCCTCGGCGATGAACACGAACAACAGCGTGGCGAGCACAGCCAGCGGCACCAGCACCCGTCGCGGCTGCAACCAGATCGCGATCCCCATCCCAGCGAGCGCGCCGAGCACGACCGGGAGCTTGTCGATCCGCACCGCGTACGCCCACGTCGAGGAAAGCACTTCGGAGAACCCCTGCGTGCGCCCGAGTTCCGCAGCGAGACCAGACGTGGAATGCAATGAGAAGAGCGGGTTCCCCGTGACGATCCCGTCCACCACGAGCCAAAGCGCGGGCGCGATCGCGGCGAGACCGAGATAGCGCAGACGGGTGCGATTGTCGGCAGGGTAGGCGCACCACAGCCAATAGATCCCGCTCAACACCCACGCGTCGGGGCGCAGCAGGCCGGCGGCGACAAGCAGCGCGAACACGAGCGTACCGCGCCGCGGACGCTCCACCTCGAGCGCCGTGGCCCACACTACGAGCGCCACGTAGGTGATGTCGAGATAGCCCTGCGCGGCGAGGTTCTCCACGAAGAAGCGGCTCAACACGAGCAGCCCCGCGATCGCCCCCACGACCGGGCCAAAGCACAGCCGCCCGAGCCGGTAGGAGCCGGCGACAAGCGCCACGAAGGAGGCGATCGAGCCGAGCACAACGAGACGCGCTCCTCCCTGTCCGAAGATCGAGCAGAAAGCCCCGAAGGCGATCGCGAGTGGGTGCTCTGTCGGCCCGCGATACACGCTGAAGTCCGGCATGTGCAGGTGCAGCACATCGCGCCCCCACAACAGCGCGTAGAAGGAATCGTAGGTCGGGTATGTCGGGAAGGCGAAGTAGCCGACAAGCGCCAACACACACATCGCCGCGAACGCGAGCTTGGCCCAGGTGGAGGCAGGGACAGCCCCGAGCCGGCGCAGCATCGGGCGAGCCCCCCCATCCCGCCCGCCGAGATCGGCGGAGGTCAACGTTGCCTGTGGGGTCGCCATTCGGCCGTAGAGCCTATCCGCGTGTGCGGGCGGGGACGGCACACACGCAAGACACGCCGGGCTGACGGGATAGGCTTCTCGGCGGTGAAGCTCCTTCCCCTATCCAGGCGTCGGCCCCCCGTTGGGGGCCGGGGTTAGAACTAGGCTTCTCGGCAATGAAGCTCATCATCCAGATCCCCTGTTTCAACGAGGCCGAGCAACTGCCGCAGACTTTGGCCGACCTGCCGCGCGAAGTGGAGGGCTTCGACACGGTCGAGTTCTTGATCGTGGACGACGGCTCGACGGATAGGACGATCGCGGTGGCGCGCGAGCACGGGATCGACCACATCGTGCGCCTGACCAACAACAAGGGCCTCGCGGCGGGCTTTCAGGCGGGGCTGGACGCGTGCTTGAAGCTCGGGGCGGATGTGGTGGTGAACACCGACGCCGACAACCAGTACTACGGGCCGGACGTAGCGAAGCTGGTGCGACCGATCCTCGAAGGGCGCGCCGACATGGTGGTGGGCGACCGCGAGGTGACGAACATCGAGCACTTCTCACCGCTGAAGAAGAGCCTGCAGCGACTTGGATCGTGGGTGGTACGCCAGGCGTCCTCGACAACCGTGCCCGACACGACCTCGGGCTTCAGGGCGTACAACCGCGAGGCAGCGATCCAGATCCTCGTGGTGTCGAAATTCACCTACACGCTGGAGACGATCATCCAGGCGGGTAAGCAATTGGTGGCGATCGACCACGTCCCGATCCGTACGAACCCCAAGACGCGCGAGTCGCGACTGTTCCCCTCAATGTGGGCCTACGTGCGCAGAAACTCGATCTCGATCTTCCGCATCTACGCGCAGTACGAGCCGCTGCGCGTCTTCTGGAGCCTCGCGGCGCTGATCGGGGTCGCCTCGCTCGCGGTGTGGATTCGCTTTGTGGTGGCCTACGCTGAAGGCAACGGCAAGGGTCACGTGCAGTCGCTGATCCTCGGCGCGGTGTTGTTCATCGCAGCGGTCGTGCTGTGGGCGCTTGGTGTGATCGGCGACCTGCTCGCCGCACAGCGGGTGATGACCCAGAAGACCTTCGAGCGGGTGCGTCGCATCGAGCTGCGGCTCGGCGTGGAGCCCTCCCACTATGAATCGAATCCCGCCCGCCCCACGCCGACGGGCACAGGCGGCACGCACACCCCCGTGGAGCACACGGCCGAGGAGAGGATGAGGGTATGAGCGCGGGCGTGACGGTGTCCGAGGACGGAGTGGTCACCGGCAACACCTACGACAAGTACGGCTCCACCAACCCGCTCGTGCGGCGCATGATGGCGGGCTTCGAGGGCGCGTTGGAGGATCTGTTCACGACGGCAGACCCCCGCTCGCTGCTGGACGTGGGCTGCGGCGAGGGTGTGCTCGTGCACAAGTGGGCGCAGCGACTGGGAGAGCGGCGCGTCGTGGGGATCGACCTAGAGGAGCCCTCGATCCAGGAGGGGTGGGCGCAGCGCCAGGCGCCGAACCTCGAATACCGCGTCATGCGTGCCGAGAACCTCCCCTTCGCCGACAACGAGTTCGACGTGGCGTGTGCGATCGAGGTGCTCGAGCACGTCCCCAACCCCGAGCACACGCTCGCCGAGATGGCGCGCTGCGCAGAGCGCCACCTGCTCGTCTCTGTCCCGCGCGAGCCTCTGTGGCGGATGCTGAACATGATTCGCGGGGCCTATATATCGGACCTCGGCAACACACCGGGCCACCTCAACCACTGGTCAAAGCGCTCGTTCGTGCAGCTCCTCTCGCGCCACGGGGAGGTCGTGCAGGCACGCTCGCCGTTCCCCTGGACGATGCTGCTTGTCCGGCTCTGAGGACGTGGCTGGCCGGGCGGCCCCCACGCCGGCGCGAAGCCAGTCAAACGCCGCAAAGCAAGAGCGTTCCTACGGAAGTGGGGCTCGGCTTCTATCGATCGGGATCGCCAGCACAGGCGTCCTGACCTTCGCCTATTTCTCGATCGCAAGCCACGTGCTTGGGGAAGTGGACGCCAAGCGGGTCGATCTCTTGTGGTCGATCATGTTCGTGATCATCTCGGTGATCTACCGGCCGATCGAACAGCTGCTGTCACGCACGATCGCCGACCGCCGGGCGCGCGGGCACGTGCAGCATTCGGTGCGGGTGCCGATCGCGATCCAAGCAGGGTTCGCGCTCACGTTCCTGATCGTTGCGCTGGCGCTGAGAGAAGTGCTCATCGACAACGTGTTCGGACATTACGCGGCGATGTATTGGGTGCTTGTGGTGGGCACGCTCGCATACGCCGCCAGCTATTTCGCGCGTGGCTGGCTGGCGGGACACGAGTACTTCGGGCTGTTCGGTGGGCTCGTGCTGATGGAGTCGGTCTCGCGCCTGTGCTTCGCGTTGGCTGCAGCAATCGGCCTCACGAGCGGGCAGACCGCTGTGGCGCTCGGGATCGCCGCTGCGCCGTTCGTCTCGCTCGTGGTGGTGCCGGCGGCGTTCTCGCGCCGCACAAGCGAGCCACAAGGAGCGCCAGAGATGGAGGAGCTTGACGCGGCGCTCGCGGGACCCGGGACGGAGAGCGTCGAGGAGGCGGTGGCCGCCGACGAGCTCTCGCTGCGACGCGGGTCGGGCTTCGCGTTCGCAGTGTCTGGCGTGATGCTCTCCGAGCAGACCTTGCTCAACGCGGCCGTCCTGACCGTGGACATAACCTCGGTGAACGTGGCGCTCGCAGGGATCGTGTTCAACGTGCTGTTGATCGCCCGCGCCCCGCTTCAGCTCTTCCAGGCGATTCAAACCTCACTGCTCCCCCACTTGACGGGCCTTGAGGCAACCGAGGGCCACGACGCGTTCGCGCGGGCGATCAGAGTGACGGTGATAGCGATCGCCGCGTTCGCCGTCGCGGTGGCGCTCGGCTTGCTGGCGATCGGACCGCCGGTCATGAAAGCGTTGTTCGGCCAGAGCTTTGAATACGGCCGTGTCGGGCTCGCGCTGATTGGGCTGGGGATGGGTATGCACCTCACCTCCGGCGCACTCAACCAGGCGGCGCTCGCCCGCAATGAAGCCCGCCGCGCCGCCGCCTGTTGGATAGTGGCTGCCGTGGTTTTCGTCGCCTGGATGGTGACGCCGCTCGTGAGCGAAGAACTGCTGCGCACCGAGATCGGCTACCTGAGCGCAACTACCCTGTTGGCGCTGATGCTCGGCGCGGTCTACCGGCGTGGCGCGCCCGCGCCTCAGACCGCGCCCGCCGCCTCCACGATCGCACGGTAGGCCTCAGCGGGATCGGGCGTCCCGAAGATCGCCGAGCCCGCCACGAAGAGGTTCACGCCGGCGGCACGACAGCGGGGCGCCGTGCCTGGATCGATACCTCCATCCACCTCGATCGCGACATCCTCGCCGACGATGTGACGCAGCCGCTCGATCTTGTCGAGCGAGTGCTCGATGAACACCTGCCCGCCCCAACCGGGGTTGACCGACATGCACAGTGCGAGGTCGATCTCGTGGGAGACTTCCGAAAGCGCCCCCACGGGCGTGGCGGGGTTGATGGCGACGCCGGCGGTCGCCCCGCCGTCGCGTACGAGACTCGCGGCGTAGGCGACATGCGGGGTCGCCTCTGTGTGGAAGGTGATGGAGTGCGCGCCCGCTTTGAGGAACTCGGGGATCTGGCGCTCCGGGCGCTCGATCATCAGGTGCACGTCGAGCACAGCCCCCGCCCCCTCCGCCTGCTCACGCAAGGCGGCTACGACGAGCGGGCCGATCGTGATGGGCGGGACGAAGTGGCCATCCATCACGTCCACGTGGATGACGCGGGCGCCCGCATCCAGCACTTCTTGCACCTGCGCTCCCAGCCGCACGAAGTCGGCCGACAGGATCGACGGCGCCACACGCACCTCGCGCAGGAGATCTCCGGTTGCCACGCTCAGATCCTTTCAAACACCAAGGTCATATGGACACGCAGGGCAAGCGAGGCGGAAATAGGAGCACCCACCCGCCCCGCGTAGTGTGCTTGAGCACATGAGCGACCGAGGACAAAGCCTCGTGCAGCCATGCGTGTTCATATAGCCATCAGCATGCTGTCGCCGCAGTTATTGCACTTGAGGATCGCTGTAGAGGACATGCGGACGATCGTCGAATGCTCGCCGCAGTTGGGGCACACGGAGGAGAGCTCGAAACGGTGCAGGCAGTAAACGCAGCGGTAGCGTCCGGGGAGGTTCGTGGGACGCAGCCACGGCTCCTGGCAGTGCGGACAGAGAGGCCCGAGATTGACCGGGTCTTTGGCGGCCGTGGGATGGTCGTCCTCCATTTGCTCAGAGCCTACTCGCAGAGGGGTTGCTCACTCGCCGCATGCGCGCGACGAAGAAGCCGGCGGTGCGCTCGCGGTAGGGGAGTGTCAGCATCAGCTTGGGTGCCCGTGGGTGGGTGTGGATCGTCTGGTTGTGTGTGAGGTCATCGAGCTCGAAGTCGGAGTTCTCATCGAGGAACAGCTCTATCTGTTGCTCATTCTCCCTGGGTGAGATCGTGCACGTGGAATAGACCAGCACGCCGCCCGGACGAAGCGCGGCCGCGCCGGCAGCGAGGATCTCCGCCTGAACGGCGACCATCTCCCGCACATGCTCGGGGGTGACCCGCCAGCGCAGGTCGGGGCGCGATTGCAGCGTGCCGAGGCCCGAGCAGGGTGGGTCGACCAGCACGCGATCGAACACAGCTCCCTCGCGCCGGGGCAAAGCCGCGTCGGCGAGATCTACCCGCACGCTGCTCGCGTGAAGCCTCCGCGCGGCCTCCTGCAAAGCGGCGGCTCTTGCCGGGTTGCGCTCCACTGCCAGCACCTCACCCTTGTCCCCCATCAGTGCCGCCAAGTGGGTGCTCTTGCCGCCCGGGGCGGCGCACAGGTCGAGCACGCGCTCGCCAGGCTTGGGGTCCAGCGCACGCGCCACGAGCATCGCCGCGCGCGACTGCGCGATCACGGCCCCCGAGCGCCATGCCTCGGAGGCGTGCAGGTCGAAGGGGCCGTCAACCACGAGCGCCTCGGGCAGCTCTGGATCTGTGTGGAGCGGCGTGCCGATGGTTTGCGCGACAGCCCCTGGATCGGCGATCAGCGTGTTCACCCGCAGCGCAAGCTCGCTGGGTTCGTTGTCGGCGGCGAGTAGCGCTCTTGCGTCTTGCGCCCCCAACTCCTCCCACCACAGTCGCGCGATCCACTCGGGATGTGAGTGCATGACAGCGGCTTGCTCGGGCGTGTCGTCGCTCAAGTCTCCCAGGAGCACGTCGTTACCCTCGCGCGCGGCGCGGCGCAGTACCGCGTTGACCAAACCGTGGGCGGCACGTGGGCCGTGCAACTTCGCCAGCTCCACCGCGTCGGCGACGACCGCGCGGTCGGGGGCGCCACTCGTGTAGAGCATCTCGTGCAGCCCCAAGCGCAGGGCGGCGAGCAGTGGGGCGTCGAGCTTGGCCACAGGCCGTCCCGCCAACCGCTCGATCAAGTGGTCGAGCGTGGCACGGCGTTGGATCGCGCCGAACGCTAGCCGCATCGCGAGCGCGCGGTCGCGCGCGTCGAGCGAACGCGCCTCGGTTTGCAGAGCGCGGTCGGCGTATGCGCCCTGCTCGAACACGCGGCGAATCACCGCGTATGCGCAGATGCGCGCCTTAGCCGGCATGTCCACGTAGGTATGCCCCCGCGTCCATCATGCGCTTGCCCGGCGGCTGCACGACGAGCAGCTCAAGAGTGCCCGACGAGCAGGCGAGCAGCAAGTGACCGTCGTGCTCGTACACACCCTCACCGGGAGGCGTGCCGGACGGAGCGAGGGCGACTTCACCGATACCCAACATCGTGCCGTCGGAGAGCGCCAAGCGCGCGCCGATGTGGGGGCTGAGCGCACGCACCACGCGCTCCAGCTCGACGGCGGAGCAAGCCGGATCCAGGAGCCGGTCTGGCGCCGAGATCTTCTCGGCGTAGGTGACCAGGCCCTCGTCCTGTTGGGCGAAGTCGAGCGCCTCACCACTGTCGAGCGTGTCCAGCGCGCGCACGAGCATGTCGCCTCCCAACAGCTCCAGGCGCGGCGCAAGCGAGCCATACGTGTCGTCCGGCCGTATGGGATCACTCGCGGCGAGGCACACCGGCCCGCTGTCAAGACCCGCTGTGAGACGCATGATCGAAACGCCCGTCTCGGAGTCGCCGGCCATGATCGAGCGCTCGATCGGCGCCGCACCGCGCCAGCGCGGCAGCAACGAGGGGTGCACGTTGAGCAGCTCGTACTCGGAGAGCAGGGGCTCCTTGACCAGCGCGCCGAACGCGCATACGATCAGCACGTCCGGTTTCACGCTTGCGATCAGCTCGTGTGTGGCGGGATCGTTGACGCTCTGCGGCTGCTCGACACGCAGGCCAAGCGCATGAGCGCAACCGGCGACGGGCGGTGGGGTGAGCTTGCGACCCCGTCCGGCTGGGCGGTCGGGGCGCGTGACTACAAGCGACGGTGCGTGCGCGCCCGCATCGTCCGGCCGACCGGCCAACCGTTCGAGCACGGAGGCGGCGAACTGCGACGTGCCGAGGAAGACAGTTCGCAAAGTGTCGGGCGTCTCGCCCTACGCCGCGCTCGCGGCGGTAACGGCCTCGCGCATCGCTCGCATCGCCTGCTTGCGCTGCTCACGCGATATGCGATCGAGGATCAGGACGCCGTCGAGGTGGTCGACCTCGTGCTGGATGATGCGCGCCTCCAAGCCCTCAACCTCCACGACAATCTCCTCGCCGCGTGCGTCGCGGGCGCGTGCGCGCAGCCGCGCGGGCCGCTCGACCTCGACGTGGACGCCCGGCAAGCTCAAACAGCCCTCCTCGGCGACATCCAGCTCGTCGCTGCGCCACTCGATCACGGGGTTGACGAGCGCCGTGAGCGGGTCATCCGTGTAGGCCCGGTAGACGAGCACGCGGTGGAGCACGCCAAGCTGGGTGGCGGCCAGCCCGACGCCAAGCGCATCGTGCATCAGCTCCCCCATACGCTCGATCTCCTCTTCGAGCGCGGCGTCGAAGCGGTCGACGGGCAACGCCGTCGCGCGCAGCACCGGATCGCCAAACTTGCGCACGTGACGCAGCGCCGCATCGCGGCGCGCCCTGGTCTCTGGATCCAGCTCGGCAGCGGTGGGCGCGCCCTCCTCGGGCTCGACCTCCGCGTCCATGAACTCCTCATCGCTCATTCCGGCAAAGGATAGTTCGCGGCCACAGACACCGGCACCTATTGGGGATCCACGTCCACGCTGAAGCTCACGCGTTCGTGGACGCGGGCCTCGGCGACGCGGTGGACGGCCTCGCCGATCTGCTGGATCGCAGCCGAGCGATGCTCGATATGCGCCTTGATGACGAGCACCTGGCGCTCACGGCCGCGCAGCCGGAACAGCGCCGCCGGCCCAAGCACGCTCACTCCCGCGCCGGAGATCCCCGCACGTATGGCCTGCGCGGCGGCGTGTGCCCGGGCGGCGTGCTCTGATGAGCACACCACCCGCACGAGGCTCGAGAAGGGCGGATAGGCGAGCGCCTCACGCCGCTGCAGCTCCCCGGCGAGAAAGCCATCGCTGTCGTGTGTTGCGGCATGCAAGATCGAGCGTGCGTCGGGGGCGATCGTCTGCACCAGCACTCGCCCCTCATTTCCGCGTCCCACGCGCCCCGCGAGCTGGGTGACGAGAGCGAACGTGCGCTCCTCTGCGCGGAAGTCGGGGAAGCGCAGGGTGGCGTCGGCATCCAGCACGACCCCCAGCGTGACATCGGGGAAATCATGGCCCTTGGCGACCATTTGCGTACCGATCAAGACACCGGCGGGCGCCTCCTGGAAGCGGGCGAGCAACTCGCCGACACCGCTGGGGCCATTCGCGTCGCCGGCGGTGTCGGCGTCGAGCCGGAACACGGGGAACTCGCCATCGTCGAGCGTGCGTGCGAGGTCGTGCTGGACGCGCTCGGTGCCCGCCCCGTGGCGGGCCACCGAGGTGGAACCGCACTCGCAGCGACGGGGGGCGGACTCGGAATGACCACAGTGATGACATGCCACACGGTCCTCGGCGCGGTGCAGCACGAGCGCGACGTCGCACTGTGGGCAGCTCCACACCCGCCCGCACGAGCTGCAGGTCAGGAAGTTCGACCAGCCGCGGCGGTTGAGCAGGACGATCGCCTTGCTGTTGGCGGCGCGCACGTCGGCGAGCGCCTGGGCGGTGAGCGGGTGCAAGCCGTGCGCTTGGTCTCGCATGTCGAGCACCGTCACCTGGGGCAACGGGCGGCCATCCACCCTGCTCGAAAGTCGCAAGATGTCATTCGCCTTCACAGCCACACCACCGCCAGCAGGCTCGCCCGGGTGCGCCGGAGACGGGCTGTAGGCAACCGCCCCGTCATATCTGACGGCGGCATGAACGCTCTCAGGGCGCGGCGTTGCGCTACCGAGCACGAGCAGCGCGCCCGAGTCGCGTGCGCGCCGTGCGGCCACGGTACGCGCGTCATAGCGAGGGTCGCCTTCATGCTTATAGGAAGCATCGTGCTCCTCGTCGATCACGATCAGCCCGAGCCGCTCGATCGGAGCAAACACAGCCGAGCGCGGACCTACGCACACGCGCGCCTCCCCCACCCGCAGGCGCCGCCACTCCTCGCGTCGCTGCGCGACGGTGAGGCGCGAGTGGAGCACCGCGATCGTGTCGCCGAAGCGCTCGACAAAGCGGGCCACGATCTGCGGCGTGAGCGCGATCTCCGGGACGAGCACGATCGCCCCTCGACCCTGCTCCAGCGTCTCGGCCGCGATCCGTAGGTAGACCTCGGTCTTGCCCGAGCCGGTGATACCCGCCAGCAGCCGCGTCTGGGCGCCCGCGTCGAGCGCATGGCGCAGCTCTGTCAGCGCATCTGCCTGCTCGGCGGTCAGTGGCGGAGGACCTTCCGTGCGCGCGCCCACCTGGACGTGCTCAGGGCGCGCGGGCGCCACGCGCCGTTTGCGCCCGCTGAGGCGACGGGTGGCGGCAGGTGGGAGCACGAGCGCGAGCGCACGGGAGAGCGTTGAGCAGTACTCCCCGGCCAGCCACTCGGCGAGCGCGACCAGATCGATGGGGACGCCGAGCTCGAGTGCGCGCAGCGGCGCGAGCAGCTTCTCCTCAGAGATCTCGCTGTGGTCAGCCAGCCCCGTAACCACACCCAAGATCTGGCGACTCCCGAATGGCACCACGAGCATCGAGCCGACCTCGACGCCCTCGCGCAACTCCTCGGGTAGGCGGTAGTCGAACGGCCCACGCAACGCGCGGGCCGTTGTCATCGGCTCGACCTGGACTATCGCTGACACTGCTCAACACTAAACCGAGGGTCGGACCACCCGATCCCAGACCGGCGCTCCGCCCGGGAGCGCCGGGTCACCACAGTGGTGTCAGGCGGCGGCGCCGGCGGCCGAGAGCCCGGCGGCGGAGCGCAACGCCTCGGCCTTGTCGGTCTTCTCCCACGTGAAGTCGTGGTCGTCGCGACCGAAATGGCCATAGGCGGCGGTCTTCTGGTAGATCGGTCGATGGAGTTTGAGCTCCTCGCGGAAGGCGCCCGGGCGCAGGTCAAAGTGCTCATCTACGAGCTGTGCGATCTGCCCGCGACCGATCTTCTCGGTGCCGAACGTCTCCACCATCACCGACACCGGACGGGCGACGCCGATCGCATAGGCGACCTGCACCTCGGCGCGGTCGGCGAGGCCGGCGGCGACGATGTTCTTCGCCACCCACCGCGCGGCGTAGGCCGCCGAGCGATCCACCTTGGAGGGATCCTTGCCGGAGAAGGCCCCACCGCCGTGGCGGGCCATACCGCCGTAGGTGTCGACGATGATCTTGCGCCCGGTCAAACCGCAGTCGCCCATCGGCCCGCCGATCACGAAGCGGCCGGTGGGGTTGACGAGGAAGTTCTTCATCAGCTTCTTCTCGTCGAAGAGCTCAGTCGGCAGCACCGGGCGAAGGACATGCTCGAACAGGTCAGGCTTGATGAGCGTCTCGGAGTCGATGCCGTCAGCGTGCTGTGTGGAGATCAAGATCTTTTCGATCTCCACGGGCCGCCCGTCCTGGTAGCGCACGGTCACTTGCGTCTTGCCGTCCGGGCGCAGATACGGCAGCACCTCGCCCTTGCGCACCTCCGCGAGTCGCTTGGCGAGCTTGTGCGCCAGGGAGATCGGCAGCGGCATCAGCTCTTCGGTCTCGTTCGAGGCGTAGCCGAACATCATGCCCTGATCGCCGGCCCCGGCGACGTCGAGCTCGTCCTCGTCGGCGGGGTCGTGGCGTGTCTCATAGGCGGAATCCACGCCCTGGGCGATGTCGGGCGACTGCTTGTCGATTGTGTTGATGACCGCGCACGTGTCGCAATCGAAGCCGTAGGCGGCGTTGTCGTAGCCGATCTTGCGCACTGTCTCGCGCGCGATTTCCTGAATGTCCACGTACGTGTTCGTGGAGATCTCACCGGAGACGACGATCAAGCCGGTGTTGACCAGTGTCTCGCAGGCGACACGGCCGTAGGGGTCCTCGGCGAGCACCGCGTCGAGGACGCCGTCTGAGATCTGGTCGGCGATCTTGTCGGGGTGGCCCTCCGTGACCGACTCGGAGGTGAACAGGAACTCTTTATCGGAATGGTGGCTCATGGCTTGGGGATCGGCTCCACAGGTCTCGCGGGAAGAAGTGGCGGATAAGTCTATTCACCCCGCCCGCTGGAGCCGCCGGGCACGCGCCCCGTGTGGCCTACGCGGCCCGCTCGCGAGTGCGACCACCACGCTCCACGAAATCGATTACCAGTGGCACCCCGTCCATGTTGTAACGCGCACGCAGACGGTTCTCGATGAAGTAGGCGTAGTCGCGCGTGACCCGTGCGCGCGAGTTGACCTGGATCGCAAAGCGCGGCGGACGCTCGCCGATCTGGGCCATGTAGATCAACTTGAGGCGGTGTTGGCTTGAACCGCGTCGGGTGCCCACGGGAGGCTGGCGTGCCTGCACGGCCTCCGCCAGGAAGCGGTTGAGCTCTGGCGTCGGGATACGCCCGCGGCGGCGGTCGCCGAGCGCGATCGTCTCAGCGATCAAGCGCGAGACGTTGCGGCCTGTCTTCGCGCTCGCGGTGAGCACACGCGGGCGCAAGCGCAGCTTGGCGGCGACGACCGCGCGTTCGTGGTCGAGGTCGGCCTCAGTGCCTTCGTTGAGGTCCCACTTGTTGAGCACGATCGCCGTGGCGCAACCTGTCTTCATCGCCAGCTCGGCGACGCGCAGGTCCTGGGAGGTGACGCCGTCGGTGGCGTCACACACGACCAGCGCCACGTCCGCGCGCCCGGCAGCCCGTTGGGATCTCAGCGTCGTGTAGTACTCGACGGAGTCAGCCACCTTGGACTGACGGCGAATGCCGGCGGTGTCGATCAACACGAGGCGACGGCCGTCCACTTCCAGCGGCGTGTCGATCGCGTCGCGAGTGGTGCCCGCCACGTCTGAGACGATCACACGCTCTTCGCCGAGGAAGCGGTTCACAAGCGAGGACTTGCCCACGTTGGGACGGCCGATCACGGCGAGGCGGATTTCATCCTCGCGCGCATCGTCCTCCTCCTCCGGCGGGAGCAGCTCGACGACCCGGTCGAGCAGATCACCCGTACCGAGTCCCTGGGTGGCGGAGACCGGCAAAGGCTCACCCAAGCCGAGGCGGTGGAAGTCGGCGGCAAGCGGCAGGTCTGCGACGCCGTCGCACTTGTTGGCCGCCACGATCTTCGGTAGCGGCGAGCGGCGCAACATCTCCGCCATCTCCTCGTCCCCGGGGCGTACTCCTGCGCGGGCATCCACGACGAGTACCGCTACCTCAGCGTCAGCGAGGCCTGCGCCCGCCTGCTCGCGAATCGAGCCCGAGAGGGGATCCTCGTCCTGGAAGTCGACTCCGCCGGTGTCGATCAGTGTGAACGTACGCCCGCCCCACTCGCACTCGATCTCGTTGCGGTCGCGCGTCACCCCCGGCCGCTCATGCACGACCGCCTCGCGCGAGCCCGCCAAGCGGTTGACGAGCGAAGACTTGCCCACGTTGGGATACCCAACTATCGCCACCTTCTGCATCAGGGCAGTATGACCGGCCGGGGCACGATCCCCGGAGCGCCATACCCCATGACGGAGCTCAGCCGGTCGAGCTCGCGGCTCCAGCGAGCCCCGCGATGCGCTCCACGACCTGCTCCACAGTCATGCCGGTCGTGTCGAGCACCACCGCTCCTGGGGCGGCCTGTAGCGGGCTGTGCGTGCGCGTGGCGTCGCGCTCGTCCCGCAATGTCTGCTCGGCCATGACGATCCCCTCATCACCGCCGAGCTCCGCCGCACGTCGCCGCGCGCGCTCAGACGGATCGGCCGTCAGGTAGACCTTCAGCTCCGCGTCGGGCGCCACGACCGTGCCGATGTCGCGCCCCTCCGCAACCCAGTCGCCACTTGAGATCAGCTCGCGCTGCTTTGCGACAAGCGCTTCGCGCACACCGGGATCTGCCGCGACACGGGAGGCCGCCTCAGAGACCTCGGCGGTGCGGATCGCCTCGCTGACGTCGCGCCCATCGAGCAGCACGCGCAGCCCACGATCGCCGGCCTCAGCACGTGGCTCAAACCCGATCCGGGCCGAGTGAGCGAGCGCGGTCGGCTCACGATCCGGCGATTCCAGCGCGAGCAGCCCTACGCAGCGGTACATCGCGCCGCTGTCCAGGTAGGTGAAGCCGAGCCTCTGGGAGAGCGCTCGCGTCACGGTCGACTTGCCGGCCCCCGCGGGGCCATCGATCGCGACGAGCATTACGAGGCGAGCGTCCTCAGGTCGCGCACAAAGCCCGGATAGGACACCGCCGCGACCTCCATCCCACGCACGGTGACCCCCTCGCGTGAGGCGAGCCCCGCGACCGCCCCCATCATCGCCAGACGATGGTCGCCCGCGGCGTCGATCGCACCGCCCTTCAAACCACCCGTGCCGGTCACGGCAAAGCCGTCCTCGAGCGCGTCGATGTCGGCGCCCAGGCCCCGTAGGCCGTCGACAACCGTGGCGATGCGATCTGACTCCTTCACGCGCAGCTCGCCCGCCCCACGCACGACGGTTTCCCCCTCGGCAAAGCAGGCGAGCAGCGCGACCAACGGGAGCTCGTCGATCGCCAGCGGCACCTCCTCCGGGTCCACGTATGTGCCCTCCAGTGCACCATGCGCGACGTCCAGGTCGCAGATCGGCTCCTCTGCGATCAGCTCACCGCTCTCGTCCTCCAAGTCGCCGAGCACGATGCCTCTCATCCGTTTCACGATCCGCAGGAAGCCGGTGCGTGTCCAGTTCGCCCCGACGTCGCGGACCAGCAGACGCGATCCAGGCACGAGCACGGCGGCGGCGATCATGAACGCTGCAGAGCTCGGATCGCCCGGCACCACTACCCGGTCGAGCACCAGCTCGTCGGCGTTCACCACCGTGACGTGCTTGCCGTTGCGGTGGATGTTCACACCGGCGCGCAACAACATCCGCTCGGTGTGGTCGCGGCTGCGCGACGGCTCCCCCACCGTCGTAGCGCCGTCCGCGGCGAGCGCCGCAAGCAGCACACACGACTTCACCTGCGCACTCGCCACAGGCAGCTCGTAGGAAATAGATCTCAAGCGGGCGCCGTGGACGGTGACCGGCGGGAAGCGGTCCTCGCGCGCGTCGATCACAGCGCCCATCTGACGCAGCGGCTCGGCCACGCGGTCGACCGGGCGGCGACGGATCGACTCGTCGCCGTCCAGCGTGAAGGAGCGGTCCTCCTGCGCCGCCAGCCAGCCCGGCAGCAGGCGCAGCGGCGTGCCCGCGTTGCCAACGTCTATCGGTCCTGACGGTTCGCGCGCCTCGCGCAGACCTGTGCCACGCACGGTGATGACCCCATCGCGCTCGTCCACGAGCGCGCCGAGCGCCTGCACCGCCGCGAGCGTGGAGTCCGTGTCGGCGGCGTGCAGGTAGTTCTCGATGCGCGTCGGCTCTGAGGCCATCGCGCCGAGCAGGGCGGCGCGATGAGATATCGACTTGTCTGGTGGGGCGGTGTACTCCCCATGCAGCCCATGAGAGGGCTCGAAGCGCGCTTCCATAGAGCTCGTAACCCTACGAGCCCTGAGCCGGACCGGCGGCCTCGCCCCCGAAACCACCGCCAAATACAGGTTTGGAGGCGTTGCCCGCGAGCCGCTCGCGCGCTTCGCGTGCCCGCTCGTTCCATGCCGCGAGCGCGCCTGAGTCCTCGGCGTCAAGCGCGTCGCGCACGCCGCTCAACTCCCGGATGGCCTCGTCAAGCGTCTCAGCCAGCAGGTCAGCGTTGGACATGTAAATGTCCGTCCACACCTCGGTGTTCGCCCCTGCTACACGGGTCGCGTCGCGAAAGCTCGGGTTCACCCCAAACGCTCCGACTGTCGGCTCCGGCGCGGCTCGCAACGCCTGGGCGACCAGCACATTGGCGAGCACGTGCGGCAGGTGGGACACGCTCGCCATCAACCTGTCGTGCGCATCGGGGGCGATGACCACCGGAGTCGCGCCGATCTGCTCGATCAACCCCTCCAGCCGCGCGAGCGCCGGCGCGGCGTCGGCGATGTCCGGCGTGAGATACCAGATGGCCTCGTCGAACAGGTCCTCACGGGCATTCTCGACACCCGCCGTCTCCGCGCCCGCGAGCGGGTGACCGGGGACGTAGCGTGGGTCTGACAGCTCGCGTGCGATGTGGCGCTTGGTCGACCCCACGTCGCTCACGAGGCAGCCGGCGCCTGAGGCGGCAAGCGCGGCGCGCGCGACCTCGACCGCCGAGCTGACCGGCGTGGCGATGAAGGCATAGTCCGCGTCGCCCACCGCCGTAGCGATATCGCCCGCCGGCTCGTGGATCGCTCCCAGCTCCACCCCCCGCGAGAGGGCGTCCCCGTCGGGGTCGTAGCCGACCACGTGGGCACCGAGGCGGCGGCGTGCGGCCAGGCCGATGGAGCCACCGATCAGCCCGACCCCGAGCACCGCAACCCGCAGTTCGCTCACGCCGTACTGAACGCCTTCCCCGCGAGCGCGGCGACACGCTCGACCGAGGCCACGTACTCCGCGAAGTCGTCGGCCAGCAGCGCCTGCGGCCCGTCGCAGAGGGCCTCGTCGGGGTTCGGGTGCACCTCGACGATGATCCCATCGGCCCCGGCGGCGGCCGCCGCCAGCGACATCGGCGCCACGAGCGAGCGCCGCCCTGCGGCGTGGCTCGGGTCGACCACGACCGGAAGGTGGGAGAGCTCTTTGAGCACCGGCACCGCCTGCAGGTCGAGTGTCGTGCGGTAGGAGCCCTCGAACGTACGGATCCCCCGCTCGCACAGCATCACGTTCGGGTTGCCTTCCTTGAGCACGTACTCCGCCGCCATCAACAGCTCGTCAAGTGTGGCGGATAGCCCACGCTTGAGCAGCACCGGGCGACCCGAGCGGCCGATCTCAGCGAGCAGCGGGAAGTTCTGCATGTTGCGGGCCCCCACCTGGATCACGTCCGCGACCTCGAGCACCGGCTCCAGGTCACGCGCGTCCATCAGCTCGGTGACGATCGGCAGGCCGGTGCGCTCTCTCGCCTCGGCGAGCAGCCGCAAGCCCTCCTGGCCGAGCCCTTGGAAGGCGTACGGCGAGGTTCGTGGCTTGTAGGCGCCGCCGCGCAGCATCGCCACACCTGCGTCCTTCACCACATCGGCGGTTTCGAGCAGCTGCTCGCGCGATTCAACCGTGCAGGGGCCGGCGATCAATGCGAAGTGATCGCCGCCGATCTTGCGCCCCTCGATCTCGAGCACGGTTCGCTCGCCATGGCGGATCTGCGACGAGGCGAGCTTGTAGGGCTTGAGGATCGGCATCACGCGATCCACGCCTGGCTGTCCCTCGAGGCCCAAGCCGGCCACGTTCACATCCTGCTCCACGTCACCGATCGCGCCGATCACCGTGAGTCGTGCCCCCTTGATCGGGTGTGCGAGCGCCCCGGCGCTCTCCACCTTCTCTATCACCGCGCCGATCTGCTCGTCGGTCGCGTCCTCCTTCATGACGATCATCATCTGCTCAATCCTTTCAAGTACGGGTTGGTCGTGTGAGCATGGCCTTGGCGCGGCGCTCGCTCCCTTGCGAGGGAACCCGGATGCGACCTGTAGGCCTCCGCTCACAGAAGGAGGCCAGGCCGGAGCGCCTAGCTAAATCGCCAGGCGCAGCGAAACGACCAATACGACACGCAAGATGCGGCGGCGAATGTCGAGAGGGTCGTCTGCATGATCGTCTAAAGGCTTTGTAGCAGACAGTTCGCGCCAAGTCGAGCCCTGGGCGCGGAACATCTCAGATTCGTTACCTCAGCCTTACTGGAACCGATGTGGGCTTAAACCCATAATGTCCCTATAGGACTTCTCCCAGCGCATCGAGGAAGATCAGGTTCTCCTCGCTCGTGCCATACGTCACGCGCAGCGCCCCCGGCTTGCCGAGCGCCCCTCCGCCGCGCACCAGCACCGCACGCTCGGCGAGGCCCTGCATGATCTCCTCCTCGCGCTCCATCGCCGCCTCCGGCTCCTCCTCGCTGAGGCCGAACCAGCAGAAGTTGGCCTGCGACTCCGCCGGCTCCAACCCGAGTGCGCGTAGGCGCTCATCGACGGAGATGCGCTCGGCGATCGTGCGTGTCACGCGATCGGTCACCGCATCCTGGTGAGCCAGCGCCTCGACCGCCGCCACCTGGGCAACCGCATTGCAGAAGAACGGTTGGCGGATCTGGTCGACAGCGCGCGGGAGGTCCTCCGAGCCGCACAACGCGAACCCCACCCGCAACCCGCACAGCCCGTACACCTTCGAGAAGGTGCGCAACAGGACAAGGTTGGGGTGGCGGTCGAGCAGCTCGATCGAGGCGTCGGGGTCCTCGAGCAGGTTGAACTCGCAGTAGGCCTCATCCACGATCACACACACGTGCCGCGGCACCTCCGCCACGAAGTCTGCGATCGAGGAGAGCGGCAGTGCTGTGCTCGTGGGGTTGTTGGGGTTGCACACGATCACAAGCCGCGTGGCTGCCGTGATCTCGCGCAGCATTCCCTGTAGGTCGTGGCGATCGCAGGCGTCGAGCGGGACGGTGACGGCGCGCGCCCCCGAGGCGGCGCTCAGGTGCGGGTACACCGAGAAGGAGGGCCACGCGTACACAAGCTCTGCGCCGGGCTCCAGCAGCGCCTCGCCGGCGGCGAGCAGGATGTCGCACGACCCGTTGCCGATCGCGATCCGCGACGCGGGCACCCCGTAGCGCTCCGACAGCCGCTTTCGCAGCAACGAGTTCGTGGGGTCCGGGTAGCGGTTGAGCGTCGGCAACGCACCCTGAATCGCCTCGATCACCGCAGGCAGTGGTGGCCACGGCGACTCGTTGGACGCGAGCTTCACCTTCGGCGCGCGCTCGGCGTAACCACCCGCCGCCGGGTAGGACGGGATGCGCGCTATCCGCTCTGAGAACTCGAGGGCCACGGTCGTATTGTGGCGATTCAGCGCGTGAGCGTCGGCAAACGCACGATCTGCCAAACGCCGCCTTCCTGGCCTTCGACCGTCACGGCCAGCCTGCATCGCAACGAGCGGTTCGCTCGCGACAGCGCTCGACCCTTCGCGTTCAGCGACAACACAAGCTTCTTTGCCCCTTTGGTGGCAAGCGCGATGTGCGCGTTTCCGATCAGCACGAGCTTGATCGAGTGACGGCTGCCCGGGGCTGTGGGCACCTTCGCGTACAGCTGCAATGTCACCGCGCAAGCTGGTGGGCATTCAGCGCGACCGAGCGTGAACGGACCCTTGCCAGAGAGTTTCGTCACATGCAGACCGAGCTTCGTTCCCACTTGGCCGGCGGTCAGATGGGGAGGCGTGACGAGTTCCTTGACGGTGATCACGTTGGGCGCGGAGGGCGACGTCGGCACCCGGGGTGGTGACGGCGTGGGCGCTGGGCCCACTTTGAAGCTCTCCACAGTCGCCTCGGCGTTGCCGTAGCGGTCGTACGCGGTCAGCGCCACGATCTGTTCACCGGCTTCGGCGAACGTGTGTGAGATCGTCGGACTTGCCGTCCCCACCTGTTCACCCCCGCCGAAGTTCCACACCCAGTAGGTAGCCGGATCGCCGGGTGCGCCTGAGGCCGAGCCATCAAGCGTCATCGGCACGGTCGCCTGCGCGCCCGCGGAGATCGTAAAGCTCGCATTTATGGCGCGCTGGACGCAACTGCCTTCGAACAGCCCGGCTTCGTTGCTCCACTCGCGCTGCGTCCAGTAATGGTCGCTTGCAATGTTCTGGTTGTAGAGACTCGCTTCGCGGCCGGGCAACAGCTCCCCGATGGGTTCGCCGTGGGTCCCGAACACTGTGCTCTCCGGTGGCAGACACTTGTCTGCCACCTCTTGGCCGATCACATCGGTCCAAGAGTTCGGCTCGCATTCGCTCGCGCCTTTGGCGCCCGTTTCGCATTGACTGCCGATCGGGTCGGTGATCGTCTCGTTGAGCTCGTGCGAAGCCGTGTCGATCACCGCATCCGCGCCGTGGTCTTCGTGGTTTTTTTCTTCCAGGGACGACACCACTTCGTTGGGATGCACGAACGAGTCACAGCCAGGCACTTCTCCCAGGTAGGGAAGATCGGCATATAGCGTCTGATTGCCTGGCGTGCGTCCATTGCCGCCAAAGTCGCCGTGATAGGCGCAGTACTGTCGGTAGGCGCACTCGCCCGATTTAGCTTCGAAGCAGCCACCGACACCTGGCGGTGTGAAAACGACATAAATGTCTTTCAACCCCTTCGTGCTCGTCCCAGCGACCTTTTCGGCCTCATTCTGAATATCGGAGTCGAGCAGGCAGGGACCTTCCGAATAAGCCGTTTCGTCAGTGCAACCACCGGTCAGGTGTTCAGGAAACTTGGTGGTGTCAACCGTAATATCGACTTCTTTGTCGAACGAGAGCGCGTATTCGCCGGACACAAGTTCGCCTTTGGCGTTTTCGTCGAAGTACTGCGGATCGATTGCGAAGACGTTCGTTTGCGCCCCGTTGTCGTGAACCAGATCTTCGAAATACCGCTTCACCGTTTCGATGTAGCCGAGGGGGAACAGCTTGACGTGCGGTTCCTTCGATATGTCTTCTTCGACTTCTCCTTGCCAGAAGACCAAGTGAATCGTAGGGTCGCGCAACACTGGCCCACCCCGATAGCAAACGTCGTGCGTTGAGGCGAAGAATGCTTCTTCTTCGCATTCGGAGATGAATCGTTCGTTCGGTTCGGTTGCGCCCGTGAGCCCGCTCGCATGTCGAGCCCGTGTCGAGAACGCTCCCTTCACAAGCTTTTCGTGCGCGCTCACCGCCGCCTTCGACCCGAGCACCGGCACGACACCGCGGATGACGGGGTAGCCGGGGAGCTTGCCGACATGAGGATGAGGCTCGGCGGCGCCCTGCGCCACGCCTGCCGTCAGCGCAAGCGCCATGCACACGCCCACGACCATCCGCCACACCTTCCCCGTCGAACGCACAGTCTTCATCGCTCCCCCTCCTCTTCTGGCCCACTCATGCGATCCGTCGCCGCTCATTGCGCCGCCTGCAGGTCTTCGCGCAGCGTCGCCGCCTCGCGCAGATAGACGTGCCTTGCCTCGTGATCCCCATCAGCGTAGTAATGAATCAAGACCCTGATCACCCGCCGTAAAGATCCCGGCACCGGGATCTCCCGCGCGCACAGCAGCGGCACCTGCTCGAACCCCAGCGCCCTGGCCGCCACCGCCGGGAACTCCGCCGTCAGGTCGTCGGTCACCGTGAAGATGCAGCTCACAACCTGCTCCGGTGAGAGCACGTTGCGATCCATGATCTCCCTCATCAACTCAGTCGTCGCGTCGAGGATCTCCTCGGCGTCGTCTCTCTCCACTGAGATCGCGCCCCGCAGGGCGTGTAGGCGTTGCTCCATCCGCCGCGATTCTAGGCGGATTCTCGGCGCAGCCGCTCCACCTCGCCCTTCCCGAGCCGCCGGTAAGCCCCGAGCGCCAGCGCTCCCAGCCTCAGTGGCCCGAACGCCACCCGCTCGAGCTCCCGCACCGGGTGCCCCACCGCCTCGCACATCCGCCGCACCTGACGGTTGCGCCCCTCGTGGATTGTGATCTCGATCACCCCTCCCCCCACCCGCCGCACGCGCGCGGGCGCGGTTGTCCCGTCCTCCAACCTCACCCCCTCGCGCAACCTCCGCAGCGCCTCCTCCCCCACCGGCCCACCCCCCACGCGCGCCCTGTAGATCTTCTCCACCTCAAAGCTCGGGTGCGTGAGACGGTGCGCCAGCTCCCCATCGTTGGTCACCAGAATCAGCCCACTCGAGTCCACGTCGAGGCGCCCCACCGGGTACAACCGTCCCGGCTCGTCCTCCACAAGCGACACCACGGTCGGCCTGCCGTGTGTGTCGCGGGCCGTGCTCACCACCCCAATCGGCTTGTTCACGGCGTACAGCACGCGGCGCTCCACGCCCCCGAGGGTCTTCCCGTCGACCGCCACACCGCTCTCATCGTCCACGTCGCACGCCGGATCCCTCACGATTTTTCCTGCCACGCTCACCCTCCCCTCGCGCACGATCGTCTCGGCAGCGCGCCTGGAAGCGACACCAGCGTGGGCGAGATACTTGGCGAGACGCATTGGCTGCAACCATAGGGGCGTGGACCTCGAGCTGCTCGACACCGCTCTCGCCGCCGCCGGCGAGCCCCCCTTCCGTGCCCGCCAGGTGTGGCAGTGGGTCGCCAAGGGCGCCCCTGGCTATGCGGAGATGACCAACCTCCCCGCCTCGCTGCGCGAGCGGCTTGCGCGCGAGGTCCCGTTCTCGAGTCTTGATCTGCGCGAGCAGCGCACCGCCTCCGACGGCACCGTCAAGGCGCTGCTCGCCACGCACGATTCCCGCCCGATCGAGGCGGTCCTCATGCGCTATCGCGATTCCCGCCGCTCGATCTGTGTCTCCTCGCAGTCGGGCTGCCCGCTCACCTGCACGTTCTGCGCCACCGGCCGCATGAAATTCGCGCGCAACCTCACCGCCTCTGAGATCCTCGACCAGGCGCTTCACTTCCGCCGCATCGAGCCCATCGACCACTGCGTCTTCATGGGCATGGGCGAGCCGATGCTCAATCTCGACAACGTCCTTGCCGCTTGCGAGCGCCTCCCCGATATCGGCATAACCAACCGCCGCACCGCCATCTCCACCGTCGGCTGGATCCCCGGCATCGAACGACTCACCGAGTGTGAGATGCCGTTGCGTCTCGCCCTCTCGCTCCACGCGGCCGATGAAGCCCTCCGCTCCGAGCTCATGCCTGTCAACGAGCGCTATCCGCTCGCCGATGTCATCGACGCCTGCCGCGCCTTCTATTCCCGCAAGCGCCGCCGTGTCTTTGTCGAGTACGTCATGCTCGCCTCCGTCAACGACCGCTATGAGCAAGCCGTTGCGCTGGCGAGGTTGCTCTCGCCGCGGCGTCCCGATGAGCCACCGCGGATGTTCAAGGTCAATTTGATCCCGTTCAACCCGACGGACTCCGCCTACGACGGTTCAAGCCGTGAGTCCATCTCAGCGTTTAAGAGCGCGCTGGAAGAGCGCGGCATAGAGGCCACTGTCCGTCTCACACGCGGGCGTGATATCGACGCTGCCTGCGGCCAGCTCGCGGCGCGGGCCGCCTGAACCTGCTCCGCCGCCGGCGGACCCACACCGCTTCGTCTGAGCCTACTCGGCCGCCGGCGGACCGCCGCCGGCGCGTGCCTCGCCTGCACGCAACAAGCGCTCGCGCAGCTCCGCCTGCTCCTCCGGGCTCGGGTCCCACTGCGCCACGTCGGGCAGCTCATCGAGCGAGCGCAAACCGAAAAGCTTTAGGAACTGCGTAGTCGTGCGGTAAAGCACCGCCCCGAATTGGGAACGTCCCGACTCTTCCACCAACCCTCGCTCAAGCAGCGTGGACGCAGCCGAATCGGCGCTCACACCGCGGATACGGGTGATCTCCGGCCGCGACACCGGCTGCAGGTAAGCCACGATCGCCAAGGTCTCCGCTTGGGCGGGGGTCAGGGCGGAGGCGCGCGGACGGCTGAACAATCGCCTAGCGGCATCCTCGGTCTCGGGGTCGCTCGCGAACGTGAACCCTCCGCCCAGCTCGCGCAGGTTAATGCCGCTGCGCCCTGGCGCATACCTTTCGGCCAGCTCCGCCAGCGCCGCGATCACGCTTAGCTCCTCGACCGCCGCCGCATCGGCCAGCTCCTGCGGGCTGAGCGGGTCGGGCGCCAGGAACAACAGCGCCTCCACCGTTCGTACCACCGTCGGCTCCGGGGCCGGCAAACCCTCGATATCGAGGGCGCTCGCTACGGACGCTTTCTCAACGGTCTCTGCCTCTTCGGGCTCCACGTCAACGGGGCCGGCGTCCGTGGGCTCCACATCCCCGATGTCCAAGTCCGTCGGGTCGACTTCGGTGGAGTCCACCTCCACGGGATGGGCGTCGGCGGAGTCCTCGCCTGCGAAGGCGCCCGGGAACTGCGGTTCCTCGCTTGCGCCCTCGGCTGGGTCCTGCTGCTCGATGGCCTGCATACCGTCCTGATCGGCAGCCGGCGGCTCGTTCTCAAACTCTGAGCGCTCCTGCCCGGGCTCCTCCTCGCTCAACCCGCGCGTCCCCCGGCGTGGGCGCGCAGTGGCGTCACGGCAGCCACCGCGCCCGCGCCAGAACTGGCGTGCACCGCGATGTCACCGAAGCTCTCGTCCTGCTCCCACCACGCTTCACCCCGCTTATAGAGCTCAAGCAGCGCAAACACTGTCACCGCGACTGTCATGCGATCCTCGCCCTTCACCGCCTCCTCGAAGGAGAACCGTCCCCTTCTGAGTAGCCCACGCAGGTGGTCGAGCCGCTCCGCCACCGTCACCCGCTGGGCTGAGATGTGCCTGAGGCTGATCGTGGGGGGCATCCGCAACAACCGTCCCATAGCCTGCCCCAAGACTGCGGGGTTCTGCGAGCCGTCGGATGGCGCCACGATCGACTTGCGCAAGCGCGCAGGCAGCGGCGCTTTGCGGAAACGTACCCCTTCCTCGCGCGCGAACAGCTCCAGCAGGTGGGTAGAAGCGGAGCGGTACCGCCGCGCTTGCAACATCCGCTCAAGCAGCTCCTCGGCCGCCTCGCCCGGTTCGATGTCAAGCAGCTCCTCGCTGTCCTCCGCAAGCATCAGCCGCGACTTCAATTCGAGCAGGGCGGCGATCAGCACGATGAACTCGGTTGCGGTCTCCAGGTCCAGCTCGCCTCGTCCCTCCAGGTGGTCCAAGTAGGCGAGCACCACGTCCGCCAGCTCCAGATCGAGGAGATCCACCTCCTCGCGCAACACCAGCGCGAGCAGCAGGTCGAACGGGCCGCTGAAGATCTCCAGGTCGAGGTCGAGCGCGGGAAGCGTCACCGAACCACCGTACCGTGCGCCCCCGACGGTTCGCGACGCATGCGCTCAGCGCGGGGCGGTTGTGCGCCTTGGCGGGCCTACGCCCATACGCTCGCGCACATCGGCAAGCGTTTGCGCCGCGATCGCGCGGGCCCGGTCGGCGCCTTCCTCCAGCACCGCCTCGAGCGCTTGCTCGTCGGCGCGCAGCTCCACGTAGCGCTCGCGCACAGGCGCCAACATCTCCACCACCGCCTCTGCGGTCGCCACCTTCAGATCGCCGTAGCCACGGGCATCGCGCATATCCGCCTCCACCTGCTCCGGCGTCGTCTCGCGCGCGACCGCCAGGATTTCGATCAGGTTCGACACGCCCGGCTTCTCGGGTGAGCGCTCGATCTCACGGCCGGAGTCGGTGACGGCGGACTTCAGCTTCTTCACGATCGCCTCGGGCTCGTCGAGCACGTACACCGTGCCCTGCTCCGAGCCTCCGGTCGTGGACATCTTGCGGGTTGGATCCTGCAAATCCATCACCCGTGCGCCGATCTCGGGGATGCGGTGCTCGGGCACAACCAGGATCTCGTCGCCGTCGCCGAAGCGCGCGTTGAAACGGCGCGCCACGTCTCGCATCAACTCGAGATGCTCGCGTTGGTCCTCGCCCACGGGCACCTCGTTCGCGCGGTAGGCAAGTACGTCGGCGGCCTGCAGCACCGGGTAGAGGAGCAGGCCGGCGGATACGAGCTCGCGCTGAGCCACCGACTTGTCGCGGAACTGGTGCATCCGCTGCAACCGCCCCAGCTCGGTCACCGAGCACAGCAGCCACGTGAGCTCGGTGTGCTCGGGCACGTCCCCTTGGCGGAAAAGGATGCACCGCTTTGGGTCGAGGCCCGCCGCGAGAAGCAGCGCTGTGAGGTCGTACAGGCTGCGCCGCAGCTCCTCGGGGTCGTAGGCGACCGTGATCGCGTGGAGGTCCACCACGCAGTAGAGCGCCTCCCCCGATCCTGCCCGACCACGTACTGACGGATCGCGCCGATGTAATTGCCCAGGTGCTTGGTGCCCGTGGGCTGTATTCCGGAGAAGATGCGCACGGCGAGCCAGGCTACAGGGAAGGCCCCCGTATCGGCAGAGCGCGTCCCGACGCTCTTAGAGCGCCTGACGGATGACCGGGTTCTTTGCGGCGCCAACCTCGTCCAAGCGCCGCACCGGTGTCGTATAGGGCGCTTGCAGCGCGATCTCGGGGTCCTCGGCCGCCTCGCGCAATATCTCCGCGATCGCCTCGGCGAAGGCGTCGAGCGTCTCCTTCGTCTCCGTCTCGGTGGGCTCCACCATCAGCGCCTCCTCCACGAGCAGCGGGAAGTAGACGGTGGGCGGGTGGTAGCCATAGTCGAGCAGCCGCTTTGCCAGGTCGAGCGTCTTGATCTTCAGGTTGCGCTTCATGGGCCCCCCAGACAGGACAAACTCGTGGAGGCAGAGATCGCCGTAGGCGAGTGGCAGGTGCTCTGAGACGCCAAGCTCACGTAGCCGCGCGAGCAAGTAGTTGGCGTTCAGCACCGCCGTCTCGGAGGCGTCCTTGAGGCCCGGCGCGCCGAGCGAGCAGATGTATGCGTAGGAGCGCACGAAGCAGCCGTAGTTGCCCTGGAAACCGCGCAGGCGGCCGATTGAGGTGTCGCCGTCGCCTACCAGCTCGAACGTCGGTTCCTTACCGTTGGAGTCGCTCTCGACACGCACCACGCGCGGCACCGGCAGGTACGGAGCGATACGCTCCGACACGGCGATGGGACCCGACCCCGGCCCGCCACCACCGTGCGGTTGGGTGAAGGACTTGTGGAGGTTGAAGTGCACGATGTCAAAGCCCATGTCCCCCGGCCGTGAGAGGCCCATCACCGCGTTGAGGTTTGCGCCGTCGTAGTAGAGCGTCGCCCCAACCTCGTGCACGATCGCGGCTATCTCCTGGATGTTTGGGTCGAACAATCCGAGCGTGTTTGGGTTGGTGAGCATCAAGCACGCCACATCTGTGTTCGCCTTGGCACGCAGGTCATCGAGGTCGACGCCCCCATCCGGGTTGGTGGCGACCTTCACCACCTCAAAGCCCGCCATCGTGACCGTCGCAGGGTTGGTGCCATGGGCGGTGTCGGGGGTCAGCACCTTGTGGCGGCTCTCGCCCCGCGCCTCGTGGTAGGCGCGCGTGAGCAGCACTCCCGCAAGCTCGCCGTGAGAGCCCGCCGAGGGCTGCAAGCAGACGTGCGGCAACCCCGAGATCTCGGAGAGCGCACGTTCGAGGTTCCACATCAGCTCGAGCGCCCCCTGCGCACGCTCGGGGTCCTGCAGCGGGTGCAAGCGGGCATGCCCGGACAGCGCGGCGACGCGCTCGTGCAGGCGCGGATTGTGCTTCATCGTGCACGACCCCAACGGGTAGAAGCCCGAGTCGAGATCGAAGTTGCGCTTTGAGATGCGTACGTAATGACGCACGATCTCCGGCTCTGACACCTCAGGCAGGCGCGGCGGCTCAGCACGATGCATGCCTACGGGCAGCAACTCCTCGACAGGCACGTCGGGGACGTCCAAATCGGGGCACTGGAACGCGCGACGGCCGAGCGCACCACGCTCGAAGATCGTGACAGCCGCTTCACGCTGGAGCGCGCTCTCGGTCGGCTCCGCGGGTGGCCGTGGACTTTTACGCGTGCGCGCGAGTCCCTCGTTTGCGCTCATACCACAGCCTCCGCTCTTCTAGTCAGACGAGCGATCATGCGCGCGCTCCAACCTCGACGGCGGGGGCGGCATTACCGTCGGTCAGCCGCTCGGCGGCGACCGCCTCGCCAAGCACGTGCGCGAGCTTGTCGATGTGAGCACGTGAGCGGCGCTCGGTGATCGCCACGAGCAATCCGCCGCGGTCCTGCTCGCGGCCGGTGAGCGCGTGGAGGTCGGCGCCGGGGTTGACCCCCAGGACGGCGCAACGCCGCCGCACAGCGGCGACGTCGGCGTCAAGCCGCACCGCGAACTCCCGCGTCACAGGCTGTGAGTGAAGCGGTGAGACCCCGTCCAACGCGCACAGCGTGGTGCGGGCGTAGTGGGTGCGCTTGAGCAGCAGCTCCCCCAGCTCCACCAATCCTCGGCGACCGAGCCAGGCCAGATAGACGACGCCGCCAAGCGCATTCAGCGCCTGGGAGGTACAGATGTTGGAGGTGGCCTTCTCGCGGCGGATGTGCTGCTCACGCGTTTGCAACGTCAACACGAAGCCACGGCGACCGTCCACGTCTGTCGTCTCCCCCGCGATGCGGCCGGGCATACGGCGCAGGTAGGCCTCGCGAGCAGCGAAGAAGCCGAACGAGGGGCCACCGAAGTCGAGGCGATTGCCGAGCGACTGGCCCTCCCCCACGGCTACGTCAACGCCGCAGTCCCCGGGCGGGGTGAGCACACCGAGCACGATCGGGTCCACCTGAGCGATCGTGACGAGCTGCTCACCACCCCGGGTCTTGGCGGTGGCCGTGAGCGCGGCCACATCCTCGACCGCGCCGTAGAAGTTCGGCTGCGCGATGATCGCGGCTGAGGTGTCTTCGTCAATTGCCTGCGCCCACGCATCCTGGTCAGTGATGCCTTCTGAGAGGGGTACCTCGACGACCTCGATCCCGTAGCCGTGCGCATAGGTGCGCAGCGTGGCAAGCGTGTGTGGGTGCAGACCCGCGCTCACCACGAACCGACCGCGTCCGTTGTGGAGCTTGGCGAGATAGCCCGCGGAGGCGACGGCGCTCGGCCCCTCGTACACCGAGGCGTTCGACACCGGCAGCCCCGTCAGCTCGCAGACCGCGGTCTGGTACTCGAACATGACCTGCAACCCACCCTGAGAGATCTCCGGCTGATACGGCGTATAGGGCGTGAGGAACTCCGAGCGCTCCATCAACATGTCCACGATCGAAGGCACGTAATGGTCGTACATACCGGCCCCGAGGAAGCACAGCTCATCCTCGGCGGACACGTTGCGTGAGGCGAGCGTGCGCAGATGCTCGTAGACATCCTGCTCGCTCATCCCGTCGGGAAGCGCGAGCGGGCGCTGCAGGCGCACGGCCTCGGGGATCTGGCGGGCGAAGATCTCCTCGACGCTGCCCACCCCGATCGCCGCGAGCATCGCGGCGAGGTCGGCGTCTGTGACTGAGGTGTAGGCGGTCAACTGGGCTTGAGCCTAGCCGCTGCTCCGGCCGATTCCGGACCGAGGCCGGGCGGAAGGGCCGCTAGCCAAGGCTTGCGGAGTAGGCATCGGCGTCGAGCAGATGATTGCGCTCAGTGGGATCGGAGAGGCGGATCTTCACGAGCCAACCCTCGCCGTAAGGGTCGTCGTTGATCGCGTTGGGGGTGTCGCCGAGCGCCTCGTTCACCTCCACGATCTCACCGGAGAGCGGAGCCACAACGTCAGAGACCGCCTTGACGGACTCGACCTCAGCGTAGGGCTCGTCCTTGGTGACAGTCGTGCCGGGTGTGGGCGGCTCGAAGAAGACGACCTCTCCCAGTGAGTCCTGCGCGTACCAGGTGATGCCCAGCGTGGCGACATCCTCGTCATCCACGCGGGCCCAGTCGTGCTCGGGGTGGTACAGCAGATCGTCTGGATAGCTCACCTCGGCCATCGGCGGGGCTCCTCGGTTTGGCGTTGTCGTGACGGCAGGATATTCATGCCCGCTTCTGGATGAAGGGCTTGGCGTGGACTTGCGCGTCGCGCACCCTTCCACGTACGTCGATCTGTAGCGGCGTACCTACCGCGCAGCGCTCGGCCGGCACATAGGCGAGGCCGATCCCCACGTCCAGGCAGGGCGAGAGCGTGCCGCTTGTGACAACACCACCGCCTACTACCGGGTTGTCTTGGCGGGCGATGCCGGGTCCGTCGAGCTTGAACGCCACCAGCTTCTCGGGCGGGCCCGACGAACGAGCAGCGCGAACCGCGTCGGCACCGATGAAGCCGGTGTCCTCGCGACAGCACCAGCCGAGCCCCGCTTCGATCGGGTCGCGCTCTGTGGACAGCTCGTGGCCATAGAGGTGAAAGCACGCCTCCAGGCGCAGCGTGTCGCGCGCGCCCAGACCACACGGGGCTGCGCCCCGATGAACCAGCTCGTCCCACAGGGCAGGCGCATCCTCGGGGGGGACAAGCAGCTCTACTCCCTCCTCGCCGGTGTAACCGGTGCCACACACCAGCGCTTCCGCACCAGAGAGACGGCGCATCGAGGCGGTCATGCGGGCGGGGAGCGGTGCGTCGGAGATCGCCTGCACTATCTCGCGCGCACGGGGTCCCTGCACGGCGAGCATCGCGAAGTCGTCAATGCGATCTACCACCTCCACGTCGAAATCCGCGGCATGGGAGCGAAACCAGGCGAGGTCGGTCTCGTGGTTCGAGGCGTTCGTCACCGTGAGGTAGCGGTCCGGGTCGACCTGGTAGGTGAAGAGGTCGTCGATGACCCCGCCGCTCTCGTTGCAGAGCACGCTGTACTGCGCTCCGCCTACTGGGATCTGCGAGACATCGTTCGAGAGCAAACGCTGCAGCAACGCCTCCGCCTGCGGACCTGAGGTTTCGATCTCGCCCATGTGCGACACATCGAAGATCCCGCACCGCTCGCGCACCGCCATGTGCTCCGCGCGCACACCGCTCGCATACTGCACGGGCATCTCCCAACCCGCGAAGTCCACGAGCTTTGCGCCGGCGACTACGTGGCGGTCGTAGAGAGGGGTGCGACGCACGCGCGCAGATTATCGACAACGCGTCAGCGCAAGAACGGCGGAACGTCTATGTCGTCGTCGGAGATCTCAAGCGCCGAGCGCTGGCGATCGTCGATGCGGGGGCCCCTATCGGGACGCCCACCCTCGCGGCGCTTGCGGTCGCCACGGACGGCACGTCCGGGGCGGTGGTCAAAGCCGGTGCCGATCACGGTGACACGCACATCGTCGGTCATCGACTCGTCGATCACGGCTCCGAAGATGATGTTGGCGTTCGGGTCCGCCGCGTTCTGGATGATCTCCGCCGCGTCGTTCACCTCGAACAGGCCGAGATCTTTGCCGCCGGTGATGTTCAGCAGGATGCCGGTCGCACCGTCCACCGACTCTTCCAGCAGCGGCGATGAGATCGCCGCGCGGGCCGCGTCGGCGCAACGCGCCTCGCCACTCGCCGTGCCGATGCCCATCAAGGCGGAGCCTGCGTCATGCATGATTGTGCGCACGTCGGCGAAGTCGAGGTTGATCAGGCCGGGGATCGTGATCAGGTCGGTAATGCCCTGCACGCCCTGGCGCAGCACGTTGTCGGCCTCGCGGAAGGCATCGAGCATCGAAGTGCGCTTCTCAACCACCGCGAGCAGCTTCTCGTTGGGGATCACAATCAGCGTGTCCACCACCTCGCGCAAACGGTCGATCCCCTCGATCGCCTGACGGCCGCGCTGGGACCCCTCGAACTCGAACGGCCGTGTCACCACGCCGACTGTGAGCGCCCCGATCTCGTTCTTTGCGATCTCCGCGATCACGGGCGCCGCGCCGGTGCCAGTGCCGCCACCCTCGCCCGCGGTCACGAACACCATGTCCGCGCCCTTCAGCGCCTCCTTGATGTCGTCGCGCGACTCCGCAGCCGCCGAGAAACCCACCTCGGGGTTGGCGCCCGCGCCGAGACCCTTCGTGGACTCGTGGCCGATGTTGAGCTTCACGTCCGCGTCGCACATGGCGAGCGCTTGCGCGTCGGTGTTGGCGGCAATGAACTCCACGCCACGCAACCCCGCGTCGACCATACGGGAGACCGCGTTGGTCCCCCCTCCGCCGACTCCCACGACCTTTATGACCGCCAGGTAGCTGCCGCCGCTCTCCATGATGTCCGAGCCTTCAAGTAGTTGTTTAAGGTTTGCCCCGCACTGCAGGGCCAACCGTCAGAATACGCAAGTTATGCAGGGAACTTCGCCCTGTCAACGGCAACCCTCACTCTCGCAACAATCGTTGCAGAACCGCCAACCCTCGACTACAGGTTGAGAATTGACCGAGTTTGGCAGTAAGGCTCGAGTATAGGTTGAGAGTATGTCAGCCGCCGGTGACCGAGCCCGTGGAGGCTTCGCCGGTCGACGGCGATGGGGCTTCCGACCCTTCGCTCGACGCGGCTTCCCCACCCGAGGCGGACGACGCTTCGGAGCTCGTCGAGGAGGCTTCGTGTTCTTCAGTGCTCGGCGTCGTCGCCGGGTTCGTGGCGGCGCCCGGACCACCTTCCACGGCGCTCGCGAGGCTCGCCGCCAAAGCCGCCGCGGTGGGATCGGACGCGCCCACTTCCACGGGTGTGGAACTCGCGGTCGGTGACACCGAGGAGAGCCCCGCGGCGGGGCGCTCGGGGAGACGCACATCGACGTACCAGGCGCCCGCCGAGGTTGGGGAGACGAGCACCCGCGCCAGCGACAACCACTTCGCGTGCGGGCGCGTGGCGTCGCCGAAGTACACAAGCAACCCGTTGCTCATCGCCACCGTAAGACCTTCGGGACCCTCGTACACACGCGTCACGAATCGCGCGAGCGCCTCGGGCGCTACGCCGAGCACCGTCACCGCCGCCAGCGGCGCCGCTTCACGTAGGCGGGCGCCTGGGGCGGGCTCGACCGTCCCACTCACCACCGGCAGCGAGCTGGACAGAAGCGTTGGCCCCAACACCGTCCCGTCCCCCGCCACCGCGGTGCGCTGACCTGCGCTCTCGAGCGCCGCCACCGGCGGACGCTCCTGCACGGAGATGCTCACTGTGTGGGGAAAGCTCGTGGTGGCGCTCACGGTTCCCACAATCGGGTACCGGGCGACCGCGGCGCGCAACGCGGTTACGTTGAAGTCCATCGTGGTCATACGCCCGGCGGCGACGTCCAGGGCGGTGCGGACCTCCATCGCCTCGGGACCATGCACGCCTGAGATGTGGATGTGACGGACCTCCACGAGCGAGGAGTGACGCAACCAAAGCCAGCCTCCCCCCAGCAGAGGGATTGCGACGAGCGCGCACACCGCCACCCGCAGCGCGAGTGGGTTGTGGCGGAGCAGGTCGAGCGCGTATCCCGCGCGCGTGTGCGCGCGACCCGAGCGCGCCTGAGAGCGCCTGCCAGATGAGACCCGTCCACGAGCGGCGCGACGAGGGAACGGAAGCGAGAGCTCCATCTCAGCTTGTTCGACCCCGGCGGGCGAACCCCTCGTCGAACCGGAGCCCCATCGCGGCAAGAACCCAGCCCAGCTCCGTTAACCCGTCCAGTCGAGAGGGTAGAATTTTCCTACTCGTCTGGCAATGACGTAGATGGGGAATGAGCGTGGTCAATCTAGGTTGGCGTTTGGCGGCTGTCGCGATCCTCGCGGCTGTCTTTCTCTGCGCCGGCATCGGCGCGGTCCTCGGAGGCGGCCAGACGCGTCTCGCCGCCGACACCGCCGGGGCGTTTCCCCCAACCCGCATCACCGCTCTTCCCGACCATACGATCGCGAACGGCACCGCGCCGCTGCGGGTAAGGCTCTCGGGCGTCCCCGCCCCCTTCTCCCCCAACCCCGCTTTGAGCCCCAAAGTCGCCGGCGCCTGGACCCGGCACGGCACGTCGGAGTACTTCACCCCGGCGGTCGCGCTCGCGCCCTGCTCCACCTACAAGCTCACGATCTGGGCGTCGAGCGCCGCCACAGGGCACTCTCCGCTCGGAAAGCGTCGGACGGTCTCACTGAACGTGGAGTGCCCCAGCACCCGCGGCTTGCAACAGATCCTCGCCCGCCTCGACTACCTCCCCTACCGGGCGCGCACGGAGGCAAGCGTGCGCTCGCTCTCCCACGCCGCACGCACCGCCCGCTACGCGTTCGACCCACCCTCACGAGCGCCCCGCCCACGAATCCCCCACGCGCCCGCACTCGAATACGGGGAGCTCGACGGCACCACGAAGGGCGCGCTGATGGTGTTCCAGGCCGACAACGAAATCGAAGCGACAGGTGCACCCGACGAGGCGACATGGAAGGCGCTGTTCGACGCCACCGTCCACGACCGCCGCACCCATTCCCCCTACACGTTTGTCACCGTCTCAGAGACGATCCCCGAGACGCTCGAGGTCCACCGCGGCAGCCACGTCGTGCTCACCACCCCCGCCAACACGGGCGTCCCCGGCGCTGAAACCGAACAAGGCATCTTTCCGATCTTTTCGCGCTTCACCTCCACCACGATGACCGGCACCAACCCCGACGGCAGTAAATACTCAGACCCCGGTGTCCCTTGGGTCAACTACTTCAACGGCGGCGATGCGGTTCACGGGTTCCCGCGCGGGTCTTATGGCACGCCGCAGTCGAATGGATGTGTCGAGTTGCCGATCGACACCGCGGAGAAGGTCTACGGGATGCTTCAGCTTGGGGACATTGTGGTCGTGTCCATCTGACGATATCTGGTTGTGTTGTGCCGAGAATGGGACCGGCGCGGCTCAGTCCGGGTATTCGTCCTTGCGCCAGGCACGAGGCTCCTCGGGTGGGTCCTTCGGCGTTCGCTCGAGCAGAAACGAGTTGTACGGTGCGACGAACCGATCGGGCGCCATGACCGTATAGGTGTGGTACACGGTTCCGTTCTCGCGTGCGAAGGCGATGAAGCTCGGGCCCTCGCGCAGGCCGTCCTCGAGCTTCGCTCCGACCTGCCGCCCCCAGTCCTCCAGCCACCCCGGAGGGTCGTCGATCATCGCCTTGACCTCGGGGATCTCCTGCGCCTGCTCAGGCGTGAGGGCCAGCCCGAAATCGAGGGGAAACTCGGTTTCATACGTCGAGACATAGGGAAACTGCCAACCCATCCGCTCCTTGTAGGCGATGAGCCGATCGATCGGCGCGCGTGAGAAGCAGATCAATGTCACGTCGCGGTGATTGAGATGAACGCGCGTGGCGTCGAGCTCATCCCCAAGGTTTGAGCATCCGGGGCACGCGCCGAGGTCGTAGTCGGGCCCGAACATTATGTTGTACGCGAGCAGTTGCGAGCGCCCTTCAAAGAGCTCGGCGAGCGTCTTCTTCCCGTCCTCGGTGTCGAATCGATACTCCTTATCCACCGGAACCCAGGGAAGCCGGCGTCGCTGCTCGGTCGTCTTCTGGCCGAGCTTGGTGTGCTCGGCCTCGAGCTTGGCAAGCTCATCGCGGGCCGCCTGCCATTCCTCGCGGGTTCCTACTTTGTGGCTAGGCATCGCGTTGCCTCCTTGTGTGCGTCGTCAAAAATGATCCCCGTCGGTAGGGCTGGTCAAACATGAGATCGCCGAATGGCTTGAAACTCATCGGGGCCCGCGAGAGCACTCCGCATGGGAGTCATACACGGTGGCTGGCCGGGATGCACTCCGTCGGTGGAACGATGCGAGGCATAAAATGACCCCGACACAGGGAAATAAGTCATCATGGGCATCATGGCCGAACACAGGATCGGGACGCAGGAGGAGTGGCAGGCCGAGCGCGACGAGTTGCTCAAGGAGGAGAAGGAGCTCACCCGCCGCGGCGACGAGCTAGCCAGGAAGCGGCGCGAACTGCCCTGGGTCCCGGTTGAGAAGGGCTACCGGTTCGATACCGAGGACGGCACGAAGACCCTCACCGATCTCTTCGACGGCCGCTCCCAGCTGATCGTCTACCACTTCATGTTCGGACCGCCCTACGAGACGGGCTGCCCGGTCTGCTGCTCGATCGCGGACACACTCGCAGCGCAGGTCCCCCACCTGAAGGCCAGGGACACCACCCTGCTGCTCGCCTCCCGCGCGCCGCTCGAGAAGCTCCTGGCCTTCAGGGAGCGGATGGGCTGGGAAATCAACTGGGTATCAAGTGACGACAACGATTTCAACCGCGACCTCGGCTTCCTGCACACAGAAGAGGAGCTGAAGCCGTTCCTGGAGCGCGACATACCGGCCACCGTCGAGCAGAACGCGCGCATGTGCGGCACGGACGTGGCGGGGTACGTCTCCGAGAGACCAGGCTTGAGCGTGTACGCGCTGTCGGACAGCACCGTTTACCAGACATACGTGACGACCGCCCGCGGCCTCGAGCCCGCAATGGCCTACTACGGACTACTGGACCGAACACCGAAGGGTCGCGACGAGAGCGCCACCGACCCGCTGTGGGTTCGGCGCCACGACGAGTACTAGCCCCCTATATACCGCCAACGGGATTCGAACCCGTGTTACCGCCGTGAGAGGGCGGCGTCCTAGTCCCCTAGACGATGGCGGCTTGTCTAGTCGCCGTCGAGGCTAGCAAAGCAAGAGGCGGAGTGCCGGTGGCGAAGCCGCCAAGCGTACCGTCGCGTGCAACGTCCCGCGGATTCTGTGCTCGGCCTCCGTGCGATATCGTCGCGGTCCCCGCAGGCGGATGTGGCGGAATTGGTAGACGCGCGGCGTTCAGGTCGCCGTGCCCGTAAGGGCGTGGAGGTTCGAGTCCTCTCATCCGCACTGGCTTAACAGGGCGCAAACCGTGTGCGCACCCAAAAGCACGACAGTCCCTGAAATCAAGCGCCCACCCTGCTGAGCGCGCCGCACAACGCACTACCCTTCACCACCGTGTCCGCCCGGAAGCTGATCGTCCTCACCCTGGCGCTGGCCGCGCTCGTGCCGCTCGAGTCGGCGACAGCCGCAGCTTCGTCCGCCCATGGCGCCGGCACGACGCGCACGATCAAGGCGGCTCCGTCGGAAGAAGCCACGCCCACAAGCGCCCCGGGCACGCCGCAGGTCCAAGAAACACCTCCCAAGCCCTCACCGCGCACGAAGATCACCCAGCTACCGAAAAGCGTCGTCACCGACGGCACCGCTCCGCTGAGGGTGCGACTGTCGGGTGTCCCGGCCACTGAATCGCCTGCCCCCAAACTCACCCCGAGCGTGGCCGGCACTTGGACGGCGCACGGCACCTACGAGGTCTTCACGCCCTCCTCCACGCTCCAACCCTGCTCCTCCTACACGCTCACCGTCTTGGCCGGCACCGACGTCACCGGCGACCGCCCGCTCGGCGCCGCCCGTCGGGTCCACCTGCAAGTCGTCTGTCCTGGCACGCTCACGCTGCAACAGGCGCTCTCCCGGCTTGGCTATCTCCCATACACGCTGCATTCGTCTCACAAAGCCAACTCCGGCACTGGCGCCGAGTCGCGTGCGCTTGCCGCCCGCTACGCATTCAACCCCCCGCGCGGGCCGCTCGTCGCGAACATCCCCCACGCCCCCGGCCTCTGGTACGCCCACCTCGACCCCACCACCCGCGGCGCGCTGATGGTGTTCCAGACGACCCGCCACCTCACCGTCGACGGCGTCGCCGAACGCTCCACATGGGCCTCGCTGCTCGCCACCCTGACACACGGCTCGCGCGACCCCCGCCCCTACACGTTCGTCACCGTCACCGAGCACATCCCCGAGACACTCGAGGTCCACGAGGGACGCCACGTCGTCCTCTCAACACCCGCCAACACCGGAGTCCCCGGCGCCACCACCCAACAGGGCACCTTCCCGATCTATTCCCGCTTCACCTCCACCACGATGTCCGGCACCAACCCCGACGGCTCCAAATACTCCGACCCCGGCGTCCCCTGGGTCAACTACTTCAACGGCGGCGACGCCGTCCACGGCTTCCCCCGACCTTCGTATGGCACCCCCCAATCCAACGGCTGCGTCGAGCTGCCTATTGGCATCGCACAGAGCGTATTCGAGAAGCTCTCGATCGGCGATCTCGTGATCGTCAGCGGCTAAGCCTCAGCCGTCGCGCACGATCGACCCTTCCTTCCCGAGCGCGTCCCCGTCTCGCAGCTCTTCATGCAGGACGCTGCTGTAGCCCGCGGTCACCTGCTCGCCGATCATGAAGAACGTGGCTACCGCTTTCTGCGCTCGCAACATCTGCACGAACCGCCGCGTGTAGATGGAGGGCCCGTCGTCAAAGGTGAGCGCCACCTCGCGGCGTCTCTCACCGTGCCTGCGGGCTTCGAGCGGACCGCCCGCCACGCACCCCACCGGGCGATACCGCAGAGGTGGGAGGACCTTGGGAGTTGTATGTATCGAAAAAGGGGTGACTCGCGTGCGCGCGCGGGACTCAGCGTTAAGTCCGCGCGCGAGTCCCCCCTCAGCGGACACACCCACACCTCCTCCTCCCAGCACAAATGTCGCCGCCGCGAGCGCAACAAGCGCGCCGCGACGCCTCAAGCGCCCAGCCTCACACGCCCCTCGAGCGTCCCGTCCTTCAGGTTTGCGCGCAACACCTTCTTGTCGAACTTCCCCACGCTCGTCTTCGGCACCTCGGAGACGAACGCGAACTCGTCCGGCAACCACCACTTCGCCACACGGGGGCGCAGGTGCTCGATGAGTTCCTCCGCAGAAAGCTCCACCCCCTCGCGCACCACCACGCAGCAGAGCGGCCGCTCCGCCCACTTCTCATCGGGCTTTGCGATCACCGCCGCCTCGATCACATCAGGGTGCGCCATCACCTCGTTCTCAAGCTCCACCGAGCTGATCCACTCTCCCCCCGACTTGATCACATCCTTGGAGCGATCGGTGATCTGGATGAACGCCTGCTCGTCGATCGACGCGATGTCCCCGGTGCGCAACCACCCATCGTGAAAGCGCTCGGCGCCCGACTCATCGGAGTAGTAGGACCCGGCGATCCACGGCCCCCTCACCTCGAGCTCCCCGGTCGCGACCCCGTCCCACGGCGCCTCCTCCCCGTCGTCCCCAACGATCCGCAACTGCACCCACGGCAGCGGCTTGCCCTGCTTGGCGCGGTTGTCCCAGTACTCGTCGTCGTGACCTTTGCTCTCGTCCGGGCGCGAATAGGAGGCGACCGGGCTCGTCTCTGTCATCCCCCACGCCTGGTACACGTTTACGGAATGGCGCTCATCGAAATCCTTCATCAGCTGCCTCGGCACCGCCGACCCCCCGCACGCGGCGTTCGTGATCGAGGAGATGTCCACCCCGTTCCCGTCCGCATACCGGAGCAGGTCGCCGAAGATGGTGGGCACACAACCCACGATTGTCGGACGCTCCGCCTCGATCAGCTTCGCCAACGGCTCCGCCTGCAGGAAACGGTTGGGCATGATCAGGTCAGCCCCCGCCAGCGCCGCCGCGTGTGGGATCCCCCAGGCGTTGACGTGGAACATCGGCACCACCAACAACGCGCGGTCGCGTTGGGAGAGCCCCAACGCGTCCTTCATCAGCGAAGCTGTGGAGTGCAGCGAGATCGAACGGTGCGAGTACAGAACCCCCTTGGGGTTGCCGGTGGTGCCGCTCGTGTAACACAACGCCGCCGCCTGGCGCTCGTCAATCTCCGGGTAGTCGTAGGAGCCGGGGCCCGTTTCCTCCAGCAGCTCCTCGTAGCGCAGCACGTTCGGCAGAGAGCCGCTGTCGCCGTCGCCCATCACGACGTAGTGGCGCACCCCCTCGAACGTGGACACCAGCGGCTCGAGCAGCGGGATCACCGAGTCGTCGACGAATATCACCCCGTCCTGGGCATGGTTGACGATGTAGGTGAGCTGCTCCGCGAACAACCGAATGTTGAGCGTGTGGAGCACCGCCCCGATGCACGGCACCGCCATGTACAGCTCGAGATGGCGCTGGTTGTTCCACGCGAACGTCCCCACCCTGTCGCCCTGCTTGACACCCAGCTTGTCGAGCGCGCGCGCCAACCGATCCACGCGCTCCGCCACCTCGCCGTAGCTTGCGCGCACCACACCGTCGTCGGTGAGCGTCACCACTTCAGAGGAGGGGTGCACGGAGCGCATCCGGTGCAACGGATGGTGAAGCGTCGAGCTGAAAATCGTCCTGCATCAACCCTCGGAGCATCGCGCCCAACTCCTCCACCCTCGTCGCTGGTTACCGGTCAGAGGCAAAGATTGCACAACCTCGCCACCACACGTGCGGCGGGCCGACGGACAGGCGGCTCAGGCGCGCTGCTGAGCGCGACCTGAAGCGAGATCGCGGTAAACGCCTTTAGTACGTTGGGCGACGTCGGACCAGTCGAATGAGAGCACGTGCTCTGAGGCCTCGGTGACCAGCCTGTCGCGTAGCTCCTCGTCGACCAGCAGCCGTTCGATCATCACGCCGAGGTGCGCAGGGTCGCCGCCGTTGAAGCGCAACCCCACGCGCTCCCCCGCCGGCACCACCTCGCGCAACCCGCCGGTGTCAGCGACGATGCAAGGACAACCGGAAGCCATCGCCTCCAATGCCACGAGCCCGAACGGCTCGTACAACGAGGGCACCACCGTGAGGTCGGCGATGCGGTAGAGCGAGTGAAGCGCGTCGTCGCCGATCCACCCGAGAAAGACGCCGTGGTCGGTCAAGCCGAGCCGCTCCGCCTGGGCCTTCAGCTCGGTCTCATGGGTACCGGAGCCGGCGACAAGGAAGCGCACACCGGGGACCTTCTCGATCACGTCCGGGAGCGCGTCGAAAGCGAGCTGGAAACCCTTCTCGTAGACGAGCCTCCCCACGAGCAACACAAGCTTCTCATCGGGCTTCGCGAACTTGAGGCGCAGCGCATCGAGGTCGTCCACAGGGCGCAAATCTGCTGGGTCGATGCCATTGGGGATCACCGTTATGCGACGCTCGTCGATGTCGTAGATGTCCGCAGCATGACCGCGCATGTAGTGCGAGCAGGTGATCACCGAGTCAGCGCGGTTTGCCATCCAGCGCTCGATCGCGTGGATGTTGGACTGCGGCGGTTTATCCACCCACCCCTGATGGCGACCGTGCTCGGTGGCGTGGATCGTCGTGACGTAGGGAATCTCCAAGAGGTCAGACAGCGCCGCAGAGGCATGGGCGACAAGCCAATCGTGGCCGTGCACGAGGTCGTAGGTGTGCTCTTCGGCGAACTCCTTCCCGGCGGCGAGCATGTCCTCGTTCATCTGCTCCACCCACGCCAGGAACTGGTCGAGATCCTGAGGGAAGCGCGGCTCGCACACGCGATGCACGCTCACCCCACCCTGGTTTTCACACGAGCGAGAGCTGTCGCGCCCACGCGTGAGCACGTCCACAGCGGTGCCCTGCGCGACAAGCTCCTCCGCGAGCTTGCGCACATGGCGGGCGAGGCCGCCCTCGATCACGGGGGGATACTCCCAAGAGAGGATCAAAACACGGCTAGCCACCGCCCTGCACCCTATCTCGCCGAGGGCAGACGAGCCCGCATGACCTCCACCGCGTCGGGGTTCGAGTCGATCAGCACAAAGCGGCGCCCCAGCTTCGACGCCACAGCGCCGAGCGTGCCCGAGCCGGCGAAGAAATCAAGACACCAATCGCCGGGACGAGAGGAGGCGGACACCATGCGCCGCACGATCCCTTCAGGCTTTTGGGTGGGATAGCCCGTCTTCTCCTTGCCGGCGGTGGGCACGATCGTGTGCCACCACACGTCGGTCGGGAGCTTCCCGCGCGCAGCCTTCTCCGCGGTGACGAGGCCGGGCGCCATGTAGGGCTCGCGATCCACCTCCTCCGAATCGAAGAAGTAGGCATCAGGGTCCTTCACATACACCAAGATCGTGTCGTGCTTCGCGGGCCAACGGCGGCGGGTGCGAGCGCCGTAGTCATACGCCCAGATGATCTCGTTGAGGAAGCACTCGCGCCCGAAGATCTCATCGAGCAGGATCTTGCAGTAGTGGGCCTCGCGATAGTCGATATGGAAATACAGCGTGCCCTCGCGCGCCAACAGACGGTGGGCGTGACCGAGTCGGGGCGCAAGGAACGCGAAGTAGTCGTCGTGCTCGTCGTCGTAAGAGCGCTCGGACAGTAGTTTCGTGGCGTACCGCCTGCCCTGGAAGCCCGCGCGGTCGCCATCGGCGCTCGCCACTGTGTGCAACGTCTTGCGCTTCTGCGCGCGGCCCGTGTTGAACGGTGGGTCGATGTAGATCAGCTGGAAGGACTCGTCGGCGAAACGCGGCAGGATCTCCAGGTTGTCGCCGAGCAGGATCTCGTCTGCTGTCGGGCAGCGGGCGGACGTTGCCATGCGGTAGAGGCTATGGCCGCCGGACGACGAGTGACGCGGCGAGCCCGGCACTGCACGACCTTCAGCTCACCCGACGTTGACGGTCTCGGTAGTGACTATGCCTTTCGACTCGAGTACCAGCGTGTACACGCCTGGATGGACCCTCAGGAGAGCACGCAGGCTGAGCCGGCCGGCGTTGGACGCGCCCCGCGCGTATACGAGGCGCCCGCGCTTGAGCGTGGCGCTCGAGGCGGATGATTTCTGCGAAAGGATCTCCACGAAGCAGGCTTTCTTGTATTTGCCGTGGCCTTGACGCGGGTGACATGTATAAACCGCGGTCCGTCCGCGCGGGCCGCGCTTGCCGCGCAAGCCGGGTGCTCCCTTGACGCCCTGCGGGCCTGCGGCTCCCTGGGGAAGCGCGCCGCCGGTTGCGGTGAGCGCCACCACCGTCGGTCCCGCGCCCATGTTGCCGGTGATGTGGAGCGTGGCCGTGCGGGTGCCCATGCCCTGCGGCGCGAAGCGGACCTTCAGCTGACAGCTCGCTTCGAACGCGATCGTGCCAAGGCAGCCGGAGGAGTCAACCATGAAATCCTCGGGATGGTCGGTCGCCAGTTCAGGCGTCGATCTGGCAAACATCTCACCCGCGATCGCGAGCGGGTCGCCACCGCTGTTGGTGAGCGTGAGCGTCTGGGGCGCGCTGACGGTCGAGAGCGGCTGGGCGCCGGGGAATTCGATCGTCGTGGCGTTCGGTGTCGCCGTGGACGGCGTCGCATAGGAGATCGATACGGACGGGGCTGTGGAGAGCGAGGCGAGGCCGAACGAGGTGGAGCCCGCTTCTTCTGTGATGTAGCTGGAACCGCCGCCACCGCCGGCGCCACCCGGGCTGAAAGGACCGAAGACGAACTCACACGAGCCTTCGCCGCCACCGCCACCCCAGTAGCCGCCACCGCCACCGCCACCGCCTGTCAGCGGAGCACCGAAGTCCTCGCCGCCGGAGCCGCCGGAGCCAAGGACGCCTTCGACGCCCGACCAGGGCGCGGCTGACTCGCAACGAGCGCCACCGGCACCACCGCCGGTGAGTGTGCCCGCGCTACCACCGGCCGTCCGCTGCGCGCCCTCACCACAACATCCACCAGCTTCAGTTGTCGAGCCTTCCCACCCAGGAGCGCCCGCATCGCCACCGCGACCGCCGCTACCTTCGTCGAAGGTGCCGCCGCCGCCACCACCACCGGCCGCGACGAGCAGACGCGATTCAAGCGAGCCTTCGGAAGCACTGGGGAGGGTCTGCACGTCGGACGCGCCGCCGCCGCTCCCACCCCCCTCGCCGGCGAAGCCACCGCCGTTGGAACTACCCGCGGACACCTCGACGTAGAGCGTCTCACCCGGCGTAACGTTCAGCACACCCGCGACTACCGCCCCTGAGCCTCCCTGAGCGGCCGTCTGGAAAGGGCTGTCGGAGAACGCAGTTTCGCCAGGAGCGCCGATCGCCCTCACCCGCACGACAGTTACGCCGGCAGGCACGACAAACGACTGCTCTTCACCTGTCGAGGAGAACGTTTCCGTGACCTTCGACCCCGCCGCCGACGCAGAACCGGCGGCAAAAGCGCCGAGCGCCAATGCCGCGCAAGCAATGTGAACGAGCTTGCGAGCGCGTGAGCTGACAGCCGAAGTGATTTTCGCGCCGGCGTGTGGCGCCACGGAGTGATAGCTCGTGCTCGAGCGGCGTACGGGAACGTTGGGCATAGGAGACGGCTCCTGAAGATCGAGGAAGGACGGGCGTTTCCCGCCCACGATTCCTTCTCGACAGACGCGCGAAGGCACTTGAGAGACGACACGGACCCCGCAGGCCCTCGTGATCTAGCACGTCAGCTTCAGTGTCATATGGACACGTTGTCAAACGCGCAGGGGCGGAGGAGACCTTCACGCAACCTGGACGACGGCATAGCCCGCCGTGCTGTGCGCCTCGGGCACAGGTTCGCCGTCCTCAGCGAGGCCTTCTATATGGAACTCGATCGCCTCGCGCATCTCACGTTCGCACTCTTCACGCGTGTCCCCCACAGCGACAACGCCGGGCACATCAGGGCTGTACGCCGAGTAGTTCGTCGAGCCGTCACCCTCGACAACGATGAGATAGCGGTGGGTCATGGTTTCTCCATTCCTGCCTGTCTCAAGATGCTAGCGAGTGTCTTCGGATGCAAGGTACTGCTCGGCTTCCCAGGGACTGTGACCTTGCCCGGCCGATCGGGATGCTTGTACTGGCGGTGACTGCCGCGTGTTCGCGACAGCTCCCAACCGGCCTCCTCCAGAAGGCGTATGACCTCACCTGTCTTCATGCAGACAACTTTCTACCGTCCGCCCCGGTCGGTTCTGCGCCAGAGGCAGTCCCCCGAACTCGATAGATAGGGATACCAAGTACGCGCCCGGCAGGATTCGAACCTGCGACCCTCGGATTAGAAGTCCGACGCTCTATCCAGCTGAGCTACGGGCGCATTGTCTCCGTCTACGGTACGGCACTCACGCGCGGCGCCCTGCCTCGATCCGGTGCATTAGGAGGCAAGAACGGCCCAGGCGCCCATCCTTTAAGCAATCTTCAAGCGAAGTATGCAAAAGTTGCGTACATGAGCCCGGTGGACGACCAAGAGGACCTGACGCGCAAGCAGCGTCGTGAACAGGCGCGCGAGCAGCGCAAGGCGCTGGAGGAAGCTAGCGCCGCGGAAGCATCGCAGCGCAAGCGCCTGTTCCAGCTTGGGGGTGTCGCCGCGGTGGTTGTGATCATCATCGCGATCATCCTCGTCGCCACCGGCAGCGGCGGTTCGAAAAGCGCTCCCGCGCCCACGAGCCCGGCCGCCAAGACCGCCGAGACGTCTGTCAACAGCCTGCTGCAGGGCATCCCCCAGAGCGGGATCACGCTCGGCAACCCGAACGCTCCGGTGACGCTCCAGTATTTCGGCGACCTGGAGTGCCCGATCTGCAAGGAGTTCACGCTCGGCGCGCTCGGTCCGTTGATCCAGAAGTACGTGCGAACCGGCAAGGTGAAGATCGAATACCGCTCCATGCAGACCGCCACGCGCGAACGGGAAACGTTCCAGACGCAGCAGGTCGCGGCGTTGGCGGCGGGCAAGCAGAACCTGATGTGGCACTTCATCGAGCTCTTCTACCACGAGCAGGGAGAAGAGGACACCGGCTATGTCACCGAAAGCTACCTGCAGGGGTTGGCTGCGCAGGTACCCGGCTTGAACCTGTCGGATTGGAGCTCCGCGCGCAACGAACCGGCTTACGCCAACCAGGTCATCAGCGACGCCCAGGCCGCGAACAAGGTCGGCTTCACGGGGACCCCATCCTTCCTGATCGGCAAGACCGGTGAACCGACGCAGAAGCTCGAATACGCCTCGCTCACCGATCCCGCATCTTTCGAAGCGGCGATCGAAAAGCAGCTGAAAGGCTGAGGGGGACGGTCGGGTGATGGCTCGATGAGCCGCCCCGCCCTACGGATCGCGATGATCGTGCTCGCCACGGTCGGGCTCGGAGTGGCGAGCTACCTGACGTACGTCCACTACTCCGGCTCACCCCCCGTGTGCACGGCGGGCGGTAGCTGCCTGAAGGTGCAAACCTCGATTTACTCGAAGCTAGCCGGCGTGCCAGTCGCGCTGATGGGGCTCATCGGATACGTGGCGATCGTCGCCTCGTTGCTTGCCCCTGAAAACGAGAACACTCGTTTTGCGACCCTCGTGTTCACGCTCGCAGGTTTCGGCTTCTCTGCCTACCTCAGCTACCGCGAGCTGTTCTCGATTCACGCCATCTGCGAGTGGTGTGCATCCAGCGCGGTGATCATGACGATCCTCATGTTGCTCGCGATCTGGCGCTTCCTGCGAGGTACGCCAGAAACCTACGAGCCGCCACTGGCGGGCTCGATCGACGGACCCCGCGCCGCGCAGCTCGGCGCAAACTAGGAAATCCGTCCATTGGAATAGCGAGCGTTTCCAGCCACGCGCCGGACGGTCGAGGAGATCCTGCGGGAGAACACGTCACCGACCCGTCGAAAGGCGCCAAAGCTCGATGCATCCTGCGTTCGACAGACCGCCCGAACAGCCGGCCGGCCCAGCAGGGGCAGGCCCCCCAGCGCTCGGCGTGCCGAACAACGGGGCGGCGTCGTCGGGTGAGCTGCGCTGTGAGGGAGCGGCGAGGCACACAACTCGCAACAGAGGCGAGCAAGAGCAGATCGCGCGACTTTTCGATACGACCAGCGACCTGCTCGCCACTGTCACGCCCGATGGCCGTTTCAAGCTGCTGAACCCCGCCTGGGAAGAGGTGCTCGGTTGGACCTGCCAGGAGCTATTGGCGCGCCCGATGCGGGAGCTGGTGCATCCAGACGACGTCGAGCAGACAGGCGCGATGATGCTCGCCGGGCGCGACCATGCCGCGCATATCGCCAACTTCACCAATCGCTACCGCCATCGCGACGGGTCGTGGCGCTGGCTTCTTTGGAGCGCCAGCAGCGATGGCTCCACCTGGTACGCGGCCGCGAAGGACGTCACCGACCGCATGTGGCTGGAGCGTCAAGCGCTGCACGACCCCCTCACCAAACTCCCCAATCGGTTGCTGTTGATGGACCGTGCGCGACAAGCGCTCACCCGGCTACACCGGAGCCACGGACTCGTGGCGATTCTCTTCATCGATCTCGACCGCTTCAAGACCATCAACGACAACCTCGGCCACGCCGTCGGGGATCACTTGCTCATCTCGCTCGCCTCCCGACTGGCGAAGATGATGCGCGACAGCGACACCGTCGCGCGTCTTGGCGGCGACGAGTTCGTGGTGCTCGCCGAGGACCTACAAACCGACACGGAGGCGCTCACGGTCGCCGAGCGGGTCTTGCACACACTGGAGGAGCCGTTCGTGGTGGGCTCCACCGAGGTGTCGATGCTCGCGAGCATCGGGGTGTCGGTGTCCCACGACCCGAACGCCGATCCTGAGGCGCTGCTGCGCGAGGCGGATGTCGCGATGTATCGCGCCAAGCGCTCGGGCAGCTACCGGCTCGAACTCTTCGACGAGAACCTCCGTCGCGAGGTGACCGTACACCTGGACATCGAGCGACGCCTGCGCGACGCGCTCCCGCGCAAAGAGCTCTCGCTCGCCTTCCAGCCGATGTTCCCGCTCTGCGGCGGCCGCGCGGTCGGCTGCGAGGCGCTCGTACGCTGGCAGCCCACCGACGCCGAACCGGTAGACCCGGCCGTGTTCCTCCCACGAGCCCAGGAGAGCGACCTGATCGTGCACATCGGCGAATGGGTGCTCGAAAGCGCATGCGCTCAGGCCGCCGCGTGGCGAGCGCATGGCGAGGACATCGCCGTCTCGATGAACATCTCCGCGCGCGGTCTCACTGAGGTGATCCTCGCCGAGCGACTGGAACGAGCGCTCGCCCGCCACGATCTTCCGGGCGAGGCGCTGTGGATCGAGGTAACCGAGAAGTCTGTACTGGGGGACCCCGATCGCGCGAGAACAACGCTTGAGGAAGTGCGCGAGATCGGGGTGCGGGTCGTGCTTGACAAGTTCGGCTCGGGCGAGTCGCGGCTGAGCCTCCTGAGCTCGCTCCCGCTCGACATGATCAAGATCGACTACTCGCTCGTCGCGGGCGTGCTCGAGGACGACTCCAAGCGCGCTGTCGTGGAGGCGCTGTTGGCGCTCTCTCGCACCGCCCAACTCGACACGGTTGCCGTGGGCGTGGAGAACGAAGCCCAGCTTCAGCTCATGCGCGAGTTGGGATGCTCGCTCGCCCAGGGATTCCTGTTGGGCGAACCTTCGCCACCTGAGCGCGTGACCTTGGACGGGCCATGGGTTGTAGGCTCGCACGCACGATGGGCTCCCCTCGCGCGACCGCACCAAATTCCCTGAGCGACACCGAGGAGCAGAAGCGTGCGGCTGCCGTCGTAGCCGCGGCGCTCGTCAACGACGGCCAGCGTGTGGGGCTCGGCACGGGATCCACGGTGGCTCACCTCCTCCCCGCGCTAGCGGCTCGCGACCTGAAGCTACGGTGTGTCGCCACCTCGCACGCCACCGAGCAAACGGCACGCGAGCTCGGGCTCGTGGTGGAAGAGCTCGACGAGGTCGGAGAGCTCGACATCGCGATTGACGGCGCCGACCAGATCGATCCGCAAGGGTGGCTGGTGAAGGGGGGCGGGGGCGCCCACACTCGCGAGAAGATCGTCGCGGCTGCTGCCGCACGGTTCGTCGTGATCGCCTCAGCAGACAAGGCCGTCGCAGCCTTGCGCGCGCCGGTACCGCTGGAGGTGCTTCGTTTCGGCTCCCGCGCGACGCTCTCCTTGCTCGGGGAGGCGAAGTTGCGCGACGTTCCGCCAACCCCGGAGGACAACCTGATCGCCGACTATCTCGGCCCGGTGGATGACCTCCGCGAGCTGGCCACGCGACTCTCTACCACACCGGGAATCGTCGATCACGGCCTGTTCGCACCCGAGCTGGTGAGCGACATCCTGATCGCCACCCCATCTGGAATAGAGCACCGCACGCTGAGGAAAGGAGCAGAGCGATGACTGACTCACATGTGAATGGCGACGCGGGGCAACCGTTTGTGGCGCTCGTGACGGGGGCCTCGAGCGGGATCGGCGAGGCGACCGCGCGCCGGCTCGCGCGCATCCCGGGAGCGCGACTCGTCCTCGTCGCACGCCGCGAGGACCGCTTGCGAGCGCTCGCCTCCACATTGGGCGACCAGGCGAGCTTCGTCGCGGTGGACCTGCTGGAAGAGAGCGCCCCAGAGCGGATCCGTGCACACGTGAGCGAGCACCACGGGCGCCTTGACCTACTCGTCAACAATGCAGGCGCCGCTTGGCGGGCCACGTTCGGCGAAGGCGGCTATGAGAACGTGAGCCGCACGATGGCGATCAACTTTGACGCTCAAGTGCGTCTCACCGAGGCACTCCTCCCGCTGCTGCGCGCGAGCGCTCCCAGCTCGATCGTGAACGTCGCGAGCACCGCCGGACGCGTCGCGCGCGCCGGATCAGGGGCCTACAGCGCTTCCAAGTTCGCGCTAATCGGCTGGTCGGATTCGCTGTGGGCGGAGGAGCGCGCGCATGGTGTTCACGTCGGTCTCGTGCTCCCCGGGTTCATCTCCACCGAGGGCTTCCCCCAAGCGGAGCTCACCGCGCGGCCGCTCACCCGCTGGATCGTCTCAACGCCCGAGAAGGCAGCGGAGGCGATCTACCAAGCGGGGGTGGAGAAGCGTCCCGAGCGTTACGTCCCACGCCCGTACTATCTCGCCGCCGTGCTACGCATCCTTGCGCCCGCGCTCGTGCGCCGCGTGCTCGGCGGCGGCGCAGCGCAGGTGATGACAACCACAACCGGCGCGGATATGGCCGAGCGCGAGCCCGCGGAGTCCAAACCCTAGCCGCTAATAGCCGCCGGCGGTGCTTGCCTGGCCGGATCGCGCAGCGGTTGCTTCATGCCCGGCCGCGCGGAGCACGAACGCAAGCGCACACATCACGATCCCACGTGCGAGCAGCACGATCGCGATCACGACCACGAACGTGCCAACACCGAACTTCGGCCACGCAACGATCACGACGCCCGCGAGCAGGTCGACGATGCCCCACAAGACCAGCCAGCCGCGACCGCCTACCGCATATGCGGCGGCAAAGAGCCGCATCATCCCCATGATCACCAGGTAGATGCCGAACGCGAGCGCCACCACCTCAATGCTCCCGCCGGGGTGACGAATGACGATGATGCCGGCGATACCGGCGACCGCGGCGCTCAACAGCAGCGCTCCCCGGGAGCGCTCGCTTTCGCCGAACGCGAGTGAGACCTGCACGAGGGCGGCAACCAGCAGGTAGATCCCAAAGATGATCGCGATCGTCTTGAGTGTCGGACCGGGGTAGACGAGCGCCAGTATCCCCACCGCGATCGAGATGAGCCCGAGCAGGAGCGCCATCCACCACAGTCTTCCCACCTCTTCAAGGGACTCCAGACTGCGGCTCGCGACCGAACTGGTCGCTCTGCGCTTCACCTGAGGACATGCGCTGAACTTGACACGATCTGCCCTGGCGGACAAGGGTGCGCGCAGGTGGATCGCGGTGGCGTGCGCCCCCGACGCCCGGCCCAAGTCACCGGCCGCGACGCTCGAGGCCCGATGCGGGAATCTCGTACGTAGAAACACGTAGTGGGGCGTGCGGCGTTACACGGTTACCCGCAGGAACGCCCGTGCGTAGGCTCCCGTGGCGTGAGTCTTGCGGTGGTTTCCGGATTGACGGTTTACGCGATGGTGACCACCGCGGCGGCCACCTCGCTCGTGGCGCTCACAATGCGCATGAAGGGCCAGAGCCTCGAGGTGAGTCGCGAGTTGAGAGATTCGCGCCGCAGGATCGTGGTGAGCGTCGAGGACGAGCGCAGGCGCCTCGAGCGCGATCTGCACGACGGGGCCCAGCAGCGCCTCGTCGCCCTGCGCATCCAACTCGGCTTGGCGGCTGAGCTGGTCGCCCAGGAGCCGCAAGCAAGCAGTCGCCTGCTGAGCGAGCTGGCGTGCGAGGCACAGGGGGCGCTCGACGAGTTGCGAGACCTTGCGCACGGGATCTATCCGCAGGTGCTAATGGAAGATGGACTTGAAGCGGCCATCAAGGCGCTCGCCGCCGACACACCGACACGCACTCGGCTCGACCTTCCCGGGATCGCCCGCCACGACCCCGAATTGGAGGCCGCTGTTTACTTCACTTGCATGGAGGCGCTGCAGAACGCCGTCAAGCACGCCGGGGACGAGGCCACAGTGACGATCCAACTGCGCGAACGGCGCGGTGGCCTGTATTTCGAGGTGCGCGACACGGGCCACGGGTTCGACACGCGTGCCCAGCGCGTGAGCGGCGGGATCGTGAACATGCGCGATCGCATCGGCGCCACCGGGGGAACGATCGAGATCCTCTCGCGCGGCGGTCGCGGCACAACTGTGATGGGATCGATCCCCCTGGGGCAAAGGAAGCCAGGTTCAATTGGCAATCGGCGGCGAGGAGAGCACCCATGAGCACACCCGACCCCACCCATCCTGCCGCGGAAGCAACCGGCGAAGTAGACGGACATCCTCACCGTTGGCTCGTGCGCACGCTGATCGGGCTCGCCACGTTGCTCGGCATCGTTGCGATCTTCGCGGTGTGGGCCAACCGGCAGCTGCTCGACACAAAATACTGGGCGAGCACGAACACGAAGCTGATCGAGAGCCCTCCAATCCGTCAAGAGGTCGCGAGCTATCTCACCGAACAGCTGTACGCGAACGTGGATGTCGCCGGCGAACTGAAAAATGAGCTTCCCTCTGAACTGAAGCCGCTCGCGGCGCCAGCGGCTGGCGCTTTGAAAGATGTCGTGGAGAAGGGGATCAACCTGCTGCTTGAACGCCCACGCGTACAGCAGCTCTGGAGCAAGGCCAACCAGGTCACCCACGCTGAGTTCGTGCGCCTCGTGGAGAACAAAGGCACTGTGGTGAAGCTGCCAGGCGGAGGCGCGGTGGTCCTCGACCTGCGTCCAATGCTCACCGAAGTCGCCCAAAAGGTGGGCGCGCCCACAAGCCTCGTGAACAAGATCCCACCAAAAGTGGCCCAGCTCAGGATCGTCACCTCCAAGCAGTTGAACACGATGCAGAACGCTGTCAACCTGCTGCGCAGCCTTGCGCTCGTGCTGCCACTTCTCGTGGTGGCGATGTTCGCGCTCGCCGTCTACCTGGCGCGGGGAAGACGACGCCAGACCTTGATCTCAGTCGGCTGCGCATTCATCGGCGCCGGACTCGTGGTGATCGTGGTCAGAGGAATCGTGGGGAACAAGGTGGTGGATTCGCTCGCCACCACGGAAGCCGTCAAGCCCGCCGCGGAAGCGGCGTGGTCGATCGGCACGAGCGTGCTCTCCGACATCGCATGGTCGACCGTGCTCATCGGCATACCGGTGATCCTCGCCGGCATGTTGGCGGGACCTACGAAGAGCGCAACGAGTTTGCGCCGCCTGATGGCTCCCTATCTGAGGGACCGACCCGACATCACATTCGGTGCTCTGGGACTGCTGTTGCTGCTCCTGTTCGCGTGGGGACCGATTGTGGCCACGAAAACCCTTACCGGGATCGCGATCATCATCGTGCTGGCGGTGTTCGGCACAGTGGTGCTAAGACGCGAAACCGCACGGGAGTTCCCTGACGCGCATCTCACGCATGGCGCTCTCGCGCCGTCGCATCAAAGCTTGCCGCCGGTGGCTCCCCCACCGCCAGTCGCGCCGGAGCCACCGGAGCGGGCCGCTCCGGGCGGACCCTCTACCCCTGACGATCCGACAGGTACGCCAGGGTCGCCATAACCCGGCGACTGACGTCCTCGCTGTCGGGCAGGGAGAGCTTTGCGAGGATCGCACCGACGTGCTTCTCGACAGCTCGCTTGGTGAGAAACAACTGGGTGCCGATCGCAGCGTTGCTGAGGCCCTGTGCGACAAGCGCCAGCACTTCCAGCTCGCGAGGGGTGAGCTCTGAGATGTGGGAGTCCTTCGCGCGAGCGCGAGCCGAGATCAGCGCCTCCACCACCTTGGGGTCGACATACGAGCCGCCCGCGGCCACGGCGGAGATGGCGCTCAGTAGTTGGTTGCGGTCGGCGACGCGCTCCTTGAGCATGTAGGCCAGCCCATCGGACCCCTCTCCCAGCAGTTGCAACGCGTAGCGTGGCTCGGCGTACTGGCTGAGCACCACCACTCCCATCCCGGGATAGAGCCGACGTAGCTCGACGGCCAGCCGGATGCCCTCGTCGTCACCCGATGGGGGCATGCGAATGTCGGTGAGCACCACGTCCGGACGATCGCGCTCGACGGAGGCAAGCAGTGAGGTGGCGTCAGAGTAGCTCGCCACAAGTGTCACCTCCTCTGAACGGGTGAGGATCGAGACAAGCGCTTGGCGCACGAGATAGCTGTCGTCGGCGAGCGCCACGCGAGTCGGGGCCAGGCGGGTGGCCGCCCCGTCGCGCCGTGTGACATCGCCGGGCAGAGTCACCGGTGTGCCCCCCGGCGATCGGGGTGCAGGCATCATTGGCGGGAGCGCGGCCAGGTGCGAAGCTCGTCCTATAGGGGGCACAACTTTGATGTTGCCCCGGCGAACAAGGAGCTAATCATGCCCGTAGTAATGGCCAGCACCGCTTGGGAAGTGCTGTGGGTGATCTTGATCGTGATCCCGATCACGATTTGCTGGGTTGCGGCTGTGATGGATCTGCTCGTACGCCGACGCGACTTGAAATGGTGGGCGGTGGCGTTGTGGCTGATCTTCGTGCTCGTTCTGCCTGTCTTCGGAATGCTCATCTACTTCATCGCGCGGCCGACGCTTCCAGACGAGCAGGCCGCAATGGAGGCCGCGGTGCGCAACGCGAAGGCCCAGCAAACGGCGTCGTATGCAAGCGCGCTGAAGGACCTGAGCGACCTGCACGAGCGCGGAGTTATCACCACCGAGGAATTCAATACGCGGCGAGCCGACCTCGTACAGGCGGCCTGAAAGCGCCGGGATGAACAGCAAGCAAGACAGCAGGTCGCCTGAGCGCGAAAGCGTCGCCGAGCGCGAAGCGAAGGGCAAGGCAGCGCGTGCGCAAACGCCCCGCTCAAGTCACGCGCAGTGGCAAGCAAAGGAGGATCGCGAGGACCCCGTCGCGATCCTCCAAGCGCAGGCGGAGAGCCGCGTGCCCGAGCTCGTGCCGATCCGCTACGGGCGGATGCTCGTGTCGCCGTTCACCTTCTACCGTGGCGCGGCGGCTGTGATGGCCGCCGACCTCGCCGACACGCCCACATCGGGGCTGAACGTCCAGTTGTGCGGAGACGCCCACCTGTCGAACTTCGGCATCTTCGCCTCCCCCGAGCGGGAGATGCTGTTTGACATCAACGACTTCGACGAGACCCTACCCGGGCCATGGGAGTGGGACGTCAAGCGCCTCACCGCAAGCTTGTGTGTGGCGGGACGCAACCTGAGCTTGACAAAGCAGGAGACCGCCGACGTGCTGGTGTGGACCACACAGGCATACCGACAGTCGATGCGTGGTTTCGCCCAGATGAGCAATTTGGAGGTGTGGTACGCGAAGTTGAACGCGCAGGACATCATGGGTGTGGTCAAGACGCAGCGGCTCGTGAAGGGCAAGCGCCTGCAGAAGATGGAACGCCGCCTGGGACAGGCCCATGAGAAGAACAGCACGCGAGCTGTGCTGAAGCTCACCGAAACGGTCAACGGCCGGTTGCGCTTCGTCAGCGAACCGCCCCTGGTGGTTCCGGTGGAAGAGCTTCTGGGAGAAGCGGAGAACGATGAGCTGCGCGCAAGGTTGGAGGGGATGCTCGCCGACTACCGCGATAGCCTCACCGACGAGTACGGGGTGCTGCTGGGCGACTACAGCTTCCAGAGCATCGCGCGCAAGGTCGTGGGGGTGGGCAGCGTCGGCACGCGCGCATGGGTCTTGCTGTTCATGGGACGCGACGAGGGAGATCCGCTCGTGCTACAGGCAAAGGAAGCGCAAACGTCGGTGCTCGAGCCCTATGCCGGCGCCTCTCAGTATTCAAACCACGGTCAGCGCGTGGTTGAGGGTCAGCGCTTGATGCAAGCCGCCGGCGACATCCTTCTGGGCTGGCTGCCGGCCGTGGGGATCGACGGGGTGACGCGCGATTTTTATGTGCGCCAGCTGTGGGACGGCAAGTTGAGCGTGGAGATCGAGACGATGAACCACACGATGTTGCGCTCGTACGGCGCGCTGTGCGGATGGACGCTCGCACGCGCCCACGCGCGCACCGGGGACCGCATCGCGATCGCCTCCTACCTTGGCGGCGGCGGTGTGTTCGACCAGTCGATCGTGGATTTCTCCGAGGCGTACGCGGATCAGAACGAACGCGACTATCAGACGCTCGTGGAGGCGGTAAAGTCGGGGCGCGTGCAGGCCGAGAGCGCCTGAACCGACCTAAAGGAGCCTTCATGGCAGACACGACGCGGTTGATAACAGGCGTTGACTTCGTGGCCGTCTCCACCAAAGACCTGCCCAAAGCCGTCGACTTCTACGAGAACACGCTCGGCCTGGAGCGGTCGGTTTACCTCGAAGAACGCAATTACGCCGAGTTCGAGATCGGCAGTTTGACCTTGAGCGTGCTGGACGCGGAGAAGATGGGCATGACGCACAGCGTGAGGGGCCACGAGATCGCGCTGCATGTCGATGACGTGGCGGCCGCCCGCACAGAGCTCGAAGGGCGCGGTGTGGAGTTCCGCGGCGACACGTTCGATACCGGTGTGTGCCACATGGCGCTGTTCGCCGACCCCGACGGCAACCCGCTGATGCTCCACCACCGCTACGCCCCACGTCCGCCCCGCTCCTAAAGGCTGCTCGGGACAGACCCTGGGCGCAGCGGCATCCGTCCGGCCCGTGCCGGAGGATGCCGGGCTCTTTGAGCCTCTCCCCCACCACATCCCTGCGCGCCTGGCAGCGCGACGCGCTCGAGCGACTCGACGGCTGGCAGGGCGGCCCGTTCCTCGTGTCCGCGGCGCCCGGGGCAGGCAAGACGCGCCCGGCACTCGAGCTCGCGCGAGGGCTGCTCTCCCGCGGCGAGGTACGCGCCGTGGCTGTGCTGTGCCCCACGACCCCGCTCACACGCCAGTGGGCGGCCGCGGCGGCGGAGCTTGGCGTGCAGCTGCAACCCGACGCACAGGGACCCAGTCCACCGCGCGATTTCCATGGTGTGGCGGTGACATATGCGCGTGTGGCAAGCGATCCCCGCGCATGGGCGGGCAAGGTGGCGCAGGACACGCTCGTGATCGTCGACGAGGCGCACCATCTCGGCGAGGAGCTGGCTTGGGGTGTGAGCTTTCAGGCGGCATTCGCCACGGCGCCACGCTGGCTGCTGTTGTCGGGAACCCCGTTTCGCTCCGACGCCACCCCTATCCCGGGTGTGAGCTATGACGCGGAAGGGGTGGCGGAGCCCGACGTCTCCTACACCTACGCCCAGGCGGTCGCCGACGGCATCTGTAGGCCCGTGGCGTTCGTGACATTCGACGGCACGCTCTCGTGGCGCAGCGGCGAGGACGTGATCGAATCCTCGTTCGAGACCGTGTTGAGCTCACGCGAAGCGAGCAGGCGCTACCGCACCGCCATCTCAACTGAGCTGCCAGACGGTCTTCCGCGAATCTTGAAGGAAGCTCACGAGAAGCTCGTCTCGCTGCGCGAGGGGGGCCATCGTGACGCCGGAGCACTTGCGGTAGCCGCCGACGCCACCCACGCCCGCCAGATGGCGAAGCTGCTCGTCGAGGTGACGGGGAAGGCGCCTCTTGTGGTGCTGCACACCGAGGCCCGCGCCGCACAGAAGCTCGCCACGTTCAGGGGCTCGCGCGAGCCATGGATCGTGGCTGTGAACATGGTGTCCGAGGGCGTTGACATCCCGAGGCTGCGTGTGGGGGTGTATGCGACAGCCGCTAAGACACCGATGATCTTCAGACAGATCGTGGGACGCTTCGTGCGGACCATCCCCGGACGAATGCCCGAGCCAAGCTGGATGTATCTCCCGGCCGACCCTGTCCTCCGAGGTCACGCCGCCGAGGTGGAGAGCGAGCTGCGCCGTGCGCTGCGCGAGCGTGTTGAGGAGGAGGGCTTTGACGAGCCACGCGAGCGCCGCGCGAGTGAGCGCTCACCCGCCGTGGAGTTCGTGCCACTGAGCGCGGAAGTGACGCCGCAGATGACGCTGTTCGGACCCGCGCCCACCGTGAAGGCAAGCAAGGCGGCCGAGCCGCCGCCGGCCGAGAGCATGCCCGTGGCTGCGTTCGAGCGCAGGGCAAGCCTGCGCGAGGAACGCCACCGCCTCGTGGCTGACCTCGCCAAGCGCGCCGGTAGCAATCACCGCGAGATCAACACCTGGGTGAACCGCGCTGTTGGAGTACAGCGCGTGGAGTCGGCGAGCATCGAGCAGTTGGAGCGCTCGGTGCAGGCCCTCGTACGCGAGTTGACCCGTCACAGCCGCCGCGCCGCTTCGGGCTGAGAGCCACAGCCGACATAGCGCCCCGCCCCACGCGAGGGGCTGCCCCTACACCGTCTCGGAGTAAGCCGGCTCGCCGGTGGAGCGCTCGTGCTCGCCTTCAGGCGCTCCGGCGACCGCGGCTTGGGGCTGCACGATCGTGACAGCCACCACGATGCCCACGCACACGAGCGCGGCGGCGATCCAGAACGCAAGCTGGTAGCCGCCGGTGAGCGCCACGGGTGTCGACTGGCCTTGGGCGAGCAGCTTGTTGGTGTGCGACGCCGAGAGCGTGGCAAGCACCGCCAGGCCAAGCGCGCCGCCGACCTGGGCGGTGGTGTTCACAAGCCCGGATGCGAGCCCCGCGTCAGCTGGGGTGGCGCCGGACATCGCCACACCCATCAACGCAGGGAAGCAAACACCCGCGCCGATGCCGAGCAGCACCATGGAGGGCAGCACCTGGGTGATGTAGTTGGCGTGGACCGGAGCCAGCGCGAACAGCGCCAGCGCCACGGCAATCAAGGCAAGACCTGGAGGCAACAGGGTCTTTGCACCGAAGCGCGTGATGAGGGGCTCTGAGAAGCGGATCGACATCGAGCCCATCGCGATCGTGACCGGCAGGAACGCCAAGCCGATCTCAAGTGCGTCATAGCCGAGCACCCTGCGCAGGTAGAGGGCGCCGAGGAAGAACAGGCCGAACATGCCGGCCACGGAGAACACCTGGATGAGGTTGGCGCCCGTGACGTTGCGCGAGCGGAAGATGCGCAGCGGGACCAGCGGGTTGCGGGCTGTCGCCTCGCGCGCCACGAAGCCTGCCAGCAGCAGCAGCGAGACCGCGCCCAGGCCAAGGGTGCGGCCCGCACCCCAGCCGTAGTCGGCGGCGGGCTTGACGATCGTGTAGACGCCCAGCATCAGCGAGCTCGTGATGAGCACAGCGCCTGGAACGTCGGCGCCTTGGGAGAAGCCTATGCCCCGTTCGCGGTCGAGCAGACGAGTCGCAAAGGCCATCGTGGCGATGCCGATGGGGATGTTCACGAAGAAGATCCAATGCCAGTTGATCGACTGGGTGAGCACCCCTCCCGCCAAGAGGCCGACCGAGCCGCCCGCGGAGGCAACGAACGCGTACACCCCGATCGCCTTGGCCTGCTCGCGCGGCTCGGGGAACATCGTGACGATCATGCCCAGTACGACCGCCGAGGTCATCGCACCGCCGACGCCCTGCACGAAGCGTGCCGCCACGAGCAGCGTTTGCGTCCATGCCAGGCCGCACAGCAGCGAGGAGGCCGTGAAGAGGCCCACGCCGAGCAGGAAGATGCGCGAGCGCCCCAGCAGGTCGCCGAAGCGGCCCGCGAGCAGCAACAGACCACCGAAGGCGATCAGGTAGGCGTTCACGACCCACGCGAGGCTCGAAGTGGAGAAGTGGAGATCTTCCTGGATCGAGGGGAGCGCGACGTTCACAACGGTGACATCGAGCACGATCATCAGGACCCCCACGCACAGCACGTAGAGCGCCAACCAGCGCGAACGGTCACTTTGATGGTGCGGTTGCGACTCGCGAGGCGATGCCATCACATGGGTCTCCTTGGTCTCCGTTGCTTGCATCAGGCCATCTCCCTTCGGGCTGGAGCGCCCAGCCTATCCAGCGGGCGCTGCCCTCTCGTACACATTTGAAAGCTAGGACCGCACGCGACGCGAGAACTCATCGCGGCGGAGCGAATCAGCCGGCGAGCGTCACCGAACCGTCGTCGCCAATCGTCCAGTGGGGATTGTGGGCGACCTCCCACGGATGGCCGTCAGGGTCGACGAACACGCCTGAGTAGCCGCCCCAGAAGGTCTCGGCGCCCGCACGGGGGATGGTAGCTCCCGCAGCCTGCGCCTCCGCCAGCACCGCGTCGACCTGCTGGGGCGAGCGGGCATTGTAGGCCAGCGTCACCCCGCCCCAACCGCCGCCGTCCTTGACGCCGCTGTCCTCGGCGAGCTTGCCACGGTCCCACAGCGCGACAATCATGCAGCCCGTCTGGAAGAACACTACGTCGTCCCCCGCCTCTGCGCCGCTCTTCCAGCCAAGCGCCTCATAGAAGGCGCGCGAGCGAGCGAGATCGCCGACTCCGAGCGTGATCAGGCTGACGCGCTGGTCCATGGTTGAATCCTCGCACAGAGGGAAGAAATCGAACGAGCAGCGTGAGCCTCTGCGCCGCTGACTCAATCAACGCTCCTCGCCCGCCAGCAACTCCATCAAGAGTCCGTCGCGCCACTCGTTGCTGCCGTTGCGGCGCTCGTAGCGGCGCATCACACCGACCGGCCTGAAGCCGACTTTCTCGTAACAGCGGATCGCGGCCGCGTTGCCGATGCTTGGATCGATCGTGATGCGGTGATGGCCGCGCTCCTCGATGAGATGGCGCACCACGCGCCTAACGGCCTCCGTGCCGACGCCGCGGTCGTGGATGGCCGGGTCGAGGAACAGGTCGATCGTGGCGTGGCGGTATTTGGGGCCGGGCTCCTCCGAGAACTGGATCATGCCGGCTGGGGCGCCATCGAGCACGATCGCAAAGCGGGTCGACTCGGGCTCGTCGCTCCAGGGAAAGCCCTCTTCAGGAAGATCCCACCACAGCGCCACCTCGGGGGTGGAGTGGATGCGCAGCAGCTCGGCCTCGTCCTCCTTGACAAGCGGGCGTAGGACCAGGCTCTCCACGATCGCTCACCGTGAGCCTCAGACGGCGACCGGCTCCCTGTCCTTGACTTGAGATACGGTGGAGGAGAACTCCATCGCGTCATCCTGCACGGAGCCGAACTTCAGGTTGACGATGTCGAGCGCGTAGTTCTGGTGCAGGCGCCATGGTGCCTTGGAGCCCTGCTTGGGGAACTTGTCGATCGAGCGCTGGACGTAGCCCGAGGAGAAGTCGAGGAACGGCAGCTCGCGGACGGAGGGGTCGCGGTTTACGGGAGCGCAGCGGCTGAAACCGTGCTCGTCCATGTGGTTGAGCAGGCGACAGACGTACGCGCAGGTGAGGTCGCACTTGAGCGTCCACGAGGCGTTGGTGTAGCCGACCGAGAACGCGAAGTTGGGAACGCCGCTGAGCATCATGCCCTTGTAGCCCATGGTTTCCGACAGGTTGATGTCGTTTCCGTCCACACAGATCTCGATGCCGCCGAGCGCCAGCAGGTTCAAACCGGTGGCGGTGACGATCACGTCGGCCTCGAGCTCCGCGCCCGAGGTGAGCTTGATGCCGGTCTCGGTGAAGGTGTCGATGTGGTCGGTGACGACCGAGGCGCTGCCGTTACCGATCGCTTCGAAGAGATCGCCGTTGGGGACGAGACACAGGCGCTGATCCCAGGGGTTGTAGCTGGGGTTGAAATGCGTGTCGATGTCGTATCCGGCGGGGAGCTGTCGTTCCAGCCCCTTGCGCACGAGCTTGCGCATCAACGAGGGACGGCGACGAGAGAGCTGGAAGCTCGCCATGGTGAGCAGCACGTTCTTCCAGCGCAGGATCGGGTAGGCGACCTTGGTGGGAAGCATCCGGCGCAGCCGCTTGGCGATGGGGTCTTCGGCGGGAAGCGAGACGATGTAGGAGGGCGAGCGCTGCAGCATCGTGACATGGGCGGCCGTTCGCGCCATCGAGGGAACGAGCGTGACGGCGGTGGCGCCGCTGCCGATGACGACGACGCGCTTGCCTGTGTAGTCGAGGTCCTCGTCCCAGTGCTGCGGGTGGACGATGCGCCCCGCGAAGCGCTCGGCGCCCTCGAACTCTGGGGTGTAACCCTCGTCGTAGCGGTAGTAGCCGCTGCACGTGAACAGGAAGCTCGCGCTCACGCGCACGGTCTCCCCCGTGTCGCCACGGGTCGCCTCCACGGTCCAGCGGGAGTCCTCGGTGGACCATTCGGCGCGGGCGACACGATGGTCGAAGTGGATCTTGCGCTCAATGCTGTGGTCTTTGGCTGTTTGGCGAACGTAATCGAGGATCGAGGACCCGTCGGCGATCGAGCGGTCGTCGCGCCACGGGCGGAAGGAGTAGCCGAGCGTGTACATGTCGGAGTCTGAGCGGATGCCGGGGTAGCGGAACAGGTCCCATGTGCCGCCGATGCGATCACGGGCCTCGAAGATCGCGTAGCTCTTCCCCGGGCAGTTGGATTGCAGGTGGCAGGCGGCGCCGATGCCGGAAAGGCCGGCTCCGACTATCAGCACGTCAACGTGTTCGAGTGACATATCCATCCAGGATCGGGGTTAGCGGGCTGTCCGAGCTTAGCCTCTCGCGAAGCTTTTGGGTGGATGTCCAAGGCAAAGACGGGCGATCTTGTGCGGGAGTCGATATGGCGCGAAAGCCGCCTCAGGCATGCTGGACGTGTAATCGCCCGTCCCACGTCAAGCGAGGTAGCAAGCGATGCGACCCCGGATCCCCCAGATCGTGGCCCTTGGAGGCGGTGGGTTCTCGATGGAGAAAGACGGGTCAACGCTGGATGACTACATACTGAGCCTGACGAACGCCAGAAGGCCGCGTATCTGTTTCCTGCCGACCGCCTCGGGTGACGCAGACCACTACGTGGTGCGCTTCTACAGGCGTTTCTCCACGCACTGCGAGGCGAGCCACATCTCACTGTTCCGTCGAGACCAGGGTGGGCAGGGTGTCGAGAATGACTTGGCGTCGCACCTGCTGGCGCAGGACTTGATCTACGTGGGTGGGGGCAATGTGGTGAGCATGTTGGGGGTGTGGAGAGCGCACGGGCTGGACGACGTGCTGAGAGAGGCGTGGCGGGAGGGGATCGTGCTGTGCGGGCCTTCGGCGGGATCGTTGTGTTGGTTCAGGGAGGCGTTGAGCGCTTTCCACGGCCCGCCACGGAGGGTGCGGGGGTTGGGGCTGCTCCCGTATTCCAATTGCGTTCACTACGACGCCGAGCCGGCACGACGCGCCGAGTACCACAGCCTTGTCAATGAAGGGATGTGTCCGGGGTTCGCCGTGGACGACGGGGTGGCGCTGCACTTCGAGGGAACCTCATTGCGAAGGGTGGTGAGCTCACGCGAGCATGGGAGTGCCTTTCATGTACAGCGGGTCGAGGATCGCGTGATGGAGACCGCGCTTGAGGTGTCCTATCTCGGCGCGCGCATGTCGAGGCCGGTGGAGAGGGCGGTGGCGCTCGCGTGAGCACTTCCCCCTCACCTGAAGAGGAGCGACGGCAGATCTTCGCGATGGGCGGCGGGGGATTCACGATGGAGCCCACGAACCCGTTGCTTGACGATTACGTGCTCTCACTCTCCAGAGCGCGGCAGCCACGAATCCTCTTCCTCCCCACTGCCTCGGGCGACACGACCAGTCAGATCAACGCCTTCTACGCGAGGTATGGGGGGCGTGACTGTGTGCCCTCGCACCTGTCTGTGTTCCGCCTAGGCGACCTGGAGGCGCCGCTTGAGGAGATCGTGCTGGGCCAGGACATCGTGTATGTGAGCGGCGGATCGATGCGTAACCTGCTCGCGTTGTGGCAGGCGCACAGGCTGGACGAGCTGTTGACGCACGCGTGGAGGCAAGGCATCGTGCTCGCGGGTTTGAGCGCAGGTGCGATGTGTTGGTTCGAGGGCGGGATCACTCGCTCCAGCGGCGCCCCCGAGCCCATTGAAGGGCTGGGATTGTTGAAAGGCTCGTTGACAGTACATGCCGACGGCGAGCCCGAGCGGCTGCCGGTGTGGTTGGCGAACGTGCGTGACGGGAGCCTGCCGGGTGGGTGGGCGGCGGACGACGGCGTGGGTTTGTTGTTTCGCGGCGAGAGCCTCGAGCGGGTGATGAGCTCGCGCCCGGGTGCCGGGGCCCAACGAGTGGATGCGCTCGCCGGGGAGCTCGTACGACACCGTCTCGAGCCCGAGCTGCTCGGCAGCGGCGATCCGGCGCGCGCGCCCGTACTGGACGACGATGTGAGGGAGCTCCGTCGCGTGCACCGCCTGCGTCGCGAGATGACCGGCGAATCGCACCGCTTCAACGACATGTGAGCTCCGGTTTCGTGAGACCTCGCCGCGCAGGGCCTCACCCGACGCTTGGTTGACTTGCGCCGAAAGCGGCGAAGCCACTCATGGCAAGTGACGCACAAAGGTCGAGACCGGCGCCCGCTCGGGCACGCGCTGGGCTTGACGGGGGTGACCAAGATGCAGCAGCCCGATCGGGATCTCCTCCGGATCGAGCGCGAGCGCCTCGCGTGCGGCGGACGAGTCGAGGAACGTGACGGTGCGCCAATAGCCCGCGAGACCCGCCCCGTGCGCTCCAAGTAGGACAAGATAGGCGGCGACCGCGCCCGCCAGCAGATCCTCCTGGCGCTCGGTTGCGTCGCCGTGCCCGTACGCCGACGCGACGACGAGGGTGGGAGCGCGATCCAGCTTGCCACCCGAGCCCGGCTTGTGCGCCTCGGCGATCCGCTTGAGGTGTGCAACCGTCTCTGGTCCAAGCACCCGAAAGCGCCATGGGTTGGTCAGGCGGTGATTGGGTGCCCAGCGGGCCAGCTCGAACAGTTGCGCGAGCATCTCCGGTTCGACGGGTTCGAGGCCGAAGGCCTTGTGGGTGCGCCTGGTCCTGATCGCGTCTTCGAGCTCCATGTGCCGGGTAAGACTAGATACTGCCCGAGCGTTCATCGGCGCAACGCCGGTGGTCGATAACGTCCGAAGGCGATTCGCGGTAAGGCAGACGGGCAAAGAGCCGGCGAGCGTGGGGCCCCCACGAGAAGGAGCGAAGACATGAGGACACGCACACTTGGAAGCCAGGGACTAAGGGTGTCGGCCGAGGGGCTCGGCTGCATGGGCATGTCCGAGTTCTATGGGCGATCCGACGAGGACGAGGCGATAGCGACGATTCACCGCGCCCTGGAGCTCGGCGTGACGCTGCTCGACACAGCCGACATGTATGGGCCGTTCACCAACGAGAGGCTCGTAGCTCGCGCGATCTCAGACCGCCGCGAGCATGTCGTGCTGGCCACCAAGTTCGGCAACGAGCGCCGTGAGGACGGCAGTTGGGTGGGGATCAACGGCAAACCCGAGTACGTGCGCAGCGCCTGTGAAGCGTCGCTCGAACGATTGGGGGTGGATCACATCGACCTCTACTACCAGCATCGTGTGGACAAGACCGTGCCAATCGAGGACACAGTGGGTGCGATGGCGGAATTGGTGAGCGAGGGCAAGGTGCGCTACCTCGGGCTCTCCGAGGCATCGCCGCAGACGATCCGAAGAGCACACGCCGTGCACCCGATAACGGCATTGCAAACCGAGTATTCGCTGTGGACGAGAGACCCCGAGGAGGAGATCTTGCCGGCCGTACGGGAGCTTGGCATCGGCTTCGTCGCCTACTCCCCCCTCGGCCGAGGATTCCTGTCGGGGAAGTACAAGCAGCCGGAGGACTTGCCCGAGGACGACTTCCGCCGCCACCATCCACGCTTTCAGGGCGAGAACTTCCAGCAGAACCTGCGCTTGGTGGAGCGGATCGAGCAGATAGCGGCGGAGAAGAGCGTGACCGCCGGTCAGCTGGCGCTCGCGTGGGCGTTGAGCCGCGGAGACGACGTCGTGCCGATCCCTGGCACAAAGCGACGGGGTTATCTGGAAGAGAACATAGGGGCCACCGAGATCGAGCTCTCAGCGGACGAGCTTGCGCGGATCGATCAGGCGGCTCCGGCGGGAGTGACCGCGGGCGAGCGGTACGCGAACATGTCGACGATCGACCGTTAGTTCCCGGAGTCTTGCCGGAGCCTCACGCTGCCTGGGCCGCGGGCATGCCCATCCTCTCCCCCGGCTCCGCCTCGACCTCTTGGCGCGCGGCGCTTGTGGGCGGGCGTAGCACGAGCAGCGCGGCGATCACGCCGACCACGACGGCGCCCGCGCCAACCATGTAGGCAAGGTGGTAGCCGCCGGTGAGAGCGCTCTCGATCGAGTAGCCCTTGGCCGTCAACGCCTTCGTGTGGTCGGTGGCGATCGTGCCGAGCGTCGCCAACCCGATCGCGCCGAACAGCTGGACGGAGACGTTGATGATTCCCGAGGCGAGCCCCGCGTCGCGCGGGGGGACGTCGGCCATGCCGACCGTGAGCAGCGGCATGAACGAGGCGCCCGCGCCGAGCCCGATCAACAGGAACGCGAAGAAGAGTCCAGGGAAGTAGCTGGCGTGCATCCCCTCGTCGGCGAGCAGCAAGAGACCGACCGCGATCGTCCCCAGCCCCACCGTCAGGGTCCGCAGAGCACCGAAGCGCTCCATCGCGCGGGCGGAGAGCCCGACCGACATCACACCGATGGCGGCGGTGAGCGGCATGAAAGCGAGCCCGGTTTCGATCGCGTCGTAGCCCAACACGCGCTCCAGGTAGAGCGAGCCGAGGAAGAACGCGGAGAACATGCCGGTCACGAGCAACCCACGCACAAGGCTCGACCCCATCAGCATGCGCAAGCGCAGCACACGCAACGGCATGATCGGGTTCGAGATGCGCGACTCCAGCGCAAAGAACGCCGCGAGCAGTGCGACCGAGGTGCCGCCGACACCCAGCGTACGCGCGGACAACAGTCCGTATTCGCTTGACTTGACGATGGCGTAAGCGCCAAGCACGGTAGCCAGCGTGATGAGAATCGAGCCGAGTACGTCCACGCCGTCCGCGAGGCCGATGCCCTGGTTCTCCTCGATCAAAGCTGACCCGAGCAGCAGAGTCACGGCACCGATCGGAACATTCACAAAGAAGATCCAGTGCCAGTCAAGCGACTGTGTGAGCGCCCCGCCCGCGAGCAACCCGATAGACCCGCCCCCGGCGGAGACGAACGCGTACATCCCCATCGCCCGCGCCCGCTCGGCGGCGCCCGGGAACTCGGTGACGATGATCGCGAGGATCACGCTCGAGGCGACCGCGCCGCCCACACCCTGCAACAAGCGCGCGCCGATGAGCATCGCCTGGGAGTCCGCCACACCGCACAGCACCGAGGCGGCGGTGAACAGCACGAGCCCCGAGAGGAAGACCTTCTTGCGGCCCACCAGGTCTCCGAGCCTGCCCGCGAGCAAGAGGAAGCCGCCGAAGGTGATGAGGTAGCCGTTCATCACCCAGGTGAGATTCCCCTGGGAGAAGTTGAGGTCATGTTGGATCGAGGGGAGCGCGACATTCACGATCGTGGCGTCCAACACCATCATCAGCTGGCCGAGGCAGAGCACGCCGAGCGCGATCCAACGACGGCGCTCGCGCTTGCGCGCAAGCTCTGTATCTGTCATGGCAGGTGAGGAGTTCTCGAGGGTGGTGGCGTGGCTCATGGTGTGCTCCCTTCTACGTCGGCGATGCGAGGTGACACACCATAGCATGGATCATCACTGAAACAAGTACGATCAATTTTGGGGGACCGTTGCTGCATCGTGGTATAATCCGCTCGTTATGAGTAAGAACGTTGGAGGTTGTGCTCCTGGGTCGATGGTGCTGCTCACGCGGCTCGCCAAGCAGGTCTACCGGCGCAGCAGCGAGGAGCTACTGGGGATGCACTTGCGGCACCTCATAACGCTCAGCTACCTGCGCGACCACGACCGCTGCCCCCAGGGGGAGCTCGCGGACGCGTTCTGCATGGACGCCAACAACGTCGTGCTCTTGCTCAACGAGCTCGAGGACCTCGAATACATCACGCGGCTGCGCGACCCCTCCGACCGCAGGCGCCACCTCGTCGAGATCACGGCGGCCGGGCGCCAAGCTCTGAAGAGCGCCGAGAAGGCCCAGGAAACGATCGAGGACGAGGTACTCCAGGCACTCGACTCCCAGGAGCGCGCGATCCTGTGGCAGCTGCTTACGCGCGCGTTGTACGGGTCTGAGCCGGCCTCGCCCGAGGCAGAGCTCGCTGGGGTTCACGCGAGCAGCAACTAACTCGGGCCCTTCACGTCACGTTGCGCCCCAAGGCGCCCTACCCCGCAGACCCTTCGTTGCCATCCACGTTGACGGTAGGCGAGCTCACACCGCTCGAGCACGATGCCCGAATCTCCGAAATGGATGTGAAGGGTTCCTCGCTCGCGGAGCAACGTGCGAACGGTGTGACCGTCCTTGACTCAAAGCTCGCAAACGTCGACTTGGGGGGCTCGCGGCTTGAACATCTGACGATTACAGGTTGCGTGCTTGACGGTTGTGATCTCGCCAATGTGCGCGGCCGCAACGCTCGGGTAGAGCGATCTGTTTTCCAGGGCTGTCGCTTGACCGGACTCGACCTCACCGAGAGCACGTTGCTAGACGTCACTATCAGGGATTGCCGGCTCGATCTGGCGTCGTTTGGGTTCTCCCGCTTGGAGCGGGTGACCTTCGAGGATTGCCTGCTCACGCAAACCGACTTCCTGGACGCCCGGCTGGAGGGCGTTCGTTTGCACCGCTGCGAGCTCACCGGCGCTGACTTTCGCGGCGCGCGACTGAAGAGCTGTGAGTTTCGCCGCAGCTCACTCGCGGACATCCAGGGCGTCGAGAGTCTCCGTGGAGCCGCGCTTGAGTGGCCTGACATCGTGGACATGGCAGGCGTGTGGGCTGCGGCGCTGGGTATTGAAGTTCTCGACGCCGACTAGATCCCGCCCGCCTACTCGAGCGACTCGAGCGTGCGGCCGCTGAGCACCGAGTGGGGACTCTCGGCGGCTATGTCAGAACCCGGTCGCGCGTAATCGTCGCGACGCTTGATAAGCAGCCACTGCGGCTTGGCGCCAGGTCGGGTGCGTTGCAATGCGAAGCCTCCGCACAGCTTCTCCCCGTTGAGCACGAACACGGCGTGGCCACGGTCGAGCGCCCTGGGCCAGGGGACGCGCCCACCCTGCTCGTAGGTACCGCGATCCCACACGATCACGCGACTGCCTTCCGTGACGCCCTCGAAAGCGTTGTACTCAATCGCGTGATCGTCGACCTCGACGGCAAGTCGCTTCACGGCGGGGTCCAACGACGGTCCCTTGGGGACCGCCCACGAGCGCATCACGCCGTCTACCTCCAGGCGCAGGTCGAAGTGGTGGGCAGTAGCGGCATGCTCCTGCACCACGAACACTCCGGCGCTCACACCCCGTATAGCGAACTGCTCGTGCCCCTCGACCTTGACCTTCTCCACCTCGATGTCGGCGACTCGCGCCGGCGGGGGACCTTCGTTGAGGAAGACCACCAGCTCCCCCACCCCCTTCTCGGCGCCCTCGGCGTGAACCAGCACCGCCCCGTCCTCGCCGTTTCGCACCCACCCCATCACGCCGAGCTCGCGGGCTCGCCTACACGTGGCGTCGCGAAACCCGACGCCCTGCACATCGCCGCGGACGACCACTCGGATTGCCTCAGTTGCCTGTGTCAAGACGCCTCACCGCCGCGTTGACCGTCTCTTGATAGGTCCGTAGGATTCCGTATTGTCGAACATGGGTACGGTTGCTCGGGTGTGCACGAGCAACCGTCAGATCTAAGCAACCAACCGAATGGGAGATGCAAAATGCTGAAGGTCAAGGCGATGATACTCGCGGCCATAACCGCGACTCTGGCGGCGATCGGGGCGCCCGCCGTCGCGAGCGCGACGTACTCGGTGCCCTATGGCAACACCGCGCTGGGTGACGCGATCTGGAACGAGACGTGGGCGCCAGAATCCGTTGTGGGGGCCAACAACAACTGCAAACCTACCTCCGCCCACCCCTACCCGGTGGTGCTTGTCCATGCGACGCTCGCCGACGAGGGATCCAACTGGGTGACGCTCGCGCCGCTGCTCGCAAACGAAGGCTACTGCGTGTACGCGTTCAATTACGGAGAAACAGCCGCATCGCTGCCGATCATTCCGTTCATCACCCCCGGTCGCATCGACGGACTGGGCCACATCGAAAAATCCGCCGAAGAACTCAAGACGTTCGTTGGCAAAGTGCTCTCCAAAAGCGGAGCCTCGAAGGTCGACCTCGTAGGTCACTCCCAGGGCGGGATGATGCCCAACTACTACCTCAAGTTCCTGGGCGGAGCCAGCAAGGTGAACGAGCTGATCGGGCTTGCCCCCAGTAACCACGGCACCACGCTCGACGGGCTCACAACACTGCTTGAAGACTTCCCCTTCACCAGCGAATTCACGACCGGGCTGCTCGAATTCCTCGGCGCCCCGTCTCTGCCCGAACAGGAGGAAAACTCGACGTTCATCAAAAAACTGTTCGGTGGCGGCGACCCAGTCGTCGCGGGAGTGCGGTACGTGGTGATCGAGACCAACCATGACGAGGTCGTGACGCCCTACACGCACGCGTTCCTGAGCAGGTCGGGGGTGACCAACATCACGATCCAGGAACAGTGCCCGTCGGATCCGGTGGCGCACATCGGCATGTTCGACGACTCGCCCTCGCTGCAGAACGTGCTCAACCAGCTCAGCTCGACGCCGAATCCGTCGTTCAAAGCCAGCTGCACCAACTACGGCCAGGGGATCTGACCTCTGACCGACTCTCTCGTTGAGGAGGCCCGGCCCGCTTATCGCGGTCGGGCCTCCTGCTTCACGCTTTGGAGAGATCCTCCGGCAGCGGAACCTCCTGGGGCGGGACCCCAGGTCCCTCCGCATCCCAGGAAGGCCACGCACGACCATCTCGGCCGGCGTGCTCTCCGGCGCCACCGAGCGCCAGCAGGACGAGTGGCTCCTCGCCGGCGTTCACGAGCTGGCGGCGCACATCGGGACCGACGCGCACGAGCTCATCCACACCGAACACACGCTCCTTCCCCTCTACGAGCAGGGTGAGCTCGCCACCGAGCACCAGATAGACCTCTTCCTGGTGCTCGTGTGCGTGTATGCGCCCCCGTTGCCCGGGCTGGAACACAATCAGGTTCATGCCGAAGGACTCGACGCCGAGCTCGCGCCGCAGCGACTGGAAGCGTTCCGGAGGGTTGCGATCCAGCTTGGTGTGTGAAACGTGGGGCTCTGTCATATCGCGCCGGCGTATGCGCCCTCGGAGGCGCCTGTGGGCTCAGCTCGAGGCCGCAATATGGCGGTCGACGAACTCACTGATAGTGCTCACGACCAGCCGTGTGTCGTCCCACATCGGGAGGTGGCCGCAGTCGGGGAGCATGCGCGACTCCACACCCGGGATCTCGCGCCGGAAGCGTGGCGCGTGGCGCTCGGCGGGCAGGATACGGTCGAACTCGGGGGAGGCCAGCAACACGGGACAGACGATGCGGTCAAGGTCGCGCAACGCGAGCCCTCTGTCGGCATTGACCGCCTCGATCGCCTTGGCCGACACGGAGCAGCGCAGGGAGGTGAGCGCGAAATCGACGGCGTCCGCCGGCGCGACAAGCTCGCCGTGGCGCATCACGTCGCGCAGCGCCAAGCGGCGGCTCCCGGGCCGCTTCATCACGGTGGGGATGTGTTTCTCGATACGACGGGTGATGCGAAGCTGACGCGCGAAGAAGCGACCGACTCGCTGCGCCTCGCCGTCACCTTCGACCCAGCCACCGGCGGGCGCGAGGGCGACAACCGAGCGGGCGCGACCACGCTTGGCGAGTTCCAGCGCAAGGGCGCCACCCAGCGAGTTGCCCACCACATGCGCAGTGCCCACACCGATTTCGTCGAGATGGCGCTCGAGGTGATCTGCGCTGGAGGCGAACGTGAGCGGGCCTGTCATATCGAACGGCGGCCCGCCGTCGTGGCCGGCAAGCGTGGGCACGATCACTTCGTAGCGAGCCACGAGCTCGCCCAACACTGGGCGCCAGTGGTGCCACGTGCCGGTGAAGCCGTGCAGCAGGAGCAGCGGCTCGCCGGAGCCGGCTCGGTAGAGGGCTGGGGAGATCTCGGGCATGCGTGGAGGCTACCGGCCCCGACACCGGGGGCGCAAAGCTCGGTTACAGTCACCGACATGAACCGGGCACACGCCGTCATCTGCTCGTCTGGCTGGTGGGCACGCTCCGTCGAGCGCAACCTGCTCCCCTGGGGACTCAAAGGGGTGGATCTCGGCGAGGACGTGCTCGAGATCGGCCCCGGGTTCGGCGCCACAACCCGCGTGCTCGCGCGCAGGCCCGGCTCGTTGACGGTGGTGGAGCTGTCGGAGAGCTACTGCGAGCGGCTGCGACGGACGCTCGATGGCGACGTGGAGATAGTGCAGGCGGACGCCACCGCCATGCCGTTCGCCGACGGCCGCTTCTCAGGAGTGGTGTGCTTCACGATGCTTCACCATGTCCCGTCCTCCGAGCTTCAGGACCGGCTTCTGGGCGAGGTATGCAGAGTGCTGCAGCCGGGAGGAGTATTCGCGGGAACGGACAATCTGGGAACAGGACTGGCGTTCACGGCGCTTCACGCGCGCGACACGTTGGTTCCGGTCGACCCGGGTGGGCTGCCCGCACGGTTGGAGCGAGCCGGGCTGGTTGAGCCCAGGGTCGATGTGGGGGGCCGGTCGTTTCGCTTCAGGGCACGTAAGGCGCTGCACGAAGCGTAGCCGCGCTTGGTGAGGCGGATACGCCCTACGTGCGACGTGGTTCGCCCCAGATGTTCTGCGGGTTCTCACTGACGGCAGTCATCGCGAGGGGCCGTAGTTTGTGCTCAATCCGATATCGCGGCCAGAGCGCTTCCGACGTCCACCTCCAGGCGAGGCGTGGTTGCCGAAAGGGATGAGCCATGCACCTCAAGTCATTCATACCCCTCGCAACCATCGCCCTGACCACAGCCGCGTTGCTCGCCGGCTGCGGCAGCGGCAGCAAGCCCGCGTACTGCACACAGGTCAGCAACTTCGAGGACTCCGTCAACACCCTGAAGGAGGTCGAAGTGAGCCCCTCGAACCTCAGCACCATCACCACCGACGTTCAGAAGGTCGGCACCAGCTCGAAGGAACTCGTGTCGGCGCTAAAGACCGAATTCGCGCCCCAGGTCAACTCGATGAAGGGCTCGGTGACCACACTGGAAGCCACGCTGAGGGAACTGGCCAGCGCCCCAAGCTCGTCCACGCTCACGCGTGCCGTCACCACCATCCCGTCACAGATCGAAGCGCTCAAGCGCTCGGCTGGCGAAATCCAGGACGTGACTAAATCGAAGTGCAAATGAGCTCGGCATAGGTCAACGCTGCGTGAGGCATGCGCTTGACTGATGGTCTTTGCCGAGGGCGTCGACAAGGTCAGGCCAGTGCGCCCGTGGGCAACACGAAGCGAGTCGGTGTCCGGGATTCTGCGCGGCTGCCATCGCCCAGCCGCGAGCCGTGCAGGCCGTGTCTGGGGGACGTTGCAACAGTCACCTCGGGTATCCCGGCATGGGCAGTGATCCACTCCATGATCGCCGCTGAGTCGGTGCCCTCGGCGAGAATCGCCGCACGCTCTATCACCTTGCCGCCGGAGGAGTGAGGACGCGCCAACCGTGTCACCAGGGCACGTATCGCATTATCGTCCACTGGGCCCACACTAGTCTCTCTGCGAGAGCAGCGCGACGTGCCCGATGCCGCACGGAAGCTCGACGTCCGCGTCGGTTTGCCCAGGCTGGAGGTCGAGCAGTGTGCTCAGCAGCAGCAGCGGGGTCCCCGCGGCCCATGCCTGGGGACGCGAGGCCGTCGGGAAAGCCACGGGAACAGACGTCATCGACCTGGGGTAACCGGCGAAGACCTCGGGCAGGCGGTGCTCGAAGTACGGAGCCGCACGGAGGATCGCGGAGGCGATAGTGCTCGCGGCCTCGCGGTGGCCGTACCGCGCCAGGCCAGCGGCGATCAGCGAGTTCTCGTGGGGCCACACGGTTCCCGTGTGGTATCCGAGCGGGTTATAGCCCGCCTCGTGAGTGCCGAGGGTCCGCACTCCCCAGCCCGAGTAGAGCTGCTCGTCGAGCAGCCGCTCAGCGGTCGTGGCTGCCTCGTCATCATCCAGCAGGCCGGACCACAGCAGATGGCCAATGTTAGACGTCAGGCTGTCGACTTGACGCTTCTCACCATCCAGCGCCAGGGCGTGGCAGCCACGTTCCGGCATCCAGAAGTCGCGGCGGAAACACTCGCGTAGGTCGGCTGCTTGGCGTTCTAGGCGCCCAGCGAGTGACTCGTCGCCCCACACCTCACGGGCCAAGCGAGCTGACCGGCACCGCGCGTCGTACACGTAGCCCTGGATCTCGCATGTTGCGATTGGGCCCCGGGCAAGCGTACCGTCGGCGAACTGAATCGCGTCCCAGCTGTCCTTCCAGCATTGATTGACCAGTCCGGCGGCCTGATTGCGGCGAGCGTACTCAACGTACCCATCGCCATCGGCGTCCCCACTGTCCTCGATCCAGGCCAATGCGGCACGGGCGTGAGGCTCGAGAGCGCGGACGAGCTCGTCGTCGCCCGACCAACGGTGATACTCGTCGAGGAGGACGAGGAACAGAGGCGTGGCATCGGCGGTCCCAAAGTACGGGGAGTGCGGGCGCTCACCGCGCGCGGTGAGCTCGCCGAAACGCAGCTCGTGCAGAACCTTGCCGGGCTCCTGTTCATGGAAGTCGTCGCGTACCTCGGCCTGGCGAGCCGCGAGCACGCGCAGGGTGGTAGCAGCCAGCCCGGGCAGGAAAGGCAGCGCCTGGAAGCTCGTGATCAGGCTGTCGCGGCCAAAGAGCGCCATGAACCACGGCAGCCCAGCTGCCGGGAGCGTGGCACCCTTGAATAGATCGGGATGCAATCTCAGCGCGCCTAGATCGCTGAGGCTAGCTCGGTACGTGTGCGCCAACGACGTGTCCTGCGTGTGCAACACCGGTGCCCGTGTCAGCCACTCCTCGAGCTCCGCCGACTTGGAGATACTCAACTCCTCCAGGCCACCCCGCGACTCGCGCTTTGCGAAAGCGATTCCCGGCTGTGCAGCGTGAGGAGTAATGGTGAAGGTGGTCGACCACTGCTCTCCAGGCGCAAGCTGCAACGAGTAAGCAAAGCCCACGCGGGTAACCACAGCAGGGCGACTGGCAGAAATCGAGATCGAGCGCCGGAAGCCAGCACGTTCGTAAGCAAGCGTGAGTGTTCGATCATCGTGGAGGCGGCTCACTTCCCGCTCAGCAACCGTGCCGTCCTTGACCTCGAAGAGATCGGCGAAGTCGGTGTCGATCTCCAGCACCATCCGCATGGTGCTGCTCTCATGGCGGTGGTTGGTCACTGAGATCTCCTCAATCCACACATGGTCGATGAGCCGTCGGCGCATGATCGAGCATGGCGCCTCCTCATCCGGCCCCACCCGTGGAGTCAGGAAGAACTGAGCGGCGAAGTGCGCGCTCTGGTCGAGCCCAAGTAGCTCCAGCGGCAGCTCGCCCGCGCGCAAGACCCAGCGCGAGAGGAACCGGGTGTCCTCGCAGTAGAAGCCGTGCTCGCGACCTTCCTCGCCCCGCACGTCGCCGAGACGGTCCCCAACGACGAAGGTACTGCCGTCCAGCACACTCAGGGTACGCTCAGACAAGCTCGAGAGCTCCTGCCGGCTGGCATGCCACCGATCGGTAGGCAGACTCATAGGCAGCGGCGACCACGTCCACGTCGCAGTGTTTGGCTACCCAATCCCGACAGTCCCGCGCAGCGATGCGGGACAGCTGCTCAACCGCCGCGCCCATCGCCTGCTCGTCATCGACGAGGAAACCGGTCTGCCCATCGAGGACGAGCTCGCGGGCGGCGCCCTCGGGGAAGGCGATCACCGGCGTTCCGCAAGCCAGCGCCTCGACCATCACCATCCCGAAGGGCTCCTCCCAGCGGATCGGCATGAGCAGCGCGTGGGCACCCGCGAAGAGCGAGCGCTTGACCGAGCCACCAACCTCACCCACGAAACGGACACGCTCGCCATCGATGTGTGGCGCCACCTCGCGGTCGAAGAACGCCTGTTGGCCAGGTTGGATGACTCCCGCCAAGACGAGCGGCACACCCGCAACACGGGCGGCAGCGATCGCGCGGTGAGGACCCTTCTCGGAAGTCATCCTTCCGATCCACAGGAGGTAGTCGTCCTTGTGCTCACGCAACGGCCAGGCCCGAACATCGATCGGGTTCGGAATCGCGCCCACCGTTTCCAGGCCCGCAGGCCCCGACTCGAGTTGCGCCCGACTGATGCCCACGAGTGCCGCCTTGTGGCCGTGGCGAGCATAGAAGGCCGCAGTGCTGGCGGTGAATTGCCCATGAAGGGTGTGCACCAACGGCGTATCAATACGATTAGCCATCGCGAGCGCCGTAAAACCGCAATGGTCGTGAACAACGTCAAAGCGCCGATCGTAAGCGGCAAGATCGATCTCCTCGAACGCCCGCGCGACATGATCTACCTCGTAGAGCGAGCGCTCTATCTCCTCGGGGTGAGACTCCTCAAGCAAGGTCACCACTCGCGCGCTCGACCGAGAGCCCGGGGCGCAGAAGAGCGTCACCGCATGCCCTCGCCGGACGAGCGCCTCCGTGAGCACACTGACCACAGACTCCACACCCCCGTACCCCGGAGAGGGGACTGGTATCCAGGGAGGGGCTAGCATCGCGACACGCAACGGAGCCCCGGGAGGGCGAGCAAGCGTCGCGATCTCCGAGCGCTTCGGCGGGTGCCGCAAGGAGAAGCGATGAGGCCTGCGGTCAGACCCTGCAGCCACGGCATTCACGGACACTCCTCACGAGCCTCTCAAGGGCCGCGATCGCGAGGCAGAGAGGTCAGGAAGGACCAGGCGAGCGCACGATCGTCGCCTGTTCAGCGCGCGATGAACCTCTCCACCGTACCAGTGGAGAGCGGCACGGCACTATCAGTGCGCACCGACGACTACACCACGGGCCGAGATGGTTCATGAGAACTCCGTCACGGAATACACGGGACGTCCGACACGCACTGAGACGCCCGCCCCATCGACAGCGGCGGTATGTACCACAAATGCCTCCTCGCGCCCGTGGTCGAGGATCGCAGCCACGACATCACTTCCGTGGGACAACTGCCTACCGACCTCGATCTCGCTATCGCACCCCTCGAAGCGGCAGCTCAGCTTGAAGATGCGCCTCGACCTCGCCGGGCAACCAACGACAATCTGAGAACGCTCACGCAACTCACTGTAGGCAGCCTCCGCGAGCTTGCCCTGCCCCTCGATCCCAGCGACGAAGAACGCCGTCATTTGCCGCGTACCCTGGACGGTCTCGGGGGATAGCGCTTGCGCTCCGCCGGAGTCATCTTCCGGATCGTTAGCAAGCCATCCTTGACCTGCAGCTGGATCTCCTCCAGCTTCACGCGGCGCCGCTCAGCCGCGCGATCTGCTTGTGTGAGCATAGATCCAAGTTAGCGGGTCGCCCAAGTGGACCACGGGATTGAAGCGCTCAGGCATCACGGAAGCTCCCTGCCAGGGCCGCTATCGACCGTGCGGCGATCGATGACGGTCGTATCGTTGGAGGTGGAGAACATGACGTGATACACACCGCAGCGCGACTGGCGAACACGAAGTCGCCGCGGCGATCGGATCAATCCCGCCGCGGGTTATCGCGATGACGTATGGAAGGCTAGAAGCCGAGTGTCTCGGGTACGAGAATGACGCTGATGCGACCGGAGGGTTCGTAGTGCATGATCAGCGTCTTCGCGAGCAGGCTTCCCGGGTAACCTGCGTCCTGCATGCGGAGGTACTCTCGCGGCAGGCTGTACTCGCGAACGCGCCGGAGCCCTTCGTCGAGGTCTCGAACGAGCTTCTGGTGGCCGACCACGAGGATCACGTTGCCGCCGGCGTAGGCGTACGCGCCGAGTTGACTGCCGGAGCCTGAGCCGACGATGATCTCGCCCTCATCTGTAATCGCGTGTGCGCTACCCACAATGTAGTCGGGTGCAGCTCCGAGCTTGCGCATCTCGCGGCCCTGTGTCTCGCGGTCCAGTGCGCTGAGCCGAGACCGGACCGAGTCGTAGCGGCCCGACTCGTCGATCTCGCTGGTTATGCCGAGTGCGCGCATCGTCTCCGACAGCGCTATGTGAACCTCTGAGCCTTGCGGTATCGCATCGAGCACGAGCTGTCTGGCCTGCTCTGCTCCGTTCACCAACTGCGCCTTGAAACCGCGGGCGACAAGCGCAGCAACGGTTCGCTCCAGGTGGGCACGATCGGCCGGACGCTCAAACTCGAGATTGGGTGAGCCCGGATCGGGGAGATTCATGGTCGCCATTGGGCTCCTTGGGTCGGGACCGGACTCGCGCCACTTAGCAGAGTACCCGCGAAACCCATGCCCGTGACCACCGCTTGCGTCGCTTGACCTCGAAGCGCTCGCGCACAGCGCATGGCGCCAGACTCGACCGCCCTGCTCGGGCAACTCGGCGTGACCCGCACGCTCATCTTGGGACTGGAAATCCTCGCCCGCCGCGTCAGGCTCCCCAAGGGGCGCTCAAGGCGCGCTGACCGGCCGGTCGATCGCGAACAGGTCGTGGACGAGGCGCACCGCGATCGAGCCCTCGCCGACCGCAGAGGCGACACGGTTCATCGATCCGTTCCGGACATCACCGACGGCCAGGACTCCTGGCATGTTGGTCTCAAGCGAGAGTGGCGTGCGCTCGATGGGCCAGGTGGGCGTGTCTGCCAACTCTACGCCGGTGCGGATGAAGCCACGGTTGTCACACAGGATCTCGGCCGGCAGCCAGTCAGTGTTGGGACGCGCGCCGATCATCAGAAAGAGCGCATGGGCTCGAACTGTCTCCACCTCGCCATCGCCGCGAGCGCGCAAATCCAGCCGCTCCAGCCAGCCGTCGCCGCCGCCGCCGACAACCTCGGTTCCCAGTCGGACCGTGATGTTCGGTGAGGCTTCGAGCTGCTGCATCAGGTAGTGCGACATGCCGGCCGCGAGTGAGGACGCACGAACCACGACCGTGACCTGTCGCGCGTATTCAGCCAGGTGCAGGGCGGCCTGCCCCGCTGAGTTAGCGCCACCGACGACGAATACGTCCCGGTCCGCCATCGCGGGCGCCTCCGTCGCGGGGCCGCCGTAGAAGACCCCAGCGCCGTTCAAGGCCAGGGACTCGATGTCCTCGGCCTCGAGTCGGCGATACGCGGCGCCGGTTGCGAGGATCACCGCGCGGGCGCTGACGTCGGGAAAGTCGGAGAGGCCGACGACGATGCGCTCGCCTTCCCGCTTCAAGCCGGTCGCTCGTTGCATGAAGGCAAAGTGCGCCCCGAAGACCCACGCCTGCTCATAGGCTTCCTCGGCCAGGCGTCGCCCGCTAATGCCGCGTGGGAACCCCAGGTAGTTGCGGATCAGCGAACTCAGGGTTGCTTGTCCGCCGATACCGCCACCGTCGATCACCAGGGTACGGAACCCTTCGGAGGCGCCGTAGACCGCAGCCGAGAGCCCGGCCGGCCCGGCGCCGACGATGACGAGGTCGAAGTCGCGGCCCTCCGGGTTCACAGGGCCGCCCGCAGCGATCGTGAGTTCGGTGTTGCTCGGATCGGCCAGGACTTCCCCGTTGGGGAATACGACCAGCGGCAGCGGCCTACCGTCGCCGGCCTCGGCGACCAGCGCGCGCCCCTCGGGCGAGTCGGCGAGGCAGAAAGCGTGGGGAAGGGCGCATCGGCCAAGAACCTCCCGCAACTCGTGCGCCCGCCCCGTCCAAGACTCGCCGACGATGTGCACCGTGTACGAGGAAAGCCGTCGCGCGTGCGCCCACTCCAGCAAGAAGGTCGAGATCGCCTGATGGAACATCTCGTCTGGGGCGCGCGTGGGACGGATCAAGTAGTAGTCGATCTGACGCAGCGCCATCGCCGCGAAGATGGCCTCCCCGGTCGGGCCGTCACCCCAAGTGGCGTAGTCGATCAGGAGGCCGCGCTGCGCCTGTGGGTGGCGCTTACGCACCCCGCCGAGGAACTCGCTTCCGGGTGCGCCACCGAGCGACTCGCCGGCGAGGATCAGCGCGACCTCCTCACCCGCGTCCACGAGCCGGGCGAGCTCCGTCCGCGCCTCTGGCGCTGAGCCCAGGCAGACGATGCGATAGCTCCGCTCGTAGCGATCGCTCAGTTCACGCTCAATGTCGTAAAGCGATTTCTCGTCTTCGTCAACGGCCAAAATAACGGGACGGGACATGCGTCCAACCGTAGCCTCTTGGGCCAACATGCGTCGGACGTAGCTCTCGCAGGCTTCCTCGACAGCGCAGACCAGCGACTCTCCGCGTTTAGTTGCTCGATTCCCTCCTTGTCCTGAGCGCAAGCGAGCTGTGCGTCTGCGGAGTCGCTTGCCCGATTCTCCTGCTCTCGGTGACGGCTACCTGCCCGGTCGTCAGGTGGGCTTGTGCGCCAGGAAGAGGTAGCGGTTGAGACTGAGGAAGTAGTTGGGGCCGAGTTCGGTTAGGTCTTGTGCCCATGCTGTGGCTTCGGCCTCGCTCACGCCGTTGCGATCGGGTACGAACTTGGCGATCAGCTCAAGCATTCCGGCGCTGTAGGTGTTGGGGTCATAGCCGGCGTTGAACAACGGCACGATTTGGCGGTCGGTGACTTCCAGTCCAGCATCGCGCAGCAGCCGTGTGAGCGTACGCGGCAGGTGAGGGTGAATGAGGTGCTCCTCCCACGCGGCGAGCACCCGGTCCATGCGCTCGTTGTCACTCGAAGCCCATACGATCGAGTCCCAGTCGGTGTCAAGCACGAGCGCCCGGCCTCCCGGGCGCAGCACCCGCCTTAGCTCCAGCAGCGCGGCGGGAACATCATCGACGTACTCGTAGACCTGTGTGCAGACTGCGACGTCGAAGCTCGCGTCCGCATAGGGGAGCGTGTGCGCGCCTGCTTCTTGGTACTCGATCGGGCCGCTGCCGGCTGGTGGTCTGCGCGCCCTGGCGAGGGCAAGCATGTTCTCGCTGACGTCCACCCCGCAGATCCGCCCGCCGCTCCCGACAGCAACGGCCATTTCGCACGCGAGTAGACCAGGACCCGAGCCGATGTCGATCGCGTACTCGCCGGGCTGGAGCGCGAGTGCCCGGAGGACCGTTTGGCGCTGTTCGATGACATCGGGCGTGGTGTAGATCCTCTCCACGCGCCGAGAGGCGTCCTCGTCGAATTGGAGTGTGGCGCTCATAGTTCGCCTTCGGTTGGTGAATGGCTCACTCTCAGGGAACGCCAGGGTACAACTGATGCTCGATACGGTGTCTCGATCGGTCGCTGAACAGTCGATAGTACCTGCGGGCGAGGTGGCGCTTGAGGCAGCGCATGGCCTCCATCCGTGTCTCGTCCTCGGCTTCCTTGCGCTGTAAGTAGGCGCGGGTCTCAGGATCAAGGCGTCTGCGGGTGATCGCGATGACATACAGAGAGCCCGATTGATCCGGCGGTTGCCCCGCGGTCCAAGCGATGGCGGTCGTGTCGGCCCGAGGAGACGGGGACCGGTGCCACGCCGGCGAGTCTTGCCTCAATGCCGTCTCTGAGGACCGCGCGAGCGATTGCTCTCGCATCGATCTGGTCGGACTTGCCTGGCTCGCGTTCGCCGCGACGGGAGGCGCCCATCTTGTTTGCCACCTGGGACCGCCGCCTCCATGCGGCCGTCGTAGCCAAAGAACTCACGGTCACCCCTGAACGGCTCGACTGACCGGGTAGCTCGGTCTCCCGTACGGCGAGCGCCGTGCCCAGTGGAACCGGGTTTGCAATAGAGGCACGCTCTTACGGCGGCGTCGTTTTGGTCTGTGTCTGAGCAACTTGATCTGACGATCGGTGGTGAAGGCTGGATCATCGCCTCGATCCCTGAATGGCTGGTGTCTTCAGCCGGGAGGGCACGCGGGATGAGGCACGCACGAACGTCATCGATGCGCTTGCGGCTGATGCTCTCACCGAGCCCAGAGATACCGATGATCGGCGTGAGCATGAAGCGGCGCGATCACTGTTCAGGAGTCAGAGCGCAACGATCCGGCTCTCCCGGAGGGCGTGACGGAGAACCCTCTGCCCTGAGACCCGGCGTATGCCATCGTGAACGTCCGTACATGTCGCAGTATCTGGCGGCTTGCCTAGATTGCAGGGTCTGATGCCAGCGCGCTGTTCCAGCCGCTCGCCCAGCCAAGGCCTCAAGTACTCGTGTCACGACAGCGGACAAGTCCCGTCGGATCTCGAAGTCCCACGCACGCACAACGAGCCAACCGTCTGTCTCCAAGCCTCTGACTACTTCGCGGTCGCGCTTAATGTTGCGCACAATCTTGCTGTCCCAGTACGAGCCGGATCGGCCGACCTTGTAACGCGATGGGTGGCCGTGCCAGAACGCTCCATCGACGAACACGGCTACGCGAAGCGCGGGCCAAGCAAGGTCGGGCTTGCCCTGCGCACGCTTGTAATGGCAGCGCCATCCACGAATTCCCGCTGCGAATAGAGCGCGCCGCAGACTGCATCTCTGGGCTCGTATCGGAGCTCCTAACGGCCGCCATGATCCGGTGGCGCTGCTCGGGGGTGCGGGTGTCGGTCACTACAGCATGTGTACCGGGCTTGAACCGGAAGCGCCTCCGCGCATGTACTGCGCTCGACGCTCAAGCCGCTGAGCCAACGTCAACCGCGAATACTCGGGCGGACCGTCAACGGCAAAACGGGAACTACTGAGAGGCCAGCTCATAAATCCTGCGACGTGTTCGCCGACGATGCGAGCGAGCAGCGGAGGAACGGCATTGCCGACCTGCCGATACTGCTGAAGTCGCGACTGCTCGTCGGGCCAATGGAAATCGTCTGAGAACGACTGGACACGCGCGCACTCGCGAACGCTCAAGACACGGTCGTACTTGTAGTGGACGGGTCGCAGCGGCGAGAAATTGCCCGTTCCAGCCCGGAGCGTGTAGCTTGGACGATCCGGGTGCAGCCGATCGTGGCGCGATTTTGGCTCGCGAGTGCCAGGGGCTTGCTGAGCGAACGCAGCGAGCATCTCCTCAGAATGGAATGTCGGCTCGTGGTTGGCGATAGCCTCTACCCCCCGGTCTCCGAAATCCGGAAGATCCTCAAGCACTTCGCGCGCAGTGATGTGCCGGAGCTTGCCGTTAGCCTGCGCCGCATGGGTCGCGGCGGGCGGCATCGGGACTGCGCCCCGCTCGCGCGTACCCACGATGAACAACCGCTTACGCATCTGCGCAACACCGTAGTCGGCGGCGAGTAGCTGGCGCATCGTGGCGCTGTAGCCGATCTCGTCGAAGGCAGCAAGTAGATCGCCCAGTATCTCGCCCTTGGCGACGCTGGCTAGATTCGGCACGTTCTCGAAGATATAGGCATCGGCGTTCGTCTCGCTAAGGATGCGCACAAACTCAAAGATCAGATCGCCGCGGTGATCGGCCCGGCCGCGACGCTTCCCTGCCACGCTGAACGGCTGGCAGGGCGGACCACCGACGAGGAGCTGGATTGGGGCACCCGTGAGATCGAGGAGTTCCGCACCGCTTAGCTCTCGTACATCGCGCTCAACACCCGTTGACCCACGTGTGGAATGGTTGAGGTCAAACGTGGCGATACTGGGTGCGTCGCTATCGACTCCAACGCGCACCTCGATGCCCGCGTCCAGTAGTCCTGTAGATAGTCCTCCGCAGCCGCAAAACAGGTCAGCGCAGACAGGCGCACTCATCCGTCCTCATCCTCAGAAAAAAGAAGGCGAGGTTCCTCAACGGCACCTTTGTCAAGAGTCGCTCGAGTCGCCTTGACCAGCTCGCGTTGTTGCTTAGACATTCGTAGGCGATAGCCGCACGAGTTGACCACGCGGAGGCCGGGGAGCGACGTCGTTGGACGAAGCTCCAAGAAATGGATCACCCCGTCAGTGGTTAGCTTCACAACAAGTGGCCTGATCTCATGACCGGGGAAGTAGGTCATGCAATAGGCGACTGCTCTAGCGACCTGTACTCGGTTGATCACCTCGTCTGCAGCCTTAGCCTCGATCGGGAAAACAACTGGGACCTCGTCGTCGCGTAGGGCAACACCCACATCGATCTCGTCCAGCTCCGCCTGTCCGATGTTGGGGACGCTGCGGCGAACGTGAGAGCGCAGCCGATACACCGTCAAGCCCGTGAAGTGGTCAAGCAGCTTGGAATAGCCGACCATCGTGAGGAGACCCTGCTCGTCGAGTTCGGATAGATCTTCGGGCAGCAGCCGGCGAACAGGAAGCGGGGTCTGATCGTTGTGATCCAGCACCTCGTGTTCCGGGAGATGGAGAAGCGCCTCGCCGCCGATCTCAAGCGCGTATTCGCCACGTCCGATGCCGTGGAGCACCGTGAAGCCCAGATCGAGGATGTCATCCGGCAGCCGTGTCCGGGACCGCATCCTGTAGACGATGTCCGCCGGGTTCCGGATCTCGATACCGAGATCGGCGGCGACCTGGCGAACGTCCTCGAGTGTGAACTCGATGCGCATGGCGCCCTCGGAGTACTTGCGACGGACGATCTCTCGCAAGATCGGCACGTACACCTTGCTGTTTTGGCCGTGTTGCTGTTCGGCCTGGCGGCGGCGACGGGACGGAGGCATCCCTCGACATGTTGACTTCGAGATCGGACGTCCTCGTCCACCCTCGAACCCCAACCAGAGATCTTGGCCTCCCGGTCGAGGGATGGTCGACCTTGCCGACCTGAGTGGAGTGGACCGTCAGCTTGAGATCCTACCCTTGGTCTGCTCTGATCAGCCGCTGCGATGACGCCGGATGACTCCGATAACCAGCTACACGAGCCCTGGCTAACCAAGCCCCAGCTCGCCGAGCATCTGGTCGTTTCGGATCGCTGGATCGAGCTGCAGCAACACGTCGGCCTCCCCTACCTGCGCATGGGCGGCCTCAACCGTTACCGCATCTCGGAGGTCGAGGCATGGATACGCGAGCACTACAACTCGTCGCCTGAGAGCAGCTGAGCGAGCTCGGGAGGCTACGCCGCACGCGACATACCGCAAACCAGCTGGGGTTCGCCTCTGTTCGCCTCTACGCACATCCCCTTCGCTTCTTTTCGGGGATTTTGAACCTGATCGGGGAGACAGGTTTAAATTGCCTGTACTACAGGGGATTCGGAGCCTCTGCAACCGTTTTGCAACCGTCGCGCACGCTCCACGCACGCACGAGAGCCATCTCATGCACGCTCCACGCACAGCATACCCACGGAGCGCCGGAATGGCCAACCAACATGCCCAATCTCAAGCAACGGCCGCGATTCTGGCCACCGCGCAGGACCAGGTCCGGGCCGCTCGCGCCGATGCTTGCGGGCCACTTGTGGCCTCATGACTGATAAGGTGGTCACATGCGCGAGATCGGAGTCCGAGAGTTGAAGACGACCTTGAGCCAGACGCTGCGCGCGGTCGCTCGCGGCCAACAGGTGCGCGTGACGCTCCGTGGACGGCCGCTGGCCGACATCGTCCCAGCCGGCGCCTCGACCAACGACGATCGCCTGCGCCAGCTGGTGGCCCAGGGGCGGCTGGTCGTGCCCGCACGCGAACGACCGACACGGGCGCCCCGACCCGTGAAGAGCGATCGCAGCGCATCGGGACTGGTACTAGCCGAGCGGGAAGCCGAGCGCTGAACCTCTATCTCGATGCGAGCGCGCTGGTCAAGCGCTACGTCGCCGAGCCCGGCAGCGACACCGTCCTCGACGCCATGGACCGCGCCGACGGCTGGTTCATCTGCCGCATCGGCTACGTCGAGACCGTCCGCGCCGTCGGCCTGAGCGCAGGCCAAGCAGCCGCAACAACCATGCGCGAGGAGTGGCCCGCGTTCAGCGTGATCGAAGTGGACCAGCGCCTGGCAGAAGACGCCACCAAACTCGCGATCACACGCGAACTGCGCAGCATGGACGCCCTACACCTCGCAGCCGCACTCATGCTCCCCCAGGAGGATCTCCAGCTTGCCACCTGGGACCGCCGCCTCCACGCCGCCGCTCAAGCCGAAGGACTCGCACTCGTTCCAGAAACGCTCAACTGACCGGCTAACGTGTACCGATCAGATCGGCTCGCAGACTGGTACGGACGACGATCAGGTCGGCGCGCGTTGGGGCGACCGCCTACGCTTTGCCAAGGAGCGAGCGTGTGGCAAGTCCTTAGCTGAGGCGCTCGGATGTCGTCCGGAGCAAGCATGAGCACGGCCCGCGCTCGAACTCTCGTTTGTCCAAGAAAGCAAGCACCTTCGGCGTCGGGGTGACGACTGTCTCGATGCCACTTTAGGCTACACACGCGCGACCCGGCACCGGTGGCCCAAACGCTTAGGATCGGTCCGCTTGGTCTGACTGATAATACCGTCCACGGTCAAAGGATGTGGTATGAGATGACAATGGCTGACGCGCTAGAAGTAGAAGCTAATCTTCGGGAGTTGGTCGCCCTTCCCGGCTCCACTGGCGCTGAGGATCCAGTGGCCGAATGGATCACGGCGCGCCTGGCCGACCTTCCGGTCACACCTTGGCGTGACTCACTTGGCAACCTGCTGATTGGCCCCGACAGCGGGGCGCCGCGGGTTCTGGTTACAGCGCACATGGACCAGGTCGGCTACATGGTCAGCCGAATCGAGAGCGATCGAGCTCACTGCCTACCCCTTGGTTCACCACAGGTGGCGCCGTCACGAACCGTTCCGGTGCGTATCGTCGGCAAGACCCATCCGCCGCTGGTTGGCAAGTTCGAGTCTTGGGGGACCCCGGGCGGCACCCTACAATCGGACGGCATAGAGGAGATACGTGTGGGCGATCGAGTGGTATTCGCCCAGCCGCTCGAATCGCTCGGCGAGGGCATCGTCTGCGGTCCCGCCCTTGATGACCGAGTTGGCTGCCTCCTCGCGGTGCTGGCGGCTCGCGTGCTTGGCAACCAGGGAGACGACATCGCGTTCGCCTGGACTGTGCGAGAGGAGACCGATCAGGCAGGTGTCGTCCAGGCCGCGCGTGCATTGGAACCTGACGTGCTCATAGCGGTGGACATCACGCTGGCTACGGCTAGCGACGCTGGAATGGAGTCGGCCATCTCGATCGGTCAAGGACCTACGATCACGCTGCTGGATGGTGGCATGGTTGCGCACGGTCCGCTGGTCGAGACGTTCGACTCAGCGGCGAAAGCTCTTGGGATTACCTGGCAGCCCGAGGTGGTTCGGAGCGGCAGCTCCGAGGCTGGTCGAATCCAGCGGTCGCTAGGCATACCGGCTCTGCCAGTGCTAGTGCCGATCGAGAACGCACACTCCGATCGCGAGGTCGGTCACCTCGGCGACATGCTCTTGGCGGCGGACCTACTCATAGCGGGCATCCAAGAGACGGTCGGCCGACTCGATAGCGCTCCTCGCCGAGAAGTGGTCGGTTCCGGCTGACGAGAACCGGCCAGCTCTGGCTGACCTTACGGAGGGGCAGCCTTGGCAGTGCATAGGGTGGACATAATTACCTATTGTTCGAACACTTCAGATTACGGGTAGTATGATGCGGACCGTAATGGCCTACAGTATCGACACGTTCGTCAACTCCAGCCGCCGGGCCCGTTCTCTCCAGACTGCAGGGTTGTCCTGTCCGAGATTACCAGCCGGTGGTTGTACATTTCCAGCGGGAGCGATCGGTTGAGGTGCATATCGTAAGCGCCTCGCTCGGCGACACCGGTCAGTTCATCACAGGAATCGCAACCCTCTTGCTGGCCCTGGCCGCAACCGGAACGGCGGCCTTCGGTGTCAAGACGTATCGCAGACAGCGCGACGACAGGCGCCAGCAGGAGCTCGACCGCGTACGACAGGTGGCGGAGGCGAGAGGCCGCTGGCTCACCGAGCTGCTGCAGCGCTTCTCCGATTGTGCCTCCTTCAAGATGATCCGACGTGAGCTGTATAGGAAGGAACAGGGAGAGCTCATACGCACTCTTCATCGCGAGCGACGACTCGCGTCGGGCAACGAAAACGGTGTGCTGACCGAGACAGAGACGGAACTACTGGTGGCGCTCGACGACTATCTCGACTTCCTTTCGCTGGTCGAGTACCTGGTCGAGCATCGCCAGCTCGAAGTGGACGAGGCCCATCAAATGTTCTCGTGGTACGTGGTAAACGCAATGAAGGTACCCGAGGTGAAGGAAGTGGTAGAGCTCTATTTCCCCTCGGTTGAGAAGCTCTCCAAGCGGTTCGAATAGGCTGCCCAAAACCAGGAGCTTGTGAAGGGTGGATCGAGGTGCGTGCTCCCACCCGAAAGCGTGAGTAACGGGAGGTCGAACCCTCGTTAGACCCAACCCATCGAGATCCGCGCTCGCTCTGTAATCCTTCAGTTGGGTGAGCGGATGCGCTGCCCCCAACGCAAGCGTCGCCACTCTTTTCGGATCTGTCTGCTTGACCTTGCCGCTGCATCGCTGCAGGACTGTCAGTTGAGCCCCGTCCTCCTCTCGGCCACTCGGGTCGGGTGGGTCTGGCACGACGGCAACCGCGTCAGCGGATAGGACGCTCCCAGCCCCGCCTCACCTGCAGGACGCCTCCTGCAGCGAACTCGTCGAGCGCATCGCTGATGTTGCGCACGACCCAGTCCCAGCCCTCTGGCTCACGTGCTCCCATCGGGTACAGGACGAAGGCGACGCGCGCCTGCTCTGGTTGATGGTCGACTTGGTACTCGGGAACGATGGAGAACAGCGGAAGTCCCTCGCCCTGCGCCACTCGCGTCCAGCAGTGCTCCATGAACGAGACGGCAAAGTCGCGGTAGCTTGCTTGTACGATCGCAGGCTGCGGGATGTGGAACACCACCTCCCAGCCCAGACTGGTCGCGTTGAGCGTCGTGAAGCGCCCATGGCGCGCCAGCGCTAACTCGAGTCCGCCTCTGCCCTCGTGGAGGTCCGCCAGGTAGGCGCCCAGGCCACTCCGGCCCAACCCAACGAGGTTGACCCACGCGGCCAACGTCCCGTGCGTCGAGCGAGTGTTCTCGAGCGTGTAGCGGTAGGAGCGGAAGCTCCCGAAGCGAAAATCCTCGTCGCGATAGCTGTAGTCACCATCACCGAGAAGATCCATGAAGCCGCGGTCGCGACCGACGAAGAAGCTGCTCGCATAGGGGCACATTCCAGTCTTGTGCAAGTCGACACCAAGCGAGTCGAAGTCGTTGAGCGCCGTTACGCGAGCGAGCACCTCGATAACACGCCGACGGCCTGCGCCCTTGCCGACGATGCGGTCCAAGACGGGCGCTGGCAACCCGCGCAGAGCGAGGTAGAGCCACCCGATGACGCTGTCGAAGTGCAGATACGGCATGATCACTCGATGCTCGGCTGAGTACTCGGCCACGACGCGACGGACCTCCACGAGGTCGTCACAGCAGAAGTCGATAACTGTTCCACCACTGCAGATGACTGCGGCGACGACGTCCCCGTCGGCGTGGGCGTTCTCTAGCACGTCGCGGAGGGCATCTGGGCGCATCGAGCCGCGTCGGTCCAGGGCCACCCGCTTTACGTGCTGGCTCCCCAGACCGACGATCGAGGCGGCGTGCTCGACGCTGTAGTGCGCTCCGGCACTGCACAACACGACCATGGGCCGAGAGATGCCAGCACGCGCCGCATTCGCGTCGTGCCGCGCAATGGCGCACCGCAACGCGTAGAGCATCGTCGCCTTCCCGCCGGTGCATGAGATGCCCATCGACTCAGGCCAGCCAGCCCATCGTCCGATTGTGCGGGCCACCTTCTGCTCGACGAGCATGGCCTCTCCAGCGAAGGCGTCCATCAGACCATTGACGTTCGCCATGACCGAAAGACTTGCGGCCGCGATCGCGTCGACCGTCGGCAGCGCATTGAGGTTAAACAGGCACAGCTCAGACTCAGGTCGTTGCGCCCCACGAAAAAAGGCGGCGACTTCGTCGAGCACCCTGTCCGGCCTGGGCTCAAGCGTGTCCTCGAGCGCCTCAAGCTCCGCTAGGTAGTCGAAGTCGCGGGCGGGGTACTTCCCATGCGGCCGGGACGCGCCAGGCCGTGGCACTTCGCCCGCGGCGGCCGTGGCTCCCACGAACTCAGCCATCTCAGCAAGCCGATGCTGGATGGCGGTTTGCCGAGTGCTGCCAGGGTTCTGCGTGTGGGTGAAGTCGTCGCGGGTCATCCGCCGGAGCGCCTTCCCCTTGGCTCTTGACGTCGCAATGGTGGGAGATGTCGGCAGCAGTCCGTCAACGCGTCGACCCGTGTGGGGGGTTGGCGTCCCACGGTGTCGTGTCGATCATCGTAAAATCGACGACTTCGCGCACCTCAGTCAACTCGGAGTCGAAGAACGGCGGCTCCTCAGCCAAATACTTCTCGATCCATAACGAGCGATGCCCCTCTGAAGACCACAGGATCGGAAATGTCGACTCGTCGAGATCCCTCTCGCCGGGGACGTGCGTACGGCTGAAGATAGGGTCGCGCACCAGGGGGTGATGGGTGGCTTTACCGTGGAGGAAGTGTGCTGTGTACGACCGGCGCACGCACCCGGCTCGGGTGTTTGGGCCGCTGCCGTGCCACGTCCAGCCTGAGTGAAATGCCGCCGTCCCGGCCTTGACCTCTAGAGGCACAAGCTCGATGTCGACATCGTCAGGTGCCAACCGGCGCAGGTAGGAGGTCCATGTGTCGTCGTCCGGGTCGACTGGTCCTGCTGATGACGCGACGACCGACTCCGGCGGTTGGGCACCCCATCGGTGACTTCCTCGAACGTAAAACAACGTTCCAGCGTCCGCGTAGGTATCGTCGAGGGCGATCCAGCAAGCCACAAGCTGGGTCGGCTGCACCCAGGTGTTGTACGCAGCGTCCTGATGCATGCCGATCGGCTTGCCACCCTCGGGCTTGCACCACACGTAGTCGTTGTAAAGCCGGATGCTTGTCATCCCCTCTAGGGCGGCCGCCACTCTCGCGTGATCGCTGGAAAAGGTGAACCGTCCCAACTCAGAATCGCAGCGCCAGACGGGGCCCATCGAGCGCGTCAAGTCCTCAGGATCACGACCCTTCTTCCAGTGAAAGTCGTCCGGCTCGCAGATACGGTCGAAGCGACCGTCGAGCACGCGGCCCAGACGGTCGCGCAGCAGCGCGACATCGTCGTCACCGATGAACTCGTCGATTACTAGGAAACCGTCCTGCCGGTACGTCGCGATGTCTGATGCGGTCAGATGTATCGGGTCAGTGTCTCACGCCTCTAATCCCGCCGCCTCCTTCGCGGGATGCCGACGCACCTCCTCGAGCAGCGCTGCGGCGCGTCTCCGAGCAGCGTGCGCATTGACACGAGCGAATCCATCCTCGGCAGCGGTCAGCAATCGTTCCGCGTCGACCCAGCGGCGTTGCAGAAGTCGATAGCGACCAAGCTCCAAGTCGAAGTTTGCGAGCTCGTAGTAATCCGAATACTGCGCCGCGAGGTCTCGAAACCGTGTGAGGAACGGCCCGGCCTCCCCTTCGCGTCCGAGCACCATAAGCATCAATGCAACATCGCGAGCCGACGTGATCTCGTAGGCCAGATCCCCCCCGCGTCGCTTCATGTCGAGCGCCCGGCGGTAGCGTAAGAGCGCCTCGAGGTACTCGCCCCTCGACTCTTCGAGAAAACCGAGATTCTGCTCTGCAGAGGCCAGCAACGAGGCCGTGATCTCGTTTCCCTCGCGGTTTGTGGCCGTGGCGAGGACGTCATAGGCTTCGCGTAGCGCTGGCTCAGCGGCCGCGGTATCAGGCGGATCGAGTTCGAGGTTCGCCAAACCGACTTCTGTCAACGTTCGAGCTCGCACGTTCGCGTGGGCGTCCGACGCCAGCCTGCGCCGCTGTCCCCGCGAGATCGACAGCATCCACGAGTCGACCGGCGCGGCGCGCGGCGAACGCGTGAAGCGCAACGATCGATGCTCGGTCTTCCACGCTACCCTCCAGCGTGGTCTCCAATTTGGCCGCTACGCTCGCCGCCGCGTATTCCTGGAGCTGTAGGAATACGGCCAGGACGATCTCTAGTTGCTTGAGGGGGGGAACACTTATCGCGCTCTCGTCGGCATTTGCTGCCCCGGAAGCGTACCGTCCGAGAGCCGTAATCTGTGACCCATAACGCCCGTTCCACGCACGAGCCAGAGCTTCGAGGTCGCAGGTCTCCACAGTTACGGCGTTCAACTTCGGCCGAATCCGCTCAATGTTAGGAAACGCGGGATCATCCGACGAGCGCACGAGCCATGTGACGGAACTCGGCCGCGCCGCGACTAGCGCATCCATGACCTCGCGGTCGTTGCCCGAGTAACCCACGATCGCCACGCGACGGCCGTTAAGCATCGCCGTGAAAGCCGCGCCGATGCTGTCAGGCAGGCCGCGTCCGATGGCGCGGATCGTGTGTACGATCGTGGCGACATCGGCGACGCTGCCGTGGAGATGTAGCGGCGGCCGCTCATCTCGACCGAGAGCCGCCTCGATCGCCAAGTCGTAGTTCGTCGTCGCGATCGACGCCCCCCGGCTGCTGGCTGCGGCTAGCGCAAAGTGTACGCCGTTCGGCCGGGCGAGGCCGAACGGCGCATAGAGCTCTGCCGGCAGGGCTCCAAGGATGTCGCTAATGCGTTGGAACATGAGCTCGGGCACTAGTTGCGCGACACCAGGGCGGGAAAGAGCGGCGTCTCTCGCACCAACAATGCGTCGGTCATTTACCAAGTTGCGGATCGAAGAGCGGAGCATCTCTGGCCCGGAGGGAAGCCGAGTCGGGCCTACCATCGACACACCGGCGCCGACCAGGATCGCAACCTCGCTGAGTAGTTCAGAGGACTTCGGCGAAGCGAGAGCTTCCACGTCGAGCAGCGTCGATGGCATGCCGTGATTCTCCCAGGCAGCTTCGCCGTCGCTCACCAGCCTCAAGCCGGAGACACATACGCCGCTTGTCATTGGCGTGTGATCCCAGAGATACAAATCAAGGCTTCTGATAATCGGATCACCACCAAGCCTTGGCATCTCTGTCCGTGGACGGCATCTGAAACCTTACATAGGCTATGGTCATGAACGGGCATCCGAGGACGACGATTTCACCGACTACACAGTTGGGCGGGAACAACGCGAGCGAACGCAAGAGCGGCTTTCGCGGGCTGCTCGTCGTCTGGCTAGCCACCCATGGTGGGCGGCGTCGACCGACGCGTTGTCTAACGGATAATGCGATCGCGCGAAACCTTCGGCGCCCGAGCGCGTGATAGCGGTGGGCGACGTATTGATGCTGCACGACAGCGACACGGGCGCGTCGAAGAAGAACGTTTGGCGGCCCTGCATGGTGCTCGCGATCACGTCGACCGTGGCAATGGTCGCACCCAGGTCCGCGTCCGTTCCCGGCTCCGTGATGACGCCGGCGAAGGCGTCAAGCGCGTTTAGCAAGGACGGCCACTTCAGCCGCTGGCGCCGGTCCGTAAGCCGACCGGTCGCTGATGCGGCCGAAAACCACGGCCGGCTCGCCGAACCCTACCTCCGAGAAGTGCTCGCGCTCGCGGTCGGAGGATCGACATGACGCCCGACCAATATACGCGCGAGCGGGCAGAGGTGCTCAAGGGCGCCGACCCCTCGAGGAAGCTGCTCGCCGACTGCCTGCACACCGCGAGACTCATGATCAAAACCTCCGGCCTGCCAGCGCACTACTCGCCACTCGGCGTCTGGAGCGAGGAGGCGGTCGAGGAAGCGTTCGCGGACTTCACCGCCGCGCGGCTGATCGGACGCGGCCAGCTGCTCGCGATGCTCCAGCGCGCACCGGCGCGACCCGTGTTCAGGCGCATGCTTGAAACGGCGCTGCGCCAGCACCTGATCGACCGGCTGCAGCGCTCGCAGTCCGCGAACCTCTACGCCCGCCTCAACCAGTCTGCTCGTAGACAGCGGACGCTACGAATCGAGCGGCTCCGGTACCGGCCAGCTCTGGCGACTCTCCACCGGTACCGCCACACCGTTTGCTGGCGACGATCGCGCACTCGCCTCTCTCGCCTGGTCGCTCGGCGAGTTCAAGGTCATCCACTACAAACCCGATGCGAAGAAGCTCTCGCCACTGCTCGACAGCGACGAGCTGACGCGGTTTCTCGACGGACTGCTCGCCGCGAGCGCGATGGACATCGCCACGATCTGCCGCGCGCTGAAGCTCCGCTTCGCTCTCGAGGGTCCGGCCGAGACAGAGCCGCTCGCGCCTGACATCCACGCAGACGGGATCGGCGCCGACCCACAGCAGACGGTCCTGCAGCGCGAGATCGCGACCGCAGTGCTCGCGGAGCTCACCGAGCGTCAGCTGCAGGTGCTGATCGGCGCCGAGCGCGGGGAGAGCACGAGGGATCTGGCGTTGCGCCTTGGCTGCTCGACCGGCACGGTCTCCCACGAGCGGAGCCAGATCGGCGTCGTGCTCGCGCGCGTCGGCGGCGATGAGCCCGGCGTGTTGAAGGAGATCCTCGATGCTCTGTTAATAGGAGATGAATGAGCTGTCCGCCCCTCACCGACCTGGCCGCGCTCGACGCCGCCGCGGTCTTCGCCGATCACCTGGAGATTTGCACGCGCTGCCGTGCGCTCCTCGCGCGTCTTGAGCACCATGAGGAGCCGCTCGATCCTGGGCCGGACACCCCGCGCCCGGCCCAGCCAGCCAAGCCGGCTCCCCCAGGCTCCGTCTGGAGCTTCTGGGCACCTCAGCGCGAGGAGTATCTGGTCGCCGCCGTGCTGGACGCCGGGCCGGTCGAGATGCTGATCGTGCCGCTGCTGACAGAGACGCGCTGGTCGACCGAGAGCGACATCGAGCTTCCGATCGACACGCTCGGCTACCCTGCGCTCGCGCCGGTATGGGCAGCCGACCACGTGCTGGCCGAGCAAGCCGTCGAGCCGCTGAACATGCTTTCCGAGCGGACTCTAGCGACGCTCGCCGACGGTTATCGGGCCATCTACGCCGGCCAGGCGCTCGCCGAGCCAGCCGGTCCTGCTGTGCTCGGGCCCGAGGACCCCCGCATCGCGGCGCACGCGGTGATCGCCGACGACCTGCGCGCTTACTTCGCGCCATGGTCGGAGCTTCAGGGCAGCGAGGAGCTCGGGCCGGTCCTTCACGCGCGCCGCGAGGACGCCGGGATCGATCTGGAGGAGTGGACCGCAAGAATCGACGTCGTGCCGGCGATCTGGGCGCGCTTTGAGGCCGCGCAGCTCGATCCCTACGCCCAAATACCGACGGCGACGATCGCGAAGGCGATCCGGCTGCTGAAGCTGCTGCCCTCCGAGCGGATCGTCGGCCTCGCCCACGCCTCTGTTGAGACCCACCACCAGGGCCAGGCTGTGCCACAGGCCGCCACGCTGGCACGCCGGCGCCGCGGCGCCGCGCGGCGCCCACAACCCGACCCGCGGCTCGCGCGTGAGGCAGCATCCACCTACGCCGAGGCACTGCGAAGGGAGCTCGGGCTGTGACCGTCATGGTCTGCCGGCGCTGCGGTGAAACGTTCGCGCTGAAAAGCCGCTTCGAGGCCGAGTGCCCGGAGTGCGGCTGCGAGAATCTCGAGGAGGAGGACGCCTACGACCCGCTCGAGCGCGAACTGCAGTGCGAGTTCTGCGGGTACAGGATCGACACCGCCGCGCCGGATGGCTCCGAGTGGGCAGGGTCCGAGGCGCCGCGAGAGCCCGAGTCGGTCGACGACCCGTGCCCGATCTGCGAGAGCGCGCTCGTGCCAGTCGCCAAAGCGGCGGCGGTGCGGTCGCTGCCCGAGTACAAGCTCGCGCGCGCCGCCGCGCAGAAACTTCACCGCGAGCACGCGATCAGCGGACCACCCTATGAGCTCGAGAAGCTCGCGCAAGCGCTCGGGATCGAGGTCGTGACCGACAGCTTCGACCACGACGGGCTACTCGTCGGCGAGCGGATCGAGCTGCCGCAGTCCGCAACCCCGCAAGCGCGCCGGTTCGCGCTCGCGCACGAGATCGGCCACCACGTCCTGCGCCACCAAGGGGAGCGCTCCAAGGTCGAGCCCGAGGCCAACGCGTTCGCCTCGGAGCTATTGATCCCACGCAACGAGCTGAACACCGCAGTCGAGGCGGACCCATCGGCGCGGGCGCTCGCGCGGCGCTTCGGCGTCTCGCGGCAGGCGATGGTCTACGCGCTGATGAGCGCGCACAAGATCGACCGCGTCCGGCGCTAAGCACCTCTGAACGGATCGCGCGATCGCACGTTCAGGGCTGGTAGGCGCAGAAGACGCCACCAACTTCAAAAAGGGAGCCGTTCGTGCTCGAGACGCGATCCGACATCATCAGCCGCCTACTCACTAGCACCGTCCAGGAACTCGATATCCCGCCCGCGCTACGTGCCGCAGCCACCGCCGAGTATCAGCGCGTCGGCGAGTGGCTCGCATCGCACGCTGACGCGGCGGACGGTTGGATCGTCCATCCGCAGGGGTCGTTCCTGCTTAACACCGTTGTGCTGCCTAGCTTGGGCGACGAGTACGACGTCGACACGGTCTGCCGACGAGCGCTAGAAAAGAACCAGACGACCCAGGCCACGCTCAAGCAGGAGGTCGGCGAGTGCCTTGAGTTGTACAGGGCGCTTCAGGCAGGCCCGGACGGCGCCCGCGCACTGAAGGAGCGAAACCGCTGCTGGACGCTGCTCTACCCCTCGCGGCTACGCTTCCATCTCGACGTACTGCCCGCGATCCCGAACCCCGAGGGCGGCCCGAGCGCGATCCTGATCACCGACAAGGAACTGCGTCACTGGCAGTTCTCCGACCCTCTTGCCTATGCGGACTGGTTCAAGACCCAGAGCGAGCTCGAGTTCGTGCAGAAGCGCATGGTGCTCGCGGAGGCCGCGCGCACCCCGCCGCAAGCGATCCCCGACTGGCAGGTCAAGACCACGCTGCACAGGGTCGTCCAGGTGCTGAAGGCGCATCGCAACGAGCATTTTCGCGACGAGCTCGACATGCGGCCAGCCTCGATCCTCCTCACAACACTCGCCGCACACGCTTACCGCGGCGAGCAGGAACTGATGGACGCCGTGCTTGAGGCGGTCGAACTGATGCCCAACTACATCAAGGACACCGACGACGGCCCGCAGGTCCTGAACCCGGTCGAGCCGCGCGAGAACTTCGCCGACCGTTGGCGCGCCAAGCCAGCACTGGAGAAGCGCTTCCACGAGTGGCTTGAGAAGCTCGCAGAGGACGTGCGCGAGGCATCTTCCCAGCAAGGTCTCCAGAAGGTCGCCGTGCGCCTCTCCGAGAGCTTCGGCGAGCAGCCGGTAGAGAAGGCGATGGAAAGCCTCGGCGAGACTTACAAATCCACGCGCGAGAATGGCAGACTTGCGTTCGCAGCAGGCACCGGGGTACTCTCGGGCGCCGGGGGTCTGCGCGTCCGCGACCACGGGTTCTTCGGGTATGGCGGGTGACCGCAAGACCCTGCCTCAGCAGATGGGCGGACTCGCGCGCCTGGAGCTGACCACCTCGGTGTCGGTCAGCCATGGGCTGCTGAGCTGGACGGGGACGCTGCAACCGACGCCGGTGAGCGCCACCTACCAGATGGAACTCACCTACCGCGGCGGGAACGGCGCGCCAGAGGTGCGGGTGGTTAGTCCCGGGATTCGCGCACCGGAGGGCCGCAAGCTGCCGCATGTCTACCCTGGCGAGCGGCTCTGCCTCTGCTACCCCGGCGAATGGAACGCTGGCAAGATGATCGCCCGCACCATCATCCCGTGGGCCTCGGAGTGGCTCGCGCACTACGAGATCTGGACGTTCACCGGGCACTGGCACGGCGGCGGACATGGGCCCGCGGAGGGCTGAGGATGGCCGATAAGCGCGCAGCAATTACCCCCGATAGCTCGCTGCGCCTGTGGGTAGCTGCGGGTGGGCGCTGCGAGTACTGCAACGAGTACCTGCTCACTGACGGCTTTACCGGCTATGAGCTGAACCTCGCCGAACAGGCACATATCGTCGGCGCGAGCGACGCGCCCGGCTCACCCCGCGGCGCGGCGGACATACCACTCGCCGCACGCGCGAAGCCCGAAAACCTGATGCTGCTCTGCCGAGCCCATCACCGCGTGATCGACCGACTGATCGCCGAGCACACCGTCGAGGGGCTACTCAGGATGAAGCGCGAGCACGAGGCGCGCATCCTCGCCCTGACCGCGATCACCGCCGAGCGGGGAAGCGTCGTGTTGCGCGTGATCGGCACGGTGCGCGGAGCGCCGGTGCAGATCCCGCGCAGCACTGTCGCGACCGCGGTCACAACGGACGGGCGTTTCCCGCGCTACCCGCTAGCGCTCGCTGGCGAGGATATTGAGATCGACCTACGCAGCCTGCCCGAAGAGGGCGGCAACGCCTATTGGACCGTGGGCGAGCAGATCATTAAGCAGGCCGTGCAGCGGATCCGCGACGCTCAGGCGTCAATCGCGCACCTGTCGGTGTTCGCGATCGCTCGGATTCCGCTGTTGGTCGCGCTGGGGTTCCACCTCGATGACAAGATCGCGACGACGATTTACCAGCGCTGCCGGGATGGCGCAGGCGACGGGGACTGGCTAGCAGACCCCGACGCGCCCAAGATCGCCTTCGATGAGCGACGACTGTCGGGAAAGCCAGGGAACTCCCGGGTGGCGCTCGCCGTCTCCCTAACCGCCCCGATCGGCAAGGAGGTGGGCGCCACGATCAGCGAGAACAAGACCCTGTACGAGATCGCCCCTGCCATGGTGCCGTGCGGGCGCGACGTGCTCGGCGCAGCGGGGTCGCTCGCGAACTTCGCCGACGCCTACCATCGCCTGCTGGCGAGGATCGAGAAGGAGCACCCCTCCTGCACCGAGATTGAGATCTACCCAGCCTGCCCGGCCTCTGCAGCGATCACGCTCGGGCGTGGCGCGATGCGCGACGCGCAACCTGCCCTGATCGTCTACGACCGCGCTGGCGACGGCTCCTTTCAACATGCTCTAGATCTGCGATGAACAGTCTCCAGTGTGCGATCGCTACCTCATGACGGTCGCGACTCCTGGCAGAGATTGACCATCCCTGAGATACAGGAATCCCATTGATGTGCGCAAGCGGTACAAGCTGAGCCGGCTGCACGCAGACGATCCTCGGATACCTCGCGGTCTTCCGGGAGGCCGAGCTCATCCGGGGTCGGCGGGTCTCCGTCAGCGACCGGAGGGTCATGCGCCCACGGTGGAGTCACCGCATCGATTGGTAAACGCAAAATGCGGCGGATGGTCTTTCTGTAGTTATCGCTGCCGGAGGTTTCCGCGTAACCATCCTCAAAGCCGAGATCGGCGACGTGAGGAGGTTCGTGCCACATAATCGGGGGACTCGACGCAATCCGCGTTATGTCGGTGTTGTTGCTTACAAGGGTCAAACGAGATGGGTGGGGACGTACAGTTCGGTGGCGGCGTATCGACAAGCGGCCGCCGAGCGTCTCGGCGAGTTGCGCGAGGATGTCGATCGCGCGGAGCGGCGGCTTGCTCCGACGGTGATGGAGTTCGCGGGCGCCGTCGTGCGGCCGGACGGTCAGATCACGATGGCCTGGCCCGAGGGTCAGCGCGCGTACAAGCAGACCGGGCGACGATCGTGCACTGTCAGGTGGTTGCGCGAAGGGCTGAAGCCGTTCGTTCGGGATTTTGGGGAGCGTCGGCTGGACAGCTTTACCCGACAGGAGGCTCTTACGTGGGGACTGCCTCGTGGACGCCACGTCCATCAGTCTGTCCGCCAGTTCTTCAATCACGCTGTCGACCGTGATCTGATCGTTCGTAATGTCTTTGCGCGTCTGGGAGCGATTAAGCGAATACGCCGTATCGACCGGCCCGGCTTTCAGATCATCACCGACGAGCAATACCAGCGACTCCAGAGTTGCGCTCGCACGAGCCGTGCCGATCATTACGGACTGATCCTTCAGGGCGCGATTCTCGCTATCGGGGAGGCAGCACTGCGACCAGGTGAGATCTTCGCGCTGCGCCACGACGACATCGACTGCGCGGCGGGAGTGCTCCATGTGCGCCGCCAGGTCGACCTTCACACCGGGGTAGTCCAGTGGCCCAAGGACGACGCTGCGAGAGAGGTCGTGATGAGTCCTGCTCTGCGCAGCCACCTGAAGATCATGCCCAAGCTCAGCGAGGAGATCCTCCTCCCAGCCCCGCGTGGCGGCTACATGCGACGCAGCACCTGGTCAGCACACTGGCACTCGATACGAGCCAGCGCCGCAATGCCGAGCCTCGAGTTCTACGAGCTCAGACACCGTGCGCTCCAGTGGATGATCGACCCGGCCGACGACGGCGGCCTCGGTCTGGATATCCAGACGACCGCTCAGATGGCCGGTCACAGCGACGGCGGCTACCTCGTCTGCAGCACCTACACCAAGCTCGCACAAGACCGAGCTCGTACCCGAGCGCACAGCGCCATGGACGCCTACCAACAGCACACCAAAGCCCCATCCACACCTGGGAAAACAGCACCATCATGGAGCCGTAACAACGCCTCATCCCACTAGAACCTGTGAACTCCCCGGTCGAAAATGCGCCGCTGTCGGCCAGCGCCAGCGACACAGGCCGATCGAACGTTCCACCACCCCCGCACGCCCCCGCATATGGGCGCAAATGGCCGCAAACTCGCCCCGTCGCCTCACCCGAATTTGGTTGCCATTACGCCACAAGGGCTGCAAAAGAATCCAGTTCCGCCTGCAATAGATCTGCAAACGCCCGGCACGCTGCCTGCACGCTTTCGTGTCGATTACGCCCGAAAAAGCCCGTAATTTGCGGACTTTTCTGGCTGAGAAAAGACATTTAAACCTGTGACCCACCGGAACCCACAAACCAACGAAAAAACCCTGCAAAACGCAGGGTTTCCGTAACTTCTTTAGCGAGCCTTTAGTCGGGGAGACAGGATTTGAACCTGCGACCGCCCGGCCCCCAGCCGGGTGCGCTACCAGACTGCGCCACTCCCCGTGGTGCAAGTCGATTCTACGGAGAAAGCGCGCGAGGCACCGACTCAGTGCGTTCAGGCCGTGGCAGACCGCTTGGCGCCGAGAGCCGGGATGATTGTGCTGAGCAGGCCTCGTAGGAGCGCGATCGTGAAGTTGGCGAAGTCGAAGTAGTCCCGCCAGAGCACGATCTGGCCGTCTTGGACATCGAAGCGGCCGCAAACCCAGAGCTGGATGCGCAGACGGCGAACCTTGAGAACATCCGTGCGCTCGGTCAGGACGGATGAGCCGCTGGCCGAGATCGTGTGCACGTAAGCCTCAAAGCCGGCGCCCGGCTGGCGCATAGCTGCTCGAAATAGCCGCCGGACCCGCTCACGTCCATGCACAGTTGGCAGTCCGACGTTTTCGTAGCGAACGTCCTCTGCCAGGAGCTCCACGGCCTCATCGACATCTCCAGCAACGAGAAGATCCATGAAACGTTCGACCACCACCTGCGGACTGGCGTCGGCCGGCGGCGAGCCCTCGGTGATGTGGTTTGCGGCGTCAGCCATGAGAGCGGGCGACGGGAATCGAACCCGCCCTAAAAGCTTGGAAGGCTTTTGTGCAACCACAACACTTCGCCCGCGCGGCACCTCCAATCGTACCGTCCCGAGGCCCCTATAACCTAGCGTCGTGCGCCTAAGGGTCCTGCCCCTGCTGCTAGCCGTAGTCGCAGCCGACTACGCCCTCTGGGACTGGTCGATCGCGAGTGGGCACGACATCGTGTCGCTCGTGGCGGGGTTGACCCTGCTGCCGATGGCGACAATCGCGCTGGGGATGGTCGCGGTCGCCGGGGCACGGTTGCTGCGCTTCCTGCTTGGAGGCGCCGCCGGCCGGACGCCCGCTGCACACGCGAGCGCGGAGACGGAGCCCAATAGCGAGGCGGGGCGCAAGGCGGCGTCTGCGGAGGGCTCCTCCGGTAGGCTCGCCGCCTGAGTTTGCCCGCCTGCCGCCCGAGACCGCCGATCTGCCGCTGTTCGCCCGCCCGCGGGCGCCGACAGTCTGAACCCGGGAGCGAGCGATGACGGGTAGACGGCTTCCGCTCCCCCGCTCCAGGAACGCGAAGCTCGCGACCGCCGCCGGCGTGGTGCTCCTGCTCGCGGGGATCGCGCTCACGGGATACATCTACGAGAAGAAACGCACCGGCAACATCTATCACCCCCACGCGGCGTTCGTGCCGCAGCCCACCCCCACCCTGCCGAATGTCAAAGGGGTGGATAACTTCGCGTGGCCGTTGTACGGGTACACGAAGAACCACACCCGCTTCTTCCCCGCCTCGACCCACATGCGGCCGCCGTACAAAACGGTGTGGACCCATGGGGGCTCTGCGCTGCTGGAGTTCCCCCCGGTGATGATCGGGAATCGCATCTTCCAGCTCGGGGACGACGGGGTGTTGCACGCGATCAACAAGTACACCGGCAAGGACATGTGGAGCCGCAAGCTCGGGGCACTGTCGGCTTCGACCCCGGCCGTGGGGGGCGAGACGGTGTACGCCACAGTTCTCTCCCGCGCCGCGGGGATGCAAGCCGGGACGGGTGGTGGCGCTGAACACGACCAACGGGCACATCCGCTGGTCGCGCAACCTCCCATCTCGCGCGGAGTCATCCCCTCTACTCGACAAAGGGAAGATCTTCTTCGGATCTCAGAACGGCACCGTGTACGCCCTCGCCGCGCGCACCGGCAAAGTCCTCTGGACCTACCACGCCAACGGGGCGGTGAAGGCGAGCCCATCGCTCTCGAACGGGGTGCTCTACTTCGGGGACTACTCGGGGGAGTTGCAGGCGGTGCGCGAGCGCGACGGCCACCGGGTGTGGGCCAGCGGGTCGGGTGGGGCGCTGTTGGGGAGCGGCACCTTCTACTCCACCCCCGCGGTGGTGTACGGGAGGGTGTTCCTCGGCAACACCGACGGGAGGGTGTACGCGTATGACGCCTCCTCGGGGAAACTCGACTGGGCGGTGCAAACGGGGGCGTACGTGTACGCGTCTCCGGCTGTCACGAACGCCCCCGGCCTCGGCCCCACGATCTACGAGGGCTCCTACGACGGAACGTTCTATGCCCTGAACGCCCGCTCTGGGCGGGTGGAGTGGCGGTACAAAGCGGGCGGGAAGATCTCCGGGTCGGCCACCATCATCGGGAACATCGTGTACTTCGCCGACCTCGGCACCCACCGCACGATCGGCCTCGGCATCTCCACCGGGAGGGTCGTGTTCACGAAGGACACGGGCACGTTCGACCCGGTGGTCAGCGACGACCACTACCTCTACCTGTCGGGCATCACGGGTTTGTACGCGCTTGCGCCCCTGACCCACGCCGCGCGAGCGCACTCCCGAGCGAAAGCGCGCGGCGAGCGAGCGCCAGCGAGAAGCGTGCGGCGACACGCACGACACCAGGGGCATTGACGCTCACCGCCGTCCATCCCCCGGGGGCGCGCCTCACACAGCCGGAGCCCCCCACAACGGTCCAGTAGCGGGTGTAGCGCACCCGCACCACCGACCTCCCCGCCTTTGCGAAGCGCAGCGTGAGCGAGTCGTGGCCGAGCGCCGCGAGCGTCCCGGGAGGCGAGGCGAGCGGGGCGTGGCCTACCACAGCGAACACCCGCCAGTGGGCGCTCGCGAACACTTCGCGCAGATAGGGCTCCCTCTTGCGGATGAGCGCGGCCTCTTCGTCGCTCGACCCGTCCAAACGCACGTCCGGCAGCGCGACGTAGCTCACCGCATTGCCCCGCAGCCATTCACGATACGCGGTCGGGCGTGAGAGGGGTTTTGAAGAAGATTCCGTCGTACTTCGTGTCGAGTTGACGCTCCCACCCGCGAGCGAGGGGATACCGTGGGGCGACCAGCGCAGCCTCCCAATGGGAGTGGGTGAAAGGGATCTCCACGCGCACCAACGGCCCCCCGTTCCTCCCGAGGAAGCGTTCGAGCGGGTGGTAATAAGCCTGGCTCGTGGACGGGTCACCAATCACTCCCGTGCTCTCCCTGACCGGCCCCCACGCCGTCCACACGACGATCCCCCCCACCGCGAGTGCCGTTGCCACCAGCGGGCGCCCGGCACGCCTGAAGCCGTCCCGCCCGAGCACGCACAAGAGCAACGGGCCCGCGAGGATGACGGCGTAGCGGTCGATGTTGCTCCCCATCGGGGTGGGGAGGATCGAGAGCACGGTCACACCCAGATACACCCGCCCTCCTATGCGCAGAAGCCGCTCCTCGGGGGGAGCGCATAGAGGAACGCGAGCGTCACGGCGAGCGTCGCCGTGACGGAGCTCGCGGCAAAGGGCTCCCATCCACCCTCGGGGAACATCGCCTCGAGCGGGAGCGTCACGAGCAGCGCCGGCACAACGAGCGCGAAACCCGCGCGGGGGTTGCGGGTGACGAGCACATGGGTGCCCCCGGCGAGCGCCAGCAACAACCCCGCCACCGGGCTCGTGGCGGCGCACACCGCCGTGAGCGCCCCCGCGAGCCACGGCTTGCCGCGCACGAGCGCGAGCACGGCGAGCGTGGCGAAAGTGACCCCGAGCGCGAACGTGAGCCTGCCGATCCACAGATCGCCGGCGGCGGCCAGCGCGAAGCACGCCGCCCCCCAGCGCGCGCGGGGGCCGTACACGGTGGTGGCGATGCGCTCGAAGGCGACTGTGGACACGAGCACCGCGAGTGCCCCCACCAGGCGCATCCCGAGCACGAGCGCCACCCATGGGAACACGAGCGAGTAGCCGGGGAGATGGTGGCCTGCGTACCAGTTGTTATCCCACAGCGTGAACCCATACCGTTCAAACAGGGTCTCGCGATACACCTGCGCGGCGAGGTCGGGGGAATGGGGGTCGACTAGCAGCCACGCCCCTACGAGCACGCACGCGAGCACCAGCGCGGGCGAGAGCAGCCGGGGGAGCGAAAGCGCGCCGGCCGCGGGCCGCAGGGACGGGCGGTCCGTGAGTGTGTGGCTCTCCACAGCCCGCCAGTATGCGCCACAGCCAGGCGGTCCACGACGGTCGGCGATGGCGGCGCCCCCCAAAATCGGCTGGGGCCCGGTGTGCTACTCCACCGGGCCCCAGCTCCCGCGTGAGCCGAACTCATTTGGACGAGTCGCGCGGTTGTGCTTCTAGAACAGGCGAGCACCCGAAAAGTCGCGCCGGCACGCGGGGAGCTCCGGTAGCCGATAATCCGCGCAGATGAGAGCCACGCTCAGAGCACTCCCCGCGACGATGCTGCTCGCCGTGGCGGGGCTCACTGTGGGGTGTGGCACCACGCACCCACCCCCCCTGAGCAGCGCGGGACTCGCCGAAGCCCAGACCTTCCCTTACTTCCGCCTCTACTGGGCCGGCCCGCGCTTCATCGGTAAGCCGCTCGCGGCGGTGGACGGGACGAAGAGCTACAGCACCACCATCGGGGACAGCGTGTACTACGGCGACTGCGTCAACGGCAAGGGGCTGCTCGGCGGCGGCGGGAGCTGTTTGCTGCCGCTACAAGTGACCACGGTGATCTATCGCCTGCACTCCAACAGCGCACTCGGCCCACAGCGCAACATCCTCATCCGGGGGGTCCCAGCAACGATCTACGACGAAGGCCACTCGATGGAGATCTACAGCGGACGCCTGGCGATCGACGTGTCCTCCGACACGCTCGCCCACACCATGCTCGCCGCAGGACAGTTGCGCCCAATCAACGCACAGGGGTCCGCCGACGAAGACCTCCCTCCCCCCGTCTACTGTCCCGGCCTCTCGGGGTATGTCCCACCGAAGCTCCAGCGTGCGATGAGCCTGCTCCCTGGCTCACCCTGCCAGAAGGCCCAGGCGGCGATCACCGCGGCTGAGCAGCTGGCTGAAGTTGACGACACTAGCCCCCGGTAGCCCCTTCGGCGGCGGTCAGCGGCTCGCCGATCTCACGGCGCAGAGAGAAGAACGCAACCGACCCGATCAGCGCGGGCAACCACAGGGAGATCGCGCGGTAGGTGACCACCGCCGCGACCACCGCGGAGACGGGGCGCACATGGAAGAGCACGAGCATCCCGATCAACCCCCCTTCGACGGCCACGAGCCCTGCGGGGATGGGGATCGAGTTGGCCATCAGGCCGACGAGGTAGGCCATCGCGACCGCCCAGAACGTGGGGGTGGTGCCGAAGGCGCGCAAGCATGCGTACATCACGAGCGTGTCGAACAGCCAGTACCCGACCGCCCCCAACAGCCGTAGGTCGCGTTCGTGGATCAGCCTCAACGCGTCGCGAACCCCGTCGCTCACAGCCTCAAGCGCAACATGCCGGCGTCCCTCGCGTAGCGACCCGCGCGTGGCGAGTCTCCCAGCGAGCGCCGCCACCGCGAGCGTGGCGAGGATCGCGACGATCGCAAGCGCCGCTGGAAGCAATGTGAGCAGCGCGTCCTGTGGACCCGGAAGCAAACCCAGCCACATGAGGATCCCGATGAGCGCCACAGCGCTCACGTTCACCGCGCTTGTGAGCACGAACATCAAGACCGACCGCCGCGCGATCCGCTCCACCGCCACCCCCTTCGTGCGCAGCACCCACGCGCCGAGCGCGATCCCACCGATCCCGCTCAACGACACCACCGAGTTGACCCCCAGCTCGGAGAGCGAGAGCTTGCGGCTGAAGCGCCGCTCCATCTGGAACACGAGCTCGAACAGCACCACGTAGCCGGCGCAGGAGAGCAGCTCGAAGCCGATCCCAGCGGCCACCCAACCGGGAGTGGCGTCGGTGATGCGCTCCCCCGCGGAGCGCAGCCCGGGGACTGCGAACAGCAGCGCAACCACCAGCACGAAAAAGATGGCGAGGCTGATCAAGCCGTTGCGCAGGCGGCGCGACTGGGTTGACATCTCCCCGCTGACACTCGACTGTGAGCGCTCGGGGGCGCCATTGTCGGTGCGTTGCGACGTGTCGTGGGGAATCGCCGCGGTGGTGTCGTGATCGACGATTCTTCGCATCCTCTTCGGCTTGGTCTCAGCTTCGTGGCTCTACAGTCACCATAGCCTCACCGCGTCTCACGCCACCGACGTGTCACGCTCCTCTCGCCTGATGCAACCCTGCACGTACTCGCGCCTCGCCGCTCGAAACGCGACCGGCGTGAGGCCGTAGCGGCGACGAAAGGCCTGCGCGAAGTGGGGCGCCTGGCGGTATCCCACGAGTCGCGCTACCTCGCGCACCGAGAGCGCGGGTTGCTCAACCAGGAGTCTGGTGGCGACGTTCAAGCGGCGGGCGAGGAGGTCCTCGCGGAAGGTGACCTCGCCGAACTGGGCGTATGCGCGCGTGAGCTGGCGCGGGGAGCTAGCGAGCGCCCTGGCGACCGCCTCGAGCGTCAGCGGGCGCCGGTAGTGGCGAGCGATCACCACCCGCGCCAGCAGATAGAGACGGTGGCGCTGTTCGATAGTCGAGGGACGCACACCCCCTTATCCGACGACCTGCGCGAAGCGGGACACATCTGAGGCCCCTGGACCGGACTCACGATACGCCGGGCGGTCACCTTGGACCGCCCGGCGTATGCGTCAACGTTGAGGGGAACGGGCGACCTTATTCAGAGACCGACAGTGTTCCCGAAGACGCTAACACTAACTCCGCGCCTTTGAGTAAGCCTTGGCCGGCTCCACCGATCGAGCAATTCCACGGGGGGGTCAGGGTTTCGTTTTCACTGTATTCTGCAGTGACTCCCGATTCGTTGTTTGTCAAGACCATGGCGGTCGGGCCCGTGCACACATCTTCCATTAATATGCCGAGAACTAAGCAGTCGATCGTAATGCCCGGTTCACCACTGCCCGCTTCTCCTGCCGTTACTAAGTCCTCATACGTCGAACCCGATAAGCCTACTTCCACCTTCCATGGTATTCCACGTACGGCGACGGTCGCTTCCGTGCAGATGCCACCATGAACTTCGACATCTCCGAGCACGCCAGGTTCGCCTTCCACGCCGTTGCTCAATAACGGTTTCCCATCTAACATTAACCATTGGTGAAGTAACCTGAAGGGGAACCATCCTCTATAATCCGCAATCCGTGAAAATAAGATTTGCGTTTCTCCCAATCCTTTCATGTCGACGAACGACATTTCGCCTTCTTCTTGACCTTCTATTTCTGTTAAGATTTCCGCACCGTTCAATAAGTATTTACTCACGGCCAGAGCCGGCGAGGCACTCAGCGCACCGAGCGCGAGCGCTACGACCAGGCCCAGTCCTATGACATGCGCCTTCCTCATGATCATCACCTTTTATGGTTGGTTGATTGTTCGGGTGGTCCGAACGATAGAAACATTAGACCGCACGCTGCGCACAGTCAAGGCCCAGTAATCCGATTCAGTCAGTGCGCATAGCGCCGAGCGACGGCCTCGACCGAGGCTCGGTAAGGCCCACCGAACAGCACCGCGTGCACGAGCAGTGGTAGCAACTGCCACAGCTCCACGCGCTCCTCCCACCCCTCGGCCAGCGACGCGACCTCCTCGTACGCGGAGAAGATGCGCTGCGAGGGAGCGCCGAACAGTCGCAGCATCGCCAGGTCGACCTCACGGTGGCCACCGTAGGCGGAGGGGTCGATCAACCACGCTATCCCCTTGGTGTCGGCGTGCACGTTGCCGCTCCACAGGTCGCCGTGCAGGCGCGCCGGTGGCTCGGGGGGACCGGCTATCTCATCCAAGCGGGCGCAGACACGCTCAACAGCCGCCACACCGGTATTCGTGAGCGCGCCGCGATCCCGCGCGATGCGGGCAAGCGGCAGCAAACGTCGCTCGGCGTAGAACGAGCACCAATCCTCAGTAGGGTCGTTGGGAAGGCGCAGCGATCCGAGGCGCGGCTCCACGCCGAGTCGCTCCCCGAAGCCGGGATCGCCGAAGCAGGGAGCGCCTGCCGCGTGCGTGGCGGCCAGGCCTCGTCCCAACTCCTCGGCCCCGGCCTCGCTCAGCCGTCCCGGCTCCACCCACTCGAGCGCGAGGTAGTCCTCCGCTTGCTCGGTCACAGCCGGGACTCTCAGCGCCCCCGGTTCCGCAAGCCAGGCAAGACCGGCTGCCTCCAGCGCATACTCGCCCTCCCCCGCATCCGGGCGGGTCTTCACGAACACGTCCCGCCCGTCTAGGTGCACACGCCACGCCTCGTTGATGTCCCCACCACCCACACTACGCGCGTCGCGTGCCCCGGCGGGGAGCGTCATGTCGGCTCAGACTCCCGTACGTGCTCCAACAACCCCTCGCACGCGGCTTGGACCTGGTCGAGCACGATCTGAAAGCCGTGGTCGCTGTCGTAGTAGGGGTCGGGGACGTCGAGGTCGTCAAGGCCGGCGCTCGCAGGGTCGAACTCGCGCAGCAGGCGCACCTTCGCGCGGGCATCCTCATCGGGGGCGAGCCGACGCAGGTCGCGCTCGTTTGAGCTGTCCATCCCGAGGATCAAGTCGAAGCGATCGAAGTCCTCGGGGCGCACCTTTCGCGCTTTGCCCTCCAGCGTGATCCCGCGGTTGTGTGCCGCTGCGGTGGCACGCTCATCTGGCGGGTCCCCCACGTGCCAGCCTCCCGTGCCCGCGCTGTCTATCGCGATGCTGTCTTGCAGGCCGGCTTCATCCACGAGCTTGCGCATCACACCCTCCGCCGTGGGCGAGCGACAGATGTTCCCAAGGCACACGAACAGAATGTTCATAGGGCGAGGGCGCACAATTCACGCCGAGCACGGGCAAGGGTCAAAAAATCACTCCTCCCCCAGCTCCAGCACGGCGAGGAACGCCTCCTGGGGGACCTCCACCCGGCCCACCTGCTTCATGCGCTTCTTGCCCTCCTTCTGCTTGCCGAGGAGCTTCTTCTTGCGCGAGATATCGCCGCCGTAGCACTTGGCGATCACGTCCTTGCGGAAGGCCTTGACGGTCTCGCGGGCGATGATGTGCGAGCCGATCGCCGCCTGGATCGGCACGTCGTACTGCTGGCGGGGAATGCGCTTGCGGAGCTTCTCCGTGAGCGTTCTCCCCATCTCATATGCCTTGTCCTTGTGCACCACCATCGACAACGCGTCCACCGTGTCGCCCGCGAGCAGCACGTCGAGCTTCACAAGGTTCGCGGACTGCATGTCGCTCAGCTCGTAGTCGAGCGACGCGTACCCCCGCGTGCGCGACTTGAGCTGGTCGAAGAAGTCGAGCACGATTTCCGCGAGCGGGAGGTCATAGCTCATCTGGACGCGCTCGGGGGATAGGTAGTGCATGCCCGCAGGCTCCCCCCGGCGCTCCTGACAGAGCTCCATCACCGCCCCCACGTACTCGCGCGGGCAGATCACCTGCGCCTTGATGAAAGGCTCCCTGATCTCGGCGATCACGCCCGGCTCGGGCATGTCGGAAGGGTTGTGCACCTCGATCTCATCCCCATTGGTGAGCGTCACATCGAACTCCACCGAGGGCATCGTGGCGAGCAGCTCCAGGTCGTACTCGCGCTCCAACCGCTCCCTCACGATGTCCATGTGCAAGAGCCCGAGAAACCCGCAGCGGAAGCCGAAGCCGAGCGCGTCGGAGGTCTCGGGCTCCCAGGAGAGCGCGGCGTCATTGAGCGTGAGCTTCTCAAGCGCGTCCCTCAGGTCGGGATAGCGGTCGGAGTCGATCGGGAAGAGCCCGCAGAACACCATCGGCTTGACCTCGCGGTAACCGGGGAGCGCCTCGGTTGCCCCGTCCTCCGCACGAGTGCCAGTGGTCAAGGTGTCGCCGACGCGCAGCTGCGTGACGTCCTTGATGCCGGTGATCAAATACCCCACCTCGCCCGCGCTCAGCTGCTTGACGGGGGTCATCGTGGGCGAGAAGAAGCCGATGTCGTCGATCTCCGCGCGTGTGCCCGCCGCCATCGCGCGGATCGCCTCACCCTTCTTGAACACCCCGTCCACGACACGGATGTAGGCGATCACACCCCGGTATTGGTCGAACTCGGAATCGAAGATGAGGGCTCGCGGCGCCGCGTTGGGATCGCCCGAAGGGGGTGGCACGCGCTTGACAAGCTCATCGAGCACCTCCCCCACGCCCTCCCCGGTCTTGCCGCTGATCTTGAGGATCGCCTCCTCCGGCTCGCCGATCAACTCCCCCACTTCGCCCGCCACCCGCTCGGGCTCCGCGCCGGGAAGATCGATCTTGTTCAGGCAGGGGATCAGCTCCAACCCCGCCTCCACGGCGAGATAGGTGTTCGCCACCGTCTGTGCCTCCACGCCCTGGGAGGCGTCCACGACCAGCAGCGCCCCCTCGCACGCGGCAAGCGAGCGAGACACCTCGTAGGTGAAATCCACGTGCCCAGGAGTGTCGATCAAGTGAAGCTGGTAGGTCTCCCCGTCTGACGCTGTGTACGCCACCTTCACCGCCTGCGCCTTGATCGTGATCCCCCGCTCCCGCTCGAGGTCCATCGAGTCGAGCACCTGCGCCCGCATCGACCGCTCGTCCACCGCATGCGTCAACTCCAGGATGCGATCAGCCAGCGTCGACTTGCCGTGGTCGATGTGCGCGATGATCGAGAAGTTGCGGATCTTGTCTTGTTGCATGGGCGCCAAACTGTAGAAGGCCCACGGTCCGGGCGACCCGCGATAGCCTTAGGCCAGTTCGGCGGATCGCCCACTCGACCAGAGCTTCGGCTCGACCGGGCAACGCATCCCCTCGGGGATGGCCAGTCTCGGGGTCGGGAGTGTCATAGCCGCCCAGGCATACGACACAAGTCCTGGGACGTAGTAGTTCAATGGTGATCTTTGACCGAACCGGGGCCGGGAGGGCGAAAGCTCCCCCGGCCCTTCTTTGTGTCTCTCCCACCCCCTCACCCGAGTGCGGTCCAAATGGAGATCAGGCCCTGCCGAGCTGGGTCATGATCAGCCGGTGCACCTGGTGTGCCTCAGGAATGCGCATCGCAAAGACGGCTCGCACGTATACGGCCACACCCGCGACACCGGCGCCGCCGACACTCACGACCTGCGCCGGAAGCGACCCTCCGAGCAGCCGGTTCAGCACCCACCACACCGGCCACGACACCGCCGCCAACAGGATCGAGGCGACCGCGATCCGAGCTGTGATCATCGTCGTCTGCGCGCCTTCCAGGCGACCGTTGAAGCCATCGCGCAAGCGTGACAACAGCAGCCATGTCATCAACGCGTTGGCGATGACCGTGCCGATGATCAGGCCGGCGATCCCGAGCGGTTTGTAGAGACCGACGCTGACGATGATGTCGACGACGATATTGATTGCCGCCAAACGCGTCGGGATCCATGGGCGCTGCACCGCGAAGAACACACGCGTAAGCAGCAGGTTGATGCCCCCGAAGGGCAGGCTGAAGGCGAACCAGAACAGCGCGATCGAAACGAGTTCAGTTGAACGATTGTCGAACGAGCCACGTTCGAAGACGAGTCGGACGATCGGCGTGGTGAGCACGATGATGAACGCCGAAGCGGGGATCAGCAGCAGATTTATCTGACGCATACCCACCCCGATCGCCCGGCGCATCGGACCGACCTGACGCAGCGAGGCCATCCGGCTCAACGTGGGAAACAGGACGGTGGCAACCGCCACACTGAAAAGACCCTGAGGGAGCATGTAGATGCGAAACGCGTTGTCGATGGCCCGCGGCGCTTCGGCGCTGACGAGCGTCCCGAACACCGAGTTGATGAGCTGATCCAGGTTCACGATGCCGAGGCCGATCGTCACCGGGAGCATCAGCGTGAACACCTGCTTGATGCGTGGATCGTGCCAGTCGATCGACATCTGCAAACGGAAGTCGATCCGCCCGAGCGCAGCGAACGCCATCAGCATCTGCACGAACGTCGCCACCACAATCGCGATCGCGTACGCATACATCTGATGACCGCCTTCGGGGCCACCCTGAAAGTGGGGGCGCAAGATGACGAGCAGGACGATGATCACCAGGTTCCACACTGCTGGTGCGATGGCGGGGATCGTGAAGTGTTCATAGGACTGCAAGATCCCGACGAGCAGGCCAGTGAGGCCGATCAGGAGCACGACCGGGAAGAGCACCTGTGAGAGACCGACCGTCAGCGCTTCGAGATAGCTGGTGAACGTCGGGCCGATGAACAGCGGCATGATCACCCCGGCGGCGAGCACGAAGAAGCCGGTGATCGCCCCGAGGACGATCAGGATGATCCAGAACAGCGTTGAGGCCAACCTGAAAGCCTCACGCTTGCGCCCGTGCGCAAGCAGATCGGTGAACACCGGCACGAACGCCGCAGAGAGGGCGGCATTCGCGAACAGGTTGCTCACGAGATTGGGGATCTGGAAGGCGAGCGTGAACGCCGACGCCGGTCCTTTCGTGCCGAAGAAGCTCGCCGCGACGATTTCCCGCGCGAGCCCAAGCACACGCGAGAGACCGGTGCCGAGCGAGAAGATCGCCGTGTTGCGGGCCACCCGTCCGGGCGGCGGTGCGCTCGGAGGCGGCTCGGCGGACTCGGTCACAGACACGGGCCGCTATAGTACGGCGCTGCGCGGCGCGCCCCGGCAGTCCGAGCGGGGCGCGAGGCGCCTTTCGTTATGGCCAACATTCATTCACAGAAGAAGCGCATCCTCCGCTCCGAGCGCGAGCGCCAGGAGAACCGCGAATACACCTCGGCGATCAAGACGTACTTCCGTCACCTGGAGGCCGCCGCCGAACAGAAAGACGGCGATGCGGCTGCGACCGAGCACCGGCGTCTTGTGAGCACGATCGACAAGGCCGTGAAGCGCGGCGCGCTTCACCGCAACACGGGCGCACGCAAGAAGTCACGCGCCGCCCGCACACTCGCCGGCGCCGGGTCTTAATCCGCCGTCCGCTCGGCGGACGTCTCAGCGGCAGCTCACGCGGCGATAGCCAGGATCGCGCGCAACGCGAGCGTGTCCTCCTCAAGCGAGGAGAGCGGGGTGCGGGAGAAGCTCAACGGCGCTCCCCCACGCGTATCAAGCTCTAGGTCGGCGATACGGCAGAGAGCGGCGCGCAGGCGCTCGGGCTCCGAGCGCGCCACGTCGGCGATGAAGCGGTCGGCGGCGCGCGGTGGCATCCGCAGGGTGCGCTTGATCTCGGCGGGGGGCTCGCCCGCCTGCAAGCGCACCGATACGCCCTCCGCGTCGCGTAGGCGTTGGGCCATCAGGTACACGAGCCCAGAGAGCCGCTCGCCCTGGGCGCGCAAACGCATGTAGGAGCGGGTGGCGTCGGCGGCGTCGGCGCCCACGAGTGCGTCGGCGAAGGAGAAGGCCCGCCAAGCAGTGGAGTGGGCAGCTTGTTGCTCGATGTCCTCGGCGGTGATCTTCAGTGAAGCTTTTCCGGCGCTCCCCTCTCCGTCTGCCTCTGAGCGGCCGAGAGCCAGCTTCTCGAGCTCCCGCAGCAACCGTTGCTGGCGCTCCCCCACTTGCGCGACAAGAGTCTTCGCGGCGAACGCGTCGAGTGAGAGGCCGAGACGGGTGGCTTGCTCGCGCACCCACCCGGCGAGCTCCCAGGGCTTGATGGTAGCCTCGGCGACGATCTGGCCCTTCGCGGCCTTCACGGCACGGTGGAGCGCCGCCGGGGCCTTGGTGCGGCCCTCCTCGCGGGCGAAAAACGCGATCGTGGTATCTGGGGGCATGCTCGCCATCGCGGGCTCGATGTGCTGCTCTATCTCAGCCTCCTTGAAGCGCTCCACCCCGTCCGCCACGATCACCCGTTGCCCCATCGCGAAGGTCATCGTCGAGAGCGCGAGCGCCACCCCTTCGGGGGTGGCGTCATCGCCCGAAAGGATCTCCACGCTGCCGGCGTCCCCGTCGGCTTCCGCCAACGCCTTCAGCCGCGCCCGCCGCTCGCCGATCGCACCGTGATCGTCGCCGTGGATTAGATAGGCGGGCTTGAGGGTGGGCACCATCCGCAAAGTCTAATACCGGCGTCAGCGTCCGCCGAGCGCGCATCGGTGGCGCCGGCCGAGATCGAACCCGGCCGGCGCGACCGGCCCTCAGTCCAGTCTGACGGTGTACGTGATGTATGCCCAGTGCCACCATCCGGCGTCCACCTCTCGCATACCCAGCCTCAGATAGTCGGCGGTGCTTCCAATATTGACGCAACTGTCAAACGCGCGGTAGGTGCAATACGCCGGTCCATAGGGTCCCGCCCACACGGTTCCATCATCGGCCTCGGCATAGAAGCAGAAGTAGCGATTGGCGGTCCAAACATTCGTATGCACCGTCTCGCCAGGGTCGACGCTCCACCAGCCACGGGTCGCCCAATTGCCGTAGTCGCCACAACCGCTGGGGTCGTACCACATCACCGCCACCCAAAGCCGTGAGGAATGACTGTTCTCGAAGCAGAGCTGCATTTCAGCCCTCCTTCTGGTCGGCTACGCGCTTGTATAGCCGCTCAGCCAGAGTGGCGCGGGGGATACTGCCCTCGGAGGCGAGTGGCGCCCTGTGGGAGCCTTCCTCGGTCTCCACTCGCTCAACCGAGTCCCGCTCTTGCCACCCGCTTTTGTGCTGAGTGCTTCCGTGACGTTCGTACTTCTTTGCCGGCCCAAAGCCTGTCGGCTTCGTGCCTTCTGTTTCGTGTGTGCCCATTTCAGAGTCCTCGTTTCACATCGAGGTAGTAGAAAATCAAGCTTGGGCGAAGGCTAGGTCAGGTCTAACTCACAGTCAAATAAAGTCTGTTAGTCAGTATAAATCTGTTTCTTAGAATATACTCAACGCACAACCAGATTCACAAGCCGCCCCGGGACAACGATCTCCTTGACGATCTCATGACCGTCGAGGTGCGTCTGGACGTTCGGGGCGGCGAGGCAGAGCGCCTTGAGCTGCTCGGGCGTGGCGTCGGAGGGGGCTTGGACGCGGTCGCGGAGCTTGCCGTTGATCTGGCAGACGAGCTCGTAGGAGTCGCTTTCAAGCATCTCGGGGTCGGCAAGCGGCCACGGCTGCTCCCACAGGCGCTCGCCGGTGAGCATGTCGTAGACCTCGGAGGAGAGATGTGGGGCGAAGGGGAACAGCAGTGAAGCGGCTGTGACAAGCCCGAAGCGCAGCGTGTCGATGTGCACCTGCTCGCGTAGACGGGAGCAGTCGTTGAGCAACTCCATGACAGCGGCGATGCACGTGTTGAAGGCGAAGCGGCGCATGTCCTCTGAGACCTTGTCGATCGCCCAGTGAGCCTTGCGCGCGAGCTCGAGGTCCTCGTTGTCGAGCGTCCCGGCGCCGCCGAAGTCGTCGACTGAGGGCAGCGGCTCGGCGCCGCCTCGCTCCGCCGTCTCGGCGGCGAGACGCCACAGGCGGGCGAGGAAGCGGTGAACCCCCTCCATTCCCTCGTCCGACCAGTCAGCGTCCTGGTCGGGGGGGCCGATGAAGAGGATGTAGCAGCGGGCGGTGTCGGCGCCGTAGCGCTCCACGATCGAGGAGGGAGAGACGACGTTCCCCTTCGACTTGGACATCTTCGCGCCGTCCTTGGTGACCATCCCCTGCGTGAACAGCGCGCTGAAGGGCTCCTGGAAGTCGAGGTGGCCGAGGTCGGCGAGCGCCTTGCAGAAGAAACGGGCGTACATGAGGTGGAGGATCGCGTGCTCCACCCCGCCGATGTACTGATCCACCGGCATCCATTGGCGCAACGCCGCCGGACCCCAGGCGACTTGGTCGTTGCGGGCGTCGCAGTAGCGCAGGAAGTACCAGGAGGAGTCGACGAACGTGTCCATCGTGTCGGTCTCCCGCCGCGCATCCCCACCGCACGAGGGACACTCGGTCGCCACCCAATCCTCGGCGGCGGCAAGCGGTGAGCGACCCTGGGGCGCGTAGTCCTCGATGTCGGGGAGCACCACAGGGAGTTGGTCGACGGGGACCGGCTGCATGCCACAGGAGTCGCAATAGACGATTGGGATGGGACAGCCCCAGTAGCGCTGACGTGAGACCAACCAGTCGCGTAGGCGGTAGTTGACCGAGGCGTGACCCTTCCCGTCGCGGTCGAGCCATTGCACGATCGCGCGCAGCGCCTCACGGTTGTCCATCCCGTCGAAGTCGGGGTGGGAGTTCACGAGCGGACCGTCGCCCGGGTAGGGCAATCCCTCGTCGTCTCCCCCGTCCTCGAGCACGCCTTCGATCACACGGCGGATCGGCAGGTCATAGGTGCGCGCGAAGGCGTAGTCGCGCTCGTCGTGGCCGGGCACCGCCATGATGGCGCCCGTGCCGTACTCCATGAGCACGTAGTCGGCGACATACATCGGGATCGCCTCGCCGTTGACGGGGTTCACCACGGTGCGTCCGAGCGCTACCCCGGTCTTCTGCTTCTCGAGCGAGCCGCGTTCCTCGCCCGACTCCGTGAGGGCGTGGTTGACGTAGTCGCGCACCGCCTGCTCCTGCGGGGTGCCCTCCACGAGGCGCAGCACGTCGGGGTGCTCGGGAGCCATCACGAAGAAGGTGGCGCCGAAGAGGGTGTCGGGTCGGGTGGTGAACACGGGGTAGTCGATCGAGAGCTCCTCGCAGCGGAAGGTCACCTCCGCGCCCTCGGAGCGGCCGATCCAATTGCGTTGCATCGTCTTCACGTGCTCGGGCCAGTCGATCCCGTCAAGATCTGAGAGCAGACGCTCGGCGTAGTCGGTGATGCGGAAGAACCACTGCTCGAGCTGCTTGACTTCCACGACCGCGCCGCAACGCTCGCAACAGCCATCCACCACCTGCTCGTTGGCGAGCACGGTTTGATCGTTGGGACACCACTTAACGGCAGCCTCGCGACGGTAGGCCAGGCCGGCGTCGAACAGCTGCAGGAAGATCCACTGGGTCCAGCGGTAATAGGACGGTTCGTGGGTGCCGAGCTCGCGAGACCAGTCGATCGAGATGCCCCATGAGCGGAACTGGCGTTGGAAGGAGGCGATCGACTCGGCGGTGGAGTCGCGCGGGTGGACGCCCGTCTTGATGGCGTGGTTCTCAGCGGGGAGACCGAAGGCGTCATAGCCCATCGGGTGCAGCACACGATGGCCGGTGCGACGGTGGAAGTGCGCGATGGCGTCCCCCACCGCGTATTTCTTCAGATGCCCGATATGGGGTTCCCCAGATGGGTAGGGGAGCATCTCCAGTACATATGAGGTCGCATCCTTGTCCTCGCCGGGGAGCGAGTCGTTTGAGACCTCCCAGGTGCGCTCATCGGCCCATACGGCTTGCCAGCGAGGCTCGATCTCCTGCGGTTTGTAGCGGCGCTCTGCCATCGGACAGCGGAGGTTAGCGACAGACCGCAAAACCGACGGTGTCCGGACCCACCCAAGGCAGGCCCGGATCGTCGTTGTGTCTAGAACTTGTCGGAGGTGTCCAGCGGACGCCAGAAGTTGGGGGTGGGCTGGGTTGTGACGCCCGCCTGGCCCATGAGGGCGCCGATATCGGGACCGGCGGACTCGAAGAAGCCAAGGAAACTGGCTTCATCGGGCCACTCGTCAACGACGAGTACAGAGTCTTTCCCGGCAAAGAACTGGTGGCTGATGGCGCCCGCCTCCTTGGCGCGCGCGGAGATCGAGTTGATCAGCTCGGCGTTGTCTTTCGCGGTCTGCTCGAAGCGAGCGGGATCGGCCTCGATGACCATGCCCATCATTACTGACATACGTCCTCCCGTCAGGTTGCGTTGGAGTGTCCTACCGCGTGCGATTCGATCACGCAGGGAGACAACTGTCAACCAGGTTTAACCGCAGGTCACAACCGTGGGTATTACTTCAAGCGGCCTGTTCGGTGAAGCGCGAGTAGGCGCGCACGGCCTCCACGATCTCGGCAGGGGCCTTGTGGGGAGAGCCGGCGTCGAACGGCGGCTCAGGGTCGTACTCAAGCCCGAGCTGGATCGCTTGGGCGAGCTGGTCGCCGCCGATGCGGGAGGCGAGATGGAGGGCCATGTCGATGCCGGCGGTGACGCCGGCGGCGGTGGCGAGCTTGCCGTCGAAGACGACGCGCTCCTCGACGGCGTCGGCGCCGAGCGAGCGCAACTCCTCGATGGCCTGCCAGTTGGAGGTGGCGCGCTTGCCCTCGAGTAGGCCGGCGGCGGCGAGGATGAGCGAGCCGGTGCAGACCGAGGTGGTCCAGGTGGAGGTCTCGTGCGCTGTGCGCAACCACTCGTGGACGGGACCGTCCTCCATCAGCGCAGCCTGCCCGGGACCGCCGGGGACGAGCACGATGTCGGGGTTGGGAAGGTCCTCTATCGAGGCGTCGGCCACAACCGCGAGCTGGGTGGTGTCGGTGCGCTGCGGAGAGGCGTGCTCGGCCACAAAAGTGACCTTCGCATCCGGGATGCGGCTCAGCACCTCATAGGGGCCGATGGCGTCGAGAGCGGTGAAACGGGGGTAGATGAGAATCGCGATGTCCATGTGGGTGGGGCCTCTCTTGAGGATTTTGGATAATGGCCATGAGCCGGCGGAGGTCACATCCCGCGCCGCTTACGCGACCGCGGCGGGTACCTCGGTTGCGGTAGTTGGGTGAAAGCGCCGGCGGTACTCGGCGGGCGCGACACCGAGGGAGCGCAGGAACGAGCGGCGCATCGTCTCGGGGGTGCCGAAGCCGCAGGCGGAAGCGATGGAGGCGACCGGGGCGGAAGTGTCCTCGAGCGCGCGTCGGGCGGCCTCGACGCGCACACTCTCGACGTAACGGGCGGGCGTGACGCCGGTCTCGGCACGAAAGGAGCGGGCGAAGTGACGGGGGCTCATGTGAGCAAGCTGCGCGAGCGCCTCCACCGAGAGATCGGCGTCGATGTTCTCGAGGATGTGGCGGCGAGCTTCCCGCAACGGCTCGCGCACGGGCTCTTGGGTGGCAAGCGTGGCGGAGAACTGCGATTGGTTACCGGGGCGACGCAGGAACAGCACAAGATGGCGAGCGATGGTGAGGGCGAGGTCGCGTGAGAGGTCCTCTTCCACGAGCGCGAGCGCGAGGTCCATCCCGGCTGTGACCCCGGCCGAGGTCCAGATGGGGCCGTCACGTAGGAAGATCGGCTCGGGGTCGACATTCACGGAGGGGTACAGGCGCGCGAGCTCGGCGGCGGCCCCCCAATGAGTGGTGGCGCGGCGTCCGTCGAGCAAGCCGGCGGCGGCAAGCAGGAAGGCGCCTGTGCAGACCGAGGCGGTGCGGCGTGCACGCTTCGACGCACCGGCGATCCAGTCGAGCGTGACACCATCGAGGGAAGCCTCACGCGAGCCGTAGCCACCGGCGACGATCAGCGTGTCGAGACTGGAGGACGTGCTCGAGAAATCGCAGTCGGGGACGATCTGTAGGCCACTTGAGCAGCGCAACGGGGCGCCGTCGCGGCTGATGACCCGCACCTCGTAGCCGGGGTCAGACGGGTCGGTGCCGTGCAGCAGTCCATGCGCTCCGACGAACACCTCCTGAGGGCCGGTGACGTCAAGGCTCTGCACGCCCGGGTAGAGAAGGATCGCGATCTGGCGCGGGCCGGTGGGGACACGGCGAAGCTTGGTGCGTTCGCGAGCGGACATGCTCCGATCATGCTCCAAACCAGCCTCGTCCGCAAGGACAGATTCCCCACGCTTCCTGCCATAGCCTCAGGCGAATGGCCTCGTCAGCCGGCGACAATGGCTGAGGCGCCAAGCACCTCTTCCTGCGAACCAATGGCCTGCGCTGTGATGTAGCGCGGCGGGGAGACGATCGGGATAGAGGTCTCGAAGCCGTCGGTCGTGGCAGTGGCAAGCGGAGCGAGCGAATCCCTTGAAGGTCCGCCCATCACTCTCCATTGGGACACGTCGGTGGCGCCGTTCCAGCTCACGTGCGCGACCGCTTGGCCGGCTTTGGCGGTGAGCACGAGACGGGGAGACTCCGTGGGAGCGCCGACCCAAGGGAACTTGAAAGCGGTGTAGGACTGATAGCGGGCGGGCATGTGCGCGTCGAACAGGAGCCCTCCCGTGGGGGTGTATTCAGAGAGGTAGGGTTCCTGCCCCCACCCCACGAACCAGTTGCCGTCGGGAAGCGGTTGAAAGTCGCCCTGACTGGGAGCCACGAGCGGCTTGGAGTGGACGAAGCTCGAGACGAGCTTGGCGGTCATGTGGGTGGTGTCGAGCCGCAGCACGATCACTCGCGACTGGGCGTGGACCTTCGGGGTCGCGCCGTTGTCGAAGAAGGAGATCGTCCCATCGGGCTCACGGCGCAGGTCGTGCTGCCATGCCGGGCGCGCGCCATGGGCCATCTTGAAGGAGGATTTCTTGCCGCCCAAACGCCACAGTACCTTGCCGGTGCGGGCGTCCACGTCATAGGCGGCCCAAGTGTTGCGGGAATCAACTAGCAGGTCTTTTCCTTCGTTTGAGACCGCGTTGATGTGGAAGTAGTCCCACGGCGACTTGGGGGTGCCCGTGGAGCCAACGGGCGAGTAGGAGTCCAACAGCGACACATGGTCGAGGCTGTGCCACTCAAAGCGCACCAAGCCGGTCTTCAGGTCCACCTCCTGGAAGAGGGTGTCGGCGACCGCACCATCCGCAGGACCTTTGTGAGTGGTGAGGTTGCAGCGAATGGCGTCGTACACGGTGAACACCGCCGTCCCGTTGGGGGCGATCTGGAAAGCGTGGAGGTCGGGTTGGTAACCGTTGCCGGCGCGCACGATCTTGATAGTGCGGTAGGAGCTGTCGGTCAACACGATCCCACCATCGCGCCTCCCTCCCGCGACAAGCGGCTCCTCCCACCAGGTGAGCACGGGCCGGCCTTCGTACTGCTGGACGCGAAGGTCCGCCGCCCGCGAGCCCTTGGGGATCGGCTTGAACCACACGAGCCGCCCCCTATGGTCGAGGATCATCGGGCCGTATTGCCCAGGACCGGCATAGGGCGCGAGGAACGTGTAGCCGGGGGCGTGTTCACCGCTGTCGCTGGTGACCGTGACCGTCGGCGGTAGCAGATCGGGGCGGGAGAGGAAGTGCTGCAGTTCGCTCGGCTTGGCTGGTGGGGGCGGTGGAGGGGGTGTCTCAAGAGAGCGGCTCACCGAGTCGCGGACGGCAACAGTGAAGCGCCATGCGATCGGGATAGTGCGCGAACTTTGACGCAGGAGGGCGCGCACAGTGACGAGCTCTCCCTGGGCGAAAGGCTTGTCGGGCAGGAAGCTCGCGCCGTCGCCTTGTGAATAAGCGAGCATGCGACCGGAGTGAACGCCACTGTCTGAACCCACCACTGTTACGTGGGTGATGTCGCGCGCCGGCGGCCCAAGGAAGCTGATCTGTGTTTCGTGGGAGGAGTCGCGTGTATTGGGGCCCGGAGACACGGCAAGCGCACCACCGGCTAGCGCCGCCGAGGCGTTGAGCGTGGAGGGAGCACAGGCGGGACCATGGTGGGTGTGGGTGCCCGACGACGCGACGGAGCCGATCGTGACCGCGGCGACGACAACCAACGTGGCGCCGGCGCGAGTCGTTCTGGTGGGCATTCGCAAGGCGCGGAGGATACGCACGCGGGGGGAGAAGCGCGCCGGCGTTTACCATGGGCGCGTGGGGTTGAGCGACGCGTCGGAGCAAGTCAAGCGGATCGTGGATGCCGCCGAGCAGGCGGCTCGGCGGTTGCGCGAGGAGGCGGAGGAGCGCGCGGCGGAGCGCATCGCCGAGGGAGACCGCGCGGCGGCCAACCGGGTGCAGGCAGCCGAGGAGGAGGCGGCGGAGATCCTCGCCGAGGCACGCACCCAAGCCGAGCACGCGCGTAATGAGGCGGTGGCGGCTGTCGGCGCCGTCCATGCCGAGGCCGCAGAGCGTGTGCGGGCGGCGGAGGAGACCGCCGAGGAGCACCGCGCCAAAGCGCACGCGCAAGCCGAGCGCGAGCTGAGCGAGGCGCGGGAAGCCGCGAGCGGGGTGCTGGAAGATGCTCAGAGAGAAGCGGAGGCGACCGTGGCCACGGCACGCGAGCAGGTCGAGACGACCGCGGCCAACGCGCGCCAAGACGCCGAAACAACGGTAGCTACGGCGCGGGAGGAGGCAGAGGCAACACTCGCCGCCGCGCGCAAGGAGGTCGAGCGAGAGCTGGGGAGCGTGAGAGAGCGCATAGAGCAAACTCGCGCCGAGGGGGAGCAACAGATCGCTGTACAGCGCGCTGAAGCACAGGAGAAGATCGGCGAGATGCGAGCCCGCGCGCGCACGAAGGCCCGGGAGATCGTGAGCGAGGCGCACATCATCGCGCGCGAGGTTCTACGTGACGGCAGCGAGGTGTCGAACAACCTGCGTGAGCTGTCAGCGTCGCTGCGCACGAACGCCGAGCGCCTGCTCCGCGACGTGAGGCTCACGCATGGCAGCATGACAGCGCGCCTGGACCAGGCAGCGCCAGGCAGCTCACCGCCTCGCGAGGGCAGCGACCGGGACGACTCGCGCCGACGCGACCGCGAAGGCTCAGGCACAGACGATCTCGACGTGCCAGAGTTCATTCCTCGGGGGTAGCAGCGGGCCGCATGTTGGCCCTCAGAGGAGCACGTCGGAGGTTGACAGAAACGTGTCTTTGCGCCGTGACAAACGCGGCTCAAATAGGCGTGTTACGTCACATTTGCCGGGTTAGGGTGGGTGAGTGCTGGAACTGACTCCGAGCAAGAAGGGCGCAATCACAGAGGCCGCTATCACCCTCGCAGCCATCCGTCTCGACCTCCTCGTGCTGCGACCAATGACCGAGGGCGGACGATATGACCTCGCCCTTGACATCGGCGGGCAGATCCTCAGGCTGCAATGCAAGTCCGCGTGGAGACAGCGTGATGTCCTGATCACGCCGTGTAACACCAGCCGTCATACACCACATGGCTATGTGAGGACCACATACACCGCCGAGGAGGTCGACGCGATTGCTGCGTATTCTCCGGACACGGACAAGTGCTACCTGATCCCAATCCGAGATGTCGCCGGTAAGTCTGCCGTCAACCTCCGCCTGGCGCCGACACGCAACAACCAGATGCTTAAGATTCGGTGGGCCAATGACTACGAGTTCGAGGCATCGTTGCAACGCCATTGGGGCCTCGGCTCGGAGCGTCAAGCCTGCTGAAGCAACCTGGTTTGGAGACGCTAAGATAGGCACGACTCGGGGCTATAGCTCAGCTGGGAGAGCGCTGCCATGGCATGGCAGAGGTCGTCGGTTCGATCCCGACTAGCTCCATTATCATCGAGTCTTCCTCGGTGGGCGGGATGCCTGAGACGGCTTGGCGGACGTCAAAAGCTCCCAGCAGGCACTTTTGGGCCCCAATGCTCTGTCGGGCACATGACGACGATTTCGCGACCGTAGACGTAAGCGATGCCTAGGACGTCTGCCGAAGTGGCTCTGCCGTGAGGGTCATGAGCTAGATCGGGCACGTAGAAGACGAGATCGCCAGAGTGAAAGCTAGGGTTAAAAGTCATGCCTGGAGCCAACTGATTTTGTCCCCAATGAGTAGCAAAGGTCAGATCGCCAGGTACGTGGGGAATGGGATCGTAGGCATCTTCTGCATTCGCGGGCACGGCCCAGACGTGCTCCCCCAGGTAAGACGTCCGAAACGGCCTTTCGGTCGTGGGTCTGCCATAGCGGGGCGGCGACCACTGCCTTACGTTGAATTGCTTGACTATCAGCCGCATATGTTCTTGGCCGATTCCGAGCGTGTGCTTTCCGCGGTTGTAGATCTGCATCTGAAGCTTGAACTGAGCTTGTCCTCGAACCCCGGGGAGACTGCACCACCGCGTGACGTGGATCCAGATCCGTGTGCCATGAGGCGCACCCGGCGGCGAGGGACAACCTATGCCCAAATCAGGCGGAGCGCCACCGGCAACTGAGCTTGTCAATACGTCCACACTTGTTGGCGCCGCCCAAGTACAGCCAGCACTAACGCAAAGGAGCGAGAGCGCCACGATCAAAGCGGTGGAGAACCGTGATGACACGAAAGTGATCCTAAAGGAAATTATCTACAAAGGATATGATGACATCCAAAGCTGGGCTTTTATTTGGAATATACGACGCGCTCTAACTTTCGGGAACAGCCCCTACATCAGCCGCACTGAACCCCACCGGCCACTTGGTCTGAGTGTTGTAGGTAGCGCCACGGAGCCGCGTTGAACGTAGGTCGGCGCCTGTGAGATCAGCGTAGCCCAGATAGGCTTGTGACATATCGGCATAGGTCAGGTTGGATCCATTCAGATGCGCGCCGCTTAGGGTTGCGCCGACTAGCATCGCGTGTTCTAGATGAGCACCTTCGAAACGCGCGTCATCGGCCTCGACTCGATCAAGGTCCGCATACTCAAGTTCGGCATCGTTGAAGTCGGCATGAGACATAAACGCCTCTTTCAGCGTGGCGCGCATAAAGAACCCTCCAGTAAATATACCTCTGTAGAGTTCGGCCCTGACCAGTCGCGCCTCGATGAAACCTGTGCCGCTGGCGTGGATCCCAGTCAGATAGGCACCGTTGAGTTGAGCATCGCGCAAGACCGCGCCCTCGATATTGGCTTCATCCATGTGCGCATTCCGGAGCGATGTGCCGATCAGCACTGCCTGCTGCAACTTGGCATGTTCGAGGTTAGCTTCGTCTAGGTGCTTACCGTTCAGATACAAGCCTCGTAGATCCTTTTCGTGGAGATCCACCCCAACAAGATCATGTTGCAAGCTCAACGTCAATAGAAAACCCTGCCTCTGAGTTGAGCGGATCTCCTGGTTGCTTTGACGCTCCGAAGCGCGTTCCACCGATCGCTGAACCTCGACCTGTAGCCATCCGACGCAAGCTGCAACCAGTACTCCTACCAACAGTCCCTTGCCGATGTCCCCTTGCGCCTCTTTGAAGCCTTCCGCATTCAAAACGAGCCCAAGCCCAACAACAGTCGTCATCGTAAGCACGACAGCAGCGACCGCAATCCCGAGGTCGGCTTTCAATGGGCCGCGGGCCACGACGAATGCCAACGCGCCAGTCAAGGCCGCAGTGAGAAAACCAACGAGATAACGCATGTTGCAACGGTAGTGGAGACATCGACTCAATGCGCAATAGACTCCATGCTTACTCTTGATCGAGTCCGGTATCTGAAATTGGTTCCACTCACGGACACTTAAGCAAAACGACCTCACAGCCTTCCATGTGCCAGCTTGAGCGTGCATACTCGAAGCCAACGCATGCCCGCGACAGACCTCAACATCCGCCTCCAACCACGCGCCAAGCGCAACGCGATCGTGGACGAGCGCGACGGGATGCTGCGCGTGAGCGTCGCGGCGGCGCCGGTGGACGGCCTTGCGAATGCTGCGCTGTGCAAGTTGATCGCCAAGCGGGCAGGGGTCGCTCGTAGTCGCGTGAGCGTGATCCGCGGGGAGCGCTCACGCGAGAAGACTGTGCGGGTGGAAGGCGTAACCAACGCCGAGCTGCGCCAAGCGCTCGGACTGACCGTCAGCTGACCCGGCGGGCAACAAGGCGACCAGCCGGAGCGAGAACCGGCATGATTGATGCCATGCCAGTATTCCGGGGCTTCCCACCCGAGGCGATCGAGTTCCTGCGCGAACTGGAGGACAACAACGAGCGCGAGTGGTTCAAGGCAAACCGCGCCCGCTATGACGAGTATCTCGTAGCGCCAGCCACGGCGCTCGGGGAAGACCTTGCCGATCTTGGGAAGCCGCGCCTGTTCCGACCGTGGAACGACACTCGCTTTCACCACGGTCCCCCGATCAAGGAGCATGTGGGCCTCGCGATTGGATACGAGGGCGCTGGTGGCTTTTACGTCGAGCTATCGCTCGACGGTTTGCTGGTGGCGGCCGGCCTGCACCGACCCGCTCCCGACCAGGTCGATCGCATCCGACGCGCGGTCGACACAGGACGCACTGCGGCGCCGCTCTCAAAGGCGATCGCCCGCGGCGAGGCAACCGGCTTGCGGTTGAACGAGCCGGACCTGGTGCGCGCGCCGCGTGGATACTCGGCAGACCACCCACGATTGGACCTCTTGCGACATAGGTCTCTCACGCTCTCGCGACGTCACGAGCTCGGCTCATGGCTGCACCGCCCCAAGGCGGGTGATCGCGTCAGAGCCGAGCTCGACGCCGCCGTGCCGCTCGTGCGGTGGCTGCGCGAGCACGTGGGCGCCTCGCAGCGCACGAGCACGCGAACAGGCTAAAGGCACTCCCTTGCCACGACGGCCAGGCGGTCACGGTTAGTCTTAGGCGCCGCCGTCGGCAGGCTGGCTCGGGGCGCCGCCGATCGCATTCATGAACCGGCGCCTGCGAGAACGTACGCGCTTGAAGCGGGCCTGTGAGCGCACCATTCGACGCCCTTCCGGCGGGTAGCGCCAGCGTGCCCACGGCGACCTAGGCGCCCCGAGCCGCACCGTCCCTACGATCGACATCAGCGGGACAAATACCCCGAGCAAGCCGAGAATCGGCTTCCCCTTGAGGATGGCGAGCGTGGAGAAGACGAGGTCGATCACGATCACCGCTACGAGTGAGCTGATCGGAGATGTCCGGTTCGAGAGGTCGAAGGGCGCGATGCCGAGCACGATGAGCGTAATTTTCGGGTTGCGTATGAGACGGGCACTCGTGCGGATGAAGAGGAATGACGCGAGGAACGAGCCCAACAGGACGAACCCCGCGCGCTGTCCGCGGTCGTCGAGGAAGTGCTGTGAGATGGCGAAGCTCATTCCAAGATGACTCTCTCGCAAACGTTTCGTCGGCACCGAGCCTCACTGCCGGGCCGGGCTCACGTTAGCGAGGACGCTCGGGTTGTTCTACTTCCTGATCAACGTGCTGATGCTCTATTTGACGAGCTGAATCGTGCCGCAGTTCACGATCGCCACGTTCTGGTGGGCGGCGCTCGCCGCGATCATTGTGAGCCCGCGCTCACCACCCCCCAGCAACCACCAACCCCGGCCCAGCCTCGGCCCGCACGTCGCGAGCGGTGAGCTCGGCGCCGCAGCGCGAGCAGATGCGGCGGTCGCCCAGCTCACCACCGCACTCCGTGTGGCGGATGACGATCGGGGGGCCGTTGGGAGCGGCGTAGCGGTCGCCCCAGCGCAGTAGCTCGATGATCACTGGCCACAGGTCGAGGCCCTTGTCGGTGAGGCGGTACTCGTGGCGTAGGGGGCGGTCGCTGTAGGGGACCTTCTCGAGTATCTCCTCCCCCACCAGCCGCTCCAGACGTGCGGAGAGGACGTTGCGGGCGACGCCAAGTTTGTGTTGCATGGCGTCGAAGCGGCGCACACCGAGAAACGCCTCGCGCAATACCAGCAGCGTCCAGCGCTCACCTACGAGCTCCAGTGCGCGGGCGATGGAGCAGTTCTGCGTTCCGTAGTCGGACTTGAGCATCCTCCCACACTCTACCAACAGTAAGTTGCATGAAGCAACTTACTGTTGGTAGAGTGCTGCCCACATGAGTTGCTTGATGCAACTAACCAACGGAAGCCTCGGGTGAAGGAGCTGACGATGGAGCGCAGATGGCAGGTGCTGACAGTGGTGGTAGTGGGAGTGTTCATGGCGGGGTTGGACGTGTTCATCGTGAACATCGCCTTCCCCCAGATCCACTCCGACTTCCCGGAGACCAGCCTCCGGTCGCTCTCCTGGATCCTCAACGCTTACACGATCGTGTTCGCAGCCTTCCTGATCGCTGCCGGCCGCTGGTCGGATGCCTTCGGGCGCAAGCGCGCCTTCCTCTTCGGCGTGGGCCTGTTCGTGGTCGCCTCGGCCGCTTGCGCAGCCGCACCGTCGATCCCGTTCCTAGTCGGTGCGCGCGCCGTGCAGGGATTCGGCGCCGCGGTGCTGCTACCCGCATCGCTTGGTTTGCTCCTGCCGGAGTTCCCGCCCGAGAAGCGGCACATCGCGATAGGCGCGTGGGCTGCGGTCGGCGGGATTGCCGCGGCAGCAGGGCCGCCGCTGGGCGGACTTCTGGTGGAGGCGGGCTGGCGGTGGGTGTTCATCGTGAACGTCCCCGTGGGCATCGCCGGGTTGATCGCGGGAAGAAGGGTGTTGCGGGAGATCCGTCACCCCGACAGCGAGCCGGCGGACGTGACCGGCGCGGTACTGCTCACGGCGGGAGTTGGCGCGCTTGTCGTGGCGATCGTGCAAGGGGAAAGTTGGGGGTGGTCGAGCACGCGCATCCTCGCCCTGCTTGCGATCTCCGCTCTACTGCTCGGAGCGGTGGGCAGACGCATCGCCCGCCACCCCGCGCCGATCGTCGATCCGGCGTTGCTGCGAGTGCGTGCGTTCAGCGCGGCGACGATAGCCTCGCTGCTGTTCTTCATCGGCTTCGCCGCGATGTTGTTGGCGAGCGTGCTGTTCCTCACCGGGGTGTGGCACGAGTCGATCCTCACAGCCGGCTTGATGATCTCCCCCGGCCCGGCGATGGCGGCGCTCACCGCAATCCCCGGGGCGCGCCTCGGTGGGCGTCTGGGCCCCGGACGGGTCGGGGCGGCCGGGACGGTGCTATTCGCACTCGGTGGGGTGCTGTGGATAACCCAGCTCGGCAATCAGCCCGACTACGTCGGCGAGTATCTCCCGGGAATGCTCGTCGGAGGGATCGGTGTAGGCATGGTGATCCCCTCACTCACGAGCGCCGTCGCCGCAACCCTCCCATCGGAGCGGATCGCGACAGGGATCGCCGTGCAAACCACGGGCCGCCAGCTCGGCTCCGCGCTGGGCTTTGCGATCCTCATCGCTGTGCTCGGCACCCCCCACTCAGCCGCCGATTTCCGCGACGCATGGAGCTTCATGCTGCTTGCAAGCCTGCTTGCGGGAGTGTCACTTGGGGCGGTGGGATCGAAGGGGGTCGCCCGCGCCGAAGCTCCGTCGCTCGCGACGGTGGCCGAGGAGCAGGCGGTGGCTTAGTTCCCCAGCTCGAGCCGACCCTGCCCGCCCGGGCGCCGCGAAGCCTCGTGCTCGAGCAGCCAGACCTTGCGGTCGAGCCCGCCGCCGTAGCCGGTGAGCGAGCCGTCGGCGCCGATCACACGGTGACAGGGGACGACGATCGCAATCGGGTTGCGCCCGTTGGCCAGGCCCACAGCGCGGGAGGCTTTGGGGTTGCCAACCCGCCGTGCCAGCTCGCCGTAGCTGATCGTCTCCCCGTAGGGAATGTCGCAAAGCGCAGCCCACACCCCCCGCTGAAAGTCGGTGCCGGCCATCTCCATCGGCAGATCGAAGTCGCAGAGCTCTCCCGCGAAATACGCATTGAGTTGAGCCACGACCGGCGCCAGCGCGGCATCGTCACGCCGGCACCCCGGCGGAAGGGTCGGCCGATGGCGCTGTTCGTGCATGTGCACACCTGTGAGCACGCCGTCGATAGAGGTGATGGTTATCTCCCCGATGGGGCTCTCCATCGTGGCGGCGATCGCGGTGGGGGTTGTGGCGGTGGGTGTCATGCGGCCTCCTTCACGAGTTTGACGGCGCCACTCGACGGCGCCGGCCAGTGGTTGATGGGGTGTGGTGTGACCGCCCACAGATACTGGACGGCATATGCGCGCCACGGCCTCCACCGCTCGGCGTGCGCCGTCAACGCGACCGGCGCGACGGGCAATCCGAGGGCTTCGGCTGCTCGACGCACGCCGAGGTCTGCGGCGGGGAAGGCATCCGGGTCTCCAAGTGCTCGCATGGCGATCACCTGGACCGTCCATGGACCGAATCCCGGGAGTGCCGAGAGGGTCGAGATCTCCTGCGCCCGATCGCAGCCCGGGTCGAGTGTGAGCAGCCTCGTGGCGAGCGCATCCACGAGCGCTGCGAGGCTGCGCCTGCGGGCCGCGGGCATCGCCACCTCCGCACCCGCGAGCGCCTCGGGTGAGGGAAACAGGTGGGTGAGCCCGCCACCGGGATCGGTGAGCGGCTCGCCGTATTGGCCGACCAGTCGGGCCGCATGGGTGCGGGCGGCGGCGGTGGACACCTGCTGTCCGAGCACCGCCCTCACCGCCATCTCCCCGCCGTCGATGCAACGCGGCACCCTCCGTCCCGCTGCCGACGCGATTGTGGAGGCAATGGCAGGGTCGGAGGCGAGCAGCTCGTCCACCGCGAGGGGGTCGGCGTCGAGATCGAGCAGCCAGCGACAGCGCGCGATGGCGGTGGTGAGGTCGCGCAGGTCTGTGAGCCTCATCCGACACGCCACGTGGTCGGCCGTAGGTGTCAGCTCGACGATACCCGGACCATGGGCGAGGCGGAGGGTACGTCTATATGTGTCGCCCACCACCTCCTCCACGCCCGGAACCGCCGTGGCCGCGAGGTGGCCGAAGAGGTTGTCGGGACAGAGTGGGCGACGGAAGGGAAGCCGCAGCAGCAACGCCCCGGAAGCGCCGTCCCGCACAGGAGACTCCGCGGCGGCACCCCGTCCAGAGCCGGCAGTCCGGTCGGCGCGGCGGCGCAACTCGGTGGGAGCGGTCGCGAATACGGCGCGGATCGTGTCGTTGAACTGCCGCACGGAGGAGAACCCGGCGGCGAACGCCACCTCCACCATCGTGAGCGTGGTGGTCTCGATCAGCACACGAGCGGTCTGTGCGCGTTGGGCACGGGCAACCGCGATCGGCCCCGCCCCCACCTCGGCGAGCAGCATGCGCTGGAGCTGGCGCACGCTGTACCCAAGCCTCCCCGCCAAGCCGGGGACGCCCTCGCGGTCGACGACGCCGTCGGCTATCAACCGCATCGACCGCGCGACGACATCCGCGCGCCCATCCCACTCCGGGGATCCGGGGGCCGCGTCTGGGCGGCAGCGCTTACACGCCCGGAAGCCAGCCTGCTGCGCCGCCGCGGCGGAGGGAAAGAAGCGCACATTCTCGCGCTTGGGTGTCATCGCGGGGCAGCTTGGCCGGCAGTAGATGCCGGTCGAGGTGACAGCGGTGAAGAACCACCCGTCAAAGCGCGGGTCACGCGACTGAGCGGCTTGGTAGCAACGGTCGAAGTCCTCGATCACACCCCCAGTCTTACCCACTCGCCGATGAAAATCTGGCGGTTTTGCGACATGGACGTCTGTGAACTGGCGAACGCGCCGCCCGAACCACTGAGTTATGGCAACGGTCAAGCCAACCCACCGAGGCAACCAGTGTCGATCGTCGTAACGTGAGATCGTGCTCGTCGAGCTTCTCTTCTGGGATGGCTGTCCCTCACATCCTCGCGCGCTCGCAGATCTGCGCGCGGCGATGGTCGAGCTGGGTCTCGATCCGAGTGGGGTCGTGGTACGCGAGGTGAGCAGCGACCGCGATGCCGAGCGGGAGCGCTTTGTCGGCTCCCCCACGATCCGCATCGACGGCGTCGACATCCAACCTTTGGAGAGCGAGCCCTATGGATTGACTTGCCGCATCTACTATCGACGCGACGGTCGCATCTCGCCGAACCCGGACCCAGCGGAGGTGCGCGAGGCGCTCGCGGCCGCTCAATCCATCGAGACCGAGAGGACGTAGATGCCAAAGATCGGCGAACCCGCCCCCACCTTCACCCTCCCCAACACCGAGGGCGCCGTCCACTCGCCCGGTGGGGCGCCGGCGACCATCGTGGTGTTCACCTGCAACCACTGCCCCTACGCGCTTGCCTGGCACGACCGCCTCGGCGCGGTCGCCGCCGATTACGCCGACCGCGGCGTGCGCATGCTCGCGATCAACCCCAACGACGCCACCCGCTACCCCCGCGACTCGGTCGAGGCGATGCGGGCACGTGTCGAGCAGGGCGACTTCGATGGGGTCCCCTACCTGCGCGACGAGACACAAGATGTCGCGCGCGCATATGACGCGAAGACGACTCCCGACGTGTTCCTGCTCGACGCAGACGGCCTCTTGCGCTACCGCGGCGCCCCAGACGCCGACTACGAAAACCCGGCGCAGAACGCCGCCTATCTGCGCGACGCGCTCGAAGCGGTGCTCGATGGCCGCGACCCCCACCCAGCCGAGACCACCCCGGTGGGATGCTCGATCAAGTGGAAGCCCGAGGAGTGAAGCTCAGCGGCGCTGCGCCACTACGCGGGCGTCCTTCGAGGGGGTGAGCACGATCGCGCGCCTCCCCGTGCGCTCGGGGCGAGGCTCGGCCGGACTCAACACAAACGCTTTCGTCAACTCTTCCAGCACGATTTTCGCCTCAAACTGGGCGAAAGAAGCGCCGATACAACGACGCACGGAGCCACCGAAAGGGAACCACTCGCCGGCCGGAGGGCGAGTGTCGAGGAAGCGTGTCGGCTTGAATGTCCACGGATCGGGATAGATATCGGGGCGGCGATGCACGAGCAGTGTGACTGGCACCACATCTGTGCCCACCGGCAGCTCGTACCCGCCGATCGTGAGCGGTTTGCGCAAGCGTCGCGCAAGGCCGCCTGTCGGCGGGTGCAACCGCAATGTCTCGGTGACCACTGCGTCGCAGAACGCTCCCCCCTCCGTGGCGAGGCGATCCTGGCTCATGCGGTCGCGGGCGAGGTCGTGAATCGCCCAGGCAAGCAGGGTGGCGGTAGTCTCGTGCCCGGCTAGCAACAGAGTCATCAGTTCGTCGCGTAGCTCCTCGTCGGTGAGGTGCTCACCGTCCTCGTCTACAGCCTGGATCAGCAGCGAGAGGATGTCCTCGCGGTCACTCAGATCCCCGATCGCACGTCTGCGGGCGATCTCCGCGAGGATCTCCCTGTCCACACGTTCCACCTGATGGCGAAATGCGGGCACCTTGTTCAAGCGTTGCGGGCCGATCAGGAAGAAGAACAGTACGCGACGCGTCTCCGTCACCCACGACACCATCCCCCGTAGCGTCTCCCCCAGTTGCCCCATCCGCTCGCTTTCATCCACTCCGAACACGCAGCGCATGATCACCCCGAAGGTGAGCGCCTGCATGCGCGGGAGTGCCTCCACCGTTCTCCCAAGCGGCCACGTGTCAATCTGCTCACCTATCGCCTCACGGATCAGCTGCTCGTAGGCGCGCATGCGCTCGCCGTGAAACGGCGGCAGCACGATGCGCCGACGATGCAGGTGTTCCTCGCCATCGAGCAACAGCAGGTTACGGGTGCCCAACATCGGGCTGAGCGATTGGTTGGCGGCGCCGGAGTCCACCTCCTCGGGGCCGTAGGAGAGCAGTTCCTTCACCGTGTCGGGATGGGCCACCGCCACCCATTGCTGGCCGAGGACTCGCAACGTGAACATGTCCCCATAACGGCGATGCGCATCGGCGAAGAAACCGTCGGGATTGAGCGTGAAGCGCAGCGTGCGCACCACCATCGAGCCGCGCATCGCAGGCAGTGTTTGTGGCATGGGCGTGACCTACGCCGCCGCGTCGGCGAGGCGTCGCTTGCGGATGGAGCGACGTGAGAGCAGCTCGCCCCAATCGGCGTCGTCCAACTGGCACGGCTCGGTGTCGGCGAGGAACTCGCGCAATACCTCAACGAGCGCAACGGGGTCTTCAAGATGGGGGAAGTGCGCGGCACGCGGAAGGGTACGAAAGCGGCTGTGGGGAGCAGCCTCGTGAGCGTTGCGTCCATGCTCGATCGGGATCGTGTTGTCGCGCTCGCCCCACACGATCATCGTGGGCATCGACTCCAGCAGATAGAGCCGGTCGGTGGCGCTAACGCGTTGCCCCCGCACATCGATCACAGAGCGCAGCGTCTGCAGGAACGCCTCTCGTGCCTGTGATTGTTCGAGCGGTCGCAGGGCGCGCGCAACGGCCTGTACATATGCGCCATGGCGTATGCCCAAGCGGCGCAGACGGCTGCCCGTGCCCCACAGGGCGCCGAGCAGCCATGGGTGAGCGGCAAGCGAGAGCACACCCGATATCCCCGGCAGCGCGGCGGTGCGCAGCATCGGGCTCACCTCATGCCCGAGACCACCGCTTGAGATGAGCACGAGTCGCTCCACGCGGGCGGGGAACTGGTAGAAGAACTGCATCGCCACGCCCCCGCCGAGCGAGTGACCGACAAGCGTCGCGCGCTCCACGCCTAGGGCTGTGAGCAGGTCGCGGATGCTCGCCGCATGGGCTCCCAACGAGTAGTCACCACGCGGCGCCGCCGAGTCGCCGTGGCCGATCAAATCTGGTGCGATGACCGTGTGCTCGCGGGCCAGATCAAGCGCTACCGACTGCCAGTGGCTCGAGGAATTGAGCATCCCGTGCACGAGCACCACCGGCGGCCCAGCGCCCGCGATGCGGTACACCACGCGCCGCCCGTGCAACTCGATCTGCCACTCGTCGAAGCCCGACACTCGCGAGCAACCCTAGCAACGGCCTATGCCTGTGCGCCCGTCTGCGTTCCTTTGGCCTATTTCAGGGTCATGTTCGGCTCGCCGGCCCCGTTGACCCCTTCTCCCGCCACAGTGCAGACGCCGCCCTTGGGCGTTCCGCCGTTGTAGGCCTGGGTGAGACAGTTGCGCAGCGCCAACTGCCCCCAGTAACTGGGGTGGAGGTCTTCTTGTAGCTCGTAGGGCCCGAACAGCGTCGAGGCTGTGCGCACCTGACTGATCCACTCTGTCTTGTCGACCGCGCCGGGCTGCGTCCAGGAGGTCAGCCCCTTTTCCTCCAGCAGGCCAACGTGCTTGGAGCACAGACGATGACCGGCGAGAGCGTTGGTGAGATCCATGGTCTTGACGTTGAGCATGTGAGTCAACGCCGCCGCCGCGAACACCGCGTGGTCGATGGTGGGAAGCATTGTGGAGTTGACCGCGTTCGCGTCGATGTTCCACAGGCCGCAACCACCGACTCTCTGGCGTCGATATGTCTCTGGGTAGCGAATGTTCGCGCCAACGGGGATCGGCGAGGGGTAGTCCTGGACGAGGATCGTGAACTGCGTGGCGGTGTAGCCCGCGCCGAGCATGGCTTTCTCGATGTTTTCGATCCCCTCCCTGATCGCTTCCCGCTGGCGCGCGACGTTGGCGGGAGCGAGTTCTGTGGTGACCGGTTTTTTGTTGTAGCAATGGATGTGGAAGAACGGGACCAGGAAGTCCTCCAGGCATGTTTCTACGATCCCCGAGAAGTGGAAGTTGTTGCCGCCGATCGATAGCGGCACGAGCTTGACGTTGTGCGTCATCGCGAACTTCTCGAGCATCAACGCCTGCCCTTCGTGAGTTCCCGAGTGATAGAAGTCGAGACCCGGCTTGAACTTGCCTTTCTCGGTGAACGTAGCGGTTTGGGCGCCCGAGCACGCGAGGTTCTCACCTTCCACCCCACCGCCGATGTGAACCTCAGCCGACCGAGAGCGATGACAGCCCGGTATCAGTTCGGCTTTATGCGAGGGGTTGTCGTCGTAGGCAGTGCCCCCGAGCGCGTCGACCTCTGAGGGTTTCTTGTCCGTGTTACCCGCCCAGCGGCCCGCCTCGCCGGAGATGTAGGAGTCGCCGACACTGACTACCCACGGCGCTCCGACACCCGGACCATCGGCACGGGCGTTGGAGGGCGCTGCGAGGGCAACCCAGATGAGCAGCGCCAACAAAGCTGCGGCAATCGGCCGCCAACTGATCCGCTGGGCGTGGATGTCTGCCTTATTCATGATTGGGCCTTCCAACGAGACGCGCCGAGCCCGGTGCGTGGCGCTTTGGCGGCAGACCCTACCCAAAGAGCTAAGTCAATTCAATCGAATTTTCCCGAGCAACCGTATTCTTCCGCCGGAGCCCTACGGGGGGTGCCGACGCCGCCTTGGAAAGACGACGCCGGCACGAGAACGCTTCTATTTCAGGATCATGTTCGGCTCACCGGCCGCGTTGAGCCCTTCGCCCGAAATCGTGCACGCGCCGCCTTTGGGCGTGCCCGCGTTGTAGGCCTGGGTCATGCAGTTGCGCAGTGCGAGCTGGGCCCAATAGTTGGGGTGCAGGTCTTCCTGGATTTCATATGGGGGGAAGATCGCTGTGATCGTGCGGATCTGATTGACCCACTCGCTCTTGTTCACCGCTCCCGTCGATTTCCAGGTGCTGAGGGCCTCTTCCTCGAGCAGGCCCACGCCTTTCTCGCAGAGCCGGCGGCCGTTGAAGGCGGAGGAGATGTCCATCTTCTTCAGGTTCGACAACCCCGCTTCTTCGGCGCCTTTGAAGACGGCACCGTCGATTGCCGGCAACAGTTTCGCGTTGGCTTCGTTGGCGTCGTGGTTCCAAAAGCCGCAACCCCCCACTTCCTGGCGTGTATAGCCTTTCTGGGAGTAGCGGAAACCTTCGCCGTTGGGGATCGGCGAAGGGTAGTTTTGCATCAGGATCGTGTACTGGGTGCTGGAGTAGCCGGCGTTGGTCATCGCTTTGGCGACGTTCTGCACCGCACCCTTGATCGCGGCCTGCTGTGTAGCGATGTTGCCCGGGGTGAAATTATTCGTCACCGATTCTTCTTCGGAGCAGTAGTCGGGCCAGAATTCAAACGAAAACAGGAAGTCTTCGACGCACGTCTGCACGATGCTCGCGAAGTTGAAGTTGTTGCCGCCGATCGAGATCGGGATCAGTTTCACGTTGTGCGTTTTCGCGAATTTTTCGAGCATCAGCGCCTGGCCTTCATGGCCACCGGAGTTGTAGAAGTCAAGTCCCGGCTTGAAAGTTTCGCCAGAGGTGAACGACGAGGTCTTCGCTCCCGAGCAGGCGAGGTTGTCGCCATTGACACCACCGCCGATGTACACCTCGGCGGACTGCGAGCGGTGACATCCCGCGATCAATTCAGCGGTGTGCCCAGCGTTGTCGTCGTAGGCTTTTTCGCCGAGCGCGTCGATCTTCGACGAGCTTTCATTGGTGTTGCCCGCCCAGCGGCCGGCCTCGCCGGAGATGTAGGAGTCGCCGAGCGTGACGACCCATGAGGTGCCTTCCCCGGGACCGTCGGCGCGCGCGGGCGAGCTTGCGGCGAGCCCGAGCAGCATGATCACAAACGTGACTACAGCGGCCGCCAGCAGGGCATATGACGCCCGATGGCCGCTAGAGAGGGTGGTTGTAGCGTGCATCCGAACTTCCCCTTCCAATGACATGCGCCACGCCCTGTGCGCGGCGCTGTGCGCCGACAGTAGCGCCGCACAGAAGTCAATGCAACGGAATTACACGAATGTTCGGTCAGAGCTTGTTAAACGAGGCAGTACGCGTACTCGTCTGGCTATCCGGCGCCACTTGCCCCCGCGCGGTGCGCGGGGGCCTCCCCCACAGCTGCTCCAGCCGGTAGAAGTCGCGGGTGGCGGGCGTAAAGATGTGGACCACCACGTCGAGATAGTCCATCAGGATCCAGTCGGCGCTCGCCAGGCCCTCGACGCGTCGCGGGAACACGCCGTGGTCGTGCTTGAGTCCCTCCAGGATGCCGTCATGGATCGCCTTGGTTTGGCGCTCGGTGTTGCCTGAGCAGATCACGAACCAGTCGGTGTAGCCGAGCACCCCGCTCAGATCCAGCTCGACTATCTCCGCCGCCTTCTTGTCCTCGGCGTAGTGGCGGATCTCCGCGAGTAGCTCCTGGGGGCTCATCGGCCGTCCTGCAGTATCCGTGAGTCGGGCTGACGGCCGTAAAGCTCGTTCTCGGCGATGTGAGCAGCGACGTCCGTGCCGACCAACTCCTCGATCTGCTCGCCCGCGGCGAGTTGACGGCGAACCTGCGAGGAGGAGATGTCGCATGGAGCCATGTCGAGGAACGCAACCCGCTCGGCGCCCGCCAGGGGAGCTAGCGTATCGAGCACCTCACGGCGAGTCACGTCGTCGCGCTCCGCCACGGCAAGCCGTGCCAACTTCAAGATCTCACGCGGCTCACGCCAAGAGCCAAGCGTTCTGGCCATGTCGGCGCCGAGGATCAGTGTGAGCTCCGCGTCGGGTTGGTTTGCATGGATAGCTCTCAGCGTATCGACCGTATAGGACGGCCCGGGTCTTTCAAGCTCCAACGTGCACACATCCACGAGCGGATCGTGCTTCGCGGCGAGACGACACATGAGCAGCCGCTGCTCTGCGCCGGGGTCCCACTTGGCGGGCTTGTGCGGGGGGACGAGAACCGGCGTCAACAGCACTCGGTCGAGGTTGAGCTGGGTTGCGGCCGCACGAGCGAGCGCGATATGTCCAAGATGGGGCGGGTTGAACATGCCCCCCAGAACCCCGATGCGCGCGGGCTCGGGGAGCCGGTCCGCGGCTTCAGACGCGGACGTGACCGGCGCCTTCAACGAGATACTTGGAGGTGCACAGCTCGCGCAACCCGATCGGGCCGCGGGCGTGGAGCTTCTGGGTGGAGTTGCCGATCTCCGCGCCCATCCCGAACTCTCCCCCGTCGGTGAAGCGGGTGGAGGCGTTGACGTACACACAGGCGGCGTCCACCCCGAGTTGGAAGGCACGGGCGGAGGTGGCGTCGTTCGTGACGATCGCCTCGGAGTGCCCTGAGCCATGTTGGGCGATGTGCTCGATGGCGGCCTCCACGGAGTCGACCACGGCGACGGCCAGCGTGAGCGCGAGGTACTCGGTGCTCCAGTCCTCCTCGGTGGCGAGCTGAACCGAGCTTCGGATCGCTTCAAGCGCATCTCCTTCGTCCCCGTCAAGGCCCTGGGAAAGCCGCTCGGCGCACTCCCATACCGGCCCGTCCGCGCGCACCTCGACCCCGGCGTTCACGAGCGCGGGAAGCAGGCCCTGCAGGACCTCATCAGCGACCTGGCGGTGGACGAGCAGCGTCTCGGCGGCGTTGCACACGCCCGGGCGCTGAGTCTTTGCGTTCATAACGATCGCTTGCGCGGCGTCGAGGTCGGCGGAGGCGTCGATATAGACGTGACAGTTGCCCGAGGCGGCGTAGATGACCGGCACGGTGGCGACCTCCTTGAGCGCCCCCTTCAAACCCTCTCCTCCGCGCGGGATCAGCAAGTCGACCAGGCCGTCCTGGGTCGCAAGCTCAGCAAGTTCCTCCCGCCCGCCTCCCGATACGAGCCCGATGCAACCATCGGGCAGACCGGCGCCGACGGCGGCCTCGGATGCGATGAACGACAAGACGGCGTTTGAGTGGGTGGCCGTGGAAGAGCCGCGCAACACGATCGCATTGCCCGACTTGAGGCACAAGGCGGCCGCGTCGATCGTGACGTTCGGGCGCGCCTCGTACACAACAGCGACGACGCCGAGCGGCACGCGCACCTTGCGCACGTCGAGGCCGTTGGGGAGGCGGTAGCCGTCGATCACCTCCCCCACAGGGTCCGCAAGCGCGGCCACAGCCTCGACGGCCGCGGCAATCCCCTCGATGCGTTGCTCGTCCAAGCGCAGGCGGTCGAGCAGGGCGTCACCGATGCCCGCCTCGCGCCCGGTCACGAGATCGCGCTCGTTGGCGCCCAAGATCTCCCCTGCACGCTCACGCAACGCGGCCGCGATCGCAAGCAGCGCGGCGTTCTTGGTGGCGGTATCGACGAGGGCGAGCACTCTCGACGCCGCTCTGGCGCGCTCGCAGATCTCCGTTACCGATATGGCGGTAGCAGCCATCGCCCTACAGGGTACGACAGCGCTCGCACGGGCCGTCGGAGACGTCGAGAGATTCAGTGCGAGTGCTCAGTCCAAGACAAGATAGTCACGATGCACAGCCTCCTCGGTGGCGCGCGGGAGGATGTCCTGTATCGCCTTGGAGTTCATCCCCTTCACGCGTGAGATCTCTTGGGCGGAGTAGTTGCAGATGCCCTTGCCCAGACCCTTGAGCGCCCCGGAGGTGGAGTCGCGCTCGAGGATGTCCACCGCGTCGCCCGCGTCGAACTTGCCGTGCACCTCGACGATCCCCACCGGCAGGAGGCTGGTGCCGTCTTCGCGCAACGCCCTGGATGCTCCCTCGTCCACATAGAGCTTGCCGTGGCTCGGCTTGGCATAGCGCAGCCACAGCTTGAACGAGGAATGGCGGGCCGCGCGGGGCGGAAAGTCGGTGCCCTCCAACTCCCCGGCAAGCACAGCCTGGAGTGCGCCCTCGCGCACACCGTTACAGATGACCGCGCGTATCCCGGCAGCGGTGGTCATGTCGGCGGCGACCACCTTCGAGCGCATCCCACCCGAGCCCAGCGGCGATGTGGTGTGACCAATGTCGATGTGACCCAGCGCCTCGAAGTCGGTGACCTCGCGCACCAGCCGAGCGTCTTGATCGTGGCGGGGATCGGCGGTGTAGAGCCCGTCGATGTCGGTGAGCAGCACGAGCAGGTCGGCAGCCGTGAGGATCGCCACCTGCGCCGCGAGGAAGTCGTTGTCGCCGAAGGAGATCTCATCGGTGGCGGTGGTGTCATTCTCGTTTATCACCGGCACCACACGCCAATCGAGCAGCTTGCGCAGCGTCTGACGGGCATTGAGGTAGTGGGTGCGAGCGCTCATGTCCATGAACGTGAGCAGCACTTGCGCGGAGATGAGGTCGCGCTCGCGAAGCAGCTCGTCATAGGCGCGATAGAGCTTGCCCTGGCCCACCGCGCTTGCGGCCTGCAGCTCCTCGACCGCCCCGGGACGCGCGGGTAGACCCATGATGCGCACGCCGCGGGCGATGGCGCCAGATGAGACGATCACCACTTCCTTGTCCTCGGCGTGAAGCGAGGCGACCACATCGCAGATGCGGGCGAGCACGCCGGTGCGCAGCTCGCCGTCCTCATCGGCGACGATGCTCGATCCGAGCTTGATGACCACACGTCTCATGGCGTGGAGCTTATGCGTCGGGCTCGTCGGGATCGAGCTCGAAGGCGATGCCCGCGATCTCAAGGTCATCGCCGGCCTGGAACCCCTCGGCCTCGAGCGCCCGCATCACGCCGATCTTGCGCAGGCGGCCCTCCAGGTAGGCCATCGCGTCCTCGTTGTCCACGTCGTAGCGGGCCAGCAGGCGCTCGATGCCCTTGCCGGTCACGGTGAAGGCGCCGGGCGCGACCTGCTCGACGATGAAGCCCCCAGGGCCGGAGGGACGGAAGACCATGTGCTCGGCGAGCTCGACCTCCTCATCCCCTGCCTGCGCTCGGAGTGGAGCGCGGTCGGAGCTGGGCTCCTGGGCGTCGAGTGCGGGGACGCGGTGGAGCAGCTCCGCCGAGAGCTCGGCGATACCGGCGCCCGTGGCGCTCGAGCTGGCAAGCACGGGCACATCGGGTCCAAGACGCTCTGACCACTGCGCAACCAGTTCGGCGACGCGCTCCGCGGGGACGAGGTCGGCCTTTGAGAGCATGAGCACTCGCGGCAGGCGGCCCAGACGCTCGTCGTGGGCCTCGAGCTCGCGCTCGATCGTCTCGTGGTTGACCACAGGATCTGCGTCCTCCTCGGCGGTGAGCTCGGGGGCGAGGTCGAGCACGTGCACGAGCAGTCGCGTACGCTCGACGTGGGCGAGGAAATCGTGACCGAGCCCGGCGCCCTCGCTTGCTCCCTCGATCAGGCCGGGAATATCGGCGATCACGAGCTGTCGCTCTTCGCCTTCCAAGACGCCAAGGACAGGCGAGAGGGTGGTGAAGGGGTAGCTTGCGACCTTCGGGGTAGCCCGCGTGAGGCGTGCGAGCAGCGAGGACTTGCCGGCGTTCGGCAGACCGACAAGCCCGACGTCCGCGAGCAGCTTGAGCTGTAGCTGCAACCACCCTTCCTCGCCTGGGAGGCCACGCTCGGCGAAATGGGGCGCCTGGCGCGTGGGGGTGGCAAAGCGCTTATTGCCCCTTCCGCCGGAGCCGCCCTTGGTGACGACAGCTCGCTGGCCTGCGGCGAGCAGATCCCAGCGACGACCCACCACCTCACCCTCCACGCCCTCCACCTGCGTGCCGGGTGGGACACGCACGACAAGCGTGTCGCCATCGGCGCCGTGGCGGAGCGCCCCCTCGCCATGGCCGCCACGACCCGCGCGGTAGTGGGCCTTGCGGTGAAAGCTCTGTAGATCGCGCAAGGAGTCGTCGCACACCAACACCACGTCGCCGCCGCGCCCACCGTCGCCACCGTCTGGCCCGCCCCGGGGGACGTGCGCTTCGCGGCGAAAGCCCGCCGAGCCGTCACCGCCGGCGCCGGCCCTCACTTCGATTCTCGCGCGGTCGTGAAACATTGCTCCCTCGCTGAATATATGGCGCGCTTAGAGCCCGAGCTCGAACGCGTACACCCATCGGCAGCGTTCTCCGGCGCGCGCGAGGCGCGCCGGCCAGGACGTCTACTCCGCGGCGCTGAGCACGTTCACGACCCTGCCCCTACGGCCGGTCGTGAACTGCACTGTGCCGGCTGCGCGTGCGTAGAGGGTGTCGTCCTTGCCGATCCCCACGCCTGTGCCGGGCTTGAAGCGGGTGCCACGCTGGCGCACGATGATCTCTCCGCCGGTGACGGTCTGTCCGGCGAACGTCTTCACGCCGAGGCGCTGCGCGTTTGAGTCGCGGCCATTGCGGCTGGAACCGAGTCCCTTCTTATGCGCCATCTGCTGCCTCCTTGGGCTGGACTGGGGCCTCCGTGGCTGCGGGCTTTGCCGCCGCGGCCTTCTTTGGTGCTGCCCCCATCGAGATGTCGGTGACCTCGATGCGCGTTAGCTCCTGGCGATGGCCGGTGCGGCGCTTGTAGCCGCGCTTGGGCTTGAACTTGAAGACGCGCAGCTTCTCACCGCGCTCGTGGGCGACCACCTTGGCGGTGACCTTCACCTTCTTGAGTCCCGCCGCGTCAAACACGGCGTCATCGGAGCGGTAGAGGATGGGCTCAAGCGCCACGTTCGCGCCCTCATCCGCGGCAAGGCGCTCCACGAGCAGGGTTTGACCCCGCTCGACACGGTATTGCTTGCCGCCTGTCTTGACGATCGCGTACATGTTCTCTTCTTACTCCGAGGTTGCCTGGGCCTTGGCAGTCGAACGGCGCCGTCCGCCTCTGCGGCCGCGGCGCCGAGGCTTGGATTGTAGGCCATCCTCGCCGCCCTCGTCCGGCGCCTGCTCGCGCGGCTCGTCAGCGTCGGCGGGTGGCTCGATCGCGACGACCGGCTCGGCGGCCTCGTTGTCGCTCGCCTTCGGCTCCTCCACGACGGGCTTGACCGTCGGTTTGGAGGTGCGCCTGCGCGAGCGTTTGGCGGCGGGACGCGCGGCAGGACGCGGGGCGGGGCGGATCACCTCGCCGCTCTCGTCCAGTAGCAGCGCGGAGGCCGCGGTGCGTCCAACCGTCTCGATGCGCACCATCCGCTTCTCCCCCACGTGACGGGCGGCGCCTGCGATCGAGATGATGTACCCATCGAGCTTGGCGACCGCGTCGTCGACGTCGTACATGTGGGGCTCGACGATGTGCACGAGCACCTCATCGCCCTCGCGGAAGGGGAGCGCGCGTTCTTCGACTTCCTCGCGCGTGCCCTGGAAGGTGATCGCGAAGTGATCGAGCGCGAGCCCTTCCGAGCCCTCGAAGTGAAACGAGCGTTCCGTTTGGGCCTCCAGAGCGTGCAGCACGCGCGAGCCCTGCCCGGTGAACTCGGCGGTGACACGCGGGTTGATTTGCACCAGGAACGCCTCGTCGTCCGGGTGCTCGGCTACGACGTCACGCAGCTTGCGCTCGAGCTCGATCGCAATCGTCTCCTCTGAGCGGATCACGCCCTCCCCATCGCAGGTGGGGCAAGGGCGGCTCATGATCTCGCGCACCCCCTCTGTGACGTTCTGGCGCGTCATCTCCACCAACCCGAGGCGGGAGAGCTCGGCGGTGAACGTCTTGGTGCGGTCCTCGTCGAGAGTTTTGCGCAGCGTCTTCATGACCGCGTCGCGGTTGCGAGCCCGCGCCATGTCGATGAAGTCGATGACGATGATCCCCCCGATGTCGCGCAACCGCAACTGGTTGACCACCTCCTCGGCGGCCTCCAGGTTCGTCTTGGTAATCGTTTCCTCAAGGCCCGCGCCCTTGCCCCGGCCGATGAAGCTGCCGGAGTTGACATCGATGACCGTGAGCGCCTCTGCGTAGTCGATCATCAGGTAGCCGCCACTGGGAAGGTCCACCCGGCGCGACATCACCCCGTCGATGGCCTCGGTGACCTTGTAGGCGTCAAGCAACGGCTCGGGTCCCTCCCATAGCTCCACGCGCTCGACGAGCTCGGGGGCGGTGCGCGCAAAGAACGACACGAGCCGGCGGTGCTGTTGCTCGTCATCGACGATCGCTCGCTCGAAGTGCTCGGAGAAGATGTCGCGCACCACCCTCACGGAGAGGTCGGCCTCCTGGAAGACCATCGCCGGGGCCTGGGTGTCCTCGACGCGTTTCATCAACACCTCGTGCAGCTTGTGCAGGTAGAGCAGCTCCCGCTCGAAGTCCGCGCGCTGCGCCCCGTGGGCGGCGGTGCGAATGATCACTCCACCCTGCCCGATCTCAAGTTTTGCGGTCTGGCGGCGCAGGCGCTCGCGCTCTTTGTCTTCCAAGCGCCGCGACACCCCGACGCCCTCGCCGGTTGGGGCATACACCATGTAGCGCCCGGCGATCGTGAGCTCCATCGACAACCGCGCCCCCTTCGTCTTCAAGGGGTCCTTGACCACCTGCACCACGATCTCTTGTCCGGGCTTGAGCAGCTCGGAGATCTTGCGCCCCCCACCGCGACCCCGCTTGGGGGCCTCAACGCCCGGGAGCACGATCTCATCGACGTGCAGGAACCCGTTCTTCTCAAGGCCGATATCTACGAACGCCGCCTCGAGCCCGGGCAGCACGTTGTCGACCTTCCCCTTGTAGATATTGCCGACGATGGAGCGCCCTCCACGGCGCTCGATGTAGAGCTCAGCTATCCGATAGCCGGCTCCAGGGCGGGCGGCTGCGCCCTTGCGGGCGCGCCCGGCGGGACGTGAGGCGCCGGGCGTTCCGGCAGCCTCCAAAAGCGCCACGCGCGTCTCCGCGCGATCGACGCTGACAAGTACTTGCTTTCTCAATTTGATCCAGTCTCTCGATATCTGTAATGGGCAGTACTACTGGGGTATCGATCCCCTGGGCTCGCGTGGCCGACTCCCGTGCAGGCGCACGCCGGACCGTGGTGGTCGCGGGCGCAGCCTCGGCTGGTTGTGAGGGAGTTTGGGCGGACATGCTGTTCAGTAGCGGAAAACGCGGCCCTTCTGCGCCTGTGAGGCGCTTGCCTGGACGTAGATCGATTGCAGCAGACCTATGGCCAGGAGTGTTGTTATGACGGACGATCCGCCGTAGCTCATGAGCGGTAGCGTGACGCCGGTTATGGGCATTATCCCAACCGCCATCCCTACGTTCACGAACACCTGGAACATCAGCATAGCTACGACCCCCCCGGCAACCAGCGAGCCGAACAGGTCCTTGGCCATGGTGAGCACTGCCAGCGTGCGCCATATCAGCAGCGCGTAGAGGGATAGAACAAGCGCCGCGCCGACGAAACCATACTGCTCCCCCACGGCGGCGAAGATGAAGTCGGTGTGGTCCTCAGGCACAAAATTGAGCTTGGTTTGAGTGGCGGCGGCGCCACGGCCTGTCTTCTGGCCCGCGCCTATGGCTACCTTCGACTCCTCCTGCTGATAGCCCTGCTTCTCGGGGTTGCTCGACGGATGCAGAAAGGCCGTGAGACGTTCTTCTTGGAAGGGTTTGAGAACGTGCACCCCGGCCGCCGGCGCCCCGACAAGCACGAACGCCCCAGCCACGGCCACGAGCGCGATGATGCCCGCGAGCTGCCTCCATGACGTCCCCGCCACGAACAGCAACGTGAAGGCGATCACCATGTAAACGAGGCCCGAGCCGAGGTCGGGCTGGGCGATGACGAACAGCGCGGGTATCAACGCGGCGCCCATCACGCGGATGGTGGTGGAGATCTCCTGTAGACGGCGCGCGCGACTCGCCACAAGCGCGGATAGCGCGAGGATGAGCAACACCTTGCCGATCTCAGACGCCTGGAACGAGAACAAAGGGAAGTTGATCGCCCGCTGCGACCCCCTGGCAGTGTGGCCAAGACCGAGCACCGCGAGGATGCTCAGGATGAGCGCCGCATAGATGCCGTAAGCCATGTGACGGAAGCGCGAGTAGTCAAAGCGCGAGAGCGCCACCATCAGCACGAGCCCCACGACCAGGTAGGTCGCTTGGCGGTCTACGTAGTAGCGCGGCTGACCGGCGATCAGATGCTGGGTGGCGGCCCGAAGCGTCACGAGCGAGCACACGCCAAGACCGAGCGCAGCCAATGTCAGCAAAGGGTCGAGCGGCAGCCGCAAGGCACGAGCGTGTGGGATCGCCACTTCACTCGGCGCGGCGATAGGGCTTGCGGCGGGCGGTGTCATGCCGTTTTCGAGCTCCCGGCGACGTACTTCTCGCTTTGGCCAAACCACTTCGCGGCGATCAGGCGAGCGATCGGGGCGGCCGTTTCGGCGCCGAACCCTCCCTGCTCGACGGTGGTGGCGATCACGATCGGGTGGGAGCGGTCGCCGATGTAGCACATGTACCAAGACTGGTCTTCTTTGCCTTCGTGCTGGGCCGTTCCGGTCTTGCCGAACACCGGGTGCTGCGCCTGGTTCCAGCCCGACCACACATCGGCGGAGGTTCCGCCGGGTTGCGAGGCAGCGTCGTGGATGCCTTCCATGACAAGCGACAGGTATGAGTAGTTCAGATTCACGTGACGCAGCGGTGGGAAGTTGAGTGCCTGCACGAGCCCGCCGTTTGCGTCATCGATCTCCATTCCGAGATGTGGTCGCGGGACCCAGCCATGGCCTCCGTGGGTGTAGGCGTTGGAGAGCGCCGAATATGCGACCGCCATCTGCAAAGGGTCTGTTAGAAGGTCCCCCTGTCCGACCGCCAGCTGCATGTTGTACCCGACCGTCCACGGAGCTCCCGGTTCGGCTAGCAGATGGCAGGAGTGACCTTTACGGATGCACTGGTCTTCCAGGCGGTTTTGCCGCGCCAACCACTGCCTGTCGGGAACCACGCCCGCGAATTCTTCGGGGAGATCAACTTCGGAGGGGCTTCCTACCCCGAGCCGGCGGGCGAGTTGTTGGATGATGTTCCCGCGGCTGTTGGCGCGCTCACCGACTTCGAAGAAGTAGGTGTCCGAGGACACCTTCAGCGCTTCCACCAGCGCCATCGCCGGGAGTGCGGCCTTGCCCGCGTTACAGAAAGGCTCGCCGCCGACCGTGATGCAAGGCCCGGGTCCGAACACTTCGTTGGGGGTGATGACTCCTGCTTCAAGCGCCGCCATCGCAGTGATCGGCTTGAAGGTCGATCCCGTCGGGTACTCACCGTCCACCGCACGATCGGTCAAGGCACCGGCGCCTTCGGTGAGCGACTTGTACTGCCGTTGAGTGAGCGGTTTGGCGAAGACGTTGGGGTTGAAGCTGGGGTAAGAGCCGATCGCGAGGATCTCGCCATTGCGTGGTTCCATCGCAACGAACGCGCCCGCGTCGGCAGGCTTGCCGGAGGCCTGGGCTTCGGAGATCCCCTGGCGCAGGGCACGTTCGGCCTCCCGCTCGAGCCCCAGATCAAGTGACAGTCGCACGCTGTGACCGGCGCTCGGCGCGGTCGCGGGCAGCGCGGTGGGAATCGGTTCGCCGGCGGCATTCACCTGCACGTGCTCGGCTCCCGGAACCCCGCGCAGATAGCGGTCGTAGTAGTACTCGAGCCCCTCCTGGCCCACCACAGTGCCCTGCTGCACCCCGCGGAAGGCTTTCAGCTTCAGCTCGCCTTCTGAGACCTGGCCGACGTGACCGAGCACCTGCGCGGCCATTTCCCCGTAGGGATAGTGCCGGATCGACACAGGTTCCTGGCGCACCCCAGGGAATTCGTTGCGCCGCTCGGATAGATAGGACAGCACCGCGCGGCCGGCGTCTTCCTTGATCGTCACCGGCGCGTAAGGCAGCTTTGTGATGCCCGCGATCACGCGTTCGTCGATCACCCGTGGGCTCAATCCGATCACTGGGGACAGTCGGCCGAACAGACGGCGCGTGCTCGTCGCTGACGTCGGCAGCGAGGGGATCGGGACAAAGCGTAGGTGCGCCGCCTGATGGCGGAGCCTGTGCAGCTCCACGCGCTCGGCGTGAGTGATCGCGCGACGCCCGCTCAGCTCGCTCTCGAACGCCTTCACCCGTTCGTGCGCTTCGACGTATTCGTCCTGTGCCTTGGTGAGCTGTTGCTGGTATTCGGCGGCCTGCACTCGCACCGCGGCAGGCAGCGAATTAGGGATCACCTGAACCGCATTGGTAGTGCTGCTCAAGACGATCGGCCGTCCCGTACGGTCGAGGATTTCTCCCCGTGGGGCGGGCACCGGCAGCACCCGCTGGTCGTTCACCTTTGCCTGGTGGACGTACTGTTCGCCCGTCAACACCTGCAGATACCAGAGCCTGAAGAAGATGATCGCGAACATCGCCAACGCCAAGCTGCCAAGGACGGCCACGCGCAGGCCGAGCTGTGGAGAGACCTGTCCGCGCGACTCACTGGGCTTGAGCCGCTCTATCGTGCTCATCGCTCACGCTCCGACGCACGCGTGAGCGGCCCAAGCATGGAGGCCCCATCCGCTGAGGAACGCGATCCCCCGCGCCGAGAATCCCTACCGCGCCCCGGGGAGTGCGACAGCGGGCTCAGCCCTCCGGTCGTGTAGGCACGACGGCGGCGGCGACGTGGATCTTCCGGCAGCCCGCCGATGAGGCAGCGGCGCACGAGCGCCCACATCGGTAGCGCAACGACCGTGTCGACGAGCACGCCAACCACGATCTCGCGCAATAGCTCGTAGCTCACCGGAGCATCGACGCCGAGCAGGAACTCGATCACCGAGTAGGCCACCATGGCGGTCGCGGCGGCGGCGGCGCCTACCAACAGCGGGGTGAGCGCGGCTTGGGGGTCGCGCAGCTCACGCAGACGACCCGCCCCGTAGCCGATGAGCGTGAACGTGAGCGAGGTGACCCCGAGCGTTTGCATCAGGGCGAGGTCGATCAGCAGCCCCACGGCAAAGCCGGAGATCGCGCCGAGCATCGAGCCGCACAGCAGACCGGTGAAGGCGACGAGCAGCGGCGAGAGGTCGACGCTGACGCCGAACACCGGCACCTCCGAGATGACGCTGATCTGCACGAACACCACCACCACGGAGAGGATCGCCACCCGCCACAGCAACGATCCCGGCAGCCACGCCGCGCTCGCCTGGCCGGCGCTCGTGCTCTGAGGTGTCAGTACCCGGGTACTCATCCGCCGCCGGTCGACGCGAGCTGGCCGCCCGCTTCTCCTTCAGAGGCCGAGGACACCCCGGGTGTCAGGCTCGCCGCCACGCCGCTGAGGGCGGCAGCCCGGGAAGACGACGTGTGGGTGAGTACCTGCACCACGTCGAGGTTGTGCAAATTCGCGAGCGGGCTCACATTGACGGACTTGAACGGGCTCTGTTCGTTTTCGGAGGTCACCCTCCCAATCGGGATGCCGGGTGGGAAGAGCGTTTCGCAGTGACATGAGACCTTGCCGGCTGTGACCACGTAGTCACCACGGGACACAGACCTGGTGGAGGACACGTACTGCATGAGCAGACGGCCGGGTTCGCCGACCTGCGGTTGCAAGATCCCTTCAGCCCCGGTGGCACTGATCTTCGCCGTGACTTCCACTTCGCTGTCGGTGATAAGGCTGACGAGCGCGCCGTCGGATGCGACTCGTGTGACCTTCCCGATCAAGCCTTCTCCGTCAATGACAGGGTCGTTGACACGCACCCCTGAGGAAGAGCCGTGGTCGATCGTGACCGTCGAGTACCAGATGTTCGGCGACTGGTAGATGACAGTGGCGGTCACCGGGGTGTAGTCGGCGATCGAGAGCGTCTTACGGAGGTCATACAGCTTCAGCAGTTCGCCGTAGGAGCGTTCGTTTGACTGCTTTGCGATCAATTCCCTACGCGCCGTGGCGAGCTGCTTGCGTAGCCCCTCGTTCTGACTCTTGGCGTCGAGCGTGCTGCCAAACCATCCGAACAGGTCACGCACCGGCTTGAGCGCCTTGTTGGCTCCATCCTGGATCGGTGAGACGACGGTCAGAAAACCGCTCTGCAGCGAGTGCAAGCCACCGCTACGGGCCTCGCCGAAGTAGGCGGTGAGCAGTATCAGTGAGAGCGCGACGAGCAGTGCAAGCACCGCGCGTCTGCGCCGGACCGTCTTGTCATACACAAGCATTGACCTTCCGAAGGCTTCATTCGACAGGGTACCCGCGAGCCGTCAGGGGCCACGCCGGTGCGGCCGGCCGCGGCGGTCCTCATCGCCGGCGTCGGTTGCGCGAGTTGCGGTTGGAGCGGTGGATCGCCTCGAACTCCTCGAGCGACCGTCCCGAGCCGACCGCCACACACGTCAGCGGCGACTCCGCGAGGTGGGCAGGCATCTGTGTCTCCTCGCGCAGGCGCTGGTCGAGGCCGTGCAGGAGCGAGCCTCCGCCCGCAAGCATGATGCCGCGGTCCATGATGTCCGAGGCCAGCTCGGGCGGGGTACGGTCGAGCGTCTCCTTCACCGCCTCGATGATCTGACCCAGTGGTTCCTCTAGCGCCTGGCGAATCTCCTCGCTGGTGAGCACCACGGTCTTCGGCAGGCCTGAGACCATGTCGCGCCCGCGGATCTCCGCCTGGAGCTCCTCCTCCATAGCGCACGCAGAGCCGATCTCGAGCTTGAGCTCCTCGGCGGTTTGCTGACCGATGAGCAGCTTGTACTCCTTCTTTGCGTAGTTGATGATCGCCTCGTCCATCTCGTCGCCGCCAACGCGAATCGACTGTGAGACGACGATGCCCCCGAGCGATATGACAGCCACCTCGGAGGTGCCCCCGCCGATGTCCACCACCATCGAGCCGGTAGGCTCACCGACGGGCAGACCTGCGCCGATCGCCGCCGCCATCGGCTCCTCGATGAGATACGCGGTGCGGGCGCCCGCCGACAGACAGGCCTCCTCAACCGCGCGCTTCTCAACGCCCGTCACACCGGACGGTACGCACACCACCACGCGTGGATGGGCCCAGCGGTTCTGGTGAACCTTCTGGATGAAGTGGCGCAACATCTCCTCGGTGACGTCGAAATCGGCGATCACGCCATCCTTGAGCGGTCGAATCGCTTGAATCGTGCCGGGGGTGCGGCCGAGCATTCGCTTCGCCTCGATCCCCACCGCGTGGACTTCGCCGGTGCGGGAGTCGATCGCCACCACACTTGGCTCCGAGAGTACGATACCGCGCCCGCGCACGTACACGAGCGTATTTGCGGTGCCGAGATCGACCGCCATGTCGCGGCCACCGAATCCGGTGAGATACGTGAGGATGCTCATCTTGCGAGTGGGAGCACGCTCTGTATTCGGCTTCGCCGCACCGGTCGGTCGGCGCCCGGTGGCAGGGGGCGTACCCGGCGGGGAGTCTAGCGGACCCCATTGCCCACGCTGCACGCATGACAGCGTATTTGCAGGTAATTCGCGGCTGCGACCTACCGGATGCGTCTTTGAAGCAACTCTGGCAGGAGATCGAGCAGCGTGGTGAGCGGGAGTCCGACAACGTTCTCGTAGTCGCCGTGGATCTCGCGCACAAGCACAGCGCCGGCGCCCTGGATCGCATAACCGCCAGCCCGGCCGCGCCACTCCTCCTTCTCCAGATACCACTCGATCGTCTCGTCCTCCAGCTCACGAAAGGACACCTCAGTGTGGGCGACCGCGACCTGCTCACGCCCATCTTGCAAGAGAGCGACGCCGCTGAAGACGGTATGAGTGGCGCCGCCGAGCGCCTTCAACGTGTCACGAGCGGCGTCGCGGTCGGCCGGCTTGCCATAGATCCGTCCCTCGAGCGCCACCAACGTGTCGACGCCCAGCACTGTCTCCTTCACGTGAAGGTGCGCCGCGCGCGCCTTGAGCAACGCGTTCTCGCTTGCCACCTCAGCGGGATCGCCCTGCTCGATCTCCTCGACATCGGTGGGACGGACCGTGAACCGCGCGCCGAGGCGCTCGAGGATCGCACGACGTTGCGGGGACGCGGAGGCCAGGACCAGCGGATCGGGCTCGGCGCTCTCCGTGGAGGTGACGCCCGCCACGAGCCTCAGCCGGCTAGATCAGGGAAGAACAGGGTTGCCTCGCGTGCGGCCGACTCAGCCGAATCGGAGCCGTGCACCATGTTCTGACCCATCTCGATCGCGAAGTCGCCGCGGATCGAGCCGGGCGCCGCGTCGAGCGGGTTGGTGGCGCCGATGAGCTGCCTGGCCGCCTTCACCGCATCGACGCCCTCGAGCACCATCGCCACGATCGGCCCAGAGGTGATGAACTCGACGAGCTCACCGAAGAACGGCTTCTCGGCGTGCTCGGCGTAGTGGCGCTCTGCCAGTTCCACGGGCACGGTCATGTGTCGTAGAGCGACGATGCGCAGTCCCTTGCGCTCGAAGCGGGCGATGATCTCGCCGCTGAGCGAGCGGGCGAAGGCGTCAGGCTTTACGAGGATCAAAGTGCGGTCCATGGGTTCCTTTGGTTGAGAGGCTTTGCTTGAGCCCGAGCGCCGTCAGCTACTGGAGCGGGGACGGCTGGCGCTTCGCGAGCGCGCGGGGGGTGTTGTGGAGTCTGACTTGCCGTTCTCCTCGGCGAGCGCGGCGGTTGCTTCTGGATCTGCGCTCGCGCGGGTGCGCGAGGCGAGCTCTCCGGTGGCCGTCCGCTCGCGACGAGCGCGACGTGTCGGCTTGGCCTCAGGGACCTCCGTCTCACAGTAGGGGCAGATCGTCCATGCTCTGTCGAGTGGCTTGGAGCAGCTGGTGCAGCGCTCCTTGAGCTTCCGTAGACAGCTTGGACAGCGGATGAAGTCACGCTCAATGCGATAGTCGCAGTGCGGACAGAGGCTGTAGTCGAGCTCGTGGAGGCGCGCTTCGGCGGCCTGGAGATCGAGTTCGCGCTCACGCACGTCCTCCAGGTACTCCGGGGGGCGCAAGATCATGTACACGATGGTGCCCACGAACGGGAACAGCGACGCTGCCGTGGCGCACCCGATCAACATCGGGTCAGCGATGCGCCGGCGAGCGTCGGCGTAGGTCCAGTAGACCAGCGACCCGTACAGCACCACGAGGAACAGGATCAAAAGGTCGATCGCGAGGCTCAGGCCACTGCTTTCGATTCCGAAGTAAGCGATGGGGGGCATCGGCGGCTCTTAATGTCCTGGGTGGGGGATTGTGTGATTGGTTGGCCCACCGCGGGCGCTCATGCACGACCCTGTGCGAATTGACACTAGAACGGGCATCGGGCGGACGAGTTTAGAGCCTAGCCCGGAAGAAGCGCTGCGCACGTCAAAGAAACAGCCGCCCGAACCCGTAGCCGGCGGCGAAGAAGACCAGGATCACGAGCGCCACGATGAGGGCGACAGCGCCGATCATCGTGAGCACTGAGGGACCATCGTCGTTCATCCCGCCCCCCCTCTCCGCTCTACGTCGCTCGCTTGGCGGCCCGCCTCGAGCGACTCCTCGACCTCCAGACCGCCGCGCAAGCCCAGCTCGCCGGCGTGGGCAAGCAGGTCGCCGACCAGATACACCGAGCCGGTGGCGAGCACCGCGCCGCCTCCCTCACGAGCACGGGCCCAGCTCTGGGCCGCGGCGAGCGCCCGCATCGGTTGAGACTCGCACGCGATGTCCTCGAAGCCGAGTTGACCTGCAAGCGAGGAGAGCGTCGCGGGCGAGAGCGCCCGCGGACTTGGCGGCGGGGTGAACCATGCGCGCTCGAAGGAAGGGAGCAGCCGCGCAAGCATGCCGGCGGCGTCCTTGTCGTCGAGTACCCCAAGCACGAGCGCCGCTGGGCGACCCGCGAGCAACTCTGGCAGCGAGGCCGCCATCGCCTCCACCGCCGCGGGGTTGTGAGCGCCGTCCAACAGGGTGAAAGGGTCATGCGCGACGACGTGCATGCGACCGGGGATCGACGTGAGCGCTGCCGCCGCACGGACCTCCGACTCGCGCATGTCGACGCCCATGCCCTCCAGATATGCCCCGGCGGCGAGCCGGGCGAGCGCGAAGTTCTCGCGCTGGAAGGATCCTCGCGCGCCCATCGCCAAATCGGCGGAGGCGCGCTCTGCGACGAGCAGCCGTGCGCGACGCTCGGTGACTGCCGCATGGGCAAGGTCGAGCACTTCAGATGGCAGGTCCACGCCGATCGCGAGGACCGCACCCTCCCCGAGCACAGCGAGCTTCTCCGCGGCGATGTCCTTGATGGTGGGGCCAAGCCAGCGGGTGTGCTCCAAGCCGACGTTCGTGAGCGCCACCACCTTCGAGTCGATCACGTTCGTGGCATCGAAGCGGCCCCCGAGACCCGCCTCCACCACCACGACCTGCACTTCACGCCTGGCCAGCTCCCAGAAGGCAGCGGCGGTGAGCAGCTCGAACTGGGTCACGTGATCGTCCTCGGTAAGCGTGCGGTTGACACGGTCGGCAGCCCATGCCGCACGGGCGATCGCGGCGGCAAAAGCGTGCGTGTCGACATCCTGCCCGGCGACCTGAACGCGCTCGGTGTAGGACACAAGGTGTGGCGACACGTAGCTCCCGGTGCACAACCCGTGACGCTCGAGGATCGCCGCGGTCATGCGCGTGGTGGAGGTCTTGCCGTTCGTTCCCACCACATGGATCGTCTCGAAGCTGCGCTCGGGCGATCCGAGCACGGTCATCATGCGGCGCATGCGGTCCAGCCCGAAGCGCATCCCGAACAGCTCGAGTGAGCGCAGGTGGCGCTCGGCGCGATCTGCGCTCCAAGGCGAATCGCCTGCGGCGCTCACAAAGCCTCCAGTTCGGCGCCGAGATTGCGGAGGCGCTCACGCTCACCCTCGACCACGGCAGCCGGCGCCCGCTCGACGAACCCGGGTTTCTCGAGCTTGGCCTGGACACGCTCGATCTCGGTCCGCAGCTTCTCCCTTGCGGCCTCGCGGCGGCGCTCCGCCGCCCCCAAGTCAAGACCCTCTCCGGAGAGCACATCCACCGTCCCACAAGGAACCGGGATCGACGCCACTGGAGCGCCATCCGCGGTCTCGCGGCCCGCAAGCTCGAGTCTTGCCATCCGCGCAAGTAGCCCGGAGGTGGCGTCGTAGCAGTCGGCGCTCAGGCGAGCGGGAATGAGCAGCCCGGCACGCGCTCCCACTGAATCCCGCCATCCCCGTATGACGGTGACCGCCTCGATCGTGCGCTCGAACACGACCTCGGCCTCCAAATCGATCAGGTCCTCCTGCGGGCGCGGGTAGGGCGCGCCGGCGAGCAGCTCCTCGCCCCCATCCAGGTACCCCCACAGCTCCTCGGTGACGAAGGGGATCACCGGATGCGCCATCGCAACCGTCTCATGCAGCACGTACAGCAACGTGGCGGCGAGCGCCACTCGCTCTTCCTCGGAGCCACCGTCCTCACCATCGGCGAGGTCGGGTAGGCGGTGCTTCACCAGCTCGATGTACCAATCGCACAGCTCGCCGTACACGAAGTCGTACAGGCCGAGCGCCGCGTGGGAAAAATCGTAGCTCTGGATGCGCGCTCCGGTGTCGGCAACGATCTGGGAGAGCCGTGAGAGGATCCAGCGGTCCTCCACAGTACGTGGCATCGCGGCCGGTTCGATCGTCTCGGCGCGCTTCCCGAGGCTCGCATGAATGCGCGTGAGCGCGAAGCGGGCAGCGTTGAAGAGCTTGTTGGCGAGCGCCTGTCCCTGCTGGATCTTCTCGGCGGAATAGCGCACGTCCTGGCTAGATGACATCGCTAGCAAACCGAAGCGCACCGCGTCGGCGCCATGCTTGGCGATCTCATCCAGCGGGTCAATTCCGGTACCAAGCGACTTCGACATACGCCGCCCGTCGGGCGCCTGGATCACCGAGTGGATGTAGACGTCGGAGAAGGGAACCTCGCCGGTCAGCTCCAGACCCATCATGATCATGCGAGCCACCCACAGGAACAAGATGTCCCGCGCCGTGGAGAGCACGTTGGTCGGGTAGAACGCCTTCAGCTCGGGCGTCTCATCCGGCCAGCCGAGCGTCGCGAAGGGCCACAGCGCCGAGGAGAACCAGGTGTCGAGCACATCCTCCTCCTGACGCACATGACCGCCACATTCCGCGCAGCCGGCCGGTGAGGACGTAGCGACGTTCACATGGGCGCACGTCTCGCAGTAGTACACCGGCAGACGATGCCCCCACCACAGCTGGCGCGAGATGCACCAGGGGCGAATGTTCTCCATCCAGTCCAGATACACACGGCGATGGTTGTCGGGAACAATCCTCACGCGCCCGTCCCGCACCGCGTCGATCGCCGGGCCAGCAAGCTCGGTCATGCTCATGAACCACTGCAGAGAGATGAGCGGCTCGATGCGCTGACCTGAGCGGTGCGAGTAGGGCACCTCGTGCTCGTACTCCTCGCGCGCCACGATCCGCCCTTCCTCCTCGAGCGCCGCCACTACCGCCTCGCGCGCCTCCATCACCGTCAACCCAGCGAAACGCTCACCCGCCTCCGCGGTCATACGACCGTCCTCACCGATCACCGACACCTGGTCGAGGTCGTGGCGAGAGCCGATCTCGAAGTCGTTGGGGTCGTGCGCGGGGGTTATCTTCAGCTGGCCCGTCCCGAAGTCCATCTTCACGTACTCGTCGGCGATGATCTCCAGATGGCGACCCACGAGCGGGAGGATCGCCGTGCGTCCCACGAGATCGCGATAGCGCTCGTCATCGGGGTGCACGGCCACCGCGGTGTCGCCGAGCATCGTCTCCGGGCGAACGGTGGCGATCGTTACGCTCCCCCCGCCCTCCACGTCGTAGCGGATCGAGTAGAGCGTGTCGATCTCGCGGCGCTCCTCCACCTCGAGGTCTGAGATCGCCGAGCGGCTGCCGGGGTCCCAGTTGACGATGTAACGATCGCGGTAGATCCACCCCTTCTCGTACAGCGCCACGAACACCTCAGCCACGGCGCGCGCGTAGCCCTCATCCAGCGTGAAGCGCTCTTCGGAGTAGTCGCAGGAGGCCCCCAACCGCTTGAACTGCTCGACAATCGTGTGGCCGTAGTGCTCGCGCCACTCCCACACGCGCTCCACGAACGCCTCACGCCCGATCTCCTGACGGCTCTTCCCCTCAGCTCGCAACGCCTTCTCCACTTGCGCCTGCGTCGCGATCCCCGCATGGTCTGTGCCGAGGATCCACTTCGTCCGTCTCCCGTTCATGCGGTGATATCGGATCAACGCATCCTGGATCGACCCGTTCAGCGCGTGCCCCATGTGCAGCGACCCGGTCACGTTCGGCGGCGGGATCGCGATCGAATAGTTCTCGCTCGCCTCGCCCTCGGGCTCGGGGTGAAAGAGCCCGCTCTGAAGCCACCGCTCGACGATGCGCGGCTCCACCTCGCTCGGCTCGAAGCGCGTCCTCTCTTCCAGCTCTTTGATCCGCTCGCTCATGGGAGCGTGAGTGTACGCAGCCACACCACCTCACGCCCAATCAAGAGCCCGCCGTTCCACTTTTCAGGATATGGTGCGAGCCATGGCACCGACCAGGACACTGTTGGCGAGGCTTGGGAAGATCATGGCCTGCACATCGACACTTCTCTGTCTCTGCGTGCTTTGGCCGATGTCAGGCGTCGCTCAGCCGCTTGTCGCTACTGCGATTTGCCCGCCCACGACGGCGCCAAACGGCACAGTGCTTGTGACAAGCGAAGCCGGCCCGGCAACATCACCAAATCCACTCACCCCGCAGCACGTGGTTGTGGCCTGCGTCGGGCCAAAGGAGATAACAGAAGCGACGTTCCAGCACTGGAGCGCGGTCGCACAGGCAGGAACTGCCTTTCACGCGAAGCACAAGCCCAGTGCTCGTGAAAAAATGGAACAGGAACAGGCGATAATGGAACAGGTGATGGGCTTCCTGATCTCGGCAGATTGGGTGATCGGCGAAGCCGCTGACCTGAAAGTTCATGTGAGCCAGGCAGTGGTAGAACAGCACTTTCACGAACTGCGACAAGCACAGTTCCCAAAGCTGCGGGCTTTCCGAAAGTTTCTGAGAGAAACGAAGCAAACGGTCGCAGATCTACTCCTACGCGTCGAACTCGACATTCTCTCTTCACGAATCCAGCGACGCGCCACAGCTGGCCACAAGAGCGCACGGGGTCAAATGCGCGCCCTCAAACGCTTCGTCAACCATTTCAGGTCGAAGTGGACAGCCAAGACATATTGCGCGCCACAGTACGCCGTGCACGACTGCGGTCACATACAGGTCATCGGTTAGTCGCTCAATGCACGCTCTCGATTGCGGGCGCGAAACGCCTGTGCGCCCGTTACTGCGCCAAGCCGCCGAAGATGGCGAACGGGCGGGCAGGGTCGTGCAGTTTCACCCACATCGGCCAGGCGGCACCCTCGACATCCAGCGTGCTGCCCTGTGGCGCCTCGGCGCGCAGACGCTCGGCGAGAGCGCGGGCGTCGTCCTCGTCGTTGGCGCCGAGCGTTAGGTGACGCCAGTGGCTTTGCACCGGGATGCCCTCCCCCGCCAGCTTCTCCGCGAAAGCGCGCGCGTCGTGGTGGGTCGGGAGCGTAATACGCACTTCCCACTCCGGGTAGCCGGCCTGCTCAGATTCCTCGGTCTCCTCCTGCTCGAGGCGCTCGTGCTCGGAAGCATGTTCGGCGGCCGTGGAGGGCAAAGGAAGCGAAGCATCCTCCCAGCGGTCCTCCTCGGGATGCCATCGCCACGAGCTTGTGTCTGCAGCGATGCCCTGCTCAGACAGGACGGCTTCGACCACAGCGCGTGCTCGTCCGGCCTCCTCGGAGGAGTCGGCGTACAGGAACACATGGCCCTCCTCGTGGCTGACGGCGACGTGCTCGGGGCTGGGAGCGCCTGTCGCGCCGTCGCGCTCGTGGGACTCCAGCGCACGCAGGAAGTCATGCGCCCGCTCGCGCGGCACCTCTACGCGGATGCGGTACTCGTCGTGCACGTTTAGATCTCCTCGGTTATCGACACGGGCGGGATGCTACTAGCGGTCCGGCAGATCGGATACATTGGGGCGGATGCTGCTAATTGTCTGCACAACTTTTAGGTTATAATTGAGTCCATGTCCGATGCCGGCACATTGATCCGTAAAGCTCGCAGTGATGCCCGCCTCAGTCAGGCGGCTTTGGCCCAGCGACTAGGAGTGAGCCAGGCCGCTATCGCCAAACTTGAGCGCCCAGGGAGCAACCCCACAGTTGACACGCTTGACAACGTGCTGTGGGCGACTGGGCACCGTTTGACCCTCGATGCCCCGACACGGCGACCAGGCGTTGACGAGAGCTTGATCCGTCAGCAGCTGGAACTGTCGCCAGCTGAACGTCTACGCGGCATCGAAGCGATGTATGCCGAAGCACGCGCGTTGGCGCTTGCTGCTGCGAGGAGTCGCGGTGAACGCCTCTGACTCGTGGCTCGATCAGCCGAACCTACGACTGACCGTCCTGCTGCGCCGCTTGACCGATGGCCAGGTGGATTTCGTCGTAGTCGGCGGAGTCGCCGTGATCATGCAGGGAGCGCCACGTTTCACCAAGGACCTGGACATCTGTTACTCAACGGACATACAGAATCTCGATCGGTTGGGCGCGGTACTCACTTCGCTCGGAGCACGCCTGCGAGGAGTCGATGAGGATGTCCCGTTCGTACCAGACGGGCACACTCTCAGGCATACACAGATTCTGACCCTTACGACACCCGACGGCAATCTTGACCTACTCGTCAAACCGGATGGCTCTCCGAGCTACACCACTCTCAGGGCTCACGCAAACCAAATAGATCTGGACGGCATCACCGTGCGCATCGCCTCAGTTGAAGACATGATCGCCATGAAGCGCGCCAGCGCACGACCACAGGATCTTGTAGATCTTGAATCGCTCGAGATCGCCCGTCGACGGGGACGCTCGTCCGGCCAGACCTAGCTGAGACTACGCCGACTCCTCGCGCAATGAGTGCTCTTCGGGCTCCTCTGGGGCGGCTTCGGTGACGAGCGTGGGCGTAGTGCCTTTCTCGACCGTGTCGCGGGTTACGACGCACTTCTTGACGTCGCGGCGTGAGGGCAGCTCGAATTGAACCTCTAGCAGGATCTCCTCGATGATGGAACGCAGACCGCGCGCGCCCGTTTCGCGCTCAAGGCCCTTCTCAGCGACGGCTTGCAACGAGTCCTCGGCGAACACCAGCTCGATGCCGTCGAAGGAGAAGAAGCGCTGGAATTGCTTGACTAGCGCGTTGCGCGGCTCGGTGAGGATGGACACGAGATCGTCGCGGGTGAGCTGGTGTACCGCTGACACCACGGGCAAACGTCCGATGAACTCGGGGATCAGCCCGTATTCGATGAGATCCTCCGGCAGGCAGTTCTCGAAGATCTCGCCGGTGTCCCGTTCCTGCTTGCTTTCGATCGCCGCAGCAAAGCCAACGCCGTTGTGGCCGATGCGACGCTCGATCACCTGGTCGAGGTGCGCGAAGGCGCCTCCGCAGATGAACAGGATGTTGGTGGTGTCGATCGTGAGGAACTCCTGGTGGGGGTGCTTGCGCCCACCTTGCGGCGGAACCGAGGCTTGAGTTCCCTCGAGGATCTTCAACAGTGCCTGCTGGACACCCTCCCCTGAGACATCGCGCGTGATCGACGGGTTGTCGGCCTTGCGCGCGATCTTGTCGACCTCGTCGATGTAGATGATCCCGGTCTCCGCCTTCTTGACGTCGTAGTCGGCGGCTTGGATCAGCTTCAAGAGGATGTTCTCGACATCCTCGCCCACATACCCCGCCTCGGTGAGCGCGGTGGCGTCAGCGATCGCAAACGGCACGTTGAGGATGCGCGCGAGCGTTTGCGCGAGAAGCGTCTTGCCGCAGCCGGTGGGGCCGAGTAGCAGGATGTTCGACTTCTGCAGCTCGATGTCGGAATCACCCGACTGCATCATCTGCACGCGCTTGTAGTGGTTGTAGACCGCAACCGACAGCGTGCGCTTGGATGCGTCCTGACCGACCACGTACTCGTCGAGCACGTCGTAGATCGCGCGCGGCTTGGGCAGGCTCTCGAGGTCGAACGCCGGCGGTGCAGCCAGCTCCTCGTCGATGATCTCGTTGCAGAGATCGATGCACTCGTCGCAGATGTACACCCCGGGACCGGCGATCAGCTTCTTCACCTGGCGCTGTGACTTGCCGCAGAAACTGCAGAGGAGCTGCTCGTTGGAATCTGTCGGTCTCGCCATGGGTTTAGCTCCTTGTGACGTGCGACCGGTCCGAGCGTTAGTGCTCGGAGATGACCCGGTCGATGATCCCGTACTCCTTCGCTTCCTCCGAGGACATGAAGTAGTCGCGCTCTGTGTCCTTGCTGACCTGCTCGAGCTTCTTGCCGGTGTGCTTGGCGATGATCTCATCGAGGCGTTTGCGCACGTCGATGATCTCCTTCGCGTGAATCTCGATGTCGGTGGCCTGTCCCTGGAAGCTCGAGGACACTTGGTGGATGAGGATCTTCGCGTTGGGAAGCGCCATGCGCTTGCCCTCCGCGCCACCTGCGAGCAGCAGGGCGCCCATCGACATGGCGATACCCACGCAGATGGTTTGCACATCGGGCTTGATGAACTGCATCGTGTCGTAGATCGCAAGACCCGCGTACACCGAGCCCCCCGGGGAGTTGATGTAGATCGAGACGTCCTTGGTGGGGTCCTCCGACTCCAGGTGCAGGAGTTGGGCGACGATCAGGTTTGCAACCTGATCGTCCACTGGGGTCCCCAGAAAGATGATGCGCTCGTTGAGCAAGCGGCTGTAGATGTCGAACGCTCGCTCGCCTCGCGAGGTCTGCTCGACCACCATCGGTACAAGTGGGCTCATGATCCTCGCTTCAGTTTCGCTTCAGTGGTCGGATTCCTTCTGAACATATCCCGATCGCCGCGCTCCCTAGGCTAGCGGTCCGGTGTCCAAAGCTGTGCGGCAGCCGCCTCGGCGTCCCCTCCGTCCTTGTGATCCTCGGACTCGGGCGTCCACAACTTCTCGCGGGCCTGCGCTTGCTCGATCGGGATGGGCTTTGAGTGCTCTGCGACCCACTCGACGGCTTGACGCGCCGCCAGGTCCTCGGTCAGATCCTCGATGCGTCCCGACTCGCGTAGGTCGTCAAGGAGCTTCTGCGGCTCGATTTTCTCGCGCTCAGCAGTGGGAGTGACGACTTCCAGCAGGTCCTCCTCACTGGGGACAATCTCCTCGGCGGCGACTATTGCCGCGATCACGGCTTCCCGGCGCAATGCTTGCGCCGCCTCGGGCAACAGCTCGGAGATCATGTCCGCCTCCTCGCGCCCGGTTATCTTCAAGTAAGCCTCGCGTGAGATGCCGCGGTGGGAGAGGGAGTGGAGCATTCGGTCCCACATCTCCCCCGCCTTGGCCTGGACAAGCGCTTCAGGAGTGTCGACGTGGGCGTTGGCTACGGCCGCGTCGAGCGCTGACTCGCGAAACTCCGCGTCGACCCGCTTCTCCTCAGCCTCGCTCAGCCGCGTGCGAATGTCCTCGGTGAGCTCATCCACGGAGTCAAACCCCATGTCGACGGCGAAGTCCTCGTCGGCCTCGGGGAGTTCCTTGTGCTTGACCTCCTTCACCGTCACCTCAAACGAGGCGTCCTTGCCGGCGAGCTCCGTCGCCGGGTAGTCGGCCGGGAAGGAGAGATCTATCGTGCGGGTCTCTCCAGCCTCAGCCCCTTCAAGCCCCTCCTCGAAGCCCGGGATCAGGTTGCCCGAGCCGAGTTCAACAAGCTGGTCGCGACCCTCGCCGCCCTTGAAAGGCGCCCCGTCGATCGAGCCAACGTAGTCGACCACCACGAAATCGCCGGACTCTGCAGGTCGCTCGACGGTCTCGAGACGCGCCAGACGCTCACGCAGACCATCGATCTCCTGCTGGATCGCCTCGTCCTCGACTGAAACCTCACGCCGGCCGACCTCGAGGTCCTTGTACTCACCGAGGCGCGCCGAGGGGAGCACGCCGATCTCTATCGAGAACTCGAGTGCCGCTCCATGCTGTGGCATCTCGCCGAGGTCGAGCTGGGGATCGCCGACGGTGACGATGCCAACGGTGTCGATCGCATCGGAATACCAGTTCCCGAGGGTATCGCGAACAGCTTCCTCGAGCACCACCTCACGACCGACCCGCTGGATCACAAGCGGCGCGGGCACCTTGCCCCGGCGGAAGCCGGGCAGCTTCATTTCGCTCCCCAACTGGCGGGCCTTGCGCTCGAGGCGGGCCTCTATCTCGCTGGGGGGAACCTCGACTCTCACGCGCACGCGTGACTCGGGAAGCTCGGTGACGGTGGTCTTCAGGGTCGCTGGCATGGCTGCCACGATACCGTGCGGATCGATGCCTATCCCCGCTCGTCGTACTCATCGCTTGGAGACCTGGCTGTGGACCGGCCCTCTAGGACACCTGGTCGGGGGAACGCTCGATTTCGCTGAAGCTCTCGCCCGCTACGCGCGCTTCCGTTTGACAGGTCGGGCATCCCGTTAGCTGAACGACCGATGCCCGCGCAATCCTGGCGCGGGCATCGCTCGAGGCGCCGGCTGTCGCGCGACCGAGCAGGCCACGCGACAGTCCGGATTACTTACTCAGGCGGTGAAAGCGACTGTGCCGCGGAAAGCGAGCGCCCGGCCGCGGGGAACGACGAGCACAGGGCACGTCGCGGTCTCAATCAGGTTCTCACTGGCCGCGCTGAGCGACACACGCCCCTCCTCGGCCTCCGGGCGCGAGCCTATAACCAGGAGATCGGCGCGCTGCCCCTCACTTGTGACGAGCTCGGCTGCAAGCGCGCTTGCCAGCGCCTCGGCGCTCTCGTGCGCGCTGCCGTCGCCCACCACGCCGACGCTCTGCGGCTTGCTCGCGCTCTGCGCGAACCCGGCGGGCGCGATCGCCACGGCGACCGAGCCGCCGTTGAGTAGACGCTGAGCGGAGTTGCCAACCGCGACGCTGCCCTTGGCGGTGTGCGAATCCGAGCAGAACACGACCACCTCAGCGCCGATCTGCTCGGCCAGGGAGCTCAAGCCCTCGGGCGTAGAGCGATCGGTGATGACGTGGCGTGGGGTGTCGGCGTCGCCGAGCAGCTCAGAGCCACGCTCGAGCAGGGTTTCCGCCTCGTGCTGGGCGAGGATCTCACGGCTGGTCTCAGCTTCGGAGGCGTGACGGACATAGGCGAGTGAGACGCTTGCGCCCGCGTCCGCGAACACTCGACCGAGCGCCACGGCGTCGTCCTCGTTGTAGGTGCCGTCGTAGGAGATGATGATGTTGGCTGACATTTCTTGCTCTTTTCTCTAGTGCCGTTTTTCGCCTGGCTCTTCTTTTTGTGTCGCCTGGCTGCGGTTGCCGGCTTTGGTGGCGATCGTCCTTGTGTGGCACGACCTGAGACTGGGCTTCGATCACAGCGTGCCACTCACCTGCCATCAGCACCAGTGAACTTCGTAATCTGAGCTATAAGGTCAGCTAATGCTCAATGTTGGCCGACTGCGAGTGCTGACCGAGGTCGCCAGACGCGGCTCGTTCTCCGGCGCCGCAGAAGCTCTCTCCTACACCCAGTCAGCCGTCTCCCAGCAGGTGGCGACACTCGAGGCCGAAGCGGGTATGACTCTGCTAGAGCGACAGGCCCGCGGCGTCCGCCTCACGACTGCAGGGCAGGCGCTCGTCGAGCACGCCGAAGGAATCCTCGCGCGGCTGGAGGCAGCCGAGGAGGAGCTATCGGCGATCGCCGGGCTACGCGCGGGCAAGCTGCGGATGGCGTCGTTCCCGACCGCGGGCGCCACGCTGATGCCGCTGGCGATCGCCACGTTCCGCTCGAGCTACCCCGACATCGAGTTGACGCTGGCCGAGGGTGAGCCTGAGGAGATCGCACCACGACTGCGCGCCGGCGAGTTTGACCTAGCGCTGCTGTTCGAGTTCGACGAGCCCGAAGCGGGCATGGAGGGTGTGACACGGGTGGAGCTGCTGCGCGATCCGATGTATCTCGCGCTGCCGCGCGAGCACGCGCTGGCCGGCAAGGAAGGTCTGCGCCTTGCGGACCTGCGTGGCGAGGCGTGGGTGCAGACCTCGCGTGACAGCCCATGCGCAAAGCACGTCGTGCGCTCTTGCCACGCCGCCGGGTTCGAGCCGAATGTGACGTTCGAGAGCGACGACTATCAGACGGTTCAGGGCCTGGTCGCGGCCGGCGTGGGGGTCGCGCTGATCCCCGAGCTGGCGCTTTCAGTCGTACGTGAGGACATCGCGATCCGCTCACTCTCCCCCAGCCCACCGATCCGCCAGGTCATCGCCGCCGCTCCCGCCGACGCCCGTCTCAGCCCCGCCACCCCCGCCATGCTCAGCATCCTCGAGGACGCGGCGAAGCGTTACGTGGCCCACGGAAAGCAAACCGCCCCGAGTGTCTGAACCTCGGGTTCGAGCGCGACGCCGAAACGCTCAAGCACACGCCGTCGACCCTCGCCCATCACGGCGAGCACATCGGCAGTCTTGGCGTCCCCGGTGTTCTCGATGAAGTTGGCGTGCTTGGGCGCGAAGCGAGCGCCACCGACGGCAAGGCCGTTGCAGCCGGCCTCGGAGAGGAGCAGGCCCGCGGTGCGTCCTTCGGCGCGCGGCTCGCCGGGGTTCTTGAACGTGGAGCCGAACGTCTTGATCCCCTGTGGCTGGGCTTCGTGGCGACGCGTGCGCATGTGGGCGAGCGTTGCCTTGACCGACTCGGGATCTGACTTGACGAGCGAGAAGCAGGCTCGCGTAACGATCTCCCCAGAGCGCAGGTTTGACTCGCGGTAGGCGAAGCCGAGATCGTCGGGCGCGCGCCTCTCCGAGCCCGAGGCCGTCACGACCTCAGCCCATTCGAGCACGCTTGCAAGCTGACCGCCATAGGCGTTGGCGTTCATCCGAACCGCCCCTCCCACCGTCCCCGGGATGTTGACCCCGAACTCGATCCCCGACAGACCGACACGGGCCGCGCGGGCCGCTACCTGGGGCAGTCGCGCACCCCCTCCGCACAAGATCTGGGCGCCCTCGACTTCGACCGCCGCAAGCTCGCGGTCGAGCTTTGTCACCAGTCCACGCACCCCCTCGTCTGCTACGAGCAGGTTCGAGCCCGAGCCCACCACGTTCACATCGACGCCTGCGCTCGCGGCCCAGCCAACAAGCTCGGCCAGCTCAGCCTCGCTGCCGGCGCGTGCGAAGAACTCGGCGGGACCCCCCGTGCGCACGGTCGCGAGACCCGCCAGCGGGAAGTCACGGCGAACCGAGCCAGGCGGCGACTGGCTCACAAGGCTCCCACCAAGCGCCGTGCGAGCGAATCGACATCGCCGGCGCCCATCACGACACAGAGGTCCCCCACACCAAGCATTTCGCGCAACACACGCTCGGCGATGTCGAAGTCGGGCAACCACAACACCGGCCGCCCGTCGGCTTGCTCGGCGGCGCTGCGCGCAAGCGTGAGGCCGCTCACCCCTGGATGATCCTCGGCGCGCTCGCGCGCCGGGTATACGTCGAGCAGCACGATCACGTCGGCTTGCGCGAGCGCCGCGCCGAACTCCCTTGCGAGCATCGCTGTGCGGGAGAAGAGGTGCGGCTGGAACACGGCGAGGAGCAGCTTCGGCGCAAGCGTGCGGGCAGCGCTCAGGGTCGCTGCGACCTCGGTGGGATGGTGAGCGTAGTCGTCCACCACCTCGGCGCCGCCGGCTGTATGACCGAGCCGCTCGAAGCGCCTGCCGGCGCCTCTGAAACCAGCTATCGCCGCAGTCGCGTCCACACCGGCGAGTCGGGCCGCCTCGAGCGCAGCTGTCGCGTTCAGCGCGTTGTGGATGCCTGGCACCGAAACTGACACCTCAACCCCGCCCCACGTAAATGTGGAGCCCTGCTCGTCTGTGTGTGGGTCGTGGACGTCGTAGAAGACCGCCGGGCCATCCCGCAGCGCGCGCAAGTCCGGACGGTCCCAGATGACCGCTTGCGGGGCTCCCGCAAGAAACTCGCGGAATGCGTCCCACAGCTCCGCAAGCGAGCCGAACGTGGCGTGGTGGTCGAGCTCGATGTTCGTGACGACGGCGATGTCCACATCCAGGCTCAGCATCGAGCGGTCTGACTCGTCGGCCTCCACCACCAGCCACCCGGCATCGGCCACCAAAGACCAATGCGAGTTGGGGAGCCCGGCGCCAACCGAGCTGCCCACCAGCCAGCTCGGGTCTGCGCCCTGCTCGCGCAGCACGTGCACGATCATCGAGGAGGTGGTGGTCTTGCCGTGAGCGCCCGCTACTGCGATCGTGCGGCGCAGCGCGGTCAGCTCGGCGAGCAGCTCGGCGCGCGGACGCTCGGCCAATCCCCGTTCGCGCGCCGCCACGCGCTCCGGGTTCTCGGCAGGAACAGCGCTTGAGTAGATCACCTCGACGTCCTCCCCGTCAGGCACATTGGCGGCTTCGTGACCTGTGCATGGACTGGCGATCACTCCCTCCTCTTGCAGGCGCCTCAGATAAGGCGTAAGCGCCCTGTCAGAACCGCTGACAGTCGCCCCGAGTGTGTGAGCCGCGCGCGCGTAGCCGCTCATGCCCGAGCCTCCCACCCCGACGAGGTGAAGCCTTCGGCCCTTCCAGGGCGTCTTGCTCATCTCGCGGCGGCCTCGAGCAGCTCCTGGGCTATCTCACGCGCCGCGTCGGGACGCGCCAGACGTCGCGAGGCGCTGGCCATGGCAGCGAGGCGAGAGCGATTTGCCAGCAGTCGCGCCACCTCCCGCGCAAGGCCCGCGGAGGTGAGATCGGCGTCGGAGATGACGATCGCGGCGCCTGCGTCAGCCATCCACCGCGCATTCGTGGTCTGGTGGTCGGCGGAGGCGTGGGGGTAGGGCACGAGGATCGCCGGTGCCCCGTAGGCAGCGATCTCGAACACCGATCCCCCGGCACGCGCAACCACGAGGTCGGCCGCGGCCAGCGCCTGGGCGAAGTCGGCGATGTCGAGGTACTCGTGCAGGTCATAGCCGGGTCGTCGCACCGTTTGCGAGCACTCCCCGTAGTCGCGGCGACCGCACACGTGCAGCACATGGAAGTCACCGGATGCAAAGGCCTCCAGCGCCGCCCGGTTGATCGAGCGTGAGCCGAGCGACCCTCCGAACACCAGCACACACAGCTCCCCCGGAGCGATCCCCAAGCGGTCGCGGGCGGTGGCTCGATCTGCGCCGAGCACAGGGATCGGCCTGCCAGTGACCCGATAACGCGAGCCCGTGCGACCCTCGATTTGAAACGACAAACACACCCGACGCGCAAATGGGGCGAGTAGGCGGTTGGTCAAGCCAAGATGGCTGTCGGCCTCCGTGAGCACCAGTGGGATACGTCGCGTGAGCGCCGCCAACCCGACCGGGCCCGCCACGTATCCCCCGCCTCCCATCACGGCGCCAGGCTTGAGTTCTGCAAGCAGTGAGCGCGATGAGCCGAAGGCTCGTGCAGCGCGCATCAGCGCGCGGATCGCGTGTAACGGATTGCTGCGGCTGAGCCCTTCCACACGGATCGTGCGCAGCGGATAGCCGGCGGCAGGCACGAGCTCCGCCTCAGCGCGCTCACCGCCGATGAATGTCACGAGGGCGCCCTCAGCGCGCAGCGCGTCGGCCACCGCGAGCGCCGGCGTCACGTGCCCGGCCGTTCCCCCGGCGGCTATCACGATCTTCTTCTGCGCTTCGTTCACGGCCCCATCGTGCCGATTCGCGCGGCGGCGTGTCGGCAACGCGTCTCTCAGCCCGCGCGGAGGCACTCGCGCCGCCCGCCACCGCTCGCGAGCGCCGCCGCTGAGACGGCGCTACGGCGCGCACATGCGCAGTGCCGCCGGAGGCGACATTCAGGAGCAAGCCCATCGCCGCAAGCGTGACGATCAGGCTGCTAGACCCGTAGGAGACGAGCGGCAAAGGCACCCCGGTCAGCGGGGCGAGACCGAGCACGGCGAACACATTCAGCAGCGCCTGAGAGACGATCAGCGAGGTCATGCCAACCGCGATCAGGGCGCTGTGGAGGCTCCGCGCGGCCTTGGCTGCGCGCAGGCCGGCGTAGGCGATGAGGCCGTAGAGGAACAGCAGCGCCGACACTCCCACCACTCCGAGCTCCTCGCCGATGACCGCGAGGATGAAGTCGGTGTGGGCCTCCGGGAGATAGAAGATCTTCTGCACCGACTCGCCCGGACCGACACCGAAGAGGCCGCCGGAGCCGATCGCGATCTGCCCCTGCACGGCCTGAAAGCCGCTGCCCGAGGCGTGCGCCCACGGGTCAACGAACGAGGTCAGGCGCGCGCGTGCGTAAGGGCGCGCGATCGCGTACAGCGCCACCACCGCGAATGCGGAGCCGCCGATGATGGCGAGGCTACGCAGAGGAATGCCGGCCGCGACGAGCAGCGCGCAGCTTGTGAAGGCGATCACCATCGCCGTGCCGAGATCGGGCTGAGTGGCGACAAGCAGGCAGGCCGCGCCCACCACCATGAGTAGCGGTTTGGAGAGCTCGCGCAGGTCGTGCACACGGGCGGGCTTTCGCGCGAGTAGCGTTGCGCCGTAGAGCACGAGTGCGATCTTCAGAAGCTCTGACGGCTGGAACTGCAGTGGCCCCGTGCCGATCCAGCGCTTGGCACCGTTGACCGTGACACCCACATGTGGGATGTGCATCGCGAGCACGAGCCCGAAAGAGACCGCGAGCAGCGGCGCCACGAGGCTCTGCACGCGAGCGATCCCGTCGCGCGCGAGCACGCGCATTACGACCAACCCGAGCGCCCCGTAGATCACGTACTTGACGAGATAGCCGGTGCCGCTGCCGCGACCTTGCAGCAGAGTGCTCGCCGAGGAGGAGCTGTACACCATCACCACTCCGAAGGCGAGCAGGCACAGCGTGGCCGTCAGTAGCAGGCTGTGCTCCAACGGCTGCCGCGGCGAGCTGGTACCGGAAGACGCGCCGCCGGCTCGCGAACCACGGGTCCCTGAGGAGTTGGCGCGCCGTCCGGCTGCAGGCATCAGGGCTCACTTCGACGCGGAAGACCAAAAGCCTCTGCGTCTCGGCTATAGGCCCAGGACCAGCTCTCTGAACCTCTCTCCCCGAGCTTCGAAGTCAGCGAACTGGTCGAAGCTCGCACACCCGGGCGAGAGCAGCACCACTTCCCCGGGGAGCGCCGCTTCAGCCGCCTGCGCGACGGCCTGCTTGAGATCACCACAGTCGCGTACGGGCACGCTCGAGTCGTGTAGCGCGTGCGCGATGACTGGCGCGTCTTCTCCGATCAGGTACACCGCGCGACAGCTCCGGCCGACGGGTTCGCGAAGCGGAGCGAAGCTCTGCGCCTTGCCCTGGCCGCCGAGGATCAGGTGCGCGGGTAGCCCCTCCTCAGCCATCGTCTCAAGCGCGACAAGCGTGCTCGCCACATTCGTGGCCTTGGAATCGTTGACGTAAAGGACGCCGTCGCGTCGCGTGACCTCCTCCAAGCGGTGGGGCACGCCCGCGAAGCTGCGCAGCCCGCTCGTCACCGCCTCCGGGTCGAGCCCACGCGCGAGGCATACCGCCGCCGCCGCCATCGCGTTCTCGAGGTTGTGGCGTCCGCGCAGTGACAGCTCGGAGTGGGCGACCAGTGGCTGACCTTCCCAGTGGAGCATCCCCTCGCGCACCGACATTTGTGCCGTGGGCTCTTCGCCGAAGCTCACACGACGTGCCCGACCAGGCAGGCCTTCGGGTTCGAATCCCGTTGGCACAACAGCCACGTCAGAGGACGACTGACGCACGAACATCTCCAGCTTGGCCCTCCGATACGCATCGAGCGTGCCGTGGCGGTCGAGATGGTCGGGCGCCACGTTGAGCAGCACGGCGGCCTCTGGGGCAAAGGCGAGTGTGTCTTCGAGCTGGAACGACGACGCCTCACACACGACGGTCACGCTCCCCGCGATCTCGCCGACGAGCCCGCTGAGCGCGACCCCCACGTTGCCCGCGACAGCCACCGGCAGCCCCGCCTCGCGGTGGATGTGGCCAATCAGCTCGACCGTGGTGGTCTTGCCGTTCGTGCCCGTCACCGCGATGAACTCGTTTGCGAGCAGCCGCCAAGCGAGCTCGAGCTCACCCATCACGCACATGCCTCGCTCTCGCGCCAGCGCGATCACAGGCGCCTCAGCGGGCACACCCGGGCTCTTCACGATCGTGCCCACACGATCGAGCAGGTCAATCCCCTGCTCGCCTGGGTGAAGCTCGACACCGGCACTCGCGAGCGCCTCCAATCCTGTGGGTTCGCCCCCATCCACACCGATCACCTCGTCTCCACGCACGCACAGCGTGAGCGCCGCCGCGATCCCCGAGCGGGCGAGACCGACGACGAGGTAGGGACCGGGCGGCAAGTGGGGCCGATCCCTCACGTCAAACCCACCTCGCGCGCCAGGCAGGAGCTCTCAGCCAAGGCTCTGACGGTAGATCGTGAAGCCGATCGCGCAGCAGATCGCGGCGACGATCCAGAAGCGCAGGATTATCTTCGTCTCCGACCACGCCCTCAACTCGAAGTGGTGGTGAATGGGCGCCATCAGGAACACGCGCTTGCGGGTCATCTGGAAGGAGATCACTTGGATCACCACAGACAGCGCCTCGATCACGAAGATTCCCCCGAGCAGGATCAGCAGGACCTCCGTCTTGGTCATCACCGCAAGGCCCGCTATCGCCCCGCCGATCCCCAGCGACCCGGTGTCTCCCATGAAAATGGTGGCTGGGAAGGCGTTGAACCACAGGAAGCCGACGCAACCGCCGACGAGGGTGCCCGCGAGCATCGCCATGTCGAAGTCTTCCGCGATGAACGTGATACCCACGTATGCGAGCAACACGATCGCGCCGCAGCCCGCCGCCAAACCGTCGAGCCCGTCGGTGAGGTTGACTGCGTTGGTGGTGCCCGCCACCACCAGGTATATGAGCACGGGATAAAAGACCCCCAGGTCGATCTGGTAGTCGACGAAGCGCAACCGCAGCGTGCTCGCCAGGTGCGCCTCATGGGCCGCTACGAACCACAGGCCGATGGAGATCGCGATCGTGATCGCCAGCTTCGTGCGCCCACGCAAGCCGAGCGAGCGGCGCTTGACGAGCTTGGTGTAGTCGTCGGCGAAGCCGAGCAGGGCGCAGGCTATCGCCGTTCCGAATACCCCCACCGAGCGCCATTCGAAGTTGGAGAGGATCAGGTAGGGGATCGTGATGGAAAGGAAGATGATGATCCCCCCCATCGTTGGGGTGCCGGCCTTCACGTGGTGACCTTGGGGCCCGTCCTCGCGGATCTGCTGGCCGAACTCGCGGTTGCGCAGGAACTCGATGAACTTCGGGCTCAGGAAGATGCAGATCAAGAGGGCGGCGGTACCGCCTATGAGTACCCGTCCCATCAGCTCACACGCGTTCCCAGTGCTTCGCGCGCCACGGTGACGTCGTCGAAGGGGACCTTCACGCCCCCGGCGAACTCCTGGCCTTGCTCGTGGCCCTTGCCCGCGATCACCAGCACGTCGCCGTCTTGCGCGATCTGAACGGCACGCTCGATCGCGGTGCGACGGTCCACCTCCGCGGCGACGGGCGGCGCGCCGGCCGGTCGCGACGCCTTGATCGCGCCCGCCATGATCTCGGCTATGATCGCCTCCGGGTCCTCTGAGCGAGGGTTGTCGGAGGTGACCACCAGCACGTCCGCCAAGCGCGCGCCGATCTCCCCCATCAGCGGACGCTTGCCTCGGTCGCGATCGCCACCCGCCCCGAACACGCAGATCACCCGGCCGTCGCCTACTTCGTGGGCGACGCTGAGCACATTCTCCAGCGAGTCGGGAGTGTGGGCGTAGTCGACCAGTACCGCGAAGCCCTGACCCTCCTCGACGGGCTCCACACGTCCCGGCACATGCACACCTCGCTCAAGCGCCTCGATCTGTGTATCGAGGTCGGCGCCCAGCGAGTGCGTCGCCGCGAGCGCGGCAAGGGCGTTTGCGACGTTGAAGCGCCCGGGCAGCGGGAGCGAAAGCGAGCGCTCTCCGGAAGGCGTGCTCAACTTGAAGTGCGAGCCGTTCAAGTCGACGCGCATATCGTGGGCGCGGTAGTCGGCGTCGGTGTCGATCGCGAACGTGACCGCCCCATCGAGCTCGTCAGCGAGTCGTCGGCCGTAGGGGTCGTCGAGGTTGACGACCGCAACACCCGGCTCCATACCGGCGACATGTGGAACGAACAGGCGACGCTTCGCCTGGAAGTACTCCTCCATCGTGTCGTGGAAATCCAGGTGGTCTTGCGTGAGGTTGGTGAAGATCGCCGCGGCAAAGCGAACCGCATCGGTGCGCCCCAGCGCCAGAGCGTGGGAGGAGACCTCCATCGCACAGCAGCTCTCGCCACCGTCGAGCATCGCGCGGAAGTCGGCCTGCAAGTCGATCGCCTCGGGAGTGGTACGCGTCGCCGGGCGCTCCACACCAGCCACGACGGACTTGACCGTGCCGATTAGACCACAACGCTCGCCTGAGGCCTCGAGCAGCGCGCGCACGAGGTGAGCAGTGGTGGTCTTTCCGTTCGTGCCGGTAGCACCCACCACGCGCAGCTTCGCGGTGGGGTCGCAATAGAAGCGGGCCGCGAGCGGGCCCATCGCCGCGCGTGAGGACTCCACGAGCAGCTCGGGGACACCGAGCCCGAGCGACCGCTCAACCACGAGCGCCGTGGCGCCACCGGCCACGGCTGATACCGCGAAGTCGTGACCATCCATCTCTTGTCCGTCGACACAGAAGAACAGCGATCCCGGCCCCGCCAAGCGGCTGTCGTAGACGAGACTTGTGATCTCCACCGACTCGGACGACGGCGAGACCGACCGCAGGCCAGGGATCTCGGCGGCGGTCAACTCGTCAAGTCTCATAGCTTTGACACCTCTGCGTACAAGGAGCGGGAGTCTATGGCCAGCGCCAGAGGGGATCGCCGGACCGGGCGCACACGACTCAGAGAGCGCCTATCCCGGCGGGATACCGAGATACGGCAGCGCGAATCCCATGATCTGACCGAACGCGGGCGCCGCCACCACCCCACCGAAGATCGAGCCGGTTTGCGGTTCGTCGATGATCACCGCGCACAGCAGCTTTGGGTTGGAAGCCGGCGCGAAGCCCACGAACGAAGCCACATACGCGCTTTTCGAGTATTCGCCCGTCTTGGGATCGATCTTGCTGGCGGTGCCGGTCTTACCCGCCAGCTCATAGCCGGGAACGGACACCTCGTGGGCGGTGCCCCCGGGCGCGAGCACGCCCTTGAGCATTGTGCGCAGCTCGCTCGCTGTGGTAGCTGAGATCACACGCCGCCCGGCGGGCTTTGGGACGGTGTGGGTACCTACGCGAGCAATGATGTGCGGCGGGCGCAGGACACCGCCGTTGGCGATCGCCGAGTAGGCCGTGGCCATCTGGATAGGGGTCACAAGCTCCCCCTGGCCGATCGGCAGGTTGCCCATCGAGGAACCCGAGTATTGGCTCAGCCGCAATGTTGCGCCGCGTTCGTCTCCGGGGAGATCGACCCCGGTGGGCGACCCGAAACCAAAGCGGTGAACCCACGAGTTGAATTTCTGCCTCCCCTCGAGGAGGCCGATCTTGATCGCCCCTACATTGCTTGACTGGGCGAGGATTTGGGCGGTGGTGAGCGACTCTCCGGGGTGTTCGGTGTCGTCGTGGATCGTGCGGTCGGCGACCTGGATCTGGTCGGGTATTTCAAAGCCTGTATCCGGCGTGACGAGTTTTTCCTGGAGCGCACCTGAGACAGTGACGGCCTTGAAGGTGGAACCCGGTTCGTAGTCGAAGCTCACCGCTCGGTTCTGGAGCGCTTCGACAGGCGAGGAGCCAGGGTGGTTGGCGTTCACCTGCGGCCAGTTCGCCATCGCGAGGATCCCCCCGGTTTTGGGGTCCATCACGATCGCCGTCGCATCCTTCGGATGGAAGACCTTCCCGGCCGCGCTCAGCACGTCTTCGGCGCGCTGTTGAACGTTCGCGTCGAGCGTCAACCCCAGCGACGCGCCCGCCTGCTCGGGACGGGTTTCGGCGATCGACACAGGCTGGCCGATCGCATCGCTCACCACCCGCCGCTCGCCCGCGTGCCCTGCGAGCAGGGAGTTACGGGAGTACTCGAGACCTGAGAGTCCCTTGCCTTCGGTGCCGACAATCCCCAACACCTGGGCGGCGAGCGTCTCACGCGGATACACACGGCGCATCACGGGAGTGCCCTGCACGCCGGGGATCTTCAGCGCGAGGACCTTTTTCGCCGAGTCGTATGGGAGCGCATGCGCGAGGTACACGAAGCCTGTGCGCTCACTGAGCTTGGCGAGAACTTGCGCCTCTGTGAGGCCGAGCAGCGGCGCCAAGCTCTGCGCCGTTTGCAGCGGTTGCTTGATGAGATAGGGGTCAGCTGTCAGCTCCTGGGCGGGTTCTGAGATCGCGAGCGCCACGCCGTTGCGGTCGGCGATCGTGCCGCGCTCCGCCGGAACCGTTTCGTTCGTGAGCTGTTGGCTGCGCGCGGCCCGGCGCAGCGCGCTCGCATGGGGGCCGCCTAGGTAGAGCGTGCGTAGACCGGCAAGCAAGAGCAGCACGACGAAGAGCCCAAACAGCAGCCCCACGCGACGCTGAACGATCGCCATCGTCTATTCCCCGAGACCCGCCTGGACGCCCCCGCCCGCCCCCGTTGGCGACGCGGCCGCCCCGCTTTCCGTCGAGCCAGATGACGCTTCGCTAGAGATGGCGGTCGACGCCGTCTGGCCGGTCGAAGGCGTCGGCGTCTCAGGAGCTTCTGAGGAGGCTTCGCTGGAACCGCTTTCCGCCGTCGCCGGGGCACTCGTTTCCGAACCAGACGTGCTCGTTTCGACACCCTGGCTCGAGGATGACGCTTCGCCGCTTTCGGTGGAGGAGGATTCGGAGGAGCCGGCCACCGGGGCTTTGACGACCGTCGACAGGGCCGCCGCGGCGCGCGCCACGTCAGCTGGGCTGGCCGCCACGAAGTGAATTGCACCCGATGGCGCGAACGTCATACCGGAAGCGGTCGCAAGCGGATCGATGCGAGCTTCGGCGGATGCGCCAGAGTCTTCGATGCCAAGTTGGGAGTTTGCGATCTGGAGTTGGGCCACACGTGTGAGCTTGCGCCCAATGCCCGTGTTGAGCTCGAGCACTAGCAACTGCATCGCGACGATGCCGATCAGTGCGAATGCGAGCAATCCGATCCACAAGCGTCCTCGGATCAGACGATCCAGCAGCGAACTGGAAGAGATCTCCTCGACGGTGTCGATGACACGCAGAGCGATGCCGCGCGGCTCGGTCGCGCGAGCCGGACCTGAAATACGTCGCGGGCGCACGGGAGCTCGGCGACGCGAGCCCGGCGCGAGGCGAGGCGCAGCGGCGGCTGTGGCGGGCGGGGTCATGCCTGACCTCCTGTACTCGGGGGACGAGTTGCAAGCTTTGTGGCGGCGCGCAGACGCGCCGAGGAGGCGCGCGGGTTGCGAGCTGTCTCCTCCGCAGTGGGCATGATCGCCCCGCGCGTGAGCAGCGCGGCTTCGGGCTCGCGCCCGCACCCGCAGACCGGGAGGTCGGGCGGGCAGATACAACCCGTGGAGCGCTCCACGAGGAATCGCTTCACGCGCCGGTCCTCGAGCGAATGAAAGGAGATGCCCGCGAGCACCCCACCTTCGGGCAAGAGCTCCCACGCGAGTGGCAACGCGGCGTCTATCTGCGCGAGCTCGTCGTTGACCGCGATCCGCAGCGCCTGAAAGACACGCTTGGCGGGATGTCCGGCGGCGAAGCGCGCCGGGGTGGGGATCGCCGCGGTGATGACCTCCACCAACCCGAGGGTCGTATCGATGGGCGCCTGCGAGCGGCGCCTGCAGATAGCGCGCGCTATCTGCGAGGCGTGACGCTCCTCGCCGAGCTCGCGGAAGATCGCGGCGAGGCGACGGTCCTCCCAGGTGTTCACGATCTCACGCGCGGTTAGCTCCTGGCGCGGGTCCATTCGCATGTCAAGCGGCGCGTCGTAGGAATAGGAGAAGCCGCGCTCGCGAGTGTCGATCTGCATCGAGGACATCCCCAGGTCGAGGTAGACCATGTCGGCTTGCAACCCCTCTTCGGCGAGCATCCCAAGCGCCTCGGCGTAGCCTCCGCGGATAAAGCGCATCGAGCAGGAGACCTCCTCCGCCAGTTCCATGAAGCGCTCCTCGGCGAGCGGATCGCGGTCTACCGCGACGAGCGTCCCCTCCGGGCCTAGCCGCTCGGTGACCATGCGCGCGTGGCCTCCTCCCCCGAAGGTGCAGTCGATCGCGACCTGACCGGGCTGTGGGTCGAGTAGCTCGAGCAGCTCCTCGGCGAGCACCGGGATGTGGACGGTGGTCATGTCAAGCAGGATGGTCAACGCGAGCCGTGATCTCGGCGACGCTGCCGAGCAGCGCCGGTCGGTGTTCTCTCCAGGCGGTGCGATCCCACAGCTCCAGGCGGTCGCCGGCGCCGACGACGACGACCTCTTTGCCCAGCTTGGCGTGCTCACCGAGAAAGCCCGGCACCATGATGCGCCCGGCGGCGTCGAGGTCGGAGTCGTGTGAGCTGCCGTAGAAGAAGCGCTCGAGCTCTGTGAGCCGGGAGGAGAGCGGCGGCAGCTCCGCGAGCGAACGCTCGGTGTAGCGCTCGTAGTCCTCCGGTCGCCACACGCCCACGTAGGGCTTGAGGTCGACGGGCATCGCCAGCACCACTCCCTCAGCCAGCGTCGCGCGATAGCGAGCCGGGACGGTAAGCCGGTTCTTCGCATCGAGCGTGTGGTCGAAGGTGCCGCGGAAGGCCACTGGGGAGGCTCCAATCAAGTAGTTCGAGCCGCGGTGGAGGAGTGGGAGGAGCTCCTCCACCACGGCTCGCTACCGCGAAGTTACCCCACTTTCCCCCACAACGCAACCCTAATTGCACATTTTCTCCCACAATCCACTCTAAGAACCCTCAGAACAGGCAAAAATCCCTGCTCATAGGCATATTTTGCCTGTGGGAGGCCACTTCCGCCGATTGGCTTGCGCGTGCACAGCTACGTGCAAGCGCCGCGCGTGTAACGTTCATGTCATGAGATCGGGGGTCTGGAGGGCGATCGGCGCCGCCGCGCCGCTCGTGGCATTGGCTGCGCTCGCGGGATGCGGGTCCTCGGGCTCGGGCAACACCGACCCGGCCACGATCATGCCTGCTACGGCGCCGCTGTACGCGAGCTTCGTGGTCAAGCCGAGCGGGGGGAGCAAAGGCGACGCGGAAGTGGCCGCGAAGAAGCTCACCCACCTCGCCGAACCGTACGGCGCGCTCACGCAGGCGCTGCTCTCGAGCGAAGGTACCCAGCCCCAGTTCAAGCACGACATCGAGCCGTGGGTGGGCGACGAGGCGGCAGTGTTCGTCACCTCGCTGAACGCCGGCGCATTGCCTCAGGGCGCAAGCTCGGCGCAATCGCTACTCGAAGGGGGACTCACCAGCGCCATCTCTTCCGCGCTCGGCGCGGCGGGCTTCGGCAAGGGCGCCCAGGGAGCCATCGTGCTCGCCACCAGCAACCTGGGCAGCGCGCGCTCGTTCCTTCAGCGCCGTGCGCACGAACAGGGTGCGCACGCCGCCGGCTACCGCGGCGTCACATACGAACTCACCGCCGGCGGGGTCGCTGAGGGGATCGTCAAGAACTTCGCGGTGATCGGCAGCGAGGCGGGCATGAAGAGCGTGATCGACACCTCGCTGGGCAGCGCCGCGATAACGACCGCTCCCGGTTACACCACGCCGCCGAAGGACGCGATCACAAGCATCTACGCGAAGCCCGAAGAGCTGACCAAGACGGTCCACGGCTCGACCGGCGCCACCGGCCAGGGCGTGGCACTGCTGGGACAGTTGTTCGCGGGCGCCAAATGGGCATCGCTGTCGGTGACCCCCACCGCCAACTCAATCTCGATACAGGGCGAGGTGCAATCCGCAAGCGGGGCCACACCACTGTTCGGTGCGGAAGGCGCGAAGGCACTCGGAACCCTCCCTGGAACCTCCTGGCTCGCGGCAGGGGTCGGCGACACGGGAGCGAACCTCCCCCGTGCACTAGCCCTGCTTCAGGGCGTCGCCTCATTCGGCTCCTCGACGGTGTTCTCCTCCATCGGTGGCCCAAGCATCGAAAAGCTGTTTACGGCACTCGACTCTCCCAAGGCGAAACTGCAGCAGGACTTCGGCTCCTGGGCCGGCGCGGGTGGCATGTTCATAAGCGGGAGCGGACTGTTCAACCTACAAGCCGGTCTCGTGATCGCCTCAAAGGATCCCACCGCCTCGCGCGAAGCGGTTGCAAAGCTCGGGGCGTTGATGAAGAGCGCGGGAGCCACCGTCGCAAGCGCCTCGATTCCGGGCACCGACGCCGCGATCAGCGTCAAGCTGCAGGGCTTCCCGGCGGTCATCTTCGTCGCCGACGGCGGAGGCAAGTTCATCCTCGGCCTCGGCCAGCAGTCTGTGCAGGGCGCGCTGACTCCATCGAGCACGCTCTCTACCTCCCCCGCCTACACCACCGCAGCGTCTACTCTCGGCGGAGGTATCGAACCGAGTTTGATTGTCGAATTCCCGACCCTGCTCGGCTTCCTCGAAGGCGTCGGCCTCGCCCAGAGCGAATCGCTCGCGAAGATCCTCCCCTACCTCAAGTCGCTCGGCACGCTGACAGCGGGCGCCACAAGCCAGTCGGGCGTACAGCACTTCCGACTGGTGCTCGGGTTGGCGTGAGCCTCACGCGGGCGCACCGCTGAGTGGCGCCTTGTCCGTCCCCTCGCGCGGGCGGGCGGGGCGATTCTCTGTCTCGATGATGACGCGGCAGGGGCGCTTGCTGAGCAGGTAAGCGGCTGTCGGGCCGATCCGCTGCTCGCCCACCGGAGCGTGGATCGTCGACCAGTAGATGACGTCAGAGCCCACTCGTTTGGCCTCGTCCACGAGCGCGGCGCCGGGGTTGCGCGTGCGGATCAAGCCGGTTCGGATCTTGATGTTCGAGCGACGCGCCTTGATGCGCGCGCTCTCGAGCGCGGCGCGGCCTTCCGCCTCCTCCGCCTCAAGGCCCGACTCCAGCGAGAGCTGGCTCGGAACGGGGAGCACGAATACCGCGTACACCACCCCGTCTTCGCCGATCAGCTTGGCGGCGCTGGTGAGCGCGCTCGCGCTGACGTCGCCGCCGAAGATCGGCACGAGCGCGGTGCGGTAGCCGAGCGCCTCAAAGTCCGCCGGGCGCTGCGCTCGCTCGATGCGGCATGTCTCGCGCAGGTCAAGTCCTTGGCGGCGCCTGTATACGACGTAGCCAACCATCCCGAACACCATCCAGGGGATGCCCACCAGTCGCGCCTCGGGGTGTGTGATGACCACGACGACCCATACTGTGGCTGTGCCGATGCCTCCGATCACCGCCGTAAGCGGGATCGAAGCACCGCGGATGCGAACGTTCCATGGCATCCGGTAGGGCCGCTCCTGGTCGGGCTTCTTCACACGCAGCGCGACTACGGCGATGTGGGCCACTGTGAACGACAGCAACGCGCCAAACGAGTAGAGGTTGCCGAGCACGTCGGTGTTGCCGTAAAGAACCAACACGCAGGCGAGCCCAGAGAAGAACACGATCGTGAACCACGGGGTGCGAAAACGGGTGTGCAGCTGGGCGAAGATGCCCGGCAGCTGGCGGTGCTCGGCCAGCGACCACGAGAGGCGCGATATGCCGATCATGCCGGCATTTGTGGCGATGAACAGGATCGTCGCCGCCAGCAGACCCACGTAGTACTGCGCGAGCTTCAACACCGTCCCATGCAGACCGAGCCTCGAGACGATCCCCAGGACGGGATCGTTCTGGAAGTGACCGCCGAGCTCTGTCGCGTAGCCGGCGTGCGTAAAGCTTTCCTGCAGTGCGGCGCTGTAGCCCACACCGTGATGGATCACAGGCAGCGCTGAGAGGGCTATGAGCGAGATGCCGAGGTAAACGCCGAGCACGGCGAGCACCACGAGGTTGACCGCCTTGGGAACCTGCTTGCCCGGGTCGCGCGCCTCCTCGGCCATGTTCGACACCGTCTCGATACCGGTGTAGGCGAGCATCGCCAGCGACAGCGCGAAGATCAATTCGTGCCATGTGGGCACTTTCCCGAGGTGCACTTGGTGGATCAGGAGCGACGGGTCGAGCACGAGCGCTGTGCCGACCGCAACAAGCAGCACCTGCGTGGAGAGATCCACGATCGCGAGGATGAAGTTGAGCTTCGCCGACTCGCCCAGCCCGCGAATATTGAGCGCTGCAAGCGCCACCACGACCACCAGCCCGCCGAAGATGTCGCCCGGGTTGTGGTTCAACCCTCCGAGTCCCGGAAAGGCGCTCAGGTAGTGCGGGACGAAGAACGCTGAGATAGCGATCGTGAGGATGTAATCGAGACTGAGCGCCCAGCCGGCGAAGAACGACACGAGCTCGTTGAAGGCGTGGCGGGCAAACGAAGAAGAGCCTCCCGCCTCGGGGAACATCGACGCACCCTCCGCGTATGTCTTCGCAGTGAGCGCGAAGAGGCCCCCGGCGAACACGAACACGAGCGGGGTGAGGCCAAGCGCGTGAGCCGCAACAAGCCCGAGCGCGTAGTAGATCGAGGAGCCCACATTGCCGTAGGCCGTGGCGAACAGGCCGGAGACCCCGACCGACCTGCGCAGTCCATGCTCGGTGAGGCGCGCCATCTACCCGGAGCGTATAGAGAGGCGCCGCGTTGCGAAGCCGGAGGCGTCCGTTTGTGCGAGACGCGGCTTGTCGTCCATCCAGCGGACCCCCCATCGTTCGCATCCCCTGAATGCAATATCGCATGCAAGTACGGCGGACAGGCAGGAAGCCGACATATGATCCCGACGCTTATGGACACCACACGTCGCGGCAACTACAACTCCGGTGAGGACTTCGTCCTCGAATACGGCGACCTGCGCTTCACGTTCAACGAACGGGACTTCTCGGAGCGTTGCGAGCAGGCCGCCATCAAGCTTGGCTTCGTCGGCGGGCGTTTGGGCGAGGATGAGCTCGAGGATCTTGTGAACCTCGCCGTCAACGGCGACATCCAGGACCCCGCCTCCGCCCTGGGCGAGCACGTCAACGAATGCTGGCCCGAACTCGTGGGTCCTGCCGAGCGCTCGCTCGTGCATTGGCTACGCCGCCTCGTGTTCCGCAGCGCATGGCTCGACCAACGTGTCAACGAGGGCGAGCTCACATTCTCCTTCGTCGAGGACACAGGCAGCTTCGTCTACGTGCAACACGACGGCGTCGGCGAGCCGATCGAGCTGGCCCCCGAGCCCTCTTGGGGCCGGGTCGCCTATAGAGGCTAGAGGCCGCTGAAAAGCTCAGCGACCTCCTGACGTTCGTCTACCCCTCGGCGGCGGCCGCGCGGGCGCGGACGATCTCCGCGGCGCCATCGTCTCCGACGAGCAACTCCGGCTTGAGCGTGCCGCTGTGGACGAGGTCGAGCGCGGGTAGCTTGCCAGTGCCGGCGAGCACCGCGTCGAGCGCGATCACCGTGGTCTCGCCCCCAAACGGCTTCGTGGCGGTGGCAACCATGGTGAGTGAGCCGCTGCCGGCGAGGTTGCGAGCGGCGGCGAGCGCCTTGCGAGCGGTATGCGGGTGCAGACCGTCGAGACCGTCGATCAACAAGACAGTATGTCCGCCGCGCGCGGCCAGCCGCTTGGCGGTGTCGATCGCCGCCTCAACCGCCTGGCCCTGAGAATCAGGCGATGCGGCGAAGGTGAGCGTCGCCGACGGCGCCACCGGCCCAGCCTGCCACTCGGCTATCTCCTCCGGTCGCACCCCAGCGAGCACGACCGTCAACTCGATTCCCTCGCGGCCGGCGAGCGCACCGGCGACGCGACGCAGCGTCTCTGTCTTGCCCGACCGCGCCGCCCCCACGATCATGGCGCGCGATCCATGACCTATTGGCGTGAGCCACTCGATCGCCTTGAGCGTGGGGTCCTCCGAGTCGAAGGAGAGCCGCTCGCTCGGGTAGGAGACCGGTAGGTCGTCGTAGCGCGTACCCTCCGACACGGAGTCGGCCGACTCACCGTTGATGGTCTCCACACGGACCAGCGAGGGGTGGCGCTCGGAGCGTCTGGGCGGGCGAACCGGGCCGCTCACACGGTCGCCGGCGACCAGCTCGCAGCGGCGCACCTGGGCTGCCGACACGTATACGTCTTCGTCTGACTCCCCCGGCGGTTGCACACGCAGCAGCGCCGACCCGTTGCCGAGAATCTCCACGACGCCCTCGCTCACCCGCTCGGACTCTGAGGACTTCTCACGCTCGCCGCGACCGCGGCCGCCCTGCGCCTTCTGCGTGCGCCTGCCTGAGGCGCCACGGCCTGCTGCGGGCCGGGAGCGCTCCTCGTCCTTCTCCTCCTCGGACTCGTCCTCAGAGGAATCCGTGTCGGCCGCGGCCTTGTCCGAGGAGCCACCACGGCGCGAGCGAGTCGAGCGGGAGCGCCGGGCGGGCGCGCGACGCTCTGCCTTCTCCTCGGCGCCACCGTCGGCTTTCTCCTCACCGAGGATCGCGTCGATTAGATCTGCCTTGCGTAGTCGTCTGAAGCCCTCGAGACCGATCTGGTCGGCGATCAAGTGTAGGTCGGCAAGCGAGCTTGCCTCGAGCTCAGAGCGGTCGAGCACTGTCATTTGATGTGTGTCTCCTGTGTGGTGGTTGGGGCGGTTGGCGTCCGGCCGCGTTGGACAGCGTCCGGCACCCGCGTGGCGTCAAACCCTAGCCGACTACGAGGATGCCCTCCTGACGGGCCTCCTCACGGAAACGCTCACCCTCGGCGGTGGCGCGCTGCTCGCTCCAGCCCAGCTCGCCCGCCATCAGGGTCGCCACGCGCCCGATAGAGGAGGCGGCGCCCTGTTCCTCTTCCAGCAGCTCGCGCGCGGCGATCAAGCCGAGGCGGGTGCGCCGCAACAGCACGTCGCCGACGCTGCGAGCCTGCTCGCGATGAACCGCGATCACCACCTCCGCCGCCAGATCGGGCAATCCAGGCACTATCGCCTTGCCGAGCTCGGGGCGCTCGGCTGCAAGCGCGAGTACCTCGTGCGCCTCGTAGCCGTAACGCCTCGCCAGCGCTTCGCGGGCGGGGTCGCCAACGCCTTCCACCGTCGGTAGATCTGATACAGGCACCGCCTGTCCCAACGGGATCTCCGCGGTACGGCAGGGCGCCTCACGCGCTTCGCGCTCAACGAGACGATCGACTGTCATCTTCGCCATCCGCCGCCAGGTCGTGAGCTTGCCGCCGGTGATCGTGATCATGCCGCTGGAGGTCTCGTACAGCTCGGCCTTGCGCGAGATGTCCACAGATTTCTTCGTGTCGCCCGTGGAGATGAGAGGTCGCACGCCCGCATACGCGCCCGCCAAATCACCCTTCGTGAGGTTGGTGGCGAAGAACTCGTTGACCGCCGCGAGCAGGTAGTCGATGTCATCACCCGAAGGTGGCACGTGGACGAGCTCGCCCTCATAGTCGTTGTCGGTGGTGCCCACGAGCGTGCGCCCCAACCAGGGCAGCGCGAAGATCGTCCGGCCCGCCCCGGCGGGCACGATCGCACCCGCCACCAGCGGCAGGTCCTCGTGGCGCAGCAACACGTGCGTGCCGCGGCTCGGCCGGATCACAGGCAGCTCCGCCTCGTCGTGGAGCTCGCGCGGGCGCAACCCGTCGGCCCACACACCCGTGGCGTTCACCACGTTGGCACCACGCAGCTCGAAACGCTCACCGCTCTCCTGATCGTGGACGTGTACTCCACATGCCCGCCCGTCGCGCTCGATGAGCTCGGTGGCGTTGAGCCTGTTCGCGCACACCGCCCCGAAGCGCTCCGCCTCGCCGAGGATGGTGAGCACGAGGCGAGCGTCGTCGGTCTGACAGTCGTAGAAGACATACCCGCTCGTAGGCGCACGCGAGGCGATAGCCGGCAGCAACTCAACCACTTCCTCCCCGGAGATCACGCGGTGGCGCTCAGGGCTCCAAGACTCGCCCTGCTCCAACAGCGCAACTCCTGGGCCGGACGCCTCCTCCCCCGTGTCGGCGCGGGCGCGCCGCGGGCGCCGTGCCCGCAGCCGCTCGCGGTCGACCGCCATCACGTCGTACAGGTTCAGCCCCACCCCCATCAGCCTGTCGGGACGAGCGCCGTCGAACGCCGGCACCACCAGCGGCAGCGGACGCACCAGGTGCGGGGCGAGCGTCACCATCAGCTGGCGCTCGAGCAGGGCCTCGCGGACAAGTCCAAGGTCGAAGTGCTGCAGGTAGCGCAACCCTCCGTGGACGAGCTTGCTTGAGCGACTCGACGTGCCAGCCGCATAGTCGGCGCGCTCGACAAGCGCCACGCTGTAGCCACGCGTCGCGGCGTCGAGCGCCACTCCGGCGCCCGTTATCCCGCCGCCCACCACCACCAGGTCGAACTCATGGCGCGACAGGGCCGCGATCGCATCCTCTCGTGAGAGCACACTTCCAGTGTTCCAGAGCGAGCGGCAGGCTTGCCTGCGAGCTCCCGGCGCGCGGAGACCGTGTCGCTAACGATTGCCTGTCAGACCGCGGTGGCCGTGGTGCTTCTTGCGCTTCTTCTTGCGCTTCGCCTGGGTGGCGGCTGACTTGGCCGCGTGCCCATTGCCTGACGTCAGAAAACGTGCCACCTCGGCATTTGCGACGCGCGTGTAGACACCCGCGTAGCCGGCCTGCGCACAACCGTTGCCGAAGTCGACGAGCCCCACCAGCACGTAGTCGCCCGGCGGGCGGGCGGGTGTGTCCTGGTCGGCAAGCAGCGGCCCGCCCGAGTCGCCGTAGCAGGTGTCCAGATGGGAATGTCCACCTCCCGCGCAGATCATGCTCGAGGTGATCTGCTGTTCGATCGCCGAATACTCTTCTTCGCACAACCCGGTCAAGACAAGCGGCAGGCGAACCGCGCGTAGGCTCGCCGGATAACTTGCCCCGTGGCCGGGGGCGGCGTTGGTGTCGCCCCACCCACTAGCCGTGGCGAGCACCGCCGGAGAGGCTTCTGGGTTGGCAAACCTGCCGGCCTTGACGCGATCTACCGGGAGCGGCGCGATCGTGTTCACACCGTTGACGCTCGGGGTTGCCGAGCCGGGCCACAGCGGGCGCGTGAGCGTCAGCAGCGCCACGTCGTAGTCGCTGCTCTGCGCGCTGTAGTGCGCGTCGAAGGCGCTCGAGCGCACCGGATCGCGCACACTCCCGGACTCCGGGGGCTCAAGCGTGCTCGACCCCGCGAGCACCGCCACCCTGCTCGATATCCCCGACCCTCCGACACCGGCGACGCAGTGTGCGGCGGTTGCCACATGGGTGGCGTCGACAATCACCCCACCGCAGAAGAAGCCGGCCGCGGGCGAGCCGGCGCGCGGGTCATACAGGGCTACCTGAAAAGGGAAGTTCGCAATCGACGCCCCGCTCCCGCCGACGATCGATGCGCTCGCGCGGGGAGATGCAACCTTCCCCGTCGCGACGCGTGCCGAAGCTGAGGTCAACCGGCGCTGCCCGCCATTCGCTCCGTGTGGACGGGCGGCGCCGGAAACCCACGCGGCGCATGCCAGCACCCCGATAGCAAGCATGAACCACATTCGACCCGAAGATGTGAAGCGCTGCAGCGTAATACTGACCCCTCAGATAACTACGTCTCCTCTCCTCAGTTGAGTGTAAGATACGATGTACTCCATTGACAATGTGTGTGTTGTCTACATTGCGTACCAAATTGGCACGCATGGATGTGTACGCGCCGATACCGTCGCGAAGGAGGGGTGCGTGAATGTGGCGCCTTGCGGCGCAGAGTGTTGAGGTCAGCCTTAGAGGGCGGCGAGCTCGGCTGTGATCTCACTCACAGCCGACTTGGCGTCCCCGAAGAGCATGGAGGTCTTCGGGTCGAAGTAGAGCTCGTTCTCGATCCCGGCAAAGCCCGGATTCATCGAGCGCTTGATCACGATCACCGAGCGCGAATCTGAGACCTCGAGGATCGGCATGCCGTAGATCGGCGACGACGGCGTGTTCTTCGCCGCCGGGTTGGTGACGTCGTTGGCACCAATCACAAGCGACACGTCGGTGCGCTGGAACTCGGGGTTGGCGTCGTCCATCTCCTTGAGCTGGTCATACGGCACGTCGGCCTCGGCCAACAGCACGTTCATGTGCCCCGGCATGCGCCCTGCCACCGGGTGGATCGCATAGCTGACCTCCACCCCACGGGCCTCGAGCTCCTTGGTGAGCTCCCGCACCGCGTGCTGGGCCTGGGCGACCGCCATGCCGTAGCCGGGGACGACCACGACGCGGTTGGCATAGGCGAGCTGGATCGCGGCGTCCGACGCGCTCGTGGAACGCACCGTGCCCTGATGCTCACCGGCGCCTTCCGCCCCCTCGACAGCCCCACCCCCGCCGAAGCCGCCGGCGACGATCGAGGGGATCGAGCGATTCATCGCGACCGCCATCAAGTTGGTGAGGATCGAACCGGACGCACCCACGATCATCCCCGCCACGATCAAGGCGGGGTTGTTGAGCGCCATGCCCGTCGCAGCAGCAGAGAGGCCTGTAAAGGCGTTCAGCAGCGAGATCACAACCGGCATGTCGGCGCCGCCGATCGGCAGCACCACGGCGTTTCCGAGTAGTGCCGCCACGATCAGCATGCCGATGAACAGCAGTTCTGAATGGGCGCCGGCGACGAGGTCGATCCCCGCGGCGAGCGCCAACACGAGCAGCACCATGTTGACGATCTGCTGCGCCGGCCCAAGCGTGATCGGACGACCGGGGAGGATTTCCTGGAGCTTGCCGAAGGCGATGTTCGAGCCCCAAAAGGACACAGAGCCGACGATGGCCGCGAATACCGAGAAGATCGCGACGTATGTGGCGACGCCTCCGATCTGATGCTGTTCGCCAAAGATTTCGATCGTGTGAGATCCGTAGGTGGACCCGAGGCTGCGGAACTCGACCCACGAGATGATCGCCACGGCGCCGCCACCCACGCCGTTGAAGAGCGCCACCATCTGTGGCATCGCCGTCATCTTCACCTGGCGCGCCGCGGGGACCCCCACGACGACGCCGAGCACGATGCCAAGCGCGATCAACCCCCAATTGCCCTCGCCGGGGTTGAGCAGCGTCGCGACGACGGCGATCGCCATACCCACCGCGGCGATGCGGTTGCCGCGCACGGCCGTAGTCGGTCCCGACAGCCCTCGCAGACCTTGGATGAAGAGCGCGAAGGCGACGATGTAGAGGACGTAGATGAAGTTTTCGTCCTGCAGGAAGCTGGTGGCAAGCGGCAGGTTCATGACTACCCCCCCTCCCCATCGCCTGGCTTGTCGTCGTCTGCCTGCTTGGGCTTGGGACGAGACTTGAACATGTCGAGCATCCTGTCGGTGACGAGGAAGCCGCCCACGATGTTGATCGTGCCGAAGGCGATCGCGATCACCAGCAGCACCTTGCTGAACCCGTTGAGCGGAAACGGACTTGCGAACAGCAACAGCCCGCCGAGCAACACGATCCCGTGGATCGCGTTCGTGCCCGACATCAAGGGCGTGTGCAGCGTGTTCGGCACCTTGGAGATGACGACGAAGCCGATGAAGCCGGCGAGCACGAGGATCGCGAGGTTTGTCGTGAGGACACTCGCGAGGATCATCTGGCTGCCTCCACCGCGGCCTTCGCGCCCGCTCCCACGATCTCACCGTCGCGCACCGTGCACGCTCCGGCGACGATCTCGTCCTCGAAGTCGAGTTTCAACTCCACCTCACCCTCAGCGCCAGGGCGGGCGGGATCGTCTTTCCTGGCGACAAGCAGGTCGAGCAGCGCGAGCACGTTGCGTGCGAACAGCTGCGAGGAGTGCTCGGCCATGCTCGCCGGGAGGTTGGACGGGGAGACGATCTTCACGTCGTGCTTGACCACGGTCTGACCGGGCTCTGTGAGCTCGCAGTTGCCCCCCGACTCGCCGGCGAGGTCGACGATCACCGAGCCGGGCTTCATCCCTTCGATGGCCTCGGCGGTGACGAGCTTGGGCGCCGGCCGTCCGGGGACGAGCGCCGTGGTGATGACCACGTCAAAGCCCTTGATCGCATCGGTGAGCGCCTGCTGCTGCTGCGCGCGCTCCTCGTCGGTGAGCTCGCGTGCGTACCCCCCCTCGCCGCTTGCCTCGAGACCGAGGTCAAGCCACTGGGCACCGAGCGACTGCACCTGCTCGGCCACCTCCGGGCGCACGTCGTACCCGGTGGTACGGGCGCCGAGACGCTTGGCGGTGGCGAGCGCCTGCAGGCCTGCGACACCCGCGCCCAGCACGAGCACCTTCGCGGGGGGAATCGTGCCCGCCGCGGTCATCAGCATCGGGTAGAAGCGACCCATGTTCTCCGCGCCGAGCAGGGCGGCCTTGTAGCCGGCGATGTTGCTCTGCGAGGAGAGCGCATCCATCGACTGGGCGCGGGAGATGCGCGGGATCGACTCCATCGCGAACGCCGTCGCTTTGGCAGAGGCAAGCGCACTGGTCGTCTGAGGGCTTGTGAGCGGCGCGAGGAAGCCGATCAGGATCGACCCGGCGCCGAGCATCCCGACCTCGGCCTCGCTGGGCGGGGAGATCTTGACGACCACGTCGGAGCGCCACACGGCAGCCGTGTCAGCGCTCATCTGGGCGCCGGCGTCGGCGAAGGCGGAGTCCGGCAGCAGGGCATCTGCGCCCGCGCCGTTCTCGACCAGGACATCGATGCCCTTGGTCTTGAGCTTGGCCACGACCTCAGGAACGAGCGCAACCCTGTGCTCGCCCCCCGCGGTCTCCTTCGGAACACCTACCTGCATGAAGGGCGGGAAAGTATCCGATCTTGGGGACGGCAGGCAGTCCGACTTCACACGCGCCGTCTCGCGGCGGGTCGAAAGAGCCCTCGTGTGGCAAACTCGACCGGCTGTGACTGTGAACCTGACGCGCATCTACACGAAGCTCGGAGACGGCGGAGAGACCCATCTTGGCGACATGAGCCGCGTCTCCAAGCTGCACCCGCGCGTGGAGGCGTACGGCACCGTGGACGAGCTCAATGCGGCGCTTGGGGTGACGCTCGCACAAGGTGGCCTGCCTGCGAGCGTCGCCGAATGGTTGGCCCGTGTTCAGAACGATCTACTCGACGTGGGCGCCGACCTGTCGGTTCCGACTCCGCCCCAAGGCGAGGCCGACGCCACGGGCAAGGGGCAGGCCCGACTACGCGTGACACCCGAGTACGCGCAGTGGCTGGAGGGGGTGTGCGACGAGGTCAACGGGACGCTGGAGCCGCTGCGCTCGTTCGTGATCCCCGGTGGGACCATGGCGGCCGCGCAGCTACACGTCTGCCGCACTGTTTGCCGGCGTGCCGAGCGCCGTGCGATAGCGATCGGCGAGGAGTGCAACCCCGAGGTTGTCCGTTACCTCAACCGCCTCTCGGACATGCTGTTCATCCTCAGCCGTGCTGTCAACGACGGCGCGGGAGCGGAGTCAGAGCCACTGTGGGCGCCAGGGGAGCACGGCGCGGGCTCCACCGGCGCCGCCTGACCGCCGCGCGCGTCGGCAAGGCGCAACCCCGCCACCGCCAGCGCGGCCCACAGGGTCGCCAGCAGGTAGCCGCCGATCACGTCGCTTGGCATGTGCCAGGCGAGGATCAGGAGTGAGAAGGCGACAGCTAGGAGGAACGCGACACCCAACGCCGCAATCGTCCCGCGCAGGCGAGCGGGAGCGACAAGCAGCGCACACCACACGAAAGCCATCGCCGCCGAGGCGTGACCGCTCGGCCAGGACGCGCTTTTGACGTATAGCGGCGCCACTTCGGCGTGGGGGTGGGCGAGCAGAGGCTTGAGCAAGTCGGCGCTGAGTGGGGCGAGGATCAGCACCAACGCCACCGCTAGCGCTACACGCGGGTGCCCGCGGTGTAGCGCGACCGCCATCAGCGCGATTGCCCAAACGACGAAGAACGCAGGTTCGAGCAGGCCGAGCAGCCCTTTGGCGAGCACTTCCAAGGCAGGCCGGTCGAGACGGGTGAAGTGGTACAACGCAGTCGCATCGCGCATGTGCGTCGGTGTGACAAGCGCGGCGAGCACCCAGGTGAGCGCGAGCCCCGCCACGCACAGTGCGGCGAGGAGCAGCGCCGGGGCGACCGGCCTGTGAGGGGGGCGGGAAGGGGTCGCGGATATCGCTGACATCCAAACAGCGTAGGAACGCGGCTTAACCGCTGTTGAAGCGCCTCAGCGCACGACCGGCGCGAGCACCAGCGCCAAGGCGAGCCCCGCGCCCCGAGCGAGCGTGTTCAGGCGCAGTTGCGCCGCGGACAGACGCTCCGCTGTGCCTCCAGCGGGGGCGGGCATGTGAGCGTCGATGCGATGCGTCGAGGTCACCGGCTTGGACACGGGCGGGCCTACCGCAGACGACGAACGCGAAGAGGCGCTCACCGGCGCAACAGGCAGCGACTTGCCCGCGAGCGCTGCGAGCGCCTCGGCTGTCACCCACACAGGCGTCTGTGAGCTTGCGGAGGAGTAGCGCACGCTGCCGTCGCTTGCCACCAGTCCCGCCAGGTAGTCGAGCGGCGATCGACCGTGGCGCTTGAAAGATCCGGGGTCGCTGCCGGCGGCAAGCAGGCCCTGCACAGCCCACGCGGTGGACTGCGCGTTGGATTCGCCACCACGTTCCTGGGGGTAACCACCGTCGGCGTTCTGAGCATGGGCGAGAAACGCGACGGCTTGGGAGACGACCGGACCGTCGGGTACGCTGGCAGACACCACTCCTTGCAGCGCGGCGCCAGTGTCATCGATATCCGAGGAGGTGCCCCGCGTGGCGTAGCCGAAACCGCCGTCGGCGTTCTGCTGGTGGGCGAGCCAGCGCGCCGCCCCCCGCACAACTGGATCGCTCGCCGACTCCCCCGAGGCGCGCAGCGCGAGGATGGCGAACGCGGTGAGGTTCACGAGTCGCCCGAAGGAGCCGTCCGGGGAGCGGAAATGGCGCAGTCGCACAACCGGATCGCCTCCCGGTAGCCGGTGGGTTGAGACGCCGCAGGCGCGCAACGCAAGGATCGTGCGCTCGAGGTCGCCGGCACCCTGGAGCGTCGACGCTTCGCCTTCTATCGAGCTCAAGACTGTGTGGCCACCCTGGTTCAACGCGAGCGGGTCGCGATCGGCGGCTGCCAACCCGATCGCCGCCCACGCCGAGAACAGCTCGCTACTGCGCTGACCCTTTGCCCCACCGAAGCCACCGTCTGCGTTCTGTGCGCCTTCCAGGTAGGACACCTCGCGGGAGGTGTCGGCGTGTGCAATCGACGCCCCTACGAGGCAGATCGCCGCAACCGCGAGTGGCGTGGCGGCGGCCTCCCACTTAACGTCCATACGCGCGCGCATACGTCCCAGCAGTCGCGCCAGCTCAGGGCCGAAGGCCAACCCGAAGAGGAAGCTGGCGACGGCGTCGGTGATGTCATACGCCAACGCTTGACCAGCCACCAGGAAGAACGCCGCCGGGGTATGGCTCCCTGAGAGCGTCCACGTGTAGACGTTCATGATCTCCTTCGCTCCGAATGCTGTGATCGCACACGCGAGCGCCAACCCCACGCGACCTACGCGCCGTTTCGTGAGCGCGGCGAGCGCTGCCCCCGCCAGGCCCACAAGCCCCCAGGCGGCCATCTGCCACGGCGTGTAGGAGCCCTGGCCCAGCAGGATGTTCGACGCGAGCATTCCCACCGCCCCCACCGTGAAGCCCGGGAGCGGGCCGAGCGAATAGCCCACCACCAGCGTGATCGCCGTGATCGGCTTCACGTCGGGGATCGCCACGAACGCGTCGCGCCCGAGCGCCGCCACCGCCGCGAGCGTGCCCACCACTGCCGCCATCCGCGCGGAGGGACGCGAGCGCTCGTATGCGAGCCAACCGACGGCGAGCACCCCAAAGACGATCGAGAAAGACGCCACGACCCACGTCACGGTGACGCCTCCGCCAAGGCAACCACGGCCGGCTTTCCAACCGCCGCGGCGCGCTCGCGCAACACGACAGCCCCCTGCTCGGGATCGAGAGCGCCGTCCGTGCCGCCCAGGATGCGAGCGGTCTCGGTCGCGAAGTACCAGCCGCCAGTGAGCAGCTCGGAGGTGGGACCGTCGGCAATGACACGACCATCCGCGAGCAGCACGGCGCGATCCGCGCAGGACGCCGCGAACTCAGGATCGTGGGTGGCGACGATCACCGCCTGCCCCTCCCCCGCGCGGCGGCGGATCTCCGCGGCGAGCTCCGCTTTCGCCTCGCGATCCATGCCACGCGTGGGCTCGTCCAGCGCAAGCACGGCCGGCGGCTCGCCATCGCCGGTGACGATCGCGAGCGCGAGACGCTGGCGCTCCCCCCCGGAGAGGTCGCGCGGGTTGCGCTCTGCGAGGTCGGTGAGACCGGCGCGCGAAAGCGCCTCCGCCGACAGCTCCTGCTCGACCAGCTCACGCAGGAAGTAGTCGTTCGGATTCTGCAGCAGCAGCGCCACCCTCCCAGCGCTACGCACCCTCCCTCGCGTCGGGCGCAGGAGCCCCGCGAGCAAGCGCAACAGCGTCGACTTGCCCGCGCCGTTACGACCCATCAGGGCGACCGTCTCACCCTTCTCGACACGCAAATCCACCCCGCGCACAATCGCCGGACCGCGCGTGATCTCGAGCCACAGCCCGCTCGCCTCGACCGGCACGGGCGAATCTCCCTCGAAAAGAGACCGCCGGCCACCCCGACGACGTGAACGCGATCGTGAGCCGGATGCCTCTGACGTGTCACCGGGCACGAGGCCAGGCGAAGCATGCGCATCAGTGCCACCATCCCCGAGCAGGCCCTCGCGGCGCAGGGCGGCACGGGCCTGCTTGACCCCCACGGGAGCGGGAGTAAGACCCGCGAGCGAGAACAACCGCGCGCCCGGTGTCTGTAGCGCAGGAGCGGTGTTCCTCGCCCAGTCGAGGAACACCTGCGGCGGGCCATCGTGGGCGATACGGCCCTCGTGCATCGCAATCACGCGGTCGGCCGCCGACAGGCAACGCTCGATGCGGTGCTCGCACAGCAGGATCGTCGTGTCCCACTCCTGGTTGAGCCTACGCAGCAGACCGATCAGCTCGTCACCTGCCACGGGATCGAGCTGCGAGGTGGGCTCGTCCAGCAGCACCACCCGCGGACGTCCCGCAAGCGCCGCTCCGAGCGCCACACGCTGCTGCTCGCCGCCTGAGAGCTCGTGCGTGGAGCGCTCCAACAAGCGGTCGATCCCAAGCGCGAGCGCGACCTCCTCGACGCCTCGGGCCACTTCGGCGGGACTGTGCCCCCGACTCTCGAGCGCAAGCGCCAGCTCCGCCCTTACCGACCCCATCACGAGCTGGGTCTCAGGGTCCTGGAACAGCACCCCTGTGAGCGCGCCGAGGCGAGCCGGCGGGTGCTCACGTGTGTCGAGCCCTTCCACCCTCACCCTCCCCGCGAACGTTCCTCCGTGAAAGTGCGGCGCCAGGCCGCACGCTGCCCGCAGCAGCGTCGACTTGCCGTGACCGGAGAGGCCGGCGAGCACACACAACTCGCCCGGCTCAATCCTTACGGTCACATCCTCGAGCGCCGGGCGGGTCGCCCCCGGGTAGGTGTAGGTAACGCTGTCGAACTCCACCGCGCTCATGGCTCGATCCCCCGACGGTCGACGAACGGGAGCAACACCACTGCCATGAACGTCAGAGCAAGTGCAACTGTCGCTGGAGCGTCGCCCGCATGGATTTCGGGGTAGGCGTCGAACCTCCCCACCCCTCCCACCCGTGCCGCGAGCGCGAGCGCCGCCAGCGCGGCCGCCGAGCAGGCAAACGCAAGGTCGTGGCGCGACCACGGACGTTTGACGTGTCTGACCCGTCGTGCCACCGCAAACCCTCTCAGCTCGAGCGTCGCCGCCACGTCCATTGCCCGGTCGAGGGAGGAGCCCACTATTGCACTCAAAAGGGTGACTCGCGTGTGCGCGCGCGAAGTAAGGCTGTCTCCGCGCGCGCGCGCGCGAGTCACCCCAAAAAGTGTCAACCCACCACCTCTCCTCGACCCCCCCGAGAGTGCTGATGGGCCATCCCTCCGTCCCCCACCTCCGTCGGTGGGGGGACGTGTGCGTTGCGCGTCAGCGAGCCTCCGCGCGTCGTTTGCGAGCACCGGGATCATGCGTGTGGCAAGCGACGCGGTAAGCGCGGAGCGAAAGGAGACGCGGCGTACCGCCCGCAACAGCTTGTCCGGGTCCACCGCGAGGCCGGCGAGCGTGGTGGCGAGCATCAAGATCGTCACCTGGAGGGCGATCACCACGCCGTACACCAGCGCCTCCAAAGAGAGGTTCCCCTGACCGAACGGGCCGAGATCGCCAAGCCGCGCGAGCACGGTGAGGCCGTCGCGCGACACGAGCACGTTCACCACCACAATCGGGATCGCCACGATCGCTGCCGTGCGCAGCGACCGCACGAGCTGTGGCCCCACGCCCGAAGCAGCGCCCGCGAGCACGATCGCGAGCGCCACGGCGCACAGCACGAGTGGATGGTTGGTCGAGAGCGCCGCCACTGCGATCGCCATCGCCCACGCGGCACCCACACTCGCGCGCGTCGCGTGCAGCGGAGAGGCGAGCCGCCGGTACACGAACATGCGCCCCTCCCCCATCATGGCCCCGCGCCGCTCCTTGCTCCACCCCTGACGATTGGCCCCGCGGCGATCTTTGCGACTGGGTTGGGAAGCGGCAGCGCGACCTTTGCTCCCGACGCTTCGCGAGCGAGCGCGAAGTGGTTGCGCAAGGACGTCTCGTCAAGCGCACTCGCCGCGCGATCGACTCCAGCGAGGTCGGTGCCGGTGACGATCCACACAGGCGCCTGTTCGCGATAGCGAGTGGCCGCCACCAGCCCTGCGCCCACCCCAAGCGTGCGGATCGTGTGGCCGCCTGAGTCCAACAGCTCAAGCGCCCTCCCACGGCCCGTGAAACGGGCGTACACGCCACTCGAGCGCGGACCCTGTGCAATCACCTTCACGCTCAAATCACCGCCTATCGCAAAGAGTGGACCGACGAGCACGCGCAGGATCGCCGACCCTTCCCCGCCCGACACCGCGGCGAGCGCAGCAGGCACGCCGATCCCACGCAAGCGGGACAACACCGTGCGGCAAGCCACGGCTGAGGGGTCTGGGCATTCCACGCGCACGGGGTAGCGCTTACCCGCGATCCCAGCGAGAAATGGCTCCGGGAACGAACCCACCACCGCTGGGATGTCGTCGGTTTGTGACCAGTCGTGCAGATCCCACCACACACGGTCTCCCGGGTGAATTGTGGTGTCCGCGGCGCCCTTCGTGGCCTCCACGCCGTTGACGTAATAGAACCAATCCCGAGGTGCCCCGGCCTGCGTGCCGCCTTCCAGGCCGTTGATGCTTTGCACGAAACCACCGCCAAAACGGGTGCCCACCGAAGCGTTGCGCCGCAGCAGGCTCATCACCGTCTCCTGCCCCACCACTTTCGGCGCGCGTGCCCCGTACAGGACGCGCGCGCCGAAGTCGCGGGTGACGGTGAGCTGAATGTTCTTCGGCGTGCTCCCCGGCCCGAGGCCGCAGCCCGCGAACGCGCACAGCGCCGCGAACGCAACGACCACCAGAGCCGGTGAGCGCCGAAGGGCCATCGTGCGGCTAGCGGGTCACCGCCACCGTGATCTCGTCGCGAACCGAGTTGGGCGCGGTCGCGACGATCTTGTATTTGCCGGCTTTCGCGAACGTGAGCTTCGCTTTGCCGGAGGCGTTGGTGGTCGCAGAGTGCCCACCACCGCTCAACTTCACGCCGGCGCCCGAGGCCGGCTTGCCGGTGAGGTTGGCGAGCGCCGACACGCTGAACGCCACCGCTTTGCCGGCGTGCGCTTTCTTCGCGGGCGCTTTCACGAGCAGCACCGCCGGGTTGAACATCCCCTGGGGGCAGCTCGATTCGCTTTCCTTGGAGCACTGCGGGAAGAACAACAGCTTCTCTTTGGCGTGCAACACCGCGCAGATCCCTGTCGTGGCGGGCTTGTTGTCGATCCAGAGCGACCAGTAGTAGCTGGAGGTGAACGAGTAGGACTCTCCCTCGATCCCTTCCACCGAGTAGCCGAGACCGCTGAAGAACCCGCCGGCGGTCCAATGGCCGTGCGTGGCGTCTTCCAGCGCCACCGCCCCACTGGCGCCTTCGCAGACGTCGGCGGGCTTGCCGTCCTTGTTGATCGTCTTGGGCTTGGCGTTGACCGTGGTTTCGGGAAGCAGGGTCTTCGAGAGACCCTCCACCCTGACACTGGCTGGAGTCCCGCCGCTGGACGCCTGTCCTGCCGTCGGCAACGCGAGGGACGAGAGAGCCGCAACGGCGAACGCGCCGACGGCGAGGGTACGTGAGTGCTTCATGTTTGGAGCCACCCCTTTCCACGAGGGCTTGTGGGCTTGCGGTCGGAGGCAGGTTTCCTGGCTCCCGGGCCTACCCTCCGCGCCTTCCCGACCCGCCGTCCGGCGCGGTCAGTGGCTGCGCGCACGAGGCGCGCCACGGCTGGCATCCCCGGTCACAGTGGCGGGTCCGCGCCGGATTCGCACCGGCTTCCCTTTCCACCGACCTTATGGACGGCTGGATGCTACATCATCAGAGCATTTGCCGTCCAGAGTTCACTTCTCCAGAACAGCTAGCGACGACGTCCGGGGCCCAGCCCACCCAAACTATAGCTAGTTGGGAAAGAACCTCGGGATTCAACGAAAAATGATCAGAGTTCTGTATCGATGTGGACTTCGTAAGAACAGTCGTCCCATCGGTTGCCGTTATTCGTCCAACCACCGAATTCACACTCCCAAACACGGGGCTCTACAGAGAAGTTGGGCCATATTGCCGTGAATCCGACTTTCACGAGTGGCACTTCGAATGTATATACGTTCTCGGCGTAGGAAAGCCCACACTCGTGGAGTTTTCGGTGGTTGTGCGAGCACTTGATGAGCTTTTGACCAGCATCGTAGAGCCACTTGAAAGCATCATCGAACTGCGACACAAGATCACCCGTGACCTTGCCCAGGAGCTCTACGAAATCGCCCGGCAGATCCCATGTATTGAGCACCACAGCCGTCGATTCCATTTCAGCATAGGTCTCACCAAGGCTTCGCGCCTTCTCCAGGTTCCCTATCCACCAGACTGGCGGATCCTCACCGGAGACTGCAGCTTCCATCGCCGCCTGTTCCCTGGCCGCTTCGCGCCCCGGCGCTTCCGCGCCCGCCGCAGCGGCACCCTGCATCACCCATGGTCCCACCTGAGAATTGTACTGCGTGCCTGCGCCGGTGCCACCAGGAGCACCCGGAGGGTCGACCGCTTCACTCTGCAACGCCCGTCCGATCTGCGGCACGTAGGACGTCGCGCCGTAAGTGATCACACCCGACGGCAACGCGCTCGCAATGGCGGCGGCGCCAAGCCACGCGAACGTCGGCGGTGCTTTTTCGGCGTTTGGCACACCAAATTCGGTGCTGTTGTACGTGGAGAGCAATTTCGTTTCAGACGTGCTGAGTGCTGCAGTGGCGACAATATTCCCCTGAAGATCATGCAACTGCAACACCGGCGCCGAGAGGTTGGTCTCAGTGGCCGCGAGCGTTCCGTCGATCCCCGGGATGTTGCGCTTGACGTTTTCTTCGCCTGTCACGCTGGTCCACGCGACCGCTTCACCGGATGCGTCGTAATGACTGATTGTCGTTTTGCCTCCCGAAGTCGTTTCGCGCACACGTCCTTCGGGATCGAGCTGATAGGAGCTAGTCACACCATTCTGGGTCTGTGTCGCCACCGCGTTATCGACATAGAAAGTGCTCGCCAATTCGTGGCCTTCGGCATCTGTGGCCGGGACATTTGTCATGTTCCCAAACGCGTCATACGCCACACCGCTATCGGAGAGGTGGTTACCTTCATCGTAGGTGTGGCCCTGAACGGTACCGCCTTCGGTCGCGCATTTACCACCAGTACCAGGCGTACGGGCGGTTTGGCTGGTGCGATTGGATTCTTCGTCGTAGGCATAGAGTCTCACGCTACAGCCTTCGCCGGCAGGCGTTTCCTGTGTTTCGGTCAGACGGCCAACCGTGTCATACGCGTACGTCTCGCTCGCCAGGGTGCTCGTCCTATTGAGCGTTTCGCCACGGACCGAAGAGTTGCGAGTTTCGCTGTACCACACTGGGGCTTCGTGATTCGTGCACGTCGTCGTCTTGATGTATTCGATGTGGGTCGCTTCGCCAACAGAATTATACGTGTCGTTTGCGCACATCCCGTTTGGATAGACCTCGCTGGTCAAATGCCCTTCGGCGTCGTAAACCGCCGTGAACGTTCCGGCCATCGTGTCTTTGAGTTTTTCCATCAGCTTCGTAGTCGAATTGTACGTGTAGGTCTGTTCGCCCAAGCCAAGCGTTAGAGAATTATCTTTCATTTTTTCGAGCAAACTGTCTTTTTCAATACTGCCGTACGCATAGGTGGCCGTGTTGCCATCCGCGTCGATGTATTCAGTCATGTATCCAAGCTTGTCGTACTTGCTCGTGACAGTCTTGGTTTTGCCTTCAACGGTGGTACTCCGCTTTTCAAGTACGCCCGTTTTCGAGTCGTATTCGTAGACCACCTTTGGCAAAGCAGTATTGGCTGTCGAAGTCGTTTCGCTTTCCTTCAGCCTACCTGCCCCGTCGTAAACCTGTTTCTTTGTACGTACGGTCGATCCAAACGTTTCGGTCGTCACTTCGGGCTCGTTCCAAACATTATACGTAGTGATAGTGACTGGCAGTTTTGGCCCACTTGCCGGCTGTTTGGCCGGCAACGTCTCGCACACGAGCCCTGCCCATTCCGGATGGCTTCCGCAGGCAGAATATCCTTCGGTGTTCGCTGCGGCCGTGTAGTAGATGAGCCTCACGTCATGAGCCGATTCGCCACCGGAGCCGGCCGGATTCCTGGTTTCCGTGATCTGGGCCGTAGCGGAGTTGTACAAAGTCGTGCTGGTCAGTTTCTTTCCTTCCGGATCAACAGTCACGGAAGTCGGAGCACGCAACGTCCAACCAAGATTGCTTTGACCTGAGTAAGACGTGGTTGTCTTACGCACTTCGACTTCTTCTTCGTTGGCAAGCTGAGCAAGCGTCGTCACCTTGGTTACCAAATTATACCTGCCGCTCGGCGCCCCTTCATTGTAGAAGTACTTCGTGTGCAAGCGCGCCAACGATTCTTTTTGTTCGCTGCCAGCCATGTACTTGACCTGGTGTTGAGGGCCAAGCGTATCGATCAACTGTGTGCCTGGTTCTTCGCTTTCTTCGTTGTATTTGCTCTCCGTATCCAGGAGTTTTGCAACTTCAATCGATTTGCCGCCGGCTTCGAGCGCGGTCTGCCGATTATCAGGCGACAACGTCCTCACGGCCTCGTTCAGTTCGTTGTATTCCGTAGTCGCCACTGAGCCATATGTCGCGGTGCTTGGGTTCGCAACGTTCACTGTACGTCCTCGCGAATCCATGTAGTAAATGCTCGCACGCGTATAGCTTGACGCCGGCCATCCCTGAACTGCATCTGGCGGCATAATGGCGGTGGCTTCAACGGGATCGTCGCTCTGCCCCCATTTCGCGACTTCGCCGCTTGTCATAGTCGGCAAGCCTGAGCCGGAGAGCGGTACACCATACTCAAGTGTAATCCCCACCTTTGGGGTCACCACCGATCCTTCAGAGATCCCGGCTTCGTTGATGTTCGGATTGAACCTCAGGATCTTACTCGTCGCATTATTCGCGACCCACAGGTTTTCGTCAGGTCCGGACGCGACTCCATAAGGCCCACTACCGGCCGCCGACGCATATTCAGTCACCGTGCCGCCCGTGGTGACCTTGGCGATCTTGCAGGCGCCGTACTCGGTCACGTACAGATTGCCACCGACCCCCGACGCGATCCCTTGCGGCAGGCTGCCTGCGGCAAGGGCATAGGCGGTTACGGTGCCGCCCGTCGTGATCTTGTCGACTTTATTGGTGCCGTGATCGGTGAACCACAAATTGCCGTCCGAGCCGGTCACTATCCCGTACGGTTCGCTTCCAGCGGGCGTAGAACTGTATTTGGTGACCGTCCCTGATGTCGTGATCTTTCCAACCCATTCGGACCAGGGCATCGTGAACCACAAATTACCGTCGGGGCCCTTGGTTATGTCGTATGGGTTGGATGGCGCAGCGTATTCGGTAATCGTGCCTGACGTCGTGATCTTTCCAATCTTTTTCGATGTCCAGTCCGTAAACCACAGGTTACTGTCAGGACCCACGGTGATATCTTGCGGGTTGCTGCCGGCGGGCAGCGCATATTCGGTGATTGTGCCCGATGTCGTGATCTTTCCGACCTCGTTTGTGCCCCAATCCACGAACCACAGGTTCCCGTCAGGTCCGGCCACTATACCTCGTGGTTCGCTACTCGATGGAAGTGCGTATTCGGTGACGCTCCCGGCCGACGTAACCTTCCCGATCTTCGATTTACCGTTGTTGGTGAACCACATGTTCCCGTCCGGCCCGGCGGCGACAGCGTACGGAGCGCTACCACTTGGCAGTCCGTATTCGGTGAACTCGCGCATTTCGACCTTGCTGCTGGCGGCGCTGGCTACGGTCGAGCCTCCTCCATTGGTTGCCGTCACGAGCGCCACCAATGTATGCCCAAGATCGGCGATCGTCGGCGTATAATTCGCGTTGTTCGCACCAAGGATGGGCGTACATCCCCCGTTGGCGGCGCATCCCATCCATTGGTAGCCATAGGTAGCCGGAGTCCCTGACCATTTGCCATTTGACACGGCCATCCTCACTCCAACGACAGGAGAGCCGGTAATTGTCGGCGTTTCCGTATTTTTCAGGACTTCGCCGCTCCACAGAGCTTCCGACGCCGGCGCCCTCGCAACCTTCAGCAGGCGTCCGGTTCCCGCGTCGCCGACAATCGTTCCATATGTGAACGCCCACGGCTCCTGCCCAGGCGGATTCAGTGCCGTTATGTGTCCTTCTTCGTCGTAACCGTAAGTGGTCTTCAGTGCCGGGGACACGCGCGGATCCCACTCGGCGCGCAACCGCCCCAGCTTGTCATAGAGATATTCCGCGACTTCGGTTTCCTTCATTTCTTTACTCACCGGGTCGTAAGCTTCCATGAATACCCTGAGGAGACGACCCTTGTAGGCGCCCCATTCGCTCTGGTTTTCACCTTTGGCGTCAGTGGCTTCCGCGTAATAGAGTTTCAGCGCCCGACATCCCTGTTTCATCGGCGTACAGGAGACACCGGCGGGGACCGGGGCGAGCACTTCGGTCGGCTCGGTGATGGTTCCACCAGACGTTGTAATTGTCCCAATTCGCTTGGTGCCGAGGTTCGTGAACCACATCTTGCCGTCCGGACCCGCTGCGATCCTCTCGGGTTCGGAGCCTGTCGGCAGCGCGTACACTGTGAACACCCCGGTCTTCGTAACCTTTCCGACCTTACTGTTTTTGGTGTCAACAAACCACACGTTGCCGTCAAGACCCACTGTAATCCCGCTCGGTTCACTGCCGGTCGGTGGCGAGTACCCGGTCACGACTCCCGATGTCGTGATCTTGCTGACGCGATCTTCGCCGTAGGTGTTCGTGAACCAGAGATTGCCGTCCGTTCCTGAGACAATGCGGTTCGGCCACTTGCCCCACGTCGGCATCGAGTATGGAGTGATGGTGCCTGAAGTGGTGATCTTTGCGACCTTTTCCGTCTCTGTAAACCACAGGTTCCCGTCCGGGCCCGCGACTATGTCGACGGGATTGCTTCCGCTCGCTAGCCCATATACGGTGACCGTGCCTGACGGCGTGATCTTTCCGATCCCGTTTTTGGAAAAGCTGTAGTGGTCTGTAAACCACATGTTTCCATCAGGCCCAGCGACCAGGCCCCCGACTGCGTTGGTTTCTGCTGGCAGCGAGTACTCCGTGATCGTACCGGACGTGGTGATCTTTCCGATCTTTTTCGAGGTGGTGCTAAACCACAGGTTGCCATCCGGCCCGGGGGTTATCGATTCGGCCCATCCCCCTTCCGTCGGCAGGACATACTCCGTGACCGCGCCCGCCCGAGTTATCTTGCCGACGTGAAGAAGGTCGGCGAACCACAGGTTGCCGTCGGGACCCAACGTAATCCCAAATGGCTGGCTTTCATAACTGGGCGTAGACGGTGAGAATTCATCCCGTGATTCGACCGTCCGAAACGTGTAACCAACAGTGTCAGTTGCGACCGTTCCTTCCTGCTTCGAGGGCACCCACGTCTTTGAACCACCGCTGGGCAGCGTGAACTTTGTCTTGGTTTGTTTGGTGAGGTCTTCCAGGTAATACGCAAGCTTTTCTTTGGTGGTTTTGTTTTCTTCCAGCTTGAGCGTGAGATTGGAATCGCCCTGTGGCGATTCGAATTTACCTTCGCTCAGCGCCGCAAAGACCACCTGCTGGCCTTTCCCATCGGTCAGGAGCACACTGCCATCGACCATTTCGACGACCGACTCGGTGATCCCCAGGTTGAGACTCCACTGCGGGCCGAGAGGCCCTTCGTCACCTGCTTCCAGGGCGCGTGAGCTATAGCTACGATCCAGGTTCAGGCCGGAGCCCATAGCTATGTCGGACGCCCCCAGGGCGAAATCACCGGACTGGAGATCGACCGAGCCCGGGCCCATCGAGACGGGCGTCGAGTGGCGGATGGAGATCGTTTCTTCCGCCCGCGCTTCGTTGCCGGCGTTATCGGTGGCGACGATCACGATCGCGTGATGACCCGCGCCTAGTTCCGTTCCGTTGATCGACCATTCGGCTTTGGCTGTACATTCGCCTTTCGACACCGAACACCCGGTCTGGGTTCCTACTTCGGCCACTTCGGTTCCGCTCACGAACAGCGCGATCCTTTTGATGCCTGAACTGGCTACGGTCGTGCCTGTGCCGTCGACGGCTGTTGCTGACAATTTGTAGGCTTTTTCGCTCAGTTCGTTGCCGAATGGCAAGCCACTAAGGAAAATATTATGCGGCTTTGCAGTGTCGACCTTGACCGTCTTCGTGCTTGCTGTTTCCCCTTCGGGTGAAACAGTCCCCGCAATGGCCTCTTCGGCTCGATAGCGGATTTTGTCTTCGCCGTCCGGCAGTTTCGGATCGACCGTCCAGTATTCCGAGTGTGTCGCGTAACACTGTACTCCCTGACACGCATTTTCTGTTTCGAGGTAATGGTGTTCGGAAAGTTTTTCCCAACTGCCGGCTGATTTTTCGTATTCTAGCCGCGTCGTGGCGACGCCGATGCCGGGGTCGGCCGATTCGGGTTGAAGAGCACCGTTTGATTTGGTGAGCCATATGCCGGACCCGTATAGAGCGTTGACGCGTTTCTGAGTTTTGCCTTCCACCACGCCTTCGACTTCCGGGGAGGTGGTATTGAAGCTCGTGGTCGAGTGCTCTCCGGCGGGCTCGGAGATCGAGACTATGCCTTCGCTCATCGAGTCTGAGAATTTGAAGTTCGCCCCAGGCGATGCCGTAGCCGACTGCTGGAAACGCACCAAGTTTTTCGGTTCACCCGATGCGGGTAGGCATTGTTCAAGTTTTAGGCCTTCGTGACTTCTTCCACAGATCGTTACAGCTCGTTCCGTATATTCCGAGAATTCGAATTCATTTGATAGCACCTTCTGGTTTTCGCCGGTTGTGCCTGTCTGGAATTGCAGGATGCTTTCGATCTTCGCCAGTTTGTTTTTGGCGGCCGTCTTAGTTTTCCACTCGTAGATTTTGGAGTTGCCGTTCGTTTCATAGAACCAGTAGGCGACTTCAGCGGCTTTGTATTCCGCGATGCCGGTCGTTTCAAGGTGTTCTTTGCCAGGACCTTCATAAACAGCTTTGTGCCCGAACTTGGCTTCGTTGCTGCTTTCGAATCGCCAGTTCGAACGCTTGCCACCGGTCGTTTCGACAAGTTGGCTGTCGTTGATTTCCGGATCGACATAGACTGGATACAGGTAGCTACCAGCCCGGTGCTCGACGCTCACGACAACCGTGTGCCCCACCACGCTCATAGAAGACGGCACCGCTGTCCCAGCAGCATCTTCTGCCGCGGGGGGAAGAATCGTTGCGAGCGTGGCGCCATTCAACACAACTCGCGCGACGCCCGAAGTCGCGTCCTGCGCCAGTTTGGACCCGGCGGGCGCGCCTACCCGGAAGTAAAGCTTCTGTGGACTGTCGGCCGACCGCAGAACGGCGTCGAGTTGGAAACCCGTTGAGGTGGGCTTCACGACGGTGTCGGTGGAGGTCTGGGTGTTGGGGTACACCACACTCGCCCCTACCACACCACCGTGCACACCGGTGAACCCGTGGCCCCGCGGATCGACCGGTGTCAGCGAGACACCATTCTGCGGAGTGCTGATGCCTGCTGAGATGAGGCGGGGGATCGCCACGGTGACGGTCGAGTTGGCGGGAGCGTAGCCACTTCCCGTCGTAGTCAAGGAGAGGTTTATCGGAGCGAAGTGGCCGTGGGAGGCGCGCTTTGCGACCGGAGCGGTCGATTCGAGGATGCCGATCTGGTGCCCGGGCAGCGACAATTGGATCGCATGCGTACTGGGATATCCGACGACATGAGTGCCCGCCGGCAGCGGGGGTGTCCCGCCGGTGGGGTGCTTGATCACACCCGGGAACGCATTACCCAGCAACCGTCCCACACCCGCCGCTGGAATATGCGCAAACGCGGTGCGAGATAGCTGGCGTGCCGCGACCGCTTCGGGATTGGCGCGCCTCGCCGCTTCCTCGGCAGCCTGCTGCCCGCCAAGGAACGATTCGGCCGAAGGGACAACGAGACTGCCAAACAGGCCACCGGAACGCGTGGCGCCAAACGCAGGCGCCCCGACAACGCCGGTCGCGAGAACCGTCGCAAGCACTACTGCGGATGCGACGACCCGCAGCCAACCGACACGAATGCTTCCCCCGATACGACGCATGTGCTCCTCCTTGACCGCGTTGGGCGACGGACGTCCGCCTCTGTGGTGGTCGAACCTACTGCGGAGGGTTCCGGTCGCAAACAGCAAAATGTCGGATTACGACACTCTGCCGTATGCCTCGCGTCGTACCTTTCAGCGAAGCGCTTGCCGCTGGGAAGCGACGCCGCCGAACACGCGGCGCAGCCGCAACGCCCACAACAGATCTGCGCTGCGCTCTTCGATCTTGCAACCGAGCAATGCCTCGATTTCACGCAGATGGCGGTGCACGGTGTCGCGGTGACGGCCGGATATGGCGCTCGCGTTGGCAATTCGCTGGCCGTGTTTGAGGAACACCTCAAGCGTCTCAAGCAGTCGTTCAGAGCGCCCACCCACCGCTTCGACCGGGCCGAGCTCGCGTGCGATAAATGCCGCCGCTTGCGCCTCGTCGCGCCCGACGAGAGCTATAGCTCCGTCTAAGGTCTCTCTGCCACCTGCGCCGCCGGATACAGACGCCTCAGTAGCAAACGTCGTGTATTGCGCGTCATCAACCCGCACGACATCCCTCCAGATGGTTCCCCCAACCCGACCCGGGAGCTGATTCAGCAAATATACACACTACTGTCCAAAATGTCTAATGGTCCCGCCTCTGGCGGGCCGAATCAGACCGAGGCAGCCGTATGGGAGTTAGCTTCCTACCGTGTCGAGGTCGGCGTCAAGACTTGAAAGTGCCGAACGCTGCGCCTCGTCCAGCTGGTGGCGCTCGGCTATCAACCGGCGTGCGTGCTCGAGGTCGTCCGAGCGGCCCCAAGTGAGCGCCGCCAGGACGCGACCATCCTTGAGGTACCACGTCGTGAAGTCGCGATTCTCGTATGACCCGCGCACGATCTCCTCGTCCCACCCGTACGCGGGGCCGACGTACTCCAACTCACCATCGTTACCAAGCACGGAGTAGAAGTACGGCACGACATCGTGCGGGACGTCGCGGCCGAGCATGTTGAGCGCGGCGGTCTTACCGTGGTTGAAGGCCACGTCCCAGTGCTCGATGCGAACGTGGCCGTCGTGTAGCGGCGAGTCGTACTCGGCGATGTCACCCGCCGCGAAGATCCCGGGAGCGGAGGTCTCAAGGCGCGAGGAGCACATCACTCCCCCACGCTCCCCGATCTCAAGGCCCGCACGCTTGGCGAGGGCGATGTCGGGGGTCACGCCCGCGCCGATCACGACCGCTTCGGCAGGTAGTTCGAGACCGTTTGTCGTGACGACCTTGCTCACGCGGCCGTCTCCCTCGAAACGCTCCAGGCCATCGGAGCCGTGGACTGTGACGCCGTGAGATTCGAGCAGTTCCTGGAAGAAGCGCCCGGCCTGCTTGCCGAAGCCACGTTCAAGCGTGGCCTCCTCCTGCATGACGATCGTCGCCTTCTTGCCCATCAGGGTCAGCGATGCCGCGACCTCGCAGCCGATGTAGGAGCCGCCTATGAGCACCACATTCTCAGCGTCAGCGACCCCCTCGTGGATCGCGTCGGCGTTGCCGAGCGTGCGTAGGTAGTGGATCTGCTCTAGCTCGCATCCCGGGACGTTCAGGCGGCGCACGTTCGCGCCCGTGGCGATGAGCGCCTTGCCGAAGCTCACCTCCTGCTTGTCAGAGAGCTTGGCGATGCGGGCCTCCGCGTCGAGCGACATAACGCTCGTGCGCGTGAGCAGCTCCACTTTCGCCTCCTCCCACCACTCCGGCGGGCGCACCTCGGTCTCCACCCGGGTCTCCTCGCCGCGCAGATACCCCTTCGAGCACTCCGGGCGGTTGTAGGGCCGGTCGGGCTCGCGGCCGACGAGCAGAATCTCGCCCTCAGCGCCCGACTCGCGCAGCCAGAAGGCGCAGTTGGCGGACGCGAGGCCGCCGCCGATCAGCAGATAGTCGACCTCGCGAGTGGCCATGACACGGACATTACAACCCCGGCGGGTGCCTCACAGTCCAGCGAGCCCAGGTGGGGATGTGATCGAGGACGCGCCAGCGGGGACCGTCTTCGTCGCGATTGGGGCCTACATCGGTGCCGTGGTGGGAGGTATCGAGACGTAGGCCGGCGATCACGACGAAGACGTGATTCGTGGGGCTCGTGGTCGCATAAATTGTCACCCACCGCCCAGGCCCGGGTTCTCCCCAGTTGACATAGTCCTGGGCAAGCGGGTTCACGCGCACGATTTCGCCGATCGGCCTGACCCCAGCGCGATAGAGGACATAGTTGAGCGTGCTCGAGCAGTCCTCGCTGTAGGCCCCGCGCGGGTCGGGGTGGCCGGTGGAACCGTAGGGCAGGTCTCGAAGCTCGTTCCCCGCGATCACCATCGCCTGCACAACCGGCGGGGTCTGCGCAGGCACAAGCGCCACGTGACCATCGCTCGGGGAGAGCAACGCACGCAAGCCGGGTGTGAACTGGACCTCTCCCACGCCCGGCCACGGGACTGTGTCGCCTTCAGATGGCATGCTTCCAGCACCGGCTTCGGGAGCACCCCTGTAGAGGGACGCCCAACGCTCCACCTCAGTGACATACCAGCCGGCATGGTTGTAGGTGAAGATCGCCTTGCGGTAGTCACCTGGGGCGCCAGACGCACGGAGGTAATTTGCCATCGCGAAAATGGCATCGGACGGGACCCACCTGTCCGCGGTCCCGTCTCCATCGCCATCGACGCCGTAGACGCTCCACGTGGAGGCGAGGAACTGCGCCGGTCCACCCGCCCCCGCCGAGTTGACCGCGCCCTCCCTTGTACATGAAGGATCGGGATCACGACCGTGGTCGCACTCAACCTTGCCAATCCCCGCGAGGATCGCCCAATCGAGGCCGTAGCGCACTGCCGCTTGACGGTAGAGACCGAGATAGCTCGGTGGGATTTCGGCAAGTGCGCGAGCGGACACCCCATAGCCGGACGCCCCCGCCGGAGGCGCGGAGGAGAGGCCAGCAAGCGCCACGACGGCCATCAACGAGAACATCCCGACCGCGCACGTGCTGAGCAACCCCGCGATTGCGAGCTTGACGGACACTCCGCGGGAGCTCACGCGGGGAGCTTCTCCCGAGCCCAATGCACCGGGCGAAGAATCACTTGTGTCCTTCGCGATGTCCTAAGAGTCCCCTCGGCGACTACACCAGGCGAGGGCGGGGCGGACGAACGGCCGCGGTTGCGTAGCAGCGCGGCGGCTTGGTGGCGCTTGAAGAACACCGCCCACCAGAACGTGTAGATGAGCAGCCATTGGCTCAACCAGCCGAGCCCGTTTAGCGAGATGAGGATACGTTGCACGGCAAGCAACGCGCCAAGCACGAACGAGAAGATCAGCTTTGAGCCGATGACGCCCAACAGCCGGGTCGCCCAGCCGGTGAAGAGCGCCTGGCCGCTGTCGCCAAAAGCTGGGGCAAGCACGGCGAAGGGCGCGAGCAGCAGCAAGAACAGAGCGATGACCGCGGCCGTCATCAACCGCATGGCGACAAATCCGAACAGCAGCGCCATGCCGAGCGTGCCGAGCGCGATCATGGCGAGTCCGATCATGCGGGGGAGGGTGCCGCCGTCGGAGCGGAACTCGGCCTCGGTGGCAGCGGGGCCCTTGCATTTCGTGTCGTCTTCGGCTTGACATATGACATGGAGCAGGGAGCCGCTCTCTTTAACTGAGTTCCGCTCCGGGCCATTGGCGGGGAAGGCCAGGAACAGCTCACCGTTCGTGTGCGCCTCTCGCACGAGCTCTTCGGTGCGACGCGTCGCCGACGTTGACGCACTCCCATGGTGTGCCCTGAGCAGAGCTGAGGCGGCCTTGCGCAAGCGCGGTTCGAGCAGCGCGGGATCGCTGCACCAGCGAACGTTGCCGAACTCCAGGTAGCACCACGGCGCTTCGATCGCCCCCGAGAACACCGCCCGCATGCCGTCACCGAGCGTGCGTGGAGCGTTGGAGGCAGTCCCCTGCGCGATCGCGCCGACTGTGCCGAGAGTCGCCTGGTTGGCCCACTGCCCGACAACCCCCACTGTGCCGAGCGGGTCGGTGATCACCCATAGCCCGCCAACCATCATCGCGAGGGTCAGCAGTGCCTGCCCAAGCGCCTCGGCGGCACGGCGGCGTACAAGTCCGTTGTACAGGGCGAGGATCGACGTCACCGAGAGCGCGAGCGCGAGCCACGGATCGGTGATGCTTGCCTGCGCCTGTTGTAGTGAGTGCGCGACCTCGCCCATCGTCGAGCCGCCAACCAATTCCAGCGCGTAGCCGCATTCGAGCATTACCACAAGCGCGTGCATGCACCACACGATCGCCATCCATCCGAGCGCGAGGAACGTGTCTTGGACCACCGACGCGACCGTCCCTTTGGAGATACCGAAAGCGCCGGTATCTATGTGGACGTCGAGCTCGTAGTTGTTGGTGGGAGCGGGCGCGCCGACGAAGTCGGAGGTCTCGCAGTTGCTCTGCGCCGCACGGGAGAGGGCTCCACGGGTAGCGCTCGCGCAGAACGGGCTCGACAGCCCGTTTTCCACGAGCTGGTCGCCGGCCGCCGACGGGATGCCGGCTGTTTCTTCTCCCTGGCTTGCCGGTGCGCCAACGGCAATTGGGGGCGCGTTGGGGGCACGCGGCTTACTCACAGCCGCCGAGGCGGTCACGACCGGAGTCAACGACACCGCGATCAGCGCGCTAAGCGTCACTCGCGCGCTCGGCCTCACGGGGTGTCCATCTGCGGGGTGGTGGAGAACGCTCGGAGCAGAGAGGGCGCGACGAGCTCAACCTGGACCGCCTCGACACGCCCTGAGTGGTCGCGAAAGAGGCAACGTCCCGCGTCCATCTCCAGCAGTCGCTCGCGGGCGGCGCGATCGTCGGGGTCGAGCCCGAGCAGCGCGAGCGCCCTCCCCGCCTCCGCCTCTGAGCGCATCCCGAACACGAACGTTGCGCCCAGAAGATTCTCGAGCGACTCCCGCTCGCCTAGCGCATCAGTGATGAGTTGCGTAGAGACGATCGGCACCGCTAGCTCCGAGCGGCCCATCCGTTGCAAGGAGGCGAGGAGGGTCCGCCCGACGGGATCGCCAAGCAGCCGCCAGCCCTCATCGAACCCAAAAACCTTCAGACGGTCTCGCTCACGGGACATGAGGTGCATCGCGAACATGGCGATCAGCCGCACCATCTGGACACCCACCCGCTCGGCCTGTGTGTATTCCGAGCGGGGGGTGCCTGGGTCGGGGCCGGGAAGGTCACGAATCGGGATGTAGGTGACCTGGCTCATCCCGGCGGGAGCGGGCGAGGCGGTGGCATCGGAGAAGCCGAGCTGAGTGAGGCCTGAGGAGGCGTACACCGCCAGCGCTTTACCGACCTGCGCGTCACTCTCGGGACCGTCGTGGAGCGCCCGAACCACCTCGAGGCACGTGGGCGTGGAGGCGCGTCGTATCACCGTGTCGACGGCAGCGATCACGGCGGTCTCCCAACCCGCCTCGGCGCGGCTCGGGAGGAGGTCGAGCAGGAACGACACGGCAGCGTCCTGGCGTAGGTGCTCGGGCGCGACGCGCAACGGGTCGAGGATTCCCCGCAAGGCGGGATCTGGCCGCAGCGCGATCGTCTCGGCATGCGGGGCGACGTCATCGAGCAGGTGAAAGCGATGGTCACCCTTCGGGTCGCAGTCGATGACGCGTGCGCCCTGCAGGAAGGCCTCGTACTTGAGCTTCTGGGCGAGTGTGGTCTTGCCTGACCCGAGCGCGCCTACGCTCAAGATCGCCGTGTTGCGGTCGCGCTCAGAGCCCTCGCGGAGGTTGAAGCGCACGGGTTGGCGCGAGCCTGAGAGCGTGTGACCTAGATAGAAGCTCCCTTTCGAGCCGACGGCGTGGGTGGCGGTGGGCATCATCGCCGCCACCTGCTCGGTTGTGAGCGTGTCGTCGTAGCCCGCGACTCGAGTGCGTTGGGCGGGGAGATGTTGAAGGAACAGCGGAACCTGGTCGCCAAGGGGACGATGGAGGCACACCTCCCCATAGGCGCGCCGGCACGCCTCTACACGCTCGGTGAGCATCTGCTCATCGGGAGCGCCAACGGCGATGGCGAGCGAGGTGCGCAGGAGGGGCGGACGACGCGAGGTCTGCAGATGGGCGAGCAAGTCCCGGGCCTGCTCCGTGCGTTGCTGGCCGAGGTCCGACACACCCTGATCACCGTCTGACTCGGCGCGCGCGATTTGGTCTGCGTCCTGGATGCGCTTGCGCGCGATGCGCAGAGCAAGCTCGTTTGGCAGGAAACGGGCGTTGAGCGACAGATCGACGGCGAAAGGTAGGCTTTCAACCGGTGCGAACATGTGCTCGACGCGCGCGCCGGGGAAGCCAGCGCGCTCGGGAAGGGCGCCGAGCACGAGTTGCGCTTGGAAGCTCACGCCAAGCTCGGACTCGATCCGCAATGAGCGGCCGCGACACTCGACGCAACCGTCCATCCAACGCACCACGTCGGCTTCCAGCGGCGCCAGCAACGCCTGGCCGTTGTGCTCGAAGGCGAGCGCACGGGGCTCGTGCAGTCCGTCAACTTGCGGCTCACCAAGGCCTCGGCAGAAGGCGCGGCGCACGAGCCACTGCAGTTCCACCCCGCGCGCCGGGCGCACGCTCAGGAAGTCGGCGAGGCGAGCATGGAGCTCGCCTGCGCGGGCGCACAGGCGCTCAAGATCGGCGACCTTGAGCAAGCGTCGATCGCGAGGTGAGAAGGCTCGCCCAAGCGAGCGAAGCCACTCACGCGGATGCCTCTCGACCGCTCGCGAGACGTACGTGGCGACATCCCGGTCGGGGTCGCGCAGGCTTACGAGCAGGAAAAGCGATGGTTGGATGGCGCCCACGGTTTCGAGGTGACGGGCGTGCTCACGCGCATAGACGGTGTTGGCCGGCGCGTGCGACGGGATGCCGAGACTGTCGATCTCACGCAGGTAGCGGTCGAGATCCCAAGAGCGTGCGACGCGGAGCATCTGAACGTCGGCTTCGAGCGCCTCGAGCGCCCCAATGAGATCGGCAAGCCGTGCGTGCTTGGCCTCCCCGGAGAGCCATTCGTAGGAGGTGCAGGGAAGAGAGAACGCGGCCCACGCGTCATCCAAGGAAGGCCCGAAGACGACGTTGCCGTAGACGAATGAGATAGGGAGGTCCACGACTACGACCTCACCTCGAGGCAAGCTCCGGAGACAAGTGTGATCGCCTGGCCGCGTGCGGGAGGGCGCTTGCCGGGCAGCGGCGCCAGCGTGACCGACGGGCGGCGCGCCCGCCACCCCAGTGGGCCGAGCGGGCATGCGGCTCGGCTGTGAGCGGGGCTCACGCTGACCACCCCCGGACCGATGTAGCGCAGGCGACGTAGGCGAGAGTCGGAGCCATCGGCGAGAAAGATCAGCTCTTGTGGGCGAAAGCGCCGGTTGGCGGAGGCACGCGGCGTGAGACCCACCAGCTCGCGCGGCGCGAGTGCGTAGCGGAGCATCGCGAGGACGGCGTGATGGGAGGGGCGGCCCTCGATCTTGATGAGCGTGAGCAGCGCGGCGGCGGCGCCCGGGGCGGCAACCTCGCGCAGATACCACGGGAGAAGTCGCATTGGTACACCTACGAGCGGCAGCCGCGCGAGCACCACGAAGACGGCGAGGATCGCGAGAAAGTAGACGACGCCCCGCACCGGAACACCGCCGGGGTTGAGCCGTAGCCGGTCGACACGGTAGATGCGGCGCTCGAGGTCGAACACCGCCCGGTAGGAGTGGATCTCGGTCACGACCCACCGAACAGGGAGTTGACTGTGTTGTGCAACACGTTGACACCCGCGGGCGTGGCGAGTGTGACGGCGACGAACCCCACACCGAAGATGCCGGCGGCCTCCTTGAAGTCGCGTCTGAAGGCGAGCACGATCGAGGCGAGGGCGAAGCCGAGGGCAATCAGGCTCATGGCGACCTTGCGCCCGGTTTCGCCGGCCTTGGCGGCCGCTGACTCGAGTGAGCCGGTGGCGGCCATTAGCGCATGGAGGGTGTGGATGGTGTGCATCGAGGTCTCCTTTGGGTTGGATCGAATTGGTGGTGCTGTTGCGGGCATTAGCTGTCGGGGTTCATCTGAATCGCCGACACCTCCCAGCGGCCAGAGCGGGAGGCGACGTCGAGCTCGTAGGCGAGCGTGTAGTGAGCGGAGCGCCCGTCGTGGGCTTGCACGAGGGCAACGACGGAGCGGCCACGGCTCGACCAGCCAAGGCTCTGAAGCGAGTCGAGCATGAGCGTGGCGCCAGGAAGCGACACTTGCGCTCCCGGAGCGAGGTCGGCGGCGAGGTCCCCTCCGGCGCCGACCAGGTAGTTACGAAGTGTGCGTGTCACGACGGTGGTGAGCGCGGGGTCTTCGACTTCGCGGGGAGGCGCAGGCGAGGCCGCTGATGTCGATGAGGGGGCGCCCACGAAGGCCGGGTAGCCGCCGAGCGCGAGGGCGCCAGTGGAGGTGCGAATCACATCGACCGTGAGATAGAGAAGACCGGATGTGTCGGTTTCGGCGGCAACCGTGTAGCGGTGTCCGTCGGTTATGGAGCGAGCCTGCGCCACCTGCGTCCAAACAACCTTCTGCTCGCCGCTTTCCGGGGGCTGTGAGCCAGCTTCGGATTCCATTGAGGACCCCACGAAGGGCGCGAGCCCGAGCTGGTGGGATTCAGGATCGGTGGAGTCCCAAGTGAGATAGCGGCGGGCGAACAGCGACGCGAATCCTTCAGCGGCACGATCGACTAGCCCCGATGTCGGCATTGAGGCCCGCGCAATGACAGGCCGCGGCGGGGAAATCGCATAGCGAGTGCTGGCGATCACGCCGGCGACGGCCATCGCCTGGAGCAAGTACCGCGGGAGCTCGCGCGCGACGCGCAGCCGCCGCACCGAGCTTGCGCGGACGCGAACGGTGGCGTGGGTTGGAGCGCTCACAGGTCAACGCTCGAAGTCGAACTCGCCGCCCGCCAGGGGTTGGCCGCCAGCCGGTACGATCATGATCTCGTGGGCTTTGGCGTACCCACGGGCAATTCGCTGGTCCCGGCGCCGCGGACGGACCACCGGAGATATGGAGGCGCGTGCGTGGCGTCGTGGGTAGGGAGGCCTGTGGACCTCCGGTGGCGCCGTCGTGGGCGGGTCGGGAAAAGCTCGACGCGTATCGCCGGAGGCGGCGCGGCGTTCGGCGACCGACTGCCGCCCGGTGGGTCCGTGAGAGAGTGAAAGCAAGACGAGGGCAACCGCGCCGATCGTCACCAGGACAAGCAACGTAAGCCCGAGCACACCACCCGACCGCGAGCCCTCCACGCTCGTATCGAGTTGGGGAATCGTGCCCTCGCTTGGTGCGTCGTCGTGAGCGACATAGTCGTCCTCCCCATGCACCATGTAGACCTGACGGGGGGCTCTACTCCAGAGGCTCATCTGTGTGCCGCCAGGCTCGTGATCTGACTGTGGAGTCGGCCGGGAGCGGGCAGATGCAAGACCCGCCCCCGACCGATCCAGGCGACGCCGGTCGATCTCCCCGAGAGGAGATCGCCGGCGCCGGGAGGGACGCGCTTATGTTGGGGGCGAGAGGAAGTCATAAGTGGGTCCCTGCTGTCTGTTCCGACCGGGCGAGAAAAAGGGGACAGGTGATGTCGACTTTTCTTTGACGCCTTGCTTGCGTCTGGGTAAACGGCCATGGGACCGGGCCTCGGTGGAGACGGCGCGCGAGTCCTCGTCGAGTAACTGCCGCAGTCGCGCCCCCGCGCGTTGGGAGACCTTGCGGTACTTCTCAACCGACCAGCCATGTGCCTGACAGAAGTCGGCGCGGTCGACGTCGGATAGCCGGCTCGCGAGCAGGAGTCGCTGATCTGGGGTGAGCTTGCGTGAGATCTCCGCGATACGTCTCAACTCGTGGCGTGCCAGGATCTTCCGCTCTACGTCCGCGCGCCGATCGTGAAGACTCATCTCCACCGTTGAACCGTCGAGCGAGATGGCACGGGCGAGCGCCGCCTCCATCGGGCTACGCCCGCTCATCGCACGGCGACGATCGCGAATCCTCGAGATGAATCGCAGCTCGAGCGAGTTGGCGATGTGGGCGCGGCTTGCGAACCCTCCCCCACTTCGCGCGCGGGTGAGTATCTCAAGGGTCGCCTGGCTGTAGCAGTCTTCGAGGTCCTCGCGTCCGAGCCGGCGACGGTGGATGCCGAGCAGGACGCCACGACGCGCATGGGCGACCAGCGCAACCGCCTCTTCGGTATCGAAGGCCCCCAACCGACGCGCCTGGCGCATCGATGCCAGGGGCTTCCCATGGGGTGTACTGCTCTCTTGTCGGGTAGACACGCGAGCATGTCGGTGGAGATGGCGCGCACACCCCCCTCCCAATTCGCGCGGTCACGCTTGCGGGCGTTCGACCGCTACCAGCAGGACCACCGCAGATTGGGCTTCATGGTGGCGGTGGTGAAGCGCTTCGACGAGGACCAAGCAAGCCAGATGGGCGCGCTGATCGCCTACTACGGCTTCTTCTCGCTGTTCCCGTTGCTGCTCGTGTTCGTGACCGTTCTGGGCTTTGTGCTTGAAGGCGACGTGGGTGCGCAGGAAAGCGTGCTGCACTCCACCCTCAGCCAGTTCCCGGTTATCGGCACACAGCTACAGAGCAATGTGCACTCGCTGACTGGGAGCGTGCCGGTGCTCGTCATCGGGCTGCTCGGGGCAACGCTGGCGGGCCTGGGCATAACCGGTGCGACACAGAGCGCCTTCAACAAGGTGTGGCAGATACCGCGCAAGCGCCAGCTCGGCTTTCTCGCATGGCGCGTACGAGGGGTTGGATGTTGGCCGTGTTCGGCGCGCTGCTGATCGTGTCCACCGTCGCCGCCGGCTACGTCACAGCCCAGACGACAGGGCTCATCGGCGTGCTCGTCGGCGTGGTGGTGGCGCTGGCGGCAAACCTGCTGCTGTTCTTCGCCGTCTTTCGGATACTCACCGCGGAGGAGATCGAGACGGCCGACCTGATCCCCGGGGTGGTCGTGGCAGCGATCCTCTGGCAGTTCCTGCAACACGTGGGTGGCTTCTACGTCGATCACGTGGTGCGTCACGCGAAGGAGACATCGGGCGTGTTCGCGTTCGTGCTCGGCCTGCTCACGTGGCTCTATCTGGGCGGACAGGTGACGGTGCTCGCCGCCGAGGTGAACGTTGTGCGCGCCCGGAGGCTGTGGCCACGCAGGCCTTTTCTCCGAGGATTGAGTCGCTCTGACGTGCCGGCGTGTGCACGCCGCCACGCACGCCGATAGAAACGCCTGCGGGCGGGAAGCCTTGGAAGAGCCGCTCGCGGCAGGGACTTGAAGGACGCCCGAGGCGGGCTATACTAACTACACTTTCGTAAGCTCATATGGAGCGTATACCGATGGCTTCAGCCCCCTCATCCTCCTCCCAAGACGGCAAGTCCCCAGAACAGTCGCCCAAGCCCGTGCTGCGACTGATTCCCCTCGACGACACGGTCGTGTTCCCGAGCATGGGCATCACGCTCACTGTGGACGTGGGTGACGACGAGCGCGTGGTGCTCGTCCCACGCCACGAGAACGAGTTCCTCGAGGTGGGCACCATCGCCGAGGTCTCAGAGCAGCTACGCCTCCCCGGCGGCGCGCGCGCCGTTGCGCTCTCAGGCGAGCACCGTGCGCTGATCGGCGCCGCGCAGACCGGGCCGGAAGGCGAGCTGCGCGTCGAGGTGGACGAGCGCCCCGACGACGTCCCAGTTGACAAGCGCACACGCGAGCTCGAGCGCGAATACCGCGCGGTGGTCGAGGAGATCCTCGAGCTGCGCGGCGACGACGGCCGCATCGCCGCGTTCCTGCGCGCGATCGTGGAGCCGGGACCGCTGGCGGACTCCGCCGGGTACTCCCCCAACTTGACCTACGAGCACAAGGTGGAGCTGCTGCGCACACTCGACGTCACCGACCGCCTGGAGCTGTCTGTGAAGCTGCAACGCGACAGCCTCGCCGAGCTGCAGGTGAGAAAGCGCATCCGCGAGGACGTGCAGGAGGGCGCCGACAAGCAACAGCGCGAGTACTTCCTGCGCAAGCAGATGGAGTCGATCCGCAAGGAGCTGGGCGAGGACGAGGGCTCGATCGCCGAGGAGTACAGGGCGAAGATCGAGGCCGCGGAGATGCCCGAGGACGTCCAAGAGCAGGCCCTGAAGGAGCTCGGCCGACTGGAGCGGATGGGTGAGCAGACCGGCGAGTCATCGATGATCCGCACCTACCTCGATTGGTTGATCGCGGTCCCCTGGAGCAAGCGCTCGGAGGAGCACCTCGATCCTGTGGCCGCGCGCGAAGTGCTCGACGCCGACCACGCGGGACTCGAGGACGTCAAGGACCGCATCACCGAGTACCTGGCTGTGCGCAAGCTACGCCAGGACCGCAACATCGAGGCCGATCCAAAGTCGGGGGCGATCCTCACGCTGATAGGGCCGCCTGGAACCGGCAAGACCTCGATAGGCGAGTCGATCGCCAGCGCCACGGGGCGCGAGTTCGTGCGCATGTCGCTCGGCGGGGTACGCGACGAGGCGGAGATCCGCGGCCACCGCCGCACCTACATCGGCGCGCTCCCGGGACGGCTCGTGCGGGCGCTTCGTGACGCGGGGACGATGAACCCGGTGATTCTGCTCGACGAGGTCGACAAGGTTGGCGCGGATTGGCGCGGAGACCCCTCCGCGGCGCTGCTCGAGGTGCTCGACCCCGCTCAGAATCACTCATTCCGCGACCACTACCTCGACGTGGAGCTGGACCTCAGCCAGGTGATGTTCATCGCCACGGCGAACGTCGCCGACACGATCCCCGGACCGCTACTGGACCGCATGGAGGTGATCCGCTTCGACGGGTACACCTCAGAGGAGAAGCTCGCGATCGCCAAGGGCTACCTGTGGCCGCGCCAACGCGACCGCAACGGTTTGCGCGAGGAGGAGGTGAGCGTGTCCGACGACGTTTTGCGGACCATCACCTCTGAGTACACGCGCGAGGCGGGCGTGAGAAACCTCGAGCGTGAGCTCGGCACAGTGTTGAGGAAGACCGCCACCCAGATCGCCTCGGGCAAGGCAGAGGCGCCTGTGGAGATTGACCTCGACACTGTGCGCGACGCGCTCGGACGACAGAAGTTCTTCCAGGAGTCGGCCTCCCGCACCGCCCTCCCGGGCGTGGCGACCGGGCTTGCGGTGACCGGCACGGGCGGCGATGTGCTGTTCGTGGAGGCCACCGCGATGACCGGCAAGGGAGATCTGACGCTCACCGGCCAACTGGGCGACGTGATGAAGGAGTCGGCGCGGATAGCGCTCTCCTACGTGCGTGGCCACGCGGAGGAGCTTGGCATCGACGAGCACACCTTCGAGGAGCACGAGTTCCACGTGCACGTGCCCGCCGGGGCGATCCCCAAGGACGGCCCGAGCGCGGGCGTGACGATGGTGACCGCGCTCGCCTCGCTCCTGTCGGGACGCCCGGTGAAGCACACGGTGGGGATGACCGGTGAGGTGACCCTCCAGGGACGAGTGCTACCGATTGGCGGGCTCAAGCAAAAGGCGCTCGCGGCGCACGCGGCGGGACTCACAGATGTGATCCTCCCGGAGCGAAACCGCGGCGACCTCGATGAAATCCCCGAGGAGGTTCGCGAGCAAATGAGCTTCCACCCGGTGATGTCAATAGATGAAGTGATCGAGCTGGCACTCGAGCCGGCGCCGAAGGTCTCCCGGGTCTCCTGACCCGCAAGGGAGAGATTTGATGCCACCACGCACCCCACGCAAGTGCCGGCCGGTGCCGATGGAGGTCCGCCAGGCGGCGGACCTCCTGGAGCGTCGCTGGCAGCTGTCGATCATCTACGCCGCCCTCGCCGGCGCGATTCGCTTCAACGAATTCGCAGAGGCCGTTGGAGGGATCTCCCCGCGGATGCTCTCCGAGCGGTTGCGCGACCTCGAGGGGGCGGGGCTGATCGAGCGCACCGTGCTCCCCACAAGCCCCCCCACCGTCGAGTACCGGCTCACAGCACGTGGGCGGCAGCTCGCACCGGTGATCGAAGCGATGCGCGCCTACGCCGAGAGCGTCGGCTGAGCGACGAGGGACCCATGGTTCGGCGGGCTTGCCACCTATCCAGCGCCGGCACGGGTAGGGACGGCGCCCCCGAGCGCAGGGTCGCCCTCGTGACAGCCGGCGGCGTCTAGCGCGGCGCCCACAAGCTGCCCTCCCTCGCACTCCTCGGCGAGTACGGCACGGTGTGGGTTGCGCACACCCACCGCCCCCGCGATCCCTCCCGCCGCCACGAGCAGCGCGGCGATGCCTACCCCGAGATGGAAGGCGTCGAGTGACGCTTCATTGGCGGCGGCTGTGATCGCCTTCGCCTGTGGGCCCGGTAGCCCGCTTGTGTTGGGGCGCCCAAGCGGGAGCTTCTTGGCTTCCGCTACCACCGACCTCGCCGGCGGCCCGAGCGGGCGGCCGGCGAGGTCGCCATTCAAGCCCGATACGAACGAAGCAGCCACAGCCGCACCCACGGCCGCTGTGCCGAGCAGGCCGGCTACACGGGCTACGGCGTTGTTGACGGCTGAGGCGATCCCAGCCTGGCCGGTGTCCACGCCCGCCAGCACCGCCGCAGTGAGCGGCGCCACCGTCATCGACAATCCCAGCGAAAACACGAGGATGCCCGGCAGCACATCCGTCACGTAGTCAACGTGGACACCAACACGTTGGAAGAGCAGCAGCCCGATCGCAGCCACCAGAGGGCCCACGCCCATGAAGAAGCGTGGGCCGAAACGGTCGGCAAGCGCGCCGAAGCGCTTGGAGAAAGCAAACATCACGAGCGTCGCGGGCAACGTCGCGAGCCCGCTCTGGAGCGGGGTGTAGCCGCCGATCTGCTGCAGGAAGATCGTGAGGAAGAAGAACAGGATCGACAGTCCCGCATACATCGCGAATGTCTCCACGTTCCCAGCGGAGAAGTTGCGACGGCGAAAGAGTGTGAGCGGGAGCATCGGATCGCGGGCACGCGACTCATGCACCAAAAAGCAAGCGAGCAAGGCGAAGCCCGCGAGAAGCGGGATCACCACCGCCGGGCTCCCCCACCCCAATCGTGGCTGCTCAATGAGCGCGAACACCGGTCCGCCGAGACCGAGCGCGCACAGCAGAGCACCGAGGAAATCTATGCGCCGTCCGCTCTCGCGGCGCGGCGCGGCGCGCGGGATGACCGTGAGTATCAGCGCCAAACACACCGCCACCAGCGGCAGATTAATCAGGAAAATGACGCGCCAAGAGGACACCTGCAACAACTCGCCGCCCGCGAGCGGGCCGAGCACAGTGGCGATCCCGCCCCACGCGGTCCAACTGCCGATCGCGGGACCGCGTTCTGACTCGCGGAACGTTGCGACGATCACGGCAAGCGCGCTTGGCGTAAGCAGCGCGCCCGCCACCCCCTGAAGAGCGCGAGCGACAATCAACCAGCCGATCGTTGGGGCGAGCGCACACAGCAGCGAAGCGGCGCCGAAGCCGCTCACCCCGAGCGCGAAGATACGCCGCTCTCCGTAGAGATCTCCGAGCGATCCACCAACCAGGATCAACGAACCGAGTGTGAGCAGGTAGGCGTTTACAACCCACTGTTGTGCCGCCAAGCCACCACCGAGCTCACGCTGGATCGTGGGGAGCGCGACGTTCACGACCGTGCTGTCCAGCAGCGCGATGCTCGACCCGAGGATGCACGCCACCAGGGTCAGCCGCTTGGTGAGGGCGACGTCCGCCGCTACGCGTGCTCGCAGGGAAGCCATCACACGCACGGTACCCCTTGGCGAACCATCAAACGAGAGTCGACTGAGAGGCGCTCGCCATGAGCGACGCCAAGATATGCGGCCTCAGGCCACGGTGTCAGCCAACGCCCAAGCCGCCTTGCCTTCGCGCGCCGTCTTCATGACCACGCCCTCGGCGGCGAGCCGGCGCAGGTTCCCGTTGATGTTCGGACCGCTCATAGCGGTGACGATCGAGAGCTCGCCGACAGTGTGCGAGCCGTGCTCCAGCGCGGCTAAGATCGCCTCGCGGGCGGCTCCACGGGCGGCTCGGGGCGACTTTGCGGCGGGCGACTTCGCCGAACGCCGGGTCGCGACCTTCGACGCCGGCTCTGATGTCGGCTCAGCGTCGAGGTCTTGATCGGCGTTGAGAGTCTCTGCCGCCTCGGTGCGCTTGGCGCGACGTGCGCGAGGGGCGGTCCCGTTGGTTGACTTACTAGCTTGCTTCCCCTCCCCATGCGTTTCCTCCAAGGCCGCGGCAGCGACAAGCAGTTGCTCGTGCTCGGCAAGCAGGGGACGCAACCCATCCATGCGCTCGGCGATTTCAGCGCAGATGGTGCTCAAGAGATCGGGGGCCATGCGTAAGTCCTCCAGGTCAGGGATATCGAACCGGGCATTCTGCCAGCAAGCGCCTGAGGGCACTGCTTGCGCTAAGACCGCAGAGCGGCAACGAGAGTCGAAGTCGCGTAAAGCCGTCCTGATCCGGCGTGAGACTACAGTCCCCCAGCCAGCGTGCCAAGCGTGGCTGCCTGCGCAGTGGTCAACCAACCTCCGCTCGCCAGCGTTTGGGTTCCCTGCTTGTAGGCGGCGATGAAAGCGGCCTTCGTGGAGGGCGCGAGTTTTGATCCGACGTTGGTGAGGATTCCACAGTCTGCGGTGACAAGCACGTCCACGACCCTCCTAGGAAATGACCAACAGAATGCGAGCCCGACGATGCGGACCTCAATTGCCCGCAAGGCTAAGCCGCGCGATCACTCCGTCTTGTGTTCGATCTGTGAAGGAGTGGTGTCAAGGTCGTAAAGGTGCGTGTTCGGTCGCTGGGGAAAGAGAACACCCTCATGGCCCTCGCACAAGCTAAGACTCGGCCCTCAAACGGGTCGGGCTGCCTTGGCCGCATGGCTAGTGCATACTGGGGATAGGTCCGCCTCCAATGAGCTTTAACGAGATCCGACTTTCCCAAGGCGTCATCCGGTACCGCGAGTTCGGGTCGGGCGAGCCGATCGTGCTCGTCCACGGACTGCTCGCGAACGGCGACTTGTGGCGGGACGTGGCGCCACGTCTATCTGAGAGCTTCCGCGTGATCGTGCCCGATTGGCCACTGGGCTCACATCAGATTCCGCTCAACCCTGGCGCCGACCTCACCCCTCCCGGTTTGGCGAAGGTGATCGCGGATTTCCTTGAGGCGCTCGACTTGGAGAACGTGACACTGGTGGGCAACGACACCGGTGGAGCGCTCTCACAGCTTGTCGCCGTCAATCATCCGGAGCGAGTGGGGCGACTCGTGCTGACACCTTGTGACGCATACGAGAACTTCCTCCCCCCGATGTTCATCCCGCTACAGGTTTTGGCACGAATTCCTGGGGCGGTATTTGTCGTGGGACAGTCGCTGCGGCCGCGCATCGCGCGAAGACTGCCGTTCGCCTACGGGTGGCTTTCCAAGCGCCCGATCCCCGACGATCTCAGCGACGCCTGGATGGCGCCACTGCTCTCAAATCGGGACATACGCCGCGATGTCGCGGCGATCCTCAAGGGTATCTCCAAGCGCTACACGCTGGACGCCGCGAGGAGCTTCAGTGAGTTCTCAAAGCCCGTGCTCATCGCCTGGGCCCCTGAAGACCGGTTCTTCAAGCTGCGGTATGCCGAGCAAATGCAAAAAGCGTTTCCGAACGCGCGGCTCGAGCGCATCGAGGACAGCCTCACCTTCGTGTCGCTCGACCAGCCCGAGCGCACCGCCGAGCTGATCGCCGCGTTCGCGAGCGAACCGCTCACAGCCTGACGAAGCTAGGACGTCTCCAGCGCCACGCCCGCGACATCGATCACGGCGCTTCCCTCGAAGCGGCCGGCGCGCAGATCGTCCAGCGCGCGAGCGGTGTCCGCGAGCGCATATGGATGAACGTCCACTTGAACCGGAACGGTCGGAGCGAGGGCGAGAAACTCCTGGGCGTCTGCACGCGTGAGGTTCGCGACCGAGCGAATCGTGCGCTCGCCCCAGAGGATTTTGTAGGGGAAGCTTGGGATGTCCGACATGTGAATCCCCGCGCACACCACCGTCCCACCCTTGGCTAGAGCACGCAGGGACTGTGGCACGAGCTCACCGGCGGAGGCGAAGACGATGGCCGCGTCGAGCTCCTCCGGTGGGGGTGTGGTCGAGTCGCCCGCCCACTCCGCTCCCAGCTTCAAGGCGAAGGCCTGGGTTGACCTGTCACCTGGGCGGGTGAAAGCGAATACCCGCCTCCCCTGGAAACGAGCCACCTGAGCAATGATGTGGGCCGAGGAGCCAAAGCCGTAAAGGCCGAGCCGCTCGGCCTCGCCTGTCATCCCCAGGGCTCGATAGCCGATCAATCCCGCGCACAGCAGCGGCGCGACCTCCATATCCGAGAAGCCATCGGGCAACGGAAAACAGAAGCGCTCATCCGCGACAGTCATCTCAGCAAACCCTCCGTCGAAGTCCCTTCCGGTGAAGCGCGACAGGTCACAGAGATTCTCACGCCCGGTCAGGCAGTAGCGGCAACGCCCACAGGTCCACCCCAGCCACGGGACACCAACGCGGGTACCTGGCTGGAGGGCGACGGTCTCCCCTGTTTCCTCGCCCCGAGCGATCACGGTTCCGACGATCTGATGACCTGGGACGATCGGAGGCTTGGGGATGTCGACGTCCCCGTCGAGCAGATGCAAGTCGGTGCGGCACACGCCGCAGGCGTGGACCCTCACGAGGATCTCGCCGGGGCCCGGGTGCGGCTGCCGCAGCTCGATCGGCTCGAGCACACCTGGCCGTTCAATCTGCATCGCCCGCATCTTTCGATCATGCCATGCGGGTGAGCATCGCCAGCACATTGCAACTTCCGCTCGGCCATGTGCGAACATATGTTCGTGCGCTGGAGCAACCTGATCGAAGGCTCGGAGGAGCAGAGATCGCTACCCGGCTATCGCGACGTAGCTGTAGTGCGCCACTTCGACGCACCCGAGGCACTTGACATGCGCTTCTACGAGGTGCTCGCCCGCTCTGTGCTCAACCGGGTGCCTGGCCGATCTCGTATGCCCTTCCGCTGGACGATCAACCCGTATCGGGGATGCAGCCATGCCTGCACCTATTGCTTCGCCAGGCCCACACATAGGTATCTCGGCTTCGATGCCGGTCGCGACTTCGAGCGGGAGATCGTGGTGAAGGTGAACGCCCCTGAGGTCCTGCGTGTCGAGCTCGCGAGACCATCGTGGAAGGGGGAGCACATCGCGTTGGGCACGAACACCGATCCCTACCAATGGGTGGAGGGGCGCTACAGGTTGATGGAGGGCATTTGGGGCGCTCTGCGTGACACCGCCAACCCCTGCTCGGTGCTCACGAAGTCGCCACTACTGCTGCGTGACCTGCCACTGATGCTGCAGATCGCTGAGCGCACCACGATCAGCGCAAGCCTCTCGATCCCCACGCTCGACGAGCGCGCCTGGCGCGCGACCGAGCCCCACACCCCCAACCCCCGTGCACGCTTGGAGGCCGTGGCGGAGCTCAACCGCGCAGGCATCCCCACCGGGGTACTGGTGGCGCCGCTGATGCCCGGCATCAACGACTCACCTCATCAAGTCGAGCCGCTGCTGCAAGCGGCGGCGGACGCCGGCGCACAGAGCATCGGCGGCATCGCGCTACATCTACGCGGCGAAGTCAAGGACGTGTTCATGGACTGGCTGCGTACCGCCCGGCCCGATCTCGTTGAGCGCTACGAGGAGCTCTACCGACGCGGCGCCTACGCTCCGGCAGCGGAACGCGAGCGCCTGGCGAAGCTCGCCCGCGGTAGAAGCGCCGGGAACCGCTTCAGGCGCTGGTCGAGTCTCTCGAGTGAGCCCGCAAGCCGACCAGTCGAGCCGACGCTTCAGCAGCAGAGCTTGTTTTGACGGAGACCAGGATGCTTCGGTCAGTCGGTGAACGCCGACCGGGCTGCCGCTACGCCTGAGGCGGAGCTGTCCAGGAAGCCGTAGGTGCCATCTGTCAACAGTTCGGTCGCAGCTTCGGCGGCAGCGCCAAGAGCGGCGAATGCGAACGCTCCACCTACCGACACTCGTTTGACGCCCAGGTCGGCTAGGTCGGCCACCACAGGAGCGCCTGGGCGCACGAGCACATTGACAGGCCGATCCACGGAGGAGACGAGACTGCGAATGCCCTCGGGAGTGTGGAGCCCGGGCGCATAGAGCACATCCGCCCCGGCTTCCTGATAGGCCTGTAGACGCGCAACCGTGTCATGGATGTCCGCGTTGCCGCGAATGTAGTTCTCAGCTCTCGCGGTGAGCACGAGCCTCACTGCGCCACCGTGTGCGACCTGCGCAGCCGCCGCCACCCGCTCCGCGGCGGTCTCGATGTCGTAAAGACACCGCTCGGCCGGATTCCAGTCCTCCACTGAGCATCCGGCAAGACCAACATCGATCGCAAGGCCAACGGTCTCCGCAACCCCCGCGGGATCGTCTGCGAAGCCGTTCTCGAAGTCAGCTGACACCGGCACGTCCGTCGCCGCCACGATCGACGCGGCGTGCTCAATCGCCTCCTCGCGAGTCACCGAGTAGTCGAGCCGACCGAGCGTCGCGGCGTAACCGCTGCTGGTCGTTGCGAGCGCCTCAAAGCCAAGCGACGCAAGCAGCGTCGCCGAGCCCTGGTCCCAAGCGTTGGCCAGCAACAGCGGGTTCGCTTTGTGATGAAGCTCCATGAAGCGAGCTACCTTGTCGGTGTAGATTGGCATCTCAAACTTAGTTTCGCTGGGAACCGAACAATCCTTCCCCGACAAACCCACCTGGTCTTGTCCCCGGCGGCACCGCGAACAACGCACTTGCCCGCGTGCAGATCAGTCGGCCCGGACATTCGAGGAGACCGGCGCTCTACTGTGCAGCGGCTAGGAAGCGCACCACGTCCTCGGCGTCAGCGTCCAACGCGGCGGTGTCCTCACGACTCAGGCGATGGAAGGGCTCCAGTAGGACCTTCCCCTTGGGCATGCTCCATGTGGCGGTAGCGCGACCGTGTATGAGGGCAAAGGGACGGAAGAGGCCATTGACTGTGACCACCTGGTGGTGGGAGCCGAGGATCGCCTCGCGCGAGCGCCAGCCGAGCAGGACAGGGTCGAAGGCGCCGAGTAGGCGCGGCTGGGGCAATACGGCTGGCAGTTTGCGCCCAGCGAGATCGAGGAGACCGTCCGGGCGGTGTTTCAAGCGCGAGGCGATCATGCTCAGTCCGGCGCGAATGTCGCGTAGCGGAAGCCCAGACCACTTTGCGAGGTCGTGCTCGTCGGCTGGAGCGTGGCCGAGCAAGTAGCGATGGGCGAGCTCCGCCAATGCATGATCGCGATCGACCGGCCCAATCTCCCCAAGCCAGTCGCGTACGAGCACGAAGGCGTGCTCACCGGCAACAATCGGCCCGCGCACGATCAGACCCCGAATAGAGGCGAGTACCAGCAAGTGAACGATCGCCTGGCCCTCCGTGCGTACGTCGGCAGCCGCAATCCGCTCACGCAGTTGCGTACGTGTGAGCGGCCCCTCCTGAGCCAGCGAAAGCTCGATCGCTTTCACGGCGCGCTCGGCGTCGTCGGATGAAACGCCCTCTTGGGCCAGCCTTCGCGCGTTGGCCGTGAGCATGCGCGGAGCGGTGAGCGCCTGCAGCCACTGATAGTCCTCGCTGCGCACGAGATGCAAAGTGCCGCGGTTCAGCCAGGTGATTAGAAGCGTGCGCTGTTCGCTCAAGGCACTATCCACATCGGCAACCGACAGGCCAACGGTACGTGAGCGGATCGCCAGGCGCACGCCACGGGGATCCTGCCCCTGAACCGCCAGCAACCGCTCGGCGACGGCAACCGGATCGCGGGCCGGCTCTCCCGCTAGTAGCTGCGCAGTGAAACGCTCGGCGAGCATCGGAGCCAGTATGGCGGTAGCCCTACGAGCCCTTGCCTTCAGGTCAGGTGTTCAATCAGTGACCCACCCTCCACCCGGCACGTTTGCCGGGCGGAGGTGGAATCGGGGCGGCTAGTGGGACGGCGGGTCTAGCGTTGCGTCGCTTGAGCTGCCCTCTCGATGACGCCGGATGAGGATGACGATCCCGATCGCTCCGCCGGTGACGGCAGCGCCGACCAAAGCCCACGCCCATCCAGGCAGATCGCTCGATTCTGGTTCTTTGTTCGCGGCGGCCGCGGCGCCGGCAGCCGCCGCGGCAGGAGCGTGGCTTGAAGTCGTCGTGGTCGTCGCTGTGGGGGCGGTGACTGTCTGCGTCTTGACGACCGTGTTTGTTTGTGTAGGCGTTGTCACAGTCGTTGTCTGCGGTGGCTGTGTGACCGTCTTGGTCTGAGTAACCGTCTTGGTCTGAGGAGGCGCGATGCTCGTGGTGGTGGGAGTCGTTGGAGTGGCCGCGGTCGTCGCCGACTTTGTCTGCGCCGCCGCGGTCGCTGTTTGGGTCTGGGAGGCCTCGGGCTCTGGCTTCGCCTGCGAGACGGTAGGCGTACTGCTGCTGGTGCTCGCGGTGGCGCTCTCCGCACGACTAGAGGCCGTCTGGCTCAGACTGCTGGCCACACTCGCCGTCCCGCCTGAGCCACACGCTGCCAAGGTAAGCCCGGAAAGGCTCAGCACGCACACCCGAAAAGCCCAGCGCCTCCCAGCCATGCGAACCTCCTTTGGCTCAAGACTCAGTTTTTTTGATTGCCCTCCAGACTATTCCGGGCTGACCGAACTGCATCGGTAATTACCCGAGCCGTTTAGTAGCTTGCCGCAGTCGAAGTGCTGTGCCCGCTAGGCTCCGCCCTCGGCAAGCCAAGCCTTCGCCTCGGTCAGATCGCGGACGCGGAAGCCCCGGGCCTTTCCGGGAAGAAGGAAGGAAAGGGTACGCAACGCGGGTCGTATCCAGTCCTCGTCGCTGACCACCGCTACGCGCTCGTAGGAGGTCGCGTGGCGCACGCGGAAGCCCGCGTCAGCGCTCATCGCATCGCCCTCGACCTCACGGGCTCCAGCCCCGATCAGGTAGAGCAGTCGCACGTTGCGGCCGGCGGCGATCTCTTGGCGCAACACAGGCTCGACGGTCTCCTCCCAATCGTCGTCCTCGACCTCGCCGACGGCCTCAAAGCCGACGGTTCCGGCTGGCATGTCCGTGATCCTTTGCAACATGGCCTTGTCCCTTCTCGTAGCTGCCATTGCGAGTGCGGTGTCGAAGCCGACTCTCACCATAAACCTTCCGTATCATCGAATCCAGACAGCCGATATAGATCCGAATATGTGCACCCAGAGCGAGACCAAGGCCATCGCGCGAGGTTGCAAGCACGTCCGTCACGAGTCGCTCCTTCTCGTGTCGGTGTCGGAGGGCACAATCTCGCCGCGGTCGACCTCTTCCGAGAGACGCTGCTTGGCCGCACGGCTCCCCTCATCGAGGACACCGGACCCCGCCGCGTAGGAGATCGCGTCCCCTCCCCTTCCTCGCAGGACGACCGCGCAGCCGACCGCTATAAGCGCACCGGCAATCGGACCCGCCACATACACCCAGTAGCTTGAGAAATCACCGCTTACCAGCGCCGGGCCGAACGACCGGGCAGGGTTCATCGAAGTGCCACTCACCGGAGCCGACCACAGGCCGGCGAGCGCTATGTAACCGCCGACACCCAGCGCAGCGATGGCGCCCACGTTCTGCGCAGCCGACGCAGTACCCAAAATTACGCTCACCAGCACCGCCGTGAGGACAATCTCCATCAGTAGCGCCTGCCAGTTTGCATAACCGGGTCCAGGCAAAGTCGCGCCGAGATGCTGGACATTGCCGAACACCGCATACAAGAACAAACACGCGAGGGTGGCGCCTACCAACTGGATGATGATGTAACCCGGGACGCGCTTCCAAGGGAAGTCTCCACGCAGCGCAAAAGCAAGCGAGACGCCAGGGTTCAGATGAGCGCCCGAGATGGCGCCCATGAAGAGGATGATCCCGAGGACCATCAGCCCCGGGGCAACTACGGCTGCTGAAAGGCTGATCTGGCCCTTGCCGTGCAAGATTCCCCCGCCTGCGGCGACCAACACCAGCATGAACGTGCCCAACAACTCGGAAAAGAGCCTGCGCCACTCCAGACGTGGATCATCAAAGTCCTTGCGATCGCCAAACTCCAACGCCAACAGATGCCGAGTCCTCGGACCAAGAAGACCAACGCCGGGACCTGAGCCGGGCGGAACAACCTCATCAGGCACGATTCGTAAACCTCTATCAGACGGAGACCAGTAAACCCGCAATCCACGATTGCGCGGTCAGAGCCTGACAAACGCTGGCGGCCACCACATCCCCCCGATGGGATGAACACAGTGAGTACTCGTTAAGCGGGGTGCGCCTCGGGCTGCGGCCGAGAAGTGTCCGGGGGAAGCCCCCTGCCGTCTCCTGGGCCCAGGTGAGGCAGCCACTCGAGCCACCCCGGCAGGTACCAGTTCCAGTCGCCGAGCAGCTTCATAGTCGCCGGCAGCAGGACGCCGCGCACGAGCGTCGCGTCGATCAGGACCGCCACCGCCAAACCGACGCCGAGTTGCTTGAAGATGAGCAACGACAGGGTCGCGAAGATCGCGAACACGGAGATCATCACCGCTGCGGCGCTGGTGACGACTCCCGCGGTGCTCTTGATGCCGTGCGCCACTGCCTCTTCGGTGGATCTGCCCCGGTCGAAGGCCTCACGGATGCGCGAGAGGATGAAGACGTGGTAGTCCATCGACAAGCCAAACAGGACGACGAACAGGAACAGCGGCATCCACGACGTGATGGAGCCGGTCGACTTGAAGTCGAGCAGCGACTGGAGGTGGCCGTACTGGAAGATCCAGACGAGCACACCGTAGGCAGCCCCGACCGACAGCAGGTTGAGGATGATCGCCTTGATCGGGATGACGAGCGAGCGGAACGTGACCAGCAGCAACAGGAACGCCGCCGAGAGCACGAACGCGAACACCAGCGGCGCGTGGGACTTCATCGTGTCGTTGAAGTCCTTTGAGCTCGCAGTCTGACCTGTCACCTCGGCTGCGGCATCGGGAACCGACCCCACGGTGGCGGGGATCAGGGTGTTACGAAGCTGAGCCAACGCCGCGTTAGAGGCGGAGTCGCTGCCGTCGCCCACCACCGGGATGTCCACCTCGGCAACGGTGTGTGCCGAGTTGACCTTGAGCGTGCTGGGCTGCTTGAACAACTGGCTCGCCGCGGCACGTTCGCGCAGCGCGCGTATCGCGCGCGCCATTTCAGGCGAGGTCACGTCGCCGGAGCGGATTGCCACCGTGGCCGGGATCGCATCCCCCGGGAACGTGGCTTGGATCTTGTTGTAGGTCTTCACCACCGCCAGGTTCTGGGGCAAGGTTCTCGGCCCAGGGACGGCGAGGTGCAGGCTGAACGCGGGGATCGCGAGCACCACCAGCACTCCGCCGGCCGCGATCACGGAGACCCCAGGATGGCGCAGGACGGGATTGAGTATCCGTGCCCACAATCCGCTCTCGCCCGCGTTCCACGGCATCCGCGAGATGATCGGAACCCCTCCCTTCTCGACGCGATCCCCGAGCCACGACAGGAGCGCGGGCAAGACCGTTAGCGAGCCAACAACCGCCACGGCGACGACGATGATCGTCCCGGTGGCGAACGATTCAAAGGTCGGCGCGCCGGCGAGATACATCCCGGCCATCGCGAGCATCACCGTCAGGCCCGAGACCAGAACCGCGCGTCCCGACGTAGCCGCCGCGGCCGCGAGCGCGGCCTCTTCGCTGCTTCCCCGCTCGCGCTCCTCGCGCTCGCGGCGCAGATAGAACATGGAGTAGTCCACGCCCACGGCAAGCCCGATCAGCAGGATCACCTCGTTGATCGAGGCATCGACAGGCGAGATGTGGCTGATCAGGGCGACGATGCCGATCGTTCCCATGACAGCGGTGAGCGCGAGCAAGAGCGGAATGCTCGCGGCGACCAGGGCGCCGAAGGTGATGAGCAGGATGGCGAGCGTTATCGGCAGTGAGGTGAAGAGCGCCCGCTGAAAGTCTTTACTGATGACTTCCGTGAGTTGCTTTTCGGCGCTGGCTTCGCCGAACTGCTCGACCGCGAAATCGCCATGAGCGGCCTGCGCCGCGGCGGTGGCCCTCAAGGTCGCGCCAACCCGGTCTTTTGCCTCGCTGTCTGTCCCCGCTATCTCGAAGCGCAGAAGGGCTGAATGCCCGTCAGCTGAGATTCGAGCTCGGTTCGCAGCGGCATAAGGGCTTTCGAACGCCCGCGTATAAGGAGTCGCCGCCAGACGGCGCTGGACGTCTTCGACGACCGCCCGGAAGGACGGGTCGGTGGCACGCACGCCGGCGCTGTGGATGAGGACTTCCTCGCTGACGTGCTTCGGAAAGGCGTCACGGAGGGCGACGGAGGCACGCCCGGACTCGCCAACGCCGCTCTGCGCGTTTTCCTGCGTCACGGTCTTCGCGGCGTTCCCGATCACGAACACCGCGAGCACGCACCCAATCCATCCCCAGATGGCGATCTTGCGGTGCTGAGCGCTCCACCGACCGGCACGCGCAGCGAGATTCCGGTTCTCCGTCACAACATGCCTCGAATCCTCGCCGTCACGACATGCCTCCAGGCCATCCCTAACACGCGGGCGGTTCCCCGAGCGGGAAGAACGACGTCTTGAAGACGTTCCCGGAGATGCAGCTTCCGTTGGCGGGGTTGTCGAGGTAGACGATGTCGCCGGAGCCTTGCGTACGCGGGTCGGGGCTCTTGCCGTTCTGCACAATCACGTTGCGAGTCACGACGGTGTCGTTGGAAGAGCCGAACCCAAACGGGTTTTCCACCACGCCGACGCCCACAGTGTCGTTCTTAACTCACGACATTCCCGCGGATCGTCACGTCGTGGCCGCCTACGTTGAGGATTCCGCTACCCGACGGAAGCAGCTGCAAGTCATCGAAGAATTCTTCGACGCAGCCCGGAGGCGTTCCAGGGGTTTGGCACACCGGCGGGAAGGGATTCGGGCGGTTGTTCTTGTGTACGACGTTGCCTTCGATGAGCGCCGACTCGGTCGATGAGGTGGGCAGGTTGGGCAGCACGATCACGAAGATGCCCGTCGTGTTGTCACTCAGCAGGTTGTTTCGCACGACCGAGTTGTTGGTGTTCTCCAACTCGATGCCGAGCTCCCCGCCTACGAGCCGGTTCTTTTCGACGACCGTGTTGTTGTCGACGCCCACGTAGATGGTGGCGTCATCGCCGCCACCGCCGAAGTTCTTGCTGATCAGCCCGTCACGCGAGCAGCGCGGGAAGATGCCGTACTCGCCGTTGTCGAGGTAAGCGCCGCCGGTGACCTCGAATTTGTCGACACCGAACAGGAAGATGCCCGTGTCCTCAGCGTTGCGGACCGTGAGGCCGCTGATTGTGAAGTCGCTCACGCCAAAGGGCGGACAAGCGGGACCGGGGTCGAATGTGAGTTGCGTGCCGACGGTGATGCCGAAGGTGTTTCCGGTGGCGTCGACAATCGCCGCTTTGCTGCCTGTGATCGTCAAGTCGTTCGTCTTCACGCTGACCGTCGGGCCGGAATACGTCCCTGGACTGACGACGATCGTGTCGCCGGGATTGGCTTCGTTGACGGCCGTCTGGATAGCGCTCGTGCTGCCGGTGGGCGCGACACGGATCTTCCTTGCCTGCGCCGCCTGAGGCAACGCGCACCACACGACGGCCGTAAGGGCCACCGCGAGCAATCTGAGCGCGCTCCGCTGGTTGAGGACCATGATCATCTCCTCCATGCGGTTTGTCCGCATGGCCCTCGTCCACGGCCATGCGCGGAACAACGACAAACGCTACCAGGTGATCCTGCCCGGTCAAGGGCATAGCCCGGGTCTCGTGGCGGTTTCGCCATTCACGTGCTGCGAGCCCTGTTGACCTCCATAGGGTGATCGCGCAACTCTTGGTGTAAGACGCAACTATGGAATCAATTCAACAACGGAGGTCAGCATGAGCACCATCGACCAGGAGATGGTCTTGGCCCATTTCATAGTTTCAGATGATGTCGAGCGTTCCCGCCGCTTCTACACCGAGGTACTTGGCGGCAGGACCGTCATCGCAGGTGAGGGGAATGACGAGGTTACGTACGTAGCGCTAGCCAACAGCTGGATCATCATCAACGTCGGCGGAGGTCCGACCGACGACAAGCCGACCGTCACGCTCGAAACGCCGCCCGACCCAGATCGGGTGAACAGCTTCCTCAACATCCGGGTTGCAGACATCCAAGCCGTGTACGCCGAGTGGAGCGAGCGGGGCGCCGAATTCCTAACGCCGCCGATGAAGCACGCGACCGAGATCCGCTGCTACATCCGCGATCCTGACGGCTACTTGATCGAGGTGGGCCAAACGACCCTGGCCAGAGGTTGGCGTCCACCGTCTTGATCGTGTGGGCGCGCCGCATGAGGGGCGACCCTTCGGAGTCGGCAACGCCTCGCACCCTTCGCAGCCCACATTGGGCGGACTTCGTGCCGTTGCGCAGACAACTCGCGATATCGGGGCGAACGGTTCAGATTGCCTTTGTTATCCGGTTTTCGGGACTCCTGCGGTCACTTTGCGGTCCCAAATCAAGGATCGTCCCGCGCGTCGGACGACAACTTCGGCTGCGGGTCCCGGCCGTCAGGCCGCAGATGGTCGCAGGAGGCATCATGCGCTGCCCTGCTGGTAGGCCTTTATCAACGTCAGTTCGTGCTACTGGGCTCGTTAGCACGCCCTAGAGTTCGGCGCATGACAAGAGTCGTAGCTGAGGGTCGATATGTGTATGAGACCGACTTGGCACTTGAGGTCGGCGACGAGGTGCTGCTTCCTTCAGGCCTCAGCGGCGAGTGGGTCGGTAGGGTGACCGCGCTCTCATCGGCCTACACCGGCCCGTGCAAGCGGATCATCGGACTGGTCCGACGACGCCTCGAATGTCGAGCGACGAGACGCTGCGCTGGCTGCCGTTCCAATAACCGGCTTCCAAGCAGGCGCAACGCTCGAGGCGACTGCTTCGTGCGGCCATCAGATCCTGCTCCACATTGAAGGCGTGAATCGTGCCGGACGTCCGACACACGTCAGGTACCCATGCGATGCCTGCGGCGGCGTTCCTTGCAGCGCAGGACTCCAAACACGCAATCTCCGACGCGAAACGGTCTTGGAACTCCATGACCGATCGCGGGAGTCTGGCCGACCGACCGGCGCACCGTACAACCACTACCTGACGGAACCGGATACGCACTACCTAGCTTCAATAACCGGCTGGCCACGGCTCCTGCTGGCGCTCATAGCCGGCCACTAGCAGAAGGCACCCCGAGCGACAGGGCACAGTCGAACGCCCCGAATGGATCTATGCCGGACACTACTTCGCATGTCGTTGGACTCGCGACGAGCTCAATTACCCGGGTCGGCACGTACGCGACCGCTTCCTGGTCGTCGGTGGCCGCGACATACAGGTCGCCCGCGCGATTGAACGCGATGCCGTCGTTGTCGCTGGGGCCGGCGAAGTAGGCCATGGGCTGTTCTGAGCCCGGTTCGTAGAGTACGCCGAGGCGCACCACTGAGCCCGCTTCCAGTTCGTTTCCGATCACAGCCAGCCGACCGCGAGTGTCGACCGCCAGGCCGTTGACTTCCGCAGTCGCGTTGGCGCGTCTCGGACGTACCGCAAACCACGCGATCTGTTCACCGGCGGGGTTGAACTTGCGGACTACGTTGGCCGACTCGTTGCTGGTGCTAGGCCCAGCGACAGCGGCACGGTAGACAACGTACAGATCACCACTTGCGTCGAGCGCCAATGCCGCCACGCTGCTGTAGCGCGCGGCCGAAAGTGACGCGAGCAGGATTTCGCGTCTCCATCTTCCGTCGACGTCGAACTCCTGAACCCGGTGTTCGTCGCCGATATATACGAGACCGTCAGGGCCACCGACCGCCAGCAGGTCGCCGTAGGATTGGGCGAATTTGAACGCACCGGGTTCGAGGCTCACGGGCGAGGCTTCGGCGCCGGTGCCGCATCTCGCACGCAATCGTACGATTTCGCGCTCGCGGCAGACGTTGCCCCTATTCCCTGCGTTGACGCCTCTTCCAATCATCCAGACGAAGCGGCCAGCAGGTGTGTACTTGTCCACGCGGAAGTTGCCCGGGCTTACCTCCAACACGTAGACGTCTCCGTCCGGCCCGATGGCAATGCTGCTCGGATTATTGAGGTGACCTGGACCGATCCCAACGGAGCCCGCTGTACAAGCATCTTTCGAGGCGGCCGTGCAGACGTTCCTGTCCATCTGTATCGCGTGCCTGCGCTTGTCCAGCGTCTCGTTCACGTTCCAACCGAACGCCGCCACGAAGTCGCCCGTGGCCGTGAACTCCTGCACGCGCTCATTGGCATTGTCCGTCACGTAGAGGTTGTCTGTCTCAGGGTCGACCGCGATACTGCTCAGGTACTCGAAGCCACCGGTGCCGCTGCTCTTTTCGCCCCGGCGACAGCGGTCTCTGGACGCGACCCTGCAGACGTTCGCTCCCGTGGTCACGTTGACTCGCCAGCCGATATGCAGCGATGGCACGAGCGTGATGGGCAAGCCGGTGGCCTGGCGCGCGACAGTGCCGCAGAGCGCAAGTGTCGCGGCCGAGCAGGCAAGCATAAGCCTTGTACCACGCTGCAAGGATGTCCGCGAGCCGGGCGTCATGGCCAGATCGTAAGCACGATGTGCATTCGAACGCAGTCAATCATCGTGGCCGAGTGTTTCCAAACCAATCTAAGCTAACTGGCAGTCATCATGCACAACGAGGAGTTGAACAAAGTCGTAACCAGGTCGAAAGTTCTGCTCTTTTTTGGAGCAGTCGCGCTTATCAGTCTTGGTTTGGGGGGATGTGGGGGAAGCAAACTCGCGCGTTCTGTGCCTTCCACCTCGAAGAGCGGCGACGCGACCGCGACCATCCAAGGAAAGCTATCCGCCGGCTATTTGAAACAGGACGGGGACGACGACCACGACGACAGAGGCGGTGTCGCGCAGGTTGAAAACGATGATCAGGGCATCATCGCGATCTATAGCGGAGCGGCGAGTACCAGCGATATCCAGGAGATCAAGAACCTCATCAAGCGCTACTACATGGCCGCGGCCATGAATCATGCGACCGTGGTCTGCTCGATGCTGCACTCGAGCTTCATTGCGGGGCTCATAGGTGAGCGTAGCGCTTCCAGGCCGGAGGCTCTGGCCGCCTGTGCCGCAACTATCTCGCCACAGCTGAGGTACGAGCACCGGAGGCTGGTCGCGGGCGCCACCGTGGTCGTGACGGGCGTGCATCTGAAGGGCGGGCTCGGCATGGTGACGCTGGGTTTCAAGAGGAGCCCCGAAGCCGAGCTCACAGTTGAGCGTGAAGGCGGCACATGGAAGCTCGACAGCCTGTTCGCCACGGATCTTACGTAGTATTCCGCGTCTTCGGGGCCGCCGGACCGCCAGCGCGTCGCCTTTACGGGACCGGGCCGGCGCCGCAGTCTGCATAACGCGACGGTTGTTTCTCACTTAATCCTGTTCACCGCAGGCTCATCTGCTCCACCCGCGGTCCAGTTCCCAGGCAAGCTCATCCCACAAAAGACGTCCAACGTTATAGTCGTCTGACAACCTCGCATAGTCGAACAGTGTTCGTTGCTCATATCGGCGGGCCCCATGCAACCATCGTCAGGGAGGGTTAGAAATGCAGCGCACAAGGTTCAGCGCACTGGCACTCACCGCCGTCACACTCGCGGCCGCTGGCTGCGGCGGGTCGCAGGAAACCAAATCGCATGGGGGCGCATCTACTCGAAGCTCATCAACCACGGGCCAAGCCGGTGCGACGCGATCGGTCTCGGCAGGCTTCATCGCTCGAGCCGACGCGATCTGCGCACGCACCAACGCCGAGCTGTACGCGAGCCCCGTGACGAAAGCACAGGGCTATGCGATCGTAGCGCCCCAATACGCCGTCTACTTCCGCACCGAGACCGCCGAACTCAGCAAGCTGACCCCACCCACGCCGATGGCTAACGACTGGAGGCAGATCGTCGGCGGATTCCAGATGGTCTCCGAAGACCTTGCCAAGGTCGGCGAAAACCTTCAAAAGCACGCCGCAAAGGCGGCTGGGTCACTGTTCACGGCCGCCAACACCACGCGCGAACACATCATCGCAATCGCCGCACGCGACGGCTTCAAAGATTGCGCGCGCGCGCATCGCTAGCAGTCGGTATGGACGCATGGGGCTGGCCCTCGTACGTCGCATCTTTTTTTAGATGGTCACGAGCGTAGCTGCCTCCTAGGATGAGTGTGTGGCGCTTGTGATCTCCGCCACCTGCCCGTTCTCGCGCTCTGAGCCACCCTGTTCCGTCTGCCGTGACATCTACGGGTTATCGGACGTCCATCACGCATCACCCTCAAGGTGAACCTCCAAGCTCGGGTCAAGGACCTTCGACAAGCCCAAGAATCCCCGCTCCACCGGACGCAACCGCGCCCCCGCTGGTCCAGCGGGGGCGCAGTGCTTGCTGCACGATCCGGTTTAACTACAGCTATGAAGACCGTAACTGAAACGATCTTTAACTAGAAGCTGCTAGTTCTAAGCCTTCTAATACTTGTATTAACGCTGGTTCATCGCTTAATATGGTCACCGCTTTTTCACCAGCCAATTCGCATGTGCCCACATTTTCGATGCTTATCGACTCTAAAAGGTCGCCTTCGGCCATGTTTTCAAGCGAACCAGGCAGTGCTTCGACCGTGCATGTATCGCTCGGTTCCCCGATGACCCCTGCGCATCGTGTCTCGAATTTGGCGTTTTCTATCACCTCCTCAAATTCTTCTGGTGTTTCAACACTGACTGCGCCTTGGGTCGCCCAGGGCAGGCCCACAGCCCACACTAATGGAGATGGGCATTTAGAGATATTTACACATTCAAGCGGAGTCCCGGATAAGCCGACTAACGATATTGCTGTACCAGATAAGGATAACAGTTCTGTAATTTGACCATTACCTTCAGTAGAAATAGTGCCATCAAATATCCCACTGCATAATATTTCTACCGTACCAATTATCGGCACATTGATCTCCTTCAGTGACAATTCAGCAATCACTTCATCCGCTAATGATTCGGTTATTTCCAAGCCGTCCACCCTCCATCTCGACTCGCGCACCCAGTCACCTGAACTATTGTGGATCCCCGCTAAACATTCCGACTCGGTGAGAGCCCTGAAAAAAAAGGGAATAATTAATGCTACTATTGATCTTTCTAAGCAGACGAACGCTGATGCGGTAGCAGAGTTAGCCAGAATAAACAGCAATCCAAGCACTGGGATCACAAGATAGAATCTTTTCATGATTAAAAAAACCTTCCTTCTAGGTTGGACCAAATCCAAGCCTATAGTGAGAATCGTTAAAGCCGCGCAGACCACTCGTCAAGGTCAAAGAGCGCTGCATCCGGCACCACAACTATTGCCGCTGTTACCTCGCCTGTCACTATTCAGGGGAATATTCTACAGATCGAGCGGGTATAATCAAGCAAGTCAGCGAGCGGGCCGTGGCGCAGTCACGGCGACGGCGGCGGTGTAGCAGCGCTTCACGAGTCCGGTCGCCGCACGCTCATCGCCCGCACTCGCAGCATGCTCATAGCCTCGGATGCCGGCGTCTTCGTCAACTATGTTTCCGACTGTTAACCCGGATCGTGCAGTAAGCACCGCGACCGTCCTGCAAACATTGGTGAGCCCGATGCGTAGTCGAGCAGGCGGGGGTACTCGACCGGCGCGAGCTGCGTTGGAGTCTGGCCGATCCTCTTCAGGATCGGCCAGAACCCGCTGCCGGGGGCCGGCATAGTACGCGCCAAGTTTGGCTGACCCCCCGCCGACGACTGTCCTGCAGAAGATGACGGGGTCCCTGTGAAGTGATCCAGGTGAGTGCGTGGTCGTGTTTCCAGTGATGGGATGGAAGGATGAACACGATCATGAAGCGACGCAGGCACACGCCGGAGCAGGCTGTCAGGAAGATCAGGGAGGGCGAACGCCTTCTGAATGAGGGCGGGATCTCGTGGAGGTGCTGCGCCAGCTCGAAGTGTCGGAAGCGACGTTCAACAGGTGGCGAGCGACCTATGGCGGGATGAAGGCTGAGGAGGCCAAGCGCCTGAAGCAGATGGAGACCGAGAATCAGCGGTTGAAGAAGCTGGTCGCTGAGCAGGCGTTGGACATCGACATGCTCAAGGAGTTGGCTGAGGGGAAATTTTCGGTGACGGTCCGGGGTGAATCTCAGACGGCTGCGAGGGTAGCGGCCTCCTCGGATATGTGCGTGACGGTTGGCTTGGCGATCTCGCGTTCGACGACCAGGGCGAGCTTGACGAGATCCTTGTGGCCGACGATGCGCCGGAACTGGCGCTCGGCCTCAATCATCCCGGCGGCCGTCCAGCGCAGGCACATCTCGCCGGACTGCCAGCGCTTGACGTTGCGCGAGGAGCGCCTGACGCACTCGATCATCGACTCGATCGGGTTCGTCGATGCAGCGTGCGCTTGAGTGCGCCACGGGAGCCGAGACGGGTGACAGTCAGAGTCTCGGCCATGCCCGCCTTCAACGATGCCGCCGCGCCCGGGTGCGAGCGTTCGAGTTCAGAAGCCAGTGCTCTGAGCTCGGCGAGCGCGCGATCATGGTCTCCTTCGTTCAGGCTGAGCGCAGCCGGCGCCTTACAGTCGGACGGTCGCGGTCGGACAGGTGATCGAGCACGTTTCGCTCCTTGTGACGGATGCCGACGTCGGCATAACCGCCACTTGGTGCGCAACAGTCTCAAATGCGGGTTTTTATAATCGGGGCGATGGGTTAAAATTGGCTCAAATACAGGGATTCGGAGCCTCTGCAACCGTTTTGCAACCGTCACGCACGCTCCATGCACGCACGAGTATGGTCTCATGCACGCTCTGTGCACACGATACCGAATGGGCCTCATCGGCGGTCCGATTGCATCGGGCCACTCACGATCTACCAAGGCGGTCGCCACATGACGGCCCAGTAGTGGCATGCTACCATGCACCCATGTCCAAGAACCTAACCGTGCGACTCGATGACGAGCTGGCTTCCGACACGGAGGCATTGGCCCGCGCCGAAGGCAAGAGCTTGAACGAGACCGTCAAGCACGCCCTCGCCGAAGCGGTGCAGCGTCGCCGCGAAGACCCCCAGTTCAAGGTGCGCGTACGCCGCATCATCGAAGAGGATCGCGAGCTGCTGGAGCGGCTCGCCAAGTGAGCATCCGCTACGTCGAGCTCACCGACTACCTGGCAATCGCCGCCGAGATAACCGGGCTCGACACCAACACGCTCATCCAAGCCACCAAGATCGACCTTGCCGAGTCCGCGCTGCACGCGCCAGCATCTGGCTTCGGCGAGACGGAGTTCTACCCCGACTTCATCGACAAGGCCGCCATCCTCATCGTGCGGCTCGCGAAGAACCATCCCCTGCTCGACGGCACAAGCGGGCAGCATGGGTAACCCTCCGCTTGTTCATCGAGACCAACGACTGGACATGGCGCACCACACCGACCGTCGATGACGCAGAGCAAGCGGTGCTCGCCGTCGCCGCCGGCACATGGAGCCAGGAAGACATGGCCATGTGGCTGCGCGGCCACCTCGCGCCGCCAGAGGCAGCGTCGAGATAACCCGTGAGCTGCGCAGTATGGACGCCTGCACCACACTGCTACCCTCGTGCCACCGTGTGCAGCAGCCCGCCGTCACCGGCGCGTTCACGCTATTCCTCGCCGACACCGACTGAGATCATTCGGCTACTCACAAGTCACGGGAGCACAAGTCGCCTCGACGGCGTCGAGGCAGTCCGCGTCCCGTTTCCTGCCGCACCTGCTTCTGCGCGCCTCTCCCGCAGTTCCGGATTTTTACGGTAACTGCGATGTTTTATCTCTATCGTCGCGGTCTCGTCCTTGCTGTTGGCTTGACATCGAAGCGTCGTCGTGGGTAAAATAGCTTTCTGGCGTTTGCGTACGCCAGAACGACATAAGATCAGGTGACGGGTTTGGTCCTTGCGATCGATGTCAACCAGGTTTTGACAAGGACTTTCGGGAGAGAATCCCGATCGGCTAAATAGAGAGTTGGAGAAAGCTCGCGTGCGTTCAATCACGAACAGCACTATCAGGGAGTCCTGCGCCTCAAACGCGTCCGTAATAGGACGCGTCAGCGTCGCTGACGCGTCTCTCTCTCTCTCTCTCTCTCTGACGCCGGCGCACCTGTAAGCGTCAGCCGCCAGAACGACGCGATAGCGCTCCATCCCGCCGGAGCCCCCGTCGGCACAAGTTCCGGCTGCCCACTAACCACACACCCCAACTGCGTGGGGTTCCCGCCAGCCTGTTCGAACCCTTCGCGAACGAGACAACCACCGACGTTCGAAGGTCGCCCTTCGCCCTCAACTCGCATCATCCCGCCGCGATTAGCCATACGTGATTGCAAGTGCAGGTCGACATTACGCGTGTCCAGATCCGCGTATTAGGTCAAATCTGAAAGGGAGAGAAAGCGTGTCGAGAGTGTCGAGCATACATGGTCGTCCAGTGTTGGCGTATCAACGAGCAACAGAGCTTGCCGAGGCCAACCTTCGCGCACTCGAAAGTCCGGTCATAAAAAAGGTAGATAAGAGGTTGGCGAGCGAGAACGTTCGTCTTGCCCGTCCGGATCTCGAAGCGGCTTACAACCAAGCCTGGCAAAACGTGTACCACATGTCCACCAAGGGAACCCCGATAGATTGCCTCAAGGCTATCCTTGTGACCTGCACGAGGCTACGCGCCATCGACATTTACCGTAAACGCAACGACAGACGATACGCCGACGCCCCGCTAGACGATGAGCATTTCGCGCATTTCGGGGTGGAGAAGGTCGACTTCACAGAACAACTGCACGACAGGCAAACAATCATCCGACTGATCAGGCGCTTGCAAGTGCGGCTGAACCCAACAGAGCGCAACGCGGTGGCATTGTGTCTGTTGCGTGGCTATAGGCGTCCTGAGGCTGCGGACCTGCTCGGCATCCCGGAGCCGGCATTCCAGAAGATCATGGACCGCGCAACCCGAAAGCTCGCGACGGTCTGCACCCAACTCAGCGTTCGAGGCTGCGGCGACGAAGAATGAACACGAGCGCTGCGCTCATACGCTCTAGAACTGATATGCAGAGACAACCCCGACTACGAACGTATCACGACACACATAGCCAGTTGCGAGAGCTGCCGACGCTACACCACCGCCGTCTCAGCCACACGACGAACACCACCAACACCATAAACCGGGGACAATCCCACCACTGACCCCCTCTCGAAGGGATTCGCTTATTTGGTCGTGTACCGTGCGCGAATCTCCGCCAGATGCTCAACGGAGAGATCGTACTCTCGCTCCACCGGCACATCCAAACGCGGTCTGCGGCGAGAGCTCGCAGACCCGTTCTCAGATCCGACCGCCGCGCCGGTACCAAAACGATCGCGGCTGCCACCGGACCGCGACTGAAGCGCTCTTGAACGCGGACGCTCGTGTTGCGCCCAGAACTCGTCTATCGCATCCACGGGGATGCGGATGTGTCCACCCGGCAGCCGGTGATGGCGGATACGACCGGCGGCGATGTAGCGCCGCAACGTCCGCTCGCATACCCCCAACTCCAGTGCAGCCTCGCGTGCACTCAACACGCTCCGACCCGTCCCCCGGAACTCACTCATACGGTCCATCGGTCGATTCTATTCGGCCACTTCCACCCAGGACATCCCCGACCAAAATCCGACGGCGGCGAGTCGCTTCGAGTCTCGCACGGCGCATTTCGAGCACCGCTTGGTAGTCCTCAGAACGTGAGGCACGTGGCTCCGACAAGATTGGGTATCCGCCTGTGTAGCCGCTAGAATGACGTCATGACGCTACAAGCGCGAACCTATGAGGTCGGTGTGCGCGCACTGCACGATCGCCTGAGCGAGCACTTGGAGCATGTTCAGGACGGCGCGGAGGTGCTCATCACGCGCCGCGGGCAACCGATCGCTCGCCTGTCCGCAGTCAAGGAGAGCGATCCTCTGCAAGAGCTCGTGCGGCGCGGCCTCGTGACAGCCCCCAGCCGCCAGCGAGTCGCGCGGCGAGCGCAGGTGAAGGCACGCGCCCCTGTCTCCGCGCTGGTCGCAGAGCAACGCCGCTGATCCTCTACTTCGACACCTCTGCGCTCGTCAAGCTCGTGATCGCAGAGGTTGGGTCCGAGCTGGCAAGCGAGCTGTGGGCGATCCCACATCCGGCGATTTCGAGCGTCCTCACCTACCCTGAGGGTCGCGCGGCGCTCGCGGCCGCACGACGCGGTGCCCGACTCACTGCCGCCGCCCACACACGTGCGCTTGAGAACTTCGAGTCTCTGCACGACGAACTTTCGCTCATCGGCATCGACGTACAGCTCGCGCGCGAGGCCGGCGAGCTCGCCGAGAAGTCCGCCCTGCGCGGCTACGACGCAGTCCATCTTGCCAGTGCGCTGTCGGCTGGCGAAGCGGTCACGCTGGTCAGCTGGGACGAGGACCTCAGACTCGCCGCTGCGCGCAACGGGTGTGCGTTGGCTCCACCCACGCCGACGCCGGAGATTCGATGACGGTGAGAGAAGGCTCTGAAGAGAAGCTCTATCTGGATGTGCCTTTCCCCGACAAGGAGCAAGTGAAGGCTCTTGGCGCGCGATGGGACCGCGATGCACGGTCTTGGTACGTACCAAACCACCTTGATGTCGAACCGTTTGCTCACTGGCTGGCATTGCTCCCGGCAGACGATGATCCGCTCCTGCGCATCGCGGGGCTACCGCAACGCTGCTGGAAGTGCGGCCAGGACACCATGGCAGTGATCGCCTGCGATGACAAAGACCAACTCGTCTTCGCACACGCAGAAGTTCTACAGACGATCGCGAGTCAGCTCTCCGAGTCGGACCTTGCCACGTTTGGGGCAGGGCCACTCCGTCCCCGTTTCTCGCGCACGCTCGGACACAGCGCATGGTCCAACGGATGCATCGCATGTGGTGCGCTACTCGGAGGCTTCCCGCTGTCCGAGGACTTCGCTTACTGCCAAAGCACTGGGGTCACGCTGCCAATCATCGCATCGGCAAGAATCCCACTCGACCTGCTTTACGGCGAATACAGGCCGTAGGGACTAAGGACCGATACCGGCAATCCTCGACGGCTTGCCTGCTCACCACGGCTCCTGACAAGCTCCTCACAGTCCGCCGCCTCATGCCTCGCTGCCACCAACTGCTGGACGCGCTCACGGAGACTTTAGACAAACAAGCCTATTTACACAAAAGCCCCGGAAGACCCTACCCTTGGACCGCCGGACACCAATCTCTATCGCCCATTTTCGGGGAACTTCGCATCGGTGCTATTGACACGGATGCCTCATCGATGAAACATGCACGCGCTCGCGTTTGAAGCGCGGGTGTATCTGGAGGTGACTTGTGCAATATCTGGATGAAGCTGTAGCTCTTTGGGCGGCTGGGCTGACAACGGCGGTGCGAGAGGCGTACGGTTGCCGCAAAGCCCGGACCGACGGCGAGCGATCGAGTTCGAGATGAGCGCGGCGGTCGAGGCGATTAAGGCGGAACTGTCCTCGCTGCGACTGCAGGTGACCCGCTTGGAGTGCGCCGAGGCGTTGCTGGCAAGCGAAGAACTGCCCACAGCGTCGGATACGACGCGACGAGTGACGTCCAGCGCTAGGCCGGACACGACGCGAGCCTCGCGAGCGCGTGGGCACACGAAGTCCGATGTCCACGCTCCCACGAGCGAGCAGGTCCGCGACTACGTCCTCTCGCAAGGGCCCGTCAGTCGCCGCCAACTGCTCGAAGCGCTAGGGGGCAACCCACACACGATGGACAACAGGCTCAAATGGCTGGTCTCCTCAGGAGCGATAGTAAGGGAGGGCGAGCGCGGAAAGCGACAATATCTGGCGCCTGAGGGTTTGAGCTGCACAGGCAGATCGGTCACGATCAGCGCGAGACGCGACACCTCCTTCGTGGAGCCACCTCAGCGCGGCGTCTATCCGGTCTATGACGCGATTGTCGATCTAGGTGACGCGACAACGGACGAGCTCGCGACCCACCTCGAGCAGCCGAGCAGAATTGTGGTCGAAGGGGGCCGGAGACTGGTCAAGCTCGGCCTCGTCCGGTTCACAAGCGTCGGCGACGTGCGCAAGTGGCTGCCGGCGGCGCCTCCACGAAGAGTTCCATAGCGTGAGGCCTCAGTTCCAACCGGACTCGTACACGGGTGGTCCGGGCCGGGAACGCGTGGACGTCGACGAGATAATTCGCTACGCGGCCTATCGAGGCGTCGCATTCTCGCCAACATACATGTACTGCCTCGTGCGCCGACTGGATAGAAGGGGAACTCAGCTATACATCGACCATCTGGGCGAAATCATGGATGCGGCCGCGGAGCTTGGCATCGAATGCCGCCAATCGCTCGCTAGCCGCCGACTCTCGATCGCGCGCGGCGACGTCCAGTGCGTCATCGACGCTTTCGCCGCGCAGGCGCGCAGGCGCGCGGACCGACAGATAGCGGGCTGCAGCGTCCCGGTGCCACCGCGTAGCCACCAGGAGCGCGCGAACGCTTTCGCCAACTGCGGTTGCCCGCGGTGTCGCGAACGGCTGGCCGTACACATGCAGCCATTCATCGCCCGGCTTGTCAAATCGCGTCTATGCGACGGCCTCGACAACGACGAAGCGCGATCGGAGGCCAACGTGGAGCTAGTCGAAGCGGTGGACACCTGGCCGGGCGGCAACTTCACAGGTTGGTTCCGACGCCGCTTCGAACATCGGGTGTACAACTTCTACGCTGCCCGCACGGGAGACGAGCGCCACACGATCTCCCTGAACGTCGAAGAGAGCCTCAGTAACGACCGGGACGGTCATATCGTCCCACTCTACGAGCGAGTGCCCGACCGCACCATCGACGTGCTGCGAATCGTGCTGCTCAGAGAGCGCGCGTGGGAAGGCCTCTTTGCGCGATACGGAGAATGTACCGCACGGCTGCGCGAGTACGCCAAGAGACGGCGGCCAGCATGGGCGTCGCACGATCTTCACGGACGAAGGCATGGCGTGAGCACGATCGGAGAAAGTCACGAGCTAACCGCCGAGCCGCGCGAACTTCGACATCAAACAGCCGGCTGAAGGAGCACCGCAGTCTGCGCATCCGTTGCGGCGGATGCGGGCGCGTGCCAGCCCTTGCGAGGGCTCACGTGGACTGGGTAGATGCATGCGCCGACGCATCGATCGTCGTTCTAGCCGCCCGCTTCTCAACGCCTTATCTAGCGACCTTCGACGAACGTCACTTACGCTCTGTACGACCCCTGGATGACGACGCCCGCGCGTTCACGCTGCTGCCCGCCGACGCGACCTGACCAATCCGACCGCTCCCGGTCGAGACGAGCCAACCCTCTCAACACCATTCGAGAATCTGGCCCTCCGCGTCGGTCCCTGCCAACGCATGCTTCTAGACACCCCGCGGGGCCGCAAAATCGTTGGGGGGAGATCGGCAGTCGTTCCGACCATTGGGTCGTACACGAATGCGCGACCAACGATGTCGCGACAAAGGAGGAAAGGATGAGATTGGCCGTAAGGCGGCTAAACACAGCCCTGCCAGGCCTTGCATAGCTTTGGCGAGGAACGACGAGAAAAAATCGGGGCGGCGGGATTTGAACCCACGACCCCCTGCTCCCAAAGCAGGTGCGCTACCAGGCTGCGCCACGCCCCGATAACCCTAAGAGTAGACGCCACTGCTAGCCTCCGCGCCGCGATGGCCGACATCCAACCTCTGCGCGCGTTGCATTACGACCTCTCGACGGTGGGATCGCTGTCGGATGTGACGTCTCCCCCATACGACGTGATCGACGCCGAGCAGCGTCAGCAGTTGCTTGAGCGCTCGCCTTTCAACGTGGCGGCAGTGGACCTTCCCAAGGGCGAGCCCGACCCTTACGCGGCGGCTGGCGAGCTGTTTGAGGCGTGGCAGATGCAGGGAATCGTGGTCCGTGATCCCGAGCCCTCCCTGTGGGCTCACACCCAGACCTACACCGGACCGGACGGCCAAGAGCGGACCCGCAAGGGCTTCTTCTGCAGGGTCCGCATCGAGGGGTATGGCCCCGGCAGGGTGCGCCCCCACGAGCGCACACATCCGGGTCCGAAGGAGGACCGGCTCCGGCTCATGCGCGCCACGCACGCAAACCTCTCGCCGATCTTCTCCCTCTTCTCCGATCCCGCCGGCGCCGCGTGGCGAGCGCTTGAGCCGGCCACGACGGTCCCTCCCTGGGGAGAGGTATGCGATGGCGACGGCACCACCCACAGGGTGTGGCGAACCTCCGATCCCGCCACCATCTCCGCCGTACAGGCCGCCACACGCGACGTGGAGCTCTTGATCGCCGACGGCCACCACCGCTACGAGACCGCCAACACCTACGCGGAGGGGCTGGGTGGAGAGGGCGAGCACCGCTACGTGCTCATGTGCCTCGTCGCTCTGGAGGATCCAGGCCTCACTGTGTTCCCCACCCACCGCCTTGTCCGTAACCTCGACAGAGCCCGCCAGGAGGCGCTCAGGGAGGCTCTACACCGCGACTTCCACATCACCGAGGTTCCGGTGGAGGAGATAGCCCCTGAGCCTGGCATCGGCCCGCTGCATCTGGGATACATCGACGCCCACCACCAGCAGCCCTACCGCCTCACGCTCAAGGATCAGTCGATCGCCGACAACGCACTCGACGGGTTCTCAGAGGCCTACCGCTCCCTCGACACCGGTGTGCTCGAGGCCCTACTGCTGAAGGGAGCGCTCGGCCTGAGTGACGATGACATCTCCCACTTCAACGGCCTCTTCTACGCCCGCTCCACCGAGGAGGCGCTGGCGATGGTGCGCTCCGGCGAGTACGACGCCGCCTTCCTCATGCGTCCCACCCCCGTCTCCCAGGTGCGCGATGTGGCGGCCAGTGGCGAGAACATGCCCCCGAAGTCCACCTTCTTCTATCCGAAGCTCCTCACCGGGCTGCTCTTCAACCCACTCGCCTGACCACCAACCCACCCGTTTGAAGCCAATGCCGTCGATACCATGTGAGTGGAGGGTCATCGTCTCATGACGACCCGAACGGAAGGTGTTGGAGTGATGAAGGCCAGCGTCCGACGTAACGACTCGAAGTTCAAGCACACCGTGCAGGTGCGCGATCATCGACTCACAGTCGATGAGCCGCTCGACTCAGGCGGCGAGGACGCCGGCCCCGACCCCCAGGAGCTGCTCGCCGTGAGCCTCGCCTCGTGCACCGCCATCACGATGGAGATGTACGCCGCGCGCAAGGGGTGGGAGATCGGCAACGTGGAGGTCGAGGTGCAGTACTCCCCCGCCGAGCGTGGGTGTCCGACGAAGTTCGACATCGTGCTGCGCCTCCCCGACGACCTACCTGAAGAGCAGGTGGAGCGTTTGCAGGTGATCGCCGCGAAGTGCCCGGTACACCGGACGCTCGACGGCGAGGTCATGTTCAAGGAGCGCGTTGAGCGCATGAGCGCCGTCGCCTGAGCGTGGACACGCTCGCCTGTGCGCTCGGCGGGCTGCTGCTCGACGTCAACTCACACTCCGAGCCTCAAGCCGATGAGCAAGTGCCGGCGGCGGTGCTCGTGCCCTTGTATTTGCACGACGGCGAGCTGCGGATAGTCCTCATCAAGCGTCGTGCAGACTTGCGTCGGCACGCCGGCGAGATCGCCTTTCCTGGTGGGCGTCGAGACTCGCAGGACTCCGACTTGCAGGAGACCGCTCTGCGCGAGGCCGAGGAGGAGATCGGGCTAAAGAGAGGGGACCTCACCGTCGTCGGCGCCCTGAAGCGAACCTCTACGTTTGCCACCAACTATTCGATCCACCCGTTCGTAGCGCTGCTCGAAGGCGAGCCGTCCACCCGCGTGTGGAGCGCCTCGGAGCACGAGGTTGCAGCCGTACTCGAGCCCTCGTTGGCCGAGGTGCGCGCGGCGCATGGACGTACCACCGTCGAGCGGAGGGGCTTCGTATTCGAGACCGACGCCTACTTGTTCGACGGGCAGGTCGTGTGGGGCGCGACCGCACGCATCATCGAGGACCTATTGGGATGCGTCCCACCTGCGCTCGATCGGCTAAGCGGCTAGCTCGGTTGCGGGACGATGCGAATGTAGGGACGCGGCTCCTCCCAGCCATCCGGGTAGATCTCCTTGGCCTGGTCGTTTGAGACCGATCCCGCGATGATCACATCCTCGCCGGGGCGCCAGTTGACCGGCGTGGCCACGCTGTGCTTGGCCGTCAGCTGGAGCGAGTCGATGACGCGTAGCACCTCGTCGAAGTTGCGACCGGTTGTCATTGGGTAGACGAGGATCAGCTTCACCTTCTTGTCTGGCCCGATCACGAACACGTTGCGGACCGTTTGGTTGTCGGCGGGTGTGCGCGTCAGCGGATCACCCGAGGTCTCGGCGGGCAACATGCCGTAGAGCTTGGAGACCTTGAAGTCGGCGTCGCTGATGATCGGGTAGTTGGGCGCCGTTCCCTGGGTCTCCTCGATGTCCTTCGCCCACTCAGCGTGGCGATCCAGCGGGTCCACCGAGAGGCCGATGATCTTCACGCCCCGCGCGTCGAACTGCGGCTTGGCGCTGGCCATGTAGCCGAGCTCGGTCGTGCAGATCGGGGTGAAGTCCTTCGGATGCGAGAACAACACCGCCCACGAGTCGCCTATCCAATCGTGGAAGGAAATGCGCCCCTCGGTCGTATCGGCCTCGAAGTCGGGAGCCAGGTCACCAAGCTGCAACGTCATTTTGCGTCCTTTCTGGAGCCCTCACAGACCCTCAAAGCTTGAAGCAGGCGTAGAGTAAAACTCGATCGACTTTACGGTATTACCATCACGATAGCGCACCCGCAGCACCCCCTACGGAAAGGCTTGGCGGCCCATCAGCAGCTCTCCGATGGCCGTCTCCACCTCAACTTCCCAAGCAGCCCCATCGTGTGGATCGGCACGAACGCTTACCAAAGGGATCGAGTTGTGCGCCGCTGTCTCCGACACCGCCTGCGCCCAGTCGCCACTCTGGCATACAAAACCGCGCATCGAACTGTCGATCGCGCCCGCAAGGAAAGGCAAGGGTGAGACCTCA